>NZ_JAGGJZ010000027.1 GCF_017873235.1 Clostridium moniliforme | reverse complement strand
GCTTACACCTCTGACCTATCAACCTTGTGTTCTTCAAGGGGTCTTACTAGCTTATGCTATGGGAAATCTCATCTTGAGGTGGGCTTCACGCTTAGATGCTTTCAGCGTTTATCCCTTCCCGACTTAGCTACCCAGCTATGCTCCTGGCGGAACAACTGGTACACCAGAGGTCAGTCCATCCCGGTCCTCTCGTACTAAGGACAGCTCCTCTCAAATTTCCTACGCCCGCGACGGATAGGGACCGAACTGTCTCACGACGTTCTGAACCCAGCTCGCGTGCCGCTTTAATGGGCGAACAGCCCAACCCTTGGGACCTACTTCAGCCCCAGGATGCGACGAGCCGACATCGAGGTGCCAAACCTCCCCGTCGATGTGAACTCTTGGGGGAGATCAGCCTGTTATCCCCGAGGTAGCTTTTATCCGTTGAGCGATGGCCCTCCCACGAGGTACCACCGGATCACTAAGCCCGACTTTCGTCCCTGCTCCACTTGTGGGTGTCGCAGTCAGGCTCCCTTCTGCCTTTGCACTCTTCGAACGATTTCCGACCGTTCTGAGGGAACCTTTGGGCGCCTCCGTTACTTTTTAGGAGGCGACCGCCCCAGTCAAACTGCCCACCTAACAATGTCCAGTCACCAGTTCCATGGCGTCCTGTTAGAATTCCAGTAATATCAGGGTGGTATCCCAAGGGCGACTCCATCAAGACTGACGTCCTGATTTCCTAGTCTCCCACCTATCCTGTACAGATAATACCGAAATTCAATGCTAAGCTACAGTAAAGCTCTACGGGGTCTTTCCGTCCAATCGCGGGTAGCGAGCATCTTCACTCGCACTACAACTTCGCCGGATTTGCAGTTGAGACAGTGCCCAAGTCATTACGCCATTCGTGCGGGTCAGAACTTACCTGACAAGGAATTTCGCTACCTTAGGACCGTTATAGTTACGGCCGCCGTTTACTGGGGCTTAAGTTCACACCTTCGCTTGCGCTAAGTGTTCCCCTTAACCTTCCAGCACCGGGCAGGCGTCAGCCCCTATACATCAGCTTTCGCTTTAGCAGAGACCTGTGTTTTTGCTAAACAGTTGCTTGGGCCTATTCTCTGCGGCCTGCTCTCGCAGGCACCCCTTCTCCCGAAGTTACGGGGTCAATTTGCCTAGTTCCTTAACTGCAATTCTTCCGCGGGCCTTAGGATTCTCTCCTCATCTACCTGTGTCGGTTTGCGGTACGGGCACTATTTCTCT
>NZ_JAGGJZ010000025.1 GCF_017873235.1 Clostridium moniliforme | reverse complement strand
GCTGGTTCTAAATGTATTTCTATATTCTGTTCAATTTTCAAAGACCATTTTATCTCGTCGCCCTCAAGCGACTTGTTTATCTTATCACCTACAAGCTCCATTGTCAACAACTTTTTTCAAATTTATTTTTTAATAAATGTTTTTATTGAATCTAGTTTGCTTCAAGCAACGAAATCAATAATATCACATATATTAAATATCTTTAATTATTATATCCTTATAATATTAATTTATATCACTTTTATTAAAAATTACTTAGATTTACTTAATAATTATACTATTGATACGCTTGGATAAGTTTAATTTAAAATTATTACATTTTATTACAATTATACTCATTAAAATTTATAATAAAAAATCTATTTATATACATTAGTATTAACTGCAAAATAAAAGAGAAGGATAAACCCTTCACCCTTCTCCTTTGTTTTTATCTAAACTTTATATCTCCATTATCAATACTGTCTATTATAGCTAAAGATTCAACTCTCGCTCCTAATGATTCCAATATAGATCTACCTTCTTGGAATCCCTTTTCTATTACTATTCCAACTCCAACTAAATTAGCATCAGCTTTTTTAATTAGCTCTAGCATTCCCTTTGAAGCACAACCCTTAGCTAAGAAATCATCTATTACTAATATATTTTCACCTTTATTTAAGAATCTTTTACCTACTCTTACACTATACTCTTTATTTTTAGTAAATGAATGCACCTTCACTTCATATAAGTCCTTATCTAAATTAAGACTCTCTGTCTTTTTAGCAAAAACAACTGGTACATAATCAAAATATTGTGCAACAATAGCAGCAATTCCTATTCCTGATGCTTCTATAGTCAATATTTTATCTACCTTTTCATTTTTAAATCTCTTTTTAAATTCCCTTCCAACTTCATTTAATAGTCTAATATCCATTTGATGATTTAAAAAACTATCTACCTTTAATATATTTCCTTCTCTTATTCTACCATCTTCTAATATTTTTTTCTTTAATAACTCCATATCTTTCGTTCCTCTCTATAATATAATAAATAAATGATCCACATAATAAAAAAACTAGACCATTTCAGCCTAGGAACATATAGTTTGTTATAAAATTTTACTATATATTCGTAGTTAGGATTCGGCTCCTTGTAGAAACACCCAAGCCATAAATTTATTTGGGCATATACGAACTTTAATTATAATTAATATTTAGTATAATATATCATTACATTTTAATCAGTGCAAGTTTTTTATAAAAGATTATTTAACTTTGCCATATTTTAAATAAAATATTCTTAGTTTATAGTTTTATAATTATCATAAATCAATTGTTAATTTACACAAAGTATTATTTAATTATTCCTATATTATTAATCTTTTAACAAAAAAGAGATAGTAATTAAACTATCTCTTTTCGTTACTTACCTGGCAACGTCCTACTCTTCCACACGGTCACCCATGCAGTACCATCGGCGCTATAGAGCTTAACTTTCCTGTTCGGAATGGGAAGGAGTGTT
>NZ_JAGGJZ010000024.1 GCF_017873235.1 Clostridium moniliforme | reverse complement strand
TTACTTTAATAAAAAGAATTGCTGGTTCTAAATGTATTTCTATATTCTGTTCAATTTTCAAAGACCATTTTATCTCGTCGCCCTCAAGCGACTTGTTTATCTTATCACCTACAAGTTTCATTGTCAACAACTTTTTTCAAATTTATTTTTTAAATTTAATTTAGTTGCTTTATTTACTAAAAGACAATTTCTCGCGGTCAACGTTTGTTATTATATACTTTTTTTCGACATACAAATTATAGAGTAATTCTATTTAATAAGATTATTCTTTATATAATGCATTTTACTACATTTTTCTCATTATTACTTATATTGATATGCTAGGGTGAGTTTTAACTTAATCTATATATAATCATTAATTAACTTTTATACAATATAATAAATTATAGATTTTACCTAAATACACTTTATATATGTTCTCTTATATTTTTAATTGTTTTCTTTCATTGAAAAAATCTTTATAACATAAATAAGTTGCTATAATTGTAGATACAGCTGATGCAGATAACATCATAAAAGTAACCATTATTTGAAACTTTATTGCAGTTAATGGAGATACCCCTGCTAAAATTAATCCTGTCATCATTCCTGGCAATGAAACAATACCTAATGTTTTTGCTGAATCTATAGTGGGAATAATAGCAACCTTCACACTATCTCTTAAAATACTTTTAGATGCTTCCTTTACATCTGCTCCTAAAGATAATTTAACCTCTACCTCTTCCCTTTTATTTTTAAAAGAGTTATTAAGATTTGTATAACTTAATCCAATTGCAATCATAGAATTACTTATTATCATCCCTGCAATTGGTATAATTTCATTTGGACTAAATTTTATAACTCCTGAAATTACTAATATTGATATAGTAACTGATGCCCCAATTAATATTGATACAAATGATATAGTGAATACTTTATTGATACCTCTACCTCTTTTCTTTGTATTTACTGAAGCATTTACAATCATTATTAAAATTAGTATTAATGTACATATAGGATTTTTCAATCCAAAAATTACATCTAAAATATATCCAACTATTATTAATTGAACTATTGCCCTTAAAATACTTACAACTATTTCTTTTTCTAATCCCAATTTTTCTTTATAAGATATAAATATAGGGATTATAACTAATGTTGATGCTATAAATAAAGATATTATGCTCATTTTAATTCCTCCATTTTTTCAACTTTTCCATCTGATATTAATATTCTTCTGTTAAAAATAGATTCACTTTGTTCCATGCTATGGGTAACCCACACTATAGTTACCCCTTTATCATTTAATTCCTTTATATAAGCTTCAACTAATTTGCAGTTTTCTTTGTCTAATGCTGAAGTAACTTCATCTAGTAATAAAATATCTGGAGTATATATTAAATTTCTTGCAAGTGCTATTCTTTATTTCTCTCCTCCTGATAATGATTTTATTTCCTTATATAAAAAGCTTTCATCTAAATTGAATTTATTAAATAACTTTATTATCCTAATTTTATCTATCTCTTTTTTGCGTATTTTAAATGGAAATATTAGATTTTCAATTACAGTTGCTCCAAAAAGGTAAGGTGTTTGAATACAATAACTTACTCTTCGTCTAAGTTCTAAAGGATTATAATCTTTATAATTCTTTTCTCTATAATATACATCTCCACTTGATGGAGTTATTAGATCTGAACAAATTTTTAGTAAAGTACTTTTCCCACTTCCTGAAGATCCAATTATTGATATGCAATCACCTTCTTTTACATCAATAGAAATACCTTTTAATATATCTGTATTATGTGCCATATAATAAACATCTCTAATACTAAGTATATTCATCTCATACCTCTCCTTATATTATTTAAATTAATGTATATTTTTTAAAAGACAAAATAATAGATTAATTAGTTCTTTAAATCTATTATCCTGTCCTTTTTAATAATCCTTTTAAATAATACTATATAATCTTGTTTATATTTTATCACTCTCTTAAAACAAAAAAAGTTACCTCAAACTACATAATAATAAAAGATAAAACATTAAACTTAATATATAAAAATATTTTATCTTTTATTTAGTTTTGAGATAACTATTTAAAATTATTTTTCTTGTATAAGTTTTTTTAATTTGTTTTGAACTAGCCACAATTTTTTTGTTTTCTATTATAGGCTACTATTCTACTTTTATTATTTTTGTTTTCATCAATTAATTTTATGTACTCTTTATCTGCAATTTTCAGCGCATCTTCAATTACTAAAAGCTCTTCTTTAGAAAACATTCTATCTCCTCCAATTACTTAGTAGATTAATTTTCTATGATATTATATCACAATATATTTCAAATAAATTTATATGCTAAAAAAATAGAAATTTTCAATAAAATCAAAAAAAGTGTATTCCTATTTTATACATGAATTATACATTTTTTTATGCATATTGATTTAACATAATGAATTGATAAACTGCTAGGTACTAATGTAATTAATATTGATTATCTAATAAATTTATAGATTTATCATAGTGAATAAAATAAAAAGTAGCATACATTTACTGGAATAAAATTCCTTGTTAACGTTTTATACTCTCTCTATAATAGGGATTGTAAACAACGTTAATCAATTGTGATTGACCCCACAGAAATGTTTACACATATATAACAAAAGAAAAAAGGAGTGACAATAATGGGAGAAAAAGCTTTAAACGTTACCTCAGAAATAGGTAGATTAAAGACAGTACTATTACATAGACCTGGAGAAGAGGTTGAAAATTTAACTCCAGATCTACTAGACAGATTATTATTTGATGACATTCCATATTTAAAAATAGCAAGAGAAGAACATGATGCATTTGCTCAAACTTTAAGAGATGCAGGTGTAGAAGTTCTTTACTTAGAAGTACTTGCAGCAGAAGCAATTGCAACTGATGAAAAAGTAAAGGCACAATTTAT
>NZ_JAGGJZ010000023.1 GCF_017873235.1 Clostridium moniliforme | reverse complement strand
CCATCATTCCATGACATGGATACTAATGTTGCAAAGGATATTAAAGAAAGACTTGGTCTTGATATAACAGAAGTTGAAGACGAAGTATTTAGAAGCAAAAATTCAGTAGTATTTGATGAAGCTGAAAATAGAATGCATACTATTAAAGCTGTAATGGTTGCAACTGCAGGAAAATAACTTTAAGAAAGCATTTATATAAGCCGGCTATTAAAGTTAATAGTCGGCTGAAATTTTATAAAAATAAATAAAAAGGAGTAGGGGATTTTATGTCAGAACATTCAAATGGGGAACAAAGAAATCTTGGTTTTGCTTCACTTGCAGCCCTAATTGTTGGATCCATGATAGGTGGAGGAGCATTTAGCTTACCAGCAGATATGGCAGCTGGAGCAGGAACTGGCGCAATTATTTTAGGTTGGATTATAACTGGTATTGGTATGATAGCATTTGCTTTTGTTTATCAAATGTTAGCAAATAGAAAACCAGAATTAAGTGGTGGTGTTTATAGTTATGCTAAGGCTGGTTTTGGTGATTATATAGGTTTCAATTCAGCATGGGGATATTGGTTAAGTGCTTGGATTGGAAATGTATCATATTCAGTATTATTATTTGGAGCTATAGGATATTTTGTTCCTACTTTTGGAGAAGGAAATAACTTAGCATCAATTATAGGAGCTTCAATTTTAGTATGGGCATTTACACTATTGATACTTAATGGAGTAAGTGGAGCTGCTTTTGTTAACTTAATTACAACTATAGCTAAATTAGTACCTATTTTTGTATTTATAGTAGTAGCCATATTTGCATTTAATTTTGATAATTTTACATTTGAATTTTGGGGATCAACAGATCTTGGTAGTATAGTAAATCAGGCTAAAAATACAATGCTTGTAACATTATGGTGCTTTATAGGTATTGAAGGTGCAGTTGTTGTATCTGGTAGAGCTAAAAAGCAAAGTGATGTTGGTAAAGCAACTGTTGTTGGATTAATAGGAACATTATGTATATATCTTTTAGTTTCATTAATGTCACTTGGAGTAATGAATAGAGCTGATATTGCAGAACTTGGAAATCCATCAATGGCTTATGTTTTAGAATTTGCTGTTGGTAAATGGGGAGCAGTACTTATAAATTTAGGACTAATAATTTCATTATTTGGAGCATTACTTGGATGGGCATTACTTGCAGCAGAAATTCCATTTGTTGCAGCTAAAGATGGAGCTCTTCCAAAAATATTTGCAAGAACTAATAAAAAAGGTGCACCAGCTGCATCATTAATAATAACAAGTATATTAGTACAAATTTTCTTAATTATGACATTAGTAGCTAATAGTACTTACCAAGCTCTATATTCAGTTGCTAGTACTGCAATACTTGTACCATATCTTTTAAGTGCTTTTTATGGATTAAAGTTAGTTATGAGTGGAGAAACTTATGATGTTAACCCAGAAGGAAGAACAAAGGATAAAGTATGTGCAATAATTGCTTCAATATATACTATATGGCTTGTATATGCAGCAGGATTAAAGTATTTACTTCTTTGTGCAATTCTTTATGCAGTTGGTATAATAGTATACTATGTTGCAAAGAAACAAAATAATCCAAATTCTAAAGCATTCCAAGGAAAAGATATGTTTATTGCAATATTTATATTAGCAGCAGCTATATTTGCAATATATTCATTAGTAACAGGAACAATAACAATTTAGTTTAAATAGAATTAAAAATAACAAATAATTATGGTGTAACAAGGAGGAAGAAAAATGAAGATAGTATTAGCATTAGGAGGTAACGCATTACAATCTGATAGTAAGGATAAAAGTGCTGAAGGACAATTAAAAACTTGTAAAGAAACAGCAAAGTCTGTAGTTGATTTAATAAAAGAAGGACATGAAGTATCTATAGTACATGGAAATGGACCTCAAGTTGGACAAATACTTGCAAGTGTAGAAGCTGCATATCAAGTAGATAATAGCAATACACTATTCCCATTTGATGTAGTAGGGGCATTTTCACAAGGATATATAGGATATCATTTACAAAATGCAATTAGAGAAGAACTTAATAAGAGAGATATAAATAAGTCAGTTCAAACTATTGTAACTCAAGTAGTTGTAGATAAAGATGACAATGGATTTAAAAATCCTACTAAACCAATCGGATCATTCTATAGCAAAGAAGAAGCAGAAAAACTTGAAAAAGATAAAGGCTATGTTATGAAAGAAGATTCAGGTCGTGGATATAGAAGAGTTGTTGCTTCACCAAAACCAGTTGATATAGTTGAAAAAGAAGCATTAAAGAAAATGATTTCTGATGGATTTGTAGTTATTGCATGTGGTGGAGGTGGTATTCCTGTTGTTAGAAATAACTTTGAACTAACAGGAGTTCCAGCAGTTATAGATAAAGATTTAGCAGCAGAAAAGTTAGCTGAAATATTAGATGCAGATGTACTTTTAATTCTTACTGCAGTTGATAGAGTATGTGTAAACTTTAATAAACCAAATCAAAAAGAATTAAAAGAAATTAATCTTGAAGAAGTAGATAAATATATTGAAGAGGGACAATTTGCTCCAGGAAGTATGCTTCCAAAGGTTGAAGCTTGCAAAAAGTTTGTTAAGTCAGGAGAAAATAAGGTAGCTATAATTGCATCACTTCAAAAAGCAGTAGATGCTTTAAGATCTGAAGCAGGAACTAGAATAGTAAAATAATAAAAATATAAAATATGTAAATTAAATTAATTATATACAAGTATTTACTGATAAAAAATATAGAAAAACAAATAATATTCAAAGTATATTTTTTAAAGCTAATCTATTTTAATTAATAGTATATTAGGAAGTATTAATTTAATACTTCCTATTTTTTATAAAATATATATTTTAATGTGATAAATGTATTGTTTTTTCTTTTAAGTTTTACGAAAAATTAGAAAAGAAATATTAATTTGTAATTTATTTAAGAATTAAATAGAAAAAATAATTATAAAATAGTAAATAAATACATAAAATTAAAAAAATATAAATAATTGTATTCGTAAATTATGCAAGTAATATACATAAATTATATATAATATAAGATTTAAATAAACAATAAAAAGCTATAACTAATATAGACAGAGAATATCAATGAAAATATATTATAATTTTCTAATGAATAAAGTTAAAAATGTTATGCATTATATGTAATAAATTTCCTTGTAACCGTTTAATGCAAAATATATAATTATGTTACAAACAGTGTTAAGTCATTGTGAAAAATAAAATTATAAATAAAAATGGGAATAGGAGTGACAATAATGGGAGAAAAAGCTTTAAACGTTACCTCAGAAATAGGTAGATTAAAGACAGTACTATTACATAGACCTGGGGAAGAGGTTGAAAATTTGACTCCAGATTTACTAGACAGATTATTATTTGATGACATTCCATATTTAAAAATAGCAAGGGAAGAACATGATGCATTTGCACAAACTTTAAGAGATGCAGGTGTAGAAGTTCTTTACTTAGAAGTACTTGCAGCAGAAGCAATTGCAACTGATGAAAAAGTAAAGGCACAATTTAT
>NZ_JAGGJZ010000022.1 GCF_017873235.1 Clostridium moniliforme | reverse complement strand
TCAATAAAAAGTTTAATCATACTCATAAAACTTACTTTAATAAAAAGAATTGCTGGTTCTAAATGTATTTCTATATTCTGTTCAATTTTCAAAGATCTTAGCAATCTCATAGACTGCTTTATTATAATATCATTTAAGTTCCTTATTGTCAACAACTTTTTTAAGTTGTTTTTATTTTTTGAAAAGAAACTTATGTAGTCGTCATCACCTGACAACGGATATTATAGTATCACGTTTATACCTTTAATATTACTAAAATATAGTTAATTATTCTAAATTATATTTATAATTCTTTTATTTTTTTGTTTTTTCTCTATAATTCTAATAATGATACGCGTGGATTAGTTATTCTTTAAAACATTATATTTTAATATAATCTAATTAATATTTTTAAATAGTTATATATTATTTTAATTGTAATATTGACCTTATTTATTTAAAAAAATAAAAAAAATATTTCTGCTAAGTAAATAACTATCAGTTTATTAATTATCTACTAAACAGAAATATTAATTTATTTAAATTATTTTATCTTAAATTATTTACCAATTCCTTAAACTTATTTCCTCTTTCCATAAAGTTAGGGAACATATCAAATGACGCGCATGCTGGTGATAGTGTTACTATATCTCCTTCTACAGCTATTTCTTTTGCCTTATTAACAGCCTCTTCAAAGCTATTAACCTCAATTATCTCTACTTCTATACCTTTTTCTTCTTTTAAATTTTTAAATACTTCTTTTATCTTCTCTTTAGTTGCTCCAAGCAATATTAATTTCTTTATAAAAGGATATCCCTCTTCTGCTAGTGGTCTAAATGGTATATGTTTGTCATAGCCACCTGCAATTAATATTACCTTTTCATCAAAGGCTTTAAGTCCTGCAAGTGTTCTTGTTGGACTTGATGCAATTGAATCATTATAGTACTTAACGCCATTAAGTTCTCTTACTAATTCACATCTATGTTCAACTCCACCAAAAGTTTCACATACCTTTTTCATAGATTTTATTGATACATCATCTTTAGTAGCTATAAATGCAGCTAAATAATTTTCTACATTATGCATTCCTTTTAATACAATATCTTTTCTCTTTACTACTTCTTTTCCTTCTAAATATAATATTCCATCTTTATAATAAGCACCATGTTCTAATACTCTCTTTGAGCTAAATTCTCTAACTTCACCTTTAGCTTCCTTTTCAAAACTATATGTTATTTCATTCTCTCTATTTACTACTAGCACACTTGATTCTTCTCCATACAAGAATATATTTTTCTTTGCATCAATATATTCTTGCATATCTTTGTGCATGTCTAAATGATTTGGTGCTAAATTAGTACATATAGCAACATCTATTGGTAAATCCATTGTCATAAGTTGAAAACTTGATAATTCTAAGACTACCATATCTTCTTTTTTTATATCTTCAATTTGAGCAAAAAGTGGTGTTCCAATATTTCCACCTACCCAAGTTTTATAGCCTTCTTCCATTAATAATTTTGATATTATAGTTGTAGTAGTTGTTTTTCCGTCACTTCCTGTAACACCATATATTTTTCCTTTGCAATATCTTACGAACTCTTCCATTTCTGAAGTTATGTATGCACCTTCATTTTTAACTTTAATTAAAGCATCACAATCTATTCTCATTGAAGGTGTCTTAAATACAACATCAAATCCTGTTAAATTATCTAAATAACCTTCTCCAAGAGATAAATTAACTCCCTTTTTCTTAAAATCTTCTGCAACACTTCCTAGTTTTTCTTCTGTTTTTATATCAAAAGCAGTTACCTTAGCCCCAAGTTCTACTAGAAAATTTATAAGAGGAATATTACTAACACCTATTCCTACCACTCCAACCTTTTTGTCTTTGATAAAATCCTTAAATTCTTTAAAATCTTTTCTCATACTTTGCCTCCAAAAGTCTTATACTACTATCAACTTATATATTATGAATTATCTTAAATTTTGTCCTAATTGTTTCTAATTATAACACTATAGATTATTATTTTTAAGCATTTAATACCTTATATATTATAAAATAATTTTATTTTATAAAGAGCACATTTTTATGTGCTCTTATATTATTTGATAACATAATCATCTATGATATTAAATACTTTAAATAATAGCTCATCAAGCTGTCTATTTTTAATAAATTCTAGCTCTATATTCAATCCTCCAGCTAAGAAAAGTTTTATTTCTGCATCTAAATCCATTCTTCCTGCTGTTTCTATTGAATAAGTAATTATCTTGCTATATGGTATAGCATAGTATTCTGTTTTCTTACTTGTTATTCCTTGCTTATCGCAAATTAATATTTTCTTATCTGTAAATATGGCTGCATCTCTAAATGTCTTTACCGCAAAAAGTGCTGTTTCATTTTTATTTACAAACTTCTTTAAATCTTCTGGTATTCCTATTTCTTCATAAAACGTAAATACCTTTTTATTTGTTAATTCTCCCATATATATCTCCTCCTTTTATAAATAATTAAAGTATAAGGAGCATTTTTATTAAAATGCTCCTCTATTTATAACAATTATTAAAATTCTAAACTTTTAGCAATGTAAGCTTCTAAATCTTCAATCTTAATTCTTTCTTGTTCCATTGAATCTCTATCTCTTACAGTTACAGCGCCATCTTCTAATGTATCAAAGTCTATTGTTATACAGAATGGAGTACCTATTTCATCTTGTCTTCTATATCTCTTACCTATACTTCCAGCTTCATCATATTCAACATTGAACTTTTTAGCAAGTTCTCCGTATACTTCTAATGCCTTTTCTGATAGTTTCTTTGATAATGGTAATATTGCTGCCTTAAATGGTGCAAGTGCTGGATGAAGATGCATAACTATTCTTGAATCTTGTTTATCTTCTGTTGATAAATCTTCTTCATCATAAGCATCAACTAAAAATGCAAGTGCAACTCTATCAGCTCCAAGTGATGGTTCTATACAGTATGGTATATATTTTTCTTTAGTCATTGGATCTAAATAAGTTAAATCTTCTCCTGAATGTTCTGCATGTTTCTTTAAGTCATAATCTGTTCTATCAGCTATTCCCCAAAGTTCTCCCCAACCAAATGGGAATAAGTATTCTATATCTGTTGTTGCATTTGAATAGAATGAAAGTTCTTCTTTTTCATGATCTCTTAATCTTAAGCAATCTTTATTAACTCCTAAGTTTAATAGAAAATTCCAACAATATCCTCTCCAATATTCAAACCATTCTAAATCTGTTCCTGGTTTACAGAAGAATTCTAATTCCATTTGTTCAAATTCTCTTGTTCTAAAAGTGAAGTTACCTGGAGTGATTTCATTTCTGAATGACTTACCAATTTGACCTATACCAAATGGTACTTTCTTTCTTGAACTTCTTTGAACTTGTTTAAAGTTTATAAATATACCTTGAGCTGTTTCTGGTCTTAAGTATATTTCATTTTTAGCATCTTCAGTTACACCTTGGAAAGTCTTAAACATAAGGTTAAATTGTCTTATATCAGTGTAGTTCATCTTACCACATTTAGGACATACTATATTATGTTCTTCTATATATGCCTTTAACTGCTCATTTGACATTCCATCAGCTGAAGCTACTTCAACACCACTTTCAGTCATGTGTTCTTCAACTAATTTGTCTGCTCTAAATCTTGACTTACATTCTTTACAATCCATTAAAGGATCTGAAAATCCGCCTAAATGACCTGATGCCACCCAAACTTCTTTATTCATTAATATAGCACAATCAACACCTACATTATATGGACTTTCTTGGATAAACTTTTTCCACCATGCCTTTTTAACGTTATTTTTAAATTCTACTCCTAGTGGACCATAATCCCATGAATTTGCAAGACCTCCATATATATCTGATCCCGGAAATATGAATCCTCTATTTTTACATAGCGCAACTATCTTATCCATAGTTTTTTCTACTGCCATTGCTAATCCCTCCAAAATTTTATTTTTGTAATAAAAAAAGCCTTAAGCACAATAAAGGGACGAAAAACTTTCCGCGGTTCCACCCTTCTTGGCTAAAGCCCAACTTTCTATACTATGCTCAAAAGCTCCCTTCATTTTAATTTATTAATGATTTGCACCAAACATCATCTCTCTATAAATAAAATTAAAATTACTCTTCTTTTTCATCGCAAATATTTAATTATATATTTCATTTTATCAAAAGACTTTTATATGTCAAGGTGTATACAAGCTTATTTTAGTATTCTACGAAATTATTTTAATATTTATTTTTAATAATAATATTCAAAAAATATATTTGCTTAGTTTAACTTACAGCTTAAATTTTATTATCATCTTAAATCCATATAAATTTATTTATAGTATATACACTTTTTTCTTTTTTAAACACAAAAAGCAGTAACTAAAAGTTACTGCCAAATTTCTAATAATAAAAAAAAATGGCTCCGCGAAGAGGACTCGAACCTCCAACCTATCGGTTAACAGCCGAGTGCTCCACCATTGAGCTATCGCGGAATATCCATATAACAAATATAGTATTTTAAAATAAAAATGGCTCCGCGAAGAGGACTCGAACCTCCAACCTGTCGGTTAACAGCCGAATGCTCCACCATTGAGCTATCGCGGAATATCCATATAACAA
>NZ_JAGGJZ010000021.1 GCF_017873235.1 Clostridium moniliforme | reverse complement strand
ACTTACTTTAATAAAAAGAATTGCTGGTTCTAAATGTATTTCTATATTCTGTTCAATTTTCAAAGACCATTTTATCTCGTCGCCCTCAAGCGACTATTAAATCTTATCACTTATGAAGAATTATGTCAACATCTTTTTTAATATTTTAATCTGTTTAATAAAATATTAGTTTTTCTAATAAAGATGTACTTCATCTGCGACAAAAAATATGTTACCATGATAAAATAATATTGTCAACATTTTTTATAAAAAAATATATCAAATATTTTTTTATTTCATATAATTATAATTAATACTAATGTTAAGGAATTAATACATGAATAATATAATAAATAAAAATAAATATTTGATAAAAAATACAATAAATTTATTTATTAAAAACTTATTTTCATATTCAAATTTTAATCATTATATATCAAATTCTAATTTAATATACCTTATTAATTTAAAAATAAAATATTTCACTTTATATAATAAAAAAGGTACAATACCTTGTTTTAATTCCTATTACAAAATTAATTATGATTGTATAACTTTTATGGAAAATGATTTTTCATTAGTTCAATTTTCTATAAACTCCATATTAAATAATAAAACTAATAATTTTATTAGCAATTCTATATATATTGTTCTACTAAAAAAACAATTTAACACTTGGTTTATAGAATACTTTTCTGCAATTGATTATCTCAACGATGTAATTAATTATACAAATGAAAATAATTTGATTTCTAACTATAACGAATTAATTCAAAATCAAATTATACACTATGAGCTTTTATTATTAAATTTTAATACAATAGATATAATAAAATCTAAATCCAAGGAAGTTTATAATCCTTCAAGAAATTTAACCTATAACAAGAATCAAGCTATACATTATGCTGAAAAATATGCTTTGAATTACAACTCTAAATATAAAAGTTTTGATGAAAATGGTGGAGATTGTACAAATTTTGTTTCTCAAGTTATTAACTATGGTGGTATTAAAACTACCTCTACATGGAAACCATATACAAATCCTTGGTTAAGAGTATTAGAGCTTCGTGATTATTTAATATACAATAAGCTTGCTTATGAAACTTATACATTAACGGAAAATTCTATAGGTTCTATAATTCAATTTTTTAGTCCAACAAGAAAAACTTGGTCCCATTCTGGAATAATAACTTACAAACTAGAAGAAACATATCTTTATTGTTGCCATTCTTCTGATAAATTAAACTATCCATTAGCATATGTATATCCAGTTATATATCCTAAAATAAGAATAATAACTCCATATTAAAGAAGCTAACAATTAATGCTAGCTTCTTATGCTTGTCTATTATTATTTTCTCTGCTTTTTTCGCCAAACAATTTTTCCTTTATGATGTTAAAAAACATTTTCTTTTTTCTTTTCTCTATTTCTTTGTTTTTGTTATTTTCTTCTATCATTAAGGCTATATCCATTATAGGTTTAAGTTGATTTATTGTATCTTCATATCCTAATTTCATTCTTCTTATTGAATTATCCTTAGTAAAATCTAACGCACCATCTATAAAGCCCTCTTCCATTTCACTTGGGGTTATTTCTATTATCTTTGAATTTGGATATAAAGCTCTATTAACCTTAAAATTAAGTTCTAACGGAACTACTATTATGATATCGCAATCTTCACCATACACAGGCTGTATTGGTACATTATCAGTCATTCCTCCATCTAAATAGTTTTTCCCTTCTATATGTTCACTCTCATATATCATAGGTAATGCAGAAGTCGCTAAAAGTATTTTCTTTATATCCTCATTACTATAATTATTTATTTTAAAATATTTAGGCTCAAGCTTTGGGATTTCACTGCAAGCTGCATAGCATGTCTTATTATTATTTCTTATTTTATCAAAATCTAAATATTTATCTATAATCTCTATAAGTCCATCTCTTGCAATATCTCCTCCATTTATAGCTTTTGGAATATATTTTTTTATTAAATTTAAATTTTTAGAACCAATAGCTAAAAGTAAGCTCTTTGCCAATAAATCCTTATGATCTGTTGGAAATATTTTTTCAATATCTATATTTAACCACACTTCTTCTGCTAATTCTAAGTTTCCTTGACTAAAAAGCATAGCATTTAGTCCACCAATTGATGTTCCTGATATAGAGTTTATATATTTATCTATATCTAGTTTTCTAAGCGCCTTCCATACGCCTATTTGATATGCACCTCTAGCTCCTCCACCAGCTAAAACTAATCCTATTTTCATTTATAACACCTCCCAAGCTTATAGTATATTTTATACATTTTTATATTATTAGTTAAATTAAAAGGGTCTTTCTTTCACTTTAAGAAAAACCCTGAAGTCTTAAATATATAATTTTATATAATTTATTTTTTTACTTTTAGTTCATCTAAAATAATAAGTGCTGTATCTTCTATAGCTCTTTTTGTAATATCTATTGTCTTGCATCCAATTCTTCTTATTATCTTATCTGCAAAATCAAATTCCTCTAATATTCTAGCATCTCCTGCATATTCTATATCTGATGATATCCTATGAAACTTATCTAATCTCCTTTTTCTTATTTCAATTAGTTGAAGTGGATCTATCACTAATCCAAAAATTTTCTTCTTATCTATTTCATATAATTCTTTTGGAACTCCAACTTCTGGAACTAAAGGGATATTTATAGCTTTTATACCTTTGTTAGCTAAATACATACATAAAGGCGTTTTTGAAGTTCTTGAAAGTCCTATTAAAACTACATCAGCATTTTTTAGTCCTCTATAATCTTTACTATCATCATATTGCATAGCAAATTCCATAGCTTCAATTCTCTTAAAATAATTTTCATCTGTTTCCCACATAGCTCCTGGATTATTATCTGGAAGTCTATCTAATTTGCAAGATGCAACATTTAATATTGGTCCTAAAATATTAATTACTGAAATATTATTTTCAAGACCTTTTTGCGTTAACCCTTCTCTTACTTGAACAGTTATTATAGTTGACACGATAATTGCTTCTCCACTACATTCTTTAACTCTTTTAATTACATCATCTATATCTTCAAGACTTTTTACATATGGAATTCTTTCAACAACAACATCTTTTGAAAATTGACTAGCAGCTGCACGTGCCACTTGATTTGCAGTTTCTCCAATAGAATCTGACACAGCAAATATTGTTAACATTTCAAGACCAACTCCTCTCATAATAGCATAAATTTCACGATTTTCTTTATATTTATATTATTACATATTTTTTTTGTTTTTCTCAATAGTGGATTTGAATATTATATGATAAACTTAAACTTATAGGATATTATTTACAAACTTTATAAGGAGGTTTAAATGAATACTAGGAAAATATTAGCAATAGGTATACTTCCATTAATGTGGTTTATCTATATATTATTTGAATTTTTTACTGGAAGAATAAATAATCTAATTACTGTTGTAGGAAACATTTTTTTAATTATACTATTTGCAATAATCGGATATCTTTTTTATAAATTTGCTTCAAAAAAGTCTGAAGGTTTATCTACAAAATCAATGTGGGCTATATTTTTAGTTCTTATGTTATTTGACCAAGGTATTAAGATTATCATTAAACTATTTTTCTTCAATTCCTATATAAATATCATTGACGGTTTTTTATCTTTTAATCCATTAATTAATACTAATGGTTCATGGTTAAATGCTAGATTCGGTACATCTGTTAGTTTTTCAGTTTTAATAAGTCTTAATGTTATAGCATTGATATTATTTTTTGAATTATATAGATATTATAGAAGTAAGGGAAATAAAGATATTTTTGCTGATCTATCATTAATATTTATTAATGCAGGAGCTTTATGTTCTTTGATAGATAAAGTATTCTATGGTGGAAGCTTAGACTTTATTGGTATAAGTACTCTTTTTGTAGCTGATTTTAAAGATATATATATTAATTTAGGTATTTTATTTTTAATTATATGCCTATATAATAATAATTTCTTTTCTAATGACGAAGATACAAGTTTAAAAGATGATATCAATAGCTTAAAAAGATTCTTATCTTTTGCATTTTATGATATAAAATCCCTTATATTTAAAGATAAAGAATAAATATAACAGATATGCTTGTTGATTTTTATTTTAATTATTGAATTTATAAATACGAAAAATAACTTATTAAGCAAAAAAGCTGCATCAAATTTTGATGCAGCTTAATCTTTACTAAAATAAAAAAAAGATTATGCTTACATAATCTTTTTGAATATATAATGCTAAGCAAGTTCCTATTAGAGAATTACATTAAGTAATTCTTGGTGGCTCACCCGGGAATCGAACCCGGGACACCATGATTAAAAGTCATGTGCTCTACCGACTGAGCTAGTGAACCAAGTTACCTGGCAACGTCCTACTCTTCCACACAGTCACCCATGCAGTACCATCGGCGCTATAGAGCTTAACTTTCCTGTTCGAAATGGGAAGGAGTGTTTCCTCTATGCCATCATCACCAGATTTGCTTTGCCGTTTCGCCTAAATTAGCGGCTCAACAATTACTTATTATATAGACCTAACAAGCATTTGTCAACAACTTTCATCAAATTTTTTATAAAAAAAATTAGCTATATGCTCTAATATAAGTTATATCAATGCATACAGCTACTTTTTTTGTTAAATATTTTTTTAATAACCTAGTTTTTTTATATATGTTTTTATAATTTCAACTGAATTTTTAAATTTTTCTCTTTCTTCATCAGTCATATCAATCTCAATTATTTCCTTTACACCATCTGAATTTAATATTGCTGGAACTCCTGCAAAAACATCATTCATACCATATTCTCCCTCTAAAAGAGTTGAAACAGGAATTATTTTATTTTCATCATTTAAAATTGCCTTTATTATTGCAACAGTTGCTGTTGCAATTGCATAATAAGTGGTTCCTTTTCTCTTATACACTTCCCATCCTGCCCTTGCAGTATCTTCAACTAATTTATCAAGATTTACATTTGAATACTTATCTTTATTATCTTCTATAATCTTTTCAAAGGATTTTCCACCTACTCTTACATGAGACCATGGAACCATTTGTGAATCTCCATGTTCACCCATTGAATATCCTTGCACAGATCTAGGATCAATATCTAAAATCTCTCCTATAAAGTTTTTTAATCTTGCAGTATCAATTGATGTTCCTGTACTTAGTACATGACTTTTTGGAAGTCCTGATAATCTATATACATGATATGCTATTACATCCGCTGGATTTGATACTATCAAAAAGTGTCCTCTAAATCCTGATTCCATAATTGGAGCGACTATTGACTCAACTATCTTTGCACTTAAATCTAAAGTATCTAATCTTGTTTGACCTGCCTTAGGTGGTGCTCCTGCTGTAATAACAACAATATCTACATCCTCACATTCATCATAAGATGCAACTCTAACCTTTGTGTTTCTATTTAAATATTCTATTGAATGATTCAAATCCATTGCTTCACCCAAAGCTCTTTCTTTATTAATATCTATCATTAGAATCTCATCACAAACTCCTTGCGTTACTAAGCTAAATGCAGTACTTGATCCAACTAATCCTGTTCCAACTATAGCTACCTTTGTATTTTTTCTTCCCATACTTTTCCCTCGTTTCTTTTATAATTTATCTTTATTTTTAATTTATTCCAATAATTTAATATTGTCCAGTAAAATTTTTTATATAACAAAAAAAGATCTAGAATTTTCTAGATCTTTAAATATGGTGCGCCATCAGGGATTCGAACCCTGGACACCCTGATTAAGAGTCAGGTGCTCTACCAACTGAGCTAATGGCACATATATTACCTGGCAACGTCCTACTCTCCCACACGGTCACCCATGCAGTACCATCGGCGCTATAGAGCTTAACTTTCCTGTTCGGAATGGGAAGGAGTGTTTCCTCTATGCCATCATCACCAG
>NZ_JAGGJZ010000020.1 GCF_017873235.1 Clostridium moniliforme | reverse complement strand
TATATGGCGGAGAGACAGGGATTCGAACCCTGGGTACCCGCAAAGGTACGCCGGTTTTCAAGACCGGTGCCTTAAACCAACTCGACCATCTCTCCATATCAAAGACAAGTAATATTATATCATATGAATTTTTTATGTCAACTACTTTTTAACTAATTTTATCATTTTTATTTTAACAAAATTAACTAGACCTTATTCTATTATTTAATCATTTAAATAATAGTTTGATATATATTATTCTTTATATTATAATTATAAAAAATTTTACATTAATAATAATTAGGAGGCAATTATGAATTTATACGTATCAGACCTAGATGGAACTCTTTTAAATAAAGATGCAAAACTTTCAGATTATACTAAAAAAAAATTAAATAAATTATTAATTTCTAATAATTTAAATTTTTCTATTGCAACTGCAAGAACACCTGCTACAGCAGTTCCAATATTATCAGATATAAATATTAATCTTCCAATAACAGTTATGAATGGAGCAGCTATATATGATATAAAAAGTAATAAATACTTATCATATAATAAGATTCCTTTAGATATTGTAGAAAAGATATCTATTATATTATCTAAAACTAAAACACCTAACTTTTCATATACACTTTATAATAATCATATAAACGTATACTATACTAAATCAGATAATCCTATTGAAGAAAAGTTTATAAAACAACGTAATGATACTCCATTTAAAACTTTTATAAATTCTCCTCTACCTAAAAATTCTGATGTTTTATATTTTTTCTTAATGGATAATAAAGAGAATATTTTAAGTATAGAAAAAGAGATTAGTAAAATTAAAGAAATATATTATGTTGCTTATGAAGATGTTTATAATAGAGGCTTATATACCTTAGAAATTTATAGTTATAAATCTTCAAAGGCAAATTCAATAAAAAAGATAATGAATGATTTCAATTTCGATCGATTAATTTCCTTTGGTGATAATTTAAACGATATCCCTATGTTTCAAATATCAGATGAATGTTATGCTGTAGAAAATTCTTCACCTAAGCTAAAAGAACTATCAACTTCAGTTATTGATTCAAATATAAATGATGGAGTTATTAAATATATAGAATCTGTAATATAAAATTATATTAAACAAATTAATAATATTTTTTAATAAAAAAAGCTATCAGAGAAATAAAATTTATTCCTCTAGTAGCTTTAATTTATTTAGAATAATATTATCCTATCTACTATTTTATTATATCTACACCCATGTATTTCTTTAATACTTCTGGAACTTCTACTGTTCCATCTTCATTTTGATAGTTTTCAAGTATTGCTGCAACAGTTCTACCAACAGCTAAACCTGATCCATTTAATGTATGAACGAATTGAGGCTTACCTTTTCCATCTCTAAACTTTATGTTAGCTCTTCTTGCTTGGAAATCTTCAAAGTTTGAGCAGCTTGAAATTTCAACATATCTATTATAACTTGGCATCCAAACTTCTAAGTCATACTTTAAAGCAGCTGTAAATCCTAAATCACCTTTACAGATTCTAACCTTTCTATATGGTAATCCTAATTCTTCTAATACTTCTTCTGCATCCCTAGTTAATTTTTCTAATTCATCATATGAATCTTCTGGTCTTGAAAATTTAACTAACTCAACCTTATTAAATTGATGTTGTCTTATAAGTCCTCTAGTATCTCTTCCTGCTGAACCTGCTTCTGCTCTAAAACAAGCTGAATAAGCTACATGCTTAATTGGAAGCTCTTCTCCATTTAACACTTCATCTCTATACATATTAGTTACAGGAACCTCTGCTGTTGGTATTAAGAAGAATCCATTGTTTTCTACCTTAAAAGCATCTTCTTCAAACTTAGGTAATTGACCTGTACCTGTCATACTTGCTCTATTAACCATATATGGAGGTAATATTTCTGTATAACCATGATCATTTGAGTGTTTATCCATAAAGTAATTAAGGACTGCTCTTTCAAGTCTTGCTCCTAATCCTTTATAGAATGTAAATCTTGAACCTGCAACCTTTCCGCCTCTTTCAGCATCAAGTATTCCAAGGTCTAATCCTAAATCCCAATGAGCCTTTGGTTCACCTTTAAATTCTCTAACTTCTCCCCATCTTTTAATCTCAACATTATCTGCATCTGATTCTCCCTCTGGAACTTGTGGGTTTGGTATATTTGGTATTCTAAGCATTAAATATTCTATTTTTTCATTAACATTTGCTAAATTAGCATCATGTTCTTTTATTTCATTTCCAAGTTCCTTCATCTCAGCCATTATTGGAGCTACATCTTCTCCAGCCTTTTTAAGCTTTGGAATTTCTGATGAAACTTGATTTCTTTTACTCTTTAAAACTTCAACTTCTACAAGTATATTTCTTCTTTCTTCATCTAATTTAACTAATTCATCAATAGTTGATACATCAAAATCTTCTCCTCTATTAGTTAAAGCTCTTTTAATTTCTTCAGGATTATTTCTTATTCTTTTTAAATCCAACATATCTGTTTCCTCCTAAATTGTATTTATATCATTTAAATTTTTACATATAAAAAGAGCCTATATCCCTTAAATAAAAGGGACGAATAGACTCCGCGTTGCCACCCTAATTGATAAAAATAAATTTTTATCCTCTTAATAGATTTAACGATTCTTCACCGTACTGCTTATTTCACAGTCCCTCAAAGGTAGATTCATAATAATTAAATCTATCAGTTTACACCATCCACTGACTCTCTTAAAGACTAATTAAAATTACTTATCCTCATCACCAGTTTAAATTTTACTATTTATGTTAACTCTAATATATACATTTAAAGCTTCCTTGTCAATATTATGATTAACATTTATTATTCATTATCTATTCTTTTACTGCAAATAATATCTATTCCAGTATTTAAAATATTCTTACATATTATATCTCCAGTATTTATAGGGGTATTCGTATATATCCTACCAATAACCTTAGAAAATTCTTTCCATAGAGATACATCAACCTTATCACTACTCTTTACTGGCACAACCTTGTGTTTAGCATCACCTTTCACTCTTATAACACTAGTAAATATATCCTTATTACTCAAAAATATTACCACCTATCTAAACTTCATCAAATTCTTTTATTCTTCCCGCTAGTATGTTTGACCCTTTTGAATTTCTAACTATATCAATAGGTTTTTTATCCGTCTCTCTAGCTAGAATATTTATTATTTTTCTTGCACAATAAGATCCATGACAATTCCCATATCCAGCTCCCGTTCTTTTTTTAACTCCTTCAAGCGTTCTAGCACCAAGAGGCCTTCTTATACAATCTACTATTTCTCCTTCACTTACTTTATTGCAAATACAGACTATATTTCCATATCTCTTATCAAGTTTTATTATTTCATTTATTTCCTCTCTATCTAAGTCTCTAAACCTATAAAATTCTCTTCTCTTATCTATAAAGCTCTTATTAGGTGTTGCATTCATAATATTAACTATTGAATTTCTTATACTTTCTGCTATTGCAGGTGCAATTGTAATTTTTCCATAATGCTTACCTGTAATCCTTATATATCCATTATTAATTTCACTATCATCAATAACCATTTCATCTCTTTTATATACTTCCCTAATCATTTCAGTTATATTCTCTTTGCTAATATCTGGTACAATATATTTTCCAAAATATACACCTTTATCTACATCTAAAATATTTGTATTTTTTACTCCAAGCATATTACCGCCACTAATCATAGGCGAATTTATAACAAAGGTTTGATCATCAATAACATTAACAATTATTTTTTTAGGATTATCCTTTACCTTATCTTCAGTTAAAAAATAATTCATTTTTTTCTGCATAACATTATCTATAATTTTTTCTTTAGTCTTATTGTTATCTACATATATTTCATCTGGAATTGTATTTATAACTATTCTACATTTAAATTTATTTTTATTTGTAGTTACATCAAAACCTTTAGTTATTTTAGTTATATTAAAAACTTCTTCTTCTAATCTAAAATTTACCCCATTATCAACTGCTACTTCTGCATACGTAATAGATAAATCATATGGGGCAATTATAGCTGTATTTTTTGAATATAATGCTTTTTTAACATCAATATGTAAATTAGGCTCTATTTTATTTATATCATTACTATTAATAAGATTTACTCCTAATATTCCTCTATCTTTAGCTTTAATATACATTTCTTCAAGCCTTAACTCTTGTTCTTTATTTGTAGCAATTCTAAGTGAACCAACTCTTTTATATGGTATCTTAAACTTCTCGCAAGCTTCTTTAATAAGAACACTTCCTATATTTTCAAGACCTGCCATAACTGCATTAGATGTCTCAGAACCATCATAAACAATAGCAGTATTTACCACAGCAATATCATCTGCAACATCATACCCCTTTTCAATAACTGCTATATTTAGATTATATTTAGATAACTCATATGCAACTGCACATCCAACTATTCCTGCACCTAATATTAACACATCATAATCCATATTATTCGACTACCTCCATATAATATAGTTTCTAAGAAACTATAAATCCCCTTTCATTTAATTCATTCTTTATTAATTCAATATTCTCTTCACTATCACATGAAATTGTGTGTATATGAATACCATTAGTCAATAACGATAAAAGATTTGTTTTATTATTATTATACTTGTAGATAAATTTATTTAAATCATTTAAGTTTTTAATCATTAATGTGGCCCTTATATCTCCATATAGAGGATGTTCAATAATTACATCTTCAACACTTCCACCATATTTAATAATTACTTCTAACTCCTCTTTCATTCTACTCTCATCATGGGATACAACTATTAATGATCTGAATTTATTTTCTTTCTTTACCACCATATATCCATCAGGTGTAGAAATTATCTTATTTCCTTCAGCTCTTAGTAATGCAATATCCTTAACTATTACTTGTCTTGTAACATTATATATACTTGCAAATTCTATCCCTTTTATAGGTTTATTGCTTTTAGTTAATCTAAGAAAAATATCTTCCCTTCTCTTTTTTGAATCCATAATATTTTTATATCTCCCTTAACAGATTTTATATTTCTAATTTTTATTATCACATTCTCTTATTATTTTAAGATATATATTATCCTCTTTTTTCATGTTTTCATAAGGCTTTTTATGGTGATTTTTTATAACATCCAAAAACTCTTTATCATAATTTTGTATGCTCTTTAATATCCTTACACCTTTTATTGGATGATTATAATAAACATCTATCTTTTTTATATTGGTATACTTCTTTAACTTACCTTTTGTAAATTTATCTAGTAAAACAATTAATGATTTATCTACAACATTTAAATACTTTGTTGTTTTTCCAACATCGTGAAGCAAAGCAATTTTAGCTAATTTATTTTTATTAATATTTATATTTTCTTGATTAACTTTTTTAATCGCATCATTACAAACTCTAATACAATGATGTTGCTCAGAATTATTTAATTTTTTAAACAACTTCTCTTCATTATTGTTTAAATACATTCTTATTAAATTAGTATCTATCTTTTTCCAACTTGAAGTTATATACCAACAAAATTGTTTTATTCTATAATTCATATTAATTCCTCAATAAATTTATTTCTTAATTTAATAATACCATTTACATAATATCTTATCAATTTTATATATAACAAAAAAAGCTATGAACTTACGTTCATAGCTTTCCACCTTTTGGTGGAGGTAAGGAGATTCGAACTCCTGACCCCCTGCGTGCAAGGCAGGTGCTCTCCCAGCTGAGCTATACCCCCAAAATGGTGGACCTTCAGGGACTCGAACCCCGGACCTACCGGTTATGAGCCGGTTGCTCTAACCAACTGAGCTAAAGATCCAATTGGACCTGGCAACGTCCTACTCTTCCACACGGTCACCCATGCAGTACCATCGGCGCTATAGAGCTTAACTTTCCTGTTCGGAATGGGAAGGAGTGTTTCCTCTACGCCATCATCACCAGATTTTATTATTTCAAAGATTTTATATCCTTAAAAAGGAACTTGTTCTCTGAAAATTGCACATGAATTTTTGTTGATCGTCTTTTTATTGGTCAAGCCCTCGACCTATTAGTATCAGTCAGCTGAACATGTTACCATGCTTACACCTCTGACCTAT
>NZ_JAGGJZ010000019.1 GCF_017873235.1 Clostridium moniliforme | reverse complement strand
ATAATTGTGGTAGATGGATTAAAAGAAATTCTTTTGGAGCTATCAAGAGAAGGAAATAATTTAAATCAAATAGCAAAAAAAATAAATGAAGGAGAGCAAACAGATATAAAAGAAATGAAAAAAAATCTAATGGAGCTATGGGATTTAATTGAGAAAATTTTAAAAGGAGAGTAAAAAAATAATGGCAATAATAAGGTGTTTACCAGGAACGAAAAGTTTAAAAAATCAATTAAAGTATTTAGAAAAAGAAGGTAAAACATTAGAAAAATTAAAAGAGGGAATTAATTGTACTACTGATAATATTGAAAAAGAATTTAATATAGTAAAAGAAATGTACAACAAAAAAGAAGGAAAACAATATTATCATTACACACAAGCATTTAGTAAAACAGATAAAATAACTCCTGAAAAAGCTCATGAAATCGGTAAAGAATGGATAGAAAAAAATATAAAAGGATACCAAATTTATTTAGTAACTCACATAGATAAAGAACATATCCATAATCATTTTTTAATAAATTCTGTAAGTATTGAGGACGGAAAAAAGCTTCAGATAAGTCCAAAAAAATTAGAAAAAATGAAAATAGAAAGTAATAAAATTTGTGAAAGAGAACATTTAAAAAAAATAGATTTAAATAAAAAAAGTTCGATTTTTAAAACTGATGGAGAATATAGAATTGAGAAAAGAGGTCAAGAAACTTGGAAAGGAGAACTTAGAGAAGTAATAGAACTTGAATTAAAAAAATCAAAAAATTTAGAAGAGTTTAGAGAAAACTTAAAAGAAAAATATGATGTAGAAACTAGGGTAACTAAAAATACAATAAGTTATAAGCACCCAACACAAAATAGAGCAGTAAGAGGGAAAAGATTAGGTGAAAATTATACAAAGGAGAGTGTTTTAAATGAGCTTAATAAACAAACAGACAGGACAATCAGCGAAAGAAATAATGGAGGAAGAGAAAAAAATATCAGCAAGAGAACAGTTGAAGGAGCTGAACAAAATAAGCAAACAGGAACTAGAAAACAGCCTTTTGAAGGAAACTTTAACAGAGTATATGGAAGTATTGGAGAAATTGAAAGAGGAGCAAAACAATTTTCTATTAAAGCAAGAGAAGAAGATCAACGAGCAAGAGAAGAGAGTGAGAGAATTAGAAGAGAGCAACAAAATGCTAGAAAAGAGCTTGAACAGAGAGTTAGAGAAGATGGGAGAAAATATAAAACAAGAGGTTTTAACATTGAGAGATAATTCAATAAAGGTAGTAGAAAAAACCAATGAAACATTAAAAGAAAATGTAATAAGAAGTGGAAATAAGTTAAAGGAAATAGTAGAAGAAACAGAGAAAGTAAAAAATAAAGCAGATAGAGAAGTAAAAAGTTATTTTGATAGGCATAAGATCATTGATTATTTAGTGTATATAAACTTGATAATCACACCAATATTATTTTTAATTATTATATATATATTATTTTTTTAAAAGTAAGGAGAAAAATTTATGAAAAAAGTAAGTGAAAGAAATATGAGAATATTTGCGACAATATGTGTTTTGATAGCAGGAATATTAAATTAATAGAAAAGAGTAATGATTATACCCCTATTTGTTATATGGATTCAGAAAAAGGAGAAATAAAATATAAAAGTTATAGTAAAGAGGAACAAGAAAAAATTTTAATAGAGCTTGAAGCGTTAAAATTAAAAATAGAGAAAAATTTAAATTAAAATAAAGGTTTTTTTGTGTAGCTACAGAATTAATTCAGTAATGAAAGTGAGGTTTTTTTGTGGCTACAAAAGTTATAAAAGATGAAATTATAAGGGTTAGAGTTACATCAGATCAAAAAGAAAAACTAAAAAAAATTGCAAAAGAAAAAGGCAAGAGTATGAGTGAAATTTTAAGTGTAGCTACAGAAAATGAAATAAAAAATTATGAAGAGAAACAAAAAATTTATGAAAAAATTTGTGAAAGAGTTGTAGCTACAGAAGAAAAAATTCAAAGCTTAAAGAATAATTTAGAAGAACGTAAATTGAAAAGTAAAAAAAGTTTTTGGAGGAAATAAAATTGAATTAGGTAATAATGGTTGATTATATAATCTATTGGGTAAAGTAAGGGTATTTCGTGGGCATTTAGTGGGTTGCTTTTGGGCAAAATGTGGGCATTTGGAAAATTTCTTGTCACCATTGAAATGCTAGGCTTTGCCTAGCCTAGCAACTTATTTGGGAGCTGTTTCTCCTTATGCTCTTATCATAAACTGGGAAAACTTTTCAAAGTTTGATTTTTTTAATTCTATTAAATTTACTTTTAATAGGATTTATTTAATTAAATTTTTTTATTAAAGATATAATTGATTTTGAAATTTTATTTATTAAGTCTATGTCTAAATTTTTAGGAGTATCATTTTCATTTAATATATAATCCTGTATTCCTATTTGGGCTATTTGCATATTAGGAATGTTAGCTTTTTCAAAACTTATATAATCACTAACCCCTTGATTTCGCTCAAATGCCATTCGAGTTTTAGGTGTAGAAAATGTATCCATATGCTTAACACCATACTCATCATATGTTTCTTTAAGTAAATCATATAATTTTTGAGAGATATCTATTTTACTTAAATTTTTTATAGCCATAGGTTTATTATTATTTACACCAATACAATCTATATTAATGTTAAACATTTCATCATATACATCTTTTATATCTTTAATAAAGGCTTCACTACCTTTAAAACGGTTCATTTCTAAATTAGTTAAACAAAATACTATATCATAATTTAAAGAATTAGATTTAGAATATTCTTTCAAAGAGTTAGCTATATTAATTGTACTTGCAACTCCTGAAGCATTATCAAGAGCACCATTAAACCATGCATCAAAATGTGCAGTAAGTATTATAGCTTTTTTAGAATTATTACCTGAAATTTTGCCTACAACATTACTGGCTTCTTCTATTTTTTCATTTTCAGATTTGTATTTGAAAGTATTTAAGTATGAATTATTAAAGACGTATTCTAGATCGAGTTCATTAAATATTTTTTCTAAATATTTAGTTGTTTTTTTATTGCCTTCAGTTCCTGCTTCCCTACTTTTGATTTCATCAGAACATAAAAATTCAATTATTTCTTTTGTATTGGGAACTTGAGTGATTTTATTATCTTCTATTTTTTTATCATTGTTTTTAGATATAAAGTTTTCATCTTTTGAAGTAGATTTATTAAGTTTATCATTAGAAATATTACAACTAACAAATGATAAAGTAAGTATTAATAAAAAAAATACTTTAAGTAAAGTTTTCAATATAATCCTCCTAAATAAAAAATAATTTAATTAATATATAGTATAGACATTTAAATAAAAATATAACTTAATAAGATTTTAATTAACAAATATTTAAATATATGTTAAAATATAGTTGAAATATTTTACAAGTTTATGGGGAGTGATAATGAAGTATTCTAAATTATTATCAGTAATTATGTTAGGAACAATAATTACTGGAGGCGTTATTGGTAGTAATTCAATAGAAGAAAAAGTAAATGCAGCACCGATAAATGAATCTAAAATAGAAGTTAATAATGAGAGTAGCAAAGAAATTGGAGCATTTATTGTTACTGCTAAAAGTGGAGCAAATCTGAGAAAGGGACCAGGAACTAATTATGCAATAATAAAGGCATTTCCAAAAGGAACAGTTTTATGGAGAGTAAAGCCATTGCCTGATAAAAATGGATGGTATAATGTTGAAACAGAAGATGGTAGATATAGAGGATGGATGCATGAAAGTACTGGATATCCTGATTAATATATTATTATAAAATTAGTTTTTTAGAGTTTTTTAGAAAAATATTTATATATAAAAGGAGGATTTTAAAAAAATCCTCCTTTTATATATAAATATTTTAAGGTAATTATATAATAGTTTATTCAAATAAGGTGCGAATATTAAGTTCAATTTAAATAAATATTGAAGACAAGTAGACTTAGGTGAGTGTATATAAACATTGTAATAAAAAATTATATTCCTTAAGAATCTTAAGAATTAAGAAAAAAATATAGTTAAAAAGATTAAAAATAATAAATTAAATATATAAAGTTAAAATTAATAGTTTACATTATAACAAAAAAAGCGTAAAATTAAGACATAAAATTTCCAATTTTTTTGAGGTATTCTCAATTAGAACTGGAAATTACGAAGTGAAAAATTGAATAAAAAAAAGCACTAAAAGTTAGTGCTGTTTTTTTCAATTTCGGTTCAATAAATCGCCTGAGAAACGATTTATTGTAACTCAAGGTACTCACACTACCAAGAAGCTAAGGACAAGCCCAACCGAAGATTTGATATCAATTGATATACATTAAGTATAGTAAATAGATAAAGAATTTTCAAGAGGTAAATTAAAGAATGTTCAAGCTTAGGTACAAAGTACCTAAGCTTTTTTTGATAATAAACATAATTTAATTATTGAAAAATCCTAAAATATAAATTAGGTAAGTGGTTAAAGGAATAACACTATAAAAAACTGATCGGCTTACCACCGATAACAGCTCCGTTAGAAGGAAAGAGCTAGTTCTTAGACAAGCTATTTAAGAATAATAAAAATAGTTTCTTAGTAGTGGAGTGCCTGTCCTAGTGGAGTTTGCATTAGCTCCTAGGGGTGTGTGTAGAGTTACGTGGTAGTATGCTTGATAAAACTAGACCTAAGCAAGAGTGATACACATAGTGGTTGGAAGCCACGGGATTGAATGCGATACGGATACCTCAATGGCTCCAAGCCATTAACCATTAAAAAGTGTTTGCAAATCCCCTTTGTAGTATGTTAAATATATGTTTTGTGTACTACGAGGGGGGGAGCGAGCCGTTTCCTAATTCACCAAACCATTATATGAATTTAAAGTTAAAAGTCAATAAAAATATGAAAAGTCTTCGCGAAGGGGTTATATATTAATGAGATATTTTTTAATCATTATAATCTTATTTACGAGTATTTTAAATAAGATTATAATGTGAGTTTATAAGATTAATGTTTTAAGATAGTTATAAATTAGGATAGAAAATACTTTATTTAGAAAAAGAAGAAGTAAAATATAAAAGTTATAGTAAAGAGGAATGAGAAAAAATTTTAATAGAGTTCGAAGAAGTTAAATTAAAAAGAGAGAAAATCTAAATTAGAATAAAAATAAAGGTTTTTTATGTATCTACAGAATTACTTTAGTAATGAAAATGAGTTTTTTTTGTATCTACAAAATTTATAAAGAATGAAATTATAAGGGTTAGAGTTACATCAGATCAAAAAGAAAAACTAAAAAAATTGCAAAAGAAAAAGGCAAGAGTATTAGTGAAATTTTAAGTGTAGCTACAGAAAATGAAATAAAAAATTATGAAGAGCGAGAAAAAAATTATAAAAAATTTGTGATAGAGCTGTAGCTACAGAAGAAAAAATTTAAAAGATTAAATTAAATTTAGAAGAAAGAAAATTAAAAAATAAAAAAAGTTTTGAAAATAAATTAAAGTTTTTTTTCCCCTTATCAAGAAAATAAAACAAATAAAAAATTAGTAAATGGGCAAGGCTTCGCTAATAAAAAAAATATGTTTCAGCTAAAGATCCTTTCAGGAATTAATAGCAGCAACATATTTTTTTTATTACCCTTGACTAGTTTTTTTTATTTATTTTAGGAAGTCATTAAGGGGAAAAAAGGCTTTTTATATTTAGGTTGAATTCTCCAAAATTTAGGAGTAAAATTGAATTATAATATATGTATGCAAGATTAGTATTTGAGTACCCAAAAGGGCAACAAATACGACCGTAAAACAAGTTTTACTATCTTGCTTGGGTTAGGGCAAAGCCCTCCAAGACCACACCGAAAATCCTACGGATTTTAAAAATCAAAGATTTTTTTAAGGAGTAAATTTATGAGTGAAAATAGAAAAAGAGATAAGCAAATAAAATTTTATGTAACAGAAAAAGAGTATAAAGAAATAAAAAAGAAAGTAGAAAAATCAAAATTAAAGCAGACGGATTATTTAATAAAAAGTGCATTAAATAAAAAAATAATTGTGGTAGATGGATTAAAAGAAATTCTTTTGGAGCTATCAAGAGAAGGAAATAATTTAAATCAAATAGCAAAAAAAATAAATGAAGGAGA
>NZ_JAGGJZ010000018.1 GCF_017873235.1 Clostridium moniliforme | reverse complement strand
CGTTCGTCCTGAGCCAGGATCAAACTCTCAATAAAAAGTTTAATCTCACTCTAAAACTTACTTTAATAAAAAGAATTGCTGGTTCTAAATGTATTCTATATATTCTGTTCAATTTTCAAAGACCATTTTATCTCGTCGCCCTCAAGCGACTTAATTATCATATCACTTATGAAGAATTATGTCAATATTTTTTTAAAAAAGTATTTTAAACTTTCTTAATGTAAAATATTATTTCATTTCTTTAAAACTATTCTGCATCAGCGACGAAATTTATAATATCATATTTAATATTATATGTTAAATATATTTATACTATTAATTTAAATTAATTGCATTTATTTATATTTTTCTTTCTTTTTCTCTAAATTTCTTATTGTGATACACCTGGTTATGTATTAGATATACTTTACAAAATTATTGAGTTTTATTCATACTTTAGAAATTTTTTATAAACTATTTATTCATATGTTATATAATTTATTGCTTTTATAATTTAATTTTATAAATAAAAAGAATTACTAATAAACCTAGATTTATAGTAATTCTTTTTATTTTTTAATATTTATTTATTCTTTGTATAACAATAGGCCAATTTTTTGATCCTATATAACGTTCATGCTTATCTATTTTTATTTTTTTATCTGCAATTACATTTTCTAATTCACAGCCCTTTTCAATAATTGTTCCTTGTAATATTATGCAATCTTTTATCTTTACATTTTTTCCTATATAAACTCTCCTAGATACTATGCTATCTTTAACTTCTCCTTCTATATAACATCCATTAGCAACTAATGAATTTTTTACATCACTATCATCAGTATACTGTGTTGGACCTTCATCTTTTATTTTTGTATATATTGGTCTTTCCTTGCAAAATATTTCTTTGTTAACCTCTTCTTTTAAAAAATCCATACTTGAATCATAATATGATTTTAATGAGTTTATACAACTTAAGTATCCTTTAAACTCATAAGCTCTAACATCCAACCTATCTAAATTAGAATGTATAAAGTGTTTTATTTTTCTGTACATTCCACTTCTAATACATTCATTAACAATATCTATAAACAGTTCTGTTTTCATCAGATACATTTCCATACTTATATTTGCATTAGTTGTCTGTCCTATATTTTCTCCAACACTTAAAACTCTGTTATTTCTATCTATATTCAATACATCACAGTCTATACATTCTGTATTTGCATTATTATTATTTTTATAAATCATAGTGATATCATTACCGTCTATTTTATGTTTTTTTATTACTTCTTTAAAATCAATATTACATATCATGTAAGATGGAGCTAATATAATATATTTTTTCTTACTATACTTAACAAATTCGATATTGTCAGAAAAGTTATGAACATCATCATAGGCTGGGTCTTCATCACCAAAATTAAAAACTTTTAAACCATCTTTTTTTCTATGAAGATCCCATGGTCTTCCATTTGTTAAATGATCCATCAAAGATCTTGATTTATTCTTTGCAAAAATTCCAATACACTCTATTCCTGAGTTAGTCATATTGGATAATATAAAATCAACTATTCTATATCTAGCTGCTATAGGAACTGAGGCTAAAGGCCTATTTCTAACTAGTTCTCCCATTCTAGCTTCATTTTCATCTAAATTTATTATTCCTAAACAATCATTCATATATTATAATCCGTCCTTCCTTTTATACCAATTTCTTTTTTCTAGCTACATTATTAGCCACATCTCTTTTTTCTTTAGAAGTTACAACTGAAATTTCTTCTCCATTGCCTATCTGTGAATCCTTTTTTATAATTACATCACTACCTATTATTGCTTTATTAACTATTACATTATCATCTATATAAGAATTAGGCATAATTACAGAATCTTTTAAAACTGTATCTTTTCCAACGTAAACCCCTTGAAATAATACAGAATTATAAACTTTACCATAGACAGTACAACCTTCTACTATAACTGAATTTTTTATTTCGGCTTTTTCTCCAATATATTGGGCTGGACTTACAGGATTAACAGAATATATTTTCCAATCTTCATCAAATAAGTTTAATTGATTATCTGCTTTTAACAAATCCATATTAGCTTCCCATAAACTTTCTATTGTTCCAACATCCTTCCAATATCCTTGAAATGGATAAGCAACTAATTTATTTCCCTCCTCTAGCATCTTCGGAATTATATTTTTTCCAAAATCATTACTTGAATTTATATTTGATTCATCCTCAATTAAATGTCTTTTTAATGTTTTCCAGTTAAATATATAAATGCCCATTGATGCATTGGTACTCTTTGGAACCATCGGTTTTTCTTCAAATTCATATATTGATAAATCTTCCCTCGTATTCATAATTCCAAATCTACTTGCTTCGCTATATGGAACCTGAATAACTGCAATTGTTGCATCTGCCTCTTTCTGCTTATGAAATTCTAACATTTTATCATAGTCCATTTTATAAATATGATCCCCTGATAATACTAATAGGTATTCTGGATCATAACTATCTACATATTCTATATTTTGATAAATTGCATTTGCTGTTCCTTTATACCATTTACCTCCCTTTTCTTCTTGATAAGGTGGTAATATACTTACCCCACCATCTCTTCTATCTAAGTCCCATGTATCTCCTATTCCAATATGTGAATTAAGTTCTAAAGGCTTATATTGAGTCAAAACTCCTACAGTATAAACACCAGAATTTGAACAATTACTTAAAGGAAAATCTATTATTCTATACTTTCCTCCAAATGGTACAGCAGGTTTTGCTAAATTTTTTGTTAATACCCCTAATCTCGAGCCTTGTCCACCAGCTAAAATCATTGCAACTATCTCTTTTTTGCCCATTATATATCTCCCCTTCATATGTTTTTCTTTATTTTCTAATTAAAATTTTCAAATTATATTAACTTTAAAAACACTTATATAAACATATGATTGTTTTTTATTATTTATACATAATTTTGTTTATGAAAAAAATAAAATAATAAACTCCTAAGACTTTATAATGTTTCTTAAATTTCATTATTTCTTAGAAGTTTATTATTTTTCTTTTATTTATAAATTTTTATATAATAATTCTGAACCCCATATTCCATTTGCATATTGAAGTATTGTTCTATCTGATGAGAATATTCCTGAATGAGCTATATTTATTCCACACATTCTTTGCCATACATTAATATCTCTATATAATTTATCAACCTTATTTTGCGCTTGTATATATGAATCAAAGTCTTTAAGAACAAAAAACTCGTCATTATATGGAATTAAGTTTTCATATATTGGTTTAAATCTTTCTCTATCAAAATGATATTTTCCATTAATTAAATCATCTATTACCGCTTGTATTCTTGAATTATTTTTATATACATCAAAGGATGAATACCCTCCATTTTTGTAATAATTTAAAACTTCTCCTGAAGTTAATCCAAAAATAATAATATTTTCATCACGAACCTCATCTCTTATTTCAATATTAGCTCCATCTAAAGTAGCAATGGTTACTGCACCATTCATCATAAATTTCATATTTGACGTTCCTGAAGCTTCCTTTGTAGTTGTGGATATTTGCTCACTTAAATCAGTTGCTCTTATTATTTCTTCAGCAAGAGAAACATTATAGTTATCTAAAAAGATAACTTTAAGTTTATCATTTACTCTAGGATCCTTATTTATTTTTTCTGCAATTCTATTTATAAGTTCTATAGTATTTTTTGCTAAATTATATGCTGGAGCTGCCTTTCCTCCAAAAATAAATGTTCTAGGTACAATATCAAGATTTGGATTTTCTAATAATCTATTATATAAATCCATTATTCTTAAACAATTTAATGTTTGCCTTTTATAAGCATGAATTCTTTTTATTTGAACATCAAATATAGAGTCTACATTAACTTTAATACCTTTTTTCTTGTATATTGTATCTGCCAATTTTAATTTATTTTCTCTTTTAATTTTATGAAGCTCTAACTGAATATTTTTATTATAAGCTTTCTTTTCAAAACTTTCTAAATCAGTAGGATGTTTTATAAAACTATCACCTATTGTATCTACTATCAATTTAGTTAATTTAGGATTTGTCTTTAATAACCATCTTCTATGAGTAATTCCATTAGTTTTATTGTTGAATTTATTTGGATAATAATAATAAAAGTCACTCATTTCTTGCTTTTTAAGTATTTCTGTATGAAGCTTTGCAACTCCATTTACACTATGACTTCCTACTATTGCAAGGTTAGCCATTCTAACTTGCCCATCTGCAAGTATTGCCATACGAGATATTTTATCCCATTGTCCAGTATAAGTATTCCAAAGTTCTGCACAAAATCTCTCATTTATTTCATCAACTATCATATATATTCTTGGAAGCAATGATTTAAACATATCAATAGGCCACTTTTCAAGAGCCTCTGCAAGTATTGTATGATTTGTATACGAAACTGTGTTAGTTGTTATTCTCCATGCTTCCTCCCAAGAAAATCCCTCTTCATCTAATAGAATTCTCATAATTTCTGGAATTGCAAGAGTTGGATGAGTATCATTTATATGAATTGCTATTTTTTCATTTAAATTTTTTAAATCCCCACCATGTTTTTTATAATGTCTAATTATTCCCTGTATACCTGCTGATACGAAGAAGTATTGCTGTTTTAATCTAAGCATTTTACCTTCATATTGAGAATCATCAGGATAAAGAACCTGAGATATTGCTTCAACTGAATTTTTATAATCTAAAGCTTTTAAAAATTCTCCTCTACTAAAGGATGAAAAATCAAATTCATTATTTACAGTTTCAGCACTCCACAATCTTAAAGTGTTTATAGTATTATTTTCATATCCAACAACTGGAGTATCATAAGGAACTGCAAGAACAGGCTCATAATTTACATGAGTGAATTTTAGCTTTCCACCTATTTCTTCTTTAATTATATTTCCACCAAACTTAACTATTTCTTTTTTATCATTCTTTCTCTTTTCCCAAACATTTCCGTCCCTAAGCCAATTATCTGATACCTCAACTTGAACTCCATCTATTATTTTCTGTTCAAAAAATCCATATTTATATCTTATTCCACAACCATGTCCTGCTATATTTAAAGATGCCATAGAATCTAAAAAACAAGCTGCAAGCCTTCCAAGTCCACCATTACCTAATCCTTGATCATGTTCTAAATTTTCTAATTCTTCTAAACTAATATTTAAATCCTTTAAAGCTTCTCTACATACATCTCTAATTCCTAAATTAAGTAAGGCATCTCCAAGAAGTCTTCCAAGCAAAAATTCCATTGAAAAATAATATACTTGCTTTTCTCCAGTACTATTATACTTTTTATTAGTCTTCATCCAGTTTTCTGCAACATAATCTCTAACCAAACTCCCTAAAGCCTCATATTTTTTATAATTGCTTCCCTCTGAAAGCTCTTCTCCATGAATTTCTAAATATTTTTTTTCATAAGCCTTCTTAAAGGTATTCTTATAAATGGTTAGCATACTTATTCCTCCCTTATACTCTGGATTTTATGACTATTTAATCACCAATTACTTGATTATATATTGCCTTATAATCATTAGCTGATTTTTCTAAACTATTATTTGATGATAAAGCCTGTAACACTATAGAATTCCATCTATTTTTATCTTTATAAATTTCTAAAGCATATTCAATAGTATTTAATAATTCATTAGCATTATAGTTTTTAAAACTAAATCCATTTCCTATTCCATTATATTGATTATATGCAAAAACAGTATCTTTTAAACCTCCAGTTTCTCTAACTATTGGAATTGAACCATATCTAAGTGCTATAAGCTGCCCAAGTCCACAAGGTTCAAAAAGAGATGGCATTAAAAACATATCTGTTGCTGCATATATTTTATGTGCCAAAGTATTATCAAACTTAATGTTTGATGAAACTTTATACCTATATCTATCTGCTAACCCCTTAAAATGATTTTCATAATGATAATCACCTGTACCTAATATAACTAATTGAATATCGTACTGCAATAATTTATCTGCAATATCAACTAATAAATCTAAGCCTTTTTGATTTGTTAATCTAGATACCATGGAAATCATAGGTATATTCCTATTTATAGGTAATCCTAATTCCTTTTGAAGCTCCTCTTTATTATTTCTTTTTTTGTATAGTGAATTTTTATTAAAATTTGAGTATATAAAAGGATCAGTTTCTGGATTAAACTCATCATAATCTATTCCATTTAATACTCCACTTAAAGCATATTCTCTATCTTTTAGTATATAATTAAGTCTTTCCCCATATTCCTCTGTTTTAATTTCATCTACATAAGAATAGCTAACTGTAGAGATCCTATCTGAATAGAGTATTCCGCCTTTCATAAAACTAATTCCATCATCAAAGGCTAAAGTTCCATTATAATAAAGTTCTAAGTCATACCCAAAAAGGTCCTGTAGCACTTCCTTTGGAAATATTCCTTGAAATTTAATATTATGAATTGAAAATATAGACCTTATATCTTTATAAAATTCATTTTTTGAATACTCAACTTTAAGAAGTACAGGTATCATTCCTGTATGCCAGTCATTACAATGAATAATATCTGGCTTAAAATCTAATTCTTTTAAAAATGTCAAAACAGCCCTATTAAAAAAGGCAAATCTTTCTCCATCATCATAATATCCATAAAGACCATCTCTTCCAAAATAATACTCATTATCTAATAAATAATAAGTAACTCCATCATTGTTATATTGAAAAACTCCACAGTATTGAGTTCTCCAGCCAACCTTAACCATAAACCATTTTATAAATTTAAGTTTATTTTGTAAGTCTTCTCTTATATTTTTATATTTAGGAATTACTACCCTTGAATCAACTCCTGTTTTAGATAATGATTTTGGTAATGACCCTAAAACATCACCTAGTCCTCCTGTTTTTATAAATGGATTAGCTTCAGATCCAACAAATAAAACCTTCATCAAATCTCCTCCTTTTTTCTCATCTTAAATATTACAGTTCCCATAGGTGGTACTTTTATTTTTATACTATTTTCAAATTCATTACATATTTCTCTTTTTGAAATTAATAGTTTTTCTATAACTTGTCCAAAGCCCCCATACATTTTATTATCAGTATTTAATGATTCATCTATAGGATTTTCTTAATGAATTTACTGCCTAATATTTTATATGATTCAAAGTTTTTTTCCTTCACGACATAAGGAAAGACTATAGCTAAAAGAAATATCTTTACTTGTTTTATTAATATCTTTACTATTAAATTTTATTTTTATATTATTAATTCTAAAAATATATTTCATTAACTTATGCCCCCATATAGTTTTTAAATATTAATAATAAAATTAACTCTTATTATATTATTCTAGTTAGAAAAATTTTATTAATAAAAATAATTTTCAGAATTTATATATATGAAATCAATAATTAGTTTTTTTACTTTTTAATAAAAATATAATTTTCAAATTACTCCTTTAAGTCTAAATATTTACTAACCTTAAATCATTTAAATATGTAATTTAAAACAAAAAAGCCCTAATTATAAATTAAGGCTTTTTTAGTATTAAATATTTAATTTTATTTTAAATTATACTTTTAAAATTTTTTAACATACAACTTCTATATTATTGTTATTATCTTTATTAATTAACTTAATAATAATAAAATGAACTACCATAGCAACTAAAATTGCTACAACCAAATCACAAGTCACAGTTAAAACAAAAGTTGTTAATAATTCAACTGCATCAAACTTATCATTGTGGATAACTTTCACACACTCTTTCCATTCACTCATATTATATGAAACAACTACAAGAATTGCAGCTAATGCAACTAAGGGAACATATTTTATAAGAGGCATAAAAACAATCATTATTAAAAATAACATAATAGCATGAACTATACCAGCAATTGGAGTTCTTCCTCCATTTTTAATATTTGCAGCTGTTCTAGCTATTGCACCAGTTGCTGGAATTCCTCCAAATAAAGATGATGCAATATTAGCCAAACCTTGTCCTATTAATTCGGTATTTGAATTATGCTTTTTATCAATCATTCCATCTGCAACTACAGCTGATAATAATGATTCAATAGCCGCTAAAAATGCAATTGTAATAGCTGGCATAAATAATACCTTTATTTTATCTATTGTAAAAACTGGCAACTCAGGTTTAGGAATAGTTGATGATATATCTCCAAAAGCAGAACCTATTGTTTGAACCTTTAAACTTAATCCTGCAACAACTAATGTTGATATAATTAAAGCAATAAGTGATCCTGGTATTGTTTTATTTATTTTTGGAAATAAAACTATTATTACAATACAAAGTACTCCTATAAATAAGGCAACTAAATTAATTTCATTAAAATGTGATATGTAAGTACTCCATTTATGTAAAAACTCTGATGGAACTTTTGCTATATTCAATCCAAATAAATCTTTTATTTGTGTAGATAACAATGTAACAGCTATTCCTAAAGTAAACCCTAAAGTAATACTCTTTGGGATATACTTTATTAGATTTCCAAGCCTTAATAGTCCAAATAATATTAAAATAACACCTGCCATTAAAGTTGCTATTATTAGTCCTTCAATTCCATACTTTTCTACAACTCCACAAACTATAACTACAAAAGCTCCTGTCGGTCCTCCAATTTGTACTCTACTTCCTCCAAATAAAGATATAAATAATCCTGCTATTATAGCTGTTATAAGTCCTTTTTCTGGTGTAACTCCTGAAGAAATACCAAGTGCAATAGAAAGCGGTAATGCAATAATAGCAACAATAACACCTGATATAATATCTTTAATTACTTGTTCTTTTGTAAGCTCCTTTTTTCTATGCTTTAGTATAGAAAAAAACTTTGGTTTTTTCATTATTAAAAAAATCCCTCTTTTCTTATTATTATATATATATATATTATTTACATGAAAAAAAGAGATAGTATTTACTATCTCTTTTATACAGACCTGGCAACGTCCTACTCTCCCACACAGTCACCCATGCAGTACCATCGGCGCTATAGAGCTTAACTTTCCTGTTCGGAATGGGAAGGAGTGTTTCCTCT
>NZ_JAGGJZ010000017.1 GCF_017873235.1 Clostridium moniliforme | reverse complement strand
CCTTGAAGAACACAAGGTTGATAGGTCAGAGGTGTAAGCATGGTAACATGTTCAGCTGACTGATACTAATAGGTCGAGGGCTTGACCAATAAAAAAGACGATCAACAAAAATTCATGTGCAATTTTCAGAGAACAAGTTCCTATTAAAGGAATTCTTTGAAAAATTGAAAAAAGAATTAGGAATCTGGTGATGATGGCATAGAGGAAACACTCCTTCCCATTCCGAACAGGAAAGTTAAGCTCTATAGCGCCAATGGTACTGCATGGGTGACCGTGTGGGAGAGTAGGACGTTGCCAGGTAAGTAACTAAAAGAGATAGTTTAATTACTATCTCTTTTTTCTTATATAAAAGTTAATTTAGAGATTTGTTTTTTATTAATAGTAAAATCATAATATTATAAAAATAGGGAAATTATTTTTGAATTGTGATTTAAGAATGTTAAGGGAATTTATTTTATTCTAATTAAATTTTAAGAATATTACATGAAAATTTTATAAGAACAATTTTGAAAGATTAAAACATGGACTTTTGTCTATGTTTTAATCTTTATTTATTTTAAATATATTTTTTGAAGAAATATTTTTTAATTTGTAAAAATTAATAGGAAAAAAATAATGGAGATATTAGGAAATAAATGATATAATTTCAATTAAATGTAAATAAAACAATAAAGAGAGGTTAGTATGGTACAGTCAACGAAGAAGAAAGTAATAATTAAAAAAGGTGACATAACAGAATTTGATAACTATTTATTTCATGAAGGGAAAAATTACAATAGTTATAGGTTTATGGGTTCACATAATATTGTTGAGAATAGAAAAAGAGGGATAAGATTTACTACTTGGGCTCCAAAAGCTAGTAGTGTTTATGTAGTTGGAGAATTTTCAGATTTTAAACCACTTGAAGAATATAAGATGGAAAAAATAACAAATATGGGGATTTGGAGTCTTTTTGTAAGGGGGTTAAAGGCTGGTGTTAAGTATAAATACTACATAATTAATCAGTGGGAAAGTAAAGGCGTATATAAAGCTGATCCATATGCACTGCTTTCAGAGGTAAGGCCTAATACAGCATCAATAGTTAAAGAAGATATAAAATTTAAGTGGACTGATAGGAAATGGATAAATAGAAGAAATAAGACAAATGTATATGAAAGTCCTATAAATATATATGAAGTTCATTTAGGTTCATGGAAAACTAAAGATGGTGAATTCTTGACATATAGTGAACTTGAAGAAAAGTTACCTGAATATGTAGTTGAAATGGGTTATACGCATGTAGAATTGATGCCTTTAGTGGAACATCCATTAGATGCATCTTGGGGATATCAAGGAATAGGATATTATTCCCCAACTAGTAGATATGGTAATGCTGAAGGTTTAAAGGAACTTATAAATGAGCTTCATAGAAATAATATTGGAGTAATTTTAGATTGGGTTCCAGGTCATTTTTGTAAGGATGAACAAGGATTATATATGTTTGATGGAAGTCCAACTTATGAGTATGAGGAAGGTTGGAAGGCTGATAATAAAGGTTGGGGAACATTTAATTTTGACTTAGGCAAACCAGAAGTTAGAAGCTTTTTAATATCAAATGCTTTATATTGGATAAGAGAATTTCACATTGACGGGTTAAGGGTGGATGCGGTTTCAAATATAATTTATTTAAATTATGGTCGAAAAGAAGGGGAATGGAGACCTAATAAGTATGGGGAAGATGGATGTTTAGAAGGAATAGAATTTTTACAAGAATTAAATAAAGCAGTTTTTTTTGAATTTAATAATATAATGATGATTGCTGAGGAATCAACATCATGGCCTAATGTTTGTAAACCAGTTGAAAGTGGAGGATTAGGATTTAATTTTAAGTGGAATATGGGGTGGATGAATGACACTCTAGAATATATTGAGCTAGATCCTATATATAGAAAATATCATCATAATAAGTTGACATTTTCAATGATGTATAATTATTCAGAAAATTTTATACTGCCAATTTCACATGATGAAGTTGTTCATGGCAAAAAATCTTTAGTGAATAAAATGTGGGGAGATTATTGGAATAAGTTTGCTGGCCTTAGAATGTATATTGCATATATGATTGGTCATCCAGGAAAGAAACTTTTATTTATGGGATCAGAGTTTGGACAGTTCATAGAATGGAGAGAATATGAAGAACTTGAGTGGAAACTTATTGAAAGTTTTGATATGCATAAAAAGACTAAGGATTACTTTAGAAAAATAAATAATTTTTACAAAGAAAATAATTCATTATGGGAATTAGATTATAGTCCAGAAGGATTTAAGTGGATTGATGCTGATAACAATGAACAAAGTATATTGATATTTATGAGAAAGGGTAAAAAGGATAAAGATACATTAATATTTATATGTAACTTTACTCCAGAGGTTTATTATGATTTTAAGGTAGGGGTACCTTATTTGGCAGATTATAAAGAAGTATTTAATACGGATAATAAAGACTATGGTGGATCGGGACAAACTATGGAGGATGTATTAGTAGCTGAAGATATATCTTATCATAATATGCCATATTCTATAAAGATTAAAGTGCCACCTATGGCAGTATCTATAATTGGAATTAAAAGTTTTAGTAAATATGTTTTAGAAAATAAAACTATTATAGAAAAATAAGGAGTGAACTTAGAAATGAAGGTTTTAATTGCTGCATCAGAGGCACATCCTTTTATAAAAACTGGGGGGCTTGGAGATGTTATAGGAGCATTGCCTCAAGCATTAAAGAAATTAGGGCTAGATGTTAGAGTTGTAATTCCAAATTACAGGGATATAAAAAAGGATATAAAGGAGAAGGCAGAATTTATTAAAAGTTTTGAGGTTGCTGTAAGCTGGAGAAAACAATATTGTGGAATTCTTGAATATAAGTATAAAGATGTAACCTACTATTTAATAGATAATGAGTACTACTTTAAAAGAGATGGACTTTATGGATACTATGATGATGGAGAAAAGTTTGCATTTTTTGATAGGGCAGTTTTGGAATTTTTAAAAGAATTGGATTGGAAGCCGGATATAATTCATTGTAATGATTGGCAAACAGGAATGATTCCAGTACTTCATAAGGTTGAGTATATGAAAGATGATTTTTATAAAAATATAAAAACAATAATATCTATTCATAATTTATTTTTTCAAGGAACATTTACTAAGGAAGTATTACCTGAGCTTTTTGGATATGATTATGAGTTGTTTACAAATGGAAGTTTAGAACTTCATGGAGGAGTTAGCTTTTTAAAGGGAGCAATAAACTATTCTGATAAAATTTCAACAGTTAGTGAAACTTATGCCTTAGAGATAATGACGCCAGAATACGGCGAAACTTTAGATGGACTGTTAAGGTGGAAAAAAGGAATTCTTAAAGGTATAGTAAATGGAATAGATTATGATGAATATAATCCTGAAACTGACAAATTTATTTTTAAAAATTATTCAATTGAAAATATTGAAGATAAGTTTATAAACAAGATAGAATTACAAAAAGAATTAGGTCTTAAAGTTAGTAAAGATACACCAATGATAGGAATGGTATCAAGACTTACTCATCAAAAGGGATGCGATTTAATAATAAATATGTTAGAAGGATTGCTTAAAAATGATATTCAAATAGTAATATTAGGTACTGGTGATCCAATTTATGAAAATGCATTTAAAGATTTTCAGGAAAGGTATAAGGGAAAGGTATCTTCAAATATAATGTTTGATAATAAATTAGCTCATAAAATATATGCAGCATCAGATATGTTTTTAATGCCATCTCTTTTTGAACCTTGCGGACTTGGTCAGCTTATAGCCTTAAGATATGGGGCGGTTCCAATAGTTAGAGAAACAGGTGGACTTAAGGATACAGTTATCCCATATGATGAATATACTGGATTGGGAAATGGATTTGGATTTAAAAATTATGATTATAATGAGCTTAAAAAGATAATAGAATATGCAATAGATGTATACAAAAATAAGCAAAGGTGGAAATCATTAATATTGCAGTCTATGAAATCAGACAATAGCTGGCTAAAATCAGCTAAAAAATATAAAGAAATGTATGAGGATGCTTTTTGTATTAAATAACATTAAAGGTCATATAAAAACTTAAGAAAGTATAGAACTTAAAATTTTGTAGTTGTTAATTATATAATAAAAGATTTTAGAAAATAATACTTTTAATAAGAGGATGTAAATGGAGGGTTTATGGTAGATATAAATGTTTTTCATAATTCTCAAAACTTAAAATATAGAAAACCTTTTGGAGCAGTTAAAGTTGGGGAGAAGGTTTCTATAGCTATAGATTTAAATATAGAAGCTAATGTTTATTTGCATTTAATTGAATTCTGTGGAAAGAAAAGTAGAATTCAAATGTTAAAAAATAAAAGTTTAGATAATAATATTAGGTTTGATATATTTTTAGATACTAATAACTTGTATGGAATACTAAATTACTATTTTGAAATAGTATATGAAAACAAAACTATATATTATGGGAATAATGAAGAGTGTTTAGGGGGAATAGGAAAGTGTTATGATTCTTTTCCTAAGTTATATCAGATTACTATTTATAAGGAGAGGAAGGTTCCTAAATGGTATAAGGAAGGAATTATATATCAAATATTTGTAGATAGATTTTTTAATGGAAATGATGAGTTAAAAATAAATAGTCCTAAAAAGAATAGTTTCATATATGGTTCATGGGGTGATGATCCTATGTATATAAAAGATAATAAGGGTAATATCATAAGATGGGATTTTTATGGTGGAAACTTAAAAGGAATAATTAAAAAGCTACCATATATTAAATCTCTTGGAGTATCAATTATATATATGAATCCAATATTTAAGTCAGCAAGTTGTCATAAGTATGATACTGGGGATTATGAGAAAATAGACGAAATGTTTGGAACAGAAGAGGATTTTCAGGAATTATGTTCTGAAGCAAAAAAATTGAATATAAATATCATATTAGATGGAGTTTTTAGTCATACTGGTTCAGATAGTAAGTATTTTAATAAATTTAATAATTATGACAGTATTGGAGCTTATCAATCTAAGAAATCAATATATTATAACTGGTATAGGTTTTATGAATATCCAGATAAATATGAAAGTTGGTGGGGGTTTGAAAACCAACCTAATGTAAATGAGTTAAATAAAGATTATATAAATTATATAGTTAAAGATAAAAATTCAATTATTTCTAAGTGGATGAAATTAGGAGCTATTGGATGGAGACTAGATGTAGCAGATGAGTTACCAGATGAATTTATAAAACTTATAAAAGATGAGATTGTAAAAAACAATAAAGAAAGTGTTCTTATAGGAGAAGTGTGGGAAGATGCATCAAATAAAATAAGCTATTCAGAAAGAAGGAAGTATTTCTTTGGAGATGAATTAGATTCAGTTACTAATTACCCATTAAGGGATGTTTTAATTAGGTTTTTAAAGAAGGAAATAGATAAAAATTATTTTATAAAAAAGATAATGAGTATTTATGAAAATTATCCAAGGGAAAATTTTTATAGCAATATGAATTTACTTGGAAATCATGATACTGAAAGGATTTTTACATTATTAAATAACAACAAAAAACTTCTTGAATTAGCAATAGCAATGCAAATGACACTTCCTGGAGTACCTTTAATATATTATGGGGATGAGGTTGGACTTACTGGAGGAAGAGATCCACAAAATAGAAAGCCATATCCTTGGGGAAGGGAAAATAAAGAAATATTAGATTTATATAAAAGTTTAATAAGTATAAGAAATAATGAAAACTCTTTAAAAAAAGGGGATTTTAATTTTATATATGATTCAGAAGAGTTACTTATATATGAGCGCATATATGAAAGGGAAAAAATAATAGTAATAGTGAATCCATATAATAAAAAAATAAATTATGAGTTAAAGAATGAATATAAAGAAGTAATTAATTTAATAGATAAAGAAAAGTGTATTGTAAATGAAAATGGTAATGTGGGTTTAAGGTTAAAGGAATTAGATTATAAAATTTTAAAAATTAAATTATAAAAACTATGGAATTATAAAATTATTTTATGTATAAAAGGTAAATTTGGAAGGGGTATACATTAAATGGGTAATAAAGAGATTATAGCTATGATTTTAGCAGGTGGTCAGGGGTCAAGACTTGGAGTTTTAACTAAAAATTTAGCAAAACCGGCAGTTCCTTTTGGAGGTAAATATAGAATTATTGATTTTCCTCTAAGTAATTGCTCAAATTCAGGAATTTATACAGTTGGAGTATTAACACAATATAAGCCATTAGAGCTTAACTCTCATATTGGAATTGGAGATACATGGGATTTGGATAGAAGAGATGGGGGTGTATCGATTCTACCTCCATATCAAGAAGAAAAAGGTGGAGATTGGTATAAGGGAACAGCAAATGCAATTTATCAAAATATTGAATATATAGATAGGTATGAACCTGAATATGTACTTATACTTTCAGGTGATCACATATATAAAATGGATTATGATAAGATGCTAAGTTTTCATAAAGAAAAAGAGGCTGATGCAACAATTGCAGTAATAGAAGTTCCTACTGAAGAAGCAAGTAGATTTGGAATAATGAATACAAGAGAAGATTTATCTATATATGAGTTTGAAGAAAAGCCCAAAAATCCAAAAAGTAATAATGCATCAATGGGAATATATATATTTAATTGGAAAACTCTTAAAAAGTATTTAGAGGAAGATGAATTAGATGAACTTTCAAGTAATGATTTTGGTAAAAATATAATTCCTAAAATGCTTAAGGATAATAAAAATATGGTTGCATATCCATTTAGGGGGTATTGGAAGGATGTTGGAACAATAGAAAGTTTATGGGAAGCTAATATGGATTTATTAAAAAAGGAGAATGAGCTTAGCTTAAATGAAAAGGAATGGAAGATTTATTCAAAAAATCCAGTTAGACCAGCACAATATATTGGAGAAGAGGCAAAAATCAAAAATTCATTAATAAATGAAGGGTGTTTAGTTTATGGTAATGTAGAAAATTCAGTATTATCTCAGGGAGTAAGGGTTGGGAATAATACTATAATTAGAGATTCTGTAATAATGCCAAATGTTTCAATAGAAGATAATGTGATAATAGAAAAAGCTATAATTGGAGCTGAATCTGTTATAGGAAAAGGTTGCAAAATTGGGAATGGAAAAGAAATTGCTGTTATTGCTGCAAATGAAAATTTAAGATTAGAAGTTAGCTCTAGTAATATAGATTTAAATATAAAGTCAATAGATATATTTTTAGAGGAAGATATAATTAAAAATGCCTAATTTAAGCTATTGATAAAGGGGTGGGGTTTTTGAATAATTGTTTAGGAATAATAAATTTAGATGAAAACGAAAGTAGAATGGGCGAATTAGTTAAATTTAGAACTTTAGCATCAGTACCCATTTCAGGAAGATATAGAATAATAGATTTTACATTATCTAATATGGCCAATTCAGGTATTGAGGGAATTGGAATTTTTACAAAAAATAAATCAAGATCTTTAATTAATCATTTAACAAATGGTAGGCCGTGGGATCTTCATAGAAAGAAAGATGGCTTGAGAGTTTTTAATTTTGGAAATTATGATCCTTTTTATGATGATGTTCATAATTTTGCTGATAATATAGAATTTATAAAAAATAGTAGAAAAGAATATGTTTTAATATCACCATCATATATGATATGTAATATAGATTATAAAGAACTTATAAAAAATCATATAAAAAATCAAAATGATATAACAGTAGTATATAAGTCTATAGATAATGCAGATAAAAATTTTATTGATTGTGAAGTAGTTAATATTAACGAGGTAAAAAGAGTTCTAGGAATTGGTGAAAATATAGGACTAGAAAATTGTGCAAATATTAATATGGAAATGTATATAATGAAAACAGATCTTTTTATAAAGATAGTTTATGATTGTATAAAAAATGGAGTTTATAGGAAAATAAAAGATTATATAAGCAATAATTTAAATGATCTTAAAGTTGGAGCTTTTGAATTTAATGGGTATCTAGCTTGTATAAATTCTATAAAATCTTATTTTGATGCTAACATGGATCTTTTAAATCAAGATATAAATAAGGAATTATTTTATGATAAACATCCCATATATACAAAATCCCAAGATGAGGCACCTACTAAGTATACTGATGAAAGTAATGTTATTAACTCTATAGTAGCTAACGGTGCCTATATAGAAGGAACTGTTAAAAATTGCATTATAGGAAGAAGGGTTCATATACAAAAAGATACTGTTATAGAAAACTGTATTATAATGCAAAATAGTATTATAGAAAAAAATGTTTTTATGAGTAAAGTTATTGCAGATAAAGGAAGTGTAGTAAATAATAATCAAAATATTAGTGGAACTGAAAATTATCCAGTAACTATTCAAAAAATAAAAATTATATAAAATATATTTATTTTAATAAAGAAGAGAGATTTATTATATTTATATCCATAGTTAAATATCTTAAAAAGATATTTAACTATATGGATATATTTATAATTTCTCTCTTTTTTTATAGTGATATATATTTTAAAAAAATATATAAATGTGTCAATTAGTATAAATAAATATCTTTATAGTTAGATTTTTATCCTATTTATACTAAATAACTTTAAAATAAATAAGAAACTAATCCTAGTGTATCAACAGTATTAAACTGAAGCATTAATTAATAAATTAGAGTATTATAAAAATAAAATAATTAAATAGACATATTTGAATTTTGATATAAGAATATATATGTTATTATTAATTTCGTTGCTTGAGAGGCAAAGGAAATGAATTAAACACTTGAAATTTATAAGTGCTTAAAAACATTGACAAATGCTAGCTTAAGTTATATAATGAATTATGTTATTTGAAAGCAAATACAACATTTAATTTCTAAAAAATAAATGTTGACAACAAAGTTTTTAAATGATAAGATAAGCAAGTCGCTTGAGGGCGATGAGATAAAATGGTCTTTGAAAATTGAACAGAATATAGAAATACATTTAGAACCAGCAATTCTTTTTATTAAAGTAAGTTTTAGAGTGAGATTAAA
>NZ_JAGGJZ010000016.1 GCF_017873235.1 Clostridium moniliforme | reverse complement strand
TACAATATTATGCGGTATTAATCTTCCTTTCGGAAGGCTATTCCCCTCTACAAGGCAGGTTACCCACGTGTTACTCACCCGTCCGCCGCTAATCCGTTTCCCGAAGGAAACTTCATCGCTCGACTTGCATGTGTTAGGCACGCCGCCAGCGTTCGTCCTGAGCCAGGATCAAACTCTCAATAAAAAGTTTAATCTCACTCTAAAACTTACTTTAATAAAAAGAATTGCTGGTTCTAAATGTATTTCTATATTCTGTTCATTTTTCAAAGATCAAATTAATCAATCGCTCTCAAGCGACTTTTTCATCTTATCATCTACTTGAATTTATGTCAACATGTTTTTATGTTTTTTTACATATTTTCATGTTTTCAATCAATCTCCCGTGACGACATGAACTATTTTATCATAGTATTAAATATAAATATAATTATAGAGTAATATAATATTATATTATGTTTATTTTTCTTTATTTTATTCGATATTTCTCTATTTTTGTTATGTAGATACACTTGGGAAGGTTTTTCTTGTTTTTTATGTTTTTTTACTATTTTCAGCAGTTTTATATATACATAACCTTATTATTTATCTTTAATATATTCTCTAGGCGTATATCCTGTATACTTCTTGAAATTTAAAGAAAAATTTCTATAATCAGTGTATCCAACTTTTTCAGAAACATTTTTAATACTTTTTTCTTTTTTTAATAATTTTATTGCTTTTTCTATTCTAAGTCTTGTTAAGTATTCATTAAAACCTATACCTATAGTTTTTTTAAATATTCTACTAAAATAACATTCATTTAAAAACAATTCTTTAGCAACATCCTTAAGCAATATATTATTCATATAATTTTCCTCTATTATATCTATAGCTTTTAGTATGCTTCTATCTTCTATAATACCAATATGCTCTCTCTTTAAGTCCAAGCATTTCTTTATGTATTCTTTTACTATACTTTTTAAATTATTTATAGTAATACCTTCATCTTTAATATTTATTTCATCAATTGAATTACTATTTAAATTTAAATAATTTGTTTTATTTTTAAGTCTTAACAAAATATCTAAAGTTATTCCTTCACACTTTTTCCTGTCTACCCTAAATTCTTTAAGTTCATTAAAAAGTTCATCAACATTATCTAATATAATTTTATAATTTTGGCTATTTATAAACATATCAATATTATTTATAATTTTAATGACTTTTTTATCACCATATTTATTCCTCTCTTTAGAATTCAATATTATACTGCCATATCCTACATAAAATTTTTCTAACAAAAGATTTTTTGCCTCTTCATAACAACTATGAATATCATAAATATTATAAGTATTGGTAATAGCTATAGCTGTTTCTTCTCCTATATTTTTCAATATAGCATTTTGAATTTCTTCTACTATATCTAAATCATATTTAAAATTTCCTTCCCTAACAATTCCTATCCTATTATTGTGAGGTTTAACTACATAATACTTATAGGAATTTGTTATTTTACTATTTTCTAGTAAGTTTTTCACTTCATTAATTATTTTTTGTATTAAAACCTCATCTTTTCTATTTATATCTAGTAGTAATATACATATATCCTCTTTTGAAAAATAATTTTTTATATCATTAAGGTCTGTTTCACCTCTCATAATATCTAATAATTTTCTTTCTGTTTTAACTACGTTATTGTGTACCTCTAAGTTTGATATTGCTTTTTTTACAGCATTTATAAGTTCCTCTTCATTAATAGGCTTTAATATAAAGTCAATTACATTTAATTTTATAGCTCTTATTGCATATTTAAAATCATCATACCCTGTTATTACTATTCCTTGAGCCTTTGGCACATCTTCTCTTATTTTTTCTATCATATCAAGACCATTTATTCCTGGCATATTAATATCTGTTACTATAATATTTGGTTGCTCTTTTTTTGCAATATTTATAGCTTCAACTGAATCACTTGCAACTCCACATATTGAACAATTTAATTTTTCCCACGGAATAAGCATTTCCATTCCCCTTAGAGAATAAATCTCATCATCTACTAGAAGAACTTTCTTCATCTTTTGCCTCCTCTATTGGAATATTTATTTTAAATATAGTAAATCCATCTTCTTCATAATTACAAATACCATATTTTTTACCATATTGAATTTTTATTCTCTCATCTACATTTAAAACTCCAATACCTTCTCCACTATGATTACTATTTCCAACTCCAACCCCATTATCTTTTATCTCAAAAATAATTTCTGAGCCCTTAATATAACCTTTTATTACTAGAACCCAATCTCCTATTTTATTGGATAGGCCATGAATTATTGCATTTTCTACAATAGGTTGTAATATTAGTTTTATAATCTTTTTATTTTCTATATCTTTGTTGATATCCAAATTTACCTTTAATTTTCCATCATATCTACATTCTTGGATTATTAAATAATTTTTTATCTCGTTAATTTCGTCTCTTATTAAAACAGTATCATTATTATTTTTACAAGAATATCTAAATAATTTAGATAATGCATCTATCATCTTTATTACTTTTTCTTTTTCTCCAAGTTTAACCATCCAATTTATAGTTGCAAGGGAATTATATAAAAAATGTGGATTTACTTGAGATTTTAATGCTTTAAACTCAGCTTGTCTTATTAATAATCTCTTATTATAATCCTCCTCAATAAGCCTATTTATTTCTAAAATCATATTATTAAATTTATTACAAAGCTCTCCAAGTTCGTCATTTCCAATGTACTCAACTTTTACATCCCTATTACCATTTTCAACTTCCTTCATTGCCATGCTAATTTCATGAATAGGTTCTGATATTCTTTTACTTAAAAAATATATTACTATAACAGCTAAAGTAACCGTTACCAAGAAAACTATTATAAATACTTTTATATTCTTATATAATTCTCCATAAAGACTTGTTTTAGGAATTGTTGAAATAATCTCAAACCTTCCTGATATATCGCTTGAATAATAAAGATTTTCCTTTTCAATACTATTTAAGACTTTATTTATATTTTTTCCTGTATCACCTTTATTTAATTTATCCGTTATTATATTTCCATTAAATTCAGTTATGTACACATTAGTTTCCTTAAAAAAGCTAATATTATTTATGTACTGATCAAAGTATTTATCTAATATTTCTATAATTACATATCCAACTACATTTTTGTTTTTATCTAAAACTGCCTTTCCTAGTATAAAAACAACATCTCCTCCTAATGTTTGATCGTATCTTCTATAAATTTTCTGATGAACACTCTCTGGTTCTTTATTTAATATTTTATAAAAATCTTCCTTTGTATCTTCATATATAGGCTTATAATATTTAGTTGAAGAGTATCTACTAATTCCATTTTTATCCACAATATGTATTGGCATTTTTAATGGCATTGTGGATATTAAGCTTGAAGTTACACTATATAGTTTTTGAGTATCTTCAAATCTTTCACTTTTTTTAACCTTATTATCTTTATTTAATATTTTTATAATTTCTTTATTTATTGAAACTACATCCACCATATTTCTAAATCCTATCATAGATTTATTAATATTTCTTATGCTTGTTTCCATATTACTTACAGTAAATTCTCTTATTTCTTTTTCTGTAGATTTATAAACATAAATTATATTATATATACCAAATATTAATAGTGGACATACACCAACTAATATAAATGCTAGTGTTAATTTTTTTTTGAATGTGTGATATCGTTTACTCAAATTATAAATTTCACCTCATTTTCAGCTTAATTATATCAAAAAGTTAATAATTTTAATTATTTCTAAGTGTTTGTTCATATTTATTTCACAATATACTAAAATAAGCAGCTAGAAATTTTTCTAGCTACTTATTTTATTCATCTATCAATTCTGTACTTACTATGTAATTACTCAAGGATAATCTACTTACTAAATTACTTAAATCTATGGATTTTGGTACTGAAACTGTATAAAGACAGTTTTCTAGTTCCTCTTCATCTTCTTCATTTTCTTTTATAGCAAATTCTATATTTTTAATTTTTATTCCATTTTGAAACATACATTGATTAACATATTTAAGTGCCTCTTCTTTATCTATATAAGTTATCTCAAACTTTGCAATTCCAGCTTGAGTTATAAACTTACTTTGAAACTTTTTCAAAACTCCAAGAACTAAAACTATAGTAACTCCACCAATTATACTTATTTCATAATAGCCCATTCCAATAGCTAGTCCAACACAAGCAACTACCCAGATGGATGCTGCTGTTGTAAGTCCTCTTATGGCACCTTTATTATGAATGATTGTACCTGCTCCTAAAAATCCAACTCCTGTTATAACTTGAGCTCCAAGTCTTGCATAATCTACTTTTAGTACATTTGCAAGTTCTGGATGAAGAAATACATTATTTAATGCTGTATTTGCCATTTGTTGTTGAATAAGAGAGATTACTGTCGCCCCAATGCAAACTAAAATATGAGTTCTAAATCCAGCCGGTCTATTTTTAAATTCTCTTTCATATCCAATTGCGCCTCCAATTAAAACAGCAAGAAGAATTCTTATTACTATATCATAAACTGGCATTATAATTCTCTTTAGAAATTATACTAAATGTAATATCTCTGGGTTGAAGTTTAACATAGCCTCTTCACCCTCTTCAAATTGTTCCTTTGCCTTTGGATTAGTAACCTCTATGCATATTTTTTCTCCATGAACATCAACAACATAATCTTGATATGATCCCATAAAAGTAGAACTAACAACCTTTCCTTTTAGTATTCCTTCTCTTCCAAGAGTTATTGCTTCAGGTCTTAGTACAACAAATGCATCTTCACCTTCACTCTTTTCTCCACTATATCCTAAAAGGAATTCTTCCTTTCCAATTTTAACTTTTGCTTTTCCATTTTCTATCTTTTCAACTTTTGTCTTTAAGAAATTTACATTACCTATAAATTCAGCAACAAACTTTGTTTTTGGTCTTTGATAAATTTCTTCTGGTGTTCCAACTTGTTCTATTACTCCATCTTTCATTATTATTATTCTATCTGAAAGACTCATAGCTTCTGATTGATCATGAGTTACATATAAAGCTGTTATTCCAGTCTTTTTTTGTATCTTTCTAATTTCAGTTCTCATATATACTCTAAGTTTTGCATCAAGATTTGATAAAGGTTCATCAAATAATAATACTCCAGGTTCCATAACTAAAGCTCTTGCAAGAGCAACTCTTTGTTGTTGTCCTCCTGATAATTGATTTGGGTATCTATTTTCCATTCCTTTAAGTCCAACAAGTTCAATTATATTTTTACCTTTTTCCTCTATTTCTTTTTTGTCCATCTTTTTAAGTTTTAATCCATAAACTATATTATCAAATATATTTAAGTGAGGAAATAATGCATAGCTTTGGAAAACCATAGCTGTATCTCTCTTATCTGGAGTTAAATCATTTATTCTGTCTCCACCTAAGTAAATATCTCCTTCTGTTGGAATTTCAAAACCTGCAACCATTCTAAGAGTAGTTGTTTTTCCACATCCTGATGGTCCTAAAAGAGTAACAAACTCTCCAGCCTTTATTTCAACTGATATATCATCTACGGCTTTAAATTCTGAATTATTATTATGACTTAAATATACCTTTGTTAAATTTTTTATGTTTACGCCTTTACTTCTATTCATGTTAATACAACTCCTAACTATTAAATAACATTATCACTTGATTTACTTACACCAATTTTGCTAAGTCCAAAATACATAAGTGCAATTGCTATATATACAATTACTATAAGTACTGTTGAATATGCAGCTGCAACTCCAAATCTTCCTGTATCAACTTGTGATAATATTGATGCTGTTAATAATTGATACTTAGGAGTTACTAAGAATACTACTGCACTTACTGCTGTCATACTTCTAACAAATGTGTAAACTAAACCACTAAAGAATGCAGATTTTATTAAAGGAAGTGTTACTGATGTAAATACCTTTTGTGAGTTTGCTCCTAAATCTTGTGCTGCTTCTTCAATAGCTGGATCAATTTGACCTAAAGAAGTAATTCCTGCTCTTATACCAACTGGTAAACTTCTAACAACAAAAGCTATTACAATAATTAAAGCTGTTCCTGTTAATAAAAGTGGTTTTGTATTAAAGGCATTTATATATCCAAGACCTAAAACTGTTCCTGGAACTGCCATTGCAAGCAATGATACAAATTCAATATATCCTCTACCAATGAATTTCTTTCTAGCAACTAAGAATGCAATTACCATTCCAAGTATTCCTGTTATTGGTGTTGCCCATAATGAAAGTACTGCTGTATCCTTTACTGCTTCAAATCCTAAATTAAATACATACTTGAAGTGATCTAAAGTTAATGTATAATCAATTCCCATTACTTTAAAGAATCCTCCAAGTGGTATTAATATATAAAATGCTAAAACAATTACTGTTATTATTAAACAAAAAATATCTATTGGCCATACTATATGACTATCTTCTATTGGAATTCTATTTTTTGAAGCCTTTCCTGTTACAGTTACATAGGACTTCTTTTCTATCCAGCACTTTTCAAGTATAAATAATAATATTGAAAGTACTAAAAGTATAACTGCAATTGCAGCTCCTCCACCCATATCATAGTTACCAATTGCTTGCATATAAATCTTTGTTGCAAGAGTTGAATAACTTCCTCCTATAACCATAGGATTTGAAAAATCTGCAACTACTTCTATAAATGTAAGTAAAAATGCATTTGCAATACCTGGTAACATAAGTGGTAAAGTTACTGTTTTAAATGTTGTCCATCTTGATGCTCCCATACTTCTTGAAGCTTCCTCTAATGCTGGATCTATCTTTTGAAGTAATCCTATAAGCAAAAGATAAGCTATTGGGAAGAATGTCATAGTTTGAACTATTACAATCCCTTTAAATCCATAAATATTTGCATTTGTAATTCCAAGTAACTGTCTTGTTACTAAACCAAATTGTCCAAAAAGCATAATAGCTGATAATGCTAGAACAAAAGGTGGTGATATAATTGGTAATATTGATACTAATTTAAATAATTTCTTAAAATGTGATTTTAAATATGCATCTGCATATGCAAAAATAAATCCTATAATTGTTGATAATAAACCAACTGTTACACCTAATTTAATTGTATTCCAAAATGTTTCCCTAAAATCTAAGTCATTAAGAACCTTTCTGTATGCATCTAGTGAAAAACTTCTTCCAGTATCTATGAAACTTACCTTAAGTACTGAAAAAAGAGGATATAATATAAAAATTGATAAGGCAACAATTAAAAATACTATTGTTGTCATTAATATTGGATCTCTCCATATTTTTTTCATATCTCTTAATTCATGTTGTAACTTTAATTTTCTTGTAGAAATTGCCATATAAGTAGAGTCTCCTTTCTAAGTCAGAATTAAATTAAAGAGAAAATCCTTAAAGAAGTTTTATTAAATATTACTTTCTAAAAGGATTTTCCTCCTTAAATATATTTACATATTAAAATTATTTCTTTATTGCTTTATTCCATTCTTCAACTAATTTACCTCTGTTGCTTCCTGCCCACTCTAAGTTGTAGTTGATAAGTTTTGTATCTTTAATTTCTTCTGCTTGTTTTGGTGTTCTAGCTTGTGGGTTAGTTAAGAATTGGTATGAACCAACTGTTTGTCCTATTTCTTCACCCTTCTTTGAAAGAACAAAATCTACAAATTTCTTAGCTGCTTCTTGATTTGGAGAATTCTTTATAATTCCAACAGCTCCAACTTCATAACCAGTTCCTTCCTTTGGTGCAGTTAAAACTAAGTCACTCATTCCTTCTTCTTTATATTTAATTGCATCATGTAAGAATGATATACCAACCATTACTTCTCCTTGTCCTGCCATTCTAGCTGGAGCAGTACCTGATTTTTCATATGACTTAATATTTTTATTTAACTTAGCCATATATTCCATTCCTTTTTTCTCTCCCATTATTTGAACTATTGTTGCAAGCATTGTATATGCTGTTCCTGATGAGCCTGGATTTGCAACTGATATTTGTCCCTTAAATTCTGGTTTTAATAAATCTTCCCAGCTAGTAGGTGCTTTAATTCCCTTTTCATCTAATAGTTTTTTATTTGAAGCAAAACCTAAATATCCAACATATATTCCTGTCCATAATCCATTTTTATCTTTATATTTTGCTGGAATTTCCTTAGCTTCTGGTGAAACATACTTTTCTAATAATCCTTCATCACCAGCTTGTACAAAAGCATCTGCTGGACCTCCAAACCAAACTGAAGCTTTAGGATTTTGTTTTTCAGCTCTTATTCTTCCAAGTATTTCTCCTGATGACATTCTTACTGCTTGAGCATCTATTCCTGTTTCCTTTTTAAATTGTTCAACAGCCTTTACCATATGGTCTTCCATTAATCCACAATAAATAGTTAATGAACCTTTTGATGAACTTTCTTCTTTTTTTTCTGCACCTCCACAACCTGTGAATAATCCAATAGCCATTACAGCTGATAATGTTAATGCAATTAAACTTTTCTTTTTCATTACTATTTCCCTCCTAAGTTCTTATAAACTTATGTTAACGTATTCAAAAATATTTGTAACAAAATAGGTAAAAAATAATTACTTATGTAGTAAATTTTTATTACATTTATCCTTATAATAAAAAGACTACTATTTTGAAATACTTATAAATTAATTATTTCAAAATAGTAGTCTTTTTTATTTTTATAGAAAATACTTATAAATTTATAAAAACTTACATTAAACTTATTTATCTCTAGCTAATATACATTTTAAGTTCTTCATCAAAACTTTTTTCATTCTTATCTTCTATTTTATTTTTTTCTTTAACCTTTTCTTTGTCTTTACTTTTCTTTTTATCCTTTATTTCCATTAACCCATCTAAATATTTATACCATTTTATTTTAACCATATATAAATAGGTCACCATATACGAAATTATTATTATTGATATAACATCAATAATGTATGGTGTTTTATCACTGAACATTTTTATAAATGCAATAAATAATAACGCAATCATAAATTGTATATCAAGAAAAAATAGAACTTTAATTGTTGATATATAATTTTCTTCTAATATTAATATACTTCTTTTTATGGCTGAAAATATTCCTATAGTTTCATCATCTAGTAAAATATACATTGTTGAAAAAAATAATACTCTAAGTATAAAAAAATATAGTACACAACAAGCAAGTATAAAAATAACAGTTCTTATTCTTTGAGGTGTATCATCAAAAGATGTACCACTAAATAATTCTGTCATAATATATCCTTTAGCCATTATTATAGGAATAGAAACTACAGTCCAATACAGTATGTTAAATATTAATACTTTAACATATACCTTTAACGTTATCTTACTATTCCTTAATCTAGATGGTTTATTTTCCTTTTCTGATATTATATATAGTTTTATTAGCATTGTTATTAGAAATAGAGTAATTAAAGCATTTAAAGTATTTATACAATAAAATAATATATAATTTTTAGGTAAAAATATTTTAACACTAAAAATACTGTATCCCAAAAACTTAAAATTATGATTATAATTTAATAATATTGTTATAGTAAATATTAATAACAGAAAAATAATTGTTCTCCATAGAAAACCCCATTTATTACTAAGTATTAATTTTTTACTATTATTAAAAACTTTTTCAATTTGTTTTTTTCTGTTATATTCCATTATTTCCTCCTATACTTATTGAATTATATACATTAAGTAATTTTTTAATAGAATCTTTTTTATATATAACTTAATTTATAATATAACGATTATAGCTTAATTTTAATAACTTTATTTTAATATTATATGTACTTTATTTTAAATAGTAAAAGAGAAGTAAAGTTTATACCTTACTTCTCTTACTTATTAGTATTGGTGCATCTAGCAGGAATTGAACCCGCGACCTTTGGATTCGAAGTCCACCGCTCTATCCAACTGAGCTATAGATGCATATATTATATATTATAATAACTTAAAGCTAAAATTTCTATAAAAATCATCAAAATTTACTTTATAGGATAATTTTTACATGATATTTTTCAAAAAAACATCCACAATTTAAATAGTAAATCATTGTTATTTGTGGATATAATTTTACTTTCTGTGGATTTTATCAAACACAATATCTATTTTGTAGATAAAAAAAACAACTAAATATTAGTTGTTTACTGGAGCGGGTGAAGGGAATCGAACCCTCGTGACTAGCTTGGAAGGCTAGAGCTTTACCATTAAGCAACACCCGCATATCTGGAGCGGAAGACGGGACTCGAACCCGCAACATCCACCTTGGCAAGGTGGCGCTCTACCATTGAGCCACTTCCGCATTTTATAATTTAATTGTGGTGCAGGTGAAGGGAGTCGAACCCCCACGCCTAAGGCGCTAGATCCTAAGTCTAGTGCGTCTGCCAATTCCGCCACACCTGCACATTTAATTAAATTGGTGGCTCACCCGGGAATCGAACCCGGGACACCATGATTAAAAGTCATGTGCTCTACCGACTGAGCTAGTGAACCATGTATTTTGGCAGGGATAGCAGGATTCGAACCTACGAATACCACAGTCAAAGTGTGGTGCCTTACCGCTTGGCGATATCCCTACATGGGGTGAACGATGGGACTCGAACCCACGACAACCAGTGCCACAAACTGGCGCTCTACCAACTGAACTACATTCACCACTACAAAAAATTGGTGCGCCATCAGGGATTCGAACCCTGGACACCCTGATTAAGAGTCAGGTGCTCTACCAACTGAGCTAATGGCACATAAATGGTGCGTCTTAAGGGATTCGAACCCCTGGCCCACGCCTTAGAAGGGCGTTGCTCTATCCAGCTGAGCTAAAGACGCATATTTTGGAGCGGGTGAAGGGAATCGAACCCTCGTGGCTAGCTTGGAAGGCTAGAGCTTTACCATTAAGCAACACCCGCATATTTGGAGCGGAAGACGGGACTCGAACCCGCAACATCCACCTTGGCAAGGTGGCGCTCTACCATTGAGCCACTTCCGCATTTTATAATTTAATTGTGGTGCAGGTGAAGGGAGTCGAACCCCCACGCCTAAGGCGCTAGATCCTAAGTCTAGTGCGTCTGCCAATTCCGCCACACCTGCACATTTAATTAAATTGGTGGCTCACCCGGGAATCGAACCCGGGACACCATGATTAAAAGTCATGTGCTCTACCGACTGAGCTAGTGAACCATGTATTTTGGCAGGGATAGCAGGATTTGAACCTACGAATACCACAGTCAAAGTGTGGTGCCTTACCGCTTGGCGATATCCCTACATGGGGTGAACGATGGGACTCGAACCCACGACAACCAGTGCCACAAACTGGCGCTCTACCAACTGAACTACATTCACCACATAAATGGTGCGTCTTAAGGGATTCGAACCCCTGGCCCACGCCTTAGAAGGGCGTTGCTCTATCCAGCTGAGCTAAAGACGCATATTTTGGAGCGGGTGAAGGGAATCGAACCCTCGTGGCTAGCTTGGAAGGCTAGAGCTTTACCATTAAGCAACACCCGCAAGTGTTTAATTATTTAAAGTGGTCGGGGTGACAGGTCTCGAACCTGCGACCTCATGGTCCCAAACCATGCGCGCTACCATCTGCGCCACACCCCGAAATGGTGCGTCTTAAGGGATTCGAACCCCTGGCCCACGCCTTAGAAGGGCGTTGCTCTATCCAGCTGAGCTAAAGACGCATTTCAGAACGTTTATTATTATAAACTATCCTGTATTTTTTGTCAAGAGCTTTTATAACTCTTTTTCAAAGTGGAGCGGGTGAAGGGAATCGAACCCTCGTGGCTAGCTTGGAAGGCTAGAGCTTTACCATTAAGCAACACCCGCATATCTTATTTAACTTTAATT
>NZ_JAGGJZ010000015.1 GCF_017873235.1 Clostridium moniliforme | reverse complement strand
TATTTTAAAATAAAAATGGCTCCGCGAAGAGGACTCGAACCTCCAACCTGTCGGTTAACAGCCGAATGCTCCACCATTGAGCTATCGCGGAATATTTGCTACATTTGATATTATATCACCTTTTCATTAAATTGCAACTGTTTTTTTAATATTATTTTTATTTATTTGATTTAATTGATCAATTAAGCTAATTTCATAATAATTATAATAATAAAAAGACACCTCATAATGAGATGTCTTTATTTAAATTTTTATTATTTACTTGGTTTCATTGTTGGGAATAGTATTACGTCTCTTATTGATGATGAATCAGTTAAGAACATGATTAATCTATCAACGCCTATTCCAAGTCCACCTGTTGGAGGCATACCTGTTTCTAGAGCACTCATAAATTCTTCATCTAGCATGTATGCTTCATCATCTCCATATTCTCTTTCCTTAGCTTGTTGTTCAAATCTTTGTCTTTGAACTATTGGATCATTAAGTTCTGAATATGCGTTACATACTTCTCTACCGTATACAAATCCTTCAAATCTTTCAGTAAACATTTCACTTCCTCTCTTTTTCTTAGTTAGAGGTGAAATTTCTACTGGATAATCAATTAAGAATGTTGGTTGTATTAACTTAGATTCTCCATATTCCTCAAATAATGCATTAAGAACATCTCCCTTAGTTACCTTATCAAGTGGTTTTGGGAATTCTAAATTCTTTTCTTTTGCAATAGCTTGAGCTTCTTCATCTGAAGCTATTTCATTAAAATCTATTCCAGCAAATTCTTTAACAGCATCAACCATAGTTATTCTTCTCCATGGTGGCTTAAAGTCTATTTCTGTTCCTTCATACATTACTTTAGTTGTTCCATTTACTTTTTCGCATACATAAGCAACCATATTTTCCATAATTTCCATCATATCATTATAGTCTGCATATGCTTGATATAATTCTATAGCAGTAAATTCTGGATTATGTCTTATTGAAACTCCTTCATTTCTGAAGTTCTTACCCATTTCATAAACTTTTTCAAATCCAGCAACTATTAATCTTTTTAAATATAACTCAGTTGCAATTCTTAAGTACATATCTATATCTAATGCATTATGGTGAGTTATAAATGGTTTTGCAGCAGCTCCTCCAGCTATTGGTGATAAAATTGGAGTATCTACTTCTAAGAATCCTTTATTATCTAAGAATTCTCTTATTCCTTTTATAATTTGTGATCTCTTTATAAAAGTATCCTTTACTTCAGGATTTGTTATTATATCTACTTCTCTTTGTCTATATCTTAAATCTGGATCCTTTAATCCGTGGAATTTTTCTGGTAATGGTTTTAAAGACTTACAAGTTAATATAAAATCTGTAACCTTAACTGTAACTTCTCCAGTTCTTGTTTTAAATACTTCTCCTGTTGCAGCAACCCAGTCGCCTAAATCAAAGCTTTTATACGCTTTTAGATTTTCTTCTCCAACTGCATCAATTTTAATAAATAATTGAATTTTTCCATCTCTATCATGTATATCAGAGAATACAACTTTTCCTTGTCCTCTCTTAGACATAATTCTTCCAGCTACTGTTACAACTTTGCCTTCTAATTCATCATAGTTGTCTTTAACTTGTTTTGAACTATGTGTTCTTTCCACTTTATATACATCAAATGGATCTTTACCCGCTGCTTGTAATTCTGCTAGCTTTTCTCTTCTAAGTGCTTCTTGCTCACTTAACTGAGCTTCAAGCTCTTGTATATTCATTTCTTCAGTTGACATTAATTATCCCTCCGTTATCTATGCTCTACTTATTTCTAAGATTTCGTATTTACTTACACCATCAGGTACTGCTATTTCTACAATATCTCCAACTTTTTTACCTAATAAACCTGCTCCAACTGGTGATTCATTTGATATTTTAAATTCCATTGGATTTGCCTCAGCTGAACCTACTATAGTGTATTCAACCTCTTCATCAAAATCATAATCTTTAACCTTAACTTTTGCACCAACTGAAACAACATCTGATGGTATTTCTTCTTCATCTACAACTTCAGCATTTTTAAGCATATTTTCTAATTGAATTATTCTACCTTCAGTAAACGCTTGATCGTTTTTAGCTTCGTCATATTCTGAATTTTCACTTAAATCTCCGTATCCTAATGCTACCTTTATCTTTTCTGTAATTTCTTTTCTTTTAACAGTCTTTAAATATTCTAACTCGTTTTCAAGTTTCTTAACACCATCATAAGTCATTACAAATTTTTTTTGTTCGCTCATATTTAACTCCCCTTCAAAAACCTTCCATTGGTTTGTTTTTTTATTTAATATTTACGCCATATTAATTTCTAGCCCTATATAATATTGAAATTCATTTAAAACATTATAAAGCAGGGCCCATAATATGTCAACAAATTAGCTTTTACAAAAGCTTTATCAATAGTATATGATACCTATTATATACTACTTTATTCATAAAAATAGACCTTAATTTTAATTATATTGAAAAATAATGTAACTTTTGAATAAATTATTCAAAAGCTCATCTATTATTTTTACCTTTTAAAATTTTTAAGACTTTCCTTATAACTTATTAAAAGCTTCATTACATCACCACTATTTTCTAATGTATTCATAACATTTCTAACTTCTGTACACCTTGGAAGTCCCTTTATATACCATGATGCATGTTTTCTCATTTCTCTTATAGCTTTATAATCTCCATCATATTTTATTGCTAATTCATAGTGTCTTATACACATATCAATTTTTTCTTCTGGAGTTATCTCTTTAAGTTTCTCCCCTTGAAGAATCCTTTGGATTTGTTTAAATAACCACGGATTACCCATACTTCCTCTTGCAATCATTATACCATCACAATTAGTAAGATTTTTCATTTTTAAAGCATCCTCTGGTGTAAAAACATCTCCATTTCCTATAACAGGTATTTTAACATTATCTTTAACATCCTTTATAATATTCCAGTCTGCTTTTCCTTCATACATTTGTTTTCTAGTCCTACCATGTATAGCTATAGCATCTGCTCCAGCTTCTTCTAGTGCTAATGCAAATTGGACAGCATTTATATTATCCTCATCAAACCCTTTTCTAAACTTTACCGTTACAGGTTTTGATGACACTTCTTTTATCTCTCGTACAATTTGCCCTGCAAGTTCTGGATTCTTCATAAGAGCTGAACCTTCTCCATTTTTGACTATCTTAGGAGCTGGACACCCCATATTTATATCTATTATACAAATATCATCTCTCTTATTTAAATATTCCTTTACTACATTAACCATAATCTTTGGATCATTTCCAAATATTTGTGCTGCTACTGGCATTTCTTCCTCTGAAATTCTAAGAAGTTGTTTAGTGTTTTCACTACCATAATATAATGCTTTTGCACTAACCATCTCTGTGTAGACAAGTCCACAACCTTGTTCTTTACAAAGACCTCTAAATGATATATCTGTAACTCCTGCCATAGGTGCTAGAAATACATTATTCTTAAATTCTAGGTTTCCTATCTTCATCGCTTTGAGTATTACTCCTTATTTTTATTGTATATTAATCTTAAGCCTTCTAATGTTAAATCAACATCAACTATATCTATTTCTTTTGTTTCCTTTGCAATTAAATTTGCAAGTCCACCTGTTGCAATAACTGTTGGTTCTTCATTACATGTATTTAACATTTCTTTTTTCATTTTCTTTACTATATATTCAACTTGCCCAATATATCCATATAAAATACCTGCTTGCATACTTACAATTGTATTTTTACAAATAATATTTTTTGGTACTTCAAGTTCTATTCTTGGTAGCTTTGCTGCTCTTTCAAATAAAGCATCTGATGCTATGCCTACTCCAGGAACAATACATCCACCTAAATAATCTCCCTTTTCTGTTATTGCACAAAATGTTGTTGCTGTTCCAAAATCAATTATTATACTTGGTTTTTTATATATTTCAAAAGCCGCAACAGCATTTACTATTCTATCTGCTCCAACTTCTTTTGGATTATCATACTTTATATTAATTCCAGTTTTTATTCCAGGGCCTACTATTATAGGTTCTTTACAAAAACATTTTCTTATCATATTTTCTAATGAATGCATTATATTAGGAACAACCGAAGATATTATTATTCCCTTTACATCTTTTGGATTTAAATCATGTTGCGAAAATAATTGCATAACCTGAATACTAAGTTCATCCGATGTTTTTTTCGCATCAGTTGATATTCTCCAACTAGCTATATATTTATCTTCTTTACAAACTCCTAAAACGATATTTGTGTTCCCTACATCGACAAGCAAAATCATAAAAGCACCACCTTAATATAGTTAAAAGCAGCCATAATTGAAGCTGCTTTTATTATGATAAAATAACTTAATTTTAACAATATAATTTTAACAATTCAGTGGTATTTGTCAAGGGTTTAGCACCTTATTAAAATAAACCTATTATCTCGCCATTATCTAATATATCCATGTTATTTGCAGCTGGAACTTTTGGTAGTCCTGGCATAGTCATTACATTGCCAGTTAAAACTACTATAAATCCTGCTCCATTTGATACTCTTACTTCCTTAACTGTTATATCAAACCCCTCAGGTTTTCCAAGAAGACTTGGATTATCTGATAATGAATATTGTGTTTTTGCCATACATATTGGTAATTTATCAAGAGAGAATTTTTCTAATTCTTGAATTTGTTTTTTTGCTTGTGGAGTATAACTTACACCATCTGCTCCATATATTTCTTTTGCTATGTTAAGTATCTTTTCTTCAATTTTATCATTTTCATTATATAATACTTTAAAATCTGATTTTTCATTTTCTAAAACATCAATTATTTCATTTCCAAGGTCAATTCCACCTTCTCCACCTTTTGCCCAAACATCTGAAAGTGCTACTCTAACATTTTTTCCCTTGCAAAAATCTTTAATAAATTGTATTTCTTCTTCACTATCTGAAGTAAATTTATTTATTGCAACTACTACTGGTACATTATATTTTTTAATATTTTCTATTTGTTTATCCAAATTTGAAACTCCTTTTTTTAATAAGTCCACATTTGGAATACTTAATTCATCCTTTTTAGCTCCACCGTGATGTTTTAATGCTCTTATTGTTGCAACTACAACAACACAATCTGGAGTTAATCCACCATATCTGCACTTAATATCTAAGAACTTTTCTGCTCCAAGGTCTGCTCCAAATCCAGCTTCTGTAATAGCAATATCTCCAAGTTTTAATGCTAACTTTGTTGCTATTATTGAGTTACATCCATGTGCTATATTTGCAAAAGGTCCTCCGTGAATAATAGCTGGAGTATTTTCTAATGTTTGAACAAGGTTAGGCTTAATAGCATCTTTCATTAGTAGTGCCATAGCACCTTGAACTCCTAGTTCCTTTGCATAAACAGGTTCCCCATCTAAGTTATAAGCAACAACTATATTACCCATTCTTTCCTTTAAATCACTTAAGTCTTCTGCCAAGCAAAGTATTGCCATTATTTCTGAAGCTACAGTTATCATGAATCCATCTTCTCTTAAAAATCCATTAGCTTTACCACCAAGTCCTACAACTACTTCTCTAAGAGCTCTATCATTCATATCCATAACTCTTTTGAAAACTATTCTTCTTGAATCAATTCTTAAATCATTTCCTTGATGAATATGATTATCTATAGCTGCTGATAATAAATTGTTAGCTGATGTAATTGCATGCATATCTCCAGTAAAGTGTAAATTTATATCTTCCATAGGAATAACTTGTGCATATCCACCACCAGCTGCTCCACCTTTTATCCCAAAAACCGGTCCAAGTGATGGTTCTCTAAGAGCTATTACTGCATTTTTTCCCATTTTACATAGTGCTTCTCCAAGTCCTACTGTAACTGTTGACTTTCCTTCTCCTGCTGGAGTTGGATTTATAGCTGTTACTAAAACTAGCTTTCCATCCTTTTTATTCTCATTATTTTTTAAAATATCTAATGAAATTTTGCATTTATATTTTCCGTATAGTTCTATATCATCTTCTTTTAAACCTAATTTTTCTGCTATCTTTACTATAGGTTCAATTTGAGCTTCTTGAGCTATTTTAATATCACTTTTCATTATTTCTAACCTCTCTTCTTTTATTAATATTCGGTTATATATAATTATTTTTTATTATATTCTATATATTAAGAGTATAACATCTACTTTAATATTTTTAAAGCTAATTTTTCGAACATTTATATTTAATAATTGTATAATATTCGTATATGCTTAGTTTGTATAATAAAAAGAATCCTGCGTAAGCAGAATTCTTTTATGAATTTTTATATATTTCTTCAAACTCAGTACCTTCTAATTTTTCTTTTTCTAGAAGCGCCTTAGCCACAGCATGTAATTTATTAACATTTTCTCTAAGTATTGATTCAGCTCTTATATATGCTTCATCAACAAATTTTTTAACTTCCTTATCAATTTCTGCACCTATTTCTTCTGAGAAATTTCTTCCTCTACCAAGGTCTCTTCCAAGGAAAACTTCATTTTGGTCAGATCCATATGAAATAGTTCCTAATTTTTCGCTCATTCCATACTCCATAACCATACTTCTAGCAATAGCACTAGTTCTGTCTATATCATTCTTAGCTCCTGTGCTAATATCACCAAGAATAATTTGTTCAGCAACTCTTCCTCCAAGAAGTCCAACCATATCATCCTTTAATCTAAGTTTTGAAGTATATGATCTATCTTCATCTGGTAAATGCATAGTATATCCACCAGCTCTACCTCTTGGTATTATACTTATTTCATGAACTGGATCTGAATATTCTAAAGATCTCATCACTACTGCATGCCCAGCTTCATGATACGCAGTAAGTTTTCTATCCTTTTCACTAATAACTCTGCTTTTCTTTTCTGGACCAGCTATAACTCTTGTTATAGCTTCTTCCATATCTGTCATTGTAATAGCCTTATCTCCTCTTCTTACTGCAAGAAGTGCCGCTTCATTAGTAAGATTCTCTAAATCAGCTCCTGCAAAACCTGGAGTTCTTTTAGCTAGAACATCTAATTTAACATCATCTGCTAAAGGTTTCTTTCTTGTATGAACTTTAAGTATTTCTTCTCTTCCTTTAACATCAGGTGCTCCTACTACTATTTGTCTATCAAATCTACCTGGTCTTAAAAGTGCTGGATCCAATATATCTGGTCTATTTGTGGCTGCTATCATTATGATTCCTTCATTCATTCCGAAACCATCCATTTCAACAAGCAATTGATTAAGAGTTTGTTCTCTTTCATCATGACCTCCACCAAGACCTGCTCCTCTTTGTCTACCTACAGCATCTATTTCATCTATAAAAACTATACAAGGAGCATTCTTTTTAGCATCTGAAAATAAATCTCTAACTCTTGATGCCCCAACACCTACAAACATCTCAACAAAATCTGAACCTGATATACTAAAGAAAGGTACTCCAGCCTCTCCTGCTATTGCTTTAGCAAGTAAAGTCTTACCTGTTCCTGGTGGTCCAACCAAAAGAACTCCTTTAGGTATTCTAGCTCCCATTTGAGTATATCTTGTTGGCTCTTTCAAGAAATCAACAATTTCAGCTAATTCTTGTTTCTCTTCATCAGCTCCTGCAACATCTTTAAATGTTACCTTTTTAGAATCTGGAGTAGCAACTTTAGCCCTATTTTTACCAAAGTTCATAACTCCTCTTCCACCGCCTCCGCCTTGAGATTGTTGTGTCATAACAAATAGAAGGACTAAAAATAATACTACCATAAGAACTGTTGGTATAAGAGATAACCATGCCCCACTATTTGAAGGTTTTTCAAAATCAACCTTAACGTTATTTTTAGAATTATCTGCAATTAATTTTGTTAATATTTGTTCAGGCACATATGTTACGAATTTTTCGTTATTATTCATAACACCGTCTATAGTCATCTTATCATCATGGACATATATTTTAGATATTTCATTAGACGTCCATTTTTGCTGGAATGAACTATATGAAATAGTATCTGCTTTATTTCCTGTTTCCCACATAGCAACTGAAGCAAAAATCAGCACCGCTAATGTAACAATCCATACAGCTGCACTTGAATATTTTTTCATTCAAGGCCCCCCTCTCTTTTCAATTATTTTAAATTTTATCATAGGAACTTTTTAATTACAATAATTAACTTTAAAGCAATATAATATGATTTTTACTTTTTATATACTTCCTCTTTTAACACAGCAATATAAGGCAAGTTTCTATATTTTTCAGCATAATCAATTCCATATCCAACAATAAATTCATTAGGAACTTCAAATCCAATATACTTAACGTTTAATTCTACAGTTCTTCTTTCTGGTTTATTAAGTAATGATACTATTTCTATACTTTCAGCTTTTCTTGCTTTTAAGTATTTTAATAGATAATTTAAAGTTATTCCACTATCCACTATATCTTCAACTATTAATACATGTTTTCCTTCTATGCTATGGTCTAAATCCTTTAGTATTCTAACAACCCCTGAAGTTTCTGTTGAATTTCCATAACTTGAAACTGCCATAAAATCTATTTCACAAGGAATAGTTATATTTTTTATAAGATCTGATGCAAATAAAACTGATCCCTTTAAAACTCCAACTACAAGCAAATCTTTTCCTTCATAGTCTTTACTTATTTGAGCACCTAATTCCTTAACTTTTTTAGATAAATCTTCTTCACTAAATAATATTTCTTTTATATCTTCTCTCATGGTTATAATTCCTCTCTTTTACATATTATTTTTAGAATTTTATTTGTTGTTTTTGTTACTTTATATGTATTAGAAGTTTTAACTCCTAGTACCCAAGCAATTTCATTGTCAATTTGCATAATAGGAATATTATCCCTATAATCCTTAGGAATTTTCATATCAATAAAAATATCTTTTAATTTTTTACTTCCATTCATTCCTAGAGGAGTTATCCTATCTCCATTTTTTCTTTTTCTAAAAGTAACATACTCATTAATTTTATCATAATCAAAATACTTAATTAAGTCATTATTGTTAAATTTTAAATTTTTTTCTCTTAAACTAACTTCAAATTCAATTAAACAACCTAAAAAATCTATTTTTAATCCATTTAAATCTTCCTTTTTTATTTTTACCTCACTATATTCATTATTTTTATTTATTAATGAATCTTTTTCTTTTATATATATTTCACCATATATATTTTCAGCATATATACCATTAGGTAAATCTATTCTTTTATTTGTACCTATATCTTTAAGATTTATTACTTCTTTTACGTGTTTCATCTCAAAATCATAAGTACTTTTTGAAAGTGTAGTTAAAGATTTTCTTATTACTCTAGTAATTATGGCCTTTTCTTTATCAAATAATTCCCTATTTATAATTATTTCATTATTTTTTAAACTACAATATTTATTAAAGGCTTTTATTGCCTCGTTATTTATAAACTCATTATCTTCTTGAAGCAATAAACTCATTCTGTTTATAGCCTTTACTATATCATTATTAAAATTTTTCTTCATATAAGGTAAAATATCTAATCTTATCTTATTTCTACTATATATATTTTCTAAATTAGTTTTGTCTATTCTAGGATTTAAATTATTGTTTTCACAATACTTTTCTATGGAATCTCTTTCTAAAAATAATATAGGTCTTATATATATACCATCTCTTTCTACTGGTATTCCGCCTAAGCCTTCTAATCCCGTTCCTCTCATTATCCTCATAAGTATAGTTTCCGCTTGATCATTTGCATTATGGGCTGTAGCAATTTTTGTATAGCCTTCTTTATTTTTTATATCATTAAAAAATTTGTATCTCTCATCTCTTCCTGCTGTTTCTGTTGATACTCCTCTATCATTTGCAATTTTATTTATATCAAGCCTTATACTATAAAATTTAATATTTAAAGTTTTACATAATTTCTTTGCATATTCCTCATCTATCATAGCCTCCTTACCTCTTAGCATATGATTTATATGAGCAGCTCCTATTTCTAATGAATATTTATCCTTTACAGTATTTAATAAATGTAATAAACAAACTGAATCTGGACCTCCTGATAATCCAACTAATACTTTATCACCTTTATTTAAAAGTTCATTTTCTTCTATATAATTTATAAAATCATTTATCATTTTATCACATCCCATGTATAACTTTATTTATATCATACATTAAATTACAACTTTTGTAACATTAAAATTATAAAAGCTGACTATAAGCCAGCTTTTATTACTAATATACCATATTTTAATATACAGAATAAACCTTAGAAACTACAATCGTCATATCATCTTTTATTTTTCCATTGTTAATTTCCTTAGAATATTCTAATATATCTTGAGCAAGCTCCTTTGGGTTATTTCCTTTGTTTCTTAAATAATCTTCAAGCCATTTTGAATCTCCTACACCATTTTTATCTACATCTAAAACTCCATCGCTTAAAGTTATTATTATATCTCCACCTTTTATTCTTTCTTCAACACTTTCCAATTCCATCTTATCAACAAGACCAAAAGGCGGCATATTAGATGATATTTTCTTTATTTTATTTCCTCTTTTTATGAAACTTGCAGCTGCACCAACTTTATAGAAGGATATTTTCCCGCTATATAAGTCTATTAAATTTAAATCCAGCGTTGCAAACTTTTCATCTTCTTCAAATTTCATATTCATTATAGAATTTACAGTGTTTAATGCTGACTCAATTTCAAAACCTTCTTCTACAAACTTTTCAACCAAATCCACTGTTATTTTACTTTCTTTTCCTGCTTCAGGACCAGATCCCATTCCATCACTTAAAATAGTTATATAATTTCCATCATCCATTCTACCAAACGTATAAGTATCTCCCGTATATTGTTCTCCTTCCTTAGCTCTCATTCCAGCATATGAAGCTATCTTATATTTAGGCATTTCTTGTATTAATATTGTACATTCTTTATTGTCAGGAGAAATTCTACATCCATCCTCATTAATCATCATTGGTATTCGCATTATATCATTAACAGTCGGAAGTATATTTTTACTACAGTAATCTCCATCCAAACAATTTGCCATTTTTATTTTTATATTTATTCTTCCACCCTTATCTGTAAAGCAAAATACATCTTTATAGTTTATTGAATTTCTATTTAATTCTTTTCTTACTATTTTCTCAAGTTCTAAACCCCACGTAATATCTCTCTTAAAATCTACTATCATATCATTTAAATTATTTGAAATATTTCTTATATGACTTGCTACAAGTTTCCTTCCTTCTTCTAACTTTCTTCTAGTTATTTCGTTTCCATTTGATATATTTATTAAGTCATCTGTATTCCTTATAAGATCTCCTTTTTCAACGCATTTCTTTTCAAGTTCTATAGGGAAACTATCTCTACCTTCTTCTCTTTCTTTTATCAATACTTCAAAAGCTGTATATGTTTGATTAAATTCTCTATTCCAACATTTATTACACTCTGAACATCTGCTACAAACTCTATCTGCTAAATTTTCTATTAAAGCTGTGCTTCTATTTTTATATGATAGATTATTATTCTCAGAAATATTATTTAATGATTTTTCCATCTGATTTAATACACTTTCAAAACCTTGCACCTTTTTAGTGAATTCACCTTTTACTTGTTTTAAATGTTCCTCGTTTATAATATCTACTTTAGTATCATTACATAATTCCATTTCTAACATATTTAAAAGTTTCTTAGGTAATATTAAAAATAATATTCCACCTAATAGCACTTCTATAATTCCTTCAATATGCAACCCTTGTGAGTATAATGAAATTATAAGATACACCATTATTGATGATAAAAATGAAAATATTTTTCCAGTTTCCTTAAATAAACCAACCATTAATCCAATGCTACCATATAATCCTATTCCACTTATCATATCCCCTGCTGTTATTCCAATTACAACACCCATAGATATACCAATAGCAGCTCCATTTGAAACTCCACCTATGTAAGCTATTGAAATCACTGTAGCTATACAAACTATGGTCCTTAAACTTATTCCCACTACTGTCACTCCGCCTATCCCTGAAGCCATTAAACATATTATTATTGAAATACTTATAATTTCTTCTATATTAAAAAAGTAATTTGAATTATATTCACCTACGCACTTTAAAGCATAATTTATAATGTAGTATGCTGGAAGAATTAAAATTGTATTAAGTCCTGAAATTGTTATATTCACACCAAAATCATAATTGCTTATAGTTAATCCATAAATTACATTACTAAAAAAAACTATAAGTAATAAGTGCCTCTCATTTATTCTCTTTTTAATCTTATCTGCAATAAGACTAAATCCTAATAAAATAAGTGCTGTACTTAAATACATAAGACCATCTTTTAATGTAACATTTATTGTGAAATATCCAATTAATGCTCCTGCACCCGCAACTACTATCTTATTTCTATCTCCACTTAAGATTACACTAATAAAAAAAGCTAGTCCAAAAGGAGATATACCTGATACATCACCTTCTCCAATTAATATAGTTACTCTGCTTAACAATATTATTGTTATGAAAATGACGCATAACTTAGCAAATTCGCTTTTAAATTCTAATCTACTTTTATCCAATATATTTTCTTCAATTCCTTCAACTGTATTTTGATTAAGTCTGTACTGCATATATCTTCCTCCTTGTAATTTCCATAAATTGTAATTTAATTATAACAAGCAATTTCCTCGATATATGTAATTTTCTGCAATCATTTTAAAGTTTTATAGGACATTATTCATCTATATTCTTAATTTTCTATGTTTAATATTATTTTTCGATATTTTATTCTAACTTTATAAAAAACTACTAAAACCTTTTATTTTCAATACTTTTTAAATGTTTTTATACTTTTTTATTTTTGTCATTATATATATAAATTTGTTATATATTAAATTATTTTTTATGTATAATATCTCAAAAACTACATAGCAAATTTCTTATTTAAAGTTTGTTAGCACAATAATTATTTTTATGCACAAAAAAAAGATCTAAGAAGACATTCTTAGATCTTTTGGTGCCGAAGACCGGAATCGAACCGGTACGGTGTTTAACCACCGCAGGATTTTAAGTCCTGTGCGTCTGCCAGTTCCGCCACTTCGGCAGGTAATTGGTAGCGGAAATAGGACTTGAACCTACGACACTTCGGGTATGAACCGAATGCTCTAGCCAACTGAGCTATTCCGCCAAATTTGGTTGCGG
>NZ_JAGGJZ010000014.1 GCF_017873235.1 Clostridium moniliforme | reverse complement strand
TCTTCAGCTGCTCCACATTCGAAAGCACATCTTGTTCTTGTTGATGTTTTTTCAAATAATAATACAACATTTTTTCCTTTTAAAGAATCTCCTAATATTCCTGCTCTCTTTTTTGCCTTTAAATCACGAGAAAGGTCTAAAAGATATCTAATTTCTTCTGGTGTAAAATCCTTTAATGTTAAAAAACTTCTTCCTTTTAAATTAACTGCCATTTTTATTCCTCCTAAACGCTGTAAAATTTATCTTAATTTATAAATAATATCTATAATTATTTATTATTTTAAATCTTCTCTAACTAGTGGCATTGACATACATCTTGGGCCACCTCTACCTCTTGATAATTCAGATGATGGAATTACATGTAGTTTTATTCCATGTTCTTCTAATAAGGCATTTGTTACATAGTTTCTTGAGTAAACTACAACTTCTCCTGGTGCTATTGCAAGAGTATTTGAACCATCATTCCATTGTTCTCTTGCTGCGATGATTTCATCTCCGCCACCACATTTAATTAATGTAACTTTTCTATCTAAATATTTGCTTAAGATATTTTCTAAACTATCTACTTCTTTTACAGTTTTAAGTGCTCCTTCATTATCTGGATCTTTAGTTATTGCATAAACATTTAAAGGTCCTACTATTCCTGGGTGAACTGTGAATTTATCATAGTCAACTTGAGTAAATACTGTATCTAGATGCATGAATGCTCTAGTTACTGGTATTTGGAATGCAAGTACTGTCTTAAATGTTGCATCTTCATTAAATAATAATTTTTTTGCTAATTTTTCAACTGAAGCTGAATCAGTTCTTTCAGATATACCTATAGCTACTGTATCTTTTGATATTATTAATTCATCTCCACCTTCTATTGAAGTGTTCTCATCTCTGTTAAACCAGAATGGAATGTCCTTATCTTTAAATCTTGGATGATGATTAAATATATATTTAGCAAATATTGTTTCTCTATTTCTAGTTTCAGTTCTCATATGGTTTAATGAAACTCCATGTCCAATTGTTGCAAATGGATCTCTTGTAAAATAAAGATTTGGCATTGGATCACATACAAATGGATAAGTGCTGTTTACTAAATCGTATAAAGAATCCCGACTATACTCTTTTAATTCTTCCTTTCTAACACCAGCCATCATCTTATCAACCATAGCTTTGTTTTCGAAACTTAAGAAATATTTAGTTAATGCTTCTTTTAAAGATTCACTTTCTACTCCAGCTTCATCAATAAATTCACTGATAAATTGTGCCTTTACTTTTTCATCAGTTGCAATTGCTTCTGCTGCAAGTACTTCTAAGTAAAGAACTTCTACACCAGCATCTCTTAAAGTTTGTGCAAATGCATCATGTTCTTCTCTTGCTATTTTTAAATATGGAATGTCATCAAATAATAATCTGTCTAATAAATCTGGAGTTAAATTTTCAACCTCTTCTCCAGGTCTATGCAGTAATACTGTTTTTAATCTTCCGATTTCTGATGTAACATTTAAAGCTCTGTTCCCCATCATAATAATCACTCTCTTTCCCTTATTTTTGTAAAGATTTTGTGTACTTTTTAAAATTTAAGTGAATTATTCTTTACAATTGTTACTATAATAAAAAATTTTATTATTATCAAGTGCTGTTCTTTTATAGTATTGTATACGATTTACAAGTTTATTCATTAATTTTTTTGATATTTTTCTCACAAATTCTTTATTTTAAGATAATTTCTTATTTTTTGATATATGTAAAATATTTATTTGTTATTTTTTTATGAATAAATTATGTATAAAATACGAATAACTTTTTTTTATTTTTTATTTAAATTTTATCTATTTTTAATAGATCTTAATTATTTTTGTAAAATAAACTCTTAAATTCACTAAATCAACAGAATGTATTTTATAATTTATTTTAATAATATAACAAATAATCTATAATCAAATATTAAAAAGCATGTCAAATCATACTTTGACATGCTTTATTTATATTTTTATATAAATATTCAAAATTTATCTTTCTAATTTCTCATAATTATATAAGAAAGATATGTTGCATAGAATATTATTAAAATTGTTCCTTCTAGTCTATTTAATTTTTTTATTTTCTTATCTTTACTTAAAAATATAATTAATCCAATTATTGCAGTAACAAATATTAAAAAAATTAAATCTATATAAAGATTTCCTAAAACAATTATAGGATTTATAGTTGATGATAACCCTAATATTAAAAGTATATTAAATATATTAGAGCCTAACACGTTTCCTATAGCAATCTCTGACTCTCCTTTAAGTGCAGCAACAACTGATGTTACAAGTTCTGGAAGAGATGTTCCAACAGCAACTATTGTAAGTCCAACTAACTTTTCACTCATTCCAATAGAATATGCAATATTTGTAGCTCCATTTACAACTAGATTTCCACCTAAAATAATTCCAATTACTCCTACAATTATTTTTATAATATTTAAACCTACTTTTATTTCTTTATTTTTTAAATTTTTATCATCTTCATAAATAACTTTATTTTTAATAGCACTTTTAATTAAAAATATTATGTATATAATACATAGGACTAATAGAATTAATCCATCTATTCTTGATATTTTTCCATTAGATCCATTAAATATAAATCCAAATGAAATTATATAAAGTAATATAAGAACTAATATATTAACTAAAAAATCTCTTTTTACCAATCTTTTATTAATTATAAGAGGACTAGCAACTGCTGTTCCTCCAAGTACAACTAATGTATTAAAAATATTTGACCCTAAAATATTTCCTATGGCAATACCATTATTCCCTTGGAATGCTGATATTGAACTAACTGCAAGTTCTGGCGCACTTGTACCTAATGATACAATTGTAAGTCCAACTATGACTGAAGGTATTCCTATCTTTTTAGCTATATTTGATGCCCCACTAACAAATATATCTGCCCCTTTTATTAAAAGAATAAATCCTAAAATTAAAATAAGTACATTTGTAAAAATATTCATCCCTTTCTTCTCCTTTATATAACTTATTTGACAAAACTATTTATTTTTTTAACTAAAACCTTTATTTTCTTTTCTTCCTCAGAACCTTCCTTAAACCCTAAACAATTTATTGCATAATTTTCTATAATTAATCCACCAACATTATTTATTGCTGATCTTATTGCAGCTACTTGGACAAGGACATCTCCACAACATGCATCTTTCTCCATCATACCTTGTATTCCCTTAACTTGCCCTTCTATCCTTCTAAGTCTATTCATTATATCTTTTTTAAGCTTTTTATTATGCTCATCAAAATTTATAATATCTTTATTTTCTTCCATATTTTCAAAAGCCTCCTTATACCTCCCGGTGGTATTTTCTTATTATTTTATTTTACATTATTTCTTTACGTTTTAAAAGGTATTAATATTCTACACTTTTTCTTTACAAAATATAATTGTACCTTTAAACTTTATTTGTATAACAAAATTTTAGGAGGATTAAATGAGTATAGTTACTGTTAAAGAGATGAGCCATGGCTTTGGTGATAGAGCTATTTTTGAGGATGTTTCCTTTAGACTTTTAAAAGGAGAACATGTTGGACTTATAGGTGCAAATGGGGAAGGTAAGTCTACTTTTATGAATATTATTACAGGAAAGCTTATGCCTGATGAAGGAAAAGTAATTTGGTCAAACAATGTTAGAGTTGGATATATGGACCAACATGCTGTTTTAAATAAGGGAACTTCTATTAGAGATGCCTTAAGAGAAGCCTTTAGATATCTTTTTGATTTAGAATCTGAAATGAATTCTCTTTATGAAAAAATGGGAGAAGTTTCAGAAGATGAATTAAATAAAATGCTTGAAAGAACTGCTGTTATTCAAGATATGCTTGATAACAATGGTTTCTATTTAATAGATGTAAAGGTTGATGAAGTTGCAAAGGGGCTTGGACTTCTAGATTTAGGACTTAATACAGATGTTGATGACTTATCTGGTGGACAAAGAACTAAAATACTTTTGGGTAAGCTTCTTTTAGAAAACCCTGACATATTACTTTTAGATGAGCCTACTAACTACTTAGATGAAGAACATATAGAATGGCTTAAAAGATATCTTCAAAATTATGAAAATGCTTTTATACTTATATCACACGATATACCATTTTTAAATTCTGTAATTAATTTAATATATCATGTAGAAGAAAGAAAGCTTACAAGATATGTTGGAGATTATGATGAGTTTAAAAGAAAATACGATGAAAATAAAAAAAGACTTGAAATAGCTTATGAAAAACAACAAAAAGAAATTGCAAGACTTGAAGATTTTGTAGCTAGAAATAAAGCAAATGTTGCAACAACTGGTATGGCAAAATCAAGACAAAAAAAATTAGATAAAATGGAAAGAATTGAACTTACAAAGGAAAAGCCAAAACCAGAATTTAATTTTAAATATTCAAGAACTTCTGGTAAAACAATTTTTGAAACTAAGGACCTAGTAATTGGATATGATTCTCCTCTTACAAAACCTCTTAACCTTTATATGGAAAGAGGACAAAAGATTGCATTAGTTGGTGCAAATGGTCTTGGTAAGTCAACTCTTTTAAAAAGTTTACTTGGAAAGGTTAAGCCTTTATCTGGTGAAGTTACTTTAGGTGATTATCAAAACATAGGTTACTTTGAACAAGAGGATAGATCTGATAACAATAATACTTGTATTGAAGAAGTATGGAATGAGTTTCCAAGCTTTACTCAATATGAAATAAGAGCTGCCCTTGCAAAATGTGGACTTACTACAAAACAACTTGAATCTAAAATAAGAGTTTTATCTGGTGGTGAGGCTGCAAAAGTTAGACTTTGTAAAATTTTAAATACTGAAACAAATATACTTATATTTGACGAGCCTACTAATCACTTAGATGTAGATGCTAAAGATGAACTTAAAAGAGCTTTAAAAGAATATAAAGGATCTATTCTTTTAGTATCTCACGAACCTGAATTTTATAATGATATAGTAACAGAAATTTGGAACTGTGAAGATTGGACAACAAAAATAATATAAGTTAATTAAATGAGTTAGGTTAAAATCTAACTCTTTTTTATTAAATAAAAATAATTTTTAATTTAATATAACATTTTATCTATATTAAAATTACTTTGATATAATATAAATATAAAAATTATATAAGGAGATTATACTATGGAATTAAAAGGCGTAATTTTTGACTTTAATGGTACTCTTTTTTTAGATGCCGAAAAACATAACATAGCTTGGAAGGCTTATTCAAAAGAACTTAGAGGCTATGAATTAACAGATGAAGAACTTGATGTTCATGTTCATGGAAGGACAAACAAAGCTATTCTTGAATATATTTTAAATAAAAAATTTAATGATGATTCTTGGGTTGAATTTTCTGATAAAAAAGAAAAAGTATATAGAGATATGTGTCTAAAAGATAAAGAAGGCTTTAAACTTACAGAAGGTGCAGAAGATTTATTTGACTATTTAAAAGCTAATAATATACCATTTACAATTGCAACAGGTTCTGAAGAAGTTAATGTAAAATTTTTTATAGAAAATTTCAACTTAGATAAATGGTTTAATAAAGAGCTTATAGTATTTAATGATGGGACAATTAAAGGTAAACCTGATCCAGATATGTACTTAAAAGCTTGTAAAAAACTTAATTTAAAACCTGAAGAATGTATTGTGTTTGAAGATTCTTTATCTGGAATAGAAGCTGCTAAAAGAGCTAATATAGGTAAAATAATCGCTTTATCCCCTAAAAATAAAAAGACTACTTTTAATTTAAATAATTCAGTTGATTCTGTAATTTCTGATTTTAATACTTTTGATAGAAGCATACTAAAATAAATAAAAAATCCTGCTTAAAGATTTATTCTAAGTAGGATTTTTTATTATATACTATATTTTTTTTCTATATTTTTCTACAAATTTATTTATTAATACATCTATAGCTATATGCACATTTAATCTAGTATCAATATTTATATCGGTATCTTTAGGATATCCTGTATAAATAACATATTTACACAATCTTTCAAAGGTTGACCCCCTTGACTCTGTTATTAAAACTACATCTACTCCCTTTAGGTTAGTTTCAACTAAAACTTCTAAAAGTTCTGGTGTTTCACCACTTCTAGATATCATAAAAACAAGATCTTCATTTCTTTTTAAAATTTTACTGGACAATCTCATAAATCTAGAATCATTATGTTCCTCTGCTGGTATTCCTAAAAGTTGCAATTTTATTTTAAACATTTTTGCTAAATAATTGCTCATTCCCATACTATAAATAGTGATTTTCTTACATTGTGCTATCTTATCTATAATCTCTTCTTGTGGTCCATCTAAAACAAGCTTATAAGTTTCTATTATAGAATTTATATATGAATTATCTGAAAACTCCATTTTATCTGCATTAATTTTATTCTTTTCAAAATAATCGTCTTTAAATTGTACAAAACTTTTATATTCTAGTTTTTTAGAAAGTCTATGAACTGTACTTGTACTAGTTGAAAATTTTTCCGCTATATTTTCTATCGTAAAAGTTTTATAAGTAAACTTATCTCTATTTTCTAGTAATTCACGTAATAAATCTTTTTCTAATCTAGTTAAGTTTTTAGTATATGTTGATATTCTTCTGTGTAAATTCAAAATTTTCACCTCTCCCACAAAAAAATAATTTATTTTAACTTAACTCTATCATAAAATTACATCTTAATCACTTTATAACTTCATTATATAGAGAATTTTATCCTTCACTCTTTATATCATTGAAAAATTTGTCAAAAATGATCGAATAGATAATTTTTAATATTAAAAAAACATTTAAAAATGTGAAAAATAATATATAAAAAATTTATCTTTTTATTATAATTCTATAGCTTTATATTTCCTCAATACAATTTTTATTAAAAGTAATACTCCTAATATTGTAATAAAACTTATTAATATTAAAACAACATTTAAATTCTCTAAATTAAATGTGAATTCTTCTAAATACTTAGAAATGCTATCTATTACATTCATAAATACTATAATTATTAATACTGGAACTATTCTAGCATAAAAAGTCATCCTACTTTCAGGCTTTAATAAATTCATATATAAATTTACTAAAGAAGTTATATAAAATAATATAAATATTACTAATGTAAATCTTATTTCATTTACTATATTAATATTTTCATAATTGGAATATATAATTTGAAATATTAAGTTAGGTATTTCATATATTATAAATATTACAATTGGTATAATACTTTTACTAATAACAATTTCTTCTTGTTTTATTGGCAGAGATTTAATTAATATATTTAAATTATTCTTTCTTCCAAAGGATTTTGCAATTATATAATTTATACTACAGCTTAAAAATAATAGCATATAAATAAAATAATATATATTAAATTTCTCATATAATTCAATATTAGATATGTTTTTATTATTAAAATCAGTTAAAAAATATCCAAAAAGAATTATTGTAAAGATACAATATATAATATAAATTTTTCTTTGTATTTTTATATCATTTAAAACAAGCTTAATCATATTATTTCACATCCATTCTTTTATACATAAAATCAGTTGCTACAAAAGATATAAAGAAAACTATTATAGATACTATAAAAAATGGTAAACTAAACTTATTTATAATATTTGTTATTGACATTTTATCTATATTTTTTAAATTATCCATTATTAAACATAATATAGAAATTGCAAACCCAACAAAAATAATATTAGCTATTCTATAATATTTATAACTTAATATTATAAATATAGGTTCAATTATAGATATATATATTAGCTCCATAGCTGAGATAATTATAACTATTTTTATATTTAACTCTATTTCTGGATTAAATATTAACCCTAAAACTTTATATAAAATATAACAAATTGAATTAACTAAAATTACATAAATTAAAGCACTTATATATTTTGATATAATATAGTCCCTCTTTTTTATTGGTAGTGAGTTTACATATACATTAAATTTACTTCTTTTTTCTACTTCAATAGTTGTTAAAACAAGGAAAAATATTATAAATCCTCCTGAAAAATATACTCCTTGAGAACCTCTATTTGATAAAAATATAATTGACATAAAAATCAATGCAAAAGCAAGACTTTTAATAAATTTCTTTTGAACAAAAAATTCTACTTTCAATAAATTTCCCATAGCTAAATCTTCTCCTTTTTTGAATAATATACAATAATATCATCAAGAGTTGCTCTCTCAAATATAAGGTTATCAAAATTTCTATTTAGCTCTTCACTATTTTTAGTTAATCCTTCAAAATTGTATTTTGATTTTCTAGTTCCAATTAAATATTTTCTTATATTGTCATCCAAAACTTCTATTGGTCCTTTCACTATAAAATATTCTTCTAAAAGACTATCTTTTTCTATTGAAAATTCAACTTTTCCATTATTAATAAATGTTATATAATCTGCTAATTTTTCTAAATCAGATGTTATATGTGTTGAATAAAGTATTGAAACTTCCTCATCTCTTATCAAATCAAATAAAACATCTAAAAGTTCACTTCTAAATACAGGATCAAGCCCTGATGTAGGCTCATCTAATATTAAAAGTTCTGCATTATGTGAAAGTGCAATAGCTAATGAAAATCTAACCTTTTGCCCCTTTGATAACTCTTTTATCTTCTTTTTACCATTTAATTTAAATTTATCTATATAAAATTTAAATTTATCTTCATCCCACTTAGAATAAAAAGGTGCTATAAGCTTTTTATTTTCATTTATTGAAAAATCCTCATAAGCATAACAATCATCATAAACAAATCCAATTTTATTTTTTATTTTAACTTCATTATCTATTAGATTTTCTCCAAATATTTTTACCTGTCCTTTATCTAATTTAATTAAATTCATTATTGCTTTTATTGTTGTTGTTTTCCCAGCTCCATTTGGTCCAATAAGTCCCATTATAAAACCTTTAGGAAGATTAAAACTTATATCATCTAGCAAAAAATCTTTATATCTTTTTCTTATATTTATAATTTCTAATGCATTTTTATATTCTTTCATAAAATTCTCTCCTTTACCTTTTAAATTTCCTTTAATGTTTTAAGCATTTCTATTAATTCCTCAAATTCCAATCCAATACTATTAGAAATATCTATAGCTTCTAGTAATTTATCCTCAATTTCCTTAAGCTTTTCTTCCTTTAATAACTCTTTATTTTGAGGAGCAACATAAGAACCTTTGCCCTTAACTGTATATATGTATCCTTCCTTTTCAAGTTCCTCATAGGCTCTTTTAGTTGTTATTACACTTACCCTAAGGTCTGATGCCAAGTTTCTTATTGAGGGTAATAATGTATCCTCCTTTATTTTTGCTGAAATAATTTCATCTTTTATAGCTTTTAAAATTTGTTCATATATTGGTGTTCTTGATGTGTTAGAAATAATAATATTCAAAGTTTCACCTCTTTTAAATTAATCTTGACTGTGTATATACTGTATATACTCTATATACACAGTATATATTTTTCTATATATACTTGTCAATAATAATTTAAACTATATATTTCCTTTTAATTTTTAACAATAAAAAAAACCTCCATAGACAATTATCTATAGAGGCTTTTAAATATTATTCTTTTTCTATATTTTCTTTTGTTTTATTTTCTTCTTTATAAACCTTATTATCCTTAGGAGTTGTATTTATATTTTTAAATGAATTCACTATTATATATCTACTATCTCCTACATTCATATATTCTATTTTAACTTTATCTCCCACTTTGCTTAAAGCAGCTTCCCTTGAAGTTTCTGTTGATACTGAATAAATGTTATCAGATCCTTTAAGTTTTATATCATAAATACTAGATCCTTCTTTAACAACTAATCCTATTCTTTCAATTTCACCTTCAACTTTTTTGGCATTATTACTTCCTTCTAAAGAAATATTTGTATTTGTTAATACTTCTAAATATTTATTCAATGTAGATTGAAGTGAATCTCCAACTGAAACAGTATTATAGTTTTTAACATTAACCATAGCATAATTTTTTACTAAGCCATTTGCATCCTTTAACGTCATAAAATATGTTGGTTCATTTTGAATATTTATTAAATAAGGAAATGTTGCAGTATATTTATATTGCTGAACCTTACCTTCTGCTGATTTCATTGCTGCAGTTTCTGTTGCTCCTGATGTTTTATACATTGTTGTCTTTCCATTTCTAGTATTAGTTAAAGTAAATCCAACTAAGCCTTCATCATTTCCAACTGAAGTTATTCCAGTATAATAATAACATTCATTATTGTTATAAATTAAATTCATTCCTTCTGTTGATACTAATTTATCCTTATCACTAAAATTAAATACTCCATGAACTAATTTACCCCATTTATCAATATAATTTTTAATAAATTTATCTGGTTGAATTCTATCAACCCACTTTGGCATATTTTCAATATCATATATTTCTGATTTACCAGTTTGAGCATCAATAATTAAAGCTCCTATAGCTTTAGCTTCTGTTATACCAACTCCTGTATCATACCTTGTAATAACCCAGTAAGGATTTCCGCTATCATCTAATTCAAATGTATAATCTGTATGTGCAGATTTCATATCTCTTAAGAAAGCTGCTCTATCTAAATCAGTTAATAAATAAGATGATGGTAAATATTTTATTTTAAGAGGTTTACCATTAACTTCAGTTACAAGTTGAACATCATTTTGATTAGTAGCACTAACCTTTACATACCCTGGTGTTCCTTTATGATTTGAAATCCACTTAAATAATGATGAATGTTCAAGTGGTGCTACATAATAAAGTTCTCCATTAATACTTTGAAGAGTTAAATCTCCAACATAAACCTGACTACCAAGACTTGGTATCTCCCCTAACTTTTTATCTGCTAATTTATCTGCTAGTTCTTTATCTATTGTAGGTAATTGCTTTAAATCAATATGCTTTATTTGACTTGAAAATTCTACACCATCTACAGTTCCAATTAAATTTCTATGTGCCTTATAGCTTATTAATGGACTAAAAATTATATTAAGAATAAAATATAAAGCTATTCCCAATACACCGAAAGTAATATATCTTTTATTTAAATGAGTAATTCCATAAATAATACTACATAATACAAAAGGAATAATAAACGGTAAAAAGCTTATTGAAATATCTAATATTAATTTACTCTGTACAAATAATATTATTGCCATAATTAAATATGAAATTATAAGCCATTTTAAATATCCTTTTAGTGATGAATCTTTTTTCTTAATGAAATTATCCTTTTTTTGCTTCATCTTCGATATAAAATCAAAAATATTTGAAAAATCTCCCCTATTATCCATATCTTAAATTCTCCTTCTTATTTAAACTGTTTATATTATATCATAATGTGATAATTAATACTATATACAATTAAAATTTATTCATTTTTCTTTAAAATTTTATTTATTTTTAGTGAGAATTTATGATATAAATTTAAGTTTTATAAGTATAGAAAAATAATATAAAGTTAATAATAGATAATTTTAATAATTTATATTTTTTAATAAATCAAAAAAGAGTTTTAAGTTTCTTACTAAACTTAAAACTCTCTATATTCTTATTTTAAAATTCTTCTAGCTCTTCCTATTTGACTCCAAGGAACATTTGCTATTTTTACATAATCATGAGAATGTGGTGCTTCTAACCATTTTCCATTTCCTATATACATACCAACATGTCCAAGACTTCTATAAAATAATAAATCTCCTGGTCTAACATCATTTAATGAAACTTCTCTACCAGCATTTATTTGATCATAAGTTGTACGTCCAATATTTATTCCAACTTGTCTAAAACCCCAGTATAATAATCCAGAACAATCAAATGCTCTATATCCATTATTTATATATTTTGATGGAATATTATATTTTCCAGCTGCAGCTTCTCCTGGGAACATTTTTTTAAACATTCTTAAACTATCATGAGTTATAAACTCACCACTACCTCCCCAAATATATGGAGAACCAATTTGAGCTTTTAATATATTATATACACTTTCATAAGATGCAGATGATGTAGATGAACTTCCTGATGAATTAGCTTCATTCTTATTAATTAATTTAATATAATCTGAACTTGCATATCCAACTTTTTCATTTGCATTTACTTTATACCAACTACCATTTCTTTCTGTAATTTTAAATGTTTCTCCAGGGAATAAATATCCAACTACTGAACTATTTGTACTTGGACCTTTTCTTAATCTTAGACTAGTTGAAACATTAACAACCTTTCCATATTCACTTACAGATTGTCCTGATGAACTACTAGAATTATTTCCACTATTATTACTATTTCCTTGTCCAATTACACTTACATAATCTTCGTGTACATATCCAGTACTTCCATTATGTTTTATTTTATACCAACTACCTGATTTTCCTAATATATCAAATGTTTGTCCTTCTAACAAATATCCGATTACTGAACTATTTGTACTTGGTGCATTTCTTATTCTTAAATTTGAAGTTATATTAACAACCTTTCCTTTACCTTTTTCTTGTACTTCATTATTATCGTCACTACTTGAACTGCTACTATTACTTCCTTGTCCTAAAATTCTAACATAATCTTTGTGTACATATCCACTATGTCTATTTGTTTTAATTTTATACCAATCTCCTGATCTTCCAGTAATATCAAATTTTTCTCCATTTGATAAATAACCTACAACAGAATGATTGGTTCCAGCTCCACTTCTTATTCTTAAGCTACTTGTTACATTAATAACTTGTCCAACTTTTCCACCTAAATCATTATCAACATTATTATTAGTTGAACTACTTTCACCAGCTGGTTTTACATACTCACCATAAACATATCCTATACGTCCATTATGTTTAATTTTATACCAATCTCCTGATTTTTCTATTATATCAAAAGTGTTTCCTTCATATAAGTATCCAATAACAGAATGGCTTGTACTTGCCCCACTTCTTATTCTTAAACTGCTTTCTACATTAACAACCTTTCCTTTACCTTTAACCTTTTCAGAACTTGAATTATTAGATCCCTCTTTTATATATTCATTATATACATAGGCTGTTTTTCCTTCAAAATCAATTTTATACCAGTCTCCTGATTTTCCTTTTATATTTACTTTATCTCCATTACGTAAATATCCTAAAACTTCTGAACTGGTACTGGATTTAGCTCTAACTCTAAGAACGCTTGTTACGTTTACTACATGACCTGATGCTTTATATTCATCAGCATGAGCAACTGTATTATGCATTAGTGTAGCTCCAGTTCCAGCAGAGGTAGCTAACATTAAGGCTACAATTTTCTTCTTGTCCATTCTATCACTCCCATATGTTCAAATTATAACACTCTACATCTTAATTCTACTCTATTTTTCAAGATAATTAAAGAAATTTTTATTCTTTATGTAAATATTAAACATAATATAATTATTTATGAAGTTTATTAATGATTATGAATTTTTAAATCCTAATTGGTAAAGTACTACAACCAATTCCTCCCCCAACTTTTATTATTTCATCATATTCACAATAAAATACCTTATATCCTGCTTTTTTTAATATCTTCGTTACTTCCGTATCACTACATATTATTCTTTTCTTTCCGATAGATAAAATATTTGTTCCTAGATTATCTGCACTTTCTTTAGATATATAATAAATATTTTTTATTTCTTCTTCTATTTTATCACTATCATATACATATTTACTTAATATTGCTGACTTTTTGTCTAATACATTAAATACACAATCTAAATGAAGTTTATTTTCTGAATCAAATCTTATAGGTATAATTTTATATTTTAATCTATTATCTTCAACATATTTTGTTAATTCATCTATTGCATCTTCATTAGTTCTTTGACTTATACCTACAAATATTGTTGAACCAAAAACTATAACATCTCCACCTTCAATCTTATTTTCAAATACATAATGCTTAATTTTATTTCTTCTAACATGCTCCATAAGTTTTTTAGTTTCTTTTTTTCTATTAACAGATGTTAAATTGCATATAAATAAAGTATCTCCTAAAGAAAAACCTATATCACGAGTAAATACTTCACTACATCCACATTCTGTATTTAAAAAATAATATTTTATACCTTGTGATGAAAGGATATTAAGTAAATTATTATAATTATTAAATGCTTTTTCTATACAAAAAGTATTTTTATATTTATTATTAGGATTAATGATTTCTAAGTAACTTGGATATCTCATTAATACATATTTTATTTCTTTCATATTTTGTTCCTCTTTCGATATAATCTTACATTTATTTTTTCAAAAACTACTTGTTTTGTCAATGTTATTTTATTACTCTATAATATATAAAATAATTAATAGCACTCATAGTAAAAAGAGGGCATTTAAATTCCCTCCATCTTTAATTACTTTTCTAGTTCTTTTTCATCAATAGTATCTTTATCTTCATTATTGTCTGCTTCCTTAAAAGTACTCTTGTCTTCTAATTTATTAATTTTTTCATTATCGTTATCTTTAAAAATACTTTTTTCCTCTGATTTTTCTAATTCATCATCTTTTTTATTATTTAATATATTATCATTTACACTAGTTTCTTTTTCTGCTATTTCTTTTTTCTTAGAAATTTCTATTTTTTTTGCATAGCCTTGTGGTGGAATGGACTTAGTAATCTTTTTATCTAACTCTACTAAAACATAATCCCCAGCTTCAAAATTCATATCTCCCTTTTTATTGCAATTTTTATTAAACTTAGTATTTTTATCTACCCTAACAACTATTTTATCTTTATATATACCACATTCTTTCATATATCCATCTACAATAATTTTTACTTCTTTAGAATCATTGCACTTTTCTACTGAAGTAATTTTCCCAATCAATATTGGATTTTTAAATTCTGTTGCTGATGCTGAAAAACTAAATATTCCTACAAATAATACTGCAGTAATTATAACCTTTTCAAAAAATTTTTTCATACCATTTTGCCTCCTTTTTATAATACAAAAGGTATTTTATCTCAAAGTTTTAAAATTTATTCAAATAATTATTTTTAAATGGTTACTTTATATTTTCTATGAATATAATTTTAATAAGAGTAGTATTTAGGAGGCTATATTTAATATATGAATATTAAAAAATATGAATTATTTCAAAGGGGTAAATGTTTATTTCTCTATCTTTTAATTTTACTTTTTATAGCCTTTTTCATTACAGTAATCACAAATTTTATATATGCTGATGTATTTCTTATTCTTGGTTTAATAGCATCAATTATTGGAGGTTTTTCTTTATATGGAGAATCTCATATTGATAGTGGAATTAATTTTTTAGGTCAAAGCAATTCACAGTATATTTCAAAAGCTAATTTAGAAATAACTCATTATGAGAATGAATCTTTAGATAGGGCTAACAATGCTTTAAGAACAACATTACTTGATGTTAAATTTCATAGCTTTGAAATCATGCTATCAGGAATAATATTAATTATTCTAAGCATATTGTAAAGTTAAAAATTAAAGAAGGTGTCTTAAATAAACACCTTCTTTAAACATAATTAATCTTCTTTTTTTACATCAATTGAAATTCCAAGTTCTGAAAGTTGTTTTTCATCTACTATATTTGGAGCTTCACTTAAGTAGCAATATGCATTTTGATTTTTAGGGAATGCAATTACATCCTTAATGTTTTCAGTTCCAGCTAAGAACATTATCATTCTATCTAAACCAAATGCTAATCCGCCATGTGGTGGTGGACCAAATTTAAATGCTTCTAATAAGAACCCAAATCTATTCCAAGCCTCTTCCATAGTAAAGCCTAATGCTTTAAACATTCTTTCTTGAAGCTTTGTGTCATGTATTCTTATTGAACCTCCACCTAATTCTTCTCCATTTAATACTAAGTCATATGCTATTGATCTAACTTTTCCTGGATCTGTTTCTAAAAATTCTAAATCTTCTTCCATTGGTGATGTAAATGGATGGTGACAAGCTGTATATCTTCCTTCTTCTTCACTATATTCAAATAATGGGAATTCTGTAATCCAAGTAAAATTAAATTCATTTTTATCTTTAATTAAATCAAGCTTTTTAGCAAGTTCTAATCTTAATGCACCTAAACTTTGGAATACTACTGAATTTTTATCAGCAACAATTAAAACTAAGTCTCCCTTATTTGCATTAGCTTTATTTAAAAGATTTTCCATTTGTTCTTCTGATAAGAACTTAGCTATTGGAGATTGTATTGTATCATCTTCTTTAACTTTTATCCAAGCAAGACCCTTTGCTTTATATGTTTTAACAAATTCTCCAAATCTATCTATATCTTTTCTTCCAATTGTAGCTCCACCTTCAACACAAAGGCATCTTACTGATCCACCATTTGAAATAGCATCAGAGAATACTTTAAATTCAACATCTTTTACAGCTTCTGTAATGTCTTGAATTTTCATTCCAAATCTTAAATCAGGTTTATCTGAACCATAGCTTTCCATGGCTTCTTTAAATGTCATTCTCTTAATTGGAAGTGATACTTCATATCCTAATACTTCCTTAAATACATGAGCTATTAAACCTTCATTTAATTTCATTATATCTTCTTGATCAACAAAACTCATTTCTAAATCCACTTGAGTAAATTCTGGTTGTCTATTAGCTCTTAAGTCCTCATCTCTAAAACATTTAGTTATTTGATAATATTTATCAAAACCTGATACCATTAAAAGTTGTTTAAATATTTGAGGTGATTGAGGAAGTGCATAAAACATTCCTGGATAATTTCTTGAAGGAACTAAATAATCTCTTGCTCCTTCTGGAGTACTTTTAGTTAAAATAGGAGTTTCAACTTCTAAAAATCCATTATTATCCAAATAATCTCTAATTGCCTTTGATGCTTTATTTCTTATCATAAAAATTCTTTGCATATCTGGTCTTCTAAGATCTAAATATCTATATTTTAATCTTATATTTTCAGCTGCATCTAAATTTTCTTTTATATATATTGGTGGAGTTTCTGATTCTGAAAGAATCTTTATATCCTCACATTTTAATTCCACAAGTCCTGTAGGTAAATCTTTATTTGGAGCTTCTCTTAAAACTACTTCTCCAGTTACTGCTATACAATATTCTGGTCTAACTCCCTTTGCTTTTTCAAATACTTCTTCTTTAACGTCATCTCCAAAAACTACTTGCATTATTCCAGTTCTATCTCTTAAGTCAATAAACTGTAATCCTCCAAGTTTTCTGTTTCTTTGAACCCATCCCATTAAGGTAATATTTTTACCTACATGTTCTTCTCTAGGTTCACCACACATCATTGTTCTTTTTAACCCGCTAAGTGCTTCTGCCATATGTGATTCCTCCATATCTATTTTAATATATTTTTTGCAATTTAATCTTTAATTTATATTAAGCCTTTATGACTTCCTTTATCTTTTCTAAATCATCTATACTTAATTCAAATTGTTCTCCATCTTCCATTCTTTTAAATCTTGCAACTCTATTTAAAAGTTCATCTTCTCCTAAGACAACATTAAACTTTGCTCCAATTTTATTAGCATATTTCATTTCTGCCTTAAAACTTCTTCCTGCATGATTTATTTCAGAGCTTACTCCAATTTCTCTTAAAGCATGAGCTAATTTAAAAGCTTCTTTAGCTCCCTCGTCCCCTCTAGCTGCTAAATAAAGTTCTACTATAGGTTCCTTTGGAATTTCTATATTTTCCTTTTCAATTGCCATTATAAGTCTTTCTATTCCCATACCAAATCCAACTGCTGGTGTTTCTGGTCCACCAATTTCTCCAATTAGTTTATCATATCTTCCTCCACCACACACTGTAAAATCTGAATTTAATATTTCAAATATTGTTTTAGTGTAATAATCAAGACCTCTAACTATGCCTGGGTCTATATTATATTCTATTCCTAAAATATCTAAATACTCTTTTACTTTACTAAAGTGATCACTACATTCTTCACATATGTAATCTAATATTATAGGAGCATTTTTTGTAATTTCCTTACACTTATGTTCCTTACAATCTAATATTCTCATAGGATTTTTTTCAAATCTAGTTTTACAAGTAGGACATAATCCTTCATAATTTTCCTCTAAGAATTTTTTTAATGCCTCATTATATTTAGGTCTACATTTAGGACATCCTAAATTATTTATATTAAGGCTTAAACCTTTAAGTCCAATTTTCTTTAAAATAGTCATAGCAAGTGCCATAACTTCTGCATCTATTGAAGGTTTTTCACTTCCAAACATTTCAATTCCATATTGATGAAATTGTCTATATCTTCCTTTTTGAGCTTTTTCATATCTAAAGCAAGGAGTTATATAAAAGAGTTTAGTTGGTTGTGCTTCATTAAATAATCTATTTTCAATAAAAGCTCTAACTGCTGGTGCAGTTCCTTCTGGCTTTAATGTTATACTTCTTCCACCTTTGTCTTCAAAAGTATACATTTCCTTTTGAACTATATCTGTTGTTTCTCCAACTCCTCTTAAAAATAATTCTGTATGCTCAAATATTGGAGTTCTTATTTCTCTTATTCCAAAATTTTTTGATATTTCTCTAAATATATTTTCAACATAATGCCATTTATAAGCATCACTTGGTAACATATCCTTAGTACCCTTAGGTGCTTGTATTTCCATCTATTTCCCTCCTACTTATATAAAGTATCAAGTAATTTAATCTTACCTTCAACCATTTCGTCAATTCTTTTTACATATTCTCTAACATCTTTAACATTTGGAAATCTTTCTATTCTATTTTCATCTAAAAAGACAACTTTTGATACTGCATCAGCTCCAAGTGCTATTATTGTTTGAGTATCTTCTATCATTTGCATATTATAAATACATTCTTTACCTTCCTTTGCATAACCTAGGTTTTCCATATTTCCAACCATGTTTTTTTGTCTATACATGTAATATGCTCTAAGTCCTAAATCTTTGGCAAGGTCTTTACTTAAACTATACATTTTAGAAATTTCCTCTTGTCCTTTAATTCCAAGACCTTTTTTTAGTATAAAATTTTCATAAAGTCTTGAACCTCTTTTTAATGAAAGACCATGTATCGTTAAACTATCTGGTTTAAGTTTATTTATTTCATTAACAGTATTTTCAGCCTCTTTAATACCTTCTCCTGGGAGTCCAATTATCATATCCATATTTATATCATTAAATCCAAGTTTTCTTGCCATATTAAACTTTTCTTTAACATCTTCTACGGTATGATTTCTTCCAATTAATTTTAAAGTATCATCATTCATTGTTTGAGGATTTATACTTATTCTTGAAACATTATACTTTTTCATTGTATTTAACTTTTCTTCTGTAATTGAATCAGGTCTTCCACATTCAACAGTAAATTCTGAAATGTTTTTATCCCTTACAAATGAATTATAAATTTTATTCATTATATTTTCAAATTCTTCATTAGAAACAGCTGTTGGAGTTCCTCCTCCAAAATAAACTGTTTCTATATTTAAATTTTTATTATCTACATATTCTCTAATCTTTTCTATTTCATAAGAAAGTGCGTCTAAATAAGAAGTAACAAGTTTTTTATTTCCATAAATAGGATTGGAAGCAAAAGAACAGTATAAACATCTTGTTGGACAAAATGCCATTCCTATATATATAGCAATTTTTTCATGATTAATATTTACAAAACTTTCTTCACGCTTTGCAACATCAATACAAAGCTTTGCCTTTTCACTACTTGCTAAATATTTATCATTAAAATATCTTATTATCTCTTCTTCACTCTTTCCTTCGTTAAGAAGTTTTAAAGCGATTTTAGATGGTCTTATTCCTACTAAAGTTCCCCAAGGATAATCATCATTAGTTAACTCCTTAAGACTTTTAAATACTACCTTTTTAATTGAATCTTTTATATTATCATAGATTTTTTCTTCTCTTTCAAAGTTTTCTTTTTTAAATACAACCTTATCGTCATATATAGTTACCAAGTAATCAAAATTTTCTTCTTCTTTAAACTTTAACTCATCTAAAGGAAAATATAAATTAAACATTTGATATACATCATATCTATATTTTAAATCATTTAATCCTATATTAATTAGCATAGTTTCTCCTTAGTTTAAAAATGGATTATATTTCTTTTCATGTCCTACTGAAGTCTTTGGTCCATGGCCTGGATATACATTTATATCATCACCTAATGGTAATATTTTAGTTTTTATACTGTTTATTATCTTGCCAAAGTCTCCTCCTGTAAAATCTGTTCTTCCAATTGATCCTTTAAATAATGTATCTCCTGAAAATAAATTATTATCAATTAAGAAGCATACTCCACCTTCTGTATGACCTGGAGTATGAAAAACCTTAATTTTATGATTTCCAATAGAAAACTCTGAGTCTTCTGATAAAAGTCCATCAGGTTTTCTTATATTTCCAAATATATAATTATCACTTTCCATATATTTAATTTCACTACCATGTAAATAAAAAGGAATATTAAATATACTACTTAAATGCTCTACTGCTCCTACATGATCTAAATGTCCATGAGTTAATAAAATAAACTTTGGCTTTACATCTAAATCCTTTATTATTCCTTCAAGTCTTACATCATCTCCAC
>NZ_JAGGJZ010000013.1 GCF_017873235.1 Clostridium moniliforme | reverse complement strand
GGTCCACCATTTTGGGGGTATAGCTCAGCTGGGAGAGCACCTGCCTTGCACGCAGGGGGTCAGGAGTTCGAATCTCCTTACCTCCACCAAAAGGTAGAAAGCTATGAACACACGTTCATAGCTTTTTTTTATGAAAATTTATAGTAACTGAAATTTATAATACATATTAACAATGATATATAAGTTAAATTTGTTTTTGTCTATATAATTTAAATAATATTTATAATAAAAAATAAAATAATGAATAATAAGGGGTATATAAACTATAAAATGTAATAAAATGAAAAAATATTGCTAAAGTTAGTTGTATACATCTTACTTGTGATTATATATAATTATTATATAAAGTAATTATGTTATTTGATTACGTTTTCAAAAGGTAGAACTAAAATGGTATATAAACATATAATATAATAAGAATATATAATAATAGTATCTTTTAAAGCTTAGGATGGGGAGTGTTTTTTTTGACCAAAATAGAAGAATTAAATGAATGTCTTAAACAATTGAAGCTTGAAAAACGACAGTTAATTTTAGCTGGAAAGAAAACTTCTTATATAGACGAAAAAATAAGAATAATTGAAGAAGAAATTAATGAATGTAAAAATTTTTAAAATGTCATATAAACGTAATAATAATTATAGAATAGGAATCTAATAAATACATGATAGATTCCTATTTTTTTATATATAGAATATTTTCTTTTTTTAAAGAATATAAATTAGCTATTGAAGTCATTATTTAAAATTTATGGGAGATGATAAAATGATTAGAACTTTTGTATGTGAAAAGGAAGGTTGTTCTGGAAATAAATTTAGAATTGAATCCTTGGATAATAAAATAAAAGCTATATGCATGGAATGTAGAAATGAATATTATCATGATATAGGAGATGAGATATATGAAGTTTTATCCTTTTGTTCTTCGTGTAAAAATGATAACTTTAAATTGTTTAAAGATACTAATGGAAACAAGTTATATGCAAAATGTTCAGTATGTGGAGATCCACCAGAGAAAATATTCATAGATGCAGATGGAATACAAATAAAGTATGAAACAAAATTATTACAAGAGCTAAAAGAGCAAATTCAATCTATAGATCAAAGATTATGTAATTTAAATATTAAAACAGAGGATATAGAACGTGGACAAAGTATAATAGAAGAATCATTAGCTTATATAAATAAGTATATTGTTCAAGATAGATAGTTCTCTATAAGATATAGGTGTATAAGGGTGAATTAATTATTTAAAATGAATTGTTAGAGATAGACAATTATATAAGATATATAAATTTACTTTTGAGATTTTATTGTAGTATAATATAACTTATTATTATTGATTGGAGAATTAACAGATGAAGGATAAACAAAAGAGAATATTATACTGGGTAATATTATTGATTTGGATGATATTTATATTTTATATGTCAAATCAGCCAGCAAATATTTCAAATAGTCAAAGTGATTTTGTATTGAATATAGTAAGACATTTAGGGTTAGATATTGAAGGAATTTATGTTAATATAGCTATTACAATAATTAGAAAAGGTGCACATTTTATTGAGTATTTAATATTAAATATACTTTATTTTAATGTATTAAGGTTTTATGTAGGAAATAAAAAAGCTTTAATATTTTCAATAATATTATCATTTATATATGCTTCAACTGATGAAATACACCAAATTTTTGTAGCTGGAAGAGCAGGAAGATTTACTGATGTGTTAATAGATACATCTGGGGCAGCAACAGGTTCAACATTACTATTCTTTATAATTAGTATAATAAATAAAAAGCAAAGGTCGTAAATTAGACTTTTGCTTTTTGTTTATATAAATTATTTTTTTTATTTTGTTTATTATTAAAATTTATATTTAAAGTAATTATGTTTACTATGAGTAATATGTTTTATTTAATATCAGTAACATAAATTGTAGAATAACCATTTTTATTTAATGCATCAACAATTGATTTAATTAATGAATTTTGAGCTATTTTCCCATTAAAAGTATTATTATTAGAGTTAAAATTTAAATAATCAAGCTCTAATGTTGGATGATAAAATAATGATGCTAATAAATTTGGAGATGGACTTTTAATTCTTTTTATCATAGGCGTAGTATTATGATTTTTTACATAATTAAGAGGTGTTGGAATATAAATATTGCCATTTGGTGTTTCTTTAAGAGCTGTAAAATAAAGAACACTATATGGTTCATATAAATATTTAAAATATTCTTGTATAATCTCCTTTTGTTTTCTAGTTGCTTGATAATGTGGGCTTTCAAAAAAGTGAACAGGAATATTTAAAGCATCAGCATTTTTAAGTCCATTTTCTATAACAGCTCTAGTTTCTTTTTCTGTTGAATTAAATTTACTTGAAAGTTCTATTCCAGCTAAACTTATACTATTTCCTGCCTGATGAGTATATCCATGAAGTCCAATTTCAGCTCCGCTATTAATCATGTAATCTAATAGGTTAATAAAACCAACATTATTTATAGAATTATTTGTTAAAAGGTTATTATCAAAGTCTTTTTCAGGATCTTTATATCTAGGTACCCAAGCTATATGAAATCTTATATTATTATTATAAAAATAATCTGCCATTACTTTTAATTTTGTTTGATTTATATCTTGATATAGAGCACCACCAGAAGAAAAATCTTCTAATCTTATTAAGGCAGCTTTGCCATCTTTAAGCTTAGTATTGGTTTTTGTTAATCTACTATAATTTGATTTTAAAAGTTTAACTGAATTATTTTTAAAATCAAAAACTGCAGTTAGAGAATAGATATATTCAATGTCTGATATAGAAATATAATCTTTATCTTTATATTTTGCTAGCCAACCTCTTAAATCATATTTTTTACCATTAATTATAGCTTCCTTCTCGGAAAAAGTAATTTTTAAATCTTTTTTTGAAAAAATCAATGAATTATTTTCATTTTTCGAAAATCCTAAAATTTTATTTACATAATCTAAAGGTAAATAATATCTTTGAGCTCTTAATAAAATAGGTATATCTTTTGGAACAGTTTTTCCTAAAATAGAAATTGTAATATTATCTATTTTTCTTAAAGGTTCAGAATTTAAATTAATTGATGAAGTATAAATACTTTTATAGTTTTTTGGTTTAATCTTACTTATTACTTGTCCATTTCTTACATATGTATTTCCTTGGAAGAAGCTAAAATAGAATGTAATTCCATAGGCTAATAGAATAATAAGAATTGTTATTAAGCTGTATTTCAAAGCTTTTTTAAAATTTTTATTTTTCATTGTTTTTCCCCTATCTTAGATTTTATGATAAATACATTTTATCATAGGACTTTATAAATATAAGAGAATTTTATGTAAAAATAAGAAAATATTAAGGTGAATAGGTTAAAACAAGTTTAAAAATTTTTATAAAGAAAAATAAAAAACTATATAAGTATTAAGTTAAAACCTTTAAATGTTAATAAAGTTTAAAAAAAAGTTGTTTTTAGTTTAAAAATGTTATATAATGTACATAAATTAAAAACACATGTGCTCATTGAGAGGACTCGAGTGGGGGATATTAATTAAGAGGAGGACAACTAATGGAAAAAAACATTAAGAAAAAAGGGTTTCTAAATATGGTTGAAAGAGTTGGTAATGCATTACCACATCCAGCTACTATATTTATTATTTTATGTGCAGGTATTATAGTTTTATCATCAATATTAGCAAAAATGGGGGTTAGTGTTACTTATACAGGATTAGATAGAGCCACAATGGAAATTAAAGAATTAACTGTATCAGTTCAATCACTTTTAACTCCAGATGGAATAAGATACATGTTTGAAAGTGCAGTTAATAACTTTACAAGTTTTGCACCACTTGGAACAGTATTAGTAGCATTACTTGGAGTTGGAGTTGCGGAAGGGACAGGCCTTATTGGAACATTATTAAGAAAACTTGTTACTAGTACTCCAAAGAGATTAATTACAGTAGTAGTAGTTTTTGCTGGAGTAATTTCAAATATAGCATCAGATGCAGGTTATGTTATACTTATTCCTCTTGGAGCAGTTGTATTTTTAAGCTTTAAGAGACATCCACTTGCAGGTATTGCAGCTGCTTTTGCAGGAGTGTCAGGTGGATTTAGTGCTAACATAATTTTCGGACCAACAGATGCATTACTTGCAGGAATAACTCAAGAATCAGCTCAAATGTATCAAGCAGGATATGAAGTTGGAATAGCTTCAAACTGGTATTTTTTAATAGCTTCAACAATACTTATTACAATAGTTGGTACAATTATAACAGAAAAGGTTGTTGAACCAAGACTTGGCGAATATAAAGGTAAAAAACAAGCTGAAGAAATAACAGAAATTAGTGATAATGAAAAAAGAGGATTAAAATTTGCAGGTATTGCATTATTATTATTTGTAATATTTATGGGATTACTTGTTGTTCCATCATGGGGACCACTTAGAAATCCTCAAACAGGAGAAATATTAAAATCACCTTTCATGAATTCAATGGTAATAATAATATCAATAGCATTCTTAATACCAGGAATAGCATTTGGAATTGGTAAAAGAGATATAACTAGTGATAAAGAAGTAATAAATTTAATGGGTAAGAGTATGTCTTCAATGGGAGGATATATAGTATTAGTATTCTTTGCAGCTCAATTCGTTTCATATTTTAATCATACAAATATTGGTACAATTATTGCTGTTAAGGGAGCAGACTTTTTAGAAAATACAGGAATATCAGGAATCCCACTAATATTAGGATTTATAGTTGTATCAGCATTTATAAATTTATTTATGGGATCAGCATCAGCAAAATGGGCTATTATGGCACCAGTTTTTGTACCTATGTTTATGAGAATGCATTATTCACCAGAACTTGTTCAAATGGCATATAGAATTGGTGATTCAAGCACAAATATTATTTCACCTCTTATGACATATTTTGCATTAATAGTTGCTTTTGCAGAGGTTTATGATGAAGATACAGGTATAGGAACACTTATTTCAACTATGGTTCCTTACTCAATGGCATTCTTAGTATGTTGGACTGTTTTATTAATAATATGGTTCTTATTAGGATTACCACTTGGACCAGGTGCAGGATTATTTATTTAAAAATATATAATTTAAATAATAAGTAGGAAATATAGTTATATTTCCTACTTTTTTTATGCAATATATTAAAATTTTCTTATAAATTACTTAAAATATATAATAGTTTTAAAAAGTAAAACTTGTAAATACAAAATACATTAACATTATGATACAATTGTATTTGTGAAATTTTAAAAGTATAATTTCACTATAAAATTAGGAGGATTAGGTATGGAAATAAAAAAGTTTAGAAATGGTTTTACGAGTTTTGTAACTATAGCATTAAAACCATTAATACTTATTTTAATTTTTGCAACTATATTAGATTTAAAGGTTTTCTATAAAGGACTAGATTTATCTTTTACAGTTTCTACTTTAGCTTTAATATTAACTGTTGTTTTAGGATATTTTTTAGTGAAAAGTAAAACTTTAAATAATAGAAGTAAAATAATAATTATTTTAATATGGGGTGCTATATTAAGAATATTATGGCTTATAAATGTAAAATCAGTTCCGGTATCTGATTTTAATACTATGTATCAAACGGCAAAGGCAGTATTAGAAGGAAATTATGGTATGATGTGGGGAACAGGATATATAGCAAGATTTCCACACTTAACTGTTATGACTATGTATATGGCATTAATGCTTAAGCTTTTTTCAAATGCAATATTAGCAATGAAAATTGTAAATCTAATTATGGGTGTAATTATAATTTACTTAATTTACTTAATATTAAATGAAACATTTGAAAAGAAATATTATGGAATAATTGGTGCCTTAATAGCTTCAGTATTTCCACCTTTTGTAACTTATACAGGAGTACTTTGTACAGAAAATATAGCAATACCTTTTTACTTAGGAAGTATATATGTTTTTCTTATAACTTGTAAGAAAAAAGTTCATCCAGCTATGTTTATATTATCAGGGGTACTTTTATCTATAGGAAATTTATTTAGAATGGTTGCACCAGTTATGGTAATAGCTTATGTAATGTATATTATAATTTATACAGATAATAAGGTAAAAAATAAGATAATAAATATTTTAATGGTAGCAATATCCTTTGGGCTAGTTCTTGTTATAGCAAGTTCAACATTAAAGGCTTTCAAAATTACTGAATATAATTTATGGAAGGGTGCAGAGCCAGCAACTACATTAATATTAAAGGGTACTAACATTAAACATGGTGGAAGATGGAATTTAGATGATGCACAAATACCAGAAAAATATAATTTTAATTATGATGAAATAGACAATGCATGTAAAGAAATAATCTACGATAGGCTTACAACAACTCCACCTTCTGAGCTATTAAAGTTTTATATAAAAAAATATTCAAATCAATGGGCAGAAGGAGACTTAAGTGGTGTATTTTGGTCACAGCTTAACGTTCCTAATAAAGATATATTAATTAACTTTAATAATGGTGGAAGATTTGCAATACAATTTATGTATTTAATAGTGATGATACTAGTGTTTATTGGACTATTTAATAAAAAAAGATTTAAAAAGAAATCAGAAATAAATCTTTTTTATATAGCTTTTGGTGGATATGGATTATCTTATCTATTTATAGAAATGCAATCTAGATACTCATATATAGTTTGCTGGCTGTTTATAATTTTGGCTGTTTCAGGAATAGAAAAAATAAAGGAACTTTGGAATATTAGATAAAATTTTAAGTAGGTGAAGAAAAAGGATGAAGTTTGATAATATACTTAATTATATCAAAAGAATCAATATAGGTTTTGCAACTAAGCTTCTAGTATTTATAATATTAGCTTTAAAAACATTGGCTTTTATGGCTATAGGGGCTTCTAATACTGGAAGATCATTTTTAGGTTGGGGAATACATATTGATAACGAGGTATTGCTTGCTCACATATCATTTTTACTAATAATGATAGTACCAGCTCTTTTCTTTAAGGGAAAGAGGCAATTTACTTATTTAATAATAATAGATTGTTTATTTTCTTTATTATTATTGGCAGATCTTTGGTATTATAGAGCAAGTAGAAACTATTTAGGATTAAGACATATATTTTTTAGAGATATGTTTAATCCATTAAATCAAAGTTTAATAAATCCAAGTATATTAGATTTATTGTTCATTATAGATATACCAATACTTATATTAATAAGAAATAAGTCAAAATCATTAAGTCTTTGCAAGAGACATGCAAAATCAGCTATTGGTGTTTTAGTTGTTTGTGTAGCAATTATTTATGGAACACATTATTTATTTGATGTTAAGAATATAACTGATAATAGAGTTAAATTTATGAATACATCATGGTCACCTTTTGCAATGATGCAGGATGCTTCCCCTCTTGGATATCATTTAGGAGAGGCAGCAATGGCTATAGAGAAGTATAATGAAAAACCTAATGAAGATGAGATGAAGCAAGTTGATAATTGGCTTGATTGGAACAATAAGAAATTACCAGACAACAAATATAAAGGGATATTTAAAGGTAAGAATGTAATATTTATGCAAATAGAGTCTTTAGAGAACTTTGTCATTGGTAAAAAAGTTTATGGACAAGAAATTACTCCAAATTTAAATAAACTTATTAATAAGTCATTTTATTTTGATAATTTTTATGAGCAAAATAATGCTGGAAATAGTATAGATTGTGATATGATGGTTAGTTCTGGAATGTTAACACTAGGAGATAGTATAACATTTTTAACTCACCCAGAGGTTAAGTATCCATCTCTTCCAAGAAATTTACTTAAAAATGGGTATACAGTAGTATCTACACATGCAGAAAGAGCTGGGGATTGGAACTGGTCAGAGGCACATGCTAATGCTTTAGGAATTAATAAGATGTGGGATATTGCATCATATAAGCTTGATGATGTTTTTGGAATGGGACTTTCAGATAGATCATTTTATAGTCAATATGCAGATAAACTAAAGACTTTAAAAGAGCCATTCTTTTCAACAATACCTAGTTTATCAAGCCATGGACCTTTTGATCTGCCAGATAGATATAGAGAATTAAAATTACCTAAGGTAATTGATGATAGTAAATTAGGTGGATATTTTCAAAGTGTTCACTATGCAGACAAGCAAATAGGATTTTTTATAAATAAACTAAATAAGCTTGGGTTAATGAAAAATACTGTTCTTGTTATTTATGGAGATCATACAGGAGTTCATAAATATTATAATAATGAAATTCAAAATCTTCCTTTACCAGGAACTTGGTGGAAGAAGGTAGATCATAAAATACCATTATTTATTTATGCAACAGGAATGAAAGGAGAAACTATAAATACACCAGGAGGTCAAAGTGATATTACTCCGACAATTCTATATTTACTAGGAATAAATACTAATGATAAATTTATGGGAAGAAATCTTTTAAATACAGATAGGGATGCTACTGTAATTAAAGGAAATAAAGTTATTGGAAATCCTACACCTGAGCAGAGGGAACAATTAGAAAAAGCATATAAAATAGCAGATTATATGATAAAGAATAGATATTTTGAAAATAGAGGTTTAGTTAATTAAATATACTTTATATTAAAAGTTTGAAAAATATTAATACCAAATCATAATGATTTTTCTATAAAAAAGAATATTAATTTAAAATAATATGAGTACTTTGCTTATATATAAAAAATGAATAATAATAAAAAAAAAGAGAGAAAATTTAAATATTTTCTCTTTTTCTTTTAAATTATTATTAAAAAACATTAAGATTTATTGTCATATTAAATTAAATTAAATATAATATTTAAGTTAGTATAATATTATAATAGGTTTATAAAGAAACTTAAATAGTATATAATAAAGAATAAATTTTTTAAAATGGGAGAGTTTTGATGGAAAACAAGAGAAAAAGGAGAAAAGGAAATAAAAAGAAGTGGAAAACGATAGTAGCCTTTTTAGTTTTTGAATTGGTATTTACAGCCGTAACAGCACCCTTTGTATTACTTTATGGACCTTTTGATAATGCAAAGAGAATATATGTTGGTTCGGCTATGACAACAATGAAGCATCAATATCTAGCAACAACGTTTTTATCAAAGGAAAGAATTAATGAGATATTAAATTCATCAGATGAAAAAAATGAAAACTTAGGAATCAAAAATAATTCTGTAGTTGAGGTAAATGGAAAGCATGATGATACAATAGACCTTTATAAATTTGAAAACTCAAAATATAATGGACATATGCTAGTTATTAAAGACCCTAAAAGGGTTAAAGTTGCATATACCAAATATATGTATAAAAAGGGAGAAACAACTTCAGAAATGGCAGAAGACAATAATGCTGTTGCAGCTGTAAATGGAGGAGCTTTCGTAGATACTTCTAGTAATTCAAATTGGACAGGCAATGGTGGAACACCTACAGGGATTATAATTTCAAATGGAAAGGTAGTATTTTCAGATTTAAAAACAGAAAATACAAAAACAGAATGTATGGCAATTACTAAAGAAGGTAAAATGCTTGCCGGTAATTATTCAACTAAACAACTTAAAAAATTAAATGTTCAAGAAGCTGTTAGTTTTAAACCAGTGCTTATTAAAGATGGAGAACCTACACCACTAGGAGGAGCCAATGGTGCAAGAGGTATTGCACCAAGAACAGCTATAGGACAAAGAGCTGATGGTTCAATTGTTTTAATGGTCATTGACGGAAGAAATTTTGTAGGTAGTATTGGATGTACTATGACTGAACTTCAGTCTCTTATGCTTACAAAAGGAAAATGTGTTACAGCTATTAATTTAGATGGAGGAAAATCATCTACAATGTATTTAAATGGGGAAGTTATTAATGATGTATCAAATGGTCTTGGAGAAAGATATATTGCTTCTTCTATAGTAGTTAAATAACAAAGGAGAAAATATGAGAAAAGTAAAAATAATATTATGTTGGATAGGAATATCTCTTATACTTCAATGTACAGTACTATTTTTTCTAGATAAATTTTATTTTAAAGATGATACTAATGTTGATATGCAGAAAGTATCAATAAATAGTAATAAAGATAATAATGAAAAGCATGTTGCTATTCCAAATAATGCAAAAGATATTAAAATTTCTTATGATGGTAAATATATAAGTTACTATAATAAATTAAAATTAAATATATGTAACTCTAATACAGGAGATACAAATGAATTAGAAAATCCTAATAATAATCAAATATTAAGATCTGTATGGCTAGCAGATAGAAATATGCTTTTAACATTAGAGGTAGAAGATGGGGAAATAGTTCTTTATAATTATGAGCCTGAAAAGGGTGTAAACCAAAAAATAATAGGAATTTGCCCATATAATCAAATGTATAAAAATTTTGATATAAAGGCATCAACAATTACAGGTGTTACTTATATTAAAATAAATAATCGTATTTATAGAGTTGATATAAATCAAACTTCTGCAACTAGAGTACCATTAAATGTAAGATTATTAGGTGATATTTCAATAATTCCAACGAAAGATAGATTAGTATATATGGCTTCTAATGGAACTATATTGCATATGACTCAGCCAAATACAAGATTAGCCATAAGATCTAATGAAAGTCTTGTAATTTTAGGAATAGATGAAGATGGAGTTGCATATTTAGGAGAAGTAAGAGAAAAGAAAATAAATAAAATAGTGAAAAAGAATTTAAATGATATTTATTCTAAAGAAGACATTATAAATTTAGATGAACCAGTTAATAAAAAGGATATCCTTATTGATGGAAGAGGAAATGTTTATATTAATTCTTCATCTAAAAAGATTATTAGAGAACTTAACTCTAAAAAGGAAACAAATTATAAAGGAGAATTTTTAGGATTTTATAATAATGGTGTAGCAAGTTTAGTTGAAGGAAAGTATTATAAAACTCCTTTTAAGAAATAATTAAATTAAAGTGATTTTGAAAGAGAAAAGTAAAATGATAGTTTACCTTTCTCTTTTTTATAATATTTTTATTGGTAAGTATTTATAATATAATAAATTATATAAAGTCATATAATATTATAGAAATAAGACTTTTACTAATTAATAGAGTAGAGGGATAATAAATGATAAATAGTTTAGAATTTTTCTTAAGGATATCTTTAGCGGGAATTTTAGCAGGGTTAATTGGTTTTGAGAGAGAAATGGATTCTAAAGAGGCAGGTCTTAGAACTCATTTTTTAGTAGGACTTGCAAGTTCTTTATTTATGATTATTTCTAAGTATGCTTTTAGTGATGTTATTATATTAAATAATGTGGGATTAGATCCAAGTAGAATAGCTGCACAAGTAGTTAGCGGAATTAGTTTTCTTGGGGCAGGAACTATTTTTATGGAAAAGAAATCTGTAAAAGGACTTACAACAGCAGCCGGAATATGGACAACAGCAGCAATTGGACTAGCTACTGGAGCGGGACTTTATTGTATAGCTATTTTTACTACATTTATAGTTATTGTAATATTAAAGTTTATGCAGAAATTATTAAATGTACATCTTTTAAAAGCAATAGATATTGTAAAAAATTTTGATATAAGAATAAAGGTTTTAGAATATCCAGATGAAAGTATAACAAATATATTATTAAATGAAAAATATACGATATCATCTATAAAAACTGAAAAAAATTTAAGAAATGATGAATATATGTATTATATTCACTATATAATAAAAACTAAAAATAATGAAAATATTTTTGAATTAGTTAAAAAAATTCAAAGTATTGATAATGTAGTATCTGTAGATGTAGAAAATATATGATAATTATAATTTAAGAAAAATAAATAAAATTATTTTAATTTTTTTATTTTATATTCAAATGAAATGTAATTAAAAATACTCTAACTAAAATTAGTTAGAGTATTTTTTAATAAAATAAAATTCTTATTTTTATCAAAGGACAGAACAAAAGATAGTGTAAAGGAAATTAAAAATATCCCTTGATAAAATTTATTAATGAATCTTATTTATATTATATATTTTAAATGTTTTCACTTACAAATGTGTAATAAATATTTAACTTTGAATTAACATAACTTAATATTGTGGTTAAAAATATTTAATAAGTTATTATCATTATGAAAATAAGTTAATTTTTACAAAATTTATATAGTAAAGTATAATTATTTTTAAGTTTATATATAAATTAAAAATAATTAAGCTCAAGGGGGATGGTTATGAATTTTGTAATTGGACTTATAATTACAATTTTAGTATTTAGTTTATTTTTTATTTATTCAAAATATAAAATGAACAAGTTTATGAAAGAGGAAATAGATAGAAGATGGGGTAAGTTTCAGAGTATAAAAAATAGTAAAGTAGATTTTAAATATACAAAGGCATATTTTGAAAATACAAAGTCATGTTTTCATATTGATGATATAACATGGAGCGATTTAGATATGGATGATATTTTTAAGGCTATGAATAATACTATGACATCAGTTGGAGAAGAAGTTTTATATAATATTTTAAGGAAACCTCTTTTTAATGAGGTTGAATTAAAGAAAAGAGAAAAACTAATTAAATTCTTTGAAGAGAATGAGAAGATATCTAAAGCTATTCAATTAAAATTATGGAATTTAGGTAAGAAGAAAAAACTTTGTATATCAGATTATTTTTACAAAGATAAGGAAGAAGTAGTTAATGGCAATAGTAAACTAAGATTAGTTTTATACAATATTTTATCAATAACTCCAGTTTTATTAACTATCTTAGGGATATTTTTTTATAATTATTTTTTCGCTTTAATGGGTTTAAATATTGCTTTAAACATGTACATACATAAAAAAACTAAAGAGAAGTATGAAAATAGAATAGAAGATTATATCTATATGATTTCTTTAGTTAATTGTGCAAAAGATATTTATAAATTAAATTATAAAAATATAAATGAAAATTATATACATATTGAAAAGACATTACATTTGTTAAAAGGATTAGAAAAATCTGTATTTGTTAATGCAACCAATGCAACAAGTGAGGCATTAGCTTTTAATGAAATTTTTAATTTATTTTTTCTACGTGAGGTAAGAACCTTTGAAAGAATAAACAAAACTTTATATAAAAATATGAAGGATTTAGAGAGCATATATAAATATGTGGGAGAGATAGATAGTTTAATTGCAGTGGCTTCCTTTAGAAGTGTAATTGAATATTATTGCATACCAAATCTTACTATTAGTAATAATAAGGCTGAAAATAAAATAGAATTTAAAAATATATATCATCCTTTAATTAAAAATCCAGTTAAAAATAGTATTGATATAAATAAGTGTTTGTTAATAACTGGGTCTAATGCTTCAGGAAAATCTACGTTTTTAAGAACAATAGGAATAAATTCTATTTTTGCACAAACTATATATACTGCCTTTGCAGATGAATATAGTAGTAGCTATTTTAGATTATTTACATCAATGGCATTAAAAGATGATATGTTTTCTAATGAAAGTTATTATATGGTTGAAAGCAAATCATTAAAAAGAATATTAGATAATGTTAATGAAGAAATTCCAATATTATGTTTTATTGATGAAATATTAAGAGGAACTAATACAATTGAGAGAATTTCTGCATCAACGGAAATATTAAAACATTTAAGTAATAAAAATTGTATATGTATAGCAGCAACTCATGATATTGAGCTTACTTATATTTTGGAAAATAGTTTTTATAATTGTCATTTTCAAGAACAAATAAAAGATAACAATATTATATTTGATTATAAAGTATATGATGGAAGGTCAATAACTAGGAACGCAATAAAAATATTATCAATTATTGGATATGATGAAAATATAGTTAAAAGAGCAGAAAATAGAGCAGAGTTTTTCTTGAAAAATAGCTATTGGGAAGAAATAAATTAATTCTAAAACCCCTTAAACTCTCATAAAAATTAATATGAGAGTTTAAGAAGGGTGGGCTTTATATATGAAAGACTATCATATAAAAAATCTTAGAAATATTGGTTTTCTAGGTCATAGTGGAACTGGAAAAACTTCTTTAGTAGAGGGACTATTATATAGCACAAATACGATAAGTAGGCTTGGAACAATTGAAAACGGAACAACAACATCAGATTTTGATGAAGAAGAAAAACGTAGAGGTATATCCATTTCTACAACTATTTCACCATTAGAATATGCAGATAAAAAGATAAATTTAGTAGATATACCAGGATATTTTGACTTTATAGGTGAAGCGATTGAAGGAATGAAAATTGTTGATATTGGAGTAATAGTTGTTTGTGGTGTATCTGGAGTAGAAGTTGGAACAGAGAAAGCGTGGGATTTTTGTAAAAAAGAAAAGATACCAAGGGCTTTTTTTATTAATAAATTAGATAGAGAAAATTCTAACTTTGATAAAGTATTAAATAGTCTTAAAGAGAAATTTGGATCAAGCATAGTGCCAATTCAATATCCAATAGGTAAAGAAGATGATTTTAGAGGAGTAGTTAATATAATTTCAAAAAAGGCTACAATTTATAATTTAAAAACTAATAAAACAGAAATAATTGATGTTCCAAAGGATTTAGAAGAAAAAATAGATGAATTTAAAGAAATAATAATGGAAGCTGTTGCAGAAAATGATGAGGAATTATTGGAAAAATATTTTTCAGAAGGAGTCTTAAGTGACGATGAAATTTATAAAGGATTAATAAACGGATGTAGTAAAGGTGATATAGTACCTGTAATGTGCGGAAGTGCAATTAAAGCAATAGGAATGAATCCATTTTTAGATGCTGCAATTAAATGTTTTCCATCTCCACAATTATCTTTTCCAAAAAAAGTAATTAATGAAAAGGGAGAAGATGAGCGTATTTCTTTATGTGAGGATGGACCATTTTCAGCAGTAGTATTTAAAACTGTAGTAGATCCATTTGTTGGTAAGATTTCGTTATTTAAAGTTATGACTGGAAAACTTAAAAATGATATGTCTGTAATAAACGCAAATAAGAAAAAAGGGGAAAAGTTATCAAATATATTTTTTATGAGAGGAAAAAATCAAATTTTGACAAATGAAATAATTGCTGGAGATATAGGTGGAGTTTCAAAACTTCAATTTACAGAAACAGGAGATACATTAGTAGATCCAAATTTTAAAATCATTTATGATAAACTAAATTTCCCAGAACCTATAATATCTATGGCGATACTTCCAAAATCAAAGGGAGATGAAGAAAAAATCTCTTTAACTTTAAATAAATTATCAGAAGAAGATTTAACATTTTCAGTAAAGAGAGATAGGGAAAATTCAGAACTTATTATATCTGGAATAGGAGAAACTCATTTAGAAATTATAGCTTGTAAAATTAAAAATAAATTTGGAATAGATGTTATATTAAGAGAACCTAGAGTACCATATAGAGAAACTATAAAAGGAATTTCTGATGTTCAAGGAAAGCATAAAAAACAATCTGGTGGACATGGACAATATGGAGATGTAAAAATAATATTTGAAAGACGAGATGATGGAAAGGATGATTTAGAATTTATAGATAAAGTTGTTGGAGGAGCTGTTCCAAGAAACTTTATACCAGCAGTTGAAAAGGGACTAAAGGAATGTATAAGACAAGGAGTTCTTGCTGGATATCCAGTTATAGGACTTAGAGCAACTCTTTATGATGGTTCACATCATCCTGTGGATTCATCAGAAATGGCATTTAAAATTGCAGCTTCTATTGCATACAAAAAAGGACTTGAAAATGCTAATCCAATCCTTTTAGAACCTATTATGAAAGTATTTATAACAGCACCAGAAGAGTATATGGGAGATATTATTTGTGATATAAATAAAAGGCGTGGAAGAATAATTTTAATAGAGCCAAAAGAGAATAATCAAAGGATAATTTGTGAAGTTCCACTAGCAGAAATGTTCAAGTATTCAACAGATATAAAATCAATTACTCAAGCTAGAGGGGAGTACAAGATGGAATTTGAAAGATATGAAGAAGTACCAGAAGTTGAAGCTATTAAAATAATTAAAAATAGTAAAAATTAATATTAAATAAATTAAAATTATAAAGATATTAAGGTCTAGAACTATTTAGTTAATCGAAGATAAATTCTCTAGTTAGCAAAATATTTCTAGACTTTTTATATAATAATAACAATAATGGTAAATATTCAAAATAATTAATTGTAATAAATTAAATTCAATTACATATAATATACTTAAGTTAATTTATATTCTTTTTTTGTGGAAGGATGAGGAGTTATGTCAGATTATAAAATGGATATACATGGAAGTATAGGGCTTAGTGAATATAGTAATATTTATGATTATCTATGTATAGTTGATAAGGAAGATAAATTCACAATATCAATAGATAAAGAAAATAAAGATAATTTAAGTACAATAAATTTAATGTTACAAGATAATAGTTTCATTGTTGATAATGAAGGTGTAGATGCTAATGGAAACTATTTCATAAAAGCACATAAAGCTTTATAAAAAATAAAAATAGTTAAGCTAATAACAATAAGGACTTTATTATTTCTATAAATATATTAAAATAGAATAGTAAGTCCTATTTTTATATTTATATATAAAAATATATTAATCAATTATATCAGGAGGTTTATATGAATAAATATGTAATTGGGGTAGATCTAGGTGGTACAAAAATTAGTACTGCACTTGCAGATTTAGAAGGAAATGTTTTAGCACAAAGCATAATTCCTACAAATGCTCATGAAGGGGAAGAGAGAGTTTTAGAGAGAATTATAAAAAGCATACAATCTGTTATTAATGAAGGTGATGCTAGTATAGAAGATGTTAATGGTATAGGAATAGGTTCACCAGGGCCTTTAGATTCAAAAAAAGGTATAATAATAACTACTCCAAATTTACCATTTACTAATTTTAATTTAGTAAAACCTTTAAAGGATAAATTTAATGTTCCAGTATTTTTAGATAATGATGCTAATGTAGCAGCTATCGGTGAATATATGCTTGGGGCTGGAAAAGGCAAAAAGAATATGGTCTATTTTACAGTAAGTACTGGAGTAGGTGGAGGAGCAATTATTGATGGAAACATATGTAGAGGAAATACATCAAATGCTTTAGAAATAGGTCATATGACTGTTGCACCATTTGGACCAAGATGTAATTGTGGAAATATAGGATGTTTAGAAGCAGTATCATCAGGAACAGCAATAGGTAAAAGAGGACAAGAAGCTGTAAGAAGTAAGGTTGAAACTTCACTTAAAAATTATGATAATATTACTTCATATGAAGTGTTTAAAGAAGCAGAAAAAGGTGATGAAGTTTCAAAAGAAATAATTGATGAAGCATTAAATTATTTAGGAATTGGAGTTGCAAATGCAATTTCAATATTTGATCCAGAAATGATAGTTATAGGTGGTGGAGTATCAAAAGCTGGAAATATAGTTTTTGATAAGGTTCGTGAAGTAGTTAATAAAAGATGTTTTAAATCTATGGCAGAAAATTGCACTATAGTTCCAGCAGGCCTTGGAACAGATGCAGGAGTTATAGGAGCAGTTGCATTAGCACTTTTAGAATTAAATAAGTAAAATTATTACTACCTACAAAATTATCATAAAATAATTTTGTAGGTATTTTTATTAGAATAATAAAACATCATATTAAAAGAATATTAATACAAAAACATTTAATAATATTCAAAAGTTCATTATAAGTACATAAATTTGTCTAATAAAATACAAACAAATAAATTAATATAAAAATAGTGGTATTCAAATACTTACTATTTAGATTAATTTTAAATAATAAAAAATTAATTATTTTGTATAATAATATTTAATATTAATACAAGAAGGAGCGATAATTATGTCAGTATGTGAAAATTTAGAACCAAAAAAAGTATTTGAGTTTTTCGAGGAGTTAACAAAGATTCCTCATGGATCATATCATGAAAAGGAAATTAGTGATTACCTTGTAAACTTTGCTAAAAAGAGAAATCTTGAAGTAACTCAAGATAAGGCATTAAACGTAATCATAAGAAAACCAGCTACAAAAGGTTATGAAAATTCAACTCCAGTTATAATACAAGGTCATATGGATATGGTTTGCGAGAAAGCAGCTGATAGTGACCATGATTTTGAAAAAGAACCTTTAAAATTAAGAATTGAAGGAGATAATCTATATGCAACTAAAACTACATTAGGAGCTGATGATGGAATTGCAGTAGCTTATGCACTTGCTATATTAGATTCAAATGATATACCTCATCCAGCACTTGAAGTTGTTGTTACAACTGCTGAAGAAGTTGGTATGGATGGTGCTATGGCTTTAGATACTAAATCTTTAAAAGGAAAAGTATTACTTAATATAGATTCAGAAGAAGAAGGTATTTTCTTAGTTGGATGTGCTGGTGGAATAGAAACAAAAGTAACATTTGAAAATGATTTAGAAAAAATAAATGGTAAATGTATACAATTAAAGATTTCTGGATTACTTGGTGGACATTCAGGAATGGAGATAATTAAGCAAAGAGCTAATGCTAATAAGTTAATGGGAAGATTACTATTTGAAATTGGTAAATCAATAGATTTTAATTTAGTAAAAATAAATGGTGGTACAAAGCATAATGCTATTCCACGTGAATGTATTGCATCAATAACAGTAAATAGTGAAGAAGATATTCAAAAAGTTAAAGAAATATGCAAAGATATGGAAAATGACTTTAAAGTTGAATATAGAGTTACTGATCCTAATTTATCAATTAGTGAATGTGATTGCTGCTGTCAATGTACTAAACAATTTACAAAAGAAAAGACAACTGAACTAGTAGACTTCTTAGTTTCATCTCCAAATGGAGTTCAAAATATGAGCAAGGATATAGAAGGATTAGTTCAAACTAGTTTAAATTTAGCAGTTATAAAAACTAATGAAAATGGAATACAAATATCAATATCAATCAGAAGTTCTATTAGAAGCTTAAAGTATGAAGTATTTAACATATTATCAATTATAGCTAAAAGAACAAATGCTAAATTTGAAAAAGTTTCTGAATATCCTGAATGGCAATATAATCCTAATTCAAAAATAAGAGAACTTTGTAAAAAGGTTTATAAAGACTTCTTTAATAAAGATGCTGAAGTATCAGCTATACATGCAGGTCTTGAATGTGGATTATTTAAAGAAACTATGCAAGATACAGATATGATAAGCTTTGGACCTAACATTTGGGATGCTCATACTGAAAATGAACATTTAAGCATTTCATCAACTGAAAGAATGTATAAATTCCTTTTAGAAGTTTTAAAAGAAATGAAATAAATAACTAAATATTAAAAAGTCACTACTTATTATTAGTAGTGACTTTCATACATTAAGGAGTGGTCAAAATGTCACAAAAGAAAAAATTATCATCTACAGCCTATAGTGGTTGTAAAGGGGAAGATTATATACCGTTTGTACCAACTTCGGATGTAATGCCAGAAACTACAGGATATTCTATAATAGTTGGAATTATTATTGCTTGTATATTTGCAGCTGCAAATGCTTACCTAGGACTTAAAGTAGGAATGACAATAGCTTCAGCTATACCAGGAGCAATATTAGCTGTTGGAATATTAAAGGGTTCTTTTAAAAGAAATAATATTCTAGAAGCTAATCTTGCTTGCTCTTTATCAGGAATGGGAGAAGCAGCTGCTGGATGTTCAGTTTTCGTATTACCTGCTCTTATTCTTGCAGGATTTAATATAAGTTTATTAACTATAATAATTATTATAGTTGTAGGTGGATCTATGGGAATATTTTTCATTACACCACTTAGAAGGTATTTAATAGTTGAAGAACATGGAACATTAATTTATCCAGAAGGAATGGCTGCATCAGAAGTTTTAGTTACAGCTAGTCAAGGTGGAAGTTCATTTAAGACAGTTCTAACTGGAATTGGACTTGGTGGACTATATAATCTTTTTTCAGATGGATTTAAATTATGGGGTGGACAAACAACTTATACATTTAAGGGATATCAAGGAACTATGATAGGTTTAGATACATTAGCACCAGTTCTTGGAGTAGGATTCATAGTTGGTGTTAGAGTTGGATTATTAATGTTTGGTGGTTCATTAGTTGCATGGTTTGGATTAATACCATTAATAAAATTCTTTGGTGCAGGATTACATTATGTTATATTCCCATCAACTAAATTAATATCACAAATGTCAGCTATGGAAATTTGGTCAAATTATATTAAATATATAGGTGCAGGTGCAGTTGCAATGGGAGGATTTATATCTCTTGCAAAATCAATGCCTACTATAATAAATAGTTTTAAGCAAGCCATAGTAGGAGTTGTTAAGGAAGAAAAACATACTGCAAATACAAAGAGAACAGATAAAGAAACTCCAATAGTATGGCTTATAGGGGCAGCTTTAGTAGGATTTTTTGCTACATGGCTTTTACCAATGCTTAAAGCTGGAATATTAGGAGGAATATTAGCTATATTATTTGCATTTTTCTTTGCTGTTGTATCAGCAAGAATGGTTGGTATAATAGGTGAGTCTAACAATCCAGTTTCAGGTATGGCAATAGCTTCACTATTATTTATAGCAATTATATTCAAATTAACTGGACTTAGTGGATCAGTTGGTATAGAGAAATCATTAATAGTAACTTCAATAGTTGCAGCAGCAGTAGGTGTTGCAGGAGCATCTTCTCAAGGATTAAAGACAACATTTATAATTGGTGGTACACCAAAGGACAATCACATATGGATGTGGGTTGCAATGATGTTCTCAGCTGTTATGGTTGCAATTGTTATTTTTATGCTAAATAAAGCTTATGGACTAGGTTCATTAAATGTTCCAGCACCTCAAGCTACACTTATGAAAATGTTAGCTGATGGTATTATAACAGGACAAATTCCTTGGACATTAGTATTTATAGGTGCTTTTATATCAATATTCTGTGAAATGGTTGGAATTCCAATTTTACCAGTTGCACTTGGTGTATATCTTCCAATAACTTTAAATGCTACAATTTTATTTGGTGGAGTTGTAAGAGTTTTAGTAGAAAAGAGATTCAATAAAGAAGAGGATAAGGATGCAAAAGGTGAAGCGGTTGAAAAAGGTGTTCTTACAGCATCAGGACTTGTTGCAGGTGGTGCAATTATGGGAATAATAGTTGCAGTATTTACTACACTTGGAATTAATATTGGATTTGGAGCTAATATAATCCCAAGTGTTACTCAAAGTAACTGGTTACCACTTATAATGTTCTTAATTCTTTCTTATTGGTTTTATAGTTCATCTGTTAAAGGTGGAAAAGAATTTAAAATAAAACATCAAAAGGCAGATCAATAATATGGTTAGTTTTTTTAGAAAAGATAAGAAAGAAAAAAATAAAAACAAAAAAGCAAATTATAATTTTTTACTTTATGTACCTGAAATTAAGCATGATAATTGGAAGGTAGTAAAAGATAAAGTTGTAATATATTTTTCTGTTAAAGACCCTGTAAAAAGATTTGTAGGATGGTTATATAAAAAGTCTCCTACTTGTGATGTAACTTTTGATGATTTATGTTCAAAGGCATGGCTTTTTATAGATGGCAAAAGTTCTATTTATGATATTGCAAAAAAAATGGCGAAAGAATGTAATGAAAGTTTAGATAGTTCAATTCATAGAGTTGTTCCATATATGCATTACATTGCAAAAAAGGGTTGGATTTCTTTTAAAGAAGTAAAAGAAGTTAGTTAAATTTAATATTTGTAACTTATAAAGGGAGTTAGGATAAAAATATTTTTGCCTAACTCCTTTAGTTTTTATTAATGAATATAAATAATAAAATCAATACTATTTAAAATATAACCTTTTAATAGATAGTATTTAATAGAGAATAAATTAAAGAAATTTATGTAAAACTTTATGAAATAATTTTAGGTAAATATAAAGAGAGAGGATTTTTCAAAATAAAATAGAAAAATATATTTAAGAAACAATTTAAGTATTATTTATGTAAGAGAGATATAATATATTTGGGATTAGAAATAACTTAGGAAAAAGGAGAAAATTTATGGTTACAGTATATTTAACAAGACATGGACAAACAGAATGGAATTTAGAAAAAAGGTTACAAGGACATGGAAACTCTCCACTTACTGAGTTTGGAATAAATAGGGCAAAAGAACTTTCAAAAAGAATGAAAGATATAAAAATAGATAAAATTTATACAAGTCCTATTGAAAGAGCTTATAAAACTGCTTGTATAGTAAGAGGAGATAAAGACACAGAGATTAAAATTCATGAAGGTTTAAAAGAAATGAATTTTGGAGATTATGAAGGAAGAATAACTGAAGATGTTATGAAAGAAAATCCAGATTGGGATATTTCAGCTATAATGAGAGGAAATTTAGAAATGCGTGCTCCAAATGGAGAGACACTAGGAGAAGTTAGAAAAAGAGTAAATTCTGCAATGAAAGATATATTAGAAGAAAATGAAGGGAAAAGTATATTAATAGTTGGACATGGAATAACATTAAAGGCAATTTTAGCATTTTTTAATGATGAAGAAGCAAATAATGAAGTAATGGGACAAGCAACCCTTACAAAGGTGATAGTAGATAATGATAATTTTAAAATAGAATTTAAAAATGATGGAAGCCATTTTACTGAAAAAGAAGAAAAACAAGGGTGGTAAAGAAAATTTTTTGAATATAAAAATACTCTTTTGCATATAATATTGTTAGAAAGAGAAAGTAATTAAGAGAAGACGAATAAATTCTCTTCTCTCATACATATTTTTATAGCTTGCTTAACTTCAACAATATAATTAAGTAAGCCATAAACTGCCCATGCAATAAACTCTGTGTAATGAGAGGAAGGATTTTTTATATAAACTATCCCTAGACCATTATATATGTCTAGGGATAGCCAAATAAAAAATTTGAATTTAACTTAGGATGATAGTTATAACTTTACAAAAGGTTAACTATCATCCTTAATTTTATTGGTAAAAATAATATATAATAAAATATATGTATATGGAAAATATAGAAATGAACTAAATAATTTTATGTAAGAAGGGATAATATGAAGTGTGAAATATTAGCAGTAGGAACTGAAATTCTTTTAGGAGATATTTTAAACTCTAATGCACAGTATCTTTCAAAAGAATTAGCAAACTTAGGATTAGATGTATATTACCATGAAGTAGTTGGTGACAACAAAGAAAGGATTTTAGAAGCTTTAAAAAAATCATTTAACAGAAGTGACATTATAATTACTACTGGTGGACTTGGACCAACTAAAGATGATATGACTAAAGAATTAGTTGCAGAGTTTTTAGGAATGGATATGTGTCTTCATGAAGAAAGCTTAAAAAAGATAAAAGAATATTTTAAGAAAATGGGTAGAGACTGTGTAAAAAGTAATGAGAAACAAGCATATTTTCCAAAGGAAGCAATAATATTAAATAATGATAATGGAACAGCACCAGGTGCAATATTTGAAAAAAATAATAAAGCAATAATTGTTCTTCCAGGACCACCAAAGGAAATGAAACCTATGTTCCAAAATGGGGTAAGAAAATATTTAGAAAAACTTACAGGTGATACTATAGTTTCAGAAGTTCTTAGAGTTTTTGGTATTGGAGAAAGTATGGCAGAACATAAGCTTCAAGATTTAATTGATAATGGAAAAAATCCAACAATAGCACCTTATGCTAAAGAAGGAGAAGTAACTTTTAGAATAACAGCAAAGGCAAAAAGTGAAGAAGAAGCAAAAAAACTTATTAAACCATTAAAGGAAGAAGTGTTAAGAAGACTTGGAGATGCGGTTTATAACACTGGGGAGATAACACTTCAAGATACTGTAGCAAAGATGCTAGTAGATAAAAACATGACAATTGGAGTAAGTGAATCCTGTACTGGAGGCTTATTATCATCAAAATTAATAGAATATCCAGGGGTATCAAAAGTATTTCTTGAAGGTGCGGTAACTTATTCAAATGAAGCAAAAATGAGAACATTAAACGTAAAGAAAGAAACTTTAGAAAAGTATGGTGCTGTAAGTCATGAAACTGCAAAGGAAATGGCAGAAGGTATTGCAAAGAGAACTGGAGCTAGAATTGGAATATCAACAACAGGAATTGCAGGACCTGGTGGTGGAACAGAAGAAAAGCCTGTGGGACTTGTATATTTTGGTATATATTTAGATGGGAAAGTAGAAACTTATAAACATATATTTACTGGAAATAGAAATGAAGTTAGAAATAGAGCTAGTATGACAGCGTTAAATATAATAAGAAAAGCTTTATTAAAATAATTTATAAAGGTATATAATTATAGAGAATTATATAATCTAGTTAAAGTAGGCTTTGTTAAAAAATAAAGATGGATAGTAGAAAAGAAAAATCCCTCTTTGCCTTTAAAGCGTAAGAGGGATGATTCATGTATATAAATAAAATGGGGGAGAGGCGATTAATTAATGAAGCAAATAGCCTCATTGAGTATTATCTCCTAATATTTTAAAATTATACTTATAAAAATAAAAAAAAGGAGAAAAATATGAAAAAAATTTTTAGAGCAAATTTATATTTTCTAATAATAGTATTATTAGAAATATTTATGCCCTTTGTACTTATTCCTATGTATAGATTAATTGGAATAAAAGACATAAGATTAATGCTAGTATTAAATCATACATTATTATTTATAGTTCCTGCTATTATATATGTAATTGTAACTAAGTGTAATATAAAAGAAACTTTTAGATTTAAATTATTACCATTAAAAGATTTAATATTTGTAATTATGCTTGGATTTATATGTGTACCTATAATGGGTTTCTTTGGACTTTTAAGTGGTTTTTTCTTTAAAAATAATATTGGTAATTTAATAACTTCAATATCAGGAACACCATATTTAGTGCTATTAGCAATTATTGCAATTATGCCAGCTATAACAGAAGAAATTACACTAAGAGGAATAGTATTATCAGGATATAATAGTAAAAGTAGATTTAAATCTGCTTTAGTTATAGGACTTTTTTTTGGAATATTTCATTTAGATGCTCAGCAATTTTTATATGCAGCTGTGCTTGGATTTATTTTAGCATATACTGTTAGAGTAACTGGAAGTATATTTGCTTCAATGATTATGCATTTTATAATTAATGGGACATCAATAACTATTCAAAAGTTAGCAAATCTTATTGGTATAACAAGTCCAAAAGATGGAGCTGATGCAGTAATGAATCTTACTTTTTATGAGAAGCTTCATTTACTTCAAGGAACTGCAATAAATTTAATAATAGCATCAGTACTTGCATATTTAGTTATAAAAAAATTAGATAAATGGGGCAAAGCAAGAGGAGTTAGAGAAGTAGAAATAAGTGATAGGTCCTATGGAGAAACATTAATTTCTACAGAATCAAAAGAAAAAATATTAGATTGGCCATTTATTGTTACAATAATTGTTTATATAATATTTATGATTGTAAAACTAACTATTCAGTAATAAATAATAAACCCTTAAAGAGATTAAATAATTTCTTTAAGGGTTTATATTTTAAGTAATTAAAAATGTATAAGATAAGTAGAATTTTATTTTATATCTTTTGAAACAGTTTTTGAAGAACTATAAAAATAAGAAAAGTTCTTTTCATTAACCCAGCCTCTTGAATTAATATTACTATCCAAAGGTAATGCAATATAATACCAGTTACTTCCGTTTGCTTCTGCCTTATCTAAAATTCTAACTTCCATTTTTACTGATATATTCTGAATTAAATACGAAAATTCTAAAGGAGCTATGTATACATTAGAATTTTCATTTATTATCCCCATTGTAGAGTTTGGAGATAAGAATTTAATTTCAAGTTTATTTGATTTTCTAGTATTCTTAGGTACTCTTTTTCTTAAATTATCAATTTGGCTATTTGCAACTAATAGCTGCCTTCTACTATAAAATAATTTTTTCTCATAATATATTATAAGAAAAATTATGGCTAAAATTAGTAATAAAAATATAATATACTTCATTCTAGAGCTCCAAAAAGATTTATATATTATAAATATATTTCTTATTAGCTTAGATTATTCAATTACTTATTAATATTTAAAATTTAGGTTATGTTTTACAGTTCTATCTAAAATCCACACCAGTTTAAATCATAGCCAATTTTAAAATAGTATTATTATAATAAATCAACAGCTTGATGTAATACATTTACATTTTTAGTAACTATAGCGTTAAGTTTATCCATTTTTTCAAGTTTAACATAAAAATTATTATATAATAATTATTCAGGAGTGAAATTAATATTTAGATTTTCACTATATAATCCATTTGCACTTCTAAAGTCTGGTATTCCAGATTCGGTAGAGAATCAAGGCAAATTGCTGGTGAATTTTTTTTATTAAATATATAATTATATGGTAGAATATAGAATAAAGATTAGTTTTTTTAGGAGAATTTTCAAATGGCTGAAATAAAATATTTAAATGATGAAAACTTTCAAAAGATTATTATAAAGTTATTAGAGTCGGATAATTTAAACTTATTATTAGGTGCAGGATTTTCAGCAAATGTATTAAGTACATTAGGCACTATGGAAAGGTTTATGGAAATAATACAAAAGGAACCACACAACGACAAATATATTGCATTAGAAGCATTGTTATATTGGAATTTCTTTGAGACAAGTATATATCCTATGGCTACAAAACTTAATGATATGAGTGTATTAAAAGAACAATGTGAGTTTTTAAATTTATGGCAACAAATATTAAATATTAGAGATAATGTAGTTTTACAGAAACAGCTAAATATATTTACAACTAATTATGATGTCGTATTAGAATTAGCAATGGAAGAGGAATGCATAGAATATAATGATGGATTTCAAGGTCTTATAAAACCATATTTTTCAACTTCAAATTATAATAAAATATATTATAAACAAGTGCTTTTTAGTAATAGGGCATCTTTGTTACCTATTTTTAATTTATATAAAATTCATGGATCGATAACATGGAAATCTAGTGATAGAGAAGATGGAAAGTTGATTTATGGAAATTATATTTCGAAATTAGAGGATTTTTATGTTAAGGAGAAAAAAATACTAAATAATGATAGAACTGAGCTGTTAAGTAAAGTAAATGATTTAGAGTGGGATGAAATTAGTAAAGAAAAGATAGATTCTATTTTAGAAGAATTCGACGTCACAAATGAAAAAGAATATATGGATTTTACTTCAACCTATAAAAATTCGTTTAAAATAGTCAACCCTACCAAGCAAAAGTTCAGTGATACAATTGTTAATAAAAATTATTATGAGTTGTTAAGAATTTATTGTAATGAATTAGAGAGAGGAAATACTCTATTAATTGCTTATGGATTTTCGTTTTACGATGAACATATAGAAGATTTAACTAAAAGGGCTTTAAATAATCCATCATTACTATTAATAATATTCTCATATTCAGATAAGGATAAAAAGAGATTTGAAGAAAAGTTTAGGTTTAATAATAACGTTTGGATTATTGGTAGATTAGAGTGGGATGAAAATATTGAAAGTGGAGAAGATTATGAGGTTACTGAATTTTTGGGAGAAGTTGCAACAGATAAACAAGAAGAAAAAATAACATTAAAAGAAGTAAATGAATTTTTAGGTAAGGTTATTAAGGGGAGAAAAGAAAATGGATAATGATATATTGAAAGTAGGTGAAGTAATAGAAGTACGTGGACAGAAGATACGTGCTAAAGTATATGAACAAAAAAATTCATTATACATCAATTATAATGGCAAGGTAGTAAAAAATATATCAGTTGGCGGATTTATAAAGATTAGAACTGGGTTTAGTAATATTATAGGGAAAATTGAGGGAGAATATATTGTTGAAGATAATAATTCATATAGATATAAAAATTCAACAGAAGAAATAAAAAGAATATTAGAAATTAGAATAGTAGGATGTATAGATAGTAGTAATAAATTTAAAAGAGGACTAACTCAATTACCACTTATTTCGAATTATATATATGTACTAAGAGAAGAAGAAGTAGAGGAGGTATTTGCATTCTCTAATAAGAATGAATCAAGGATTCAAATAGGAAATATTATCTCATATGAAGATTATAAATTAAAATTAGGAGTTCAAGAACTTTTTGCAAGTCATATTGGTATATTTGGAAATACAGGTAGTGGAAAATCTAATACATTAGCTAAGATTTATACAGAATTATTTAATATATATTCTGATAATGACAACTTTAAAAAGAACAGTAAATTTTTGTTGATAGACTTTAACGGAGAGTATGAAAATAGTATTTGTAAAGATGAATATAAAAAGGTATATCATTTATCAACAAGACAACAAGGCGATAAGTATCCATTAGATATAGAATATTTATTTGAATTAGAATTTTGGGCAATAATAACTGAAGCAACTGAGAAAACTCAACAACCATTTCTAAAAATCTGTATAAAAAAGTTTAAAGAGATAGTAAATAGCAAGGATACTTGCGGGAAAGTGGTAAACGAAGTTAATAAAATATTTAATAATATATTTAATTGCGGAGATAAATATATGCTATTAAGAAGCAAGTATAAAGATCTAGTTGATATATTTTTTAATAATATAACAGAGGATGAGAAAAGAATATTTAACATATTAATATTTAATAGCAGCCGTAATTCATTTTATATAAAACGAAAAGATGTAAAAGATGAATATTTAAATAATTTTGAAGAGTATAAAAGCAATGAATATGTAATTACTTTAAATAATAAATTAATTAGAGAAAATTGCAATTTCAATAGTGATAATATTAATTACTTTGATTTATTTTATTTTACAGTAAAAATAATGTATTTAGGTGGATTGCAAAGAAGTTATATTAATGAAGAGCATATAGCACCATTAATTAAGAGATTGGATATACGATTAAATGATTTAAGAAAGGTTTTTACTTCTAATATATATAATACAGATAATAGCAATATGGTTGTTATTTCCTTAGTAGATGTAAATATTAATATGAGAAAAATAATACCTATGATAATATGCAAAAAAGAATATGATAAACAAAAGTTATCTGTCGAAAAGAAATTTTTTAATATAATAATTGATGAGGCTCATAACATTTTATCAAGTAACTCAGAAAGAGAAAGTGCTATGTGGAAAGATTACAGATTGGAAGTATTTGAAGAAATAATAAAAGAGGGAAGAAAGTTTGGAACATTTCTAACGATTTCAAGTCAAAGACCATCAGATATATCAGATACTCTTATTTCTCAATTGCATAATTATTTTTTGCATAGGTTGGTTAATAACGAAGATATAAAAGCTATTGGGAAAAGCGTATCATTTTTAGATAATGCATCGTATGAAATGATTCCGATATTACCACAAGGTGCATGCATATTTACAGGTATGGCTAGTAATTTTCCGGTATTAGTACAAGTAGACAAGCTAGATGAAGATAAGCAACCTAAAAGTGAAACAATAAAAGTTGAAGAATTATGGAGTTGATTTAAAAACTATAGAATATAAAACTGTTAAATAATTAATTATGTGGAATATATATGGAAGAATTAAATTTTATATCTTTTCTACAAATGAAAAGGATGGTTAGAGATAAAAAGCCTAGTTGTAAGTGGAGTATTAGAAACTTTGGTAATCCATACGAAATATATTTAGATGATGGTAATCAGTCATATTTTACATTTCATTTAGATGAAAATAAATATAGTAAAGAAGATATTGAAGAAATAGCAGATGAATTAGCACTTTTTTTAGGAATAGAATGTGAAATAACAGAATTAAAGAAATATAAATAGTATTTAGTAAAATATGTTGCAAATTAAATTAAAATTTGCAACATATTTTTTATAAATTATTGATAGCTTCTGTTAATACCTTAGAAATATCATCATTGATTAGTAAATTAGCTTTACTATCAGCTGGTGTAGTACTTTTGTTTATAAGAACAAGATTTCTTCCTCTAAAGTAATCAATAAGTCCAGCCGCTGGATAAACAACTAATGATGTTCCTCCAATAATTAAAGTGTCAGCTTGAGATATTGCCCTAATCGCACCTTGGATAGTAGCTTCATCTAGTCCTTCCTCATATAAAACAACATCAGGCTTAACTATTCCACCGCATTTTGGACAAGTTGGAATATCTTTAGAATCTAAAATAAACTTTTCATCATAAAAAGAATGACATTTAGTACAATAATTTCTTAAAACTGATCCATGAAGTTCATAAACATTTTTAGAACCAGCAGCTTGATGTAATCCATCTATATTTTGAGTAACTATAGCTTTAAGTTTTCCCATTTTTTCGAGTTTAGCTAGTGCATTGTGTCCAGCATTTGGCTTAGCATTAGGGTATATAAGTTTTTCTTTATAAAAATTAAAAAACTCCTTTGGATATTTAACATAAAAACTATGAGATACAAGTTGCTCAGGAGTGAAATTAATATTTAGCTTTTCACTATATAATCCATTTGCACTTCTAAAGTCAGGTATTCCAGATTCAGTACTCATTCCAGCACCACCAAAGAAAACAATATTATTACTATCTTTTAGAATTTCTGCTAGTTTTTCTATATATGATAATTCATTATTATTCATAAAAACATCTCCTGTAATTATAATTTAACTCAATTATTACATACTTGTATAAAAAATAAAATTAAAAATATAATAAAACTTTTTTAACAAAAGCTTTGACACTGCACTAAAGATTAGTTATAATATGAAATGTATCTAGTGATAATGGCATAGAGGAAACACTCCTTTCCATTCCGAACAGGAAAGTTAAGCTCTATAGCGCCGATGGTACTGCATGGGTGACTGTGTGGGAGAGTAGGACATTGCTAGGTTTGTATGGCTCGATAGCTCAGTCGGTAGAGCAGAGGACTGAAAATCCTCGTGTCGCTGGTTCGATTCCTGCTCGAGCCACCAATGGAAGCACTAACATTTGTTAGTGTTTTTTTTGTATACAAAAAAAGATTTTAATAAATAATAAGAAAAAATTTTTTAATCGATATAATTTGGTGATTTAATAAAATATAATAAATTTTTATTTGGATAATTGTTATTTAAGGTTTAATTAAGGAATTATTAAGAAGTATATTTTATAATAAAAGTAAGATTATGGGTTTAAGGAGTGATTGAATTGTTTGAAAAGGCTAATTTAACAGATTATGAATATGCTTTGGTCACGAAAGGTATAGTTTTTGGAGTTGGAATAGGAACATTACTTGGTGCTGTTATTGGAGAGGTAACTTTATTTTTTTCATTTGGAGGGGTTTGTGGAATAATTTCAACCTTGCTTTATATATTTTTTAAAAGATTAAAAAAATAATATTCAAAAGATAAAATTTGTTATTTGTTTTTAACTACTCACGTTAAAAAGCGATTTAAAAGGACAATAGAAAATCAAAAACCCGAGCTTATTAAATTAACAAATTAAAGATTTATTATTTAAATTTTAATACATATTAAGGATGTGATTTTTACACATCCTTTTTTTAATAAGAAATTTCTGAAATAACTATTTATTCATGAATTTATAATGTATAATTTTAAATGAAAATGGGGGAGTATTATGAAGAAAAAAAGATTAAAAGAGATAGAAATGCTTAGAGCTTTTGCTTTCTTTTTTGTAATAATGCAGCATGCTTTAGGTAGTACACCATCAAATTTCTCAATGCCAATAGGACAAATAACATTAGCAAATGTACTAATGGTTATTGCAGAGCCAGGAGTTGCAATATTTTTATTTATAAGTGGTTTAACGACTGCTTATAGCTATAAAGAAAATTTAGATTTAAAAAGATATTATAAGAACAGATTATTTTATTTAATAATTCCATATTTTATTTTCTCTTATATAAATATGAAATTATATAATCCAGAAAGGATAGGAAATTTCTTTGCAGAAACTATATCTGGAAATGGATGTTTTCACCTTTGGTATATGGGGATGTTTATAAGACTTGTTATTATATTCCCAATATTAATATATATAGGACGATTTATTCATAAACAAAATAAAATTATAAGAATAGGAGCATTTCTAGTAATTTTAAAAGGTTATATGTACATATCAATACATCAAAGTGCAATTAAAGAGGGGATGGCTAAAATTTTATTTGGGCAACCTACTGAGTTACAAATGAGATTTGTAAATATTTCAATATTATTTTGGAGTATATATGTTATTTTTGGTATGTATGCAGCTTTCAATTATGAAATATTTAATAAAATAGTAAATAAGTTTAGATATGTTATATATGGAATTTTTGTTGTAGCATTTTATTATAAGTTTTCAAGACAATTTGAACTTATAGATTATAGTTTAGCATTTGATATAGTATATAGAACATCAAATATATTAATGTTTTATATAATAGGAGAGTATGTTTTAAGTAAAAAAGTAGCATCTTCAATTGTTGCTTTTATATCAAAATACTCATATGCAGGTTATATGATTCATATTTACGCTTTGTATAAAATTATATTTGCATTAAGGGGTATTGGAATAGAAAATCCTGTAGGAAATGCAATTTTAAGTTCTGTTGGAGCAACTTTCCTTGCAACGTTCATTGTTTATGCAATAACACTTTTACCAAAGTCTAAGTTTATAACAGGTGTAAATGATAATTTTGATACTTTAAAAAATATAGTAAACAAATTGTTGATAATGTTTGGATATCCAGCCAATGTAAAAGAATAAAACATAATTAATAGCACATCAAAGTTTTAATGTTTGATGTGCTTTATTTTTATAAATTTTCAATTTGCCAATCAATTGGTTTCTTATTCGTTTTAATTAAAAAATTATTTGTTTTTGAAAATGGTTTACTTCCAAAGAATCCTCTTGATGCTGATAAAGGACTTGGATGAACAGATTGAATTATATAATGAATTGGATTTGTAATTAGTGATTTCTTTTTAATAGCATTATTTCCCCAAAGTATAAATACAATAGGATCTTCTCTTTCATTAAGTAAAGAGATTATTTTATCAGTAAATATAGACCAACCTATTTTTTGATGAGAGTTAGCCTTTCCACCTTCAACAGTAAGTGTCGCGTTTAATAAAAGAACTCCTTGATCAGCCCATTTTTTTAAATATCCATTATTAGGTATGAAACAACCTAAATCACTTTGAAGTTCCTTATAAATATTAAGTAATGATGGTGGTATTTTATTTCCAGGTTTAACAGAGAAGCTAAGTCCATGTGCTTGGTTTGGACCATGGTAAGGGTCTTGACCAAGGATAACAACTTTAACATCTTTATATTGAGTGAAATGCAATGCATTAAATATATCATACATATCAGGATAAACTATTTTTGTTTTATATTCTCTTACAAGAAAGTTATGTATTTTTTTATAGTAATCTTTTTGAAATTCACCACTTAATAAAGGATCCCAATCATTTTTTAAGATGTGTCCCATAATAATCACCGCCTTAATAAAAAGTATATCATATAAATATTATATAAAAATATAGTGAAAATATCATATATTATTCAAAATATTGCAAAAAACAAGAAAAACACAACCTAGAGTGTCAATATAAAAAAAATAAAGAAAAAAAGAAAAATTTAAAGAAAAATAAAGAAAATAATATTAAATTAAAGTATATAAAATTAAGATATAATGAATTTATGATAAGATAAAACACGTCATCTGTGATGCAAACAAGTTTCGACAAACTGATTTTCAACTAAAAATTTGTTGACAATTTTGTTGCTGAATGATAAAATGAAAAACGTCCTTTAGAAACATAAAAAATATTTAAAAAAATGTTGACAAAAAAGTTTCTAAATGATAATATAATCAAGTCGCTTGAGGGCGACGAGATAAAATGGTCTTTGAAAATTGAACAGAATATAGAAATACATTTAGAACCAGCAATTCTTTTTATTAAAGTAAGTT
>NZ_JAGGJZ010000012.1 GCF_017873235.1 Clostridium moniliforme | reverse complement strand
TTATATTTTAAATTTAAATGGCGACTCAGAAGGGGTTCGAACCCTCGACCTCCGGCGTGACAGGCCGGCACTCTAACCAGCTGAGCTACTGAGCCGTATTAAATTTATGTGGTGGGCACAACAGGGTTCGAACCTGTGACCCCCTGCTTGTAAGGCAGGTGCTCTCCCAGCTGAGCTATGCGCCCACATAAAATTATAAAATTAAATGGTGACTCCTAGGGGAATCGAACCCCTGTTACCACCGTGAAAGGGTGGTGTCTTAACCGCTTGACCAAGGAGCCATATTAAGTTAAAAACTTTTTTTGTAACCCGCTCATTTGTTTTAGAGGCGGTAATCACATAGACTATATTACATAAAATCATTTTAAGTGTCAACACTTTTTATAATAAATTTTTAATTTTTTTTATTTTTACTACTTAATATTGCATTTTATTACACATTATTATTTCATATAAACTGTTGATAACCCTTACTTACACAAGTTTTTTGCATTATTTTAATACCTAAATAAAGTATTTTTTGTTTTTTATATATTTTTTTATTTTTTAATCTTATTTCTTAGAAAAATCAAGCTTCAGCTTTATTATAATACTATTTTTACCATATAAAACTTATTAATACCTATCAGTAATTCTTTATTGATAATATTAAATTTTATAAACTAAACTTTTTTTTAAAATATATTATAAAAGAAAAATTTCTACATCTATATATAAAAAATTTTTTCAAATATATATTTAAAATTCATTTCTTTAATAAGAATTATTCCTGTGGTAGAATTTATATTAAAGTATATTTTAAGGAGAAAATTTTAAGTATGATATATCATGATTTAATAATAGTTGGTGGCGGTGCTTCAGGACTAATGTCTGCTATTTTAGCTAAAGATTTTGGATTTGATGTCGCTATAGTTGAAGGAACAGATAGAGTTGGTAAAAAAATTCTTACTACTGGAAATGGAAGGTGTAACATTTCTAATTCATCAATTTCTTATCCATTTAAAAATTACCATAGCTCTAATAAAGACTTCTTTATTAATGCATTAAATAGTTTTTCAATAGAAGATACAAGAAATTTCTTTTTATCAATAGGATTACCAATAGTAGAACTTGAAAATAACAAACTTTATCCACAATCACTTCAAGCATCATCAGTTGTGGATATATTTAGGCTAGCTTTAGAGGATAGAAATATACCTTTATACACAAATTGTAAAGTAAAAACTATCCACAAAAATAAAAATTTTAAGTTATCCACAAATAATGATGAATTTAAATACTTTAGCTGTTCAAAACTTCTCCTTTGTTGTGGAGGAAAATCTGCAGTTAAAACTGGATCTGATGGTTCTGGATTTAAATTAGCTGAAGATTTAGGTCACTCTATTACAAAAACAATGCCTGGAATAGTTCAATTAAAGCTAGATTATCCTAAACTAAAAGGACTTTCTGGAATTAAATTTGATGGCAAAGTATCTTTAATAGTTAACAAAAAAATTGTTAGAGAAGAATCTGGGGAAATTTTATTCACAGACTACGGAATATCTGGTCCACCTATATTACAAATTTCATCCACAGCTTCTAGACATTTAAAAAATAATGATGATGTGTGGATAAAATTAGATATGATGAATGATAAATCATTAGATGAGGTTAGTAATTTCATTTATGGTCATTTATCAATATTTTCTCATAGAAGTATTTCTGATGCTTTAATTGGAGTTGTAAATAAAAAACTTATCCCTATTCTTCTTAAAGATATTGGAATTTCTAATATACACATTCCCTGTTATGAACTTGACTGGAAGTGTCAACAGGAACTAATAAATAAATTAAAAAATTGGGAATTTAAATGTATAGGAACTAAAGATTTTTCAAATGCACAAGTAACAGTTGGAGGAGTTAATACAAAAGAAGTTTCCGAAAACTCACTAGAATCTAATATTATTAAAAATCTCTATTTTGCTGGAGAAATTTTAGATGTTGATGGAGATTGTGGTGGTTTTAATCTTCAATGGGCTTGGAGTTCTGCATTTTTTGCTATAAATTCTATACTTAAAAACAAAAATTAGCTAAAAAAATAAAAAAGCAAAATACTAAACATTAAAGAGTAATAAAATTTAACTATACTCTAAGTTTACTATTTTGCTTTTTTTATAAGTATTCTATATTTTCAAACTATATTATTATAGATACTTAAAATTATAGCTATGTTTTAGTGAATGTTGATTTTGGATAATCCTTTAGACTTACTTAATTTCACAAAGAGTTTCTATTATTTATTAAAAACAAAGAACTTCTTCTATAAATTTAATCTTCTACCTTTGTCCAATGAGCTTCTAACAATGTTAACTCTTCTCCATCTTTATTTGTAATTTTATGAAGAGTAATTAATTTATCTCCATCCTCTTTAACTTCTGCTGATACATGAATTTTATTTCCATAAGTAGTTTCTTTCTCAAAAACCACCTTTATTCTGCTTATTTGATAGTCCTTAACTACTTCTATTGGAACTGACTCTATAGCCCATTCAATATACTTAGCATTGTTTACATGAGTATTTGAGTCTATATCACTATATCGTATTTGGAATTCCTTATAGTAATCCTCTCTCGTAGGTTTTTCTATTTTTTCCATGTCTATAGCTTTATCTAAATCTTTTTCTTCATCATATATCTTATAGTATTCCTTTAATATTCTTGCAGGTCTTCTTTTTTCTATATTTATCAAGAAAAATAATGCTGTCGCTTCTGCAAGAAGTTCACCATCTTCACTTTCCACTAAATAATTTCTATAAGCATAAAACTTTTTAAATCCTGCTGGCATTGTTGTTACATTTATCTTTTGTCTATACTTTGGATATTTGTGAACCTTTATATCATATTTATAAAATACCCAAGTACATCCATGAGCTAATTGAAAATCTATTGTATCTCCTATTGTCTCAGCATGTATGCTCCCAACATCACAGAAAAAATCCACTATTGATTCTAACTTACATCTTAACTTATAATCTGAATCACGATATATAACCTCATATGGTTTTGTATATTTTTTTATGCAATTTTTCATTTACTACTCACCTCAAAATTTAAATATAGTATAATCCTATCTTAATCTATTTAAACTTTCTATTATATATTTTTATATTAAACTTATTTTTACAAAAAATTAATTATATAAATCAAAACTACAATGATATTTTTTATTATAAAAAAGCAGATAGATTAAGTTCTATCTGCCTTTAAATAACTTAGGTTATATTACATTTCTTCTTTATTATTTAATGCTACTATTAGTGCATCTAAATTTAATCCGTGAACAGCTGCTGCTTCTTCTAATGTTTCAGCTTGAGCTGATGGACATCCAACACATCCCATTCCAAAAGCCATTAAAATTTCTGCTCTTGTTGGATCCTTATGAATTATTTCACCAATTGTCATATCCTTAGTTATCATTTGATTCACCTCTTTAATAATTTTATGTACATAATTATCATCTATAAAAAGATTATATTTTATACAATTATTAAAGTCAAGTTTTCTAGTCGGAATTAAATTTCTTTAACTCTCATAGTTTGATCTCTCTTTGGACCAACTGAAACTATTGATACATTTGTATCTGTAAACTCTTCAATTCTTTCTATATATTTCTTTGCATTTTCAGGAAGTTCATCATAGCTTCTTGCATCAGCTACACTATCATCCCAGCCTTCAAATTCTTCATATACAGGTTCACACTTAGCAAGATCTTCTAAACTTGCTGGGAAATAATCTATAACTTCTCCATTGAATTTATATCCCACACATACCTTAATCTTATCAAGTCCAGCTAAAGTATCTATTTTAGTTACTGCAAGTGAAGTTAATCCACTTACTCTTACAGCTGTTTTAAGAATTACTAAATCAAGCCATCCACATCTTCTTGATCTACCAGTTGTAACTCCATACTCATGACCTTTTTCTCTTATCCAAACACCAGTCTCATCATTTAATTCAGTTGGGAATGGTCCTTTACCTACTCTAGTTGTATATGCCTTTGCTATACCAACAGCGTTAGTTATCATTCTAGGTCCAATTCCTGATCCACTAGCTACTCCGCCAGCAGTTGTATTTGATGATGTTACATATGGATAAGTTCCATAGTCAATATCAAGAAGCATTCCTTGAGCACCTTCAAATAATACATTCTTATCTGCTTTTATTGAATCATAAATTTTTACTGAAGTATCTTTAACAAATGGTCTCATTCTCTTTCCAAGTTCAAGGTATTCTTTAAGAATTTCATCTACATTTAAAGGTTCTCCACCTAATACTTTTGTTATGTATAAATTCTTAGCTTCTACATTTTCTCTTAATTTTTCTTCAAATACATCTTCGTGCATAAGGTCACAAACTCTTATACCACATCTTTCATATTTATCTGTATAACAAGGTCCAATTCCTTTTCCTGTTGTTCCTATGTCATTTTTTCCTCTTGCTTTTTCTTTTAATTTATCTAATACTTTATGATATGGCATTATTAATTGTGCTCTATCACTTATTAATAACTTCTCTGGTGTTACTTTAACTCCAACACCTTCTAAATATTCTATTTCTTCAAATAATGCCTTTGGATCTACTACTACTCCGTTACCAATAACATTTGTCTTATCATCATATAGTATTCCTGAAGGTATTAAGTGAAGCTTATATTGCTTATCTCCTACTTCTACAGTGTGACCTGCATTATTTCCTCCTTGGAATCTAACAACAACATCTGCGTCCTCTGCAAGATAATCTGTCATCTTTCCTTTTCCTTCATCTCCCCATTGAGCTCCTATTACTATAAATGCTGACATATTGTTTGCCTCCTTTAGACTATCAATCTAAGTCTTTATTAATTTTATGGAGTTATTTATACATTTCTATTATTTACATTAATATAAAATTTAATATAAATATTTTTGGATTTATAATCTCCAATAATTATAGTATCAAACCATAAATTATAAATCAATATTTTATCGAATATTTTTATTTATATTAAATAAATAATTCGTATGTATTACATTTTATTAGAAAATAAAAAAACCTTAGAGCTGTGGTCTCTAAGGTTTTTTTCCTTAATTTTAATAATTAAGAGGAGTTTTTAGTTAATGTTTTTGTGTGTTTATGTGTATCCAGTTTCATAACCAATTCAATTTTCTCACGCTTTCTAATTGATATTGATTATCACTACATTTAGTATATAAAATACTTTTATTTTTGTCAACAATTAATTTAAAAATTTTTTAAATTATTTTTTTACATACTTTTTGATTTAGCTGCACACTTATCTAATGCTTCTATTACTGCATCTCTAAAACCCTTCTTTTCAAGTTCACAAACAGCTTCTATAGTTGTTCCCCCTGGAGAACATACCATATCTTTTAACACTCCTGGATGCTCCTCTGTTTCAAGAACCATCTTAGCTGAACCAAGTACACTTTGTGCTGCCATCTTATAAGCTTTATTTCTTGGTATTCCAAGTTTTACAGCACCATCTGCCATAGCTTCTATAAACATAAATACATAAGCTGGTGATGAACCACATAAAGCTATAAATCCGTGAAAGTCTTTTTCATTTAATATCTCATATTTTCCAAATGCCTCAAACATACTACAAACATAACTTAACTCTTCCTCTGTTACATTACCATTTGGACATATTGCAGACATTCCCTCTCCTACTAATGCTGGTGTATTTGGCATAGTTTTAACTATTTTAAAATTATCTCCTATCATATTATGTAAATCACTTAATTCTATACCTGCTGCTATACTTATAATAATTTGATCTTCTCTAAAAACTGTTTTAACTTCTTCTAGGACCTCTTTATACATATATGGTTTAACTGCTAATACTACTATATCAGATTCCTTTGCAACAACTATATTATTTAATACGCCTCTTATTCCATATTTATCTTCTAACCTTTTTTTTGATTCATTACTTCTAGTAGATACGATAATATCTTTAGGATCTACAAACTTCTTATTTATTAATCCTCCAACCATTGAACTTCCCATATTTCCGCATCCTATAAATCCTATTTTTTTACTCATAAAAAACCTCCTAATTTAAATATCTATATAAATATGAAACTCACCATTTAAAGGTGAGTTTCATATTTTTAAAATTTAATATTACTCCTGATGTATTGTATCTAAATTACCAAATTTACTGAATTGACCAAGCCATGCAAGTTTAACTGTTCCAACTGGACCATTTCTTTGTTTAGCTATAATACACTCACCAACATTCTTTTCCTCTGTTTCCTTATTATAATATTCATCTCTATATAAGAACATAACAAGGTCAGCATCCTGCTCAATTGAACCTGATTCTCTAAGGTCAGATAACATTGGTCTATGGTCTGCTCTTTGCTCTGGAGCACGAGATAACTGTGAAAGTGCAATTACTGGACACTCCATTTCTTTAGCTAATGCTTTTATTGATCTTGATATCTCTGATACTTCTTGCTGTCTACTCTCTGATGAAGAACCTGACATAAGTTGAAGGTAATCAATCATTATTAAATCTATTCCATATTCTATTTTAAGTCTCCTACACTTTGATCTCATTTCCATTACTGATACTCCAGCAGTATCATCTATATATATTTTTGCTTTTGATAAAGGTCCTGTAGCTCTTGCTATATTCTCCCAATCCTTATCATCTAAAGCACCAGTTCTAAGTTTTAACATATCAACATTAGCTTCAGAACATAGAAGCTTATAAGCTAATTGTTCTTTTGACATTTCAAGTGAAAATATAACTACACTTTTTCCTTCTCTAAGTGCTGCATGTTCTGCTATATTTAATGCAAAAGTTGTTTTACCCATAGATGGTCTTGCTGCAATTAGAACCATATCTCCCTTTTGAAATCCAGATGTCTTTGCATCTAAATCTAAGAATCCAGAACTTACTCCTGTTATTTCACCTTTATTATTAAATAATCTTTCTATTTCTATAAATCCTCTTTCAAGAACTTGATTTAAAGGTTCAAAATCACTTGTAGTTCTCTTCTCAGCTATATCAAATATTCTCTTTTCTGCTGAATCTAATACATTTTCAACATCACCTTGCTTATTATAACTTTCCTCAATAATTGAAGTTGATGCTTTAATAAGCTTTCTAAGTGTTGATTTTTCTTGGACTATTTGTATATATGAACCAAGATTTGCTGTTGTTGGTACAGAGGATGTTATTTCTGTTACATATGTTACACCACCAGCTCTTTCAAGAGTATCATTTGCTTTTAGATTTTCTAGTACAGTAACTAAGTCAACAGCCATATCTCTTTTAAACATTTCAATTATGCTCTTAAATAATACCTTATGGCTATCTCTGTAAAAATCTTCTTCATCTAAGCCTTCAGCAGCCTGAGCTATTGCACTTCTATCTATAATCATAGAACCTATTACAGATTGCTCTGCCTCTATACTTTGTGGCAATGTTCTATTAACAGTTGTTTCCATTTAATTACCTCCTTCCAAACTTTATACTCTCATATTATATCAAATTATTATATTAAAAAAAGTTAAATGTGTAAATTAATATTTTATGATTTTTTAGAAATTTAAAGAGGGTACTTAAAATACTTAAGCACCCTCAAAATATATTAAAAAACTAAATTCATTACTTCCTCAATAGTTTTAACAGGTTTAACTTCTATATCTGTTAATCCTTGCGGAACTTCATTTTTATTATCTTCTGGAACTACTACAAGTTTAATCCCTTTTCTTCTAGCTCCATAAATTTTTTCAAATATTCCACCTACAGGTTTAACATTTCCTCTTAGTGATATTTCCCCGGTAATAGCAACATCTTGTCTTAACGGCTTTTCTAATAATGCACTTATTATACAAACAGTTATTGCTGCACCTGCTGAAGGCCCATCAATTTTTCCTCCACCAATAACATTAACATGTATGTCATAATCTTTTATATCTTTATCAGTAATTTTTCTTATTACTGAGGCTGCATTATATACTGAATCCTTTGCCATACTTCCAGCGGTTTCATTAAATCTAACTGTTCCTGCACCTTTTTTCTTTGCTGGAAAAGCTGCTGCTTCAATTTCTATTGTAGATCCAATAAATCCACTAACTCCTAACCCGTTTATATGACCAACTTCATAATCAGGACCATCAGTAACTCTTTCAAATTGAACATATCTTCCAATTGAAACTACTTCTTCAACATCCTTTAACGTTATCTTAAGCTTCTTTGGTTTAATCTTTCTCTTGTATAGAGCATATCCATATGCATCAGTAAGAATATTTACAGCCTTTCTACCTTCTATAGTAAATCTGCTTATATATTCCGGAACTTCCTTTTCAAGTGAAACGCCAAGTTTTTTGGCAGCATTTTTTACTATATTTTCAATGTCCTTAACTCCAAGTGGTTCAAAGAAAACTTCAGTACATCTTGATCTAAGAGCAGGATTTATCTCGCTAGGTTCTCTTGTTGTTGCTCCAATTAAAACAAAGTCTGCTGGAGCTCCTTTTTCAAATAAATACTTTATATATTTAGGAGTTTTTTCATCATCTGGATCATAATATGATGATGAGAATTCAACTCTCTTATCTTCTAGAACTTTTAACAGTTTATTTTGAAGTATATTATCTAATTCTCCAATTTCATCTATAAACAAAATTCCGCCATGAGCTTCAGTAACTAAACCTGGCTTTGGTTCTGGAACTCCTATATCAGCTAAATCTCTTTTGCTTCCTTGATATATAGGATCATGAACTGACCCTAATAAAGGATTTGTAATTTCTCTTGGATCCCATCTTAAAGTTGTACCATCAACTTCAACAAACTTAGAATTATCATCAAATGGAGTAAAGTCTAATTCTTTTGCTGCATTTAATGCAATTCTTGCAGCTGTAGTTTTACCAACTCCTGGTGGTCCATAAAGAATTATGTGTTGAGGATATGGAGATGATAACTTTGAAATTAATGATTTTATTGCTCTTTCTTGACCAACTATCTCATCTAAGGTTTCTGGTCTTAAAAAGCTCATTATATTTTTACTTGTTACTCTTGAATCTAACTCCTTAAGTTCCTCATATTTTTTCTTTGTCTTTTGATTTTCACTACCTTTTTCCTTTTTTATAATGGATAATCTCATTTCATCAATATATTTTTCTTGCTTTTCCATTATAGCTTTTTCTACTTTAGATTCTATTTGGCTTTGAATATACTTTTTAGCTATTTCTTCCGAAATCCAACCTACAGCATCTTCAAGAACTTCATCTATTTTTTCTTCTGGTGGAACTACTTCAATTCCCGCTCCATCTGAAGCTATCATATTAAGTGCATAAGCTCTTTCTGCAACATTTTTTGAATTTATATATTTATTTAGTTTAAATCTTATTGTTCTAGCCCTTATAGCACCTTCATCTAATACATTCTTTAATATATCAAAAAGAACATTTATTTTAGAGTCTTTAGATAGGTCTCCTGTTAAAACATCCTTTAGGAAATTAACTTCCTGTTGTAATTTCAAATCATTTCCTCCTTATACTTGTGGAACAATAATAACTTTCATCTTTGTTGAAACTTCAGGATATAATTTAACTTCTATTTCATATCCACCAGCTACTTTTATTGTTTCCATTACAATTTTCTTTTTATCAATATCTATTTTATAAGTTTCTTTTATCTTTTTTGCAACATCCTTGCTTGTAATAGCTCCAAATAATTTTCCATTATCTCCAGCCTTACCTACTATTTTTATTTCTTTTCCCTTTAATTCACTAGCTAACTTTTGTGCTGCTTCTAATTCAGCTAACTTTTGCTTTCTTTCGTTTTCCTTTTGGTTATTTAAAATATGTAAATTATTTTCTGTAGCTTCCTTTGCTAACCCCTTTGGAAATAGAAAATTTCTTGCATATCCATCTGATGCATTTATAACATCACCTTTTTTTCCTAACTTTTTAACATCCTTTAATAAAATTACTTTCATTATTAGTCACCCACCCTTAAATATTTTTTCATTGAATCTTTTAAGTCAACTAAGACTTCATCTATTGATTTATCTGATACTTTAGCTCCTGCCATGTTCATATGTCCTCCACCACCTAGTGCTTCTAGTACAACTTGAACATTAATATCTCCTATTGACCTTGCACTTATATAAGTATCCCCATCAATATTAGCTAATACAAAACTTGCTAAGATACCAGAGATATTTAATAACTCATCTGCTGATTTTGCAATAATAACAGTATCTCTTACATTACTTGGACATGTTGCAATTGCTATTTTGTCTGTAATCTTTGCTGATTTAATTATATCAGCAATTTGTATAAAATCTGTTAAGTTATCAGTAAACATCTTTTTAACTTCTGTAGTTTCTGCACCTATGTTTTTTAAAAAAGAGGCAGCATCAAAGGTTCTAACACCTGTTTTTAATGAAAATCCCTTTGTATCCATATAAATTCCTGCAAGTAATCCTTCAGCCTCTAACTTTGTGAGACTTGGTTTATCATTCATGTATTGTATTATTTCTGTTATCATCTCACAAGTTGATGATGCATATACTTCTATATAGTTTAACAATGTATCTTCTATTATATCAGCACTTCTCCTATGATGATCTATTATTACCTTTCTCTTTGAACTTTCAACAATTTTTAAGTTATTAACATAATTTTTATTGTGTACATCCACAATAACTAAAAGAGAATCATCATCAATTTCTTTTATTGCTTCTTCTGATGTTTCAAATAGATTAGCATATTTTGAATCACTTTTCAATTCTCCTAAATAATATTCTATTGCTCCTATATCATTATCTAATATAATGCTACAAGATTTACCTAATTGCTTTATTGCACTTGCAAATCCAACTGCTGCTCCAAAACAATCCATATCAGGATTTTTATGACCAATTATAAATACCTTATTACTTTCATATATAAGTTCTTTTAAAGCATGAGAAACAACCCTTGCTCTTACTCTAGTTCTTTTTTCTACTTCTTTTGTATTTCCACCAAAAATCTTAACTCCATCACTGCTTTTTACAACAACTTGGTCTCCGCCTCTTCCTAATGCAAGTTCCTTTGCAACAACTGCATAATTATGATTTTCTAAAGGTGATATTCCACCCCTACCAACACCAATACTTAATGTTATATCTAACTTATTTCCCTTATTTATTTTAGATATATTATCTAAAATTTTAAAATTATTATTTATCTCTTCATCTATATATTTATCTTGAACAGATACAACATACATATTTCTTTGATACTTCTTTATCATAGCCTCTAATCCATAAGCATACGAATTTATTTGTCTATCTATTTCTGCAATTACTAAAGGTTTATCTACATCATCTGTTGTATCTAATGCTTCAGTAAAATTATCTATCTCTATAAGCATTATACTTTCTTTTGTAGTATCTAAACCTATAAATTCACTTATATCGTTGAAATATACTAAATATAACTCTTCCTTATTTCTAAAAATCTTTGTACTATATACATCATATAGCCTTCCATTTAGCTTTAACCTTTGATGTAAATCATATTCTGCCTTTATTATATTGTTTAAATTAAGTTCTCTTGCAATGCTTAATATATTTTCTCCTATAAAACTTTTACTAGGCTTTAATTCGTTAAATATATCGTTATGCCATTTTATACTGCCTTCCTTATCTATCAATACAATAGGTAACAATGTGCTAGCAACATTTTTTTCTATGGTCTTGTTTATGTTCTTTGTTAGTTGATTCATATCATCTTCTTTTTTCCAATAATTATTTAACTCATAAAAATTATCTATAAGATATATTATTACAATTAATAAACTAATTTGTTTATACCCTAATAAAAAGAATATTACAGAAGATAAAATTAGCACTATTGGCTTTATTAGTTTCTGTAATAACTTAGTAAATTTCATAAACTCCTCCTAATTATTTTTATTGTTCTCTTCTGTCTGAAATATATTCTTTAAGTTTACTTAAGCTCTTTCCTTCTTTTTCAACTTCATCTTCAGCTCTTATACCAATATCAAGTTTTTTTTTCATCTGATGATCTATTTCCGGTAATGAATATCCAAGCTTTTCTCCTAATACATATAAAATAATTATTGCACCTGATATACAATCAACTATAGCCTCTTCTGCAACATTACTTCCTCTTGTTAATAAAGTATAAAAATCTCCAATTACTCTAAGTAATTGAGCCTTTAAACTTTCAATAATTTTAACATTTCCCATTATATTTAACCCATGTTTTTTCATAAATCTCACCCCTAAAAAAACCTTGTATGTATATTTTAGTTTTTTTCCAGTACTAATGCAAGATAATGAAAGTTTTTTCAAAAAAATAAGAGAGTAAAATAGAAAATTAATTCTATTTTACTCTCTTTATCATTACTACTCAGTTGTAAATGGTAATAATGCTATGTTTCTAGCTCTCTTAACTGATTCAGTTAATTGTCTTTGGTGCTTAGCACATGTTCCTGAAATTCTTCTTGGAAGTATCTTTCCTCTTTCAGTAACATACTTTCTTAACTTAGCTACATCTTTGTAGTCTATTGATTCAGCCTTTTCAACACAAAAAGCACAAACTTTTCTCTTAGATCTTCTCATTCTTCCGCCAGATCTTCTGTTGTTTTCTCTCATTATTTTCCCCTCCTTACCTTGAAAAACTAAAATGGCATGTCTCCGTCATCAACTGGAGTCATATCATCGTCAAAACCTCCAAATGAATCATTTGATGGTTTTGAATAATCAGAATTATTGCCACCGAAATCATTATTAAATGATCCAGTATTATTGTTACCTTTACCGCCACCTACGAATTCAAAGCTTTCAACTACTACATCAGTAGTGTATCTCTTTGAACCATCTTGTGCATCATAACTACCTGTTCTGATGTTACCAGTGATTGCAATTTGGCCACCTTTTGTAAGATATTGTGCTATTGTTTCAGCTGTTTTTCCAAAAGCTACGCAATTGATAAAATCAGCTTCATCTCTCTTGAATTGTCTTGTGACTGCAATTGAAAATCTAGTAACAGCGTTACCGCTTCCTGCTGCAAATCTTAATTCAGGATCTCTTGTAAGTCTACCTAAAAGTATAACTTTGTTCATTACAATATCACCTCTCTTACGCTTCTTGCTTTACTACGATGTGTCTTATAACACCATCAGTAATTCTGAATATTCTTTCTAATTCTCTTGGTAATTCTGGGTTTGCTGTAAAGTCTACTAGTGTATAGTATCCTTCGTTAACTTTTGAAATTTCGTAAGCAAGCTTTCTCTTACCCCAAAAATCAACGTTTTCTACAGTTCCTCCACCATTTTCTATTACACCTTTAAACTTTTCGATGTTAGCTTTAACAGCCTCTTCATCAAGTGATGGGTGTTGTATGAATATAGTTTCGTACTTTCTCATCATTTTCACCTCCTCCCCTCGGACTAACGGCTGTGTTTTACACAGCAGGGATTACAATTTATAATTTTAACATTTTAAATTTAATTTTTCAAGGATTTTTATTAACTTTCTGCTTTTTTTACTATTTTTTTTGCACCTTTTTGAAATTTAGACCTTGGTATCATAATAACTCTCCCACACCCTGTACATTTTATTTTTATATCTGCACCAATTCTTGTTATTTCGAAATTTTTTTCTCCGCAAGGGTGTTGTTTCTTCATTTCAACTATATCACCTAAATTAAAATTCTCTACCAATTAACCTTCTCTCCTTTATTTTTTATTATTATTTCTGTTTTATTATAAGGAATCTCTATTCCAGCACTATCTAAAGCTTCTTTTATAGCCTTTCTAAGAGCTCTCTCCATTGACCATTGGCACATTGGTGTACTAAATCCAACCGTTCTTATATTAAGTCCTGATGCACCAAGGTCAGTTACTCCCCATATTTCTATTGAGTTAACCACTTCTTCCCTATGTTCTTCTTCAAAAACTTTACAAGTTCTCTCTATAACTCCAAGTGCATTATCTATATCTTCTTCATAAGCTATAGATACATCTACAATAAACCTTATATTACTTCTTGAATGATTTGTAACTGCTTTAATTGTTCCATTTGGAATTGAATGAATATCACCATTAAAATCTTTAATTATTGTTGTTCTTATTCCAATACTTTCAATTATTCCTTCAAAACTTCCTATTGTTACATAATCTCCAACACCATATTGATCTTCAAATAATATAAAAAATCCATTTATAAGATCCTGTACTAAACTTTGTGCTCCAAAACCTACTGCAAAACCTCCTATGCTAGCAAAGGTTAATGAAATTCCATTAAATAAATCTGACAATATTATAGCTATTCCTATAAAATATACAGAATATTTAAGTATACTATGTAATACAGCTCCTATTGTTTTAGCTTTTTGAGGATTCATTGTGAGCTTAGAATTAGGATTATTAACTTGCCTATCAACAAACTTTTTAATAGCTACATTTCCAACCTTTATTGCTATAAACATTAAAATAATAACGCTAATAACCTTAAAGCCCTTTTTTATTATAAAATCTATGGATTCAGCAGTTATTTTTATAGGTCCAATTTTTATTCCTTCCTTCATAGAAAATATATCAATTAGTAAATAATTCATGTATTATGTATTCTCTCCTTTTTAGTTAAATAATTTCCTCATACCCACAATCTTGCTTACAATATATATTTTTATATTCAAAATTTTCTTTTTTAATTTTATTAATGTCTTCTTCGCTTTCCACTCTTATACAAATTCCACAACTCTTTGTTATAGAAGTTGGAGTTGGCATAATTCTAAAATTATATTCTTTTTCTCCAAGAAATTTTTCTCCAGCCATAGCATCATGAGTATTTTTAAAAACTATTATATAATATTTCATAATTATCACTCCTATTCTCTAAAAATTTTGCTTATATTCTATATTATATATAATTTATAAGTTTTATAAAGAAATATAATATGTTTTAGTCAAATTTAATGAATTGTATTTAAATTTGATTTATAATTAAATAATATAGATTTATATTTAATTCAAAGGAGATCATTATGGTACAATTTTTAAAAGCGCCAATTGTAGGCTTTTTAACAGGTGTTATAGCCTCAATTCCACTAGGGCCAGCTGGATTAGAGTCTATAAACCGCTCTATAAGTAAAGGTTTCTGGCATGGATTTAAAGTGTCCATCGGTGCTGTTTTAGCTGATTATACATATTTGACTATAATTAATTTAGGTTTACTACAAATACTAGAACAAAATTATATATATAAAGGAGTTTTTTGGCTCATATCTGGTATAGTATTATTTCTTTTTGCTAAACATTCAAAAAAAGAATGTAATACTAAAGCTTCAAGATTTTTAAATAATCCAAAAACAGGAGGATTTGTATCCGGTTTTATAATTACATTAATTAATCCCGTAACATTTTCCTTTTGGTTAGCTTTTAGTGGAACTGTTATGTCTATATGGAGATCAGATGGAACTGCATTTTTTTATACATCTTTTTTATGTATGCTAATCGGAAGTCTATCTTGGTTAGCTATATTAAATTTATTTGCTTCAAAAGGCTTAAAATTAATAAAGGGTGATGTTAATGCTCTTACATCAAAATTATTAAGCTTTGTTTTATATATTATTGCAATATGTTTCTTTATTTACGGATTATATGTATTAATTTGGTGAGAGGTGTTGAATTATGAAGGTATATTTAGATAATGCAAGTACAACCTTTCCTAAACCAAAGGTTGTTGCTGACTCAATTTATAATTATTTAGTAAATGTAGGTGGTAACGCAAATAGATCAAACCACCAAAATGCATTAGAAAGTAATAGAGAAATTTTTACAGCCCGTGAAAGAATAGCTAAATTTTTTAACTATGACAAAATTGAAAATGTAATATTTACAAATAATATTACTGCATCATTAAATACACTTATAAAAGGATCCTTAAGAGCAGGAGATCACGTTATAACATCTTCTATTGAGCATAACTCAGTTATAAGACCATTAATATGGTGCAAGGAAAATTTAAATATTGAAATTGACTTTGTTAAAGCAAGCTCTAATGGATTTATAAATCCTAATGACATAGAAAATTTTATAAAAAGTAATACTAAGCTTGTTGTTATAACTCATGCCTCTAATGTAGTTGGTACTATTCAGCCTATTAAAGAAGTTGGTGAAATTTGCAAGAAGCATGGTATTTTTTTTATAGTCGATACAGCTCAATCTGCAGGAACTGTTCCAATAGATTTTAAAGAGATAAATGCTAGTGCATTAGCATTTACTGGACATAAAAGTCTTCTTGGTCCTCAAGGCATTGGTGGATTTATTATTGATGATGATTTAAATGAGATTTGTAAACCTCTTTTACAAGGAGGAACAGGAAGTCTTTCTCACGAAATACATCAACCAAACTTTATGCCTGATAAATTTGAAAGTGGAACATTAAATATTCCTGGTATTGTTGGTTTATCTAATTCTATAGAGTTTATAAATAAAGTTGGAATACAAAATATAAAAGAAAAAAACTCAAAACTTTATAAAAAACTTTTAAACGGTCTACTAGACATTAAAAATTATAATGTATATGGGGATATAACTGGAAATAAAGCTACTACTTCCTTATCATTTAATTTAAAAGGTGTAGATACATCAGAATTATCTTTTTATCTTGAAAGCTATGGTATAAGTAATCGTTCAGGACTACATTGTGCTCCAATGTGCCATGAAACTATAGGAACTTTTCCATCTGGCACCGTAAGACTTAGTATTTCTTACTTTAATACTGAAGAAGATATAGATTATGCATTATCAATATTAAAAAAAGCTAGTGAAGAATTATAATAAACCGTTTGAATATATCCCTCCCTTTATGGAAATAATTTCTATAAAGGGAGGTTTTTTTAATGGATAATTCTTTTTCTGTTTATGGAGTTAATACAAATTCATCTGTTCAAATTGGAAAGTATCTTTATGATATATTAAGTAAAATAGATTGTAATAGAGAGATTATTTTTTTATGTATTGGTTCTGATAGGTCAACTGGTGATTCTTTAGGTCCTATAGTTGGTTATAATATAAAACAATTTAGTAATGAAAGAATATTTATTTATGGTTCATTATATAATCCAATACATTCCCAAAATCTTAATAAAACTATAAATAAAATAAATAATAATTTTAATAATCCTTATATTATAGCAATAGATGCATCTCTAGGTTCTTTAAAAAATGTTGGGAAAATCTTTATAAAGCATAAACCCTTAATACCAGGATTAGCACTTAATAAAAATTTACCTCCTGTAGGTAATTTAAGTATAACCGGAGTAGTTAATATAAAATCAAATAATTTTGAATTTGTAGTATTACAAAATACTAGATTATATTTAGTAAATTCATTAGCTGAAAATATAGCTAGTGGTATAATTTATTGTATTAATAAATTACTAACAAACAGCAATAAATCCAAATATATTGATATATAAATTAACTAATACACTTTTATTTATCTTAATATTTAAAAGTGTATAAAAAATCTCTTTTCTCAAATTATTTGAGAAAAGAGATTTTTTATTACTTACTATTCATCGCTTCTTTTAATACATGCGCTTCTTCTTCTGATAATTCATATCTTGAAATACCTTTATCAACTGGTTTTGCATAAGTTGTACTATCATGTCTTCCATATAACCCTGTTATTATTATTCCATCATTATGTCCATCTAACATTGCTATAGAAAAACTTAAATCACTTCCAACATCTTCAAAAGCTTTATATCTCATTATTCCTACCTTTTGTACGCAACCTCTTATTTCAACTTTTAATTCATCACAAGCTTTAGCTGCTACATTTGCTGCATCTGTTGCCTTTTCTACTTCATCTAGCTTACTATTAATTAATTCTTCTAGATTTTTTGTTGTAGTACCTCTCATCATTCTTCTGTACTTATTTTCTAGTTTACCTACTGATCTCCATAGGGCAATAACTAAAATTAAAAGTAATAAAATTATTATTCCCATACCAAGTAATATATAAGGTAAGTAATTTCCTAAATTTGATATTAAATCTTCCACTGTTTTTCCGTCCTTCCTTTTATTAAAGATGTTTCACGTGAAACATGTTTCACGTGAAACATTAAATATTTATCAACTCTAAAATCCTATTCAAATCATCTTCTGAATAGTATTCTATTTCTATTTTTCCTTTTTTATTTTTTGAGTTTATATTTACCTTTGTTCCAAAATAATCTTGAAGTCTATTTTGAACATCTTTAACATAAGGATTAATCTCCTCATTCTTCTTTTTATTATCATTATCTTTTTCTTTAAATAATAATTTAATTAATCTTTCTAATTCTCTAACAGAAAGCTTTTCATCAATTATTTTTTGTGCAAGATCATATTGTAAATCTTTATCTTCCACCCCAAGTAATGCTCTTCCATGTCCTTCTGAAATTACACTTTCAATTAAATACTGTTGAACTCTTTCATCTAAATTAATTAATCTCATTGTATTAGTAATTGCAACTCTTGATTTGCCAATTCTTTTGCTTAACTCTTGTTGAGTTAAATTAAAATCATCAATTAATTTTCTATAAGCCAAAGCTTCTTCTATTGGATTTAAATCCTGTCTTTGTATGTTTTCAATTAGAGAAATCTCTAATATTTCTTTATCACTTAATTCCATAATAATAGCAGGTACTTCCTTTAAGCTTAGCATTTTTGCAGCTCTCCATCTTCTTTCTCCTGCTATGATAACATATTTATTGCCATCCTTTTTTAATATAAGAGGTTGAATAATTCCATGATTCTTAATTGATTCAGCAAGTTCTGCAATATTATCACTGTCAAAAAATTTTCTTGGTTGATCTGAATTATTTACAATACTATTTAAAGGAATTAATGTAGTTGATGAACTTTTTTCTTTAGTTTCAACTTCATCAGGAATCAATGCCCCTAATCCTTTTCCTAATCCAAATTTTTTACTCATTTATTCTCACCTTTCATAATACCTTGTCTTTTTAAGAATTCTTCTGTTAGTTTTGAATACGCATTTGCTCCCTTACATTTCTCATCATAAAGCATTATAGGTAAGCCAAAACTCGGAGATTCTGCTAACCTAATATTTCTAGGAATTGTACTTTCATAAACACTATCTTTGAAAAATTTCTTTACTTCATTAAATACTTCATTACTAAGATTAGTTCTGTAATCATACATTGTCATAATTACACCTTCAATATCCAATTTAGGATTTAATGATTTTTTAACTAATTTAATAGTATTGATAAGTTGTCCAACTCCTTCTAATGCATAGAACTCACATTGAATAGGTATCAATACAGAATTACAAGTTGTTAGTGCATTTATTGTCAGCACCCCTAATGATGGTGGACAATCTATAAAAATAAAATCAAAATCATCTTTAACTTCACTTATCTTATCTAATAGTATTCTTTCTCTATTATCTTTTCCTATAACCTCAACCTCAGCTCCAGCTAGTTCCATTGTTGATGGTGCTATATATAAGTTTGAAATAAGATCACTATGTATAATAACATCTTTTAAAGTTACATCTGAAGTTATAACATCATACATTGAAAATTCTAAGCTTCTTTTATCTAATCCTAAACCACTTGTAGTATTCCCTTGAGGATCCATGTCTATTGTTAACACCTTATAACCTGCCATAGCAAGATAAGAAGCTAAATTAATGTTTGTGGTTGTTTTTCCAACCCCACCTTTTTGATTAAATATACAAATTATTTTCATATCTAGCCCTAAGTATTTCTAGAGCTTCGCACCCCCTCTCTCATAATAACATTATATATTTTTTTATATAATAATTAAAGATAAAACTTAGAAAACAATACATTCTTAATAGTTTTTTCAGCTTTTACTTATTAATGATTTATAAATTATTTTATAAACAAAAAAGCCATTAAAAATATATATTTCTAATGGCATATTTATTAATATTTAATTTTTCTTTTTAGGAATATTTACTGTAATTTGTATATAATCTTCACAATCATTCATTTTATATTTAGCTGGTATATTAAACTTATCAAAAACTTGTTTAATTGTATTTACATAAAGTTTTGCAGGAAAAACTGATGTTATCTTTTTCTTTGATTTTCCATTAAGCTCTTTTCCAGCAGCCTTTAATAGTTCTTTATTTATTAACTCCTCTGTTTGTCTTACATTTAAATTATCTTTTATAACTTTTTTTATTATGTTTAACTGCATCTTTTCATCTTGAATACATAATAAAGCTCTAGCATGTCTTTCAGTTAATTTATTACTTAAACAAATTTCCCTAACTTTTTCACTAAGTTTTAGAATTCTAAGTTTATTTGCAATTGTTGATTGCTTCTTTCCCATTCTTTTAGCTATTTGTTCTTGAGTAAATTTATGATCATGAATTAAATTATAATAAGCTTCAGCTTCTTCAATAAAATTTAAGTCTTCTCTTTGTAAGTTTTCTAATAAAGCAAGTTCCGCTGATTCAGTATCTGTTATATCTATTAAATTGCATGGTACCTCTTTTAAACTTGCAAGTTTTGCAGCTCTAAGTCTTCTTTCTCCAGCTACTAACTCATAAAAATCTCCTATTTTTCTAACAGTAATTGGTTGAATTATACCATGTTCCTTTATAGATTGAGATAATTCCATTAAAGCATCTTCGTTAAAATATCTTCTTGGTTGATATGTATTTGGTATTATCTCGTTAATATCAATTTTTAATATTTCATTATTCATATTGACACAACCCATCCCTTATAAAATTCCGATAATTTTGCATATATATTAAAATTCGTCACTTACCATTTTTTTCCTTCTTTTTTTATCCTCTATTTTTAGTCATTTCTCTCTATTATACGGTAACTTACTACATATTATTTAATTTTTCTATCTTATTGGCTTTTTTGTTACAGTTCCAGCTTTTCTTGGATATGTTTTAGGGCATGATTTTATCTTTTTAACAATAACTATATTATGATTCAAATCCGTATCTTCTATTAATGTTTTATCAACTCTTAGTAAATTTCCACCTAAAACCTCTAAAGCTTTTTTACTATTTTCCAATTCTTCTTCAATTGCAGGCCCCTTTAAAGCTACAAAATATCCAGATACTTTTACGTAAGGTAAACAGAATTCAGATAAAACTGCCATATTAGCAACAGCCCTTGAAGTAGCTATATCGAACTTTTCTCTAAGCTCCTTATTTCTAGCACCATCTTCTGCTCTTGAATGTATAGTCTTAACATTTTTTAATCCTAACTCTCTAATTACTATATTTAAAAAATTTATCCTTTTATTAAGTGAATCTAATAGAGTAACTTGAATATCCTCTCTTAATATAGCTATAGGTAAACCTGGAAAACCAGCTCCTGTTCCAACATCAATAACTGTTTTAGCATTTTTTAGTTCATCACTTTTAAATGCTTTTATACAATCTATAAAATGTTTTTTTACAAATTCTTCATCCTCTATAATTGCAGTAAGATTAATTTTTTCATTCCATTCTTGAACTAATCTCATATATTTAATAAATTTATTATAAATATCTTCATTAAATTCTATATTAACCTCATCCGCTGCCGTTTTCATTAAACTATAAAAGTCCATATTTGCCTCCTTATGACTTAATTATCTCCATTTAGTTTCTTTCCATAATGATACTCTAAATAAACTAAAAGTACAGAAATATCTGCTGGTGAAACTCCTGAAATTCTTGATGCTTGCCCTATACTTATTGGTCTAATATTACTTAACTTTTGGATAGCTTCTGTTCTTAAGCCTTTAACATCATCATAATCTATATCATTAGGTAAAATCTTCTTTTCAAATTTTTTAAATTGATCTACTTGCTCTAATTGATTTACTATATATCCTTCATATTTAGCAATAATATTTATTTGCTCTCCTACATTATCAGGATATTCTGGTCTTTCAGGATCAAGTTGTGCAGCTGAAAAATAATCTAACTCAGGTCTTTTTATTAATTCATAGAAACTTATTGGTTTTTTTAGTTCTGTACTTCCAAGTTCCACTAATAATTCGTTATTTTCATTTTTATTAGTTATTTGAAGATCTTTTAATCTTTGAAGCTCTGTTTCTATATTATTTTTTCTCTCTAAAAATCTATTATATCTTTCATCAGATACAAGACCTATATCTCTACCAATTTGAGTTAGTCTAAAATCTGCATTATCTTGTCTTAAAAGTAATCTATATTCTGCTCTTGATGTCATCATTCTATATGGTTCATTAGTGCCTTTTGTAACTAAATCATCTACTAAAACTCCAATATATGCATCAGATCGTGTTAATATCATAGGATCTTTTCCTTGTATTTTTAATGCTGCATTAATACCTGCAACAATTCCTTGTGCTGCTGCCTCTTCATATCCTGAGCTACCATTTAATTGCCCTGCTCCATATAGCCCTTCTATATTTTTAAATTCAAGAGTTGGCTTTAATTGAGTTGGATTAATTGAATCATATTCTATTGCATATGCAGCTCTCATTACTTCAACATTTTCAAGTCCATCTATAGTTTTTATCATTTCCATTTGTACATCTTCTGGTAATGATGAAGAAAATCCCCCAACATACATCTCTAAAGTATCTTCACCTTCTGGTTCAATAAATATTTGATGTCTTGATTTGTCTGGGAACCTCATAACCTTATCCTCTACTGAAGGACAATATCTTGGTCCTATTCCTTTTATAGATCCATTATATATAGGTGACCTTCCTATATTATCTTGTATAACATGATGTGTTTCTGGATTTGTGTAAGTTAAATAACAAGATATTTGTTCTCTATCAATATTATCATTCATAAATGAAAATGGTATTATTTTCTCATCACCTTTTTGTTCTACCATCTTAGAAAAATCTACTGATCTTCTATTAACTCTAGGTGGTGTTCCTGTTTTAAATCTTCTAAGTTCTATTCCTAAGTCTAATAATGTTTGTGATAAATCATTTGCAGGTAATAACCCATTAGGACCACTATTATAGCTTACATCACCTATTATTATCTTAGCCTTTAAGTATGTTCCTGTAGCAAGAATTACTGCCTTACAATTAAATATTGCTCCATTTTTTGATACAGCACCTGTTATTTTACCATTCTCAACAACTAAATCTACAATTTCCACTTGTCTAACATAAAGATTTTCTTGTGATTCAAGAACGCTCTTCATTCTTTTTTGATATTTTAACTTATCAGCTTGTGCTCTTAATGAATGTACTGCAGGTCCCTTTGATGTATTAAGCATTCTAGATTGAATAAATGTAGCATCAATATTTATGCCCATTTCTCCACCTAATGCATCAACTTCTCTAACTAAATGCCCTTTTGCAGTACCCCCTATATTAGGATTACATGGCATCATACCAATTGATTCTAAATTTATTGTACAAATTAATGTTTTTAATCCCATCCTTGCAGATGAAAGAGCCGCTTCACAACCTGCGTGACCAGCTCCTACAACTACAACATCGTATTCTCCAGCATTATATCTCATCTAATTTAATTCCTCCTATTTTCCTACACAGAACTCACTAAATATCTTGTTAACTAGATCTTCTTCAAGTTCAGAACCTGTAATTTCTCCTAATGCTTTTAATCCAGATGTTACATATATTGAAATTAAATCTAAATATTCGTGTTTCTTTAATCTATTCTGTGCTTCTTTACAATTTTCTAAAGCCCTAATTAACGCTTGTTTATGTCTACTATTTGTTATTATTAAACTTTCATTATCAACTTCTCCATTAAAGAATAGTTCCTTAATTTTTTCTTTTAATTCATCTATTCCAAATCCAGTTTTAGCAGATATCTTAATAAAAGTACCTATCTTCTCTACATCATCTAAATTAATTTTACTTTCTAAATCTACTTTATTTAATATTACTATAGTTTTTTTATCTTCTATAGCTTTTATTATTTCCCTATCTTCTTCTTCCATAGGTCTTGAAGTATCTAACATTAATACTATTAAATCAGCCTCTTCTATCTTCTCTTTAGATCTTTCTACTCCAATTTTTTCAACGACATCCTCTGTTTCTCTTATTCCTGCTGTATCAGTAATTTTAACTGGAATACCTCCAAGATTTATATACTCTTCAATTACGTCTCTTGTAGTTCCTGGAATATCAGTAACAATAGCTCTTTTTTCCTGAAGCAAAGCATTCATAAGAGATGATTTTCCAACATTAGGTTTTCCTATTATTGTCATTTTAAGTCCTTCTCTTATTATTTTTCCTTCATTAGCTCCCTTTAATAGCTTTTCCATATCACTAATTGCTTTATCAAGACTTTCTCCTACTTTTATAGGAATAGTTTCATCCGGCTCTTCATCATCTTCTGTAAAGTCTACATCATATTCAATATGAGCAAGCACATCAAGTAAATATTTTCTAAGCTTATTTATTTCCTGGGAAAGTGACCCTTCGCTTTGCATAACTGCTGATTTCATAGCTAAATCTGTTTTAGCTGTTATAATATCCATAACTGCTTCAGCTTGACTTAAATCTATTCTTCCATTTAAAAAAGCTCTTTTTGTAAATTCTCCAGGGTCTGCAATTCTTGCACCACTTTTTATTACCTCTTCAAGAACCCTATTAGTAGAAACAACACCTCCATGGCAATTTATTTCTACAACATCTTCTGCAGTAAAACTTCTAGGTCCTTTCATATAACTTATAATAACCTCATCAATAACTTCATCAGTTAAAATGTCAACAATATTTCCATACTTCATAGTATAAGTCTTCATTTTATTTATATCAAAATTATTTTTTCCTCTAAATATACGTCCAACTATTTCTAATGCTTTGTTTCCTGAAACTCTTATAATTGCTATTCCACCTTCACCTTGTGCAGTAGCAATACCACATATAGTATCAAATTCTTTCATTTATTATCCTCCTTAGAAGTTAATTGCTTCTATATAATATAACCGAATTAAAACTAATATCAATTTTAACAGAAATATATTTAATAAGTCAAAGCTATATATTTCTTATTTTGAGTTATTAATACAATACAAAAAAAGAAAGCCAATTTTTTGGCTTTCTCTTACTTATTTAAGTCTACTACAACTCGTCTAAATGGTTCTTCCCCTTCACTATAGGTACATACAAACTCATTATCTTGAAGTGCAGCATGTATTATTCTTCTTTCATATGGGTTCATTGGTTCTAGCTTAAATGGCTTCTTGATCTTTCTTACTTTATTAGCAGTCTTTAGGGCTACTCTCTTTAAAGTTGCTTCTCTTTTTTCTCTATAATTTTCTGTATCTAATACAACTCTCTTATAAGGGATATCATGTCCTTTATTAACTACTAAAGATATTAAGTATTGAAGTGCATCTAAAGTCTCTCCCCTATATCCAATTATTAAACCCATCTTTGGACCAGTTAAGTTAACTTTTATTATGTTATCTTCTTCTGTAATCTTTATCTCAGCTAAAATTCCCATAGAATCTAATATACTTCTAATAAATTTTCTAGCCTCTTCTATATAATCTCTTTTTACTGTAACCTTAACCTTTGCAGGTTTAGTACCTATAATATTTAAAAATCCCTTTGAACCTTCATCTATTATATCTATTATTACCTTATCTTTTGTAACATTTAATTTTTCTAAAGCATTTTCAATAGCTTCATCAACGTTTTTTCCTGTTGACTCAATAAATTTCATATACCCTATTCACCCACTCTCAAATAATAATATTTATATTTATATAATACTATTTCTTTTTCTTCTTCTTTTTATCATAATCTGGCATTACAAATTTATTTTTTTCTTGTATCTTTGCACTTTCTGCTAACTCTTGTTCCTTCTTCTTTTTCATTACTGGTTTAACATTTAAGAAGTATGTTTGTACTAATTGATATACTCCTCCAACTACCCAGTAAATAACTAGTAATGAAGGGAACTTTATTGACATAAATCCCATCATTAATGCCATACCAATATTCATCGGCATCATATTCATACCTGATGACTCTGTTGCTGGATTTGATTTAGTCATTAAATATGATGGTATAAAAGTACTAAGTGCAGCTAAAACAGGTAATATATAATATGGATCACTTCCAGCAAGGTCAGGTAACCATAAGAATGATACTCCTTGAATTCCCTTTATTTGCATAAAAGTATAATAAAGAGCCATTAATATTGGTAGTGGAATTAACATAGGTAAACATCCACCAGTCATACTAATATTGTTTTCTTTATAAATTCTCATCATTTCCTGATTAGCCTTTTGAGGGTCATTTTTATATTTTTCTTGAATTTTCTTAATTACAGGTTGAAACTCCTGCATCTTCGCTGTTGATTTTATTGATTTAATACTAAAAGGTAAAACAGCCGTTTTAATTATTACAGTTAATAAGATAACTGCTAAAACATAAGCTAATCCCTTATCTGTTACACCAGCACTTATTATAAAGGCATGTAACTTATCAAACACTATAGTAAAAAAATCAATTATAGGTTTAAACAATGTCATCATAATTTTTATCCTCCCATACTCTATTTAACAGGATCATATCCACCCTTGCTAAAAGGATTACACCTTAAAATTCTCCAAAGTGCCATAAGACTCCCCTTAAATGCGCCATATTTCTCAATAGCTTCTATTGCATATTGAGAACATGTAGGTACATACTTACAACAAGGATTTTTTAGAGGTGATATATTTTTCCTATAAAATCTAATTAGATTTATTAATGATCTCTTCATTATATAGGCCTGCTTTCTTAAATAAATTCTTCATAGCCTTTTCAACATCCTTAAAACTTTTTCCTTTCATATTTGTTCTAGCAATAAATATGAAATCAAAGCCTTTTTTTATAGAAGCCTCATTTAATCTATAACTTTCCATAATTAATCTTTTGCTTCTACTTCTAACTACACTATTTCCGACTTTCTTACTAACAGAAACCCCTATTTTATTATAAAATTCATTATTTGAATTCTTATTACTTCTATTATTATAAGTATATAATACCAAAAGATTGTTCGCCAATGATTTTCCTCTTCTATATACCATTCTAAATTCATTATTTTTTTTTAACCTGTATATCATGGGTATTTAATACTCCTTTTTTCCTACATTGTAGAAAAAAGGCCACTAAAGTGCGGCCCTTATGCTGTTAATTTTTTTCTACCTTTTTGTCTTCTCTTTCTAAGAATATTTCTTCCTGATGAAGTTTTCATTCTTTTTCTGAAGCCATGTTCTTTTTTTCTTTGTCTTTTTTTAGGTTGGTATGTCATGAACATTTGCACTACACCCCCTTCAATTAAAAAATTTATATAGCGAAATAACTATACTTTTCTTTATATTTTAGATTTACCTTATCATTATATATATATACCTTTGTTATGTCAAGAATATAGCTATTTGTTGATAAATATACCTATTATATTATAAAAATTGTGGATAACTTATTGAATCCCATTATTTACTTATGGTATCATAAATAATATATTGTGAATAACTAATTATTTTATAGAACTTATCCACATCTGTGGATATATTTGTTGATAACTTGTTCTTTTTTTCTTGACAACTTAAATAGTTGCTAATTTTTTTGCTATAATCCGTATTATTAGCTACTTTTTTATTGTTTAAAGTTTAATTATTTATATTTGTGGATAACTTTAAAATAAGTTTTAATTCCACATAATTATCAACATGTTAATATATTTATATACATATTTTTTTTATAACTTATATTTGTTAATAACTTGTTGATACACTGTTATTATAATGTTATTATTTTAATTTGTATAAAAAAATAAAAAAAATTTTTGACTGGAGGATTAAAAATGGATGCAGAGCTGAAAGAATTATGGGAAAAAACGCTGAATATTATAAAAGGAGAACTAAGTGAGGTTAGCTTTAATACATGGATAAAAAGTTGTGAACCTATTTCTATGTCTTCAGATACAATAAAAATCAGTGTTCCTAATGCCTTCACTCAAGAAATACTTGAAAAAAGATATAAAGATTTAGTTGCAAATTCAATAAAAGCTACATGCTCTAAACTATATAATATTAAATTTTTAATAGCTTCTGAAATTCAAAATACGGAAGAAGAAAGATCAGAAAAACAAACAAAAAAAATAAAGGAAAATAAAAAAATTGTAGTAAATGATGAAATGACTACAAATCTAAATCCTAAATATACATTTGATTCTTTCGTAATAGGTAATAGTAATAGATTTGCTCATGCAGCCTCTTTAGCTGTTGCTGAATCACCAGCTAAGGCCTATAATCCTCTTTTTATATATGGAGGAGTCGGACTTGGAAAAACTCACTTAATGCACGCTATTGGTCATTATGTTCTTCAAAATAATCCAAGTGCAAAAGTAGTTTATGTATCATCAGAAAAGTTTACTAATGAACTTATAAATGCAATTAAAGATGATAAAAATGAAGAGTTTAGAAATAAATATAGAAATGTAGATATTCTTCTTATTGATGATATTCAATTTATTGCAGGAAAAGAAAGAACTCAAGAAGAATTTTTCCATACATTTAATGCTCTACATGATGCTAATAAGCAAATAATTTTATCATCTGATAGACCACCAAAAGAAATTCCTACATTAGAAGATAGATTACGCTCTAGATTCGAATGGGGGTTAATTGCAGATATTCAAGTACCAGATTTTGAAACTAGAATGGCTATTTTAAAGAAAAAGGCAGATGTAGAAAAATTAAATGTAGCAAATGAAGTAATGGTATATATAGCCACTAAAATAAAATCAAATATTAGAGAATTAGAAGGTGCATTAATAAGAATAGTTGCATATTCTTCATTAACTAATAGGGAAATAACTGTAGACTTAGCCTCTGAAGCACTAAAAGATATAATTTCTAAAAAACAAAGCAAACATATAACAATAGAAATTATACAAGATGTAGTTGCAAGTTACTTTAACTTAAGAGTTGAAGATCTAAAATCCCAAAGAAGAACACGTAATGTATCTTATCCAAGACAAATGGCAATGTATCTAAGTAGAAAACTAACTGATATGTCTCTACCAAAGATTGGAGAAGAATTTGGAGGAAGAGATCATACTACTGTAATACATGCATACGAAAAAATTTCAGATAATTTAAATAGGGATGAAAGTTTGCAACACACAATTGAAGATTTAACTAAAAAGTTAACTCAAGGATAAATTTTATCTATTATTTTAAATTTATCAACAATTGTAGATAATAGTTATGTAATAACATGTGGATAATATATAAAAATAAATTATTTGTGAATAACTGTGGATAAGGTGCACTTATAGTTACTAACTTATCCACAATATTTTTTTATAAAATGTTGTTGATTTTACTAGGTTTAGATGACTTATCAACAAATCCACACCACCTACTACTATTATTACTATAAATTTATATTTATCTAACTAAACTAAACCAATCTTATCTGTGAATAAGTAAGGAGGATTATAAATGATATTTATATGTGAAAAACACAAATTACAAGAAGGTATATCAATAGTTCAAAAAGCTATTACTGGTAAATCAACAATGTCAGTATTAGAAGGAATATATATTGAGGCAAATAAAGAAGGTTTAACTTTAATAGGTTCAGATATGGATGTAAGTATTGAAACTAGAGTTGAAGCAGATGTAATAAAAGAAGGTAAAATTGTAATTGATGCAAAAATATTTGGTGAGATAATACGTAAATTACCAAATTCTGATGTAAAAATTGAAACTATGGAAAATGATACAATTCAAATAACATGTGAAAAATCAGTATTTAATGTAGTATATATGAATCCTGATGAATTTCCTGAACTTCCTAGTTTAAATGAAAACATGAAAGTTGAAGTTCCTCAAAATATATTAAAAAATATGATAAAATGTACATCTTTTGCTATAGCTCAAGATGAAACAAGGCCAATACTTCAAGGAATTTTGTTTGAAGTTAAAAATAAGCATTTAAATCTTGTTGCTTTAGATGGTTACAGATTAGCAATAAAAAGTGAGTATTTAGATAGTGATTTTGATATAGAAATTGTTATTCCTGGCAAGACTTTAAATGAGGTATCAAAAATATTAGAAGATATTAATGATTTAGTTCAAATTACATTTACTAAAAATCATGTTTTATTTAATCTTAATAAAACAAGAATAATATCAAGATTACTAGAAGGCAAATTTGTAAATTATAAATCATTATTGCCTCAAGAACATAAATTATTAGTTACTGTTAATAAGCAAGAACTTCAAAACGGTATTGAAAGAGCATCTTTAATGGCCAAAGATGGAAATAATAATTTAATAAAATTAGAAGTACAAGATGAAGCTTTAGTTATAACTTCTAATTCTCAATTGGGAAAGGTTAGAGAAGAAGTTTTAATAAATTTGCAAGGAGAAAAAATACAAATTGCATTTAACTCAAGATATCTTATTGATGTTTTAAAGAATTTTGAAGAGGATGAAGTTGTTATGGAAATGACATCTAGTGTAAGCCCTTGCATAATTAAAGCAAAAGATATGGATAATTATAAATATTTAGTATTACCAGTTAGGTTAATAAGATAGAAAAGGAGGAAAGAATTATGCATAAATATTTAATATTTATGCATAATATCCTACATTTATATGAAAGAAGTTAAAATTAATACAGAATTTATAAAGTTAGATTCATTTTTAAAGTGGATTGGTATTGCATCATTAGGATCTGAAGCAAAAATTTACATTTTAGAAGAGATGGTAAAAGTCAATGGTGAAGTTTGTACCCAAAGAGGAAAAAAATTAAGAACTGGAGATATTATTGAATTTGAAGATGAAAAATATAAAATAATATAGGTTTATATTTTATTACAAACCATAATATCACAAAGATAAGCTTTTATTCTTTTATTATGATATAATTAAATGGGTGTTTATAGATGTATGTAAAAAAGCTTAAATTAATAAATTATAGAAATTATGAAAATTTAGAAATAGACTTAGGAAGACATGTTAATGTTTTTATGGGGAATAATGCTCAAGGAAAAACAAATATATTAGAGGCTATATATTACTGCAGTTTTGCAAAATCTCATAGAACATCAAGAGATAAGGATCTTATTAATTGGTCTAAAGAAGTATCATTTATAAGCATAAGTGTTGGAAGAAGTCGTATAGATAAAAAAATTGATATTAACATTCTAAAAGATGGAAAAAAAGTTATTAAAGTTAATTCTATAAAAATAAATAAAATAGGGGAACTATTTGGAAATTTCAATGTGGTTATGTTTTCACCAGAAGATTTAAAAATAATTAAGGATTCTCCAGGAGTAAGACGGAAATTTATTGATATGGAATTATGTCAGTTAGATTCTAAATACTACTATAATTTAGTTCAATATAATAAAGTTATGAATGAAAGAAATATTGTTCTAAAAAATAGAAATCTTGACTTAGACATTCTAGATATATATGATATTCAGCTAGCTAATTTTGGTTCATATGTAATAGAGCGAAGGTTATCTTATTTAAGTTCTTTAAATAAATACTCTGAAGATATACATAATGAAATTACTTCAGGAAAAGAGAAGATAGAGTTTAAGTATAATTCTACTATAAAAAATAGTGATAATATTCAAGAAAATTTCTATGAAACATTAAGAAGTAATAGGAAGCGTGATTTGGATAGAGGAATAACTAGTCACGGACCTCATAGAGACGATTTTTCAGTTTATATAAATAATGTTGACACAAAGAGTTTTGGATCTCAAGGTCAACAAAGAACAGCTGTACTTACAATGAAATTTGCATCTTTGAGGATTATAAAAGAAATAACAGGAGAATATCCAGTATTACTATTAGATGATGTTTTATCAGAACTAGATTTAAATAGAAAAAAGTATGTTTTAAGTTCTATTGGTGAAATACAAACTATAATAACATGTACTGGAATTGAAGACTTGAATGATTATTTAGATAATAACTCAAAGTTATTTAAAGTTAAAGAAGGAATAGTCTCAAAATAGAAGGAGGAATTCTAAATGTTTTTGCACTTAGGAGAGAATGTTGTAGTTCCTATAAAAGATGTTATTGGAATTTTTGATTTAGAAGCAACAATGTATAGTTCTGATACAATTCAATTTTTAAGAATGGCAGAAGAAGATGGATTTGTGGAGCGAATAACAAAGGATAAACCAAAATCATTTGTTATAGCAGAAGTTGATAAGAAAAGTAAGATATATTTATCACCAATTTCTTCATCAACTTTGACTAAAAGAACAGATTTGGATTATAATCCGTAAGTCCAATATCCTTCATTGATATAATTCAAAATAAAGATTAGGAGGAATTTATGTTGGAACAAAACAAACAAAGTTATGATGAAAATCAAATACAAGTTCTAGAAGGGTTAGAAGCTGTAAGAAAAAGACCTGGTATGTACATAGGTAGCACCAGTTCAAGAGGGTTACATCATTTAGTTTATGAAATAGTAGATAACAGTATAGATGAGGCATTAGCTGGGTATTGTAAGCACATAGAAGTAACTATAAATGAGGATAATTCTATAACAGTAGAAGATGATGGAAGAGGTATGCCAGTTGGAATACACCCTAAAATGGGAAAACCAACAGTTGAAGTAATAATGACCATTTTACACGCTGGAGGAAAGTTTGGTGGAGGTGGATATAAAGTATCAGGTGGTCTTCACGGTGTTGGTGCATCAGTTGTTAATGCTCTTTCAGAAAACTGTTCAGTAACTGTAATGAGAGATGGAAAGGTTTGGAGACAAACTTATGAAAAGGGAATTGTTACTAGTGATTTAGAGGTAATAGGAACAAGCGATAAAACAGGGACAATTGTTTATTTTAAACCTGATAAAGATATATTTGATGAGATAGAGTATGATTTTGAAATACTTTCTCAAAGATTAAGAGAATTAGCATTCTTAAATAAAGGAATAAAAATAACATTAACAGATAAAAGGTTTGATAAAGAAGAACATTATCACTATGAAGGTGGTATAAAATCATTTGTAGAGTACTTAAATAGAAATAAACAATCGCTTCATGAAGAACCTATATATGTTGAAGGTTTAAAAGATGAAATAATGGTTGAAGTAGCACTTCAATATAATGATGGCTATACTGAAAATATATTTACCTTTGCAAATAATATAGATACAATTGAAGGCGGTACTCACCTAGTTGGATTTAAGACAGCTTTAACTAGAGTATTTAATGATTATGCAAAAAGATATGGTCATTTAAAAGAAAATGATAAAAATTTATCTGGAGATGATATTAGAGAAGGATTAACAGCTGTAATATCAGTTAAGATAGGGGATCCTCAATTTGAAGGACAAACAAAAACTAAGCTAGGAAATAGTGAAGTTAGGGGTATCGTTGATTCAATTGTTGGAGAAGGCGTTGGAACGTTCTTAGAAGAAAATCCTAACATTGCTAAGATTATTATAGACAAAGCTTTAATGGCAGCTAGGGCTAGAGATGCTGCAAGAAAAGCAAGAGAACTTACAAGAAAAACAGTTCTTGAAAGATCAGCACTTCCAGGTAAACTTGCAGATTGTTCATCAAAAGATCCTATGGAATGCGAAATATATATAGTCGAAGGAGATTCAGCTGGAGGATCTGCAAAACAAGGTAGAGATAGAAAATTCCAAGCAATTTTACCACTAAGAGGTAAAATAATGAATGTTGAAAAACAAAGATTAGATAAAATATTAAATTCTGATACTATAAGATCAATGGTAACTGCTTTTGGTGCTGGAATAGGAAAAGATTTTGATATATCTAAAATAAGATATCATAGAATAATAATAATGACAGATGCCGATGTTGATGGAGCTCATATAAGAACATTATTATTAACATTCTTCTATAGATATATGAGAGAGTTAATAGATGGAGGACACGTTTATATAGCTCAACCACCATTATATAAAGTTACAAAATCTAAGAAAGATTATTATGCTTACACAGATAGTGAGCTTGATGAGATATTAGAATTAGTTGGTGGAAAAGATAATTCAACAAATATTCAAAGATATAAGGGTCTTGGAGAAATGAATGCTACTCAACTTTGGGATACAACAATGGACCCAGAACAAAGAGTATTATTAAAAGCAACTGTAGAAGATGCTATGGCTGCTGATGAAATATTTACAATTCTTATGGGTGAAAAAGTTGAACCGAGGAGAGAATTCATCCAAGAAAATGCTAAGAAAGTAAGTAACTTAGACATTTAGTACTAAATACGAGGTGAAGTACATGAGTTTTAATGAGGGAAAAGTAATACCCGTAGATATAAAAAACGAAATGAAAAAGTGTTATATAGACTATGCCATGAGTGTTATAGTAGGTCGTGCTCTTCCAGATGTTAGAGATGGTTTAAAACCTGTTCATAGAAGAATATTATTCTCAATGCATGAATTAGGGTTAGCACCAGAAAAAGGATATAGAAAATGTGCAAGAATAGTTGGGGAAGTTTTAGGTAAGTATCATCCACATGGAGATACTTCAGTGTATGATGCATTAGTTAGAATGGCTCAAGACTTCTCAATGAGATATATGCTTGTAGATGGTCATGGTAACTTTGGATCAGTTGATGGTGATAGTGCAGCAGCCATGAGATATACAGAAGCAAAAATGAACAAAATTGCTAGCCAAATGCTAAGAGATATTAGTAAAGATACAGTAGACTTTATTCCAAACTTTGATGGTGAAGAAAAAGAACCTTCAGTTTTACCATCAAGATTTCCAAACCTATTAGTAAACGGATCATCAGGTATAGCAGTTGGTATGGCAACAAATATACCACCACATAACTTAGGAGAAGTTATAGATGGAACAATAATGCTTATAGATAATCCAGAATTACAAATAATTGATTTAATGACAGCTATAAAAGGACCAGATTTTCCAACAGGTGCAACTATAATGGGTAAGTCTGGAATAAGATCAGCATATGAAACAGGTAGAGGTAGAGTAATTGTTAGAGCAGTAGCTGAGATAGAAGAAGAAAATAATAGACATAAAATAATAGTTACAGAATTACCATACCAAGTAAATAAAGCAAGACTTATAGAAAGCATAGCTGATTTAGTAAAAGATAAAAAAATTAGTGGAATATCAGATTTAAGAGATGAATCTGATAGAGAAGGTATGAGAATAGTTATAGAACTTAAAAGGGATGCAAATCCTAATGTAGTTTTAAACCTTCTTTACAAACATACTAAGATGCAAGATACATTTGGTGTTACAATGCTTGCATTAGTTGATAATGAACCACAAGTTCTAAATTTAAAACAGATATTAGAAAATTATATTAAGTTCCAAAAAGAAGTTATAACTAGAAGGACAATATTTGAACTAAATAAAGCAGAAGCTAGAGCTCATATTTTAGAAGGTCTAATAATTGCTTTAGATAATATTGATGAAGTTATAAATATTATTAGAGGATCTAAGACAAGTGAGATAGCTAAGAATACTCTTATGGAAAGATTTAATTTATCAGATAAGCAATCACAAGCTATTCTAGAAATGAGACTTAGAAGACTTACTGGACTAGAAAGAGATAAGATTGAAGAAGAGTATGCAGAGCTTATGAAGCAAATAGAATATTTAAAATCAATTTTAGCAAGTGAAGAAAAACTTCTTCTAGTAATAAAAGAAGAGTTATTAGAAATAAAAGCTAAATACAATGATGAAAGAAGAACAAGTATTGAGAATAATGTAAATGAAATTGATGTTGAAGATTTAATTCAAGAAGAGGAAATAGTAATTACATTAACTCATTCAGGATATGTTAAGAGAATATCATCAGATGTTTACTCAGCTCAAAAAAGAGGGGGAAAAGGAATCCAAGCAATGTCTACAAAAGAAGATGATTTCGTAGAACATGTAATGGTAACTTCAACTCATGCAGATGTATTATTCTTCACAAATAGAGGTAGAGTATACAAACTAAGAGGATACCAAATACCTGAAGCTGGAAGAGCTGCTAAGGGAACTAATGTAATAAATCTTATAGCAATAGAGCCAGATGAAAGAATAGAAACTGTACTTACTGTAAGTGATGTTTATGAAAATGGTTATTTATTTATGGGAACAAAGAACGGTATAGTTAAGAAAACTAATCTTTCAGAATTTAAGAACTTAAGAAAAAGTGGCCTTATTGCAATTAATCTTAGAGAAGGCGATGAACTTCTAAAGGTTAAAATGACAAGGGGAGACGCTAATATAGTAATGGTAACTCAAGATGGTTTAGCAATAAAATTCAATGAGGAAAATGTTAGACCTATGGGTAGAACTGCATCAGGAGTTAAAGCCATAAGCTTAAATGATGGTGATATGGCAGTATGTATGGATATAGCTGTAGATGAAGAAGATTTATTAGTAGTTAGTGAAAATGGATTTGGTAAAAGAACACCTATGAGTGAATATAAGATTCAACATAGAGGTGGTAAAGGACTAATGACATATAAAATATCAGATAAAACTGGTAAATTAGTAGGAGCTACTGTATGTAAAAATGAAGATGAACTTATGTTAATAAATACTAGTGGTGTAGCAATAAGAATTAACATTGAAGATGTTTCGGTAACAGGAAGAGCTACAATGGGAGTTAAGTTAATGAGAACTTTAGAAGAAGAACAAGTTGTAGCTATTACTAAAATTTCTAGTGATGAAAATGAAAAATCAGATAATGAAATGCAAACAGAACTATTAATAAATGAGGAAAATGAAGTTGATTTAGATAATTCTTCAAATGAATTATTTGAAAAATTAAATAAAGAGAAAGAATAATAATATAAAAATTCTAGAAAATTTATAGTGTTTTCTAGAATTTTTTTTAATATTTCAAATTAAATTTTATAATAATTTAGATAAACTTTAATTTGAAATATGATTTATATTATAAAAAACAAGTATTTTATAATATAATTATAAAAATTATAAAGTAATCTTATCCACGTGTATCATTATTATAAAAATAAAGAAAAATAAAGAAAAATAGAGAAAATAAAATATAATTTCATTTAAATTATAGAATTATATTATTTGTTAAATGATTAATATGTTAATATAAATATCGTCGCTGATGCGAAATCTCAACAACTAAACAAACAAAATAAATTGTTTGAAAAAATGTTGACAAGATTTTAAAAAGGTGATAAGATTTAATAGTCGCTTGAGGGCGGCGAGATAAAATGGTCTTTGAAAATTGAACAGAATATAGAAATACATTTAGAACCAGCAATTCTTTTTATTAAAGTAAGTTTTATGAGTATGATTAAACTTTTTATTGAGAGTTTGATCCTGGCTCAGGACGAACGCTGGCGGCGTGCCTAACACATGCAAGTCGAGCGATGAAATTTCCTTCGGG
>NZ_JAGGJZ010000011.1 GCF_017873235.1 Clostridium moniliforme | reverse complement strand
GACGAAGTATTTAGAAGTAGAAATTCAGTAGTATTTGATGAAGCTGAAAATAGAATGCATACTATTAAAGCTGTAATGGTTGCAACTGCAGGAAAATAGTAATATATCATTAGAATTAGTCGACTATTTCCTAATAGTCGACTAAAGTTTTTTATATAAATAATTTATTTTTAATTGAATAGGGAGTGAATATTATGTCAGAACAACAATCTACTGGTGAAGAAAGAAATCTTGGATTTGCTTCGCTTGCAGCCCTAATTGTAGGTTCAATGATCGGTGGTGGAGCCTTCAATTTACCTTCAGATATGGCAAGAGGAGCTGGATCTGGTGCAATTATTTTAGGTTGGGTTATAACTGGTATTGGTATGATAGCACTTGCTTTTGTTTATCAAGCATTAGCAAATAGAAAACCAGAATTAAGTGGTGGTGTTTATAGCTATGCTAAAGCTGGTTTTGGTGATTATATAGGTTTCAATTCAGCATGGGGATATTGGTTAAGTGCTTGGATTGGAAATGTTTCTTACGCAGTATTATTATTCGGAGCTATAGGATACTTTTTCCCTATATTTGGAGAAGGAAATAATTTAGCTTCTGTTATAGGTGCTTCCATTTTAGTATGGGCTTTCGCACTATTAATTTTTAAAGGTGTAAGCGGAGCAGCTTTAGTTAACTTAATTACAACTATAGCTAAATTAGTACCTATTTTTGTATTTATAGTAGCTGCAATATTTGCATTCCACTTCGATAATTTCACATTTGAATTCTGGGGAAGTCCAGACTTAGGTAGTGTAATAGATCAAGCTAAAAATACAATGCTTGTAACATTATGGTGTTTCATAGGTATTGAAGGTGCAGTTGTTGTATCTGGTAGAGCTAAGAAACAAAGTGATGTTGGTAAAGCAACTGTTATTGGACTAATAGGAACATTATGCATTTATATGTTAATTTCATTAATGGCACTTGGTGTTATGAAGAGAATGGATTTAGCAAACTTACAAAACCCATCAATGGCTTATGTTTTAGAATTTGCTGTTGGTAAATGGGGTGCTGTTTTAATTAACTTAGGTTTAATTATTTCACTATTTGGTTCTTTACTTGGATGGACATTACTTTCAGCTGAAATTCCATTTGTTGCTGCAAAAGATGGTGCACTTCCAAAAATATTCTCAAAAGTAAATGAAAATGATGCTCCAGTTGGATCATTAATTATTACTAACATATTAGTAGAAGTTTTCTTATTATTAACTTTAGTTTCAAATAGTACTTATCAAGCTCTTTATTCAATAGCAAGTACTGCTATACTTGTTCCATATCTTTTAAGTGCAATGTATGCAATGAAATTATCCTATTCAGGAGAAACATACGATGTAAATCCTGAAGGAAGAACTAAAGATAAAATAGCTTCAACTATAGCAACAATTTATGCTATATGGTTATGTTATGCTGCAGGATTAAAATACTTATTATTATGTTTCATTCTTTATGCAATAGGAATTATATTCTATTGGAAAGCTAAAAAGGAAACTAATCCTGATCAAAAGGTTTTTGAAGGAAAAGAAAATGTTGTTATGATAGTAATTTTAGCAATTGGTATATTAGCTATTATCTTACTTGCAACTGGTAAGGTTACTATTTAATCATAATAAAATAAATAAACAAAAGATAAGATGTTAAATTTACAAAAGATAAATTTTTTAATTTAAAAGAACAAAAGATAAAATATTATAATTTATAAAATAATTTTAATTAAATTTACAGATGATAAAATTTTACTCAATTATAAGGAGGATAAAATTATGAAGATAGTTTTAGCATTAGGTGGAAATGCATTACAAGCAGATCCAAAAGATAAAAGTGCAGAAGGACAACTTAAAACTTGTAAAGAAACTGCTAAGTCAGTAGTAGATTTAATAGAAGCTGGACATCAAGTTTCAATAGTACACGGAAATGGACCACAAGTTGGTCAAATCTTAGCTAGTTTAGAAGCTGCATATCAAGCTGATAATAATAATACATTATTCCCATTTGATGTTGTAGGAGCATTTTCACAAGGATATATAGGATATCACCTACAAAATTCTATATTAGAAGAATTAAAAAATAGAAATATTCAAAAATCAGTTGGAACTATGGTAACTCAAGTAGTTGTAGATAAAAATGATAATGGATTTAAAAATCCTACTAAACCAATCGGTTCATTCTATAGCAAGGAAGAAGCAGAAAAGCTTCAAAAAGATAAAGGTTATGTAATGAAAGAAGATGCAGGAAGAGGATATAGAAGAGTTGTTGCTTCACCAAAGCCTGTTGATATAGTTGAAAAAGATATTATAGAAAAAATGGTTTCAGATGGCTTCGTAGTTGTAGCTTGCGGTGGCGGTGGAATACCAGTAGTAAAAGAAGGAAATGACTTAGTTGGAGTTCCAGCAGTTATTGATAAAGACTTTGCTGCTGAAAAGCTTGCAGAACTTTTAGATGCAGATGTACTTTTAATACTTACAGCTGTTGATAGAGTTTGTGTAAACTTTAATAAACCAAACCAAAAAGCATTAGAAGAAATAAATATTGAAGAAGTAGATAAATATATTGAAGAAGGACAATTTGCTCCAGGAAGTATGTTACCAAAGGTTGAAGCTTGTAAAAAGTTCGTTCAATCTGGTGAAAATAAATCAGCAATAATTGCTTCTCTTAGCCGAGCTAATGATGCTTTAGTTGGAAAATCTGGAACAAAAATAGTAAAGTAATAAAACTACACCTAAAAATAGACTAAGGTGATAGATTTAAAATCTATCACCTTAATTTTATTATTTATCATAATTATCTAATCGTAATTATTTCTATATTTGTTCATAGAGGATATTGCTTCTATTGATAAAATTACTAAAGTAGGAATTATAAAATATCTATATCTTGTTTGTACTTCTAAAATTAAATGAGACAACACATATCCAATTAGTATTATCATAAAAAGATGATAATAACCAAATTTGATTCTTTTAAACACACTTATAATTACTGATAAAAATGCTAAAGATACTATAATTATAAATTGAACCTTTTCTATTTTTAAAAGTAACTTCATCAAATGTTTAGATGCCCCTTTATAGTTTAGAGAAAATGAAAGACTTCCAAAATCATTTTTTGTCCACATATAACGGAATTTTTTATTAAATAAGTTTATTACTTTTTCCTTATCTTTAAGCCTATCTAAAATTAATTGTTTTTCATAATCATCTCTTTTTTCTCCTAATGGATACCTATTAACTAAATCACCATCTTCAGAATTCCAAAGTCCACCATGCTTATCATTTAATCCAACTACAAATTTCCAGTAAGGCTCTCTATTAGATAAAGAATAATCAGTATATCCACTTAACTTAAATGCTCCTGACACCATTGTGCTTGTTATTAAGTATATAGCTACTATTAATGTAGGTCTTAAAATATTATATTTTAAAAATCTCTTAGGATTTTTAATATTTTCAAAATCATTAAATATTAAAAATAATACTATTGCAATTATAACTATAATACCCTCTGGTCTAATTATATTTCCTAAAGAAATTATTACTCCAACATAAATAATACTAAAAAAGTATTTTTCTTTACTTATTAATAAATACAATCCGAAATAAATAAGTAAAGTTGAAAGATGTTGATTAGTTAATACAGAGGTCATTGCTATACTTGTGACATAAAAACAGTATATTAAAGCAGGAACCCTAGCACTTTTCCCCTTTTTTAAAGTATTACATATTAAGTAAATAACTATGGGAATACAAGAAGTTATAATAGCATTAACTAACTTTAATACACCTATTGAATTTCCAAAAATATTAATTATAACGTATTGAAAAAAAGTAAATCCTAGTTGATATACCCATGTTTGAAAATATTCACTTCCTCTTAAAGCGTCAATATTTCCATTTAATATATCTTGTGCTCCATTATACATTTGCATAAAATCCGATACTGGAAGACTATAAATATTTAAAACCCAAATAACTCTTATAATTAACGCTGTTAAAAATAATGCTAATAAAAAGTATTTATTATTTTTTATTCGATATAATAAAAGCCCTATAAACAATGATAAGAAAATATATAAAAATACATTTATATTATCACTTAGTAATAAATTAACTTTTCCAATGGGAGAAATATTTAAATTTACCATTACACCTAATATAATTAGTGTAATTCCAGTAACAACTAACCATGATGACTTCTTTATAAAATTTACAAACATATTATTAATCCTCTCATGAATTATAATCTAATGTACAAGCTGATTATATCACACAATCCTAAGTATCTTTATTTCTCTTTTCTAAAATTATAAAAACTAAAAGAATAGTAATTCCAATTATAGTAATCACTAATCCAATTCTTAACAATGGTGTTTTATATTTTAATTCTATTTCACTTTTCCCAGATTCTATATTTATTCCTAAGAAAGCTTTATTTACTGGAAAAGTTTCTACCATTTTTCCATTTACCTTAACTTCCCAACCCCTACAATATGGAATTTGAAAGGTAAGTATACCATCTTTAGAAGAATTTATATTTCCTAATATTTTATCGTTATATACCTTATCTATAACAAAATTATTTGATCTAAGCTTTTTAAATTCTTCATCATACTTTTTAATAGGTAAGTTAATTACCTCTAAGTCATCATAACTATATTCACCTGGATTTTTAAATGTTAGTATAATAGGTTCACTACTATCTAGATCATTATGATATCCTAAATTATATAATATATTATCCATATCAAAGTATCCTGAAGCATCTAACCCATCTGGTTTATTAAAATTTTTACTTATATTTTTATATGATGCATTTATCTTAAAACCATCCCCATTATTAATGTTATATAACTTTTTAACTAGATGTTTTATTTTATTATTAAAATCTTTACTTTCACCTTTTCCTTCTAAGCCTTTTGAAAAAGGTGTAAATTTTAAGTTTCTAATATTTACATATATATTTCCTTCTGATTTATTATTAATATTTAAAATAACCGTCTCATTTGGTTTGGTTACAGTAATCTTATTATAACTAATCTTTGCTGTACTATTTTTAGTATCAAATATTATATTTTCTAATTTAGAAGGTATACTTTTTATATTGATCTTAGAATATTTAGAATCCACACTTGCACAATAAACTAATGCTTCTTCCTTTTCTAATCCATTTAAACTATCAAATGTACCAATATCTAATATATTAGAATAAACATATCCAAAAGGTAAAACATTATTATTTTTGTATATAGAAAATTCTCCAATATTTTTAACCTTATTTATTGATGAATCGAATCTTGGATCTTCATACTCTTTACTTATATAATATTTAACTCCCATTAAACTACTTACTATAGGTCTATTATCAAAATTAATTATTGGACTATTAGGGGTAAAAGCTCTATTATTTAAGCTTCTAGAAAATTCCGCTAAATATCCATTATTTATAGATAAAAAAGAATCTATTCCATTATAATTTAATACTATAGAATTATTTCTAGTTTTATCACGAGATACATTATCAGCCTTACTTATTCTATAAAAGGATTTATCATTACTTTTAATATATTTTTCTGCACCATTAAAAGAATCTTTATAGTATGAAAAAGCCTCACCCCTATCTAAAAATTCTTTAATATATTTGTTTCCATTAATACTATATCTATAATAATTATTAAAAATTATATTTAATGAAAGTAAAATACATAATCCCCAAAATAATATTCTATTATTTTTTAATATATTTTTTCTCTTTAATTTTAAATAATACAATATAAACCCAATTGTTATTATTCCTAAAAATACACTTGGAAAAACTTCATTTTTAACTTTAGGAAATTTAAGTTTTATAATTCCAAATACAAAGAAAATAGAAAGTATAAATATACTCCATAAAATATCTACTTTATTTATACTTTTTATATTATCGAATCCTAATACTATTATTAAACTTGAAATAAATGCAAATACAAAGGACCATCTATTAGATATAGAGGAAAAACCATTCATGGCAGAACCAAAAAAAGGTATTAAAATCATTATAGAAAATATTATAGTCATATAAAAATAAGTTTTATGATTTTTTCTATTTCTAATGAATAATGGTAATAATATAAATGTTAATACTGGTAATGTAAGTACAGTCCAAAAAGGATAACTTCCGCTTGAAATAGAAGAATATATTAAATTAATATAATAAGCTATAGGATAAATTAATATTGATTGTTGTGTATTATCACTTAAAATTCTAGATGACGTTAATATTGAATAAAGGGTTGGCAAAAATATAACGGACGATATTAAAATTCCTATAATAAAGTACAACAGCAAATTAAAAAAGTACCTACTAAATTTTATATTTTTTAAGTTTTTTAATTCAAAGTATCTTAAAAAAGAATATATTATACTTATAATTGCAAGCATATAAGCAAAGTAAAAATTAGAAATCATAGATACTGAAACAATAATAGAAAATAAATATTTTTTCTTATTATCTAATATATTTTCTATACAAATAAAAACAAGTGGAAGTATTATTAAGGGATTAATAAAATAAGGATGTCTTATTGCAGACATTATTATAAATCCTGAAAAAGCATAGGAAATTCCTCCTAAAATAGATCCATAATTAGAGAATTTAATCCTCTTACAATATAATATAAACGCTACTCCAGTAAAATATAACCTAAGAGCAATTAATAAATCATATACTATTTCTAATTTATCCAATGGAAATAATAATGATAAATATGAAAATGGATCTCCTATAACATAATAAGAATAAGCACCTATTATATCACTTCCATAACCTATATTCCATGACCATTCACTAATTCCATCTAAGGGATTTTTAATAAAATTTCTAATAATCTCATTAAAATCATAAAGTATAGAAAAATGCTGATTAATTCCATCACTTTTCCATATTAACGTTTTACCTTCTATTAAAAATAGACCATAATATAAAGAAAAAATAAATAAAAATATAAATGTATAAGTAATTATTGGATAGTTCTTTATTGATTTTACAGTTTTCATAAACTTACCTCTTTTTTAATTAAATAATCACTATTCTCGATTATATCCAAAATACTTACAATAAATACGTATAAAAAAATATCTCAAACACAATCACCATTAAAGTAATTTAAAACTTAAATAAAAACACCTATAGATTTTCTATAGGTGTTTTTATTTTCAATATTTTTAATTATTTTAAATTGTATATTCTATCTTTTATAACTTTTTAACAAATTCAGATTTTAATTGCATAGCTCCAAATCCATCAATTTTACAATCAATATTATGATCGCCTTCAACTAAACGTATATTCTTTACTTTTGTACCTTTTTTTAGGGCTGATGAACATCCTTTTACTTTAAGATCTTTAATTATAGTTACAGAATCACCATCATTTAAAATGTTTCCGTTAGAATCTTTAACTATAAGGTCATCTTCATTATTTTCATTTTCTGATCCTAAAGTCCATTCATGAGCACATTCTGGACAAATTAATAAAACTCCATCTTCATAAGTATACTCTGAATTACATTTTGGACAATTTGGTAATTTAATCATTATTTGATTTCCTCCATTTTGATTATTGCTAATTCTAATAAATTCCCTTTTTATAACTTTGTAATAATAAGAATTATAAACTTGAAATTTACAAAAACATATAGGGGGATATTTATAGGTTTATATAATATCATAGTCTTATTATATTCACAAACAATTTTAATTTTATTTAATTACTATCTTCTACAAGAATTTGAATTTGACAATTATAAGACTCTATATTAAAGATGTCATTAAAAAGTTCCATTTCAATAAAATTTTTAATTTTTAAATTATGCTCCTTTGCATAATTAATTACTTTTCTAATACGTTCATTCTCATTATCTTTACTATAATTTAGAGTTAAATATTTTCCTTTTGGTAATATTTTTATATTATCTTCTAAGTCTATATCTGTATTTTCTTCAACATCTATTACATTAAAAACATATAAAGGATTTATTTTTCCATTTGAATTAAATTCATACATTATTCCCCTATCCAAAGATATTTTTATATCTTTATCTTGAATTACTCTTTCTAAATCTGAGTAATAAAGTAATTCCTTTAAGCTACCAGCTTCTTTACATGGTGATGTAATTACATAACGTTCATCAAAAAATTTAATATCGATTTCATCATTTTCTAATATACTTCTAGAAGTTTTTACGGTTTCATTTAAATCATCAATATTTTTAATTATCTCTTTCATTTTATTTATATTTTCTTCTGCTTCTTTTTTCTTTACTTCTAAAAATTCTAATAATTTATCAGTATTACATTCCTTAAAAATTTCTTGAAGTTCTTTTATACTTGTTCCTAAAGCCCTACATCCTTTTATAATATCTATATAAATAAATTGATCTATAGAATAATATCTATAACCTGTTTCTTCATCAACATAACTTGGAATAAGAATACCCATTTTATGATAATATCTTAAAGCCTTTATGGTTATCTTTTTAATCTTTGAAACTTCACCAATAGAAAATAAATTTTTCATTTTTATAACTTCCTTTAATATTTTAAAATTTATTATTGACTCTCCCCTTAGAGAACATATTACTATCATTATAAGGTTGTTTTACCATAAAATACAAATTTAATTTTTAATATGAAAGGGTTTGGTATAACTATGAATAAGGTAATTTATAGAGATTTAGTTAAAGAGGATTATGGAATTATAAAAGAGTTAATTGGTGAGGCTTTTGGCTTTAATGAATTTATTAAAAATAAAAAATTTTTAGATTTAGTATTAGATTCCTATATGAAAGACTGCCTTTTAGATAGTTCCTTTAGTAAAGTAGCAGAAAAAGACAATAAACTAATTGGATTTATTTTAGGAAAAGCAGAAAATGATGAAAATATTTTAGAAGAGCCTAATAAAACTTCAAATGATGAAAATGAAAATCTTGATTTAATTATGGATAACGAAGAAAATCAGATGATAATACAAGAATTATTAAAAATTAAAGATACCTATAATGAAATTATAGAAGGAAAGGAAGATAACTTTCAAGGTGCAATACAATTATTTATTGTATCTAAAGAATCTAGGGGACTTGGGGTTGGAAAGACTCTAATTAATCATTTATTTAACTATATGAAAAGTAGAGATGTAAAATCCATATACTTATATACAGATACTAGATGCAACTATGGATTTTATGATAGTCAAAACTTTAAGCGTATAAATGAAAAGGAAATTACTTTCACTTCTTTAAATTCAAAACTTAATGTATTCCTATATAGTTATGATTTCTAATTAACAAAAAAATAGTAGCCCTTAAATTATAAATTTTATAGGGCTACTTTAATCTGTTATAAAACTTTCTGAACAATTAAGTTAGTATAAAAAATGTCTAAAATTTATTTTTAATTAAAACATAATAATTTATTGATATAATATTTCTACATTTTAGGTAAGTGTATTTTAGCAAACTCTATATTATTAAATTCCTTTTCTTTTATATACTTTAAAATATCAACTAAATAACTTTTATGATGTCCCATTCCCTTTGAAAAAACTTGAATAAATTGAACTATTTCTTCAATGGAATCCTGTTTATTGTATAAATATTTTCCAACTAAATAAAATCTAATAAAAGAATATCTCATTAAAAGCATAATATATCCATCAAATACTGATTCAGTTTCAGAAAAAGGGAACATATCATTATACATAAAATTCACTAAATAATTTTCAAATATATAGCTATTATTTTTTATAAACTTTTCAGTATAGTTTTTAAATGCTTCTATATAAACCTTTGAATATTTACCTAGGTTTCCTTTCTCTTCAAGCTTAAATCCTTCTATTACTTTATTTGTATCTTCATTAAAAACAATACTATCTACTTCTCTAAAATTATTAAAAAACTTTAGTGTTTTTTGAAAAAAATCCATTTGAAGAATATAACTTAAATCATCTTTTTCATATGGATCATTAACTAAATTTATATTATATTCTTTAATAAATTTAGGTACATTATTAAAATTATATTTAAGTTCATCCTCTAACTTATTTATAAATTCTCCTAATATATAAAGTCTTTCATTTAAATCAAACTTTCTATTTTGCAAGATCTTAATACTTAAATCTCTAATCTCTTTAAAATACTTTATAGGTGAATTACTAAATTCCTTAGACTTAGTATCTATTTCACTTGATACTATATGCTTTCCTAAAACCTCTGTACATTCTTCAAATTTAATTCCTTCTTCCTTTAACAAAAGGATTCTTGAAGCTTCTGGACAAGAAACATCTAAAGACATTTCATAATATCCATCTACTTTATTAAGTATTCTTGGAAAACATGTACAAACATTTGAAAGATATTCTTCTCCGAGTTTAGAATATATAATACAATAATTTTCATCATCTAAAAATGGACATCTTTTATCCTTTTTTAATTTTACTTTTCCATAATCTATATTAGGACTTATGTAATTATCATTGTTATGAACATTCTTTTGGAACATTTTTTTCATTTCTTTATCTTGAACTTTATAATATTCCTTAAAAGTTGTCTTATCAATTTCTATATCCCAACCAATACAACAACTATCTGTACATTTTCCACCTATACATTTAAATTCTTTAAGATATTTTGGATATCTTTTTTTTATACTCTTTTCCATTGTATACTTCCTTTACAAATAAATTATTTTTCTTTTATATTTGTTTTTTTAAAGTTCTTTTTAGTAATCTCTACTATATATCCTATACCCATTCCAATAAAACTAAAAGCTGTTCCTAGCATAAAATTATCTGTAATAAAACCTAATCCAGTTCCAATAACAAATCCACCAACCATTAAACTACTAAAAAGATCATCTTCCTCATTTAATTCTTCATTACAGTTTTCATCCTCTAAACTTTTGCATTGAATATTTAGATTTTTATTATCTTCTATTGATTGAAAATCTTCTTTGTTTTCTAATTCCTTAGAATTATTACCTAACGTTTTACTATTTTTAATTTTATCACTATCTTTAATTTCATCAATTATTAAATTATCTAATGTTACATCAAATATATCTCTTAATAAAACAAGATTACTTATATCTGGATATGTACTCCCCGATTCCCATTTTGATATAGCTTGTCTAGATACATTTAACATTTTAGCTAATTGTTCTTGAGATAAGTTTTTTTCTTTTCTTAATCTTTTTATGTTTTCCCCTAAATTCAAATATAACCACCTCATCTTATAACTTAAATTATATTTAAACTTCTAAATATGTACAATAACTTTGTAGTTGCATACTGTTAACTAATAGTTGCATGTCTTATATTAAAATAAATATTAGTTATTTATTAACTTAAGTATTGGCTCTCCATAATTACTCACAACTAAATATACATTATCACTTTTTTTCAAAGGTACAGCATATCTCACTAAATCAGTATCTAAAAATTGATAATATTGGATTTTATCCTTACTCATAATACCTTCATATATAAAGTCAGTTCCTTCTGGTAGCACTCCATTAACTAATTGAACAGCTTTATAAAATGTATTCCAATGACTTTTATTTTCTAAAATTTCTTCTTTTTCTTTCTTAATTCTCTTTGCTTCCTTTGGATTTATTTTCTCATCTTCTATGTATTTTATTTCATCCTTAATTTTTTTAATTTCTTTCTTTTCATTTAAATTTAATTTCTCTTTTTCTAAGTCTTTGAGTAATTTTGTAGCTTCATTAGAGTCTTTTTTCTTTATTAATTCTTTTATTTTATTAAATTCACTTATCTTTTTCATTGAATCATCTATTTTTATTTCAAGATTATCAACATCATCCTTTAATCCATAAAATTTCACATAACTAGAATTAATTTTTTTAATTTCATTTTTTGCCTCTTCTACTTTATTTTCATTAAATAGCTTTTTAGAATATAAGTATTCCTTTATCATATCTTTGTATTCTAATGCTTCTTTATTTTTTGACTTATAATCCAAATCAAATAAAACTAAAGCTTTATCATATTCCTTCCCATCCATAAAGTGTATACCTTTTTCTAGTATCTTATTTTCACTTATCCTTCTATATGTAAAAAAGGATATAACCCCTAATATAGTTACTACTATAATAATACTTACAATAGCTAACATTATCTTATGTTTTTTCTTCATGTATTTTTTAACTCCTATTTTATAAAATAATACTTATTAAATTAAATTTTCCAAATTTTAATAAGCACTTTTTAGTATACAATTTACAAAGTCATAATTAAATACCTTTTTAATAAAAAAAGAAGGAAATGCCTTATATATTAGCTATCCTTCTTATTTTAAACTTAAATATTTATGTTTTAATAATTTATATATATTAATTTTCAAAATTTATATTTAAAGTTGTATTATACTTAAACATCTTCATTTCTTTACCATCTAAATTTTCTTTATTCATATCTATGGCATTTATTTGACTATTTTCATAAGTGTTATAATAATAAATTCCCTTTTCTAAATTCATACAACTTGTATATTGAGTAACATCACTCTTTGAAGATGGTAATCTAACTGCACCCTTTACCATAGCAACATTATTTAATATATGGAAAAATTCAATAATATCAATTTTATCTTTATCGTTTTTCATAACTGCATCCCTAAATACGGATGTTCTTATAAATCTAGCTGCTGGAGTAAAGTCTCCTGGCAATCCAATTAATCCATTTCCTTGTCCTAGTGCAATTAAATTTTCATCACTCAATTCATATGATGGAACTATATCATAATTTATCATACCAATATATTGGCGTAAATTAGTTATATGCCAAGGAAATTCTGGTGAATTTGTAAGAACACCAACATTGTTATCAAAAACACGTAATCCTTCCTCTTTTGTTTGTTCAATTACTATAGATTTTCCTGTTATATCTGTTGCCATCCAGTGAAGTGTTGAATTAGGTATATTTTCATCAATAGTTTCATCTACCAATTTCACATTTGTCAATGCCTTTTTTAAATCTTGTATATTACTGAAGTTTGCTAGAACCCATAAAATAAAGTTGTAAACTGGAATATTTTCTTTGTCTTTTGATCTTTCCTTAGGAAAATAAGCATTTTGTGGAAAGTTTAACCCTGCACAAGCTAAACCTTTCTCATTCATTCCATCAGCTAAAGTTGGATAATTATTAAATATTGTTCCCATAGCAAGAATTGCATGTTTAGTTGTTAATTCCTTTTTAGAAACAGAATTAATACATGTAAAATTTCTTGGAATGAATATTATAGATTGATTAAATGAGTATTCAATATCCATATTTCTACCAAATAAATGTAACCCATCTTTTGTTTCTAGTGTTAATCCTGTACACATAAAATCACTCCCTATTTTATTTGTTTATTAATATCAAACTTAAGTTAGATACTTTTTATAAGATTATAATTTTATTAACTTTAATTATAATACTTATTCCTTTTAAATATTATAATTATAAATTAATATTCCATAAATTCTTTTTTTAATAATTAAAATTTATTTATCTGCTTAATTTTTATTTTTTCATTTTATCTCTAATATATTCATTTATAATTTTGAATTAAAATCTATTAATAAATTTCATAATTTTATTAACATTAGATTAATTGTATTATTATGGTAAACTTTCAATTTCCCCATATATCATTCGAATATATAGATATTTTTAACATAAAACTTGCACTTTTTTTAATTTAATGAAGGATTTTTATCAATTTTCTCTATATTTACTTTAAATTTTTAGGTTAAAATTTAAAAAATACATATATTAATCTATATTTTTTTAAAAATATAAGATTAATTTCACTTTTTTTATGATATACTATAGTCTGTAAAATGAATTTTTACATATATATTTCTTGCATTTATGTAATCTAAGAAAATTTACAAAATGACTTTTAAGTTATAAATCAATCAAGGGGGCTATTAAACAAATGAAAAAATTCGGACTAGCGTTTCAAATTATACTTGGACTTGTTCTTGGTATTATAGTAGGAGCTGTTTTTTATGGTAATCAAGCTATTACTTCATATTTACAGCCATTTGGAGATATTTTTATAAGATTAATTAAAATGATTGTTGTTCCTATTGTCTTCTCATCACTTGTTGTTGGTGTTGCAGGAGTTGGGGATATTAAAAAATTAGGAAAAATAGGTGGTAAAACAATACTTTATTTTGAGATTGTAACTACCTTTGCTATTATAATAGGTTTAATTGTAGCTAACTTAGTTCACCCAGGAAATGGAGTAAACATTAGCAATCTTGCAACTACTAATATTGATAAATATATGCATACAGCAGAAGCTGCATCTAACCATGGGTTTATGGATACATTTATAAATATTGTTCCAACTAATATTTTTGAATCTCTTGCAAAAGGTGACTTACTTCCTATTATTTTCTTTTCAGTTATGTTTGGATTAGGGGTAGCTGCAATTGGAGAAAAAGGAAAGCCTGTTCTTGCAATATTTCAAGGAATAGCTGATGCAATGTTTTGGATAACTAATCAAATTATGAAACTTGCACCACTTGGTGTATTTGGTCTAATAGGTGTAACAGTTGCTAAATTTGGATTAGCTTCATTAATTCCTTTAGGAAAGTTAATTATTACTGTTTATGGTGCAATGTTCTTCTTTGTATTTTTTGTTCTTGGTTTTGTTGCAAAGATAGCAGGAATAAATATCCTATCACTTATAAAACTTTTAAAAGATGAACTTATTTTAGCTTATACTACAGCAAGTTCTGAAGCAGTTTTACCAAAATTAATGGAGAAGATGGAGAAGTTTGGATGTCCTAAGTCAATTACATCTTTTGTTGTACCAACAGGATATTCTTTTAACTTAGATGGATCTACTTTATATCAATCTATTGCAGCACTTTTTATTGCTCAAATATACGGAATTCATCTACCACTTTCTGCTCAAATTAACTTAGTAATTGTATTAATGCTTACTTCAAAAGGTATGGCAGGAGTTCCAGGTGCATCCTTTGTAGTACTATTAGCAACTGTTGGTTCTCTAGGAATCCCTGTAGCAGGAGTTGCTTTCATTGCAGGTATAGATCGTATTGTTGATATGGCAAGAACTGTTGTTAATGTACTTGGAAACTCACTAGCTGTTGTTGTTATATCTAAATGGGAAAAGGAGTTCCACCCTAAAAAAGGAGAAGAATATATTAAATCAGTTAGTGAAATGGCATAATTTTAAATATATATAATTATAAAAAAGATACAAATCTATTAAAATTAGAGTTGTATCTTTTTTCATTTTCCTTAACATAAAAATTATTAAATTAAATATTAAAATAGATAATTAAATTTATAGCATCAACAAAACAAAAAAGAGCACTTCCCTTAAACAGAAACGCTCTACCTATATACTTACATATCATTAAGCTAATATTAATTCTTCTTGAATATAGATTTTATTCCTCTTTTAATAACATCAAAAAATCCTAATGACTTAACTATGTGATTTGGGTCAACATAATTTCTAATAGCACGAAGTACCTTCTTTGGGTCTTTAGATGCAAAGGAATATGTACCATTTTTTTTAGTTTTAATTGCATATCTTGGAATCCATTTTCCTTTTAATACTACAGATACAATTACACAATCAACTTCTTTCCAAGGAATTTGAATAAATTTTCTAGAATCATTAGAATTATAAAATTCAAAAGCCTTATCGCCAATCATTATCTTCCCATAATCCGTAAGTCCTGCGAAAGATGTTGCATCCATTACTAAATCTACATTTGTATTAAGTGATTCAACCATCGTTCTACCTCTTTTCTACTTAAGTATACATTTATTTTTATATACTATCATAATTTATAATATCACAAAATTTATTTTTATTTTAGCTTTTTTATGTTTAATAAAAGCCTAGGCTAAGTAAAAATATTATACTAACCTAGGCTGAATAAAAAATATTACATTAATCCTATTACGTGGAATACAATACCAATTACAAATAAAGCAAGAATAATTACAATTGGAGATACTTTCTTTTTAAGTAACCACATACAAAGAAGTGTTAATAATAATCCTGAAAGTCCAGGAATTAATGAATCTAAGTTACCTTGTAATGTTGTAACTTTCTCAGGACTTAATGATAAACCAGCTGATTGTTGAATTAATGCTTGTTTAATACCTTCTGCTCCAGCTGGAAGGTTAGCCCAATCAATGAAAGCACCTTTACTTAATTGAACAGATGATATTACTGGTGTAAATTTAATAGATACCCATCTATTAACTAATGATCCTAAGATGAACATACCAAGTATAGATGCACCTTTTGTAATTTCTTGTAATAAGCTACCTGATAAATCTTCTGTAATACGAGAACCAGCTTTGTAACCAAGTTCTTGTGTATACCAAGTAAATGCCATACGTATAATGTTCCAAGCAAAGAAGAATATAATAGGTCCCATTATATTACCAGCCATAGCAAGTGAAGCACCTAATGCTCCTAATATAGGTCTAACAGTAAACCAGAAAACTGGATCTCCGATACCTGCTAAAGGTCCCATCATACCAACTTTAACACCTTGAATAGTTACATCATCTACAGGTGATCCATTTGCACGATCTTCTTCTAATGCTAATGTTACACCAATAATAGGTGAAGCTACATATGGGTGAGTATTAAAGAATTCTAAGTGACGTGTTAACGCAGCTGCTCTTTCTTCTTTAGTTTTATATAATTTTTTAATTGCTGGAATTAATGAAAATGCCCAACCACCGTTTTGCATTCTTTCATAGTTCCAAGATCCTTGAATGAAAGTTGAACGCCACCAAATAGAAAGACGATCTTTTTTTGTTAACTTTAATTTTTTTTCCATATTCGTCTTCTCTCCCTTCCTAATAATTATCGATAATATCGCCTACTGGATCTCCTGTATTTGATCCACCATTACCTGAACCGCCTTTTTTGCTAAGTGCTAAGTAAATAAGAGCTATAGATACACCGATTGCACCTAATCCCATAAGTGTAATTTGAGGAATAGTTGCTAATACAAAACCAATTGCAAAGAATGGCCATACTTCTTTTGTTGCCATCATATTGATTACCATTGCATAACCAACAGCTACAACCATTCCACCACCTACTGCTAAACCATCTGTTAACCAAGCTGGCATAGAAGTAAGTAATGCGCTAATAGGACCAGAACCAATTAATAAAATTAATGCTGCTGGAAGAGCTATACGTACACCTTGCATACAAATAGCAATAATTTGCCACATTTCAACTTTTCTAATATTACCTTCTTTTGCAGCAGCATCCATGAAATGTACGAATGCTGTAGCAATTGTACGACAGATAATTGTTAATAATAAACCTGCAACTGCTAATGGAATTGCTATAGCAATAGCTGAATCAATTCCTGCTCTACCTTGTTGACCACCAAGAACTAGAATAATTGCAGATGCAACAGATGCTAATGCTGCATCAGGTGCTACTGCTGCACCTATATTTGCCCAACCTAAGGCAATCATTTGAAGAGTACCACCTAAGATTAGACATGGTATTAAGTTGCCTGTAACCAATCCGATTAAAGTACATGCAACTAATGGTTGATGAAATTGGAATTCATCTAGTATTCCTTCCATCCCAGCTAAAAATGCAATAATAATAACTAATATTATTTGAACTATATTTAGATCCACTGTGTTAATCCTCCTTTTTCTATTAAAACAACCTAAGTTATTTTAATTTATTTAATTCATTTTGTGCTTTTTTAATAATTTCGTCCATATCTCCTTTTGAATCATTTGGAACTTTACGAACATCAAAATCTAACCCAGCTTTTTTAAGTTTTTCAAAAGTATCAATATCTTCTTGACTAAAAGCAAGAACTTTATTTGGTTGAACTTTACCTGCTGAGTGAGCCATAGAACCAACATTAACTGTCTTTAAAGGTACTCCACCTTCTACTGCTCTAAGTAAATCCTCTGGATTTTCAAAAAGAAGCATTGCACGTTGTCCTCCAAAATGCTCATTATCTTTTGCAAGTTTAATCATTTGATTAATTGGAACAACATGTGCTTTAACTCCTGGAGGAGCAGCTTGTTGAATTAATTTCTTACGAAGATCATCCTTTGCTACTGCATCTGATACAACAATGATTCTTGTTGGTTGAACAGTTTTAGTCCAAGCAGTTGCTACTTGTCCATGAAGTAGACGAGAATCAATACGTGCTAATACATACTCAAATGATCCTGGTTTACCTAAGTTAGAATTATTTGTAGAATTATCAGAAGTGCTAACCTCTTTAACTGGTTCTAATGCTTCTGGTCTAACCTTAACTCCTTCTCTAGATGATTCTATAATACTAGATGCAATTTCTTGTGCAGATTCCATTGAAAGACGAGCTGCATAAGCTTCAATAAGCATTGGTAAATTCATACCAGCTACAATTGCCCACTTATCTTTGTGTTCTTCAAATAAACTATTTGCTTGGTTAAATGGTGTACCACCCCAAAGATCAACTAAGAATAAAACTTCATCTTGGCTATCAAAGGATGCGATTGCATCTTTCATTTTTGCTTTAATATCATCAGGCCCTTCACTAGGCATCAATGTAACAGCTTTAACGTTTTCTTGTTCACCGAAAATCATTTTACCAGATTGTAAGATCCCTTTAGCAAAATCCCCGTGACTAGCAAGAATAATTCCTACCATATATATACCTCCTATTTTTTATTTGTTACAAAAATTATAAATAAGTTCTAAAAACTTGTAATAAAATTATTAATTATAATTTTTCTTATAAACAAAATTTTTTAATAATTTATTATTTACATTTATATTAGTAGCAAGTATCATGCCAATAAAATGTATTAATAATACTTAATCTACTTAAAGCTATATACTTCAATGATTTAAGCTTTAATTTTAATAATTAATATTTTTTATTTAATACACTTCAACTGTTTTTTGATACTGTTTTATTTTAGTTTAAAGTATTTTGATATACTTATTTAAATATTTTATTAATATTACAAATTTCGTTCTTATTCAACATAATATTCAAGATATCTTTTAATATATTATTTCCTTATATATATTTTTTATTACAATTATATTTAATTTTCTTCTAAAAAATTTATGTATTAAATCTCCTTTAATAGTTAATTTCTATAGAAAATATTGATTAAACAGTTAGTCGAATGCTTTTAGCTTAATCAAGCTTTTGAACTTAAAATTTTACATAATACACTTATATATTAAATTAATACACTAATTATTTTATTTGCATTTATCCTTGTATGTTTGAATATCATAAATTTTCTTTTGTTTTTCAATAGCTTTTGTATAATACATTGGAATATCATATAGTACTAAGCAAATTATAATTACAATAAAATTTAAGTAAAGAAGTAATGGAACAACCAGTAGTATTATAAAAATCATATCGTCACATTTAAACCTTTTAATGTTCTCTGTTTTAATTTCTTCTTCCATTTCTTCCAAATCTTATTTAACTAGAATACCAATGTAAGCACCAAAGAGAATATTTAATAGTACCAAGATATTTATATATGGATAATTCCTTCAATTTTACCAATTTTAAATTGTCTTACATATTACAAATACTTTTTCAACCAAATCTGCCTAGGATAATTTTAAATTGAGCATATATTTTTTTATTTGTTTACTAATATCCACTTTGATCTTCCTCCTAATTAAATCCTATTGCTTAGAACTTATTTATGTATCAAATATATTTTACATCACTATTTTTTAGTATATAAAATATATTTTTCATACCCTTTTTTAATATTTATCTATATAATATAATTAAATATTATATAGATTAAAGGATTTGAGAAGATGAAAAGAGACAGAATTTTGGAAAAACTCAGATTACAAATAAAAAAAGGTAATCATATTATTGGAATAGCAACAGGCTCAGGAATGACAGTAAAACATTCACAGAATGCTGGGGCTGATTTTCTTCTAATGCTAAACTCAGGTAGATTTCGTCAAATGGGAAGGGGCTCTTTAGCAGGATTTTTACCTTTTTGTAATAGCAACGATATGGTAATGGATTTTGCCTCTAAAGAAATATTACCATTAGCAAAAGATATCCCAATTATTTTTGGACTTAATGCAACAGATCCTACAAAAAATATAGAGAGTTATATAGAAAAAATAATTGATATGGGTTTTTCAGGAATTAATAATTATCCAACAATTGGGCTTATAGATGGGCAATTTAGAGAGACACTTGAAGAAAATGGCTTAAATTATTTAATGGAAGTAGAAGCAATAAGAATAGGTCATGAAAAAGGTTTATTCACAGTTGCATTTGTTTTTGATGAAATACAAGCAGTTCAAATGATTAATTCTGGAGCTGATGTTATTTGTGTACATTTAGGTTTAACAGGTGGAGGATTGTTAGGATCAAAAAAAGTATTTTCATTAGAAGCTGCAAAAATTAGAGCAAGAAAAATATTTGATAAATGTAATGAATTAAATCCTAATGTAATTAAATTAATTTATGGCGGGCCTATAAAAACACCTGTGGATATTCAATATATGTATAACAATAATGATGATTTAATGGGCTATATAGGTGGATCTGCATTTGAGAGAATTCCTTCTGAAAAATCAATTATTAATATAACAAAAACATTTAAAGTATCAGGACAATTAAATGAAGATGATTTAATGAGTAAAATGTTAGATGGAATTACAAAACATTATGATTATGTTGATTTTGTAAAGGAATACGTTGCTCAAAATTATATGAATGAAATTTCATTTTTAGATTTAGCTAAGGTTGCACATGTATCTAGAAGTTATTTAAGTAGCTTATTTAAAAAGCAGGTTGGTTGTAATTTTCCTGAGTATTTAGTTAAATTCCGTATAAACAAAGCAGTAGAAATTTTAGATAGAAAAAATTTTCAATTATCTGAAGTGGCATCATTGGTAGGTTATAAAGACTATGCACAATTTAGCAAAATGTTTAAAAAATATATGGGCTACTCACCTAAACAACATAAATCTAAAAATATAACATAAACACAAAAACATAGTACATAATAACGTTTACACAAATAAGAAGAAACAGTATGATTAATTTATAGTTAATCATACTATTTTTTTAAGAATATTCTTAAGGTTTATCTAAGAGTATACAGGCTGTATAACAAACTAAGGTTGAATGGGGGATTTAAAATGAAAACAATCGCTATTGTGGGAACATTTGATACTAAGGGTATTGAATATTCTTATGTTAAAGAATTAATTGAGAGTTTGGGACTTGATACTCTTACAATACATACAGGAGTATTTAAACCAGCTTTTGAACCAGATATATCAAACAAAGAAGTAGCAAAAGCTGGAGGTACAGATATTGAAACTCTTGTTGCTAAAAAGGATAGAGCATTAGCAACAGAATTATTATCAAAGGGAGTAGAAAAATTAATACCTCAATTATATGAAGAAGGTAGATTTGATGGAATTATTTCCTTTGGTGGTACTGGAGGAACTTCATTAGTAACACCAGCTATGAGAGCATTACCTATAGGTGTACCAAAGGTTATGGTATCAACAGTAGCATCAGGAAATACTGCTCAATATATAGGTACAAGTGATATTATTATGATGCCATCCATAGTAGATGTTGCAGGACTTAACTCAATTTCAACTAAAATTTTTACAAATGCAGTATTTGCAATTGCAGGTATGGTTAAATTTGAAAATAAAAAAGTAGTTGCTAAAAAGCCATTAGTTGCAGCAACTATGTTTGGAGTTACAACCCCTTGTGTATCTAAAGCAGCGAAATATCTTGAAGATAGGGGTTATGAGGTACTTGTATTCCACGCAACAGGTATAGGTGGAAAGACCATGGAAGCCCTTATTGAAGGTGGATTCATAGAAGGAGTGTTAGATATTACAACCACAGAGTGGGTAGATGAAATTGTTGGCGGTACTTTAAATGCAGGACCACATAGATTAGAAGCAGCAGGAAAGAATAACATTCCACAAGTTGTATCAGTTGGTGCCCTTGATATGTGTAATTTTGGACCATATGATACAGTGCCAAATCAATTTAAAAATCGTAACTTATATAAACATAACCCTACAGTAACACTTATGAGAACAACTATAGAAGAAAATGAATTAATTGGTAAAAAGCTTGTTGAGAAGTTAAATATGGCAAAAGAAAAAACAGCCTTATTTTTACCTTTGAAAGGAATATCTAGTATTGATTTAGAAGGTGAAGTATTCCATGGTGTAAAAGAGGATAAAATGTTATTCGATACACTAAGAAATGGTGTTAATAAAAATATTGTAGAAATAGTTGAAATGGATTGTGCAATTAATGATGTAGAATTTGCAGAAGCAGCAGCACAAAAGTTAATAGATTTAATGAATAAATAAAATTATATATAATTTGTTTAAGGAGGATTTATAAATGAATACAATGACAAGAAAAGAAATTATGGCAAAATTTAAGGAAGAGGTTAAAAATGGAAAAATATTAGTAGGAGTAGGAGCTGGTACAGGTATTACAGCTAAAAGTAGTGAAGCTGGTGGAGCTGATATGCTTATTATATACAATTCTGGAAGATATAGAATGGCAGGACGTGGTTCATTAGCAGGATTATTATCTTATGGAGATGCAAATCAAATTGTAGTTGAAATGGGTTCAGAAGTATTACCAGTTGTAAAAAATACTCCCGTATTAGCTGGAGTATGTGGAACTGATCCATTTAGAGTTATGGATGTATATTTAAAACAATTAAAAGATCAAGGCTTTAACGGAGTTCAAAATTTTCCAACAGTAGGTCTAATTGATGGAGTATTTAGACAAAACTTAGAAGAAACAGGTATGGGATATGAACTAGAAGTTGAAATGATTAGAAAAGCACATGAATTAGATATGCTTACAACTCCTTATGTATTCGATGAGAAGCAAGCAAAAGCAATGGCTGAAGCAGGTGCTGATATATTAGTAGCACATATGGGATTAACTACCAAGGGAACAATTGGTGCTAAAACATCTCTTACATTAGATGATTGCGTGAAAAAAATAACTGCTATTATTAAAGCTGGTAAAGAAGTTAATCCAGATATCATGGTAATTTGTCATGGCGGACCTATTGCGGAGCCTAAAGATGCTGAGTATGTAATGGAAAGAACAGAAGGAATAGATGGATTCTTTGGTGCATCTAGCATTGAAAGATTTGCAGCTGAAAAAGGTATTAAAGAACAAACATCATCATTCAAATCAATAACAAAGTAAATTATATTATAATAAACTACATTTTATACCAGATCTTAGATTATTAATCTAAGATCTGGTATCTTTAGTTTAATAGAATTTTATCTTAGGTTTCTAACCATACTTTAAATACACTGTTAGTAAAGAATTCAATATATGAAAATACCTTTTCTTGTAATGGTGATCTGCAAAAATCTTTTCTATGTAGTATGTATAATCTTCATCTTTCAAACTAGCTTGTTTTATAAGATTACAGTATCTAGTGCTTTTTATTATTTCCTCTTCAATCTTTTTAGCCACACTATCACCTCCTTATTCTAAAAGTACTTTAGGAATTTCTTCATAAGCTATGACTACTACTGAAAAATCCTAGAAAGTAAAAATAGTGAAGAAGTATAATTAACTCCTTCACTACATATAATCTCATCTGTGTATTCTGGTAGTATTTCTTTCAGCATACCATTTTTAAGCTCTTTAATATCTCCTATGTTTTCAGTCACTAAAACATATACTTCTAAATCTTTATCTACATTTCTGTTTTCTCCATAATTTTCATCTAAAGTTTTTATTATTTTTTTATTATAAATATAACCTCCTTTTGTTCTTTATTGATTAAATTTACATCTTCTTTAATTCTAATCTTTATTGTAACATTTATTCCCCCTATTATATTTTTCTATAAAAAAACAAGGTAGATTCAATTTTACTTTATCTACCTTGTCATTATTAACTAAAATATCGTTTCTTTGTTATAATATATATTTATAATTTTATTTATTTCTACTAAAAATATTTACAAAAAAAATTATTATTTATATATAACTACTAAAAAAATTAACGAATTATTCTACTTTAAATTGTATCTTTTTTTAACATATCTTACAAATTCAGTTGTAAGATAATCTTTAGGTAATTTTTTAACTGTTGTCATTTCTTTAATGAATTTTCTTTCACTTAAATCAACTTTATCCTTACTCTTAGTCATAGCATATTTTTAAATTTCTTTATAAATTTCCTTTTTAACTAAATTACGAGCCTCTGGAGTGTTAAATTTAGGGTCTGTTATCCACTCTGGCTTTCCAAATCCTTTACATGCTTGAGCAAAAGCTTTCTCTTCATTTTGAAGAACAATATAAACATAATCATTAGGGTCAGTTTCCTATCCCTTACACTTGTAGTACTACCCAAGTACTTGGCCACCTTCAGAGTCACCATAACAAGGAACTATATTACCCACTTTAGTTTCAGGGTATCCTGGAAAATGTTTAAGAGTACCTGTATTTTCTAAGATTAATTGATCACGAAGTTTAACTCTACATAAATTTAAAACCGCTTCTTGCATTGATTGATATACAAAACATCCTTCACCTATTTTTTCTCTTTGCATTAAAGCTGTAAGTAATTCTATTACTAAGTGCATTCCTGTATTACTATGTCCAAGTGCTACTCCTGATTGAGTCGGAATATTATATTCTCTATCCCACCAACTAGTTGTAGTCGCTATTTAACTTCACTATAATATTCTTAATATGTTGTGAAAAATAAGGTGTAATAATAATTTTATGTAAATTTTAATATTTATCTATTTAAATTAGAATTTAGTTGCTCCCATTTAATTATGATATAATATACATAACATATTGTATTGGAGGTGTTTTTTAATGAAAGTACTTAGTAGTACATTCATTTTTAAATCTACTTGCTCCCTGCAGAGATTAAACAAAAAGCAGCTATGCTTTGTTTGGAGCCTAATCTATTAAGTTAGCTGATATGTAATGTATATTTTAGGTTCTGTAACACATAGCCTTTTTGTACTCTTTGCTTTAATAATTACTATTAAAGATAAAGGAGCAAAAAATGAAATATATAAAAGCAAAAGATGTGTTACCAAATAAAATTCTTAAAATAATACAAGAATATGTTGATGGAGAATACCTTTATATACCAAGAAAAGAGTGCAATCATAAATCATGGGGTGAAAAGAGTGGTATAAAAAATAGCCTTAGGATTAGGAATAATGAAATATATAACAAATATCTTAATGGTGCTACTATTAATTCACTAACTAAAGAATATTTTCTATCAGAGAAAAGTATACAAAGAATAATATACGAAGAAAAACGTCTATGCTTATAATTTTTACAGAAACATTTATTAGATTGAGTAACTATTTTAATTTATGTTATCCTTTCATTGTATTAGATAGATTAACGTTAATATATTAAGTTTATAAGCAAAATAATTATGACTATTTGTATATTTAGATGATTATTATTTGCTTTAATTTAAACAATAATAATCATCTTTTTTATTTTATAAAGAGAGGTGTTATGCTTTATGAATCCTTTTATAAAAAAACATGAATACAATTATATAAAAAAATGTTTATATGATTTAAATAATGCTTTAAAAAATTGCATAGATATTGGTACAGTTGATACAACTAGATTATACATACAAGACAAAATATATAGTTTTTTTACTAACTTATCAGAAGAGGAAAGAGAGCTTCTTGATATAAGTAATATTACTGATTCATTTCATATAAATGCTTTTTTATCCAAATTAAATGGCTATGTATATGGAATTCCAAAAATTACAAACCAACAAATTAGTAAACTTTTTAAAAAGGAAAAGAAATTAAAATTACCTGATTTAAGTATACAAGATTCACCAAAAGTATATTTAGGGTGGATTGATCAATCTATACGAAAATTGCTTATAGTTTATAATCTAGATGGAAAATTTATAAGTATGGCTTGTAGACTTACTAATTCTAATTCAAATAATACTAATGTATGTACTTTCTGCAATCATATAGGAACTAATAATGAAGTTGCATTTGTTTCTCCTGTATGTAAGACTTCTCATCTTGGAGCAGATGCTTATAGATCTCTTGGTTTCCATGTATGCTTAGATAGTGAAGCTTGTAATGAAAGAATCATTTCTACTGAAAAACTTGAAGATATTTTAAGGAATGTAAATCACATAAAGAAATAGTACCCATATTTCACAATTAGAAATTTACTATTATTATTTAATAAAAATCTAGTAATGCAAGTTACCTAATAAATTAAAAAAGTAGGGTGAATTAACACTCTACTTTTTGTATAATATTACTACTTATTTTGTTAAATATTTAAATTCAGTTACTCTTCCAAGATCAAATTGTGCATAATCATTTTTACTTAATAAATCATTTAAATCTACACATTGTACTGTTTGATTTTCATAAGTTACCCAATAGAATTTTAATGATTCAGCACACATCATTGAAGTATATACTATATAATCAAATGGAACTACACCTGAAGCATGTTTTAAATCTCCTGGCTCTGAAACTCTAACCATACCTAAAGGCATTGCTACATTATTAAATAAATGTATTCCATAAGTAATTCCTTCTTCTTCTGTTTTACCCTTAACTCCATATTTCTTTAAGAATGCAAGTCTTACAAATCTAGATTGAGATGTAGAATCTCCTAGAAGTCCTAAAGTACCATTTCCTGATGCACATTATTCTAAAGTAAATCCATTAACACTTAAAGAATCATAATCTAAATCTCTTATATTAAAGTAATTATATAAATTTAATTTATGCCATGCATAACTTGGGCTATTAGTTAATACTCCCATTGCATTACGATATATTGTTATACCAGTTTCATCTGGTTCTACTATTACTGTTTCTCCAGTTTTATCTGTAAATGACCAACGAACCATTCCTACACTTCCAAACATTGGTATGTTAACTACTGTTATTGTATTTGTTAAAGCATCAACAACTTCTTCTACAGTTGCACATTGTGTTAATAAGTATGTTACAACATAAGGTGGTTGTACTACTATTGTTCCGTCCTTTGCTTTAGGTTAATAATGAGCATAATTACGATAATATAATTGACCGCCCATTAATCCTTTTTCATTAATACCTTCATATAAAACAAGAGTAGATTACATTAAAAATGATCCTGTTCCTACAGCTCCTGAATGTAAATTTTTAACAAAAATATCTGCATCTTTTAAAAATTTTTTTAAAATCTCTTTTCCTTCTGGAGTTTTAATATCTAGTTCTATTGAACGCTTGTTACTATTAAGTTGTAAAAAATATAATCCGTCTAAATCAGGTAAATCAATTAACTCACTACGCGTTGAATCTCCAGTCCCATGACTTCAGTTTTAATTACATCAGCTCCTAACCAAGCTAATAACTGAGTACAAGCTTGGCCTTATTGTACTTGAGTCCAGTCAATAATCTTAATACCATTTAATGGTGCTATCATAATAATTTCCTCCTTTTTATTCTTTAAGTTAAAAAGTATTCAATTATTTAGATAAAAAAGTTTAATAACTTTCTTTTACTTATAAGTTAATCTCACATCAAAAATTAAAGTATTTAGCATATAAAAGGGAAAGTTTAGAGTTATTTAAACTTTATCATAAAATAAAAATATATATTTATGAACTAAAAACCTCATTTATTTATGGTATGGTTCACCCTTCATTATCCTAAAAGCTCTATAAACCTGTTCCAAAAGCATAACTCTAAAAAGCTGATGAGGAAAAGTCATTTTAGAAAAACAAAGCTTATAATTAGCCCTCCTCAAAACATCCTCAGAAAGACCTAGACTACCTCCAATAACAAAAACAATATTAGAATTTCCAGTAACTCCACATCTATCAATAAAACTTGCAAATTCCTCAGAAGTAATTTGATTTCCTTTTAAATCCATAGCTATAACATATGAATTGTCCTTTATTTTAGATAGAATACCTCTTCCTTCCTTCTCCTTTATTTGTTTCTCTTCATTTGCTGATGCATTATCAGGAGTTTTTTCATCTGGCAATTCTATAATTTCAAGTTTACAATATCTACTTAATCTCTTTGAATACTCATCTATTGCTTGCTTTAAATATTTCTCTTTTAATTTTCCTACTGTTATTAAAGTTATATTCATTTTTCCTCCTAAGATTTCCTCTATAATTTTAGATACACTTTATATTTAATTTACATACTGTTAGGTTATGTAATAAATAAATTTCTTAATTCATATATATAAAACATAGTATAATTCCAAAAGCACTAGTTATTCGTAAAAAATGTTTCCTTACGTTAATTTAAGTATAGTATACTTTTTAAATATAACTAGTGCTTTTCTTTTTAATAACCTATATTTTCATTTAAGAAGATAACATGAATTCTTTCAGGATTATTTTGTCTCTTTATTAACGTATACTCATTACATATTCTTTCAGGACTATTACAATCCATACAATAACCAACCTTTGTACATGGAGTTTTTTTATTTAATCTTTTTGCATTTATTGGAGCTGCACATTCTCTATTTCTTTTTATAGCTTCATGAACATCTTTAACTATTTTATTTACTCCACAAATAACTATAACCTTATCTGGACCATAAAGCATAGCTGCAACTCTATTTCCATTTCCATCTACATTATAAAGTTCTCCATTTTCAGTAACTGCATTACTACTTACAAAATAAGCATCTGCAAAAAATGCTTTCTTATATATCTCTATAACTTCTTCCTTTGTAAGACCTTCTTTATATCTATCTAGGAATTCATATCTACCACATCTTAAATGCTCAATTACTCCTGTTTCAAACAATGTCATAGAGCCACCACAAGAAACTTTACTTCCTGATTTTACTATGCCTTCTATTATATTTATAAGTTCTTCCCTACTTTTTGCATAGTATCCATTCATATTATTATTTTTCAATGATTTTATTGTTCTATTAATTTTTTCTTCATTTGACCAAATAACATTCTTATCCATTATACCCCTCCTAAAAAATTAAATAAAAGCCCATAATTAAAACTATGAGCTTTTAAATATATTAAACTATTTTCTTCCACAACACTTTTTGTATTTCTTTCCACTACCACATGGACATGGATCATTTCTACCAATCTTTTCATCATTTCTTACGATCTTTGATTCTCTATATTTCTTTTGAATCTCTTTTCTCTTTTCTTCTGAGAATATTCCTTCCCATTGAGGTAAAGTATATAAGTAATCAGCCTTAGCATCAAGCATATTGAAATATAATTTTTCTAAATCAATATCAAATACTAATTCTGTATTTTCATCAATATTCTCTAAATCATAACCTTCTTTTAAACTATCATTTATTCCATCAACAAATCCCATTATAAATTCATTTGTTGTATTATATTCATTAGCTAATTCACATATTTTTGCCTTTTTTACTTCTTTGTGATTTGATAATAAGTCCTTATATATGCTTGTCTCCATATTACCATATTCTTCCCAGAAGGCCTTTTCTCCTTTTGTTTTAACATATTCAACAACCATATCAGTCCAATTTTTGTATAAACTCATCTCATTTTCTCCTCTTTCTTTTTTAAATTATAAGTTAATTAATGAGCTAGGTTCATGTCTACTAGCCATTGAAATCTTAACATCTTCCCCTTGCTTAACACCCTTTTCCTCTAAAATATTAATAACTGTCTGATAAGCTAAGTCTGGATGGTTATTAGTTCCACTTAAATGACCTAACACTATTTGTTTATTGTTATCATGTTTAATTAGATCTATTATTGCTTTACCACAATCATCATTTGATAAATGACCTATTTCACTTAATATTCTTCTTTTTAATACATAAGGATATGGTCCAAACTTTAACATACTAACATCATGATTACTTTCCAAAAGTATTATGTCAGATTCTTTAATATTATCATTTATTTCTTCTGTGAATGTACCAAAGTCTGTTGCTATGCTTGCAATTCTGTCCTTTGACTTAATTGTATATCCAACAGGAGAAATAGCATCATGTGGTATATTAAAAGACTTAATTGATAAATCTTTTATATCCACAGTACTTCTTTTATCCATTATTTTTATATTATGTTCTTTTATTTTACCTATAGATTTCTCCATAGCTTGCCATGTTTTTTCATTTGCATATATAGGAATATCATATTTTCTTGATATGACTCCCACACCCTTAATATGATCTGAATGTTCATGGGTAATAAAAATTCCATCAATTTCTCTAGGATTTTGATCTATTTTAGCTAATGCCTCATCTATCTTTTTTCCTGGAACACCTGCATCTATTAATATTTTTGTTTTTTCATTTCCCACAAATATACTATTCCCACTACTGCCACTATAAAGTGAACAAAATATCATCTGCTGTTCCCCCAAAAATTTTACTCTTCGTCATCAATCCTTCTCACATCTGCACCTAGTCTTCTAAACTTGCCTTCAATGTGTGGATATCCTCTATCTATATGTTCTATGTTTGTAATTTCTGTTTCACCATCTGCTATAAGACCTGCTATAACCATTGCAGCTCCAGCTCTTAAATCTGTTGCTTTAACTACAGCTCCAGTTAACTTGTTAACTCCATCTATTATAGCTACTCTTCCTTCAACTTTTATATTTGCACCCATTTTTTTAAGTTCATCAATATGTTTATGTCTATTTTCCCATATAGACTCAGTTATTAAACTTCTTCCTGGTACTATACTTAATAATGTTGACATAGGTTGCTGAACATCTGTTGGGAATCCAGGATAAGGAGCCGTCTTAATGTTTACACCTTTAAGCTTTCCATTATACTTAACTCTCACCAAATCATCACCTTCTTCAACTATAGCTCCCATTTCATTAAGCTTAGCTGTGATTGATTCTAAATGCTTTGGTATAACATTTGTAATAGTTACATCACCTTTAGTAGCTAATGCAGCTATCATAAACGTACCAGCTTCTATTTGATCTGGAATTACACTATATGCACATCCCTTTAATTTTTCAACTCCTGTTATTCTTATAACATCAGTTCCTGCTCCTTTAATGTTTGCTCCCATTGAATTTAAGAAGTTTGCAACATCTACTACATGAGGTTCCTTTGCAACATTTTCTAATGTTGTTACACCTTCTGCACCTGTAGCTGCTATCATAACATTAATAGTTGCTCCAACTGAAACTACATCAAAGAATATATTAGTTCCTATTAATCTATCTGCTTTAACTCTTACTGAGCCATGTTCTATTACAACATCTGCTCCTAATGCTTCAAAACCTTTTATATGTTGATCTATAGGTCTTACCCCTATAGGACAACCTCCTGGAAGCTCTACCCTTGCTTCCTTAAATCTTGCAAGAAGTGCTCCAATAAAATAATATGATGCTCTCATTCTTCTTACATCTTCTGTGCATGCATCACAACTATGTACTTCTGTACTATCTATTTCTAAAGTATTATTATTAATTTTATTTAATTTACATCCTAAACTAAGAAGTATTCTCTCTAAACAATGTACATCTTCAATATCTGGTATATTATCAATAATACATTTACCTTCACTAGCAATTATTGCTGCTGGTAATATTGCAACTGCTGCATTTTTTGCTCCATTTATTTCAACTGAACCTTTTAGAGGATTTCCTCCATTTATAACTAACTTTTTCATCCAATTCACCCTTATTTTTTAGATTCTATATATTTAAAATTCCCAATATTTATATTATTTATCCAAAAAAACATCTATTAGACATTATAATCCTATTATTATTTTTTATAGTTCGATTATCATTATAACACAAACTTGTATTATTGAAATATTTTTTTTAATAAAGTAAAAAAATAAGATAGGTAAAATCATTTTAACGATTTTGCCTATCCATAAATTTACTTAATAAGTTAAATTTTCATGCAAATTTTATTGTAATTCAAAAGAATTACAATCAGTTTCTTCTACTGTATTTGCAGTATGTTTATGCTTACCTACTTTTATTGAGTTTAAAGTACAATAATCATCTTCCTTACAATGATATTTACATTCATCTACACTACATTTAATACTTGGGTTATGTTTCATAACTCTAATCCCTCCTTAACTTAATTACATTAAGTATTATGTGTACTCTTCTTTTATTTATTCATCTAGTTTTTTTCTTTAAAGTATTATGTTATAATTTATAGAAAAGTTTACATACTATATCATAAAGAATTGTGAGGTAAGATATGAAATATTATATTGTTGCATTATTTGATACTTCTTCTTATGAATTTATTACTCCAGTACAAAAAACTGTATCTAAAAAGTTTAGGGGTAATAGAAATTCACCAGCACCATATATAGCATTAGAAGTACTTGATAATCCAAATATTGAAAAATTAACTACACTTATAGAAAAAACATTAAAACCATATAAAAAATTTAAAATAGAACTTTCTAACAACTTTTCTATTTGCGAAGATTTAAAAACAATAAATTTAAATATTAGTGATGTAGGTTATATCAAAAAAATTGAACGAACACTTAAAGAAACTTTAATTCTACATGGTTTTAATATTAGAGAGGGTAATATAGACAATCTTTCTATATCTTTAGCAAACTTAAATTATCTACCTAAAGATAATAAAATGAAGTTTATAGATCCACAAATTATACCTGAAAATAAAACTTTAAAAATTGATAAATTTCAATTATGGAAAGTTCCTCACAATAAGAAAGAACTTAGAGTTAAAGATTTTGAATTAAAAACTTTTTAATTCTGTATATTTATTCCTTTTTCCCTGATTTTGTTTAAATTTTATAAATTTTTAAACAAATTTATTTTGTATTCGTTTACTGCACTTTTCATAAATAAAAAGTTTTTGTAAAATAGATTTGGATAATTGCCTTAAGAACAGGGGGATTTGTTAATGTTTATTTCAAATTTATTCAAAATACAAAAAGAACTTGATGAAAAGTTATGTATAAACCCAGATTTAGATGAGTATAAAATTAAAGCTCGTAAAAACTTAGAACTACATATTAAAGTAAGTGATCTTGCAAATGAAACTAATTGTTATGCATACACTAAAAATACAGATATTATAGATAATTATGATATTATTTTATCTAAATATGTAGATTGTTTAAAACAAGTACTTTCAGTTGGAATTACTAATGGATATGACAATGTCAGAGAAATTTCTATACAACCTAATGAATATTGCTTAAGTGACCAATTCCTTAATTTATATATCGATATAAATGATTTAATCATTTCACGTTCTGAAGATCATTTCAAAACATTGCTTGAAGATTTTTTAAGTATTGGTTATACACTTGGTTTCTCAGAGCAACAAATACTAGATAGTTTTCAAAGTAAAATTAAATAAATTCTTTAGCTATAAGTTAATTCTTATAGCTTTTTTTATTATAAATTTATTTTACTTGGTAAAACTACTAGTGAGGTGATTTATTTGTTAGGATTTATATTTGCAATAGTATCTGGAATTGCAATGAGTTTACAAGGAGTTTTTAATACAAGACTTGGAGAAAAAATAGGAACATGGGAAACAAACACAATTGTACAATTAACAGGATTAATAATTACTTTAGTAATTACTGCTTTCTTTGGTAAAGGTAATTTTAAAGCTTTAAGTGAATCTAATAAAATATATCTATTAGGAGGAGCATTAGGAGTAGTTATCATTTTTACAGTAATGATGAGCATAGGATCTTTAGGAACTACATGTGCAATAGGTATAATTTTAGTCTCTCAACTTATAGCTGCTGCAGTAATTGATTATTTTGGCCTTTTTGGAAGTGAAAAGATAAATTTTACCTTAAAAGAATTTATAGGTGTTGCAATTATGATAGCAGGTATTATAGTATTTAAGTGGAAAAGGTAACTTAAATAAGGAGATACAAAATTATGAATTTTTTTAAGAATATAAGCTTTTTATCAAAGCTAACTTATAACAATATAAAAGAATATTTTAATGATAGAGAAGAATCAAATAGTGATCCTATAGAAAATAATTCAATAAACTGGTATGGTCATGCTACTACAGTAATAAATATAGATGGTAAAATAATTGTAACTGATCCAGTAATATCTAATAGATTAGGGTATTTTAAAAGGGTTATTAATAAACCCTTTGAGTTAAGTGAAATTAAAATTGATTATATACTGCTTTCTCATGGTCACATGGATCATATGCATTTTCCTTCTCTAAAAAAATTAAGGAAGATAAACAAAGATGCTACAGTTATAGTTCCTAAAGGTTACAAAAAAATTCTTTCAGCTCTTGGCTATAATAATGTTCATCTATTAAGAACTGGTGATACATTTGAAGATGAATTTATAAAAATAACTTCAGTTAAAGCTAATCATGACGGTCGTAGATTTTATGTTGGTATCGATAATGAAAGTAATTCTTATCTAATTAAAAGAAATAATACTAAAGTTTTCTTTGCAGGAGATACAGCTTATACTGAAAACTTTAAAGATATAGAATGTGATGTTGCTTTAATGCCTGTTGGTTGCTATAAGCCAGCTAGATTTCAACATATGCACTGTTCCCCAGATGAAGGTTATAAAATGTATAAAATGATGAAGAGTAAGATAATGATACCTATACACTATAAGACATTTAAAATTTCATTAGAAGATTTTAATGAAACCCATGAGACTCTTGTAAACTTTAAAGATGATACGGTAAAAATAATAAATGTAGGTGAAACATATAAACTATAAAATTTATTAACATTTAAAAGACTATTACTATACTATGATATTGTGATAAATATTATAGGAGTACTTTATGTTTAATATTAGAAGTAAGCTTGACTACAATTTAAACATTGCTATAAGGGAAAATGCCTATAAAAAATATAGGGTTCTTATAAAATGCAAAAAATTATTTCCAGTTATATTAAAAAAAGTTTCTCACTTTAAGGAAGCTTTAATATATCCTTTAGAGTATTGCAACATAATTGTAGCAAATTTAAATAAATATGAAATCAAACTAATTTTAGAATATCCAGAGGTAGAAAAAATATTTTTTGATGATTATTTATTTTTATGTGGAGTTAGTATAAGCTCTGCAAATAATTGCTACTCTCTAAATAAAAATGATTTAAACTATTCAGGAAATAATATAAAAGTAGGCTTAGTAGATAGTGGAGTTTATCCTCACACTGATTTACTAAGCCCTAATAATAAAATAGAAGATTTTTTTGATTTAGTTAATGGATTTACTCATCCTTACGATGACAATGGTCATGGAACAGCAATGGCTGGAATAATTTGTGGAAGTGGCACCTCATCTAATAGTCTTTATAAAGGCATAGCTACTTCAAGTAAAATAGTATGCTACAAAGCCTTCGATAAATTAGGTAAAGGATATGCCTCTGATATTCTTTATAGTATAGAAAGTCTAATAAAAATTTCTAGCAGTAAAAATATAAGAATTTTATGTCTTCCATTTGAACTTTTAAACCATAATTATTTTATTATAGATGCATTTAATTCATTATTTAATGTAGCAATAAACAACAAAATCATTCCAATAGTTCCAAGTGGAAGTAATAATTACCTTAATAATAACATTATGGGTATTTCCGTTCTAAAAAATTGCTTAACAGTTGGTGGAATTGAAACTCAAAGTAAAACACCCTATATTTACTCATCAAAAGGACCTTATTCTAAAATAACTAAACCAGATTTGGTTTCAAGTTGTACAAATATAACATCACTTAATAGTGATACATCATATATATCTGAAAAAGATGGTATTAAACTTTACCCCAAAAAACTTGATACTAATTATAAATCTTTTAGTGGAACATCAATATCAGTAGCTTTTATAACTGCAGTATGCGCACTTTTATTAGAGCACAATAATTCTTACTCATTTAATGACTTACAATCTATATTAAAATTAGCTTGTGACCGTAAAGATTTATCAAAAGATAATGTAGGCGAAGGAATTTTAAATATAAATAGAATTCTAAAGTAATTATTTTAAATAACCTTGTGGATCTACAGGATTTCCATTTATTCTTACTTCAAAGTGTAAATGAGGTCCTGTGCTCCTTCCTGTATTTCCTACTCGACCTATCAAATCTCCCTTTTTAACCTTCTCCCCCTCCTTAACTTCTGATTTGCTCATATGTGCATATCTAGTTTCTATTCCACCTTTATGTTCTAAAATAACAACATTTCCATAGCCATCCTTCTCATAAAAGACATTCTTAACAACTCCATCAGTAGTAGCTACAATCGGATCTCCCATATTACCTGCTATATCCATACCATTATGGTGTCTACCCCATCTTTCACCAAAAGCTGATGTTATTACTAAACCTCCTCTAGTTGGATTAATTAATAAAGCTTTATTTGAAGTCATAGTACTTTTAGTTCCTTTATATACAACTTTACTAACACTATCTTTTATTATTTTTTCTGATAAAACTTCTGTATTAATTTTTTGACCATTTCTATATGTTACTTTTATACTTTGCTCTTTCTTCCCTAACTTTCCTTCTTTAACTTTACTTTCCCCTAACAGCATATCATTAGTTCTCTCTATTTTAACTGATGGTTCTATATTGACTACTTTTTTATCATTAGTAATTATGTCCATACATAACATATCTTTATTAATATTCACTATCTTATTTGCAAGTTCATCAATACTATCTAATTTTGATACACTAGCAACTTCATCTTTTAATTTAATATTACCTTTAACATTAACTGATTTTATTTTATCCTTGCTTATACCATTATTTTTAGCATATATATCACAAACTTTAAGTAAAATATCATTTACATTTATTTTATTTGCTACATAACCAACTTTTTTATTATCTATAGTTAAGGATTTAAGATTTATTTTATCATTTATTGTATTTAATATATTTCTTTCAAATTCATTATAATCACTTGAATTAACGTCTTCATATACTCTTTTAAAATAAAGTGATTTTTTAGTTATTACTTTATCTTCATCAATATTACTGTTTAAATTATCTATTATTTGTTTATAATTACTTTTAGTAATATCTTTATTCTTTGTATATCCAACAACTGAATTACCTAAATAGACTTCATATCCTTTAGAATTATAATCTAAATATTTATTTACTGATATATAAATTATAATTAATGATATAATTAGAAAAATAATCTTTTTTACATTATTATTGTACATATGTATCTCCTCTTTTTAGACAAATTTGTAACATATTTCTTAACTTATCCAATAATTATCTTTTTATACATATGTTATTTTTTCCTTAAGTTGTTATCCTAACATCACTTTGTTATAATTAGCTTACATATAATGAATGTTATAACTTAAATTTATTAAATATAATTTTGAAAGGTAGAGATATTATAAATGAGCACTTTTATGCTTAAAAATACACCTTTAGATTTTACCCCTGTAAGTAATATATTTATAGAAAAATATATGCCAAAAGCTCGTGGTGAGTTTGTTAAGGTTTATTTATTAATGTTAAAATACAATATTGCTAGCGAAATTGGTGTTAGTTCACAAGTTTTAGCTTCAACACTTAATTTACTAGAATCAGATATAATGAATGCACTAAACTATTGGAATGATGAAGGTGTTATTAAATTTGTTCCAATAGATAAGATGAATAACTTTAGTATAGAATTTTTAAACCTAGAAGAAGATGAAAGCAATGTGGACACAGAAAGTATTAACATATTAGATGCCTTAAATAATTCCGAAACTACTGATATGCTTAAAGATATTGAAAAAATTCTAGCAAGGCCTCTATCAAGTAAGGAAATGCAAATATACCTTGGATGGCAACGTGATTTTAATTTTCCATCTGAACTTATTCTTATATTAATAGAATACTGTTCATCAAAGGGGAAAAATAACTTTAGATACATGGAAAAGGTAGCTGAGTCTTGGAATGATATGAACATAAAAACTGTTGAGGAAGCTCAAATTCATATTAAGCAGAATGAAGATAAATGGACTAAAATAAGAAGGATATTATCTTATCTTGGAATGAAAAATTCAGAAGTTATGAAACCCCAAGAGGAAATGCTTGAAAAATGGATTTTTACTTATAAATTCAACATGGAATTAATTGAAAAAGCTTGTGATATATGTTTTGAAAGACTTAACAGAGCAGATTTCAAATACATAGATGGTATACTAGGTAAATGGAAAGAAAATAATATTAAAACTTTAGAGGATGTAGCTCTTAAAGATAAAAATATTAAAAAATCTAATAATAAACAATTTAACAATAATTTTAATAACAATAAATCTAAAGCTATAAGATTTAATAACTTTAAACAAAGAGAATATGACTATGATTCTTTAGAAAAGAAATTGTTAGGATGGGATAAGGATGATTAAAGGGTATCAAACAGAATTAATGGAAGTATATCAAAAAATTAGAAATGAAGAAGATAAAAAGTTAAAACAAAGAAGAGCTGAAATTAAAGCTCTACATCCTGAAATAATACAATTAGATAACGACATTCACAAGCTATCATTAAAACTTTCCATGACAATTTTAAAAGACTCTACAACTGAAGATGATATTGAAAAAATAAGAGATGAAATTACAGACTTAAGAGCAAAGAAATGCGAAAAGCTAGTTGAATATGGATATAATCCTGAATATCTTAATATGCATTATAAATGCTCTAAATGTCAGGACACTGGATATATAGGAACTAAAAAATGTGATTGTTATAAAGATAAACTTATAAGACTTTATTATAAAGATTCTGAACTTGAAGAAATACTTAAGGATAATAACTTTAGTAACTTTAATTTATCATTATTTTCAACTTCTAAAGATTTTGGAGAAAAATATTCTGCTAGAACTAATATGAAAAATAATGTAGATTATGTAAGGAATGAATTTATTCCAAACTTTAGATTTAGTTCAGATAACTTATTATTTTATGGCTCTCCAGGTAGTGGTAAAACATTTTTATCTTACTGTATTGCTAAAGAATTATTAGATCAAGGTTTTTTAGTTGTATATAAAACTTCAGATGAATTAATAAGATGTTTAAAAGATGCAAAGTTTAATGATAATTCTTCTCTTGAAAAATTATTAATTGATTGTGATCTTCTTATAATTGATGATTTAGGTTCAGAACAATTAAATGACTTTGTCGCAACAGAATTATTTAACCTAATTAATAAGAAACTTCTTAAAAAGAAGAAGATGATTATATCAACTAATTTTACATTACCAGAAATCACTATGAACTATAGTGAAAGAATATCATCAAGACTTATTGGAAACTTTAAACTACAAAAGTTTTATTCTGATGATATAAGAATAAAATTGAATTTATCAAAAAGATAATATATTTATAATTAAAAGAGGTTATTAGCAAAAGCAATAACCTCTTTTAATTACCCAAATAATCTCCATAATTGTGTTGTAAAGAAACATATACCTATTCCTGCAATAGTTGGAATCATAAAACTTATAATAGTCCACTTAACACTATTAGTCTCTTTCTTTATAGTTAATAAAGTAGTTCCACAAGGATAATGCATTAAACATAGTATCATAACATTAATTGCAGTTAAAAGCGTCCATCCATTAGCAACTAATAAATCCTTAAGCTGATATAAAGTATCTAATTCAAGCATTGTTGTTGCTCTTAAATAGCTCATTATTATTATTGGCATAACTATTTCATTAGCAGGAAGCCCCAAAATGAAAGCCATTAAAATATATCCATCTACTCCTATACTATTTGCAAATGGGGATAGAAAGTCTGCACATACAGATAAAAGTGATCCATCTCCAACTGAAACATTAGAAAATATCCATATTACTACACCTGCTGGTGCTGCAACAACAATAGCTCTACCTAGAACGTAAAGTGTTCTATCAAATATTGATCTAATAATAACCTTCCCTATTTGTGGTTTTCTATAAGGTGGTAATTCTAATATGAAATTTGAGGGTATTCCCTTTAATACAGTTTTTGATAATATCTTAGATACAATTAATGTCATAAAAACACCAAGTATAATAACAACTGTAACTGTTACTGCTGATATTAAGTTTCCTTTAAACCCAATTGAAATTCCACCAATAAATATTGATGCTATAGAAATTAGCATAGGGAATCTACCATTACATGGCATAAATACATTAGTTAATATAGCTGCTAATCTTTCTCTAGGAGAGTTTATTATTCTACATCCTATTATTCCAGCTGCATTACACCCAAGTCCCATGCACATAGTTAAAGCTTGTTTTCCACAGGAACAACATTTTTTAAAACATTTATCCAAATTAAAAGCTATCCTTGGCAAATAGCCTAAATCCTCTAACAGAGTAAACATAGGAAAAAATATAGCCATAGGAGGTAACATTACAGAAATAACCCAAGCTAATGTTACATATACACCATCTATTAATACTCCAGTAATCCAATGAGGAATTGATGTATCTTGAAATAATCCTCTAAGATATTCTTCCCCTTGACCAAATAAGTTCGAAAGCATTGATGAAGGATAATTAGCTAAAGTTATTGTTATCCATAATACTATAAGTAAGGTAAATATCATTATAGGTATTCCTGTTACCTTAGAAACTAATATCTTATCTAATTTTCTTTGGAATTTATCATATGACTTTTCCATAGTAACTACCTTTTTACCTATTCTTTCAGCTTCACTTATAAGGTTTTTTACTATCCTATCTTCTATGTTTTTTTCTTTTTCTCTTTTTTTTATATTATCAACTTCCATTAATATATTTTCTAATTCATCTTCAGTAAAATCATATTTAAATTTTATCGAGTCTTGTATACTTAAATTTCCTTCTAAAAATCTTAAAGATATCCATCTAAGATCCTTTTCACTAATATCATTATTAAATTTTTTTATTACTTCCGATAAAATTTTTATACCACTTTCTATATCTAAATCATATCTTATTTTGCTTTCCGTCTTCTTCGTAAATTGTATTTCATTTAAGACAGCTTCTTTCAGTTCTTCTATTCCAAAATCACTTATTGCTGCTGTTTCTATAACAGTTGCATTTATTTCTTTTGAAAGCAATTTTGAATTTATAATTATGTTCTTTTTCTTTGCTTCATCTACTAAGTTTACACAAAGTATTACTCTTTTGCTTATTTCTGATATTTGAAAAAATAAATTTAAGTTTCTCTCTAAAGATGTTGCGTCTGCTATTACTACAACTAAATCAGGTTCATTAAAACATATATAATCTCTAGCAATTTCTTCTTCTTCTGAATTTGATAAAAGAGAATAAGTCCCAGGTAAATCTACCACTTTTATAGTTTTACCTTTAAATGTATAATTTCCTTCTGCATTAGCTACAGTTTTTCCTGGCCAATTTCCAGTATGTTGGTTTAATCCAGTTAAGGCATTAAAGACAGTGCTTTTCCCTACATTTGGATTTCCAGCCAATGCAATCACATAATCCTCTTTTATAGAGCTTCTTTTACTATCTAAAGATAATATTTTAGCACCAGTTGAATTTTTACTTAAGCCCATACAAACCTCTCCTAAAATTAATTTATTACTTCAATTTTTTTACTGTCTTCTTCCCTAATTGCAATTACAGCCCCTCTTATTAAATATGCTCTAGGGTCTCCAAATGGACTTTCATATAAAATTTCTATAGAAGTTCCCTCTATTATTCCTAAGTCAAAAAATCTCCTCCTAAGTTCTCCATCAGCCCATATTTTAGATACTTCTACAATACTGTTTAATTCTGCCTCCTTTAAATTCATACTTCTCCTCCTTTCTAAAACAGAAATTCAAATTGAAAAGTGTAAATTTTCCTATTAATAATCTATGAAAAAACTTATTCATTGTGATTGCTTTTAATTATATAAATTCAATATTGAATTTATAATGAACTATTAGCTTAATAATTGTATACAAAAAAAAGAAGTAAGATTATCTTACTTCTTTTTTGATATGGCGACTCAGAAGGGGCTCGAACCCTCGACCTCCGGCGTGACAGGCCGGCACTCTAACCAACTGAGCTACTGAGCCGTATTAAATTTTATGGTGACTCCTAGGAGAATCGAACTCCTGATTTCACCGTGAGAGGGTGACGTCTTAACCGCTTGACCAAGGAGCCAAAACCTAAAACATTTGGTGGGCACAACAGGGTTCGAACCTGTGACCCCCTGCTTGTAAGGCAGGTGCTCTCCCAGCTGAGCTATGCGCCCATATAAAAATATAAAAAAAATAAATGGTGACTCCTAGGGGAATCGAACCCCTGTTACCACCGTGAAAGGGTGGTGTCTTAACCGCTTGACCAAGGAGCCATATTAAG
>NZ_JAGGJZ010000010.1 GCF_017873235.1 Clostridium moniliforme | reverse complement strand
TGGAGCGGGTGAAGGGAATCGAACCCTCGTGGCTAGCTTGGAAGGCTAGAGCTTTACCATTAAGCAACACCCGCATATCTTATTTAACTTTAATTCATTCAAGATTTATTAAGTTAAATAATCAACCTGCCTTATTATTTATACAGGTTTTATAAGAATTTGTCAACATCTAATTTAACAAATTTAAAATGGTCGGGGTGACAGGTCTCGAACCTGCGACCTCATGGTCCCAAACCATGCGCGCTACCATCTGCGCCACACCCCGGAAAGTCATTGATTGCTTACACCCAACATTCTTATTTACTGTTGTTGCTCACAACGACAATGACTATTCTACATTATCAAAACTAATTCGTCAATACTTTTTTTAAATAATTTCTAATTTAATTTAATAGTTTTTAATTTTTAAAGTTTAACATGCATATATAAACAATTTATCAAAATAATAAATACTCAATTGATAAATATATATACGAATTTTTTATTCAATTGTTTCTAGATATACTTCAGGCTCTTTTTCATCTTCTAATTTTATAAATCCAATATGCCTACCATTTCCTCTTGGAAGAGAAATACTTCCTGGATTCATAAGTGTTATACCATTTTCATTAATTATTAATTCTTGATGTGTATGCCCAAATAATCCTATATTAGCTCCTACTTCTTGAACTCTATAATATAAATTATTTAATCCATACTTAACATTATATGCATGACCATGAGTAGCTAATATTTTAACTCCATTTAATTCTATTATTCTTTCTATAGGATAATCATTAGAATAATCGCAATTTCCTGTTACAGCATATACTTCCCCTTGAAATCTCTCTGAAAGCTCAATAACATCATCAACGTTATCTCCTAAGTGGATTAATACATCTACCCCATCTAAATGCTTTTTAACTGCTTCTATATATTTTTTTATTCTATGTGTATCACTAACTACAGCTATTAACATAACTCCTCCTACAATACCTCTGAAATTCTATTTTTTAATTCTTTTAGAGCTATTCCTCTATGACTTACTTTACTTTTTTCTTCTAAACTAACTTCTCCAAAAGTTTTTCCAAATTCTTCATAATAAAATAGTGGATCATACCCAAAACCACCATTTCCATTTAACTCATTAATTATTCTTCCTTTAACTTCACCTCTAATATCTAAAGTTTTACCTTCTGAATTAATAACAGTTAAATGACAAACAAATTTAGCTCCTCTTTTTTCTTTTGGAACTCCATTAAGTTTTGACAATAACTTTTCATTGTTCTTTTTATCATTTCCATGCTCTCCAGAGTATCTTGCAGAATATACTCCAGGTTCTCCATTTAAGTAATCAACTTCTAAACCTGAATCATCTGCCATAACAATAAAATCTTTTTCCCCTCTTTTATCTAAATAGCTTTTTATTTCACTTGCTTTTTTATAAGCATTTTCTTTAAATGTTAATCCATCTTCTATAACATCAATGTCTATATTTTCATCCTTTAAAGATTTAATATCCAAATTTAAACCTTTTAAGATTTCTTTTATTTCTTTTATTTTTTTTTGATTGTTGCTAGCTAAAATAAACTTTGTCATTTATCTTCCTCCTGTTCCAATCCATAAAGCATCCATCTTTAATGAATTTTTTTGAACAGCTATCATTTGCCTTAAACCTTTTTCTCCTAAATCTAACAACTCATTTAATTCACATCTAGTCATTGGAGATTCTTCAGCTGTTCCTTGAACCTCAACAAATTCACCTTCACCTGTTCCTATAACATTCATATCAACTTTAGCATTTGAATCTTCTTCATAGCATAAATCTATAACCTTTTCGCCATTTACTATTCCTATACTAGTTGCTGCTACAAAATTTCTTATAGGATAAACCTTAAATGGTTTCTCTTTATGAAGTTTATTAACTGCATCAACCATAGCTATAAATGCTCCAGTTATTGAAGTTGTTCTTGTTCCTCCATCAGCTTGAATAACATCACAATCTATCCAAAGAGTTCTCTCTCCTAACGCCTTTAAATCAACAACTGATCTTAATGCTCTTCCTATTAACCTTTGAATTTCCATTGTTCTTCCATCCACTTTAAGTCTTGCAATATCTCTAACTTTTCTAGTACCTGTAGCTCTAGGAAGCATATTATATTCTGCTGTTATCCAACCTTCCCCTGTACCCTTTAAAAATGGTGGTACTCTTTCTTCTACTGATACATTACAAATAACTTTTGTATCACCAACTTCTATATAAACTGATCCTTCTGCATACTTTGTATAATTTCTAGTTACTTTAGTAGCTCTTATTTGATCATTCTTTCTTCCATCAACTCTCATTGCAGTTTTTTCCTCCTTATATTAGTATTTAAAACTCCTCTATTTTATAGTAATTTAAATCATTTTTTAGTTTTATGCAATTTTTTTAAAGTTTACTCATATTAATTATTATAACAATTATATTATGAGGTGAAATATTTTGAGATATATCGGGCCATTTTTTCGCATGAATAGCCTATCACAAGATGAAATATGTGGTCAGCTTTTTCATCTATCCAAAGAAGCTATTAAAATACTTGCCCTAAATTCCAAATGCGGTTATATATTCCCTGTAAGAAATTCTAAAAAAAGTTTATCTACAAAAGATATTAGCATATTAAGTAAATTTTCACCAGTATTGTGCTTATACAGGAAATCATCTCCAGTATTTATGCATAATAAGACTTCTCACGGGTTTGATTCATCTTCTTTTAAGAGAGAGGTAAATCCATCAACTAATGCTTTGATGACAATGTGTTTATTGGAAATGAGCGACTATTATTCTTATTTTAATAAAAAATCTGATGAAAAACACCTTAAAACTGCTTATAGATTTCTTGCTCGTGAACAGTTAGATTTTTATTATGAAAATTTAAGAAATACAGAAGGTCTATTTATTTCTAAAAAAAGCTTATTTGAAAATGGTTCTAAAGAACATAACCTAATAGATAAGGATAGAAAATTTTTATTTAGCGATCAGGCATTTATGATGAATGCTTATTATTTATATTCAATTTATGAAGAAGATGAAGATATAAAAAAAGAATATGAAGAATTTTCATTAGAAATTTTACAAATGTTTTTAGACTATAAAGAAGCGTTATATAACTTATCCTTTGAAGAAGGTATTAAAACTCTATTAGCATTTAATATATACTATGATTACTCTAAAAATAATAAAATTTTAGATTTAATTACAGATTTAAGTGAATTTTTAATTGGTAAGTTTGATGAAAAAGATTATTATGTGGAAGAATTAGATATTTGTGCTTTATTTGCAATTAATTTAATGAATTCATATGAACATACTAATTTAATTACTTTTAGAGAAAAATATTGTAATATAATGGATAGACTAATTTCCCTTTACGATAAGGATAATAACATACTTCAAAAGCTTACTGATAAAAAAGAAATTAAATATACTTCTTTTGATATTTGTTTTTATTTAATATCTTTAATAATGTTTGCTAATAAATCAGATAATATTAGAGAATATACACCTATTATTTCAAAAATATATAAAAAATATGTTTTAAATTCAAATTTAGTTACTAGTTGGCCAGATGCACCTGATTTAGATAATGAAGAAAGGTATAAACACTTTAGCATGCTTGCTAAAGATATGTTAGATGAAACATTTTTTAGAATGCCTAATCTACCAACTTTAGCTAGCACTGGTATGTCTCCTATTTTTTTAAAGAATGTGACTTATTCAAGAAAAAAAGATACATTTACTTTTTCAAACAGAAAATCTTTTGATAGTTATAAAAATATGTTTATATTCTATATAATAATTCATAACTTCAAAGATAATTTTTTTGATAAGTTAGAACTTAAAGAGATTACAATAAATAATGAGCCTTTAGAAAATAGCGGATCTATTATAGAAAATCTTTCTACTGAAGATAAACTAGAAAATTCATCAATTAATCCTAAGAATGCTGACAAAGAAAATAATATAAATATTAATAATGAAAATACATCAAACTAATTATATAACTATATAAAATAAGACTGCCGCAATTTAGCAGTCTTATTTTAGTGCTTCAAATTTTATATTCCCATACCAATCAAATTGAATATTATTTACTTTTTTAGATATCGCAACTGATTTATTTTCAAATAGTAATGGTAATAAACTATAATTATTAAAAAGAACCTCTTCTAACTCATTAAAATCCTTACTTTTTTTATTGCATAATTTTTCATAAATCTTTAATTCACCTTCAGTATAATAGGGTTTTAGATTTGAATAGAATTCTTTTCTATTACTTGAATTTGAAACTTCATCTATAATTAAAATATCATATCTTTTTCTAAGTTCTAAATTTTTAAATTCAGCCTCTGTTGCAAGAGTGTACCTTACATTACTATTTGTATTTTTATTAAACCAATTTTGAATATGTTTAACTATTCCTCTATTTTCATTAGTATCCTTAGCAAGTATAGTTATTATTTCAGGAAGTTTTCCATCCATATTATTTGTCATAACTTTTCTTGCCTGCAATTTATCTATATTATTTTTATCTTCTCTAAAATAGCTACTTTCTGCAAGTTCAATATAATTTGAGTGTTCCTCTTCATATTCTATCATTGCAGAGTTTATATTAAAATAAAGAGTTTTCCTAACAGATAGTGGTAAATTCTCCAACTCTAAGTTAAAAGAAATATACTTTCCTTTTTCAGATGGTAAAGTTTTAAGACGTCCTTCACTTTGTAATCTATTTAACTCTGTACTAGGTGGATTAACAACAATATCTCTTTCACCTATTTCAAAAGCAGCCATTGATAACTCTTCGTTTTCATCAGAATTTATTTTTATATTTTTAGTAGAATCATTTTTACTGTTGATATTCTTTTTTAGTTCTATTCCTTCATTACTAACATTATTTATAAAATATTCTCCAGAATATACTATTTTTTTATAGTTTTTTTCAATATCATTCCACATTAATAAATACTTTCTAACTCTATATTGAACTTTTGTAAGTTCATCTAAAAATTTATCATTCTTCTCATTTAATCTAATTTTAAGTATATCTTCACTAGAATTTATAGCAACTCCATTTTCAAAGGTTGTCTTCCCATCTCTAAAATCCTTTGCTCCATAAACATTTAAAAATGGTTTTATATTTTCATCCTTTTCTTCTTTGAGTAACTCCTTAAAAAAGTCTTCTATATTTTTTGCTGTAATTCTATTTCCATCACTCCAATAAACATCATCTGCTATTTTAAATTCATACTCAACTCCATCATCTTTTACTTTTACTTCTGTTGCCAATGAAGGAACTATCTTACCATTACTATCCTTCTCCATAAGGCCTTTACTTGTAGCACAAATTATATCCCTTTCACCTACTGTAAGTTTACTTATATCTTTTAATTCATTTGGCACTGTATTAACGGCATACAAAAGAGAATCATTAACTTTAACTTCATCTATTTTTTCTATCTCTATAAAACTTAAAATAACTATTATAAAAATAATAAAACTAGGTATTATTAGTTTCTTCAAACCTTGCCTCTCCTTTTTTTATTAACTTATCATAATTATTGTCACCGTCATATTATTTTAATCATATATTTGAATATTTTTTGATGCTTTGGTTAAATTTATAAAATAATTATGCTATAATTAACCTATATTCGAAGGAGGCGTTGATATGACATTTTTAGTTGGTTTAGTATCCATTATAGGAATACTTTTTATGTTAACTTTTATGTTTATTGGCATATGGCTTTTTATTATAGCCTTAAAAGCTTATAATCAACTTCGTTATAAAAACTATATACTTGAAAAAATTAGTCAAAAATTAGACGCTCTTTATATAAATAAAAGCAATTATTCTTATGATGATTTTTTAAATGAAGAGAGTTCTGAAGAATTTAATATTTATGATTTAGAAAAAGTTAAAGATTTTGAGAAAAAAGAACGTAAATAAAAAACTTCTATGATATTTCATAGAAGTTTTTTTATTTATAATTATCTTATTGTCCCAAATATAAAACAAACTAATGATACTGATATACATAAACTTAAAAGTGTATAAAATACCTTTCTTCTTCCAAATTCACTTATCCAAAATCTAATTGCCCATAAACCCATTGTTATTGCAACTATTATTTGTACTGGTAAATATGAATCAAATATTTCTCCTACATATAAAAATTGATACGAAGTTAAAAAAGTACAAATTATAACTATACAAGCTATCACACTTGAAGCAATACTTAATATATTTATTATTTTTTTCAATTTATTTAACCTCCTATCATTTCTTCAAATTCATCTTCACTAATAACCTTAACGCCTAACTCTTGTGCCTTAGTAAGTTTTGATCCAGCTTCCTTTCCTGCTACAACATAATCAGTTTTTTTGCTTACACTTCCTGATACTTTAGCTCCAAGAGTTTCTAATTTTTCTTTAATTTCTTTTCTTGAATATTTCTCCATAGTTCCTGTTACAACTACAGTTTTTCCTTCAAACACACTTTGTATTATTTCCATCTCTTCAAATATAGGATTAACTCCAATTTTTAAAAGCTCATTAATTGTTTCTATTACTTTATCTTCATTAAAGAATTCAACTATACAACTTGCAACTATATCTCCAACATCAGGAATTTCAACGAGTTCATCAAAAGTAGCCTTTTTTAAGCCCTCAATTGACTTAAATCTATTTACTATATCTCTAGCAGTTTTTACTCCCACATTTTTAATTCCAAGGGCATATATAAATGCATCAAGAGTACAATTTTTACTATTCTCAATTGAATCTAAAAGATTTTGTGCTTTTTTAGGTCCAAACTTCTCTAATTCCACTAAATCTTCCTTATGTAACTTATATAAGTCACATATTGATTTTATATTTAACTTTTCAAATAATGCTTCTGCAGTTCTTTCTGAAAAACCTACAATATTCATAGCTTCTCTTGAAGCATAATGAACTATTGTTTTTACAAGTTGTGGCTTACATGAAAGTGTATTTTCACAAAATATATGAGCTCCCTCTTCTACTAAGTGACTTCCACAAGCTGGACAAATAGTTGGAGGTATTATTTCAGCTGACTCTTCTAGGCTATCTGGAACTACTCCCATTATTTCAGGAATAACATCATTACTTCTTCTTACAAAAACTTCTGCTCCAACTCTTATACCTTTTCTTTTTATATCATCCATATTGTTTAATGTTGCTCTCTTTACAGTAACTCCTGCAAGTTCAACTGGATCTAAAATTGCTGTTGGTGAAACTCTTCCACTTCTTCCAACATTCCATTCAACTTCTAAAAGCTTTGTAGTTGCCTCTTGTGCTTCAAACTTATATGCAATAGCCCATTTAGGAAATTTTACAGTATAACCTAAAAGTTCTCTTGTTCTAATATCATCTATAACAAGTACAAGACCATCTATATCATAATTTAAATCAAATCTAATATCTCTAATATAATCTATTTCTTTTTGAATATCTTCAATTGTATAACATTCTTTAATATAATCATCTACTGGAAATCCCATTTCTTTAATAAAATTCATCATTTCCATATAATTTTTAAATTGATTTCCTTCTTTATATCCAACGTCATAAAAAAATGCTGAAAGATTTCTTCTAGCAGTTTCACGAACATTTAAATTCCTTAAAGCTCCAGCTGCACCATTTCTTAAATTCTTTAATGGAACCTCTGCTTCATTGTTATACTTTTCAAAAGCTTCAGTTGTCATAATTGCTTCACCATGCACTTCAAATACATCTTTACAATTTACTTTAAGAGGAATACTTTTTATTGTTTTAACTTGAGCAGTTACATCTTCTCCAATGACTCCAGTTCCTCTAGTTGCTCCAACTTTTAATACACCATTTTCATCATAAGTTAAATTTACTGTTAATCCATCAAATTTCTTTGTAGCTATATATTTTAAAGGAGGTAAGTCTTCTCCCTTTTCTCTCATTTCATTTACAAATTTAACATTTCTATTGTGCCACTCTTTAATTTCTTCAATACTTTGAGCTTTCCCTAAACTCCAAAGTCTTCCCTTGTGTGTATATTTTTTAAATCCATCTAAAACCACATCACCAACTCTTACAGTAGGTGAATATGGTAATACTTCATTAAGTTCTTTTTCTAAAAGAACAAGTTCATCATATTTTTTATCATAATCTCTATCACTAACTGATGGATTATCTAATGAATAATATTCATATGCATATCTATTTAACTCATCTACAAGAGCTTTCATTTTTTCTCTCTTATCCATAGATACATTTCCTCCTAGTTATAAAACTTCTAAATTTGCCATTGATAATAAAAGAACCTTAACTCCTTGTTTATCAAATGCTATTGTAAGCTTTTTATCACTTTCAGATGGTGCTATAGAAACTATCGTTCCTTCTCCAAACTTTGGATGTTTAACCTTCCTTCCAAGAGTAATCTCTGAACTATCTATCATTACTTTTGCATTGTTTGGAGAAACATGTGAAATTCCACTTGGTGATACTGCTCTATTTGAATTATTTTCTCTCATAGAATTTCTTAAACTATGAGGATTATTAAAGCTTGATTTTGAAGGTGAATTAAACATACCTTCTCTTGCAGCTCCATTTGTACTTCGTTCATTTACATATTCCTTTAAGTCAGATTTTATTTCACCTATAAAGTCTGATTGACTATAAGACATAGTTCTACCAAAAACTCTTCTAACTTCTGCTGAAGTCATATATAAAGTTTCCTTCGCCCTTGTTATTCCAACATAACAAAGTCTTCTTGCTTCTTCCATTTGATCCTCTTTATCAAAATCGCTCATACTTGGGAAAATTCCATTTTCCATTCCAACCATAAATACATGTGGAAACTCTAATCCTTTTGCACTATGTAAAGTCATAAGCACTACTGAATTTTCTTCTTCATCCTCATTATCAATATCTTGAACTAAAGATACTTTTTCTAGGTAAGCAGTTAAACTTTTATCTTCTTCTTCACTCTTTTCAAATTCAACAGCATCAGAAACTAACTCTTGAAGATTTTCTATTCTACTTTTATCTTCTATTTCATTTGATTTTTTAAGTTCATCTAAATATCCAGTATCTTTTAATATAGTTTCAATTAAAACAGAAACTGGCATAGTTTCTGCCATTATCATAAAGTTATCCATAAGTTCTGTAAACTTTTCAAGTGATGTACAGTTTCTTGCAGTTAAAGTAGGTATACTTCTAACTTCTTGAAGTACATCCCAAAGATTTAATTCGTAAGAATCTGCAAAATCTTGAACTTTATTTACTGTTGCATCTCCTATACTTCTCTTTGGAACATTAATTATTCTCTTTATACTTATATCATCTTGAGGATTTACTAACACCTTAAGATAAGCTAACATATCTTTAATTTCTTTTCTATCGTAGAATTTTGTTCCTCCAACAATCTTATAAGGAATCCCTCTTCTTCTAAAGATTTCTTCAAATAAACGTGATTGTGCATTTGTTCTATATAAAACTGCAAAATCTTTATTTTCTGCTCCACTTTTAGATTTTATATCTAGTATTTGTCTAGCTACAAAATCTCCTTCTTCTTTATCAGAATATGCTCTATAAATTTTTATTTTGCTTCCTGGATCCTGCTCTGTTCTAAGGGCTTTACTTTTTCTTCTTGAATTATTTACTATAACAACATTTGCTGCCTCTAATATGTTACCTTTAGATCTATAATTTTGTTCAAGTTTTATAACTTTACAATTTGGATAGTCTCTTTCAAACTCAAGAATATTAGTTACATCTGCACCTCTCCACGCATAAATACACTGATCATCGTCTCCTACAACACAGATATTTTTATATCTTTTAGCTAAAAGTCTTACAAATTCATATTGTGCTCCATTTGTATCTTGATACTCATCTACCATAATATATTTAAATTTATTTTGATAAAATTCTAATACATCTTCATGACTTTTAAATAATTCTACAGTTTTAAATATAAGATCATCAAAATCTAAGGCATTATTTTCTTTAAGTCTTTTTTGATACATCTCATAAACATCTGCAATTTTCTTTTCTCTAAAATTACTTTCATGTTCTCTCATAAAACTTGCAGGGCCTTGCATATTATCTTTAGCTCTACCTATTTTTCCCATAATTTCTTGCAATGTAATATCTTTATCATTTATATTTAAAGCTTTCATACACTCTTTTAAAAGGGTCTTTTGATCTGAAGTATCATATATAGTAAAACTTGATTTATAACCAAGCTTATCAATTTCTCTTCTAAGAATCCTAACACAAGTTGAGTGAAAAGTTGATATCCACATATCATTAGCTTTTTCGCCAACTAAAGATTCAACTCTTTCTTTCATTTCTTTAGCTGCTTTATTTGTAAATGTTATTGCTAATATGCTCCATGGCTTTATTTCTAAATCTTCAATCATATGTGCAATTCTATATGTTAAAACTCTAGTCTTACCAGAGCCTGCACCAGCTAATATTAAAACTTGGCCTTCAACTGTAACTGCACCCTCATACTGTTCCTTGTTTAATAATGATTTTAAATCCAAATCATCATCCTCCCTTCCTAGTATTAAAATATTATATCACACATCATCTTTTTATTGTTGCCTTAAAATGCGATTATTAACGAAAATATGATACAATATCTTTATTAAATTTTATTGATTTATGTGGGGGATTTTTTATGAAATTAAAAAAATTTATATTTGTTTTAATTGGAAGCATTTTTATAATTTCTTTAGTAAGTTGTTCTTCAAAAATTGATGAGTCTTCTATAAGAAAATATTCAGATTCTATAATGAAAAATATTCTAACTTCAATGAGTGATTTAAACTATGATGAGTTTAAAAAAGATTTCGATACACAAATGGATGAATTAGTTCCTGATAAAGCTTCTTTTATTAATCTAGTTATGCCTATTCAAAATGCTGTTGGAACTTATGAAAAAAGTTCCTTACAATTTGTACAAGCAAAAAAAGATAAGGATATTAAAAGCATAATTTATAGAGCTAAATTTACTAAAGAAACTGAGCCTGTAAATATATCAATATCATTTAAAGATATTAATTCTAAACATAAAGTTTGCAACTTATACTTTAGTTCTCCAAAAATAAAAGAATTATCTAAAAAGTAATATAAAATAAGCTACTGTTTATTTAACAGCAGCTTATTTCTTTATTAATTATAATTTTCAAAATAATTTTTTGCAAAATCAACACATTCTCTTTGACTAAATAATTTGACATTAGCATTGCCTATTTTATCTAATTTTACATTGCATCTTTCTTCAAATTCTTCACCAACAAACATAAATAATTCAGTCTTAAATTCTATATCCTTATACTTTTTAAATATTCTCTCTCCATTTTCTATTATTGGTGATATATTTATAACCTCATTATAATTTTTAGCTCTATATTCAGCTAAATGGAAGGATGTATTGCTATCATAATCAACTCCAAGTAATAATATCTTTCCATCTAAATCATAAAATCTAGCAAGAGGTGATTTTTCACCAAGGGAATATTCTAAACTATGATTTTCAACTATAAAGTCTGAATCCTTACCCCAAGCTGCAAAAGATACTGTTGGGTGACAGCTTCTCTTTACATTTGGAAAATTTCTAAAGCTTTCAACTATTTTCCCCATTCCCCATGTTGGAGTTATTTTAGGATCAAAGGCTGGCATTTCTTGTCTTATATCTTCATACCAAGAATCTGGAACTGCTGGTTCTCCCCAAAATATAGGATCACAGTAATCAGCACTATGAGTTGGCATAACTATAGTTCCTTCCTCTGTTATTACTTCCATTAATGCCTTTACAACTGCAACTTCACCGCCACAAACCCAGCCTAACTTGCTTAAAGCTGAATGAACTAATACTTTATCTCCCTTTTTCAAACCTATTCTTTTAAACTCATCCTTTAAATAACTTATAGTTATAGGTCTTTTTGTACCTTCTATTATTTTTTCTATATTTTCCATAATTCCTCCTAAGTATTTTCTTTAGTAAATTATTTTATAATAATATTAAACTCATCAAGTAGTGCTAAAACTTCTGGAATACTAAAGACTGCCTTTTTTATATTATTATTTTGAGGATTTATTTTGTAATCCATAGCCTCTTTAAAATTTGCCTTTGAAAGATTTGTACCTTCAAATATGCTATCTTCAAGGCTTGATTTTGAAAAATCTGCCCCTCTTAAATCACAATTAATAAAATCACTTGATGTTACATTGCATTCCTTAAATTTAGTTTTTGGTATTTTAAGTTCTGCAAAATTACAACTTTGAATAAGTGATTTATAAAACTCAAAGTCTATTATAAATCTATCACATTTAGTAAAATCTACACCAACTATTTTACAATCAATAAACTTAACTCCTCTAAGTTTTGAATAATAAAATCTAGAAAGAGTTAGATTGCACTCCTTTAAAGTACAACTATCAAAAGTTACTTCTAAAAAGTTTGTTCCTGAAAAATCACATCCATTAAATACACATCTTTCAAAATTGACCTCTCTTATTTCTCTATTCCTAATTTTAATTTTTTCAAAAACTTCATCATAATAATCATATTCAAAAAATCCATCTTCCATATCTTTTCACCCTACCCTATTTATATTTTAATTTCAATTTATACTATTGTTATTTTTTAATTCACTAGCTTTTATTACAAACTTACTATTTGGTAAATATTCTAGCCTATATTTAGTTCCAATTTTAGGTTTAATTTTCCACGAATCTATTTTATATATAATATTATTTACTTCTAATTGTGTTATTCCTCTGTAATTACTAAAACTATTACAAGTTCCTGTTGTTATATAATATTCTTCTTTTTTGTAATATTTAATGTCTTTTATTTTAGGGATTATTATATTAATTAAAGTTATTTCACTGCAAACTACTACTACTAAAATTAATATTAAATATTTTTTTGATATTTTACCTTTAACTACTTTTACTAAATTAATTACAATTGAAACTAATATAAATATAACTGCTAATATTTGAAAACATAAAACTGATATAAAATTCATAAAATTCTCCTAACCTTAATTCACATATAATAATATAAACACCATTTTCTATTCTTTATATCATTATAGTATATAATTGATAAAAAAATTATCTAGTAATATAATTTCTATATATTATATAAGAGGTGATTTTTTTGGAATACAATGCTTTACTAGAAAATTGTAATCTTTGTATGAGAAGGTGTAATGTAAATAGATTAAAGGGAGAAGTTGGCGTTTGTAATTCTTCTGACAAAATAAAAGTTGCAAGAGCTAAGTTACATATGTGGGAGGAACCCCCAATATCTTTAGATACTGGTTCTGGTACAGTTTTCTTTTCTAACTGTAATTTTAAATGTGTATTTTGCCAAAATCATGAAATAAGTCAGGAACATAAGGGTGCATTTATAACCGTTAATGAACTAGCTAATATATTTTTAAGACTTCAAAAAGAAGGAGCAAACAATATTAACCTAGTTACTCCAACTCACTATGTTCCTCAAATAATAGAAGCTTTAAAAATAGCAAAAAAAGAAGGGTTGAATCTTCCAATACTTTATAATACAAATGGATATGATTCTTTAGAAACAATAAAAGCTTTAAAAGGATATATTGATGTCTATCTTCCAGACTTTAAATATTTTGATAATAAATATGCTATTAGATATTCTAAAGCTCCAAATTACAGAGAAAATTTAATAGAAATACTAAAAGAAATGTTTTCTCAAGTTTCTAAAAATAAATTTGATAATAAAGGAAGAATGATTAAAGGAATGATAATTAGACACCTTATGCTTCCAGGACTTTTATTTGATTCAAAAAAAGTTATAGATACTATATATTCTTTATTTGGTGATGATGTTTATATAAGTATTATGAATCAATATACACCTATGTTTAAAGCTTTTGAATTTAAAGAAATCTCAAAACCTTTAAATCCTAAAGTTTATGATAGTCTAGTTAATTATGCTGCTGAAATAGGTATAAAAAATGCATTTATACAAGATAATGGAACAAATACTACTGATTTTGTTCCCTCATTTAACTTAGAGGGTGTTTTTGATTAACTTATAATTAGATTATTAACAAAAAAACTAATATAATTATATTATAAATATAAATTTGCAAAATAATTTTTATTATTTTGTATTTTAATTAATATATTTATTAAATAATAAATTTAAGAGGTGATATTCATGGAAGGAAAAATTTTTACTTTGAAACCCTTACCTTATGCTTACGATTCTTTAGAACCATTTATTGATGAAAAGACTGTAACTATTCACCACGATAAACATCAACAAACTTATGTTGATAACTTAAACAAAGCTCTATCTAAACACCCTGAACTTTTTAATATGTCTTTAGATGACATACTTAAAAATGTTGAACTTATCCCAGAAGATATAAAGCAAGCCATTATAAATAATGCTGGTGGTGTTTATAATCATGAGTTTTACTTTGATGGAATTGCTCCAAATAAAGGTGGAGAACCAGAAGGAGCTTTAAAAGAAGCTATTTATAATACTTTTGGATCATATGAAAACTTTAAATCTAAACTAAAAGAAGCTGCACTTGGTCAATTTGGATCAGGCTGGGGTTGGTTAATTTTAAATAAAAATAATAAACTTGAAATTATATCCACAGCTAATCAAAATAATCCACTATCAAATAATCAAATTCCTCTTCTAACAGTTGATGTTTGGGAACATGCATATTATTTGAAATATCAAAATAAACGTGCTGATTATTTAGATTGCTTCTTCGAACTTATAAATTGGGATGTAATTAGTGAACGTTTTAAAAAGGCAACAAACTTATAGTAAATATACATTATAATTATAAAAGGCAAAATTATAAATCTTAGTGAAAATATATTTTCCTAAAAATTTTATAATTTTGCCCTTTTCTCTTTTAAAGTAATAGTCTTTTAATATAATTATTTTCTAAATATAATCTTCTAATTTTCTAAAGGAGTATCCTTCCTTTTTTAAATTACTTATAACTACTTTTACTCCCTCAAAGGTTTGCCCTTTAGGTTTATTCATATGATAAATTAATATAGAACCTCTTTTAGCTTTTTTACCTTGATTTATAATTTCTTTTTTTGAAAAGGTAGCACCCGCATCTCCTAATACATCAAAGCCTCCTATTTCATAACCTAACTCCTTCGCTATCTTTACAGATATATCATCATAATAAGCAGTTCCTGACCTAAAAAACTTTGGTTTCTTTCCTGTAAGTTCTGTTATTTTCTTATCATTTCCCATAATTTCATTATAAACCTCTTTAATAGAATTAGTTCCTTTTATATTATAAACTTCCCTTCCATTTATACTTAAAGGTCTATGCAATGTTCCATGATTTTGAATTGAAAATAATTTATTACTAGCTAATTCACTAAATAATTTTTTATTACTATCAATCCATCTACTATTAATAAATAAAGTAGCTTCTATTTTTTCTTTCTTTAAATAATCTATAAGCTCCTTATCATAATCACTTCCATATTTACCTCCACAGGCATCAAAGGTTAAAAATACTACTTTGTCCTTTGTTTTTATATGATTTAATACTCCAGTAGTTTTTTCACTAAATTCCTTAGGGGGTTTTCCTTTATACTTTTCTTCTATTTGTTCTAATGTAACTATCTTTTCTTTTTTATTATCTTTTTGTTCCTTAGAAATATTATTAGAAATATTCTCCTTATTATCTACCTTTAAATCTGTTTCCTTTTTAGAAGAACATGACATTAAATTAATAATTATAAAAGTAATACTAAGTGCTATTGCTATCTTTTTTAAGCCTTTCATAATTCCTCCCTTAAAACCATAATATAATTAAATTTTATACTAATTTTAAAATATTATCTATTTTAACTTGGATAAATAAAGTTATGCTTTATTTTTTTTCTATATTAGATTAAAATTAAAGGTAAATGTATAATATATAGACATAGATTAGAGGTTGTTTTTAATAGCCCTATTTAAAATATACTTAACAGGAGGGGTAATATTTATGTCAAACGATATAAATTCTTCTAACTTCATAAGAAATATTATTATTGAAGATTTAGAAAGCGGTAAGCATGATAGTATAATTACTAGATTTCCACCTGAACCTAATGGTTATCTACATATAGGTCATGCCAAATCAATTCTTTTAAACTTTGGACTTGGTGAAGAATTTAAAGGAAGAACAAATTTAAGATTTGATGATACAAATCCAGTTAAAGAAGATACTGAATATGTACAGTCAATAGAAGAAGATGTTAAATGGCTAGGTTGTAATTGGAGTGAACTTCATTTTGCATCAAACTATTTTGATGAAATGTACAAAAGAGCTGTACTTTTAATAAATAAAGGATTAGCATATGTTTGTGATTTAACTCCAGAAGAAGCTAAGGAATACAGAGGAACTTTAACTGAACCTGGAAAAAATAGTCCTTACAGAAACAGAACTGTAGAAGAAAACCTTGATTTATTTGAAAGAATGAGAAAAGGTGAATTTAAAGATGGTGAGAAAGTTTTAAGAGCTAAAATAGATATGGCTTCTCCTAATATGAATATGAGAGATCCTATAATATATAGAATTGCTCATATATCACATCATAATACAGGTGATAAATGGTGTATATATCCTATGTATGATTTTGCTCATCCACTAGAAGATGCTATTGAAGGAATAACTCATTCAATTTGTACATTAGAATTTGCAGATCATAGACCTTTATATGATTGGATAGTTAGAGAGTGTGAAATGGAACATGTTCCAAGACAAATAGAATTTGCAAGACTTAACATGACTAATACTGTTATGAGTAAAAGAAAACTTAAACAATTAGTTGATGAAAAAGTAGTTGATGGATGGGATGATCCAAGAATGCCAACTATATCAGGCCTTAGAAGAAGAGGATATACTCCAGAATCTATAAGAAATTTCTGTAATGCAATTGGAGTTGCTAAAAATAATTCAATAGTTGATTCTCAAATGCTTGATTATTTCTTAAGAGAAGATCTTCAAACTAAAGCACCTACTGCAATGGCAGTAACAAAACCACTTAAGGTTATTATAACTAACTATCCAGAAGGACAAACTGAAATGTTACCTGTAGATAATAATCCTAAAAATCCAGAACTAGGAACTAGAGAAATTCCGTTTTCTAGAGAAATATATGTTGAAAGTGATGACTTTATGGAAGTTCCAGTAAAGAAATACTTTAGATTATTCCCTGGAAACGAAGTTAGACTTATGGGAGCATACTTTATAAAGTGCAATGATGTTATAAAAGATGCTAATGGAAATGTAGTTGAACTTCACTGTACTTATGATCCTGAAACTAAAAGTGGTTCAGGTTTTAAAGGAAGAAAAGTTAAAGGAACAATTCACTGGGTTAATGCAGCTTCTGCAGTACCAGCTGAATTTAGATTATATGAGCCTTTAATATTAGATGATTTAGAGGAAAATGAAGGAAAGCATTTCTTAGAACAAATAAATCCAAATTCTATGGAAATATTACAAGGATTTATTGAGCCTGTTGCAATTAAAGATGCAAAGCCTTTAGATAAATTCCAAATGATTAGAAATGGTTTCTTCTCAGTAGATACTAAAGATACTACTGATGAAAAGTTAGTATTTAACAGAATAGTTCCATTAAAAAGTTCATTTAAATTAAAATAAAATATTATTATAAAAAAGCAACTCTAAATTTTTAGAGTTGCTTTTTTAAGCTTATGGTATATTATTTTTATGTTTTTAATACATAAAAAAAGGGTTAGTATACAAAAACAAGTATACTAACCTTTTTATAATTAAATTTAAATATATTATAGGTTAATAAATTTATTAAATCTTTCGCGAACTTTATCTTCACCCATAATTTGCATTATTGTATAAAGGTCTGGAGTATTTGTTCTATGGCTAAGTGATGCTCTTACTGCACCTGCTACATCTGAAACCATTCCTTTAAATTGTTCTGGATTTTTCTTATATTCTTTTCTATTTGTTGCATATCCAAGTTCTACTGCTAATGCTTTAAGTTCTTCAAACCAAGTTTCTTGATCTGTGTTAAAGTTATATATTTTAGCATAATTTTTTATTATGTTCTTTGCTTCCTCTAATTCTAAAGTTTTTGGAAGTTCAACATCTTCTGCTGTTTCTTTATCAAATAATTCATCAAAGAAGTAGAAAATCTTTTCTTTAACTTCATTCCACTTTCCAAAATCTTTTCTAGGCTTTGGACCTTCTTTATCTATATTAAATACTTCCTTCATCATAGCTTCATTATTAGTTACAAGTTCAAACATTTCTTTGTCAAAATCCTTTGCCCAAGAAACATAATAATCATAAACTTCACTAGCTTTCATTTTACAAATAACATTTTTACTTACATCATGAAGTTTTACTATATCAAATAATGCACCTGATTTGCTCATCTTATCTAAAGCTACAGGAAATTCATGATAATCAGCATCTGGATTTTCTGCTCTCCAGTCTTCAAAGCTTGAATTTATAATATTTAAAAGATATTCAATAACTGAAACAGCTGGATATCCTTCTTCTCTATAATAACTTACTGCACTTTCTGGATCTTTTCTCTTTGAAAGTTTTCTCTTTGAACCATTTTCTGATTTCATTATTGTTGGAACGTGAGCATAATTTGGTCTCTTAAATCCTAAAACATCAAATAATTGAAGATGTATTGGAAGTGATGATAACCACTCTTCTCCTCTTATTACATCTGTAGTATGCATTAAAGCATCATCTATAGCATGTGCAAAATGATAAGTTGGAAGTCCATCTGATTTAATTATAACTATATCTTGAACATTTTCTGGGAATGAAACATCTCCCTTTATTAAATCATGACATTCTACTCTATTTTCTTCTTTTCCTGGTGATTTTAATCTTAAAATATATTCTTCACCATTTTCAATTTTCTTTATTGCTTCTTCTACTGGAAGATCTCTATAAATAGCATACTTTCCATAATATCCTGGAGTAATTTTTTCTGCCATTTGCTTTTCTCTTATTTCATTTAATTCTTCTGTAGTACAGAAACATGGATAAGCTAATCCTTTTTCTACTAAATCTTTAGCAAATGTATGATATATTTCTTTTCTCTTACTTTGTCTATATGGTCCATATTCTCCCTTTGAAGTTTCTTCTCCTGTCATACCTTCATCAAAGTTCATTCCAAAATTATGCATAGTAGCTATTGTATCTTCAATTGCACCTTCAACTTCTCTCTTTTGGTCAGTATCTTCTATTCTTAAATAAAAGATTCCTTCACTTTGATGAGCAAGTCTTTCATTTATAAGAGCTGCATAAACGCCTCCAATATGTTGGAAACCTGTTGGGCTTGGTGCATATCTTACAACTCTAGCTCCCTCTTTTAAATTTCTTTCTGGATATTTTTCTAAATAATATTGTGGAGTTTTAAGTTCTTCTTTAAATATTAAATTTGCTAGTTTTTCTCTACTCATGTTTTCATCGCCTTTCTAAAAGTAACATTCTTATAATAAAAAAAAGCCTTATCCTTCCTAAAATATTAGGACGAAAAGACTATAACTTTACGCGGTACCACCTAAATTAGTTAGAGAAATTTTCTCTAAACTCACTTTATTCTCTATAAGGGGAGAACCCAAATATCTACTCCTATATTTTTATATTTTCGATATTATGCTCCAAAGCTTCTTTCTATGAAATTACTTACAAAGTTTCCACCATATCTTTGCTCTCTTTAAAGTGAACTTTCATATACTCTTCTTCTTCACCGCATCACTTTTTATTTAATTTGATTTATTTAATTATACATTTATTAAATATTATTGTAAACCTATCTTTAAAAAGACATAGTTTACATTTTAATTCATTTTATATATTTTATGAATTAAATAATTCATTTTTAAAGTATATTGATTTTTTTAATTCATTTTTACTTCTTATATTATTACTATATTTAATCTACAAAAACACCAATGTAATTATTTACATTACTATTTTATTTAAAAACAAAAACGCAACCCTTGGGGCCAGGTTGCGCTTTAGCAATAAGCAATAAATAAAAAGGGGGCTATTTATTCCTTTTATTTATCCTTGCAACTAGTATTATATGTTAATGCATTATAAAATGCAAGTAAATTTGTAATTTTCCCTTATTTTATACTTATAATTGAATGATTTTCTTGCAAAATTATTCTTTATTCGTTAAAAGCTTTTTAAATGTAGTATTTCATCTTCTGTTAATTCTCTATATTCGCCTTCTTCTAAATTCTCATCTAAAGGTAATCCTCCAAATTCTATTCTTTGAAGATAAACCACCTTCTTACCTACAGCTTCAAACATTCTTTTTACTTGATGGAACTTTCCTTCTTGTATTGTTACATTAATTTCTGAGCCATCTTCTGAAGCATTTATTATTTCTAATTTTGCTTCCTTACATGTATATCCATCATCTAATGTAATACCTTTTTTAAAAGCTTTAATATCATCTTCAGTAACTTTTTTATCAATTTTCGCATAATAAATTTTATCTACTTTCCATTTTGGTGATATTAATCTATGATTTAATTCTCCATCATTAGTTAATAATAATAAACCAACAGTATCTTTATCTAATCTTCCAACTGGGAAAGGTTCAAATGCTTGATGATCTATTTCTAAAAGATCTATAACTGTTTCTTCTCTTGAATCATAAGTTGCAGAAATAACTCCTTCAGGCTTATTCATCATAAGATATATGTATTTTCTATAAAAAATTTCTTCACCATTTAATTTTATTACTGACTTTTCAGGATCAACTAAAGTTGCACTATTTTTTTCTACTACTCCATCAACTTCAATAAGTCCCTTTCTTGCAATTGCCTTTATTTCTTTTCTACTTCCATATCCTAAATTAGAAATTATTTTATCAAGTCTTTCCAAAATTATAAACACCTCTTATACTTTTATTTTTATATTAATATTAAAATTATAACTTAAGTTCACCTTATTGTATTATTAATTTAACTAAAAAGCAATTTAAGTATTCTATACACTATTCATACCATTACATAAAAACAAAAAAATAAAACTCCTAAAGTTTAGGAGTTTATATATTTAAATAGTAAATTCTATTTCACAATAGTCCTCATAATTTACTCTCTTATAAAAACTTTTTGCAAGTACCATAATTTTATAAGTTCCTTTTGAAAAAGGTATAAAAGTATAGTATCTCTTTTTACTATAACTTTGTGCCTTTACCCAATTGCCTTTTTCCATTAAATAAAATTCATAGCAAACATCTTTCCCACCAATACTTTCTGCCCAAAAATTTACTTCCTTGTTTATTTTAATATCGTTTTTATCAAATGTTATTTTAGTTCCTGTAACAGGAATTGCTTCATGAACATAAATATTAATTTCTTTTTTAGTATCAAATTCATTTTCACATTTAATATTTTTAGCATAAACTTCAAAAGTATACTTTCCTGAACATTTTGGTTTAAATTGAATTTTTTTATTTTCAACAAAGCCTGTTTCTTCAACTTCATGTCCATTTATTTTTGTTACAAAATTAACCAATATATTCTTTGTATTTTGTACTATTGCCTCTACATCTATTACATCATCAACTAAAAAAACATCTCTACATGGAAGTAGTATATAATCTATAGTTGCTGGCAAATAATCTTTTACTCTTAAAAATAAATTTGATTGCACATCATATTCCTCTAAAGAATATTTATCTTTTACTCTAATTTCTATTTCATATTTTCCTTTTTTCTTTGGAATATAGTTCATCCAATTAGTTCTGCTATATTCTATTCTGTCAACTTCTTCGCCATCTCTATATATAATAAAAGAATATAAAAGAATACTTCCACCTTCTGCAATAACTCTAATGTTTACTGGCTTATTAATTAAAGTTTGTCTTCTATGATTAGATATAACATCTAAAATTCTAATTGGCTTATCTGCCTTTTTATCTATATCAAAAAATATTGTTTTCTTATCTTCATAATCACCTTCATAAGAGGCATCCTTTACATATAAAGTCACTTTATATGAACCTTCTTCTCTAGGATCCCAGTAAAATTCCTTACTTCTTGTATAACATGAATCTTCTGCAATTGGGCCATCTACAATATACCTGTAAACTAATTCCCTACCACCACATGCATTAGCTTTAAATGTTATATCTGTTCCTGAAACTTGAGGACTTTTAACATCGGAATTAAAAGTAACAATTCTTACTGCATTATAAGGTCTTACTTCATATACCATTACAGCTCTATCATCATATTCCTTATTTGAAAATAAGTCTTTCATTAAACAAAGAAGTCTATATTCACCCTCTTCACTTTCTTGAAAACTAACTATTCTTCTTGATGAAAAATCTTGTATACATACTGACCTACCATACTGATCTACTTTAACAAACTTAAATAATAAAGGACGTGATTCATCACAAGATGCTTTAACCTTAAATACAAGTTCCTCATTCAATAATAATTCATCTGTTAAGCATTTGAAATCAGTAATTTCTGCCTTATTCTTTTCTTTAATTATAAATTTAATAGTTTTATGTTCATCAAATATTTCCTTAGAATCAGTTCTTTTACATTCAACTAGAAGTTCTTCTTCCCCCTCTTCTATGGCTGCATAGGATAACTTATTATCAGGTGAATAGTCTCTTATTGGCTCAAAACCATACTCACCCATTCTCCAAAACCTATATAATAAATTTTCCTCTTCAGTTGCAACCTCTATATTAATTTTTTCTCCAATAAAATATTCTTCTTTTTCTAATAAAATATCCTTAATCAAATCTTTTTCCTCTGTACTCTTTCCTATTATATATTCTTCTTTTGCCAAATATTCAAATGGTTTCTTTGATCCTCTCTTTTTTCCTTGTACCATTACCATATAGTGCCCTTCCTCCTTTGGAGTCCATACACATGACTTTTGATTATTGAACTCTTTTATAGTGCTCCAAATGCCATTATTTCCAACTAATACTTTAAAATCTATATTTTCCTCAAAATCAATTTCTATTTCTATATTTTCTTTAGGTTTTTGAGGACTTTTTTTGTCAAATAAAATATTTATTGTACCCATATATTTTCACCCCATATTTTGCCACTCCTACTATTCATTATACTATAATCCCATTTTTTGTAAATAAAATTCCATAATTCTCTTATTTTATTATACAACATTCTTATTAATCCACAATTAACTTTTTTATAAAAAACAAAGCTGACACAATACCTTTTAAATATTGTATCAGCTTTAATTTTTAATATTAGTTTCTATTATAAATTTTAAATTATTTATTAGTCTTTCTTCATCCTCTGAAGTTCTTTTTTTAGGTCCCTTAAATCTTCCACCAGCTTTTCTTATTTTTTGTGAAATATGTCTTTGCTCTAATAATAAATCAATATTTTTTTCTGTATAAATTTTTCCATTAGGGCTTATGACACTAGCACCTTTTGGTAAGCAAATTGCTGCTACTCCATAATCTTGAGTTATTACAATATCTTTTTCTTTACAGTTATTAACAACATACATATCAACACTTTGAAACCCACTATCTACAACTATAACTTTTGAATAATCACTTTGTATATAATGATTTATATCAACAAATATATCTACTTCTATGCTATATTTTTTTGCTAAAGATTTAATTTTAGGGATGCTTGGACAAGCATCCCCATCAATTATAATTTTCATATTATTTTAATTTAGCTTCTAATTCAGCTTTCATATCTTCATAACCTGGTTTTCCAAGTAAAGCAAACATGTTTTTCTTGTATGCTTCAACTCCTGGTTGGTTAAATGGATTTATTCCTAAAAGATATGCACTAATTCCACATGCTTTTTCAAAGAAGTAAACTAATTGTCCAAAGTAATATGGAGTTAATTCTGGTATATTAACTACCATGTTTGGAACTCCACCATCATTATGTGCAAGTAATGTTCCTTCAAAAGCTTTTTGATTTACAAAGTTCATATCTTTTCCTGCTAAGAAGTTTAATCCATCTATATTATCTTCTGTAGCTTCAATAATTACTGATTCTTGAGCTTTTTCTACATGAAGAACTGTTTCAAATAAATCTCTTCTTCCTTCTTGAATGTATTGTCCCATTGAGTGAAGGTCAGTTGAGAAATCAACAGCTGCTGGGAATATTCCCTTGTTATCTTTTCCTTCTGATTCTCCAAATAATTGTTTCCACCATTCATTGAAGTAATGAAGTGATGGTTCATAGTTTACCAATATTTCAATGCTCTTTCCTTTATTGTATAAAGCATTTCTTACTGCTGCATATTTATAGCAATCATTTTCTTTAAGTGAAGGTGTCTTATAAGCTTCTCTTGCATCTTGTGCACCCTTCATCATTTCTTCTATATTAATTCCAGCTGCTGCTATTGGAAGTAATCCTACTGCAGTTAAAACTGAGTATCTTCCACCAACATCATCAGGTATTACATAAGTTTCATAACCTTCTGCATCAGCTAGTGTTTTAAGTGCTCCCTTTGAAGCATCTGTTGTTGCATATATTCTCTTTTTAGCTTCTTCTTTTCCATATTTCTTTTCAAGAAGATCTTTAAATATTCTAAATGCTATTGCAGGTTCAGTTGTAGTTCCTGATTTTGATATTACATTAACTGAAATATCTTTTCCTTTTATAGCTTGTAATAATTGATTCATATATGTTGCACTTATATTGTTACCAACATAGAATATTTGTGGAGTTTTTCTATCTTCTTTTGATAATACATTATAGAAGTTATTTGTAAGCATTTCTATTGCTGCTCTAGCTCCTAAATATGATCCACCTATTCCTATTACTATAAGAACATCTGATGTTTCTTGAATTCTTTTTGCAGCTTCTTGAATTCTTGCAAATTCTGCTTTGTCATAATTTACAGGTAAATCAAGCCATCCTAAAAAGTCATTTCCTGCTCCTGTTCCTTCGTGTAATGTTTTGTGTGCTGATTTTACTAAATGTTCCATAAGGTTTATTTCTTCCATATTTAAATATGGAGATACTTTAGATAAATCTAATGATAATCCTTTAGTCATAATCATGTCCTCCTTCTTTTTGTGCATTACTTTTTAACATAAATTTATGTTATGCCATACACAATATATTTATAACCCAATAATACATTTTCATTAAAAAAATCTTTGATTTGCTTAATGAAAGTGATATCATTTTATATTTTACTACATATCCAAATCTTATAAAAGTAGCTTGTTATCAATTTATTTTATGTAAACATTTAAATATTATATTTATTTTTTTATCAATTTCTAAAAAAAAAAGAGACTTTTAAAGTCTCTTTTTTTATAAAATAATATTTTTATCTATCTTCTGTTTTTCATTTCAATCATATCACCATATACAGGAGTTGGCATACCAAATCCACCTGATACATCAACAATTTGTCCTGTAGTGAAAGCTGAGTCATCACTTGCAAAATATAATACTGTTCCTGCAATTTCTTCTGGTTTTCCCATTCTTCTAATTGGAGTATGTTTTAAGAAGAACTCTTTAAAATCATCAGTTAAATTATCATTAACTGCATCTGTTGCTGTCATTCCTGGTAAAACTGCATTACAACGAATATTATCTCTAGCAGATTGTACAGCAATTAATTTTGTTAAATAATTAATAGCTGCTTTACTTGTACCATAAGCAATTTGTGAAATGTCTGGACGCAATCCACCAATTGAAGATATATTAATAATACTTCCACCACCATTTGAAGCCATATGTGGAATAACTGCTTGAGAAGTCATAAATACACTAGCAAGATTCATATCAATAGTTGAAATATACTCTTTATAATCTGTATTCTTAATATCTAGATCCTTTTTAGGATTTGATGTTCCAAAGTTGTTAACTAAAATATCTATTCTTCCTTCTTTCTTTATAACTTCATCTATCATAGAAATATAAGTTTCTTTTTTAGATGCATCATTATACACAACATTTACATTAAAACCTTTATCATTTAATTCTTTTGCTCTAGCATTTGCACGTTCAAGATTTCTTGCTGCCATATAGACAGTTGCTCCTTCTTCTGCAAAACGTTTTACACAAGCAAGACCAATTCCTCTTGTTGATGCTGTAATTAATGCTACCTTATTTTTTAATCTCATACTATCCCTTCTTTTTAATATATTTTTTTTAATTAATAACTTCCCTATCCTTATTATAATAAAGTTACAATAAAAAATCAGTAGTATTATTATTTAATATTTTAAATATATATTAATTTACAAAGGGATTATATACATATATCTTTTATATTATTAAATTAATTTTTAGCATTTTTATTTCTATTATAATTAATAAGTGAACCAGCCTTTATAATGTTTCTTTCTTCTTCTGTTATATCAGAAATATATAGTTCTATTTCTTCTACTTTATCTCCAATAGCATAAGCTTTTATATTGCTTAAATCCTTATCAATTATTTTTGAAATATTTGGAATATAAATATAGTCTCCTACGTTAAAATTTGGCTTACCACTCATTTGAAAAGGAATCATCCCCCAATTTATAACATTTGAACGATATCTTTTTGTTGCATATTCTACACAAATATTTGCAAGTCCACCTAAAACTCTTTGACAACTTGCTGCCTGTTCACGTGCAGAACCATCCCCTGGTTTTATTGCATATATCATACTTCCTATTTCTATATCTTTAGCTTTTACATTTTCACTTCCAGAAATATTATTTATTTTTTTTAATACATCATCTATTTCTTCTAAATCTAGTCCTTTTAATCTTTTTTCCTCTAAAGTCTTAACTTCTTTTGCTTTCTTTACATATTCAGGATCTCTTCTTGATAAAGTAAACTCTGCAAGTCCTAATGGGTTTGAACGATAAGATGATGTTTCTCCTGATGGAATTAATTCATCTGTTGTAGTAACATCATCCATTATTTTAGAGCAAACTTTTAATAAAATATTATTTGAAAGCTCACTCATCTTTGGCCAATCTTTAATATTAGGTCCATATATAAGTTTCTCTTCTTCATTTTCCTTATCAAACCCAAAATATACACGATTTTTATAAGCTGTTTTATCAAAATAATATTTTGGTATATTGCCCAATCCTGTAAATTCCTCTGCTGAAGTAAGTTTTCCTCCATTTGCACATGTTGCAGCAATAGAACGTGCATCCATAAGTGCCACAGCAGACATTTGTCCTTTAGTAGGTTTAGACCCTTCACGATTAGGAAAATTTCTTGTAGTATGTCTAATACTAAGTCCATTATTGCAAGGAGTATCTCCAGCACCAAAACAAGGACCACAAAAAGCAGTACGAATAATTGCTCCAGCTGACATTAAATCAGAAATAGCACCTTTTTTAACTAAATCCATAAATACTGGTTGTGAAGATGGATATACTGCTAAAGAAAATTCACCATTTCCAATATTTTTTCCTTTTAAAATATTAGAAGCTTCTATTACATTTGTATAATTACCTCCTGCACATCCTGCAATTATACCTTGTTGAACCTTAAGTTTTCCATCTATTATTTTATCCATTAAAGTAAATTTAGCTTTTCCACCTGAAATTCTATCTGCATCAATTTCAACTTTTCTTAATATATCTTCTAAATTTTCATTTAACTCATCAATTTCATAAACATTACTTGGATGAAATGGTAATGCTATCATTGGTTTTATTCTATTAAGATCAACATATATAGCACCATCATAATAAGCCACTTCTTTAGGATTTAATTTTTTAAACCCATCTCCTCTTCCATGAGTTTCTAAAAATTCTTTTGTATCCTCATCAGTTCTCCATATTGATGATAAACAAGCAGTTTCTGTTGTCATAACATCAATTCCATTACGAAAATCTGTTGTCATAGATGAAACTCCAGGACCTACAAATTCCATTATCTTATTTTTTGCATACCCATTTTTAAATACAGCTCCAATAATAGCTAAAGCAATATCTTGAGGTCCAATTCCAAAGTTTGGCTTACCATCTAAATAAATAGCAACAATCTTTGGGTATGAGATATCATATGTATCACATAAAAGTTGTTTTGCAAGCTCTCCTCCCCCTTCACCAATTGCCATAGTTCCCAATGCTCCATAACGCGTATGACTATCAGACCCTAGTATCATTTTTCCACAACTAGCCATCATTTCTCTCATATATTGGTGGATAACTGCAATATGTGGTGGAACATAAATTCCTCCATATTTTTTAGCTGCTGATAATCCAAATACATGATCATCTTCATTAATTGTACCTCCAACTGCACATAAAGAATTATGACAATTAGTTAATACATATGGTATAGGGAATTTTTCCATTCCAGAAGCTTTTGCTGTTTGTATAATTCCTACATATGTAATGTCATGAGATGCTAATGAATCAAATTTAATTTTCAGTTCTTTCATATTATTAGATCTATTATGTTTTTTTAGAATTGAATATGAAATTGTTCCTTTTTTAGCTTTTTCTTTTGAGATGTCTTTTCCTATTAATTTTTTTATTCTACTTTTTTCCTCTTCTTTAACTAATTCAATACCATTTATTAAATAAACACCCTTTTCGTACAGCTTTACCATATATTAACCTCCTACCAATTTTTTAAATTAGTTTTAGTATATAATAGAAATTTTTGTAATACCAATTGGATAAATATAATGATATTTTTGTACTTTTCCTCATATTTTTTTCTCTTTTAATTTTATTTTTTAATATCTTTTTTATAATTTCATAAAATGAATTAATACTAAAATTAAACTTATATATAATCTAATATTACTTAATAAATATTTTTAAAATAAAAATATGAAAAACTTTATAATTAAATTTATCCAATAAATATTAAGTAAACAAAAAAGTCCATATGACATATTCATTTAAATAAACAATATCATAAGGACTTTTTAATAATTAATATTCACTTATATTTCATAGTTATTTCCTTGTTATTTCAAGGCTTAAACTTAATTATATACTATTCCCACTCAATAGTATACATAGTTCTATAATCTTTTTAAATACTAGATTTTCAAAAAAATATATAATTTTGGTGGGTTTTACGGTGGGTATTATTTCTTTTTATCTAAAATTCACATATTTTGATTAATAATTCATTAATCAAATACTATAATCTATAATAACTCTGAAGTCATAAGTATTATTTCTTCAGCAATAAACCTCATTAAAGGAATTTCTCTAATTAATTTCTTATCATGCTTAAATGGAACATACTTTGACATATCTGTCTCTTTGCTATGAACAAGTGAATTTCTTGTCTTATATACTCTTAATGAAATTTTTTTTATAATATCTTTATGCTGAGTTAATTCAAAATTTATTTTACTTCCTCCAGAAAATAAAACTTCTTCATTCTTATAATATTCTAACAATGAGCTATCATACTCATCAATCTTTCTCTTCAACTTTTCTATATCTATATATCTTAATAAAACTAACTCTAATGCTTCTTTCTCATTAACAGAAAATTCTTCTCTATGACTTTGTAATTTTTTATTTATAACTTTTATAACTTTTTTGATATCACTTTCTCTTTTAATTGAAAAATTTGGATTTGATATTTCATATTGAACTAATTTAACTAATTCTTCATTATATATCTTTTCAAAAAAATGTTCCATTATATGATAGTAAGATATATATTGTAAAAATGGACTATCAGAAGATATTGCCATTTGATAATGATAAACTAAATCTGGTATATACTTTCTTTTAGGTGGATCAAGTTCTTCTTTTCTTCTTCTAATTGAAGTTATTCTCTCTGAACTAATAAATTCATCTATACCTTTAACCTCTATAACTGGTATTTCTAAATTAAATGCTAAATTAAATAAATAAGAATTGCTTAATTTTTCAAATTCATTATAACTTTTATTTTCTTCTGATTTAATTTTTAATGTATCAATTTGACGAAACAACAACCTTAAAAATTCAAAAAAATCATTACTTTCTTTTTCTTTTTCTTTTTCTCTTTCAATAATAATACTACCAAGTATTAAAGAATTTCTCCTAAATTCTTTAAGCATGTTTAAATCACTTAATTTTTCCAATAGCATAATTATATATTCATCTGAGGCTTTACTTAATTCATACTTAATTTTGTTTTGCTCATCATTAATATTGGCATACTTTTCCATAAACTTCTGACTCATCATGAATCGCCTATTATTTGCATTTCTTACTAGTGTTTCACAATAATTATTTGAATATATTCCAATACTATCTTTTTTATTCATCTTGTTTAAATTATTTGATATTTCGTCTAATCTTGTGGACTCAACTTCAAATTCTAAATCCCTGTAAACTATCTTTATTTTATTGTCCCCATCTTCAATATCACATCTAAATAATATTGCCTTAATTATTTCTTTAAACTTACCTAAATCCATTTTACTCTCCTAATTTATAACTTCATAATCAAAAATATTTTCTATTTTTAAATTATAAATTGTCTTTTATGTAAATTATATCATTTTTTTACATAAATAAATATATTATGATAAAATTTTTAATTATTAAAAAATTTTATTTATATAATTTAGAAGCTATAAAACTTTTCAATATAAAATATTACTATTTATACATACTTATATAATACTATATTTTCAAAAAGTACTATATAATCAACGTTGGCTTAATCTTCTATAAGCTTCAAAATACTTAATAGTACGTTTTAAATCATTATCAGATATTTCAGATAATCTTGTTAAATCCATATTATGTTTTAAGTCTATCAATTTAACTTTTCTAGCAATATCATTACATTTAATATTTTCTATATACTCCATATATTTTTGATTTTTAGACTTAGTTAATACTTCAACTGTATTGACAACATCTTCTGAAAAACCATAATTTAACAAATCATTTCTAGTTATATCTGTATCTTCTAAAATATCATGCAATACACCTACTATTTTAGCATTTAAATCACTAACATTATTCATTACATACAATAAATGAAAAAGATAAGGCTTATTAGCTTTATCTTTTTGACCATAGTGTTTAATAGAAGCTAACTTAATAGCTTCTTCTAACTGCTCTTCTAAACTTTTTTCCAAAACAATACCTCATTTCTATTTTAATAATATTTTAACTTTCAACTATATACTTTTTTAAGTTAATTATATCTAATTATTAATTTTAAAAGTCCATTCCAAATGCCATTGACAGCGAGCCTCTAGGAGCATAATTCTTTGACCTTACCGCCTATCCTAGAAAAAGGCTCATACCATAACTAGGTTATCATGCTCCTACTCACTGTAAATGGTAAACCCTACGGGCATTTTTCATTAAATAACTAAATCAATCTAATCTTATTATTAACTGATTGATTTCCATTAAATTTAAGCTTAGTTGACTTAGCAGTATCAATTTTTATATTTCCACTTATCTTTTTAGCTATTTCAGTATCTATTCCACTCCATAAATGCGAGTAGTGCTTAAGAGTTATCTCTGGACTAGAGTGTCCCATACGTTGTGATAAAACAAGAACTGATACATTAAATTCATTAATTAGGTATGAAGCATGAGAGTGCCTTAGTCCCTTTGCTTGTATCTTCTTTACTCCCGCCAATTTAGAATATCGATTAATTATTCTAGATATAGTAGATTTAATCATAGGATGCCCATCATAGCTAAATATAAAGTCTTCTTCTCCTCCTAGCCCTATTTCCTTCTGTCTAACTCTCCACCCTTTTAAAATCTTTACCGTATCATCATCTAATGCAATTATACGCTTTCCATCTGCTGTCTTAGTATAAGAATTTCTTCTCCATTCTTTTCTATTTTTAACTATAAGCATATGATGAACTTTCAAACATTTCTTTTCTAAATCTACATCATTCCAATATAGAGCAGTTCCTTCGTTAACTCTAATTCCAGTCATATAATAAACCCATAATATTACAAAATTTAAATGCTCGTAAAAATCTTTTATATAAATTTGATTTATAACTTTTTCAAACTCTTTTTTAGTCCAATATGGAACTATAGTTTTCCCTTTAGATATAGCTTTAACTTTTTTCGAAACATTCTTTTCTAAGTATTGCATTTCAACTGCTTTGTCTAAGCTTTTTCTTAAAGTTCCAAATAAAATACTACAATACCCCTGTGAAAATCCTTCTCCACCATTTTCTTTATCAGTTAATATAAATGTTCTATAATTTTGAATATCTTCTATTGTAATATTTCTAAGTTGAATATCTCCAAATCTTTTAATTAATTTATTAAAAATTGCTTCCCTTGTACTAAATGTACTTTCTTCAACGTCAGTTTTATAAAATGGAATATATACTTCCTTCATAAATTGCTCATATGTCATTTTATAATTTGCATAGCTTTCGGCTTTATGATACTCTCTTTTTAAACGAGTTAATTCTTTATTAGCTTCTAAAGCGGAAGAAAAAGGCTTACCATTCCTATCTTTTCTTCCCTTTTTTCTTATTCTTTTACCAGTAATCTTATCAGTTCCAAATTCTGATTGATAAAAAAACCTTCCTTTATCATCTACATAAACACCTGGATACTTTGTTGTATGTTGTGTTTTTTTATTCATTAATACCACTCTTTTCTATTTCAAAAGAAACTCCTAAAATTTCTTCAACAACTTCTCTTGGCACTCTTCCCAAACGTTTATTATTGTAATACGGACAACCTCTTTGAACCATAATAGCTTTAGCTTGTCTAACTAAAGATATAGCTTGATATTTCTTATATCCCATTCTCATCAAATCATCTTTACATACAGTAACACCCATTTTTTACTCTCCCTTCTGTATATCAATATTCTTCTTCATTTATTAACTCTAAAATACGTTGGTCTATTAAAGTTCTATCTGCTACATTTATTTTTTGTTTTCCATTCTCAATTAATTCTTTTAAATAGATCCCCGCAAATTCACTTCCATATACACTTTCAAAAACTTCATAAATCATACTTATTGATTTTGCAGTATTTTCTTCAACCCATCTTTTTTTCTTTTGCAGTGTCATTTTTTCACGTTGAACTTTTAATGGAATAGCTTCAATCCCACCAACAAATTTATCCCACCATCTCATATTAGATAATCTATTTTTATTGTGTAAATCACTAGCATTTTTAGGTTTTGTTTTAAAGCAATAATGTGCTGATAAAATACCTTTTATTATTAAATTTAGTGGATTACCATTAGATATTTTAAAAGCTACTAACATTGCTTTTTTACCTGTCAATTCAAGTTCCCACCTAACCCATTGTTCAACATTAACAACTTCACCTACATTATCTCTTCTTTCTTGCTTTTTATCATAAATTCTTAATATCTGTGGAGAAGCACCTATATAAAGAGTAAAACCTGTTAATTTTCCATCTAAAATTCTTCCACTATTTATTTCAACAAATTTATGACTTTTTGTGCTTAACTGACCTCTCTTAACATAATCTTGCAATGTTCTAACAGATGGGCTTGAATTATCAAATATATCTAAAGCTAAATCTATTCTTGATATATTCCCCTTAATTTCTAATATATAAGAAATTAACTTGTACCAATGCCAACCTTCAACTCTATCCATATATTCTTCATATTGCCTACATGCTTGTCCTCCCATATCTATTAGAATATTATTATGACTTTGACTAGAATGAAGATTAATATTAGCAAAACTAAGACAACTATCATAAGTTGGATAGGGAGAACCTTTTACTGTTCCCCCTACAAAATTAGAAAATTCTATTCCCAAAACATTATTAGATACATTTCTTAAATTACTATTTGGTATTGAACAACGAAAATAATCAATTAAACATTTATTACTTTGCTTTTGCTCCATTTTCTTCACCTATAATATAGCTTTCTGCTACTACCTTAATATCTGCATATTGCCAAACATCTTTATACCCTACATCTTTTCCTATAAAAGTTTTATTTTGAACTTTTTTAGGTTTAACCTTAATGTTTTTAAATGATACTGGTATAAATTCTCCTTCTTCAAATCTTTCTAAATTTGGAATATTCTTTTGTTTCTCAACAATTATAGTTATAGGATTTCCTATTTCTGTTGAACCATTTTGAATAACAAGTCTAATAAAATTCAAATCATATATTTTAAATATTAAAGTATACTCCCCTGTTTCAACTAATTCGCCATTTAAGTTTTTTTCTTTTTCTATTTTAACGTTAATCCCTTCTTTAGGAACTACCATTTCATTAGGAACTTTAAATTGAGAAATATCAAAATTTAAATCTCCTAAATCAATATTTTCTGAATCATTTAAGTTGAATAATGTTGTGCTTTTTAAAATTAATTTTTCCATTTTTACTACCTTCCTTTTTTTAAAATTTTAGTTTTTTAAAGTTCCGAAATCTCGGAATTTAAAACTCTCTCAAAACTATTATATTTCAATCCTTTCAAGAGTTTTATTTGAGGGAGATTCAGCTGTGTTACTCACAGCTGAGATTTATTTTTCTAGTTAATTTTTAATAATATGAGCTAACGCTCAATTGTCATTTTTGGATAATATTTCCGACCATTCCATTCGAAAAACTCCGTTTTCGTCTACAATATTATCCAAAATGACAATTATTGTTGCTTTTTATTTTCAATTAACTTTGTTATCTCTTGTATAAAGTCAAACTCTTTGTCTATATATGGAGTTTCAAAATAAACTGGAGCAGTATGTACTCCATCTATTTGAATATAACCTCCACCTTTTTCAGTAACTGTTTTAAAATCTACATCATTAGTATCAAATATCATATTGTATCCTATTTTATCCATAGCACCTAATCCTGCTTTAAATCCCATCTGTGCTCTAATGTTAGTTGGTAAATCGTCTGCACTTGGTCTTTGCATTAAAATTTCAACTTGAACCCCAGCTTGTCTACCTTTCATAACTATTGTAAATATATAATCTAATACTTCTTTACTTAATTTTTTATCTACTGAATGGATAAACGCTGAAAATTCATCGAATATTAGAATTACAGGTGATAATCCAAAATCAGTATAATCTTTACCAAATGCAGAAATATCATTAAAATAAGTCTTATATCTATCTTCCATTATCTCTACTACTTCTCTTAACATCTTTGCAATTTGATTTGGTTCTGTTACTACTTTTTCCTCCATACCTCCTATAAATCTTAAAAGACTTAAATCTGCCTTCTTAGGATCAACTATATACAATTCTGCTTGTGGAGTTAAACTTAAATATGAAACAATCTTTCCTAATATAAAAAATGATTTTCCGCTACCAGTTCCCCCAACTATCAAGCTATGTGGAGTTTTACTTAATCTATAAGATATATTTCCACTAATATTAATAACATCTGAATTATTATGTTGATTACTAATGCTCTCTCTTAAATCAATTCTTCTATCTTTTTCTTTTAATAATATATAATCAAAATAATCAACAGTTGAATTAGTTCTATCTAATTCCAATCCTAAAGTACTTTCTATATTTTCACCTAAAGTTGGAGCAATTTTATTAAAACGATTACCCAATTTCAAAATTCGCACATAAACTCTTTTATCATCTTCTCTATACATAATTTGAATAGTCCTTACAATTCTTTTTTCCTTATCCGAACCTATCCCAATCATTTCTTCATCATAAAGTTTTAGGCTATGAATAAGATAAATAAGTCTTCTCTCTATCCATAAATTACTTTCTTCTTGTCTATTTTTTTGAAATCTCATATAATGGACTATGGTTTTATATATAAGATAAAAGTAAAAAATTGTTATTAAAATTTGTGTAATATTGTTTTTGAAAATATTAATTTCAGAAATATTAACAATAATAATGCTCTCTAAAATTATTATTATTATCAACGATACAATTTTTAAAGCTATAAACCCAAACTTTTTTGATACTGGAGGAGGATATTTAACGGTCTGCCAACCATTAGTGTCCTTCTTCATTATTATTCTAAAAAAATTTTCTATCATAAATATTTTCTCCTATATCCTTTTAACTTTGAATATGCAAATTTTAATACAGAAAAAAGTATTTGAGATAAGAAACAACATATTAAACCTGTGGCTAAAGTAAAATAACAACAAGCCATTCTATCAATATAGTTATTAAATAATCCTTCACTAACTAAATTTACAGAAGCAAAAAGCAATTTTCCCCATATTCTGCTTGGATAAATTACTCTATATGATAAAGCAAATAAGCACAAAATAATTAATACTTTAAAAAAATAAATTTTATAAGCACTAAATTTTTTTAATGATTTTCCCATAATCAACCTCCTATATAACTTAAAATTTTAATTTTTTCAAGAATATTTACGAGATGTAGAAAATGAATTTTAAGTTATTTTTTCTACATCATCGTTCTTAATTTTATTAAATTTTAAAAGAAGTAGCTCTCTTAACTTTAAAATTTCCATGTATCATAAGATAGTCAAACATAGTCATCCCATTAAATTTAGCATTTAAAGCGTAAACATATTTATCATAAAGAATTTTTTCAAAAGAAGGATAAACTCTTCCTTCATAACACTTTACTGCATCCAAAAAATCTTGTTTCTGAACTTGACTAACTTTATCATAACAATTAGCCACATCTTTTTTATTAGGTATTGTTAACTGTAAATGTCTAATAACCTCTAAAACTTTTTCTTTAATCATAATTTTCCTCCTTTATTTTTACTCCTTTTTTTGTACTCCTTTTATACTCCTCAATGTCATATTATACTTATTTTAAAATAATGTCAAGCGTTTAAAAGCATTTAAATACATTTGAATAAAAATAAAAATACTCGATATATTTTATCGAGTATTTAATAATTAACTATTTAATTGTAATTTCATAATTTTCCAATTCAACTAAAATATCTTTTGTAAATTTATCAATAATTAATTTTATTTCTTCACTAGATATATCAGTTAAATATTTATTTTTAACTTTTTCAATAATATCACTAATTTCAATTTCTCTATCATTTTGTTGTATATCGATTAATGCAAATTTCAAAATATGTTTAATGCACACTCCTAAAGTAACACTACGAAGTTTTAATTCTTTAGGTAATATCTCTTTAAGTTCTAATAACTTTTCTTGAATATCAAAAGTTACTTGAAGTTTTGGACGTAAAGAAGATTGAGATATATCATAATTTTTTATATTAATTTTTTTTTCATTAACAAATCTCCAATCTATCTGATTCCATTTATTAATTGCATAAGAAAATGCTTGTATAAGTACATCACTTTTTGAAAAACTTATTCCCATTGTTTTTTCATAATAATTTTTTAATTCTTCAAACATTTCAGCAGTTTCAATAGAAATTCTTACTTGCAAATCCATAATTACACCTACCTTCAAATATATTAACTATATAAATTTTATATTATCAAAGCAATCAACCTATGTCAAAAATAAGGAGTATTTAATACTCCTCTATAAACAAATTAAATAAATATATTTTTGGTGGTGAGAATTGGTGGTGAACTATATAAAAATAAGCCTATTTTACAAATTATTAATTAAAATAAACAATGTAAAATAGGCTTTATCATTTCTAATTACTTATATATTTTATTCCCACTCAATAGTTGCTGGTGGTTTTGAAGTTATATCATAAACAATTCTGTTTACTCCTTTAACTTCATTTACAATTCTTCTTGATACTAAATCTAATAAGTCATATGGTATTCTTGCCCACTCTGAAGTCATTGCATCACTTGAAGTAACAGCTCTAAGTGCTACTGTATGACAGTAAGTTCTTTCATCACCCATAACTCCAACTGATCTTATGTTTGGAAGGCAAGCAAAGTATTGCCATATAGTTTCATCAAGGTTAGCATTAGCTATTTCTTCTCTAAAAATTGCATCTGCTTCTCTAACTATTTCAAGTTTTTCTTCAGTTATTTCTCCAAGAACTCTAATTGCAAGTCCTGGACCTGGGAATGGTTGTCTCCATACTAACTTATGAGGAATTCCAAGTTCTTCTCCAACTGCTCTAACTTCATCTTTAAATAATTCTCTTAAAGGTTCAATTAATTCAAATTCCATATCTTCTGGAAGTCCACCAACATTGTGGTGAGATTTAATTACAGCTGATGTATCAGTTCCACTTTCAACTATATCTGGATATATTGTTCCTTGAACTAAGTAATCAATAGATCCAACTTTTTTAGCTTCTTCTTCAAATACTCTTATAAATTCTTCACCAATAATCTTTCTCTTAGTCTCTGGATCTGAAACTCCTTTAAGTTTTCCTAAGAATCTATCTTGAGCATTAACTCTTATGATGTTCATATCAAATTCTTTCTTAAATACTCTCTCAACAGTATCTCCTTCATCTTTTCTAAGTAAACCATGATCTACAAAGATACAAGTTAAGTTATGTCCTATAGCCTTATGTACAAGCATAGCTGCAACTGATGAATCAACACCACCTGATAATGCGCATAAAACTTTTTTATCTCCAACTAACTCTTTAATTTCTTTTATTTTATCTTCTGCAAATGAAGCCATTGTCCATAGGCTTTCTAAGCCACAAATTTCATGTAAGAAATTTTTAAGCATTTTTTGTCCAAATGGAGTATGTTCTACTTCTGGATGAAATTGAACTCCATAAAGATTTCTTTCTTCATTTTCCATTGCAGCAATTGGACATACTTCTGTGTGACCAATTATTTTAAATCCTTTTGGTGCTTCACTTATATAATCTGTATGACTCATCCAACAAATATCTTTTTCATTAATACCTTTAAATAGTCTTGATGTATTATCTAAATTTATTTCTGTTTTTCCATACTCTCTAACTGGAGCTGTATCAACCTTTCCTCCTAAAGTATGAGCCATAAGCTGATCTCCATAACATATTCCAAGTACTGGAACTCCTAGATTGAATATTTCTTCTGAAACTCTTGGTGCACCTTCACCATATACACTGTTTGGTCCACCTGTAAATATTATTCCCTTAGGATTTTTTTCTTTTATTTTTTCGATTGTATAACTATAAGGTATTATCTCACAATAAACACCACATTCTCTTACTCTTCTTGCTATAAGTTGATTATATTGTCCACCAAAGTCAACAACTAAAACTAAATCTTTTTTCATTAGCTCCTCCTAGATAAATAAATTTAAATCATCACTGTTTTTACAGTTTATTATTAATTATATCATATTTAGAGAAATATTTATCCTTTTATACGAATATTTTTTATTATTAATTAAATTATTTTCGTATTTTTGAAAATACCCTCATTTTTATAAATTCTTTATATATATTTTGCTTATATAATATAGATTTAATACCTAAATATAAACATTACTTCATTATACTATAGTTAGGTGCTTCCTTTGTCATATTTATATCATGAGGATGACTTTCTCTAAGTCCTGCTGATGTTTGAACAACAAATGTTGAAGTTTTATATAAAGTATCTAAATCCTTTGAACCTAAATATCCCATTCCAGCTCTAATTCCACCAAGCATTTGGAATATTGTATCTGAAACTGATCCTTTATAAGCTATTCTTCCTTCAATACCTTCTGGAACTAACTTTTTGTTTCCATCTTGGAAATATCTATCCTTTGATCCGCATGCCATAGCTCCTAAAGATCCCATTCCTCTATAAACCTTATAGCTTCTTCCTTGGAATATTTCAACTTCTCCTGGAGCTTCTTCACATCCTGCAAATAATGAACCCATCATTGCAGCACATGCACCAGCTGCTAATGCCTTAACAACATCTCCTGAATATTTAATTCCTCCATCTGCAATTACAGGAATTCCATATTTTTTCCCAACTTCAACACAATCCATAACTGCTGTAAGTTGTGGTACTCCTACTCCTGCAACAACTCTTGTTGTACATATAGATCCAGGTCCTATACCAACCTTAACACAATCAGCTCCAGCTTTTATTAAATCTTCTGTTGCCTCTGCTGTTGCAACATTTCCTGCTATTATTTGAAGTTCTGGATATTTTTCTTTAACTTTTTTAACTGCATCTAATACACCTTTTGAGTGTCCATGTGCTGTATCTATTGTTATAATATCAACCTTAGCCTTAACTAAAGCATCAACTCTTTCCATCATATCTTTAGTTACTCCAACAGCTGCTCCACATAATAATCTACCTTTACTATCTTTAGCTGCATTTGGGAATATTTTTGCTTTTTCGATATCTTTAATTGTTATAAGACCTTTTAATATTCCGTCTTTATCTACTAAAGGAAGCTTTTCTATCTTATGTGTTTTTAAAAGCTCTTTAGCTTCATCCATTGTTGTTCCTTCTGGTGCAGTAATTAAATTTTCACTTGTCATTACTTCTGATATCTTTCTAGATAAATCTTCTTCAAATGTTATATCTCTGTTTGTTAGTATTCCAACTAGTTTTCCGTTAACTGTTATTGGTACACCTGATATTCTATATTGACCCATTAATTCTTCTGCATCAGCTAAAGTGTTATCTGGTGATAAAAATATTGGATCTGTAATTACTCCATTTTCTTGTCTTTTTACTTTATCAACTTCTTTTGCTTGTGCTTCTATGCTCATGTTTTTGTGAATTATTCCAAGTCCGCCTTCTCTCGCCATAGCAATTGCCATTTTAGATTCAGTTACAGTATCCATACTAGCACTTATTAAAGGTATATTTAATTGTATTTTCTTTGTTACATTTGTCTTTAAAGATACTTGATTTGGCAACACTTCAGATTTATTTGGAACTAATAATACATCATCAAAAGTATATGCTTGTTTTAAAATTCTAGCCATTTTACATCCTCCTAATTTTACATTAATACTTTCACATTTAAAACTCTTTTGCAAGTTTTATTGCATTTCATCACTGTTTTTTTGTACAAAAAAAGCACATTAACTTCCTAAGTGAAGTTAATATGCCATAATAAATGCTACAATACGAGCAGCCTTAATGGTATATTAAATCCACTCATAGTCGGAAATTTAAGGTTCCCGGTAGATACTCCCTGCCATATTCAGGGGATATACGAGTTTTAAATGTGCATTTCGCTTTTTAAATTAAACTAATTATAAATTACATATTAATTAAAGTCAATAATTTTTTTGAATGATTTATTGCATTTATCACCAGAAATACAAATCTAACATTTGTAACTGTTTTCTTGAAAATGTATATAATATTATTTATAAAAAATCAAATATGGATATACTATTATTAGTTTTATAAAAGTTATTGCACTTTAAACTTTTAAATTTTTAAGGATTTTCAGCAATAAAAGATTCAAATTTATCATTTTCATCTAATTTAAAATATTTATTGCTTTCAATTATATCTCTACAATCAGATATATTCGTATCAGCCTTAAGATTAGGCAATGTATTTTCTAATGTTATACCTGAGCCTCCTAAATACTCTTTAGTTATATTATTACTTATAACATCACTAACTTTACTACCTGAAAAAGCTTTATTTTGTTTCATTTCATATGTGTCAACTGCCATTACAACTTTTCTAGCCTGATCCATTACTCTAGTCTTTTTTGCTTCATTCATATAACCAGTTATTTTTGGAACAAATATAGTTGCAAGTATTCCCATAATTGCAACTACTGCAACTAATTCTATAAGAGTAAATCCTTTTTTCTTCTTTTTAAATTTTATTATTTGATTCATTTTCTATCCCCTTTATTATAAAATTTTATTATTTTTTATATTTACTCCTATGATTATTGCCAATATATTTTTATTTATATCACTTCACATAAAAAAAGAAGCCAATAACTTTGGCTTCTTTTATAAAAATATTATATTTTAGTACATTCCATCCATACCCATTCCACCTGGTGTTGGCATTGCCTCTTCTTTTTGTGGAATGTCTACAACTGCAGCTTCTGTTGTTAAGAATGTTGAAGCTACTGATGCTGCATTTTGAAGTGCTGATCTTGTAACCTTTGTTGGGTCTACTATACCAGCTTTTATCATATTCTTATAATCTCCTCTTAATGCATCATATCCAATTCCAGCTTCACTATGTCTTACTTTTTCTATTATTACAGAACCTTCAACACCTGCATTTGTAGATATTTGTCTCATTGGCTCTTCAAGTGCTCTAACTATTATATCAATACCAACCTTTGTATCATATACATCTGATGTTAATTCTGCTACTTTATTTAATACATTAACATAAGCAGTTCCACCACCTGGTACTATACCTTCTTCAACTGCAGCTTTTGTTGCAGCTAGAGCATCTTCTATTCTAAGCTTTCTTTCTTTAAGTTCTGTTTCTGTTGCTGCACCAACTTTAATTACTGCAACTCCTCCAGCTAACTTAGCAAGTCTTTCTTGTAATTTTTCTTTATCAAATTCTGATGATGTTTCTTCAAGTTGAACTTTTATTTGATTAACTCTTTCTTTAATTTCTTCTGAATTTCCTCTACCATTTACTATTGTAGTATTTTCTTTAGTTACTTTTATACTTTCAGCTTCTCCTAGCATGTCTAATGTAACTTCTTTTAAATCTCTTCCAAGTTCTTCTGAGATAACTTCTCCACCTGTAAGGATTGCTATATCTTGTAACATTTCTTTTCTTCTATCTCCAAAGCCTGGTGCCTTAACTGCAACACAAGTAAATGTTCCTCTTAATTTATTTACAACTAATGTTGCCATTGCTTCTCCTTCAATATCATCAGCTATAATTAAAAGTTTTCTACCATTTTTAACTATTTCTTCTAATATAGGAAGTATATCTTGTATGTTAGTAATCTTTTTATCTGTAATTAATACATATGGATTTTCAAGATTAGCTTCCATTTTTTCTGTATCTGTTACCATGTAAGCTGAAACATAACCTCTATCAAATTGCATTCCTTCAACTACGTTAAGTTCTGTTCCCATTGATTTTGATTCCTCAACAGTTATAACGCCTTCGTTACCTACCTTTTCCATAGCATCTGCAATAAGCTTACCAATTGTTTCATCAGCTGCTGATATTGCTGCAACTCTTGCTATATCCTCTTTACCATTTACAGGTTTTGATATTCCTTTTATTTCTGTAACAGCCTTTTCAACTGCCATATTTATACCTTGTCTAATTAACATTGGATTAGCTCCAGCTGTTACATTTTTTAATCCTTCTCTAATAATAGCTTGTGCTAAAAGTGTTGCTGTTGTAGTTCCATCCCCTGCAACATCATTTGTTTTTGTAGCAACTTCTTTAACAAGTTGAGCTCCCATATTTTCATATGGATCTTCAAGTTCTATTTCTCTTGCTATTGAAACACCATCATTAGTTATAAGAGGTGCACCAAATTTTTTATCTAAAACTACATTTCTTCCTTTAGGTCCAAGTGTAACCTTTACTGTATCTGCTAATTTATCAACACCTATTTGCATTGCTCTTCTTGATTCTTCACCAAATTTAATCATTTTAGCCATAATAAAAAACCTCCTATTCAACTATTGCAAGAATATCTTCTTGCTTTAATATTATATATTCTTCTCCATCTAATTTTACTTCTGTTCCTGCATATTTTGAGTAAAGAACCTTATCTCCAACCTTTACTTCCATCTCTACTCTTTTTCCATCTACAATAGCTCCAGGTCCAACTGAAATTATTTCAGCCTCTTGTGGCTTTTCTTTAGCAGATCCTGTTAAAACTATTCCGCTTTTTGTTTTTTCTTCCGCTTCTAATCTTTTTATAACAACTCTGTCTCCTAATGGTTTAATAGTCATTTTAAAACCCCTCCTTTAAAATTCAATCAATATTAAACTTCATTTGTTAGCACTCTATACTAATGAGTGCTAATTATAATATAATAATATCTTTTCTATCCAATAAATTCAAATACTTATTAAAATATTTTATCTTAGAATAGCCTAATTATATTAAATTATAGCAACATAGTTCTATATTACTCTTATTTTCTTTAATTTATACCTACTTTCTTATTTTCTTTCTAAATGTAATTACTTCATTATAAATTTTATAAAACTTATAGGTATTTTATTCTTTTGATTTAAAATAAATATATTGATATAATATTCTTGTAAATTTCTTAAAAGAGGTAATTTATGATATGACACTTAAGTATACTTGTAAACTATGCAAAAGAATAGTTCCTGAAATAACAGAACATCATCTTATACCTAAAGAAAAAGGCGGCAAATATTATCCAACTACTATGTTATGTAAAATGTGCCATAACCAAATTCATGCTCTATATTCAAATAAAGAACTTGCCGCAAGATTATTTTCAATAGAAAGATTAAAAAACGATAAAAGTATAAAAAAGTATCTAAATTTCATAAAGGACATGCCTGGAGATGCTATTATTCCAATAAAAAAATCAAAAAAAAGACGTTAATAAAGGACTATATCCTATTAATATAGTCCTTTTATTTATTAATCTATTTTTATATTGTTTTCTCTTGCATAATAGAAAAGGTACTGTTGTGCAAATCCAGATAAATCTTTGAACTGATCTCTAGCAAATATTCTTATTTTATTAAGAGAACCTTCCTCTGCATTATAAAAATGCATCATTGCTCTTTTAACCCAAACATCTACAGGGAAAGCTGAATATTTACTCATTGAGAAAAGCATTATGCAATCAGAAACTTTAGCTCCAACCCCCTTAAACTCTTGCAGAGCACTATGACACTCATCATCTGTTAATGAAGATATTCTATCAAGGTTATAAAGCCCTTCTTCATTGTCTAAATCCTCATTTACCCTAGCTACAGTATCAACTATATACTTACTTCTAAATGAAGCTCCTGTTTCCTTTATTTCATCTTCTGTTGCATCTTTTAGCATTTCAGGAGTTGGGAATGTATAAAATTTTTCACCTTTATAATCTATTTCCTTTCCCCATCTTTCACTAATCTTTTTAATTGTTTTCTTTATTGAAGGAATACTATTTCTTGCAGAAATAATAAAACTTATTAAAAGTTCAAAAGGTTCTTGATTTAAAAGTCTTATTCCATATCCATAATCAACAGATTTTTTTAATATTTCATCCTTAGAAAGTTCTTCCTTAATCTTTCCATAATCCCTTTCTAAATCAAAATAAGATAACCAAATATTTTTAAAATCTTCTTCATTAGAATTTAAAATAGTAACTTTATCTCCATTTTGAATAACTTCTATTACTCTTCCATAAGCAATTATTATGTAATCTTCATCATTTATTTTTTCCCATCTAAAACATTGACCACACTCTAATATTTGTTTTATGTTAAAGTTCCTAACTTTTTCTAAAACAACTTTATTATCTTCATATAATACATTTTCAAAATCCATTTTAATCACCTTTTCTAATATTTTATATAATAATATATTCACCTATTTACCTACAATTATTTAATTAAATTATTTTTATACTAATTATAATTGTATAAACATATATCAACTTATTTATCCACAATTATTTAATTTTTTATATAAATTATGTGCATAAAAAACATTCTTTACTAATTATTATCCTTTAATTATCTTTATCAATTATATCACAAATAAAATATTTGTATAATAAAAAAGCACTAATTAATAGTGCTTTTTTATTATTTACGGTGTAGTTTTTTTATAAGTATTATTTATAATTAATTATATTAATTATTTGCTATAATCAAAGAATCCTCTTCCAGTCTTTCTTCCAAGCCATCCAGCTCTTACATATTTTCTTAAAATATTTGATGCTCTGTACTTGTTATCTCCTGTTTCATTGTATAAAACATCCATAATAGCTAAACAAACATCTAATCCTATTAAATCTCCTAATGCTAAAGGTCCCATTGGGTGATTAGCACCATATTTCATAGCTGTATCTATATCTTCTGCAGAAGCAATTCCTTCTTGAAGTATAAAACTTGCTTCATTTATCATTGGAATTAATATTCTATTTACTACAAATCCTGGAGCTTCTGCAACTTCTACAGGTTCTTTTCCAATTTCTACTGATAATGCTTTTACAGCATCAAAAGTTTCTTGACTTGTAGCTATTCCTCTAATAATTTCAACTAATTTCATTACTGGAGCTGGGTTAAAGAAATGCATTCCTATAACCTTATCTGGTCTCTTTGTTGCTGATGCAACTTCAGTAATTGATAGTGATGATGTATTTGAAGCTAAAATTGTTTCTGGCTTACAAATTTCATCTAATTCAACAAATATTTCTTTTTTAATTTTCATATTTTCTACAGCAGCTTCTACTACTAAATCACAATCAGCTGCTAAAGCCATATCAGTTGTTCCTGAAAGTCTTCCTAGTATTTCTTCTTTAACTTCTTCTGTCATTTTTCCTTTAGTAACTAATCTTGAAAGGCTCTTATTAATTCCTGCTAATCCTCTTTCAACAAACTCATCTTTAATATCTCTAACAATTACTTCGTATCCCTTTTGTGCAAATGTTTGAGCTATTCCAGCTCCCATAGTACCTGCACCTAAAACAAATATCTTTTTCATAATTAACACCCTCCTAATTTTTAAGTTGAAAGCTTTATTTTCCTTCTTTTACTTCTCTAAATTGTGCTATTAATTCTGGTAATACTTTGTTTATATCACCAACTATTGCATAGTCAGCCATCTTCATTATTGGAGCACTATCATCTTTGTTTACAGCAATAATCATATCTGAATCTTGCATACCAGCTGCGTGTTGGATTGCTCCTGAAATACCACATGCTATATATATGTTAGGTCTTACTGTCTTTCCTGTTTGACCAACTTGATAATCTCTTTCTATCCATCCCTTATCAACTGCTGCTCTTGAACCTGCAACTGATCCTTCTAAAACTTCTGCTAATTCATAAAGTTTTTGGAAATTTTCCTTACTTCCCATTCCTCTACCACCAGAGATAATGAAGTTTGCTTCACTTATATCTTCAACTTCTCTAGTTTCTTTTACTATTTCAACTACTTTTGTTCTTATGTCTTCACTTGAAAGTTTAACTTCAACTTCTTCTACTTTGAAGTTATCATTTTTTTCTTCTACCTTTGAGAAAACTCCAGGTCTTACTGTTGCCATTTGTGGTCTATGATCTGGACATGCTATTGTTGCCATTAAGTTTCCACCAAATGCTGGTCTTGTAGCTAAAAGATCTCCATTTTCAACTACAACATCTAATTGAGTACAGTCAGCTGTTAATCCAGTTGATAATCTAGCTGCAACTCTTGGTCCTAAATCTCTTCCTATAAAAGTAGCTCCTATAAATAATATTCCTGGCTTTCTTTCTGTTGCTAAATCACATATAACTTTTGTATATCCATCTGTTGTATAATGTTCTAATTCTTTGTTATCTGCAACTATAACTTCGTCAGCACCATTTTCTCCTAATGTATTAGCTAAACCTTTTATATTATTACCTAATAATAAAGCTGTAAGCTTAACTCCTAATTTATCTGCAATTTTTCTACCTTCGCCTAATAATTCTAATGATACCTTTTGTAATTCGCCTTCTCTTTGTTCAGCAAATACCCATACGCCATTGTAATCTTTTATATTCATTTTAAAATTACCTCCCAATTTTAGATGTAGTGTTTTTCTTTTAATTTTCCGATAACATATTTAACTGCGTCCTTTGGACCTTCTTTTATAAGTTCTCCCGCTCCCTTAACTTCCTTAGTCATTGACTTTTTAACTTTTGTAGGTGAACCTTTTAGTCCTAATTCTGCCTTATCTACATCTATATCATCTGCTGACCATATAGTTATTTCTTTATCAACTGTATCGAATATTAATCCAACATTCATATATCTTGGATGATTTAATTCTTCTATTGCTGTTAAAAGACATGGTGATTGAACTTTTATTAATTCATATCCATCTTCTAATGCTCTATTTACTAATAATCCATCTTCTTCTATCTTAACATCTTGAACATAAGTTACTTGAGGAATTCCTAAATGTTCTGCAATTTCTGGTCCAACTTGAGCTGTATCTCCATCAATCGCTTGTCTTCCTGCAAATATTATATCGTACTCTAACTTTTTAATTGCTCCAGCTAATGCTTTTGAAGTTGCAAGTGTATCTGCTCCAGCAAATGCTCTATCAGTTATAAGTACTGCCTCATCAGCTCCCATACATAAAGCTTCTCTTAAAGCATCCTTAGCTTGAGGAGGTCCCATACTAATTACAGTAACCTTTGCTCCTGATTTATCTTTTATTTGAAGGGCAGCTTCTAATGCATGCTTATCTTCTGGGTTTATTATTGATGGAACTCCATCTCTTATAAGTGTTCCTGTTTTAGGATCTATCTTTACTGCTGTTGTATCTGGAACTTGTTTTAAACAAACTAATATATTCATTTTTAAAAAGCCTCCCCTATCTTAACTTACTTCCTGCGATAACCATTTTTTGAACTTCTGAAGTTCCTTCATAAATTTCTGTTATCTTAGCATCTCTCATCATTCTTTCAACTGGATATTCTTTAGTGTAGCCATATCCACCAAATAATTGAACTGCCTTAGTTGTAACTTCCATTGCTACTTCTGCTGCAAATAATTTAGCTCTTGCTGCATCAACTGAATATGGAAGTCCAGCTTGTTTTAAGCTTGCAGCTTTATATACTAAATATCTTGCTGCTTCAACTTTTGTATCCATTTCAGCAATCATCCATTGTAATCCTTGGAATGCTGAAAGAGGTCTTCCAAATTGCTTTCTTTCTTTCATGTAATTAACAGCTTCTTCTAATGCACCTTCTGCAATTCCTAATGCTTGAGCTGCTATACCAATTCTACCACCATCTAAAGTTTTCATTGCAATTGCAAATCCTTTACCTTCTTGTCCAATTAAATTTTCCTTTGGAACAATACAATTTTCCATAATTAACTCAGTAGTTGATGATGCTCTAATACCCATCTTTTCTTCAAGCTTACCAATTGAAAAACCTTCAAAACCTTTTTCAACTATGAAAGCTGATATTCCTTTTGTTCCCTTTGATTTATCTGTCATAGCAAATATTATGAAAGTTTCAGCAACTCCACCATTTGTTATGAATATTTTTGATCCATTTAATACATAATGATCTCCTTCTAAAACAGCAGTTGTTTGTTGTCCTGAAGCATCTGTACCAGCTCCTGGCTCAGTTAAACCAAAAGCTCCAATTTTTTCTCCCTTTGCAAGAGGTACTAAATATTTTTCCTTTTGTTCTGGTTTACCAAATTCATTTATTAATGTAGCACAAAGTGAAGTATGTGCTGAAAGTATAACTCCTGTTGTTGCACAAACCTTTGATAATTCTTCAACAGCTAATATATATGAAAGTATATCTCCATTAGCTCCACCAAATTCTTTTTTAAAAGGTATTCCCATCATGCCAAGCTTAGCCATTTTTTGTACATTTTCCATTGGGAATCTTTCTGTTTCATCAATTTCAGCTGCAATTGGTTTTACTTCATTTATAGCGAATTCTCTAACCATTTGTCTTACTAATTCTTGTTCTCTAGTTAATTGGAAATTCATTTAAATTACCCTCCTAATCAATACACAATTATTATCAGTGAATTTATAATTATTTTTTAAATTATTTATTTTGGAAGTTCTTATCTCTTCTCTCCATAAAAGCAGTCATTCCTTCTACTTGGTCTTCTGTACTAAAACATTTACCAAAGTCTTCTGCTTCTATCATTATTGCTTCATCTATATTAACTTGCATTCCTCTTCCTATTGCATCTTTACATAACTTAACTGCAATTGGTGCATTAGCCATTATTTTATTTGCCATAGCTTTTGCTTCTTCCATTAAATTTTCTAGAGGAACTACTTTATTTACTAATCCTATTCTTAAAGCTTCATCTGCTCTAATAATTTCACATGTATAAATAAGCTCTTTTGCTTTTCCTAGTCCAACTATTCTTGCTAGTCTTTGAGTTCCACCAAATCCTGGAGTTATTCCAAGCCCAGCTTCTGGTTGACCAAATTTAGCTTTTTCTGAAGCTATTCTAATATCACATGCCATTGAAAGCTCACATCCACCACCTAATGCAAATCCTGAAATTGCTGCAATAACTGGCTTGTCTAATTTTTCTAGTCTTCTAAATACTTTATTTCCTAAAATTCCAAACTCTCTTCCTTGCTCTTCATTTAAATCTTTCATTTCTGAAATATCTGCACCTGCAACAAAAGATTTTTCTCCAGCTCCAGTTAAAATAACACAAGTTATATTATTATCTTCTTCTAAGTTTGTTATTACTGTGTCAAGCTCTTTTAAAGTTTCTGAATTTAAAGCATTTAATGCCTTTGGTCTATTAATTGTTACAATAGCTAAATTTCCTTCCTTTTCAAGAAGCACATTTTTTAATTCCATTAATAAAGCCCTCCTTTGGCAACTACCTATTTATATTTTAATTAAGCTAACATTCGTATTATAAGAATAAATTTATCTTTAAGTTTTTAAATAAAATTAAATCTCTATCTTTGTTAATATTATAACAAATGATAATAAAAAAATAATTGAAGTCTTTCAACTTCAATTATGATTATAATACTTTGTTAAATTTTTTGCAATATAAATCTATTACATTAATTATTTTTTTTTATTCCTTACCTTATTCTCCATCTTTTTCTTTATCGTGAAGTAAATATACTAATGTAAGTAAACTCTCGCTAAGGTGCACGTTTTCTACTGTTACATCATTTGGAACAACAAGATCTACTGGTGCAAAATTCCAAATTCCCTTAACTCCACCTTCGACTAAAGTATCACAAACTTTTTGTGCATTTATTCTTGGTACACAGATTACACCAATATCTATTTTATTATCTTTTAAGAATGCTTTTAAATTATCAATATCTTGAATTTCAACATCTCTTATTTTCATTCCTAAAAGCTTTGGATTAGCATCAAATATAGCCTTTAAGTTAAATCCCATTGAGCCAAATCTTGTATAGTTTGCAATTGCTTGACCTATATTACCTGCACCGATTATTATAGAATTATGCTCATTTTCTAATCCAAGTATATTTCTTATTTGACCTGCAAGTTCTCTTACATTATAGCCGTATCCTTGTTGCCCAAAATCTCCAAAACAATTTAAGTCTTGACGTATTTGTGAGGCTGTAAAGCCTATTTTTTCTCCTAGTTCCTTAGAAGATATTCTATCAACATCATTTCTTAATAATTCATTTAAATATCTGTGATATTTAGGCAATCTTTTGATAACAGCCATAGAAATATTTTTCTTTTTTTCCATACTGTTTTCTCCTTAATAAATATTTTTATAATATTATTATATATTTTTATAAATTCATACTTTAAAGTTTTAAAATATCTTTTCTTTATCACTATTATATTATCATAAAATATATATAATAATCTATTCTTTATATAAAAAATAAAGCTTATATATAAGATTATTACTTATATATAAACTTTACTTAAAGATATAAAGTTTTTTTAACTTTATAACAGGATTTCTCCTGTATGCTACCTTCTTTGCTCTGCCTGAAATATTTACCGTAGTAAATTATACTTAGCTTTATGTCCTTTGTCAATGGAATTACTTGTATACTATAAAGTAATTAGTATATAATATTTTCTAAATATAATTTAATGAAAGGACTGAACAAATGGAAGTAATAAAATTTATACAAAGTTTTTCAAATCCATTTTTAGATTATTTTTTTAGTATTATAACTCATATGGGTGGAGCAACTATTGGAGTAATCTTTTCTGTAATACTATTTTGGTGCATTAATAAGCCGTTAGGTTATAAGTTTTTATATGCAATTATATTTTCATTCTCATTAAATAATGTATTAAAAGGATTCTTTAATTCACCAAGACCAATTGGACAAACTGGAATAACAAGTAATGAAATAAAAACTGCAACTGGTAGTTCCTTTCCTTCTGGTCACTCCCAAGGAAATGCAACATCCTTTACCTTTATGATGAACGAATTTAGGAATAAATATGTATGGATTATTGGAATATTTATGCTTATTATGGTGCCTTTATCTAGACTTTATTTAGGTGTTCATTGGCCAAAGGATGTTATAGCTGGAACAATTATTGGTATACTATCTGTTTTTATTTCAAATAAAATATTTGATAAATCCTTTGATAAATCATCATCATTAATTATTTATTCCTTAATAATATTTTTAGTTCTTGGATTATTTTTACCAAGTAATGATTTAAACAAAGCACTTGGAGCCTTTATTGGATTTGTTATATCCTTAAAATTAGAGAAGAAATACATAAAATTTAATCCAAACGGAAAGACATTAACTCAAATAATAAAATGTACAATTGGAATAGCTGGAGCTTTAATAATTTATCTATTATTTTCAAAATATTTAAAGGGAACTTCTTTTACTATTTTAAAATACTTCTCATTAACTATGTGGATTGCATCAATAGCTCCATTTATATTTGTAAAATTAAATCTTTGTAAGAAGGATTATTAAAAAATATTAAAAAGGATTAAGAAACTTCTTAATCCTTTTTTAATTCAATGATATTAATTTATAATTTAAATATTATAATAAACTACCTTTTATATCTAAGGGCTCTCATTGAATTTAAAACTGCTATTAAAGTAACTCCAACATCTGCAAATACTGCTTCCCACATATTTGCATCTCCTAATGTTGCAAGAATTAAAACTAATAACTTTATTCCTAATGAAAATATTATATTTTGCCATAATATTTTATTAGTTCTTCTTGATATTTTTATAGCATCTACTAAAGCATTAATTTCATCCTTCATTAAAACAACATCAGCTGCCTCTATGGCTGCATCTGATCCTATTCCACCCATTGCAACTCCAACATCTGCTCTTGCAAGTACTGGTGCATCATTTATTCCATCACCAACAAAGGCAAGTTTTCCACTTTTCTTTTTGTCTAGAAGTTCTTCAACCTTTTCTACCTTATTGTTTGGTAAAAGTTCTGAATATATATTATCTATACCTATTTCTTTTCCAACTGACTCTGCTACCTTTTTACTATCTCCAGTTAGCATAACAATATTTTTAACACCAATATTTTTTAATTCTTTAATATCTTCCTTTGAATCTTCTTTTATTTCATCTGATATTATTATGCTTCCTTTATACTCATTATCTATTGCTATATATACTATTGTTCCTATCTCATCATAACTTGGAACAGTAATATTGTTTGCATCCATTAATTTTTTATTTCCTGCCAATATAACTTTATTATATGCTTTAGCTACAACACCTTTTCCTGATACTTCTTTGTGACTATCAATAACTAAATCATCTATATTATTAGATTTTTTATATTCTTGCATTATTGACTTTGCTATAGGGTGATTTGAATAACTTTCACATATTGCAGCATATTTTAAAAGCTCACTTTTTGAAATTTCAACATTATTTATTTTAGAAACTTTAAATACACCTTTAGTTAGTGTACCTGTTTTATCAAATACAACTGTATCAACATCTTTTAATATTTCTAAATAATTTCCTCCTTTAATTAATATTCCCCTTTTAGAAGCTCCACCAATACCTGCAAATAATCCTAGTGGCACTGAAACTACTAAAGCACAAGGACAAGAAACTACTAAGAATATTAATGCTCTATATATCCATTCACTCCAAATTCCATTTTCAATTACTAAAGGAGGAATTATAGCTAATGCTAGTGCTGAAAATACAACAATTGGTGTATAATATTTTGCAAACTTAGTTATAAACTTCTCTGTTAAAGCTTTTTTGCTACTTGAATTTTGTACAAGTTCTAATATTCTTGCAACTGTGGAATCTTCAAATTCCTTTGTTACCCTAACCTTTATTGTATTTGTACTATTTATACATCCAGCTAATAGTTCATCACCTTCATTTTTACTTACTGGTATTGATTCTCCTGTAAGGGCTGATGAATCTACTGATGTATTTCCATTTATTATGATTCCATCTAAAGGAACTCTCTCACCTGGCTTTATTATAATTATGTCATCTACCTTAACTTCCTCTGGTAAAACTTTAATTATTTTATTATCTTTATCTAAATTAGCATACTCTGCTTTAATATCCATAAGTTCTGATATTGAATTTCTTGATCTATTTACTGCATAGCTTTGAAACATTTCCCCTATTTCATAGAATAGCATAACTGCTACCCCTTCTGGATACTGTTTAATTGCAATTGCTCCAATTGTAGCTATACTCATTAAGAAGTTTTCATCAAATATTTTTCCCTTTAATATATTTCTAATTGAACTTAGAAGAACTTCAAAACCTACAAATAAATATGAAGCTATTAGTATAACTGGATTTTCATCACATATCATACCTATTATAAATAGAATTATTCCTATTAGTAATCTGAAGTTTTCTTTGAAAAAATTTGGTTTTTCTTCTTTTAATATTTCCTTACCTTTATTATGATCATGATGATGCTCATTATGACTTGTACAACATCCATCATTACAATGTCCACAGTGAGAATCTTCAACTTTTCTATAATTATTAGATGATGTTAATACATATTTTTCTACAGTAACATCTGGTTCTAAATCTTTAACTACTTTAGTAACTTTATCAATAATATATTTTTCATCAACATTTCCATCATATTTAATTATAAGTAGTTTAAAAGAAAAATTTAAGGTTGCTTCTTTTACTTCTTGGAAATCGCTAACACTTTTTTCAATCTTAGCTGCACAATTTGCACAGTCCAATCCATTTAGTGAAAGTTTTATTTTTTTATTTTCCATAAAAAGTACCTCCTTTTATTCATTTACGTGATTTAGTCCTTCATTAAATATTCTCATAATATGTTCATCATCTAGAGAATAATAAACAACTTTTCCTTCACGTCTAAATTTAACTAATCTTGCCGCTTTTAAAGTTCTTAATTGATGTGATACTGCTGATTGAGTCATATTTAAAAGTGCTGCTATATCACATACACACATTTCACTTTCATATAAAGCACATATTATTTTTATTCTTGTTGTATCACCAAAAACTTTAAATAATTCTGCTAAATCATATAAAGTTTCTTCCTTTGGTAATCTATCTTTTGCATTATCAATTCTATCTTGATGTATTATATTAATTCCACATTTATATATTGAATCTTTTGCCATAAAAATACCCCCATACATATGAATGATTGTTCATATGTTCATTATATTCTTATAAATTAAAAAGGTCAATATATATTAAAAGAAAAAGAGTATAAAATAAAAATATTTTATACTCTTTATTAATCAATTTTTATATTATTTTTTACATTAATTACATTGCGATTCTATTTTCATCTTCTTCATCAATACTGATTGAAGATATTTTTTCGTTATTAATTTTTCTCTCATTCTCAATTACAGACTCAATAATCATATTAAATACATTACTACAAACATAGTATGCAAAGTTTAAGTCATTTATATAACTCTCCTCTGTTGCATATAATTTTAATGTCTCGTCTATAAAATATCTCACATTATCTATCTTTACCCTACTATTTTTAATTACATCAATTTTATAATTTTTAGCTATTCGTGAAAGTTCTCTTTCATACATAATATGAGGTTTCATTGCACTTTTAAACTCCCATCTTTGGAAATGAGGTAGACAATAATAGTCTGTTAAGAAGTGGCATACAACCCCTAAGGCTCCACTAAACTTTCCTATACTACTTTCATTATTTATTTCAGTTATTGATAGTGAAGATAACTTCTCTATCATATCAACTATCATATCTATACTTTCATCGTAATAATGCTTTTTAAATTTATACCTTGATGCACAATCTGGCTTTATATTTCCCCAAATAAATCTTTTTCTATTTATTAAATATAATCTATCATCTCTTAAATTATTTAATATATAATCTGCAATCATCATGTGAGTGTTCATCATCATTTAAACATCACTTCCTTATTAATTTTAAACCTTGAGTTAATGTTACTATAAAAGTATTGTAAAATACATCTCTATTTTATTGGACAACTTGTAAAATATTTCAGAATTTTTTAAAAATATAAATTTTAATGTATTTTTTAATATATTATTATTTAATATTTTCCCTACATATTATTTTATCACTTATTTTAACTTTTATTACAATAATTTAAAATAAGATACCTAAAAATTTTTTTAGATATCTTAATTATATATTTTTTAACTAATATTTATTTATATATTAATTAAATTCCTTCATTATAATATTCAATTGCATTTGTGGTTCTTAACTTTCTATCTACTGCTTCATTAAACATATCTTTAATAACTTCTGTATATACTAAATCCATTAAAAATATTTGTTGTATTTTAGATGAAAAAGAACCAGTTTCAAGAATTGTTTCTGAAGATACATATGTTAACTCAGCATCAGATAAATTTCTTAATGGATTATCAGTATCTTCTGTTAATGATATAATCTTTACTTTATTTTCTTTTGCAAGTTCTACTGTCTTTAATATTTCTTTTGTTGTTCCTGAGTGAGATATAGCAACAATTACATCTCCTCTATTCATTATAGCTGACATAATAACCATAGTATGACTGTCTGTTATAGGAACAGTATTTAAACCTATTCTCATAAATTTATAATTACTATCTATAGCTACAACTCCTGAATATCCTATTCCTATAAAATATATTTTTTTTGCTGTAAGTATTAACTCTCTACATTGATTTATTATATTTTTATCTATTTTGCATACAGTTCCATCTAAAACATTAATTGTAGCTTGCAATAGCTTATTAGCTGTCTCCATTACGCCTTCATCTTTGTGTACATGTGAACTTATAACACTTGTTTTATTCTGAATAGACAAGTCCTTTGCTAAAGTAACCTTAAAATCTTGGAAGCCACTAAATCCAGCCTTTTTTGTAAATCTTGTAATAGTTGCCTCTCCTATATTTGACTCTCTAGCAATTTCTGAAATTGACTTATATATAACACTCTCTAAATTAGTTTCTATATATTTAATTAAAGTTTTATCTGATTTTGTAACTTTAAAATTAGGTTCCTTAAGTTGTTCTAATATTCCCATTATACACCTCTTATAAATTTATTATATTTTCATTTGTTTCATAATTAGTATAACATTATTAGGTGATAATTACATTAATTCCTTTACTTTATAATTATATACAGCACCCATCATTCCTGCTGTATTTCTAAGTTCTGCAAAAGCTATATTAGTATTGTTATAAACTGATTCTATTAAATATTTCTTCAATGATTTATCAATTAAAGGTCTTAAAATATCCTCTCTAGCCATAATTCCTCCACCTAATACAAAAACTTCAGGATTAAATAAATAAACTGTATTGCTTATTCCAAGAGCTAAAATATCTGCTAACTTTTCAATTTCATCTATACATATAGAATCTCCATCTTCATACCCTTTAAATATTTTTTTACCATTTATATCATTTTCATCTATACCTTTTCTATGAGCTACATTTTTTACTAAAGCAGTAGTTGATGCAATATTTTGTATTTGCTCTCCATTAACTAGCATATAGCCAATTTCCCCTGCTGAATTGCTAAATCCATGTATTATTTTTCCATCAACTATTATAGCTCCACCTATTCCTGTTCCAATTGTCATACACGCCATTGATTTCTTTCCTTTTCCTGCTCCAAGCCATAACTCACCTAAGGCAGCACAGTTTACATCATTTTCCACTTCACATTTTATATTAAATTCTTTTTCTAAAATCTTTTTTATTTCAACTCCTGTATAATTTGGGATAGTTGGTCCTGCATATACTATTTTCCCTTCATTTGGACAAACCATACCAGCTGTAGATACACATATTCCTTCTATTTTATATTCCTTATTCATTTCACTAATTATTTCTTTAACTTTATCTATTATACTCATTCCACCTTTATGAGCTTCAGTTGATCTTTCGGAAGATTTAATTATATTTCCATCTTCACTTATAACTCCATATTTAATATTAGTTCCACCAATATCTATACCTGCAAATAGTTTCATATAAAATCACCTCTATATATTATTGTATAATTTAATTAATTCTCTCATTATACATTTTATTACTTTCTAAGTTAATTTATTGAATATATTCTACTTATAATTTATATAACCTTTTTATATTTATCTAAAATATTTAATAAATTTAGACAATAATACCCTACAACATAATTATTATGTTATAGGGTATTTTTAATTAACAATAAGATTTTTTTATAATATTACTTTGTAAATAGCCTTTTTAACATTATCTGAATTTTCATCTGCCTTTAAACAAGTCATATGAATATCAGCTGGATAACATATTAGAAAATCTCCCTTTTCAAGAACTACTGAGGAATTTTCATCTCCTTCAAATGAAAGGAAATCATCCTTTTCAACATATTCCTTAAATTTTAAATTTTCTTTAAAGTTAAGATTTATTCTTTCTTTTCCTTCAAATACTACATGAACATCTATATATTTTTTATGACCTTCCCAAAAACGATCTTTCTTATCCTTAGTAGTATAGTTAACCCTATTTAAGAAAAGCTTGTCACCTTCAATTTCATGACTTCCTGCTTCATATTCAATTACATTATTTTCTAAAGCATGTCTTAAAGCCTTCTTTACTAATTCATGTAGATAATTATAACTTTCTAAATCTTTTAAATTTCCAAATATCATTTTATTACCTCCCATAAAGTTACTTTATTTAAAATTAACATTATGATAAAGCAGCTTCTCTTTTATCATTGTCTTCTTTATTATTTTTTTTATTATAATAAATTGTAGCTTCATTTTGTGTCTTTTCATCTACAACTTGTGATTGAGTAATTAATGATACTAACATTCCAACTATTACTGAAACTCCAATAGATATTATTGCATATGACCATATACTTACATCAAATCCACCATATTTGCATACTATTACAGCTATTGCTGATGCTATAAACCCTGCATATGCTCCAGCTTTTGTTGCTTTCTTAAAGAATATTCCAAGTACAAATATTCCAGCTAAAACTCCAAGTACAAGTCCCATAAATCCATTAAACCACTCATAAGCTGATTTAACTCCACCATTTGCTAATATAATTGCCATTCCAATTGATGCAATACCAACTCCTAAAGAAATATATTGTGCAAGCTTTGTTTGCTTTTCCATTGACATATCTTTTGATATGTATTTTTGAATATCTAAAGTCCAACTTGTTGCAACTGAATTTAATCCAGTTGAAAGTGTTGATTGAGCTGCTGCATAAATAGCTGCTAAAACTATACCAGTTATACCAACAGGTAATTGATAAGCTATGTATGAAGCAAATATTTGATCTTGTTGTGCAGTTTGTAATAATGCTGGGTTTTGTTTGTAGAATACAAATAAGGCTGTTCCTATTAGATAGAATATAGTAGCAACGAATAATGATAGTACTAAGTTTCCATATGTCATTTTCTTTAATTGTTTTATATCAGTAGTTGTTGTAAATCTTTGAACTATATCTTGACTTGATATATATGATGAGAAAGTATTTAAACCACCACCTACAATTAATAAGAATACACTTGATTTAAATATATTTGCATCAAATACTGGTTCAGTTGATGCTAAGAATTTTCCACCTTCAGTTAATTCACTCATTATTGAGCCAAATCCACCGTTAATTGTTGAAACTAAGAATATTAATGAAAATATAATTCCTGCTATAAGTACGCATCCTTGAATAAAGTCTGTCCATAATACTGACTTTAATCCACCTGTATATGAGTAAATTATTGCTATAACTCCCATTGCGATAATAAGTAAATAAACATTTATTCCTGTAAGATTTGCAAGTACCATTGATGGTAAATACATAATTATTGCCATACGTCCAATTTGATAAATTATAAACATTAAAGCTCCAAGAATTCTAAGACCTTTATCTTTATATCTAATTTCTAAGTATTCATAAGCAGTATCGATATCTAATCTACTGTAAACTGGTAGAAAATATCTTATAGTAAGAGGTACTGCTATAAACATACCTAATTGTG
>NZ_JAGGJZ010000009.1 GCF_017873235.1 Clostridium moniliforme | reverse complement strand
CGTGAAGCCCACCTCAAGATGAGATTTCCCATAGCATAAGCTAGTAAGACCCCTTGAAGAACACAAGGTTGATAGGTCAGAGGTGTAAGCATGGTGACATGTTCAGCTGACTGATACTAATAGGTCGAGGGCTTGACCAATGAAAAGACGATCAACAAAAATTCATGTGCAATTTTCAGAGAACAAAAATCTGAATAAATGTTCCGTGGTAGCTCAATGGTGGAGCACTCGGCTGTTAACCGATAGGTTGGAGGTTCGAGTCCTCTCCACGGAGCCATTTTTATTATAAGCTTAAAATAGCTTATTTTTTTTTATAAAAAAATAATTTTTGTAACAATAATTGTATAAATATATACAAATTTAGATAAAGTGTTACAAGAATGTAACTGATATTAATTGTTTTGTAATTCCAATTTAGATTATAAGGATTATAATAGTAGTATAGTGTAATATATATTAAGGGGGATAAGTTTTGAGAAAGCTTAATACATATAATAAATTAGAAATATCACGAAAAAGAAAAGAAGCAAAAATGAAAATAAAAAGAAGACAAACTATATTATTATTAGGAATAATATTAGTTTTAGTAGTTGGAGGTATATCTGTTTATTCAGTTCTATCATCTAAAGATAAAAATGAAAAAGTATTAGCAGAAGAAAAAGATAAAAATACTACTGATAATAAACAAAATGACAATAAAAATATTGAACAAGATGAAACAAGTAAAAGAAAATTAGATAATTCAGGGTACTTACCTCTAAAAGATGATCCAAATGCAGATGATGCTGTAGAAGTTGCAAATCGTACAGCTGGTCTTTTAAAAGGAAAATTACACTATCCAGTAAGAACTGATGGTAAAAAGGTGGTTTATTTAACTTTTGATGATGGTCCATCAACAACTAATACTCCTAAAGTATTAGATATATTAGATAAATATAATGTAAAAGCTACCTTTTTTATTGTAGGTAAATATGTAAATGCAACTCCACAATCAAAAGAAATATTAAAAAGAACAGCTAAAGATGGACATGCTATAGCGAATCATAGTTATACTCATAATTATCAATACTTATATCCTAATAGAGTAATTAATGTAGATAGATTTATGGGTGAATATAATAAAACTAATAAAGCATTAAAAGAAGCATTAGGAAAAGATTTCTCAACAAGAGTAGTTAGATTTCCGGGGGGATATTGGTCATGGAATGGAAGAGAAAAGGCAAGACCAGTATTAGATAAAAATGGAGTTAATATTGTTGATTGGGATGCATTAAATGGAGATGCAGAAAATGGAGGTAGAAATACTAAAGAGCAACTAATTCAAAATACAAAAAAAAGTGTAGAAAAATTAGGAGATAAGGCAGATAGTATTGTATTTTTAATGCATGACACATATGGAAAAGAAAATACTGTTAAAGCTTTACCAGAGATAATAGAGTATTTTAAAGATAAAGGATATGAATTTAGAACAATAAAATAGAAATTAGTCATATTAAGAATAACAGTTATAGATTATAATAATATAAGGATAACAAAAAAAGAAGCTTAAATTAAATTAAGCTTCTTTTTTAAATCAGTATAAAGAGGTGTTTGGAAAATGGCTAAAATATTATTAGTTGAAGATGAAGTTAGTATAAGAGGATTCTTAAAAATAAATTTGGCAAGAAATGACTTTGAAATAATAGAAGCAAGCAATGGAGAAGAGGGTATAGAAAAAGCGATGGATGAAAAACCAGATGTAGCTGTATTAGATGTTATGTTACCAGGTATTGATGGATTCCAAGTTTGTAATAAACTTAGGAATGAATATCCAGATATGGGAATAATAATGTTAACTGCTAAAGGTCAAGATATGGATAAAATAATGGGATTTGAATATGGTGCAGATGATTATATAGTTAAACCATTTAACCCTTTGGAAGTTGTTCTTAGGATTAAAGCCATTTTGAGAAGAATGGAAAAGAAAGATAATAATAAGAAGAAGAATGAGTTGATAAATGGTCCGTTTGTAATTAATTTATATTCTCAAAAGATTACTAAAAATGGTAAGGAAATAGAATTAACCCCAAAGGAATATTTAATAATGAAAACATTTATTGAAAATCCAAATAAGGCTTTTTCAAGAGATGAACTTTTAAATTCAGTATGGGGATACAATTATTTTGGAGATCCAAAAATAATTGATGTTAATATTAGAAGATTAAGAGCAAAAATAGAAGAAGATGCCTCAAATCCAGAATTTATAGAAACTGTTTGGGGTATAGGATATAGATGGAAAGGATAAAGTATGAAAAGTATAAAGAGTAGAATTATAAGAAATTTTATAATAGTTATTCTTTCAACAATAATTATATTAGATACTTTACTTATAGTTTTTGTTAGACAATATTATTATGATAATACAGAAAATATGTTAGTCAATCAAATTGATTTATCTACAAGTTTTTATGATAGATATTATTCAACATCATCTTTATTATTAAATGTATATGATAATGTTGATGCCTTTTGGAATCAAACTACAGCACAGGTACAAATTTTTGATAATAAAGGAAAACTTTTAATGGATTCAATAGGAGTTAACTATAAATCTCCTGAGGTTAATTCTGAAATAAAAAAAGCCTTAAATGGAGAAAGTAGCAGATGGATTGGAAATGTGGATTATTACAATTCTAAAGTAATGTCTGTAACAAAACCTTTAAAGGCTAATGGTAAAATTATTGGAGTTATAAGATTTATTACTTCGTTAAAAGATGTTGATAAATCAATAGCATCAATAATTACATTTTTTATAATAATATCAGTAATAGTTTTAATTATTGCTGTAGTTCTTAGTCTTATTATGGCTAGAAATATTGTAGATCCAATATTAAAACTTAAAAATGTAGCAAAGAAGATGGCTAATGGAGATTTAAATCAAAGAAGTAATTTTGTTTCAAAAGATGAAATAGGTCAATTAGCAGATACTTTGGATTTTATGGCTGAAGAACTTAAGGAAAGAGAACAGATGAAGAATGACTTTATATCATCAGTTTCTCATGAACTTAGAACACCACTTACAGCCATTAAAGGATGGGTAATAACATTAAATGATAATACTACTGATAGGGAGACATTAAAATTAGGGTTTGATATAATTGAAAAAGAAACGGATAGGTTATCTGTAATGGTTGAGGAATTATTAGATTTTTCAAGACTTATTAATAATAAAATAAGTTTAAATAAACGTTTTGTAAAAGTTAGTGATTTTTCAAGTTATATTGAATTGTATATGACACCAAGGGCTGAAAGGGAAAATATAAGTTTTTTTGTTTATAATAATGCAAAATCTAATGAAGTATTTATGGATTCGGATAGAATGAAGCAAGTACTTATAAATATTATAGATAATGCTTTTAAATTTACTCAAAAACAAGGAGTAATTATTGTAGATTTTGATGATTTTGATGATTACTTGAGAATAAAAGTTAAAGATAATGGATGTGGAATAAAAGAAGATGAATTAGAAAAGGTTAAGGAAAAGTTTTATAAAGGTAGTAATGCAAATTCTAATGCAGGAATTGGATTATCAATAGCAGATGAAATAGTAAAATTACATGGTGGAACTCTTGTAGTTAAAAGTAAAGTACATGTTGGTACTGAAATAATAATCGTTATTCCTAGATCAAAGGAGTTGAATTATATAAATGAAGAATAAGATAGTATTATTTATACTTATAATTATTACTTTATTTTCTATAGAGGGGTGTTCTAGGATTAATAATAGTGAAATGATAGAATTAAAATCTCCTGAAAACAATAATCTATTAATTAAAGGCAAATGGCAAATAAAAAGCATTAAGATTTTAGATAAAAATATATATACAAGAGGAAAAGTTGATGATTTACAAGGAAAAATTATAAGTATTGGAAATAAAGATATAGATATTAGTAATAGGATATATAATGATGTAGAATATAAGTTAAAGGTAGTAAATGAAGATTATTATATTTCATATGAATCAAATTTTACAGTTAAAGATTTAAATATACAAAATAAGGATATTAACGTAATTACTGCAAGTAATAAAAATAATAGTATACTAGAGTTTTTTTATATAGATAATAATAATAGTTATATTTATTATCAAGGAGCATTTTTAAATGTAAAAAAAGTTGGAGATATTTCGGATGAAGCTTTTAAAGATATTAACAATAGCTTGAATACAGATATAAAAAATATAGGTAAAGAAGAAAATAAGGGTATTTACTTAACCTTAAAACAGTCTAGAAAATCTAATGAAGATGGAATATTTACTGATGAAAGTTATAGAACTTTATGGATAAGTTATAAAAATAATAAGATTCAGCCAATTGAGGAATCAAAGGGAATAATTTTTCCAAGAATGAATGGCATATGGACATTAGATAAAAAGGTGTTAAATATTAATGGAAAACACCAAGAATATTTAATAGCGAATACAATAGATAGAAAAAATAAACAAGAAAAAATACAAATAAAAAGTGATAAAGATATATATAGAAATATAAATTTTATAGGAAATAATTATATATCAACAGAAGTATATGAAGGTGATGATTTTAACAATAAATTTCCTAAATTTGAAATTTTACCAGTTGATAATACTCTTGTAGATAAAGGTTTGGTAATACAAGATATTTATTCTAAAGAAATAAATCACATATATAAGAGAGATTATTCTAATGCCTATTCACAACTTACTTCTAGGGAGAAAAACACCCTTAAAAAATATATAGATTATAGCAATATTACATTAAAAAGAGATAAGGGAAAGTGGGTATTAGAAGCTAAAATATCACCTTCAAATGATAATGGTGATTCTTTTAATTATAACTTATCAATAAAACCAAATAGTAAACTTGTAAAATATGATGCTTTAGTTATTCCTTGGAGAGTACTAAAAAATGAACTTCCATTTATGAAGGATGCATATATTTCTCCAGATGGTAGAATGGCAATAATCATTCTAGAGGATGAATTATTAGTTTATAATATTTCAGCTGGAAGATTATCTAAAGAACCAGTTGAAAGATATTCTTTAAAAAATGGAGAAAAGGTTATAATGGCAGAATGGTGCGAACGAGATTATGTTGATTATTGGGGAAATGCTTTTAAAGAATTTAAAAAGGAAATGAATAAGGAGGGATAAGTATGTTATCAAAAGAAGTTATAGGAAAAGTTTTATCCAAATGTATGATTACAGGAGGAGATTTTGCTGAAATTTTTGAAGAAGATACAATAAGTAATTCTTTAGGAATTTTAGATAATAAAGTAGAAAATGCAATTGGTGGCAGAAGCTATGGTGTAGGAATAAGAATATTTAAGGGGCTTAAGAGTGTTTATGCATATACTAACAATAATTCTTTAAGTAGTCTTTTAGATACAGCTTATAAGGCAGCTCTTGCCCTTGGTGATTTAAAAGAAGAAAAGACTATTATTGTAAATAATTCTATAATAGTTCCAAATAAACATATAATAAAGTACTATCCAAATGATATTAATTATGATAAAAAAATTGGAATTATGAAAATGGCATATAAGAGTGCAAGTGAGTATAGTAGTGATATTACAAAGGTAAGTGTTGGATATTCTGATAAGGATCAAAAAATATTAATAGCAAATACAGATGGTCTTTGTGTAGAGGATAGAAGAGTTAGAACAAGACTTGGAATAAGTGCAGTTGCATCTAAAGATGGAGAAAATCAAATGGGATTTGAAGGTCCTGGACGTTCAATGGGATTTGAAATGTTTAATGACATAGACGTTGAAAAGTATGGAATAGAAGCTGCAAGAACTGCTGTAACTATGCTTCATGCTAAAGATTGTCCAGCAGGAAAGATGACAGTAGCAATTGACAATGGTTTTGGTGGAGTTTTATTCCATGAAGCTTGTGGACACTCCCTAGAGGCAACTTCTGTAGCAAAGGGAAATTCAGAATTTGCAAATAAAATTGGAGAACAAATAGCATCATCTAAAGTTACAGCAATTGATGATGGAACAATTGAAAATGCATGGGGTTCTATAAATATAGATGATGAAGGTGAAAAGGCTAGAAAGAATGTATTAATAGAAAATGGTATATTAAAGGGATACATGATTGATAAGTTAAACGGTAGAAGAATGGGGATGAAACCAACTGGAAGTGGAAGAAGACAAAGCTATAAATATGCTCCAACTTCAAGAATGACTAATACTTATATTGCTGCTGGAAATGATAATCCAGAGGATATAATAAAATCAATGGATGAAGGACTTTATGCTAAAAAATTAGGTGGAGGATCAGTAAATCCAGTTACAGGAGAATTTAATTTCTCAGTATCAGAAGGTTACTTAGTTAAAAATGGAGAAATACAAGAACCTGTTAGAGGGGCTAGCCTTATAGGAAAAGGTAGTGAAATACTTATGAATATAGATATGGTTGGAAAGAATTTAGTTCAGGCTCAAGGTATGTGCGGTTCATCATCTGGAAGTATACCAGTTAATGTTGGTCAGCCTATGATTAGAGTTAAAAATATTACAGTAGGTGGAAGATAGGAGGTGCTAACTTATGGAATTTAAGGAGTTTAAAGAAAAGCTTTTTGAGGAAGCAAAAAAAAGTGGATTAGAAGAATTTGAAATTTATTTTTCAGACAAGGAAAGTTTAAGTATTAATATATATAAAGAAGAGGTTGAAAAATATAATCTTAATAAATCTTTTGGAGTATCTTTTAGAGCTAAGGTAGATGGAAAAATGGGATATTCATATACTGAAATAATTGATGAAGCTGCAATTAAGATGCTTGTTGAAAATGCAAAAGCATCAGCATTATCAATAGAGGATGAAGATGTTCAATTTATTTATGAAGGTGATAAAGAATATAGTAAAGTAGTTAATTATCATAAAGAATTAGAAAATATAGATGCTAAAGAACTTATTGATTTAGGAATAGCAATGGAAAAAGAATGTAAGGCATATTCAGATAAGGTTGATAACTTTATAGGTTGTGGAGTTAGCTATGTTAATTTTAATTATGGATTAATGAATTCAAAGGGATTAGAATTAAACGATAAATCAAATCTTTTAAGTGCTTATGTTGTACCTGTAATAGATATTGAAGGAAATAAATATGATGGCTTTGGATATCAAATAGCTAAAAAAGTTTCGGATATGAATTCTAAAAAAATAGCAAAAGAAGCTATAGATGAAGCTATGGAAAAGGTAGGAGCAAAGTCAGTAAAGTCTAACAAATATAAAACTGTAATTAAAAATGAGGCAATGGTTTCATTACTTCAAGCTTTTTGTGGAATATTTGATGGAGATTTAGCTCAAAAGGGAATGTCTTTATTAAAGGACAAAGAAGGAGAGATTATAGCATCAGAAAAGATTACTATAATAGATAATCCGCTTATGAAAGATGGATTAGCATCAGTTGCTTTTGATGATGAAGGTGTTGCAACCTTTAAAAAAGCATTAATTGAAAAAGGACAGCTTAAAACATTACTTCATAATTTAAAAACATCACATAAAGCTGGAATAAAATCAACAGGAAGTGGATTTAAAAGCTCATATGCATCTCCAGTAGGAGTTGGACCAACAAACTTTTATATAGAAAATGGAGAAAAGGATTTTGATGAACTTTTAAAGGAAGTAGGAAGTGGAATAATAATAAGTGAATTTTCAGGACTTCATGCAGGGGCTAACGCTATAACAGGAGAATTTTCACTAGCTGCAAAAGGTTTTATGATTGAAAATGGTAAAAAGTCTTATCCAGTAGAACAAATAACAGTTGCAGGAAATTTCTTTAATCTTTTAAAGGATGTAGAGGAAGTTTGTTCTGATATAAAATTCCCAATGAGCAGTTTTGGTTCACCATCAGTACTTGTAAAGGAATTATCAATAGCAGGAGAATAATTTTAAATATGGAAATAGTAAAAGTTCATTACTATTTCCATATTTTCTATTTTATTAATATATTTATAATAACAAAGTGATATAATACAAATCAGAGTAGTAGATTTAAGGAGAATTAATTTTATATGGATCTAATGAATAGTATAATTACTATAGCAATTCATATTACAGAAAGTTTTGGGTATTTAGGTATATTTGTTGTAACCATGCTTGAATATGCATGTATTCCATTACCAAGCGAAGTAGTTTTGCCTTGTGTTGGGTTAAGTATTGCAGATGGTGATTATAGTTTTACTTTAGTATTAATATGTACAATTTTAGCAGCTATAGCTGGAGCTTTAATTAGTTATGCAATTGGATATTATGGTGGAGAATTTGTTATAAATTGGCTTCATAAAAAAATGCCAAAAAGTAAGAAGGCAATGCTAATTATAAAAAAGTTATTTTCTAATTATGGTAAAATAACAGTTCTTATTACAAGGGTTTTGCCATTTACTAGGACATATATCTCACTTTTTGCAGGTGCAGAGAAACTTGATAAGTCTTTGTTTGTTATCTTTTCGGCAGTTGGAATTACTATTTGGAACTCTGCATTGTTACTTATAGGATATTATATTGGAAATAATAGAAATCTTATAGCAGGAATTTTTAGAAAGTATTCAATTGCATGTTTAATTATTGTATCTACAATTATTATATGCTTAATAATACATAATAAAAGAAAAAAGAACTAGAAATTTTTCTAGTTCTTTTTATATTAAATGAGTTACTTAAAAATTTTAATTATTTTTAAAATAATCAGCACGAATCATTTTGTCAGATAGTTCTAAAGTATCTTTAATAAGCTTTTGATCCTTTTCTGGAATATTATTTAAATCTCCAACAAGCCTTCCGTTTGTAAGCACTGCATAATCTCTTTTTGTGTTGAAAAGATTTCTTCCAAGAGCTGTATTTTCATATTCTTTTGCAGGCACTCCAAATCCATATAATAATGTTGGCATTATATCTATTTGTCCACCTATTAAATCAAAAGTTTTACCAACAGGTTTACTTTTATCATAAATAATAAGAGGAATTCTTGGTATACCATTATTTGAGTACCAAGGTTCTTTATGTGATAGGCTGTCTATACTATCTTGATAATATTTATGAACACCAGTATGATCACCTTCAATTGCAACAACAGTGTTATCTAAAAGACCAGCTTTATCAAGAAGCTTTAGAAAATAGCCTATTTGAGCATCTGTATAATGAATACTCTCAAAATATCCACCAAGTTTACTATTATTCAATTCAGGATCTAAATTAAGTTTTCTCATTTTTTGAGGAAGATCAAAAGGTCCATGACTTGTAAGTGTTACATTAAATGAATAAAATGGTTGCTTTAATTTTTTTAGTTTAGGAACAACTTGTTTAAAGTAAGTTCTATCACTTATACCCATTCCTATTATTTCATCAGGATTGAAAGAATAGAAATCTTTAAAGTTTTTAAATCCTATTCCTGTTAAACCATTTTTGTAATTCCAAAATGATCCTTTATCTGGATGGATTGCAATTGATTCATAACCATTTTTACCTAATATTTTTGGTAGTGAGTTGTAAGTTCTATTTGGGTATCTAAAGAATGTTGCACCTCTTCTAAGTGGTAACATAGAAGCATTTATCATTAAATCTGAATCAGAGCTTGTACCTTCATTTACTTGTTCGCATATATTAGGGAAGTAAACCCCTTGTTTAATTAAACTATCCATTACAGGAGTTATAGGTTTTCCATTTATTTTATGACCTATTAAAAAACTTTCAAGAGATTCAACTTGAATAATTATAAGATTTTTACCTTTGTACATTCCATAATATTTATTGTTAGGTAAATTTTCATTTTTGAATTTATAATAATCTTTTATTTCTTGTTTTTCCTCTGAAGTTAATTTATAAGGCTTTGAATCTTTATAAACATTTATAGCATCTATTATATGATAACCAATTGATGAAAAATATTGTACTGTATTAGTTGGATCATAATTTTCAAAAAGATATGAATTTTTAACATCCTTATTTTTCAATGCATAAATGTTAAAAGGAACATATGTAATAAATAATATAGGAATTATTAATGTGCATAAAAATGTTTTAATAGCTCTTTTTTGAACTCTTACATATGATTTTCTTGTAAAGAATACGTATATACCTAATATTACAAAATCTAATACAAATAAAATATCATATGGACTAAACATTGATAATATACTACCTGAAAGGTTGTCCAAATTAGCAGTTTGAGTAAATATAAGCACTGATGGAACTGTTTGGAATCCTCTAAAGTAGGTTATATCTGTAAGTATTAAAGCAGTAAGTATAGCATCGATTACAAATAGATAAATAACACGACCTTTTCCTTTGAACAATAATGCAAAGCTTAAAAATACTAATGCAAAAGCAAAATAGTAGTCTAAAAATTGACTAGCAACTGAAAATCCGTGAGTGATATTTAAATCATAAGGGTTTTTACTAGTTACAAAGCTTTGAAAAAGAATACCTTTAAATACTATTGAAAATAAAGGTATTAAAAAAAGAATAATTCTGTAGATCGTATCTTTATCAAACTTATTCTTTGAATTTTTTGGAAATTTTTTCATTTGGTCACCTCTTAAAATTTAATCAACTTAAATTATATTATATTGATTATATTTAAGCAATAAAGAGATAAGTTAATAACATTAAATAGTGTTATAATATAAGTATAAATTAAATAATAAAAAAGGGGTGTTTTTATGAAAACTATCAATTGTGTTGGGCTTCCATGTCCTAAACCGGTAATAGAAACTAAAAAATATTTTGAAGGAATAGAAAAAGGAGAGGCTATTGTAATTGTAGATAATGAAGTAGCAAACACTAATGTAACAAGGTTTGCAGAAAATTCAGGATTTTCAGTTAAATCTGTTGAAGAAGATGGACTATTCAAGCTTACAATATCAAAAAAATCAGAGCAAAATAAAGAAGATAAAAAAGATACATTTTCAATAGTAATTTCTACAGATAAAATGGGAGAAGGAGATGATGCTTTAGGAAAAATTTTAATGAAAAGTTATATGTATGCCTTAAGTGAATCTTCAGAAATTCCAGAAGAATTAGTTTTCTTAAATGGAGGAGTTAAACTTGTAACAGAGGGAACAGAAGTTTTAGATAGTATAAAGGAATTAGAAAGAAAAGGAACAAAGATTATAAGCTGTGGAACATGTTTAGATTTTTATGGACTTAAGGACAAGCTTTTAACTGGTGAAGTTTCAAATATGTATACAATAGTTGAAATTATGAATAGTAAAAGAATAGTAAAAATATAGATTGTACATAAATATAGAAATATCTGATTTTAATATGATATAATCTATCATATTAAAAAAGATTTATGGAGTATTTTATGAAACACATTTTTATTATTAATCCTGTAGCAGGAAAAGGAAAAGGTATAGAATTTAAAGAAAAAATAGAAGGTATATTTAAAGATTTAGATCTTGAGTATGAAATAATAATTACAGAAGAAAGTGGATATGCTATAAAGAAAGTTAGGGAGTTAACTTCAAAAGAAAAATGTAGAGTATATTCAATTGGTGGAGATGGAACATTAAATGAAGTTTTAAATGGAATGGTAGGATCAGATAGTGAACTTGCTGTTATACCAGCAGGTTCTGGTAATGATTTTGCTAGAACATTATATAAAGATATAAGCTTTGATAATATATTACAAGAATTAATATATGGAGAGGAAAAAACAATAGATGTTGCAAAGTTAAATGAAAGATATTATTTAAATATATCTTCTGTTGGTTTTGATGCAAATGTAGTTAATAATGCTAGAAAGTATAAGAAATATAAGTTTATAAGTGGTCCTATGGCTTATGCTATAGGACTTATAAATTCACTAATAACATTTAAATCTATGAAATTAAAATTTGAAGTAGATGGAAAAGAAATAAATACTGAAATGTATTTAATTGCAGTAGCAAATGGTAAGTGCTATGGTGGAGGTATAAGTATAGCACCAAATGCAGAAATTGAAGATGGTTTTTTAGATGTTTATGCAATAAGAAAACCTAAAGTACATAGACTAATTAGATTTTTACCTAAAGTTATTAAAGGAAAAGATATTAGAGATATAGATGAAGTAACATATATAAAGTGCAAAAATATTTCTGTTAAAGCAAATGAAGATATAACGGCAAACATAGATGGAGAAATTGTATTTTTAAATAATATGAGTTTTGAGATAGTACCAAAGGCTATAAAGATTATAGTTCCTAAAAAAGAAATAAAGGAAGTGTAAAAATATATGAAAAAGTATGATTTAGTAGTTGTTGGTGGTGGAATATCAGGAATGACAGCAACTTTAGCAGCTTTAGAAAATGGAATAAAAAATGTACTTTTAATAGAAAGAGAAGAAACTCTTGGTGGAATATTAAATCAATGTATTCACAATGGGTTTGGTAAATCATATTTAGAAGAAGATGTTACAGGACCTGAATTTGTAGAACTTATTAGAATTAAACTTTCAAAATACGATTTTCATATAAAAAAGAAAACAACTGTACTAAATATTTCAGATGATAGAGTAATTACATATGTTAATGAAAAAGATGGAATAAGAGATATAAAATCTAAGGTGGTTATATTAGCAACCGGTTGTCGTGAAAGATATACAGGAAATGTACTAGCACCTACAAGTAAGTTTACTGGAATATTTACTATTGGTAATGCTCATAGATTTATAAATTTAGAAGGGCTACTTCCTGGAAAAAATCCTGTTATCATAGCTAATAGTAAATGGGCAGTTATACTTGCAAGAAGAATAGAAATAGAGGGTGGAAAAGTTGCTTCTTTGATTATAAATAAAGATAGTGGTTTTGTTCTTAGTAAAGAAGAAAGAGAAATAATAAAAGATTTCAATATAAATTTATTAGAGAATGCTAAGCTTTTAGAAATAGAAGGAAACAAAAGAATAAATAAGGTTAAAGTGTTAGATAAAAGTATAGGTGAAATTAAGAAAATAAGTTGTGATTCTTTATTTTTATCTGTTGGATACTATCCAGAACTTGGAGTTGTAAAAAAACTTAATCTTGAGATAGATAATGAATTAAAAACACCAAAAGTTAATAATTATCAAACTTCAAAGGAATGGTTATTTGCTTGCGGAAATATTATATATGGTAAGGAATGTATAGATATGAATGATATAAATGGATATGATGCTGGAGTTATAGCATCACAATACATTCTTAAAGAAGTTGAATAATAAATCATTTCCTTTTTCATTTAAGTGGATTCCATCTAAAAATATCTTTTCATTTATATGATTTTTAGTTAGTTTATAAAAATCAACATATTTGAAAGGATATTTTTTTTGTAAATTAATAATACTATATCTTAAAACTGGAAGATTTTTATCACAATGGTCATAATAAGTAGAAGGCATAAATATAGCTTCAGCCATATTTTTTATTATAGTAGGTGGTATGCCGACTATTATGGATGAATTATTATCTAAAGATTCCTTAATCATAAGTTCTATATTTTTAATTATATAATCCACATTTTTTCCACTTAATAAATCATTAGTACCTCCCATTATAAAGGTTGTTTTTGGAAGGTTTTTAGTTACATCTCTATAATATCGTGTAAGCATTAAAGATGTTGTATCTCCATTTACTCCTTTATTTAATATTTTTAGGTTATTATATTCATTTTGCAATTTATAAACCCAAGAATTTTTTTTAGAAACTCCATAGCCAAAAGTTAGACTATCTCCAATTAAAATCATATCTATATTTTTAGAATTCATAAAATATCACCTCTAAATTTTAAAAAAGTTTATTAAAACAGCTTTTGCATATTAATGTTTTTCCTTTGTTTGCTTTAATTGAATCTTTAGGAGAAACTTTTTTCTTACATATTTCACAAATGTGTTCTAAGTTTTTAGTTTCTATCTCCTTTGGTTTTAAGTTTTTTGAAATAGGAGATTTATTTAGTGAAGTATAATTTTTTACAGGTAATTCTTCATCACGTTCCTCTAATGAAAATGAAAGTTTAAATTTACTAGCTGGATATAATTCAAGTTCAAAACGAGGATCTTCCTTATCATAATATTCTTCAACAATTATTTTTATAATTTGAGCATCATTTATTATAAGTCCACTTTTTTCAATTCCATCAAAAATACTTTTTGATATATTTATTGTATCTGGATGTCTTTTTTCACTTTTATAATAAACTTTAAGTATTGCAATAAGACTTTCAGTAAAAACTATATTTGGATTTTGAACTCTTGCTACATAGGCTATTTCTTGTTCATAAAGGGCATATCTATCATGATATTTTCCAGTATTATAAGGTAAGATAGCTCTTCCATCTTTATTGTGTAATTTAAAGTTTGATTTAGTTATAGGAGAGCCTTTAACTATAACTTTTGCATATGATGACATATATTAAACTCCTTTTAGAAATTATTTTTTATATTTTAAGTTATAATGAAATAATTAAATTAAAATTATATAATTTAACTATACATTATTAAAAAATACTTAACAAGTATTCCTTTCATTGATAATAAAGTATTAATGAAGTATAATTACAAATAGTAAATTTATACGATTATATAAAGAAGAGGGAATTTAAAATGAATAGAAAATTAATTTTAGCAATTGAATCAAGCTGTGATGAAACATCAGCTGCTGTTGTTGCAGATGGTAGAGAAGTTTTATCTAATATAATAGCGTCCCAAATAGATACTCATAAAAAATTTGGAGGTGTTGTACCAGAAGTGGCATCAAGAATGCATATTGAAGTTATAGATAGTGTTGTTAAAGAAGCTCTTAAAAAAGCAAATGTAACTTTAGATGATATAGATGCAATTGGTGTTACTTATGGACCAGGTCTTGTTGGAGCCTTATTAGTTGGTGTTCAATATGCAAAAGGCCTTGCTATGTCAGCTAAGAAACCTTTAATTGGAGTTAATCATATAGAAGGACATATATCAGCAAATTATATACAACATAAAGATTTAACGCCACCATTTGTTTCACTTGTAGTTTCAGGAGGACATACCTTTATAGTTTATGTGAAAGATTATGGAAAATATGAAGTTATTGGAGAAACAAGGGATGATGCAGCGGGAGAAGCTTATGATAAAGTAGCAAGAGCAATAGGACTTGGATATCCAGGAGGTCCTAAAATAGATAAGTTAGCTAAGGAAGGAAATAAATATGCAATAGCATTTCCAAGAGCTAAATTCCATGATGATACATTAGATTTTTCTTTTAGTGGATTAAAATCGGCAGTTCTTAATTATTTAAATAAATGTAAAATGAAAGATATAGAAATAAATAAAGCTGATGTTGCAGCATCATTCCAAAATGCTGTAGTTGAAGTTTTAAAAGATAATGTTTTTAAAACTTGTGAAAAGAAGAAGTTAGATAAAATTGCAATAGCAGGAGGAGTTGCTTCAAATTCTGCTTTAAGAGAAGCTTTAATATCAGAAGGAAATGAAAAGGGAATAAACATATTATTTCCAGAACCAATATTATGCACAGACAATGCAGCTATGATTGGAAGTGCTGCTTATTTTAGATTTATGATGGGAGAAGAATCATCATTAGATTTAAATGCTAAACCAAATTTAAAATTGTAGTATAGCAGGAGGATTAATATGAGATTATTACCTAACTCTAATAGCTTACATAAAGTTAATATGAAAGAAAAAGTTCCAAAGTCAGTTCTTTTTAAGAGAATAGTAATAACTATATTAATAGTTGTTTTAGCTGGAATGATTATTCAATGGGGGTATGGATTTTATGTAAGCGAAAAAGTTGATTCTAGAATGAAATATACTAGAGTTAACGAGAAAAAGATGGAATATAATACTTCTGGAACAGGAGATTTAACAATAATATTTGATGGGGATATGGCAGCTAATTCATATGAATGGAAAAATGTAGCAAGTGATATTCAAAATTCTGAAGGTGTTAAAACTTTTGTGTATAATAGAAGAGGATATGGATTTAATGATGGCGGAGATAGATTAACTCCAAAAGAACAAGCAGAAGATTTAAAGATATTATTAAGAAAATCAGCTGTTAGTGCTCCATATATATTAGTTGGAGAAGGATATGGTAGTTTGGTTATGACTAATTTTGCAAATATGTATCCAGACACAGTAAAGGGAGTAGTTTTAATAAATCCATATGATGAAAATAAATTAAATAATACAAAAAATACTATTGGTGATACATTAGATTTACTAAGAAAAAAATTAGAATATTTAGGATCAAAATGTTCATTAACATTGTTATTAGATAAGTTAGGACTTGCAAGTAATAATAAAGAGTTTGAAAATAACCTTCAAAGTATAGCAAAAGAAGAGTATAACTTAAAGAAAGATCAAAGTAATTATAGAGAAGCTGTTTATAATGAAAGAAAAAATATATATGATAAAGTAAGTAACAGTCAAAGGGCTGGAATGTTTAATAATATACCTTATTATATAATAAGTAATGAAGCTGATAATACTTTAAAAAATCTTGGAAGCAAAGATTTAACATTCCAATATAAAAGTAGCTATAATGGAAATATGTATTCTATGATGGATAGTCAAAATGTTGAAAATGCAATTAAGAAGGTTGTAGAGACAGCTAGACGAATAGAAAAAAGTAATAAGAAAAATAATAATTAAGTTTAAAGTAATAGTATTATAAAAAATACTGAATAGTTAGTTCCTATTCAGTATTTTTTATAAAGAATTTTAGTATTAATTAAAATTTTCTTTTTATGTCATATGGTTGACACAAAGAGTTTTTATACTATTAATAAGCAAGATTTGATTTGGAGGGATATAATGAATACAGATGAGAATAAAAACTTTAATAGCGATAATAACATAAATTATAAACCAAAGAAAAAAGGTAAAAGAACAGTGCTTATTGCATCGCTAATTATAATAGTAGCATTACTTGCAGGAGTTTGTGGTAGTGGAATCACATATTTTATTATGAAAAATAATAATGAAATTGTTCAAAGTAGTTCTAATAGTAATGATTCAGCAAATTTTAAAGAAGATTCTAAATTAACAACTCAACAAGCTTTTAACAAGGTTGCACCAGCAGTTGTTATTGTTTCAACTAAGGGACTTATGCAAAATGGAATGTTTCCAAAAGAGGTTGAAGGAATTGGATCTGGTTTCATAATAAACAAAGAGGGATATATTTTAACAAATTATCACGTTGTAAAAGGTGCACAAGAAGTAACAGTAACTTTAAGTACAGGAAAAGAAGTTAAAGCTAAGGTAGTTAATTATGATGAAAATCAAGATATAGCAATGATTAAACTAGAAGGAAAGTTTGAAGTACCAGCAGTTGCAGAACTTGGAAATTCGAAAGATGTAAAACCAGGAGAAGACGTTATTGCAATAGGAACTCCTTTATCTAAAGATTTTGCACAAACAGTAACAAAAGGAGTTGTAAGTGCAGTTGGAAGAAGTGTAAATACCGAAACAGGAAAACAAGTTAATTTAATTCAAACAGATACAGCTATAAATCCAGGAAATAGTGGAGGACCACTAGTTAATTCAGAGGGGAAAGTAATTGGTATAAATACATTAAAATTAGCTGGTGGAGCTGAAGGAATAGGATTTGCAATTCCAATTAATGAAGTTAAAGCTAAGTTAGATGTTCTTTCAAAACCATTATTAACTTTAGGTGTTAAAGTTAGAGAAATAGACAAAGAAATGTCTAATGAATATAATTTACCAGAAGGAATTTATGTTGTAGAAGTTGTACCTTTTTCACCAGCAGAAAAAGCAGGAATTAAACAAGGAGATACAATAGTAAAATTTGCTGGAGAAAGAGTAAAAACTCTTGAGGAGTTAAATAAAATTAAAAATAAAATGAAATCCGGAGATAAGGTAGAAACAGAAGTAATAAGGGATGGAAAGAAGATAAATCTTACAGTAGTTTTAGAAGCTAATTAAAATAATAAAGAAAAGCACATCAATTTTTATAAATTGATGTGCTTTTTTATATATGTTTTAAATAATTATTTATGAACAAAATATGTTATAATTGTAGCTGAAATTTCTAAGTTGTAAATTTTTTAAACAATAAATATTTATTTAAGACTTAAGGGGGCGCGTATGGAAAAAATATTTAATATGGATAAGAGTTTTATAAAAAAGGTAATAATTTTAGCTTTACCTATAGTTATTCAAAATTTTATATCATCATCATTGAATATAATAGACACAATGATGATAGGTAAACTTGGAGAAAGTGAAATAGCAGCTGTAGGAATTGCTAATCAATATTTTTTTATGCTTAATATTTTAATGATGGGGCTATTTAGTGGAATAGGAATTTTTATATCCCAGTATTTTGGGAAAAAAGATGAAAAAAATATAAAAAAATTAGTAGGAATAGGAGTTGTTTCTGCAATTATTCTTGGTAGCGTATTTACAATATTTGCTCAATTTACTCCAGAAGGAATAATAGGAATATTTAATAAGGATAAGCATGTTATAGAACTTGGAGGACAATATTTAAGTGTTGTATCAATAAGTTATATATTTACTGCAATAACTTTTAATTATGGAATTGCATCAAGATGTATAGAAAGAACTTCAATACCAATGATTGCAAGTGCAATTGGATTAGTAACAAATACAATTTTAAATTATGGATTTATATTTGGAAATTTTAATTTACCAGCACTTGGTGTTAGAGGAGCAGCCATTGCAACATTAATAGCTAGAATAGTAGAATTTATAATTATGGTTGGATATGTATACTATAGTAAAAATGAATTAGCTGGAAATTTAAAGGAATTATTATCTTTTGATTTTAAATTTATAAAGAGAATATCAATTACTGTGCTTCCAGTGGTTTTAAATGAAGGATGTTGGGGATTAGGCTCAGTAATGTACAATGTAATATATGGTAGGATTGGAACAAGAGCAATTGCTTCAGTTCAAATAGCTACAACAATAATTTATTTATTTATGGTTATAATCTTTGGACTTGGAAGTGCTACATTAGTTATGGTAGGAAATCAAGTTGGTAGAGGTGACGAGGAAAAGGCCGATGAATATGGGAGAAATCTTATTAAACTTAGTTGCACAATAGGAATTTTAATTGCTATAGTACTAGCTTTATGTGCTAATAAAGTTGTATCTATATATGATGTTTCAGAACAGGTTAAGTCTTGGGCTAAGTTAATAATTTATGTAACTTGTATTGTTATGGTTATGAGGGTTTATAATATTATAGTGGTTGTTGGAGTTTTAAGGGGTGGAGGAGATGTTAAGGTATCTTTTCTTATAGAAGCTTTAACTATGTGGTGTATAGGAGTTCCTTTTGCATTAATAGGAGCTTTTGTTTTAAAACTTCCAGTATATTTAGTTTATGCACTTTGTACTTTTGAAGAAATTACAAAATCAATTGCATGTTTTAAGAGAATAAAATCAAGAAAATGGATAAAAAATTTAGTATCATAAATATTAAGGGGATGAGAGGGTTTTATGGAAAATTTAATATTATACATTGTTGCTGCATTTTTTTTTATTGGAGCTATAGATTATATATTAGGAGATAGGCTTAGTTTAGGGTTTTTATTTAAAGATGGGTTAAATACAATGGGTCCACTTGCAATTTCAATGGTTGGAATAATTTCATTAACTCCTGTAATTACTGAAGGACTAAATTTATTTTTAGTTCCAATTGCAGAAAGGTTAGGAATTGATCCCTCAATATTTGTATCTAGTATTATAGCAATAGATATGGGAGCATTTAATATAGCAGAGAATATTTCGGTAAGTCAAAATATGATTTATTTTTCAGGTGTATTAATGGCATCTATGTTAGGGTGCACTTTAAGTTTTACTCTTCCTTTAGCACTTGGAATAATAAAAAAGGAAAGTAGACGGGACTTTTTTATTGGGACATTATTTGGAATTATAACTATACCAATAGGCTTATTTATTGGTGGTCTATTACTCAATATTCCAATAAAAATTATATTTATAAATTTATTGCCTATAATAATAATTTCAATATTATTAGGAATTGGAATAGTTTATAAAGGAGATTTTATGATTAAATCTTTTGATATTTTTGGAAAAGCTATTATTGTTATAAGTATAATAGGTTTAACTTTACAAGGGGTTCAATCAATTTCAGGGTTAGTAATTTTTGATAATATTATGCCATTACAGGATGCGTTAACAATTGTAGGTAAAATCGCTATATTTTTAGGTGGAGCTTACGTTATGTTAGAAGTTATAAAAAGAATTTTAGAAAAACCTTTAGATAAGATTTCTAATAAAATTGGAATTAATAATCATTCAATTGCAGCCTTTTTAGGAAGTTTAGCTTCAGCTATAATAATCTTTTTAAATTTTGAAAAGTTAGATAGTAAAGGAAGAATATTATGTAGTGCATTTTCAGTTGGAGGGGCATATGTTTTAGGAGGTCAGCTAGGCTTTGTTGCAAGTGAAGCTCCTAAAATAGTAAGTATTTATATTTTTACTAAATTATTATGTGGACTTTTATCAATTTTAATTGCAATATTATATATAAAGAGTAAAGAAAATAAAATTAGGGTTTAAAGGATTGATTTTATGAATAGTAAATTTAAGACAGCTGTGATTTTTATAATAACAGTAATTGTTTCTTTGTTTATTATTAACTATTTTAGTAAGGATAGAAGTAATACAGTAGGTGGAGAAATAACTATATGGGGAGACGAAAATAGCTATAGCTATATAAATGAATTAGCTAGAGATTATATGAAAAGCAATAAGAAAGCAAAAATAAAAGTTGAAAAAGTTAATTCAAAGGATTATTTTAATAAAATTGTTAACTTAGATAAAAAGAATATGCCTAATATTGCTCATTTTAATAGTTTAGAGATAAGCAAATTAGTAAGCAAGGGTATAAATTTAGGTAATGAGTGGAATTTAATAAACACATATAAGATGAATTTTTCAAATAGTAGATTACAAGAGATTAATATTAATGGAAAAATATCAGGAGTGCCTTTTACAAGTAGACCTTTAGTATTGTATTTAAGAGAAGATGTATTAAATAAATATGGATATTCTAGTGAAGAAATAAATACATGGGATGATTTAATTAAAATATCAGAGGATATTTATAAAAAGAGTAAGGGAAAATATAAAGGATTAAATGGAAATGGACAAGATTATAAAGATTTATTAACTTTACTCATAATGCAAAATATGGAGTATATTAAAGATAAAGATAAAATAATTAAATCAGTAAATAAAGAAATAAAGAAACTTACGTATAAAAAAATACTTACATCTAATGATTATGAAGGATATTTTGGAAAAATTTCTTCTATAAGAGGTATGAAATCTATTGAAGATTTAAAGGAAAAGTGTATATGGACAGCTAATAATCCTCCAGCTGAAGAAATTGGAGCAAATAGATTTTTTGTAGCACAAGGACAAAATTTTGTTGTATTAAATAGTAGTAGCGATAATTCTAATCTTACAGATAGTTTTTTAGAGTATATAAGCAATAATAGTAAAATAGCATTAAAATATGCTATTAATGGTGATGTTTTTCCAAGTTATATTTTTGCTTATAAAAGTAAATCTGTAGAAGAACAAATTAATAATTTTAAAGGAAAAAGCCCTCTTGTTGTTATGAGTAACATAGCCAAGAAGGCACCTAAAATAGAAGATTACAATCTTTATAAGAAAATAGAAGAACAATTAATAAGTTAATGATGATATTATATTTTTATATGCATTAAGAGTCTTTGTTGCTGTTTGCCTCCAAGAAAATTGGAGGCTTCTTTTATATCCATTTTCTGATAAATTGTTTTTTAAATCATAATTTTCAAGTAAGTTAAACATATTTTCAGAAAGCTCATCTTCCTTTAAAGGATTTATAAGTAATGCTGAATTGCCTGTAACTTCTGGTATTGAAGTTGTGTTTGAAGTTATAACAGGGGTTTTACAGCTCATTGCTTCTAGTGGAGGAAGTCCAAAGCCTTCATAGTAAGAAGGATATACAAAGATTTCAGCTCCATTATAAAGTATAGGAAGATCTGAATTTTCTAAAAATCCTGTAAAAATAACATCTTCATTTAAATTTAAAGTATCACAATAATTTTTTAGATTAAGTCCCTCATCTTTAAGAGAGCCTCCAAGTACTAATTTATATTTTTTAGATAAACTATTTTTAATTTTAAAGAAGGAATTTATTAAACCCTTCACATTTTTTCTAGCACTAAATCCTCCTATATATAGTATATAAGGATCTTTAAAGTTAAATTTTTCTTGTATTAAATTTCTACATTTTACTTTATTCATTGGAGTAAATTCATTATTTGTAGATAAAGGAGTAACAAATATTTTATCCTCTGGATAACCTTTAAAAAATTTTAGTATATCCTTTTTTGAATATTCTGATACTGTAATTATTCCTTTTGAGTGCTCTACTATATTTGGCATATCCTTTAAAAATCTTTTTAAATACCCCTCACCAACAGTTTCAGGCATTATATAAGGAATCAAATCATGTATTGTAACTACTGTATTTATATCATAGTTAAATGGATAGCCTATTCCATTTTGAGGAATATGATATAAGTCTAATTCTTTGTTTTTAATTAAATTTGGAATATATTCTTTTTCGAAAAAGCTTCCATGTTTTCCAGAACACAGAATAAGTTCTGTATTATCTTTTAAGAAATTATTATCTATTTTACCAGTCCAAATAAGAGTAAAAAGATTAGATTTATCTATGTTTATTATTTCTGAAACTAAGTTTTTTGTATATGTTCCTATTCCAGTTCCTTCATGTAAATTTATACTTCTAGAATCTATGCAAACTTTCATTAAAACACCTCAAATTATCTATATAATATAAAATATTAGAAATAGTAAATTTGGTGAATGAAATCACATTGAATTAATAGATTCATATAATAAAAATAAATAAGAGTTTGGAGAAAATATATGAATCTTAATGAAATAAAAAAAACAGTTGAAGAGGAATATTGTATAAAGATAAAATCCATTAAAAAAATTAAAAATGTATACAAAATAAACGGAAATGATGGATATTGTCTTAAGGTTGTTAAATATAATTTCTCTCATTTTTATTTTATTTTATCTTCAATCCTTCATTTAAGAAATAAAGGATACTTAAATGTTTTAGATATAATAAAAAATAAAAATAATGAATACTATATAAATTTAGGTTTTGAAACTTATGGATATTTAACTAAATGGATTGAATCTAGAAAAAGTGATTATGATAATTTAGATGAACTTAAAAAGGTATCAGAGGAAGTATCAAAGTTACATGTTTATAGTAGGGATTTTACTATTACTAAAAATATGAATCCTAGAATATATTGGTTTTCATGGATAAATGTTTTTAAAACTAGAAAAATGGAAATTTTAGATTTTGCAAATAGAATTTCTCAAAAAGCTAAAAAAAATGAATTTGATAATATATTTTTAAATAATTTGGAAAATGAATTAGCTAGAGCTGATAAAAGTATACAAGGTCTTATAAATAGTGAATATATTAATATAATGAAAAAACATATGATGAAGAGAGAATTTTGTCATCATGATCTTGCAGATCATAATATTTTAATAGATAAAAATAACTGCATAAAAATTATAGATTTTGACTATTGTATTTTAGATAGTCACTTACATGATTTATCTTCCTTATTTATTAGATCTATGAAAAATCATAGTTGGAGTAATAAAAAGGGTATTGAAATACTTAATAGTTATTCTAAAAATATTGAAATTACTAAAAGTGATTTAGTAGTTATGAAGGAATTTATAAGATTTCCACAAAGTTTTTGGCAAATTGGACTTCAAGTATATTGGGAACAACAACCTTGGAAAGAGGAGGTTTTTTTAGAGAGAATTAATAGGTACTTAGATGATGCTGAAGAAAGGGAGGATTTCATAAATAATTTTTTTAATTAAAGGGGGGATTAATATAAATGAGGAAGCTCTTTCAAAATATTTACTAGAAAACAATGTGTTTATAATAGGAGAATATTTTAAAGTTAAAAAAAGTGATTCTAATGTTTTAAATCATATAGAAGCTATAAAATCTATTCAAAATATACTTATGGGATATCATTCAGTTGAAAAAAATAGCATATTAAGTGAAATAGGAAAAAGAGTTGATAGAATTTTTGTAATGACTAAAAAATTAGAAACTTTATTTAAAGAAAAAAATTATTATGAAAAAAGAATATTAGAAGAAGCAAAAAAAGCACTTGAAGAATTAGAGAAAATTAATTATATAGACATATACAAAAGGGGGATGGAGAGATATGAAATATGTATAGATAAAGTTGATGAGAGTAACTTAAGAATAATGGATAATATTGAAATTGGAAAAATAAAAAAATTTAATTTTAATATAATTGAAGAAGATTTTATAAATTATCTATTTAAGCTTAAAAAAGGGTGCAGTAAAGAATTAATAAAAGAATATTCAATTGAATATGTAAGTAAATTAAAGTTAAGGAAAACTAGCTTAGACTATATAAATTTAATTATTAATATTCCTCAAGAAAGTTTAAAATATTGGTATAAAAATAGATATGAATGGGATGTGTTTAGAAGTAATTTAAAAAATATTGCTGAAAAGGAATTAGGATTTTAAGGGAGGTTTATAATGGGAAGATCTAAATACTTAGAAAAAAATTTCCTGTGTAAATATGATTTAAGTAAAAATTTTTTTGATAAGTTAGGTATTGATATATTAGATATTACTCCTATTAGAAAGTTATTCATATTAAACACAACTAATGGATCTAAAATTCTTAAAAAAGTTGATTACAAAGAGGAAAAAATAAGATTTATAGATGAATCTTTAAAATTTATAAATAGAAACTTTAAAAATACTATGAAAATGGATAGAATAAATGATAATGATGCTTTTATATGCTGGAAGGATGAGAACTATATTTTAATGGATTTAATAAATGGACGTGAAGCATCAGTAAGTAATCCTGTTGAAGTTAAAATGTGTAGTGAGGCTTTAGCTAATCTCCATAAGGCATCAAAAAACATATTAGAACATTTAAATGAAAAAAGAATTCAACCTATTATTGGAGAAAATTTGTGTAATTGTTATAGTAATATAAAAGATGATCTTATAAATATAAAATCATGGGTTAAAGGATATTCTTATAAAAATGAATTTGATAAATTATTTTTAGAAAATTGTGATAGATATATAGAAGAAATAAAAAAAGTAGAAGAAATGCTTTGGGTTAGCAATTATAAAAAATTAATAAAGGATCAAGAACTTATATCTATATGTCATAATGACCTTGCAAATCATAATTTTATAATTAACGAAAATGATGTTAATATAATAGATTTTGATTATGGAACAGTAGATTTAAGAACAATAGATTTAGCTGATTTTCTTTTAAAATGGATTAAAAATAGTACCTTTGATATAAGTAAAGGAAAACTTGTTCTTGAAAGCTATAATAACATATTAAATATAAAAGATGATGAGTATAAGTTAATATATGTATTAATGAGTTTTCCAAGAGATATATACTCAATAATTAAATCATATTATCACAAAAGCAAAGAATGGGAAATGGAAGTATTTCTACACAGATTTAAAAATAAACTAGAAAATGATGTGTTTAGAATTAAGTTCCTTAATGATTATAAAGAACTTTATGAAAAAGAGATTTTTTTTAGTTAAGTTAATAAAAGAAGTGGGTAATAAAAGTTTTTTCTTATTACCCACTTCTTTTAATTATTTAAAATATTTTCATAAGCTTTAATTGTAGATATTGCAGTATTTTCCCAAGAAAATAATCTACTTCTTGTTAATGCTTTCTTTACCATGGCTAATACAAGTAAACTATCACTTAAGACTTTTTCTATTGCATAACTTAAATCATCTGGATTGTTAGGATTTATAAGAAGTGCAGAATCATAACACACTTCTGGAAGTGATGTTACACTAGATGTTATTACAGGAGTACCACAAGCCATAGCTTCTATAGGAGGCAAACCAAAGCCTTCATAAAAGGATGGATAAACTAGCATTTCTGAAGCATTATAAAAATAAGGTAGATCTTTAGATGGAATGAAACCTGTAAAAATAACATCATTTTGAACATTTAAATCTCTAGCTCTTTTTAGATATATATCATATGAAAGACCTTTTTTACCTGTTATAACTAACTTAGTAGTTTTTCTATAAGGTGCTGGTAACAAAGAAAAAGCTTCAATTAGTCCTACTATATTTTTTCTTGGACTAAAACCTCCAACATATAATATAAAATCAGATTTAATTCCATATTTTCTTTCAATATTTTTTTTACACTGGCACTTACTCATTGGTTTATAAATACTTTCTGCAGCTAAATGGGTTACAAAAATTTTATCCTTTGGAAAATTAAACTCCTTAAATATATCTTGCTTTGAAAACTCCGAAACAGTTATTATACCATCACAATTATCAATAATTTTAGGCATTTCATCATTAAATATTTTAAGATAACGATCGCTTACTGTCTCTGGCATTCTAAGTGGGATTATATCATGTAATGTAATGGCTTTTTTACAATTATTAATATTTTTAGAAAGTCCTACACCGTTTTGAGGAACATGATATAATTCCATATTATTATTTGTTAAAATATTAGGAACTTTAATTTCATCCCAAAAGTTTTCTTTAGTTACTGTATCGACCTTTTCAATTTTAAAGTTAGAATTTAAATTATTTAGTTCTTTATTATCAGGAGTGAAAATTAAATAGTTATTATTAAAGTCTACCATATTTAGACTTTGTATTAGTTGACTAGTATATGTGCCAATGCCTGTTCCTCTATACAATTTTGCGGCTCTGCCGTCAATGCCAATTTTCATTACTTAATCCTCTTTTAAAGTATTATTACTTTTATTATATATATTTATAGTAAAAAATGTTAATAAAAGAAATGGCATACACATATAAATATTAAGGGGTGATTGAAATGATGAGAGAGTTTGAAATAGAAAGACAATTTAATATTGAAATTGAAACTCTAAAACCAAATAAAGGGGTTTATTATTTAAATACTAATAAAGGAGAGAGATGTCTTAAAAAGATAAATTATGGACCTCAAAAACTTTTGTTTGTTTATGGAGCTAAAGAACATTTAATAAAAAATGGATTTGATAAAGTAGACAGGTATTTTTTAAACATAGAGGGTGAACCATATGCATTAGTAAATGAAGACTTATATACATTATCAAAATGGTTAGAAGGAAGAGAGTGTGATTTTAATAAAATACCAGAAGTAAAACTTGCAGCAGAAACTTTAGCAAAATTACATGAAGCTTCAAAGGGGTATGATCCTCCAGAAAATTCTAAATTAAAAAGCGATTTAGGAAGATGGATAAATCTAATGAAAAAAAGAGTTAAATCTTTAGATAAAATGAGAGACATGGTTAGAAAAAAACATAATAAGAGTGATTTTGATTTACTTTATATTAAGTCAATGGAATTTTATAAAGAAATGGGAAAAGAAGCTTTTAAAACATTAGAGGAATCAAATTATAATGAACTTTGTGAAATAGCAGAAAAAGAAAAAAGCTTTTGTCATCATGACTTTACTTATCATAATATAATAATTGATAATAATGAAGAAGTTAATGTTATAGATTTTGACTATTGCAAAAGAGAGATAAGAGCTTTTGATATTTCAAATTTTATGATAAAAGTTTTAAAAAGAGTAGATTGGAATATAGAATATGCTAAAGCTATAATTGAAGCATATAATGAGGTAACTCCTTTAAGAGATGATGAATATAAAGTATTATTAGCTTATTTACAATTTCCTCAAAGATATTGGAGATTAGCTAATAGATATTATTATAATGAAGTTAATTGGGGACAAAATACATTTGCAAAAAAACTTCAAGGAATAATAAATGAAAAAGATAATTATCTTAAATTTTTAGATGAGTTTAAAAAAGAATACAATATTAACTAAAATAGAACTCCGTTAATGGAGTTCTATTTTAGTTAAACATAAATTATATTTTTGCATAGAATAATATAGAGAAATAATAATTTAAGGTATAAATATGGTTGTAGGAGATATAGTTGTAAGAAAATCATATGATAAGGATGTAACTTTTAAAATAGTAGATATAATTTATGAAAATGGGAAAACAATTTTTGTTCTTAAGGGAATCAATATAAGAGTTATAGCTGATGCTACTTTGGAAGATCTAGAAAAGGTTTCTGAAGATTATTCAGGAGAAAAAGATAAAATATTAAATAGTAGAGTTAATAAAGCTATAAAGACAGCTATTTCAGCAAGAGAAATAGAAAATAGAAAATGTTCAGTAAAAAATAATAAGGTAATTAATGCTAAAGGGGATACGGAGGAATTATTTTTTGGAAGACCAGGTAAAATACTTCATGTTGATGGGGATAAAGAATATATGGATACTTGTCTTAAAGTATATAAACAATTATCTCTTGATGCAGTTGGCGTATCAATATCTGAAAAGGAACAACCAAATAAAATTGTTGACCTTGTAAAGGAAGTAAAGCCAGATATAGTTGTTCTTACAGGTCATGATGGTGTAATTAGGGGGACAAGAGATTATTTAGATTTAAATAATTATAGAAATTCAAAGTTCTATAGAGATGCAGTAAAAGCTTTAAGAGATTATAACTCTAGTTACGATGAACTGATAATTTTTGCTGGTGCATGTCAGAGTTGTTATGAATCTATGTTAGATGCTGGAGCAAATTTTGCATCTTCCCCTAGTAGGGTTTTAATTCACTGTTTGGATCCTGTGTTTGTATGTGAAAAAGTAGCTTATACTAAAATAAATGATATAGTATCAATTAAAGAAGTGATAGATAATACAATAACTGGAATAAAGGGTGTTGGTGGACTTCAAACAAGAGGAAAATATAGAGAAGGCTATCCTAAGTCATCATATATTTTATAGAAATATAATTAATTTAGAATTTATATATGTAATATTTAAATAAATTTATTATGAATAAATAATTAGGCTTTTACAAATAATAAAAAAGGTAAATAAGAAAATATAAAAATATATTGACATTATATTTATTAAATGATAAAATAAAAATTTTATTTGACTTATATTCAAAAAAATGGTATAATCAAATAAGGAAAGAGGGTGTTTTCATGGGAACCATTAAAACTATTGCCTCAATTAAAAAAAGTATTGAGGGGCACCTTGGAGAAAAAGTAACTTTAAAAGCCAACGGAGGAAGAAAAAAGATTCTGGTTAACGATGGAGTTTTAGAAAGTGCTTATCCTAGCATATTCGTAATAAGATTAGACAATGACACCCAAAGAACCGTGACATATAGTTATTCAGATGTATTAACTCAAACAGTGCAATTACATTTTCCAGGATAGAAATAAAGCTTCGAAATTTTTTCGAAGTTTTATTTCTTTTTTTTGCAAAAAAAAAAGAAAGATGGTGGGTTTCCATCTTTCAACTATGGTATAAAAGGGTATTGAGAATTTATGAGAGGTTATATGGTCAATAACCAATTCTTATATTACGACAAAAAGATACCTTTGTCAACAAAAAAATAAAAGAAATTTTTTAAAAAATTAAAAATATATATAATACATAAAAAATATTTCTTTAATATGGATTCATTGATTAAAAATAACAAAATTAATAAATCTTTTTAACTTCTAATAGTCATAAATTTTAAATATTTTTATATAAATAGTAGTAGGTATTTTATAGGAGGGGTTAAAAATGGCAAGTATAGATGTTATAAAAGAAAATATTAAATTTGAGCAACTTTTAAATGAAAGTAATACCACTACTATGTTAAATGATGAGTATCTTATACCAGATACCCATCCAGATGTAGAAAAGTTATTACTTGTTGATGCAAAGCCAACTGTTATATCTAAGGAAATTGTTGGGGATAAAGTTATAGTAGAAGGTAATATAGAATATAATGTACTTTATTTAGCAAAAGAAGAGGATACTATAGTTTCAGCAGTTAATTATTCTAAAAAATTTAATAGTAGTTTAGACTTGCAAGAAAGTGAACATAAAATGATCTGTGAAGTGGTATGCAGAGTAGAACATATTGAAGCACAAATAATAAATGAGAGAAAAATTGCTATTGATGGAGTGATTGATTTTAATTGGGAAGTGTATGAAGGAAAAGAAGTTGAACTTGCAAAAGATATTTCAGAGAATAAAGGAGTTGAAGTTCTTAAAAAGAATGAAGTGATAAACAGTAAAAATATTAGTGAAAATATTGAAATACTTGGAAAATCAATGATTAGAGTTAGTATGGATAAGCCATCAATATCTAAAATACTAAAATCAAAAATGGAACTTCAAAAAAAAGAAGTAAAAATAGGTGAAGAAAAAGTATATTGTGGTTGTTATTGTAAGGTTGAAATAATATATTTAAGTAATGAAGGTAAAGATATATATTATTTAGAAGATAATATTTATCTATCTAAAGAAATTGAAATGACAGGGGTAACTCCTGATATGGTAGTAGCTTCTGATTTTAATATAAAAAATAAAGATATAACAGTTGAGGAAGATGATTTAGGGGAAGCTAGAATAGTTAACACTGAAGCCTTAGTTATCTGTAATGTAAAAGTATTTTCAAAGAAAAATATAGATGTTATAGTAGATGCTTATTCTCCTAAGTTTAAAGTTGAAGTGTCAAAGAATGAACATAATATTGGAATGCTTCAAGGAATATATAATAATGAATCTATAATTAAGGATAATATATATATAAATGAGAGTAACATGATTCCAGAAAAAATAATAACTTATTTGGCTAATGTTGTTTTAACAGATAAGTCAGTTTCTCAAGACAAAATAAAGGTTTCTGGATATATAAAAGTTGATGTTATATATAAGACTAATGATGAAGAAAATTACTTAGATAAAGTTTCAGGAGATATTCCTTTTAATATAAATATAGATGCAAATGGTGTAAATGAAAATATGAAGGCATTAATAAGAGTATTTATAGAAAATATAGATATAGCAATTGAAGCAAATACTATTTCAGTAAGAGCAAATATAGAAGTTATAGCTAAAGTTTTATTTGAAATTAATAAAGAATTTGTAAGTGACATAGTAGAGGTTGAAGGTGAGGAAGTTAAGAAAAAGGCTAGTATTACAATTTATGTTGTTGGCGAGGGTGATACATTGTGGAAGTTAGCAAAGAAATACAATACTACAATGAGTGAAATTATAAAAATTAATGAATTAGAAGATATAGATGATTTAACAATTGGAGAAAAGTTATTAATACCAGGAAGAGCTATATAATGGAATAAAATAAAAAGTCTTACTAAGTTTTTAGTAAGACTTTTTATTTTTTTATAACATTAAATAATATTGAATAGTAAATAATAATTTAGGAAATAATAATAAACACATGATTTGAGGTGATATTATGAAATCTAAGTTAAATTATAACTTAGTTATAATAGGTGGAGCAGAAGATAAAGAAGGAAGAAAAAAAATACTAAATGAAGTATGCAATTTAATTAATAAAGAAGAAGATACACTATTAGTTGCAACTATTGCTTCTGAAATTCAAGAAGATATGAAAAGCATCTATAATAAAGTATTTAGAAAAATAGGTGTTAATAATATAGAATTTTTAGATATAAATGAAAGAGAAGAAGCATATTTACAAAAAAATATTGAACTTGTAAATTCAGCTAAATTAATATTTTTTACAGGAGGAGACCAATTAAGAATTACTAGTTTAATAGGGGGAACGCCTTTAAATGAATCTTTAATTGAAGGATTGAAAAGTGGAAAGATAATAGTTGGTACATCAGCAGGTGCTTCAGTTATGAGTGAAACTATGATTCTAGATGGTGATGATGAAGAATCTCCTAATAAAAATAGTATTAATATGTCTCCTGGAATTGGATTAGTTGAGAATGTAATTATTGATCAGCATTTTAGTCAAAGAGGAAGAATAGGACGTTTATTAACTGGTATAGCTGAAAATCCTGAAAATTTAGGAATTGGAATAGATGAAGATACTGCAATAATAATTAATGAAAAAAAACTTTTAAGAGTAATTGGCAGTGGAGCTGTATATATAATAGATGGAAGCAAAATAAATCATACGAATGTTTCAGAACAATTTATGGATAAGACACTAAGTATTTTTAATGTTAAGTTGCATGTACTTATAGAAGGAAACAAATTTGATTTAACTAATAAGATACCTTTTGAGGAGGAAGTATTTAGAAATGAAGATAAAAGGGATAAGAGTATTTAATGGAAGAAATATATATTCTCATAGAAAATGTATAAGAATGGATGTAGATTTAGAAGGATATTCACAAATTCCAAGTAAAGAAATTAATGGGTTTAATAATAATATTTTGAAAATATTGCCTACTTTAAATGAACATAGATGTGGAATAGATGTTGAAGGTGGATTTGTTATAAGGCTTAATGAAGGAACATATTTAGCTCACATTTGTGAACATATTATAATTGCTATACAAAACATTATTGGAATAAACTGTTCTTATGGTAAAGCGAGAGAAGTTAAAGGTGAACATTATTATGTGATTTATGAATATTTGTATAAAAAAACAGGGATTGAAATTGGAAAATTAGCTGTTGATTTAATAAATTCATTAATTTTAAATAAAAATATTAATTTTGATGAAAGAATAAAAATAATTAAAGATATTTTAAATAAAGAAATTATAGGACCAAGTACAGAGGCAATTAAAAATGCAGCGGAAAGATCAGGTATTCCAGTTTTTCAAATAGATGATTCTGGATATTATCAGATAGGATATGGAAAACAAGGACGAATTATTGAAGCAACAATTGGAAATAATACTAGCTGCGTTAGTGTGGATATAGCTTGTGACAAGATGTTTACAAAGACAATGCTTAGAAGTCAAAATATTCCTATAGCTAGTGGAGAAAAGGTATTTAATATAATAAGCTTATTAAAAGAGGCGGAAAATATAGGATATCCAGTTGTTTTAAAACCTCAATGTGGAAATCAAGGTAGAGGTGTTATTTTAAATATAAAAAATGATAAGGAACTTTTAAAAGCTTACAATAAACTATGTAAAGAATATAAAGACATAATAATTGAAAAGTATATATATGGTAGTGATTATAGAGTTTGTGTAGTAAACAATGAAGTAGTTGCTGCATCTTTGAGGATTCCACCTTCAATATGTGGAGATGGAAAGAGAAGCATTAAAGAATTGATAAATGAACTAAATAGCAATCCTTTAAGAGGAACTGGTCATGAAAAACCATTAACAAAAGTTGTAGTTGATGATGAGGTTAAAGAGTTAATAAGTGAGTATGGTTATAATTTGAAAAGTATTCCTAAAAAAAATGAAGTAATAATTCTTAGAAAGAATGCAAATTTATCTACAGGTGGAATGGCCATAGACTGTACAGATGAGATCTGTGAAGAAAATAAAAAACTTTGTAGTAGAGTTGCCAAAATTATTGGGTTAGATATTTGTGGCATTGATATAATCTGTAAAAATATCAATAAACCATTAACTGGTCAAGGAGTAATTATGGAGGTTAATGCTGCACCTGGTATAAGAATGCATCATTATCCATCAAAAGGAAAAGCAAGAGATGTTGGGAATTATATTTTTAATCACTTATATAAAGGAACACCTAAAAATATTCCGTTAATAGCCATAACGGGAACTAATGGAAAGACAACTACAACTAGATTGATTTCTTATGTACTAAATCTTATGGGTAATACAGTTGGGATGACATCAACATCTGGAATATATATTGGAGATGAATGTATAGATATAGGTGATGATACAGGATATGAAAGTGCAAAGGCTATTCTTTTAAATAAGGATGTTGATGTAGCTGTTCTTGAAACTGCTAGAGGAGGTATGATTAAGAAAGGATTAGCATATGATTTAGCTGATGTTGGAATAATTACAAATATAACTGAAGATCATTTGGGGCTTAATGATATAAATACTATGGAAGATTTAAGTTTTGTTAAATCATTAGTTGTAGAAGCTGTTAAGCCAGAAGGATATTCAATTATAAATGCAGATGATAAGTGGAGTAAAAGTATAATTTCTAGAATTAAAGGAGAAATTATATATTTTTCAAAAGATAGAGAAAATTCATTAATTAAAGAAAATATAAATTTAGGTAAAAAAGCTGTTTTTATAGATAATGGTATGCTTTGTGTGGTGAGTAATGGAAGAAAATATAATGTAATAAAAATTGATGATATACCTATTACTTTAAATGGAAGTTTAACATTTAATATTGAAAATTCTTTAGCAGCATGTGCAGCTTTGGTTGGAATAGGAATAGATTATTGTATGATTGCTAGAGGATTTAGCAAATTTAAATTAGATTCTAATCATAATTCAGGAAGATTTAATATGTATGAAATAGAAGGAAGAAAAGTTATATTAGATTATGGACACAATGTTGATGGATATAGAGCGATATTTGAGTCATTAAAGAATATTAATCATAATAATTTAATTGGAGTTATAGGAATTCCAGGAGATAGAAACAATGAAATGGCAGAGGATATTGGTAAAATAAGTGATGAAAATTTAGACCTTATAATAATAAAAGAGGATAGAGATAAAAGAGGAAGAAAAACAGGAGAACTTGCAGAAATTATAAAAATGGGAATAAGCAATAAAGATAAATGCAAAATAGTATTGGATGAAGTTGAAGCTTTCAAGGAAGGACTTAGTATAAGTAAAGAGGGAGATATTGTAATAATATTTTTTGAAGAATTACAACCTTTAGTAGAAGTTATTAATGAAATTAAAAAAGAAAATAAAAATGATAGACTAGTTAATTTATAATTATATCTTCTATGTTTATTATTTTAATATTACAAAAATAGACAGGAATAATTTGCTATGATAAAATATGAAATAGCAAATTAACGAAAGAAGGGATATATTATGAATATAAAGGCTTATGCTAAAGTTAATATAGCGCTAGATATTGTTGGAAAAAGAGAAGATGGATATCATTTATTAAAGATGATAATGCAAGCAATAGACTTATATGATGAAATAATAATAGAAAAGATAAGCAAAGGAATAAAAATAAGTTGTAATAAGCCTTATGTCCCAACTGATGAAAGAAACTTAGCTTATAAAGCAGCAAAATTATTTATTGATAAGTTTAATATAAAGTCAGGTGTTAGTATAACAATTAAAAAAAATATACCTGTTTCAGCGGGACTTGCTGGAGGAAGCACAGATTGTGCAGCTGTTTTAAAGCTTATGAATAAAATGTTTAAAACTAATCTTACAGATGAAGAGCTAATGGAGTTAGGAGTAAAACTTGGAGCTGATGTTCCGTACTGTATAGTTTCAGGAACAGCTATTTGTGAAGGAATTGGAGAAAAAATTACAAAATTAAAACCTTTTAAAGATAAAATATTAGTTCTTGTAAAGCCTCCTTTTGGAGTTTCAACAAAAGCTGTATATCAAGAGTTTGACTTAGCAAAAGCTATTTTTCATCCAAATGTTGAAGAACTTATAAAAAATATGAATAGTGATAATTTAGAATATGTAGCTAAAAATATGAAGAATTTACTTGAAAATGTTACTTTATCAAAATATAAAGAAATAACATCTATAAAACAATCAATGCTTGAGTGCGGGGCTATGGGAAGTATGATGAGTGGAAGTGGTCCTACAGTATTTGCTTTTTTTGATGATATGGTTAAGGCACAAAGATGTTATGATATTATGAAAAAGAGATACAAAGATGTATTCATGACAAGAACAATATAATAAATATTTTGTATAAAACCTCCTTAATTGGTAATAATCATTACTATTAAGGGGGTTTTATTATGAAGAGATTTTTTGTTATAGTTATATTACTTATAGGAACATTATTTTTTACTGGATGTACAAGCTTACCTAATAAAAATGAAGAAGTTAAATATAATTATGAAAGTGTTAAAGATGAAATAATAAGATTTCATGTAATAGCAAATAGTGATAATAAAAAGGATCAAGATTTAAAACTTAAAGTTAGAAATGAAGTTATTAAATTTATAGAACCTTTATTAAATAAATCAAAAAGTATAGAAGAATCAAGAAGGATAATTAAAATTAATAATAAAAAAATAATTAAAATAGCAAAAAAGGTTATAAAAGAAAATGGATATAACTATAAAGTTGAGGGAAAATTATCGAAAGAAAATTTTCCAGAAAAAATGTATGGAAATATTGTGCTTCCACAAGGAGAATATGAAGCTTATAGAATATTAATAGGAAATGCTTCAGGTCAAAATTGGTGGTGTGTTATGTTTCCGCCATTATGTTTTGTTGATGTAACTAAAGGAGAAGTTGCTTATAATGAAACAGAGAAAAGAATGAATGAAGTTTTAGATAGTGAAGAATTAGGTAACAATAAAGAAAAGAAAGAGATTTCTAATAATAAAGATAAAGAAGATTATAATATTAAATTTAAGTTTTTAGAAGTTTTAAAAGAAGCATTTTAAAATAATAAAAAATTTAACTTGATAAAATCTTAGAAGAATCATAAACTATAATTTGTAACAATTTATGAAATTAAATATGTAGTTTAAATAAAATTATTTTAGGAGGAAATTTTATGACTAGAGCATTAGCTATGATATCAGGAGGATTAGATAGCATATTAGCTGCAAAATTAATAAAGGATCAAGGAATAGAAGTTATAGGAATATGTTTCAGATCATATTTCTTTAATGAAGAAAATGCTAAGAAGATGACTAAGCAAATAGATATACCTTTAGAAGTTATTGACTTTTCAAAGGAACATTTTGAAATGGTGAAAGACCCTAAAAATGGATGGGGAAAAAATATGAATCCATGTATTGATTGTCATGCTATGATGATGAGATATTCAGGAGAACTATTAAAGAAATTTAATGCTGATTTTATTATAACAGGAGAAGTTTTAAATCAAAGACCTATGTCACAAAATAGACAAGCTTTAAATAAAGTTAGAAAAGAATCAGGTTTTGAAGATAAAATACTTAGACCATTATGTGCACAAAATTTAGATGAAACAGAAATGGAGAAAAGTGGATTAGTAGATAGAGAAAAGTTACTTAAGATATCAGGTAGAAGTAGAAAGATTCAAATGGAACTTGCAGAAAAGTGGGGAATAAAAGATTACCCATCACCTGCTGGTGGATGTAAGTTAACTGAACCTAATTATTCAATAAGACTTAAAGAGACTCTTCAAAGAAATGGAGATGCAACTTCAGATGAAATTGAATTATTAAGATTTGGAAGACATTTTGTTAGTGATAGTGGATGCAAAATAATAGCTACAAGAACAAAAGATGAAGCAGATAAAATAAAGCAATTTTTATCAAAGGAAGATTTAGTATTTTATCCAGTTAGCTATAATGGTGCTATGATAATAATAAATGGTAAACATAATGAAAAAGATAAAGAATTAGCAGCTAAAATAGCAGGAAGATACTGTAAAGGAAAAGATTTAGATGAAATAGAGGTATCTTATGGAAAATTTGGATGTAAATTCGAAGGTACATTAAAAGTTAAACCTGCTACTGAAGAGGAAATAGACAGATATATAATTCAAGGAAAGTAGGGAGGAAGAACTTTGGAAAAAAAGGCAGTTATAAAAATAGTTAGTAATGCTACTATGGAAAAAGGAGAATTAATAGAAGTTGTTACCCCAGGCAATATAAAAAACGAAAATGATGAGATAATTGCAACTTATAAGGAAACAGAAATATCAGGAATGGATGGAACTGATACTAAACTTAGAATAGGTAAGGATTATGTAATTCTTGAAAGAGAAGGAAGTACTACAACTAAAATGCATTTTCAAAAAGATAAGCAATCTGTTTGTTTATATAATACTCCTTATGGAATGTTAGAATTAACAATTGATACAAAAGACTTAGAAATTGATGTGAATGAAGAAGGTGGAAATGTAGAAATAAAATATGAAATGAAAGTTGCGGATCAACCTTCAATAAAAACTCAATTAAAACTAGATATTAAGGCTTAAAAAGAGTGGTAAATTATTTACCACTCTTTTGGTTTATTTATTGAAATTAATGGTAATAATTGAGATAAGGAGTGGGTTTTTTGGTAAATAAAGAAAGGTATTTTAAAATTATAGAAGAAATATGTGCTTTTAATAATGTATCTAGAGAAGAAATTATAGAAATGTTTAAAGAAAAAGAAATTAGGTATTTATTTATATTATTTTTAAAAAAGTATAATTGCTGGAGTGAAGAGAATATAAAATACTTATTAAAAGTAAAAACTAGCAAAAGTATAAATTATAATTATAGAAAAGCTGAAGAAAAATTATTGATAAATAAGAAATTTAGAGATAAATATTTTGAGATAGAAAAGAAAATTAACTCAGTAATATAAAAAAATAAAATATGAATAAAAAAAGAACAAAATATGACTAGATATTAAAAAAAATATATGATAGTATATTATCTATGTTGTTAAAAGAAATAAATTTAAGCACCAATACCCCACAAATTCAATTCATGGGGTAATATCTATTATAACTTTAAATAGTATATATGTCAATTATAAAATAAATTTTTTCTCATGGGGAGGAAGTAAAATGAACAAAAGAACAAAATATGTATTCGTAACAGGTGGAGTAGTTTCAGCATTAGGAAAGGGAATTACAGCGGCATCACTTGGAAGATTATTAAAAAACAGAGGAGTTAATGTATCAATTCAAAAGTTTGATCCATATTTAAATGTAGATCCAGGAACAATGAGTCCATATCAACATGGAGAAGTTTTTGTAACAGATGATGGGGCAGAAACAGATTTAGATTTAGGACATTACGAAAGATTTATAGATGAAAATTTAACTCAAAATAGTAATGTAACTACTGGTAAAATTTATTGGTCAGTTATTTCAAAAGAAAGAAGAGGAGAATACTTAGGAGGAACAGTTCAAGTAATACCTCACATAACAAATGCTATAAAAGAAAGAGTTTATAGAGTTTCAAAGGAAAGAGATGTTGATGTTGTTATAACAGAAATTGGAGGAACTGTTGGAGATATAGAATCACAACCATTTTTAGAGGCAATAAGACAAGTAAGAAGCGAAGTAGGAGCAGAAAATGTTTGTTTTATACATGTTACATTAGTTCCATACTTAGGAAAAGCTGGAGAGCTTAAAACTAAACCAACTCAACATTCAGTTAAAGAACTAAGAAGTATAGGAATTCAACCAGATATAATTGTATGTAGAACAGAAAAAGAATTATCAGATGATATTAAAAATAAAATAGGATTATTCTGTAATATTGAAGGAAAAGCTGTTATACAAAATTTAGATGCTGAACATCTTTATGAAGTTCCTTTAATGTTACACGGTGAAGGATTAGATAATTTAGTTTGTGAAAAGTTACACTTAGGATGCAAAGATATAGATAATAGAGAATGGATTGACATGGTTCAAAGAATTAAAAATTTACAAGATGAAGTTACAATAGCTTTAGTTGGTAAATATGTAGAGTTACATGATGCGTATATATCAGTTGTAGAAGCATTAAATCACGGTGGTCTTGCAAATAATACTAATGTAAAAATTAAATGGATTAATTCAGAAGAATTAGAAAGTCAAGATGTAGAAAAAGTTTTAGCAGGTGTAGATGGAGTTTTAGTTCCAGGTGGATTTGGAGATAGAGGAATAGAAGGTAAAATTGAAGCTATAAGATGGGCTAGAGAAAACAAAGTACCTTTCCTTGGAATTTGTCTTGGAATGCAATGTGCAGTAATTGAATTTGCGAGAAATGTTGTTGGACTTGAAGGTGCACACAGTTCAGAATTAAATGCAGAAACAAAATATCCTGTTATAGATATTATGCCAGAACAAAAGGATATTGAAGATTTAGGTGGAACAATGAGACTTGGACTATATCCTTGTAAGTTAGATGAAAAAACAAAGTCATATGACTTATATAATGATGAAGTTATATATGAAAGACATAGACATAGATATGAATTTAATAACGAATTTAGAAAAGAAATTACTGAAAGTGGAATGACTATTGCAGGAACTAGCCCTGATGGAAGATTAGTTGAAATAATAGAAATAGAAGATCATCCATGGTTTGTTGCTTCACAATTCCATCCTGAATTAAAATCAAGACCAAATAGACCACATCCATTATTTGTTGGATTTATAAAAGCTGCATTAGAAGAAAGATAAACTTATATATAAGAAGATATTCTAAGATTTTAGAATATCTTCTATTTATTTTGGAAAGAATTAATAAAAAGAAAATTTTTAAATTAATTATAAATAAATACATTAAATCTCTTGCAAACATTTCAGTATTGAAGGATAATTAAATAAACATCAAGTTATCTAAGAGGCTTACCTTAAAAATTCCCAAAATAATTAAAGTTTACATAAATAAAATTTAGTACGGAGGTATCATTTTGACAAGAGAAGTTTATGAAGGAATGACTTTAGCAAAATTAAAAGAGATTGCTAAAGAATTAAATATAAAAAATATATCGAAATATAAAAAAAGTCAATTAATAGATGAGATTTTAAATAATAAAGTAAATTCTATTGAGAAAAATGGAGTTATATTAAAGGAAAAAATATCACCTAAGGTTAAGGAAAATAATAATTTAAATAGTCACCAAAATAATAATTATCAAAATACAAATAAAAGTTATAATAATCAAAATGATAGAAATAATATTTCACAAGCAGCAACTGTGTCGGGTATTTTGGAAATTCAAGAAAATAATAGTTTTGGTTTTTTAAGAGGAAAAAATTGTTTAAGTAGTAGTGAAGATGTATATGTGTCTCCAGCACAAATTAGGAGATTCAATTTATCTACTGGAGATAAGTTAGAAGGTAAGGTTAGGGAGCCTAAAGAAGGAGAAAAATTTAAAGCTTTAATATATTTAGAAAAGGTAAATGATGAAAGTCCTGAAAAGGCTATTAGAAGGATTCCTTTTGAAAAGTTAACACCAATATATCCTAAGGAAAGAATAAAACTTGAAAGAAAGGGAGAGAATGATCTTTCTACAAGATTAATGGATATAATTTGCCCGTTAGGTAAAGGTCAAAGAGGAATGATTGTTGCCCCACCAAAAGCAGGTAAAACAACTCTTTTGAAAAAATTAGCTCAAAATATATCAAAAAATTGTCCAGAGGTTAAGCTTATAGTATTGCTTATTGATGAAAGACCAGAGGAAGTTACTGATATGCAAAGATCTATAAATGGAGAAGTTATGTATTCAACATTTGATGAAGAACCACAAAATCATGAAAAAGTATCACAGATGATATTAGAACATGGTAAAAGAAGAGTTGAGCAAGGTCAAGATGTTGTAATACTCTTAGATAGTTTAACTAGATTATCAAGAGCATATAACTTAACAATTACTCCAACAGGAAGAACATTAACAGGAGGATTAGATCCTGGTGCTTTAATAATGCCTAAAAAATTCTTTGGAGCAGCAAGGAATATAGAAGAAGGTGGAAGCTTAACTATTCTTGCAACAGCACTTGTAGATACTGGTTCAAGAATGGATGATATGATATTTGAAGAATTTAAAGGTACAGGTAATATGGAAGTTCATTTAGATAGAAGACTTCAAGAGAGAAGAATATTCCCAGCTATAGATATTTATAAATCAGGAACAAGAAAAGAAGACTTGTTATTAACTAATGAAGAAAGAGAAGTTGCATATTCAATTAGAAAAGTTATGTATGCTGATGGAAATGTGGATAATGTAACAGAAAATCTAATAAAAATGTTAACAAAAACAAAAGATAATGATGAGTTTATAAGAATATTTGAAAAAAATAACATATAATAAAAAACTGATACAAAAAGTTATTAAACTTTTGTATCAGTTTTTTTGCTTATTAATTTATTTGATAGGTCAATAATTGAAGATGGTGAGTAAGTGTTAGATAAAGAGTTTAATCTTTTTTTCATAACTGTAAGCTTACTTGGATCTTCTATTAAAGAATTTATTAGAGGATTAATTTCTTTAATATTATTAACGCAAAAAGCATATCCTTCGCTGGTTAAAAATTCAGTATTTTCTTTTTCTTGTCCAGGAATAGCAAATGGTATTATTAAAGGTAGATTCTTTACAATTGATTCTGTAACTGTAAGACCACCTGGCTTGGATATTATTACATCTGAATATTCCATAAATGATGCTATGTCATTTGAAAAGCCTAATATATGTAACTTTTTATTTTTATGATTTTCAGAACAATGTTTCATCAAGTCATTTTTTAATTTTTTATTGTTTCCGCAAACAACTGTAATTCTTAACTTATTATCATTTTTTAATAATTCATCAAGAACATAAGAAATATCTTTCAATCCCATACTACCACTCATAAGTAATATGTTGAAGTATTCATTGGTTTTAATATAAGGAATATTTTCATCTCTTTCAAAAAAAGATTCTCTTATAGGAATACCTAAAGGGAATATTTTGTTTTTATCTATTTTTTTATCTATTAAAGATTGTTTAGTATATTCACTTCCTGTAATATAAGCGTCTACATTTTTTCCTATATATGTATAATGTGCTTTAAAATCTGTAACAACAGAAATAAAAGGAATATTTAATCCTTTTTTCTTTAGCTTGTTCACAATACACACGCTAAGAGGGTGAGTAGCTATTATTATATCTGGTTTTTCTTTATCAATTAATTTTGCAAGTCTTTTTCTAACAAATAAGAATAATATATTAGTTAATGAATTAATACATCTTATGTTTGTTAGTTTATAGAAAAAACCATAAAAACCTGGAAAACTCATTGCTGATACTTCATATCCACCTACTATAGTATCGATTAAAAACTTACTGCTATTACTTAAAAAATCATAAGTTGTATAATTATAATTTGCTCTTTCAAATAATTCACTTAGGGATTTAGCAGCTTGATTATGTCCCTGACCAGTAGAAGTGGTTAATATAAGAACTTTTTTCATTAAATTCACTCGCTTCATATAAAATTTATATAAATATAGTCTAACATTATTTTTGAATAATTAAAATAAATTTATAAAAAAAAGAAAATGGGAAAGACATGAAGTCTTTCCCTAAATTTCTTACTTATTAAGGTTGAATCTCTTGTTGAACTTGTCAACTCTTCCTCCAACATCAACGATTTTTTGCTTACCAGTGAAGAATGGGTGGCATTTAGAGCATATTTCTACTTTAAGTTCTTTTTTAACTGAACCTGTTGTAAAAGTATTTCCACATGCACACTTAACCACTGCGTCATGGTGGTATTCTGGATGTATGCCTTGTTTCATATTTTTCACCTCTTTAAATATATTTTACTACTATTTTAAGTAATAAATAACTACTAAAGTATAGCATAGGACTTATAAGCAGTCAATAATATTTAATGCTAAAAAAAACTTTTTATAAGCTTTCATAAATGCTATAATCGTAATAACTGAAAAGTTAAAAGGAGAGGAAAATTTTGAGTAAGTTATATTTTAGATATGGAGCTATGAATTCAGGTAAGTCAACACATTTAATGCAAGTTGCTTATAATTATGAAGAAAGAGGAATGAGAGTATTATTACTTAAACCACAAACTGATAAAAAAGGTGGAGATAAGCTTATTTCAAGACTTGGAGTTGTTAGAAAAGTAGATGTTTTAATTAAAGATAATGATAACATTTATAATATAGTAAAAGACAATTTAAAAGAGTATGGAAAGTTACACTGTATTTTAGTTGATGAAGTACAATTCCTAAAAAAGGAGCAAATAGATGAATTATTTGAAATTGCAGTAACTTTAAACATTCCAATAATATGTTATGGATTAAGAACTGATTTTAAAATGGAAGGTTTTGAAGGCAGTGAAAGACTATTGTTAATAGCCCATAGTATAGAAGAAATGAAAACAATATGTAAATGCGGACATAAAGCTGTAGTTAATGCAAGAAAGATAAATGATAAATTTGTATTTGAAGGAGAGCAAGTAGCTATAGATAATATAGGAGACATTACTTACGAATCATTATGTGGTGAGTGTTACTTTAAATATAAGAATCAAAAATAAGGAGAGGATGCTTAATTGAAAAAATGTGAAGTTGGTGGTCAGGCTGTAATTGAAGGAGTAATGATGAGAGGAACTAAAGGAATGGCAACAGCTGTTCGTAAAGAAAATGGTGAAATTGAAGTTGATATAAAAAAAATTACTCCAATTACTAAAAAATATAAACTTCTTAATATACCTTTTATTAGAGGAATGTTTGTACTTATAGATTCTTTAATTCAAGGAATAAAAAGTTTAAATTATTCAGCTTCTTTTTTTGATGATACAGAGCCATCCGCTTTTGAAGATTGGCTTAGAAATAAATTTGGAGAAAAGAGTAATGATGTAATAATTGGATTTACCATGTGTGCATCTTTTGTAATGGCAATTTTGTTGTTTGTTGCATTACCAACAGGAATAGCAACAATTTTTAAAAAAAGTGGAATTTCTGATATAGGACTTAATATAATAGAGGCTATAATAAGAATTGTTATACTCTTAGGTTATATGTGGGGAATTAGTAAGTTTGATGATATATATAGATTATTTCAATATCATGGTGCAGAACATAAAACAATTTTTTGTTATGAAGCTGGAGAGGAACTAAAAGTTGAGAATGTAAAAAAATACTCAAGATTTCATCCAAGATGTGGCACTAATTTTTTATTTCTTATAATGTTTGTAAGTATAATAGTTTTTGCTTTTACTGGTTGGGGAAGTTTTCTTGAAAGATTAATACTTAGAATACTATTAATTCCAGTTGTATCTGGAATAACTTATGAAATAATAAGATGGCTTGGAAAATCAAATAATAAATTATCATCTATTATTTCAGCCCCAGGACTTAAATTACAAGAAATAACAACAAGAGAACCAGATGATCTACAAATAGAAGTTGCAATTAGAGCTTTAAAAGCAGCTGAAGGTTTGATGGAGGATAAGATGAATATAACAGATGCTTTAGCAGAAGGAACAAAAATATTATCAAGTGTAAATATAGATACAGCAAGATTAGATGCAAGCATTTTACTTGGATATGTTATTAATAAAGATAGACTTTATTTATTAACTCATGGAGAATTAGAAGTGAGTAATGAAGATAATAAAAAGTATATGGAATTAATAGAGAAAAGAAAGAATAAAATGCCAATAAAATATATTTTAGGTTCTTGTGAGTTTATGGGATTAGATTTTTATATTGAAGAAGGAGTTTTAATTCCAAGGGGAGATACAGAAGTACTAGTTGAAGAAGTTTTGAAAAATATAGAAGAAGATGAAAGTTTAACTCTTTGTGATTTATGTTCAGGAAGTGGAGCTATTGGTATATCATTAGCATATTATAGAAAGAATATAAATGTAGACGAAATAGATTATTTTGATAAACCAGAAAAAGTTACTAATGAGAATATTAAAAAACATAACTTAAATGATAGGGTTAAATTTATTAAAAGTGATCTTTTAAAGAAAGCTATAGATAATAATAATAGTTACAGTATAATAGTTTCAAATCCTCCATATATAAAAGAAGAAGAAATAAACAAATTAATGGATGATGTTAAAAAATATGAACCGCATAGTGCATTAAGTGGAGGAGAAGATGGTTTAATATTTTATAGAAGAATAGTTAAAGAGAGTAAACTTATTTTAAAGGACAAAAAAATATTAGCTTTTGAAATTGGTTATGATCAAGGCGAAGATGTAAAAAAAATAATGATAGAAGATGGATTCAAAGATGTAAGAATTATAAAGGATTTAGCAGGACATAATAGAGTGGTTATAGGACATTTATAATTATTGAAAAAATATTATAAGTTGTGATATAATAATTAAATATGAAAATATATAGTACGGAGTGATAAGATGTTATTAGATAGATTAGCATTTATAGAGAACAAGTATGATGAGTTATCAGTAAAAATTAGTGATCCTTCAATTATGGAAAATCAAAATGAATGGAGAAAACTATGTAAAGAACATGCTGATTTAGAAGTCATAGTAGGAGCCTATACAGAATATAAAAAGGTTATTGAAGATTTAAATGACAATAAAGAGATGCTTGAACTTGAGACAGATAAAGAAATGAAGGATATGCTTCATGAAGAAATAAATGAATTAAAGATAAGAAAAGAAGAATTAGAAAATAAAATTCAAATTCTATTATTACCTAAAGATCCTAATGATGATAAAAATGTTTTCGTTGAAATAAGAGCTGGTGCAGGTGGAGATGAAGCAGCACTTTTTGCAGCTAATCTTTTTAGAATGTATACAAGATATGCAGAAAATAATAGATGGGCTGTAGAACTTATGCACACTAATGAAACTGGAATTGGTGGATTAAAAGAAGTTGTATTTATGATTAAAGGTAATGGTGCTTATTCAAAATTAAAATATGAAAGTGGAGTTCACAGAGTTCAAAGAGTTCCAGATACAGAATCAAGTGGTAGAATACATACATCAACAGCAACTGTTGCTGTTTTACCAGAAGTTGATGATGTAGAAGTTGAAATAAACGAAAAAGATATTAGATTTGATGTATTTAGAGCATCAGGTAATGGAGGACAATGTGTTAATACTACTGACTCTGCAGTAAGACTTACACATATACCAACAGGAATTGTTATTTCATGCCAAGATGAAAAATCACAGCTTAAAAACAAAGAAAAGGCAATGAAGGTTTTAAGAGCAAGACTATTTGAAAAAGCTGAAGCAGAAAGAGCAGCAGGAATTGCAGAAGATAGAAAATCTCAAGTAGGTACTGGAGACAGAAGTGAAAGAATTAGAACATATAATTATCCTCAAGGAAGAATTACAGATCATAGAATTGGTTTAACTCTTTATAAGTTAGAATCTTTCTTAGATGGAGATATAGATGAAGTTATAAATGCTCTTATAACTGCAGATCAAGCTGAAAAAATGAAACAAATGGGAAATACACAAGAAATGTAATAAAAAAGCCTTGCATTAAAATGTAAGGCTTTTATAATATAAAAGGAGTAAGTATGGATATTTATAAAGCATTAAAAAAAGAGAAAAAATCTATAAAACGATTTTATATATTAATGATTATATTAGCTATACTATTACCAACAACTTTGTGGTTAACTGGAATTATAACAAAATTTTATATAATTTATGTAGCATTATTAGAAATCTTAATATTACTTGCAATTTTAAAAAAACGAGATTATACAAAGCTTGAATTTTCTTATAAAAATAATAAGTTAAAATTTACAAATGGTTTGTTTAGTCAAACTCATACAATATTATGTGATAAAATAGCAATAGTTCATACTGAAGGTATAGAAGATTATATGAAAATAATATTAGTTAGTAGTGCTAAATTAAGAAATAGAAGAATGAAACCAATATCTAAAAATTTTTTAGATAAGTATCCACAGATTTCGGAAGAATACATAAAAATAAAGAAAATAAATTCAGATGAAAAATATTATTTTCAAATAATTAAAAAAGGTGGACTTAAAAAATATCCTTTTTTAAATGAAATATTTAAATATTGTGTTAAAGCTGAATTCACTGATGACTGTATTGAAAATATAAAAATTGCACGTGGAGAAACTTTAAATTAGAAAGAGGGCGTTAGCTTTGGATACAAAGATTGCTACTATAAATGGAATTAATGATAAAAAATATATAAAAGAAGCAGCAGAAGTTATAAAAAGAGGTGGAACGGTTGCATTCCCAACAGAAACAGTTTATGGATTAGGAGCAAATGCATTAAAAGAAGAATGTGTAAAAAAAATATTTGTTGCTAAGGGAAGACCTCAAGATAACCCATTAATTATTCATGTAGCATCAAAAAACTTAGATGCTTATGCAAAAAATATTCCTGATATTGCAAAAAAATTAATGGATAAATTTTGGCCAGGACCAATGACATTAATATTAGAAAAACAGGATATAATACCAATGGAAACAAGTGCAAATTTAGATACTATAGGAATTAGAATGCCATCAAATAAGATTGCAAGAGAACTTATAAAGGAGTCAGGTGTACCAATTGCAGCTCCATCTGCTAATATTAGTGGAAAGCCAAGTCCAACTGATATTGAAAGATGTATTGAAGACCTAAATGGTAAAGTAGACTATATAATTGGTGGAGAAAAGAGTGAGGTTGGATTAGAATCTACAATAGTGGATTGCACAGTTGATCCCCCAATAGTTTTAAGACCAGGTGGAATAACACTTGAAATGCTTAGAGAAGTTGATAAAAGAATTGAAATTGATAAAGGATTACTTAACAATTCAGAAGATTTTAAGCCTAAGGCACCAGGTATGAAGTATAGACATTATGCTCCAAATGCAAAACTTAAAATTATAAAAGGAAATAAAGAAAAAACTATTGAAAAAATTAATGAAATGGTACAAAATTATATAGATGAAGGAAAAAAGGTAGGAATACTTACTACAGAAGAAAATAGCCATAAATATCCTAATGGAGAAAAGGTTATTTTAGGAGCAGAAAATAATTTAGAAGAAATTGCATCAAATCTTTTTGAAGCTTTAAGATCATTTAATGATTTAGATGTAGACATAATATTAGCAGAAGCATTTAATGAAGAAGGAATTGGAATTGCTATTATGAACAGATTAAATAAAGCAGCAGGATATGATGTTATAGATGTTTAAAAGAATTTGGAGGTTTTTTTATGAAAGTGCTCTTCGTATGCACAGCAAATACATGTAGAAGCCCAATGGCAGAAGAAATATTTAATAAAATAAATGATGATTCAAATATAGAAGCTAAATCAGCTGGTATTGTAATAGTGCCTGGGAGTTTTGTTACTGAAAATTCTATAGAATTAATAAAAGAAGAATTAAATATAGATATCAAAAATAGGGAAGCTATTCAATTAAATAAAGCTATGCTTCAAGAATCAGATATTATTTTAACAATGACTGAATATGGTAGAGATTTTATAAAGAATAATTATCCAAATTATAAAGATAAAGTGTTTTCAATATGTGAATATGCTGGCATAAAAGGAGAAATAACTGATCCTTATGGCAGCACAATTTCTGTTTACAATAAAACATATAAAGAGTTAGAGGAGATAGTGCCTCTTATAATAGGTAAATTAAAGAAAGCTGGAAGTGTGTAATATTTATTTTACACGCTACACTTTCTTTTTTTATAAATTAAATACATAAAAATATATGGAGGTAAGATTTTATGAAAATAGCATTAGGATCAGATCATGGTGGATATAGTTTAAAAAATGAAATCATGGAGTATTTAAGTTCAAATGGATATGAAATAAAAGATTTTGGTACTTATACTAAAGAATCATGCGATTATCCAGATTATGCAGAAAAAGTTGCTAAAGCAGTTGCATCAAAGGAATTTGATTTAGGAATATTAATTTGCGGAACTGGAATTGGAATGAGTATTGTTGCAAACAAAGTACCAGGAATAAGAGCTGCTTTATGCTCAGATACATTTAGTGCTCATGCAACTAGAGAACACAATAATGCAAATATTCTTGCATTAGGAGAAAGAGTTGTAGGACCAGGTCTTGCTCTTGATATAGTTAAAACTTTTCTAGATGCAAAATTTCAAGGTGAAAGACATGAAAGAAGATTAAATAAAATATCTGCAATAGAAAAAGAATACAATAAATAAAATTTTGGAGGAAGAAATAAAATGAGTAAAGTTACAGAAATTAATCATCCATTAATATTACACAAATTAGCATTTATAAGAAGTAAAGAAACTGGTTCAAAGGATTTTAGAGATTTGGTTTCAGAAGTTTCAATGTTAATGGCATATGAAGTTACAAGAAATTTACCAACTGAAAATGTAGAAATAGAAACACCAATTTGCAAAACAAAATGTAAAATGTTAGCTGGAAAGAAACTAGCAATAGTACCAATATTAAGAGCTGGACTTGGAATGGTAGATGGAGTTTTAAAGCTTATACCAGCAGCAAAAGTTGGTCATATTGGATTATACAGAGATGAAGAAACTTTACAACCAGTTGAATATTTTTGTAAGCTACCTCAAGATATAGCTGAAAGAGAAATAATAGTTGTAGATCCAATGCTTGCAACTGGAGGATCAGCTATTGATGCTTTAACAATGCTTAAGAAAAAAGGTGCAAAATATTTAAAACTTATGTGTTTAATTTCATCACCTGAAGGAATAAAAGCAATTAAAGAAGTTCATCCTGATGTTGACATATATGTTGCACAAATAGATGAAAAGTTAAATGAAAATGGATATATTGTACCAGGACTTGGAGATGCTGGAGATAGATTATTTGGAACTAAATAATAATTAAAATAAACCTTCATTTTGAAGGTTTTATTCTTTTATAAATTATATTTTATTAAAAAGATTTTTATTTAAATGTCATCAACATTAAATGATAATTCAATTTTTTCTAAAGAAGGTACAAGTTTTGTTAGTTTGATACCTGCTGATTTAAACATTCTCTTTGAAGCTTTAACTATATCAGTATCAGCATATTTATCACTTAAAAAAATTACTTCCTTTATTCCACTTTGAATAATTGCTTTTGCACATTCATTACAAGGAAATAAAGCTACATAAAGTTTAGCATTTTCTAGAGAAACACCTCTATTATTTAAAATGGCATTAAGTTCTGCATGTACAACATAAGGATACTTAGTCTCTAAAAATTCTCCTTCTCGTTCCCAAGAGTAAGTATCATCAGAACAACCAAAAGCAAAACCATTATAACCAACAGAAAGAACTCTGTTAGTAGGACTTACAATACAGGCTCCTACTTGAGTACTTGGATCTTTACTTCTTTTAGCAGATAAAAGAGCAAGTCCCATAAAATATTCATCCCAAGATATAAAATCATTTCTTTTCATTATAGAAACTCCTTTGTATAAAAATTTTTATGTAATTTTATTAATATTATAATATAAATAAAAAGAAATTTGTAAAATAGTTTTAAAAAAGTATTTGTTTAAAATTTAACAAAAACTATTGATTATTACAAATGAAATGGTTATAATAAAAGTATGTTAAGAGTTTAACAAAGAATGAAAATTTGTTAATTATAAATTTGGGAGGTTTTGTTTAATGAAAGAAGTAGTAATTGTAAGTGCAGTAAGAACAGCGTTAGGATCATTTGGAGGATCATTAAAAGATGTTCCAGCAGTAGATTTAGGAGCATTAGTAATAAAGGAAGCTGTAAAGAAAGCTGGAATAAAACCAGAAATGGTTGAAGAAGTTTTAATGGGAAATGTTATACAAGCTGGCCTTGGACAAAATGTTGCAAGACAAGCAACTATAAAAGCAGGACTTCCAGAAGAAGTTCCAGCAATGACTATCAATAAGGTATGCGGATCAGGATTAAGAGCAGTTAGTTTAGCAGCTCAAATGATAAAAGCAGGAGATACTGATATTGTAGTTGCTGGTGGAGTTGAAAATATGTCAAGAGCTCCTTATCTTTTAGAAACTGCAAGATGGGGACAAAGAATGGGAAACGGTAAAATGGTTGATTCTATGATAAATGATGCACTATGGGATGCATTTAACGATTATCATATGGGAGTAACAGCAGAAAATATTGCCAAGAAGTGGAATTTAACAAGAGAAGAACAAGACGAATTCTCAGCTAATTCTCAAAATAAAGCAGAAAAGGCTATAAAAGAAGGAAGATTTAAAGAAGAAATAGTTCCAGTTGTAATTCCTCAAAGAAAAGGAGATCCAATAGTATTTGATACTGATGAATTCCCAAGATTCGGAACAACTGTTGAAAAATTAGGAAAGTTAAGACCAGCATTTATTAAAGATGGTACTGTTACAGCAGGAAATGCTTCAGGAATAAATGATGGAGCTGCAGCTCTTGTAATTATGAGTGCAGAAAAAGCAGAAAGCTTAGGAATTAAACCAATGGCAAAAATACTTTCATATGGTTCAAGAGGATTAGATCCAGCTATAATGGGATATGGTCCATTCCATGCAACAAAGAAAGCATTAGAAAATGCTGGATTAGAAGTTAAAGATTTAGATCTTATAGAAGCAAATGAAGCATTTGCTGCTCAAAGTTTAGCTGTAGCTAAAGATCTAGGATTTGATATGACAAAAGTTAATGTAAATGGTGGAGCAATAGCTTTAGGTCATCCAGTTGGAGCATCAGGAGCTAGAATTTTAGTTACATTACTTCATGAAATGGAAAAGAGAGATGCTAAGAAAGGTTTAGCTACACTTTGCATAGGTGGAGGAATGGGAACAGCAGTAGTTGTTGAAAGATAATATCATAAAAAGTTATTTCATAAATTAATTTATAAAAAATGTAAACATACCTTAGAAACATTTGCTAAGGTATGTTTTTGTTGTATAATGAAAATATATAGAAAATTTATATAAGAAAAAAATATTAAAAATTTTTATGAAAACATTTAATAAAATAAAAAAATAATAACATTAAAACTATAAAGCTATAAATTAAATAATTTATAGCCTTAACTTTATTAATAAAATAATAAATTTATTAATAAAATAAAAATGCATTGAATAAAATCAATTAACTTTATTCAAACTAAAAAATAAAGGTAAAATTAAATTAGAATAAAATAAAAATATATAATAATAAATATGTTTACATAGAGTAAAAAAATTAAAATTTGTAATATGATTTAATAATGATATAAATATATTATAATGTTATTATTTTGAATATTCAGACAAAAGAATAGGTAATAAATTTAAAATTCGTAAAATGTAGAAAAACTTAAAATTAAGAGAAAACTATAGCAAATATGAATTATGATGATATAATTTAATGTAAGATGAAAAAACAACATATTAAGCTTAAATATAATGTTTCCGACAAAAAAATATATAAACTATAATAAGGGATATAATTGCCAAGGGGGTAAGTAATGGTTGGAAATTTAACTAGACTATTAAGACAGACTCTTAAACTTAGTGGAATAATTGTTACTGCAGGACTTATAATTTTCTATTTTATTAATCAAAGTTATTGTTTTCCTTTTTTAATAGGTTCAATAATTAGCATTTTAAATTTTTTAATAAGTGGAGCAGTTACTGAAAAAGTTATTAATAGTAAGATAAATTTAAAAGGTATTATTTTTATGGTTAGTTTTGTAATAAGAATAATAATGATAGCTATAATAGGATTATTATTATTGCAAAACCAATATAACATAATACTATATATTATTGGATATATGTCCAACTTTATTTCTTTGTTCATGGCAATTAAATATGAAGAAAGGAAGTGATTGAGTGGAAGCATTGTTTAATGAAATTGGTTCTACTGTGTTACAACAATGGGGAATAATCATAATTATTGCTATTGTTTTAATACTAATGACAAAAAATCTTTCAGTTGTACCTAAAACAAAAAGCCAATCAATAATTGAAATATTTGTTGAAGGTATGAACAATTGGGTTAAAAACACTATGGGAGATAAGTATGCAGGATTTGCTGCATATATTGGAGCATTGGTTCTTTTCTTATTCTTTATGAATATTACAGACCTTGTAGGACTTCATCCACCTACAGCAGACTATAGTGTAGCATTAGTATTGTCATTAACAACATTCCTTATGGTTCAAATAAATTCAATCATAAAGAATGGTGGTTTAGGATATCTAAAAGGATATGCTCACCCAAGTCCAGCTTTATTACCTATCAATATCTTAGAGAGAGTAATGTTACCAGTAACATTAAGCTTCAGACTTTTTGGTAATATTACAGTTGCAACTGTAATTATTGAATTGTTATTAAGAGCATTGAGTAAGGTAGCTTGGATTGCTCAATTAGCTATCCCAGTGCCATTTATGGCATACTTCGATTTGTTTGATGGATTTCTTCAAACATTCATCTTTTCAATATTAACAATGATTTATATAAAGATGATAGCAGAAGAATAACCAAAATAAAATCAAATTTAGTCAGAGAAACTTGTAAAAGATTAAGGAGGAATTATTTATGACTGGAGCAGAATTTATAGTAGGAATGCGTGCAATAGGTGCAGGACTTGCAGTTATTGCAGCAATAGGTGCAGGTGTTGGTATTGGTAACGCAACAGCTAGTTTATTAAAGAGTATAGCAAGACAACCAGAAGCAAGTGGTAAACTTATGTCAACATATTTCATTGGTTGTGCATTAGCAGAAACAACAGCTATATATGGATTACTAGTTTCATTTATCTTATTATTTGTTGGAATTCACTAAATTTTGAATGCTATTAAAAAAGTAGGTTTTTAATAAGCCTGGAAGGGAGGCTTTAAATTTGGAAATTAATATGAATATTAACATTCCAGAGATGATAGTTACATTAGTAAACTTATTAATATTATTTTGGATAGTTAAGCATTTTGCTTTTGATAGAGTAAATAAAATTTTAAAAGAGAGAAATAATCGTATAGAAGATACGATTAGTAAGGCTGATGAAGATTTAGAGAAAGCAAGAATATTAAAGCTTCAAAATGAAAAAGAAATCGGATCAGCAAAAGAAGAAGGAAAAGAAATTGTTAGCCAATATAAAAGTAAGGCAGATAGTATTTATAAAGAAATAGTAGAAGATGCTAGAAAAGAAGCAAGTACTATTATTGAAAAATCTAAGGTTGAAATCAATAGAGAACGTGCAAAAGCTGAGGATGAAATTAAAACTCAAGCAGTAGAACTTGCAATATTCCTTTCAGAAAAGGCTCTTGGTGAATCAATAGATGAAAAGAAGCATAGAGAACTTATTGATGAATATATAAGCAAGGTAGGTATGTAATTATGTACGAATATTTGGATCGTAGATATGCCTTAGCTTTATATAAAGTAGCAGAAGAAAAAAATAAGGTAGATGAATATCTTAATGACCTAAGAGAGATATGCAAAATTATTGATGACAACCAACAAATTTATGAAATTATAAAATCACCTCAAATAAGTACTAGACAAAAAAAGAAAATTTTTAAAGACTTATTTAAGGGTAGAATTGATGAAGAATTACTATCATTTTTATTAATTCTTGTTGAAAAAGGAAGAATATTATTCCTAAGAGAAAAACTTAATCAAATGGAGAAAATCCATTTAGAAAAAGAAAATACAGTAATTGCTAAGGTGAAAAGTGTTATAGAACTTACACCTGAAGAAAGCAAGAAGTTAAAAGAAAATTTAGAAAAGAAGTATAACAAAACAGTAATTTTAGAGCATGAAATTGATAAAAGTATATTAGGTGGACTTTACGTTAGAGTTGGAAATGATGTTATTGATGGATCAATAAAATCTAAACTTGATGAAATGAGAGCCTTAATACTTAAAAGGGAATAGAGGTGAAACCATGAATATCAAACCAGAAGAGATTACTTCTATAATCAAAAGTGAAATTGAAAAATACGACAAACAAATAAAAACAATAGATTCAGGTACAATTATTCAAATTGGTGATGGTATTGCTAGAGTATATGGTTTAGATGATTGTATGGAAGGTGAATTGTTAGAATTCCCAAATGATGTTTATGGTATGGCATTAAATCTTGAACAAGATAATGTAGGATGTGTTTTACTTGGTTCTGAAGAAGGAATCAAGGAAGGAGATGTCGTTAAGAGAACAGGAAAGATTGTTGAGGTTGGAGTTGGAAATGAATTAATAGGAAGAGTTGTAGATGCTTTAGGTAATCCTATTGATGCAAAAGGACCAATAAAACCAGAAGCATTTAGACCAATAGAAGTTCCTGCACCTAGCATTCTAGATAGAAGTTCAGTTAATGAGCCATTACAAACAGGAATAAAAGCAATTGACTCAATGATTCCAATTGGTAAGGGACAAAGAGAACTTATCATAGGAGATAGACAAATAGGTAAGACAGCTATAACAATAGATACAATAATAAACCAAAAAGGTAAAGATGTAATTTGTATATATGTAGCAATAGGGCAAAAACAATCAACAGTAGCACATATAGTGAATACATTAACAGAGTTTGGTGCTATGGATTATACAACAGTTGTTGCAGCAACTGCATCAGAATCAGCACCATTACAGTACTTAGCTCCTTATGTTGGATGTTCAATTGGTGAACATTTTATGCATCAAGGAAAAGATGTATTGGTTATATATGATGACTTATCAAAGCACGCAGTTGCTTATAGAACAATGTCATTACTACTTAAAAGACCACCAGGCAGAGAAGCTTATCCTGGAGATGTTTTCTATATTCATTCAAGATTACTTGAAAGAGCTGCAAAACTTTCAGAAAAAAATGGTGGAGGTTCTTTAACAGCACTTCCAATTATAGAAACACTAGCAGGAGACGTAACTGCATATATTCCAACTAATGTTATATCAATAACAGATGGTCAAATATTCCTAGAATCAGATCTTTTCAATTCAGGACAAAGACCAGCTGTTAATGCAGGTATATCAGTATCAAGAGTTGGGGGTAACGCTCAAATTAAAGCTATGAAACAAGTTTCAGGTACATTAAGATTAGAGCTTGCCCAATATAGAGAACTAGAATCATTTGCTCAATTTGGATCAGATTTAGATGCTGATACTTCAAGAAGACTTGAAAAAGGTAAGAGATTGGTTCAAGTTTTAAAACAAAATCAATATTCACCTATGCCAGTAGAAAATCAAGTAATGATTTTATACGCAGCAGTAAATGATTATTTATCAGATATAAAAGTTGAAGATATAAGAAAATTCGAAAAAGATTTCTTAGAATATATGGATACTCAATATAGAGAAGTAGGAAAAGAAATTGTAGAGAAGAAAGTTTTAACTGATGAATTAAAAGCATCCCTTGAAAAAGGAATTACAGAATTCAAAAAAATATTCTTACAATAAAGCATAGCTTAATTTAAGCTATGCCATCTTTTAGGAGGTGGATGTATGGCAGGAGCTGGACTTATTGAAATAAAACGTAGAATTAAGTCTGTAGAAAATACTAAAAAAATAACAAAGGCCATGGGACTTGTTGCCACTTCTAAGTTAAGAAGAGTCAGAATGGGATTAAACGAAAATAACAAATATTTTGAAGCTGCTAAACAAATAGCTCAAGAAGCATATTCATCAATGGATATGGAAAAGGAAGGAGTTTATTTTAAAGGCAATTCTTCAAAAAGAAAGTTATATATAGTTGTAGCGTCAGATTCAGGATTATGTGGAGGGTATAATGTTAATATTGCATTAACTTTAAAAAATCATGTTGGAATAGATAAATCAGATAGTCTGGTTATGTGTTTAGGAAAAAAAGGTATTTCTTATGTGAAGAGATATGGATTCCAAACAGTTGCAGAGTATGTTGATATAAAAGAAACAACTGATATAAAAGAAGTTTCAATGATTTATAAACATGCCTTAAGATTATATAATTCAAATGAAGTTGGAGAAATTTATGTAGTATATACACATTTTAAATCTCCAGTTTCACAAGTAATAAAGATAGAGAAAATGCTACCTTTAGAATTTGATGATATTAAAGAAGATATTGGATTTATGTTAGAATCTAATAGTAAGTCTTCAACAGAGGCAACATTTGATTTTTATCTACAATCAAAATTAATAAATTGTATTTTACATGCAAAAACTAGTGAAGAATCTTCAAGAATGACTGCAATGGACGGAGCTACAAAAAATGCAGATGACTTGTTAGATAAATTAAATACTAAATACAATAGAATAAGACAAAGTGCTATAACTCAAGAAATTGCTGAAATAGTAGGTGGAGCAGAAGCACAAAAATAGTGAGGAGGTATGATTAAATGCCTAACAATATAGGAAAAGTAGTTCAAGTTATTGGACCAGTAGTTGATATAAAGTTTGACGCAGAGTCACTTCCAAATATCTATAATGCTATTGAAATAGACATGAATGGTGAAATAATAATAACTGAAGTTGAACAACATGTCGGTGATGATATAGTAAGAACAATAGCTATGGAAGCTACAGAAGGATTAAGAAGAGGTATGAAGGCAATTAATACAGGAAAGCCAATTTCAATTCCTGTAGGACAATGCGTTTTAGGAAGATTATTTAATGTTTTAGGAAAACCAGTTGATTATGAAATTGCAGGAAAAGTTGATGCTAAGGAATTCTATCCAATACATAGACCAGCACCAACATTTGCAGAACAATCAGTTGAACCTGAAATGTTTGAAACAGGAATAAAGGTTGTTGACCTTATAGCACCTTATCAAAAAGGTGGTAAGATAGGTTTATTTGGAGGTGCTGGAGTTGGTAAAACAGTACTTATTCAAGAACTTATAAATAATATAGCTAAACAACATGGTGGATTATCAGTATTTACAGGTGTTGGAGAAAGATCAAGAGAAGGTAATGACCTTTATTATGAAATGAAAGAATCAGGAGTTATAGATAAGACAGCATTAGTGTTTGGACAAATGAATGAACCACCTGGTGCAAGAATGAGAGTTGCTCTTACAGGACTTACAATGGCAGAGTATTTTAGAGATCAAGGTCAAGATGTGTTACTATTTATAGATAATATATTTAGATTCTCTCAAGCAGGTTCTGAGGTTTCAGCTTTACTTGGTAGAATACCTTCAGCTGTTGGTTATCAACCAACACTTGCAACAGAAATGGGTGCTCTTCAAGAAAGAATAACATCAACAACTCATGGTTCAATTACATCTGTTCAAGCTGTATATGTTCCAGCTGATGACTTAACAGACCCAGCACCAGCAACAACATTCTCTCACTTAGATGCAACAACAGTTTTATCAAGAAGTGTATCAGAACGTGGTATATATCCAGCAGTTGATCCACTAGATTCAACTTCAAGAATATTAGACCCAAGAGTAGTTGGGGAAGAACATTATAATGTTGCCTCAAAAGTTAAGAATATATTAGAGAGATATAGAGAACTTCAAGATATTATTGCTATACTAGGAGTTGATGAATTATCTGATGAAGATAAGTTAACTGTTTCTAGAGCAAGAAAAGTTCAAAACTTCTTATCACAACCATTTACAGTAGCAGAACAATTTACTGGTATGAAAGGTAAATATGTTACAATACAAGAAACTATTAGAGGTTTTAGAGAAATAATAGAAGGTAAACATGATGATTTACCAGAATCTGCTTTTCTATTTGTTGGAACTATAGAAGAAGCTGTAGAAAAAGCTAAGACTTTAGCATAAGGGGATGGTATAGTATGGCTAATACCTTTAGACTAAAGATTATTACACCTAGTAGTGTTAAATTTGATGAAGAAGTTTTAAGTATATTAACAAATACATCAGAAGGAAAAGTTGAAATTCTTGCAAATCACGCTTCAATAGTAATTAATACAGTTCAGGCAATTACTGTAGTAACTAAAGCAGATGGAGAGAAAGTAGAACTTTTTACAGCAAGAGGATTAATTGGTTTTAAAGATAATGAATTAGATTTTTGTTGTGGATCATGCGAAACTAAAGATGAAATTGATGTAGAAAGAGCTAAAGCAGCAAAAGAAAGAGCAGAAAAACGTCTAAAAGAAGATCAATATGATAAAGAAAGAGCTACAGCTGCTTTGAGAAGAGCGTTAATAAGATTACAATTAAAGAATAAATAAAAAATAAGACTTAGGTATTTATACCTAAGTCTTATTTCATTTATGGCTAATTTATGACAATCTATCACAAAAAAAGCATAGAATATATATATTATATTATAAAGGTGGTTTGTATAAAAAAAATATATATGACAATAATTAAGAGGAGAAAGGTAGGGGGATAAAATGGAGATAAAAAGTTTCATTATCTATTTTATTATTTTCACTCTTAATTTAGTTAATATACCTAATGGAAGTATCATAAGTAAAGATAACTATAAATATATAGAAAAGATTGTTATGGATGAAACTGATTTTTCAGAAAATGGAGTTAAAATTCAATATAATATTAAATCAGATATAGATAAAGAAGTTTTAAGAATTAAAAATATATTTAAAGATAATTATGAATTTGATGAAGTGGATAAGTATCATTTTTATATTAAAGGTAAAAATAATATAGAGATTAAACTTTGGAAAGAAAATGACAATTTATTTGTTGAAGGTATTATACTAAATAAAAATGAAAATATAACTAATATATATTTAAAGAATATATTAAAAAAATTAGAAAACAATAAAACTAAGTCTGTTAAATATTTTGAATATTATAAGGGAAAATTATTATATATAAATAGTTTAAAAGATATAAATCTAAATGATAAATTATTAAAAATTCATAATGGGTATGTAGGTAAGGAAAAGTTATCTAATAACAGAGAATTCAGTTATGGAATTATAGAATATAATACAGGAATATATATTATTATTGGAACTCCTACTATATTTACAACATACTAATAATTAATTATGGAGGAAAATATGGAAAAGATAATTGTAAAAGGAGTTAATAGATTACAAGGGGAAGTAAATATAAGCTCAGCAAAAAATTCAGTATTACCTATAATAGTATCTACAATTTTATCTCCTAATGAAATAACAATAAAAAATACGCCAATGTTAGAAGATGTTCAAGTTATATTAAATTTGCTTAAAGGATTAGGTGCAGATGTTAATTATTCAAAAATTAGCACTGATCTTAAGATAAATACAAATAATCTTAAAAATTTTGATGCAAATAATAGTCTTGTTAGAAAAATGAGGGCTTCTTTTTTAATTATGGGTCCAATGCTTTCAAGATTTGGATACTGTAAATTATCAATGCCAGGAGGCTGTAATATAGGAAGTAGACCTATAGATTTACATTTAAAAGGATTAAGTGCATTAGGTGCAGAAATTACACAAGGACATGGATTTGTTGAAGCAAGGGTTAAAAAACTTATAGGAAATAGAATATATTTAGATTTTCCATCTGTAGGAGCTACTGAAAATATTATGATGGCAGCAGTTTTAGCAAATGGAACAACAATTATAGAAAATGCAGCTGAAGAGCCAGAAATATGGGACTTAGCAAATTTCTTAAATTCAATGGGAGCAAATATAAAAGGTGCAGGACTTGGGAAAATTACAATAGAAGGTGTAAAAGAATTAAAGGGAATATCATATAAACCTATTTATGATAGAATAGAAGCTGGAACATTTATGATAGCTGCTGCAATAACAAACAGCATGATAAAAATAAATGACATAAATGAAGAGCATTTAAGACCTTTAATAGAGAAATTAAAAGAATGTGGAGTTATTTTAACTGAAGAAGATAATGGAATAATAGTAGATGGTAGGTTAGACAAAAAAACTGTAGATATAAAAACATTACCATATCCAGGGTTTCCAACAGATATGCAACCACAAATGATGGCATTACTTTCAGTTACAAAAGGTTCAAGTATAATTACAGAAACTGTATTTGAAAATAGATTTATGCATGTAGCTGAACTTGTTAGAATGGGAGCTAAAATAAAAATAGATGGAAGAAGTGCAGTAATTGAAGGGGTTCCTAAATTAACAGGATGTGATGTTAAAGCTACTGATTTAAGAGCTGGTGCAGCTATGATACTTGCAGGACTTGTGGCAGATGGAACTACTGAAATAAGTGATATTTATCATATAGATAGAGGTTATTTAAATATAGAAGAAAAATTTAGAAATATTGGTGCTTGTATTTATAGGGTAAAAAAATAGAAGGATAAAGCCTTCTATTTTTTTTTATATTCTTTACATAAATTTATATATATTAAGTATATTTTTATATTGAAAACATATAAATAGATGTATATAAATTTTAGGAGGGATAAAGGTGAGAGAAAATGATATTTTGAATAATATTAGAAGAATAGGAATTATAACAGGAATTATTTTAATATTTATAATAGTTATTCCCTTTATTCTTATGGGAAATGGAATTACGAATTTCCTATCTAATGAAAACTCTTATAATTTGGATGATAAAGAAGTAAATATTTTAATTAAAGGAAATGATAAAGCAAAAGTTTATAGAACTAAAGAAAAAAAGATTGAAGAAATTAGTGTTGAAGAATATGTTTTAGGAGTAGTTTCCAGTGAAATGCCAGCAAAATTTGAAAAAGAAGCATTAAAGGCTCAAGCAATAGCAGCAAGAACATTTTATTATAGTAAAAGGCTTAAAAATTGTAATTTATCTAATGGTGGGGAAATATGTGATGGAGTTCATTGTCAGGCTTATATGAATAAACAAGAAAGAATGTCTAAATGGGATAATAAAGAAAGAAATACAAATTATCAAAAAATAAAAAAAGCAGTAAAAGAAACTAAAGGTGAAGTTTTGACATATAAAGGAAAATTGGTATTATATCCACAATTTTTTTCAACAAGTTCAGGTAAAACAGAAAATTCAGAAGATGTTTTCTCTGGAGAAGTTCCATATTTAAAGTCAATAAATAGTTTAGGGGAAGAAATTTCTCCAGTATATGAATCTCAAAAAGAATTAAAAAATAAAGATTTTATAAACATAATTAACTTAAAGTATAAAAGAGCAAAGCTTACAGATAAAAATTTAAAGGAAAGCATAGATATAAAATCGAGGACAGATGGCGGATCTGTTAATGAAATAAAAATTGGTAAAACAATAATAAGTGGAGTTGAATTTAGAAAATTATTTGATTTAAGATCTGCAAATTTTACTATTGAATACTTAAAGGATAAAGTTAAGATAAAATGCAAAGGAAATGGTCATGGAGTTGGAATGAGCCAGTGGGGTGCTAATGTTATGGCAAAGGAAGGTAAAAAATATGATGATATATTAAAACATTACTATACAGGTATAGAAATTGGAAAAATTATTTATAAATAAAAATAAAAAAGTATATAAAGATGATATTTGGTAAATAATCAAATATCATCTTTTTTTATGAAAATAAAATTAAATTGACATGATTACTTTTTGAAAAAATGTCAAAAATAACTAAAGGAGGTGTTTATTATGAATAATAAATCAAATGGATTTAAAGAAAGATCTAAAAAAATAATGACTGGTACTAAGAACTTTTTTAAGAAGGAAGGACTTTATGTAGCTTTATTTGTAGGGTTGTGTGTAGTTACTATAATTGGAGCAATTGCAATAAAGGGTGTAGGAAATAACCCAGAAGGAAGCAAGGAAAATAAAGAAAATGAAGTAGCTTTAAATATTGAAGAAAATCAAAAAACAAATGTAGAAAGTGTTATGGAAAACTCTGAGAGAGTAGAGGGTGAAAAGCAACAAACATCAACTAAACCTGTAGGAAATAATAGTAAGATGGATTTTAATAAGCCACTAGAAGGAAAACTTTTAAAATCACATAATGAGCCATATATTTTTAAAGATGGAAAGCAAGTGCGAGAAGGTGAAAAAGGCGATTCAAGTTACAGTTATGGAGGAATTTCAATAAAGGCACCTTTAGGCACAGCTGTAAAGGCTGCTGAGGATGGAATAATAGAAAGTGTAATAGAAAATGATGTAACATATGGAGTTACAGTTACTATAAAACATCCAAATGGAATAAAGACATCTTACTCAAATTTAGATAAAAATTTAAAATTAAAAAAAGATGATAAAGTTACAAAAGGACAAGAAATAGGAAAAATTGGAAATACATCAAGTACTTTAAAAATGTGTATTAAAGAAGATTTCTTACACCTTAAAGTATTTTCAAAAAAAGATAATAAATATACAGAGGTAGATCCAATAAAATATTTTAATTACAAAAAGTAATTCAACTTATTAATCAGCCATTTTTTAGGAATGGCTGATTAATATAAAAAATATAGTTTGAGGAGGGAGCGTTTTGAAAGACTATATTGAAGAGAGAGTATTAGAAGTAGCACAATATATTATTGACTCAAAAGCTACAATAAGAAAAACTGCAAAAGTTTTTGGAGTAAGCAAAAGTACAATTCATAAAGATATGACAGAAAGGCTTCCTAAGATAAATCCAATTATAGCAGAAAAAACCCATACGATTTTAGAACTAAATAAAGCTGAAAGACATATAAGAGGTGGAAAAGCGACAAAATTAAAGTATAAATCTGTTGAATAGTGTAAATTTTCTTGGAAAAAAGTTGAACAAAAATCATATTCCATATATAATTTATTGTATGGTTATATAAAAAATGTAAAAAATTCTAAGATAAATTGTAAAATAATTAGGAGTGAACTTTGGGATGTGGTTTTGGAAATCAGGAAGTGATCTAGGTATAGATCTAGGTACAGCAACAGTATTAGTATATGTAAAAGGAAAAGGTATTGTATTAAAGGAACCATCAGTAGTTGCTATAAATACAAGTAATGGTAAGGTTTTAGCTGTAGGAGAAGAAGCTAGAAAAATGATTGGAAGAACTCCAGGAAATATTATTGCGGTTAGGCCTTTAAAGGATGGAGTTATTTCAGATTATGATGTAACTGAGAAGATGCTAAAAGAATTTATTGGTAAAGCACTTGGAAATAAAAAAATTACAACGCCTAATATTATGGTATGTGTACCATCACAAGCATCTGAAGTAGAAAAAAGAGCTGTAATGGAAGCTGCTAGAAATTCAGGAGCTAAGACAGTACATTTAATAGAGGAACCACTTGCAGCTGCAATTGGTGCAGGATTAGATATAACAAAGCCAGATGGTTGGATGATTGTTGATATAGGTGGCGGAACTTGTGATGTTGCGGTAATATCTTTAGGCGGAATAGTGGTAAGATCATCTATAAAAGTTGCTGGAGATAAATTTGATGAAGCTATAATTAAGTATATAAGAACAAGATATAAAATAATGATCGGTGAAAAAACAGCTGAGCAAATTAAGATAGAAATAGGTTCAGCCTTTAATAATTCAAGAAATGAAGAGACATCAGTTAAGGGAAGAAATCTAGTTACAGGTTTACCTGATGAAATAAAGATAACATCAAGTGAAATTAGAGAAGCACTTAAAGAACCAGTTAATTTAATAGTTGAAGCTGTTAAGGGTGTTTTAGAAAAAACACCACCTGAAATATCAGCAGATATTATAGAAAAAGGTATACTTATGACTGGTGGAGGTTCTTTACTTCATGGATTAGATAAACTTATAGAATCAGAAACTGGTGTATCTGTAAATGTTGCAGAAAATTCAATTGAAGCTGTTGCAGAAGGTACAGGTTCTGTTTTAGGATATATTGATAAATTAGATAAGGCTATAAATGATCAAGAAGTTGTACTAATTGAATAGTATAAAAATAAACCCAAATTTATAATTTGGGTTTATTTTTATTTAGAATTTCATATTCATAATATGCATCAATTAATCCGCGAGCGATAACATTTGCCATTTTAAAGATTAAAGATAATCTAATTGACTTATTATAAAAAAAATCAACATTCTCATTAGAATCAACAATACCAACAATTGATTTATCTCCAACTTCAGGTAAAGATTTTCCCACACCTTTACCGGGATGAATAGAAAAATTTCTAATATGGATTTCACCAATTGAAGATTCTTTTCCTAAACAGGCATCTATTCCGATTATATAGGCATTTGGATGAGTTTTATTTATATGTTCTAAGTTATTGTTTAAATTTAATGCATGTATTGGGTTATCTATTGAGCCATATACAGGAAGAGGGAAGTTACTAATATTTAATATAGTACCAACTAGTGGACCTAAACAATCACCTATACATTTATCGGTTCCTATACATACTATTACAGTATTTTCAGAAATAGAATTTAGGATACTTTTAGATATACTATAGTAAGCTAGTGGGGATGTGTGATGAACCTTTTTTTCCATATAAGCACCTCCATAATTATATATATGTATGTATTTTTTTTATAGAATAAATTGAATAAAAATATTTTATTTGGAAAGTATTTTTATAGGAGGTGTATTATGAAAAAAATATTAGTGGTAGTATTATTATCAATAATAACTTCAATGACAATATATTTTGTGGCTTTTTGGAAATCAGATAAGAATATGGATAACAAGATGGCTTTAGAATATAAAAGTAAATATAAGAATAGTTATAATGATATAGAAAACTCAAATAATGAAAATTATAAGAGTAAAGTTAAAAATAAAAATGATAATATAATGAAAAATAATGAAAGAGAAAATAAAAGTTATAATATGAAATTAGAAGAAAATAGTAGCAGAAATCAAAGGGATATTGAAGCTGAAGATAAGGTTGCAAACTCTAATGTGCAAATATTTAATATAAAAAAAGAAGAGATAGTTAGTAGTCTTAATATTAAAGAAAAATCAAAAATTATTTCAATAATTAATAAATTATCTTCTGTAGACATAGAAAGGATTAGAGAAATGTTAAGCAAAAAAGGAGAAAAAGAAGGAGCAAAAGAGATTGTTAGGATTTTAAAACTTAGATTAGTAGAAAAAGATTACAATGATATAAAATCTATATTACCACCATATATAAACATAGAATTTTTAGAAGAATTAATTTAAAATATATTATATTAAAAATAAGAGTATATATAAGTATTTAAAAGTATTAAAAGGATAAACTTAATTTTTGATATGTTTTGTAAGTTGAAATAAAAGGTGTATAAATATATACTAACTATTGTCGGTTGGTCAGTAAAACAAATCGATACAAAGTTTAATGAAATTTGGTGGAGTTCCCGAGTGGCCAAAGGGGGCAGACTGTAAATCTGTTGTCAGTTGACTTCGAAGGTTCGAATCCTTCCTCCACCACCATTTTTGTGG
>NZ_JAGGJZ010000008.1 GCF_017873235.1 Clostridium moniliforme | reverse complement strand
TAGCGCCGATGGTACTGCATGGGTGACCGTGTGGAAGAGTAGGACGTTGCCAGGTAAGTAACGAAAAGAGATAGTTTAATTACTATCTCTTTTTTTATAGTTAAGAATATAAAAAATTACACTTGTAAAAATATAATATATTACCTGTTACAATATGGTACTATTATATTGGCAGATTAAAATTATATGTGAAGGATGTGAATTGTTGAATATAATAATATTTATTTTAGGAATAATATGTATAGTATATTTTTTATTTGTTAATATGGTCTTTGGATATACTACATTTAGTTCTTTTTATTTAGTTATAGGTATAATTATGATATTATATGGAAGCTTTATAACTAAATTATTAGAAATTGAAGCTTTCAAGAGAATATTTAGACCATTAAAATTGTTATTATTATGTGGAATGTTAGTGTTTATAATTACAGAATTGTGTATAATTTTCTATCCTAAGAATTCCAAAAGAGATTGTAACTATATTGTTGTTTTAGGAGCGGGAATAAGAGGAGAAAATCTAACTACAACATTAAGAGATAGATTAAATGCTACATTAGATTATATTAATAATACAAAATATGATGGTAAGATAATAGTTTCAGGAGGTCAGGGTCCTGGAGAAAGCATTACTGAAGCTGAGGCTATGAGCAGATATTTAGTGGAAAAAGGAATTAATAAAAATAGAATAATATTAGAAGATAAGGCAACTAATACTTTTCAAAATTTCAAGTATTCAAAGGCTATAATTGAAAGTTTAAATAAAGGAAGTATAAAAGATAGTAATATTAAAATAGTAACAACAGATTTTCATGCATTAAGGAGTAATTTAATAGGTAAAAGAAATGGATATGAAAATATTAGTTTTTATACAAGCAATACTAAATGGTATATTGCCCCTTCAATGTATGTTAGAGAATTTTTTGCATTATTTAAGTCTATAATTTTTGATAGATAGTTTTATATTTGATACTTGACTTTTAAAGTATTAGTTAATATATTTATTAATAATTAATAGATAAGAGATTTATAAAATTGGAGATAAGAGTTATGGAAAGAGATATAGATAAATTAAAGGGTAAAGTAGTAAAACATTTTAAGGGTAAGATTTATTTAGTTATAGATTTAGCTAGACATTCTGAAACAATGGAGGAACTTGTTGTATATAAAGCTTTATATGGAAATTATGGTATTTTTGTTAGACCTAAAGATATGTTTTTAAGTAAAGTTGATAAAATAAAGTATCCAAATTGTACTCAAGAGTATAGATTTCAAGAAATTGATGAAGATGATATAGTGAATATAATGGAAGCTTTAAATAATTAATAGAATATATAAAAAGTTTTTAAGGAGTAAAAGTAGTAGGTTATTTTTGCTCTTCTATATTAATTATTAAAATTAATATAAAATATTTATAAGAATAAGAAGGAGGGATATAATGAAAAATAATTGTAATTGCAATAATTGCATTGAAGGAGAACCAATATGTGCAAGACATATATCAATTTTTTCAGCATTATCTGATGAAGAACTTAAAAATATTATTAATATGGTTACAAGAAAAGAATATTTAAAGGGAGCAGTTCTTTGCAGAGAAGGAGAAGTATATGATAGTTTATTTCTTATTAGAGAAGGAAAAATAAAGATCTCTAAAATAACAAGAGATGGAAAGGAGCAAATAATTCATATATTAACTAAGGGAGATTTTTTTGGAGAAACAAATCTTTTTGATGATATAATTAGTAGCTTTACTGCAACAGCTATAACAAATTCAAGGGTATGTATATTATCAAGGGGTGATTTGGAAGGTATATTAAATAAGAATCCATCTATATCAATGAAAATATTAAAGGAGTTAACTCATAGATTATCAGAAACAGAGGATTTAGCTAAAGTTTTAGCAACTAAAGACGTGGAGTCTAGAATAGCTAATATGCTTTTAGAGTTTTCAAATAAGTATGGAAAGGCTATTGATGGAAATATATATTTAGAAGTTCCACTAAATAGAGAAGATATGGCTAATTACTGTGGGGTTACAAGGGAGACTATAAGCAGGAAATTATCTAAATTAGAAGACGATAATATTATTGAACTTAAGGGAAATAAAATAATAATAATAAAAGATATAGATTCATTAAAAGACATAGGGGAATAAAAATTGACTATGATAAAAAAATATAATAGTTTAACAAATCTTTATAGCTCAGTCATTTGCTTAAAATTAGTATTTATAAAGTTATTACTAATTAAGTATATAGATTAAGGGCTATTTTTTATTTGGATTATTTTAAATTGAGATTTACTTTCAGTTCTTACTATTTTAATTTTCTAGAGAATTTAAGTTAGACTTTATAAAAATTTTTAAAATTTGATTCAAATCATATTAAAATACTAAGAATTAAATTAAAATCAACTCATAGTAATTGTTAGAAGAGATTAAGGGAGTGATTTTAATGAATAAATTAAATATAAATCAAAGCTTAGGAGATATAGTAGCAGTATATCCAGGGGCTGCAAGGATATTTAATAAAGAAGGAATTGACTATTGCTGTCATGGAAATAGAACATTAGAAAGTGCATTAGTTGAGAAAGATATAAATTTTAAGGAATTTTTAGACTATATAAATAAATCTTATGATAAGTTTTTAAATTCAAAGGAAGCTTATATAGATTGGAGATTAGAAGATCCAAATAAATTAATTGAAAATATAGTTGATACACATCATGCCTTTACTTATAGGGAACTTAATGAAATAGATCAGTTATTAGTTAAGGTTTTAAAGGTTCATTATAGTCATAGTGGAGAGGAATTAAAAACAGTTCATAGATTATTTGGAGCATTAAAAACAGAACTTGAAGAGCATTTAATTAAGGAAGAGGAAGAGTTGTTTCCAATGATAAGAGAATATTTAATAAATAAATCTCCAAAATTAAGGGATGAAATAATGCAATTTATAGGAGTTATAGAAAATGAGCATACAGGGGCAGGACATATATTACAAGATTTATATAGAGAAACAAATGGATATAAAACACCAGAGGGTGCTTGTACAACATTTAATTTAGTTTATAAAAAATTAGATGCTTTGGAAAAAGATTTATTTATTCATATTCATAAGGAAAATAGTATCTTATTTAAGATTCTTTAATTTAGGAGGGAATATTTATGGAACAAAAAAGAATTAATGAGTTAACAGAACTTTTAAGAAAATTAAATTCAGGAAATATATCAGAAGAGTTAAGAAAAGAAGCACTAGAAATAGTTAAAAACATAGATCCAACAGAATTATCAATTGCAGAGCAAAATTTAATTGATGATGGAATGAATCCACAGGATTTAAGACATTTATGTGATATTCATATGGAAGTATTAAGTGAGGAACTTGAGAAAATAAAAAGTAAATTAGAAACTGGACATGTAGTTAATACACTTATTGTTGAACATGATAAAATTTTAGAATTTTTATCAAGTTTGGAAGAATTAAATACTAAAATACAAGACTTAAAAAGTATAAAGGGACATGAATACTATATAGAAGATTTAAAAAATCTTGCAGATAATATATTAGGTGCAGAGCCACATCATAAAAGGGAAGAGGAAGTTTTATTTATTGAACTAGAGAAAAGAGGAATTACAGGTCCAACTAGAATAATGAGAATGGAACATGATGATTTAAGGGGAAAAAAGAGGGCTTTAAAGGAACTAGCAAATTGCATAAATTATATGGATTTTGAAGATTTTAAAGAAAGGTTACAAGAGTTAACTTCATATATAGTATTTAATTTAAGAGATCATATATTCAAGGAAAATTCTATATTATATCCAACTGCCATTGATACTATAAAGGATGAAAAACTTTGGGAAAATATGAGAAAAAAATGTGATGAATTAGGGTACTGCATCTTTACTCCAAAAGAAATTTTATAAAATTTTAATGCTGTAACATTAGTTACAGAAGAAATTAATTCAGGGTAGTATACTAAGCATTGTAATCAAGGTTTGGTTACGAAATTAAAAATGAACATAAAAATCATCTATGAATTAAGTATAAATATGTTTTTTAAGGAGGAATTTTAACATGTCAATGTTTTGTTTTCAATGTCAAGAAACAGCAGGATGTAAAGGCTGTACAGTAAGAGGAGTTTGCGGAAAAACTGAAGATGTTGCAAAAATACAAGATTTATTAATTTTTGCTACAAAGGGATTAGCAACAGTAGAAGTAGAAGGTAGAAAAGTTGGGATTATAGATAATAAAATAGATAAGTATATAGTAGAAAATCTTTTTGTTACAATAACAAATGCTAACTTTGATTTTAAGGCCATAGAAAATAGAGTTAAAGAAACTTTAATATTAAGAGAAGATTTAAAAAAGAGAGTGGAAGCTAAAGGTGGAAATCCAGTAGGAAAAGACCTTAAAGGTTGTGCAACTTGGACTGCAAATACAGAGGAAGAAATGATGGAAAAGGCTTCAAAGGTTGGAGTTTTATCTACAGAAAATGAAGATGTAAGAAGCTTAAGAGAGCTTATAGTTTATGGATTAAAAGGTTTAGCAGCATATATGAAACATGCTATGAACTTAGGATATGATAAAGATGAAATACATGCATTTATGTCAGAAGCTTTAGTAAAAACTTTAGATGATTCATTAACAGCAGATGAATTAACAGCTTTAGCTTTAGAATGTGGTAAATTTGGTGTTGATGGAATGGCACTTTTAGATGCTGCAAACACTGGAACTTATGGAAATCCTGAAATAACTAAGGTTGATATTGGAGTTAGAAAAAATCCTGGTATATTAATTTCAGGTCATGATTTAAGAGATTTAAAAATGTTATTAGAGCAAACACAAGGTACAGGAGTAGATGTATATACTCATGGAGAAATGCTTGCTGGACAATACTATCCAGAATTTAAAAAATATGAAAACTTTGCAGGTAATTACGGAAATGCTTGGTGGTTACAAAATAAAGAATTTGCTTCATTCAATGGACCAATACTTATGACAACAAACTGTATTACACCAGTTCAAGATTCATATAGAGATAGAATATTTACAACTGGAGCTGTTGGATATGAAGGTTGTACTCATATAAGTGCAGATGAAAATGGAAATAAAGACTTTACAGAAATAATAGAATTAGCTAAAAAATGTGAAGCACCAACAGAAATAGAAAAAGGCGAAATCATTGGTGGATTTGCTCATAATCAAGTTTTAGCTTTAGCTGACCAAGTGGTTGATGCAATAAAGAGTGGAGCAATAAAGAGATTCTTTGTAATGGCAGGTTGTGATGGTAGAGCAAAATCTAGAAATTACTATACAGAATTTGCAGAAAAATTACCAAAGGATGCTGTAATTTTAACAGCAGGATGTGCTAAGTATAAGTATAATAAATTAAATCTTGGAGATATAAATGGAATTCCAAGAGTATTAGATGCGGGACAATGTAATGACTCATACTCATTAGTAGTAATTGCACTTAAACTTGCTGAAGTATTTGGATTAGATGATGTAAATGAATTACCAATATCATATAACATAGCTTGGTATGAACAAAAAGCTGTAATAGTATTATTATCATTATTACACTTAGGAGTTAAAAACATACATTTAGGACCAACATTACCAGCATTCCTTTCACCAAATGTAGCTAAAGTATTAGTTGATAACTTTGGAATTGGTGGAATATCAAATGTAGAAGATGACATGAAGATGTTCTATGGAGAGGCATAAAATATATTTTGTAAAATAGTTTAAAATAAGAAAGGTAGCATGGAATTTAGTACATGCTACCTTTTGTTTTACTGATATTTTAAAATTAATATATGTTTTTAATTTAAAGAAAAATAAATATTGAATTTAAAACTAGCATTAAATATTTACTTTATTAATTTTGCTAAGACAATAAACCTAGCATCATCAAATTCATAACTACAGGTTGAAAGAGTTAGAATTTTACTATCATTATTAAAATTTAGTTTTCTACTAACTATTGATTTAGAATTTATCATTTTTATATAATCAGCAAAGGCTTTTTTTGATGAAAAGTCAGTTATTAAATAATTATCTGATCCTTTTACAATAGCACCTGAAAATATTTCATAAGTATATTTTTTATTACCTTTAAATAAATAAATATATTTATTATTGTTAAAAAAAGTTTTATCTTTAAAATTATCTAAAGTTCCAAACATACTTTTATTTCTCATATTGTGGCCAAAAATAATTAAATTTTGAGATTTATTTATGTTATCTTTTGAGTCTAAAAAAATAGAACCACCAATACTTTTTTTCTTATAAAAGTTATGTTTTAAATAAAATTCATTATTATTAGTTTGAACAACAGGATAATTTATATTTGTTCCAGGAACTTCAATCCAAAATTTATAATCTGAATTTATTTTAGATAAATCGTCTTTATCTATTAATTGAATTTCTTTGTTTACAGAGTCTATTTTATGGTATTCATATAATCTGTTTATTAATATAGCACTTGAAAATACTATTATGATTAAAAGAATGATATTAATGATTTTCTTTATAGATTTTTTCATCTAATTCACCTTTACTTTATAAATTTAATTATAAATAAGTATAACATTTTAAAATAAATTTTACTATATATAACAAAATGTCCTATAATTTATAGTGAAGTTATGATATACTTACATAAAATCTTACATAATAGTAAAACTAATTTATTTTAATAAGAATATATAATTTTGTTAGGAACTAAGAAGTCTATTTTTTAATTTGGGCATCTAATAAAAATAGATGGAGTTAATGATGCAACCGACTAACTTATATTTTAAGATATAGGTTAGTTTTTTTTATGTAAAAATCTATTTAATAATGTAAATTAAGTTTCATTAATAAATTAGGAGGTCTCTATGAAAGGTAAGAGAAAGATAAAAAATAGTTTTCTTATTTTGACAAGCATTATATTTTTAATTGCATGTATAAACTATAATGTATTTGCAGCTAGTCAAAATGGAAAGGAAGTAAATACATCTAATAATGATATTCTTGAAATAAACAAATCAGCACAGGCAGTTAATAATAATAGACCTAGTCAGTTAAATGATAGAAGTTATAAAATTAGTTTAAATGCAAGAGCCTGTTCAGCAGCATTAAAGGATACAAGACCTAAGGATATTATTTTAGTTTTAGATACATCAGGAAGTATGTTAGTACCAGCAACTGGAAGTATAAAACCTATAGATTCTTTAAAAGATTCAGTTAAAAATTTTTCTAATAAAATATTAAAAAATTCTAAAAATCAAATATCACTTATAACTTTTAGTAATGAATATAAACAAATAAATAATATAAAATATTTAAATAATGATGGTATTTTGTATACTGGAGAGGTAAATTATAAAGGTAAAATACAAACTATATATATAAATAAATATTTATCAAGTAATAGTAGTGGATATACAGATTATGAAAATTATTATGGATATATGATGATTGGAAATAAAAAGAAAGGTGTTTCAATACAGAGAATTATTAATTCTGAAGATAATTCAGATAATTATTATTTAATTATGGGAAATGATGAAGATAGTAGTCTCTTACAAGGATTTACTAATAATTCCAATTTAATAGATTCTAAAATAGATACTATACAAGCTGGAGGAGGAACTGATACTCAAAGCGCATTAAATAAAGTTAGAAAACAGTTAAAGGTCAGCCGAAATGATGGCAGAGAAAGATATGTTATAGTATTTACTGATGGAATGCCAAATATGTTAGTTGATTTTTCAGATTACGATTGGAATAATATGAGTGATGCAGAGAAAAAACAATTAGAAAGTTTAAAAATAAAAAATATTGATGATTATTATGTTTATAAAACAATTGAAACTTTTAAAAATATAGAAAATAGTAACAAAGATGTTAATTTTATATCTTTAGGATTTGAAAGTAGGGATTCAGAAGCTTTTAATGGGGAAACATATGGACCAGAGAATTTCTTAAGAAGTATACAAAATTATAATGATAAAATTCAACCAGGTTGTAATGGGGTAATTTATATTAAAAATCCTAATGATATACAGGGAATTTATGATGAAATAGCAAACAAAATACTTAATAATGTAACAGAGGATGCTATTATAACAGATACTGTTCCAGATGGTTTTGAAATAGTAAATGGTAGTGAAGAACCTAAGGGAGCAATTATAAAGAATAATACAATAACATGGAGCAAACAAGAAATAGGAAAGGAGAATATGACTTATACTTTTAAAATAAAAGCAAAGGATACTAACTTTGGAACAGAAAATTTAATAAGTGAAAAGAACGTTACAGAAAATCCAAAGTTAGATATTACTAATAGCAAGGATATGAACACTAATACTAATGCTACTATAAGTTATACTTATAATTTAGATAATTCTAAACATGAGCAAACATTTAATGTTCCACATGTATCTGTTCCAAATGATGCTAGTTTAGATTTATCAAGCAATAAAACTTATTATTATGGAGATAAAATTAAGTTAAAAGATTTAATAAAGTATTTAAACATTAAATATGGGCCAGAAGATGGTTATACATATATTTGGAGTGATAACCATGGACATAGTATTACTTTAAACAATCAAAAGAAAAATGCAAAAGTTGGAAATACATTTGACAAAAATTCAAAAGGTGATGACAGTATAACATTAACAGAAGATACAACATTTACTTTAGAGATTATTAAAGAAAACAAATATGATAAGGATGGAACATCCAAACTCGACTTAAAGGATAGTGTGAATATTAAGGTTATAAATCCTAAAGTTACAATAATAAAAAAAGTAGATGGTGAAGGTGATAGTAATAATGTTTTTTCATTTAAAGTTACAGGAAATAATAATACATGGAATTTAGATGTAAATGAAAATAAGCCATTTACTTTAACTAATTTAACAAAAGGAACTTATACACTTTCTGAGATTGAGGCACAAGGATATAAGTTGGAAAGTATAAAAGTAAATGGAAAAGAAATAAGTTTAAATAAGCCAACATTTTCCATAAGTGATGATAATTATAATATACAGATAGAAATTTTAAATAAAAAGCTTAATAAGAGTATTTATTATAATGATACAGAAACTATTAAAAATAAATTTTAAAATAAACTATAATTTATTTAATTGAATAAATTATATAAAGTAAAAAAGTTTAAAATTATGACAAATTATATAATAAATAAGGAAATTATTGAAAAAAATAATATTTATGATATAATTAGACCATAATTTAAGATTAAAATTTTAAAATTAGAAACTTAGAAGTCTATTTCTTAACTTGGGCATCTTGAAGTAGATGGAGTTAGTGATGCAACCGGCTAATTTATATGTAAAAATATAAATTAGCCTTTTTTTATTTAAAAAATTAGGTTATTTTATTAATATTCAAAATAAATAATTTATTAGAGACTATGATATTTATTTCTTATTTGGGCATCTTGAAATAAATTGAGTCAGTGATGCAACCGGCTAATTTATATGAAAATATAAATTAGCTTTTTTTATTAAAATTAAAAGATTTTAAGCTAAGGAGTTTATATATGTTAAAAAGAACAATAAAGTTAAAGAAAAAAAGAAAAAAAATATATATTGTTTCAATCCTTGCTTTAAGTATATTAATTTTAGGCAGTACTTTAGGAACTTATGCTTGGCTTACTTTTACTCAAAATAAAGCAAATCATTTACAAACAGCATATAAAACACATGAAAATTTTGATCCTACTGGATGGAATAAGGGAGTAACTGTAAAAAAACAAGTATGGGTAAAAAATACAGGTAATTTACCTATATATGTAAGAGTAAAAATTATACCTTTTTGGAAGGATGGTAAGCCTTTTGTGATAACAGGTAAAGATGGAAAACCTGAAAATACAGCAACATTAAATCTAAAGAAGCCATCAAATTGGGTACATGTTGGAGATTTTTATTATTATAAAAAACCTTTAGCAAAAAAAGGGGAAGATGGTGATACAACAGATAATCTTTTAGAGTCTGTTACATTAAGTAAGGATTTACCAAGTGATTACAATAAAGATAACTTTGAAATTGATGTTATCACAGAAAGTATACAGATAAGCCCTGAATATCCTAAAGGTTCAAATCCGCTAAAAGAATTGTGGGGAATAGATAAATTGCCTCAAAGTAATTAGATGAAAAGGTGAAATATGAAAAAAGTTTTTAATATTATTTTTGACATAGTAGTTTATATTTTAATAGGAGCAATTATAATTTTTTCAATATTTTTTGTTAAAAGTACTAGATTGCACGAAATGCCATCAATTGGTGGATATAGTATGTATGTAGTAAAGACAGGTAGTATGGCACCAACCATAAATCCTGGATCATTAATAGTAGTTAAAAAAGTTAATGCAGATACTCTTAAAAAAGGAGACATAGTTACATTTAAAGGAGCGCAAACTGGTAATCTTTTCACACATAGAATTTATAAAGTTGAAAAAGGAAAGAATGTACAGTTTTTAACTAAGGGAGATGCAAATGAAAGTGTTGACCCAATGACATCAAGTTCTAAGAATATTGTTGGTAAATTAGTATTTTCAGTACCTCGTATTGGAATTGCAATAACCTTTATACAAGATAATTGGCCTTTAGTTATACTATTAACTCTTGGAACATTAATATTGATAACATTGTTAAAAAAATTTTTTACAATAGATAAAAATGAAAAAGAAAATGGAGGAAAACATAATGAAAAAGAAAAAAATTAAGTTATTAGTAGCATCAATGGCGGTAGCTGCAATATTAGTTGGAGGATCATTAGCATGGTTCCAATTCCATCAAAGCGTACCAAACCATTTCACAACTGGTTCAGTAAAGACAGACATCATTGAGCATTTCAATCCTAATTCACCAGAAGCTACAAATATGCAACCAGGTGTAAAAGTACAAAAAGAAGTAACAGTTAAAAACCTAGGAAAATCACCAGCAATTATAAGAGTTAAATTAGACCCAGAATGGGATGCAAAAGGAAATGACCCACAAGAAAGTGCAAAAGATGCTGTAACATTAGGTACAACTAATGTAGTTACTGCTGCTCCAAAAGATGATAAAGGATCTTGGATTTACAATTCAGCAGATGGATATTATTATTACACTCAATTAGTTGCCCCTGAAGCTTCTACAACTCAATTGTTAAATAGTGTAATGTTAAATGAAAAATTCAATTTAACAAGTAAGTATCAAGATAGAGGATTAACTGTTAATGTAACATCAGATGCAATTCAAGCAACAAATGGCGCATGGGAAGATGCATGGAATAAAGATAAAAAATTACCTGAAAATATAGTATCAGCTTTAACTAAAATTCAAACAACAAATGTATCCACTGAAAATGCAACTAAAGAAACAAGTGGAAGCACAGTTAACGGGGAACAACATTCAGATGCACAAACACCATTAGCTTCACAAAAACCATTAGCTTCACAAAAACCATTAGCTTCACAAAAACCAGTAGCAAAATAAAAAACATTTAATAAAGGATAAGTATTATGAAGAGTTTTATTAAAAGGAGTTTAGTTATATTATCTATATTTTCCTTGGTTTTAGTAGGCATTCCAATAAGGGCTAATGCAGATACATTAAATGCCAATGATAAATCTGGTAATATGACATTGAATTTAGATAAAAATAGATATTATTCCATAGATATGGAAGAGATTTTTCCAGGAGAACATTATTTCAAAAAAATTATTATAAAAAATAGTCACAACTATCCATATAACATTTATTTTAAAGCATCATCTAAAGAAGGATTAACTGGTAAGTCTTTAGAATTATTAAAATATATAAATATGAAGATAGTTTATGATGGTAAGACTATTTATAATGGACCTGCAAATGCAAATAGTATGAAGGATATTATGTTAATAGGAACAGTTTATCCAGATACTCAAAAGAATTTTGAAGTTTATATAGATGTATCAAAAGATTTAGACAATTCTTTTGCTAATATTGAAACATTTAATAGATTTGATTTTTATTCTAATATTGTTTATTCAGGAAATGTCAGAGGAAATTCAAATAATGGACAAGAAATTTTTAATAACAATATGTTTAATCCTAAAACAGGAGATAATTTCAGATTTTATATTTATCTAATTAGTATAATTTCATGTATAATAATACTTATCCTTTTAAATAAAAATAAAATCAAAAAAAATATATAATAAAGAGTGTCAGTTAAATGACACTCTTTTTAAAAACTTTATACTATTGTATATAAGTAAGGGGGTGTATAGTTTGAGGAATATAATAAAAAAGGTATCTTTTTTATTGGTGTTGTGTGTTTTTATAGTATTATTTCAGGAAAGAGTAACTTATAGTGCTAGTATTGGTTATGAGAACTCTAATGTTTATAATTATAATAGTGAACCATTATTAAATTTAAATAAAACTGTTAATACAGTTTATAAAAATAATTCAAAAGAACAATTAAATGACAGAAGTTATAATGTAAATTTAAGTATTAGTGCAAAACCTAGTAGTATGGAAAAAAGAGAAGGTCAAGACATAATATTAGTTCTAGATAAATCAGGAAGTATGAGAAAAGGCGTAGGTGGTTATGATATTAGCCCTTTTGAAGCGTTAAAGACAGCAACAAAACAGTTTTCTAAAAATATATTAGATAATGATTCTTCAAACACATCAATTGGTGTTATTGCATTTAGCACAAATCAATATATTGAGGTTAAGTATATTAATGAGTCATATTATGTAAAAGATAAAAATGGTAATTATCATGAAGTTGAAATTGATGATGATGAAGTAAAACTTATTTATAAAAATAGGAGAGAAAAAATAGAATTAGAAAATTTATTTGGAAATATTAAATTTCGTTTATATCATTTAGGTGATGGATACTATATTCAAATTTATAAAAGAGCAAGTAATAAGGATGCTAAATTAATTCAACCATTTACAAATAAATATAGCGATATATATAATGCTATTTCAAATTTGAAAGCAGTTGGTGGAACAGATACAATGAGTGCTATGAATATGTTAGGAAATACATTAGATAAAGTAAAAAATGATGGTAGAAAAAAATATGTAATATTTTTTACTGATGGACTACCTAATATTTTGCCAGGACAAAAATTTGGAGATGGAGATATATATAATTCAATAATTAATGTAGAAGATAAATTTAATATATTGAGAGAACAGTATCCAAATGTAAAGTTTATTTCAGTAGGTTTTAAGAGTCGTGATTCAGTAAGGTTTCAAGAAGAAACAGAGTCATTTTTAAAATATATTCAAAATTACAATTCAAAAGTAAGTTCGGATGGAAATGACTTGATATTTGCAAATGATCCAAATCAAATTAAAAGTATTTATGATAATCTAGCTAATAATATTATAAAGTTTAATTCTCTAACTACTGATGCGGTTATAAGAGATATAATACCATATAATTTAATTCCAAATGTAACTCCTCCACCAAAGGGTACACAACTTAAAGCAGAAGACTATGGGTTAAGCAATTTAACACCAGGATATAAATTAGATTTAGTACCTGCAAGAGATGTAAATGGTGAAATAATAAAAGGAAAGTATTGTTTAGAGGTTTATTGGAGCAATCAAGTTATAGGAGCTAAGCAATCTAATTATAAATTTACTTTTAAAGCTAATAATGAATATTTTGGAGGAAATAATGTCCCAGGAAATGAATATGCAGATGTAACATATACCGATGAAGTTAATTCAGATAACAGTAAGTTGGGACAAAAGTTTAACATTCCAACAATAAATGTACCTAATGAATGCAGTATGGATTTAAATGATAAAACAGTAATATATGGAGATAAAGTAAACTTAAAAGACTTAATAAATAATATAAATATAAAATATGGACCAGATAGCGGATACACTTATACATGGACAGATGAAGGAACAGGAGAAAAAATCAATGTACCTAATTATGGAAATAGAATATTTAATCCACAAGATAAATCAATAGAAAATTATGAGACTCCATTTTATATGAAAGATAATGATAAGTTTAATTTAAAAATAACAAATGATTCATTAAATAATAATCAACTTTATAATGAACTAGATAAAAATTTAAATAAAACAAGCAATATAACTGTATTAAAACCAACAATAACAGTAGTTAAAAAAGTAGTAGGGGATGACAATCAAGCTAATACTAAAAAAGATAAATTTACTTTTAATATTTCAGGAGGAATTTTAGATCAATCTTGGAATATGTCTATAAAAGAAAATACTCCATTTACAATAAATAATGTAACAAGAGGCGTTTATAAATTAAATGAAATAGCATCTCAAGGATATGCTTTACAAGGTATAAAAATAAATGGAAAAGAAGTAAATAAAGACAGTTTAGAATTTGTAATAACAGATGCAGCTCATGAAAGTGAATATAGTAGCAAATATAAAAATGATCCAATAATAGTAGTAAATAAAGATAACTTAAATATAAATATAGAAATAACAAATAAAAAGAAATCTAGTAATTATTATAATGATTCAGAAACTATAGAAAATAAATTTGTTACTAATAAAGCCTGAAAATACAAATATATTAAAAAGTCTATATTAAAATATTATTAACAGAAACTTAATTGTAACAATTAAGTTTAAGAAATATAATAAGAATATATATTGAATATAATAGGTTATGGAGTTAACCTCTAACCGCTTAAAAGCTAATGACTCCTACAGAGATTATGGGAATGGTGTATCTTTGTAGGTAATCATTGGCTTTTTTATTTAAAGAAGATTTGAGGTGATATAGTGCAAAAATTTCAGTTAATCTTAATAGTTGGATGTGGAGGATTTATAGGGGCAGCCTTAAGATATTTAATATCAATAAATGCAGCAAAATTATTTGGGGCAGATTTTCCCTATGGAACATTAATAGCTAACATTATAGGTGCAATTATTATAGGATTTGTTATGAGATTAAGCTTAGATACAGTAATGATATCTCCAAATACAAAGTTATTTTTAACAACAGGAATGATGGGTGGACTAACAACTTTCTCAACATTTTCATATGAAACAGTTAGTATGTTAAATGCAGGAGAATACATAATTGGTGTTGTTAATTTAGGTTTAAATGTTATATTAAGTTTTATTGGAGTAATTATTGGAATGGCCTTTGCAAAATTATTAGTTTAATACAATATTAAATTGGAGGTGAGATATAATTATGAAAACTATAAATAAAGGAAAATTAATAAAAATATTTATTGATGGTGATGATAAATATAAAGGAGAACCACTTTATACTGTTATAATTGATAGATTAAAAAAAGATGGTATTTCAGGAGCTACAATAATTAGAGGTATAGAAGGATTTGGAGAGGGTAAAAAAATACACTCAGACTTTTTAGAGGTATTAGCAAGAAAGCTTCCTATAGTAATAGAAATAGTTGCATTTGAAAGTAAGGTAAAAGATATTATTGAAATAGTATCTCCTATAATAGGTAGTGGAAAGATAGCGATTATAGATAATGTAGAAGTAATTACATTTGAAGATAAATAAAATAAATAGAATTAATACAAAAAACTGTATTAATTCTATTTTTGTATTGAAACTTAATATAATATAAGTATAATTTATTAATAAACAGTAAAATATCATTCATAAATGATATTTGAATTGAAACTTGATATTGATAAGGCTTACAATCGATTTAAGTGTAAGTTTTATTATAAGAAAGGCGGATTATACTTGAAGAGGATAGAAAAAATATATAATTATCTAAGTGATATTTGCTTAGGATATACAAAAGATAATCTGGAAGAAAACCTAGGTGTAAGCGCACAAGAAATAGGGGATAAGCTTAATATATTGAGAAATAATGTAAGTAAGGAATTAAATCAGCTTTGTAGAGATGGAAAAGTAGTAAAAATTAAATCAAGACCAGTTAAATATTTTGATAAAGAAATATTTCAAAAATTATTTAATGTTAGACTTCCTGAAAATGTTATAGAAATAGACGACATAAATTCTTTAATTGAAGATAATAAGCATGAAGAGGAAAAAAAATGCCCTTTTGATTATCTTATAGGATCAGAAACTAGCTTAAAAACACAAATAGAACAAGCAAAGGCAGCTATAATGTATCCTCCTAGTGGACTACATACTTTAATTGTAGGTCCAACTGGTGTTGGTAAGAGTTTATTTGCAAATATAATGTGTAGTTATGCAAAACATATTGGAAGACTTAAAGATGATGCTCCATTTGTTGTATTTAATTGTGCAGATTATTATAATAATCCACAATTATTATTATCACATATATTTGGACATGTAAAAGGTGCTTTTACAGGAGCCGATACAGAGAAAGAAGGTATTGTTGAGAAGGCTAATGGCGGTATATTATTCTTAGATGAGATTCATAGGTTACCACCAGAAGGTCAAGAAATGGTATTTTATTTCATGGATACAGGAACATATAACAAACTTGGTGAAACTGAAAGAAAGAGAAAAGCAAACGTATTAATTATTGGAGCTACAACAGAGGAACCATCTTCAACTCTTTTAAAAACATTTGTAAGAAGAATTCCAATAACAATTAGGATTCCAAGTTTTGAAGAAAGATCTGTTGAAGATAAAATTGATATTATAAAGCATTTATTGCATAATGAGGCAGTTAGAGTAAATAAACCAATAAAGATATCATCTGAGGCTATAAAAGCTCTTATTGGTAGTACCAGCTTTGGTAATATAGGACAATTAAAATCAAACATACAACTTCTTTGTGCAAAGGGATTTTTAAATAGTATTAATGGAGCTGGATATATTGATATTAATTTAAAGATGATGCCTAATAATATACAAAGTGGACTTATAAGCATAAGTTCAAAAATTAAGGAAAAAGAAGAGATTGTAAATTTAGTTCCAAATGAGCTTGTAATAAATCCTGTGAGAAACGTAACTTTACTTGAAACTGGAGGAAGTTATGAGCCGCCATTTAATTTATATAAAATTATAGAAGATAAGGCATCTGTTTTAAGAGAAGAAGGAATGGATGAAGAGGCTATAAATAAATTTATTACAACGGATATAACAGTTCATATAAAATGTTTCTATGATAAGCTAAAAGGTGATAAGTATTCAAGAGAAGGATTACTTAAGATTGTAGATGAAAATATTTTGGATTTTTCAGAAAAAGTAAAGGACTTAGCAGAAGAAAGACTTGGAAGAAAGTATAATGATAGATTTTTATATGCTATAAGTCTTCACATGAGTGCTTTTTTTAATAGATTAAATAAAAATATAGAACCGGATTATGAACAAATGGAAGCTGTAATAACAGAACATCCAAAGGAATACAAATTGGCTGAAGAAATATGTAAAATGGCAGAAAAATATTTTAATACAAATATTCCAAAAGGGGAAGTTACATATATAACATTACTTTTAACATCAATAGAAGAAACAGATTCTAATGGGAAAATAGGAGTTATAGTTGCAGCCCATGGAAGTAGTACAGCAAGTAGTATGGTAAATGTTGCAGTAAAATTATTCGATAGTGACAATATAATAGCAGTTGATATGCCACTTGAAATTAGTCCAAAGGATACATTAGAAATTGTTAAGGAAAAGGTAATTGAGGTAGATAGAGGTAAGGGTGTATTGCTTCTTGTTGATATGGGATCATTAAATACTTTTGGAAATTTAATTTATGATAAAACAGGAATTAAAATGCGAACATTAGACATGGTATCAACCCCAACTGTATTAGAAGCAGCTAGAAAATCTTCTTTAAATGATGTTGATTTGGATGGACTTTATCAATATTTAAAAGAGTTTAAAGGATATAGTGTTAACTCAAATAGTAAAGAAGATAATTATGTAAAGGGTGCAATAGTTACAATTTGTTCAAGTGGAAAAGGAGCAGCAATAAAACTTAAGGAACTTGTTGAAGATGTAGTAAATACTATTTCAAAAGATAATATAGATGTAATACCAATTGGTATAAAAGATTGCAAGAAAAAAATAAAAGAAATAGAAAATAAAAAGAAAGTACTAGCTGTTGTTGGAGTTATAGATCCAAAAATGAATATACCTTTTATATCTCTTGAAAGTCTAATATCAGGAACTGGAGAAAAAATTATTGAGAATATATTTAGAGGAGAAAGTATTGTATCAAAAGATGATGGCCGTGATGATATTGTTTTAAGTAGTCTTCTTTACGATAGTTTAAAAGAAACAATGACTTATTTAAATCCAGACAAGGTATTAAATTTATTATTGGAATTTATAGATATATTAGAAAATAGCTTAAATAGACAATTCACAAATTCAATGAAACTTAGAATAGCACTTCATACAGCTTGTGCATTGGAAAGAGTTTTAATTAATGATGAGTTAAAGTATACTGATGATACTAGTAAATTTGAACCTGTAGTTTTAAATAAAATAAAGAATGCTTTAATTATATTTAAAGAATCAATAAATTTACAGCTAAATGAAGATGAGACATATTATCTTACAGAAATTGTATTATTGTAGTATCAAAAATGTATAAATTATATTGATATTTTATAATAATAGTATCAAAGAAGAAAAATAGTGTATTAAATAAATTTTTGCACAATTTTTGTATACCTATAAAATTAGGACATATAAGGATTGTGCATTTTTTTGTATTTTTGATACACAGTTTTAGCATAAAAATTGCTATAGATAATATAGATAATATTGAAAAAGTCAAAGAACAAAAGAAACACTAAGGAGGAACATTTATAATGGAAATAGTTTTAGCAAGAATAGATGATAGATTAATACATGGGCAAGTTGCAACAGTTTGGAGTAAAGCAACAGGATGTAAAAGAATAATAGTTTGTAATGATGATGTAGCTAATGATGAAATTAGAAAGATATTATTAAAACAAGTTGCACCACCAGGAGTAAAAGCTCATATTGTTTCAGTTGATAAGGCAATTAAGGTATATAATAATCTTAAATATGAAAATGATAAGGTATTACTGCTTTTCACAAATCCAAAAGATGTATTGAAAATGGTAGATGAAGGTGTTGATATTAAAAGTGTAAATATAGGAGGAATGTCATTTAAAAGAGGTAAGAAGCAAATAACAAATGCTATATCAGTTAATGAAGAAGATATAGATTCATTTAATAAATTATACAGTAAAGGAATTGAATTAGAAATAAGAAAGGTAGCTTCAGATTCCAAAAAAGACATAATGCCTTTATTAAAAAAACTATAAATTAACTTATAAAATTGACAATAATCAGAGATAAAATTTAATCAATGAATATTGTCAATTTTATATTATTTTCATTTTTAGAAGTATAATAAAAATTATATAAGAATTTTCATATTTATTAGGCTTTACTTTAAAATAATACGTATAATAATATAAAAATATAAAATAAAATTCGTAAAATACTTGATTTTTAAAATTAAATAGATTAATATCTTATTGTAAGAGGTAATTACATATAAAAAAACGAACATTAATACCTATATAAATCTCTGGTATAGAGAGGCGCTTTTTACTGAGCTTCTATTAAAAGCTCTTAATTATATGGTTATTTAATATTAATTCGTCTGTTTTAAAAGGAGAGATATTTTATGAATTATGAAGTAATAATAGTTGGAGCAGGTCCAGCTGGAATTTTTACTGCCTTAGAATTAAATAAAAGGGAACCAAATAAAAAGATTTTATTAATAGAAGCAGGTAAAAGCATTGATAAGAGATGTTGTCCAAAGGTCAAGACAAATAAATGTGTATCATGTAAACCATATTGTCATATAACAACTGGATTCTCAGGAGCAGGAGCATTTTCAGATGGTAAATTATCACTTAACCATGAAGTTGGAGGAGATTTACCAGAATTAATAGGGGGAGATTTAGTTCAAAAATACATAGATTATACGGATAAAATATATCTTCAATTTGGGGCTGATAATAAAGTTGAAGGAATTGATAATCCAGAGGGATTGAAAAAGATAAGAAGAAAAGCTATTGAAGGAAATTTAAAGCTTGTAGATTGTCCTATAAGACATTTAGGAACGGAAAAGGCTCAAGATATTTATTTAAAAATTCAAGACTATTTATTACAGAATGGTATAAAAATAAAATTTGATACACTAGTAGAAGATTTAATTATAGAATCTGGAAAGGTAAAGGGTGTAAAAGTAACAGATTCAGCAACTAAATGTAATTCAGAAAATATATTATGTGATAAAGTCATTGTTGCTACCGGAAGAAAGGGAGCAGATTGGCTTAGTGATATGTGTATAAAGCATAATATAGACCATAAAGCTGGAACTGTTGATATTGGGGTACGTGTTGAACTTAGAAATGAAATTATGGAAGAGATAAATAAAGTATTATATGAGTCAAAGCTTATAGGATATCCAGCACCTTTTAGGGATAAGGTAAGAACTTTTTGTCAAAATCCTGGTGGGTTTGTATCACAAGAAAATTATGATAATAATATGGCAATAGTTAATGGACATTCTTATAAAGATAGAAAATCAAATAATACAAATCTTGCTATACTTAGTTCGCATAACTTTGAGGAACCTTTTAATCAGCCAATAGAATATGGTAAAAAGGTTGCGGAACTTGTAAATATGCTTGGTAATGGAAGTATATTAGTTCAAAGATATGGAGATATATTATCAGGTAAAAGAACATGGCAAAAGGAACTAAATAGATCCAACGTAAAATATACTTTGCCTGATGCTGTTGCAGGAGATTTAACATCAGCTATACCTTATAGAACAATGACTAATATAATTAATTTTATTGAATCATTAAATACGGTTGTACCTGGATTTGCTAGTGAAGAAACTCTTCTTTATGGACCAGAAATAAAATTTTATAGCAACAAAGTTATAATAGATAATAATTTTGAAACAAACATTAAGGGGTTATTTTGTTTAGGGGATTCTAGTGGATGGACTAGAGGACTTATGATGGCTTCTGCTATGGGAGTAATGATGGGAGAAAAACTATCTAAAAATAATAAGCAATAAAAAATAAGGTGGATTTAAATCCACCTTATTTTTTATAATTTTTATTAAAAAGATAAATCATATAAAAAAGATAATTTTTATATGATATATTAATTAATAAATATATTGATATTTATAATTTTTTTAATAATAATCATATTTTTAAGGCTTTTTAATAATAAGACATTCTTTAACTGTAACTATATTATAAATATAGTGATAAAATTTTAAATAAAATATTTACATGGTAATGATTTCATAGGTATATTATGTTATAATGATAGAAAATAAAAAATTTTCAAAAAATTAACAAACAAAAGGGGGAAGGAGAATGTCAAAGAAAAAGAAAATTGGCTTTCCATCAGCGTTTACAGTTTTATTTATAGTACTAATATTAGCAGCTATATTAACTTATGTAATTCCAGCTGGTTCATATTCTAAGTTAGCTTATAATGAAGATGAAAAAACTTTTGTTATAACGACACCAAAAGGAGAGACAACACAAGAAAAGGCAACACAACAAGTTTTGGACAAGCTTGGAATAAAAATAAAGCTAGAAAAATTTGAAGATGGAAGTATAAAAAAACCATTAGCTATCCCAGAAACATACGAAAAGGTTGAACAAAAACCACAAGGATTAAAAGAAATTGTTCAAGCACCAATTGAAGGAACATATGACACAATAGATATTATAATGTTTATATTTGTAATTGGAGGTGTAATTGGAGTATTAAATGCATCAGGAGCATTTAATGCAGGAATTGCAAGTCTTTCAAGAGCTACAAAAGGTAAGGAATATATATTAATAATTTTATTAACTACACTAATATCTATTGGTGGAACTACATTTGGTATGGCAGAGGAAACTATAGCTCTGTATCCTATATTAATTCCTATATTCTTAGCAGCAGGTTATGATGCTTTAGTTTGTATTGCTAGTATATATATGGGATCTTCAATAGGTACAATGTTCTCAACTGTAAATCCATTTTCATCAGTTATAGCATCTAATGCTGCTGGTATAAACTTTACAGAAGGATTATCCTTTAGATTTATAGGATTAGTACTAGCAACAATTATAACAATTGTTTATATAGTAAAGTATGCTAATAAGGTTAAGAAAGATCCTTCACAATCACTTATATATGATCAAAAACAAGAGATTGAAGAGAGATTTCTTGAAGAAAATAAAGCTCCTGAATTTACAATTAGATTAAAATTAATGCTTATAATTTTTGCATTAAGTTTCATTATTATGATTTATGGAGTTGCAGCTATGCAATGGTCATTTACTGAGATGACAGCTTTATTCTTAGTAGTAGGTATAATTCTTGGAGTACTTTCAAAATTAGGAGAAAAGAAATTTGTTGACACATTTATTGCTGGAGCAGGAGACCTTATAGGTGTTGCTTTAATAATTGGTGTTGCAAGATCTATAAATTTAATATTAGATAATGGAGAAATATCAGATACAATACTTCATTCATTCTCAGGAATGGTACAAGGACTTAATGGTTCTGTATTTATAATTTTAATGCTTTTAATATTTATTGTATTAGGATTCTTTATTCCATCATCTTCAGGTCTAGCTGTACTTTCTATTCCAATTATGGCACCACTTGCAGATACAGTTGGATTACCAAGAGATGTAATAATAAGTGCATATCAATTTGGTCAAGGATTAATATCATTTATAACTCCAACAGGACTTATATTAGCAACCCTTGCCATGGTAGATGTTACTTATGATAAATGGCTTAAATTTATTATGAAAATTATGGTTTATATAGCAATTTTTGCAGCAGTATTATTATTAATACAAATACATTTTTAAAACATAAATATATAAAAAAACACCCTTATAAACTTTATAAGGGTGTTTTTTTGTTTTAAGATGGCTTTTTAGCTATTATATTTAAGAATGAGGCTACTATAATAATTAAATATCCTATAATTGATAATACATCAGGAATTTCGTTAAATAACATAAATCCATAAACTGCAGCTATTATTAAGCCTACATAGTCAAACATTGATATTTCAGAGGCTGGAGCATTTCTATAAGCCAATGTTAGAAATACTTGTCCTATAATAAAGGAAAGTCCAGCAAAGATCATATAAAGTATATTTTCTTTTGTAAGTCCAGAAGTGTTAATGAACATAAAAGGAAAGCAGACAATTGTTGCAACTCCAGTAAAAGAAAGTATTATTGTAAAAAATTCTTCCTTATCTCCAAGCAATCTAATCATAGTATAAGCAAGTCCTGCACAAAAAGCTGCAAATACACCAACTAAAGATGGAATAATTGAAGCATTAAAGTGCGGTTTTATTATAAATACACTTCCTGCAAAGGCTATAAAAAGAAATAATAGCTGTTTACCTGTAATTTTTTCTTTTAAAATTAAAAATGATAGTATAACTGCAAAAAAAGGTGCTAATTTATTTATCATAGTTGCATCAGGTAATATTAAATAATCTAATGAGAAGTAAAATGCACCAATTGAAAAGGTTCCTGTTATTCCTCTTATAAGTAAAAGTATTCTAGTTCCTTTATGACCAAAGAAAGAACCTTTCTTTTTAAAAATTATTATACAAAGAATAAGTGTTGCTACAGCATTTGTTATAAATGTTTTTTGATAAGCTGTAACACCAGAGGCCAACTTACCAAACATGTTCATAGTAGTGAAGAAAAATGAAGCTAATATCATAAAAAATATAGCTTTTTTCTTGTGGTTCATTAAATTAGACAAAGTGAAATCCTCCTATATAGTATAAATTTGAGTTAAAATAAATAAAAATTCCTTTAAAAAGTCCTAAAAAGTAATTTAATTATTAAGACTAACTTATATATTGTACAGCAATAACTAAAAAAAGTTAAGGTTATAAGTATTTATACATTAAAATTAAAAAAATAATTGCAAAGAATAGATTTTTAATATTTAAGAAATAAAGAAATAGGCATAATCAATATATGAATATAATAGAATAAATGTAATAATAAGTAAAATAAGAATTATTAAAAACTTTTTATATTGATATTAACTTACTTTAACCTTAATTACAAAAAAATATAAATATGAAAAATAAAACAAATTAATCTAAATAAATATAAATATGTAATATATTTATATTTATTACAAAAAATAGATTAGAACAATTAACTGTTCTAATCTATTTTTATAAAAATTATTCTCTTTAAGTTTAATTTTTTAATAGGCTCATATTAATAAAAGATATTTTATAATTTATCCTCTAGTACATTTGAAGAATACACCTTCTTGTAAGTATATAAGATATCCATCTTGGATATATAACTCGTCAAACTCACTATTAGGATTACTATCACTAGTTATATCTAAGGCTGTAACGGTTCCTTCATTTAATCCAGTTCCCTTTAATGAATTAATATTATATCCCCTACAAAAGTCTTTTTCAGATATTTTTGTAATTAAATATTTAGGGTTTTCTATTTGAATATTAAAGGAATTATTAGAATAAAGATTCTTTCCAATTACTAATGTTTTACCTAAAGGAGATCTATTGTTTGAGTTTACTTTAGTTTGGCCAATAACCTTTTCTATACGCCATGTTCCATAATACTTTGAAATAGAATTATTTTTAATTATAGGCTTTTGATTATGTTCTTTTATTTTATCTTTTACCCTATTTTCAACTATAGTGTTTTTACTTGGAGTCTTAGTTATTTTTGTATCGTTAATTTCCTTTTTTGATACCTCAGTATCTTTTGTATCTTTTGTACTTTTTGAATCTTTATTTTCAATGGTATCTTTATTAATGTCTGCATCATTAGGTTTTACAACTTCATTATCAGTTTTATTTTTATCTATTCCACTAGTTGAAGAATCTTGTTGAGTTGTAGATTGTTGTGGCTGGCTGTTTGCTTCAATATTTTTTGATGAATTATTTCCACAACCAGCAAATGTAAATATATTTCCTAAAATAATAATTCCTATAAGTAATTTTTTCATATACTTAATCCTCCATATAGTTCTTTTCTTTAGTATAAATTATTATCAGTAAAAATAAAATTACTAAAAGGTAAAAAGATATTAATTAAAATGATATTATTTTAATTATATAAACAAAAAAGAAGGGATTGTCCTTCTTTTTGTTTTACTGTTGTTCTTTTGGTAACTTTGAAACTACTATATTTCTAACTGTGTTATGTAGATTAACTATTTCTTCTTTTGAAAGCTTAGTTACATCAATAGGTTCATGGATATAGATTTCAATATTAGAGGCTTTAATCTTGCCTCCATTAGCTTCTAGAAGTTTATATGAGCCATTAATTGTAACTGGAATTATTTTTACTTTTGATTTTAAAGCAAGTTTAAAACTTCCAGCCTTAAATTCTGCAACTGGTTTTCCTTTACTTCTAGTTCCCTCAGGAAAGATTACCATTGAGTAACCTGATTTAAGTGTTTGAATTCCTTTTACTATAGCTTCTGCAGACTTTCTTATATTGCTTCTATCCATAAAAACACAATTTATATATTTCATCCACATGCTTATTAAAGGCCATTTTTCTAATTCCTTTTTAGCTATAAATCCTTTAGGTTCATCAATAGTGCTTAATATAAGTGGTATATCAAAGTTACTTTGATGATTTCCTACAAATAATACAGCTTCATCTTTAGGAATGTTTTCTTTCCCAAATACTTTTACCCTAGCACCACTAAGCCAAATAACAAATTTTGCCCAGTTATGAGTTATTTTATAAATTGCTATAGTTCTATCTTTAGTTCTTCCCTTATGCTCTAGGTATTTAACTTTTATTAAACCAATAGGCGAAATTATTAAGCTAAGTATTATTCCAGGATAAAAAATTAAGGTTCTTAACATAATACCAATCCTTTCCATACTTTAAAAATCTTATAAGGAAAGTATATTATATATCTTAGAAATTTAAAAGAACTAAAGAAATTTTTAACTATTAAAGTGTAGTAATAAAAAATGACCTATTTTGGAAATAATATTTAATAAAGATAGGGGTGAAATATTATGAGAAAAATTTTGATACCTATTTATATTAGTATTATTAGTATATTTTTAGGAATATTTATTTATTCAGGTATAAACTATTCACAAGTTAATAGAGATTATGTAGAAAAATTTGTGGATAAAAGATTAGTTGCTGTTAATAACCTTAATAATAGTATAGTTATAAAGCCAAGAGAAAGAGATGCTTTAGTTGGATATATATTTTATCCTCAAAATAATATAGATGAAAATTATTATATTCCTATAATGGCTAAAGTTGCAGAAAGAGGATTTAATGTTTATATAGTAAAAACATTATTTCATTCAAATTTAAATGCAAATAAATTAGGTAAAGATATAATTTCTATAAATAAAGATATAAATAGTTGGATCATTAGCGGAATCAATGAAGGAGAAAGGTCTGCTAAAGAATTTTATGATAAAATAAAAGATAATGAGAAAGCTGAATTATTTATATGCAAAAATATAAGAGAAATAAACAAATTAAAAGAATATTACTGTAATGAAAATATAGAAAAATGTAGTAGACAAATAATTAAGTCATTAAATGAATTAATATACTAATATATAATAAAATAAATTTAATATATATTTTCAAAAAAATTAAGAGTAAATTAAGATTAGTCAATTAAACTATTAAATATAACGATATAACTTAGTAAAGGAGTTATTTAATGGAATGCAGAGAAGATCAAGATAGAATTATAATTAATAAAATAATTGGATTAACCGAAGAACAAGTAAAAGAGAGAGTTTTATTAGGTGAAGTTAATAAAATTCCAAAGGCTCCGTCAAAGACTTTTCTTCAGATTTTAAGATCTAACTTTTTTACAATGTTTAATGCACTAAATCTTGTTCTTGCAGTAGCAGTAATAATTGCAGGATCACCTAAAAATGCAATATTTGCTGGAGTAATCATTGTAAATAGTTTAATTGGGGTTATACAAGAAGTAAAAGCTAAAAATATAATAGAGAAACTTTCAGTAATTAGTGAAGCAAATTGTAATGTAGTTAGAAATAGAGTTTTAAAGAAAATAGGAATAGAAGAAATCGTAAAAGATGATATTATTTATATTAAATCAGGAGATCAAATTTTAGCTGATGGAGTGTTAAGTGAAGGAAATGAAATAGAAATTGATGAATCTATGCTAACAGGAGAAGCAGATCCTATTCATAAAAAGAATAATGATAGTCTTTTATCAGGAAGCTTTGTAGTTGCTGGAGAAGGATATATGAGAGTTACTAAAGTTGGTGCTAATACATATTCTTCAAGATTAGCTGATGAAGCTAGAAAGTTTAAAATTACAAATTCTGAATTACAAAATTCATTAAATAAAATACTTAAAGTTTTACTTATATTAATAGTTCCAATTGGAATAATCCTTGCAACAACTCAACTTAAGTTTATAAAAGCTAGTTGGCAAGATGCTGTAATTGGAACTGTATCAGGAATAATTGGTATGGTACCAGAAGGATTAGTTCTTTTAACAAGTGCAACATTTATTGTAGCAATAATTAAATTATCTAAATACGATACATTAGTTCAAGAACTCTCAGCAACTGAAGTTTTAGCAAGAGTTGACGTTTTATGCTTAGATAAGACAGGAACAATAACAGAAGGAGCTTTAAAACTTATTGATGTTGTAAATTTATCATCATATGAAAATAGTGAAATTGATGCTGTTTTAGCATCAATAGCTCATAATCTTCCAAGTAAAAATCCAACACAGCAAGCTGTATTAGATAGATATAAAGAAGATTCGAATCTTGAAATAATAGAAAAGGTTCCATTTTCATCAAAAAGAAAATGGGGTGGAATTGTTACTAAAGATAAAGGTACATGGATATTTGGAGCACCTGAAATAGTAATGGGAAATAAATATTTAGAAATTAAATGTAAGGTTGAAGAAGAAGCAAGAAAAGGAAGAAGAGTTCTTATACTTGCTAAATCTAAACTTAATTCTTTAAGAGGAGAAAAACTCAAAGAAATAGAAAAAGTAGCTTTAGTATTAATTGAGGATATAATAAGAAAAGATGCACCAAAAACTTTAAAATTCTTTAAGGATGAAGGAGTAAGTGTAAAAGTAATATCAGGAGATAATCCTGTGACAGTATCAGCAGTTGCTAAAAGAGCAGGAGTTTTAGGAGCAGAAAATTATATAGATGCAAGAGAACTTCCAGAAGAAATGGAAGAGCTTAGAAAAGAAGTTGAAAAATATAGTGTATTTGGTAGAGTAACTCCTCATCAAAAGAAAGCACTTGTAATTGCACTTCAAGAAAATGATCATACAGTTGCTATGACTGGTGATGGTGTAAATGATGTTTTAGCCCTTAAAGAAGCAGATTGTGGAATTGCTATGGCAAATGGTTCAGATGCAGCTAAGGCAGTGTCACAATTGGTTCTTATGAAATCAAACTTTAGTGCATTACCAAAGGTAGTTGCAGAAGGAAGACAACAAATAAATAACTTAGAAAGAGTTGCACAGTTGTTTTTAACTAAAACAACTTATTCAATAATACTTGCAGTAGTTTTTTCAATATTATTACTTCCATTTCCAATACAACCTATACAACTTTCATTAATTGGAAGTTGTGCTATAGGTATACCAGCTTTATTCTTAGCTATGTTGCCTAATAGTGAAAGAGTAAAAAAAGGATTCCTTGGAAGGATATTAACTGCTAGCATTCCAAATGGCGTTTTAATAGCTATCTTTGTTTCAGCAACCTTTGTTATATCAAATAACTATGGTACATCCTTAGAAACATCAAGAACACTATCAGTATTAATGCTTGCTGGAGTTAGTATGGTAATATTATTTAAAGTTGCACTTCCAATTACACCATTTAAAATTGGATTAGTTATTTTAATGATGTTGATTGTATCTTTAGGATTTATTACACCAATAGGACGATTAATATTTACTTTAACTAAATTATCTCCAATGCAATGGTTATTATCAGCTGGAGCAATTGCATTATCAGTCCCAATACTTGCTACACTTGTAAGTGTAATTAGAATTAAAAAAAATGTGGAGCAATAGAATAATAAGAGTGGGTTTTCCACTCTTGTTATTTTATAAAGAAAAAGTTTACTTTAACAATTGACATATTCATATTATTAGATTAAAATTTTAAATATACGCCCCTATGGTCTAATGGATAGAACAATCCCCTCCTAAGGGATAGATACAGGTTCGATTCCTGTTAGGGGTGCCACATATGTTTAAAGAATGGCTTAACCATAAGGTTTAAGTCATTTTATTTTGCCTAAAACTCGCCAATCACTCGCCAAAAAGTTTTTATTGAGATTTTAGTCGCCATTTTTGCTAAATAAATTATCTAATAATTCAGCAGTATTATCCTTCATTTCTTTCATAACATGAGTATAGGTATTTAATGTTGTAGTAACATCTTTATGACCTAACCTATCTGAAACAATCTTAATGTTTTCACCATTTAATATTAATAAAGTAGCATGAGTATGTCTTAAACCATGGATAGTTATTTGTGGTAGCTCTTTATACTTTTGAACTTTTTTAGTAAAATCCATAGATAAATTTCTAGGATTACACAGCTCACCTTCTCTATTTAATATGATAAATTCATCAGAACTTCCTCTATGAGCTTTAAATTCATTAAGTAGTATATTAGGTATAGATATAGTTCTTTCACTTCCATTAGTCTTTAAATTATCTTAAAAGATAAATATATAGATTAAACAATAATGTGGTTAAATGATAAAATATTTATATATAATTTTGATATTATAAACAAGTTTTGTTACAAGGAGTAGGTTCTAAAAAATATGAATAAAATAGATAGCTTATTCAATAATTTAGGTAGTAATGAAAATATTAGGTATATAATGGATCAAAATTCTTTGAATAATAGAGAATTAGCATATTTAACAATAATTTTATTAGGAATTATATTTATAATAATTAAAAGTAATGATAGGAAAAATCTAAAAGAAAGTTTTAAAAGTTTATTGAAGGCTTTTTTCTGTAAAAAGATTTTTGGAATTACAATTATATTATTTATTTGGACAATATTTATTTGTTATTTACTTAAGATAATAGGAATATGGGATTATGGATTAATAAAAAATACATTATTTTGGTTTATTTCATCAGGAATTTTTATTGCATTTAAAGTTGTTGAAATAGATAAATATAATTTAAAAAATTATTTTAAAAATATATTACTAGGTTCTTTTAAAATAACAATTATTTTAGATTTTATTCAAAGTACATACATTTTTAATTATTGGATAGAATTTACAATAGGAATAATTATTTTGTTTTTGGGAATGATTAAAGTTGTAATAGAGCTAGGAAAAGAAATGGATAAAGCAGTAATATTAAATTTTCTTAATAAGATTTTTATTATTATAGGAATAATATGGAGTATATGGCTTATATCTGATTTAATAGGTCAACCAAAATCATTATTTGAGTTTGATAATATTTTTGGATTTATAGATAATATTATATTAACAATAAGTATGATATTACCTACATATATTTTAAAGGTATATGTATTATATGAAAATTTATTTATAAGATTGAAGTTTTTAAATATTGATAATGATATAAAAAGATATTTGAAAATAAAAATAATATTTTATGCTAAGTTAAATGTTGCTAAATTAGATTTTGAATATTATAAGGATATAGCTTGGTTAGGAGATAAAAAGAAAATAAAGAAAACTTTTAAAGAATTAAAAAAAACGAATATTGATATTTATTTAATTTAATAAAATAATTTAGATATTTCTTAAGTAAACTGATATAGTAAAAATAAATAGAAAATAATATTTTAAGTACCGTTAGTATATAGGATGAGTTATGAAACAAGAGTAAATATAATTGTTTTAAATAGAAGAAAGTTTATATACCAATGAATTAAGAGAAGAGTTAGATGGTGTTATGATATAATACCTTAAATAAAGAGGAAATATTAAAGCTATATTATGTTTTAGATATGTAACAAGTAACAATAGAAGGTATAGAAAAGATATAACCTTTGAAAGAGTATTAAGAAACATAGATTTAGGTATTGATATGAATTAATCATATGTAAAAGGATAAGATTAAAGTTCTTATCCTCTTATTTATATATAGATGAATACAAATAAGTGAGTGATTTGGAATCATCTAGTTTAGAGTTGATTAAAAATAAATATAAATGACGTCCTAAATTAAGGAGGCTATTATAATGGAGTATAGATAAATAATAATGAAGAGAATAAAATATATTATACTATAGAAGAAGTAGAGCAGTTATTGAAAGATTATTATAAAAATATAAAAGGGTTATGACCAGTAATTATTGTATTGAATTATATGAATGTATGTGGGGGGCTGCAAAAAGTTTTGAGTAAATTTGAAAAATTCGCAGTAACAGGTATATATACACAAAATTCTAAATACTAATTGAAGGGGGGCTTAAATTGGGACTATTTTGTATTATAAAGATAAAAAATTTTAATAAATATTTTGAAAAATTGAAGAAAATACAGTAAAATAGAAAAAAGTAAAGCAAAATAAGATTAATTTAAAAAAAAAATAAAATTTGAAAGCTAGTATAGGTATACAAATTTACGCTAATGGCATACTATTAATATATAGAACTTGTAAAGCCTCTATTCTATTTTAGGGTATGCTCAAATATACAAGAAGCTTTTTTGAAATGAACCCATCAAGCCTCTTTATATAATGCTCAAATTGATGGGACGAGTGTTTTAGTGCCCACTAGGAGTATATTCTTAGTGGGTTTTATTCATATATGGGGGGATTTTACTTTGGAGCTTAAACAACCAAAAACTTTTAGTGAACAAATAAAAATATTAAAAGATAGAGGATTAGTAATAAAAAATGAAGAAAATGCAAAATTTATATTAAGCAATATAAATTATTATAGATTTACAGCTTATTTATTACAGTTTAAAGATATTGATAATACATATAAAGATAATATAACATTTGAACATATAAACTCCTTATATATGTTTGATAAAGAATTAAGAACACTATTATTAGATATATTAGGAACTATTGAAATTTCATTTAGAACATATATAGCATATACTTTAGCTATTAATCATGGAACAATTGGATATTTAAGAAAAGAAATTTATATAGATAAGGATTTTTATAATGATTTTATGTTAAATTTGGAATCAGAAAAACATAAAAATTATAAAAAATTATTTATAAAACACCATATGGATAAATATGATGGAAAACTACCTATATGGGTAGCAGTAGAAATAATGACATTCGGAATGATGTCGAAGTTATATTCTAATATGTTACCTGCTGACAAAAGTTTCATAAAAAATAATTTATGTAATCTAAATGTGAAGATATTGGATACTTGGTTACAAAGTTTAACACACTTGAGAAATCAATGTGCACACTATGGACGAATATATAATTATGATTTACCTATTATAAAAATAAAAAAAGAGTACAAGCAATATAGTATAGATAATAAAAAAATATTTTCTTATATAATAGCTATTAAGCATATATGTGTAAATAAAGAGGTTTGGAATAGATTTTTTATAAATTTACAAGATATAATTAATAAATATCAAGAGTACATAGATTTAAGATGTATAGGTTTTCCGAGAAATTGGTTAGAAATACTATCAAAAAATTAAAAAAATATTGTTTTAGAATTTTAGGTATAATTTATTAATGTTAGAATATTTAAAAATGTGAAATAGATATAAAGGTTTATATAAATACATTTCGAATAGATTAAAGATATAATATGTTAAAATAGCTTAAATAGTAAGTTATTATTACTACAAACTAGATTTATATTAATCGAATTCAAAGGTCGAAGGAAAAAGGTGAAAATTCTCAAATATAAAAGAAAACAGAAGCAAATTTATAAAAATATAAAAATACTTGCAAATCTAGTAAATTCAACGGTTTATATAGAATATTAAAACATGTAAAAATATACTAAAATATATGGGTTTATTACTATTACGGGTGCCACATATATTTAAATAATAACTTAAACCTCATAGAGGTTTAAGTTATTTTATTTTGTACCATTAACTAATTGATATAAATTTTGAAAAAATTTTAATAATTTATATAAATAAAAAGAGTCTAATGACTCTTTTTATTTAATTAATAGCTCTTATAGTTCTATATACTAACCCTTTTTCTTTTTTTAAATTACTGTATTCTTTATAAATTTCAAATTCTCCTAAATCTAATGCGTTTGTTCCAACATCTGTTGAAACTCCCAATGCATATTTTGAATCATTTATATTTTTTATAACCATATCATCCATAGTTATGTAATCTATGTTTTCATCTTTTTTTATCTTTTCTATATATAATAAACTGCCTACAATATTTTTCTTTGGAGCTTTATAACAAAAGATAATTGTGTTATCTGATTCTCTTACATAGTACTTTCCTCTCCAATTTGAAGGTAATTCCATTTGTATCCCTAACCTTCTATTTACATAGTGTATGTTACTTTGATTTTGAAAAGTTTTTGTTACTTTGTTATTAGTAGTTTTACTATTTGAAGAATTTTTATTTGTGTTGTCTTCTTTATGTTTATTTTGTTTTTCAGCTTCTACTTTTTTGTTTTCGACCTCTTTTTTCTGATCTATTTTTTTATTTAATTTAGTTTTTAAATCATTTACTTTTTCTTTTTGTGTTTCTGTTAACTCTTTATTTTTTAAACCATTTAAATTTTTCCTAGCTTCATCTAAATTCCCATTATTAATTAATTTATTTACTTCATTTATTTTATTATCTATTGCTTTTATTTCATTTAATTTTTTACTTATATTATTTTTTAAAGTATCAATATCATTTTTTATATTATAATTATTATATTCATTAGGGATTTTTGAAATTTCTTCATTAGCTTTAATATAGTCTTTATTTTCATAGGACCTTTTTGCATTTTCAAAAATATTTATTATATTATTTAATAAATTTGCCTTTGAATTACTTGAATCTTCTTTTAAAATTTCATTAATTTCAGTTTTAGCTTCACTATATTTACCTGAATTTATATCATTTATGGCATTTTCCATTTGTTTTTTTATCTTGTTTCCACAACCAGACAAAATTAAAATACCACTAAAAAGAACTATAAGCATAAATGATATATTTTTAACTTTTTTCTTATGTATTTTTTTCATAAATTATTCTCCTCAATAGATTAAAGATAGTATAAAAATTGATTTTTATACTATAGAATCAATTAGCTAAAAAGCTAATTGCAGTTAAGCCAATACCCAAGTTCTTTTTAAGTAATCCAGTAGTGGAAATATCCATATAGAATCTACCAACTTCTGGGCTAAGTGTCTCTTTATCTTTTGCCTTACGAACTGCTAGTTGTCTTAGAGATTCTGCCAATTCCATTGTTTGTTGTTCAAAGTCCTTTCCCATTTCAACTGAATTTTTAAATTCAACTAGTTTAGAGCGTTCATCATCAAGAGTTTGTGTATTTAAAATTAAATCATAAACTCTTGATAATAGATCATCTTGTTTTTCTAATATTTTTTCTTTTTTACTCAATGTAATTACCTACTTTCTACTTGAAGCTAGCTATATTTAATATAAATTTATTATGATTTTTATAATTTAAATTATATATTAAATATTACAATATAGGCAATAAATGTTATTTAATTTCTGAAAAAAATTAAATTTTATAATAAAATATAATAAAAAAAAGGAGGCGTTTATGAAGAAAAAATATTCATAATCAATATTTTTTCATATTAAGCACTCATTTTATCTGTGATATGGCTTTAAAATTTTTATATGATTTAGATAAATTTTTTAATCTAAATTTATATTTTTTATATATAAAGTTATTCAAAAGTATCTTTAGTAATAAAATAATTTGGTTTTTATTGGTAAAAGTCATCCTGTTCTAGTAGAAAATAATTTGTGAATAAAGTGTTAATTTAATACATAACAAAATTAAAATTTCATAATAAAAGTATCTAAAAATTAAGAATATTACTATGTAAAAATAAAAAAATTTTTTGTATAATTAAAATAAGATATAAATTAAAAGATATATAGATTAATAAAAATATTAGGAGTTGATGATTATTTATGGGAAAATGTGCCCTCATGAAGTTAAATAATAATGAATTAAAGGAAGTGTTAAAGGTTACTTCTACAGCAACTTGTTTGGAGATTATATTGTATAACTTTGTATTACTTTTTGATTTTGAATTATTAGGACCTACTTGGATTGAAATTTTAGCAATAGTTACTATATTCTCTTTGCAATTTACATTTATATATCTTACAAAATCTTTAGATAAAACATTAGAAGCATTAAAATAAATATAAAAGCAGCCTAATTTAAGGCTTCTTTTTTTTATAAACTATTGGATCTGTACATCCAAAAGTAATTTTTCCATTTTTCTCAAAAACTTCACTAACAATTGAAACTCCATCTTTAATAGTTTCTTTTAATGTAAAAGTTGTTTCAGCGTTAAGATGACTAACACTTTCTCCTTTAAATATTCCATCTACACAATAATAAGTAATAGGGTTAAATTTATTAGATACTTTTAAATTATTAAAATCTATATTTAAATCTAAATTATCATTTCTAAACTCTTCTTTAGTTATATCTTCAGGAATCTCATAAGAGGTTAATACAATATTATGATCTTTATCTAAATTAAATAAAAATAAATGAGGAAGTATGTTTTTAAACGTACCTGTATCATAATAACTTTCTTCTAAAACAAAATATCCATCAAAGTTTTCTGGTATATTTTTAATTCTATCATTTAATACTCCATTAATATGTTTAGCTTTAGGATGAATTATTTTTCCATGGGATTTTTCTTTGGATATTTGTTCATCATTATTAAATTCACCGCATAAATTTTTAATAAATAATTCTAATTTTTTCAAAAATAAACACCTCCAGAAAGTATTATAAATAAATTATAATACTTTTTAATAAATAAAGTATATAAAAGTGTTTAATAAAAAATAATTATTTAGGAGATATAAATAGTGTTTAAATCAAAAATAGTAAATAAATTAATAAACTTTAAGGTTTATAAATGTACACCTGGTAAGGTAATAATTGAAATAAAATGTTTAAAAATAATTTTAAGTAAGCATGAAGGTTATGAGATGTTTTTGAAAAAAGCTGTTATGAAATTAAATGGAATAACTAAAATAGAACTCGATAAAGAGAAAGGATATGCAACTATAAATTATGATGAGAATGAACAAAAAAAGGAAAATATAATTAAATGGATAGGAAGTATTAAAGATATTGGAATAAATAATTTAGATTTAATAAAATTGCATGGAAGCAGAAATTTAGATTATGTAGTTGAAATTATAGATAAAAAACTTGATAAAGAAGCTAAAAAGTATTTGTTAAGATAATAACAAGAATATTAAGAAAACGTTATATATGTTGAAATAACTCGAATTTAGACATATAAGTAAATACAAAAAATACACCTATTGTTAAAAAAATAACTAATAATAAAATATATGTTAAATTTTTAACTATAATTTAAGTGGTTTAATTTATTATTAATATTTTTAGATAATAATATAGTTAAAATTTTATGAAAGGTTTTATATCAAATAATATAAAATTTAATTTAATTATTATAAAATCAATGGAATAAATAGTATTTTTTTACTTACAATAGGATATGAGTATATATAAAAATTTTCTTGTATATGATATAATTAAGTAATTAAAACGAGGAATATAGGAGAGTGATAATTGTTGGACTCTAGTTATACGGGGCAGGTTATTCTGTTAATAGTACTTCTTATACTATCTGCTTTTTTTTCAATGTCAGAAACGGCACTTATGTCCTTAAGTAAAATTAGAATTAGACATATGGTGGAAGAAGGAGTAAAGGGAGCTAAACTTGTACAAAAGTTAATAGAAGATCCTAATAAGCTTTTAGGAGCTATTTTAATAGGAAATAATATAGTTAATATAGGAGCATCATCTTTGGCTACCTCCCTTGCAGTTAAGATGTCAGGTGGAAGTGAAGGTGCTGTTGTAATTGCAACTGGAGTAATGACTGTTTTGGTTCTTATATTTGGAGAGATTACTCCAAAATCCATTGCAAAGCAAAAGTCAGAAGCTGTTTCTTTAAAGGTAAGTAAGCCTATAAAGTTATGCGTTTTTATATTTAAGCCTTTTGTTACTATCTTTACTATAATCTCATCAGTATTTATAAAAATATTTGGAGGAGATCCAAAGGCTGCTGAACCATTTATTACAGAAGAAGAATTAAAAACAATGGTTGGAGTTAGTGAAGAAGAAGGCGTTCTTGAAGATGTAGAAAAAGAAATGATTTTTAATGTTTTTGATTTTGCGGATCTTCAGGTTAAAGATGTTATGGTACAAAGAGTTGATGTTACAGCTATAGAAATTAATGATGGATATGATGAATTATTAAAAGTAATAAAGGAAGAACAGTTTTCTAGAATTCCCGTATATGATGATACTATAGATGACATAGTAGGTATACTAAACGTAAAGGATCTTATTATTGCAGGATATAATGGTGGAGAACTTGTAGTTAAAGATTATATGCGTGAACCTTTATATACATTTGAATTTAAAAAAATTACAGAACTTTTTACTGAAATGAAAAAATCAAGAAATCATATGGCAGTAGTTTTAGATGAATATGGTGGAACTGTTGGGATTGTAACAATTGAAGACTTAGTTGAAGAAATTGTTGGAGATATAGAAGATGAGTATGATAAAGAGAGAGATAGCATTGAAGTAATAAAAGAAGATGAATATGTAGTTGATGGAAGTGCTAGACTTGATGATGTAAGTGATCTTATAGGAGTTAATATGGAATCTGAGGAGTTTGATTCAGTTGGTGGACTTATTATAGGAGCACTTGGTAGAATTCCAGAAGAACATGAGGAAGTTGTAATAGATAGAATTAAGTTTGTAGTGGAAGAAGTTGAAAAGAATAGAATTATGAAAGTAAGAATATATACTTAGGATAAAAGGACAGTATTAAACTGTCCTTTTATCCTACATTTTTATATTTAAAGTGGTGATGTTTTTGAGTTATATAAATTTAGCTATTAATGAAGGTAAAAAAGCTTTAAACTTAGGTGAAATACCTGTTGGTGCAATTATTTTAAAGGATGGAAAGGTGATTGGCAAAGGGTACAATTTAAAAGAAAGTAAAAAGAGTGTTATTGCACATGCTGAAATAATTGCAATAGAGGAGGCATGTAAATTTATAGGTGATTGGAGATTAAATGGTTGTGAGATGTATGTAACACTAGAGCCATGCCCAATGTGTGCTGGTGCCATAGTTCAAAGTAGAATTTCAAAGCTTTATATAGGAACTTTTAATAAAGATATGGGAGCTTGTGGATCTGTTGTTGACATAGTTAATAATAAGTATTTAAATTCATATTTGGAAATTAACTGGTTATATAATGAAGAGTGTAGCAAACTTATGACGGAATTTTTTAAAATTAGAAGAAAAGAAAAAATATTAATTAAAAAATAATGAAGAAATGAATATTATTTGTTATATTAAGATAAATACTAAATTAAAGGAGGTATGATATGAATAATCCAATAGCCTTTGAAATTTTTGGGTTTAAGGTTATGTGGTATGGAGTGCTTATAGGAATAGGAATTATTTTAGCTTTTTTATTAGCATATATAAATGCAAAGAGAAAAGGATTGAACTTTGATGTTTTAATTGATATTTTTTTAATTTCATTTCCTTGTGCGATAATAGGTGCAAGAGCATACTATGTAATTTTTGAATGGAATAGTTATAAAAACAATTTATTTGATATATTTAATATAAGAGAAGGGGGACTTGCTATTCATGGAGGGCTTATAGGAGCATTTTTATCAGCTTTTATATATACAAGAGTTAAAAAGATAAAATTTTTAGCCTATGCTGATTTAGTTGCGCCATCAATAATATTAGCTCAAGGAATTGGTAGATGGGGAAATTTTATGAATAGTGAAGCTCATGGAGATGTTGTTTCTTATGAATTTATATCAAAGTTTCCTAAGTTTATTCAAAATGGAATGAATATAAATGGACAGTTTTACAATCCTACTTTTTTATATGAATCAATATGGGATATATTTGTATGTTTTTTATTAGTAATAATACTTTATAAAGTTAAAAAAGGTTATGAAGGAATTGTAATAAGTTCATATATGATTCTATATTCTGTTGGAAGATTTTTTATTGAGGGATTAAGAACTGATAGTTTGATGTTTTTTGGACTTAGAATAGCTCAAATAATATCTCTTATTGGAATCAGTTTAGGTTTTATATTTATAACTTATATTATTATAAAAAATAAAAAATAATTATTTTTGAATAAAAAAGAATACTTTTTAAGTATTCTTTTTTTATTTTAAATTCAAAAGTTACACATATAAGTAAAATAATTCAATACAATTTTTCAACAAATGATAAAAAAAAATAAAAATGTGAAAGCAATATAATTAATAAAGTAATATAAAATATCAAAAAAAATAATATAAATGATAAAAAATAGGTGTAAAAGATACAGATAAACTAAATTTTAAAAAAATATTGAACTTTAAGAATAATGTGGTAAAATATAATCATATCACAAATGTTTAAAAAATAAACAAATGTTAGATGTTTCAAAAATATATTTTTAAGCATAACTTAATAAATAAGAAAAATAATTTAATAGATTATTTTTTTATTTATCAAATAAAAAACTTTAATGTAAATGTATTCTTAATTTGTTTAATAACTGAATTTAGTAATTCAATTTATTTTTTTTATATTTAAGAGTGATTAAATGACTTTGGCTTTTATGATAACGTTTGCCAAAAACGTTTAAGACACTATGAATATTTTTATTACAACTTAGTTATTACATTTTAAGAATCTGTAAGACTATATTTAAATAATTTAAGGAGGATTTTATCATGGAAGCAAAAATTAAAAATACTTCAAGTAATCAAGAACCCGGACTTATAAAAAAATTCTTTAAAATAAGTCTTTTTGGAATACCTATGCCATTATTTCTTGTTGGTGCAGTTATAATAATTTTAGGTATACAAACTAAATCTTTACCTAAGGATATGGTTGGAAGCTTATTTTTAATATTTACTTTTGGTATAGTTTTAGGTAAAATTGGTGATTCAATTCCTATTTGGAAAGATTACCTTGGTGGTGGAGCAATACTTGCATTCTTAGTAATGTCATGGCTTGTTTATGTTGGACTTATACCAACAGTATATGTAAAAAATGTAAAGTCACTTTTTAGCGGTGGATTTTTAAATCTATACATATCTATAATGATTTGTGGTTCATTATTATCTATTGATAGAAAGTTTTTAGCAAAAACTATAGGTGGATTTATTCCAATGGTTATTATCGCTACAATTACAGCTGGTGGATTTGCTATATTAGGTGGATTAGTAACAGGTGTACATCCTAAAGATGTTATATTAAACTATGCACTTCCTATTATGGGAGGTGGAAATGGAGCTGGTGCTATACCTATGAGCCAAATATGGGGACAAGTAACTGGTAAGGATCCAAAGATTTGGTATTCATCTGCTATGGCAATATTAACAATAGCAAATATTATAGCTATTATAGCAGGTGCAATCTTAAACGGAATTGGTAATAAGAAACCAGAATTAACAGGTCATGGTGAACTAATAAAGGGAGCTGCTAATGCAAAATCAGAAAAGTCTACTTTTAAAGCAACATTTGAAGATGGAGCAGCTGGATTATTTATAACACTTGCATTTTATTGTTTAGCAAATCTTGTTGGAAAAGGATTTTTCCCAACTATAGGTGGAGTAGTAATTCACCCATTTGCTTACTTAGTTATCTTTGTATTATTAGCTAATGGATTTAACTTAGTTCCAGAAAGAATCAGAGTTGGAGCAAAACAAGTTCAAAAATTTATGGTAGGTAACTTATTTTATGTTCTTATAGCTGGTGTTGGATTAGCTTTAGTTGATTTCGGAGCATTATTAAAAGCATTTAACTTTACAACAGTAGTAATTTCATTATTTGCTGTTATTGGAGCTATAATTGGACCTTGGTTATCATCTAAAATATTTGGTTTCTATCCTATAGAATCTGCAATAGCTGCTGGTTTATGTCACGTTAACAGAGGTGGATCTGGAGACTTAGAAATATTAGGAGCTGCAAAGAGAATGAACTTAATGGCTTATGCTCAAATAGCTACAAGACTTGGAGGAGCATTAATATTAGTATTAGCTGGAGTTCTTTTCAGTATATGGCTTTAATTATATAGAATATACAAATTAAACATAGTCTCTTTAGTTAATTTAAATAAATTAGTTAAAGAGACTTTTTTATAGTGTTATATATAATTTTATTTTTATATAAATATTTTATTAAAGGTGAGTATTAGATATAATAGATATAAAATCTTATTAAGTAGGTGAAATTTTGAAAAAATTATCTTATATACTAAATGCAATAGAAATGTTAGTATTAATATCAATTATATTTTTAATACATAATAATGTAATAAGAGGAGCACTGTTTGTATTTTTAATACCGATACTTTTAATAAATGGTCAGATAAAAAAACAAATGTATTCTGAAAATAAAAATAAATTTAATGACAAAAACAAATAATATAAATAACTTAGTATTCTTATAGAATGTTTCTATTGAACTAAAATAATATTTGTGTTAGAATGATGAAGTGTAAAAAAGAATAAAGCTTATATATCGTAGGTCAAGAACCATAAAACGGTAGTAGGAATTACTTAAACCGTTAAATTTTTTTGATATGGAGAGGTGTCCGAGTGGTCGAAGGAGCACGCCTGGAACGCGTGTGTAGGGGAAACTCTACCGTGGGTTCAAATCCCACCCTCTCCGCCAGAGCTGTGCTAGATGGGGAGTTAGCGGTGCCCTGTAACCTGCAATCCGCTACAGCAGGATCGAATTCCTCGTGGAGGCTTTGCTTTGTGTGGTCTGCCCTATGTAAGTGGTGTTGATGGCTGGGTCCCACGCAACTGGAGCCCATGAACCTTGTCAGGTCCGGAAGGAAGCAGCAATAAGTGGATACTTCCGTGTGCCGTGGATCAATCTAGCCTGAGCTAACTGCATAGGTAACGCATATAAACCACTGTCGAATCGAGGTGCGCAGCTTTTTTAATGTTAAATTTTGAATATAGACGTACATATTCAATAAAAATAATTAAATTTGGTTACTCTTCAATAGGATTAACAATATAGGACAAAAACAATAGGATAAGAAAGAGAGGGAACTTTGAAACCAAGATCAAAGAACCCTCTTTTTCTTGTAATAAATAAAAAGCTATTTTATACTAAATATTTAGTATAAAATAGCTTTTACTTATATTTTTTTAATAATGTTTTTATATTTAATAAATGCAACTAAGAAAAGAACACCTGCACAAAATAATGCTGATCCCAATCCTGTAAAAAAAGGACTTAAGTAAACAGGACTTATAAGATTATAAGTTCTAATTACTATTCCAAAAGTAATCATAAAAATTATTATAATGTAACCTTTAATATCAAAAAAAGCAAAGGCACACAAAAAATCATTAGGATTAGATAATATTCTATTTTTATGTTTAAGATGCATTTTCAAAAATATAAATTTAAAGAATACAAAAAATATTATTATTGCAAAGATAATGCTTATAATAGAAGAACTTGTTCCATTTATCATATTTGGAAGTCCAAGACTTAATAATTTATATCCTGCAAATCCCCAAAATAGACCAGCAAATAATAACAAAAATCTTTTCTGTACTCTTGGAGCAAATTTATCTGAAAAACTCATTTTATACTCCTCCTTTTAATTATTAAATTTTAGATTTATTAATTTAATAATAGTAATACTTATTTTCTTAAAAGGTCTATAAACTCAAAATTTAATCCACTTTTTTCATCAGTTTTAGTGTTAGATTTGTGGATAACTTCCCATTCATTCATATCTATTTGTGGAAAAAATGTATCTCCAACAAAATCCTTATGTACTTTTGTTAAATAAAGTTTTTTTGCATAAGGAAGTAATAATTTATAAATCTCTCCTCCACCTATTACAAAAACTTCTTCACTAGAATTTTCATATTGTTTTAATAAATCTTCTAAGTTATAAATTACAGATACACTATCAGAATCTACAGTAAAACTTTTATCTCTAGTTAAAACTACATGATGTCTATTTGGAAGTATTCCAGGTAAAGATTGAAAAGTTTTTCTTCCCATAAGTATTTTATGATTAGAAGTTATTTCTTTAAATCTTTTTAAATCTTCTGGTATATGCCATAATAAACTATTATCTTTTCCAATGGTATTATTGTTTGCAATTGCAACTATTATTGATAACATTAAACAGATACCTCCATTTTTATAGATGGATGGTGTTTATAATCTTCTAACTTAATATCATCTGGTGTAAAATCATAAAAATCTTTTATTTCTGGATTTATCCAAAGTTTTGGAGCATCATATGCTTCATCTTTTCTTGTTAATTGAAGCTTCATTCCTTCTACTTGATTTTCATATATATGGGCATTATTTATAACGTGAGTAAATAAACCTGGCTTTAATCCAGTTACTTGAGCTATAAGGTGAACAAGAACTGCATATTGAGTAGTATTAAAAGGTACTCCAAGAGGAATATCTCCACTACGTTGTATAAGCATACAGTTTAATCTCCCATCTGTTACATCCCACATAGTAAGGAAGCAGCATGGGTGAAGGGCACCTGTATCTAAGTAAGGAATTTGCCATAGATTAATCATCATTCTTCTATCTTGTGGATTAGTTTTTAGAGTTTCAATTAGTTTGTCTATTTGATCAAACTTTTTAACAACCCAACCATAAGATGTTCCTATAGTTCCATCATCCATCATCCATTCATTCCAAATCTTAACGTTTTGTTCTTGAAGTTTTTTAACATTGTTTGATTGGTCTTTATATATCCATAGAAGTTCTTTAACAGCAGTTTTAAATGCTACGAATTTAGTTGTTAGTATAGGAAATTCTTTTTCTAAATCAAATTGTAATATTTGATGAGGAATTTTATATGTAGCAACTCCAGTTCTATTTTGGTCATAGTATCCATGGTCTAAAATTTTTTCTACAATATCAAGGTATTGCTTATCGTATAAACTCATTTTAAAACCCCTTTCATTTATTTAGTACATTTTAAAAAAGTGATTATTTAATTCATTTTATAATTTAGTTATACTTTTAATTTCATTATATTATTTTAACAAAAGATAGAACTGTATGAAAGGCTTAAAATTATTAATTAAGTTTATTAAAAAATATGTAAATGATAAATAAAAAACCTAAAATGCTAAAAACAGTATTTTAGGTTTTTTAAAAATTAGATAAGTGCTATATGTAAACACATTAATATTATAAATATTACCCCAAGTCCTTTGTGACTATGGATACTTTTATTAAATATTCTAAGTATTCCTGTAATGAATATTAAATTTAAATCTACAAGGGCTGAAAATCCAAAGATATATCCAATTTTCCACTTAAAGCCTAAATGTAAAAATATATAAGCATGAATCATAATTATAGAAATTGCAATTAATGCTATTAATATATGAAACCTTTGAAAAATTTTAGAGATACTTATTAGTTTGAATATACATTAAAATTTTAGGTGAACATTGATTTTATATAGCTAAGTATAATATAAAGTTATCTTAATAAATAGCTTATAGAATTTATATTATAGGTAATAATCAGTAATAGAAGTTTATCCATAGTTTTATTAATATATTTATTGTATAATTAATATAAACTTTAACTTTAGAAAAAAGAGGTGACAAGACCTTGGCATATACAGCACTTTATAGAGAGTGGAGACCTAAAACATTTAAAGATGTAGTAGGTCAAGAACACATAACAACAACACTTAAAAATCAAATATTAAATGAGAGAATTGCTCATGCATATCTTTTCTGTGGTACTAGAGGAACTGGTAAGACCTCAACAGCTAAAGTGTTTGCAAAGGCTTTAAATTGTTTTAATTTAAAAGATGGTGAGCCTTGTAACGAATGTGAGATGTGTAAGAAAATAAATGAAGGTCTTGCAATAGATGTTACAGAATTAGATGCAGCTTCAAATAACGGAGTTGATAAAATTAGAGATATTATTGAAGATTCTAAATATCCTCCACAAGAGGCTAAATATAAAGTTTATATAATGGATGAGGTTCACATGCTTTCAACAGGAGCAGTTAATGCTTTCCTTAAAACACTAGAGGAACCACCAGCAAATGTTATATTTATTTTAGCAACAACAGATCCTCAAAAGCTTCCAATAACAATACTTTCAAGATGTCAAAGATTTGACTTTAGAAGAATAAATAATTCTGAAATAACAGGAAGACTTAGAGAAATTACTGAAAGTAAGGGAGTTTTTGCAGAAGATAAGAGTTTAGAACTTATTGCAAGAGTATCAGATGGAGCAATGAGAGATTCATTAAGTATATTAGATCAAGCAATTGCAATGGGTGATGGTAATGTAGATTATAATGAATTAGTTTCAATGCTTGGATTGGTTACTAATGAGTATTTATTCCAAATAACTTCAGCTATAATAGAGAGAAATATAGAAAATGCAATGACTACAATAGACAAAATAGTTTATGCAGGTAAGGATATATTTTTATTTATAAAAGATTTAATAGCTCATTATAGAAATCTTCTTATGATTAAAGTAACAAATAATCCAGAAGAGGTTCTTGATATGTCCCTTGAAAATATAGCCCTTGTAAAAGAACAAGGAGAAAGAATAAGGGTAGAAGAAATAATGAGAAGTATTAGAATTTTGCAAGAGGCTGAAGAGAAGGCAAAAATGTCAAAGCAGGCAAGACTGTATTTAGAACTTGCTATAATTAAAATGTGTAAAATAGAATATGATACTTCAAATGAAGTTATACTTGGAAGGTTAAACAGATTAGAGGCAGCTTTAAAATCAGGAAAGATACAAGTGTCTAGTGTTAATCAAGGACAAAAAGTAGATGATGAAAGGGCAGTCACTAATTTAAAGGATCAAGTAGTTTCTAAAAAAATAAATAATAATGTAAAGACTTCAGAGATTATTAAAGAAAATGAAGATCTTTCAAATGATATAACTATACAGAATGTAAAAGCATCATGGAAAGATATATTAGAAGAATTTAAAAATAGAAGAGCTATGATTATTTATGCTTCAATAACTACTGGTAGACCAGCAAGCTGTCAAAATGGAGTAATAACAGTTCAATATACTGAACAATATTCTTTTAATAAAAATAGATTAGAAAAGGCAGAAAACAATAAGATTATAAATGAAGTGTTTTCAGAAGTTTTAAAGGGAAATGTAAGAGTTAGATTTGAAGTTTTAAATGAAGGAAAAGAAAACTCAGCACCAGAAGAGGTATTAAGTGATGTAATAGGAAAAGATTTCCTAGAAATAATTGATGAATAAAGGATTATATTATTTGGTACACTTTAGAATTAATACACATAAGTTATAAAGTGAGAATATAAATGAATAGCACTATAATATATAGTAAAGTTTTTAAAAATAATATATAATTAAAATTAGATTTTTATTATTAAGGAGGACATATACATGGCAAGAGGTGGATTCCCAGGTGGTATGGGAGGAATGAATAACTTAATGAAACAAGCACAGCAAATGCAAAAGAAAATGGAGCAAATGCAAAAAGAGCTTGAAGAAAAAGAATTTGTAGCATCAGTTGGAGGCGGAGCTGTAACTGTAACTGCAAATGGTAAAAAAGATATATTAGCAATTAACATAAAGCCAGAAGTTGTAGATGAAGATGATGTAGAAATGCTAGAAGATTTAGTTTTAAGTGCAGTAAATGAAGCACTAAGAAAGGCAGAACAAGAAACTTCAAATCAAATGGGTAAATTAACTGGTGGAATGAATATACCAGGATTATTTTAATTAAAAGTATTTTATAACTAAATTAATAAAAAGTCAGTTATTTAACTGGCTTTTTTATTTACAAATAATTTTTAAGATCCTTTTAAATTTATTTATATAAGTTGTTAAATAATATAAACTATATTAAACTACTATTATTAGAGTTTTAAAGTTTAATTTTAATAAAGAAAACTTGAAAGGAAGACGAGATTTATGGAATTTTATCCAGTTGCAATAGAGAAACTAATAGAAGAATTTGCAAAGTTACCTAGTATAGGACAAAAGACAGCACAAAGATTAACTCTTCATGTACTTAATTTACCAGAAGATGAAGTAAAAGAATTTGCAGATGCTTTAGTTAAAGCAAGAGGAACAATAAAATATTGTTCAATTTGTGGTAATTTTACTGATTCTGATCCATGTGCAATATGTTCAAATCCTAATAGAGATAAGAGCACTATATGTGTTGTTGAACAACCAAAGGACATAATGACTATGGAGAAAGTAAAAGAATATAATGGAGTTTATCACGTACTTCATGGAAATATTTCACCAATGCAAGGAAGAGGGCCTCAAGATATTAGAATAAGAGAGCTAGTATCTAGAATGAAAGAGGAAATTAAAGAGGTTATTATAGCAACAAATCCTAATATAGAAGGAGAAGCTACAGCAATGTATATAGCAAAAATTCTTAAACCATTAGATATTAAGGTTACTAGAATTGCAGCAGGTATACCAGTTGGTGGAGACTTAGAATATGCAGATGAGGTAACTCTTTCAAAGGCATTAGAAGGAAGAACTCAAATATAAAAAAGAAGGACTCAAAAATTTTTTTGAGTCCCTAATTTAGATGGGAGTTAGAAGTTTTGTTTGAGAATGAGTGAAAAGCTTCTTATGATAATAATCTATGACATTAATAAAAAGATGTTACTAAAATTTAAAAAAGCTTGTATACTTAACCCTGTTTTTGGATAGAATTATATATACACAATTTTTTTAGGGGGTAGTATGGGTAAATTTTTTAGTTTTAACTATTTTAGAAGTATAATATGTAATAAAGATGAAAGCAATAAAATAATTAGAGCAATAGAAGAGACAAACAAAGAGATAGAGGTTGCAAAAAGTATTTTTGATAATGTAGATGATTCATTACTTATTGAAGCCGCAATATATAAAGAAGAAGCAGCAAAAAAACGATATTCTTATTTAATAAATGAAGCAAGGAAGAAAAGTATAAAAGTAAATAGAAAGTATATTATAAACATATGATATTTGCAGAATAAAGAGGTGTTTTTATGGATATGGAATTAATTATATATGGAGTTATAGGATTAATTGTTTTATATGTACTTATAACTTTATTAAAATGGCCAATTAAATTATTAATAAATGGAATAATAGGAGTTATATTATTATATATAGTGAATTTAATTGGAGGCACATTAGGATTTCATATAGCTATAAATATAATAACAGCTTTAATAGCTGGTATATTTGGAATACCTGGAGTGGTAGTACTTATATTATTTCAATTATTTATTTAATAAAATTTAAAGAGAGCAATTTTTACAATAATTTTGTAAAAATTGCTCTCTTTTTTATTACTTATAAAAATAAGTAAAAATATTTAAATAATTTTTGTATGATAGCAAAAACTATAATTTATCAAATAAAATTTTCACTTAAGAAATTATTAAGGATTTAATAAGAAATTGTATAATTTAAAATTAAGTTTTTATATTTAGAATTTTATTATAGAAAGTAATGGAGGGGTAGTAATGAATGTTTTAGAAGTTAGAAACCTTAAAAAGGTTATTGGAAAAAGAGAAATAATAAAAGATTTAAATTTTACAGTAAAACCAGGAGAGATATATGGTTTTTTAGGACCAAATGGAGCTGGTAAAACAACAACAATCAGAATGTTAGTTGGACTTATATCACCTACTTCAGGAGAAGTATTAATTTGTGGAGAAAGTCTACAAAAAAATAAAGAAAAGGCACTTAAGGATGTGGGAGCTGTAGTTGAAAATCCAGAACTTTATAAATACCTTTCAGGAAGAGAAAACTTAATGCAAATTGCAAGAATAAGAAAGGTATCAAAGGATGAAATTAATAAATTAATTAAGCTTGTAGGATTAGAAAATAGAATAGATGATAAAGTTAAAAAATATTCTCTTGGGATGAAACAAAGATTAGGACTTGCAGCAGCTCTTATTGGAAACCCAAAATTATTAATATTAGATGAACCAACAAATGGACTTGATCCATCAGGAATTATAGATTTTAGAAATATAGTTAAAAAAGCTTCAAGAGAAAGAGGAATGGCAGTTCTTGTATCTTCACATATATTAAGTGAAGTTCAGCAACTTTGTGATAGAGTTGCTTTTATAAATGATGGAGTTATAAAGGCTACAGAAGATATGGGTGAGGCAATTCAAGGAACAAGCAAGGAAAGTTTAACATTAGTAACAAGAAATAAAGAGGACAAAGTAATTAAAGTACTTAGAAATCAACCTTTTGTAGTAACAGCAGAGGGAAATAAAGATGGAATAAATGTTGTTATCCATATTGGTATGACTCCTGAATTAATTAAAGCATTAGTAAAAGAAGATATATTGATAGAAGAGATATATAAGAATAGAGAAGGATTAGAACAAAGATATATGGAACTTGTGGAAGGAGGAATAAGATAATGGTACTTACATTAATTAAAAACGAACTTATTAAAATATCAAAAAGAGGAAAAACATGGATAGTGTTTGGGATGTTTATTTTAGCCATGATAGGACTTATAGTTGTTGGTAAAGTTGGTGCAAATGAATCAAAACATTGGAACTCTCCACAAGGACAAATAGAAATTATAGATAAACAGTTAAAATGGCAAAATGAAGATTTAAAAAGTAGTGAAGCACATTTAAAGTCTTTAGAAAATAATAAAACTAAAAATAAATCAGAAATAATTAGCACTAAAGAACGTATAGCTTTTGCAAAGGAGGATATAAAAAGATTAAAAGAAGACAGAAAACTTCAAGAAAAACTTATTAATGCTAAAACTCCAGATTGGAGAGAGGAAGTTAAAGCTTCTATAAAAAATCTTAATAGCGAAAAGGAAAAAGCAAAAAGAGAAGGAAATGTAGATAAAAAATATTTAGATAGTTTAAATAAGCAAATTGATATAAATCAATATTTTTTAGATAATAATTTAAAACCAGTAAAAAAGTGGGAATTCTATCCTAGTAATCTAGCTATACAAGTTATGATGATATTTGGTATGGCAATTTTAGTTGCAGGTATAGCAGTTTTTATGAGTGATATAATATCAGGAGAATGTACTCCAGCAACTCTTAAATTTTTACTAGTACAGCCAATTTCAAGAGGAAAAGTAATATTATCAAAATTTGTAGCAATAGTAATAACAGTTGTTATGATGATATGTGGAAGTGAATTAATAGCCTTTGGAGCAGTTGGAGCATTTACAGGATTTGATGCTATAAAGATGCCAGTAGAACTAGGTCTTAGATATAAAGTAAATCAGGAAATCTTGATGAAAGAAGGCTTTAAGCAATTGGATTTAGTAGCAAACTCAGGATATAATTCAACTATGGGAGATTTTGTTTTACGAAGTTTCTTACTACAAATTTTATTTGTAGTAGCTTGTTGTGCATTTATATTTATGATATCTTCTTTATTTAAGAGTAGTATGATAACTATGGCAGTTTCAGTTGTAATTTCAATTGCTGCTGTAATTTTACCAACTGTAAGTAAAAAAATTGGAGAATATGCACATTTAAATTTCTTAAATTACGGTAATACTCCAGGGGTTATAGGTGGAGACATAGCACATATATATGCAAATACAAATTTCACTCCAGAACTTGGAGCTACACTTATGGTTATAACTATAATAGTTTCATATATAATAGCTCATGTAGTATTTAGTAAAAGAGATATGTTGGTATAAACGTAATAAAGAACAAGGTTTAATTAAACCTTGTTCTTTATTACGTTTGCATTTTTTAAATATATATACTTAATTAAAATATGTATAATGAATCTGCTGATTTGTTAATAATATTTAATGAATTATAAAAAATAAATTATTTGGAGATGATTAAATGCTTAAAATTATGAGAGCACCTTCAAGATATGTTCAAGGTGAAAATGCAATTTTAGAATTAAAAAATCATGTTGAAACATTAGGTACATCTTTTCTTGTTGTAGCTGATTCATTTGTTATGAATATGATGAAACGCACCATTGAAAAATGTTTTGAAAACACTGAAAAAAATGTTTTCTTTGAAATATTTAATGGACAAAGTACTAAGAAAGAAATTGAAAGATTACAAAAAGTTATAAGAGATAATAAGTGTGATGCAATAATAGGTATTGGAGGAGGAAAAACTTTTGATACTGTTAAAGCAGTTGGACATTTTGAAGATATATCAGTTGTTATAGTACCAACAATAGCAGCAACAGATTCTCCTTGTACTGCACTTTCAGTTGTATATAAAGAAGATGGTGAATTTAGTGAGTATCTGTTCTATCCAAAAAATCCAGATCTTGTATTAGTTGATAGTACAATAATTTCTAAAGCACCAGTTAGATTTTTTGTTGCTGGAATGGGAGATGCACTTGCAACATTTTTTGAAGCAAGAACTTGCTTAAATGCAAAGTCACCTAATCTTGTTTCAGGTGCAGTTTCTCAAGCTGGCTACGCACTTTCAAAGCTTTGTTATGAAATATTATTAGAATATGGATTAAAGGCTAAGTTAGCCGTTGAAAATTCAGTATCTGTTCCTGCCGTTGAAAAAGTTTTAGAAGCAACAACTTATTTAAGTGGAGTTGGAGCAGAAAATGGTGGTCTTGCTGCAGCACATTCAATATATAATGGATTTACTGTTCTTAAAGAATGTGAAAAGTATATGCACGGAGAAATAGTTGCATTTGGTACATTAGTACAATTAATATTAGAAGATAGTCCTATGGAAGAAATAGAAGAAGTTATAAACTTCTGCTTAGATGTAAATCTTCCTATAACTCTTAAGCAAATTGGATTAAAAGAAATTAATAAAGATGACATAATGAAAGTTGCAGTTGCAGCTTGTGTTGAAGGAGAAACTATACATAATACTTTAGGTGATGTTAAGGTTGAAGATGTATTTAATGCTATACTTACAGCTAACTCATTAGGAGAACAATATATATAAAAGTATATAATTAATAAAAAAATAACGTAGAAATTAATTTCTACGTTATTTTTTATTTACATTAAATTTATATGATTTAATTTACAAATAAAGCTATAATTAAAGTATAGTATATTTTTAATAAATAATTTAGGGGGAGTATTTAGTGGCAGCAGGAGTTGGAGTAAATTGTTTAGAATGTCCAGAAAAAAAGAATGGAAACTGTGATGGAAAAGACATACAGTGTGTATGTTTTAAATGTCCAAGAAAATTAAGCGAATGCATAATAACAAAATACTGTAGAGAAACAGAATCTGTTCTTTACTTTGGACCAGAATATTAATTCAAAGGAGATGTATTGAGAACATGAGAGAAGAAAAATTAAAAGAATTAAAACAGTATGTCGCAAGTATTGGCAAGATGAACAAGGCACTAGAAATTATATACTGGGATATGCAAACAAAGATGCCAAAGAAGGCTATCGAGCAACGTTCAGAAATTATAGAGCATATGTCAGGCGAAATATTTAAAATGACAACTTCTGATAAGTTAGGAGAACTTTTAAACTATTTCGCGGGAAATACTGAAGGATTATCAGATGTAGATAAAGCTATAATAAAAAATATTGAAAAAGAATACAATGAAACAAAAAAAATTCCAGAGGATAGATATAGAGAATTTATTGTTGCATCAACTCTTTCACAAGGTGCATGGGAAGAAGCTAAGGAAAAAAATGATTTTGAAATATTTAAGCCTCATTTAAAGAAAATGATAGATTTTCAAAGAGAGTTTGTAGATTATTGGGGTTATGAAGATAATAAGTATGATACTCTTTTAGATAAGTATGAAGAAGGATTAACAGTAAGGAAGTTAGATAAATTATTTGGAGAACTTAAAGAAGGAATAATAAAAATATTAGAAAAAATAAATAATAGTGAAAAAACAGTAAATAAAGATTTTTTAATTGGAAAGTTTAGTAAGGAAGATCAAGAAAAGTTTTCTATATTTGTATTAAATAAAATGGGATATGATTTTGGAGCTGGAAGACTTGATGAAAGTATGCATCCATTTACAATAGGCTTTGGTAATAAGGATGTAAGATTAACTACAAATTATGATAATCCTGATTTCACTTCAGCATTATTTAGTTGTGTTCATGAAGCTGGACATGGAATCTTTGAACAAGATATTCCAGATAATCTTCAAAACACTGGACTTGATTCTGCAATTGCAATGAGTATTCATGAATCACAATCTAGATTTTACGAAAATATTATAGGTAGAAGTAAAGAATTTTGGGAATATTTCTTTCCATATGCAAAGTATCAATTTAAGGAATTTAATAATATAACTTTAGAAGAATTTTATGAAGCAGTAAACTATGTAAAACCTTCACTTATAAGAACAGAATCAGATGAATTAACATATAGTCTTCATATAATAATTAGATATGAAATAGAAAAGGCACTTATAAATGGTACATTAACTATTGATGATGTTAAGAATGAATGGAATAAAAAATATAAAGAATACTTAGGGGTAGAACCTAAAAATGATAGCGAAGGAATTCTTCAAGATATACATTGGTCTGATGGATCTTTTGGATATTTTCCAAGTTATGCTTTAGGAAATCTTTATGGAGCACAAATGCTTAATGTTATGAAAAAAGAATATACAGGATTGTATGATGATATTAGAAAAGGAAATTTAGATGGAATTCACAATTGGTTACGTGAAAATGTCCATAAGTATGGAGCAACATATTCTCCAAGTAAGCTTATAAAAATGATAAGTAATGAGGAATTAAGTGCAAAATATTTCTTAGATTACCTAGAAAATAAGTATTTATCAATATATAAGTAGATTTAAATTGTTAACACCTAAAAATAAAATTTTAAACTTTTATTTTTAGGTGTTTTCTTTTTCATTACAAATAGTTTAAAAATTCATAAAAAGTAGGAATAAATACTCTAAAAATAGACTTTATTATTAAAAAATTTAAAAATTAAAAGCATATATTAATACAATATTGAACGATATTAACAAATAAGACTTAAATACTAAGATATGTATCAGAATTAGTACAAAAATAAAGTTTTTAGATAAAAGTTTAAAAGAATAAGTGTGATTTGATAGTTAGTTAAACGATTACAGCAAGGCATATACTATTTCTGTAAAATTAACAATTAAATGAATATTTAGGAAAATCTCTTAAAGCGTTGAAAATAGAGGGATTGCCAAGAACAATTATTTAAATTTTATAAAAAACATAGTAATAATGCAAAAAATATAGATTATAAGAGAAAATGGGATATATTTTTATTTAATAATATAATATTATAAAAAATAGGATTTGTAAGAAAAATATTTAAATTTACATAAAAATTAAAGGGGAATATACTTGAGCCATAGATAGGAACAAGAAAAAGTTCCATAGTCACTTAAAATTGTCGACAAATTTAAGTTGTGTAATTTCAAAAATTAATAGTGAAGGTCGTGAAATTATGGATAATGGTTCAGCAAGTACTAAAAAAAGTTTAACTTTATTTGGGTTCTTTGCAATAACAGCATCTATGGTAATGACAGTATACGAATACCCAACATTTGCAACATCAGGATTTCACTTGGTATTCTTCTTACTATTAGGCGGATTCTTATGGTTTTTACCAGTAGCTCTATGTGCAGCTGAAATGGCTACAGTAGATGGATGGGAAGAAGGAGGAATATTTGCTTGGGTAGGTAATACTTTAGGTGAAAGGTTTGGATTTGCGGCAATATTTTTTCAATGGTTTCAAATTACAGTTGGCTTTGTAACAATGATTTATTTCATATTAGGAGCACTATCATATGTATTTGATTTCCCAGCACTTAATACTAATCCAATTATAAAATTTATAGGTGTTTTAGTAATATTTTGGATTTTAACTTTCTCTCAATTAGGAGGAACAAAAAATACTGCTAAAATAGCAAAGGCAGGATTTATAGTAGGTATCTTAATACCAGCAATAATTTTATTTGGATTGGTAATAGCTTATATAGCTGGAGGAAATCCAATTGATGTAAAAATAAGTTCAAGTACATTTGTACCAGATTTTACAAAGATTAATACATTAGTTGTTTTCGTATCATTTATATTAGCTTATATGGGAGTTGAAGCATCAGCATCTCATGTTAATGAAATGGTTAATCCAAAGAGAGATTATCCAATAGCAATGATAATACTTGTAGTATTAGCTATTATATTAAATACTGTTGGTGGTTTAGGTGTTGCAGCAGTAATACCACAATCACAATTAAACTTAAGTGCAGGTGTTGTACAAACATTTGAAGCTTTAATAGGACACTTTAGTGGAAGCTTAGGTTGGCTTGTAAAAATAATAGCATTAATGATATCCCTTGGTGTTATGGGAGAAGTTAGTGCATGGGTTGTTGGACCTTCAAGAGGAATTTATGTAGCAGCTCAAAAAGGTATTTTACCAAAAGTATTTAGAAAAGTTAATGAACATAATGTTCCAGTTCCATTAATTATGGTTCAAGGACTTGTAGTTACAATATGGGCAGCAGTTCTTACATTCGGTGGAGGCGGAAACAATGTTTCCTTCTTAACTGCAATATCATTAACAGTTGTAATTTACTTAGTTGGATATATATTCTTCTTTATAGGTTATTTTGTATTAATATACAAGAAAAATAATTTAAAGAGAGCATATCAAATTCCAGGAGGTAAAGGAGTAAAAACTATAATTGCAGCAGCTGGATTAATAATGTCAATACTTTCATTAGTAATTTCATTTGTTCCACCAAGCAGTTTAACAGGAAAGAGTATTACAGAATATGAAGCTATATTAGTAATAAGCTTTATAATATCAGTTATAATACCATTTGTTATATATGCATTACATGATAAATCAGAGCATCATAATGTTGAACCTAAAATTTCAAGAATTAAACATCATGAAGTTAATGGTTTCGTACATCCAATGGCAAGAGGAGAACATCATATTAATCCACATCCAAATGATGTTATGAAACAAATAGATAATATGAAAGACTCTGATAAAAAGAACTAAATTATAAAAAATAAAAATTAAAAAAATAGTTCACCAAAAAGGCTAGAATTTACTACTAAATATTTACCTATGATGAACATTAAAATAAAAATTAATTTATGGAGGTAGTAATATGTTGTTTAGTAGAGAAGATAAAAAATTAAAGGATACTTACAGAACACCAATATTTGGAACTGAAGAGGAGGATGTAGAATTACCAAGATATACTCTTCATAAAAATCCAATAGAACCAAGAATCGCTTATAGACTAGTTAAGGATGAATTAATGGATGAAGGTAATGCAAGATTAAATTTAGCTACTTTCTGTCAAACTTATATGGAACCAGAAGCAACTAAGTTAATGTCAGAAACATTAGAAAAGAATGCTATAGATAAATCAGAATATCCACAAACAACTGAACTTGAAAACAGATGTGTAAATATAATTGCTGATTTATGGCATGCACCATCAGATATGAAGTATATGGGAACTTCAACAGTTGGATCATCAGAAGCTTGTATGCTTGGTGGTATGGCAATGAAGTTTAGATGGAGAAACAGAGCAAAAGCATTAGGAATAGATGTAAATGCAAAGAAACCTAATTTAGTAGTATGTTCAGGATATCAAGTATGCTGGGAAAAATTCTGTGTATATTGGGATATAGAAATGAGATTAGTTCCATTAGATGAAGAACATATGAGTTTAAATACTGATAAAGTATTAGATTATGTTGATGAATATACAATTGGTGTAGTTGGAATACTTGGTATAACTTATACTGGAAAATATGATGATATTAAAGCATTAGATAAAAAGATAGAAGAATACAATAAAACTGCAAAAATTTCAGTACCAATTCATGTTGATGCTGCATCAGGTGGATTATTTACACCATTTGTTGAACCAGATTTAGAATGGGATTTTAGATTAAAGAATGTTGTATCAATTAGTACTTCAGGTCATAAATATGGACTTGTTTATCCAGGAATTGGTTGGGTATTATGGAAAGATGAACAATATTTACCAAAAGAATTAGTATTTGAAGTAAGTTACTTAGGTGGCAAGTTACCAACAATGGCTATTAACTTTTCAAGAAGTGCAAGCCAAATAATTGGACAATATTATAACTTCTTAAGATACGGATTTGAAGGATACAGACAAATACATCAAAGAACAAAAGATGTTGCAATGTATTTATCAAAAGAAATAGAAGCTATGGGCTTATTTGAAATATATAATGATGGATCACATCTACCAATAGTTTGCTATAAGTTAAAAGAAGATGCTAATGTAGAATGGTCATTATACGATTTAGCAGATAGATTATTAATGAAGGGATGGCAAGTACCAGCTTATCCATTACCAGAAAATCTACAAGATGTAATAATTCAACGTATTGTATGTCGTGCTGACTTAGGTCATAATATGGCTGAACAATTTATTCAAGATATGAAGGACGGAATTAATGCACTTAATAAAGCTCGTGTATTACAAGAAAGAGAACCAAAGAAAGGTGCATACGGATTTACACACTAATTTGAAGTAAATAAATTATAAAAATAACCTTATTTGAAATTCACTATATTATAAAAGAACTTGTTTAAATTAAATTTAAACAAGTTCTTTTTTATGTAAAAATTAAATCTTATTATTCATTACCTACATGGAAGATTCATATATAAGAAAGGTTATGCCACTTAAATCTAAATGGATTGGACTAAAGTTTAGAAGTGGACTTTTTATTTATAGAATTTAAATATAATTAAAAAAATAGCTTAACTAAAGAAATACAAAATAATTAGTTAAGCTATTTCTAATTTTGTCTATTCTCTTGGAAGTATTAAAAGATTATTATATATATCAAATTAATTATTAGAAATTAATAAATTTATAACAAAAGTATAAAGTTGTATTTTATTTTCTTGCCTATGAATACATAAATCTTAAAATTAAATAACCATGTAAAATTTAAATAATTTTATTTTTTTGATAAAATTTATATTAAACAATAATAATTAACGTTTACATTTTTAAAACTATAAAAAGTTTCCTAAAATATAAAAAGGAGGGCTATTTTATGAAGTATATTAATGTAAAAGGTAAAGCTTTAGAAAATTTAACAATACCTTTTAAATTTTCTCCTAAATATTCTTTAATAATGACTTTTCAAAAAGTTTTTGAAGGGTTAGTTCCAACATTTCAAATAATAGTTACAGCAAATTTTATAAATATAGCTATAAAAATCTTCAATAAACAAGCAGACATAAAAGAAATAATCTTCCCCATTATTTTAATTATATTATTAATATCTTTTCAGTGGACTTCAAAAAAGTTAGTTGATTTTATAAAAGTTAAACTTGAGGCAAAATTAAGGGAAAATTTTAGAGTTATGATAGTTGAAAAGAAGGCTAAACTTAAATATAAGTATATTGAAAATAAGGAAACTTGGGATTTAATATCAAGGGTTTCAGAAACTCCTGAATTACAAATAACAAAATCTTTTGACAATATATTAAATTCAATTGCCTTAGCAATTAGAGTTATAGGTTTAATTTCTGTATTAATTTATGCTGTTTGGTGGTCTGCATTTATAATTCTTTTAATATCAATTCCATTATTTTATTTATCAATAAAGGCTGGAAAGTCAAATTATGAAGCCCATAGAAGTGTTTCAGAATATCAAAGACAGTCTAACTATATAGAAAAAGTAATTACAGGAAGAGAAAGTGCTTCTGAAAGAGCTATATTTCAATATACAAATTTTTTAAATGAAAAGTGGCTGAATTTATATGAAAAGGTAAGAAAATTTGAATTTAAAGTATATGCAAAATGGTTTACTAGAATGAAACTTGGAGGAATAATTACTGCAATTATTTCAGTTTTAATAGTAATAGTTTTATTAAATTTAGTTAAAGATAATTTCTTAAATATAGGTTTATTTATTTCCATAACTAATTCAGTTTTTGACCTTGTTCAAGTAATGAGTTGGGATTTAACTGCATATACTCAAGAACTTGCAAAAAGCAAAGAATATTTAAAAGATTTATCTGAATTTATGAATATGGAGGAATGTAAAAACGCCATAGATAAACCTACCACAGAAAATATAACTTTAGAAATTTTAGAGTTTAAAAATGTATCATTTAAATATCCTAATACTGATAGATATATACTAAAAAATCTTTCATTCATTATAGAAAAGGACAAGCGTTATTCCTTTGTAGGCATAAATGGAGCAGGAAAAACTACAATAACAAAATTAATAACTGGCTTGTATGATGAATTTGAAGGAGAGATTTTAATAAATGGAATAAATATAAAAGAATATACTCAAAGTCAATTGAAAAAATTAACATCAGTAGTTTATCAAGACTTTGCTAAATATTTTATTTCCATTAAAGATAATATAGCATTAGGAAATTTAAATTATACAGATGAAAAACTTAAGGAAAAGGACATAGATAATGCAATTAAGCTTATAGAACTAGATAATTTAGTTTCCAAGTTAGATAAGGGAAAGGAAAGTAATTTAGGAAAGATTAAAAGTGATGGAATTGATGTATCAGGGGGTCAATGGCAACGTATAGCACTAGCTAGAAATATTTTAAGTGATGCATCTTTAAAAATATTAGATGAACCAACAGCGGCACTAGATCCAATAAGTGAAAGTAATCTTTATGATGAGTTTAAAGAAATAAGTAAGGGAAAAACTACAATATTTATAAGTCATAGATTAGGTTCTACAAAACTTGCAGATGAAATTTTTGTAATTGAAAATGGTAAAGTTATAGAAAAAGGTAGTCACAGAGAGCTTATGAATATTAATGGAAAGTATGCAAATATGTATGAAAGTCAAAGGAGTTGGTATTGTGATTAAGGAAAAATCAAAAGATAATATTTCTGTTTCTGAAATATTAAAGATATTAGTACCAATGGTTTTTAAAGCAGCTCCAATTTATTGCATTTTACATATAATTTTTGGTATTTTACATGGAAGTTCTTGGGCTTTTAATACCTTTGCAACTCAAAAATTATTTGATTCAGTTACAGATATGGTAAATGGAAGAGCTACATTATCCTATGCTATATTAATGGCACTTTTACTAGGACTAGTTTTTATAATTTGCCAAGTGTTAAATGGTATAAGTAATTTTATATTTCAAAACTTATTAAAAAAGGCAACTGGAAAGGTAACAAGCTTAGTAAATATAAAAACTGGTAAGATAGACACAATATTATTTGAAAATCCTGAAACTTTAGATAATATAAATAAAGCTAATGAAGGTATACAAAATAGTGTAGTTTTAATTATTATAATGATTACTATTTTTACTACTTATATGCCTTATTTTATAGTTATGGGGATATATTTATATAAGTTAAGACCTATTTTGGCACTTTCACTTTTATTTATTTTCATTCCAATTGTACTTACACAATTTATAAGAGTTAAAATATTTGGTGAACTTGAAGATAAATCAGCACCTATTAGAAGGGAATATGACTACTATGAAAACTGTATAGGAAGTAGAGAATATTTTAAGGAAACACGTATCCTAGGAGCTTTTGGGTACTTTAAAAAGTTATATTTAGATTCCTTAAAAATATTAAATAAAGAAATATGGAAGGCTCAAAAAAAGGCAATAAGCTTAGAGTTATTAATGAAGTTAATAACATTACTTGGTTATTTTGGAGTTCTTTATTTATTAGTTGTTAGTTTAATTGATGGACATATATCAATTGGGGCTTTTGGCGCTATTTTTGCCTCTATAGGAACTATGTTTAATTTAATGGAAGAAATGATTTGTGTTCATATATCAAATATTACTAAAGGAATGGGAACCGTAAGGAATTTTATAAGTTTTTTGAATCTTAAAGAGAAAGAAGGTAGGGATGTAGAAATAGAAGGGGTTCCAGATATAAAATTAGAAAATGTTTCTTTTTCATATCCATTAAGCAATAAACTATCTTTAAATAATATAAATTTACACATAAAATCAGGAGAAACAGTTGCAGTAGTTGGGGAAAATGGTTCTGGAAAAACTACTTTAGTAAAGGTTATGATTGGACTTTATTTGCCAACTAAAGGAGATGTGAAAATAAAAGATTTTAATACAAAGGAAATTTCTAATAAGTCCTTATTTAAAGCTGTTTCAGCAGTATTTCAAAACTTCCAAAAATATAAGATGACTTTAGGAGAAAATATTTCAATTAGCAGTCCTTTAAAGGAGGATTCTTCTAATAAATATAAAGATATTGCAATGAAAAAAGCAGATTTAGTTATGGATAAAGAAAGGTTTAAAGATGGATATAACACAATGCTATCTAGAGAATTTAATGGTATTGATTTATCTGGTGGACAGTGGCAAAGAGTTGCAATTGCAAGAGGATTTTATTCAAATCATAATATTATAGTTTTAGATGAACCAACAGCTGCAATTGATCCTGTTGAAGAAACAAGGCTTTATAAAAAGTTTAATGAAATGTCAAAGGGAAAAACATCTATAATAGTTACTCATAGATTAGGCTCAGCCAAAATTGCAGATAAAATAGTAGTTTTAGATAAAGGTGAGATTGTAGAGTGTGGAACTCATGAGGAACTTTAAAAATAAAGGAAAATATGAGGAGATGTTTAATTCTCAAAAGAAATGGTATGTGGAGATATAAAATTTAAATATAAAATGACTTTATCTTTATAAAGATAAAGTCATTTTATATTTTATAGCTTCTCTATCATTTTTTTAAGAATTGTTGTTGAGTTTTTAACACCAATTGGAGTAAACTTCTCATAATCCATATGAGCCCCATTATTAGCATTATCAGAAATAGATCTTATTACTACAAAAGGAATATGGTTTAAATAGCAAACGTGAGCAATACTTGCTCCTTCCATTTCAACAGCCTTAGCATTAAATTCTTCTTCAAGCCACTTAATTTTTTCAATACTTGCAACAAATTGATCTCCAGATACAATTCTTCCAGAGAAAGTATTAAAACTATCAATTTCATTACAAGCTTCTTTAGAAACTTTAACTAATTCATTATCACATACAAAATCAAAAGTATCTAATCTTGGTATTTGACCATGTCTATCACCAAATACTGTTGTATCCATATCATATTGAACTAAATTTTCAGCTATAACAACATCTCCTGGGTATATATCCATTCCAATACCACCAGCAACTCCAACGTTAATAACTTTATTAACCTTATATTCTGATATAAGTATTTGAGTACAAACTGCTGCATTAACTTTACCTATTCCAGAAACTACAGCAACAACATCCTTGCCCCAAAGCTTACCTTTATGAAAAGTCATATTAGCTTTAACTTTTTTATCTTCAACATCCATATCTTTTAAAAGAATTGCTAATTCTTCATCCATTGCACTTATTATTCCAATTATCATAAACACAATCCTCCATAACAAAAATTAGGTTATAATACCTAACTATCATTATAATGTTAATTAATATTTTAGTAAACCAAAGCAAAACTTATTATTTTATAAGATGTAGGGAATATTATGGTTAAATAAATTTCTTGTATAACCTAATAATATAAAATAAAATATATATAAATATTTTTTACAAAAGGAGAGGAAAAATAATGACAGAACATTCATTATCAAGAATTGAACTCTTGATAGGAAAAGAAGGTTTAGATAAATTAAAAAAAGTGAAAGTAGTTGTATTTGGAGTTGGTGGAGTTGGTAGCTTTACTGTTGAAGCGTTAGCTAGAGCTGGTGTTGGAACTTTAGTTCTAATTGACAATGATACAGTATCAATTAGTAATTTAAACAGACAAATACATGCAAACTATAATACTGTAGATAAAGTTAAAGTTGATGTTATGAAGGAAAGAATTTTAAGTATAAATAAAGATTGCAATGTAATAACTCATCAAACTTTTGTTACGCCAGATAATATTAAAGATTTTATAGATGATGATGTAGACTATGTTGTAGATGCAATTGATACAGTAACTGCAAAAATTGCTATTGCAAAGTATTGCTATGAAAATGATATAAAAATAATAAGTTCAATGGGAACAGGAAATAAGTTTGATCCAACTCAATTTAAAGTAAGTGATGTATTTAAAACAAAAGTATGTCCTCTTGCAAAAGTAATGAGAAGGGAACTTAAAAATAGAGGAGTTAAAAAACTTAAAGTAGTTTATTCAGAAGAACTTCCAGTAAAACCAAATGCTCCAGAGGAAGTTAGTGAAGAGAAGAAAGAAGTTTCAGAAGATAATGGAAAAATAAATATAGTAAAAAGACAAACTCCAGGTAGTATGCCTTTTGTACCTTCAGTTGCAGGTATGATAATTGGGGGAGAAGTTATAAAAGATATAATTGGAATGAACAATAAATAATTATTGTGGATAACTTTTAAGAATTACATTTAAAAAAAGATAAATTTTGACTATTGTCGATTTACTTAGTCAAAAAAATATAATATATAACAGCATACAAAATACAATATGTAGTATCTTGAATAAAAGTTATCAACAACATGTTGATAAAATTGGGGATAACTTTAAAGTTATCCATAAAAATATATAAACTATAAAACATATAATTAAGTAATTGAAATAAATAAAAAAATATAATATATATTTATAGTTCATTATAGTGTCGACTTTGTCGGCACTTTTTATTTAATAAAAATAAGTTCATGTTATATAAATAAAAAGTAGATATTTTATTTATAAATATCAATACTTATACCTTGTAAACACTAGATGATACTATATAATATTGTTATAAGACTAAAATTTTAGGAGAATTTAATATGTCATCAAATAATAATATAAATATATCTTTAAATAAAGGTAGTACAAATGAGTATCTTATAAAAGATAAAAACAATATAAGTATAGGTAGGTTTTCAATAGAAGAATTAGATATAACTAATAAAAGATGTACAATTGATTTTAAATTCTATAGAGAAAATGATTATAAGCTATTAAGAGAAACATTAGAACTTGTATTAATGGCAACATTTAAAGATAAAAATATTTTTAAAGTCAATATAAAGGTTAGTGAGGGAATTAATCTTGCACCTTTTCTTGATTTAGGATTTATATTAGAAGGTATATTATCAGATAATATTTTTTTAAATGGAATTTATAAAGATGAATTTATATTAGGAATAAATAGAGAAGACTATAGATATAAAAATTGTGCACCAATGATACAATTAAAAGGAGAAAATATAATTTTAAGGAATTTAACTCCTAATGATGCAGAAGGTTTATTATTATACTATACTAAAAATAAGAAGCATTTAGAAAAGTTTGAACCTACAAGAGATAATGAATTTTTTACAATAGAATGTCAAAGAAATTTATTAAATGAAAGTTATAAACAATTTTTAAATGGAACTTCAATAGATTTAGCAATTATAAAGGATGATATCATAATAGGAAAAGTTAGATTATCAAACATAGTTTATGGAGTTTTCAAAAGTGGAATATTAGGTTATTCTATGGATGAAGACTATCAAGGTAGAGGATATATGAAAGAAGCAGTTAATTTAGTAGTAAATTATGCTTTTAAAGATTTGGATCTTCATAGAGTTGAAGCATCAGTTTTATTAGAAAATGAAAGATCTAAAGGAGTATTATTAGGAACTGGATTTAAACAATTAGGGATAAATGAGAAATATCTTTTTATAAATGGTATATGGCAGGATCATATAACATATTACAAAATAAAAAAATAAAGAAATTAACAAGACTTATTATATAATAATGCTATTTACAGGAGTGTTAGTATGAGAAAAAAAGATGGTACAGCAAAAGTGGGTAAAAAAAGAAATAAGCTAATTACTATTTTGGGGATTATATGTATTTTAGGAGGCGTAATTTTAATTGCACATCCATTTATTGAAATAGGATTAGATAAAATGGATATATCAAAAAATATAAATCAGTGGGATAAGCAAAGAAAAAGTGAAGTAGCTAAAAAACCAGATAGTAGTAATAAGAATAAGAAAAAAAATAAATATCCTGTTGTTAAAGTAGACGGAAAAAGCATAATAGGTAAAATAATTGTTGTAAAAACAGGAGAGCAAATACCAATACTTATGGGAGCTACAGAAGAAAACCTAAGAGGTGGTGCTACACTTTATGATAATGGAATATATCCAGGAGATAATGGTACAGCAGTTATATTAGGTCATAGAGAAACAACCTTTGGATTTTTAGAAAATATAAAGGTTGGAGATGAAGTTGAAGTTCAAAGTTTAAACAATACTTACAAATTTAAAGTTAAAAAGACGTATGTTACAAAACCAGATAATGAATCAATTCTTGCGCAGGAAAAAAGACCAAGCCTTACTTTAGTAACTTGTTATCCTTTTAGATATGTTGGACCTGCACCTGATAGATTTATAGTTAAACTCGATTTAATTAAATAAAAATAGGAAAAACAAGGTGATAAATAGTATGAGAAAGTATAAAGATATTGTAAGGTGGTTAAGTTTACTTATAGTTACCACCGTAACATTACAGTTCCTTCCTATAAAAGGAACTAATTATGCATATGCAGATAATAATAGTAATAATAATTCAAAAAATGATTTAGAAGAAGAAAATAATGAATTAGATACTAGTAAAGATTTATATTATAAATTTCCATACTTAAATGAAAACAAAGGACAAATTGCACCGGAAATGAACGAAAAACAAAAGATGAGTTTATCAAAAAATACACCAATAACAATAGGGGAATATAAAGAAATACTAAAAAATAGCATTTTAAAAAATAAAATTAATAAAGATGAAGTTCAAGAAAATGAAAATAATAATGATCTTTCTTCAGTAGGAGGAAAGGTTTGGAATGACTTAAATGGAGATGGAATACAACAGGACAATGAATCATTAGTTAGAAGTGCAATAGTAGAACTTTTAGATGAAAATAAGAATGTTATTAGAAAGACTGATACAGACTATTTTGGAAGATACATTTTTGAAAATTTAGGTGAAGGAGTTTACTATGTAAAAGTTCTTTTATTTGATGATTATAAATTATTTACAAAGCAAGAAAGTAGTGAAGATACTAACATTGATAGTAACTTTAATGATAATGGAATAAGTTCAAAAATAGAACTAAATAAAGGAAAAAATGATTATAGTATTGATGCTGGACTTCTAAAACCTATAAGCATAGGTGATTATGTTTGGAATGATACTAATTGGAATGGAAAACATGATGAAGGTGAATATGGTATTTCAGGAGTTACTGTTAACTTATATAAAGATGGAAAATTAGTACATAAAACAAAAACAAATGAAAATGGATATTACACTTTTAATAATCTTTTACCAGGAGAATATAAATTAAAATTTATATCACCAACAGATATATACATGCCAACATTAAATGTTAATAGTGATAGTAGTATAATAAATGATGCAGGAGAAACAAAGATATACTCATTACTTTCAGGAGATAATAAAAAGGATATTGATGGAGCCTTTCATAAAGCAAAAATAAAAAGTAGAGTTTTTGAAGATAAAAATTATAATGGAATAAAAGATAAAGATGAAAACGGAATAAGTAATGTTGAAGTTAAATTATTTTCAGAAGATGGACAATTAATAAAAACAACTATAACTGACAGCAATGGATTATATGAATTTAATAACTTATTACCAGGTAGATATTTTATTAAAGTTATAAAACCAATAGAATACAATTATTTTTCACCAAAAGTAGATACTGATAGTGAAAATAAAAGCTCAGTAAACAGAAGAGGAATATCAAATACTGTATATATAGGTAAAGGACAATTATATAGTAATTTAAATGCAGGTATGACCTTTTTTGGAGAAGTGAGTGCGAAAGTTTTTGAGGATAGTAATTACAATGGAATAAAAGATAATAATGAAAAATTTTGCAAGGGAATAAGAGTTAAATTACTTAATTCTAATGGAGATGAAGTTAAAGATATATTTGGAAATAAGGTAGGAGAAAAAACTACAGATAAAAATGGAAGAGTATATTTTAAACAATTACCTAAAGGTAAATATAAGGTTAATGTTATACTACCTAATGGTTATAGTAATTTTACTAAACAAAATACAAATATAAATGAAAACTTTAGTAATGTTAATACTGGTGGATTTAGTGAAAATATTAATGTTAATAACTTTAGTTCCAATAATACAGTAAGTGCTGGTATTGTTAAGGCTGGAAAGATTAGTAGTAGAGTTTGGAATGATAAAAATAGAAATGAAAAAGAAGATGAAGGCGAAGAAGGAATAGAAGGTATTAATGTATTACTTTGTGATGGAAATGGAAAACTTATTTCAATAGCTAACACAGATAAAGATGGAAGATATAGCTTTAATAATTTAGAGCCAGGGGAATACTATACATTATTTCAAGTACCATCAAACTTTGGAGTAACTAATCTAAAAAATAATAAAAATAAAGAATATAAAAGTAAGAAAATTATATTGGTATCAGGAGAAAATAATAAAAGCTTAAAATTAGGCTTATATAAAAAAGATGACATAAAAAATGATAAATTAGAATTACCAAGCACTGGGAAAGATTTTTCTAAATATATGTTAATAGGAAGTGGGCTAATAATATTAGGAGTTGCTATTATCCTATTAAAACAAAAAAATAACAAAAAAGAAAAATAATAATTAAAAAGGAATTGTATTAGAATTTTATATAATACAATTCCTTTTTATTTTTTAGATACTATATTCTAATACTGTAGTTTCTCCTGCTACAACATCAATGCCTATTTTTGCGTCTATTGATTTGGTAATATCAGGATTTGTAATAAGAACAGGAGTAACTAATGATAGACCTTTGCTTTTAATAAACTCTCTATCTATTTTTATAATAGGAGTTCCAGTCTTAACAGTTGTTCCTTGTTCAACTAGTTGCTCAAATCCTTCTCCATTAAGAGATACAGTTTCAATTCCTATATGTACAAGAATTTCGATATCGTTTTCTAAAGTCATAGCAAAAGCATGCTTAGTTTTAAATACTAAAGTTAAGTCACCATCACAAGGAGCTACAATAACATCACCTGTTGAATCAATTCCTAATCCATCTCCAGCCATTTTTTGAGCAAATACTGGATCTGGAATATCTGATAAATCAATAGTTTTTCCGGTAACAGGTGCAACAAAACTTAATGAGCTATTTCTTTTATTTTTCTTTAAAAATTCAAACATATTTTCAAATCCTTTCAATTAAAACGTTTTAAATTTTAATTATTGTGTTACATATAATTGTGTTACATATAATATAGAAATAGTATAACATTTTTGTATTTTTATCAAGATTGATACTACTTGCAAGGATATTTATATCAATAGTTGCAGATATATTTATATTGATTACTATATTAACTTTAGCAATAATAAAGATAAGATAAATGTTAAGCTATTTTAAGTTAGTAGCTTTTTCTTTTTATAAAAAATAATTATTATAATATTTAATTATATAGAAATTTTAAGTTAAGAAAGGAATTGTAATATGAGATCTTTAAGTAAAGGTAGTTTTATCAATATGGTTAATATAAGACCTAAAAGTATAATGGAGGGATTTAATAATTATAGTAATGCAATAATTACATATAAAAACATTAGTGAAGCTGAGTACATTGAAAATAACTTTATTAAATTTCTAAATGAAGCTTATGAAGAGAATGATAGATTTATAGTTGATTATTATGGAAATGTTTTAACTAATGAAGAATTTAGTAGGATGTTAAAAGAAGTAACAGAAGAGGAAAAAAGGATTCTTAATAATATAAAAAATAATTTTAATAGTGAAGATATATATTTTCAAATTGAAGACAAGAGTATTTTAAATATCTTCATAAAGTTATCTTTAAAGGGAATATTATTTAGCACTTTCTATTTTATAGATGATGAAATTACTATATGGAGCAATTATGATTATAAATTTGTTATGTTTTTTAATAAAGATGAGACTTTAGAAAAATATAAATTATTAGCAGAAAAATATAAATTAATTATAAAAAATGTTAAAAAAGTTGAATAATACAAGAATTATCACACAAACTATACCTAGTGTATCAATATAAGATAAATATAGTAATAATAAGAAAACAAAAGAAATATAAATATAAATTAATCATACAGGGAAAATAAAGTCGAAAAGTGTCAAAAATCCATATATAATAAGTCATGTCGCTTGAGGGCGACGAGATAAAATGGTCTTTGAAAATTGAACAGAATATAGAAATACATTTAGAACCAGCAATTCTTTTTATTAAAGTAAGTTTTAGAGTAAGATTAAACTTTTTATTGAGAGTTTGATCCTGGCTCAGGACGAACGCTGGCGGCGTGCCTAACACATGCAAGTCGAGCGATGAAATTTCCTTCGGGAAATGGATTAGCGGCGGACGGGTGAGTAACACGTGGGTAACCTGCCTTGTAGAGGGGAATAGCCTTCCGAAAGGAAGATTAATACCGCATAATATTGTA
>NZ_JAGGJZ010000007.1 GCF_017873235.1 Clostridium moniliforme | reverse complement strand
TTTTTGTGGGCGCATAGCTCAGCTGGGAGAGCACCTGCCTTACAAGCAGGGGGTCACAGGTTCGAACCCTGTTGTGCCCACCACAAACTTTAAAAAAATATAAGCTGATGTGGCTCAATTGGCAGAGCAGCTGACTTGTAATCAGCAGGTTATCGGTTCAAGTCCGATCATCAGCTCCAAAAAAATAAGGTGGAGTTCCCGAGTGGCCAAAGGGGGCAGACTGTAAATCTGTTGTCAGTTGACTTCGAAGGTTCGAATCCTTCCTCCACCACCATTGCATTAAGATTTTCTTAATGCTTTTTTTATTATTTAAAAAATTATTAAAAATAATAAAGTATACTTTTACATTAATAAAAACATGTTGACTATGAAATTTATATATGCTAAAATGTTTTACATAAATTAAATAATTATAAACTCTTATCAAGAGAGGTGGAGGGAGACGGCCCTTTGAAACCCAGCAACCTACAAATAGCTTTTGTGAAGTTATTGTGTGTGGTGCTAATTCCAGTAGAATAATCTACAAGATAAGAAAGATTAGAACACAATCTCTTCTTATCGAAGAGTTTTTTTATTGCAAAAAAACAAAAGAAATTTGGAAGGAGAAATGAAAATGAAAAGATTATTTACATCAGAGTCAGTTACTGAAGGACATCCAGATAAAATCTGTGATCAAATTTCAGATTCAGTTTTAGATGCTATATTAGAAAAAGATCCTAATGCGAGAGTTGCTTGTGAAACATGCACAACAACTGGTATGGTAATGGTTATGGGAGAGATTTCAACTAATTGTTATGTTGACATACCTAAAGTTGTTAGAGAAACAATAAGAGAAATAGGATATGACAGAGCAAAATATGGTTTTGATTGTGATACATGTTCAGTAATGACAACAATTGATGAACAATCAAGAGATATAGCTATGGGTGTTGATGAGGCACTTGAGTCAAAACAAGGAGAAAAGGATGAAGTTGAAGCAGTAGGTGCTGGAGATCAAGGTATGATGTTTGGATATGCTACTAATGAAACAGAAGAATTTATGCCAACTCCAATAGCAATGGCACACAGACTTTCAAGAAGACTTACAGAAGTAAGAAAAAATGGAACCTTAGAGTATTTAAGACCAGATGGAAAGACTCAAGTTACAGTTGAATACGAAAATGATATGCCAAAGAGAATTGATACTATAGTAATTTCAACTCAACATGATGAATGTGCAACTTTAGAACAAATTCAAAAGGATTTAAAAGAACATGTTATAAAGGCTGTAATTCCAGCAGAATTATTAGATGAAAATACAAAGTACTTTATAAATCCAACTGGAAGATTTGTTGTTGGTGGACCACAAGGAGATAGTGGATTAACAGGAAGAAAAATAATAGTTGATACATATGGTGGAATGGGAAGACACGGTGGTGGAGCATTCTCAGGAAAAGATGCAACAAAAGTTGATAGATCAGCAGCATATGCAGCAAGATGGGTTGCTAAAAACTTAGTAGCAGCAGGAGTAGCAGATAAATTAGAAATACAATTAGCTTACGCTATTGGAGTTGCAAAGCCAGTATCAATTCAAGTAGATACATTTGGAACAGGAAAAATTGATGAAGAAACTATAGTAAATATAGTTGAAAAAATATTTGATTTAAGACCAGGAGCTATAATAAGAGATTTAGACTTAAGAAGACCAATATATAAGCAAACAGCAGCTTATGGACATTTTGGAAGAACAGATGTTAAGCTTCCATGGGAAGAATTAAACAAAGTAGAAGAAATTAAAAAATTATTATAATATAACAAAAATATATTTTATACATTTAAGAGTGTGGAAAAATCCGCACTCTTTTTGGTTAAATTAAAATTTAATACTACGGTTAAAAATCATTTTATAATAAGTTTTATATTATAAAAAAATATGATATTATATTACTATTGTAAAATCTACATGTTTATTTAAATGAATTTATAAGTTGATAATAAATAACTTTTATAAAACTTTTTCAGGGAAATATAGTGTTTTTTTTAATAAACTTATTAATAGATAATCAAAATTATTATTATTAAATATAATTTATTTTATTGAAATTTATAAATATATTTAGATTTTACAATGATAATAAACTATTATTTTATGGGGGGATTTTATGCAAATAATAAGCTACTTAATTGTAGGAGTTATAATAGCTTTTGCAAATTATATTTTCTTTGAAAAGAAGAAAAATTTTTTATCTGTTATAAAGAACTTATTAATATATATAGTGTTATTTAATATAGTAACATTAAGTATATTAAAATTTATTTTTGAAAAAAAGAATATTCTTAAGTATTCAATGTATACAGTTACATTTTCCATTAAATATATTATTTTTGCATTAATATGCGGGATAATATATCTATTTATAAAAGGGGTTGTTAATTCTAAAGTTACATTTGCTCCTTCAAAAGACAAAAGTAGTTGGAAAGTTATATTAATTAAAATAATATCAATTTTATTTTTTGTAATAGGAATGATTTTTATATGCTTTTCAAATTGGTTTATAGATTATTTTGGACAGATGACTCCAGAACAATTTTTATTCAATTTAAACTCACCAATAAAAGGTACAGCTTCTGGAATGTATATGGAAATTATGATGTCACCAGTATTTTCTATTATAGCTACATTAGTAATATTTCTAATATTTTTAAATTTCCATTATGAAATATTTTTAAATATTAATAATATAAAAAGAAAAATATTAAATCAAAAATATTTAAGAATAATAATGTTTGTACTTTCTTGCATATTCTTTGTAGGGGGAGTATCATATGGTATTAAAAAATTAAGTCTACAAGAAGTTTATGCAGCATATGTTAAAGATTCACCTTACATAAAGGATAATTATGTTAGCCCACGTGATGTAAAAATGTCTTTTCCAGCTAAAAAGAGAAATTTAATTCACATTTATTTAGAATCTATGGAAAATTCATATATGTCTAAAGATTTAGGTGGCTATATGAACACTAACTTAATGCCAGAATTAACAGCTTTATCTAAAGAAGGTATCCATTTTTCAGAGTCTGACAAATTTGGTGGACCATATCAAACATATGGTTCTGGTTGGTCAGTAGCATCTATGGTTAATATGAGTACAGGTCTTCCACTTAAAATACCTATGGGAGGTAACTCATATGGAAAATCAGGTACATTTTTACCAGGTGCAGTTGCAATAGGAGATATTTTAAAGGCACAAGGATATAATCAGACAATAATGTTTGGAGCATATGCTGGTTTTGGTGGATTAGATACTTTCTTCACAACTCATGGTAATTTTAATATTTTTGATTTCCAAGCAGCTAAAGATAAGAAATTAATACCACAGGATTATAATGTTTGGTGGGGATTTGAAGATGATAAATTATATGAGTTTGCTAAGAATGAAATAACTCGTTTATCTAAGGAAGGAAAGCCATTTAACTTTACTATGGAAACAGCAGATACTCATTTCCCAGATGGGTATTTATCAAAACATGCAAAGAAAAAATATGATTCACATTACGCAAATGTTATTGCTTATTCAACAAAAGAAACAGTTAAGTTTGTAAAATGGATTCAAAAACAACCATTTTATAAAGATACTACTGTTGTAATAACTGGAGATCATTTAAGTATGGATAAGAAATTCTTTAAGGATTTTGATAAATCATACCATAGAACAATATATAATTTAATACTTAATTCAGCAGTTACAACCGATAATACAAAGTATAGAAAATTTTCTCCTGTTGATATGTATCCAACTATATTAGCTAGTATGGGAGTTCAAATTCAAGGGGATAGATTAGGACTTGGAACTAATTTATTTTCAGATAAAAAGACATTAATTGAAAGAGATGGACTAAAAACAGTAGAAGAAGGTTTTGGTACTAAGAGTAACTATTTCAATAATACGTTTATTTCTGAAAAAATGAATAGTAATTTTAATAATACACTAGTAACTGAAAGAAAAAAATAATAAGACTTATATTATAAAGTTTAAAATTAAATAAATAGTGAAAAGCTCTAGACACATATGAATTTTTGTCTAGAGCTTTTTTGTATATCATTAATTAATTTATAAAATATATAAATATTTATTGTAATAATTTAATTGAAAAATAAATTAAATAAAAAATGAATTATTTTGATTGAAAATGATTGACTTTGAATGGAATTGATTGTATCATATAATTAAAGAGGTGGTGTAAATGTTATCAGAAGAAAGGTTTGAAAGAATATTAAAACTTTTGGAAGAAAAGAATACAGTTACAGTTACAGAACTTGTAAAGGAGTTAGATACTTCTGAATCTACAATAAGAAGAGATTTAAATCATTTGGACAAAATGAAAAAGCTTAAAAAAGTTCATGGTGGTGCAAAGTCTATTAATATGACTTATGCAACTAAAGATGATGAAGTAGTTGTAAGACAAACTCTAAATGTAGATGAAAAAAAGAAAATAGCAAAATATGCAGCTAGTCTTATAAACGAAGATGATTTTGTGTATATAGATGCAGGAACCACAACTGAACTTATGATAGATTACATAACAGAAAATAGAGCAATATATATAACAAATGGAATTGTACACGCTAAGAAGTTAATTCAAAAAAAATGCAAGGTATATATAATAGGTGGCGAGCTAAAATTATCTACAGAAGCAATAATAGGAGTTGAGGCTATAGATAGTTTGAAAAAATATAATTTTACTAAAGGTTTTTTTGGAACAAATGGAATAAATAAAAACGCAGGATTTACAACCCCTGATATAAAAGAAGCATTAGTAAAAAGAGAAGCTGTAAATAGAAGCAATGAAGCTTACATACTTGCAGATGACTCTAAATTTAATAATATATCAGCAGTCACATTTGCAGAAATAGACAGAGCAACAATAGTAACAACAAATCTTAAACATAAAGAGTTTAAGGAATATGCAGAAATATTGGAGGACAATTAAAAATGATATATACTATGACTTTTAATCCTTCTTTGGATTACATAATGAAAGTTAAAAAATTTGATTTAGGAATGGTAAATAGAACTTATGAAGAATCTATATTTCCAGGTGGAAAAGGAATAAATGTTTCAATAGTCCTTGGAAATTTAGGGATAGAAAATAAGGCTTTTGGATTCATAGCTGGATTTACTGGAGAAGAAATAGAAAAGAAAGTAAAAAAATCAGGATGTAGAGCAGAATTTATTAAATTGAAGGAAGGTCTTTCAAGAATAAATGTAAAGCTTAAAAGTGAAGAAGAAAGTGAAATAAATGCACAAGGTCCTATAATAGATGAAAAATCTATAGAGGATTTATATAAAAAATTAGATGAAATAAAAGATGGTGACATATTAGTATTAGCTGGAAGTATTCCAAATACATTACCATCAGATATGTATGAAAAGATTATGAAATACTTAAGCAATAAAAAAATAAAAGTTGTTGTAGATGCAACAAATGATTTACTGCTAAATGTATTAAAATACAACCCATTTTTAATTAAACCTAATAAACATGAACTTGAAGAAATGTTTAAAGTAACAATAAATTCAGAAAATGAAATTATTGATTACGCAAAAAAACTACAAGATATGGGGGCTTTAAATGTTCTTATATCAATGGCTGGAGATGGAGCTATATTAATAAATGAAAATGGTGAAGTCTTAAGACATAAAGCTCCGAAAGGAGAAGTTAAAAATTCTGTAGGAGCAGGGGACTCAATGGTTGCAGGTTTCGTTGCAGGGTATATTATGAAAAATGATTATAAAGATGCCCTAAAATTTGGAATAGCAACAGGGAGTGCCAGTGCTTTTTCAGAAGATTTAGCTACTAAAGAAAAAGTATTTGAAATACTTGAAATGATAGGTTAAAAAAATAGGAGGGAAAGATATGCGTATTATAGACCTTTTAAAAAAAGAAGGAATTGAATTAAACTCAAAAGTAAATTCAAAAGAAGAAGCTTTAAATAAATTAGTTGATCTTATGGATAAGGAGGGAAACTTATCTGACAAAGAAGTTTATAAAGAAGCTGTACTTAAAAGGGAAGAATTAAGTACAACAGGTATAGGAGATGGAATAGCTATACCTCATGGAAAATCAAAGGCAGTAAAAAAAGCAGGCCTTAGTTCAATAGTTGTAAGAGATGGTATTGATTTTGACTCATTAGATGGGCAACCAGCTAAATTATTCTTTATGATAGCTGCACCAGAGGAAGCTAATAATTTACATCTTGATGTACTTGCTAGATTATCAACTATATTAATGGATGAAGATTTTAGAAATAAACTTATTAATGCAAATAGTAAAGAAGAATATTTAAAACTTATAGATGAAAAAGAAAAAGAAAAGTTTGAAACAGAAAAAATCGAAGAAAAAAATGAAGAAGGCTATAGAGTATTAGCAGTTACAGCTTGTCCTACAGGAATAGCTCATACTTATATGGCTGCTGAAAGTTTAGAAGAAAAAGCTAAACAAATGGGAATTTCAATAAAGGTTGAAACAAATGGTTCTGGTGGAGCTAAAAATGTTTTAACTAAAGAAGAAATAGAAAAGGCAGAGTGTATAATAATAGCAGCAGATAAAAATGTTGATATGGCAAGATTTGATGGAAAAAGATTAATAAAGACTAAAGTTGCAAATGGAATTCATAAGGCACAAGAACTTATTGAAGAAGCAACAAGTGGAAAAGCTCCAATATATCATGCTGATGGACAAAGTCAAGGTGGAGATGAAAGCATAGAAAAAGAAGGAGTAGGTCATATAATATACAAGCACTTAATGAATGGTGTATCTCATATGTTACCATTTGTTATAGGTGGAGGAATACTTATAGCATTAGCATTCTTATTTGATGATTATAGTATAAACCCAGCAAACTTTGGTATGAACACACCATTTGCAGCATTCTTAAAAACAGTTGGTGGAACAGCATTTGGATTTATGTTACCAGTATTATCTGGATACATTGCTATGAGTATTGGTGATAGACCAGCACTTGCAGTAGGTTTTGTTGGGGGTATGCTTGCAAACCAAGGTGGTTCAGGATTTTTAGGTGCATTACTTGCAGGATTTATTGCTGGATATTTAGTTCTTTTATTAAAGAAAATATTTAGTAAATTACCACAAGATTTAGAAGGTTTAAAACCAGTTTTATTATATCCTTTCTTTGGAATACTTTTAATTGGTGCAATTATAATTTTTGTAATTAATCCTCCAGTATCAGCTATAAATGCTGGATTAACTAATACTTTAAACTCAATGGGTGAAAGCAGTAAAGTTGTACTAGGAATAATACTTGGTGGAATGATGGCAGTTGATATGGGAGGTCCTATAAACAAAGCAGCTTATGTATTTGGTACAGCAGGACTTGCTAGTGGTCAATTTGATATAATGGCAGCAGTAATGGTTGGAGGTATGGTTCCACCACTTGCAATAGCTTTATGTACAACATTCTTTAAAAACAGATTTACAAAGAGAGAAAGACAATCAGGTATTACAAATTACATTATGGGATTATCATTTATAACAGAAGGTGCTATACCATTTGCAGCATCAGATCCACTTAGAGTAATACCAGCTTGTGTAGTTGGATCAGCAGTAGCTGGAGGACTTTCAATGATGTTTGGATGTTCACTTAGAGCACCACATGGTGGAATATTTGTAGTACCGGTTATAGGAAATCCTTTAGGATACCTTATAGCATTAGGTGTAGGTTCTATAGTTGGAATGTTCTTACTAGCTATATTAAAGAAACCATTAAAAGAAAATGCATAATATTAAATAAATAAAAAAGATACCATTAATTTGGTATCTTTTTTTGTTGTGTAAAGTCATTAAATAAATATGAATACTTTTTTAGGAAAGTATAATTTATTATAAATTAAGCTTCGTGAACTATTTTTCCATTTATTATAACTTTCTTTACATTTATATCATTATCAAAAATTACTAAATCAGCATCATAGCCTTCTTTAATAAGTCCTTTTCTATCTTCAACTTTACAATGTTTAGCACCATTAAAACTTGCCATTTTAACTACTTCGTATAATGGATAATCTGTATTGTTATATACATTTCTAACAGCCTTATCAAGAGTTAATATTGAACCTGCAAGAGATCCAGTTGAAATTCTTGCTGCACCATCTACAACATTTACTTCTTGACCTCCTAATGAATAAACACCATTTGGCATTCCACAGGCCATCATTGCATCAGTTACTAAAAGCACTTTATCAGTTCCTTTTTGTTTGTAAGCAATTCTAAGTGCTGGATATGCAATGTGAATTCCATCTGAAATAGTTTCAGTTGTTATATCTGAATCAAAGGTAGCACCAACAACTCCAGGATTTCTGTGATGAAGAGGAGTCATAGCATTAAAAAGGTGAGTTGAATGTGAACATCCACATTTAATTCCTTCAATAGCTTCTTCATAAGTTGCTTTAGTGTGTCCAATAGAACAAAGAACTCCTTTATTACTTAAATATTCAATAAGTTCCTTTGCACCTTCTACTTCAGGAGCAATTGTTATTGAAACTACAGCATCTTCACAATCTCCAACCATTTTTTTGTAAGTTTCTATTGAAGGAGCCTCTATAAACTTAGGGTTTTGAGCTCCAATAGCGTTTTCATTTATAAATGGTCCCTCAAGATGAGCACCTAATACGTTTGCACCATCTGTACCATTAAGCTTAGCATTTTTTATAACTTCCATTGATTTTCTAATATCTTCTACAGCTACAGTCATTGTAGTTGGTGTAAAGGAAGTTGTACCAAATTTGCATATTGTTTTAGCTATTTCATTTATAGCTTCTTTTGTTCCATCCATTGTATCATAACCACTTGCTCCATGAATATGAACATCTATAAATCCAGGTGAAAGATACATTCCTTTTGCATCTATTACTTCATTATCATTTACACTTTTAGGGTTTATTTCTTTTATCTTACCGTTTTCAATAAAGACAGAACCTTTTTCAATTCTATCAAGAAAAATTATATTACAGTTAGTTATTAACATATAAAAATTTCCTCCTTTAAATTTGTTTCAAAAATACTCTACATAAAATTATATATTTAATCTTCTATGATATAATTATATATTATATATTTTAAAAGTATATAGTTAAAATTAAAAAATGTAAGGTTTGGAGAGATAATATGGAAAACATTATTGGCTTTGTTGAAGCTATTGTTTTTAGAAGTGATGATACTGGTTATACAGTTTCAAAAATAAATTTTAATAAAGAAACAATTACAGCAGTTGGAACAGTTCCTTTTATTAAGGAAGGCCAAAATGTAAAATTAAAAGGTGAGTGGATAGTTCATAAACAATTTGGAAAGCAGTTTAAAATAGAAGAATTTGAGGAAATACTTCCAACTTCAGTAGAAGCGATTGAAAAATATTTAAGTGCGGGAGTAATATATGGTATTGGACCTGTAACTGCAAAAAAAATAGTTAATCATTTTGGTGAAGATACATTTAATATTATGGAAAATAATATAGAAAGGCTTATGGAAGTTGATGGTATAGGAAAAAAGAAATTTGGAATAATATATGAGTCTTATATAGAACAAAAGGACTTAAAAGATATAATAATGTTTTTTCAATCTCATGGAGTTAGTAATAATCAATGTTTAAAAATATATAAAAAATTTGGAAGTGAAGCTAAAAATATAGTTTCAGAAAATCCTTACATATTATGCAAAGAAATATCAGGAATAGGTTTTAAAACAGCAGATAAAATAGCTATGAGTTTAGGCGTAGAGGCAGTATCTCCTTTTAGAGTGAAAAGTGGTATAGAGTATGTTATAAATAGATTTTGTGCTGCAGGAAATACATATATGCCAAAGGAAAAACTTATAGCAGAAGCCTGTGACACTTTAGTAGTAGATAAAAAAATAATTGAGGAAAATATATATAATGCTATTTTAGAGGGAAGAATTATAGGTGAAAAAGTTCAAGATGAAGATGGAATTTTTACTCTTCCATATTATTATTGTGAACTTGGTATAACAAATAAAATAATAACTCTTGGAATAGAAAATTTTAGAACAATAAATACAGATGTAGAAAATGAAATAGAATTATTTGAAAAAAAGTACAATATACAATTAGCAAAATCACAAAAAGAAGCAATTTTAGCTGCTTTTTCAGAGGGGATAGAGATTATAACTGGAGGTCCAGGAACAGGTAAAACAACAATAATAAAATGTATTATAGATATATATGAAAAAAATGGAATGAAGGTTTTACTTGGAGCACCAACAGGAAGAGCAGCAAAAAGAATGACTGAATCTACAGGAAGAGAAGCTAAAACAATACACAGACTTCTTGATATGGGAGTTTCGAGTGATGAAGAGGAAAAGTCCATTTTTGGTAAAGGTGATAAAGATCCACTAGAAGCTGATGTTGTAATAATAGATGAGGCATCAATGATTGATATAATATTAATGCATAATCTTTTAAAGGCAATAAAATTAGGGACTAGGCTTATAATAGTTGGGGATGTAGATCAATTACCATCTGTAGGTCCTGGAAATGTATTACGAGACCTAATAAATAGTAACTTAATAAAGGTAGTTAGGCTTAAAGAGATATTTAGACAAGGATCTGAAAGTTTAATAACAGTTAATGCCCATAGAATTAATAATGGAGAAATGCCTTATCTTAATAAAAAGGGAAATGATTTTTATTTTATAAAGGAAGATTCTCAAGATGAAATACTTACAACAATAATAGATTTAATTAATAGAAGGCTTCCAACCTTTAATAAAGATTGGGATAAATTAAGAGATATTCAGTTACTTACACCTATGAGAAAAGGAACTTTAGGAGTACTTAACATGAATGAAAGTATTCAAAATGTATTAAATCCTCCTGCAAACTATAAAAAAGAAAAAAAAGTTAAGGAAATGATTTTTAGAGAAGGGGATAAAGTTATGCAGACTAAAAATAACTATTCTCTTAAATGGACTAGAATTTCTGGTGAGGGGGAACCTGAAGGTGTTGGAGTTTTCAATGGAGATATGGGCTTTATAGAAAGTATAGATGAAGAAGAAAAAATTGTAACTGTAATATTTGATGATGAGAGAAGAGTAAAGTATGATTATATTTATTTAGATGAATTAGAATTAGCCTATGCTATAACAATTCATAAAAGCCAAGGTAGTGAGTTTAAAGTAATAATAATACCTGCATTTATGGGATCGCCATTTCTTATGAACAGAAATCTTTTATATACAGGAATAACTAGAGCAAAAAGTTTAGTTGTAGTAGTTGGAATGCCAAAGGCACTAAAATATATGGTTAGCAATACTAGAAGTATGGAAAGATATTCTGCTCTTCAATATAGAATAAAGGATATTATAACAAAAGATATTATAGAAAAGTAAATTTAGGAGTTGATTATGTGGATAACTCAATTAATAAAGAGTTAATTTATTTAAAAAAGAAAATAAGTAATTTTTTTTATTGTAAAGATGAGTTATTGACTGTTTTAGGGAGACCTCTTGATAGTAATGAGATTTTTTATGATATATTAGAAGAAGTTTTTTCTGATGAAAGTAAAAAAGTTTTATATATATGGGGAGATGAAAGTATTGATAAAGGTATTATTTCTCATATAAATAAAGAAATTTATTATGGATATACAAGAGAGGATAATTTAAATAAGAATCTTATATTTATGAATTTTAAATACTTATATAACATAAATAAAAATTATGACCTTATTATTGTAGATGATATATCATTTTATTCAAAATTATCAAAAGATGATTTTGAAGCCTTATTTTATAAATTAAGAAACTTTTCTAAAAAGATAATATTTTATTCTTCAATTAATATTGATAATTGTAATAATGTAATTAGCACATTAAGTATAGGAAATAGATCTATGTTAGTTGAACCTAGATTAATAATGACTAGAATAAATTTAAATTCAGATATACCTTATGTATTGTATGAATATATAAAGTGGTTTAAAAATAATAAAAAGAATGTAATAACTTATGTACCGAATAAAGAGGATATTAATAAAGTATATGATTATTATGACAATAAAATAAACTTAAAAGAAGTGAGATTAATTAGAGGATCAAATAAAAAATTAAATAAAAATGTATTTAATTTTAGAGAGAAGTCAATATTTTTAATAACAAATAATATAGAGGAGGTTTTAAAAACTCCAAATATTCATGGAATAATTGTATTATCTGCTGATAATAAAAATATTGATTATAAAAAAATTATATTTATGTGTAGTAAGGTTTGTAAAAATCTTAATGAATTTTCAGAAGTAATCTTAGTTTGTAATGAAGAAACAGAAAATATAGAAATAGCACGTAATGTAACTAGGAGTTTTAATAAAATACTATGGGAGGAAAGCTATTAAAAAGAATAAATTATTTAATAGATTGTATATTAGAAATTATATTCCCAAATCCTCCACATTGCATAATATGTGGATATGAAGAAGAAGGAATATGTAAGTCTTGTATAAAATCTATAAAACTTTGTGAAGAGGAAGAGTATTACGGATATTATAGTGGCGTCCTTAAAGAATTAATACATCTTTTTAAATTTAAAAAAGATTTTTTAGCAGGAGAAATATTAGTTAATATGCTTGAATCAAAAATTAATCACATAGATAAAGATTATATATTAACTTATATTCCAATTGGGAAAAAGTCTAAAAGAAAAAGAGGCTTTAATCAATGTGAATACATAGCAAAAAAACTTTCTAGAAAATTAGATTTAAGATGTGATAATACATTAATAAAAATAAAAGAAACTAAAGTACAAAAGGAATTAAGTAAAAGTGAAAGAATAGAAAATATTAAAAATTCTTTTGGTATTACTAACTTACAATTAATAAAAGGAAATAAATTTATACTTATAGATGATGTAGTTACAACAGGTGCTACTTTAAAAGAAGGAGTAAAAGTATTAAAGGAAAATGGAGCATTAGAAATAAAAATATTGACTATTGCTAAAAGTCGTATATAATATTATTGTAAAGTTAGGTCTGTGGTTGAAAGTCGATGCTAGTCGCAGGCAAAACGATCCACTTAAGCTAGGCAAAGATTCTAGTGAGCATGGTGCGGTATAGAAGTAAGTCCTACCAAGATAATTAAACTTGAGAGGGTTAGTAGTGAGAGGGTAATTCCGGGTAGCGAAATCTCCAGTAGGCGAGTGTGGGGGCAAAAATCAGGTCAGCTAACTTTTCAAAAAAAGACGCTAAATTTTAGGGTCTTTTTTATTATATTTATATAGTATAAATTAATCTTGTGTTTTACTGTGAAAAGGAGTACAATAGAAATAAGAAATAGATAAACAAATCATTTGAAATCTTCTAAGTTAAACTTAGAACATATGAGAGGGGCTGGACTTATGAAGGTAACAGTTGTAACAAAAAATATGGAATTAACTCCTGCTTTAAAAGAAATGGTAGAAAAAAAGGTTTCAAAGCTTGATAAATACTTTGAAAACAATGTAAGTGCTAAGGCAACATTGTCTGTACAAAAAAATAGACATAGAGTAGAAGTGGCAATTCCATTTAATGGAGTGCTATTAAGGGCAGAAGAGATAACAGATGATATGTATAAATCTATAGATAAAGTAGAAGAAAAATTAGTTAGACAAATTAGGAAGCAAAGAACAAAGCTTTCTAAGAGACAAAATAATTCATTAAGATTTGCAGAACTTGCAGCAGATGATGTTATAGAAGAAAATGAAGGAAAACTAGTTAAGACAAAGAAATTTGCTGTAAAACCAATGAATGTTGATGAAGCAATTTTGCAAATGGAGCTTATAGGACATAATTTCTTCGTTTATAAAGATGCAGACACAAATAATATAAGTGTATTATACAAGAGAAAAGACGGAGATTATGGTTTACTAGAACCAGATTACAAATAAAAATTAAATAAGAATTTATGACTCCATAAAGACAATGATTTTTCATATACTTTATGGAGTTTTTATTTTAATATATAGATTATATTTTATATAAATGTTAAAAATATAATATAGAGAAAATAAGTATAAACGTAATAAAATTGTGATAAAGTTGAAATATATTAATTAAAAATGGTATAATTTATAAATGTATACTGAGATATAAAGAAAAGATGCTTATTAATTTTATAGCATTTGAAAGGATGAAAATATGGGAATATTTAAAGCTTTATTTGGCACATATAGCGAAAGAGAAGTTAAGAGAATAAAACCATTAGTTGATAAGATAGAAAATCTAGATTCAGCAATGGCTAAGCTTAGTGATGAAGAATTAAAGGGTAAGACAGAAGAGTTTAAAGAAAGATATAAAAATGGAGAAACATTAGATGATTTACTTGTTGAAGCATTTGCTGTTGTAAGAGAAGCTTCATGGAGAACATTACAAATGAAGCCTTATAGAGAACAGTTAATAGGAGGTATAGTTCTTCACCAAGGAAGAATTGCAGAAATGAAAACAGGGGAAGGTAAAACATTAGTTGCAACATTACCTGCTTATTTAAATGCTTTATCAGGAGAAGGTGTCCATGTAATAACAGTTAATGATTATCTAGCTTCAAGAGATAGAGACTGGATGAATAATATATATGAATTCCTAGGATTAAAAACTGGAGTTATTGTTCATGATCTAAATAATGATCAAAGAAGAGAAGCTTATAACGCGGATATAACTTATGGAACAAATAATGAATTTGGATTTGATTATTTAAGAGATAACATGGTTGTTTATAAAGAAGAAAGAGTTCAAAGAGGATTAAACTTTGTTATAGTGGATGAGGTTGACTCAATATTAATTGATGAAGCTAGAACGCCTCTTATAATTTCAGGAGCTGGAGAGAAATCTACAGAATTTTATAAGGTTGCAGATTACTTTGTAAAAACATTAGTTGCAGAGGAAGACTATACAATTGATGAAAAGGCAAATGCTGCAATGCTTACAGAAAAAGGAATAGAAAAGGCAGAAAAGGCCTTTAAGGTTGAAAACTATGCAGATGCTGAAAATATGCAACTTCAACATTATGTAACTCAAGCATTAAAAGCTAACTATGTAATGAAACTTGATAAAGACTATATGGTTAAAGATGGAGAAGTTATAATAGTTGATGAGTTTACAGGAAGACTTATGGAAGGAAGAAGATATTCAGATGGTCTTCACCAAGCTATTGAAGCAAAAGAAGGAGTTAAGATTGCAAGAGAATCAAAAACTTTGGCTACAATAACTTTCCAAAATTATTTTAGAATGTATAACAAATTATCTGGTATGACAGGAACAGCTTTAACAGAAGAAAATGAATTTAGAGAAATTTATGGATTAGATGTTATAGTTATTCCTACACATAAACCAATACAAAGAGTAGATAATCATGATATTGTATATAAAACTGCAAAAGGAAAATATAAGGCTATAGTTGAAGAAATAAAGAAATCACATGATAAAGGTCAACCAGTTTTAGTAGGTACTGCAAGTATTGAAAAATCAGAGATAATATCAGCTTTATTAAAGAAAAAAGGAATAAAGCATAAAGTATTAAATGCCAAATATCATGAACAAGAGGCAGAAATAATAGCAGATGCAGGAGAAGTTGGAGCAGTAACTATTGCAACAAACATGGCAGGTAGAGGTACTGATATTAAACTTGGAGAAGGAGCAATTGAAACTGGTGGTCTTAAAATAATTGGAACAGAAAGACATGAGTCAAGAAGAATAGACAATCAGCTTAGAGGACGTTCTGGTAGACAAGGAGACGTTGGAGAATCAACTTTCTTTATTTCATTAGAAGATGATTTAATGAGAATATTTATGTCAGAAAAAACACATGCTATGGTTGATAAATTGGGCTTAGATGAAGATGATGCTATTGAAAGTAAAATAATTACTAAATCAATAGAAAGTGCTCAAAAGAAAGTTGAAGGTCATAACTTTGATATAAGAAAAAATCTTTTAGGTTATGATGATGTTATGAATATGCAAAGAGAAGTCATTTATAAGCAAAGAAGTCAAGTACTTGAAGGTGAGAACCTAAAAGAACAAATAGAAGAAATGATTAAAGAAGTAATAAGTGAAGCAGTTGATGCCCACGTTACTGGAATGGAAGAAGATTATAAGAAAGAATTTAAAAATTTAATTCTTTATTTAGATGATATTTGTATTCCTGCAAATAGAGTAACTATTGATGACTTAACTGATCTTTCTAATGATGAGATTAAAGAGAAGCTTATAAATATAGCATTAGAAATATATAAAGGAAAAGAAGAAGAGTTTGGAGAAGAAAGACTTAGAGAAATTGAAAGAGTTGTTCTTCTTAAAAATGTTGATATGAAGTGGATGGATCATATAGATAATATGGATCACTTAAAGCAAGGAATAGGACTTAGAGCATTTAAGCAACAAGATCCAGTTCAAGCATATCAAATGGAAGGTAGTGCAATGTTTGAAGAAATGATAGAGGCAATCAAAGTTGACACTGTAAAATACCTATTCCATGTTCAAATGGAAAAAGCTCCAGAAGAAAGAGAAAGAGTTGTAAGAGAAACAGCTGCTATTCATATAAATTCTGGTAATGGAGAAGAATCTAAAAAACAACAACCAATAAAAAAGAAAGAAACTGTTGGAAGAAATGAACCTTGCCCATGTGGTAGTGGAAAAAAATATAAAAATTGTTGTGGAAGAGAAGTTTAACATAAATTAAAATAAGATTACTATGTTAAAATTAATTTATAAAAAATAATAAGTTTATAAATTTAAAGTGAGCATCGTTATTTGTTTATAACGATGCTCTATTAAAATTAATATAGAGGTGATTATATGAGAATAGAGCTTGAAAAGGCTTTAAGTAAAATTCCAAGTTTGAAAGTGAAAATAGATGAAATGAGGGTTTCACTTTGACCAAGATTTTTTAAGAAAACAAATTAAAGAACTTGATTTAAAAATGCAAGAAGAAGGCTTTTGGGATAATATAAAAAAGGCTGAAGAGATAACTAAAGAAAGTAAATTTTTACAATCAAAACTTCAAAGGTTTGAGGATATAGAAGGAAAATTAGAAGATATAGAAATTTTAAAAGATCTTATTGAAGCAGATGAAGAAGATTATGATTCAATAAATGAGATAATATTAGAAACAAAAACTTTAGAAAAGTTAGTGGATGATTATAAAATAGAAATACTTTTATCAGGAGAATATGATAAAAATGATGCAATATTAACACTTCATGTTGGAGTTGGAGGAACAGATGCAAATGACTGGACTGAAATGTTATTAAGAATGTACACAAGATGGGCAGAAAAAAAAGGATTTTCTGTGGAAACTTTAGATTTAATTGAAGGTGATGAAGCAGGAATAAAAAATGTAACATTAATGATTAAGGGTGATTTTGCATATGGATATTTAAAAGCTGAAAAGGGAATTCATAGACTTGTTAGAATATCTCCATATAATGCAAATGGAAAAAGGCAAACATCCTTTGCATCTGTAGAAGTTCTTCCAGAACTTACAACAAATCAAGATATAGAAATAAAAACAGATGACTTAAAGATAGATACTTATAGAGCTAGTGGTGCAGGGGGACAACATGTTAATAAAACAGAATCAGCAGTTAGAATAACACATATTCCAACTGGAATAGTTGTTCAATGTCAAAATGAAAGAAGTCAATTTTCAAATAGAGATACAGCAATGAAAATGCTTAAATCTAAACTTATAGAATTAAAAGAAAGAGCTCATAAGGAAAGAATAGAAGATTTAACAGGAGAACTTAAAGATATGGGATGGGGAAGTCAGATAAGATCTTATGTATTTCATCCATATAATATGGTTAAAGACCATAGAACTTTACAAGAAACTTCAAATGTTCAGAGTGTAATGGATGGAGATATAGATTTATTTATAAATGCTTATCTTTCTAGTGAGTTAAATGTTTAAAAATCATATAAAATGTTTGAAAGTTTGTTTATTTTAATAAGTATTAATAAAAAGTTAGAGAGAATTATATTAAAGTTTTTTAGCAAAATTATCTTTTTTAAGAAAATTCAGATAATTTGAAAATGATATTAATGAATAATTAATTAGGGTATGATATTTTTATCATATCCTAATTTTTTATTAGAAAAAATAATATTTATCTTAAATATATATATATTAATACTACTATGTATAATATATAGGAATTATTGACTAAGAGTATAGTTTATATTAAACTTAGTGTACAAGTACATTGTATTTTAAATCTGTTAATTTAATAAATATTTAAAATATTAAAGAAATTATATATTCATTATTTAAAAGTTCATTTGTAGGTTAATTGAAGATATTAATTAGTAGTTAAATATTGATTGAAATAATTTATAAACCCTTTGTTTAAGTTGATGTACTTAAAAATAATAAATAACTAAGTTTCCATCTAACTTAGATTTTATTATAATTAATATTTTTGATTAACCTATTAAATGAATTTTTAGTATATTTTCAAATATTAAAACTGTAAAAATATATTAATTTAGCAGATTGAAATTTAAAAACAAAGGGGAGATATACACATGAATGACAATAAAGGTAGTAAAAAAATAATGTGGTATAGCCTAGCTTTTATGGCTTTTTCAGCTGTATGGGGATTTGGTAATGTAGTTAACGGATTCTCAGAGTTTGGTGGGCTAAAAGCTATTGTATCATGGGTTCTAATTTTTGCTATTTATTTTGTTCCTTACACATTAATGGTAGGAGAACTTGGCTCTGCATTTAAAGATTTAGGTGGTGGTGTAAGTTCATGGATTGATGAAACAATTGGACCTAAGCTTGCATATTATGCTGGTTGGACTTATTGGGTTGTTCATCTTCCATATATTTCACAAAAACCTCAAGGGGCAATCATTGCTGGATGCTGGACTATATTCCAAAATAATACAGTAAGTAGTCTGAATCCTAAGTTATTGCAATTATTATGTTTAATAATATTCTTAATAGGACTTTGGGTAGCTTCAAGAGGTATTAAGCCGCTTAAAAAGATAACAACAATAGCTGGTACATCAATGTTTGTTATGTCAATATTATTTATTATACTTATGATAGCTGCACCTGCTATTACAGATGCTAAATTATTAAATATTGATTGGTCATTTAAAACTTTTTTACCAACATTTGATGTTAAATATTTTACAAGCTTATCTATATTAGTATTTGCAGTTGGTGGATGTGAAAAAATTTCACCATATGTAAATAAAATGAAAGATCCTGAAAGAAATTTCCCAAAAGGTATGATTGTACTTGCAATTATGGTTGCAGTATGTGCTATATTAGGAACTATATCACTAGGAATGATGTTTAGTTCAGATAATGTACCTAAAGACTTATTGACTAACGGTGCTTATTATGCTTTCCAAAGATTAGGAGAGTACTACAATGTAGGAAATACTTTTGTTGTAATATATGCAATTACAAATGTTATTGGACAAATATCTACTTTAATATTATCTATTGATGCACCTTTACGTATTTTACTTGAAACTACTGATAAGAGATTTATACCTGAAAAGTTATTTGAAAAAAATGAACATGGTTCTTTTAAAAATGGTAACAAGTTAATAGGTGTAGTTGTATCTATATTAATTATAATTCCAGCATTTGGTATAGGAAATGTTGATGCAATAGTTAGATGGCTAGTAAAATTAAATGCAGTATGTATGCCATTACGTTATTTATGGGTATTCGTAGCTTATATTGCATTAAAGAAAGCTGGAGAAAAATTCCATGCTGAATATCGTTTTACAAAGAGCAAAACATTAGGAATTATTTTAGGTGCATGGTGCTTCTTCTTTACAGCATTTGCTTGTATTGGAGGTATGTATTCAAAAAATACATTCCAATTAGTTTTAAATATAATTACTCCTTTTGTTCTAGTAGGATTAGGATTAATAATGCCTAAACTTGCAGAGAGAGAAAGAATGAAAAAGAATGAATTAAATTCATAATATTATAATAAAAGGACTATATAGTATTTTATATAGTCCTTTTTTATACAATAAAATGGTGTTTTAATTGACAAAATAAATAAGATTGAATTTTTTATTATGATATTATTTTATGAATTTATTTAAATTAAGATAGGTTACTATATCAAAATTAAATAAATTTTTTGATAATATAAAAATATTATATATTACTAAAACGAATATAAATAGTTTTAAGACTTTATTAAAATATTTTTCTCCATTAGAATTAGTTTTTATAAAAAATATTTTAAAATTAAACTTAATTGGATAAAGTAATTCTATACCTTCCTTTGTAATTAAATCTAATATTAAATGAGATATATAACCTACTAAAAAACCATAACAAATTGTTATAACTAGCACATTTTCATTAGTTTTAGTTATTAGAATTTTACAAATTAAAAATAATATTATTAAAAACAATAAGCTATGGGTAAATCCCCTATGTTTAAATTTACTTCCAAAATATTTTGAAAGTAAAGGGTGACGTTTGCTTATATATGAACTTTTCATATCTATATCTGGAGAAAATGAACCGATATGACATGAGTATAAATATACAAACATTAATAGTAATATATAACTTTTATTAAATCCTATTAAAAATTTTTCTATAAATGGATTTAAAGTAGTAAGAGCAATTAAAAATCCACCTGATGAATGTGTTTCTCTAGTCATTTCTTTTGCACCTTTTTTAAATATAATAAATACATTATATATTAACATTTCTATTATTCCTATATTTTTATTAAATATTTAATATAAAAGTTTATTTGAATATAAAACTATGCTTTTAACTAAAACTAAAATTAGTTAAAAACATAGCTAAATTTAAAATTAAGATGATTTTTTGTGATTATCTATTTTTTTTAATACAGGATAACTAATAAATATTAGAAAGATAATAAAAGAAAGAGCATGTATATTATTATTTAACAATATTTTTATAAAAGGATTATAAATACTATCAATTATATAACTATCACATAAAGTATATGCTCTAGCAATAGCATCCTCTGAAATGAATTCTACAGTATCTAATGGTGTATGTATTTTGGATACATCGCCATGAGAAATTGTTAAAGAGTCAAAGCCGTTATTATTAAAACTAGCATGATCACTTGAATCTTCATATTTAACATTAAAATCTAATTTTAGGTTTTTACAGATGGATTGGAGAGAATTAAGAAGAGGTGATTCTTTATTTTGAGAATTTTGTCCTCTCATAAAAGTTATAGGAAAGTTATCTGCACCAATCATATCAAAATTTATAACCTCTGCACCTTTTAGAATTGATTTATATTTTGAGGCAAATTCATTAGAACCAATAAGTCCAAATTCTTCTCCATTTAAAGCTACAAAAATAATATCTCTATCAGGTTTTGGAAGAGATGATAAATATTTTGCAAGCTCAATTAAAAAGGATGTTCCAGATGCATTGTCTAATGCCCCACAGTATATATTGTTTAAACAATCAAGTCCCATATGATCAAAATGGGCTGTTAAGATTAATGGAGGCTTTTTAGGATCTCTACCTTCAATTTTGGAAACAACATTAAATACCTCTGTTTTAATTAGTTTATAAGGAAGAGATATTGATATTTCAGCACCATTTTTTATACTATTAATTATTTTTTCATATGTATCTTCAGTAATTGCTATTGCAAAAGATACAGGAGATTCATAAACAAAGGAACTTCTGAATTTAAAGTTATCTTCCTTACTTACATATAGCAAAAAAAGTTCATTATTTTTTTTAAACGAAATTGATGATGGAAATATGTTTAAATTATCTTCAGAGGATAAATTTATTTCAGAAGTTTTAAAATTAAGCATATCTTCTTTAAAATCTTTTCCATAATCGAATTTCTTTATTGTTTTATTGTCTTTCTTTAGTTCTAACAAAGGTTTATTATCATTTTTTAATGGTGCAATAACTTGAAAGCCTTCTTTGTAAGTTTTACTAAGTGGAACAAGATTTAATTTTTCAAATTCATCAGATACGTAATTTGATACTAATTCATTTTCTAAAGTACCACAAAGCCTTCCATTAAATTTTGTTGATGATAAAAATTTTATATTTTCTTTTACATCTTTTGGACTAAAGTGGTATATTGAACATCTAAGACATAAGAAAAAAATAAAAATTATTCCAGATATAATAGTACAAATTTTATAAAATTTTGATTTCATTTAGTACTCCTAAAAATTATTTCACTTAATTTTATTATAGTTTTTCTTATAATATGATAAAAAAAGCTTAAGATTTAACTTAAGCTTTTTTATATAGCATATCTATAAGTGCATAAATTAATGTAAATAAAATGCATAAATATACACTTAGATTTAATTTTGAATATATTATTACAAGAATACCTCCAAGTATTGCAGTAATTAATATAATATAATTTATAAACTTATAAATACCTGGTTTTTTACTGTTTACAACGGATATAGAAGATATAATTATTAATATCAAAGTTATAAAAGAAAAGGATTCTTTTAATATTTTAGAAAACTCAATTATTTTAAAATGATTAAGAGATAATAAAAAAATTAGTATAATTAAAGATAAAGAAATTATTTTTTGTATATATTTGTTCATAGTAAAACCACCTTATGGAAAATATTTACAATTTAAATTATACTAGAACTTAACATAATTACAATATGTAATAATTAAAATGATTTAAAAAAGTTTATTGCTATTAAGAAGAAGGGTATAATGAAATATGGATAAATTAGTTTTGGAGGTTAAAAAATGAATATTAATGAAAGACTAGCCAAGGAGCTTGTACTTAAATTAGATGTTATTAATAATGTTATTGAACTATTAGATGGAGGAAATACTGTTCCTTTTATTGCGAGATATAGAAAAGAAATGACAGGTGGTCTTTCTGATGAAGTTTTAAGAAATTTAGAGGAAAGATTAACATATTTAAGAAATTTAGAAGATAGAAAAGAAGCTGTAAGTAAAATCATAGAAGAACAGGGCAATCTTACAGAAGAAATAAAAAAGGCTTTAAATAAAGCAGAAACTTTAACTGAAGTTGAAGATATTTATAGACCTTATAAACCAAAAAAGAGAACAAGGGCAACAATTGCTTTAGAGAAGGGATTAAAACCTTTAGCAGAAATTATATTAAGTGGAAACTTTAGTGGAAATATTAATGAGGAAGCTAAGAAATTCATAAATGAAGAAAAAGGCGTAAAAAACGAAGAAGAAGGAATTAAAGGTGCATTAGATATAATTGCAGAAATAATTTCTGATGAAGCTAAATATAGAAAATGGATAAGAAATTTTGTTTTTAATGAAGGCAAAATAGAAACAAAGGGAAGTAGTGAGGAACAAACACCTTATGAAATGTACTATGATTATAGTGAAGAAGTTAAAAAGATACCTCCTCATAGAATACTTGCTATAAATAGAGGAGAGAAGGAAAAAGTTCTTTCTGTAAAAATAACTTCAAATGAAGATAAAATAATAGAATATTTAGAAAAAAATATATTAAAAGGAAATAGCAATACAGATGAACTTTTAAAAGAGTCTATTAAAGATTCTTTAAAGAGACTTATATATCCATCAATTGAAAGAGAAATAAGAAGTGAACTTACAGATAAGGGAGAAGAGGGAGCTATTAATATATTTAAAGAAAATCTTAAAGCTCTATTACTTCAAGCACCTATTAAAGGTAAGGTAGTTATGGGCTTTGACCCAGGATTTAGAACTGGTTGTAAAGTTGCAATATTAGATAGTACAGGTAAGTTTTTAGAAAATACAGCAGTATATCCAACAGCACCTAAAAATGATGTTTTAGGAACTAAAAATAAGCTTAAAGAATTAATTAAAAAATATGATGTTGATGTTATTTCACTAGGAAATGGAACAGCTTCAAGGGAATCAGAAGAAGTTATAAGTGAAATGATTAAAGAGATAAAAGAAGAAACAGGCAAAGAAGTATCTTATGTTATAGTATCAGAGGCTGGAGCTTCAGTTTATTCAGCTTCTAAGCTTGGAACAAAGGAATATCCAGACTTAGATGTTACAGTAAGAGGTGCAATATCTATAGGAAGAAGACTACAAGATCCTTTAGCAGAACTTGTAAAAATAGATCCAAAGGCGATAGGGGTTGGACAATATCAACATGACGTAACTCAAAAAAGATTAGAGGAATCATTAAATGGTGTAGTAGAGGACTCAGTTAATAAAGTTGGAGTTGATTTAAATACAGCAACACCAAGTCTTTTAACTCATATATCAGGAATAAATTCGAGTATTGCAGATAATATAGTAGCATATAGAGAAGAAGTTGGAGAGTTTAAATCAAGAAAAGAACTTTTAAAGGTAAAGAGATTAGGACAAAAAGCCTTTGAACAATGTGCAGGTTTCTTACGTGTTATGGAAAGTAAAAATCCATTAGATAATACATCAGTTCATCCAGAATCCTATGATGTAGCTAAAAAGCTTATAGAAGTTTTAGGTTATACAATGGAAGATCTAAAAAATAAAAAATTATATGATATAGAAGATAGAGTTAAGTTAAAAGGTATTAGAAATCTTTCTAATGAACTTGAAGTTGGAGAACTTACTTTAAAGGATATAATAAAAGAACTTCAAAAACCTGGAAGAGATCCAAGAGAAGATATGCCAAAGCCAATACTTAAAACAGGAGTTATTGAACTTAAAGATTTAAAGCCAGGCATGGTGCTTATGGGAACTGTTAGAAATGTTTCTGACTTTGGTGCTTTTGTTGATATTGGAGTTCATCAAGATGGCTTAGTTCACAAAAGTCAAATGGCAAATAAATTTGTAAAACATCCTTTAGATATAGTTAAAGTTGGAGATGTTATAAAGGTTAAAATTTTAGAAGTGGACGAAAAGAGAAAAAGAATAGCATTATCAATGAAAGAAGTTTAAAAATATTTTGTTAAAGATTGTAGAATAAAATTACTTGTATAAAATTATTTCTAAATGATACAATAACTGTAATACAATTCAAAGGGTAAGGGGATTGGGAAATGAGATATGTTGCTTTAGTTATTTTATTATTATCAATTATGTTTTTATGTATTTTTACATTTACAATTTTTATTAATAGAAAGAATAGTGTAAACAAAAACTTAAAAATTACTATTATGATGATGACAGTTACTTTACCTATAATTTCTTTAGTAGGAGGGACATTATTTTTAACTTTTAAATTAGTTGAAGTAATAATGCCTATAAATATTTCAACTTTTAATATTTTTATAATTTCCATTATTGGAGTGTTTATTATATTTATTTGTGATTTAGCAAGTAAACAATTATTAGCAACACTAGCACCTATTATTTTTGCAAATAAATACAAAAACGAAAATTTAAATGAAAAAGAAATTATGGAAATAATTGAAGAATCACAAAAAAAAATAAATATAATAACGTTAATAATTATGTTTATTATTACTTGTATTTTATATATGTTAATAATGAAAATTATAGATGTAGATTTTAATTTAATATTTCTAACTATAATTTCTTTATCAAATTTAATATGTTATAGAATTTTCTTTAGAAGATCAAAATTAATAGAATAATAAATAATTTTAAATTTAAAGATGCAATTTTTTATTGCATCTTTTTTTTGTGCTTGGAATATTTAATGATATTTATAAATAATAATAATACTAAGAAAAATTAATTTAAATAATCTATAAAATATAAAAAAGGAAAATATTGACATAAAGTTAAAAAACACTTACACTTAAATTAAAAAGTAAATTTTTTACAAAAGTTAATTTAAAATTATAGAAATTTATGGAGGTGTTCGTTATGCCAAATATATTATTAACAAGAGTAGATAACAGATTAATTCATGGACAAGTAGGGGTAACATGGGTAAATCACTTAGGAGCAAATCTAATTTTAATTGCTAATGATGAAGTTTCAAAGGATAAAGTACAACAAAGTTTAATGGAAATGGTTTTACCAGATGCAATACAAGCAAGATTTTTTTCAATTGATAAAACAATAAAAGTAATTCATAAAGCTGCTGATAGACAGAAGATTTTTTTAGTTTGCAAAACACCACAGGATGTTTTAAGACTTATTGAAGGTGGAGTTCCAATAAGTGAAGTTAATATTGGAAATATGCACTTTAGTGAAGGAAAAGAACAAGTTTCATCAACTGTATCTTTAGATGATGATGATAAAAAAACAATAAGAAAAATAATAGATCTTGGAGTTAAGGTTGAGGTTAGAAGAGTTCCAGATGAAAGGGTAGAAATAGATATAGAAAAATTTGTTTAATTAGTTTTCATTTTTAATTTATTTCATATATTTATAAAAATTAAATAAAGGGGAGGGTGTACTAAAATGTTAGTAGAAGCGCTATTAATTGCTATTTGGGCAGGTATTGCGGGTATAGACATGTTTAATGGATTAACTCACATACACAGACCAATAGTAACAGGACCTATTGTTGGACTTATACTTGGAGATATGACAACTGGACTTATTGTAGGAGCATCTCTAGAACTTGTATGGATGGGAATGGTACCACTTGCTGGTGCACAACCACCAAATGTTGTTATAGGAGGAATAATTGGAACAAGTATTGCAATTTTAACTAAACTTGATCCACAAGCTGCAATTGGAGTAGCAGTACCATTTGCAGTAGCAGCACAGGCTGGAATAACTTTATTATTTACAGCATTTTCACCTGTCATGCATAAGGCAGATAAATTTGCTGAAGAGGCCAACACAAGTGGAATTAATAAAATAAATTACTTTGGAATGATAATTCTTTTTATATCTTACTTTATTTGTGCATTTTTACCAATATACTTTGGAGCAGACAAAGCAGCAGATATAGTAAATATGATTCCAACAGTTATAATTGATGGATTAGCAGTAGCTGGAGGTGTTATGCCAGCTATAGGATTTGCAATGCTTCTTAAGATAATGCTTAAGAAAGAATATGTTGCATTCTTAATAACAGGATTTTTATTAGTAACTTACTTCAAGATTCCAATATTAGCTCTTGCTTTAATTGGATTATGTATAGCACTTTATGATTATTATTCAAAGAGTAACCAAGAAGCAAAAGTTGTAGTAAAGGAGGAGTATGAAGATGGCATCTAAGGTAGAATATAAAAATGCAAATGTAGATACTACATCAGAATTAGGATATAAAAATGCTAGCACTGAAAAAGTAATAAATAAAAAAGATCTTAATGTTATGGTTTGGAAATCATTATTCCTTCAAGCTTCATTTAACTATGAAAGAATGCAAGCCTGTGGATGGTTATATGGTTTATTACCAGGACTTAAAAAGATTCATACAAATAAAAAAGACCTTTCAGATGCAATGAAAGATCACTTAGAATTTTTCAATACTCATCCATTTTTGGTTACCTTTATAATGGGACTAATAATTGCTATGGAAGAGAATAAAGAGGATAGAAATACAATTAGAGCAATAAAGGTTGCAACAATGGGACCTTTAGGAGGAATTGGTGATGCATTATTCTGGCTAACAGCTCTTCCAATATGTGTTGGAATAGGAGCTTCTCTTGCAAGTCAAGGAAATGTTGCAGGTCCAATAGTATTTTTAGTTTTATTTAATGCTCTTCATTTCTTCTTAAGATTCTTCTTAATGAAATATGGATATAACACTGGAGTAAAAGCTATAACAAACTTAAAAGAGCAAACTAAAAAGATTTCACATGCTGCATCAATAGTTGGATTAACAGTTGTTGGTGGACTTATAGCTTCAATGGTTAATTTAAAAACTACATTAGTTATAACAGCAGGACAAGCAGAAGTAAAACTTCAAGAAGGAGTTTTAGATGCTGTAATGCCAAATATTTTACCATTAGCTTATACTTTCTTAATGTATAAATTACTTAAGAAAGGTAAATCACCTGTTATGTTAATAGTTGTTACAGTTGTTTTAGGCATATTAGGAAAGGCATTTAAAATATTATAATTTTTATAATTTAAAAAATAATTAAAATTTTGGATCTATAAAAAATTTTTTATAGATCCTTTTTATTTTCTTGGTAATTACCAGTCTAAAAGAAAATTTAATTTTTTATTGCATAATAGAGTTAATATTGATTATAATTAAATAAAAGAATATTCTATTTTAGAATTTTTCATATATTTGTATTCTTCTCATAAATAAAAAAATAAGGCGGTAATAACAAGTGAAGGTAATAGATAAAAATTCTAAGATACCATTGTATTTACAGTTAATGGATATTTTAATAGAAAAGATAAATTCAAGTTTAGGAGAAAATGAACAATTACTTTCAGAGAGAGAAATTTGTGAAATTTATGATGTAAGCAGAACAACTGTAAGGCAAGCATTAGATGAACTTGAAAGAGATGGTTATATATATAAAGTTCATGGAAAAGGAACTTTTGTAGCACCAAAGAGAGTTAATCAAGATTTAGTTTCATTTTATTCTTTCACTGAAGAAATGAAAAAAATAGGTAAAAAACCTTCTTCAGAAATAGTTAGTTTTGAGATTATAGAAGCTGGTGAAAAATTATCAAATACATTTAAAGTTTCAGAAGAGGACTTAATGTATAAAATTATAAGAATAAGAAAAGCAGATAATATACCAATGATGTATGAAATAACATACTTACCTTTTAGTAGATTTGAAAATTTAACTAAAAAAGAATTAGAAGAAAGCCCTATGTATGATATTTTTAGGGATAAGTATAATACTAAATTAACTTTTGCAGAAGAATACTTTGAACCTATACTAACTAATAAATTAGAAAGTATATATTTAGATATTCAAGAAGGGGATCCAAGCTTAAAGATAGAAAGATATACTTTAGAAAATACTAGACTTATAGAGTATACAATTGGAGTAGCTAGAGGGGATAAATTTAAATATAGGGTTCAATTAAAAAATAGTTAATAATAAAAAAATATAAATAAAAAATTTTTAAAATTACTGGTAATTACAACATTATCAGTTGTAGGAGGTATTAAAATGATTTTTGGATTAACAAAGGAAAGATTAAGAGAATTAGGTGCAACATTTACAGCTACAGAGATTAGGCAACAACCTAAGCTTTGGAGAGAAACTTATGAAATAATAAGTGAAAATAAGGATAATATTTCAGAATTTTTAAATAAAAATTTAGATAGTAATACTAGAATAATTTTAACTGGTGCAGGAACTTCAGATTATGTTGGGGATACTATATATCTTGCTTTAGCTAAAATGCTAAATACAAGAGTGGAAGCAATAGCTACAACAGACTTAGTATCAAATCCTCATGAATTTTTAGAAGAAGACACTAAAACAATATTAGTATCTTATGCAAGATCAGGAAATAGTCCTGAAAGTGTTGGAGCCTATAATATATTCCAAGAGAATGTAAAAAATATATCACAACTGGTTATTACATGTAATAAAGATGGACAACTTGCTAAGAAGGCAGAAGAAAATGATAATACACTTTGTTTATTAATGCCAGAAGAATCAAATGACAAGAGTTTTGCAATGACAAGTTCCTTTAGTTGTATGTTACTTGCAAGTCTTTTAGCATTTGATATTGAAAATTTAGAAGAAAATAAAAAATATGTTGATGCAGTAGCAACTCAAGGAGATTTTATTTTAGATAATAATTTTGAAGATGTTAATGAATTAGTAAATTTAGATTGTAAGAGAGTTGTTTATTTAGGATCAGGTGCTTTAAAGGGATTATGCCAAGAAATGGCTCTTAAAAATTTGGAATTAACTAGCGGAAGAATAATTACAGTTTGTGAATCAGTTTTAGGATTTAGACATGGTCCAAAATCAATTATTGATGATAATACTTTAGTAATATTTATGAATTCAATTAATGAATATACAAATCTTTATGATATGGATTTAATTAAAGAAATTCATGGAGATACAGGAAATCATAAATTAGCAGTAATTAGTTATAAGAAAAATGATGAATTAAAATCACTTTGTAATAAATATTTAGAAATAGATGGACAAGATATTCCAGAAATTTATACAGTTTTTAATTATATGTTATTTGGTCAAATGTTTGGATTATTCAGTTCATTACATCTTGGAATTTCACCAGATAACCCAAGACCAGATGGAACTGTAAATAGAGTGGTAAAAGGAGTAATAATACATCCATATAATAAATAATTATTAAAGAAAGGGAGAGTTTTTTATGGTAGGGATAATAGTAACAGGACATGGGGAATTTGCAAAGGGAATGTTAAGTTCACTTAAATTAATAGCAGGAGAACAAGAAAATTTAATAGGTGTAAATTTTACAGCTGATGATAACACTGAAACTTTAGAAAATAAACTTAAAGAAGCTATAAGTAAACTTAATTGCAATGAAATAATAGTTCTTTCAGACTTAGCAGGAGGGTCACCTTTTAAAGTATCTGTAGTTTTAAGTCAAACTATTAAAGACAAGAAGATAAGAGTTATTTCAGGAACTAATTTAGGAATGATACTTGAAGTGTCATTATGTAGAGATGGTATGGAAGTAGATGAACTTATAGAATTTGCAAAAAATTCAGGAGTTAATTCAATAAAACCTTTTGATGTAATTAAAGAAGATGAAGAGGAAGAAGAATTATACGAAATAGATGGAATTTAAAAAGATTATTAATAGGAAGAGGGTAACATAAAATGGGAAAAATTTTATCAACAAGAGAAATGTTAAAAAAGGCGCAAAGGGAAGGATATGCAGTACCTGCATTTAATATACACAATTTAGAAACATTACAAGTTGTAGTAGAAACAGCTGCAGAACTTAAATCACCAGTTATTTTAGCAGGTACACCATCAACAATAAATTATGCAGGTGGAGAATATATTGTAGCAATGGCTGAAGTTTCTGCAAAAAAATATGATATTCCAATAGCAATACATTTAGATCACTTTGAAGATAAAGAGGCTATAAAACATTATGTAGATATTGGATTTAATTCAACTATGATAGATGCATCACATGAAAGTTATGAGAATAATATAAAAATAGTTAAAGATGTTGTTAGTTATGCTCATAAATATGATGCAACAGTTGAAGCTGAACTTGGAAGATTAGGTGGACAAGAAGATGACTTAGTTGTAAATGAAAAAGATGCAATGTACACTAATCCAGAACAAGCAAGAGACTTTGTTGAAAAAACAGGTATAGATTCTTTAGCAGTTGCAATTGGAACTGCTCATGGTTTATATAAAGGAGAGCCAAAGCTTGACTTTGATAGATTAAAAGAAATAAGAGAAGCTGTTGATGTTCCATTAGTATTACATGGTGCATCAGATGTTCCAGATGAATTAGTAAAGAAGGCAATTTCCTTTGGAATATGTAAAGTAAATGTAGCTACTGACTTAAAAATACCATTTTCAGATGCTGTAAAGAAATATTTTATAGAAAATCCAGATGCTAATGATCCAAGAAAATATATGACACCAGGAAAGGCAGCTATGAAAGAAATAGTTAAACATAAAATAATGGTATGTGGAAGTAATAATAGAGCTTAATTTTAATTAAAGAGGTGAAAATTATATGGTCCATCCTATTACAGATATTGTAAAAAGGTATAAAAATGGAGAACATGCAGGAATATTTTCAGTATGTACTTCAAATCAATATGTTATAGAAGCTGCAATGAGTAGATTAAAGGATGAAAACATGTATCTTTTAATAGAATCAACAGCAAATCAAGTAGATCAATTTGGTGGATATACAGGAATGAAACCAAAGGATTTTATAAACTATATATATAAATTAGCTAAAGATAATAACTTCAAGGAAGATAGAATAATTCTAGGAGGAGACCATTTAGGTCCGCTTACTTGGACTAATTTAGATCCAGAAGTTGCAATGGAAAATTCTAAAAATTTAATAAGAGAGTATGTTCTTGCAGGATTTACTAAAATTCATATAGATACAAGTATGCCAATAAAGGGAGATATGGAATCTGGAAATTTTGGAGATGAGATAATAGCTAAAAGAGCAGCTACTCTTTGTAAAGTAGCAGAAGATGCGTATAAAGAATTATTAAAGGAAAATTCCAATGCAATTCATCCTGTTTATGTAATAGGTAGTGAAGTTCCAATTCCAGGAGGAGCACAGGCTGAAGAAGATAAGGAAGATGAAGAAGGTATTTCAGTAACTAAAGTTATAGATTTTAAAAATACATTAGAAACATTTAAAGCTGCTTTTAAGGAAGCTGGTGTTTATGATGCCCTTCAATATGTAGTTGGAGTTGTTGTACAACCTGGTGTAGAATTTAGTAGTGATTATGTTTGGGAATATAATAGAGAAGCTGCAAAGGATTTAACAGAAGCTTTAAAAGAATATGATGATGTAGTTTTTGAAGCTCATTCAACAGATTATCAAACTCCAGAAGCTTTAAAAGAAATGGTAGAGGATGGATATATAATCTTAAAAGTTGGACCTGCTTTAACTTTTGGTTTTAGAGAAGGAGCTTTTGCTTTAAATGAAATGGAAAATGAATTATTAAAATATAATCCTAATTTAGAATTATCTAAGTTTATAGATGTTTTAGATTTTAACATGGTAAAAGAACCTAAGGATTGGATAAAACATTACTCTGGAAGTAGTGAAAAAATTAAATTTGATAGGAAATACAGTCTTTCAGATAGATGCAGATATTATATGCCTAAGGAAGATGTAAATTTTGCATTAGAAAAGATGCTTGATAATTTAAGTAAGGTTGAAATTCCTATAACATTAGTTAGCCAATATATGCATACTCAATATAAAAAAATAAGAGATGGCAAGTTAGAATTAAACCCAAAGGAGCTATTAAAAGATAGAATTGGTGAATATATAGATGATTATATATTTGCAGTAAAATAAAGAGAAAAAGGAAAATGAACTTTTATAAGTTTCATTTTCCTTTTTTGTTAAATAAATTTAGATATTAAAGGATTTTACATAAAATAATAAATTCATATAATATAATTTATGTTTTAAGTTTTATTCTTATATTATTCTTTTGTTAATAAGTCAAGATTATCTAAATATTCACTTTCAAAAGCAAGTTTCTTTTTAGCTTCGCTAGTATATTTCTTTACTAATGTACTGGATTTTGGTACTGCTTGTAGGGTACCTGCACCAGCAACACATCCACCAGGACATGCCATACCTTCAAGTAAATATCCATTACGCTTACCTGCTTTTGCAAGAGTTAGCATAGTTCTGCAATTTTTTAATCCTTCAGCAGAGTCAATTAAAACTTCTTTTTCAGGATATTTGTCATTTATACATTGTTTTATAGCGTTAGCAACTCCACCGCTTACAGCAAATCCTCTACCATTTGAAGTTCCTTCTTCAAATGGAGTATCAGCTTGTAATTTAGACATATCAATTCCTTTAGCTTCAAACATTCCCATAACTTCTTCAAAAGTTAGAACAAAGTCTATATCACTACGAACACTTTTTCTGCTAGCCTCTAATTTCTTCGCAGCACAAGGTCCTATAAATACAACTTTTGAATTAGGTTTTTGTCTTTTTATTAATCGACCAGTTAATACCATTGGAGTTAAAGCCATAGAAATGTATGGTTTAAATTCAGGAAATAATTTTTTAGCCATAACAGACCATGCAGGACAACATGATGTAGCCATAAATGGTTGTTCCTTTGGAACCTTAGCTAAGAAATCTTCTGTTTCTTCAACTGTACATAAGTCAGCACCTACAGCAACTTCAACTACATCAGAAAATCCTAATTCCTTTAAAGCAGCTTTTACCTTTTCAGGAGTTACAGTAGGACCAAATTGACCAACAAAAGCTGGTGCAATTGCAGCAATAACTTCTTCTTGTGTTTTCATTGCGTGTATTATTTGGAATATTTGACCTTTATCAACTATAGCTCCAAATGGACAATTTACAAGACACATACCACAAGATACACATTTGTCATAATCAATTTCGGCACGACCAAATTCATCTGATTTTATTGCATCCATACCACAATTTTTGGCACATGGACGTTCTAGTTTATTAATAGCACCGTAAGGGCAAACAGTTTGGCAGCGTCCACACTTAATACATTTTTCTTGATCGATATAAGATTTACCATTTACCATACTTATAGCATCTTTTGGGCAAACTTCCTTACAAGGATGTGCTAAGCAACCTTGACATGTATCTGTAACAACTACTTTCTTCTCTGGACATGCATTACATGCAAATTTAATAATATTAATTAATGGATCATCATAATATTTTTCAGCAATTGCACTTTCATTAATTCCTCTACTTAATGGGGCATGTTCATCCATTTTACGTAGGGGAAGTCCTATACCTAAACGTAAACGCTCACCGATTATAGCTCTTTCTAAAAATATGCTATCACGGTAAGTTGCTCTTTCTCCAGGTAAAATTTTAAAAGGTAGTTCCTCTATTTTACTTGCATAATCTCCACCTTCATAAGCAAGGCGGGCTATCTCAGTAAATACTTTTCTTCGTATATCTGTTACTGAATTGTAGATTCCTCTCATCACATATCACCTCAGTATATATTATTCAGTATTTATTATAACTTATAAATTAAAATTTGTAACAAAAAAATATAATTAAATAATTATATTTTTTTGTTAGTTTTTATTAGCTTTTATTATAAATTTTCAAGTTAATTTAATAAAATAAAAAAATACCTTTTATAAAGTAAAAGATAATTTTTATAAAAAGAATTATTAATTTTTTTAAATATAGAAAAAGAAGTGAATTAAAAATCCACTTCTTTAATATTTTTAGTGATGACCACAATTATGACCAGTGCATGAATTTGAAGGATTAAATTCCACTAATTTGTTATTTGAAAATAATTCTATATTTTCTTTTAATGAAGTATTTTCTGCTCTAAATACTTTAACACCCATAGAATTTAATTTGTTTATAGCACCAGCTCCTATTCCAAGTACAAGAACTACATCAATATCAGCGCCACCTATTGCTTTTATTGGTTGACATTTTCCATGTTCATGATTTAAATCTCCGTTATTAATAGGAGTAACTTCATTATTTTCAGTGTTTACTACTAAGAAAAATGGAGCAGAACCAAAGTGATTGTAAGGAATACTTTCTAAACCATTATTTTCTTTTACAGGAATACAAATTTTCATTTTAATTTCCCCTTTCACAATTTGAATTATTACATCTTTTTTTACAATTTTTCTTTCCTTCACAATTAAAGTTTAAGGAATTGAAATTATTTAGTACATTAATATTAGGATTTTGAAGGTTACTTATAAATTTTATTAATTCATTTAATGTGTTATGGTTAACTGAATAATGAATGAAATATCCATTTTTATATCCTTCAACAATACCTAATTGTTTAAGTATTTTAATATGCTGAGAAACAGCTGCTTCAGATATATTAAGATGTTTAGATATACCTTTTGCGCACACATTTTTTCTAGCAAGTAAAAAAAGTATTTTTAACCTAGTTTCATCTCCTAAGGCTTTAAAAAGTCTTACTATATTATCCATAAGTACCTCAAAAAATTTTTAATTAAGTAATTACTTAATTAAATTTTACTCCTTTTAATATTATATTGCAAGTATTTAATAAAACTATATTGACTATTTTAGTTTAAAATGTTAACATTTACTTGTAAAATTAATAAAATATCTTCAGGGCGGGGCGCAATTCCCCACCGGCGGTAAAGCCCGCGAGCTAAGTTTTTAGTATGATTCGGTTAAACTCCGAAGCCGACAGTATAGTCTGGATGAAAGAAGGTAACATGTTAGTAATTGTAATTTAGAATTTTTACGTCCTGATATATTTGTATGTATCGGGATTTTTTATTTTAAAATTACTAATACTTACCCACCAAAGGAAGATAATTTGGGGGAGGAATTAAAAAATGACATCAAATTTAAACAAAATGGTTAAAGTCTCATTATTAACAGGTATTGCATTTATACTTATGTTCTTTGATTTTCCAGTATTACCAATGTTTCCATGGCTTAGAATTGATTTAAGCGATGTGCCAGCACTTATGGGAGCATTTGCTTTTGGACCACTTGCAGGAATTTTAATTGAATTTTTAAAGGTTACAATGAATTTCTTATTACAAGGTAGTTCAACTGGTGGAGTTGGAGAACTTGCAAATTTTATTATTGGAGCATCATTTGTTGCACCAGCTGCATGGATTTATTTAAAAAATAAATCAAAGAAAACTGCTATTTTAGGAATGATAGTTGGTGTGGTAGTAATGGAGGTTATAGGAATAATAGCTAACGTTTATTTTTTATTACCTGTTTATGGTATGAAAATGGCTCCTGAAGCTCTTATGCAATATGTGACAATAGGTCTATTACCTTTTAATGGAATTAAGGGAATATTAGTATCAGGACTAACATATGTTTTATACAAAAAGGTGTCAGTATCTATTTTTAAAGTTGAACCAAATTTTGAAGGAAATAAAAATCATAAGGAAAAGATAGCTTAGTAGCTACAGATTTGAAATAATATAATTTGAAATTTTATATAAAAAAAAGCAAAGTAATAAACGATTAATAAGTAATATAATCTTAAGATTTTTACTTAGTTTATTATTTTGCTTTTTAAATTTATTTTATTTATGTAACCACATTATATTTGCAGCTTCTTTAGGATTTTCATAAAAGTTTTTTCTCAAACCTTCACTAATAAATCCAAATTGTTTATAAAGATTAATTGCAATTTCATTTGATTCTCTAACTTCTAATGTTATATCTTTGCAATTATTTTTTTCTAAATCTAAAAGTAATGTTTCCATTAGCTTTTTTGATATGCCTTGTCCTCTGAAATTAGGATGTACAGCTACATTAGTAATTTGACCTTCATAGGCAATTATCCATGCACCAGCAAAACCTATAACTTCATTATTAATTTTACATATAATATAAGTAGCGAATTTATTAGAAAGCTCCTTTTCTATAGAATCTAAGCTCCAACTTTCTTTAAGACTTAGTTTACCAACCTTATAGACACCTTCAATGTCTTCCTTTTCCATTTTTTTAAGAATTACATTCGCCATTGTTCATTTGAAGCCTTTTTTCTAATTCTCTAACAGCTTGAGGTTTCTTTAAATAAAGTGGAGAAGAGTTTTCATCATCTTTAATACCGTTTTTTAGAAGATTTAAGCCTATTTCTCCTATTTGAGATGCTCTTACTGTGTTTATATGAACTGGAGCAAAAGAAACATTTTTAATGTTTTCTACTAAATAATTTTTATGTTTATACACTCCGTCACCTGTAAAAATAACCTTTTCTCCTAAAGAGTTAAGTTTTTCTTTAAGTTCAGAAAGATCCATTGAAGTGAAGTCAACTATTTTTTCAAGTTTTCCATTTATTGATTTATACATTGCAGTATAAACATTATCTCTTAAAGCATCCATTATTGGACATATGATTCCATCAAAGGATGAAAGGGAATAAGCTAACCCATCTAGAGTGGAAACACTAACATAAGGTTTTCCACTTCCAAAGCTAAGGCCTTTAATTGTTGCCATTCCTATACGAAGTCCTGTAAATGATCCAGGTCCTTTAGAAACAACAAAACCATCTATATCATCTATAGATAAATCTGAATCTTTTAATAATTTTTCGATTATTCCCATAAGAAGAACAGAATGTTCTCTTTTGTTATTTAAAGTATATTCTGCTAAAAGCATATCATCTTTTATTAATGCAGCAGTTGCACATTTTGAGGATGAGTCAACACTTAAAACTAACATAAAGTCAGCTCCTTTACATAATTGTATTTTTCACCATAAGGAGTAATAATTATTTTTCTATAATTTTCTCCTTTAGTTAAATCTTTTTGTATATAAATATGTAGATAATCTTTTGGAAGAATCTCTTCTATATAATTTGCCCATTCAATAATTGAAACTCCATTACCAAAAATATAATCATCAAAACCAATCGCATAAATTTCATCTGGATCACTAACTCTATAAACATCAAAATGATATAATTTAATTCTTCCTGAATCATATTCATTTACAATAGTAAAAGTTGGGCTAGTAATATTTTCATTTATTCCAAGACCTTTAGCAATACCTTTAGTAATATGGGTTTTACCAGTACCTAAATCACCAGTTAAGCAAACAATATCTCCAGGATTTAAAAGTTTCCCTAAAGCATTTCCAAGGTTTGTAGTTTCATAAATACTATTAACTTCAAATTCCATTAAATTAAATGCTCCTTTCTTTAAAATATAACCTATCTTTATATTCTATCCAAAAATTAAAAAAAAGAAAAGTAAAAGTAACATAAAAGTAATTGCATTATACATGTAAAAAGTGTAAAATAAAGTAACGTAAAATATTTACAAAATATAGGTCGAAATTAAAATATATATTATAAAAGAGAGGGTATATAAAGAGGTGGAGACATGAAAAAGTTAACAGCTGCCATGCTAATAATAACAGCAGCCTTTTTTTTAGGAATTGGAGGAGTTTCTAAAACTCTAATGGCAGATACATCAGAAAATAAAAATAATAGAGATGTATATCTAAATATAATGACAGTTAATAAACCAGAATATGAAATGATAAAAAAATTAGCTGGAAATAAACATAATATAGAATATATGTTTAAAAATTTAAGCGATGAAAAAGATTATAAATATGATAATAATACATTAAAAAATATATCTAATATGGATTTATTCTTTTATTCAGGAGCAGGCAACGAAAATAGTACAATTACTAGTATGATAAATGAATTAGATAAAAGTAGTTTAGGAGTTGTAAACTTATCAAGGGGAATAAGAGAATTAAAATATAAAGATGATGGAAAAGACATACAAAATCCTTATTATTATTTAGGAATACCTGAATATAAAATAATGCTTTACAATGCAAAGTCAGCTCTTCAAGAGAAGGATCCTGCAAATCGAGATTATTATGAAGAAAATTATAATAAGTTAGTTAAGAGTATTGATGAATTAAAGAGTAATTTTGATAAAAATACAAAAGGAATAGATAAATATACTTTTGTATTAGAAAATAGAAAACTAGAGTATTTCTTTAAAGGTGTTGGAATAAGCTTTAAAGTATTACCTGAAAAAGTAAGTTTAGAAGATTATGTTAAAGATAATAATTTAAATATTAAAGATATTATTTTTGTAAAGAGTGAAGATAGTAAATATAAAGTAAAAGATGATGTAAAGACAATAAGTTTAGATTCTTTCAATGATAATAAACAATTTAAAAAGGTAATAAATGATAATATGAAAGAATTAGAGTCATTGATTAATAAAAAGTAAATAAAATTGTTGCTTTTTTATAATAGATATATTATAATCAATATTGTCTTAAAGGGGTATGGCTCAATTGGTAGAGTAGTGGTCTCCAAAACCATTGGTTCTGGGTTCAAGTCCTAGTGCCCCTGCCAATATTAATTTAAAAAGCTAAAAACTTAAGTTTTTAGCTTTTTTTGTTGTTTAAAATTAATATTTTAATATTATATGTTTATTTTAATTTATAATATTTCTATATTTCCTCAAATTGAAAAACATGATACAATAAAGACATCAAATTTATTATCAATATGGAAAACGTATACTGAATATCTTATTTACACTTTCAATTTATTTATAAATAAGGAGAATGTAAATATGAAAGACTTTAGTTTAAAAACTAAAATTTATTTTGGTGAAGGAGCTTTAAATAAATTAAGTGAAATATCCAATAAAAGAGTTTTAATCATTTGTGATAAATTCATGGAAACATCTGGAATGGCTAAAAAAGTAGAGGAAAAATTAAATGAATGTAAAGTTTCTATTTTTAGCGATATAGTTCCAGATCCTAGTGTAGAAATTGTAGCTTCTGGAGTTCAAAAACTTAGAGAATGTGATGGTGATATTATAATAGCTTTAGGTGGAGGTTCTTCTATTGATGGAGCAAAGACAATAAGAGAGTTTTATAAAAATTTATCTGGAGATTCTAATAAAAATATAGAATTCTATGCTATTCCAACTACTAGTGGGACAGGTTCTGAAGTAACTGAATATGCAGTTATAACTAATAAAGCTGAAAATTTAAAATATGCTTTAACAAATAAAGATCTTTTACCAGATGTTGCAATACTAGATGCTGAACTTGTAAAATCTGTACCTAAAAGTATAACAGCTGATACAGGTATGGATGTAATTACTCATGCGATTGAAGCGTATGTTTCTAATAATGCTACAGATTTTTCAGATGCTTTAGCAGAAAAAGCTTTAAGTTTAGCTTTTAATTATTTAAAAGATGCTTATACAAATGGTGAAGATTTGGTAGCTAGAGAAAAATTACATAACGCTTCATGTTTAGCTGGAATGGCATTTAATTTTGCTGGACTTGGAATCACTCATAGTTTAGCACATGCTATAGGAGGAAAACTTCATATACCACATGGTAAAGCAAATGCTATAATATTGCCTTATGTTATAGAGTTTAATGCTAATATAAATAATAATTGTTATATGCAAGAATATGATTTAGCTGCTAAAAAATATCAAAGATTAGCTAAGAATTTAGATATGAATGGTAGTAGTGTTGTTATAGGTGTTAATAATCTAGTAAGAAATATTATCTCACTTAAAAAAGAATTAAATATTCCGTCAACTTTGAAAGAACTTAATGTAGATATTGATTTAACTAATGAAGTTAAAGAAGAAATTATTACTGCAGCCTTAGAGGATGTTTGCACAAAAGCTAATCCAAGAGCTGTTTCAAAAGCTGATTTAGAAAAATTATTAGATAAGATTATAGGAATTTAAATAAAAGAAGTTAGAAGTATAACACTTCTAACTTCTATTTTTTTACTTTAATTTAAAAAATTACTATATATATTTATTAATGATAATTTGACAAAAAAATATCAATATGATAATCATATATACAAGAAGTTGCTAAGTTAATAAAGAATGGGGGAAAACAAATGAAAAATGAAAAGTATTATATCGGAAAGGTGGAAAAAATCTGCAAGATAAGTAAAAAGACTTTAAGATACTATGATAAGATTGGTGTATTATCTCCTGATGAGGTACAAAATGATAACGGATACAGATACTATAGTAAAGATAACTTATTGTCTATACCTGTAATAAAGTATTATAAACAAAGTGGATTTAAACTTGAAGAAATTAAAAATTTACTTTATGAACTTGAATGTAATGATATTGAAGAAAATTTTAGAGAGAAAATTGAGGAATTGGAAGAAATAGAAAGAAATTTAAATCTAAAAAAGAAATCAATTAGAGACTGGCACTCTTTAGTTAAAGAAGCTAATATGGTTATTGAAAATAATCTTTGTGATGTTTGTGTAAAATATATTGAAAAGAGTGAAATGTTATTTCTAGATCAAGATTTTAATTATGACTATATGGATTCAATAATAAATATAGATTTTACAAATTACATAGAGAGTATAGAGAATGCCATTACAGGACCTGTTATAATACAATTTCCATCCCATGAAGAAAAGATTAACGGAAAATGCAAAAAAATGAGAATAATTCAAAAGGGTCTTATAAAATGTGAACCTGAAAAAACAATTGAGTTTGGTGGAACTTTAGTAGCGTCCTGTTATCACATAGGTTCACATGATAATATTAATGATACATATAAAAAAATAAAAGATTGGATTAAAGAACATAATTATGAACATGAAGATGAATGTTATGAAAGATATGTAGTTGATTATTGGACAAGTAAAGATCATAAAAATTTTGTAACAGAAGTTATGATAAAAATAAAAAATAAATGCAAAACTAAAAATTGAAAACCTTATACTATACTGTAAGATTTTAAAAAAAGTATGTAGTTAAAAACTGCATACTTTTTCTATTTAGTTAGTTATTTATAAAATAAAATTTATAAATAAATGTTTTTATTGAAAAATATCAATAAAATACATGAAATATTATTAAATTATCAATATGTAAATGTTTTATTTTGTATATTGACCTTAAAGTTAACTGGATGGATTATAATTTAAACAACAAGAATAGAAGATGTAAAAAGATTATTTAGTGTTTCCAAAAGATAATAAATTTGATAATAGTTTTTAAAGGTTACAACTAAAGTAAAGTTTTTTATTAATTATTAAAATAAAATGATTTCTTAAGTAAAAAATAAAAATTTAAGACAATCAATTTATTTATAAAAATTAAAAGGGAGGAGTTTTTATTTATGGCTGAAGTTTCAGTAGGAATCGATATAAAAAATGGCTCTAATGGAGATAAACACAAAAGAGCTATGGCGATGAAAGAAAAAATGAAAACTAAATTTTTCAAAAAAGGTGTATCAATAGCATTATTCTCAGGTATTGCATATGGACTTTATACTGCATTTTTAACTATGGGAATGAGCAAAGGTGTTTGGGCTGATTGGTATGGTGCAAATACTGCTGGATTATCAGCATTTGTAGTTGTATATTTACTTGCGGCATTAGGTAACGCTATAAATGATACTTGTAGTGCATTTTGGGCAATAGGTAATTCTGTTGTACAAGGAAAGTTTAAAGATTTTATAAGATGCTTAAATACTAAACCTGGAAGAACAATTATTATTGCAGCTCTTATAGGGGGTCCAGTAGCTGGTACTGCTTATGTTGTTGCTCTTCAAATGGCAGGACCTATAATTGTTCCAATATCAGCTCTTTGTCCAGCAATAGCAGCAATCCTTGGGAAAATATTATATAAACAAGAAATAAGTAAAAGAATGGCAATAGGAATTGTGATTTGTATATGTGCAAGTTTCTTAATAGGAAGTACAGGATTTTCAGGAGGAATTTCAGGAACAATATTACTTGGAATTTTTATAGCAGTTATAGCAGCTTTAGGATGGGGATTTGAAGGTTGTGTTGCAGGATATGCTTCAACAATGGTTGATCCTCAAATTGGAATTTGTATACGTCAATTATCTTCAGGAATAGCAAACTTATTTATAGTTGTTCCAATAATGGGATTAATGGCAGGTGGATTAGAAATATCAAATAATTTAGTAATACAAGCTTTTACTAGTGGACCTGCAATGATTTGGTTTGTTCTAAGTGGATTATTAACATTTTTAACATTTATGTCATGGTATGCAGGAAACAGTATGTGTGGAGCTGGACTTGGAACAGCTTGTAATGGTACATATTCATTCTTTGGTCCATTTTTCTGTTATATAGTTTTAGGAGTTATTTCAGGAATGGATGGATGGTCATTACCTACAGTTGCATGGATAGGAGCTGTAATAATGATGTTAGGTATATTAACTATAGCTATGAATCCTTTAGATTTATTTAGAAAGAAAAAGGAGGCTTAAATAATATGAAACCACTTAACTATGCAATATTAAAATATTTTACAACAGTTAAAGAAGCTTCAGCTGATGATGTTATGAAAGCTTTAGAAAAAGATTATTCTACATTTAAAGCATTTACTAAAAAGTCTATTATTAATGCCTTAATGACAGCAGAGGCAAACGGATTAATTGAAGAGACTGCAATTGATTTAGATCATAATGATGAATTAGTTATTTATTATCATGCTAATGAAGAAAGTAAGGCTACAATAAATAGCTTTATAAAAGATTAATAAATTTTAATGTGATTTAAAATAGGAGGTATTTTAAATGAAATATTATGGAGATGAGGCTTTAGGATTAGTAGAAACAATAGGGTTAGTTCCAGCACTTGAAGCAGCAGATAAAATGTTAAAGGCAGCAGATGTTGAATTAGTTTCATATGAAAATATAGGATCAACACTTGTTACTGTAATGGTAAAGGGAGATGTTGCAGCAGTTAAATCAGCAGTAGAAGTTGGAGCAGAAGCAGCAGCGGCTATAGGAAAATTAACAGCTAAAAATGTTATGCCAAGACCAATTAGAGAAGTTGGAAAAATAGTATCAGTTCATGATATTGATGAATAAAGAAAGGAAATGATTATTTATGATTAGACGTGAAGCAATTGGATTAATTGAAACTTTCGGATTAGTTTTTGCTTTAGAAGCAGCAGATGCTATGTGCAAGGCGGCAGATGTTGAATTAGTTGGTTATGAAAATGTAGCATCAGGATATATTTCAGTTATAGTAACAGGTGATGTTGGGGCATGCAAAGCAGCAGTGGATGCTGGAATTAGAGCAGTTAATGAAATGGAAGATGGAAATCTTTATAGCTCAGTAGTTATTGCAAGACCTCATAATGATCTTCAAAAAATAATAGATAAATATGCTATAGAATCTATTTAAAATTTAACAAAAAGGGGAGAAGAAAATGAATATTATAGATAATGATTTACTCTCCATGCAAGAAGCTAGAATTCTTGTTGAAAATGCACATGAAGCTCAAAAAAAGCTAGCAACATTTTCACAAGAAAAACTTGATGAAATAGTTTATCGTATGCTTGAAGAAATTGAAAAATATAGTAATGAACTTGCAAGAACTTCTTTTGAGGAAACAGATTGCGGTAAAGTAGAAGACAAATTAATAAAAGATAAATTTGTAAGTACATATTTAAGGAATAATTTAAATGGAATGAAATGTGTAGGAATCATAAATAAAGATGATTCAAAGAAAACTATGGATATTGGTGTACCTATAGGAGTAATAGCAGCATTTTGTCCAGAAACTAATCCTGTTTCAACAATAATTTATAAGGCAACAATAGCTATTAAATCAGGTAATGCAATAATATTTGCATTGCATCCAAGAGCAAAAAAAGTAATGAAAAGAACTTTGGATATTTTAATTAGGGCTGCAGAAGGATATGGACTTCCAGAAGGTGCATTAGCTTATTTAAGTACAATATCACTTAGTGGCTCAAAGGAATTAATGAGACATAAAGATACATCACTTATTATGAACACAGGAATTTCAGAAATATTAGAAATAGCTTATAAATCAGGAAAGCCAATAATTTATGGAGGAGCTGGAAATGGACCTGCCTTCATAGAAAGAACAGCAGATATCAAAAAGGCAGTAAAAGATATTATAGATAGCAAAAGTTTTGATTATGGTGTTGTTTCAGGAGCAGAACAATCTATTGTAGTAGATAGTTTAATTGCAAATGAGGTTAAAAATGAGCTTGTAAAAAATGGTGGATATTTTATGACTGATGAAGAATCAGAAGCTTTAGGAAAACTTTTATTTGATAAAAATGGAATTTTTGAAAGAGAATTTATTGGTAAATCCCCACAATTTTTAGCTAAAAGAGCTGGATTTAACATTTCATCTGATGTAAAGGTTTTATTAAGCAATCAAAAATATGTTTCATTAGATAATCCTCATTCTAAAGAAAAACTTTGTCCAATACTTTCCTTTTATATAGAAGATGATTGGATGCATGCCTGTGAAAAATGTATTGAGCTTTTATTAAGTGAGAGACAAGGTCATACATTAATTATACATTCAAGGGATGAAGAGGTAATAAGACAGTTTGCTTTAAAGAAACCTGTTGGAAGAATACTTGTAAATACTTCTGGAGTATTTGGAAGTATAGGTGCAACTACTAACCTTTTTCCATCAATGACTTTAGGAAGTGGTTCTGTAGGTAAAGGAATGACCTCTGACAATGTATCTCCAATGAATTTAATTTATATAAGAAAAGTTGGATATGAAGTTAGAAGTAAAGAAGAACTTTTAAAAAGTATAGGAATGAATGAGAATGTAAATTTATCTTTAGAAGATAATGAAGAAGATGCTTCAATAGAAAATATTAAATTACTAAAAAATCTTTTAAAGGAAATATTAGATTCATCAAAATAAAAAAAGAAAAGGAGTAAATAAAATGGATATTCGTGAATTTTCAAATAAATTTATGGAAGCTACTCAAAACATGTCACAAGAAGAGCGTGAAGCTTTAATTAAAATGTTTAAGAGTGTTTCAAATGAAATAACAACAGAAGACAAGCCTCAAAAGGTTGATTGTGTAGTATGTGAAAATGATGGAAAAGTTCCAGAAGGTATTACTGAACGTTTAGCTAAATTAAAGGAAAATTATTTAAAACAAGTACCTTCAATTACAACACATAGAGCAAGAGCTATAACACAAATAGCTAAAGAAAATCCAGGTATGCCAAAGTCAATTTTAAGAGGAAAATGTTTTAAACACTGTTGTGAAACTGCACCACTTGTAATTCAAGATAATGAACTTATAGTAGGAGCTCCAAATGGTGCACCAAGAGCAGGAGCATTTTCTCCAGATATAGCATGGAGATGGATGGAAGATGAAATTGACACAATTTCAAATAGACCTCAAGACCCATTTTATATTTCAGAAGAAGATAAAAGAGTAATGAGAGAAGAATTATTCCCATTTTGGAAAGGTAAATCAGTTGATGAATATTGTGAAGATCAATATAGAGAAGCTGGAGTTTGGGAACTTTCAGGGGAATCATTTGTTTCAGATTGTTCATACCATGCAGTAAATGGTGGTGGAGATTCAAATCCTGGATATGATGTTATTTTAATGAAAAAAGGTATGCTTGACGTTAAAAAGGAAGCAGAAGATAAGTTAAAAGAACTTAATTATGCAAACCCAGAAGATATAGAAAAGATTTATTTCTATAAATCAGTAATAGATACAGCAGAAGGTGTAATGATTTATGCTAAGCGTATGTCAGATTATGCAGCTGAACTTGCAAGCAAAGAAACGAATCCTAAACGTAAAGCAGAATTATTAAAAATATCAGAAATAAATGCAAAAGTTCCAGCAAATAAACCAGAAACTTTCTGGGAAGCAATTCAAGCAGTTTGGACAATAGAATCACTTTTAGTAGTTGAAGAAAATCAAACTGGTATGTCTATAGGTCGTGTTGACCAATATATGTATCCATTCTTTAAAGCTGATATTGAATCAGGTAGAATGACTGAATTTGAAGCATTTGAACTTGCAGGATGTATGCTTATAAAAATGTCAGAAATGATGTGGATAACAAGTGAAGGTGGATCTAAATTCTTTGCAGGTTATCAACCATTTGTTAATATGTGCGTTGGTGGAGTTACAAGAGAAGGAAGAGATGCCACTAATGATTTAACTTATTTATTAATGGATGCTGTAAGACATGTAAAAATATATCAACCTTCATTAGCTTGTCGTATACATAAGGCATCACCTCAAAAATATCTTAAGAAGATAGTTGATGTAATAAGAGCAGGTATGGGATTCCCAGCATGTCACTTTGATGATGTTCATATAAAGATGATGTTAGCTAAGGGAGTTTCAATAGAAGATGCTAGAGATTATTGTTTAATGGGATGTGTTGAACCACAAAAGTCAGGAAGACTTTATCAATGGACTTCAACAGGATATACTCAATGGCCAATATGTATTGAACTTGCATTAAATCATGGAGTACCACAATGGTATGGAAAACAAGTATGTCCAGACTTAGGAGATATAGATAGCTTCAAAACATATGAGCAATTTGAAGAAGCAGTTAAAGAGCAAATTAGATATATAACTAAGTGGACAAGTATTGCAACAGTAATTTCTCAAAGAGTCCATAGAGAATTAGCACCAAAGCCACTTATGTCAATTATGTATGAAGGATGTATGGAAAAAGGTAGAGGTGTAGAAGCTGGTGGTGCAATGTATAACTTTGGACCAGGAGTTGTTTGGAGTGGACTTGCAACATATGTTGACTCAATGGCAGCTATTAAAAAGCTTGTATTTGAAGAAAAGAAATATACATTAAGAGAATTAAATGAAGCATTAAAAGCTGATTTTGTAGGATATGAAAGATTAAGAAAAGATTGTTTAGAAGCACCTAAGTATGGTAATGATGATGACTATGTTGATTACATTGCAGCTGAATTAATTAATTTCACTGAAATGGAACACAGAAAATATAAAACATTATATTCTGTTTTAAGTCATGGTACTTTATCAATATCAAACAATACTCCATTTGGACAATTAACAGGAGCAACTGCAAATGGACGTAAAGCTTGGACTCCATTATCAGATGGTATTAGTCCAACACAAGGAGCAGACTATAAAGGACCAACAGCAATAATAAAATCAGTTTCAAAAATGGCTTGTGACAATATGAATATAGGTATGGTTCATAACTTTAAGTTAATATCAGGACTTCTTGATACTCCAGAAGGAGAAAATGGAATAATTACATTATTACGTAGTGCATGTGCACTTCAATTAGGAGAAGTACAATTTAACTATTTAGATAACAAAACATTAATTGAAGCTCAAAAGAATCCAGAAGCATATAGAGATTTAATAGTTCGTGTTGCTGGATATAGTGCATACTTCGTTGAATTATGTAAAGATGTTCAAGATGAAATTATAAGTAGAACAGTACTTACACATTTTTAATAAGAAAGCTGGAGAGTTTAAATGAATAATAACATAAATGGAATTATTGAAAGAAAGGCAAGGATCTTCAATGTTCAAAAATATAATATGTATGATGGACCAGGTGTAAGAACAATAATTTTTTTTCAAGGATGTCCATTACGTTGTAAATGGTGTGCTAATCCAGAAGGGATGATGAAGAAAAACAGAGTAATGTTTAAAAGTAATTTATGTATAGATTGTGGACAGTGTGCAGAAGTTTGCCCAGTTGGAATTCATACAATGAATAATATAACTAATAAACATGAAGTTAATCACAATATTGAATGTATTGGTTGTGGAAAATGTGTAGATGTATGCTGCAATTCAGCTATAACTATTGTTGGAGAAACCAAAACAATATCTGAACTAATGGAAATTATAGAAGAAGATAGAACTTTTTATGAGCTTTCTGGCGGTGGAGTTACTTTAGGTGGTGGAGAAGTTTTAATGCAACCTGAGGCAGCAGCTAATTTGCTTATGGCATGTAAAAATTCAGGTATTAATACTGCAATTGAAACATCAGGTTATGCAAAGGTAGAGGATATACTAAAGGTTGCAGAATTTACAGATTTATTTCTTTTTGATATTAAGCATATTAACTCAGAGGAACATTTTAAATGGACTGGGGTTAGAAATGAACAAATATTATATAATCTTGAAAAGCTATTACAAAATAAATACAATGTACAAATTCGTATGCCACTTTTAAAAGGGGTTAATGATAAGAGAGAGTATATTGAAAAAACTATGGAATTTTTAATGCCATATAAAGATTATAAAAACTTTAAAGGAATAGATCTTCTGCCATATCACAAAATGGGTGTAAACAAATATAATCAATTAGGTGTTGATTATAAGATAGAAGGAGATCCAAGTTTAACTAATGAGGATTTAGATAAAATTGAATCTTGGATTAAAAATTATGACTTAAAGGTTAAAGTAGTTCGCCACTAATAGAAACATGTAAAGGGTGATAGTGATGGAAAGTTTTGAAAATAGAGATATTCAAAGGGTAATTCAAGAATCAGTGCCAGGTAAACAAATTACAATATCACATATTATTGCTTCACCTATGAAAGACATATATGAAAGATTAGGAATAGATGAAAGGGGAGCCATAGGAATTTTAACTCTAACACCTTATGAAACAGCAATTATTGCAGCAGATATTGCAACTAAGGTAGCAGATGTTGAAATTGGATTTTTAGATCGTTTCACAGGATCAGTACTTATAAGTGGAGATGTAGATAGCGTTGAAACTGCATTAAGTTCAGTAAATGAAACTTTAAAAAATATGTTAGGATTCACCGTATCCCCTATAACAAGAACGTGAGAAAGAAAAGAATAATGGTTATTGGGCCAAGTAGATGTGGAAAAACAACAATAGTTAATTATTTAAACGGATACAATGGCCCTTTAAGAAGAACGGCAGATGTTATTTATGGTGAAAACACTATGGACATCCCTAGTTCATATATTGAAAATTCCTGGATGTATAAACATATAATCGCTTTAGCTCAAGATGCTTCAAAGATTTTAATATTATTAGATGGATCTAATTGTACACAAGTATATTCAGAAGGTTTTGCAAAGTTATTTTCTAAACCTGTTATTGGAGTAATTACAAAATTAGATTTAAATTCTAAAAATAAAGAGAAATGTATAAAACAATTAAAAAGGATAGGCGTTAATGAACCTTACTTTTTAATTGAAAAAAATGATGAGGTAGGTATTAAAATACTTAAAGAATATCTACTTAAATAGGTAGGTGAATGGAAAAGTGCCTAAATTTATAACTGAAGATTATTTAAAAGATTCATACAGAAAAGAACCTTTTACTACTTATGAATTAAATACTGGAGAGCGCCTTACACCTGGAGGGAGACAATATTTATTAGATAAAGGAATAAAGATAAATAGTAACTTACCTACAGATAATAAAAAATCAGAAAAAAAGACTGAAGAAAAAATTATAACTGAAGATAAGGTAAATAAAAAACTTATCTATAAATTTAAAGCTATTGAGTCACTAACTTTAAGTTGTGCTAATGAATTATTAAATGAAGATTTAATACTAGCACAAAAGGTAGTTGATATAGAAAGAAATATTAAAAATATTAGAAAGTTTATAGAAGGTAAATGTGAATTAGAAGTAATTAATGAATGTATTAATAAAGAATATTTAAAATCATGTGACCTCGAGATTACCGATATTTATATGCACCTAGAAAATAGCAAAGAAATTTTTAATTTATATTACCTTTTCTGTAAACTTAAAGAATTTAAATATGAAATCATTGAAGAAGAATGGGAGCTTTTAGAAAAGATTTTAAGTAATTTAGATTCAATAATAAATACATTATATGAAATGATTTGTGAAGCAACAGGAGGTATGAAGTGTCAGATAAAAAAATGATTTTCGAATATTGTGATAACTTAGTTCAAAAATTTGAAGAGGTTATAGAAAAACCTATTTTAGAAAAATCATCTGTATATTACACAGGAGTAGATTTAGGAACTGCTTGTGTAGTCCTAGCAGTACTTGACGAAAATTACAGACCAGTTGCTGGAGCATATAGATATGCTGATGTAGTTCGTGATGGAATGGTAGTTGACTATATAGGAGCAATTAAAATTGTAAGAGAATTAAAAGAAGAAATAGAAGAAAAATTAAATACTGAATTGTTATATGCAGCAGCGGCAATTCCACCAGGAACAGATGCATTAGATTCAGGAGCAATTAAAAATGTAGTACAAGCTGCTGGATTTGAATTAACAAATCTTTTAGATGAGCCTACAGCTGCAAATGAAGTTTTAAAAATTCAAAATGGAGCAGTTGTAGATATTGGTGGAGGAACTACAGGAACTTCTATTATTAAAGATGGAAAAGTTATATATGTAGCAGATGAACCAACTGGGGGAACACATTTTTCACTAGTTATTTCAGGAGCTTATGGTATGAGCTTTAATGAAGCAGATAAATTTAAAAGAGATAATAAAAAACATGCAGAACTATTACCAGTTTTAAAACCTGTTATTGAAAAGGTTGGATCAATTATAAATAATCATATAAAAAATTATGATGTACAAGAAATATCTTTAGTAGGTGGTACTGCTTGTTTAACTGGAATAGAAGAAATTATAGAAAAACAAGTTAAAATCTATACTCACAAACCAAAGAATCCTATGTTTGTAACTCCATTAGGTATAGCTCTTAGTTGTACCCAAGAAATTATGGAATAATTGGAGATGATTATATGGATTTTAGATTAATAAAATCTCCAACAAAAGGAACAAAGGAAGCTCTTAAAAGGAGAATGAGTCCAAAAGGATTAGATATTCTTAATGAAGCTGGTGCAATTGGTTTAGTTCAAGGAAAAGTTATAGATATGATTTGTGCAATTGATATTGCAGAAAAAGCCGCAAATGTAGTTGTTGAAGATATTAGAGGAATTTGTCCACAACATATGACATCAATAGCTATATTAGGAGATACATCATCAGTTGAATCTGCAATAGAAGAAATTAAATTGAAAATGAAAGAAGGTAAGTGCTTATGATAACTGCAAAATTAATTGATAATGTTTGGGCAACTAGAAAAGCTGATACTTTAAATGGGTTAAAATTTATGCTTGCTGAAGAATTAGGTGGCAAAGAAGAAGGTAGAAGATTTATAGTTGCTGACATAATAGGAGCAGGCATAGGAGATAGGGTTATTGTAAGTACTGGCTCATCAGCTCGAAGAATGCTAGGAGATGATAATATTCCAATAGATGCAGCCGTTATAGGAATAATTGATGAAGACTGTAATTTTGGATAAGTTATAAAAATTTAGTTTTGAAAGGAAGTGAGTTGATGAAAAGATTAGTTTGTGCAAATGACATGGAGGCTTTTGTAAATAGTGGTAAAAAGACATTTTTTATAGAAGAGGATGTTATATTAACACCTTCTGCAAAAGATATAGCAAAAAATAATGGTATAGAATTTACTACTAAAAAGGTTAATGAAAAAGAGATTGAAAATTTAGATGGTGAAAAAATACTTGATATTTTTAAAGCTATGATTAATGAAGGTTTACTTCAAGAAATACTAAAGACATTAACAAATGCAAATTCTTCTAAGTTTAATGCTGAATGTGATAAAAGTGGACTTAAAGTAGTTAGAGGAAGCTCAGTAAAGATGGATGTATTTGATACTGGAAATCCAGATGCTAATGTTCATTTTCAAGAATTAGTAAATAAAGATGAATCAAAAATGAGTGCAGGATTACTAACTATAGAGGATTCAAAGTTTGAGTGGGAACTAACATATGAAGAAATTGATTATGTTATTGAAGGAACTTTAACTATTGAAATAAATGGTAAAACTTATACAGCAAATGAAGGAGATATACTATTTGTTCCATCAGGTTCTAAAGTAGTTTGGGGATCACCAAATAAGGCTAAGGTATTTTATACAACATATCCAGCAAATTGGGCAGATTTACTTTAACTTAAGGAGGATTAAATTGTTATGCAAGCACTTGGATTAATAGAAACTAAAGGATTATTAGCAACCATAGAGGCTGCAGATGCAATGGTAAAGTCAGCAAATGTTAATATCCTTGAGAAAGTATATGTTGGTGGTGGATTAGTTTCAGTAACTATAACAGGTGATGTTGGTGCTGTAAAGTCAGCAATAGATGCTGGTATATCAGCTGTTAATAGACTTGGAGAAAATTTCTTAATTTCTAGTCATGTAATCGCAAGACCCCATTATGATTTAGAAAGCATAATAGAAACTACTCCAGCTGTTGAAAAGGTAGAGAAAGCTATAGAAAAAGCTATAGAGGAAGAAATTATAGAAGATGAAGCTTGTGAAGCTACTTTAGAAGTTATGGAAGATATAACTGAAGAAACTCTTAACACTTCATTAGAAAACAGCAATGAAGAGGATATTAATAAAGAAATCCAAATAGAAAATATTGAAATAGAAGTTGAGTTAGATAGAGAAAAATTAAATAAGCTAGTAAAAGAAGAGGGTATAGAAAAATCACTTCAATTATTAAGAGATTTAAAAGTATCAAGAATCAGAAAATTAGCTAAGGAATTTAAAGACTTTGATCTTACAAGTAAAACTATTTCAAAATTAGATAAAGAGTCATTAATTAAAAAGTTTAAAGAATATTACAAAAATAAATAAAGAGTTTTTGCAAAAGGAGGAAAATGACAGTGGAAAATTTCGATAGAGATTTACAATCAATACAACAAGCAAGAAATTTAGCAAGACGCGGAAAAATAGCAGCAAATATAATTGCTGATTATACAGAAGAACAAATTGATAAAATAATTAGAAATATGGTTAAGGTTGCAAGTGAACATGAAGTTTGTTTAGCAGAAATGGCAGTGGAAGAAACAGGATTTGGAAAAGTTTGTGACAAAACTTTTAAAAATCATTTAGCATCTACAGTTTTATATGATTCAATAAAGGATATGAAAACTGTTGGTGTTATAAAGGAAGATACTGAAAATAAACTAATAGAAATTGCAGAGCCAGTTGGATTAGTAATGGGAATTGTACCTTCTACAAACCCAACATCAACAGCAATTTTTAAATCAATAATTGCAATAAAATCAAGAAATGCAATAGTATTTTCACCACATCCATCAGCTGTTAAGTGTACATCAAAAGCTGCAAAATTAATGCATGATGCAGCAGTAGCAGCTGGAGCACCAGAAGGTATAGTAGGTTGTATAGAACTTACTTCAATGGGAGCTACAAATGAATTAATGAAATCACCTGAAGTTTCATTAATTATAGCAACTGGAGGACCAGGAATGGTTAAGGCTGCATATAGTTCAGGAAAACCTGCTTTAGGAGTTGGTGCTGGTAACTCTCCAGCTTATATAGAAAAAACAGCAAACATTGAAAAGGCAGTAAAAAATATTATTGCAAGTAAAACTTTCGATAATGGTACAATCTGTGCTTCTGAACAATCAATAATTTGTGAAACTTGTAATGAAGCCAAAGTAATAGAAGAGCTTAAAAAACAAGGCGGATACTTTATGACAAAGGAAGAAACAGATAAAGTTTGTAAGTTACTTTTCAAACAAGGTCATGCTATGAATGCTAACTTTGTTGGAAGATCAGCTGATGTTATTGCAAAGGCAGCAGGATTTTATGTACCAGATGGAACAAAGGTACTTATAGGAAGACAAGAAGGAGTTGGAAATGGTAATCCATTATCATTTGAAAAGCTTACTACAGTACTTGCATTTTATACAGTAAATGACTGGCATGAAGCTTGTAATTTAAGTATAGAATTACTTCAAAATGGAATAGGTCATACAATGAGTATTCATACTGAAGATGTTGAAATAGTTAAAAAGTTTGCAAGAAAGCCAGCTTCACGTATTTTAGTTAATACAGGAGGAGCTCAAGGTGGTACTGGAGCTAGTACAGGACTTATGCCATCATTCACATTAGGTTGTGGAACTTGGGGTGGAAGTTCAGTTTCAGAAAATGTTACACCAATGCATCTTTTAAATATAAAAAGAGTTGCTTATGGCTTAGTAGACTGCGATACATTAGGAAAAAATAATGTTATAAAGGAAGCTCATAAAGAATGCACTAAAGATAGTTGTAAATCAGCAATGAATATGAGTCCAGCAGAAATTCAAGCAGCAGCTACAAAAAATAATGAGGAAGTACAAGAGCCTAAAATAGACAATTTAAATAATGAAGAAATATTAAATCTTGTAAATCAGATAATAGCTACTATAAAGAGGTAGATTTTAATGGAAAACTTAGAAGAAGTATTAAAGCTGTTATTAAAAGCAGTTAAGGAAAATGAAGAAAAGAAAAAAGAAGTTAAGGAATCTTTTGATATTCCAGTTGGAATTTCAAATAGACATATACATCTTTCACAAAAACATGTAAACATTTTATTTGGAGAAGGATATGAATTAACAAAGCTTAAGGATTTATCACAGTTAGGACAATATGCTTGTAAAGAAACAATAACAATATGTGGACCAAGAGGTGCAATTGAAAAAGTTAGAGTTCTTGGACCAATAAGAAGTAAAACACAAGTTGAATTATCAATAGGTGATTGTATTAAAACAGGTGTAGCTCCAAATATAAGATTATCAGGAAATTTAAATGCAACTTCAGGCATCACTTTAATTGGACCTAAAGGAAGTGTTCAAATTGAAGATGGAGTAATAGTTGCACAAAGACATATACATATGGCACCAAAACATGCTAAACATTTTGGTGTTGTAGATGGAGAGTTAGTTTCAATAGAAGCTTTTGGATTAAGAGGTGGAATCTTAAATAATGTAAGTATTAGAGTAAATGATACTTATAGCCTTGAATGTCACTTAGATATAGAAGAAGCAAATTCTATGGGACTTAATTCAAATTCAAAAATTAAAATAGTAAAACATGAAATAGCAAAACAAAAAATTATTTAATAAATAAAAATAAAAAAGATTTTAGGAGGATTTTAAAATGAAATATGATGCTTTAGGAATGATTGAAACAAAAGGATTAGTAGGATCAATAGAGGCTGCAGATGCAATGGTTAAGGCTGCAAATGTATATTTAATAGGAAAAGAATATGTAGGTGGAGGTCTTGTAACTGTTATGGTTAGAGGAGATGTTGGAGCTGTTAAAGCTGCTACAGATGCTGGAGCTGCTGCTGCACAAAGAGTTGGAGAATTAGTTTCTGTACATGTTATCCCAAGACCACATTCAGAAGTTGAAGTAATACTTCCAACTTCAGCTGCAAAGGAAGATAAATAAGAAATATAAATTATTAAAATCTCAAGGCATATATAATCTGCCTTGAGATTTTTTTTTAGATTTAATTTATTTAATTAGTATTTTAAACAATATATTAAATAATAATACTATTAAACATAAATAATAATATAAGATGTATAATATAGGAAATAGTATGTAAATTAATACTTTTTAAAATTAATTTTAATTGTTAGTATAAAATTATTTAGTATATATTTAATTAAGACTATTAATGTATACTATATATTATAGAAAAATATATAAAAGAGAGGGTGTAAAATTATGAAAAAGAAAAAAATATTAATTCCAATAGATGGTAGTGATAGAAGCTTAATATCATTAAATTATTTAAAAGATAACTTTAAACCAGAAGAGGTTGAAGTAGTATTAATGCATGTAAGAGAAATAGTTTTTGTAAATGGAATGGCAGTATCAGAAGAGGTAAAAGATGCTGAAGCAATTGGAAAGAGAATATTAAATAACGTAAAAGAAAAAATAGAAGAGTTTGACTGCAAGAAGGAATTTTCATTTGGATATGCAGGAGATGAAATAGTAAGATATGCAGAAGAAAATGATATAGATATTATACTTATGGCAAAGAATACAAGAAAGAAATTTACTGCCCTTGTAGGTTCAGTAACTGCTCATGTAGTAAAAAGAGCAAAATGTGTAATGATAATAATTCCTGAAGTTTATTAAAATAAATTTTAAAGGTGGTAGTATTAATGAAAAAAATAAGATTTGGAGTTATAGGTACGGGAAAAATTGTTGATAATTTTTTAAAAGCAGCATTAACTCATGAAAACTTTGAGCTTGTAGCAATGTATTCAAGAATCTTAGAAAAGGCAAAAGATTTTGGTGAAAAATATGGAGCAAAAAAATTCTTTGATAACTTAGAAAGTTTTAGTAAATGTGAAGATATAGATGCTGTATATATAGCATCACCTAATTCATTACATTCATCACAAGCAATTATGTGCATAAAAAATAATAAGCATGTATTATGCGAAAAACCTATGGCATCAAACCTTAGAGAAGTTAAAAAAATGACATCCTTAGCAGAAGAAAAGGGAGTACTCTTAATGGAAGCTATGAGAATTACTGTTCTACCTAACTTCTTAAGAGTAAAAGAAAATTTACATAAGATAGGAAAAATAAGAAGATATTTTGCATCATATTGTCAATATTCTTCAAGATATGATAAGTATAAAGAAGGAATTATTCTTAATGCTTTTAAGAGAGAACTTTCAAATGGAGCTCTTATGGATATAGGTGTTTATTGTATACATCCTATGATTGCACTCTTTGGAAAACCAAATGGAATTGTAAGTCAAGCTGTATTTTTAGAAAACGGAATTGATGGGCAAGGAACAGCTATGGTTAGCTATGGTGATACTAGTGGCTTAATAATGTACTCTAAGATAAGTGATTCAAAATTACCACTAGAAATCCAAGGAGAAGATGGAACTATATTAATAGATAGTATATTATTTAAAAATGTCAAAATTATTTATAGAAATGGAAAAGAAGAAGTTATTTCTATAAAACAAAGAGAAGATGATATGTATTACGAATTAGATGAATTTATAAATGTTATCAATAATAACGAAATAGATTCAATGAAAAATTCACATAAAAATTCATTAATAGCAATTGAATTAATGGATAAAATAAGATCTCAAATAGGACTAGAATTTCCAGCAGATTTTAACTAATGGTATAAAAATTATAAAATAACAATGCTTAAAATTAGTATAAATATACTAAATTAATAGAAAAAAGGAGAGAGTTTTATGGAGATTAACATTAATAAGGAGTATGTATTAAATACTGCACAAGAAATATTAAAATTCAATAGCCCAACTGGATTCTGTTTTGAGATAATGGACTTAATTGAGGAAAAAGTTCATTCTCTAGGATATAAGTTTGAAAGAACAAATAAAGGGTGTGGAGTAATTACTATTGATGGTAAAAGTGATGAAAAGGTTATAGGTCTTTCATCTCATGTTGATACTTTAGGAGCTATGGTAAGATCAATTACATCAAAGGGAACTCTTAAATTTACACTACTTGGAGGACCTATTGTACCAACTTTAGATAGTGAATATTGTACTATAAGAACTAGAGATGGAAAGAAATATACAGGTACATTTTTAAGTGAAAGTGCAGCTATTCATGTTTATGAAGATGCATCTACAAAAAAGAGAACTCCAGAAAATATGGAAATTAGAATAGATGAAGTAGTTAAAAATAAAGATGATGTTAAAGCACTTGGAATTGAGGCTGGTGATTTTGTATTTATAGATCCAAAAACTACAATAACAGAAAGTGGATTTATTAAATCAAGATTTATTGATGATAAAGGAAGCGTTACATGTCTTTTATCTATTTTAGAGTTATTTAAGAGAGAACATATTGTACCAAGTTATAAAACTAAATTCTTTATATCTACTTATGAGGAAGTTGGACATGGTTCATCATATATTCCACAAGATATAACAGAACTTTTATCTGTAGATATGGGATGTATTGGTGATGACTTAAATTGTAGTGAATATGATGTTTCAATATGTGCAAAAGATTCAGGCGGACCTTATGATTACAATATGACAACAGACCTTGTTAATCTTGCAAAAGAAAATGGATTAAGTTATGCAATAGACATATATCCAAGATATGGTTCTGATGTTGGAGCTGCACTTACAGCAGGAAATAATATAAGAGGAGCTTTAATTGGACCAGGAGTACATGCTTCTCATGGAATGGAAAGAACACATTATAGTGCTTTAGAAAATACTATGAAACTAATCTATTTATATTTAACAAAATAATAATTTAAGATTTTATTACAAAATATTATTTAAAATTTCTTACAATATTATAAATTACATTGAAAAATTTATACAATGGATTACAATAAATAAAAATAAACAATTGTAAGAGGTGATGCCATGGTAGTGTTTAAGAAGTTTATGACTTTGATGTTATTACCGATTATTATAATAGGGTTTAGATTTATTTGTTGTAATAAAAATATAATAAAAAATATTTCAAATGTAAGTATTGTTTTAGATAATAATATAAATAAAGATTTAAAGTATGGTGGCGCTAAAGAAAGTAAGAATTTATTAGATTTAAGTATAAAGGTTATAGATGATTTAGAATTTTCTAGTAAAGAAAAATCAGAAAGATTTAAAGATAACAAATTATATTTAATAGATGATTATTTAAGGCAAGATAAAAATTCTAAAAAATTAAATAAAAGTATATAAGGAAAAATAGGTATTTAGATAAACAATCTAAATACCTATTTTTTATAATATTTTAATTTCATTTTCTAATTCTTTCATGAGTTTTTCTACAGTTGTTATTTCTTTTATTTTACTTACATTTTCGCCACAGAATATAAGGCCATTATCTATATCACCATTTACTGCATTTATAAGAGCTTCAGTTATGCAATATGGAGTTTTTGAAGGATTACAAGGAATTAAACAATTAAGGCATTTCGAAACTTTAATATTTCCTTTAAAGGTTTTTTTTATAAATGGATTAATTATAGCTCTTCCAGGCATACCAACAGGACTTTTTATAATTCCAACATCATCAGCAGTTGCATTAATATAAGAATTTTTAAAAGCTTTAGAAGCATCACATTCTTCTGTGGCAACAAACCTCGTTGCCATCTGAACTCCAGAAGCACCAAATGATAAATATTTAGCTATATCCTTTCCAAAAAAAATTCCTCCTGCTGCAATAACAGGTATTTCTTTATCATATTTTTTTTCATATTCTTTTACATGGTTTATTATTTCTACTATTTCAGCATCAAAATTTTTTGAAGCTTCAGATAAATTTTCTTTTTTAAATCCTAAATGTCCACCAGCTTTAGGACCTTCAACTACAATCATATCAGGAGTTGTTTTATCGTGTTTATCCCATAATTTTAGTATAACTTTAGCTCCTTTTAATGAAGATACTATAGGAGCTAGTTTTACTTTACTTCCTTTTGCAATTTTAGGAAGCATAGTAGTCATTCCAGCTCCAGATATAATAATATCTATTCCAGATTCTATAGCAGTTTTTATATATTTGGCATATTCATTTGTTGCAACCATAACATTTACGCCAATTATTCCATTATTACATTTTTCTTTTGCAAGTTTTATATGTTTTTTTAATGCTCTAAGATTAGCTTCTAGAGGATTAGTTTCAAAGTCATCTTCTTTAAATCCAATTTGAGCAGAAGAAATAATACCTATACCACCGGAGTTTGTAACTGCTGAAGCTAAATTTGAAAGAGAAACACCAACACCCATTCCACCTTGTATTATAGGTAATCTAGATGTTAAGTTTCCTATTTTTAAAGGTTTTATATTCATTAAATCCACCTCGTTTAATTTGAATTTTAAATATTTTGATAATCAAAATATTTTTAATATATTATAATCTAAAAATTAAAAATTAACAATAATGTATGTAAATAAAAAATAGTTGACATAATGTAAAAAAATATGATAAAATAAAAAACGTCTTAGGGGTATGGCTCAATTGGTAGAGTAGTGGTCTCCAAAACCATTGGTTCTGGGTTCAAGTCCTAGTGCCCCTGCCAAAAACACTTGATAGTATATTATCAAGTGTTTTTTTATTTATTAATTTACAAAAAATATATATTTTTAGGGTTAAATAAAAATAAGATTATAAAATATTATTTATAATCTTATTTTTTTATTGCAAAAATAATATTCTAATATATCAAAAATTTAAAAAAACACAAAAAAACTTAAATTAAGTTATAAAATTTTACTGATTTCATAAATATTCCTAAAAAATAAAGGATAAAAGAAATAATTTAATAAAAAAGTAAATTTATTAATAATTTTTTAAAAAATATGTTATAATTTAGATATAAGAAACATGATAGGAGGAGAAAAATGGAGAATAAAAATAAAAAATTCAAAATCATTATTTCAATTCTTATAGTTATTATTATTTGCTTATTTTTAACACTATTTAATTTAAAAAATCAAAAGAAGGTTATAGAACCAAATAAAGAGTCTATCACTAATAATCAAAATGGAATTAGTGATGTAGTAAATACTATATTAGATGTAGATTATCAATCTATAACATCTTTAGTAAATAAAGATGATTCTAAAGGTTATATTATAGTTGAAGCTAAAAATGGATGTTTAAAAAATAATATAAACAAAGTATTACATACAGCAAAGGATTTAAATATAAAATTAACCTTTATAGAAAACGATGATATTTTAGATAAAAACAAGCCTTATCTAAAAATGATAGAAGAAAATGGACATACTGTATTACCTAAATATCTTAATTTAAAAAGTATTTTTAAAAAAAATAATTTAAAAATAATAGAAAGAGAAGAGGATATAAATAAATTAGATAAACAAGATGCAGTTTTTTATATAATAATAGATGAAAAATATAAGAATCTAACTGAAAATTTAAAAAATAAATTACCAAAAGGTGTAGTAAATCTTAAAGAACAGGGATATAAATTTAAGGCTTTTATATAGAATAAAATTCATAAAAAGCCTTAAATTACAATGAATTAAAATTTCCTTAGAGGATAAACTATAGATGTAAGATAAATAAAAAACATTTTTCTTACAATACCGTAAGCCTAAGGAGGGACCAGTGATGTCAAACAGAGTAATAGTTCCAGAAGCAAAAAAAGGATTAAGCAAATTCAAAAATGAAGTAGCAAAGGAATTGGGAGTGCCATTTACAGATTATAATGGAGATTTAAGCTCAAGACAATGTGGATCCGTAGGTGGCGAAATGGTTAAAAGAATGGTAGAGGAATACGAAAGTTCTCTAAAGTAAGCACCTACTAAATGGTTAAAGATTAACCTACGGAAGTTACACCACAAAAAAGAATTAGTATTCTAAAACCAAGAGGATGATTTTTATAAATCATCCTCTTTCTTTTTGTTTAAAATATATGATAAAATGAGAACAAAAGTTCGTGAAATGGGAAGGGATTTATTTATGAAAAAAATAAAAATACTTCATTGTGCAGATATACATTTTGATACTCCTTTTAAAGAGTTTAAAAATAATTTATCAACTAGAAGTAAAGAAGAGTTAAAAGATGTTTTTAGTAAAATAATAGATTTATGTAATAAAGAAGAAGTAGAAATAATGCTTTTGGCAGGAGATATATTTGATAATTATACATTAAGTAGAAATACATTAGTTTTTATAAAAGAATCTTTAGAAAGGTTAATAGATACAAAAGTATTTATAAGTCCTGGAAATCATGATCCTTACAATTTTAAATCATTTTATAATTTAGTAGAATGGCCTGATAATGTACATGTTTTTAAAGGTGAAATGGAGAATGTTATATTAGAGGATAAAGGGGTATGTGTTTATGGTGCGGCATTTAACGAAAATTATGTTAATTCTACTATTTTTAAGAATATCAATGTAGATAATGATTTAATAAATTTATTAGTGATTCATGGAGAAATTGCTAATGAAGGATCAACTAATGAATATAACCCAATATATGTTAGTGATATTGAAAAGAGTGATTTAGATTATGTTGCATTAGGACATAGACATAAGTTTAGTGGGATTTGTAGAGTTGGAAAAACTAGTTATGCATATAGTGGATGTCCTCAAGGAAGAGGATTTGATGAATTAGGAGAAAAAGGAGTTTTAGTTGGAGAAATAGGAAAAGATTATGTTAACTTAAGGTTTGAAAAAACTTGTATCAGAAAGTATATGGAAGAAGAAGTAAATATTAATGGGCTTTTTGGATATAGAGAAATAAAAAGAAAAATACTAAGTGATCTTAAAAATTTAAATTTAAAAAAAGATATATTTAAGTTAAATCTAATTGGAGAATTAGATGCAAGCTTTAAAATAGATGAGGATATTTTACAAGAAAAACTTTCAAATGATTTCTACTTTGTTAAAGTTAAAGATAAAACAAACATAAAAATAGATATTGATAGTTTAGAAAATGAAAATTCAATAAAGGGACTTTTTGTGAAGAATTTAAAGAAAAAATTGATAGATGCAAATGATGAAGAAAAGGAAATAGTTGAACTTGCATTAAAAATAGGTTTACAAAGTTTAAAAGAAGAGGAGGTGAATTTAGATGATTATTAAAGAGGCTAGAATAAAGACTTTTGGTGGAATTATTGATAAACAAATTAATTTTGAAAGAGGACTTAATTTAATATATGGAGAGAATGAAAAAGGAAAAAGTACAATACAAAATTTTATAAGAGCTTGGCTTTTTGGATTTGGAAATTCTAGAGGCAATAAAAATAATTTAAGAAAGAAATATCTTCCTTTTTCAGGAGAAAAAATGCAAGGAGAACTTTTAGTTGAATATAAAGGAAAAGAATATATAATAAAAAGAACTTTTGGAGGAACTAAAAAAGATGATAGTTCTATTGTTTATGATGGATTAACAGGTGAAGAAATAAAAGACATAAATAAAGATGAGCCAGGAGTATATTTCTTAGGAATAAATAGTAATACATTTATAAAAACATTATTTATACCACAACTTGGAGTTTCAGTTTCAAGGGATAAAGAAGAACAAATTATGGAGAAAATAATAGATGTTTTTGGTTGTGGAGAAGGAGAAGTTTCTGTTTATAAAGCAATAGAAAAACTAAAAAATAGTAAAAAACAACTTACAACTCCAAGAAAAAATGGAGAACTTGATATATTAAAAAATAGATATTCTAAAGTTATAGAAGAAAAGTATGAAGCTTATAAAATTTCTGAAAGAAATTTAGAGAAAGAAAATGAACTTATTAATAAAAAAGAACAAAGAAAAAGTATAAGAGAAGAAATAAAAAAACTTGAATTATTTAAACAGTACTTAAAAAAAAGTAAGCTTCAAAAGGAATATGGTGAAATAACAACATATCTTAAAAAAAGTGAATTATTAAAAAGGCAAGAAGAAGAAATTGAAACTGAATTAAAAAGAGAAAATGGAATTATAAGTGAAGATTATATTAATGACCTTAGTGAAGAAAATAAAAGGTATTTAACATTATTAGATTTAAAAAATGAAAATGAATATAACTTAAATAATATTTCTAAAAAAATTGAAGAAGAAAATATAAAACTTAATGGATATGAGATTTTTTCATCTATGGAATATGATTTAAAAGAAAAACTAATAAAGCTAAATATAGAACAAGAAAATTTAAAAGAAAAATTAGAAATAAATAAAAAAATATTAAATTCAATAGATGAAGAAGAAAAAAAGTTAGATAAAAAAAGAAAATTTTTAGGAGATATTACTAAGTTGGGGCCTTATATAAGCAAAATAAAGATTTTATTTAAGGATTATGAAAATAAGCTTCATGAGTTAAAAGAAGCAATAGAAGAAACTTCTTATAAGTCAGAAGTGAATAATAAAAATAATTACAATATATTAAACAGAAAATTCTTAAGTATATTTTTAATAATTGATAGTATATTATTGGGGTTAAATATTGCTTTATTTAATAAAAATATATTATATGTTATAGGAATATTATTTTTAGGGATGGGAATATTTTTCATTTTATCCTCAAATAATCAACAAAAAAATATAAATAGTAGATTAAAAAATGAAAAAAATGTTGATAATTTAAATAAAGATATAAAAAATATTGAGGAACAACTAGATGAATATGTGCATTTAATAAATTGTAATAGTTATAAAAATTTATTAAGGGCAATAAATTCATTAGAAAATTTTTATTCATTAGAAGAGAAAGTTAATTTAAGAATAGAAGAGAGAAAATTACAATTAGAAAGTATGTCCTTTAATAAAGATAAAGAGAAATATTATGAAAATAAAAAAATAATTTCATCAATAATGAAACTTTCAGGATGTGATACATTAGATGAGATATATATTCAGTTAGAGCAGTATAAAGAAATTAAAGATAATTTAACTCGCTTAAATATTGAGTATACATCTAAAAGTAAAGAATTAGATAGACTTATTTTTGAATTAGAAGAAAAAGAAAAAAATATAAAAGAAAAGTTAAAAATTATGGATTTAGATCATATCCAATTAGTTGACTTAGAAATGTATTTAAAGGAATTTAGGGAAAAAATATTAGAAAAAAAAGATTTAGAAAAGGCTCTTGAAAGTGTAGAAGAAACTTATAAAGTATTATTAAAAGATAGAGATATTGAAGGAATAAAATCAGAGCTTCAAGATTTTTTAACTGAAGATATAAGTTATAGTTATGAATCAGAGGAAGAAATAGAAAAAGAAATTAAAGAAAAATCAAATGCTTTAATAGAATCTGAAAAATGTATTAAAGATTTAGAAAATTATATTAAAACAAGTTTTTTAGGAAAGAGAAGTATAATTTCAATTGAAGAAGATTTAGAAGGAATAATTGAAAGAATAAATACACTAGAGAAAAGGTTATTAGCAATAAATATGGCAATAGAAAATTTAGAAAATGCAGGACGAGAAATAAGAGAAGAATTTGGTCCAGCATTAAATGAAAAAATTTTAAATATTTTCAAAGATATAACTAATAATAAATATTCTGAAGTTAAACTTGGAGAAAACTATGAAATGATAGTTAGGGATAATTCTAATATATTTAGTGGAGATTATTTAAGTAATGGAGCTAATGATCAATTATATTTATCTCTTAGAATTGCTTTTATAGAACTTATATTTAAAAATAAAGAAGTGCCAGTAATATTTGATGATTCTTTTGTTCAATATGATGATAATAGAAGAGAAAAAAGTATCAACATTATAAAAGATAGAAATTTTGCACAAACTTTAATGTTTACATGCCAATCAATTGAAGAAAATATATTAAAAAATAATAATATAGAGTTTAATTATATTTGTATTTAAAATTGACAATAATGTTAAATTATATTAGAATTGTATATATGCAAATGCAAATCATATGCAAAAGAGGTGCGGAGTTTGAAAAAAATTATTGGAATAGTAGGGACGTTACTTATAGCAATAGGATTAATTGGGTGTTCAGCAAATGGAAAAGAAGAAACAAAAAAATCTAGTGACGGAAAATTAATGGTTACAGTTTCAATTTATCCACTAGAACAATTTACTAAAATGATTGGTGGAGATAAAGTAGATATTAAAACTTTAGTTGGGCCAGGACAAGAACCACATGACTTTGAGTTAAAGCCAACACAACTTAAAGATCTTACAAGTAGTACTTTATTTATTTGTAATGGACTTGGAATGGAAACTTGGTTTAATGATGTAAAAGGACAAATAGATAGCAGTAAAACTACTATAATTGATGCAAGTAAAGGTATTAATGTAATTAAAGATGGAGATAAGACAGATCCACATGCTTGGCTTAGTTTAAAGGAAGCAACAGTTCAGGCTAATAATATAAAAAATGCATTAATAGAAAAAGACCCTTCAAATAAACAATATTACGAAAAAAATTATGAAAACTTAAAAAAAGAGTTTAACGATTTAAATAATGAGTATAAAACAAAATTCCAAAAACTTAAAAATAAAGATTTTGTAACAGGACATGCAGCTTTTGGATACTTATGTAGAGAATTTGGATTAACTCAAAAATCAATTAATGATTTATTTGCAGATGGAGAACCAACTCCAAAGAAGTTAGAAGAACTTGCTGCATACTGCAAGAAAAATAAAATAAAAACAGTATTTTCAGAAAGTTTAGCATCACCAAAAGCTTCAGAAACTTTAGCTAGGGAAGCTGGAGCTAAAGTTGAGAAGATATATACATTAGAATCATTAGAAGATAATAAAACTTATTTAGAAGGTATGAAATATGATTTAAATGTAATCTATAAATGCTTAGAACAAGAAAATTAATTTTTAGGGGTTTGAATTAGTTAAAAAATAGAACTATTCAAACCTTTTTTTATATTTAATGTGATATAATATATGTAAAAATTAGTAAAGGAGGCGTGTTAATATTAATGCCTTAGAATATTATAAAAATAATATAAAAAAGAGTAAAAATGAAATAAATAATATTGATAAGAAGATTGCAACTATTGGGTGGGGAAGACTCCTTATAGTAATTGTAATAGTAGCTTTAGGATATGTTTTGTATAAGCAAAATAATATTCCTTTTTTAATTATTAGTGAAATAATATTGATATCTATTGGTATTTGTGTAGTTATTTATCATAATAAATTAATAAATAAAAAAGCTAACATAGAAAGATTTTTAGAGATAAATGAAAAGGGAGTAAAAAGAATAAATGGTGAGTTTAAAAATATAGATGATGATGGTGTTGAATTTATAAATGATTCACATCCATTTTCTTCAGACATAGATATATTTGGAAAAAGCTCTTTATTTCAATTAATAAATGATACTTTAACAAAGGGAGGCAGGGAAAGACTTGTAGATAATTTAACTTTAAAAATATTACCATCAAAAAGCTTAATAGAAAATAAGCAGGAAGCAATTAAAGAACTAGGAGAAAAGATAGAATGGAGACAAAACCTTCTAGTTAAAGGGAAAAGTAAAATAAAGAATAAAAATAAGGAAATAAATGAACTAGAAGCGTTCTTAAATTGGAGTAAAGATAAAAATGAAAAAAGAGGAGTAAGCAAGAAGATAATAGCTTACATATTTATATTTATAACATTTTTAAGTATAGTTTTTTCAATACTTAAAATTATGCCACCTAGTTATATATTATTAGTTTTATTGGTTAACTTTGCAGTAATAAAACTTTTAATAAAAGATAGAAGAGAAGATTTATATATGTTTAATAGCATAAAGGATACAATAAAATCCTATGCTGAAATATTAGAATCAATAGAAAAAGAAGACTTTAAATCCCAATATTTAAGGGATATAAAAGAAAACTTAAAAAATAATAGTAATAGTTCTTGTAGCAAAGAAATGAGAAAATTATCAAAATTATTAGATTGGATAGGGGATAGTTCAGGAAACGCTTATTACTTAATACTTAATATATTTATTTTCTCTGATGTATTTATAGTTGAGAATTTAGAAGATTGGAAGAAGAAAAATTCTAAGTATTTAGAAGATTGGATAGAGGTTATGAGTGAAATTGATGCATTAAATAGCATATCTAATTTATATTTTGATTTTAGAAATTGGACTTTTCCAAATATTTTAGATAAAAAAGAAGTTAAAGGAAAGAAAATAGGTCATCCATTACTTGGAGAAAAGGCAGTTAGAAATGATTATTCGCTTAAAGATAACAAAAGAGTAACTCTAATAACTGGTTCTAATATGTCAGGAAAGAGTACATTTTTAAGAACTATAGGTCTTAATTTATTATTATCTTATATTGGAGCACCTGTATTTTGTGAAGAATTTTCCTGCGGAATATTTAACATATATACATGTATGAGAACTAAGGATAATTTAGAAGAAAATACATCATCTTTTTATGCTGAAATTCTTAGAATAAAAATATTAATAGAAGCAACAAAAAAAGGAGAAAATGTATTCTTCTTATTAGATGAAATATTTAAGGGAACTAATTCAGTAGATAGACATACTGGAGCAACAGAACTTATAAAACAATTAATAAACGGGGGTGCTATTGGTCTTGTATCTACACATGATTTGGAGTTATGTGATTTAGAAGAGATTGATAGTAGAATAGAAAATTATAACTTTAGAGAATATTATGAAGATAATAAAATAAAGTTTGATTACAAGTTAAGAAAAGGCAAGAGCGAAACTCAAAATGCTATACATCTTATGAAGCTTGCAGGTATTGAATTTAAATAAAAAGGAGAGAAAAGAGAGGAACCTTTTATATGGGATATATAATAATGGATTTAGAATTTAATAACTTAAATAATATAACAAAATATTATCCTAATTTTTATGATGATTATCCAGAATTAAAAGAACTTAATATACAAAATGAAATAATAGAAATTGGTGCTATTAAAGTGGATAAATATATGAAGGTGATAGGGAGGCTTAAAACTTATATTAAGCCTTCAATTATACCTATATTAAATCCTGAAATAACAGAAATAACAAATATAACAGAAGATGACCTAAAGCTTGGAGTAAGTTTTGAAGAAGGAATTAGACAACTTAAAAATTTTGCAGAAGATGATGTAGTATGTTCTTGGGCAAAGGATGATATTGCACAAATTATTATAAATGCACATTATCATAAGTTTAAAGATTTAAAGTGGATTAAAAAATATTTAGATGTACAAGAATATTCCAGTAAGATTTTAGGTATGAAAAAATCACTAAGTTTAAAAAATGCACTTAAAAGATTAAATATAAAAATTGATAATAAGCTTCTTCATGATGCATTAAATGATGCACAGTTTACTGTTCAAGTCTTTAAAAGAATTTATAATTATAGAATAGTTAAAGAGTATATAATAGATGATATATATGATATGCCAGCAATAACAGTAAAGGAACTTAGTGGTGTTAAATTAGATTATTCAAAAGTTAAGTCTTTATGTCCAAGGTGTAATAAAAATTTGGACTTAGATTTTGAATATATGCCATATAGATGGAGATTTTTATCTGTTGGAAAGTGCTCAAAGTGTAATGCCTCAGTTCTAAGTGAGATTATAATTAAAAAAACACTTCATGGAGATATTGTATATTCTGAAATAGGTACTATTATAGATAATTTAGATTATTCAGATTATAGTTATAAATTAGATAAATATTTTCTTAAGAAAGAGAAGGCTTTATAACAATGTTAATAAAAATATGATAAAATAGAATTATAAGGTATATAAATAAAATATAAAAAGGAAAGGGATAACTATGAATATAGCATTTTTTCTTACACCTAAAAATGAAGTGGTTTGTGAGAATTTAGAATCTACAATGAGACAAGTTATGGAGAGAATGGAACATCACGGCTATACTGCAATTCCATTAATAGATAAGAATGGAAGGTATGTTTCTACTTTAACTGAAGGAGATTTGTTATGGAAGCTTAAAAACACTCCAGAACTTAATTTTAAGAATACAGAAAGTGTAAAAGTAAAAGATATAAAAACAAGAAGAAAACATAAAAGTGTTTCAATTAATGCAGATATTGAAAGTTTAATATCCCTTGCAGTTAATCAAAATTTTGTTCCTGTTGTGGATGATGAAGGAATATTTATAGGGATTATAAAGAGAAGTGATATAATAAATTACTGTTATAATGAGATAATGAAATAAATATGTTTATAATTAAGAACTTAACAAAAAATAATGTTAGGTTCTTTTGTTTTGGAAAAATTTACTTAATACAATTTTTATGAATAAAGTTAAAATAAAAATTAAAGTAGTTGACAAGGTTCATCAATTAGAGTATATTTTTAATCAATAAGTACACCCCTATAGGGAGGGGTAAGGAGATGATATATAATGAATGAAGATAAGAAAAAAGCAGTACAAGTTCTAAAAACTTGTAGAGGACAAATAGATGGAATTATAAAAATGTTAGAAGAAGGAAGATATTGTATTGATATATCAAATCAAATAATAGCATCCCAAGGATTACTTAAAAAAGCTAATAAACATGTATTAACACAGCATATGCATCACTGCGTAAAGGAAGCTTTTAATAATGAAGAGGAAAAGGATAAAAAGATTGAAGAAATAATAAGCATTTTAACAAAGCTTATAGATAAATAATATTTTTTATATTGAGATAAAATTTTAATTTAAAAATATAGTTTAAAACTAAGTTATAAAAAATTCATAAAGGAGGGGAATGATTTGAAAAAAGAATTTAAAGTAAATGGAATGACTTGTGCATCCTGTTCAAGTAGAATTGAAAAAGTATTAAATAGAACAGATGGTGTTGAAAATGCAGTAGTAAATCTTGCAACAGAAAAGGCTACTGTAAAATTTGATAAAGATATAATTTCATCAGAGGATATTATAAATAAAATTAAAAAAGCAGGTTATGGTGCAGAGGAGTTAGAGGATGAAACTTCATCAGAAGCTCATGGACATTTTAAAATTAATGGAATGACTTGTGCCTCTTGTTCAAGTAGAGTTGAAAAAGTTATTAATAAATTAGATGGTGTAAATAGTGCTACTGTAAATTTAGCTGTTGAAGATATGAATGTAAAGTATGATAGAAGAAAAATCTCGGTAGAAGATATAGAAAATGCAGTTAAAAAGGCTGGATATGAAGCTATTGAAATAAAAGAAGACAACAAAGATGATAATAAAAAAGAAGGAGAAGAAAAAGTAAAGAAGGCTAGAAATAGATTTGTTTGGTCTTTAGTTTTTGCAATTCCTCTTATGATTATTTCAATGGGACCTATGATTGGAGTTCCTGTTCCTAGCATTATAGATCCAAATATTAATCCATTTAATTATGCCTTTATTCAATTAATATTAGCATTAATAATAATTTTTATAGGTAGAGAATTTTTTATTCATGGATTTAGAAACTTATTTCATTTAAGTCCTAATATGGATACTTTAATTGCCCTTGGAAGTAGTGCAGCTACTATTTATGGAATATATGCTTTAGTTAAGATAATTAGTGGAGAGACTCATTTTGCACATCATTTATATTTTGAATCAGCAGGTATGATTGTTACATTTATAAGTCTTGGTAAATTTTTAGAGGCTATAACTAAAGGGAAAACATCAGATGCAATAAATAAGCTTATGGGTCTTGCACCAAAGACAGCTACAATAATAGTTGATGGAAAAGAGAAAACAGTAGGAATTGAAGATGTTAGGGTTAATGACATTATATTAGTAAAACCAGGAGAGAGACTACCAGTTGATGGAGAAGTTGTAGAAGGAACAACAAGTATAGATGAATCTATGCTTACAGGAGAAAGTATTCCAGTTGATAAAAATCCAGGAGATGAAGTTTTTGGAGCAAGTATTAATAAGTATGGAATGTTTAAATATAAAGTAACTAAAGTTGGTAAAGATACAGTTCTTTCAAAAATTATTAATTTAGTTGAAGATGCTCAAGGTACAAAGGCACCAATTGCAAGACTTGCAGATGTTATTTCAGGATACTTTGTACCAGCAGTAATAGTACTTGCAATAGTATCAGCTCTTGCTTGGCACTTTATTGGAAATGAAAACTTAGAATTTTCATTAAATATATTAATATCTGTTCTTGTAATAGCTTGTCCTTGTGCTTTAGGATTAGCAACACCAACAGCTATTATGGTAAGTACAGGTAAAGGAGCTGAAAATGGAGTTCTTATAAAAAGTGGAGTTGCCCTTGAAGAGGCTCATAAAATAAATACAATTATATTTGATAAAACAGGTACAATTACTGAAGGAAAACCAAAGGTAACAGATATTTTAGGAATTTCCATTGAAGATGATGAACTTCTTAAAGTTGCAGCAGCTGCTGAAAAAGGCTCAGAACATCCTTTAGGGGAAGCAATAGTTAATGAAGCTAATGATAGAAAAATAGAATTACCTCTTGTAAAAGATTTTGTATCAATTCCAGGAGAAGGAATTAATACAACTATTGAAAATAATCATATTGTTATTGGTAATAGAAAGATTATGGATAGAAATAATATTGATATTTCATCTATTGAAGAGAAGGCTAATAATTTTTCAAAAGAGGGAAAAACTCCAATGTTTGTTGGAATTAATGGAAGCATTAGAGGAATAATTGCAGTTGCAGATACTGTAAAAGAAAACAGTTCAAAGGCAGTTAAAGCACTTCATAATATGGGAATTGAAGTTGTTATGCTAACTGGTGATAATAAGGGAACTGCACAGGCAATTGCAAATGAAGTTGGAATTGATAGAGTAGTATCAGATGTATTGCCAGAAGGAAAGGCAAATGTAGTTAAAGAAATACAAAGTGAAGGTAAAAAAGTTGCTATGGTTGGGGATGGTATAAATGATGCTCCAGCACTTGTAACTTCAGAAATTGGTATAGCTATTGGTTCTGGAACTGATGTTGCGATAGAATCAGCAGATATTGTACTTATGAGAAGTGATCTTTTAGATGTTGTTACTGCAATTCAATTAAGTAGGGCAACAATTAAAAATATAAAAGAAAATTTATTTTGGGCATTTGGTTATAATGTTTTAGGAATACCAATTGCTATGGGTATACTAAAATTATTTGGAGGACCTCTTTTAAATCCAATGATTGGAGCTTTTGCAATGAGCTTAAGTTCAGTTTCAGTTTTATTAAATGCTTTAAGATTAAAAAGATTTAAACCAAAATTCTAAAAGACAAAAAATAAATTTATATAAATTAAATAAATAAGGAGTGATTATTATGACAAAATTTGAAATTAAAATTGATGGAATGGGATGCCAAAAGTGTGTATCTAATGTAGAAAAAGCATTTGCAGGTGATTCAAGAGTAAAAGGATATGAAGTAAACATTGGAGATGCAATTGTATATGGAGATTTAACTGAAGAAATTGTAAAAGAAATAATTGAAGATGCAGGATATGATTTAAAATCAATTAAGGAAGTTAAATAACAAAAAAGGAGCAGATTAAAAACTGCTCCTTTTTTGTTATTCAAATATATTTAAATCAAACTTTTGAGAGATGTCTTGTAATAGGTGCATTCCAGCAACGCTATTACCTTTTTCATCTAAGGCTGGGCTAAAAATACCTATGCCATATCTTTTAGGAACAACAGCTAATATTCCTCCACCTACACCACTTTTGGCAGGAATTCCAATATGAACTCCAAAAGTTCCAGATTCATCATATAATCCACAGGTAACCATTAAAGATTTTACTATTGTGGATATTTCTTTTGAAACTAATTTTTCGTTATTCCAAGGTAATACACCATTATTAGCAAGCACAGCTCCAAGTCTAGCTAGACTTAGTGCAGTAACCTCTAAGGAACATTGCTTAAAGTAAGAATCTAAAACTTCTGAAATTTCACCCTTAATCATGTTATTTCCTTTTAAATAATATGCAAGAGATCTGTTTATATCTCCTGTTCTTTTTTCAGATAAATAGATTTCTTCATTTAATTTTATATCAGGATCATTAGTGATTTTTCTGAAGAATTTTAAAATACGATTACTTCTTTCTTCTTTATTTAAGCCTTTTACTAAAGACGTAGCAGTTATTGCTCCTGCATTTACAAAAGGATTAGTTGGTTTATTTCTATGGTTTATTTCCATATTTAGTATTGAATTAAAGGCAAATCCAGTTGGTTCTGTATCTATATTTTCAAATACTGTATCTAGTCCATTATCTAAAGCAGCAAGGATAAGTGTTGGAACTTTTGATATACTTTCAATTGCAAATCTTGTGTTATAATCTCCTGAAAAATATTCTTTATTGTTATTTTGCAAATCTATAATTGCAATTCCTAGTTGATTTGGATTAATTTTTGCAAGTGCTGGTATATAAGTAGCTACATGCCCATTTTTTATATATTTTTTATTTTGTTCTACTAAATCATTTAATAATTCGAACATAAAATCACCTCTATTATTGTTGATTAGATTTAAAATATATTATAAAAATAACCAAATTCACTTATTTAAAATGAGCATAGCATTTAAAAAATAGTTATTCAATTAATTAACTATGAATTTTAATTAAGATATTTCTTTAATTCTTCATTTATATTTATCACTTCATCTTCATATTCTGTATTTGTAATAAAGTTTTCTGTAATTATAAGTTCTTTTCTTAAATTTTTTTCTATTTTTGAAAAATTTTTTATGCATAATAAAGTTTTACTATTTAGTTTATTCTCATAGTTTAAAACTATATTGTCATATTCTTCTTCTAAATTTTTTAAGAGATTTTGTATTTTTGATTTACAGTTATCCAATTTATTAATTTTTTTTTCTAAAGCTTTTATTTCTAAATCAAAGGAGAACTTTTTATTTAAGCCTCTTTTAGCAAGGGATATATTATCCTTTTCTATTGCAATTTTAATTTTATTGTGAAGGTCATAGGATCTATCTTTAAGCCACTCCATATCTCCATTTAAAATAGATAAATTATCTAATAAATTAGAAAAATCCTTTGATCTAGCATCCAAAATAGTTTTTAAATTAATTATTTCTTCATATTTTTTTATGGACAATCTTCTTTTAAAGTTTAATTTTTTTAAAATCTCCATAATTACCTCCAATAACTTAAGAATATTGTTTATATAATTACTATATGAATGATTAGTGATATAATGTTTATATTAAATATGGGCTTTTTCTTGTATTAAATTTAATGATAGATTAAAATTAAATTTGAAGTATAGCTTGGAAAGTTATAAGGAGTGATTTTAAATGGCAAATGAAAATACTATGGGACAGTTACTTGATTCTTATGATGTAAAGAGAATAAATAAAGGGGACATATTAAACGGTAGAGTTATAGATGTAAATGATAAAGAGGTTACAGTTGATATAAAATATGCCTTTGATGGAATAATCTCAAGAGAAGAACTTACTGTAGATGATAAAAATCCATTAGATGTTGTAAAGCCAGATGATGAATTTAAGGTTGTAGTTCTTTCACCAAATGATGGGGATGGATTTGTAAAGTTATCAAGAAAGAGAGCTTTATTAAAGGAAGAAAGAGAAGAAATAAGAAAAGCTTTTAAAAATGGAGAAACAATAAAAGTTAATGTTTCACAAGAAGTTAAGGGCGGATTAGTTGCATATTATGGATCAATTAGAGTATTTATACCAGCATCTCTTGTTTCAAGAGAAAAGATAGATATAAAGACAGTAGTAGGAAAAGAATTAGAAGTTAAAATAATAGAGTTAGATTTTAATAATAATAAAGTTGTAGCTTCAAGAAGAGTTATTGAAGAGGAAGCTTATGAAAAGAAACAAAACGAGCTATGGAAAGAACTAAAAAGTGGAGAAAAGAGAAAAGGAATAGTTAAAAATATAGTTAAATTTGGAGCATTTGTTGATATTGGTGGAATACAAGGATTAATTCACATAAATGATTTAGCTTGGGAAAGAGTTAAAAGAGTTGAAGACGTTGTTAAAGTTAATGATGAAGTTTGTGTTTATGTTGGAGATATAGATTTAGAAAATAGAAAAGTATCATTAATATTAAAAGATGTAAATAAAGAACCATGGACAGTCCATGGAGATTCAATAAAGACAGGAGATACTTTAAGTGGAAAGGTTGTAAGACTTACAAGTTTTGGAGCTTTTGTTGAAGTATTTAGTGGAATAGAAGGCTTAGTTCATATTAGTGAAATAACTGATGAAAATATAGCTAAACCAAGTGACGTTCTAAAGATAGGTCAAAATGTTAAGGTTAAAGTATTAAATGTTGATAAAAATGAGAAGAAATTAGCATTAAGCATTAAAGATGCTGTAGAAAAAAGTAATGATTATTTACAATATGTAGATAATGAAGATGATGGTGTAAGTCTTGGAGACTTATTTAAGGATTTATTTTAATACAAAAAAATGTTATTAGTTTTTAAAAGCTCCTTTAGTATATACTAAAGGAGCTTTATTTTAATATTATACTCTTTCTATTTTTAACATATTTGTTCCACCAATATGAGCTGTTGGCATACCAGCTGCAATTACTATTTCATCATTTTCTTTTACAAAATCATAAGTTTTGGCTCTTTGTTTAGCTTCTGCTATTATTTCATCTGTTGTATTAAACATTTTGCATTTAGCTGGAATTACCCCAAAGTTAAGTGCTAAACCTCTCATTACATAATCAAAAGGTGTAATTGCAATTATTGGAGGTTTTGGTCTATACTTTGAAAGAAGCTTTGCAGTAGCACCACTTTTTGTTGCTGCAACAATAGCTTTTGCACCTATTGCATACGAAGTTTTACAGGCTGAATAACTTATTGCATCAGCAAATGAAGTATTTGATGGTTCAGGTTCTTTAGATAGTAAATGACTATAATCTAAATTATCTTCAGTTTCCTTTGCAATTTTAGCCATAGTTTTAGCAGCTTCTATTGGAAAATTTCCAGAAGCACTTTCACCACTAAGCATAATTGCATCAGTTCCATCAAAAATTGCATTACATATATCACAAGCTTCAGCTCTAGTTGGAATAGAATTTCTTATCATAGAATCTAGCATTTGAGTTGCAGTAATAACTATTTTACCAGCTTTATTACATTTTTTTATTATTTTCTTTTGAATTATAGGAACTTTTTCTATTGGAATTTCAACTCCCATATCTCCACGGGCTATCATTATACCATCAGCTTCTTCTATTATTGAATCTATATTTTTAACACCTTCATGATTTTCGATTTTAGCAATTATTTTAATATTAGAACTTCCTTCATTTTTCAATATATTTTTTATATCTAATATGTCAGATGATTTTCTAATAAAAGATGCAGCAATAAAATCAACACCATTTTTACAACCAAATATTATATCTTCTTTATCTTTTTCAGTAATAGATGGAAGATTTATGCTAACATTTGGAACATTTACTCCTTTATGATTTTTTATTATTCCAGGAACTTCCACTATACAATTAATTGATTTTCCTTTTATATCTTTAATTCTAAAAACTAAAAGACCATCATCAACTAATATAGTTCCACCTGGTTTAACATCTTTATAAAGGTCATCATAGGAAACTGAACATTTTGTGTTATCTCCAAGTATTTCTTCTCCACATATAAAAGAAAATTCACTTCCTTCTTTTAAAATAGCTTCGTCCCCTTTAAATTTATGAGTTCTTATTTTAGGACCTTTAATATCTAATATGATAGCAGTAGATGAACACATTTCTTCTCTTAAACTTTTAATTAAGTCAATCTTTTCTTTATGAGTTTCATGAGTTCCATGGGAAAAATTAAGTCGTGCAGCACTCATACCTATTTTTATAAATTCTTTTAAAACTTCTTTTGAGTCACTTGCAGGTCCAATAGTAAAAATCATTTTAGTTTTTTGCATAAAATTCACCTCTTAATTTTTATTAGAAATTCTTTAGTATAATATTTTTTAGTATATACAAATTTATATAAATTAGATTTAAAAATTATAATTTAAATATAATAAAATGTAATACTGTGATATACTAAAATTATCCATAATATAAATTTATTATAAAATAATAGGAGGTAGATAGGAAATGGGTATTTTAGAAAATATTGAACCAAAGTTAGTTTTCAAATATTTTGAGGAGATTTCAAATATTCCAAGAGGTTCAGGAAATGAAAAGGAAATGAGTGACTATTTAGTTTCATTTGCTAAAAAGCATGGATTAGAAGTTATTCAAGATGAGGTATTAAATATTGTTATTAAAAAACCTGCATCAAAGGGATATGAAAATGCTCCAGGAGTTATTCTTCAAGGTCATATGGATATGGTTTGTGAAAAAAATAAAGATACAGTACATGATTTTACAAAAGATCCAATAGAGCTAAAGATAGATGGAGATAATATATATGCAAATGGAACAACTTTAGGTGGAGATGATGGAATTGCAGTTGCATACTGTATGGCAATATTAGCTGATGATACTATAGAACATCCATCTCTTGAAGTTTTATTAACTACAGATGAAGAAACAGGAATGACAGGTGCTGAAAATATATCACCAGAAAATATTGATGGAAAAATATTATTAAATATTGATTCAGAAGAAGAAGGTGAACTTTTAGTAAGTTGCGCAGGTGGTATAAGAACTAGAGCAATAATGCCAATTACTTGGGAAGACAAATGTGATTGTCAAGAAGCTTTAGAAATTAAAATAAAAGGCTTAAAAGGTGGACATTCAGGAAGCGATATAACTAAAGGTCGTGCAAACTCAAATAAAATAATGGCAAGATTATTAAAAGGTATTTCTGATAAATATGATATAAGATTAGCTTATATAGAAGGTGGAGCTAAAGATAATGCTATTCCAAGAGAATCTGAAACAATAATAACTGCTAAAAAAGAAGATATTAATAATATAAAAAATGAAATCGTTAAATTAGAAGAAATATTTAAACATGAATTTAAGATTCAAGATCCAGATCTAACTATAGAAGTAGTAGATCATGAAGGAACTAAAAAGACTTTTGATAAAGAATCTACTAAAAAAGTAATAACACTTTTATATCTTTACCCAAATGGAATTAATACAATGAGCAAAGCAATTCACGGATTACCTGAAAGTTCAACAAATATTGGTGTTGTTGAAACTGACGGAGATAAAGTTAGAATAGCTAGTGCTGTAAGAAGTTCAGTTCCATCATTAAATGATGAAATAGTTTTAAGAAGCAAAACTTTAACAGAAACATTAGGTGGGGAACTAATAACAGAAGCTCCATACCCAGCATGGGAATATAAAGAAGAATCAAAGATAAGAGAAATATGTAAAGATGTATATAAGAAAATGTATAGAGAAGATCCAAAGGTAGTTGCAATTCATGCAGGCGTTGAATGTGGACTATTTGAAGAAAGAATAGGAGACTTAGATATGATAAGCTTTGGACCAAATATTTATGATGCACATACTCCACAAGAACATATGAGTATAAAATCAGTTAAAAATGTTTGGGAATATTTAGTTAATGTTCTAAAAGAAATAAAATAATATCTTTATAAATTTAATTAAAAAATACTCACCTTATTTTAGGTGAGTATTTTTTACATAATGAATATTATTAAGTCCCTTTTAATATATTTTAATTAAGTAATATTTTAGGAGGGGTAAAATGGGATACACAAGATATAATTATAAACCAAGAAAAAAGCAAGGTGGAAACTTTTTTCTTGGAGGGGTAATAATTATACTTTTAGCTATAGTCATTGGATTACTTCTTGGAAAAGTTTTATTTCCAGTTGGTGATGATGAAAATAAAGTAATAGTGGAAGATAAAGAATATAATAAAGAAAATGATAAGATAAATGTTAATGCAGAAGAAAGTAAGGATACAGAAGCTTCAACTGGAATTTTAAAAAAAGATGAAAAAAAAGAATTTACTATTATTCAATGTGGAGTTTATAGCAAAATAAAAAATGCAGAGAATGCTTTAAGTGAAATTCCTTCAAGTTTTAACAAATTAATAATTGAAGAAAAAGGAAAATTTAGAGTAATAGCAGGAATATATCCAAAGGAAAAGGCAGATAAAATATCAGATGAATTAAATAAGAAAAAAATAACTAATGTAAAAATAAATTGTAATTATTATATTAATGATAAAGATGAAAAAATTACTTATGAAATTATTACAGGATTTATGAAAATTTTAAATAAATTAGAAAATACTCAAGTAAGAAGTGTAAATACAACAGAATTTAAAAAATGGATGAGTGAATTATTAAAAAATTCAAATAATAAAATAGAAAATCAAGAGATTATAAATTTAAAGAAACATATAGAAAAGCTACCTAAAGAGTTAGATAGAAAGGGTGCAAAAAAATCTTTAGAATTTATATATAAAATGCTTATAAAACATAGACAGTAAGCAATTCTTAAAAAAAAATTAATTCTATTTTTATAGATGGTTTTTACTTGTTTATGATCTTATAAAATGATAAACTATATTAGGTGTAGTAATCTTTTTTATTAAAGGATACTACACCTAATATTATTTAAAAAATATGATAATTTATCAATGAATATATTAATATACAAAAGATAAATTACATATTTTAACAAAGAGGGATATTATGAAGTTTATTTTAGCATCAGCCTCTGCAAGAAGGCAGGAACTATTAAAAAGAATAGTAAAAGATTTTCGCATTATAGTAAGCGATTTTGATGAAAATAATGTGAAATTCAAAGGTGACATTAATAAGTATGTAGAGGAAATTGCATTAGGAAAAGCTAAAGCAATTCTTAAAAATGCAACTGATGATGACATAATAATATCAGCAGATACAGTCGTTTCTTTTAATGGAAATATATTAGGAAAACCTAAGGATGAAGAAGATGCTTTTAAAATGCTAAAAATGCTTAGCAAAAATACTCATGAAGTTTACTCTGGAGTTTGTATTATAAACAATAAAACAAAAGAAATATTATGTGAAAGTTTTAAAACAGAAGTAACTTTTTCAGAAATTAGTGATGACCAAATAAATGAATACATTGAAAGTGGAAGTCCTCTTGATAAAGCGGGAGCTTATGGAATACAAGATAATGGAGGAGTTTTTGTAGAAGGAATAAAAGGTTGTTACTATAATGTAGTTGGATTACCACTTAATTCAACATATAAGATGATTAAAAGAATAATGAAATAATTTTTATAGGGGATGGGTATTCTAATAAAGATAAGGAGAATTTTAGTGAATAATCTTAAAATATTAGATATGCCAGAAGGTGAAAGACCTAAAGAAAAATTATTAAGATATGGTGCAGAATCTTTAAGTAATCCAGAACTATTAGCAGTTATTCTAAGAACTGGTACTAAAGGAGAAAATGTATTAAATTTAAGCCAAAAAATAATTACAAAACTTGATGGATTAAATGGCATTTTAAACGCATCTATGAAAGAGATGACAAAAATAAAAGGTGTAAAAGAGGCAAAAGCATCACAAATACTTGCGATTGCAGAACTTTTTAAAAGGTTTAATACCTATAAATCTTTTAATGAAATCAAGAGAATTAATTCACCTAAAGATGTCGCAAATATGTTATATGGTGAAATGGGAACAGATAATCAAGAAGTGTTGAAATTAATAACATTAAATACTAAAAATGAAGTTGTTAAAATTAAAGATATTTTTAAAGGCAGTTTAAATTCATCGCTTGTTCATCCAAGAGAAATATTTAATGAAGCAATAAAAAATAGTGCAGCTTCAATAATAATATGTCATAATCACCCATCAGGAGACCCAACTCCAAGTAGTGAAGACATTAATGTTACTACCAGAATTAATGAAAGTGGAAAGATAATAGGAATTAATCTTATTGATCACATTATAATAGGTAGAAATAATTACGTAAGTTTAAAAGAAAAAGGAATATTATAATCGAAAGGGGAATGAAAAATGGGATTTTTCGGAACTAGTAAAGACATGGGAATAGATTTAGGAACAGCTAATACACTTGTATTTGTAAAAGGTAAAGGTGTAGTTCTTAGAGAACCATCAGTTGTAGCTATAAATAGTACAACAAGAAAACCACTTGCAGTTGGTACAGAAGCAAAGATGATGATAGGTAGAACACCAGGAAACATAATTGCAATAAGACCACTTAGAGATGGTGTAATTGCAGATTTTGATGTTGCACATACAATGATAAAATCATTAATAGAAAAAGCAGCAAGTAAAAGTGCATTTAAAGCACCAAGAATAATAGTATGTTATCCTTCTGGAGTAACTGAAGTAGAAAAGAGAGCTATTGAAGAAGCAACTAAGCTTGCAGGAGCAAGAGAAGTTATATTAATGGAAGAACCAATGGCAGCAGCAATTGGAGCAGGACTTCCAGTAAGTGAACCAACAGGAAGTATGATAGTTGATATCGGTGGAGGTACTACTGAAGTTGCAATTATTTCACTTGGTGGAATAGTTACAAGTAGATCTTTAAGAGTTGCTGGTGATGAATTAGACCAATCTATAATAGCTTACATAAAAAAAGAATTTAATTTAATGATAGGTGAAAGAACTGCTGAACAAGTTAAAATGGAAATAGGTTCAGCATATAAAGTTGATGATGAAGAAAGAAATATGGAAATCAAAGGTAGAGATTTAATTACAGGACTACCTAAAGTAGTAGAAATAACAGAAACACAAATTAGAGAAGCTCTAAAAGAGCCAGTATATGCAATAATTGAATCAATTAAAACAACACTTGAGAAAACACCACCAGAACTTGCGGCTGATATAATGGAAAAGGGAATAATGTTAGCTGGTGGAGGAGCAATGCTTAAGGGATTAGATGTTTTAATAATGAAAGAAACTAATATGCCTGTACATATTGCAGAAACACCATTAGATTGTGTTGTTCTAGGAGCTGGAAAAGCTTTAGAAGATTTCGACAAAATTAGTAAGGAAGATAGATAGAGACATGAAGCGTCTTAAGAACAAACTGGCAGTCACTATAATAGTGCTGTCAGTTGCATTTTTAGGATTAATTATTTTTACATTTCAAAACCCTAATAAGGATGTAGTTGAAAGTGGTGCAGGTGCAGCATTAAATCCAATACAAAAAATTGCATATACAGCTAATTCAAAACTTAAAGAGTTTGTGGATTTATGTTTGAATTTTTCAACAGTTAAAGCTGAAAACAAAAGTTTGGCTGCTGAAAATGCAAAATTAAAACAAAAGTTACTTGAATACTCAGATTTAAAAGCGCAAAATGATGAGCTTAGAAAAGTATTAAAATTTAAAGATTCAAGAGATGATTATAATTATATAGCTACTAATATTATAGGTTATAGTGGAGGTAATATATTAGATGGTTATATTGTAGATAAAGGCAAAAATGATGGTATAGAAAAAGGTATGATTGTTATAGCTGCTAATGGATTAGTTGGTCAAGTTACTTCAGTTGCTAGTAACTGGTCAATAATAAAGAGTATCTTAAATGAAAATGTTGCAGTAAGTGTTAAAGTAGATAGTACAAAAGAAAATACTGGAATATTAAGAGGGTATAGAGAATCAGATGGAACATCTGTATGTAAAGTTGAAAATCTTCCAATGGACTCTAATATAAAAGTTGGAGACACAATAGTTACATCAGGACTTGGTCAAATATATCCTAAAGATATAATGATTGGAAAAGTAGAATCAGTTGAAGAAGATAAAGTAAATGTAATGAAAAACGCAGTTGTTAAACCTAATGTAGATTTTAATAAACTTGAAGAATTATTCATTGTAGTACCTAAAGATAAACGTGATATTAAGTATTAAGAGGTGATGATATGAAAAAAGTTATAGTAGTTTTAATATCAATACTTTTATTAGTACTTGATAATGCAGTAATGCCATTTATAGGTATATATAATGCATTTCCTAGTTTACTATTTACTTTTGCAATTTTATATTCATTAATAAATGGATATTATGATGCAGTTTTTATTGGAGTAGTTAGTGGATTACTTCAGGATATATTTTTTTCAAGTGGATTTGGAATAAATTCTTTAGTTAATTTATTTCTATGTTTAGTAGCAGCTTATATAGGAAACGGAGTATTTAAGAAAAGAAAATTAGTTCCTGTAGCAACTGTCTTTGGACTTACAATTATAAAACATTTAATTATCTTTGTAATATTTTATCTTATGAATTACAAGGTAGTTATAAATAATATACTTCTAGTTGCAATATATAATTCGATAGTAGCATTCATAGTATATAGATTTGTATTAATGTTTTCTAATACTGAAGATGTAAACAATAAGTGGAGGTTTAGATGATAGTTAACAAGCCAAAAAACAAAAAGAAAAAACTTTCCAGATATACAGTACTTACTATAATAATGCTTATAATATTTTCTGCAATAACTATGAAACTTGTTTATTTACAAATATATAAGCATGATGATTATGAAGATAGAGCAAACCAAAACGCCACTAGATTTATTGCTGAGAAAGCTCCAAGAGGAGAAATATTAGATAAAAATGGTAATGTATTAGCAACTAATAGACAGACTTATACATTAACATATACAACAACAGATGATGCAAAGAAAAATTTTTATAATACTATGGCGTCAATCTTTAAAATTTTAAATAGTAATGGAGAAAGTGTTCAAGATGATTTACTTTTAAAAGTAGATGATAAAGGTCAATTTTATTACGCATACAAAGATTCCTCTCCTGACAATCAACAATATGAAAAACTTAGATTTTTAAAAGATAGAGGAATGAATGAACAAGTTCAAAAAGAACTTTTTGGAGAAGATAGTAAAGACTTAACAGATAATCAAATATCTGAAATAGATCAAAAATTATTACAAGTAACTCCACAACAAGCTTTCTATTATTTGGTAAAAAGCTACAATATGATAGAACTTGTTAATCCAAATCCTAGTGATGCAGAGAAGTCAGAATACAAAAAAATGAGTGGTGAGCAGCTAACAAATCTTATTTTAAAAAAGTATTCATTACAGGATATAAGAAATTATATGGTTGTTAAAGATGCTATAAAGATGCAAAGTTTTAAAGGCTATAAATCTGTAACTATTGCTAGTAATATAAAGAAAGATACAGCATTTATAATATATCAAAAACTTAATGATCTTCCAGGTATTGGTGTTGAGCTTCAACCAGTTAGAGAATATCCTTATAAAAATTTAGGATCTGCTGTAATAGGATATGTTGGTCAAATTGACAGTTCATTAGAGGATGATTATAAACTAAGAGGATATGATCCTTCAACAGATCTTATTGGTAAATCTGGTATAGAAGCCGCTTTTGAAGATGAACTTAAAGGAGTTAAAGGTGGTAAGACTGTTAAGGTTAATTCAGAGGGAAGAATAACAGAAGAGTTATTTAAGTTAGAATCATATCCAGGAAATAATGTAAATTTAACAATAGATAAAAATGTTCAATATGCAATGCAAGAAGCATTAAAGGATACAATAAATCATGTTAGAACATCTGCTTCTAGTGATGGACATGGTTTTCCAAATGCTACAAGAGGGGCAGCACTTGCTATAGATGTTAATACTGGTAAAATACTTGCTCTTGCAAGTTATCCAGATTTTGATCCTAATCTTTTTGCAATTCCAGGTCAACTTACAAAGGATCAAACAGAAAAATATTTTTCACCTAACCTTGAAAAGTTTGGTAAGGAACTTATAAGAAAGACAGGAGTAAAAAAATCTGTAGATCAGTTATTCCCTAAAGATAAAAATGGATATAGAACAGATCCTTATGACTTGTATCCAAAGCCATTTTATAATTATGCAACACTTGGTACATTACCTCCAGGATCAATATTTAAGCCATTAACAGCTGTTGCTGGACTTGAAGAAGGAGTAATTAATCCAGATACTGTTGTAAATGCAACAGGTAAATTTAATATTCATCCTGAAACATTTGGTAAAGGATTCGGTCCAGTATGTTGGATATATCCAGGAAGCCATGGACCTACTAATGTTGAAAAGGCTCTTCAAGTTTCATGTAACTTTTTCTTCTACGAAACAGCTTATAGGCTATATATGAAAAATGGAGGAGATACTAATAGGCCAGAATCATTAAATGCTATTGCAAAATATGCTTGGAAATTTGGACTTGGTGTTGATCCAAATAGTAAAACAAATCCTTCAACAGGAATAGAGATAGAAGAAAATACTAGTGGTCAAACATACAATTTTGATTCAGTAAAAGAAAATACAATTGCTCTTTCAAATTTTGAATTAGCAGGTTATTTAGAAAAAGAAACATCAAATGGCTCAGATGTTGCAAGTTATTTAGGCACATATACTTTTGTTCCTTTTGATTTCTCTTATAGAGATGATGACTCTGAAAAATTAAAAGAATTTAAAGTAGATTTAAAACAAAAAATTAAAGATAGATTTGAAGCAGTAGGAACTGGAAAAGCACTTTCAAATCAAGACGCTTTTGCATTAAGTATTTTACCAGATGTTAAAGGCATAATGGAGAATTCAGATCTTTATAAAAATAATGTTAAGAAATATGAAAGTAAATATAATAAACAAGTAAAGATAGATGAACAAGCTTCAATTGTATCAAATGCAATTTCAAGATATGTTGTTACTGATAAATCATCAGAAATGACATCACCAGCTCAGCTTATTTATGCAGGAATAGGTCAAGGTATAAATCACTATACTCCTCTTCAACTTGGAGCATATATATCAACTCTTGCAAATGGAGGAACAAGATATTCTCTTCATTTAGTTGATAAGATAACAGATCCACAAGGAAATATAGTGGAAGAATTTAAACCAAAAGTACTTGAAAAAATAAATCTTAAAAAGTCTACTATTGATGCGGTTAAAGCTGGTATGAGAAGAGCTAATGATGCTGAAGGTGGTACAGCTTCTGCAATATTTAGTTCATTCCCAATACCAACAGCTGGTAAAACAGGTACAGCGGATTATAATAATAATCAAAGAGAATATGGTAGAGAACCATATGCAACTTATGTCAGCTTTGCTCCAATTGATAAACCACAAATTGCTTTTGTTGGTGTTATATATGATGGTGGACATGGTTCTTATACAGCTCCAGTTGCAAAAGCAACTTATGAAGCATATTTCAAAGATGAAATATTAAAAAAATATCCAGAATATGCAAAGAGCTCATCAACTTTTAAGAAGTATGTATTAGATGCACCAAAAGATAATAGTGAGGCTAGCAAAAAGAAGCAAGAGGAAAAGGATAAAGAAAAAGCTGTAGATAACTCAAAAGATAAGTAAGATTAAAAATAACAAGAAACAACATTAGATTACTATATATCTAATGTTGTTTTTTATCTTTAAAGAAAAAACTAAACTACAAATACTTACATTTTAATGCTATAATAGTAGAAGGAATTTATTATGTTTTGTAGAATAATGTATAGTGATAGAAATTGGTGGAGGGAAACCAATAATGGATGATAAAATAATTATAAAAGGTAATAGAAGTGGTTTAAGTGCTATTATAAATATGAATAAGTTTAGTAGTTTTGAAGAAATGCTTGAAAATTTAATAGAAAAGCTATCAAAAGGAAAGCGTTTTTATAAAAATTCAACTTTAACAATAAGTACTAGCCTAAATTCAATTAATGAGAAAAATCTAACACATCTTAAAGAAGTGTTGTTTGATGAGATAGAAATAAAAGACATTATATTACAAGATGAAATATGTAAAGAAAAAGATAAAGAGAAAAAAATTTTTTCAGGAGTATATGAAGGTAGAACAAAGTTTTTGAGAAAAACAGTAAGAAGTGGACAGTGTATAAACTATAATGGAAACATTGTTATAGTTGGTGATGTAAATAGTGGAGCAGAAGTTATAGTAACTGGAAACATTATTGTTTTAGGAAGTATAAAGGGGAATGTTAGTGCAGGCTCTAATGGAAATTCCAAGGCGATAATTGCATCCTTTAGTCTTCAACCAGAAATTTTGAAAATTGCAGATGTTATAGCATTATCACCAGATACAGAAAAGCCAGAGTTCCCAGAAGTGGCAAAAATAAAAGATGGGGCAATAATAGTAGAACCGTATTTACCGAATAAATATATTTATTAAAACTTGGAGGGATTGTTAAATGGGAGTATCTATTGTAATTACATCAGGAAAAGGTGGAGTAGGAAAAACTACAACAACAGCTAATATTGGTACGGCATTAGCTGCACTTGGCAAAAAAGTTGTTGTTGTTGATGGAGATACAGGACTTAGAAATTTAGATGTATTAATGGGATTAGAAAATAGAATAGTATATACTATAATTGATGTTTTAGAAGGAAGATGTAGATTAAAGCAAGCCTTAATTAAGGATAAAAGATTTCCTAATTTATGTCTTTTACCAACAGCTCAAACAAGAGATAAAGATGATATAAGTGCACAACAAATGCTTAAGATTGTAAAAGAATTAAAGGAAGATTTTGATTATGTAATAATAGATTCTCCTGCAGGTATAGAACAAGGTTTTGAAAATTCAGTAGTTGGAGCTGATAAAGCAATAGTTGTAGTAAATCCAGAAATAACATCAGTTAGAGATGCTGATAGAGTAATTGGTAAACTTGATGCAAAAGGATTAGAGGATCATTCTGTTATTATAAATAGAATGAATTATGCTATGACTCAAAGAGGAGATATGCTTGATGTAAGTGATATAATTGAAACACTTTCAATTGAACTTATTGGAGTTGTACCTGATGACAAGGAAATAACTGTTTCCACAAATAAAGGAGAACCAATAGTTTTAGAAGAATCAGCAAGAGCTGGAGAAGCTTTTAGAAATATAGCAAAGAGAATAACTGGTGAAAAAGTACCTTTTATGGATTTAAATGAAGAACCTCAAGGTTTCTTTGGATCTATAATGAAGTTATTCAAGCGTAAATAGGGGGTATTTGAAATGGGGTTCTTTAGTAGTTTTACAAATAGACCTAAACCAAAAGATATTGCTAAAGATAGGCTTAAGTTAATACTTATTCATGATAGAGGAAATCTTCCAGCAGAAACTTTAGAGAAAATTAGAATGGAAATATTAGAGGTACTTTCAAAGTATATAGAAATTTCAGCTGAAGATGTAGAAATATCAGTAAGTAAAAGTGATATTGAAGAGGGAGAAGCAGCTTCATCATTAGTTGCAAATATTCCTATTAAAAATATAAGAGGACGTTAAGGAAAAAATAAAATATATTAAATTAAAAAACTGTATATTTAAATATACAGTTTTTTTATAGTTATTATTAAAAATTTATTATTTTTTCTTTTTATAAAAGATTTATTATAGAGAATAAATCTTTTATGATATATAATAGAAATACAGGTTTTTCGGGAGGTGAAAGATTTTGTTAAGAGGAGACTTGCTATTTGATAGAAGAGGAAGTTATGACAAATACAAATTAGATTTTAAGAAAATAAGAGATATAGATAAAGTATTACTATTTTGTACAATAGCATTAGTACTTTTTGGTATCTTAAATATATATCTTTGTACAAAAGGAGAGCGCGGTTTCTTTTTTGCTAAAAGACAGTTAATTTGGTTTGTTGCATCTCTTATAGCACTTTACATATTTATGGCTGTTGATTATAGAGTAATTTATAATTATGTACCAATATTTTATTGGGGAGGAGTTTTATTACTTATTGCAACAAGATTTTTAGGATCAGTTAGAGGAGGAGCTAAGGGTTGGCTTGTATTCGGTCCAGTATCCCTCCAGCCAGCGGAAATTGCGAAGATAGGTATGATACTTATGCTTGCAAAAAAATTAGAAGAAATGGATTTGGAAATAAATAATTTAAGAAATTTCTTCACCCTTGTTTTTTATGCAGCAGTTCCAGTTGTTTTCATTATTGTACAACCAGATATGGGAATGACAATGGTTTGTTTCTTTATAGTTCTTGGAATATTTTATATTGCAGGATTAGATATTAAAGTAATTGGTGGTGGTCTTTTATCATTGGTTATTGGTATAGTTCTTGTGTGGAACTCAGGACTTATAGAAAATTACCAAAAAACAAGAATAACATCATTTATGAATCCAGAAGCAAATATGGCAGGGTCAGGATATCACTTAAGTCAATCATTAATAGCTATTGGTTCTGGTGGAATTTTAGGAAACAGGCCGTCAATGGCAAATGATGCTACTTCAGGATATGCAGCACAACATGTTCCAGAAGTACAAACTGATTTTATATTTGCAGCAATAGCAGAGCAATGGGGATTAATAGGAGTTATATTATTATTAGTTCTTTATGGATTTTTAATAAGCAGAATGATAAATATAGCAAGAACTTCAAAGGATATATTTGGTTCAATTATATGTGTTGGAATAGTTTCATATTTCCTATTTGCTATTTTACAAAATATTGGAATGACAATAGGGTTATTACCAATAACAGGTATAACATTACCTCTTATAAGTTATGGAGGTAGTTCACTACTTACTACAGTAATGTCAATAGGATTAGTTTTAAATGTAGGTATGAGAAGAAAGAAAATTAGATTTTAGAAATATTATAAAAAAGGTGATTTTTATTATATATAAAAATCACCTTTTTTAATTAAAAATAATTAAATACAGTAGAATTTCGATAGAAGTGTTAAGAATTTTGTATGGAATAATAGTTAAAAAATTCCTATAATGAAAACGTAATAAAAGGGTTACAATACTAAAAAATAATTATTTAAATGGGGGATTAGTATGAGAAAAATTAAAAAATTAGTTGCCATGGCAATGGCTACAATGATGGTTGGAGGCATCCTTGCTGGATGTGGAGGAGACAAAGGCAAAACAGAAGAGGGAGCAGCTAGTTCAGGCAAGCCTGTAAAAGTTGGTGTATGTTTATATAAGTTTGATGATACTTATATTTCAACAGTTCGTCAAAGCTTAGAAAAAATTCAATCAGAAAATGAAGGAAAGGTAGAATTTACTTTTTATGATGGAAAAGGTGACCAAGCTACACAAAATGATAGTATAGATACATTATTACAAAAAGATACTGATCTTTTAATGGTTAATTTAGTTGATACAGGAGCAGCACAAACAGTTATAGATAAAATTAAAGCTGAAGATGTTCCAGTAGTTTTATTTAACAGAGAGCCTGCTACACCAGATGCAGTTAAATCTTATGAAAAATCTATGTTTGTTGGAACAAATGCTAAAGAAGCTGGAATATTACAAGGTAAAATCCTTGTAAATGAATGGAAAAATAATAAGAAATTAGATAAAAATGGCGATGGAGTAATGCAATATGTAATGTTAAAAGGAGAACCAGATAATCCAGAAGCTATTGCAAGAACTAAATACTCAGTATCTACAATTAATGATGCTGGTATAAAAACAAAAGAATTAGCTCTTCAAGTTTGTAATTGGGAACAAGGTGCAGCACAAAATGCTATGGAAGCATGGCTTTCAAGACATGGTGACAAAATTGAAGCTGTAATTGCAAATAATGACGGTATGGCTCAAGGAGCTATTGCTGCATTACAAGCTCAAGGTTATAACAAAGGTGACAAGAAAAAGACAATTCCAGTAGTTGGAGTTGATGCTACAGAGGCAGCACAAGATCTTATTGGTAAAGGTTTTATGACAGGTTCAGTTCTTCAAGATGCTCCAGCAATGGCAAATGCTCTTTATAAATGTGGTATGAATTTAGTAGAGGGTAAGAGTGCAATTGAAGGAACAGATTATAAATTTGATGACACAGGTGTTGCAGTACGTATACCATATCAAGAATATACTAAAAAATAATTTTATAGTTTAAAGAAGTAGTTGCACTATATTAAGTAATTAATATAGTGCAACTTAAAATAAGCAGAAAAGTGGTGATAACTAAAGTTATGGAAAATACAAAGTATATATTAGAAATGAATAACATATGCAAGAGCTTTCCTGGAGTAAAAGCTTTAGATTCTGTACAACTTAAAGTACGTCCTGGTACTGTACATGCTTTGATGGGGGAAAATGGAGCAGGAAAATCAACTTTAATGAAATGTCTCTTTGGAGTTTATATAGAAGATGATGGAGAAATACTTATAAATGGAGAAAAATGCAAATTTTCAAATCCTAAACAAGCAATGGAAAATGGAGTATCCATGGTACATCAAGAATTAAACCAAGTATTACAAAGAGATGTAATGGATAACATTTGGCTTGGAAGATATCCAGGTAGTAAGGGTATTGTAAACCATAAAAAAATGTATGAAGAAACAAAGAAGATATTTGAAGAATTAGATATGGATATAGATCCTAAAATAAAAATGGCAAAGTTATCTGTTTCTCAAAGACAGATGGTAGAAATAGCAAAAGCAGCTTCTTACAATGCTAAGATATTAGTACTTGATGAACCTACTTCATCATTAACTCAAGAAGAGGTAAATCATCTTTTTAAGATTATTAATAGACTTAGAAAAAAAGGATGCGGAATTATATATATATCTCATAAAATGGAAGAAATATTAAAAATATCTGATGATGTAACAATTATGAGAGATGGAAAATGGATTGATACCATTCCATCAAAGGATTTAACTACAGATAAAATAATAAAATTAATGGTTGGTAGAGATTTAACTAATCGTTTTCCACCAAAAACTAATAAACCAAGTGAAGTTATAATGGAAGTTAAAAATCTTACAGGAACATATCAGCCTTCTGTTCAAAATGCTTCTTTTAAACTAAGAAAAGGTGAAATATTAGGTGTAGCTGGACTTGTAGGTTCTAAAAGAACAGAACTTTTAGAAACGATTTTTGGAATTGCACGTCATAGTGATGGAGAAGTTATTTTACATGGTAAGCCAGTTAATAATAAAGATTCAAGAACTGCTATAAAAAATGGATTTGCTTTATTAACAGAGGAACGTAGATCAACAGGAATTTTTGGAGGACTTGACATAAAATTTAATACTATGATTGCAAATATAGATAACTATAGTAAATATGGTGTATTAAACAATAAAAAAATGGTAGATGATACGAAATGGGTTATTGATAGTATGAGAGTTAAAACTCCTAGCCAAAAAACTCAAATAAAAACTTTATCTGGAGGAAATCAACAAAAAGTTATTATTGGTAGATGGCTATTAACTAATCCAGAAGTATTATTATTAGATGAGCCTACAAGAGGAATTGATGTTGGTGCTAAATATGAAATATATCAATTAATTATAGATTTAGCTAATAAGGGAAAGGGAATAATTGTTGTTTCTTCTGAAATGCCAGAATTACTTGGAATTTGTGATAGGATTCTTGTTATGTCAAATGGTAAAGTTGCAGGTATAGAAGATACAAATAATCTTGATCAAGAAAAAATTATGGAATTAGCTGCTAAGTACATTTAGAGCTTTTAGGGGGAGAAGGTATGGAAAACACAAAAATTAATAAAGAAAAAGTAACCAATTTTTTGGTTAATTATGCATTGTATATAGTGTTAGCAATGATGATAGTTTTCTTTGTAATAAAAGAACCATCATTTTTATCATTAAAAAATCTTACTAATATTTTAAGTCAGGCATCAACTCGTGGTATTTTAGCATTAGGAGTTGCAGGTCTTATAGTATTACAAGGAACTGACCTTTCAGCAGGACGTATTTTAGGATTTACTGCAATAGTTTCAGCTTCATTATTACAATCTTCAACATATGCTGCAAGAATGTATCCAGACTTACCGGTGTTACCATTAGTTGTTCCATTAATTATAGCAATTTTAATAGGAGCATTATTTGGTGCTATTAATGGGTTTGGTGTTGCAAAATTAAAGGTACATGCATTTATAATTACTTTAGGAACTCAGCTTATTGCTTATGGTGCATCTTGTTTATATATTGATAGACCACCACTTGGAGCACAACCAGTTGCTAACTTAGATGAAAGATATACAAATTTTGTAACAGGATCTTTAAATTTAGGAGCAATTGAAATACCATATTTAATTTTTTATTTAGCAATTATAGCATTAATTATGTGGTTTATTTGGAATAAAACAAAACTTGGAAAAAATATGTTTGCTATTGGTGGAAATCCAGAAGCTGCAGCAGTATCTGGAGTAAACTTAGCTAAAAATATTATGATAATATTTATTATTTCAGGAATACTTTATGGTATGGCAGGATTTTTAGAAGCAGCAAGAGCTGGTTCTACAACTACTAGCACAGGATTTAACTATGAACTTGATGCAATATCAGCTTGTGTAGTTGGAGGAGTATCATTTACTGGTGGAGTTGGAACTATACCAGGAGTTCTTATAGGTACAGTGCTTCTTCAAGTTATAAACTATGGATTAAACTTCATAGGGGTTAATGCTTATTGGCAATTTATAATTAGAGGATTAATTATAATAGTTGCAGTTTCACTTGATGTAAGAAAATATTTAGCTAAAAAGTAACAAAGGGAGATAATATATGCAAAAAGAAAATCAAAAAGAGATTTTAGAAAATTCTTCCGATGATAAAAAGCAGGGAGTTAGAGATACTTTATATGGAAGTATTGATGTATCAGTAGAAACAATGGACAAAGTTATTACTGGATTACTAATAGCATTAGGGTTAGCTATTATGTTTGGAGTTATTCTTTAAATTTAAAAATAATAAAAATATTTAAGGTAGGTAAAATTTAAATTTTACCTACCTTTTTATTTTATGCATAATATTTTTAGAATTTTTAATAAAATCTTATATGTATATTTAAGAATATATAAAACAGCTAGTTTATATAAAAATAAATACATATTAAAAAATATTTAGTCTAAAATAAAATATAATATTGAATAATATGGAATATAATGGGATAATTTATCTGTGGGAATAATTTAATTATATGTAAATAAAATGAAATACTAAGGGGTAGGTTATGGAGTTATATAAGGTTTTGATAGTTGATGATGAGAGGGAGATTCGCAAAAATATTATAAATAAAATAGATTGGGGAAAATATGGATTTGTAGTTGTTGGAGAAGGGAGAAATGGAATAGATGCTTTTGAAAAGGCAAAAATACTTAAGCCGGATATAATAATAACAGATACAAAAATGCCACTTATGGATGGAATAGAATTTGGAGAAAAGATAAAGGAAGTTATGCCAAATACAAAAATTATAATTTTATCATGTTCAAATGAGTTTGAGTATATACATAAGGCTATAAAGATAAATCCTTTAGCTTATCTTTTAAAACCTTTAAAATTTAATGAGTTAATAGAAATATTAGAAGAATTAAAAAATAAATTAGATAAAGAATATGCTGAAAAGAAAAATATAGAAAAACTATATAAATATTATATTGAGAGTTTACCACTTTTAAGAGAGAAGTTTTTGATTGAATTAATAGAAGGAAGAATAATCTATGAAAGATTAAATGATGAAGGAAAAAAAGTTGGTATAAAATTTAATTCTAAATTTTACTCAGTAGCAGTTATACATGCTGATAATTTTTTATATGAAAATAATGAAGAATTTGCAAAGAAAGATAATTTAATAGATATATCAATTAAACAAATATCCGATGATATTATGAAAAAGTATATTAACTGTATAAGTTTTATGTATATGGGAGATGTAGTTTTAATATGTAATTTTGATAAGAAAGAAGATGTATTTAAGTTTATTGAAGGAATTAATGAGACGTGTAAAGTAGTTAAGTCTATTATAGGGGAAAGCATATCGGCAGGAGTTGGTAAAGTAATTGAAAATCACTCAAGTTTAAAATTTTCTTATAAATTAGCTAAATCTGCTATTCATTATAGGTTAGTTTTAGGAAGTGGAAAAGCAATTTATATAAATGATTTTGATTTTAATAAGTCATTACAATTGCAATTTGATGAGAATGACGAAAGGGAATTGTTAAATGCAATTAAAGTTAAATCAACAAATGAAATTAAAGAAATAATAAAAAATCTATTTTTTAGAATAGAAAATTTACTTTTGCCATTTAATAAATATAAAATATATTTAATAGAGATAACTATAGCTTTATTAAAACTTGTAAAAACATATAATTTAGATATAGAAAATATTTTTTATGAAGATTTTAATTGTTATAGTCATTTGGACAAGTTTAATTCAATAGAAAATGCTAAGGAATGGTTTATAGAAAAAGCTATAAAAATAAATAATTTAATAAGAAAAGATCATTTAAATTCTTCTAAATTTATTATAGAAAAAGCTAAGCAGTATATATGTGAAAATTATAATAATAGCGATATATCAGTAGAAAAGATTTGTAAGCATTTGTATGTTAGTCCAACATATTTTTCTACTATATTTAAACGTGAAGCAGGTACAAGTTTTACAGATTACGTAAATACAGTGCGTTTAGATGCTGCCTTAAATTTATTAAATACTACTGATTATAAGTTTTATATTATAGCTAAAAAGGTTGGGTACACAGAGGCAAATTATTTTAGTTATGTATTCAAAAAGAAATTTGGAGTATCACCATCTAAATATAGAGTTAATTAGATTATAAATATAGGCTGCAACAAAATTATTTTGTTACAGCCTAAAGGTTTTAGTTAAAAATTAATAATATTAATATTTAAAATTTTATAAATTATATAATATTTAGATAAATATTATGCAATTTCATATTTATAAAAGTTATAGGTTTGAATTATGATGAACAGGAGTTTTAGCAGTTGTTGCTTTAATTAAAGTCCCATTTAATTCATTAACTTTTTTTAGTGAGTATTCAGCCATTCTTGTACAATGTCTAGTCATATAATCCTCAGCTTTTTTATGACTTCTCTTGTAAAGTTTTAATGCATGTTCATCACTTTCTTTTAGGCTAGAAGTTAATTTATTTTCTATAGCATCTAATTGTGGTTTAGTGTATTTGCTTAAATATTCAGAATAATAAGGGGTAGTTAATGCACCTGTTGTTCTATAAATCCAATAAGCAGAAGTGAAATCAGGTGTATCTGTTCCTTCTCTATATGCTTTTGGAGTTTGTTTTATTCCTGAATAAAAAGGAACATAAACACTAGTTTCTGGAATGCCAAGGGCTAACCAATGAATACATCCAATATCACTTGGAAGATTTGGTCTACATTGTAAAATATGAGATTCCATTGTATAAGCAACATTTATAGGTCTATATTTACCAACATATTTTCCGTAAGGGTCATATTCAGTTCCATTAAAGTGAGATTTTAAAACCTTTTCTACATCAGAAATTTTTATTTTTTCATCTGGTTTCATAAACATCTTGAAATCTTTATCTGTAATATTTTGTTTTACAGAAGGAGTTAATATTCTTTGACCATCCCAAATTCTTGGGTTATTATATTGAGCATCTTCAGCATTATTAGTTCCAAAGGCTTTTTTGAAACTAAAATATTTATCTTCTTTAGGATTATATAATCCTTTTTCTTTCGCAAACTTAACTAAGTCTTTTGAACCTAAAAAGTTCTTTTTATCATTTAAATTTACTTTATCTATACATAATTTATTTGGAATTACAGCATAACAAGAATCTGGAACTCTTACTGCAACCCAATGATGTCCTGAACCTATCTCCATATACCAAACTTCTTTTTTATCAGAGAAGATAACACCATTAACTTCAGCAGAACCTTTTTTTTCTACTATTTTACCAAGTCTTTCAACACCTTCTCTTGCACTTTTTATGTAAGGTAAGATTACAGATACCATAGAATCTTCACCTATTCCATTTTTTATTAAAGGATCAGCTTTTAATGCTTTATCATTTGCAGTAGCACTTTCAGTAGCACTCATTGCAACTCCATATTCATTAATTCCATCTTCTTCATATTGGCCATCTTTTTGAGTCCATTCAGGAGTTGCTGTATATTTGTATTGTACCTTTGGTAAAGTACATGTAAATCCATTTCCATTTGACTTATAAGTTTTATGTGTTTTTGATACTTTTCTTTTGTGTACAACAAATCTTTTATCCCAAGCAGTCTTTGCATCTTCATTACGAGCTGCGATAGTTGAACCATCTGCAGTAGCAGATTTTCCTACAACTACAGTTGTACAAGCAAAAGCATTTAATGCTAATGGACCTAATAAACAGCCGAAGGTTATTGAAGCCATTACAATAAATTTAGATATTTTTTTAGTTAACATAATTCCACTTCCTTAAAGGGTTAGTATTTTATTTTCCACAGATAACGTTTACAACAAAAGTTTATTACTAATGTTATTTTAATTCAATATAATACATAATACATTTACATTATTAATAGAAATAAAACATTATATTTCACATTTAAGATATAAGTTTTAAAGCATATATTTTCATAAAACATATATTTAATAAATATAAATAAAGTAATAGAAGTAACAAGGAAAAGGAGAATGTATGGGAAGTTATAAGAGATTATATGAAAATTATTATGAAAACTTAAGAGGAAAAAATAATAGATATAAATCTTTTGACAATAAAGGGATAAAAACTATTGGTTATGGAAACAAAAGGAAAAGAAAGGGCACCATATTAAATGTATTATTAGTTCAATTTATAGGGGCATTAACTTTATTTGTTTTAATGATGGCTTTGAAACATTTACCATATGATGCTGGAAATAAAGTTTATTCAAATGCAAAGGAAGTTATAGCAAGTGGATATAATTTAGATGAGTCTAAAGTTTTTGATGTTTTTAATGAATTTAAGAAAAAACTAATTGAAAATAAAAAAGATATATAAGAATTTTAAGTTTGGAGTTTTAAATGAGAAAATCTTATAAATTAATTATTATAGAATTTATACTATTATTACTTGCAATTAGTTTTGAAAGTAAGGTTTTAATTGGAGTTATATCTATAATACTTCATGAGTTTACACATATTTTTGTTGGAAATAGATTAGGATGCAAGCTTTCTGCTTTAGAGTTTGGATTAACTGGAGCAAAAGCTGAAATTACAAATATTGAGGATCTTTTAGATAAGGAAAAACTTATATTGTATTTAAGCGGTCCAACTATGAATTTATTTTTAGGAGTAAGTTTGTTTTGTTTATATAAAGTAACATCTTTTAGCTTGTTAGAGGTTTGTTATAGTGTTAATTTTAGTCTTTTTATATTTAATTTAATTCCAGCTTATCCTTTAGATGGATCAAGAATTTTAGAGTTGATATTTTCAAAATATATTTCATATATGAAATCAAAGAAAATAACTACATATGTAAGTTATTTTTTTTCCACATGTTTTATAATATTGTTTCTCATAATGATATTTTTACATAGAGTAAACATAAGCTTATTTTTAATTGGAATATTAATAATTTATTCTACCATATTAGAAAAAAAGTGGACAATGTATATAATAATGGGAGATATTATTAAAAAAAGAAGGAAGCTTGAAAAGTATAATTTTATTGAAAATAAAACAATATCAGTATTCTATAAAAATGAGCTACTCGATGTAATGAGAATGTTAGATAAAAGTAAATTTAATACATTTTATATATTAGATGAGGAGTTAAAGCTTCTTAAGATAATTCATGAAGATGAAATTTTAGAAGGCCTTAAAAATTATGGTAATATAACTTTGGAAGAATATATAAATATTTGTAAAATTTAGATAAATAAATTAGTATTCTTTATAAAATTTAATCGATAGAGAACAATAACTTTAATGGATAGCTAAATTTAAGTATATCAAATAAATTTATGAAAAAAACATATAATTTTATAGAATTAAAAATATGATATTCGTTACAAGAATATCATATTTTTTTTATTATTAAATAGCAAAGATATGATAATTTATTTATAAAGGTGATGATATAAATACACGACTTGAATAAATTAAAATTCAATTGAAAACTGTAAATATCAAAACAAAAATAAACTTATAATTAAACAAAGATACAGACACTAGTTTTTTAGTAGAACAAAATTTTAATTTATGCTAGAATATAGGGATGTATATGGAGAATAACTTAATTTAACTATATACATAGTAATTTTTAGGAGGATGTAATTTAATGAATAAAATTTCAGATAACATCTTATGTAAGGTTGAAAAACCAGCAAGATATATTGGTGGAGAATTAAACCAAGTAATTAAAGATCCAAAAGAAGTAGATATTAGATTTGCTTTTTGTTTTCCAGATGTTTACGAAGTAGGAATGTCTCATTTAGGAACAAGAATACTTTATCATACTATAAATAATAGAGAAGACACATATTGTGAGAGAGTTTTTGCACCATGGCCAGATATGGAAGCAGAAATGAGAAAGAACAATGTAGAATTATATGCTTTAGAAACTAAAGATTCATTAAATAAATTTGATATTTTAGGTTTTACTCTTCAATATGAAATGAGTTATACAAACATACTTAATATGCTTGATATGGCAAATATAACAATTAGAGCATCAGAAAGAGGAGAAGAGGAGCCAATAGTTATGGCTGGAGGTCCTTGTGCATATAATCCAGAACCTTTATATGACATTGTTGATTTCTTTGAACTTGGTGAAGGTGAAGAAATGATGAATGATGTTTTAGATGTATATGCTAAGTATAAAGGTAAGGGTAAGAAAAAAGAATTCTTAAGAGAGATTTCCAAAATAAGAGGTATATATGTACCTTCATTATATGATGTAACTTATAATGAAGATGGAACAATAAAGGAATTTACTCCAAAATATGATGATGTGCCTAAAGTTGTTAAAAAGAGAATAGTAACAGACTTTGATAAGGTAGAATTTCCAATTGAAGATATGATAGTACCTTATACAGAAGTTGTTCATGATAGAATAGTTTTAGAAACTGCAAGAGGATGTACTAACGGCTGTAGATTCTGTCAAGCTGGAATGATTTATAGACCAGTTAGAGAAAAAACTAGAGAAACATTAATTAAGCAAGCTAGAGAATTAGTTAAATCAACAGGATATCAAGAAATATCATTAGCATCATTAAGTATATGTGACCATTCAGATATTCAAGGTCTTATACATGGATTAATGGAAGAACATGAAGGCAATAAAGTAGGTATTGCTCTTCCATCAATAAGAGTTGATGCTTTTTCAGTTGACTTAATAAAGGAAATTCAAAAGGTAAGAAAAACAGGATTAACTTTTGCACCAGAGGCTGGTTCTCAAAGAATGAGAGATGTAATAAATAAAGGGTTAACTGAAGAGAGAATACTTGAAGCTACAAAGAGTGCGTTTTTAAATGGATGGAGCACTATTAAGCTTTACTTTATAATAGGACTTCCTTATGAAAAGTTAGAAGATTGTGCTGCAATTGGAGAACTTGCAGAAAAAATGGTAAATGAATATTATGAAATACCAAAGGATGTTAGAAAAAAAGGACTTAGAATTACAGTAAGTACTTCAATACTTGTACCAAAACCATTTACACCATTCCAATGGGCTCCTATGGAGAGGATGGAAGTTGTAAATGAAAAGATTAAGGCTGTTAAAGGCTCTATTAAATCAAGAAGTATAGTGTACAATTATCATGAACAAAAGACTTCATATATGGAAGCTGTTTTTGCAAGGGGAGATAGAAAACTTTGTGATGTATTAATTAAAGCTTTTGAAAAAGGATGTAAATTTGATGGTTGGTCAGAATACTTTAAATTTGATGCTTGGATGGAAGCTTTAAAAGAGTGTAATGTAGATGGAGATTTTTATGCTTATAGAGAAAGAAGCTATGATGAAATACTTCCTTGGGATTTCATTGACATTGGAGTTAATAGATCATATTTAGTTAGAGAAAATGAAAAGGCAAAAAAAGTTGAACTTACTCAAAACTGTAGAAAAGGATGTACAGGATGTGGAATAAACGTTAATTTTAAGGAAGGGAAGTGTTTTGAAGGTGCGATATCTAATAAAGTTTACTAAAGAGCCAGAAATAAAATTTGTTGCTCATTTAGATTTAATGAGAACAATACAAAGGGTTATTAGAAGATCAGAACTTCCAGTAGATTACTCAAAGGGATTTAATCCACATATGTCTCTATCAATAGCCCAACCATTATCTGTTGGAGTATTCTCAAGTGGAGAATATATGGATGTAGTTTTTAAAGATAAAGTTAATGAAGATGAAATAATAGATAGATTAAATAAAAGTACTGTAAGTGGAATAAAATTTTTAAAGGCAGTAGGTGTAGAACCACCAAAGCCTAATGAAAAAAAATTACCTCAAGGTATGGCTTTAATTGACGCTGCAAGATACACAATAAAGATGGAATATAATGATACATCAAAATTTGAAGAAGAGATTAAAAATCTTTTAGCAAAAAAAGAATGGGTAATGATTAAAAGAACTAAAAAGGGTGAAAGAGAAGTTGATATAAAACCTTTAGTTCATGAAGTTAATTACTGTGTAGAAAATAATGAAGTTATATTAAATATTTTAATAAGTTCAGGAAGTAGGGAACATTTATCACCAGATCTTTTTGTTAAACTTATAAAAGATAATACAACTAACTGTAATGAAGAATCTTTCGTTCAAATAAAAAGAGAAGAGATGTATTTCATGAAAGGGGAAACTTTAGTACCTCTTTACGAATGTGTATAGGAAGTGGAACTATGAGAGAAATTTTTATTGAAAGAAGAGAAAAATCCTTAAGAATTGCAGTTAGAGACAATAATGAATTAGAAGAATGTTTCATAGAAGAAGCAGGAAATGAACCAGTTTGTGGAGAGATATATAAAGGAAGAGTTAAAAATATAGTACCAGCAATAAATTCATTGTTTTTAGATATTGGATTAGAAAAAGAAGGCTATATGTATTATAGTGATGAACTTAAAAAAATAGGAATTAAAAAAGGTGATGAATTTTTAGTTGAAGTTTTAAAAGAGCCTTTAAATGAAAAAGGAGCAAAGCTTACTAATAAATTTAATATTCCAGGAAAATATCTTGTGTTTAATTATGGAGAAACAGGAATTTCATTTTCTAAAAGAATAACTGATGAAGTAAAAAAGAAACTTATTTTGGCAGAACTTAATGAAGTTGAAGGAATAAATATAATTGTTAGAACTGATGGAGCTAATGTTTCAATTGATATGCTTAAGGCAGAAAGAGATAAGCTTAAAAAGATTCTAGATGAAATGAATAGAAAACTTAAATTCAGTACAGAACTTTCAAAGGTTTATGGGGAAGATATTTCATTAAATAAAGTTTTAAGAGATAATATTACAAAAGGAAATCTTAAAATATATGTTGATAATAAAGAAGATGAAGCTTATGTTAGAAGTTTTTTAGATGGCGAAGGCAATGTTGAAATAGTATTATATGAAGGAATTCGTACATTGTTTGATTATTATAATATTGAAAAAGAAATATTAAAGCTTAGACATAATAAAATTAAATTAAATTGTGGTGGAGATATTGTAATTGAAAAAACTGAAGCTATGTATGTTATAGATGTAAATAGTGGAAAAAATATAAAAGGTAGAAGTTTTGACAAAACAATATTTCAAACAAATTTAGAAGCAACAAAAGAAATTGGAAAGCAAATAATGCTTAGAAATCTAAGTGGCATAATATTGATAGATTTTATTGATATGAGGGATCAAAATCAAAGATTTACTATAATGAAAGAATTAAAAGAAGCCCTTAAAAATGATAAAGGAAATAGCAGAATATATCCTTTTACAGAGCTTGATTTAGTTCAAATTACAAGAAGACGTAGAGGAAAGAGCATTTATGATTCTATAGAGGAAAGTTGCCCTTTATGTAAAGGAAGTGGAAATATTCTTAAATTATCTTATATTGAAGATTTAATAAGAAATGATATATTAAAATCTTTTGAAGATAATACAATTAAAAGTTTTTTTATAGAACTTGATAGTATTTATAAAGAGAAAGTTCAAGGAGATATATTTAATTTTCTTAAAAATATTGATGGTTTAGATAAAGAGATTTTCTTAAAGTTTTCTGATGGAATAGATGGATATAAAATAGAGCCTTTAATATTTAAAAATCAAAAAGAAAATTTATTAGATTATAAAGTTAAATCAATTGAAAAATATTAATTAATTTCTTTACAAAAAATATAGTATGTGTTAATATTATTTAGTAAACCGCTCACGATAGGGTTTTTTATTAAACAAAGTTTTTTCTTTGTACCCGTAGTGGCGAGACCGTTATGAGGAGGTGTTTTTAATGTACGCAGTAGTATTAACTGGAGGAAAACAATACAGAGTTCAAGAAGGAGACGTATTATTCGTTGAAAAACTTAACGCAGAAGTTGATTCACAAGTTGAATTAACAGAAGTATTAGCTGTTTCTAATGGAGAAACTTTAACAGTTGGTAAGCCAATGGTTGAAGGAGCTAAGGTTGTAGCTAAGGTTTTAGCACAAGGAAAAGCTAAGAAGGTAACAGTATTTAAGTACAAACGTAAGAAGGACTATAGAAGAAAAAATGGTCACAGACAACCTTACACTAAGTTAGTTATCGAAAAGATCGAAGCATAGTATTATGATTAATGCAAAGATTTTTTATAAAAATGATAACATTATAGCGTTCGTTATTGACAACCACGCAATGCCAGAAGACAGAGATTTTAATAATGATGTTTTATTGGTAGGAGAAGCTTTTGATATGGTTTGTAACTCAGTTTCAGTCTTATCACAAAGTGTTCTTATAGGTATAGATGAAGTTTTAAAACTTAACTGTACATACGAGGTAGCAGACGGATATTTAAAACTAGACTTATCTGACTTTTCTGAAGAAGAATTAGAAAAATCACAGGTTTTACTTAAAACTTTTGAAAAAAGTCTAGAGAGTGTAATTTTAAGCTTAGATGACATGTTTGGAAATAATAAACGTAGAGAATATATAAGATTATTAAAAGAGGAGGTGTAGTGACATGATGATAATGAACCTTCAATTATTTGCCCACAAAAAAGGAATGGGTAGTACAAAGAATGGTAGAGATTCTGAGTCAAAGAGACTAGGTGTTAAATCAGCTGACGGAGAATTCGTACTTGCTGGAAACATCATAGTAAGACAAAGAGGAACTAAGATCCACCCAGGAAACAATGTTGGAAAGGGTAAGGATGATACTCTATTTGCTAAGATTGATGGAGTAGTTAAGTTCGAAAGAATGGGAAGAGACAAGAAGAAAGCTTCTGTTTACCCAGTAAACGTTGAAGAAATAGCTGAATAGTAGTTATTTATATAAAGCACCCATGAATTTGGGTGCTTTTTAAATGTAAAAAATTAAATATTTCCTTAAATAATAGTATTTTGTAATGTTTTTTTTCGTTATATATATTAGTATTATGTTATAATGAAGAAAATATTTTTTTAATATATGGATTTAATATTTTTATATTAGGAATAATATGAATGTGTAGATTTTACAAAAGGAAAGGTGATTATATGTTTATAGATAAGGCCAAAGTATTTGTAAAGTCTGGTAAAGGTGGAGATGGAGCAATTTCTTTTAGAAGAGAAAAGTATGTTCCACTTGGAGGACCAGATGGTGGAGATGGTGGTAGAGGCGGAAGCATCATCTTCAAAGTAGATACAGGAATTACTACATTAATGGATTTTAAATATAAAAGAAAATTTGTGGCATCATCAGGAGAAAATGGTGCTGGATCAAAATGTTATGGTAGAGATGGTGAAGACCTTTATATTAGAGTACCAATGGGAACAATAATAAGAGAAGCTGAAAGTAATAAAATTATTTGTGATCTTTCAGAAAAAGATGATGAATATGTTCTTTTAAAAGGTGGTAAAGGTGGAAAGGGTAATTGCAAATTCTGTACACCTACAAGACAAGCGCCAGATTTTTCAGAACCAGGAATGCCTGGAGAAGAAATGACAATAATTTTAGAATTAAAATTACTTGCAGATGTTGGACTTTTAGGCTTCCCAAATGTAGGTAAGTCAACATTTCTATCAATGACAACTAAAGCAAAGCCAAAGATAGCTAACTATCACTTTACAACACTTAAACCAAATTTAGGAGTTGTTGCAGTAGATGGAGTGGAGCCTTTTGTTATGGCAGATATTCCAGGAATAATTGAGGGAGCTAGTGAAGGTATAGGTCTTGGACTTGAATTTTTAAGACATATTGAAAGAACTAGACTTTTAGTTCATGTTGTTGATATATCAGGACTTGAAGGAAGAGATCCAGTTGAAGACTTCATAAAGATAAATGAAGAACTTAAGAAATATTCAGTTAAACTTTGGGATAGACCTCAAATAGTAGTAGCAAATAAAACTGATTTAGTATTTGAAGAAGGCGTATTTGAAAACTTTAAGAAGAAAGTTAATGAATTAGGCTTTGATAAAGTATATAAGATGTCAGCTGCAACTAGAGAAGGTGTAGATGATGTAATTAAGGAATGTGCTAAAATGCTTAAGGAAATTCCTATAACAGGACTTGAAATTTCAGATGAAGAAAGATATATTCCAGAAGAAAAGAGATTTACTTATGAAATTAGAATTGAAAGAGGAGAAGAGTTTGATACTTACTTTGTTGAAGGTAGTTTCGTAGATAGACTTTTAGATGCAGTTAATGTAAATGATGCAGACTCCTTAAGATATTTCCATAAAGTATTAGGTAATAAAGGTGTACTTAATGAATTAAGAGAAATGGGAATTAAAGATGGTGATATGGTAAATCTTAATGATTTTGAATTTGAATACTTATTATAGGAGGAACAATAATGCTAATTGGAAAACAAAGAGCTTACTTAAGAGGCTTAGCTAATGATATTCAACCAATATTTCAGATTGGTAAAAATGGAATAGAGGAGAGCTTTTTAAATCAAGTAAGAGATGCATTAGAAGCAAGAGAGCTTATAAAGATAAAAGTTTTAGAAAATAGTGGATTAGAAGCAAGAGAAGCTTCAGATTTTATATGTAAAGAATTAAAATGTGAAGGGGTTCAAGCAATAGGAAGTAAAATAGTATTATACAAAAGATCTTCAAAGAAACCAAAAATAGAATTACCAAGAAAATTTAAGAATCAGAAGAAGTAGTATGAAAAAGTATGGGATTATTGGAGGAACCTTTGATCCTATCCACAATGCACATCTTTATATAGCTTATGAGGCAAGGAAGAGATTAGGCTTAGATAAAGTGATTTTTGTACCAAATGGAAGCCCCCCACATAAGAAGGAAAAACCTATTACGGGGGCTTCTTTAAGATATGAGATGGTTTTAAAGGCTATTGAAGGATTTAAGGAATTTGAGGTTTCAGATTATGAAATAGAGAAAAGTGGTTTAAGTTATACTTATAAGACATTAAAACATTTTAAAAAAGATGATGTAATATTATACTTTATAACAGGAGCAGATTGTCTTATTGATTTAGAAAAATGGAAAAATGTAAGTGAAATTTTTGAATTTTGCAAGTTAGTGGTTTTTACAAGACCAGGTTTTAGAGAAGAAGATTTAAAAAGTGAAAAAGATAGACTTGAAAGAAAATATAATGGGGAGATTATATTTTTAAATGTGTTAGATTTAGAGATATCCTCAACAGAAATTAGAAAGAGAATTAAAGAAGGGAATAGAGTTGATTTTTTCTTACCTAATAAAGTATTAGATGTAATAAATAGAGAAAATCTTTATAATGAAGGTAAATAGAATGAAAATTACGTATATATATGATTATTTAAAAGAAAATCTACAACCTAAAAGATATATTCATACATTAGGCGTTGTATCTACAGCTAAAAAGTTAGCAAAATTAAATGGAGTAGATGAAGATAAAGCAGAACTTGCTGCCTTATGTCATGATGTAGCAAAAAATTTAACTTTAGAAGAATTAACAAATATTATTAAAAATAACAATATAGAATTAACATTAAGTGAGAAAAAAACACCAGAGCTTTGGCATGGAATAGTATCAGAAATAGTTGCTAAAGAAAAGTTTGATATATATGATGAAGAAGTGTTATCTGCTATGAGATGGCATACTACAGGAAAAGAAAATATGAGCAAATTAGATAAAATTATTTATATTGCTGATATGATTGAACCATCAAGAGTATATGATGGAGTGGATGAAATTAGAGAAAAAGTTTTAGAGGATTTAGATGAAGGAGTTCTTATGGGAATGAATCATACAATAAAATATTTATTAACTAGAGGGGCTCTTATTGACCTAAATACTGTTAAAGCAAGAAATTATTTAATAATGAATAAAAAATATAATTAACATACATTTTATACATGAGATGGGGTGTAACAAGTTTGGCTGATGATAGAAGATCAAAGAGAAGACTAAGCGAAAGAGAAGAGGCCATAAGAAGAAAGAGGCGTATTGCAAAAAGAAATGAAGAGCTAAGAAGAGATGGAAGAAGAAGATCTTCGAGTATTCCTGTTGATGATGTAAGAAGAAGAGTTGATGATAGGCAAGAAAGAAGATCACAAGGGAATTTTAATGATGGTAGAAGAGATCCATCTTTAAATGCAACAAATAAAAGACCTAGAAGTTTAAATGGGGCTGTTAGAAAGAAAAAAAAGAAAAAGAGAATATCTTTTAAGAAAATATTTGGAATAATTGCAATTGCTTTAATAGCTATTATTGTTATTGCTGGAATGAGAATAGGTAAGCTTTTATCTAATATAAGTACAGATAACATGATAGCTCCAGTTACAGTTCCTATGGATCAAACTGTAAACATACTTCTTCTTGGAATGGACGTTGGAGATATAAATAATCCAAATAATGAAGCATTAAAAAGAACAGATACTATGATGGTATTAAATTTTAATCCTAAGACAAAAAAAGTCAATATAGTTTCAATACCAAGAGACACTTTAATAAATATAAATGGACATAGGTGGAAGATAAATGCAGCTTATCCTATTGGAGGAGATGCAAGAGTAATTCAGGAAGTTGAGAAACTTTTATCTATTAATATAAATTATTTAGCTAAGGTAAATTATAAAGGCTTTAGAGATTTTATTGATTCAATAGGTGGAGTTGATATGAAGATAACTCATAATATGGATTATACTGATAAATCTCAACATCTTCGTATTAAATTTGATAAAGGAACTACAGTTCATTTAGATGGAAAGAAAGCAGAAGAATTTTTTAGATGGAGAAAAAATAATGATGGTACAGGTCTTCCAAATGGAGATATAGATAGAATTAAGAACCAACACTTATTCTTAGAGCAAGTAGTGAAAAAATGCACAAGTCCATCAATTATTTTTAAAATACCTGCAATATTAAAAACTATAGAACAAAATGTTCAAACTAATATGACTGGTAAAACTATGTTTAAATATGCCTTAAAGGCTGTAACATTAAAACCAAGTAATATATCAATGACAACAGTTAAAGGAACTGCAAAAATGATTGCGGGACAATCATACTTTGTATTTGATAGAGATGAAAATGCAGGGCTAATTCAAAAACTTCATTCTGGAAATTCAGTAAGTAGCAATTTAAATCCTGAAAATGTAAAAATAAAAGTTTTAAATGCAACAAAAATAAGTGGATTAGCAGCTACTTATCAAATACAGCTTAAACAATTAGGATATAATAATGTTGACACTGGAAATACAGATCTTAGAGAAAAAAGTGTTATTATGGTTGATAATGAAAATATAAAAAATACTCTTAAAAACAAATTTAAATCAATAAAAGATTATGAAAGTATTAGTTCTAAGTATTCAGATGCTGGCTATGATGTAGTAGTTATATTAGGAAATGATGCTAAAAGTTATTAAACATTTTGAAGCTTAGGAGGATTTAGAAAAAATATGAGCATCTTAGAAAAGATTGTTCCATTAGAATATGATGGAGTTAAAATTAGAGAATATTTAAAAGAAGAACTTGAATTATCTTCAAGACTTATAAGAAGAGCTTCAGTTGAAAAAAGAATATTTGTAAATGATGAAGCTGTTAAAATGAATTTTAAACTTAAATCTTACGACAAAGTAAAAATTGACTTAAATAGAGAAGAAAGTCAAGATATAACTCCTGAAAAAATGGATTTAGATATTGTATATGAAGATGAAGATATATTAGTAGTAAATAAAAAACCATTTATGGTTGTTCATCCAACAAAAAGTTATCAATCAGGAACATTAGCTAATGGAGTTTTAAATTACTTTAAGGAAACAGGTCAAAATTGTATAGTTAGACTTGTAAGTAGGCTTGATATGAATACTTCAGGGCTAATTGTAATAGGAAAAAATCAATATGCTCATATGGCATTATCAAAAGAAATGAAAAATAACAATATGAAAAAAAGATATATTGCTATTGTTCATGGAAACCTTAAAGAAAAAGAAGGAACTATAAATGTTCCTATATATAGACCAGAAAAAGAGGATGGATTTAATAGTATAAAAAGAGTAGTTGATGAAAGAGGACAAAAAAGTATAACTCATTATAAAGTGTTAGAAAGTTTTAGTAATGGAGATGTAGTTGAATGTCTATTAGAAACTGGAAGAACTCATCAAATAAGAGTTCACTTATCCTATTTAGGTCATCCTATATATGGAGATTTCCTTTATGGAAATGGAGATGAAGAAAAGGAATTAATAGAGAGACAAGCACTTCATGCTTATGGATTAGATTTTAAATCTCCAAGAAGTGGAGAAATGCTTAGTCTAAGAGCAGATCTTCCAGAGGATTTAAAAAACTTAATTGAAAAAATTAAATAAAAATTAAGGTATAGATTATTTTAAAATAATCTATACCTTTTATTTTTTTCTATTTATAACGTGTTTCCACTTTTTTTGGAATTTCTTTTTCTTTCTTTTTTTTATGATAAATATAATCGTAGATATTATAGTTATAAGTATAATTATTGAAGCTATAATTACTGCAATTAAATTATTAGATATAAATTCATAAACACCAATTTTAAAATTATAGGCATGATTTCCTCCACTTAATAAGTTTACAGTGGATACTTTTTTACCATTTACTATAACATCAGCTTCACATATTACATCACCTTTTTTTAATTCCCTTCTTTTTATATCTTTAGGTAAATTATATTTTAATGATTTATCTATGTGTGTATCTTTTGACTTTTCAGTAGTAAATAGTACATTATTACCTAGCACTATTGGAATATTTAAATCATTTGTTATTTTTAAGTCATCAACTTTGTAACCTTTTGAGTAAAGTTTTACTTCTTTAAAATTGTTGAATCCATAGTCTAATAATTTAGCCATGTCTTCATAATTTTTAATTTTATTATTAGCTTTCAAAAATACAGCTATTAATTTTTCACCATTTTTTTCTCCTGAAATAACAAATGTATGTTTTGCAACATTTGTATAACCACTCTTTCCAGCAAGAGTATATTTATAATAGTATTTTGAGTTTTTATCAAGTAAATGGTTGTGATTGTTTACCCATCTTTTTTCTCCATTTAAATTGCTAGCTGGTAATTGAGTACATATAATTCTTGATATTCTAACATACTCAGGATTTTTTAATGCAGCTTTCATTATTAAAGCCAAATCATGAGCTGTTGTTACATGTTTATCATTTGGTAGCCCACTTGGGTTTTCAAAGTTTGAATCATTACATCCTAACGCTTTTGCCTTTTCATTCATCATTTTTACAAAATTATTAATAGATCCACCAACATGTTCTGCTAAGGCTTCAGCACAATCATTACCAGATTCAAGTAAAAGTCCTGTAAGAAGTGTTTCAACAGTAAATTTTTCCCCTTCTTTTAATCCAATAGAACTACCATCTGCTAAAGGTGGATTATGTCCTATAGTTACAATATCTTTTAAATTTGAATTATCTAATACAACTAATGCTGTAAGAATCTTTGTAGTTGAAGCTGGAAAATGTTTAGCGTTTTCTTCTTTAGAATAAAGTACTTGACCTGTATTTGCATCCATTAATATTGAAGATTCTGCATTTATTTTAGGTGGTTTTTCTGTAGCTTGTGCAGTACTTAAAATTAAACTATAGAAGATAGGGATAAATAATAAATATTTTATAATAGTATTTAAAAATCTTCTCATAAGTTCTCCTTTTTTAGTAAATTACCTTTTTTATTTTATCAAAAAATTCTTTAATTTTCCACAACATAAGGATAATTTTAAAGAATACTGTTAATAATTTAGAAAAAACTATATTAGGAGAAAGAAATGGATATAAAGAAAAAAAGTATTGGATTGATTTTAATAGGATTAATTTTTGGAGGAATAGTTTTTGGAACCTACCTATTTAATGGTAAAGAAAACTTGGATAAAAATAATAAGGAAAATATATTTGTAGAAGAAAATAAAGACAATTCCCATTATAATGATAATAGTGAAGAAAATAATAATAAAAATGAAAAAATTAATTTGCAAGATAATGATAAAGAAGAAATTATTAATTTAAAAGATAATAAGATTGTTGTTGATATAAAAGGAGAAGTTAAAAAAGAAGGAGTATATTATTTAGAAGAGGGAAGTATTATAGAAGATTTAATAAATGAGGCTGGTGGATTAACAAAAAAAGCAGCTTTAGATTATGTAAATAGAGCAGAAAAATTAAAAAACAATATGTGTGTCATAATTCCTAATAAAGAGAATATTAAGAAGCTAGAAAAAGAAAGTAAAGAAACTTTATCAATTTCAAATCACAAATCAAGTGATATTAATTCAAAAAAAGAAGGAAAGATAAATATAAATACAGCAGATGAAAGTGAACTTAATAAAATAAATGGAATTGGACCTTCAAAAGCAAAAGCAATAATAACTTATAGGGAAGAAAATGGAGATTTTAAATCAATTGAAGATATTAAAAATGTAAGTGGAATTGGAGAAGGTACATTTTTAAAAATAAAAGATTCCATCTGTGTATAAATTATTCTCATGTGTTACAATAATTATGTAGAACAAATAGATAATAATCCTAGGGGAGAAGGGATGATAGACGTGATTAAGTTAACAAGTTACGCAAAAACTGCTGGTTGAGCAGCTAAAATAGAGCCGGGTGCTCTTTCAAATATTTTAAAAAGTATACCTAATATGGTAGATGAAAATTTATTAGTAGGAATTGATACTTCAGATGATGGTGCAGTATATAAACTAAGTGATGATATAGCACTTATACAAACTTTAGACTTTTTTACACCAGTTGTAGATGATCCCTATACCTTTGGTCAAATAGCAGCTGCAAATTCTTTAAGTGATGTATATGCAATGGGTGGAGAACCTAAGGTAGCTTTAAATATAGTATGTTTTCCAAATTGTTTAGATAAAAAAATACTTGGAGAGATACTTAGAGGTGGAGCAGATAAAGTATTAGAAGCAGGTGCAGTTGTAATTGGAGGTCACTCTGTTCAAGATGATGAACCAAAATATGGACTTTCTGTTTCAGGTGTTGTACATCCAAGGAAAATATTAAAAAATTGTGGATCAGAAGAAGGAGATATTTTAATACTTACAAAACCATTAGGGGTAGGAATTGTAAATACAGCTGCAAAGGGAGAAATGGCATCAAAAGAAGCATTAGATGAAGCTATAAAGTGGATGGCACTTCTTAATAAGTATGCTGGTGAAATCATAAAAAATTATAATATATCTGCTTGTACTGATATAACTGGTTTTGGACTTATAGGTCATGGATATGAAATGGCTGAAGGTTCAAATAAAACATTTGAATTTTATAAAGAAAGTATACCATACATAAAAGAAGCTAAGGAGTATGCAAATTATGGACTTATTCCTAAAGGTGCATATGAAAATAAATATTACATTAAAGATAAATATAAATTAGAGAATATTCCAAATTGGCTTGAGGACATATTATTTGATCCACAAACTTCAGGTGGACTTTTATTTTCTTGTAGTGAAGATGAAGGAAATAAAATATTAAAAGAATTTAAAGAAAAAAATATAAAAGCTTGGGTTGTTGGAAAAGTAATAGATAAAGAAGATTATAGTATAATTGTTAAATAAAATTATGGTTTAAAGTTTTTATAATATTATGGTAGTTTGAAGTAATAAATAAAAATACTATGACAATATGGATTATTAAGTTTTTTATCTTAATAATCCATATTTATTATAAGTAAAAAATTAGTTATAATATTTATTTGTTTTTTTAATATTAATTTTAAAATTATTTATTTAAAAAATTTTTTAGTTTATAATTAATAATTGT
>NZ_JAGGJZ010000006.1 GCF_017873235.1 Clostridium moniliforme | reverse complement strand
AAACACTCCTTCCCATTCCGAACAGGAAAGTTAAGCTCTATAGCGCCGATGGTACTGCATGGGTGACCGTGTGGAAGAGTAGGACGTTGCCAGGTATGGTGTGGCTCGATAGCTCAGTCGGTAGAGCAGAGGACTGAAAATCCTCGTGTCGCTGGTTCGATTCCTGCTCGAGCCACCATACAATATTTTTCTGGGGGTATAGCTCAGCTGGGAGAGCACCTGCCTTGCACGCAGGGGGTCAGGAGTTCGAATCTCCTTACCTCCACCAGTAAAAGATGTTCAATAGAACATCTTTTTTTATTTTAGAAATAATAAGAAAATATTCACAGAATTAGAAAAGATATGTGGGTAAAATACACAATTTCAATAAATTTTGTGGATAAAATTAAATAAACAGTAAAATTTTCATAAGAAGGCTTTAAGTTTCATTATTTAGATTGTTAAATTATTAAGATATTGATAGAATTAAGTAGTAAATAATTAATAAAGGAGACTTTAAAATGGAAAATAAAGTATTAGCAACAGTTGGTTCAGAAGAAATAACTGAAAAAGAATTAAATGAAATAATATCAAAATACCCAGATGATAGAAAAAAAATGTTTGAGAATGAACAAGGAAGAAAACAATTATTAGAACAAGTTATCTCTTTTGAATTATTAAACAAATTTGGAAAAGAATTAAAATTAGATGAAACTGATGAATATAAAGAAACAGTAAAACGTTTGGCTAAAGAAATTTTAACTCAAATGAGTATAGCTAAAATATTATCAGAAGTTACAGTTACAGACGAAGAAGTTAAAGAATACTATGAAGCTAATAAAGATAAATTCATAGAACAGCCTACAGTTTCAGCTAAGCATATATTAGTAGAAAAGGAAGAAGATGCACTTAAAATAAAAGAAGAAATTGATAACGGTATTACTTTTGAAGATGCTGCTAAAAAATATTCAAGTTGTCCATCAAAAGAACAAGGTGGAAATCTTGGTGTGTTTGGTAGAGGAATGATGGTTCCAGAATTTGAAGATGCTGCTTTTAATGCAGAAATTGGAAAAGTAACTGAGCCAGTTAAAACACAATTTGGATATCATTTAATTTTAGTTGATTCTAAAAATGAAGCAAAAACAAAAACTTTTGAAGAAGTTAAAGATGCAGTTCTTCAACAATTAATGCAAGAAAGACAACAAAGAAAATATTTAGATGTATTAAAAGAATTAGAATCTAAATATGGTGTAGTTAGAAAATAATAGTATTTAATTAAGTAAAAGGTAACTTTCGAATGAAAGTTACCTTTTATTATAAAATTTATTATATATATTTTTTTGTTTATTTAATAAATATGTAGTATAAGTATTAATTTTATATATTAACTTGCAAAGTTTTTATTTAGCAATTCAGAAAAGTCTGTAATAAATTCATCAGAAGCTTCTAAAAGCTTATCCTTATCACTCAAGCTTCTAGTATCTTCAACAGCAATAACCTTCATACCAGCCTTTTTTGCACCTATAACAGCTTGTATTATATCTTCAAAGACTAAACAGTTTTTTGGGTCTACACCTAATTTTTTTGCAGCTAATAAATATACATCTGGTTCATGCTTTCCAACGCTTACCTCATCTGTAAGAGTTATTGAGTCAAAATATTCATATATACCATTATTTTTTAAAGCAGCTTCTAAAAGATTCATTGAATTGCTTGTTGCTAATCCTATTTTTATATTTAAGCTTTTTAAAAAATCTAAAAATTCTTTTACTCCATTTTTTAGTTTAATATCAGTTGAATAATGATAGTATGCCATAGTGTTCCAAGAATTTTTTATATCATCTAATGAATCTTCTAAATTAAATCTTTTTTTAAAGTATTTTGCTACTTGATTAAAGCTTAAATGTGCAATTTCTGAATTTAAATTCTTAGGAACTTCTATATTTTTTTTTGATAGATAATCTTCATCTATTTGATCCCAAACCCACATAGAATCAATAAGAGTTCCATCTAAATCAAATATAACAGCTGTTATATCTTTTAACATTTTATACCTCCTTTAAAATAAAATAATTATTTTTTATCTTTATAATCAAAAATAATTAAAATTTATATTTTTGTCAATAATAAATAATATAAGATAATGGAAGGAAGATTAATAAAGATATGATATGGTTTGTTTTAGGGTATGCTTTGGTAGTATTAATAACAATTGCTTTATGTAAAGCTGCAAGTAGTGATAGAGAATATATAGAAAATTATGATGAAAAACAAAAAGACTATGAGTAAATCATAGTCTTTTTTTATGGTCGGGGTGACAGGTCTCGAACCTGCGACCTCATGGTCCCAAACCATGCGCGCTACCATCTGCGCCACACCCCGCAAACACAATGTATATTATATTCAAAAATAGGACACTTGTCAACATATTCATTTTTATTCAAAAAGTATTACAATTTTGTAATTTTTATGTTATTATATAAATGTATTTTTTTCATATTAAAAAATATCGTATATTTATTTGTAAACAATTACTTAGTATTAATATAAGTTACAAAAAAAATTAAAAAAATAGTTGACTTTAAGGAATATGTAATAAATTACGGTTGTACCGTTAATTATGTGATGATATAATAATAAATGTATTTCTAGTAGGAGACACAGAATTTGAAAGGGGGGTAGGTTCTTAGGAACCGTATAACTCATGAGAAGAAAAATTGTTGCTGCAATTATCGCAGGTATGTTAGTAGTAAATTCTGCTATTCCAGCATATGCTACTCCAACTAATAAAGAAGTAAATCAAGCAAGAGATGAATATGCCGAATTAGGGGCTAAGATAGCAAACGTACAAAATAAGATAGACGACTTAAATTCTAAAATAGAGCCATTAGTACAAAAGGTACAAAACAACAAAACAGAAATAGCAAATACTGAAAAAGAAATGGGTACTACTCAAAAAGAGATAGAACAAACTAAGGAAAAGATGTCTGAACAAAAAGAAGTTCTTGGAGGAAGACTTAGAGAACTTTATAAAACAGGTGGACAAACTAACTATATTTCTTTAATTTTTGGTGCACAAAACTTTTCTGATTTAATTAGTAGATTAGATTCTGCTAATAGATTAATACAATTAGATAAGAATGTTGTGGACGAGCTTGTTAATAACCAAAAGAGCTTAGATACTAAAATGACATCTCTTCAAGAAAAAGGAAAGAAATTAGAAGAGTTAAATAAGGAAACTAAACAAGAACTAGAAAAGTTTGAAAATTTAAAGGGTGAACAAGAGAAGTTAATAGATGATGCTAAGAAGCAACAAAAAGACTTTGATGCTAAATATCTTTCAAGAGTTGAAAGACAAATAATATCAGGTCAATTAGCTGTTATTAATAATTCAAATAGTTCAATTGATGCTTTAAAGAGTGCAGTATCTCAATTAAAGGATATAAAGAATAATCAAATAAAGAGTCCAACTGTAATTTCTGAAATTGATTCAGCAATTTCAAAGGGAAATAATTTAATATCACAAAAACAAGAAGCTGCTTCACAAAGTTCTCCAAATAGAGGAGGATCTGTTAGTGCACCATCAAATGGTGGATCATCAAACAGCGGATCATCAAATGGTGGAGGTTCAACTCACCATGGAAGTACTTCAGCTATAATAAATGAAGCATATAAGCATTTAGGAGCTAAATATGTTTGGGGAGCAACAGGTCCTAATACATTTGACTGTTCAGGATTTACAAGTTATGTTTATCGTAAAGCTGCAGGTATTGAAATAGGTAGAACTACTTATGATCAAATTGGTTCAGGAAGAGCTGTATCAAGATCACAACTTCAACCAGGAGACTTAGTATTCCCAAGTTCTCATCACGTTGGAATATATGTTGGTGGAGGAAGTATAATTCATGCACCTCAAACAGGAGATGTAGTTAAAGTATCACCAATATGGAGTTTCTACGCAGCTAGAAGAATATTAAACTAAAAATTAATTGTAATTTATAAAGGCTTTAGGTATACTAAGGCCTTTTTGTTTTGCTTTTTAGAAAATCATATAAACTAATATATGTAATAAATATAGAAAAAATACTAAATATATAATTTATGAATAAATAAAGTAGTATATTATAAGTGAATTAAGATAATAAGTATGTTGAGAAGTGATTTTTGTTAATGTATAATTAAAAAGAAATTTAAAATAAAAGGATGAAGAAAAGTATGGCGATAAACAATAATGTTGAAATAAAAGAAAATGAAAGTGTTGATGATTTACAGTTAAAAGGATTAATGCTTATACAAAAAAATGATGGATTTAGATTTGGTGTTGATGCTGTACTTCTTTCAGGTTTTTCAAATATTAAAAGAAAACATACTGTTATAGATTTTTGTACTGGAACTGGAATAGTACCGTTTTTAAGTTATGGTAAATATTCTCCAAAGAGTATAACAGGAATTGAAATACAAGAAGATATGGTAGAAATGGCAAGTAGAAGTGTATTATTAAATGAAATAGATAATATTAATTTTATACATAGAGATTTAAAAGATATAGAATTTCTAAAAAAATTAGAAAAGGTTGATGTAGTAACTGTTAATCCTCCATATAAATTAAATAATTCTGGAATAGTTAATCCTTCAGATAAATTATCAATTGCAAGACATGAAGTTTTGTGTAATTTAGAAGATGTAATAAAGGCTGCAAGAACTGTTCTTAAAGATAATGGAAGATTATATATGGTTCACAGACCAGAAAGAATTGCTGATATAATTACTATTATGAGAGCTTATAAGATAGAGCCTAAAAGAATAAAGATGGTTCATCCAAATAAAAATAAAGCACCAAATATAGTTTTAGTTGAAGGTCAAAGAGATGGAAAGGCATTTTTAAAATGGGATGCACCTCTTTATGTATATAATGAAGATGGAAGTTATTCAGATGAAATAAATAAAATTTATGGTAGATAGGAGAAATAGGATAAAATGGGTGAAGGAAAACTGTATTTAGTACCTACTCCAATAGGAAATCTTAAAGATATAACATTAAGATCATTGGAAGTTTTAGAAAATGCAGATGTAATTGCTGCAGAGGATACGAGACAGACAATAAAGTTATTAAATCACTTCAATATAAAAAAGACATTAATAAGTTATCATATGCATAATGAACAAGGTAAAAGTGATGAAATACTAAATAGATTAAGAGAAGGAGAAAATATTGCATTAGTAAGTGATGCTGGAATGCCAGGTATTTCAGATCCTGGAAGTGTTATAGTTAAAAAGTGCATTGAAGAAGGACTTGATTTTGAGGTTTTACCTGGAGCAACAGCTTTTGCAACGGCTTTAATATATTCAGGATTAGATAGTAGTGCTTTTACTTTTAGAGGATTTATTCCAAGGGATACTAAGTCAAGAAAGATTGTAGTAGAAGAATTAAAAAATCAAAAGGAAACTTTGATTTTTTATGAAGCACCTCATAGATTATTAAGTACATTAACTTTTTTATTAGATAGTTTTGGGGATAGAAATATTGCAGCTTGTAGAGAACTTACAAAAATCCATGAAGAAATAGTTAGAGGAAAAATTTCAGAAGTAATAGAACATTTTAAAATTAATTCTCCAAGAGGTGAATTTGTTCTAGTTTTAGATGGATTAAGTGAGGAAGAAATAGAAAGAGAAAGTAGAGCAAGTTGGGAAGGATTATCTATTGAAGAGCATATAATTAAATATATGGAAGATGGATTCAGCAAAAAAGATTCTATAAAAATGGTTGCAAAAGATAGAAAATTACAGAAAAATGAAGTATACAAATTTTCAACTAACATATAAATTTATAAAAATAGAAATATAAAAGACCAGATTTATTCTGGTCTTTTTATAGATAAACCAAAAACCACTGAATAACTTCAGTGGTTTTTTATGGTAAAATATAAAAACATTTTAGGGGAATGTTTTTATATCTTTAATGCTTTTTTAAATAAATCTAATTTAAATAATGCTTATTTTAATTTTATCTCTTTAATTCAGCTAAACAGTTTTTGCAGATGTTCTTTCCTTTGTAGTTTACAACGTCTCTAGCATCTCCACAGAAAATACAAGCTGGTTCATATTTTTTAAGAATGATTTGTTCACCATCTACATATATTTCTAAAGCATCTTTTTCTGCGATGTCTAAAGTTCTTCTTAACTCTATAGGAATAACTATTCTTCCTAATTCATCTACTCTTCTAACTACACCTGTTGATTTCATAAAAGTTTCCTCCTTAAATTATATACATTACCATCAAACCTACACAATACTGCAAGATTCGACAATTTACTATGTTATCTTACCAAAATTGTAATTTAAAGTCAACAATAAAAATATTAAGTTTTATTAAATTACAAATTTTTCTGGTAATACTATAGTAATTAATATACTACCAAATTTTAGAAATGTCAATACTTTACAAATTTAAAAGGTATTATTTATTATAAAATTTAAATTAAATCATTTATAAATATTAGATCAAATATTTTTTATAAATTAAAATCATACTAATTAAAAAATCTATATATAGTATTATATTATATAATTTAAACAAGTATTTAATAAAGATTTAAAAAAATAATATAATTTGTATAAAAATAAGGTAAATATAATAATATTATCAAAAACATGTTCTTGAACTTTAAAAAAATTTAAAATATTATTTAATAAGGGTAATATGTTTAAAAATAACTAATAAGGGAACAATAAAAGATAATAATGGTAAAAATAACTTGTAATAAGTTTATTTATACTATATAATATTATTAAGATTTAAATTTAGGTAAGGGTGAATAAGAATGAGCAAAAAAGTTACAGCAGATTATATTAATGAACTTGCTGAAGTTTCTAAAAATAGTATGATTTCATATGATGATTTGCCAAGATACGATTTATTTTTATCACAAGTTATAGATTATTTAAATGATAAGTTTGTTGATGACAAATATACAAATAATATAGTTCAAAACTATATAAAAAGTGAAGTTATAACAAAACCAGAAGATGGTAAAAAAAGAGGATATACAAAATTACATTTAGTTCAGTTAGTTTTATTAAGTTATATGAGACCAATACTTACTACAGAGGAAATAAAAAAGGTATTTAGTCTAGCATTTAATGAAATTAATGATAGAAGTGATGATATAATATCTTGGGAAACAGCTTATAAAATGTTTGCAGAAACTCAAAAGGAAAGTTTGGATTCATTTTTGTCATCATCTGTAGATACTGAAGAAAAACTTGATGAAATAATTAAAGAATTAAAATTAGATGAAAGTGAAGAAGAAAGAATTAGAACATTTTTATTAGTTTTATCTTTAATTGCCCAAGCAAGTGTAATTAAAAAACTTGTACAAAAGATAGTAAATGAATATCATGAAGATTAATTAATTGATGATGATTTAAACATCATCTTTTTTTTATTTTAAAAATAAGTTTGTTATTAAAATTTATTAGCTTCATAACTTTAAAGAATTTTAAAAATATTTCTGTTTATAATTATAAATTAGCATATTTATAATTATGAGGGGAGATGATAATATGGATGATTTTATTCAAATAGTTGGAAATGTTGGGTTTCCTATAGCAATATCAATGTATTTACTTATTAGGATAGAGGGAAAGCTTGAAATACTTACAAATAGTATAAATAATTTATCTAATGTTATGAGTAAATTTGAAAAGTAATGTATAATTATAGCTAAAGACAAGTTTGAGAGGAATTAAATATGGAAAAGGAAGTTATAAGAGAATCTGTAAGAGGATTAGTAGAATTTATACTTAAAAATGGAAGTATTGATAATAGATTTTCAACTTCAAAAAGAGCTGTTTTAGGAATAAGAGCTCATCAAAAGCTTCAAAAAAGTAATGAGAAGATTTTTGAAAAATATGAGAAGGAAGTTTATTTAAGTGAAGAATTTGAACTTGAAAGCTTCCTTCTAAAACTTGAAGGTAGAGCTGATGGTATAATACATGAAGGAAATGATATTATAATTGAAGAAATTAAGTCAACCTATAAACCTTTATTAGAAATTAATGATGATAATGAATTACATTGGGCTCAAGCTAAAGTTTATGGGTATATATATTCTATCCAAAATAATATAGAAAATATAGAGATACAGTTAAGTTATTATCAATTAGAAAGTGATGAAGTTAAAAGTTTTAGGAGAAGATATTCATTAAAGGATTTAGAAGAATTCTTAAATGAAATAATTCTTAAATACGAAAAATACATAGTATTATCAGTAAATCATAGAGATAAAAGAAACAAATCAATAAAAATGTTAGAATTTCCCTTTAAGAGGTATAGAGAAGGTCAGTTAAAGCTTGCCAAAGCTGTTTATGGAACTATGAGGGATGGCAAAGTACTATTTGCTCAGGCACCTACTGGAATTGGTAAGACTATATCTACAATATTTCCTTCTGTTAAAGCTTTAGGGGAGGGAATAAAGGAGAAGATATTTTATCTAACAGCAAAGACAGTAAATAGTGAGGTTGCAGAAAATACATTTAATATTCTTAGAGAAGAGGGATTAGAATTTAGAAGTATTACTTTAACTGCAAAACAAAAGATTTGCTTAAATGATAAAGTTAGTTGTAATCTAGATGAGTGCAAGTATGCAGCTTCTTATTATGATAAAAGTAAGGCTGTAATATATGATTTATTAAAGAAAAGTGGTCATATTGATAGGGAACTTATAACAGAGTTAAGTAAGGAACATGAAATATGCCCCTTTGAACTTTCTTTAGATATGATTAATTGGTGTGACGGAGTAATTTGCGATTATAATTACATTTTTGATAAGAGGGTAGGCTTAAAAAGAGTTGTAGAAGATATGGGTGATGAAATTGCCTTACTTATTGATGAGGGACATAATTTAGTTGATAGAGGAAGAAGTATGTATTCAGCAACTTTAAGTAAATCAAAAATTTTATATATTAGAAGAAAGATTAAAGGTAAGGTTCCAAACATTTATAAAATAGTAAATAGAATAAATTCTTATTTTGTAGAGCTTAGAAGAGAATGTGAAAGCAGAGAAGAAAATAGTTATTATCAAAAAGAAGAAGCAAAAAAGTTGTATAAAGATTTAAGAAAATTTATAACTGAAAGTGAAGATTTATTAATTAAATTAAAAGGTGAAGAATATTATGATGAATTTATAGACTTATATTTTGATATAAATAAGTTTCTTGGAATAAGTGAATATTATGGAGAGGATTATGTAACTTATGTAGATACATACAAAGAAGAAGTTAATATAACTTTATTTTGTGTTAATCCAGCAGAAAAAATAAAAAATATTACAGATATAATAAAGGGAACAGTAATATTTTCAGCAACATTAACTCCAATTGATTATTATATAGAACTATTAGGTGGAAATGAGGAATCTTATAGGTTAAGGTTAAAATCACCTTTTGATAGTAGTAAATTTGATGTAAATTTATGTTCAATTAATACTAGATTTAAATTTAGGAAAAATACAATTAAAAATGTAGAAGAACAAATTAGAAGCTTTTTAAAAGATATTAATGGAAATTGTTTAGTGTTTTTTCCTTCATATGATTATTTAGAGTTATTTATTAATGGATTAAATGAGGAATTTGAAGGCTATACTAAAATGGTTCAAAGTAGAGAAATGACTGAAAGTGATAGAGAAAATTTTATTAATGAATTTAGAACTAAAAATAATTTAGTAGGTTTTTGTGTACTTGGTGGAATATTTTCAGAGGGAATAGATTTGCCAGGGGATATGTTAATTGGTACTATTATTATAGGTGTAGGATATCCTAAAATTTCTATTGAAAGAGAAATAATTAAAGATTATTTTGAAAAAAAGGGATATGATTATTCATATATTTATCCAGGTATAAATAAAGTTCTTCAAGCAGTAGGTAGGGTTATTAGAACTGAAGAGGATGAAGGGAAAGCTCTTCTTATTGATGATAGATATTTAACATCAAAATATAAAGGTCTAATTCCTAATGAGTGGAATCAAAAATAATTTAAAAATTAAATTAAAAATCGTATTTATAGTGTTACTGTAAAAAGAAAATTTTAAAATATTATATATTTAATAAAAAGGCAAAATAATAAATTACTAAAACATTAGATTTTTAGTAAGATTATATTATTTTGCCTTTTTAATTTGTATTATTCAGATAAAGTTATTGTATATGAACATTCAAAAGAGTCATTAACATCTAAAGATCTAACACCATCTTTATCCTTAAACTCTCCATTAAAATCATAGAAATCTCCATGTCCATACCAAGGTTCTATACATACAAATGGTGAACCTGTTGCCTTAGACCAAAAAGCCATATATGGGAATCCATCAAAATCCATAGTAACAGATTTGTTGCTAACTTTTGATTTTAATGATACAACATTTGATTTTAATGTATCAAAAACTATTGTATTATCTTTTACAAATAAATCATCTGTTATATCTATTATATTTTCATTGTTAAGATAAGGTTTTCTTGAAGCTTTGTCAAAGAATCCATCTTCAGTAATTCCCATTATATCAACAGTTTCTTTTTTGTTAAATTCAAGATAGTAATCTGTGAATTTTTCATTTTCTCCAATTGGACATAAGAAAGCTGGATGACCTCCTATTGAAAAATACATTGTTTTATCATCTAAATTAGTAACTATATAAGTAACTTTAACTCCATTTTCAATAAGCGTATATTTTATTTTTAGCGAAAATTTAAAAGGATACATTTTTAATGTTTCATTTGAATATTTTAATTCAAATGTAATTGAGTCTTCAGTTTTTTCTGCAACTTCATAGTCAGAAATTCTTCCAATACCATGAGGTGGTATTTCGTAGGATTTGCCATCTACAATAATTTTAGAATTTGTAACTTTGCCAACGATTGGGAAAAGGATTGGTGAACTATATTTCCAGTACTTAGGGTCTCTATTCCATAAGTATTCGATTTCATTTTCTTTTAAAATTAAATTGTGAAGTTCTCCACCACATGTGCTAGCCTTTATTTTGATTGTTGAATTTTCAAGTGTATGTAGCAAGTTCAAACACTTCCTTTCATAATATTTATTTAGTAATATATTATAAATTATACTATATAAATAGTGGGGAATATATAACAATATTAAGTAAAAATAATAATACTAAATAAATATATTTATTTTTATATAATAATAAATGTATTTTTGCTACAATATAATAATAAGTGTGTTATACCTATAAAAATAAATTTAAAAATATAAGTTATATTGGTGAGGTTATGAAAAGTAGAAAAAAAAATTATAATGGTAAAAAATCAACTATGGATATTATTATATATCTATTTGTTAAAGTTAATAGGGATGATATATTTGCATTAGCGTCTCAATTAGCTTATTATTTAATATTAGCTTTTTTCCCTTTTTTGGTTTTTTTAATTACTCTTATTGGATTTAGTAATTTAAATTCTAATGAGGTTTTAGCAGGACTACAAAGAATATTACCAACAGCTGTATATCAATTAACATCAAACACTGTTGCAGAAGCTGTTGATTCTCAACATACAGGATTATTAGGAGTTTCTATAATTGTAACAATATGGGCAGCATCATCTGCTTTTAGAGCAGTTATAAAAGGCGTAAATAAAGCCTACAATATAAAGGAAAATAGATCTTTTATTAAGAGGTCAATAATAGGGATGATAAGTGTAGTTTCACTTGCCCTTACAATTATATGTACATTAGCTATGCTTGTATTTGGTGATCTTATAGGGGACTTTTTAAATAACATTCTTCCCTTTGAGCATTTAATAAATTTTATTTGGAATATATTAAGGTATGTAATTATAATTGTTATGATGATTGTAGTTTTTGCTACTATATATAAAGTGGCACCTGCTAAAAAGGTTACCTTTAGAAGTACAATACCAGGTGCAATAACAACAACTATGGGCTGGTTAATAGTTTCTCTTATATTTTCATTTTATGTAAATAATTTTAGTCATTATTCTAAACTTTACGGTAGTTTATGGACTGTATTTGTTTTAATGACATGGCTTTTTATAACGTCAATGGTATTTATTTTTGGAGTAGAAGTTAATTCAGTTTTAGATAATGAAAGCAAAAAGAGGATACAATAAAATTATTGTATCCTCTTTTTTTATTTTTCATATCCATTAGGATGATTTTTATGAAAGTTCCAAGCTGTTTCTATTATAGTTTCTACACTATTAAATTTAGGTTTCCAGTTAAGTTCCTTCATAGCTTTTTCACTTGAAGCTATAAGAACTGCAGGATCGCCAGGTCTACGGTCTACAACTTCTGCAGGAATAGGGTGATTTGTAACTTTTCTTGCAATTTCAATCATTTCTTTTACTGAGAAGCCAGTACCATTTCCTAAATTATAAATTGCACTTTCTCCACCATTTTTTAATCTTTCAAGAGCAAGAGAGTGTGCTGAGGCTAAATCTGATACATGTATATAATCTCTTATACAACTACCATCTTTAGTATTATAATCGTCTCCAAAAATTAGTATCTTATCACGTTTTCCAAGGGCAACATTTAGTATTAGTGGAATTAAGTGAGACTCTGGAGAGTGGTCTTCTCCTATTTTACCGTTTATATGAGCACCTGCTGCATTAAAATATCTAAGAGTAGTATATTTTATTCCGTAAGCACGATCACACCAATTTAAGATTTTCTCAACAATTAATTTTGATTCTCCATAAGCATTTGTTGGAATTGTTTTGCTGTTTTCTAATATTGGTATTTCATCAGGTTCACCATAAGTGGCAGCTGTTGAAGAAAATACAATATATTTTACATTATGATCTCTCATAGCCTCAAGAAGATTTATTGTTCCATATATATTGTTATTAAAGTATTTTAATGGTTCAGTCATACTTTCACCTACTAAAGAATAGGCAGCGAAATCAATTACAGCATCTATATCGTTTTCTGTAAATACTTTATCTAATATTTTTCTGTCTCTTAAATCACCAATATATAGTTTTCCACCAAGAAGTGCGTCTTTATGACCTTTTTCAAGATTATCTAAGACAACAACTTCATGTCCATTTTCTAATAATTCTGCAACCATGTGGCTTCCTATATATCCTGCACCCCCACAGACTAATATTGACATATAATCCCTCCTGTTTATATTAAAATTTTATAACTCATCTTACTATTAGGATAATTATAACATCAAATCTATTGAAATATAATACCTTAATATGAATAAAATTTACAAATAAGGAAATACTTTTAGATGTAATTAGTCAGGAGGTTGAATAAATGAATAAAATAGTATTACTTGGAAGGTTAATTAGGGACCCTGAACTTAGGCATTTAGAAAATAGTGATAAAGTAAATACAAAATTTATGATTGCTGTTGAAAGAAATTTTAAGTCATCAGATGGTACGAGAAAGTCAGATTTAATTCCTGTAACTGTATGGGGAAAGAAAGCTGAAGTTATATGTAAATATCTTAAAAAAGGAGACTATATAAGCTTGAGTGGAAGATTAAGAACTGGTAGTTATGAAGATAAAGATGGTACAAAAAAATATATAGCTGAAGTAGTTACAGAAGATTTTAAATTTGTTAGTAGAAAAAGAGAAGACAGCAACTATTATCAAGAAAGAAATAAAGCTATAGATTAGAAATAAATAAAATTTTTTAGAATATATTGTAATTTTCTAAATACATGTGTTATAATGTATTTAGAATTTATGGTAACGTATTCACGTTTCAATTATGGTTATTTAGGGAAAATGAGAAGGAGAGCCGAAAGGCTCTTTTTTGTTTGTTTAAATATATTAAAAAATTAATTATATAGTATAAATTGATTTGTAAAAATTTAATCTTTATTTGAAAGTCATAGGTTATATCTATGACTTTTTTAAATAATAATTATTTAATCAAAACAAATGTTGATTAAAAAACATTAAAAAAACATTAATAAAAATATTTTATTCATAAAAATGTAATAAAATTAAAAAAAAATTAATTAAATTGTTGAAAAATTCAAAATATAAAGGTAAAATTAAGAAAAGTTAGAGTTATGGAGGTTATAAAGTGATAGTAAATAGAAGAGAATTGAAATATTCAATAAGTGAAAGTGAATATTTCAGGCTTATTAGTGTATTTAAAAATATACTTACAGAGGATGCTAACAATAAAAAATATGGCTATAAAATAAGAAGCTTATATTTTGATTCAATAAATAATGATGATTATTATAGCAAGATATCAGGAGAAGAAGTTAGAAAGAAAATACGTCTTAGAATTTATGATGTAGATGATGAATTAGTAAAACTTGAAATAAAGAGAAAATTAAATATAAATCAAATAAAAGAAACAACTTTAATAAGTAGGGAGGATGCTAAAGCTTTAATAAATAAAGACTATAGTGTTCTTCTTAAATATGATGACAATATAGCAAAGACAGCTTATAACATAATGACATTAAGACAATATTCACCTGTTGTTTTAGTTGAATACAATAGGAGAGCATACATTCATAAAGAAAATAGAATAAGAGTTACTTTAGATAGTGATATGAGGTCAAATGAAACAAACTTTGATTTATTTTCTAAGGATGTAGTATTAATGCCAATATTTAATATGTATGATTCAATACTGGAAGTAAAGTATGATGGAGAACTTTTTTGTTGGATATCAGATCTTTTAAAGGGTAAAGATATAGTTAATCAATCTCTAAGTAAATATTGTTCAGGAAGAAAATTTTTTGAAAGTTACTTAGCTTAAAAATGGAGGGTTTATGAAGGAAATAATTTATAATTATTTAGCATCTAATAAAGGTGATTTAACTTTATTAAAAGCTATGGAAATTTTAACAATAGCATTAATATTAGCTTTTGTAGTTTTTTTTACTTACAAAATTACATTTAGTGGAGTTTTATATAATAGAAAATTTAATATATCTCTTGTAATGTTAACCTTAGTTACAACAATAGTAATGCTTGTAATAGGAAGTGATATAGCATTGTCACTAGGTATGGTTGGAGCTCTTTCTATAGTTCGTTTTCGTACAGCAATAAAGGATCCAAGGGATACTGCTTATATTTTTTGGTGTATTGCAATAGGTCTTTGTGTTGGAACTCAAAATTATATGATAGCAATAGTTGGTTCATTTTTTATATGTATAATACTTAGCTTATTTGGAATGTCTGGTGTAGGCAAAGAAGATAGATATATCCTAATAATAAGAGGGGCTAGATCAAAGGAAGAAGAAATTATGGGATGTGTATTTAACTCATTTAAGGGATGTCAGCTTAGAGCAAAAAATTCATCAGAAACTAATATTGAATTAGTTTATCAAATAAAGATAAAAGGCAATAATGATGAAAAAATAATAGATAGTCTTTATAACATTGGGGAAATTGATGTTGTTAATATTGTTGCTCAAAATGGAGAAACAATAGGTTAGGTGGACAAGCTATGCATAAAACAATATTAAAGATAATTGCAGCCTTGTTATTATTAGTAATGGCAACAATACTATCTATTACTATTAATTTTGAAAAAATGAAAGATAAGTCAAATAGATTAGTAAATAAAGAAGAGAATGAAGATAAGTTTGGATTTAATTTACCTGTTGTAGTTATTGATGCTGGAAATGGAAAGTTAAATAGAGATGAAAAAATAAAGGGAAGTATAAAGATATATAACAGAGGAGAAGAGAAATCTAAAAATTATTTATCTGATGATCCAGAGCTTATTTCTGATATTTTAATAAAAATAAGAGGAAATTCATCTGCAAATTATCCAAAACTTCAATATTCAATAGAACTTTTAAAAGAAAATGGAGAGAAGAGAGATAAAAAACTTCTTGGAATGGCAGAAGATTCAGATTGGGTTTTAAATGGACCTTTTGCTGATAAATCATTAATTAGAAACTATTTAGCTTATAATGTTTCAGATAAAATTATGGATTATGCACCAAAGGCAAAGTTTTGTGAAGTGTTTGTAGTAGATGGTTCAAGTAAAAATATAAAGAAGAGTCATTATAAAGGACTTTATTTAATGACTGAAAAAATAAAGATTGGAAAGAAAAAAGTTAATATTCATGAAACTCATAAAAATAGTGATGAAACAAGTTTTATAGCATCAAAGGATAGAATTAAAAATGATATTGATTTTAAAACCTATGGTAAGCAAACATTTTTATATGATTATGGTGTTATATCAACTTATCCAAAGAAAAATATAACAGAGAAAAATATGGAATATATAAATAAAACAATTAGTGAATTTGAAAGAGCCTTGTATGGCAACAAATTTAATAATTTAAAAGAAGGATATAGAAAATATATAGATGAGAATTCATTTATTGATTATTACATAATAAATGAATTCTTTCAAAATACAGATGCTGGAGTCTTTAGTTTTTATTTTCATAAAGATTATGGAGAAAAAATTAAGGCTGGGCCAGTTTGGGATTTTAATATAGCTATGGGAAACAACAAGGTTACTGGTAATTATTATATTCCAAATGGATTTTATATGAATCAAACTTCTTGGTTTGATAGATTACTTGAAGATAAGCTTTTTGTAACAAGTCTTATTGGAAGATATAGGATTTTAAGAAATACTTATTTAAGTGATGAATACTTAACAAAAACAATTGATGAGGCAGTTAAAGAAATAGGACCAGCAAAGGATAGAAATTTTAGTATTTGGCCAATGGAACTTTGCAATGAATCAGATGTATTTATAAAGTATGGATTTGACCACTTTAAAAATTTTAATAATAATCCTGAGAAGTTACTTAAATATTTTAAAGATAATCCTAAAATGCTAGAAAAAAATAATAGACAGGCTAAGAGTTATGAAGAGGAAATAACAAAACTTAAAAAGTTTATAGTAGATAGAGGCAAATGGATGGATGACAATATAGAAAAACTTTATAAGTGGACTAAGTAACTAGGAAGGAAGGGAAAGGTGAAGAGGTTTTTAATATTTTGTACTTGCGTATTTATAATTTTTTCGGGTATTAAGTATGGGTTAAAGGAGAATCCTAAAGAATTTAGTGAAGTTAATTATTTTACAAAAGTAGAAGGGGAAAATATAACCCTTTATAAAGATAATAATTTTAAAACTTTCGAAATAAGAGGAATAAATTTAGAAGGAGTTAAACCAGGAGAATTTCCAGTTGAAGACAATATATCAAAGGAAGAATACTTAAAGTGGCTTAATGAAATTTACAATATGAATGTTAATACAATAAGAGTTAAGGATTTACTTACAGAAAGTTTTTATGAAGCCTTTTATGAATTTAATAAGGATAAAGAAGACCCATTATATTTAATTCAGGGAATAAATTATGATGAAATAAGCTTAAAAGATGGTAAGGATATTCAAGATAAAGATTTAAGCAAAAACTTTAAAGATTATGCAAAATTTGTAGTAGATTCAATACATGGAAATAAATTTAATAATACAAATAAAAAGTTATTTGGCAAGTATGAAAATGATGTATCAAAATATGTAATAGCTTATACAATAGGCTTAGACTGGTCTGTTCAAGATATAATATACACAGAAATAATGAATGACAGTAAAGAACACAAGGGAGAATATTTCAAAACTGAAGAAGGTGCATCAGATTTTGAAGTATATTTAGCAAAATTAGCAGATGATGTTGTAAGTTATGAAAGTAATAGATATGGAAATCAAAGACTTATAACATTTTTATCATCAATTGAATATTCAATGGGAAAAGATAGTGATGTAGCTCATGACAAAAGATATGTAGATATAAATAATATAAAAGGAACAGAAAAGTTAAAGACAGGGATATTCGTTTCTTATAATCTTTATGAAACCTATTTAAGTAAATTAAATGAAAAAGATAGTATTAAAGATATATTACAAGAAATAAATAAAAAAGAAAATAATCCTGTAGTAATAACAGAATATGGGGCATCAACAAGTAGGATAGGAGCTTATTATGGAGATAAAACTTATCTTACAGAAAGAGAACAAGGGGAGAGAATTGTAAAGTTATATAGAGAAATAAAAAGTTCAGGATGTTCTGGAAGCACAATAAATGAATGGCAGGATGCTTGGTATAAAACAGCTTGGAATACAGTAGATTTTACTATATTAGATGGAAATGCAAGTTGGAAAGACAGTACAACTTATAGTCAAGCTTATGGAATATTATCCTTTGAACCTGGAGAAGAAAGTAGAGCTTCATATGTAGATGAAAGTATAAAAGAATGGAAAAAAGAAGATAGAGTAAATACTTCAAAAAAATTAGAAATATCAGCAAAAAGTGATTCTGAATATATATATTTAATGGTAAGAGGAATAAATGGATTCAATATAAATAATAAAGAAATATTTATAGATTTAGATACAACAAAAAAATCAGGATCTAAAGTAAGCAGTGAACACAATCTTAAATTTGAAAATGAAGTGGATTTTTTATTAGATATAAAAGATAAGGACAATTCCAAAATGTTAATTCACGAATATTATAATCCACAAAGTTTTATAAAGGATAAGTCAAAATTAAAAATACGTCCAGATATAATTGAAAGAACAAAAAATATGGACAAATTCTCAAAAATGATGAGATATTTAAGACCAAAAACTTATTCAGAGAGGGAAACTTTAATAAATGAAATAGAAGTTGAAGCTGGAAAGCTTATATATGGAAATAGCAATCCATCAAGTAAAGAGTATAATTCAGCTAGTGATTTTTATAGGGGAGATAATTTTGTAGAAGTTAGAATACCTTATAGTTTATTAAATTTTATGGATCCATCACAGAAGAAGATACAGGATGATTATTATGAAAATTTCAGTTTTGAGCCAATTACTATAGATGAAATAAATATAGGAGCTACAGTAAAGGCAGATAAAGGGAATTCAATAAGGTTAGAAAGTAATAATTATAACCTTAAATCATGGACAAAACCTAAGTATCATGAAAGATTAAAGGAGTCTTATTATATAATCAAAAAAGAATTTTCAGGTAAGGAAGGGGGAAACTGATGGAGTTTATAACATATATTTTTGATAGTATAAAATTTTTTGTCTATATAATACTTTGTGCAAGTTTATATATTGTATTTGATGGATATATGTATAAAAAAACAGAAAAGAGCAAAGAAAAAATAAAAAAGCACTTTAAAGAAGAAATTCTTTATGAATTAAATAGTATAAAGAATCATAAAAACTTAAAGGAATATGAATTAGATAGTATAAAAAATAAAATTAAAAAAAGAAAATATGAGGAAGTATTTAATGAAACAATTTCAGAATTTAATGCAATAGATGATAACTATAAAGTTACAAAAATATATATGGAATATTATCAAGATTATATTAAAAAACTTATAAAAAAGTTTAAAAATAGTGATGATATTAAGAAGGTTTATATAGTATGTCTATTAGGAGAATATGGGCTAGATAAGGATTATATAAATAACTTTTTAAAGAGAGCAATAAATACAAAATCATCCTATTTAAGATTTGCTATTTTAACTTCAATATCAAAAATAGGTAATAAAAAAGTTTTTATAGAAATTCTAGAAAGTATATCTAAAACTAAATTTAATATAAATGAAAAAATATTAATTGATATAATGGATAACTTTAAAAGTGATATGAATTTATTAGATAAAGAAATATTAACAAATTTTGATAAGTTTGATTCAAAAATTAAATCTATAGTTGTTAAACACTTTTCTAATACTAAATTTAAAGAGGCATCTTTAAAACTTTTAAATATTTTAAAGGATGAAGATGAAAATAGAGAGTTAAGACTTAGTATTTTAGACTATTTTAAAAATGTTAAATTTGAAAAAGCAAAGGATACATTACTATTAAATTTAAAATCTAAAGAGTGGGAATTTAGAGCATTAACAGCAAAAACATTAAAAAATTATAATGAGGAAAAGGTAATTAAGGCTTTATTAGAAAGCATAACAGATTTAAATTGGTATGTTAAATTTAATTCTGCAAATTCTCTTTTAAGTTTTAACTTAGAAGAGGAAATAGTACAAGGTATTTATAACAATGAAGATGAGGGCGCAAGGGAGATTTTATCCTATGCTATGAAGTTAAAGGAAGATGAAAGTAGAAAATTTTATTATGAAGCTTCTTTAACAATTACAAATTAAAATGGGAGGAAAATATGTTTAAAAATATACTTATTTTTATGAATGTATTATTTATGTATTATATTTTCATATATTCAATAATATTTTTTATATCTACAATATATTCAATTATAAATATGAATAATTACATTGTAAAAAGAAGATTTAAAAACATAATAAAAATAGAAAAAGACGAAAATTATATGCCTATATCAGTAATTGTTCCAGCATATAATGAAGAAAAAACTATAATAAATTGTATTAAATCATTAAAAAAATTAGATTATCCTATATTTGAAATAATTATAGTAAATGATGGTTCAAAGGATGATACAAAAAAGAGAATTATAGAAGAATTTAATTTGAAAAAGATTGAAAGACCAATAAGACGAGTTGTTAACTGTAAAGATCCAATTGATATATATGAAAGTGAAGGTGTAATAAAAATAACTCTTGTAAATAAAGATAATGGAGGAAAAGCTGATGCTTTAAATTTAGGTATAAATATTTCTAAATATCCATATTTTGTATCACTGGATGCAGATTCAATGCTTCAAGAAAATTCTTTAAAAAATGTAATGGAACCAATAATAGAAGATGATAGAACTATAGCTGTAGGAGGAAATATAAAGGGATCTAATAGTGCAATAATAGAAGATGGAAAAGTGAAGAAACTTAAAACACCAAGAAAATTTATAGTAATCTTTCAATTTATAGAATATTACAGGGTATTTTTGGTAAATAGGATTCTATTTAATAGATTTAATGGCAACTTAATAATATCAGGAGCCTTTGGGCTTTTTAAAAAACAGGCAGTTATAAATGTTGGTGGTTACAGTTTAGGCTCTATTGGAGAAGATATGGATTTAATAGTTAAACTCCATTCCTTTTACAGAAAAAATAGAGTAGATTATAAGGTTCAGTATGCACCTAATGCTATATGCTGGTCTGAAGTTCCAGAAAGATATAAGGATTTAAAAAATCAAAGAAAGAGATGGCATATTGGACTTATTCAAAGTCTATTAAGTCATAAATATATATTTTTAAATATTAAATATGGAATAGTTGGTCTATTTTCATTTATTTATTATGTAATATATGAAATGTTATCTTGTGTAATAGAAGTTATTGGTTTAGTTGTGATGGTTTTAAGTTATTCAATAGGGATAATAAACTGGGATTTTTTTAAAACTTTTATGTTTATGTATATAACTTATAGTTTTATATTGTCTACAGCATCAATAATATTAGAAGGATATATGTTTAAAGACATAGTGAAGATAAGAACAATAATAAAACTTATAATTTTTAGTTTTTTTGAGTCATTTGGATATAGACAACTTTGTTCTTTTTACAGAATAATAGGAATTATATCATATAAAAGAAGAAAATTTGAATGGAAAAAAATACAAAGAATAGATTACTTAAATGAAGATAAAGAATTAAAGGTTAGTTAGAAGCAGTATGAATTACTATATATTGGTATATTGTGAGAAAGTTAATGTAAATTTAAATTTAGCAATAATCGACAATAAAATGGAATTTAATATAAATATTAATATTTCAAACTGCTGAAATCCTAGTATAAAGTATGAAATTTACGAAAGATGTCAATAAAAAAATATTTAGATGAACATCCTTTGACATATTTCACAGATTAAATATGATATATTCTTAATGAAAGAAATATTTATGGGTTATGAAGGGGGATTAAATATGAATAAAGAGAATTTTGAATTTTTAAGAACTACAAATGGTATCCAAAGGAAATATGAGTACAAGCTTACAAAATGTTTGATTGGAAATGATGAGGTATTTGGAATTGAAGTACAAAGAATTGACTATAAAGCAGATTTGGTTATTGATTCTTTTAAAGATTCAGTAGAACTTATATCACCTATAAAAGATAAGGTTATTAATTTATTAAAGATGCTTTATGAAAATCAAGTATCACCTATACATTTAATTGATATAATAGGACCATTTGTTGATGAGTATGTTAATGACTTCAAGAATATTAAATTTGAGGATTTAAGTGCAATGAGAGCTTAACAAGAACAAACATCCTTAAAATATAGTAAAATATATTTTAAAGAAATATATTTTATATAGAAGGGATGGATTAATATGATATTAGGAATAGGTACTGATATTATTGAGATAGAAAGAGTTGAAAGAGCTGTAAATAGAAATTCTAAATTTATAGAAAGAATGTTTACTGAAGGAGAAATAGAATTTTTAAAAAGTAGAAAGTTTAATGGAGAAACAGTTGCAGGATCCTTTGCAGTTAAAGAGGCTATAAGTAAAGCGTTAGGTACAGGAATTAGAGGATTTGCTTTTAATGATATTGAAGTTTTAAGAAATTCATTAGGAAAGCCAGAAGTTGCTTTAAGCAAAAAAATAATAGATCTAATAGGAACTAGAAATATAAAAGTTCATGCTAGCATATCTCATAATAATGATACAGCTATTGCTTTTGTTGTAATAGAGGAGGTGTAATAAGTGGAAGTTTTGAGTAGAAAAGGTTGCAAAAATATAGACAATTACACTATAAAAAATATTGGAATTCCATCTATAGTATTAATGGAAAATGCAGCGAATGGAATCGTTAGTATAATTAGAAACCTAGGCAATAAAGTTATTATTTTTTGTGGAACAGGAAATAATGGGGGAGATGGCTTAGCTGTTGCAAGGAAGTTATGGCTTCTTAAAAAAGATATAGAAGTTATATTAGTAGGAAATATAGAAAAGTTAAGTGAAGAAACAAGGTTAAATTTAAATATAATAAATTCATTAAACATACCAGTATTTAATATAAAAAATATAGAAGAGATACAAGATAATATTATGAAAAAATTATCTGAAGCTGATTATGTAATAGATTCTATTTTTGGAATAGGATTAAATAGAGAAGTAAGGGGTATCTATAAGGACATAATAAATTTAATTAACAAATATTCAAATTATGTAGTATCTATAGATATTCCTTCTGGAATGGATGCAGATACAGGTGAAATTCTTGGATGCTGTATAAATGCTGATATAACTTGTTCTGTAGAGGTTATGAAGAAAGGGTTTATATCTAATAAAGCAGTTGAATTACTTGGGAAAATTGAAATAATAAATATTGATATTCCAGACTTTGTGAAGGAAAAAAATAGTGAGAAAACATACATACTATCAAATAATATATATAAAGATATGATCCCTTTAAGAGATAAAACAGGACATAAAGGAAATTATGGAAAGGTTTTAATAGTTGCAGGTAGCGAAAAATATTGCGGTGCAGCATTTATATCAACAGAAGCTTGTGTTAGAACTGGAAGTGGACTTGTTACATTGTTAACTCATAAAGATTCAGGACAAGCGTTAAAAGTTAGATTAACTGAAGCTATGATTCAGGAATACTTAACCTATAATGATGTTAAGGATTTAAGAGGTTTTGATATTATAGCTTGTGGACCAGGATTTAGTTTATCAGAAGATAGTAAAGCTATATTAGATAAAATAATAAATGAAACAAGTTGTAAATTAGTTTTAGATGCAGATGCTTTAAATATTATAAGTAAAAATAAAAATTTACTTAAAAAATTAAAAGGAAAAGCAATAGTAACTCCACATCCAGGAGAAATGGCAAGACTTATAGGAAATACAATATCTTATGTTGAGGCAAATAGAATAGAAGTTGCAAAGAAATTTGCAAAGGAAAACAATATTATAGTTTTATTAAAAGGATATAATACGATTATTACAGATGGAGAAAGGGTATTTATAAATCCAACTGGAAATAGCAAAATGGCATCAGGCGGAATGGGGGATTGTCTAACTGGAATTATAACATCATTTGTTGGACAAGGTTTGAATTTATTACAAGGTACACTTTTAGGAGCTTATGTTCATGGATTTATAGGGGATGAGCTTTCAAAGGAAAGTTATATTGTAAATGCAAGAGATATAATAAGTGAATTGCCTAAAACAATAGAAAAATTATGTGAAAAGTAGAATAAATCTCTCCAAAGTTTAATATTAGTGTATTAATGAGTAATTAAGCTTTGGAGGGGTTATGAAACTTTTAGAAAGATTAAAGGCTAAAAATAAAGAAAACAAGAATTTAAAAAAGAAAATATTTATTACTATTTTAATGATAATACCATTTATATCAATGATGTTAGTAATATCTTTTAGACATGTTGCAATACCAACAAATGAAGAAATTTTAGAAGATGTAAAGAATATGAAAAATTATGAATCTATTGTTGAATATAAAATAATGAATGATAGAGGATCATATACTGATAAAACTAAGGTTATATTTAGTGAAAAATATGGAACAAGAATTGATTTTGGGGAAGAAATTACTAAGATATATAAAGATGATTATATAAAAATGATATACAACAAAAAGAAAGAAAAATATGAAGTAAAGAGAGAATTGGATAAGTTTTACACTTTAGCAACTATGAGAGAAATATTTAATAATCCAATTATAAGTGTAGAAGAGGGAAAAGATGAGTGGGGAGATTTAGAATATTTAAAAGTAAATTTTGAACTTATATTTAACAATAATCATCTTGACAAAGCTACTTTGTATATAAATAAGTCTAAAAAGGAGCCAATGTTAATAAAAATTTATGATAATGAAGGAAAAGAAAGAGTTAAAATAGAATATAGGGAATTCCTTAAGACAAATAAAGATTTAGAAGAATATTTTAAAATTGATTAAATTTAAGAGGTGATTAAGTTGATTAATTACAGTTAGATTAATTTAATAGAAATATTTTAGAAAATTGCAACACAAAAGTAAAATTTGCAAAATACATATTTTTAGATTAGAGTAGGTTTTTATTTAAGTAGTAATAGATACGAAAAAGTAAATCAGTTATATATTTACTAGATAAAATAAGAGAATATACAAAAGAAACAATTTAATAATGACAATAATGGAAATTGACTGAGTTTAAATATATAAAGAAAATTAAAATAAAAAATAAAGCCAAGCATTAACATTTAATTAGAAAATTTAAATCAAAGTATATATTTTAAAATTATTAATCTAATTAATATTGATATATAAATAATATTATATTGTTTATAAAAGAAATGAATGTATATACTGGAATTTATTTATAATTTAAGACAAGTTAGAACAAATTAAAACAAATGTGACAAATCCTTTGACATAATGACATATTTTTATATATAATTAAATATACATAGGACTCTTTTTTTAATAGGAGGAATTATCATGTCATGTCAAGAGGAATTAAGAAAAATGTATCTAGAAAAAAATAATTGTAAATATAATAGCGAAAAATTAATAGTATATATAGATAAACAAAATAGTGAAGAAAGAGAAAGGCTTATGAAAAAAGGATATGAAGATATGGCTATTCTCAATTTAAAGCTAGCTATTATGACTGACCATGAACTAGATGATGTTAATGATTATGAGACATGGCTTTGCGGAGAGTGATAATTCTTATGACGACTATGGTAGTAAAAAGAGGCGATATATTTTATGCCGATTTAAGTCCGGTTATAGGATCGGAGCAAGGTGGTATCAGACCTGTAATAATAATTCAAAATGATATAGGAAATAGATATAGCCCTACAGTTATAGTTGCGGCTATTACATCTCAAATTAATAAGGCTAAGTTACCTACTCATGTTGAAATTTCATCTGAAGAGTATGGATTGAATAGAGATTCAGTAGTTCTTTTGGAACAAGTTAGAACTTTAGATAAAAGAAGACTTAAAGAAAAAATAGGACATATGACAGATGAAGATATGAACAAAGTAAACAAAGCTTTATTAATAAGCTTAAATTTAATTTAAAAAATAATAAAAAAAGTTTTTAAATAAGCTACGCAAATGTTTACATTTGGGTAGCTTTTATTTTGTTATAACATTTATTAAATAGGTAGTAATTTGGTTAAAATAAGCAAAAGTGATGTACTATTCAATATAGCATATACTATATTGTTAAATACACAATACTATTTGTAAATAGGATATATTATAATGTATACAAACAGGGAAATATGTGATAAAATAAAAATCGTAAATAACGGCAAACTAAGTCTATAAATTGTTAAATTAATTACTGGGAGGATATGAAATGAAAAAAAATAAACAAGAGCTTATGGATACAGCTAAAATCATAAGAAAAGATATAGTATCAATGTTAACAGAGTCAGCTTCAGGACATCCAGGTGGATCATTATCAGCAACTGATATTGTAACTACATTATTCTTTAATGAAATGAATATAGATCCAAAAAATCCTAAGATGGAAGATAGAGATAGATTTGTTTTATCAAAAGGTCATGCAGCACCATTATTATATAGTGTTTTAGCAAGAAGAGGATTTTTTGATCCTAAAGAATTACATACTTTAAGAAAGTTTGGATCAAGACTTCAAGGACATCCTAATATGAATGATTTACCAGGTGTTGATATGTCAACTGGTTCATTAGGTCAAGGAGTATCAGCAGCTGTAGGAATGGCTATTGCAGGAAAGACTGATAATAAAAATTATAGAGTGTATTCAGTACTTGGAGATGGAGAATTAGAAGAAGGCCAAGTATGGGAAGCAGCTATGGCAGGTGCACAATATAAATTAGATAATTTAACAATATTTATAGATTTTAATGGACTTCAAATAGATGGAGATATTACAACAGTAATGAACCCTTGTCCAATAGATAAAAAATTCGAAGCTTTTGGATGGAATGTATTAGTTATAGATGGACATAACTATGATGAAATCTTAGATGCTATTGAAAAAGCTAAAAACCATAAAGGACAACCAACAGCAGTTGTTTGTAAAACTATAAAAGGAAAAGGTGTTTCATTTATGGAAAATCAAGCAAGCTGGCATGGAAGTGCTCCTAATAAAGAGCAATGTGAACAAGCTTTAAAAGAAATTGGAGGGGAAGAATAATATGAGTAATAAAATGGCAACAAGAGAAGCGTATGGAAAAGCACTTAAAGATTTAGCAGCAATGAATAAAAATGTAGTTGTACTAGATGCTGACCTTTCAAAATCAACTAAAACTGCAGATTTTAAAGCTGTTGCACCTGAAAGATTTTTTAATATGGGAATAGCAGAAGGAAATATGATGGGAGTTGCAGCTGGTATGTCAACTTGTGGAAAAATTCCATTTGTAAGTACATTTGCTATGTTTGCAGCAGGAAGAGCTTTTGAACAAATAAGAAATTCAATTTGTTATCCAAAATTAAATGTAAAAATTTGTGCAACACATGCAGGATTAACAGTTGGTGAAGATGGTGCATCACACCAAGCTATTGAAGATTTATCATTAATGAGAAGTATACCAAATATGACAGTTATAAATCCATGTGATGGAGTTGAAACTGATGCTGTAATAAAAGCTATTGCTGAGTTTGATGGACCTTGTTATGTAAGACTTGGAAGAGCAGCTGTTAATATTATAAATGATAAAGAAACTTATAAGTTTGAATTAGGAAAAGGTGTTACTTTAAAAGAAGGAAATGATGTAACATTAGTAGCTACAGGAATAATGGTTGATGTAGCTTTAGAAGCAGCAGATATGTTAGAAAAAGAAGGAATTAAGGCAAGAGTAATTAATATACATACTTTAAAGCCAATAGATAGAGAAATTTTAGTTAAAGCTGCAAAGGAAACAGGTGCTATAGTTACTGCTGAAGAACACAATGTAATAGGTGGACTTGGATCAGCTGTTTCAGAAGTTTTAACAGAGGAGTATCCAGTACCTGTATTAAAGGTTGGAGTTTTAGATAAATTCGGTGAAAGCGGAAAACCAAATGAATTATTAGAAGCCTATGGATTAACTGCTAAAAATATAGCTGAAAAAGCTAAAAAGGCAATGAGTTTTAGAAAATAATAACAAAATTTATTGCAAATATGATATAACAGTATAGTAGGATACTATACTGTTATTTTTATGATTAAAAATAACAGGGGTAAAATTTTATGATTTTAGGAGGGTAATATGAAAGAGAAAATTAGAGAGTATGTAATTATAACTATAGGGATAATGCTAGTAGGAATTGCTATTCAATTTTTTTATGTACCAAATAACATAACTGGTGGTGGAGTTACAGGAATTGCACTTATTGTTAACCATTACATACCGAATGCTAATCTTGGTATTCTAATGGGAATTATGAATATATTTCTATTTATATTATCTTTTATTGTTATAGGAAAAAGCTTTGGTGGAAAAACAATTTATGCCGCTATGGGATTATCATTTATTAACTGGTTTGCAGAAGCTTTCATTAAACCTGTAGGTATTCCTAATAATCCAATGCTTGCTACTATTGCGGGAAGTACTTTTTTGGGAATTGGACTTGGAATAGTTTTTACTCAAAATGCTTCAACTGGAGGAACTGATATAATAGCTAAAATACTAAATAAGTTTTTTCATATTGATATGGGAAAAGGTATGCAGATGGTAGATATAGTTGTTGTAACCTTAAGTGCATTTACTTTTGGTATTGAAAAAGGTATTTATGCAGGTATTTGTGTATTACTAAATGGTATAGTTATAGATAAGGTTATATCAGGATTTAATACGTGTTATCAAGTTATTATATTTACTCAAAAAACTGATATTTTAAAGGAATATATTATAAACAAAATAGATAGAGGATGTACTATCTTTAATGGAAAAGGTGGGTATACAGGAGAAAGCAAAGACGTAGTATATTGTGTTCTTAGTAGGTCACAGCTTATGAGAGTTAGAAGGTTTGTTAGAGAAAATGAACCAAATGCCTTTGTTATAGTTAATGATGCATATGATGTATTAGGCAAAGGATTTTTGGATCTAGAATAATAAACTTATAAAATTTATAAGTTATTATTATAAAATAAAAATTAAATAATATGAGGTGATCGGATGAATAAAAAATTATTAAAAGATTATTTTGTAATTACAATTGGAGTAATATTAGTTGCTATTTCAGTGGAATATTTTTTTGCACCAAATAAATTAGCAGCAGGTGGGATCACCGGACTTGCCATTGTAATAAATAAATTTGTTCCAATTATTGGGGTAGGTATAATTACATTAATAATAAATTTAATTTTATTTGTTGTTGCATTTATTTTTATAGATGGAAATTTTGGAGGAAGAACAATATATGCAAGTATAGCTATGTCTATATTTATGTGGCTTATAGAGAAATTTTTAAGTCCATTTGCAATTACAACAGATTTAATAATAGCAACTATTTTTGGAACATTAATATCTGCTATTGGAATGGCTTTAGTATTTAATAAAAACTCATCTACAGGTGGAACGGATATTATAGCTAAATTAATGAATAAATTTTTACATATAGATATTGGAAAGTCACTACTTATAGTAGATCTTATAATAACTTTACTAGGTGCTTATGTATTTGGATTAGATTTAGGATTCTATTCAATGTTAAGTGTAATAATACTAGGGGTTACAATAGATAAGATTATAGAAGGATTTAATGTATGTAAAGAAGTAGTCATTATAAGTGAAGAAACTGAAAAAATAAGCAAATTCATATTAGAAGAACTTTCAAGAGGTTGCACATGCCTTAAAGGTATGGGAGGCTTTTCTAAAAAAGATAGTTATATTATATATACAGTTTTAAATAGAAATGAATTTATAAAGTTAAAAAATCATATTGCAGATATAGATAAAAAAGCCTTCGTTACTGTTGGAGAAGTTCATGAAGTTTTGGGAGAAGGATTTACAGAAATAATATAGCCTAAAAATTTACAAAAAAAGTTATAACATTTTGTTGAATTTTAGGATAATATTAAAAACTTAATAAAATTTTATATTATATGAACGAATACATGTGATATAATAGCCTTGTATAATGGACGACGGGGTTTATTAATTGAGTCCAAATCTATAAGGAGTGTTTAGAGAATGATAGAATTTAAGAATGTGTCTAAAATTTATGATAACAATGTAAAAGCTCTTTCAGATGTTAATGTAGAAATAGAAGCAGGAGATTTCGTATTTTTAGTTGGACCATCAGGAGCTGGTAAATCAACTTTTATAAAAATGATATTAAAGGAAGTTGAACCTACATCAGGGCATTTAATTGTTTCAGGTAAAGATTTAGCAGAAATAACAAGAAAGCAAACACCATACTATAGAAGAAAAATAGGAATGGTTTTTCAAGACTTTAGATTAATACCAAGTTTAAATGTTTATGAAAATGTAGCTTTTGCTATGAAGGTAGTTGAGGCTACTCCAAAAGAAATAAGAAGAAGGGTACCAATGGTATTATCTCTAGTTGGATTATCACATAAGTACAAAATGTTTCCTCATGAGCTGTCAGGAGGAGAACAACAAAGAGTTTCTTTGGCAAGGGCTATAGTTAATAATCCATCAGTTTTAATTGCCGATGAGCCTACAGGAAACTTAGACCCTGAAACATCAAAGGAAATAATGGAACTTTTAGATGATATAAATAAAGCTGGAACAACTGTTCTTATGGCAACACATGCTCAAGATATAGTTAATGACATGAAAAAGAGAGTTATTGCTATAGAAAAAGGAGAAATTGTAAGAGACGAGAAGAAAGGTAGGTACAATGATGAAAATTAATACGGTAAATCATTTTATTTCTGATGCTTTAAAAAGTTTAAGAAGAAATAAGACAATTTGTTTTGCTTCAGTTATTACAGTACTTATTACATTCTTCGTATTAGGTATATTCTTACTTATGACAAAGAACGTAGGATTAGCACTTGATAATGTCCAATCAAAAGTTGAACTTAAAGTATTCTTAAAAGACGATATTAAATTAATAGAAAAAAGAGAAGTTGAAATTAAGTTACATGAGCTTCCAGGAGTAAAGGAAGTTCAATACGAATCAAAGGATGATGCGTTTAAAAACTTCCAAGAAAGTACAAAGGAAAATAAAGGATTATTAGAAGGATATAGTCTTGATAAAAATCCATTCCCAGCATCATATATTGTAAAATTAAGTGATCCTAGCTATGCAAAATCAGTAACAGAAGGGGTTAAAAATTTACCTGGAGTTGAAAGTATAGGAAATCAACAAGATCTTATAAACACAATAACAAAGGTAGTAAATGCTATCAAGGGAGTAGGATTAGTATTATTTATAATACTAGTTGGTGTTGCAGTATTCTTAATAATGAATACAACTAAATTAACAGTATATTCAAGAAGAAGAGAAGTTGGAATAATGAAGTTTGTTGGTGCAACAGACTGGTTTATTAGATGGCCATTTATAATTGAAGGTATGATAATAGGGCTCGTTGGATCATTATTATCAGTACTATTAATATTTATTGCTTATAAAGGTTTCATTACTTGGATATCAGGAAAGTTACTATTAATATCATTAGTTCCTTTAAGCTATGTAGGAACATCATTATTGTTATACTTTGCTTTAGGTGGATTAGTAGTAGGTGGAGTTGCAAGTTATGCAGCTTTAAGAAAATTTTTAGTAGTATAAAATTTTTAAAAGTGAATAAAATATATTTAAAACTGAAACTCAGTAGGATTGTATTCCTACTGAGTTTAGTTTAATATAGAAAAAAAGTATAATATTATTATAAAATTAGAGGTGAGCGAGAGTTTTAGAAAGGATGTTTTGCTAATGAAACCGTATGGCGATAATAAAAATAAGAGAGTCTATTATGGAATAATAGGAGCAATTTTAGTTGTGATTTTATGTTTTGGAAGCTTTTATTTAGGAAATTTTGCAGCAACTAAAGGAATTGTTCTTCCAAATGCTAATGCAAAAGTTGAAAATACTTTTAAAGATTTTGATGATATAAGTAAATATCAAGAACTTTTTGAAGTTAGGAAAGCTTTAATTAAAAATTACGATGGTGAAATAAATGATAATAAATTATTACAGGGAGCTATTAAAGGTATGGTAAATTCATTAGGAGATCCATATACAGTATATATGAGCACTGATGAATATAAAAAGTTTAATGAACAAAATTCTGGAGAATACATGGGAATTGGAGTTTTTGTTGGAGTTAAAGATGGAAAAGTAACTATAATAGCACCTATAGATGGATCACCAGCTGCAAAGGCAGGATTAAAGAGTAATGATGTTATCCTTGCAGTAAATGGCAAAAAAGTTTCTGGAAATGTAGAGAAGGTAACATCTTTAATTAAAGGCAAAAAGAAAGAAGAAATAACATTAACAATTCAAAGAAAGGGAGAGAAGCCTTTTGATGTTAAAGTTATGAGGGATGTTATAAAAACAGATTCTGTTGCTGGGAAAATGTTAGAGAATAATGTTGGATATATTCAAATAGCATCATTTAATGCAGGAGTTACTAAAGACTTTAAAAGTGAAATAGAAAAGTTAAAGGCTAAAGGAATGAAGAAAATGATATTGGATTTAAGAGGTAATCCAGGTGGATATCTATCAGAAGCTGTAGGTGTTGCATCACAATTCATTCCTAAAGGAAAGATAATAACATATACAGTAGATAAATATAACAATAGAGCAGAAGAGGTTTCAAAAGGTGGAATTGCTGAAGGAATGCCTTTAGTAGTTCTTGTTAATGGAGGAAGTGCAAGTGCATCTGAAGTTGTTACTGGAGCTTTAAGAGATTATAAAGTACCAACTATAATAGGAACTAATACATTTGGAAAAGGTATAGTTCAAGCACCAGTTGAATTTAAAGATGGAAGTGCATTAAAGGTTACTGTATCAAAATATTATACTCCAGATGGAGAAAATATTAATCATAAGGGAATTAAACCTAATATAATAGTAAATTTACCTAAAGACTTTTTAGAGAAACCTTATAATATAAAAAATGATGTTCAGGTAAATAAAGCTTTAGAGGTTATAAATAAAAAATAAATAAAAATATGTAATTTAGGAGACAGTATGGATTTAATTTTAAATACCTTAAAATCAGTATCATATATATTTATTTCACCTTCTTTATTATTAGTTTTAATTATTATTGGGATAATATTTTATTCAAAAAATAGAAAAATTACTTTAATGCAGAAAATGATTCTAGGGGAGAGTATTAACTCTCCCCTAGAACTTACATTATCACAAATAACATTAGGGATAATTAGTGGAACTATAATAAGCGTAATTCTTAGTGTGTTAGGAATTGTATTTAAAGAAAATTCTGGAATTGAAATGTTGTTCTTGTTATCAATATTAATTATTTTTTCTAATAAAAAAATAATTAATATTGCTTATTTAGGTGGAATTATTGGAGGTTTAAGTATAATTGTAACTTATCTTAATATTTTTGGAACTAAGAATAATCTTTTAAAACTTGATATAAGAGAATTAGTTATTTTAGTTGGAGTAATTTATATAATTCAAGGATTTCTAATAATGTTTGATGGAAGTAGAGGAAGTATACCTATATTTTCTAAAAATAATGGAAGAGTAATAGGTGGATATATGTTAAATAGATCTTGGATAATGCCAATTGCACTTTTTATTTTATTATTAAATGGAATAAATTCAAATGGATTAATAGAAAACACAATCTATCCAAATTGGTGGCCTATAATATCTAATAATAAAGTTCTTCAGTTAATAGCAACAGGAACATTAATTATGGTACCATATTTTTCTGTAGTTAATTATTCTTCTATTACTTTTACTAAAACAAAGAAAATGAAAACTTTGAGTTCTGGAATATATATGGTATTATATGGAGTTTTGTGTTGTTTAATTTCATTTGTTACAGAAACTGGACTAGCAGGTAAAATATTCGTTGTAATTATGGTTCCATTAATTTATGAAGTGATTACAAGGTTCTCTAAGAAAATAGAAGATAAAAAGAAACCTATGTTTTATAGTGATGATAGAGGAATTTCTGTTTTAGAAGTTATTCCTTTATCTAAATCATATATAGCAGGGATAAGAGCAGGAGATAGAATAACTTCTATTAGAGGAAAATATATTGAAAGCGAAAAAGATGTATATGAAGCATTAATGAATAATGATATTAATGTTCAACTTGAAATAGAAAGCTTAAAAGGAGAAAGAAAAAATATTCAATTAGGTAAAGGTAAAAATCCAGGTTTTCTCCTTGTTCCAAGAACTATAAATGAAAAGAAAAAAGTAGATTTAACAAAAAAGAAAATTAATGAAATACTAGATAAACTTAAAAATAGTTAATAAATTTGAAAAATAGAGTTTAATATAAATTTAAAGTTTTGAATTGAGGTGGATTTATGGGAGAATTTAAAATAAAATCTAAGTTTAAACCTATGGGAGATCAACCACAGGCAATAGATACAATAGTAAATTCTATAAATGATGGTAATGAATTTCAAACACTTTTAGGAGTTACAGGTTCAGGAAAAACTTTTACTATGGCAAATATAATAGAAAGAACACAAAAACCAACTATTGTATTGGCACATAATAAAACATTAGCAGCACAACTGTGTTCTGAATTTAAAGAATTTTTTCCAGATAGTATAGTTGAATATTTTGTATCTTATTATGATTATTATCAACCAGAGGCATATGTTCCTCAAACAGATACCTTTATTGAAAAAGATGCATCTATAAATGATGAAATAGATAAACTTCGTCACTCAGCTACATCAGCCCTTTTTGAAAGAAAAGATGTAATTATTGTTGCATCAGTTTCTTGTATATATGGATTAGGTAATCCAGATGAATATAAGAAACTTACAATAAGTCTTAGAACTGGCATGGAAAAGGATAGAGATGAAATAATAAAAAAACTTATAGAAATTCAATATGAGAGAAATGATATTGATTTTTCAAGAGGAACTTTTAGAGTTAGAGGAGACTCTTTAGATATTATTCCAGCATCATCTTCAAATAAAGGAATTAGAGTGGAATTTTTTGGAGATGAAATTGATAGGATCAGAGAGTTTGATGTTTTAACAGGGAAAATTATTGGTGAAAGAAATCATGCTCAAATATATCCTGCATCTCACTTTGCTGCTTCAAAAGAAGTATTAGATAAAGCAATTGTTGTAATTGAAGAGGAACTTGAAGATAGATTAAGAGAATTGAATGCACAAGATAAATTATTAGAATCCCAAAGATTAAGACAAAGAACTAACTTTGATATAGAAATGATAAGAGAGATGGGATATTGTAGTGGAATAGAAAATTACTCAAGAATATTAGATGGAAGAGCACCTGGAACTCCACCTAAAACTTTACTTGATTATTTCCCAAAAGATGATTACTTAATGTTTATTGATGAAAGTCATGTAACACTTCCACAAGTTAGGGCAATGTATGCAGGTGATAGATCAAGAAAGGATTCTTTAGTTGAGTATGGATTTAGATTACCATGTGCTTATGATAATAGACCGTTAAAGTTTGAAGAATTTGAAAATAAAATAAATCAAGTTGTTTTTGTAAGTGCAACTCCAGGAAAATATGAAGAGGAACATGCAAAGGTTATTGCAGAACAAATAATAAGACCAACAGGACTTTTAGATCCAGAAATTATAATAAGGCCAGTAACAGGTCAAATTGATGACTTGTATGGAGAAATAAGAAAAACAACAGAAAAAGGATTTAGAACTCTTATTACAACATTAACTAAAAAAATGGCAGAGGATTTAACTAAGTATTTAATAGAACTTGGAATAAAGACAACTTATATGCATTCTGATATTGATACAATTGAAAGAATGAAAATTATAAGAGATTTAAGACTTGGAAAATATGATGTATTAGTTGGAATTAATCTTTTAAGAGAGGGGCTTGATATTCCAGAAGTTGCCTTAGTTGCAATCTTAGATGCAGATAAAGAGGGCTTTTTAAGGTCAGAAACTTCACTTATTCAAACAATAGGAAGAGCTGCAAGAAACTCAGAAAGTAAAGTTATTATGTATGCAGATAATATAACAGGTTCAATGGATAGGGCTATAAAAGAAACTGAAAGAAGAAGGGTTATACAACAAGATTATAATAAAGAACATAACATAACTCCAAAAACAATAATAAAAGATGTAAGAGAAGTAATTGAAGCAACAAAGATGACAGAAGATGAGACAAAGAAAGAAATGAAAAAACAAGGCAAAAAGTTAACTAAGAAAGAAAAGGAAAAATTAATTAAACAATATACAGATGAAATGATGGATGCTTCTAAAAACCTTCAATTTGAAAGAGCAGCAGAACTTAGAGATATGATTAAAAAATTAAATAAATAAAAAATAAAAGACAGAATATTTATCTGTCTTTTATTTTTTATAAAACTAGAACAATCAAACAATTTGACTATCAAAATATTTTGTGTATACTATTATAGTAAAAATAATATTAAAGAGGTGACCTAATGACAAAGTGTAAAAACATTTGGAGAGGATTTGCAGGTATTTTAATTTTATTAGCATTGATTGGATCTTTTGTTTGTCAAATAATATCAACAGAAATACCAACTTATTTTGGGAGGGCTTTAGGATATTTTTCATATTTTACTGAATATAGCAATATTTTAGTTATGTTATGGTTCATTAATAAATCATTTTTAAATGGGAAAATTAAATTTTTAAATAAAGATAGTGTAAGAGGAGCCTTAACATTATATATATGTATTGCGGGAATTGTGTATTTTTTAGTTTTAAATTTAGCATGGAAACAACAAGGAATTGAAAAAATTCAAAGTTATATATTACATGGTTTTGCACCTTTAGAATTTGTTTTTGATTGGCTAATTTTTGGTGAAAAAGGAAAATACAATTATAAAAATATTATTTTGTGGATTATATTTCCAATAGTTTACTTGTTCATAGCATTATTTTTAGGACATGCTATAAACAAATATCCATATCCATTTTTAGATTTAAATAGCATAAGTTTTAGTATATTCTTAAATAATATTTTTAAGCTTATTATAGAATTTTTAGTAATGGCATTTATTATAGTAAGTTTAGACAAGTTTCTTAAGAAATTAATTATATTAAAAAATAAATCTATAAAATTAGCAAATAATTAAAATAATTTAAAGCAATAGCTATGATAAAATATTATGTAAGGATGGTGAATTACTATGGATAAAAACGAATTAAAAAGAATTAGAGAAACAGCTGAAAAATATTATAGAGATGGAGACTTTTTTTGCTCAGAAGCAATTGTAAAAACATTAAAGGATGAGTTTATGCCAGAATTAAGTGATGATGTTGTAAAGATGGCATCTGGATTTCCAGTTGGAATAGGAAGAACTGGTTGCACTTGTGGAGCATTAACTGGAGGAATATTAGTACTTGGAATGATATTTGGTAGAAGTGAAGCTAGGGGACAAGAATCAGCTAAGGTTTTAGAATTATCTAAAGAGCTTCATGATAAGTTTGTTGAAATGAATAAGTGTACTTGCTGTAGAGTATTAACTAAAGGTATGGTAAAAGGTTCAAAAGAACATAAGGATCAATGTGTTAGATTTACAGGGGAAATGGCAGAAGAAACTGCTAAAATTATTATAAGGGAAAAAGAGTTATAGATAATAAAAAAAGCTGGTATTTCAGATACCAGCTTCTTTAATAAAATATACTATCTATAAATAATATAATAATATTTAACATAGATATTTTTGATATTATATAAATTTCAAAAAATGTAGACACTAAATATGCAATAGAAAATGTATATAATAATTTATTATAATTTTTAACAATTTCTTTAAAACCACTATATAAAACCAATATTGAAGTCATTAAACCAACTATAAAAATAATAATAGAAAATTTAAAGCTAATTATTGATATTATAGTTTGAATTAAAACAAAAGTTCCTCTAACTATTAATGCAGAAAGAAGTACTCTAAGAAAATCTTGTAGTTTAATTTCTTCTTTAAAAATAAATTTATAAATTGCAAATACCAAAAATAATATTATTCCATAAAAGATAACTAGATTAATTATATAAGATAAGAAAATTTCATAAAATGGTATTGAAATAGTTATGCTTGAATTGAATAATTTTAGTGATATAGTAAGCATAATAGATATTATCAATGTAATAATTCCTAAATAAATATAGTTATTATTATCGCTTAATGTTTCTTTAAGATTTGAAATTTCAGTTAGTGGATTTTTTATACATTTACCAATTGTTTTAAAGAAATCTTTGCTTGAATCAGAGTTATCCTTAGAATTTATTTTTTGTTCTATTTTTGTTCCACAATTTGGGCAAAAAGTAGAATCGTTTGAAATGTTACTTCCACAATTTGGACAAAACATAATCACGCCTCCTTTGTATTAACGCAAAAATTATATCTAAATTTGCATATAAATGTCAAATATATTATATATTTATAATAAAAATTTTTAAAATTTATATAAATTTGATTTAATTAAAATTAAGTTATTAAGTAATAAAATTTATTTTTTAGTAATAATAAAAAATAGTGATATAATTGACAATATAAAGATAAGAAATTACAATTAATTTACGAGAACTTATGTTCGGGAATTAATTAATAAATATAGGTTTAAAATAAGGTTATAAGTTAAAAGAGAGGAATTTAATATATGAAGGATAAGATTATAATAAAAGGAGCTAAGGTACATAATTTAAAAAATGTTAGTTTAGAAATACCTAGAGATAAATTAATAGTTTTTACAGGACTTTCAGGTTCAGGTAAATCATCTCTTGCCTTTGATACTCTTTATGCGGAAGGACAAAGGAGATATGTTGAATCATTATCAGCTTATGCAAGACAATTTTTAGGTCAAATGAATAAGCCTGATGTGGAATATATTGAAGGATTATCACCAGCAATTTCTATAGATCAAAAGACAACAAGCAAAAATCCAAGATCAACAGTTGGAACAATAACAGAAATATATGATTATTTAAGACTCCTTTATGCAAGAGTTGGTATTCCACACTGTCCAAAGTGTGGAAAAGTAATAAGTCAGCAATCTGTGGATCAAATTATAGATAAGGTAATGGAACTTGAAGAAAGAACTAAAGTTCAAATTCTAGCACCTGTTGTAAGAGGAAGAAAAGGGACTCACGAAAAAATATTAGAAAATATTAAAAAGAATGGATTTGTAAGAGCAAGAATTGATGGAGAAATTTATGATCTTACAGAGGATGAAGTAAAATTAGAAAAAAATAAAAAACATAGCATAGAAGCTATTGTAGATAGATTAGTTATTAAAGAAGGAATTGAAGGAAGACTTACAGATTCAATAGAAACAGCTTTAAATCTTTCTGAAGGTTTGGTTATAATAAATGAAATTGGAAAGGGAGATACATTATATAGTGAAAAATTTTCTTGTCCAGATTGTGGAATAAGCATAGAAGAGTTAGCACCAAGAATGTTTTCATTTAATTCACCCTTTGGAAAATGTGATTATTGTGATGGACTTGGAACTTTAATAGAGATTGATGAAAATCTAATAATTCCAAATAAAAATTTAAGTATTATGGAAGGTGCTATTGCTTGTTGGGGTGAAAGTAGATTAAAGGAGGATTCTTGGACATTTGCTTTTTTAAAAGCATTAAGTAAAGAATATAAATTTGATTTAAATACACCAATAAAGGATTTGCCTAAAGATGTAGTAAATATAATTTTATATGGAACTGAAGGAAAAAGAGTAAAGGTAGACTATGTTAAAGATGGAATAAAAGCAACTTATAATTCTTCTTGGGAGGGAGAAATAAATTCACTTCAAAGAAGATACAGAGAAACAAATTCAGATGTAATAAAAAGTGATATAGAACAATACATGAGTAATAAATATTGTCCAAAGTGTAAAGGGGCAAGGCTTAATAAAGAAGCACTTGCAGTAACTGTTGGGGATAAAAATATTTATGAATTTACAACTCTTCCAATAAAAGAAGAATTAGATTTTATAAATAATGTGGAATTTTCAGAGAAGAACAAAATAATAAGTGAGCAAATAGTAAAAGAAATAAGCAGTAGATTAAAATTCTTAGTAGATGTAGGATTAGATTATTTAACTTTATCAAGAAGTTCAGGAACATTATCAGGAGGAGAATCTCAAAGAATAAGGCTTGCAACTCAAATTGGATCTGCACTTATGGGAGTTTTGTATATTTTAGATGAACCTAGTATAGGACTGCACCAAAGAGATAATGATAGGCTTATAAAAACATTAAAACACCTTAGAGATGTTGGAAATACAGTTATTGTTGTAGAACATGATGAAGATACTATAAAAGAAGCTGATTTTATTGTTGATATTGGACCAGGTGCAGGAGAACATGGTGGAAATATTGTAGCTGCAGGAACATTAGATGAAATTAAAAAATGTAAAGATTCAATAACAGCACAATACTTAACAGGGAAAAAGGAAATTAAAGTACCAAAGGAAAGAAGAAAAGGTAACGGCAATAAAATTACTGTTGTAGGAGCAAAAGAAAATAACCTAAAAAATATAAAGGTAGATTTTCCTCTTGGAGTTTTAACAATAGTTACTGGTGTTTCAGGTTCAGGAAAAAGTACTTTAGTTAATGAAATATTATATAAAGGATTAAATAAATTAGTAAATAAGAGCAAAAATCCTGTAGGAGCTTATAAAGAGATAAAAGGATATAAAAATATAGATAAAATAATAGATATAGACCAAAGTCCAATTGGAAGAACACCACGTTCTAATCCAGCAACTTATACAGGAACATTTGATGTAATTAGAGAATTATTTTCTCAAACTCCAGAAGCAAAAATGCGAGGTTACAAACCTGGAAGATTTAGCTTTAATGTTAAAGGTGGAAGATGTGAAGCTTGCTCTGGTGATGGAATAATAAAAATAGAAATGCAATTTTTATCAGATGTTTATGTTCCATGTGAAGTATGTAAAGGAAAAAGGTATAATAGAGAAACTTTAGAAGTAAAATATAAAGGTAAAAACATAGATGATGTTTTAAATATGACAGTTGAGGAAGCTTTAGAATTCTTTGAGCATATTCCAAGAATTAAAAATAAACTTCAAACATTATATGATGTAGGTCTTGGTTATATAAGACTTGGTCAACCATCAACTCAACTATCAGGAGGAGAAGCACAAAGAATTAAACTTGCTTCTGAACTTTCAAAGAGAAGTACAGGAAAGACACTTTATATATTAGATGAACCAACAACAGGTCTTCATATTGATGATGTTAATAGATTAATAGGAATACTTCAAAGACTTGTAGATTCCGGAAATTCAGTGGTAGTAATAGAACATAATTTAGATATGATAAAATGTGCAGATCATATTATAGACCTAGGCCCAGAAGGTGGAGATAAAGGTGGAACAATAGTTGCTGTTGGAACTCCAGAAAAAATATGCAAAGTAGAAGAATCATATACAGGAAAATATTTAAATAATATATTAAATTAAATATTAGAAACAAAATATTATAAATAAATTAATTAGCTTTTATAAAAATTTACTACAAAAGTTACCTAATTATTTGTGTAAACAATAATTGTAATATAAATGTATGAAATTAATAGTATTTTGGTGTATAATCAAAAAGATAAAGTAATTTTTCGAGGTGAAAAGATGGATTTTTCAAAATTTATTGCAGGCGTATTTGGAATAATTTTTATCATACTATTATACTTTATAATTGTTTATGCTTTAAAGATAATGGCAAAGGATGTAAAGGGTGGAGGGAATTCTAAAAGACCAATACCTGTTAGAAAGAGACATCATGGAATAGAGATAATAGAAGTAGGAGAAAATACGTCATTAAAGATGGGGTCGATAATACCTATTAGAGATATAACAACAATAGGTAGAAGAGGTAGTAACACAGTAGTATTGACAGATCAATATGTATCAGGAAATCATGCTAAAATAACAGTTAAAAATAATACGCTTGTGTTAGAAGATTTAAATAGTACAAATGGTACTTTTTTAAATGGTCAAAAAATTACTGGAAGAGTAAAATTATTTGCTAAGGACAAGATAGCTATAGGAACAGCAGTGTTTAAAGTATTGTCTTAGGTATTATGGGGTGATTAAATGGTAAAAAGTAAAAAAGAAAGCATAATGCTAGGCTTAACGTATTTATTATGTATAGCTCTTTTCGGAAATTTAGCTATCCTAAAATCTCCTATAGACAAAAATGCTTTATATTTTGGAGGCATATTATGTGTAGTTATATTTGTCGCACATTTTATTGTTAGAAAGTTTTATCCAGACGGGGATAAATTCATTCTTACTTTTTCATGTATTTTAGTAGTTATAGGAATTGCTATGCTTTATAGGTTAAATCCAAGTGTAGCAGAAAAGCAATTAATGTGGTTTTTAGCTAGTATAGTTGTATTTGTAGTTATACTAAAGGCTTTTCCAGACTTTAGAAATTTTGCTAAATATAAAAAAATATATATGATATTAATTTTTATATTTATGCCAATGGCACTTGTTATTGGTAAAGAAGTTTATGGAGCAAAAAACTGGGTTATATTTGGTCCTATAAGTTTTCAGCCTTCAGAATTTGGAAAGATAGCATTAGTTTTATATTTATCATCAGCGCTTAGAGAATATAAAAATGGGGATAATTCTAAATTAAACTTTAAAAATCTTATACAACCAGGTTTAGTTGTAATGTTTAGTTTAGGTTGTATGGTATTACAGAGAGATTTAGGATCAGCCTTAATTTTCTTCGGAATATCAGTAACAATGTTATATATAGCCACAGCAAAGAAAAAGTATGTGCTAACATGCTTAGGACTATTTGCAGTTGGGTCAGTTGCAGCATACTATATGTTTGGTCATGTAAGGCAAAGAGTTTTAATATGGAAAAACCCTTGGGAGTATGCACAAAATCAAAGTTATCAATTAGTACAAGGATTATACTCAATATCATCAGGTGGAATGATGGGATCAGGACTTGGTCAAGGATACCCAGGATTTGTACCTGTAAATACAACAGACTTTATATTTGCAGCAATATGTGAAGAAATGGGTATGGTTTTTGGAATAGGGATAATGATTGTTTATTTCCTATTATTTTATAGGTGTATAAGAACAGCATTTGTTACAGATGATGAATTTTTACAACTTAATGCAGTTGGATTTAGTGCTATGATAGCTTGCCAAGTTTTAGTTATTATTGGTGGTATATTTGCACTTATTCCATTAACAGGTATAACATTACCACTTATAAGTTATGGTGGATCGTCAATGCTTACAATGTTTTTTGCATTAGGAATATTACAAAAGATATCAGAGGAGGGCTAGTATGAAGGGTGATATTAAAGACAGTGTAAAAAAAGTAATGATTGTTTTCTTATTTTGCTTTATAGCCCTTATATCATATATAGCCTATTTCCAAGTGTTTAAAGCACCTAAGATTGCAGAAATGCCAGGTAATCAAAGGGCTTGGGCTAGAAGAAATGAAGTCCTAAGAGGAGAAATTTTGGACAAAGATGGAAATGTTATTGCAAAAAGTGTTAGAAAGAAGAATAACAGTCAAGAAAGAGAATATAAATATGATGCAATATACGGACATCCAATAGGATATGTTAGTAATAAATATGGAATAACAGGTCTTGAAAAAGTTTATGATAAACAATTAACAACAAGTTCAAATATGTCAGCAAGCTTTAAAAAGTTAGTAGATAAGCCTAATATAGAGAACTTAAAAAATGCATTTTTTACAAGACAAGATGACAAAGATAAAGTAGGAAATAATGTTGTTACTACACTTGATACAAAGCTTCAAAAGGTAGCTTATAATGCGTTAGGAGATAGTAGAGGTGCGGTAGTTGCATTAGACCCTAAAACAGGTAAGATTTTAGCAATGGTTTCAAAACCAAGCTTTAACCCAAATAATTTAGAAAGTGAAATGAAAAAGGCTAATGCTGGTGATTATGAACATAGTCCATTTATAAATAGAGCGACTCATGGAATGTATCCACCAGGTTCAACATTTAAAATAGTTACAACAACAAGTGCTCTTGAAAATATGCCAGGAGTACAAAATAGAACTTTTGATGATGAAGGAAAAATTAAATTTAAAGATGGAAGAACTTTAAACAATGATAGTGGAGAAGTTAATGGAAAAATTCAATTAGAAAAAGCATTTATACTATCAAGTAATGTTGTTTATGGAACTTTAGGAATGGAACTTGGTAACACTAAGCTAAGAGATACAGCGGAAAAGTTTGGATTTAATAAAGATATTTCTGCAAATGGATTTAGTATAGAACCAAGTAAATTTCCAAAACTTAAAGATTGGCAAGTAGGTGAGATGGCACAATCAGGTATTGGTCAAGGTAGTATACTTGCAACTCCAATGCAAATGGCATTAGTTGCATCAGCAGTAGCTAATGATGGTGTTATAATGGAGCCAAGTCTTGTTAATAAGGTTGTTGATAAAGATGGAAATACTGTAGAAAGTATTAAGTCTAAAGAATTTAGTAAAGTAATGTCATCAGATGATGCAGCTTTAATTAAATCATATATGAAAGGCCTAGTTGATAAAAATATTAAAAATGGTTCATGGGGTTACTTAAAAGGAACAGATGCTGCTGGTAAAACAGGTACTGCAGACCATAGATTATCAAATGGGCAACTTGGTAAACCACATTCATGGTTTGTTAGTTTTGCACCTGCAAGTAATCCAAAGATTGCTGTAGCAGTAATTGTTGAAGAAGGTGGATATGGTGCTGGTAGAGCAGCCACTGTTGCAGGTAAAGTTATAAATGCAGAATTACAAAATTAATGTGATATTTAATATGAAAGGGTATCTTAATAGGGTACCCTTTTTATGATAATGGATGCAAGGAGGGGATTGAAATTTTTGACTTTGAGTATCAATTAAAAATATTACCTGATAAACCTGGAGTATATTTAATGAAAAATTCTTTAGGCGAAATAATATATGTTGGTAAGGCTAAGATATTAAAAAATAGAGTTAGACAATATTTTAGAAATTCTAAAAATCATTCAGAAAAAGTTAAGGCTATGGTTAAGAATATAGCTGAGTTTGAATATATAGTTACAGATTCAGAAATGGAAGCATTAATTTTAGAATGTAATCTTATAAAAAAGTATACCCCTAAATATAATATTGCATTAAAAGATGATAAGTTTTATCCATTTATAAAAATAACAACTAATGAAGAGTTTCCAAGGGTATTTGTAACAAGAAATTTTGCAAAGGATGGAAATAAATATTTTGGACCATATACAAATGGAGGAGCTGTATATGAGACTATTAATTTAATAAGAAAAGTATTTCCTATTAGAACTTGCAAAAGAAATATCATAGAGGGAGGAGAACCTACAAGACCATGTTTAAATTTTCATATAAATAAATGTAATGGACCTTGTGGAGGATATGTTTCAAGAAAAGATTATGGAATTATGATAAATTCTGTTATTGATATTTTAAATGGTAAAGATAAAGAAGTTACTAATAAATTAAAGAAAGATATGGAGAAGGCAGCTAGTAATCTTGAATTTGAAAAGGCAGCTTCTTATAGAGATAAAATTTTAGCAATAGATACTTTAATACAAAAACAAAAAATGTTTAAAGTAACAGATGAAGATGAAGATTTTATAAATATATATAGTGATGAAAAAGATAGTTGTGTTCAAGTATTTTTCTTAAGAGAAGGAAAAGTAACTGGTAGAGAGCATTTTATGATTGAAAATACAGCAGGAGATAAAATTTCGGAGATACTATCCAAATTTATTGTTAATTTTTATAGCGGAGTAGCTAAAATTGGTAAAAATATATATGTTCCAGAAATAGAAGACAAAGATATATTAGAGGAACTATTGACTATAAAAAGAGGTTCTAAAGTGTGGATTAAAATCCCTCAAAAGGGAAGTAAAAAAAGTATGTTAGATATGGTTAAAGAAAATGCAAAAGTAACATTAGAACAGTTTAAGGATAAAATATTAAAAGAAAAGGAAATTAATAAAATTTCTTTAATGGAACTTTCAAAGCTTTTAAGTTTAGATGATATTCCAAATAGAATAGAAGCATATGATATTTCTAATATTCAAGGGGTAGACTCTGTTGGGAGTATGATTGTATTTGAAGATGGAAAAGCAAAGAATAGTGATTATAGAAGATTTAGAATAAAAACTGTAAAAGGTGCCAATGATTATGATAGTATGAGAGAAATTTTAGAGAGAAGATTTTCTCATGGATTAAAAGAAATAAAAGAAATACAAAATAGAGAACTTGTATTTTCAAAAGGAAAATTTTCAAACTTTCCAGACTTAATTATGATGGATGGTGGAAAGGGACAAATTAATATTGCTTTAGAGGTATTAAAGAAACTTAATATAGAAATTCCTGTATGTGGTCTTGTAAAAGATGATAAACATCAAACTAGAGGAATAATATACAATAATGAGGAGCTTATAATAAATAGAAGTTCAAATCTTATGCAGCTTATAAGAAGAATTCAAGATGAAGTTCATAGATTTGCCATTACTTATCATAGATCCTTAAGAGATAAAAGGACACTTCATTCAATTTTAGATGATATACCTTATATTGGAAATAAAAGAAGGAAAGATTTACTTATGAAATTTGGAAGTGTAGAACAGGTAAAAAAAGCAAGTTTAGAAGAGCTGTTGGAAGTTCCAAGTATTGATAAAAAAGTTGCACAAAGTATAATTGAATACTTTAGAGGGCATGAGATAAATAAAAGTAACACAAATGTAAACTTATAGGACTTGTTTTAATTTCCAATTTAGAATATACTAAATAATTGTAAAAAATATATTTCAAGGAGTTTTTATGAATGAATAAATACGAAGAATTATTCAAAAACATATATTCAGAAAATCAAATAGAACTTAACGCAAATATGAGCGAACATATATATTTCAAGGTAGGTGGACCTGTTGATATATTACTTATACCAAAAACTAAAGAGCAAGTAATAGAAACAATAAAAATCTGTAATAAAAATAAAATAAATTATTTTGTTATTGGAAATGGTTCAAATTTACTTGTTAAAGATGGTGGTATAAGAGGTGTTGTTATAAAGCTTACTGAACTTAATGATATTAGAGTGGATAATAATAAAGTTATTGCTGAAACAGGTGCATTATTAAAAGACGCTTCAAAAGCAGCATTAGAAAATAAATTAACAGGATTAGAATTTGCTTGTGGAATACCTGGATCTATTGGTGGTGCTGTGTTTATGAATGCAGGAGCATATAATGGAGAAATTGCAGATGTAATTGAATGTGCAGAGGTTTTAACAGAGGATGGAGAAGTTAAAACTTATACTAAAGATGAATTAGAATTAGGATATAGAACATCAAGGGTTATGAAAGAGAAGGCAATAGTTTTAGAAGCTACCTTTGCTTTAAATTATGGTGAATATGAAAAAATAAAAGCAAGAGTTGATGATTTAACAGAAAAAAGAGAATCAAAACAACCTCTTGAATATCCATCAGCTGGAAGTACATTTAAAAGACCAGAAGGTCATTTTGCTGGAAAGTTAATTCAAGATGCAGGCCTTAAAGGTTACTCAATAGGAGGAGCTGCCGTTTCAGAAAAACATTCAGGATTTGTTATTAATAAAGGTGGAGCTACAGCAAAGGATGTATTAGATCTTATAAGTCATATTCAATGTGAAGTTAAGAAGCAATTTGGTGTTGAGCTTCATCCAGAAGTTAGAATAATAGGTGAAGATACTATATAAATTTAATTTATATAGCAAAACAAAAATGATATAATATAGTTGAAGATATTTATTAATAATTAGGCGGTATGTGTTTCATAGCGCCTTTTAAATTTAATAGTAAACATTATATATATGATATAATATATTATCTAGAGTGATAGCATTTTATTTAATAAGATAATGTGGTAGATACTCTCCTATAAATAAAGTTAAAAAAGGAGGAATAAGTTATGAGATTTGTAATAGTTACAGGATTATCAGGAGCAGGAAAGACAGAAGCAACTAGGAGTTTAGAGGATTTAGGTTATTTTTGCGTAGACAATTTACCACCACAATTAATACCTAAATTTGCTGAAGCCTGTAATAATGGAAGTATTGAAAAAGTAGCAATTGTTACAGACATAAGAGGTGGGATATTCTTTGATGATTTATTTGAAAGTTTATTATATTTAAAGAATAATGATTTTAAATATGAAATATTATTTTTAGAAGCATCAGATGAAGTTCTTGTTAAAAGATTTAAAGAAGCAAGAAGAAGTCATCCACTTTCACCAAAATCTCGTGTTCTTACAGGAATAACTGAAGAAAGAAATAAATTAAGAGAAGTTAAAGATAGAGCAGATGTAATAATAGATACATCAAAATATGCAATTAGAGATTTAAGAGAAAAAATGAACAGCTATTATGGATCTAGTGAGGAGCCAGATAAGGAATTATCAGTAACAATATTAAGTTTTGGATTTAAATATGGTATACCAGTTGATTCAGACTTAGTTTTTGATGTAAGGTTTATTCCAAATCCTTTTTACATTCCTGAATTAAAGAAATTTTCAGGAGCAGATGAACCTGTTAAAAAATATGTGTTAGATCAAAAAGAAACTACAGGATTTGTAGATAGATTTATGGATATGATTAAATTCTTAATACCAAATTATATTAAAGAAGGCAAGAGACAACTTATAATTTCAATAGGATGTACTGGAGGAAGACATAGATCAGTTGCAATAGCTAATAGAGTTCATGAGCTTCTAGTTGAAGAAGGGTATAAAGCAGGAATAGAACATAGAGATATAGTTGAAGATTTAAATAAGGGAGAAAAGAAGCTATGAGGCTTTCAGAATGGTTTAAGCCTGGAATAAAAGTTAAGAGATGGATAGCATTTGGACTTTTTGGAGTTTTATTAATTGCTTTTGGATTTACTGAACTTGTTACTCATAGAGTATATGATATGTATTATAAATTATTTTATATATGTCTTAATATAACTGGAGTATTTGTAATATATATATCAATTACAGAAGGAATGAAATCAGTAATTGCTCTTATGAACAAAGGATATATAAAAATGTCCCTAGATAGTAAGAAAATAGAAACCCTTATAACAGAAAAAAGACTTTTAGTTAAAGGACCTAAGATTGTAGTTATAGGAGGCGGTACAGGACTTTCAACTATGCTTAGAGGACTTAAGTATTATACTTCAAATATAACTGCAATTGTTACAGTTGGAGATGATGGTGGAGGTTCTGGAGATTTAAGAGAAGATCTTGGAATGCTTCCACCAGGAGATATAAGGAACTGTCTTTTAGCTTTATCAGATACAGAACCATTAATGGAAGATTTACTTGAATATAGATTTAAAGATGGAAGACTTAAAGGTCAAAGTTTTGGTAATTTATTTTTAGCAGCTATGGATGGAGTTTCAGAAAACTTTGTTGATGCAGTTAGAAAGATGAGTTCAGTTCTTGCAGTAACAGGTAAAGTATTACCAGTTACTTTAGATGATATGAAATTAATGGCTTATTTAGAAAATGGAAATCTTATAGAAGGTGAATCCTATATTCCTGTTGAAGCTATAAAACAAAAATCAAGAATAAAAAAGCTCACTATTGATCCAATTGATGCAAAACCTTTATCAGAAGCATTAAATGCCATAAAAGATGCAGATGCAATAGTAATGGGACCTGGAAGTCTTTATACAAGTGTTCTTCCAAATCTTTTAGTAAAGGGAATTACAACTGAAATAAGAAAAAGTGATGCTTTAAAAATATATATTTCAAATGTAATGACTCAACCTGGAGAAACTGATGGATTTAATGTTTGTGACCACCTTAATATACTAAGAAAATATGGTGGTAAAGACATAGTTAACTGTGTTATTGCAAATGTTGGAAGTATTAGTGCTGATATGAAGGAAAAATATAAGGAAAAAGGTTCTGAAGTTGTTAAGATTGATAGAAGCAAAATAAAAGATATTGATGTAGATATAGTAGAGCGAAATTTAGTAAGAATTAAAAATGGAACTATAAAACATGATTCTGATTATTTAGCTCAAGTACTAGTTGAAACAATTATGGAAAAGAAACTTCTTTATGATAGAAAGAAGATTATTGAATATATGTATCTTTCTCAAAGAATTAAGGAGAGAGATAAAATAGAAAAGAAAATAAAGAGAGAGAATTCTAATAATGTAGAATCTTAAAATAATAAGGTTAGCAATTTATTTTGCTAGCCTTATTATTTTTTTGATAATTTTTTGTTATATATTAATCTTTATTTAAGAATTGGAAGTTATAATCTTATTAAAGAATATTTTTAGGGTTATTTTATAAATTTTAATTTATATTATGTATTCATAATTTGTTAATAATAATTAAAAAACTTATAGAAATTTAGTGTGAATTAGAATTTTGTATAAATATTTGAATATAAATTTGTTATTTTTACATATAGATGAAAATGTTTAACTGATGTAATATTAAGGCATAACTTTGAAAATAAGAGGAGGGATTTATATGGCAAGTGTAGTACTTGATCATGTTTATAAAATTTATCCAGGAGATGTAGTAGCAGTTAAAGATTTTAATTTAAAAATTGAAGATAAGGAATTTATAGTTTTTGTTGGACCATCTGGCTGTGGTAAATCAACTACTTTAAGAATGATAGCAGGATTAGAAGAAATTTCAAAAGGAAGTTTATATATAGGGGATAAGTTAGTTAATGATGTAGAGCCAAAGGAAAGAGATATAGCGATGGTATTCCAAAGTTATGCTTTATATCCACATATGACTGTGTATGATAATATGGCTTTTGGACTTAAGTTAAGAAAACTTCCAAAGGAAGAGATAGATAAGAAAGTTAAAGAGGCAGCTAAAACATTAGATATAGAACATTTATTAGATAGAAAGCCAAAGGCATTATCTGGAGGACAAAGACAAAGAGTTGCCCTTGGAAGAGCAATAGTTAGAGAACCAAAGGTATTCTTAATGGATGAACCTTTATCAAACTTAGATGCAAAACTTAGAGTTCAAATGAGAACAGAAATTTCTAAATTATATCAAAGATTACAAACAACATTTATATATGTAACTCATGATCAGGTAGAAGCTATGACTATGGGAACTAGAATAGTTGTTATGAAAGATGGAATAATACAGCAAGTAGATACTCCACACAAAATATACAGTCATCCAGCAAATATGTTTGTTGCAGGATTTATAGGAAGTCCTCAAATGAATTTTTTAGAAGGAAAAGTTGAAAAAGAGGAAGAGGAGTTTTATGCTTACTTTAAAAAAGGTGGAAGAGTTAAATTTCCAAAAGAAAAGGGAGAAAAATTAAAAGAACTTGGAAAATTAGGTGAAAGTGTTATATTTGGTATAAGACCTGAAGAAATAAAAGATGATGAAGAATTAATGAAAAATCATTTAGATAGTGTTATTGATGTTTCTGTTGAGGTTACTGAACTTATGGGAGCAGAAAGTTATGTTTATACTAAATTTAATAATCAAGATGTAACAGTTAGATTAAATGGAACAAGTAATTTAAAAACAGGAGATAAGGCTAAATTCTATTTAAATGGGAATAAACTCCATGTATTTGATAGAGAAACTAACTTAAGAATTGAAATAGAATAGTAACTATAAGGAGGGCTTTATATGAATAGTTTTCATGATTTTTTAGAAGATATATATTTAAGTACGAATATGTCTTTTATTATAAAAATAGATGGAAAAGAAGTCTTTAAAAGTATTGACAATGAATCTTTAATAAATGATGAGATAATAGCAAATGTATTAGAAATTGAAAATAGAAAAGTTAGTATTATAATTTTAAAAAAAGACAAAAATTGTATAAATTTATTAAGATATTTAATTGAGGATAGAATAAAAAAGACTTTTGATATTGATAGAAACTTAATTATAAGGCTCTTAAATGGTGAGAATATTAACAATAATATTTTAAAAAAAGAAATATCATTTTTAAAAGAAAAATTTTATGTAATAAATGTATATGTTGAAAAAGATAGATTAGTTGAATCTAATAATTTAATTAAAGAATTATATTTAGATAGAAAAATAATAAATTTAATTTTTAAAGATAATATTATTCTAATAGGAAACTTTAAAGAAATAGAAGAACATATGGAGAGTTTAAGGGAATCTATAGAATCTAATATGTATTTAAAGTGTTATATTTCATATAAAAAAATTAATGATTTTCAAGAGGTAAGAGATGCTTTTAAAATTAACAAATATAAAATAAATTTATCAATAAAATATAATTTAGAAAAATATATTTTGGGAGAAAAAGATTTAATATTTGAAAGCATTATAGATAAAGTGGAGAAGGATTTTAAAGATAGGATGTTAGATGATATTAAATTAGATTTTTCAAAATTAGATGATGAATTAATTAGAACTATAGATATATTATATAAGTCAGATATTAATTTAAGTAAAGCTTCTAAGATGCTATATATTCATAGAAATACTCTTATATATAGAATTGAAAAGATAGAAAAAATAACATCTTTTGATTTAAGAAAATTTAATGATTCGGTTATATTTAAAATATTATTTTGTATTTATAATGAATATAATAGAAGCAAATAAAAATGTAACATAAAGTTCATATTTTTTTTGTACGAATTTACAAAAAGTCGGAATTTTAAGTGAATAGGTTGAAAATGTTTACTGAGTAATATAAAATAAAATTGGAAACGATACCAAAAACAGTTAAATATATTTATAATATTTTTATATAAAGTAAAAATTTTTTTGAAATTTTGGAATCGGTACCAAAGAGAATAAAAATTTGTGTAAGGGGGATTTTAAATGTTAAAAAGAAAGAAAACTTTAGCTGCTATTATTGCTGCTATGGTTTTAACAGGATCATTAGTAGGTTGTTGAAGTTCAGGAAGTACAGCAAGCAGTAACTCAAAGGAATTAAAGGTTTGGTCACACTTAACAACACAAGAAATTAATGCAATGAAACCAATAGCTGAAAAATGGGGAAAAGACAATGGAGTAAAAGTTACTATTGTTGAAGACAAAGCAAAAACTCAAGAAGATGTTCAAGCTATAAAAGCAGGTAAAGGGCCAGATATAATGTTTGGAGCACCTCATGATCAATTAGGAATATATCAAAAGGCAGGACTTTTAGATGAAGTACCTAAGGATACAATAAAAGCAAAAGATTATGGCTCAAAACAAATTATAGATGCAGTAACTATAAGTGGAAAGCAATATGCTCTTCCAATAGCTCAAGAAACAGTTGCTCTTTTCTATAATAAAGATAAAGTTAAAAATGTTCCTAAAACAATGGAAGATGTAATAAAACAAGGTAAAAATGTTGGATTTAAATTTGATATAAATAATTTTTATAATGCTTATGGATTTATAGCAGCAAATGGAGCTTATGTATTTAAAAATAATAATGGGACATTAGATCCAAAAGATATTGGACTAGATACTAAAGGAGCTGTAAAAGGTTATACATTCCTTCAAGATTTAGTTATTAAGGATAAATTAATGCCAGCAGATATTAAAGGTGATATGGCAAAGGGAGATTTCTTAAATAAAAAAATAGGTTTATATGTTTCAGGACCTTGGGATGTACAAGCATTTAAAGATGGAAAAGTAAATTTTGGTGTTGTACCAATGCCAACTTTAAATGGAAAGAAGATTCCAACATTTATGGGGGTTCAAACAGCATTTGTAAGCACAAACACTAAAGATAAAGATTTAGCTTGGAAATTAGCTAAATACTTATCAGACAATAGTGCAGAAACAGTATTAAATAAAGGACATAGAATTCCAGTACTTAAAAAAGATCTAGAGAGTAAGAATTTTAAAGATAATAAAGAAATGGCAGCTTTTGCAGAACAATTAAAATTAGCTACACCAATGCCAAATATTCCAGAAGTTCAAGCAATGTGGGAACCTGCTGAAAATGACTTGAAGTTATTAACAGCTGGAAAACTTACTCCACAAGAATGTGGTAAAAAAATAGTAGAACAAATTAAACAAGGAATAGCACAACAAAAATAATTGCTTAGTAAATAAGGGGATTTAAATCCCCTTATTTTATAAAAATCAAAAAGGGGAGATTTGTAGTGTCAAAGAACAAAAAGAAAAATAAGGGCTTTAAAGAAACAATAAAAGCTATGCCATATTTATTACCGGCACTTATATCAATTTTAATATTTACTATTTTCCCAATAATATATACAGTCTATATAGCATTTACTGACTATACAATATTTACTAATGGGAGTCCTCATTTTGTAGGATTTAAAAATTTTATAGAAGTATTTACAGGACCATTTAAGGAAGTATTTTTCCCAGTACTTGCATGGAATATAATTTTTGCACTTTTATCAACAGGACTTACATTTTTATTAGGACTTGTAGTTGCTATGGCAGTTAATAATCCTAATATGAAAGAAAGAGGAATATATAGGGCAATATTAATAATTCCATGGGCATTACCTGCAACTGTTGCAGTTTTATCATGGCAAGGACTTTTAAATGGTAGTTATGGAGCAATAAATAACTTATTGATACATCTTCATTTTATAAGTAAGCCAATAGAGTGGTTAACAGATCCTATTATGGCGAGAATATCAATAATAATGGTAAATGTATGGCTTGGATTCCCATATATGATGAATGTGTGTTTAGGAGCCCTTGGAGCAATACCAGATAGTTATTATGAAGCTGCAGATGTTGATGGAGCTAGCAAGTTTCTTCAATTTAGAAAGATAACTTTACCAAGTTTAGCTCAAACTGCATATCCACTTTTAATTTCATCCTTTGCATTTAATTTTAATAACTTCGGTTCAGCTTTCTTAATTACAGAAGGGGGACCACCAAGAATTGCAACACAATTTGCTGGATATACAGATATTTTAGCATCAGTAAACTACAAATTATCAACACAATTCGGTAGATTTGATATAGCATCTACAATAAGTATTATATTATTTTTAGTTTTAGCAACAATGTCATATTATCAAATGAAGATGTCAGGACAATTTGAGGAGGTGGAATAGTATGGAAAAGGAAAATTTAAAATATAAGAAAAAATTAAGACCAGCAGAAGTTAGAGGTCTATGGATTTCTAGAATATTTTTATTATTAATGATTTTCATAGTATTGTTCCCTCTTATATCAATAGTTGGAGCATCAATGGCTAAGGGAGAAGCATTTACTCAAACTACATTATTACCAGAGGCATTTTCTTTAGATAATTATAAAAAGGTTTTAACTCAAACAGATTTTTTAGTATGGCTTAAAAATTCATTAATTGTATGTACATTAATATCAATAATACAATTAATATTTACAATACCAACAGCCTTTGCTTTTTCAAAACTAAGATTTACAGGAAGAAAAAAAGGGCTAATGTTTTTATTATTACTTCAAATGTTCCCAGCTGCAATGACACTACCTGCAATACTTGCAATTGCTTATAGAATAAATGCTATGGATCATATTTTAACATTGGTTGTTATACAATGTGGTGCTAGTGCTTATAATATTTGGCTTATGAAAGGATTTATAGATGGAATTCCAAAGGAGCTTGTAGAAGCTGCAAAGGTTGATGGAGCTAGTACATTTGAAACATTTAGAAAAGTTATATTACCACTTACAAGAAATATGGTATTAGTAATATTCTTATTTACTTTTATAGGAGCTTATAGTGAATTTGTTTTCTCAGCAGCCCTTATGAAAGATCCTATGAGTCAAACTATACCAATAGGATTACAACAATTTATAACAAACCAATTTTCAGCAAACTGGACACAATATTCAGCAGCTGCAATAATGGCATCAGTTCCAATTGTTGTTTTAGCAACATTAGGTCAAAAATATATGGCAAAGGGATTAGTTGCAGGTTCTGTTAAAGGTTAATTCAAAAATTTATGGAGGTTTATTATGAATTTACATGCAATATTTCATATTTCCGAAGTACCTTATGCTTATGGAGTAGATAAGGATACTTTATTTATAAAAATAAGAGTTGCTAGCAATGAGGTTAAAAAAGTAGTTTTACACTATAAAGACAGATATAACTGGAGAGGAGATTTTATAAGTGTAACTATGGAGAAAGCTTCTTCTACAACATTATTTGATTTTTATGAAAAAAAAGTAAAGGTATCAGAAGGAAGGCTTAGATATTTCTTTGAAATAGAAGGAAATAAAGGAGAAAAGGTTTATTTAAATGAAAGAGGAGTTTTGGAAAATGAACCAGAAACATTAGGACAATTTCAATATCCTTATGTTCATGTTAATGAACTATATAAAAATGTTCCGTGGGCAAAAGAATCTATAGTTTATCAGATTTTCCCAGATAGGTTTTGTAATGGAGATAACAAAAATGATCCAGAAAATATTCAAAAGTGGGGAGAAGAAGTTAATTCTAAAAGTTTTTTTGGAGGAGATTTAAGAGGGATTATAAATAATATAGATTATTTAAGTAATTTAGGAATAAATATTATTTATTTAACACCTATATTTAAATCCACAACAAATCATAAATATAATACAAAGGATTATTTTGAAATTGATGAGCATTTTGGAACAAAGGAAGAATTCAAGGAGTTAGTTACAAAGTGTCATAACAATGGAATAAGAGTTGTATTAGATGCTGTTTTTAATCATACAGGAAATGATTTCTTTGCCTTTGAAGATTTAAAGAAGAATGGCAAAAAATCAAAATATAAAGATTGGTATTTCTTGGAGGAAGATGAGGTTAATGAGGATACTATAAATTATAGAACCTTTGCCAATAAATTAAGATATATGCCAAAACTTAATATGAGCAATGAAGAAACAAAAAATTACTTCTTAGATGTTGCAGCATATTGGATAAAAGAATTTGATATAGATGGATGGAGACTTGATGTTGCAGATGAAGTTTTACATACATTTTGGAAAGAGTTTAGAATAGTTGTAAAAAATGTTAAGGAAGATGCATTTATAATTGGTGAAGTTATGCATGAAGGTAAACTATTTTTAAAGGGTGATGAATTTGATTCAACTATGAATTATCCATTTAGAGAAGCCTGCTTAGATTTCTTTGCTTATAGAAAAATAGATTCAAAAGATTTAATAGATAGGGTGCTTCTAAGAAAAGAAGGATTAATAAGAGAAATATATTCTCAAATGTTAAACTTACTTGATTCCCATGATACAGCAAGGTTTTTAACAGAATGTAATGATGATATTAAAAAATTAATTCTTGCAACAGTATTCCAATTTACAATTGAAGGAATCCCATATATTTACTATGGAGATGAAGTTGGAATAAATGGAGGAGAGGATCCTCATTGTAGAAAATGTATGATTTGGGATAATGAAAAACAAAATAAAAATTTATTAAAACATTATAAAAAGCTTATAGAAATAAGAAAAAACAATAAAGCTTTAGTTAATGGAAAATATGAAGAATTATATGCAAAAGATAGAGCTTTAGCTTATAAAAGAGTACTAGGTAATAATGAAATATTAGTTTTAATAAATAATGAGAATGAGAAACAAAATTTTGATTTAAATATTAATGGAGAATTTAGTGATATTTATTCAGGAGAAAAATTATTAATAAATAAAAGTATAGAATTAGAAAAGATGAGTTTTAAGATTATATCTTTAAAATAATAAAGGTATTACTTTTAATAACACCTATTAAAGTTTATAATTTTAATTGGTATCGTTACCAAAAATACTTAAAAAGCGATAATAGTTATTAAGAGGAGGTAACAAAATGAATATAAAAGATATTGCCAAAATGGCAGGTGTAGGTGTTAGTACAGTATCCAGAGTTATAAATGATCATCCAGATGTAAAGGATGAAACAAGAGAAAAGGTTAAGAAGATAATAAAAGAAAGTAATTATATTCCAAATAATAGTGCAAGAATACTTAAGAAAAATAATACTAAAAATATTGGAGTTTTAGTAAAAGGGGTATTTAATCCATTTTTTGCTGAAATGATAAATGTTATAGGAAGTAAAATTACAGAAAAAGGCTATACTATGATATTGCAACAAAATGATTATAAAACTGAGGAAGATATTGATGGTTTAATAGCATTTGCAAAAGAAAAGAGACTTCAAGGGGTTATATGTCTTGGGGGAAACTTTTTAAATGTAAATGATGAGAGTATTAGTCCGCTAGATATTCCAGTTGTTTTAACATCAGTAAATACAATATATAAAAGTGAAGAAAATAAACATAAATTTTCGTCAATAGGAATAGATAATGTATTTGCAGCTAAGGAGTTAACAAATTATTTAATAAAAAAGGGTCATAAAAATATAGCAATTATTCTTGGTGATAAAAATGATGTTGGCATAAGCTGGCTTAGATTAGAAGGATATAAAAAGGCTATTTTTGAAAATAATCTAAAGTATTTAGAGGAAAATATATTTATTGGAAATTATGAATATGAAGGTGCATACAACGTAGCTAAAAAAATTATTAATGAAAGAAAAGATATAACAGCCATATTTGCTATTTCAGACATAATGGCTGTTGGTGCTGCAAAGGCAATAATAGATTCAGGACTTAAGGTTGGAGATGACATTTCTGTTGCAGGGTTTGACGGAATGGATATAACTAAATATTACAATCCAGAAATAACAACAGTAAAGCAACCTAATAAAAAAATGGCTATTAGCAGTGTTGATTTAATTTTTGATTTATTACTTAAAAAGAAACAGAACAAGCATATTATTTTTGAAACTAAAATAATAGAGAGAAAATCATGTAAAGACATTAAGAACATATAATTAGATAGATAAAAGTAGGAGATTATTATGAAAATTTTTAATGTTAATAACTATATAACTAAATATGTTTTTGGAAATCCTTTTAATACCGAATCTACGGTACTAAAAGGAGAAAAAGAGATTTTAAATAAAGATTTAAAGTATTTTGATATTAATGATGGAGAAAATTCATTTGTTTATAAATTAGAAGAAAATGATATTGTATATGGACTTGGAGAAAATGTAAGGGGAATAAATAAGAGAGGAAATATTTATGAAAGTTTTTGTAGTGATATATTTTCCCATACTCCGGACAAAAGAAGTCTTTATGGAGCACATAATTTTATTTTAATTTATGGAAAGGAAACCTTTGGAGTTTTTATAGATTATCCTGGGAAGGTTACCTTTGACATAGGGTATACTGATAGCAATTTATTAAATATAAATTTAGAAGACAATAATTTTAATTTATATATTATAGAAGGTAAAAACTTAAATAGTATAGTTAAAAACTTTAGAAAACTTATAGGGAAAAGTTATGTTGCACCTAAGTGGGCATTAGGATATGGACAAAGTAGATGGGGGTATAGAGACAAGGAAGATTATGAAGAACTTTTAGAAAAATTCAAAAAAGCTGAAATTCCAATAGATTGTTTATATTTAGATATTGACTATATGGATGAATTTAAAAATTTTACTGTAAATGAGGAATTATTTAAAGATTTTGATAGTTTTGCAAGTAAGGTCAAAAAAGAAGGAATTAGATTAGTTCCAATAATTGATGCAGGCTGCAAAATAGAAAAGGGCTATGATGTTTACGAAGAGGGAATAAAAAATAATTATTATTGTGTAGATAAGGACAACAAACCTTTTGTTGGAGCTGTATGGCCAGGAAAGGTACATTTTCCAGACTTTTTAAATAAGGATGCTAGGTTATGGTTTGGAAGTAAATATAAATTTTTAACTGATAAAGGTATAGAAGGTTTTTGGAATGATATGAATGAACCAGCTATTTTTTATTCAGAAAATGGACTAAAAAAAGCCTTTGAAAAAGTTACAGAAAGCAAAGATAAAAACTTAGGAATACATGATTATTTCGATTTAAGATCTGTATTTGATAATTTGCAAAATAGTATGGAAGATTACAAAAGCTTTTATCACAATGTAAATGGTAAACTAGTAAGACATGATAAAATACACAATTTATACGGTTTCAATATGACAAGAGCAGCTAGTGAAGGGCTTAATGAAATAGATAGTAATAAAAGATTTTTACTTTTTTCAAGAGCTTCCACTATAGGCATGCATAGATATGGTGGCATATGGACTGGTGATAATGCATCTTGGTGGGAACATATAAAACTTGCAATGCAAATGATGCCAAATATAAATATGTGTGGATTTATTTATACAGGTTCAGACACAGGAGGATTTGGTTCTAATGCAACAAAGGAACTTATTATAAGGTGGTCACAATTTAGTTTATTTACACCACTTTTTAGAAATCATTCTGCAACTGGAACAAGATGTCAAGAACCATATGCTTTTGGAAAAGAAGCAGAGGATATATTAAAAAATATTATAGAACTTAGATATGTTTTAATACCATATCTTTATAGTGAATATATGAAGGCTGTACTTAATGATGAATTATATTTTAAACCATTAACCTTTGATTATAATGATGAATTCTCAAAGAGAGTTGAGGATCAGTTACTTTTAGGTGATAGCATAATGATTGCTCCTATATATGAGCAAAATTCTAAAGGCAGATATGTGTATTTACCAGAAGATATGCTTTTATGGAAATGTAAAAAGTACAATGAAGGTTTAATGGAAGTTATTAAGAAAGGCAACAATTATATAGATGTAGACCTTAATGAAGTACCAATATTTATAAGAAAAAATAAGATAGTAGTAATGGCAAAGAAAGAAGCTAAAAGAGTTTTAGATATTGATGATAGTGAATTAAATTTAGTGGCATTTGTTGAGAGTAAAGCAAGTTATAGTTATTACAATGATGATGGAAAAACAAATGATTATAAATGTGGTAAAAGTGAAAATATTAATATAGTAATAGAAAAGGATAATGATGATTATAAAATATCATTAAATAGAACAGGATTAGAAAAAGTAAAGAAATTAAATATAAAAATATTTGATGTATATGGAAATTTAAAAGAAAAAGAAATAATTATATAAATTAATTAGGGGGAAGACATATGAATAGAGCAAGTGGAATAATAATGCATATTGCTTCTCTACCAGGAGAATATGGAATAGGAACCTTTGGAGAGAGTGCATATAAATTTGCAGATTTTTTAAGTAAAGCAGGACAAAAATATTGGCAGATATTACCCCTTGGACCAACTAGTTATGGAGATTCACCTTATCAATCATTTTCAGCTTTTGCAGGGAATCCATATTTTATAGATTTTGATTTATTAAATAAGGAAGGTCTTCTTAAAAAGTCTGATTATGAAAATATTGATTTTGGAAATAATAGAGAGTCAATAGATTATGGAATTTTATTTAAAGAAAAGATGAGAGTGCTAAGAATAGCTTATGAAAATTCTATAGGAAAAGATAAAGAAGAAATTGAAAAGTTTAGGGAAGAAAATAAATTATGGCTAGAAGATTATGCATTATTTATGGCAATTAAAGAAGAATTCAATTTGGTAAGCTGGCAAAAATGGGATGAAGATATAAAAACAAGAGAAAAGAATACATTAGAAAAATATAAAAAGAAGTTAGTTAAAGAAGTAGATTATTGGATATTCTTACAATACCATTTCTTTAAAGAGTGGAACAATTTAAAGAAATATGTAAAGGATTTAGGGATTGAGTTTATAGGAGATATGCCAATATATGTAGCAGAAGATAGTTCAGATGTTTGGGCTAATCCTGAGTTATTTTTATTAGATGAGAATAAAACACCTAAAAAGGTAGCGGGTTGTCCACCAGATGCTTTTTCAGCCACTGGACAATTGTGGGGAAATCCAATATATAATTGGGACTATTTAGAGAAAACAGGCTATGAGTGGTGGATAGATAGAGTTAGGGAAAGTCTTAAATTATATGATGTTGTAAGAATAGATCACTTTAGAGGCTTTGAATCTTATTGGGAGATACCTTATGGAGAAGATACTGCTGTAAATGGTAAATGGGTTAAGGGACCAGGTATAAAATTATTTGATGCTATAAAAGAAAAATTAGGTGATGTAAAAGTTATAGCGGAGGATTTAGGATACTTAACAAAGGAAGTATTAGATTTTAGAGATGAAACAGGTTTTCCAGGAATGAAGGTACTACAATTTGCCTTTGATTCAAGGGAAGAAAGTGATTATTTACCTCATAATTATACAAGAAATTGTGTAGCATATACAGGCACTCATGATAATGATACTTGCAGAGGCTGGTTTGAAACAACTGGAAGTAAAAGTGATGTTGAATATGCAAAGAAATATTTAAAGTTAACAAAAGAAGAAGGATATAATTGGGGCTTTATAAGAGGGGTTTGGAGTAGTGTAGCAGATACTGCCATTGCATTAATGCAGGACTTCTTAAATCTAGGTAATGAAGCCAGAATAAATTACCCATCTACATTAGGTGGAAATTGGATGTGGAGAGTAAAAGAAGAGGATCTAACAGAGAGATTAGCAGAAAAAATAAGAGATATAACTAAGCTATATGGAAGGATGAACAATAATGGATAAATTAGAAATAAAAGATGGAATAAAAAGATATTTAAAAGTTAAGTATGGGAAAAGTGATATTAAGGAAGCTAAGGATTTTGAAATATTTAATGCTTTATCATTAACTTTACTAGAAAGTATAGTTTGTGATTGGAATGAAACAAGTAGATTATATTCAAAAGAAAAAAATGCGTATTACTTTTCAGCTGAATATTTAATGGGAAGAGCATTAGGAAACAATCTAATAAGTCTTGGAATTTATAATGAAGTAAAGGAAGTTTTAGATGAATTAGGTTTAAGTTTAAATAAAATAGAAGAAGTAGAAGAAGATGCAGGTCTTGGTAATGGTGGACTTGGAAGACTTGCAGCATGCTTTATGGATTCAGCAGCTTCATTAGAAATGCCTTTAATGGGATATGGAATTAGATATAGTAATGGATTATTTAATCAATCTTTTGAAGATGGTTTCCAAAAGGAAACTGTTGATAGTTGGTTAAAGTATGGAGAGCCTTGGAGCATAAGAAAAGAGGATGAGGCTGTTAAAGTTAACTTTAAAGATATGATAGTTAGGGCAATTCCATATGATACTCCAATAATAGGCTATAAAAGCAAAAATATAAATACATTAAGACTTTGGAAATGTGAGCCATTAGAAGAATTTGATTATGAACTTTTTAATGAGCAAAAATATGATGAAGCATTAGAATTAAAAAATAGAGCAGAAGATATATCAAGGGTTTTATATCCAAATGATTCAAAAAAGGAAGGAAAGTTATTAAGATTAAAACAGCAATATTTCTTAGTAAGTGCTTCCCTTCAAGATATAATTAGAAAACATAAAGAAACCTTTGGGGAAATTAATGAAAACTTTGCAAAACTTCACGCTGTTCAACTAAACGATACTCATCCAGTATTAGCAATACCAGAGCTTATAAGACTTTTAATGGATAATGAAGGTTTTACCTTTAAGGAAGCTTTAAAAGTAGCTAATAAAACTTTTGCATATACAAATCATACAATTCTTGCAGAAGCATTAGAAAAATGGGATGCTAATTTAATTAAGGAACTATTCCCTAAAATATTAGAAATAATTCAAGTTATAGATGAAGAGTTTATTAAAGAGCTTAAAGAAAAGGGCTATAGTGAAAAAGATATAGAAGAATTTAGAATAATAAATAATGGTCAAGTAAGAATGGCTAATTTAGCAATACATGTAGGTTTTGCTGTAAATGGTGTTGCAAAACTTCATACAGATATATTAAAAAATACTGAACTTCATAATTGGTATGAATTATATCCTGAAAAGTTCCAAAATAAAACAAATGGAATAACTCCAAGAAGATGGCTTAGATTATGCAACAAAGAATTATCTTCACTAATAACTGAACTTTTAGGAAGTGAAGATTGGGTTAAAAATCTTGAAGAACTAAAAAAATTAGAGAACTTTATTGATGATGAAAAAGTTTTAGAAAGATTTATGGAAATTAAGCATATTAAAAAGGAACAACTAGCAAAGTATATAGAAGAAACTCAAGGAATAAAATTAGACCCAGACTCATTATTTGATATTCAAATAAAAAGACTTCATGAGTATAAGAGACAACTTCTAAATACATTTTATATTTTAGATCTTTATTATAGATTAAAAGAAAATCCTAATATGGATATACCTAAAGTAACATTTATATATGGTGCAAAGGCATTCCCAAGTTATAGAAGGGCAAAAGCTATTATTAAATTTACAAATGAAGTAGCAAATCTTATAAATAATGATGAAAGCATAAAGGGAAAAATAAAAGTTGTCTTTGTAGAGAATTATAGAGTTTCTTATGGAGAAAAACTATTCCCAGCAGCAGATATATCAAAGCAAATATCAACAGCTGGAAAAGAAGCATCAGGAACAGGTAATATGAAGTTTATGTTAAATGGAGCACCTACTTTTGGAACTAATGATGGAGCTAATGTTGAAATTGTTAAAGAAAGTGGAAAAGATAATAACTTTATATTTGGATTAGAAGTAGAAGAAATTGAAGATTTAAGAAATAAATATGCTTCAAAAGATTATTATGAAGACAACAAAAGTTTAAAGAAAGTAGTAGATACATTAATAGATGGAACTTTTAATGATGGAGCTACAGGAGATTTTAAGGATTTATATGAATCTTTAATTAAAGAAGGAGATCAATATTTCATACTTGCAGATTTTGAAAGTTTTAAAGAAAGAGAAGATGATGTATTTAAGGCATACAAAAATAAAAAAGAATGGGCTAAAAAAGCCTTTGAAAATGTATGTAATGCAGGAGTATTCTCAAGTGATAGAACAATAAAAGAATACTGCAAAGATATATGGAATATAAAGCCATGTCACAATAAATAAGGATATAAATAAAAATTCGGATATGTCTATCTAAAATAACCACTAGTTAAAAATATAATTACAAATTTAAATTAAAGATAACCTAAAAATTTAGTAACTAATATTATTAAATTTTTTAGGTTATCTTTTGTTTTGTGATTATTTGTAAGTTAAGGTTAAATTTATATATCTTTTCTATATTTATAAGTTTTTTCATCCATTGTAACGCCATTTGGTTTATAGTCTATTTTAACTACAGAAATAACTCTTTTAGCCCCTTCATTTACACAAATGTTTTGAGCTTCTTTAACTATACTTAAAAGAGTATCCATATCTCCTTCCATTGTAGTTTCCATAGGACCAACTTCATACTTAACACCTTTAGATTGTATGTATTCTATTACCTTATCCACTACTGGATAAATATCCTCTTCCTTAACAACAGGTAATATTTGAAGACTTAAATTTATATTTTCCATTAATAACTCCTCCTAAATCTATTAAAATTTTTTTAAATATATATAATTTCTTATGTAATTTAATTATATACTATTAAATTAAAATTTTATTTAAAATAAGAATATATTTACTTAAATTCAAGGAATAATATCGTTAGAAAATTAAAGGTTTTATGATATAATTAACTATTGTATATAGTTAGATATATATTTAATTAGTATATATAGAAGGAGAGCAATAAATGTCGTTTTCATCAAAAGTTAAAGGAGAAATTTGTAGATATAGTGATATAAGCAAAGAGGAGACTTTAGCAGAGATTTCAGCAATTATGAAAGTAAGTGGAACTATTGCGTTTTCTGGAGGGGGATTAGCCTTTAGAATAACTACTGAAAATCCTGCAAGTGCAAGACTTATATTTACTTTATTAAAAGAACATTTTAATATTCATTCTAAATTAATGGTTAAGAAAAGTAATTCTCTTAAAAAGAATAATATATATATGGTTGTTATAGATGAAGAAATGGGAGTTCGTGGACTTCTAGAGGAAACAGGTATATTAAAAGAGATTGATGGGGTTATGAGTTTAGATTACACTATAGATCCTAAAATGGTAGATAATGATGATACAAAAAGAGCTTATATAAGAGGAGCCTTTTTAGGTGGTGGAAGTATAAGTAATCCAGAAAAAACTTATCATTTAGAATTTGTTACTCATAGTGAAGAATATGCTAGAGATTTATGCGAACTTATAAATAGTTGTGGACTTAATTCTAAAGTTATTCAAAGAAAAAATAGTTTCATTATTTATATTAAAGAAGGGGAGCAAATAGTAGATTTATTAAATATATTAGGTGCTCATACATGTCTTCTTGAATTAGAAAATATAAGAATAAAAAAAGAAATGAGAAATAATGTAAATAGACTTGTAAATTGTGAAACTGCAAATCTTTCAAAAACAGTTAATGCTGCAGTTAGACAGGTTGAAAGTATTAAGCTTATTCAAGAAAATATTGGTCTTCAAAGATTACCAAAAAATCTTCAAGAAATAGCTGAACTTAGACTTGAATACCCAGAAGAGTCATTAAAAGAATTAGGGGAAATGTTAGAGCCACCAGTTGGAAAATCTGGAGTGAATCATAGATTAAGAAAAATTGAAAAGATTGCAGAAGAGATAAGGTCAGGTACATACTAATGGCCTTTCTCTTATATAGAGAGGAGTGTGACTATTTTGGAAAAGAAAAGATTTTGTCACTTACATCTTCATACGGAATATAGTCTTTTAGATGGTTCTGGTAAAATAAAAAAACTTGTAAAAAAGGCTAAAGAACTTGGAATGGATAGTATGGCTATTACAGACCATGGAGTTATGTATGGTTGTGTAGATTTTTATAAAGCTGCAAAAGAAGAAGGAATTAAACCTATACTTGGATGTGAAGTTTATGTAGCAAGTAAATCTATGAAAATTAAGAATATAGATAAAGATAATAGTACAAATCATTTAGTTTTATTAGTTAAAAATCAAACTGGTTATGAAAATTTAATGAAAATAGTATCAGCTGCATCTATAGATGGTTTTTATTATAAACCAAGAGTTGATCATGATTATTTAAGGGAACATAGTGAAGGTATAATTGCTTTAAGTGCTTGTCTTGGTGGAGAAGTACAAAAAGCACAACTTAATGGTGATTATGATAAAGCAAAAGAAGTTGCTCTGCTTTATAAAGATATATTTAAAGATGGATTTTATTTAGAACTCCAAAATCATGGAATGGAAGAACAAAGAAAGGTAAATGAATTAAATATAAAGTTATCAAAGGAAACAGGAATACCATTAGTTGCTACAAATGATGTTCATTACATAGAACAAAAAGATTCTAAATCACATGATATATTAATGTGCATTCAAACAGGAAAAACTGTTGATGATCCAAATAGAAGAAGATATCCTTCAGATCAATTTTATTTAAAATCTCCTGAAGAAATGTATGAAATGTTTTCTTATGTTAAGGAGGCTTTAGAAAATACAGTTAAAATTGCAGATGAATGTAACTTTGATTATGAATTTCACGTATCTAAATTACCTAAGTTTCCACTTCCAGAAGGAGAAGAAGATCCTTATATTTACTTAAGAGATACTTGTTATAAGGGACTTATTGAGAGATATTCTGTTTTTGATGATATAAAAAATGAAGAATATAATTATGACAAGATATATAGCATGAGGGAAGAAAATGAAGAAGCTAAAGTTTTAATAGATAGATTAGACTATGAACTTGGAGTAATTAATCAAATGGGCTATGTTGATTATTTCCTTATAGTTTGGGATTTTATAAGATTTTCTTATGAAAATGGAATACCAACAGGTCCAGGAAGAGGATCAGCTGCAGGTTCAATAGTTGCCTTTACATTAGGAATAACAAAAATAGATCCAATTAAGTATAGTTTACTTTTTGAAAGATTCTTAAATCCTGAAAGAGTAAGTATGCCTGATATAGATTCAGATTTTTGTTATGAAAGAAGACAGGAAGTTATTGACTATGTTGTTGAAAAGTATGGAGCGGATAATGTATCTCAAATTATAACCTTTGGAACAATGGCAGCTAGAGCCTGTATAAGAGACGTTGGTAGGGCAATGGATTATTCCTATGCAGAAGTGGATAGAATAGCAAAGATGATCCCAACAATGCTTGGAATAACTATAGAAAAGGCACTAGACTTAAATCCAGAACTTAAGACAGCTTACGACACTGAGGAAAGAGTTAAAAATCTTATAGATGTCAGTAAAGATTTAGAGGGGCTACCAAGACACTCATCAACTCATGCAGCTGGTGTTGTTATTGCATCAAAGCCATTAGTTGAATATGTTCCACTTCAAAAAAATGAAGAAATGATAGTAACTCAATTTGGAATGACAACTTTAGAGGAACTTGGACTTTTAAAAATGGACTTTTTAGGACTTCGTACATTAACAGTTATGAATGATGCCTTAAAAATGATTAAATACAATAGAAATGTTACCATAGACCTAGATAAAATAGACTTTTCTGATAAAGAAGTTTATAAAATGATTGGAGAAGGTAAAACAACTGGTGTATTTCAGTTGGAATCAGCTGGAATGGTTTCCTTTATGAAGGAGCTTAAACCTGATTCATTAGAAGACATTATTGCCGGTATTTCATTATATAGACCAGGTCCAATGGCTGAAATACCAAGGTATATAGAAAGAAAAAACAATCCCAATAAAGTTGAATATTTAACTCCAGAACTTGAAGATATATTAAATGTTACTTATGGTGTTATGGTATATCAAGAACAGGTTATGGAAATTGTTAGAAAGTTAGCTGGATATTCCATGGGAAGAAGTGACCTTGTTAGAAGAGCTATGTCTAAGAAAAAACATAAAGTTATGGAAGAAGAGCGAAAAAACTTTATTTATGGAATTGTAGATGATAATGGAAATATTGAAGTTCCTGGATGTTTAAGAAACGGAATATCTGAAGAAGTAGCAAATAAAATATATGATATGATGATGGACTTTGCATCCTATGCATTTAATAAGTCTCATGCTGCAGCTTATGGAGTTGTTGGATATCAAACAGCATATTTAATGAGATATTATCCAGTAGAGATGATTGCAGCTATGCTTAATTCTGTTATGGGAATAAATGAAAAAGTATCAGCTTACATAAAATTTGCAGAAACATTAGGAATTCAAGTTATTCCACCTGATATAAATAGAAGTTTTTCAAAGTTTACAGTTGAAGGAGATAAAATAATTTTTGGTCTTGCAGCTATTAGAAATGTTGGTCTTAATGTAGTTGATAACATTGTAAAATCAAGAGAAGAAAAGGGCGAGTTTACTTCAATAATGGATTTTTTAAGTAAGTTAGATCTTACAACAATAAATAAAAGAGCTGTTGAAAGTTTAATAAAGGCAGGTGCGCTAGATTCATTTGGAATTTTTAGATCAAAACTTTTAGCAGTTTATGAAAAGATTATGGATGGAGTATCAGGAGAAAGAAAAAGAAATATTGATGGTCAAATAAGTCTTTTTGCAATTGAAGAGGACATTAGTATGCCAGAGATTACTTATCCAGATATAAAGGAATTTAATAAGAAATATCTTTTATCTATGGAAAAAGAAATGACAGGTATGTATTTATCAGGACATCCATTAGATGAATATGAAAAAAGCTTAAAAATGCAAACTACAACAACTATAAATACTATATTTGATGTTCATAAAGCTTTAGAAGAAAATATATCAAAGGGAATAAATATAAATGATATATCAACTGAAATGCCAATTAAAGATAATGATAGAGTTGTACTTGGTGGAATACTTACAGAAGTAAATCAAAAAGTTACAAGAAATAATACTATTATGGCATTTTTAAAACTTGAAGATTTAAGTGGGGAAATAGAAGTAATAGTTTTTCCAAGAACATTAGATAAAGTTCGTGAAAGTATATCAGAAGATGGACTTGTAACTATAACAGGAAGAATTAGTTTAAAGGAAGATGAGCCACCAAAACTTATTTGTGAAAAAGTTGAAGGCTTAGAAAAAGTTGATTCAAATAAAGTTTATATAAGAGTAGAAAATGATGAGTCTATGAAAAAAATAAATTTTGAACTTAAACATGGATTTTCTGAGTATAAGGGAGATTCAGCTGTATATTTATTCAATTCAGAAAGAAAAAGAAGTTATAGATTATCTAAGGATGCTTGGGTAAATTTAAATACTGAAATAATAAAAGAACTTAAAGATAAATATGGAGAAGAGAATATAAAGGTAGTTTCTTCCTAAAAGTTTTAAAGATATGATGTTATTTTTATGCATCATATCTTTTTTTGTTAAAATAGTTCAAAAATACTGAAAATTTAGTATTTAGTCTTGAAATTTTATATAAATAAGTAGATAATTGTACTATAAGAAATAAAAAAATATTTAATAAAAATCTATAAATATTCAATTTATAGATTGTTTAAATGATAAAAAAATAAAACAAACTATTTAAAAATGAGAAATAGTTAAAATAAGTTTGAAATATTAAAAGAAACATAAATGAAAATTTTTACAATAATGAATTCCTAAAAAATTAAAATTTATATATAAAATTTAATTACATAGGGTATAATAATTATGTAGAATTGTTTAGAATATTGTGGTTATTTTATAAATTAAAAAATATATTTAAATAAATAAAAGTATATAAAAAGTGAAGAATTTACATTGATAAAATTCAACAATTTATGTACAATTATAAACGGTCATATAAAAGTGGGAAGGCTTATTGCCAATGGGACAAATTGTGCCCTACAGGTAAAAAGGAGGAGTAATCATGAAAAAGATAGCTATTTTAACTAGTGGTGGAGATGCACCAGGAATGAACGCTGCAATTAGAGCGGTAACTAGAACTGCATTAGCAGCAGGATTAGAGGTAATGGGAGTTCAAAGAGGATATAGCGGATTAATAAATGGAGAATTATTCACTATGGATAGATCATCTGTTGCAGATATAATCCAAAGAGGTGGAACAATACTAAGAACAGCTAGATGTCCAGAGTTTAAGCAAGAAGAAGTAAGAAAAAAAGCAGTTAAGATATTAAAAGCTTATGGTGTAGATGCTTTAGTTGTAATTGGAGGAGATGGATCATTTACAGGAGCTAAACTTCTTTCAAAATTAGGAGTTAAGACTGTAGGATTACCAGGAACTATAGATAATGACTTAGCATATACAGATTACACTATAGGATTTGATACAGCATTAAACACAGTACTAGATGCAATTAACAAAATAAGAGATACTTCAACATCTCATGAAAGAGTTTCAATAGTTGAAGTTATGGGAAGAAATTGTGGAGATATAGCTTTATATGCAGGATTAGCAGGTGGAGCAGAAGCAATAATAACTCCAGAAAAAGGATTTGACAAAAACAACTTATGCAAAACTATCCTAGAAGGAAAACAAAATGGAAAAATGCACAATCTTATTCTTTTAGCTGAGGGTGTAGGTGGAGCATTTGAACTTGCAGAAGAAGTTGAAGAAGTTACAGGAATTGAAACTAGAGCAACTGTTTTAGGACATATCCAAAGAGGTGGAAGTCCAAGTGCTTTTGATAGAGTATTATCTTCAAAGATGGGTGCAAAGGCTGTAGAAGTATTATTAGAAGGTAAAACTTCAAGAGTTATAGGTACTGTTGGAAATAAGATAGTAGACATGGATATAGATGAAGCATTAGCTATGGAAAGCAAATTTGATGAAGAAACTTACAAGATAGCAGAAACATTATCAAAATAATTATTAGCTATAAATAAATTTTTATATATAGATTTTGGGTTAATTAAAAAACGAGGGAGTGTTATTTGAATGAAAAAGACTAAGATGATTTGTACAATTGGTCCAGCAAGTGAAAGTGAAGAAGTATTATCAAAGATAATTTTATCAGGAATGAATGCTTCAAGACATAATTTCTCACATGGAGATCATGAAGAACATGCTGGAAGAATAAACTTAGTTAAGAAATTAGCTAAGAAATACAACAAGGAAATTGCAATTGTTTTAGATACAAAGGGACCAGAAATAAGAACTGGTAAATTTGAACCAAGTAAAGTTGAACTTCAAAAGGGATCAGACTTTACTATATACGTTAAAGAAGAAGTAATTGGAGATACAACTAAGTGTTCAGTTACTTATGATGGACTTGCTAATGATGTTAAACCAGGAAACACTATATTAATAGATGATGGTTTAGTTGGATTAGAAGTTAAGTCAGTAGAAGGAAATAAAATTCACTGTGAAGTTAAAAACACTGGATTAGTTGGAACTCATAAGGGAGTTAATGTTCCAGGAGTATCAATTAAATTACCAGCTTTAACTGAAAAAGACGAAGCAGACTTAATATTCGGATGTAAAATGGGAGTAACTATGATTGCTGCATCATTCGTAAGAAAAGCTGAAGACGTAAAAGCTATAAGAAAAGTTTTAGATGAAAATGGTGGAGAAGAAATACTTATCTGTCCTAAGATAGAAAACCAAGAAGGTGTTGATAACATCGATTCAATAATCGAAGTATCAGATGCTATAATGGTAGCTAGAGGAGACCTTGGAGTTGAAATTCCAATAGAAAACGTACCAGCTGTTCAAAAGATGATAATACAAAAGTGTAACAAAGCTGGAAAACCAGTTGTTACTGCAACTCAAATGTTAGATTCAATGATCAGAAATCCAAGACCAACAAGAGCTGAAGTATCAGACGTAGCTAATGCTATCTTAGATGGAACAGATGCAATAATGTTATCAGGAGAAAGTGCTAACGGAAGTTATCCAGTTGAAGCTGTTAGAACAATGGCTAAAATCGCTGAAGAAGCTGAAAAGCAATTAAAATATGAAGTTGCTGTATCAAAGGCAACTAAACATGTTCCTGCAATTTCAGGAGTAATTAGTAGAGCTGCATGTAATGCTGCAAATGAATTATTAGCATCAGCAATTGTTGCATCAACACAAAGTGGAGCAACTGCTAAGAGAATATCACAATGCAGACCAGAATGCCCAATCATAGCTATAACTCCAGAAGAAAAGGTTGCTAAGAAATTAGCATTCTCATGGGGTGTATATCCAATAGTTTCTGATAGATTAGAATCAACTGATGAAATGATGGAAAAATCAATTGAAATAGCTGAAAAGAATGAATTAATCAAGAAGGGTGATACAGTAGTTATAGCTGCTGGAGTACCTGTAGAAAAGGTTGGAACAACTAACTTAATGAAGATAACTGTTGTAGAATAGTTTAAAATAAAATAACCTTTAGAATTTATTTCTAAGGGTTATTTTTTATTTTAAAAAATATTGATAAAAATAAAAAAGTATTGTATATTAGTAAATATATATGTTAATATTATAAGATATACGTTTAAAATTAATGATTATATTGGCAACTGATTCTATTGCACCCTTAGTGGTGCTATTTTTTTATCCTATTTTAAACTAATATTTGATTTTTAGGTAAATTTTATAAGAAATAAAGAAAAATATATTTTTTATTTTAATTAAAAAATATATTTTTGTAATATAATTTCTAATTATATTTATTAGGACTATAATAATATATAGAAGGACAAAAAAATAAACACTCTAAATAATAAAGTGTTTATGATAAATATATAAATAATTTGGCGGGAGTATGTGGGAATCGAACCCACCTATGATAGTATTAGTACCACAACTAGGTGTTGAAGACCTGTAAAGACACCAGTCCTTATCTACCCCCATGAAACATAATAATTATAATTCAAAATTTTCAAAAAATCAATCTAATTTATGGTAAAATAATAAAAAAATACAAAATAAGCCAAGGGAAATTAGTGGAATAATATATTTTATTAAGATTTACCTATAAAAATTAACTAAAGGGTATAAAAAATAAATTTAAATAGAGGGTGGTTATATGAATAGAGAAATATTAAGAGCATTACCAAAAATGGATTTACTTTTAGAAAGTGAAGAAATATTAAGTATATATGATAAATTCTCAAGGAAAGAGATAGTGGAATCTCTAAGAAATTCTTTAGATTTTTATAGAGATGCGATAATAAATGGCAATAGGGAAGATGTAGTAGTTAAGGAAGAAATAATAAAAAAGGCAAAAGAAATTTTAAATAATAAAAGGGACTCATCATTAAAATCAGTTGTAAATGGTACTGGTATAGTTATACATACTAACTTAGGACGTTCTCTTTTAAGTGATAATGCTATAAAAAATATTATAAAAGTAGCAAAGACTTATAATAATTTAGAATATGATATTGAACTTGGAAGACGTGGTTCAAGATATGATCATGTTGAAAGCATTCTAAAGGAACTTACTGGAGCAGAGGGTGCTGTTATAGTTAATAATAATGCAGCAGCTGTTATGATTGTATTAAATGAGCTAGTAAAGGATAAAGAAGCAATAGTATCTAGGGGAGAACTTATTGAAATTGGAGGTTCTTTTAGAATACCAGAGGTAATGAAAATGTCAGGAGCTACTCTTATAGAAGTTGGAACAACAAATAGAACTCATATATCTGATTATGAAAGTGCTATAAACGAAAATACTGGAGCATTATTAAAGGTACATAGTTCTAATTTTAAAATAGTTGGATTTACTAAAGAAGTAGAGTCAGAAGAACTTAGTAAATTAGGTAAAAAATTAAATATTCCTGTAATTGAAGACTTAGGTAGTGGAGCTCTTATAGATTTAAGTAAATATGGTATAGATGAAGAAAAAACAGTAAAAGCAACAGTTGAAGCTGGTGTTGATCTAGTTACTTTTTCAGGGGACAAGCTTCTAGGAGGTCCACAGGCTGGAATTATAGTTGGAAAGAAAAAATATATAGATCGAATTAAGAAAAATCAACTTTTAAGAGCTTTAAGAGTTGACAAGTTTACATTAAGTGCTTTAGAAGGAACTTTACTTTATTATTTAGATGAAGAAAAAGCACTTAAAGAAGTACCAACTTTAAATATGATATCCTTAAGTAAAGAGGATATTAAAGAAAAGGGAAAGGAATTATTAGCTTGTTTAGAAGGAGTTAATAATTCATTAGAAATAAATTTAGAAGAAGAAAAGGATTTTATAGGTGGAGGAACATTACCAACTTATAAATTAGATGGGTACGCCATTTCTATTAAGAGTAGTTTAATTAGTGATGATGAGTTAGAAAAATATTTAAGAAGTTATAAAACTCCAATTATAACAAGAATAAATAAAGGAAAGGTTTTAATTCATGTAAGAACATTAGTAAATGATGATTTTAACATAATTAAAAATGCATTAGCTGATTTAAAGGATATAAAACATCAATAGGAAAAGGAGAATTTGTATGAAGCATATAGTTATAGGGACATCAGGACATATAGATCATGGGAAAACAGCTTTAGTAAAGGCACTTACTGGATTTGATATGGATACTTTAGAAGAAGAAAAAAGAAGAGGAATAACTATAAATAATGGTTATACATACTTTTCTCTTTCAGATGGAAGAAAAGCTGGAATAATAGATGTTCCAGGACATGAAAAGTTTATAAAAAATATGGTAGCTGGTGTTACTTCTGTTGATTTAGTATTATTTGTTATTGCGGCAGATGATGGAATAATGCCACAAACAGTAGAACATTTTAATATATTAAACACTCTTGATGTAAAAAATGGAGTTATAGTATTAACTAAAATAGATTTAGTAGATGATGAATGGTTAGAATTTATTAAAGATGAAGTGAAAAATTTTGTTAAAGGATCATTTTTGGAAAATGTACCTATAGTTCCTGTATCTTCTAAAACTTTAGTTGGAATAGATACACTTAAAAAAACTATTGAAGAGTGCGTTAATAATACTGAAGAGAAGGATAAGGAAGCACTTTTTAGAATGCCTATAGATAGAGTATTTACTGTAAAAGGTTTTGGAAGTGTAGTTACAGGAAGTATAATAGGCGGAAGAGTAAAGTTAGGTGATGAGGTAGAACTTTATCCAGGAAATAAAGTAGGTAGAATAAGAGGAATACAAGTTCATGGAGAAGAAAGGAAGTTTGCAGAAGCTGGGGAAAGGTGTGCTATAAATTTAAGTGGAGTTGATAAAGAATTTTTAGAAAGAGGATTAATTATTGGTGAAGTTTCAAAAGAAATTAGCACATATATTATAGATTGCAAAATAAAAATTCCTAAATATTGTGAAAAGGTAGTTAGAAATAGAGATAGAATAAGAGTTCACCATGGAACTAGAGAAGTTATTGGTAGAATTATAATACTACAAAAGGATGAACTAAAAGGTGGAGATTGTGAGTATTGTCAAATAAGATTAGAAAAAGAAATATGTTGTAAAGACAAAGATAGAATAGTTTTAAGAACATATTCTCCAATGATAACTTTAGGGGGAGGATTTATACTAAACTCATTAGCTCAAAAAGCAAAAAGATATGATTCAAATTATATAAAAGATTTAAAAGCTAGGGAAAGTGATTCATTAGAAGATAAAATAGAGCTTTCAATAAGTAAGGAAGATGGATTAAAATCTTTAAAAGATTTATTAAATGAATTTAATGAAGATGAGAATGAGATAAAGGCTTCCTTAAATAAGTTAATAGATAATAAAAAAATAATATCCCTTAATGAAGGATTTATTCATAATAAAGTATTTACCAAAAAGGCAGAAGAATTAAATAAAATATTAGAAAATTATCATAAAGAAGAACCTTTAAAAGTTGGAATGAAAAAAGAAGAATGCAAAAACAAATTATTTAGTAAAAAACTAAAGAAAGAGGTTTTTGATGAATTTATAAATTCAATGCTTGAAAAAGGATTAATAGATAGCAATGAAAATTACGTATTTAAGAGAGGATTTAAACCTAAATTAAATAAAAGAGAAGAACAAATAAAAGAAATATTATTAAATACTTATTTAGAAAATGGATTTACAACACCTAAGCTTAAAGATGTAATTAAAGATGATAAAGAAAAAGTTATTTACAATAAAATATTTAAATATTTAAAGGATAATGGAGATTTAGTATCTATAGATGAAAATATTATATTTCACAAAGATTATGTATTAAAAGGAAAAAACTTAGTTAAAGAGTATTTAAGTAAAAAAGGTGTTGCTACTATAGGGGAAATAAAAGATAGCTTAAATATACAAAGAAAATATTTAGTTCCATTTTTAGAATACTTAGATAAAGAAAAAGTAACTAAAAGAGTTAAAGAAGGAAGAGTACTCTTTTAATTTATGAATAATCACACTAAGCCTTTGGAAATAATATAAAAAGGGAGTGTGATTTAATGAATAAATTAGGATGTACAGCTTATAATTGTGTTAATAATGAAGGTGGATTATGTGGTGCTGAATATATATTAATAGACGGAGAGGGAGCGTATACATCAGATCAAACTTATTGTACTAACTTTAAAGTAGATACATTAGTAAATGAAATAAAAGCTGTAGGAAATACAGATTTTATTGGAGAGATAATGCAAATAATGAGTGGAAATGATGAAATAAAGATGAGTCCGAATGTAGCTTGTAATGCAAGAAGCTGTTTCTATAATGGAAATGGAAAATGTGAAGCATTAAATTTAATGATAGTTTCAAATAATTCAAAGGAAAACTTTAAAACACAATGTGAAACTTTCGTAGAATCATATTAAAATAACCTTAAAAATCTTTTAATACTATAGATTATTATAGCTAAAAAAGGATAAAATCATAATATATAGTAAAACATAACTATAAGATAATAATTTATAAAATGAGGTGGAGCAATATGAAATGTTTAGTATGCTGTAACAAGAAAAAAGCTACCAAATTACTAGGATTAAGCGCTGCTGTACTTATAGGAATTGGTGGAGTTATATTAATTTCATCAAAAATAAAAAATTGTTAAATACATTAGTTAATATTTAAATTTATAGACTGCTGACTATATCAGTAGTCTTTTTTTTAATATATGATATAATTAATCGATATTACATCATAAGAAAAGGTGAGATAAATGGTTGTAAAGAATAATGAATATATTTTAGATATAATAGATCAAGGTTACGAAGGAGAAGGTATTGCAAAAATAGAAGGATACCCAATTTTTATAGAAGGTGCCTTAAAGAATGAAAAAGTAAAAGTAAAAATAGTAAAGGTTAAGAAAAACTTTGCTTATGGAAAACTTATAGAAGTACTAGAAAAATCAGAAGGAAGAGTGGAACCTAAGTGTAAATATTTTAAAAGATGTGGAGGATGTACTCTTCAACACATGGATTATAAAACACAACTTAACTTTAAATGGGAAAGAGTTAAAGATTGTATAAAAAAGATAGGTGGGCTTTCAGAAGACTTAGTTAAATATCCTTTAGGAAAGGAGTATAATCCATATAATTATAGAAATAAGGTTCAACTACCTGTTGGAATGGTTAATGGAAAAATATCCATTGGATTTTATGCTTCAAGAAGTCATAATATTATAGATATTGAAAAATGTATAATACAAACAAAAGAAGCTGATGAAATAATAAAGATATTTAAAGATTGGATAGAAGAATATAAAATAAAGCCAGCCTTTGTAGATGGAAAGTTTGATAAACAAGGATTTTTAAGACATATAATGGTAAGAAAGGGCTTTAAAACTGGAGAAGTTATGGTTGTATTAGTTGCAACTAGAAAAGAATTAAAAAATTTAAGCCCATTAATAGAAAAATTAGAATTAAAAATAAAAGGATTAAAGAGTATAGTACTTAATGTAAATTCTAAAGATACAAATGTAATACTTACTCCAGAGTGCTATACATTATGGGGAGATGACTATATACAAGATTATATAGGAGACTTTAAGTTTAATATATCACCTCTTTCATTTTTCCAAGTTAATCCTACACAAACAGAGGTTTTATATGGAAAGGCTTTAGAATATGCAGGACTTACTGGAGATGAAACAGTTTTTGATGCCTATTGTGGTACAGGAACAATAACACTTTTCTTATCACAAAAGGCTAAGAAGGTTTATGGAGTTGAAATAATAGAACCTGCAATAGTTAACGCAAGGGAAAATGCAAAGATGAATAATGTTAAAAATGCTGAGTTCTTTGTAGGAAAATCTGAAGAGGTTATTCCAAAGCTTATTGATGATGGAGTAAAGGCTGATGTTATTGTAGTAGATCCACCAAGAAAGGGATGTGATATTAAACTTCTTAAGGCTATTTCTAGAGTTAAACCTAAGAGGGTGGTTTATGTTTCTTGTGATCCAAGTACTTTGGCTAGGGACCTTAAAATATTAGAGAATGAGGGTTTTGAAACTGTAATGGTACAGCCAGTTGATATGTTCCCAGAGACTAGTCATGTGGAGAATGTAGCTTTACTTAACTTAAAATAAATTTTATGAAAAATATTAGTGCAGTAGATCGATTTTTTAAAGGAATGCTTTCTAGGCATTGTAAATTAACAGATTAGAAGTGATAAGGATTATATTTCCAATGCATTACTTAAGGTTTACTGCAAAAGAATATTAAATATGGTAGAATATTAATATAAAGGATGGCTTAAATAAGCTATTCTTTAATATAAGATTTTTGGGGTTTTATCTTAACTATAAGGAATGTAAATTTTTTAAAGTGCATAAAAACTAAATCCCCCGCCTTAGGTTTTATCTTAACTATAAGGAATGTAAATAAAAAAGAAGAACCAAAAAAACCATTATTTTTATAGGTTTTATCTTAACTATAAGGAATGTAAATTTTACTTAAAGATAATGCAAATTTACTTACACTTTTGTTTTATCTTAACTATAAGGAATGTAAATATTATTTTAAAAATAAATGAAAGAGAATTAATACAATGTTTTATCTTAACTATAAGGAATGTAAATTCAAATGCTATTATTTCATTTGTACTTCCATCATCTAGTTTTATCTTAACTATAAGGAATGTAAATTTAACAGGAACAGCAGTAGCAACAACAGCTACAGGTTTTATCTTAACTATAAGGAATGTAAATTTAGAAATTTTCTGCTTTTTAGGTTTTCTTTTATAGTGTTTTATCTTAACTATAAGGAATGTAAATAACAAACCTTTTGAAAGTATATCCTCATTAATAGGGGTTTTATCTTAACTATAAGGAATGTAAATAATATAGAATTTAACAATGGTTTATTTACATCATCAACGTTTTATCTTAACTATAAGGAATGTAAATGAAACTTTAACTATCGTAGTGGCAATACTTTATGCAAGTTTTATCTTAACTATAAGGAATGTAAATTCGCCTAAAGTTTTTTCCATTTCTTCATCTGCTCTACGTTTTATCTTAACTATAAGGAATGTAAATATGATGTTCATAACACAGCTTTATAAGATTTAATTTACGTTTTATCTTAACTATAAGGAATGTAAATATGGTTAGAGAAGGAGCTAAAGGAAATATTACTAGAGTTTTATCTTAACTATAAGGAATGTAAATTCAACTAAATAAGAGCTATATTCTCCTTCCACTTTTGTTTTATCTTAACTATAAGGAATGTAAATACTACTTTAATCTGTAAGTAAATATCATCACGATAAAGTTTTATCTTAACTATAAGGAATGTAAATTCATCTTAACATGGTAATTATGTTTATCTTTGTCCTCGTTTTATCTTAACTATAAGGAATGTAAATTAGGTTGAATATCACAATCAAAAGAATCTGATTTAAGTTTTATCTTAACTATAAGGAATGTAAATTGTGTGGCAATATTATTAATTATAATAGGAATAATAGTTTTATCTTAACTATAAGGAATGTAAATCCTATTATAGGCTTGGAAACTATCTAACATAAGCCTGTTTTATCTTAACTATAAGGAATGTAAATGGAGCAGACATAGACAAGGATGAAATCTACAATGAGGTTTTATCTTAACTATAAGGAATGTAAATTTGGCTTGTTGACATCTATATGCTAAATCCATATAATGTTTTATCTTAACTATAAGGAATGTAAATCAGGATCACAATAAAGATACAGTTGAACTTGCTAATAGTTTTATCTTAACTATAAGGAATGTAAATTTTAACACTAAGGGAATGTATTACAACGAATTATTAGTTTTATCTTAACTATAAGGAATGTAAATTTAATGCACTTTGAGCTATTCCAGTTTCTTTCGATTTGTTTTATCTTAACTATAAGGAATGTAAATTTATCTCTATCTTTAATATGTTCTCTTTTCTTTCTCCGTTTTATCTTAACTATAAGGAATGTAAATGGAACTGTAGACTTTTCTATCGCTACTAATTATGGGTTTTATCTTAACTATAATGAATATAAATTTTAGAGATATATTAAATACTATAATTTCTCTTAAACATAAGTGATATAAATGTGATAAAATTATTATAGACATAATTTTATTATGTTAGTTTTATCTTAACTGTGAGGAATGTAAATGTGATTTTTTAAATTTATAAAATAAAACATATTTATCTTAACTATAAGGAAATTTAAAGTGCTGATTTAAATATTTCAGCACTTTATTTTTTAAAAGTGGTATTATTTTAAATGAAATATGAGGAAATATAAGATATATTATTATAAAACTAATAATAAACAATAATAAACAAATTTAAACAGAAATTAGAATTTTTAAATTATAATAATTTGAAATATAATAAAAATACACCGGTGATATTTTATATTGAAAGGAAGTGGTTATATGATCTCTATTGAAAAGAAAAAGAAAATAATAGAAAAATTTAAAAATAATGATAATAAAAATATATCTAAAGTTGCTAGGCATTTTAATGTTTCTAGATCTTTTGCATGGAAATTATTAAAAGAAAATAAATTGATATAATATAATTAATAGATTTAACTATTAATTTAGTTGCATAATAAAAGCTCATTATTATGCAACTAACTAAATTTATCATAATTAACATTTGTATAATATTATATTTTGAGTAAAAATTTAAAAAATAATTATAAAAAAAATAATTATGGACCAAATATGTCACTAATTAAGATTAAAATTTAATTATAAAGTAAATTGACAAAATTTCAAAAAAGTAAAAAAATTTAATTATATAGTATAGGAGGTGCGTGATGAAAATTTCTATTACAGGAAGAATGAAAGGAAATAAGATTCAAATTGGTTATAGGATGTTTATATTAAGTATGATAAAAAAAATCCTATCAGATTTTGATGAGAAATATTTTAATAGTATTTTTTTTCATGATGGTAAAAAGTCTAAAAAGATAAAGCCATTTACTTTTAGTACATTTTTTAGAGATTATAAAATAAAAGAAAAATATATAGAGGTGAATGGAGAAGTAAAGATAATAATATCTTCAGCTGATATGAAACTTATGATGATTCTTTTTAATGGTTTTATGAATATGAAGAATTATGGAGACTTTATAAAACTTTCCGTTAATGTTGAAAAGGAAAGGAAAATAAATAAAGATGAAGCAATATTTAAAACGTTATCACCAATTTATATTAAAGATAAAGATGGAAAAGATTTAGATATTGAAGATGAAAATTATAATAAAGTATTTAACTATTATGCAGATATAATATTAAGATCATATAGAGGATATGGATTAAATAAAACTTTAGAATTTATACCTTTAAATATGAAAAAAATAGTAGCCAAAGAACAAATTAAAGGATTTAAAGAAAAAACAGGAAAAGAATATATTTATATAAAAGCTTATTCTGGAATTTTTAAGCTTATTGGAAACACTGAAGATTTAAATCTTTTAAAGGAATTAGGTGTTGGTGCAAGAAGAAGTGGATTTGGGAATATTGACTTATTTTAAGAGGAGGTGTATTACTATATGAAAAATATTACAAATGAAGATAAATTTGATTATTCTATAGAAGCCTATGATTGGAGATATAGTGCTGCTATTGTTGGACTTATAAAATATTTTAATTATCTTCATGGAAAAGGAATTGAAGATAATCAAAATTTATATGAAATAGATGATGATGTTTTAAAATATAATAGTAAAGCAATAACAGAAGAAAATTATTTATTATTTGTAGAAAAATTTTTTTCAAAAGAAATGCATCATGTAAATGTAGAATCAATATTATCTAAAGATGAAATTACTGAAGAAGAAGAAAAAACAGTAAATGAAAAATTAAAAGCAAATAGTGCAATGAAAAGTATATTCAAGGGAATTAAGTATTCAGAGGGAAATAAAGGGGTTATTCTAGATTTAATAAATAAAAATAGATTGGAACTTATAAAAAAGACATATGAAAAAGGACTTAAATTGTATAAAAAATTTAACAATGAAAATTCTTTATTTTCAAAAGAAGGTAAGTCTTGCAGAATTCTTAATTATTATGTTGATATGGCGAAGAAAGGAAAGAGTCTAGGATATTTTTGGGATATCAATACATTCAGTTATCAAGATGATGAAGTATTCGATTTCATACCTTTTGCATTTTCTAAATCATATGAGGCATTTTTTATAAATAATAATTACTCAATAAAAGAATTATTAAAAAGTAATTCATTAATAGAAAATAGTGATAATCCAAGGAATACATTATTTGGTGAACTTAAAAATTCTAGTGAATACATTGATTTTGATGTAGAAGTTATTATTAAAAATCAAGAAGAAACATATTATAAAACTCTTTTTCTTAGAAAAGAAACAATAGAAATATTAAGTAAAATAAAAGATTATAATGGAATAAAAGTAGTTTATAAAGATAAAAACCCAAAAAGTCCTGATTATTTAGAAAATGATATCATTGATTGTATATTAAATAAGATAAAGTTAGATTCAATAATAGAAATGTTATTAAAGTCAACTAAATACAATTATTCATACAATATAAAGATACTTATAGATATAAATAAGTTAATATATGGAGGGGATATAATGAATCAAAAAATGATAGGAGCTTTTGCTGCTGCTAAATCTGTAAATAAAGCGTTAGAAGCAAATAAAATAAATAGCTACAAGCAAAAGTTAATAAGTTCTATAACTTTTAAAAATTATGATAGATTTTGTGAAATACTACTTCAACTATCATCTTATTCTGGAATAGTATTTAATTTTGCTTATGATTTATTTGATGATTTTGAGGAAAATAAAAACTTAGCATATACATTTATAAATTCACTTGGAAATAATGAAAGCAATAAAGAAGGAGGAGAAAATAATGAGTAAAAAGTCTTTAACACTTACAGTTATAGCAAATATGACTTCAAACTATGGGGAAGGGCTTGGAAATATATCTTCAGTACAAAAAGTTTTTAGAAATGGGAAAATATATGCAACTAGAAGTAGAGAAAGTCTTAAAAATGGAATAATGGTTCAAAGTGGGCTTTATGATGATTTAGAAACTATTATAGATAAAAAGGTAAATCAAAAAGCTGTATCAAAGGATTTAAATGTTACAAATTGTAGAGCATTAGAAGGCGGATATATGAATACAGTCAATAATACTTATGTTAGAAATAGTTCATTTTATTTAACAGATGCAGTAGCTTGTAATGAATTTGTTAATGAATATAGATTTCACAACAACTTATATATGGCAACAAACTATGCTAAAAAGAATGGTATAAATCTACAAGCAAAGGCAGGAGAAGCTGGACTTATGCCTTATCAATATGAATATGATAAATCATTAAAACAATATAGTATGACTATTGATTTAGAAATGATAGGGAGAGATGAAAATTTCGATTCAGAAGAAGCAAGTAATGAAGAAAAGGCAACAAGAGTGAAAATGCTTTTAAATGCTGTAGAAAATTTATCATTAGTTGTAAAAGGAAATCTTGATAATTCAGAACCAATATTTATAGTTGGTGGACTTGTAAATAGAAAGACTCATTATTTTGAAAATGTAGTTAGTGTAAAAAATAATAAGTTAGAAGTAACAGAAGATTTAAAAGATAGAATAAATAATGGATGTTATGTTGGATTATTAGAAGGAGAAAATTTAGCAAATGAAGGTGAAATTAAAGAAAAATTAAGTCCTTTAAGTATAAGAAAATTTTTTGCTACGTTAGAAGAAGAAGTAAATAATTATTACGGTATTTAATTATGGAAGCTTTAAGAATAGTTTTAAAACAAAATAGTGCTAACTATAAAAAAGAAGAAACTTCTTTAAATAAGATGACATATCCATTACCACCATTTTCAACAGTTATTGGAGCTATTCATAATGCATGTAATTATAAAAGATACAAGCCTATGGATATAAGTATTCAAGGAAATTACGAATCATTAACTTTAGAGCCATATACAGATTATTGTTTTTTAAATACGGTTATGGATGATAGAGGAATACTTGTAAAATTCAAAAATTCAAACAGTTTATCAATGTCTTATGAAAAAGTTGCAAAAGCATTAAAGGCTCAAGGAAATAGCTTTAGAAAAGGAACAACAATACAAGTATATAATGAACATCTCTTACAAGAATTTAGAGATTTAAAAGATTTATCTGAAAAGATAGGTGGAGCATTAAAAAAAGAAAAAGATAATAAATTAAAATTAATAAAAGATGAAAAGAAAAATTTATCTGAAAAGAAAAAAGAACTTAAAGGGGATAAGACTGCATTAGAAGAGATTAAGAAAATGGAAGTAGAGCTTAAACTTAAAGAAAAATATATAAAAGATGAATTTGAAAATTTTAAAGAAGAAAATTATACAAAACCATATTCAAGATTTGCTAGTTTAACAACTTCATTAAAATATTATGAAACTTTAAATAATGTAAATCTAATTATTCATATAAGAAGTGACAAAGAAACGTTACTTGATATAGAAAAAAATATTTATAACTTAAAATCAATTGGTAGAAGTGAAGATTTTGTTGATATACAAGAGGTCAAAATGGTTGAACTTCTTAAAGAGGTTGAAGATCAAGATGAAATAATAAATTACAATACAGCCTATGTTGATTTTAATTTAGTAAAAGAAGAAGTAATTGAATCTATAAAAGTTAGTGATAGTAAATGCTGTTCTGGAACTAAGTATTATTTGAATAAAGACTATAAAATAATTGATAATAAGAGGGTTTTTAATAAAAAAAAGGTATTATTTATTTCAAAATATATGGTAGGAAAGGCAGCAGAAAATGTTTATTTTGATATAGATGATAATAATAAATATATAGTGAATTTCATATAAATTGGAGGTTTTAAAATGGATTTAAGTATTTATAGTGCTAAACCAGATAAATCAATAAGAGAACATACAGATGATTTATTAAACAATATTGAGTATTTAAAGGAGCTTGGGTATATAAAAGATGAAAAAATACTAAATCTTACGAAAATAGCTTGCGAGTATCATGATTTTGGAAAAGTAAATAGAGAATTTCAGTATAGGATAAAACATGGAACAGATTTTAATACTGAAAAGGAGATAGCTCATAATCTGCTATCTCTTTATTTTATAAATCCAAAAGATTTTGATAGTAAGGAAGACTATTATAAGGTATGTTTTGCAGTATTATTTCATCACTATTATTATGATGATAATTTAAAAACATTAATAGATGAAAAAGAGTTAATAGAAGATTTATTAAGTGATTTTGAAACATATAAATTAAAACCAATTACACCAAAAAGAATTGGTAAAATAAGAGGAGATAATGAAGCTATATTAGTTAAAGGTTTTGTCAATAAGTGTGATTTTAGTGCAAGTGGAGGAACAAAAATAGAATATAAGAATGATTTCTTAAATATGAGCTTAGAGAATCTTTTATCTATTTGGAAAGCTAAGAATAAAAATGCAAGTTGGAATGAACTTCAAGAGTTTTGTAAAAATAATTCAAATGAAAATATTATTGTTGTAGCACAAACTGGAATGGGAAAAACTGAAGCTGGTTTACATTGGATTGGAGATAACAAAGGATTTTTTATTTTACCATTAAAAACTGCAATAAATGCTATTTATAAAAGAATTTCAGAGAATATTGTTACTGATGAAATAGAACATAAAGTGGCATTAATTCATTCAGATACACTTTCTTATTACAATGAGCATAGTGATAAAAATATAGATATATTAACTTATAAAAAAGAAGGAAAGCAATTAGCGATTCCACTTAATATAGCAACTTTAGATCAAATATTTGACTTTGTTTTAAAATATAAAGGATATGAAATGAAAGCTGCAACATTGTCATATTCAAAGGTTGTTATAGATGAAATACAAATGTATAGTGCAGATTTATTAGCTTATTTAATTTATGGAGTGAAAAGTATAATTAACTTAGGTGGAAAAGTTGCAATTTTAACAGCAACATTAGCTCCTTTTATAAAAGATTTATTAATTGGAGAAGGTAATGAATTTAATTTTAAGGAAGAAACTTTTGTTAATGATTTAAAAAGACACAATATAAAAACTTACGAATCAAAAATAAATAGTGAAATAATTTATAATAAATATAAAGAAAATAAGGAAAGTGGAGTAAGTAATAAAATATTAGTAGTCTGTAATACAATAAAAAAGGCACAAGAGTTATATAAAGAATTAAGTGAAAAAGGTATAGAGAATTTAGAGATTTTTCATAGTAAATTTATAAAAAAAGATAGAGCTAGTAAAGAAAATGAAATTTTAAAATTTGGAAAAACAGATTTTAAAGGAGATGGAATATGGATTTCAACACAAATTGTAGAGGCAAGTTTGGATATTGATTTTGATTATTTATTTACAGAGTTATCTGATATTAATGGATTATTTCAAAGGTTAGGAAGATGTAACAGAAAAGGAGAAAAATCAGTAGAAAAGCATAACTGTTTTGTATTTTTAGAAGTTGATGATAATATACTAACAAAAGGAAATACAGGCTTTATAGATAGAAAAATATATGAATTATCAAAAGAAGCTTTAAAAAATAAAGATGGAATATTATCAGAAAAGGAAAAGGTTAAAATTATAAATAGAACCTTAACAACTAAAAATATAAAAGGCAGTAAATATTATGAAGAATATAATGAATTTGCAGATTGGATAAAAGATATTAAACCATATGAAATAGATAAAAAAGATGCAAAGCTTAGAAATATAGTATCTTTTGATATAATGCCAAAATCAATTTATGAAGAAAATATTGAAGTAATAAATAACAACTTAAAAAGATTAAAAGACATTCAGATAATATTACAGGAAATGAAGTCTGAAACAATAAATAAAGGTGTAGAAAAATTAGAATACGAAAATAAATTAAGATTAGAGAAAATTAAAATTAGAGATATGCTTAAAAGTTATACTGTATCAGTGGGAAAATATGATTTGGAGACTTTAGGAAGATCAGCATTATATAAAGAAATAGAAATAAGTAAATATGAAAAAATTCCAGTTGTAAGTTGTGAATACGGTAAATTAGGTTTTATGAGAAGTAAAGAAAATAATATATATGATAATTTTTTATAATAAAGAATTATTTTATAAGTGTTTTAGGTGGATTAAAATAGCTTAAATTAAATGTATTAGAAAATACGCTAAATCTAAAGGTAGTAAATTTATATAACCAAGATATTACAGCTAAAAAATATTTTGTTAAAGGAGTAGTTTATGAGTAATTTAGAAAATATTCTAAAAATGCTTTTTGAATTAAAAAAAGGAAATATAGTTAAGAAAAAGGATTTAGCAAATAAATTAGCTGTTACAGAAAAACAAGTATTAAGATATAAAAATGCAATAAGTGAATTATTTACAATAGAGTCTATTCCAGGACCAAATGGGGGTTATAAAATGATAGATTTATATTTCCCTTTTAAGGAATTGCTTACAAAAGAAGAAATAATTCTTTTAAAAATGCATATAAATTCATGTCAATATAATGATATAGAAAGTGAAAAACTAAAAAGAGCATTAGAAAAAATAAATTACACAATTTTAAAAGATACAGATAATATTTCAGCACAAATGATACCTTATTCAAAGATTAATGTAAGTAATAAGGATATTTTAACTATTAAAAAAATTTTTTATGAAGCTATATTAAATCATCAGCAAATAATAATAGAATATACTGGAAATTATGGAGCAAATACAAAAAGAACAATAGAACCTTATAAATTAATTATATTTAAAGGAGAATGGTATATAGCTTCAAAATGTTTATTAAGAAATGATATAAGATTTTTTAAATTAATAAGAATAAAAAATTATATAGTAACAAGTAAAAGATTTAAAATTGATAATGATGTAGATAAATTAATAACTGAATATAGGAAAAATAGTATAGGTATTTTTGGCGGGAAAGAATATGATATAGAACTAGAAATTACCCCTCCAATTGCTAATACTATAAAAGAGAGAATATGGGTTGATAATCAGATAATAGAAGAATTAAATAATGGAAAAATATTATTTAAAGCAAGGATGAATATTGATCCAGAAATAATTTCATGGATTTTTTCTATGAAAAGCTCAGTTAAAATTATAAAACCTGAAATACTTAAAAAAGAAGTTAAATGTGAACTTAAAAAAATGATTGAAAACTTATAAAACTAATATTATATAAAAATTCATTACCAATTATGTCCTTGATTGATGATAACATTCAATCAAGGATTATTTTATGGGAGTGATTAGTATGGAATTTAAATTTGATGAACTAAAAGTTCAAGGAACAAAGTTTAATTATTATTTCATATGCAAAAGAAAACTATGGTTATTTTCAAAAGGAATATCTATGGAAAATCAAAATGGTAGAGTATTACAAGGTAATGTTGTTCATGAGAGTTCTTATAGAAATAAAGAAAATAAAAAAGAAAAGCTTATTGATAATATGATAAAAATTGATATTATGGATAAGAAAAAAATAAGTGAGGTAAAAATAACTAGCAAAATGAAAGAATCAGATAAAATGCAACTATTATATTATCTATATTATTTAAAAAATATGGGAATAGAAAGAAAAGGAACTTTAAATTACGTAAAAGAAAGAAAAGTTGAAGAAATAGAACTTACAGATGAAGATATAAAACATATAGAAAGTGCCTTAATTGATATAAACCATATATTAAATCTTGAATATCCACCTAAAGTTAAAAAATATCCTTATTGTAAAAAATGTGCTTATTATGAATATTGTTATGTGAAGGAGGTTTAAAATATGGGAAGAGATTATTATGTTTTTAGTAGTGGAAATCTTAAGAGAAAAGAAAATACTGTATATTTTATAGATTCAGAAGACAATAAGAAAGCTATACCAATTGAAGAAATAGAGAGAATGCATTTATTTGGAGAAATAGATTTAAATACAAAATTTTTAAATTATATATCAAGATATGGAGTAATTATAAATATATATAATTATTATGGATTTTATAGTGGTACATATTACTCAAGAAAAAAGAATGTTTCTGGATTGCTTTTAGTTAAACAAGGACTTGCATACTCTAATAAAAAGAAGAGATTAAAAATAGCAAAATCTTTTATAGATGCAGCTTTTCATCATATTTTAAGAAATTTAAGAAGACATAGTGAAGTTCCAAAAGAACTAATAGAAAATATAGAAATAGAAAGGGAAAATGTAAATAATTCAAATGATATAACAGAACTTATGGGTGCTGAGGGAAGAGGAAGAAAAATTTATTATGAGGCTTTAAATTATTTTTTAAAAGAAGAATTTAAATTTAATAAAAGAGAAAAAAGACCTCCTAAAGATCCTATAAATGCATTAATATCTTTTGGAAATAGTCTTATGTATACAACTGTTCTTGGAGAAATTTATAAAACACAATTAGATCCAACAATTAGTTATCTCCATGAGCCTTCAACAAAAAGATTTTCATTAAGTTTAGATATAGCAGAAATATTTAAACCTCTAATTATTGATCCAATTATATTTAAATTAATTAATAAAAATATGATAACTTTAAAAGACTTTATTATTGAAGATGAACTTTGTTATTTAAATGATATGGGAAAGAAAAAGTTTATAAGAGAATATGAAAATAAATTAATGACAACTATAAAACATAGAACTTTAAATAGAAAGGTTTCATATAGAACATTAATAAAACTTGAGTGTTATAAATTAATAAAATATTTTATTGAAAATGAAGAGTATAAAGGATTAAAGGCATGGTGGTAATATGTTTGTTGTAATTACTTATGACGTTGGAGAAAAGAGAGTAAATAAAGTAAGAAAGAAATTAAAAATGTATCTTACATGGACACAAAATTCAGTTTTTGAAGGCAGTATAACTGGAGCAAAACTTAGAAAATGTTTATCAGAAATTGATTTAATATTAGATGTAAAATACGATTCTATATATATTTATAAGGTGAAGAATAATAAAAATATAAATAAGTATGTTATAGGTAGTGAAAAAAATTATGATGAATTATTTCTATAAATTTTGCAGTAGATTAAATAATAATAAAAATATATTATAAGCTAGATGTACCAATAGGTTAGATATAAAATAAAAAGATATTAAAATAAATTACTAACGATTTACTGCAAAAGCATTATAAATATAGTAAAATATTAATATAAGGATGGCTTAGTTAAGCCATTTTAGCATTAATATTTTATGGGGTTTTATCTTAACTATATGGAATGTAAATTTTAGATTAAATTTAACTTCATCTAAATAGTATAAAGTTTTATCTTAACTATATGGAATGTAAATTATTGATGAATCAAAAGAACAGGGTTTAAATGATCTTGTTTTATCTTAACTATATGGAATGTAAATTTTACTAATCTTTATGATTATGAAAGTTTTATCTTAACTATATGGAATGTAAATTTCATTCTACTATCACTTAAACTTTTTTCCATATATGTTTTATCTTAACTATATGGAATGTAAATAAATTATTAGCATTAGTATTTATATATATATTATTAGTTTTATCTTAACTATATGGAATGTAAATTTATAATATTATCTTTTTCTGTTTCGTCTGCGTTTTGTTTTATCTTAACTATATGGAATGTAAATGTACTGCTTATTACCAACTAATGACATTACATGATGGTTTTATCTTAACTATATGGAATTTAAATGATTTAAAGGTCGGAGATATATGGATACAACAATTAAGTTTTATCTTAACTATATGGAATGTAAATTTTTATTTGTGTTCTTCAGTAAAATTTGTATACTAATTAGTAAAATAAAGAGAAATAAAAACTTAATAAAAGAGATTAGATTATTTAAAGCTGATTTATATATTTAATAAATTCAGCTTTTATATTAATAAAATAATGTGAAAATTTTAGTTAATGAAATAAATAATATGTATCTAATACAATTAAATAAATTTTATAAAAATATTCGATTAAAACAACTAATTTCGTTATAATCGAATATTTTTTTTACTTAATCAATATATTTGATATTTAGGAAATATATTCAATTATAGTGGAATGATGTAGAAATTTGTCATGCGAAATGTATTGTATTCCCAATTTTAACGTAGTAAACTTATTACTGTAATAATTGGCAATTATTTTAATACATAATTTTACTTATAGGGGGAGAAAGATGACTTATTTTGTTGATTTTATAAAGAATCTCACTAAAAAAAGTAATATAGGTGTACTTATATATTTAATATTAAATACATTAATAGTTGTTGCTTTATTTAGTGAAGGATTTAATAACATTAAAGGAATATTTGTCGGCATAATAGTATATGCAATTTCATTAGTAGTTGCATTATCACCAGTAGGTGAGTGGGTATTACGTTTACAAACAGGTTGTAAGAAAATTAAAAGGAAAGAATTTGTAAATAGATTAGAGCCATTATTTAATGAAGTTTATGCTAAAGCTAAAGAGTTAAGTCCTTCAATTCCAGATGATGTTCAATTGTTTATGAGTAATGATGAATCACCAAATGCTTTTGCTACTGGAAGAAAAACAATATGTTTAACAAAAGGTTTTTTGAGATATTCAGATGAAGAAATTAAAGCTACTTTTGCACATGAGTTAGGACATTTAGCACATAAAGATACTGATTTAATACTTATGATAACTATTGGTAACTTTATTGTTACAGCAATGTTTATCATATATAGAGTAATTATTAATATAGTAGGAATCGTTTTAGGTGCTGCAAGTGAAGGTATTGGAAGTATAATATATAACATATTTATTGATTTAATTCTAGTTGCAATAATGTGGATTTGGACAAAGATAGGCACAATGTTAGTTATGCATTCAAGTAGACAAAATGAATATTTAGCAGATGAGTTTGCATTTAATTGTGGATATGGAGATAGTTTAGCAGCTGTCCTTGATACATTTAATGGGTCTAGTCAAAAAGGATTATGGGCAAATCTTGCTTCAAGTCATCCAGATTCAGATGATAGAATTGCAAGACTTCAAGAATTAGGATCATCATATGTAAGAGAATAATTTAGCTTGTAAAGTAGACCAGTTTTCAAATGAGAACTGGTCTATTGTTTTAGTTATATTTTTATATGAATTTAAATTATTTAAGAATAGAGGAAATATATGAGTGAAAACAATAAATTAAATTACACAATTGACTTATCCCAAAATACTGATTTAGTTTTAGAAGAAGGGCTTTTACTTGCTGATAAATTTATAAATAAAAATTACCTTATTAATTTAAATAATAATGATGTATTACAAATTGATGAAGAGATGAAAAGAACAAATTTCTTAAGGTTATATAAAATAACTAAGTTAGTTTATGATCCAAAAGAAAATGTTAATGATAAATTAATAAGCGTATATAGTGCACTTCAAAATTTAGAAAGTACAGCAATCTTAATTATTCAAAGTAATAAAGAAAAAGTTGAATTCTTCCTTGGAATACGTTCAATTGATAACGCTGCAACTTGTGGAAAAATATTAGAAAAAAGTATTAAGGGTAATTATCCAGGAAGTAAAATAGAGGGAATGAAAAATTCTCAAATAGAATTTTTATTAAATGATGTAGTTACATCAAATTTTGAAAATACTGAGAAAAGTATAGCAACTGTATCTATTGTGCCTTCAGGAAGAGATGAAGATAAAGATAGATTTGTTCAAGGTATTGAAAAGTTTATAGATACAATGAATGGGGAAGAATATACAGCTATATTTATAGCATCACCATTAAACAAAGAAGTTCTAGAGAAAAGAAAAAGAGGATTTGAAGAACTTTATTCAACATTATCTTCTTTTAGTAAAGTTACGCTAGCTTATGGAGAGAATTATAGCAAGGCCGTTACTCAGGGGATGTTTGAAAATTTTTCTTCATCAATAAGTAACAGTATATCAAATACTAATAGCTATTCTACTAGTGAATCAAGCTCTTTTTCAACATCTACTTCACGGGGAAGTTCCTTTAGTTTTGGTGGAGTTGGAACAAATAAAAGTAAATCTGAAAGTACTACAAAAGGATATAGTTCAAGTAATTCATGGTCAAAATCTGTTACAGAAGGATCAGCAGAAACTAAAGGAAGTGGTACAAATAGTTCAGATACATTAACACAGGGGGATTCAAGAAACTTAACTGTAAATTTTGATAATAAATCTATACAAAATCTTATGAAAAAAATTGATGAGCACTTGGAAAGAATAAAGCTTTGTGAGTCCTTTGGTTTGTGGGAGTGTTCATGTTATTTTGTATCACAAGACATACAAACAGCTGTTGTTGCAGCAAATACATATAAGGCTTTAATGGCAGGTAATCAATCTGGAGTTGAAAATTCTTTTGTTAACCTTTGGAGTATAAAAGATGGAGAGAATACAAAAAAAGTTTTGGGATATTTAAAATATTGTATGCATCCTAAAATTAAGATACCTAGTGTATTAGATTTACCTGAACAATATGTTACACCTACAAGTTTAATAAGTGGAAATGAATTACCTATAATTATGGGATTACCACAAAAATCAATAACAGGAGTAACTGTTATTGAAATGGCTGAGTTTGGAAGAAATGTTTTTTACAATAATAATCTTTGTAGTGATAGAAAAATTAAACTTGGAAAAGTAATGCATATGGGATTAGTTGAAAATAATGATGTACTTTTAGATCTAAATAGTTTTTCATCACATTGCTTTATTACAGGATCAACAGGATCAGGTAAGTCAAATACATCATATAAATTATTGGAAGAGTTTTTAAAGAAAAATATAAAATTTCTTGTTATTGAGCCAGCAAAAGGAGAATATAAGAAAGCTTTTGCATCCGTAGATGGGATTAACATTTTTTGTACAAATCCAAGATATCATAAAATGTTAAAACTAAATCCATTTAAATTTAATGAAAAAATTCATATTCTTGAACACTTGGATAGACTTATAGAAATATTTAATGCTTGTTGGCCAATGTATGCTGCTATGCCAGCAATACTAAAGGAAGCAATTGAGAAAACATATATAAGTTGTGGATGGGATTTGATAAATTCAATTCATATAGATAATGGAAAACATAAATATCCTACTTTTAATGATGTACTTACAATTTTACCTAATATAATAAATGAATCTAGTTATTCTTCAGATACAAAAGGAGATTATACTGGTGCATTAGCTACAAGAATAAGTTCACTTACTAATGGGATAACAGGTCAAATTTTTTGTGATAGTTATGATATAGAAGATTCTATTTTATTTGATGAGAATACAATTGTTGATTTAAGTAGAGTTGGTTCTTCGGAAACTAAATCATTAATTATGGGTATTTTAATAATGAAATTAAATGAGTATAGAGTTTCTACTTCTGAAGGGGAAAATCTTCAATTAAAGCACATAACAGTAATTGAGGAAGCACATAATCTTTTAAAGAGAACATCAACAGAACAAAGTCAAGAAGGTTCTAACTTACAAGGAAAATCTGTTGAAATGATAAGTAATTCTATTGCAGAGATGAGAACATATGGGGAAGGATTTATAATTATTGATCAATCACCAACAGCAGTAGATGTATCTGCAATAAAAAATACAAATACAAAAATTATTATGAGATTGCCAGATCAAAATGATTGTATAGCCGTTGGTAAAGCTGCCGCATTAAATGAAAGTCAGACAAATGAAATAGCTAAATTAAGTACTGGATCTGCTGTTGTAATTCAAAATAATTGGCTAGAACCTGTATTAACTCAAATTGATAAATGTAGTAATGAATATAATGGAAAAGAATTATATGTAACTCAAAATCAAATTATTAAGTTAAGGGGTGCAATAGTTAAAGAACTATATAGTCAGTTTATTAATAGTAAATACAATTTAGATAAAATCATAAAGATAATAGATAGATGTGATATAACTAATGATAAAAAGAATGAATACATACTATTTATAAAAAATATATACTCTATATTACCATTTAATATAAGTGTTAAGTATTTTTCAGAAGTGATTACAAATCTAATTGGATGTAAGAATTTATTTGATATCATACCTATAAGTTTAAAAAAGGTTGATTTAATTGATAAAGATCAATTATCTAGTGATGAAATAAATATTATAAATAACTGGTATGATAAATTCTTCAAGTATTTAGAAAATTATGCAGAGTTTAATGATGATAATATTAAGCGAGAGTTATCAAAGTATTTAATATACTATAGGGCTTCTGAATTAAATGACAATAAATTTTTATTAGTATATGAAGTAGTTTTTAATTAAAAAGAATAGGTGGGAATATAATCGTGAATGAAATAGAAATTTCAATAAATCCTTATGATAGTATTACAAGGATAAATATAAATAATAGACCAATTTCACCTTATAGTGAATTAGCAAAGTACTTAAAGGAACCATTTTATACTTGGTGTGATAAAATTCTTGGAGCTATTTCAAGAGAATTAAATGATGAATTTAACATTACTGTTATATCAAGGTGGGCAGAAGCTTATTTGTTAAAGGGTTTAGCTAAAGATTATAAAGAGTGTATAAAGTTTAAACATAAAAATTTAATTATTGATATGCCTATAACTGATAGATTTAAAAAGTTATCAAATATATATAAATCAAATAAAATAGATTTAAATGGTAAGGTTTTTCCTATAAATATATTTGTATCTAATAATTTTATAGACGATGTTATAAATAATCATTTTAGAAAAAGTAATATTTTTAAGGAAGAACAATCTAATGTTTTTAAAGTTTTAGATTATCCTGTATGTGATATTAATTTTAATGTAAAAGAATATAAAAAAGAATCATTTAAGGATGTAACAGATGATATTAACTTTATAATTGCCAAAAGTAATGAAGATGCAAAGTTAATATATGAAGATATAAAAAATGATAATGTTTTTACTTTTATATTAGTTGTTAATGATGATTTTGGAGTGTATAAATTTAACAATGTATTTATTTGTGAATATGAGAATAATGGACTGATAAATACATTATTAGAATTGGTAGAATTAAGATGGATTACTCCTTTTTATAATAATTTACTTAGTAATATTAAAGAGAAAATACATAGTGATAATATTGATTCTTTAATAGAATTAAAAATATTAAGTAGCTCAGACTATTTTTTATCTGTTAGTTTTAATAAACAAATGGAAGTTAATACATTTGCTCCATTAATAATAAAAAGTTATCCAGAAAATGTTGAGTTACCTAAATTAAATTTTAAATTTAGTAAAGAAAACATAGTATCTTGTGATGGCAAAAATATTTTAGCATTAGCGGTTGGTGAGGTTGATGTTGAGGTATATATACAAGGTAGCTTGGAGCCAATTTCAAAATTTCATATAAGTGTTATACAAACAAATAAAATTAAAAAAATAGAACTTGATAAAGAAAGCTATGTAATGGGAATTAAAGATATATTAAAGTTATCTTATAAGTTTTGGCCTGAAAATGCAGATAATCAATCAGAATTAAAATGGACAAGTACAGATACTACTGTAGCTAGTGTTGATGAAAATGGAAATGTTGTAGCTCTTAATCCTGGTACATGTTATATCAAAATTTCTACAGAGGATATTTCAGAATCTTGCTTAATAAGTGTAAAAGAAAAGATATCAAATATTAATATATCTAAGCAAGATATAAATCTTTATATTGGAGAAACTACAGAGTTAAATGTTGAATTTTCTCCAAAAGATGTTATAAATAATGAAATATTATGGGAAACAAGTGATAAAAATGTAGCTATTTTTGAAAATGGAATAATTAAAGCAACTGGTATTGGAAAATCAATTATAACTTTTTATACACCTGATAGAAGTGTAAGTAGTTCATGCAATGTTTCTGTTAAGAGTACTTTTGAAAAGAAAAAATATAGAAATGTTTCATTAACAGCATCAGTTATTGTATTTATTCTTTCAATAGCATTATCAGGAATAAATACAATTAATATAGTTACACCATTAATAGGAATAATATTAGGTCTTATAGCTATTAAGCATAATAAAAAGGATAAAGGTACTGCTATACTATTTATTTTACTTAACTTAGGTATGTTTGCAGCTATATTTTTTGATTTATTTAAGTTATATTAGAGAATAATATTTTGAGGGGGAAATATGAATGGAAATAGAAAACCATAATAATATTGAGAGAAATGAAGAACAAAACATTGAGAAAAATGAAATGAATTTAAGAAATCAAGAACAGTTTGATAGAAAAATAAATGATATAGAAAATGATTTAATGCCTTCAAGTTCTTCTGAAAATAAAGAAAAAGACGATTTACATAAAGAACAAGAGGGTCTAAAAAAAAATGAGAGTAAAGACAGCAGAGAAAAAGAGATTAAAGAAATTAAAACTAAAGAGGAAAATAAGCAAACGACTGAAGAAAAACTTAATAATATAGAAAAGTCACTTAATCCAAAAGAAAATGATAAGTCAAACGAAGATTTAGAGATGAGATTAAAGCAAATACAGGATAGAAAATCATCAGAAGATTATGATAGATTGTTGCCTAGCGAAAAAGAAGCAAATGATAAAGAAGAAAATGAATTAAAAGAAAAATTAAAATCTTACAAAGAAATGGAAGAAGAAAAAGATACAAAAAATGGTTCTAAGGATTTAAAAGAGGTTAAAGTAGATTTAGAAAAAAAATTACAAGAAAGATTAGGGAAAAGATTAGAGCAAATACAAGATAGAAAATCATCAGAAGATTATAATAGATTACTACCAAGTGAAAGAGAAGCAAATGATAAATATGAAGACGAAGTAAAAGAAAAATTAGAATCTTATGAAGAACCAGAAAAAAATATTAGTGATAAATTAGGATTAATTAAAGATGATATTTACAACAAACGTGATAGTGAAGGAAAAGTTTCTAAAGAGGATATAAATGAATTTGTAAATAAAATGCAGGAAACATATGATTCAGCATCTAAAGAGGAAAGAGGAAACAATTTAGTTCCAAAGAAATCAGAATATCTAAATAATCCTCCAATGTCTGGAAATGATGAAACAGGACAAAGGTATGATGATCCTAATTATAAATGGCCAGAAAATAATGGATTTGAAGGAAAACCAAATGAGATAACACCAAAAGAAGGAGATCAATTTGACAGATTAGGTAATGAAAAAGGTAGGTTTGTAGCTTCTATAGAAAATGGTGAAGTTCAACCTAAAGAAGATAGAGGGTTGCCATATTATTTTAAAGAAGATAATATATCAGATGAACCATCTTATCATAAATATGAAGTAACTAGAGATTTTGATAAATTAAAGGATGCAATTGACAATTATAATAATCCAAATTTAACACAAGATGAAAATAGAGAAATGATAGAAATTTTTAATTATGAATATGATGGGAATACAAGAAAAAGTGATACATATACTCATGAGCCAGGTAAAACATATGATGGTAAAATTGCTGATGCATTTGAAAATAATGATGGTGGCGGAAGACAATGGGAGTTACCTATGTCGGTTGAATCTTTAAAAGAATTAGAAATGATTAAAAAAATAAAGGAGAATTAAGATTATGAATAGGACAGAATTTTATGAAATTGTAAAAAAAGAGAAACTTGATAAATATCCTGTGGGAGATTCTAAAAATGTAGCTATTACACCTTATGTTGTAGGTTGTGTATGTATTGATGGTGATTGGTGTGTATACGAAAATGATGAAAGAGGTTCAACAAATATTATTTCTAAATATGAAAGTGAAGAAGAGGGACTTAAAGAACTACTTAGGATACTTAGAATGAAAAAAAGAAAAGATGAATTAATGAGAAAAATAAGAAGATAAATTTTATACAATAAAATATTAGAAATCTGAAAGAAATTAAAATATACAAAAAGTTCATATTAAATACAGATTACATTGGTATAATAAGTTATGTTAGAAAACAAATGGACTATTTAAATTAGTCTATTAAATTAACAAATAAAAAGAAAGGGTGATAAACAATGAAAAATAAAATGAAAAAAACAGGAGCTGCAAGTATTGTTTTATATGTAATTGCAGTAATAATAATATTTTATATGATTTGGACTTTTATTAATTGTCATCAATATATTCAAACAATGATAGCACAAGGCGGATTAACACTTAGTGGTAATGGATTTAATATAGTAAGTTATTATATGACAAACTGTGCACAATATGGAGTATTTGCAATTGTTTTAATTGTATTAGGAGTTATCCTACAAAAATTAAATACTATACAAGCAATAGTATCTTCTGAAACTAATAAATCAAAAGAAGATTCAAATGATAAATAATTCATTAAGAATACAACTAAAGAAATAGATATATTTTATGGTTATAGGAAATTTTGTGTAAAAACAAATTTTCCTATAACCATTTTTATAAGCAATTATATATCTTTTAAGCTAGTGCATCCCATAATGTTAATTCAACTGGTTTTGTATTTAAAATTTCAAGTTGTTCTTTAGTTAAGAATTTTTTGTTTATAACTACATCATAAACATGTTCATCAAACCATTTATCATCCATAACAAAATATCCTTTTTCTCCAACCTTTTCTCCCCAGCTATTTTGAACTTTCCATCTAGTTGGTTTTTCATCAACTAAATCTACACCAACCATTGTCATAGCATGAGATACTGTAGCTTCAGCACAAGATAAACGTTCAGCTTTTGACATATGAAGGTCTATATCGAACAAATCTTCATATTTAAATAAATCTGCACCCAATAAACCTTCATCACGACTCATTTGTTTTAATACATCACAAGCAAACCATGTTGGTTCTTCTTCTTTTAATTGATTTATAAGTAAATTCTTAAAAGTATCTAAATCTAAATTTAAAAATAATACATCTCGGCCACCAATAATATTATTTTCCATAGGAATTGAGTAAAGTTTATTAAATTCTCTATCAGGAGCATTTAGAATAACAACATAATCATCTAAATTCTTTCTTATATATTTTTTAGCAAATTCTTTTGGAGTTAAATTTAAATCTTGGTGATAAACTTTATCATCATCTTTGTATTCAAAATCAAATTTTTCAGGTGGTTCTCCAAAGGAATATACACATATACGATATACTTCATTTAACATTTTTTCTATAGTATTTGATATTTCTTCTTCTTTTGCTCCTTTATGTATAAGATCACGTAATACTAGAGCATCTTTACGTAATTTGCAATTTAATACTTCATTGAAGTTAGTTGTATCGTTACTTACTTCTGTTTCTGGCATTGCATATTTTGGAATTAATCCATATTTTTCAATTAAAGCTGGTGCATTATCCCATTGTCCACCATCACCATTACAAATTTTTAGTAGAGTATTAACTGTTCTACTATCTAAAGGTTCATTTGCAGTTTGAACTATAAAGTTATAAAAAGAATTAGATTTTTCAAGCCTGTCCCAAAATGATAAATAATTTTGAGAAAATTCAAAGTCTTTAACTTTATGATCTTTTGAAAATTCATACCTTAATGTATTTAATGTTGAGAAAAGCCAGCATCTTCCACTATGTTTTTGATTACAGACTTCTCCAGTATCTATATCTATTGAAAAGTTTCTATTTAAATTTTTAGCTATTACTTCTGAATCTTCACTTGCCTTATTAATTCCATTATTCATAACGGCTCTTTTTAAGACTTCAGAGTTTGGAAGATCTTTTAAATTTTTTTGGTAGTTTGTAATATTTTCTTTAGTAATTTCTTTAATCATAACATGCACCTCTTTAATAAAATTTATTTACAATATATTTCAATAAATATAAAAAATAGTTAGCTATACTTTAATAATATACCTTAAAAAAAATTTGTAAATGAATATATTATAAATGTTAACGTTATAAAATGAGTATTTTATAACATATAATATAATTATTAAGCAATATTCTTAAAAAAACTTAATAAATTATGTTTAATATTGAAAATCTAGTAATTAATTTAAAAAAGTTTTCTGGAATTAAATTCATATTAGGTTTACAATTAAAAGAAAAGAGCGAAATAAACTTTTAAATATTTAAATAATATAATATTTTGGTACATACTTTATGATAACGTTTAAGTATAGGCAGAAATTAATTCTATAAATAATACTAATTAGTTAAGCTATAATTTTTAGCTAAGCTTTTGTTTGAAAATTAACGAAAATAAATTAAAAAAATTTTTATTATATTTATTTTTAATAAAATTTTAAAAAATAAAAGGAGGATTATTTATGAATTTACTTTCTAAGGTAACTAGCTTTAATACTTTTTTCTGGGGGTATATACTTGTATTTTTACTTTGTGGTACAGGAATTTTTTTTAGTTTTAGATTAAAGTTTGTCCAGATTAGAAAATTTAAAAAATGTTTTTCTGATACTTTCGGTAAAATTACATTACATGGTGAAAAAGCTGGTAATGAAGGAATGAGTTCCTTCCAGTCATTGGCTACGGCTATTGCAGCACAAGTTGGAACAGGAAATCTAGCTGGTGCAGCAACTGCAATTACTATGGGAGGTCCTGGAGCAATTTTTTGGATGTGGCTTAGTGCTTTCTTTGGAATGTCAACAATTTTTGCTGAAGCTTCATTAGCTCAAAAATATAAGACTAAGGTAAATGGAGAAGTTACAGGAGGTCCTGCTTATTACATTAAAGCTGCTTTTAAAGGTAATTTTGGTAAGATATTAGCAGCTTGTTTCTCAGTATTTATAATTCTTGCACTTGGTTTTATGGGTAACATGGTTCAAAGTAATTCTATAGGTGTTGCCTTTAAAAATTCTTTTAATATAAATCCTTTAATCATTGGAATTATCGTTGCAATATTAGCTGCTTTCATATTTTTTGGTGGTAGAGCTAAAATAGCTTCAGTTACTGAAAAAATAGTTCCTATAATGGCATTATTTTATATAGTGGGAAGCGTTCTTATAATTATTTTAAATGCTTCAAATATTTTACCTGCATTCAAATCTATTTTTGTAGGCGCTTTTAATCCAGCAGCTGCTACTGGAGGAGTTATAGGTGCAACTATTAAACAAGCAGTTAGGTATGGTGTATCTAGAGGATTATTTTCAAATGAAGCAGGTATGGGTTCAACTCCACATGCACATGCAATTGCTAAAGTTAAACATCCTTGTGACCAAGGAATTGTAGCTATGATGGGTGTTTTTATAGATACTTTTATAATACTTACTTTAACAGCTTTAGTAATATTAACAACTGGTGTATTAAATGGAAAAACAACTGGTATAGAATTAACACAAGTAGCTTTTAATGCTGGATTTGGACATTTTGGTCATATATTTATAGCTATATGCCTATTCTTCTTTGCATTTTCAACTATAGTAGGATGGTATTTCTTTGGAGAAATTAATATTAAATATTTATTTGGAGAAAAAGCAAAAAAATACTATACTTTTGCAGTTTTATTTTTCATAGTTTTAGGATCCTGTTTAAAGGTTGATTTAGTTTGGGAACTTGCTGATACTTTTAATGGATTTATGGTTATACCTAACTTACTTGCATTACTTGCATTAAATAAGGTAGTAGTTAAATTGCTTAAAGATTATGAAAAAGATGATACTGATCTTTTAGATAAATAATAGTTAATTTAAGAAATAGAAACAAAATTAAAAGTTATATGAGTTCTATTAATAATGTTTAATCATTTTTGATTAAACATTATTTTTTTTATGACTTTATACAAATTAAAATTATCTTCTTTTCATGTAAAAATATAAATTAATATATATTTTACTGATTATGAAAAATATTACATTAAGAAAAAAGTTAACTTTAAAAATTAAAAAATATTTAATTAAAATATGAAATAAATATTTTTAAAATTATTAATAAATAAATTAAAGAAAAATTTTTCGGGAAAAATAAATAAAATATTATGTAACTATTAAAATAAAATTTAAATATGTATACTTATTTATTAAAAAAATCAATTTGTAATAAATATGCACAATTAAGTTTTAGAAATTTTTGAAATCGTTTCCTAAAGATTTAAAATTATATTATAAAGAAATTAATCGATTAAATTTTTTATGAATTAAATAATACTAATTTTAAAAATAACAAATTATTTTGTTTAAGACTAAGGGGATGAAGTAATGGAACAGAAGAAAAAAATTAAAATGCCAAACACATATACTTTATTATTTTTAATTATAGTTGTTATAGCTATTCTTACATGGATTATTCCAGGAGGAAAATATCAAACAACTTCAAATGGTAAAGTAATAGCAGGAACATATGAAGTTATTAAATCAAACCCACAAGGGATTTGGGATGTATTTATGGCGCCTATTAATGGTTTGCTTGGAACTAAAATAACTCCAGGAGCAATAGATGTGTCATTCTTTATATTAATGTTTGGAGGATTTTTAGGGGTAGTATCTAAAACTGGTGCTATTAATTCTGGACTTGGAGTTATAACAGAAAAAAATAAGGATAATGAAACAAAAATAATAGCTATTCTTATGATTTTATGTGCAATTGGAGGAACTGTACATGGATTAGGAGAAGAAACAATAGCATATTTAATTATTATTTTACCAGTTATGTTAGCTATGGGATTAGATTCTATGGTAGCTGTTAGTATTGTACTTATTGGTTCTCAGGTTGGATGTCTTGCTTCTATTGTCAATCCTTTTGCAACAGGAATTGCTTCACAAATTCTTGGAATTACTCCAGGGGAAGGAATTGTTTGGAGAATAGTAATGTTTGTTGTACTTGTTGGTATAAGCATTTTATATGTTGTAAATTATGCTAAAAAGATAAAAAAAGATGAGAAGAAGTCATATCAATTTTATAGATATAAAGAAGATTTAAATGAATTTCCTTTAAATGTTGGAGAAGAAATAATTATTACTCCAAAACAAAAGAAGGTATTAATAGTAGTTACATTAACTTTCGTTATAATGATTATATCTTTAATTCCTTGGTCAGATCTTAATCCTAATTGGACATTTTTTATAAATCTAAATAATTGGTTAATTGGGATTCCTTTTATAGGTAAATTACTTGGTACATCTATGGTTCCATTAGGTAAATGGTATTTTAGAGAAATTACTATGCTTATGCTTTTTATGAGTATAATAGTTGGATTTGTATATAAAATTGATAGTGATGAACTAATTAAATTAATTATAAAAGGATCATCAGATTTATTAGGTGTTGCATTTATAGTAGCTGTAGCAAGAGGAATTCAAGTCGTTATGAATGATGGACATATAACAGCAACTATATTACACTTTGGAGAAATGCATTTAAGTGGTCTATCAGCTCCAGCTTTTTCAATTCTTAGTTTTATATTTTATATTCCTATGTCACTTTTAATTCCATCCTCATCAGGACTTGCAGCAGCTACTATGGGAATTATGGGACCTTTAGGATCATTTTCACATGTTCCATCAAGCTTATTAGTTACATCTTTCCAATCAGCTTCAGGTTTTGCAAATATTTTTGTACCAACATCTGTAATAGTTATGGGAAATTTAGCTGTTGCACATATAAAATATGGAACATGGTTAAAGTTTGTGTGGAAATTATTGGCCATTTTGTTTATAGCATGTTGTATAATTTTGTGGCTAGCCTCAATTATTTAATTAAAATATTATAAAGATTTAAACCTATAAAATAAAAATTTATAGTTATGATATTTTAAGTTTTTATAAGTAGACTGAATTAGAAAATATAAAAGTATGCGTTTTATATTTTATTAATTTAGTCTACTTTTTTTTATCTATTTTATATTTATTAAAACAAAATTAAAAAAGTATTTCATAATATTTGGTTATTTATTCATTTTTATATTAACTTTTATTGATAAAATAGAAGATATCAAAAGGTAATTTTTATTTAATTAATTCTTAATAACAAATAAGAAAGGAGGTAAAGTAAATGAAACAAAATGAGGATAAAATCAAAAATAAAATTATAGTTATAGTAATAGCTTATTTAATTTATGTATTATCACTAGTATTAAATAATACCTTTTTTATAAACTTAATGTTCTCTATTATATTTTTTATATTATTATATTATTTTGTTAGTTCCATTAAAAATGTTAAAGAATATAAATTAATTTGGATAGCACTATTTTCTTGTTTTTGTGTTTATAGCATTAGTTATATTGCATGTATAATATATGAAAATTTTTATGATATAAATCTAAAAATTTTAGATGAATCTCAATATATTTATATGTTTGTTGGAATTCTAATTACTTTTTCAGTAATTAGATATTTTATAAAAAATATAGAAACCTTAGAATCGATACAATTAATAATAGATATATCAACAATAACAATAATAATGACTAGCTTTTTTTGGATAGTTATTTGTGATATAGAATTTAAGTATATAATTTCAGACATTGATTCTATTATAGCACTAATATATATAACAATGGATATTATTTCATTAGTAATTATTTATATAATTTATAGGACTATGGATGAATTAATAAAGAAAAAATCTATAATGTTAATAACAATAGGAATACTATTTTATACTGTGGCAGACTTATTATATACATATGATATTATAAACGATGTATATATATTGGATATTTTTCAAAACATCTTTGATATAATTCCATTTATATTTTTTTCAATAGGAAGTTTATATAATAGCACTGAAGAAAGAAACAAAAAAACAGAAAAGCTATCTTTATCATATAATTCAATATTAAATAAAAAAAACAAGTGGATTGTATTTATTCCAATGGTTATTTTATTGATTATAGGAAGATTAGGACTTTCATGGATAATATTTTTTGTAATAGTAATATTTTTACATAAATTTTTAAGTTATTATGTTACAATTTCAAACTATAACAAACATATGTTAGATAAAGAAATAGAAATGAATGTATTACTAGAAAAACGAGTAGAAGAAAGAACTAAAGAACTATCCATAGCTAATAAAAAGCTTAGAGCATTATCTCAAAGTGATGTTCTTTCTAATCTTTTTAACAGAAGGTATTTTATAGAAAGATTAGAAGATATGATTTTATTAAAAAAAGAGGATGAAAAAGTAGCAGTATTATGTATGGACTTGAATAGATTTAAATTTATAAATGATTCTTATGGACATGATATAGGAGATAAAACATTAATAGAATTATCAAATAGATTTAGTTCCCTACTTGCTGATAATATTATAGTTGCTAGAATAGGTGGAGATGAATTTACTTTTGCAATAGTAGGTAAATTTACTAAAAAGGAAATTGAAGATTTTGCTATAAAAATAATAAATTTATGTGAAGAACCTATAATAATTGGAAATCATAAGCTACATGTTTCTATTAATATTGGAATTGATATATCTAAAGATAAATGTGATATAAATTTATTATTAAAAAATGCTGATATTGCTATGTATCATACAAAAGAAAATATTGGATTAATGTACTCATTTTATGATGAAAAATTAAAAAATAAAGTTAAAAGAAAAAGTGATATAGAGCAACTTTTAAGAAATATAAATTTTGATGAAGAGTTTTCAATATGCTATCAACCACAATTTGAATTAACCACGAAAAAAATTATTGGTTTGGAGGCACTTATAAGATGGAATAATCCATTGATAGGATTTGTATCTCCATTAGAATTTATAAATATTGCAGAAGAATGTGGTATGATCATAAAAATAGGATATTGGGTAATGAAAAATGCAATTAAGCAGGTTAGTTATTGGAATAAGAAATATAATACGAAGTTAACAATTGGAATTAATGTATCTCCAAAGCAAATGAATAATATTGACTTTTTAGATAATTTGAAAGAATTAATTATTGACAATAATATAGATCCTAAATTAATAGATGTAGAGATTACTGAAAATATTAAAGTTAATGAAGAAAAAATAATTTTAAATACATTAAAAGAGTTAAATAAAATTGGAGTTTCAGTATCTATAGATGACTTTGGTACGGGGTATTCTTCTTTAAGCTATATAAAGAAATTTAGTATTAATAAATTAAAAATAGATAAGATACTTGTAGATAATATTCCATCAAATAATGGAGATCTTCAAGTAATTAAGGCAATAATAATGATGGCAAAGGGGTTAGGTGTCAAAACAATTGCTGAAGGTGTTGAAGATGAGAAACAACTTAATATATTGAGAAAGTTAGGGTGTGATGAAATTCAAGGATATATATGGAGCAAACCATTAAAACCTTGTGAATTTGAAAAAAAATATTTAAGTAGTAAGTAGAATAAACCTTTGTAAGTAACATATAAAATGCAAAATAATAAGTCTTTAATTTAATATAATTTTAGGCTTATTATTTTTTTTATTAGTAATATATGTGCAAATAAATATAATGAAATAATATTTTTATATTTATAATAATATTATTTTTAGTTATATTGACAAAAAAATAAATAAGTGGTATATAATAATTAAAGGTAATTAGCACTCACTAGTAAGGAGTGCTAACAAAAAATAATTTTTTAGGAGGAGATAGTATGTTTGATATGATACCATTTGAAAAAAACAATTTGAGTAGAAGAGACGAACTTTTTTCATCCCTTTTAAAAAATTTCTTTGATGACAATTCTTTAGCATCAATGGATTTACAAGGAAGCTTTAAAGTAGATTTAAAGGAAACAGATAAAGATTACTTAGTTGAAGCTGAATTGCCTGGAGTTAATAAGAAAGATATAAATGTGGATATTGATAATAATTATTTAGTTATCAATGCAAAAAGAGATGAAAGTGTAGAAGAAAATAAAGAAAACTATGTAAGACGTGAAAGACATTATGGTGAATTTAAAAGAAGCTTTTATATAGATAATGTAGATCAAGATAAAATAAGTGCTTCTTTTGAAAATGGAGTTTTAAAAGTTACACTTCCAAAGTTAGTAAAAGATAATAGTAATAAAAGAAAAATAGATATTAAATAAAAAGTATTTTAATGATCTTTTTAGATTTAGGTGCGTCCTTTTTTAGGATAGCACCTTTTATACCTATTATTAATAATAAAAAATTTAATTAACATACATAATATGATTAATAATTATAGCTGCTAGATATTTGAGTTTTAGCAGTAATTAATAATAAATTTGGTATTCATTTTGAAGGGAGAGATTTTAATTGGAAAAGAAAAAATTTAAGGCGGAGTCTAAAAGGGTACTAGACCTTATGATTAATTCAATTTATACAAATAGGGAGATTTTCTTAAGAGAACTTATTTCTAATGCTAGTGATGCAATAGATAAAATATATTATAAAGCTTTATCAGATGATTCTTTAAGTTTTGATAAAGATAATTATTTTATAAAAATAGTTTTTGATAAGGATAACAGAACATTAAAAATTTGTGATACTGGTATAGGAATGACAAAGGAAGAACTTGAAAATAACCTTGGTATAATAGCACAAAGTGGATCTTTACAATTTAAAAAAGATAATGAATCAAAGGACGAACATGATATAATTGGTCAATTTGGTGTTGGATTTTATTCAGCTTTTTTAGTTGCAGATAAAGTTACTGTTATAAGTAAAGCACTTGGAAGTAATGAAGCTTATAAATGGGAATCAGAAGGAGCAGATGGATATACTATTGAACCTTGTGAAAAGGATTCTGTAGGTACAGAAATTATCCTTAAAATAAAAGAAAATACTGAAGAAGAAGATTATGATCAATATTTAGAAGAATATAAATTAAGAGCAATGATTAAAAAATACTCTGATTTTATTAGATATCCAATAAAAATGGAAGTAACAAAAACAAGAGTAAAAGAAGATAGCAAGGATAAAGAAGAAAAAGATAAAGAAGAAAAAGATAAAGAATATGAAGAGTATAAAGAAGAAGAAGTTATAAATAGTATGACTCCTATATGGAAAAAGAATAAAAGTGAGCTTACAGATGAGGATTACAACAATTTCTATCAAGAAAAACATTTTGGATTTGATAAGCCATTAAAACATGTTCATATAAGTGTTGATGGAGTTGTAAGTTATAATGCTATATTATATATTCCTGAAAGAATGCCATATGATTTCTATACTAAAGAATATGAAAAAGGTTTAGAGTTATATTCAAATGGCGTTTTAATTATGGAAAAGTGTAGTGATTTACTTCCAGATTATTTTGGATTTGTTAAAGGGGTAGTTGATTCTCCAGATTTATCACTTAACATATCAAGAGAAATTCTTCAACATGATAGACAATTAAGACGTATTGCTAAAAATATAAAAAATAAAATCAAAAACGAATTAAAAAATATGCTTAAAAATGATAGAGAAACTTATGAAAAGTTCTATGAAGCCTTTGGTAGACAATTAAAATATGGAGTTTATAGTGATTTTGGAGTTAATAAAGAAGACTTACAAGATTTATTAATGTTCTATTCATCAAAGGAAAAGAAAATGGTAACTTTAGATGAATATGTTGATAGAATGAAAGAAGATCAAAAATATATTTATTATGCTGTTGGAGAATCAATAGATAGAATAGAAAAGCTTCCACAAACAGAACTTGTTTTAGATAAAGGATATGAAATATTATACTTTACAGAAGATGTAGATGAGTTTGCTATAAAAGTTATGATGTCTTATAAAGAAAAGGAATTTAAATCAGTATCTAGCAGTGATTTAGGTATAGAAAATGATGAAAATAAAGAAGAATCAGAAAGTGATGTTAAAGAGAATAAAGAAATTTTTGATGCTATGAAGGAAGTTTTAAAAGATAAAATTAAGGAAGTTAAGGCATCAAAGAGATTAAAAAATCATCCAGTATGCTTATCAAATGGTGGAGATATAACTATCGAAATGGAAAAGATATTAAATGCTATGCCTAATAATGAAAAAATAAAGGCAGATAAGATTCTAGAAATAAATATAAATCATGATGTATTTAAGGCACTAAAAGAATCTTATGAAAATGATAAGGATAAATTTAATTTATATACAAGTTTATTATATAATGAAGCATTACTTATAGAAGGATTAACTATAAGTGATCCTGTAGAATTTACAAATGATATATGTAAGTTAATGAAATAAAAAGAATTTTATATATTATTAAAGTATCTTGAGAATTTCTTTAAAAGGTTTGAAATTTGGAGTACTTTATATTTATTAAAGATATAAAGTAAAGTTATTGATAATTAATAACTAAAAAATAAATAAATTTAAGGACAGCTAATCATTAGCTGTCCTTAAATTTTAGTTCAATAAAGAATACTAATAAAAAATATATTAAATTAAAATAATGTACATTCTAATTAGCTAAAAAGTTAATAAATTTCTCCTATAATAGTTATAAATGTTTTAATAGAAATTAAATAGTATAGCTTAGGAGATGATAGTGTGGAAGATGTACATGAAGACTTAAGCGAAAATAAAAAATTTAAAATATTAATGTGTACAGTAGCTATGACATTTATGACGTGCTTAGATAGTAGTATTGTAAATGTTGCATTACCTTTAATAGCTTATGATTTACATTCTACTATGGCAGGAGTTCAATGGATTGTTACTAGCTATTTAATTACAATTGCAGTTTTAATATTATTATGTGGAAGAATTGGAGATATAAAAGGAAAGTGCAAAGTATTTAAAATAGGTGTTTTGATATTTACAATTGGATCTATTTTAAGTGGATTATCAAAGTCATTACCATTGCTTATATGTTCAAGAGTAATTCAAGGAACAGGAGCTTCTTGCACTATGGCAGTTGGTATGGGCATAATAAGCAAAACATATTCAAATAATGGAAGAGCAAAGGCTATGGGAATATCTTCTAGTGCAGTTGCATTAGGAACAATGATTGGACCAGCACTTGGTGGTATGATTGCAGCAATAAGATGGGATCTTATATTTTGGATTAATGTACCAATAGGAATAATAGCCTTTATAAGTTCAACAAAGGTTTTACCTAAAAATGACAATAGCACTGATGAAAAAATAGACTTTAGAGGAACTATAGTTTTTGCAGTATTTATAGTTTCACTTATATTATCAGTAACAGAAGGTGAGTTTTTAGGATATACAAATAAAATAATTTTACTTGGATTTTTGATTTCAATTTTATCGTTTTTAGTATTTATATATCTTCAAAAGACAGTTAAATCTCCAGTTTTAGATTTAACTTTATTCAAAAATAAATTATTTATAATAAGTGTAGGTTGTGGCTTTTTTACTTTTGTTGCAGTAAGTTGTCAAACAATATTATTACCATTTTATCTACAAGATTCATTAAATATAAGTCCTTTCTATTCAGGATTATTTCTTATAATATATCCCCTAGTATTAGGTATTACTTCACCAATAAGTGGAGATTTAGCTGATAAATTAAATCCAGAATTAATATCAACAATAGGAACTATATTTTTAGCTTTAGGATTTTTACTTATGGGAATAATAAATGAAGGTACACCTCTTTGGTATGTAGGTGTTTATAATGCAATTATGGGGATTGGAAATGGTATGTTTAAATCTTCAAATAATTCACTTGTTATGGCAAGGATACCAAAAGAAAAACTTGGGATTGCAGGTAGCGTAAATTCATTATTTAGAAATGTAGGAATGACTTTTGGATTTACATTAGCAACAACTCTTTTATATGACAGAATGAGTAAAATGTTAGGATATAAAGTTTCAAATTATATAGTTGGAAAAAATTATGTATTTATTTCAGCTATGACTTCTGTATTTAAAGTAGCAGCAATTATGTGTTTTATATCAGTAATTTTAAGTATTATAAGATATAAAAAATATAAAAATAATCAGCTTTAGATTTTAAAGCTGATTATTTTTTTATGTTATAAAATCCATTTAAATCTTCAATTTCATCAGGCCATTTTATATTATCTAATACCCAGTGATTTTCATTTCTTTTAAATTTCCAAAATTGTTCGTACTTTGTACTTTTCCATCTGTTACCTTCAATAATTTCATTTGTTTTTTCATTTATTGTATAATCTATCATTGAACATTTTATATTAACCCAAAGCATATCTTTAAGATCATTTTCTGAATCTAGTGCACCAACTGGAGTAATACTTAATAGTTTAATATCTTTTAATATATTTTTTTCTCCCCTAATTTTCATCCATTCTGTTTTGCATTTATGCAATTTATAAATATCATTACTCATATAATCTTTTGCTATATCTTGATCTCTTTCTGTCCAAGCTTCCTGTACAAGATAAAAAGCTCTTGTAATATCTTTTTCAAGATTGTCATAATCCCAACCAGAATCATTTTTTTTAAATTCACTTATAGCTGACAAACATTTATATTTTTTACTTTGTAATTTTGCCTTATATTTTAACCTTGCAATTCCACCACCGAATGTTAAAAAAGCAAATATTAAAAATAATATGTCTGATAGATTAAGTTTATTACTACTTTCATAACCACCACCATAATATCCTGAAGAGGTATATCTTATAGAACTACCTGGAAAGTTTGATTCACCATAATATGAGTGGCTACTGCTAGAAGAACTTGATGATGAACTACTATGACTGCTACTGCTACTACTGTGTCCTCCACCGCCGCCATGACCACCACCTGCTATAGCAAAGGCTGAAGTAGTTGGTAAAATAATTAAAGATAAAAATAATATGAATAGAAAGTTTGTTAAATGTCTTTTCAATATAGTTTTCCCCCTTATATTATTGGTTTATATTATATAACTTAAAAAAATTTAAGTTAAAGCTTTTTGAAATAATTAACAATTATTTCATATATAAAAAATATTTAATTTTAGATTGAATATTTATTTTAATTGTTCTATATTATATATAACAGATAGAATAATTTATTAATTAAAAAATAATTAATAAGGAGAGATAAATGTGTTTCTAGTATTAGAATTTGATAATGAAGTGCCAATATATCTTCAAATAAGAAATAAAATTATTGAAGGGATAGCAAAGAATGAAATAAAGGAAGGGGATAAACTTCCATCAGTAAGAGAATTAGCATCAGGAGTAGAAGTTAACCTTCACACTGTAAATAAAGCATATAATTTATTAAAGGAGGAGGGATTTGTAACTGTAGATAGAAGAAAGGGAGTTATAGTAAATATTAAAAGAGCAAAGGATGACATAGAGTTTAAAGAGAAATATAAAATAAAACTTAATGAAATAGCAGCAGATGGAACTGCAAAGGGTATGAATAGAGAAGAAATAATTTCTTTATTAAATAAAGTTTTAGATTGTTATGAAGGAGGTAAATAATAATGTTTGATATTAGTTATTTGATTATAATGTCTTTAGTAATTTTTATTCAATTTTATACAGCTACAATACTTTCTATAAGAGGGAAAAAACAATTACTATTAGGTTGTGTAGTAACAGAAGAAATGAAAAATAATGAGAAAATTAAAAAGTTATTGAAAAGATATGTTACAAGTAATTTTATGATTTCAATAATTGCAGAGATTGGGATTATATTAAGTTATTTTATTTTAAGTACACCAATAAGTATAGTTTCAATTTTCTTTGCAATATTTGGAACAATGATCTCCTTTGGAATTTATAATGAAAAACTTAAAGGAATAAAGAGAGAACTTGGGGGACTAAAGGATAAAAAACAAGTTGTTGTATATGAACTTGAAGATTATAAATATAATAAAAAAATATTATTTTCTTATTTAGTTATATCAATTCCAGCAATTTTAATAAATTTATATTTATGTATAACTAGGTACAGTATGCTACCAAACAAATTTCCAAGTAACTTTGATTTTAGGGGAAATATTATTGGATATTCTAATAAAAATTTCTTTACAGTATTTGGTGTTATTTTAAGTATGATTATATTAGTTTGTGTATTCATATTTGTTGATTATTTAATTCAAAAACAAAAGCTTAAGATAGACCCAAGAAATCCAGAAAAATCAAGGGAAGGAAACTTAAGATATAGGAATATTTTATCAAAGATGATGTTTTTTACTGGAACAATTAGTATAGCTATGCTAGTAATAGGAAATCTTCAAGTCCTTCAGATAATATCTATGAATAGTATTCTAACTGGAATTATAGGTATTCTTACAGTATTATTATTTATAATTCTTGTAATATTTATAATTAAAGCCTATAAAATAAGAAATGACTACAAAATAGAAAATAATGATGTAGTTTCAAAAGATGATGATGATAAATGGATATTTGGATTTATATATTACAATAAAGATGATCCACGTGTTAATGTTGAAAAAAGATTTGGTATTGGATATACAGCAAATGCAGCAACAAAAATAGGAATGGCAATATATATAATGATTGGAATAGTATTGATTGTAGCATTAGTTCTGGCTTTTACTCAAACTTAAATTAATATAAAGGAATTATATAAATAAAATTATTTGTATAATTCCTTTATTTTTTCTTGATAACTAAATATATTATTGTATAAATAAAAATTAGGAGCTATATTAAAATAACTTTTTAATAAAACTTGTAAACAGTATTAGAGAATATCTATTAGTTTTAGAAATATGATTTCAAGTTTTATTATTAAGTTTTGATATAACTCCTTTTAAATTTATCTATTTTTTAGAACATTTTCTATAAATTCTTCATTAGATATAGAAACTGGTTTATTTGCTCTTAAAAGTTCAATTTCATATTTGTAAGGTGGAACAGATTTTTTCTTTTCTCCTGGAATAGTAATGTAAGGAGTTTCTAAAATCTTTGAAACATTTAAGAAGTCTTTATGCCAAACAACATATCTTAAAGCTTCAAATCCAATATTACCAATACCAATATTTTCATGACGATCCTTTTTAGCTCCAGGAACATTTTTACTGTCATTTAAATGAAATACTGCAATTTTGTCTTTTCCAATAAGTTTGTCAAAGTTATTAATAACTCCATCAAAATCATTAATAATGTCATATCCACTATCACTAGTATGACAAGTATCAAAGCAAACTCTAAGTTTATCATTGTAAGTTACACCATCAAAAATTCTAGCAATTTCTTCAAAGGTTCTTCCAATTTCAGTACCTTTTCCAGCCATAGTTTCAAGGGATATATTACATTTAGTATCTTTAGTTAATACTTCATTAAGCCCCTTAATAATTTGATTAATTCCAGCATCTACACCAGCACCAACGTGAGCACCAGGGTGAAGGACTAAAGTTTTACTTCCCATAGCTTCAGTTCTTTCAAGTTCAAGTGCCAAAAATTCAACTGCAAGGTTAAAGGTTTCAGGTTTTACGGTATTTCCTAAATTTATAATATAAGGTGCATGAATAACTATATCATTAATTCCATGCTCCTTCATATAACTCCAGCCTTCATCTATTCTAAGTTCACTAATATCTTTACGTCTAGTATTTTGTGGAGCACCAGTATATACCATAAAAGTATTTGCTCCATAAGAAACGGCTTCTTTTGCTGAGCCTAGAAACATTTCTTTTCCACTCATTCCAACGTGGCATCCTAATTTTATCATACGATTTAATCCTTTCATATTAAAATAAAATTTATAAATATATTTTACTATTATTAATTATAATATTACAGTAAAAATTTTTAAAGAATACAAATTGTTATATAAAAGTGATTATAAAGGAAATAAAAAACTGTAGATAAATTTTTATAAATTTATCTACAGATTCTTCAGTTATTTAAACTATTTTTAGGCTATTTTATTTTCTATTTTTTTAGAAAGTAATTGAGATTTTTTCAATTCTTCTGCAACATAATTAGTTAAATCTACAACTCTAGCAGAATATCCCCATTCATTGTCATACCATGCAGCAATTTTAATCATATTTCCATCAATGACCATAGTTGAAAGAGAATCTACTATAGTAGATCTGTCGTCGCCTTTATAGTCTACAGAAACAAGAGGTTCTTCAGAATATCCTAATATTCCTTTTAATTCATTTTTTGATGCATCTTCAAAAGCTTTATTTATTTCTTCTTTTGTAACTGTTTTATTAATTTCACAAACTAAATCTGTAATAGATACAGTTGGAGTTGGAACTCTTAATGCAAAACCATTTAATTTACCTTTAAGATTTGGTAAAACTTTTGCTACAGCTTTTGCAGCACCAGTAGTAGTAGGTATTATTGATTCACCAGCAGCTCTAGCTCTTCTTAAATCTTTATGAGTTTTATCTAATATTTTTTGGTCATTAGTATATGAATGAATAGTTGTAATTAATCCTTTTTTTATTCCAAACCTTTCATCAATAACTTTAACTACTGGAGCTAAACAGTTAGTTGTACATGAAGCATTAGAAATTATATTATGATTACTATTATCATAATTATTTTCATTAACACCCATAACTATTGTTATATCATCAGCACCTTCTTTAGCTGGTGCTGTTAAAATAACTTTTTTTGCTCCAGAATTTATGTGTTCATTAAGTTCAGCTCTTGTTTTAAATTTACCTGTAGATTCAATAACTATATCTACACCAAGTTTATTCCAAGGGATGTCTTTAGGTTCATTTTTATGTAAAATCTTTATTTCTTTATTATTTATAATTATACTATCTTGTTTAACCTTTACATCACCATTAAATCTTCCAAAACAAGAATCGTATTTAAAAAGATGAGCTAAAGTTTCTGAATTTGCTCTAGCATTTATAGCAACTATTTCAATGTTATCACTTAATGTTTCTTGAGCAATTCTAAGAACAGTTCTTCCTATTCTTCCAAAACCATTAATACCTACTTTTATTTTCATTTATGTACCACCTCATTTTAATAATATATAGTATACTTTATATAAATGTAATATAGTATACTATTTTTAGAAAATATCATATATTATTTATAATACTTTATGATAAAAATGTCAAATAATATATATTAAATCATATATAGTATACTTTATATTATGAAAAATTTATTTTTCATATATAAAAGGCACAATAATATAAAATTATTTATATTATTGTGCCTTTAATTATATTTATTATTTTTAGAAGAGGCTAATTTTGTTTTTCTTCATCCTTTTTGCTAAATGATCTATTATATTTTTTAGTAAATAAAACTAATAATAGTATCATAGCAATTGTGTAAAGTACACCAGCTATATAATAAGCCTTTGAGTAACCTGAATTGTTCACTAATAAAGAATTTTTAGTATATATTCCTGCAAATATTCCAACTATTGAATTTACAAGAAGAAGAAGTGAACTAAAAGTTGGTTTTAAGTTTTTAGGTACAAATGTAAGAGGTAATGATTGTTGTATTGGATTTGAAGCATTTGCAAATCCTGATCTTAAGAATAATATTGCACCAATTATCAAAGCTACATTAGAAGTAAACATTGCACCATTTGCCATTAATAGCATTAGAGGAACACAACCTAAAAGTGTAATAACAATAGTAACTATAGAACCTAATTTTTTTTCTAAATAAGGTGCTACTAAGAATCCTAAAACCATAGCTATTGTTTGTAATGTGATTATTGTAGATACAGTTCCTCTACTAATGTGTAGGAAGTTATTTAAGTAAATAGGGAAGTATGGTGTTACAAGTAAAGCACCAAATCTTATTATACTAAATATTACAATCCACATTATTATATATTTATTGAAGAATATTTTAATATCAAATTTATTACTAGCTTTTCTTTCTTTAAGTTCTTCTTCTGTTTCTCTATAATCTTCAACTTTTTCTTTCAAGAAAAATAAGCAAATTAAAGCTAATAAAGTAAATATAATTGCAATCCATAAAACAAATGTATAAGATGATGTATATGCATTTAATTGAAAAGAATTCATCTCATTTTGATGTTCTGATAAAATAGCTGCATTATCATAACTTAAATCTAATAATTTACTAAATTTCCAAACAACAATTTTACCATCAAAAAATGTTAAAAGAGATTGGCTGATTAAATTAGCATACATAACTTTTGAGAACATAGAAACTCTTTTATCACTAGGAGTATAAGAAGTAAACATAAGTGGATAAATAAAATCAAATAGTGCAGCCCCTATAGTAACTAATATATTTGCAATCATAATAATTATAGTATTTCTAGAATATATGCAAGATAATAGTGCTATTATTAGAATTATAGGTGCAGATAGAATTACTTTTTTATAACCAAGTTTATGAATTAATAAAAGAATTCCTGCAATTATAAGAGTAGCAATTGAAGTATATGTTGGAAGAGCTTTAACAACATCTGGTACAGTTAGGTTTAAGTAAGAAATAAATGCATCGTTTGTTATACCTGTTACAGCCCCCATAAAAATATAACTAAGTATAAAAATTACACAATTATACTTCCAACGTTTATCCCAAGTAGGATCATTACTCGTAAAAAAATCAATTAAGTTCCCATTAGATGAAGAACTTAAATTTTTTTCACTTGATGATTTCTTTGAGTTTTTAATATTATTCATAAGTATTCCTCCCTTGTATGTATAAGAACCAAATTATATTAATAATTTTTTATGTTTTTAATATCATTAATAAGTATTCATCCTTCTTTTTCTGTTAAGAATTAAGTTAATACATGCGAGAGTCAAAAGATAAATTAAGAAGGTTAATTATTATATAAATTAATTTTACAACAAAAATTAAACGTTATCATAAATTTAGGATAACGTTTAAAATTATTTAAAATTGATAATAAAATAAAAATATTGTTTACTAAAAATATAAATTTATAAAAAAGAGAACCTTATTAAGAATGCATAATTTAAAATGTATTACTTAATAAAGTTCCCATATATACTAAATTAATTGTAAATTAATTAGTCTCTTCATTAGTAGGTTTTTTAATACCTAAAGTTAAACATAATAATAGTAATGCAATTACGGCACCAACTATTATAAACATGAAAGCTCCATTCCATCCAAAGTGATCTGCTATAAATCCTATAACTAAGTCAGCCATAAGTTCACCTAGAAGGTATGCACAAAGACCTGATAGACCAACAGCAGAACCAACAGCAAAGTTTGGAACAATATCAATTAAGCTCATACCAATTAATAATTGTGGTCCATATATGAAACAACCTATTACAGCAACTGAAACCATAGTTACCATATAACTTGCAGTTGTCCAATAAGCAATTACTGCAAATATAACACCAATCATACATATTATACTAAGTGGAGCACGCTTACCTTTAAATAAAACATCTGAAAGCCATCCAAGTAATATAGAAGCTGGAATTGCAGCATATTCAAATAAGAACATTGCCCAGTTTGAGTCAGCAACTGAGAATCCTTTATCTTGTTGAAGATATATTGGAATCCAGTTAACAACACCTTGTCTTATTAAATATACGAATATATTAGCTAAGCATAGGTACCAAACATATTTATTTTTTAAAACATATTTTACTATTATTTCTTTTGAAGTTAAGTTTACTGGTTCATCAACTTTAACTTCTGGATAATCATTTCTATATTCTTCAATTGGAGGTAATCCAACTGATTCAGGAGTATCTGCTCCTATAATAAACACAAAAATAGCAATTACAATACAAATAGCAGCTGGTAAGAAGAATATACTTTGAAAGTTATTTGATCCAAACATAATTAATGCTAAAGTAGCTATAGGAGCTATAAGTCCACCACCAACATTATGTGATGTATTCCATATTCCCATTTTTAGTCCTCTTTCATTTTGTGAGAACCATTTTCCGATTATTATAGAACATGGTGGGGCACCCATTGCTTGGAATAATCCGTTAATAATCATAAGTATTAAGAAAAGCCAAACTCCAGTTGTAAATCCCATAAAAATACTAATTATTGAAGATGCTAAAAGTCCAAATCCTAAGAAATATTTAACGTTTGATCTATCAGCTAAACTTCCTAAAACAAACTTACCTAAACCATAAGCTACAGCAAGTCCAGTACTTATTAAACCAATATCTGTTTTAGTAAAGTGATAATTATTAATTAAAAATGGTGATGCTATTGCAAAGTTTTTTCTTACTAAGTAATACCCTGCATAACCAACAAACATCATAAGAAACATACGAGTACGATAAGCCCTGTAGGCTGAAGGTATTTTATCTTTTGGCAGCCTTTCAATAGCAGGTGCCGGTTTAAAAAAATTAAACATCCTAAGTCCTCCTAAAATACAAATATATCTGATTACGTTTTCTATAATTTTTTTACATTAATATAATAAAATAATTAATATACAAGAAAATCTCCGAAGTGTTTCATAAATGTAACATTTCAGAGATTTTAAAATATTTTGTATTTTTTAATTTTAGTTATTATTGAAAATATTCATAATATTATTTCTTTCTAAAGCTGCTTTTTTAAAACTATATCCCTCATATATGTTTTGAGTAATATCATTAGTTTTTTTTGTTGATATAGCTTTAGAAACTACAGAAAGATTATTTGCCGTATTATCAGAAAGTATAAAATCTATAAAAGCTTCAGCTACTTTTTTATTTGAGCAATTATTAATTTCAGCTATAGAATCTACATTCCAGCCAGTATTTTTAGGTGTAATACTCATAATGTTAGGATTAGATTTTTTATAAATAAGCTGATCTCCTAAGAAATCTACTGTAACAGCATATTCTCCAGATGAAACTCTTTGAATTGAATTAAATCCACTAACAGTATAAGATGATATATTATTTTTCAATTTTTTTATAAAGTCTTTATATCCAGATTTTCCTAATTGTTGATAAAGACAAGCTAAAAATGTATATCCAGTACCAGAAGTTTCTGGATTTGGCATTATTATTTTTCCTTTATATTCAGGTGATAGCAAGTCTTCAAAACTCTCAGGTAGCTTAATTCTTTTTGAAGCAAAATGTTTATTCCAGATAGACTTATTAATACCTATAGCTAATGTATCTAATTGAAAACCTGTCCAATAACCTTGAGAATCTTTATATTTTGATGGAATATCATAGGAATTAGGTGATTTATATTTAGCTAAGGCATTTTTGGATTTTAGAAGTTCATAAGCATCACAAGTACCTCCTATAAATATATCTCCATTTGGACTATTTTTTTCGTCTAATATTCTTTTAACAGCTTCTTCGGTAGGAAGCTTTATATACTCATAAGTACATCCAGTTTCTTTTTTAAATTTTTCTAATAAACTCTTTGCTTCTTCTTCTCTTAAAGCAACATAAACTGTTAGATGTTTACCTTTAAGATTTGGGTATTCAGTCCCTTTCTTTCTAGGAGATAAATAATAAATTAATGGTATTAAAATAATAATTAAAATACCAAGTATAAATGTTTTTTTATGTAAAACTATTTTCATTAAGATCACCTTTTATATAAATATTTTTACCATTTTCATCTCCTAAGTATTGAAGAACTAAATAATTTTTATAAACAATAAGATATATTGTATTATTTGCTATGGAATTATTATTGCCATCAATAAAAATATTAAAAACAAATTTAGGATTCTCATTTAAATTAATATTTAAAAAATCCTTGTTATCTTCCATAGTTTTAAAGTTTTTCAAAGAAGATAATAATTTTTCTTTTTCTTTTTTATTTAAAGTATGAGATTTATGGTTTTTTATACAAACTATTTTTGAATTTGAATTATTAATTATCTTTAATACATGGTGATAATTATATAAACAATTAAATAGTGTATTTCTTAACGTATTAATATAGTATGAATTGTTGTAATAAGTTTTATTTTTTAGTGTTAAAGCATTATTTACAGTAAAATTTTCTGTATTACCATTTGAATAATAGATTTTACCAGAAAGAGTTACAACATTATCATTTTTTATAGGTTTATTATTTTTTGAGCTAGATGAAGATATATTAGAGAAATATCTTAATATATCATTCATTAATAAGTTGTTATTAATTTTTACATCACCTAAATATTTATTATGAATTAATATTTTACTTGGCACTTTAATCGTAAAAGAATTTTTTGTAGATTCAAAATTATCAATAACTTTTAAATTATTATATACAATTCTTGTAGAGTAAAAGTAAAATATTAAACATGAAATTATAAATATAAAATATAATAGTAATATATTCTTTAAATTCTTACTCATAAAAAGTTCCTTTCAAGATTATATATATTATTCTTTTTGTTTAAAGAAAGTAATTTTTATAGTAGTACCTTCATCCAATGTACTTTGAATTTTAAAATCTCCATTTTGGCTAGCCAGTATATTTTTACATATGTTTAGACCTAATCCATTTCCCTGTGTACTTTTTATATTTGAAGTGTCAAATCCAATACCATCATCAGAAATAGAAATTTCTATTCTGTCTCCATAAACTTTTGATACAATTTCTATATTTTCACATCCACTATATTTTATAGCATTATCAATAACATTTATAAAGATTTGCTTTGTTTTATCATAATCACCATAGATAAATATATTATCGTATTTTTTTATTACTTTTATATGATAGTTATAAAGTTTTATATGTAATATATTTAAACATTCATCAATTAAATCTTTAAGGTTTATATAAGTAGCATAAATTGCAAAGTTTTCGTTATTAGATTTTGCCAAAATTAAAATTTCATCTACTAATGTTAATAATCGACGTCCTTCTTTTTCAATTAAAGAAGAACTTTTTATTATTTTTTCTTCATCCTTTAATTGTGGAATTATTTCAGAAAAGCCGATTATTGCAGTAAGAGGAGTTTTAAATTCATGAGATATATTATCAAAGAATTTTTTTTGCTTAACCTTAGCTTCCTTAAGTTCACTTATATATTTTTCAATATTTTCACTCATTAAATTAAAAGTATTTGCTAAATCTTCAATTTCATCACCACTATTAATTTGAACCTTTTCACCAAAATTTCCTTTAGAAATTTTCTTTGATTTTTCTTTTAGTGTTAAAATTGGGGTTACAATTTCTTTTGAAAAGGCAAGTATTAAAATTACTCCTATGAAAATAGCAATAATTCCAACAATTATCATTATAGTTAAGGTATTATTTAATATTGAAACAGAAGAGGAATTTTTTAATATTAATCTAAAAACTCCACAGTTAGTATTATTATAAAATACAGGAGTTGATAAAAATATATAAGGAACACCATCTATTTTTTTTATAATGTAAGATTGAGAACCATCAAGGGCTTTATCAATATCTTTGTTGTATAAACTAATCTGATTTTTGTCTGAATCATAGGTTATTTGACCTGAATTACTTATTGTTTGAACTCTAATATTAAACCTATTACTTAAATTAGTTGCAATAAATGGAGAGATAGATTTGAAAACTTCTTCCTTGTTAGGATTTTTATTAGCTTCTAGTAAGTTTTCAATATATCCTCCCATAGTGTTACTTTCTTTTAGTAGATATTCAAGAGAGTTATCTAATAAGTTTTTAGAAAGAGTATTAAAATTAACAATATATATAAAGGTTATAATTGGAACTAAAATAGCTATATATGTTAATATGATTTTCTGTTTAAGGGTTAATTTAATTTTCAACATCTATTTTGTATCCTGCTTTATAAAGAGTTTTTATATAACCTTGACAAGGACCTAGTTTTTTTCTAAGTCTTTGAACTAATATATCAACTGCTCTAGTAGTTCCTTGAAAATCATATCCCCAAACTTTATTTAGAAGTTCCTCTCTACTAAAAACTCTGCTTTTATTTTTGCATAAGCATTTTAAAACTTCAAATTCTTTAAATGTTAAATCTATGTATTTTGAGTCTACTAAAACTTTTCTTTCATTAATTAATATTTTTATTTTACCTAATGAAATAGAGTTATTTGAATTTTCATTATGTTTATTAATTCTTTTTGAAATTACTTTAATTCTAAGAAGTAGTTCAGTACTATTAAATGGTTTAGTTATATAATCTTCAGCACCTAATTGAAGTCCTAAAAGTTTATCATTAATATCGCCTTTAGCTGTAAGCATTACAATTGGTATATCTGAAATAAGTTTAATTTTATTTATAAGTTCAAATCCACTAATATCAGGTAACATTGCATCCAAAATTATTATATCAGGTTTTTCTTTTATAATTGATTCTATAGCATCATTTCCGCAAGTTGCAGTATTTACTTTGTAATTGTGAAGTTCTAGATTCATTTTTATAAGTTGTAATATGCTTATTTCATCGTCAACTACTAAAATATTCAAATCTTTCTCTCCTTTTAAAATTAATTTGTTGTTTAAATTACTAAATCATTATACAGAAATTGATTTGTTTTTACAATTGACTAATAAATTAAAAAACTAATAAAATGTTAATAAAAATATAAAAAATTTAATTTATATTATAAAAATAAAAAAATATATATAATTGTTCAAAAATAATGGTAAAAATTAAAAAAATAGTATAAAATAGAAAAATATGAATATGGACATATATTTAATATTTTAGATATAGTTTTAACTATATTGTAATATTTAACTAATGCTTTTGTAATTTATGAATATAGCAAAAAAAATAAAATGTTTATATAAAAATAAAACTAAATATTAAAAAGGGGATAAAAATAATTATGTGTGGATTTTTACAACTATTTAAGGAACATTTAACTGATAAAGATGTTAGCATTTGTAGAAAATGTGCAGAAAGTATTATACATAGGGGACCAAATGATACTAAGCAAGTTCTACATGAAAATGCATTATTTGTATTTAATAGATTAAGTATTATAGATATAGAAAATGGAGCACAACCTTTTACTTATAAAGAAAAATATACAATTGTTTTTAATGGTGAGATATATAACTATAAAGAACTTAGAGAAGAATTAATTAAAAAGGGATATGAATTTGAAACACATTCTGAAATTGAAGTAATAGCAACTCTTTATGATTGTATGGGAAAAGAGTTAGTTAATAAATTAAGAGGGATGTTTGCAATTGTTATTTATGATAAAGAAAGAGAAAAAATAACTGCTCTAAGAGATAATTTTGGTATAAAACCATTATATTATATGAAAAAAGATGGAGGACTTTATTTTTCATCAGAATTAAAAGCACTTCATGAAATAAATGAAAACTTAACTTATAGAAGTGACGTAATTGGTCAATATGCAACCTTCCAATATATACCTTCAAATGATAGTATCTTTAAAGAAATAAAAATACTTCCACCAGGTCATTTATTAGAAAAAGATTTAAATGGTGACATAAAGATAGAAAGATATTTTAATGTGGAATTTAATGAAAAAAATCATGATAAAGAAGAATTAAAGGCTCAAATAAAAGCTGTAATGAGAGATACAGTAAGTAAGCATTTAGAAAGTGATGTACCTGTTGCAACTTTCTTATCAAGTGGAATAGATTCATCAATAATAACTAAGCTTGCAAGTGAAATAAATCCAAACATAGTATCTTATACAATAGGTTTTGATGTTGATGGTTATGATGAAACAACTAGTGCTAAAAGATTTGCAGATGATATAGGAATAAAAAATGTAAGTATAAGATTAAATTATAAGGACTATGTTAAGGAGTTACCTAAAATAGTTTATCATATGGATAGTCCAATAGGGGACCCTTCAATTATTCCTTTATATCATATTTGTAAGGAAGTTAGTAAAGATTATAAAGTAATTTTATCTGGAGAAGGTTCAGATGAATTTTTTGGTGGGTATAATATTTATACTGAAGATGAATCATTAAAAATGTTTAATTATATGCCAAGTGGAATGAAAAGTTTATTAAAATCAATGGCAGGGGCAATACCTGATACAGTTAGAGGGAAAAGTTTTATTGTAAGAGGGACAACCTCTCTAGAAAAAAGATATGTAGGTAATGCTAACATATTTAATGAAAGAGAAAAAGCTAAAGTGTTTAAAAATTATAGTTCATCAAGAAATGACTTAGAACTAACAGAAAACTTATTTAAAGATGTTAAGAATTATGATAATGTAATAAAAAGACAATATATTGATATAAATACATGGCTTGTTGGAGACATATTAACTAAGGCAGATAGAATGTCTATGGCAAACTCTTTGGAGATTAGAGTTCCATTTGTTGATAAGGAAGTATTTAAATTAGCATCAACTCTTACAAAGGATGAAAAGATTCAAAAATTCACTACAAAATATGCTTTAAGAGAAGCTTTTAAAGATGAATTACCTGATTATTTATATTCAAAGAGAAAATTAGGATATCCAGTTCCAATGAGAGTTTGGCTTAAAAATGAACTTTATAATTGGGCATTTAATATAATAGATAACAACCCAGTTAAAGAGATAAATAAAGAAGAAGTTTTAACTATGCTAAAGGATCACAAAGCAGGAAAAGGTGATTATAGCAGAAAAGTTTGGAGCATAATAGTCTTTATAATATGGTACAGATTATATGTAGATAAAACATTAAATAAAGATGATATTTTTGAAATATAGTCTATTATTTTATATTTTGTTAATTCAAGTTTATAAAGAACGTGTGAGTTAAATTAAACCTATTAATTATGTACAATATTAATAAATAATGTATTAATGTTTAAAAATATAGCTATTTTTGAATAATAAATTAACCTTTTATATATAAGTTGACAATAGATTTTTGCTTTAATATAATGAAGTTGTTAAAGGTATTTTTTATATTTAATTAAATATTCTCGGTAGGTGAGGCTACCATAGGGATACGGGTTGCTACCGCGAAATAGTGGAGACACTATTAGAAGGTCAGCAGAGTGCGTCGATTTCTTAAGGCGTATTCTAACGCAATTTCATTGCCCTACGGAGTTGAAGCTTGAACGGGGTTAGGTTATATGATGAAATTTATATATCCTCGTTTAAGTTTGTGCTTAAATGAGGATTTTTTTATTTTTAGATTTAGAGAAATTAGTGAGGTGAATGCGAGTGGAAGCTGGAGGTAGTTTTATGGGAATAGATGGGCACCTGAGAGAGTCTATATTTTTAAAGGTAAAATTAAAAATTAATCTTAAATTACAGCCAGTTTCAAGGCTTGTTTGATTTGCCTAAAAATATAGAGTTTTAAAGAAGCCTGTTTGCTACATAATGCAATATTAGTAGTATGCAGGTTTTACTTTGCCCAAAATTCTCATATTCTATTGAAAAATGAGGAGGGTTAAAAATGAAAAAAAGTGTTTTAAAAAATAAAGCAGAAAAAGAATTAAAAAGAACAGAAATAAATAACAAGTTAATCAAATTTGGATTACTTAAAAAGGAAGAGTTATTTGAAAAACTAGAAACAAAAGTTGAAGGAATAACAAAAGAAGAATCAGAAAGAAGAATAGAAAATTACGGATATAATGAAATAAGTTATAGTGACGGAATAACATGGTACAAAAGACTTTTTGATGCATTTATAAATCCATTTTCAGTAGTACTAATAATACTTGCAATAGTATCATTTTTTACAGACTATGTAATTCCAGCACCAGGTCAAAAGGATTTAACTACAGTAATTATAATTACAATAATGGTAACTTTAAGTGGAGTTCTTCGTTTTGTACAAGAAGGAAGGTCAAGTAAAGCTGGGGAAAAACTTAAGGCAATGATTACAACTACAGCAACAGTTATACGTGATGGCGAAGTTTCTGAAATACCAATGAATGAGATTGTACAAGGAGATATAATAAAACTTAATGCTGGGGACATGATTCCTGCTGATGTAAGAATTCTTTTTGCTAAAGACTTATTTGTAAGTGAATCAGCAATGACTGGAGAATCAGAAGCAGTTGAAAAGTTTGGAGATTTACCAAAAGAAATAATAAATAAAGATATAAAAAGCCATTTTGAATTAAGTAACTTAGCTTTTATGGGAACAAATGTTATAAGTGGTACAGCAGAAGCTGTTGTATTATCAGTTGGTAATGATACAGTTCTTGGAAATATGGCAGATACAATAACTCAAAAAAGAGAAATGACAAGCTTTGATAAAGGCGTTAACTCTGTAAGCTGGGTTTTAATAAGATTTATGTTAATTATGGTTCCAGTAGTTTTCTTTGTAAATGGATTTACAAAGGGAAGTTGGTTAGAAGCATTTTTATTTGCACTATCAGTTGCAGTAGGATTAACTCCAGAAATGCTGCCAATGATTGTTACAACAAACCTTGCAAAAGGTGCAGTTAAAATGTCAAAGTATAAAACTATAGTTAAAAATTTAAATTCAATACAAAACTTTGGTGCTATGGATGTACTTTGTACAGATAAAACAGGAACTCTTACTGAAGATAAAATAATATTAGAAAATCATTTAGATGTTCATGGTAATGAAGATTTAAGAGTATTAATGTATGGATTTTTAAATAGTTATTTTCAAACAGGACTTAAAAATTTATTAGATGTTGCTGTACTTGAATATGGAAAAAAAGAAGGCTTTGAAGATTTAGATAAAAAATATGAAAAAGTAGATGAAATTCCATTTGATTTTTCTCGTCGTAGAATGTCAGTTGTATTAAAGGATGAAGTTGGAAAAACACAAGTTATAACAAAGGGTGCAGTAGAAGAAATGCTTGAAATATCATCCTTTGCAGAATATAACGGAGAAATAGTTACTTTAACTGATGAACTTAAAAAAGAAATATTAAAAACAGTTTCAAATCTTAATGCAAATGGTATGAGAGTAATTGGAGTTTCTAAAAAGGACAATCCATCACCAGCTGAAAGTTTTTCTGTTAAAGATGAAAGTAACATGGTTCTTATAGGATATATAAGCTTTTTAGATCCACCAAAGGAATCATCAGCTGATGCAATAAGAGCATTACATGATTATGGAGTAGAAGTTAAAGTTTTAACTGGAGATAATGAAAAGGTAACAAAGTACGTATGTAAACAAGTTGGAATAGATTCAAGTAAGATTCTTTTAGGATCAGAAATTGAAGATATGAGTGATGATGATTTAAAAGAGGCTGTTAAACACACAAATATATTTGCAAAATTATCACCAAATCAAAAGGCAAGAGTTGTTTCAACATTAAAGAGTAATGATCACGTTGTAGGATTTATGGGAGATGGAATTAATGATGCTCCTGCTATGAAAAAATCTGATGTTGGTATTTCAGTTGATACAGCAGTTGATATTGCAAAAGAATCAGCAGATATTATATTATTAGAAAAAGATTTAATGGTACTTGCAAGAGGTGTAGTTGAGGGACGTAAAACTTTTGCAAATATTATTAAGTATATAAAGATGACTGCAAGTTCTAATTTTGGAAACATGTTTAGCGTATTAATAGCAAGTGCATTTTTACCATTTTTACCAATGCTACCAATTCAAATTTTAATACTAAATCTTATATATGATATTTCATGTATTTCAATTCCATGGGATAATGTAGATAAAGAATATTTAATGAAACCACGTAAGTGGGATGCATCATCAATTGGAAGTTTTATGGTATGGTTTGGACCAACAAGTTCTATATTTGATGTAACAACTTATATATTATTGTATTTCATTATATGTCCAGCAGTATGTGGAGGACATTATGGAGATCCAGGTGTTAACAAATTATTATTTGTAGGATTATTTAATGCAGGATGGTTTGTTGAATCATTATGGACACAAACATTAGTAATTCATATGATAAGAACACCAAAGATTCCATTTATACAAAGTAGAGCATCAAAATCAGTATTTTTATTTACTGGACTTGCAATATTAGTTGGAACAGTAATTCCATATACACCACTTGGAAGAATGGTTGATATGAATCAAATGCCAATTATATACTTTTTATATTTAACATTAACAATTTGTTCTTACATATTCTTAGTTACAATTGTAAAGAAAGTATATATAAAAAAATATGGTAAGTTATTATAGAGATATATTAAGTATTAAATAGTTATTTATAAAAAGCAGATTCAAATTTGAATCTGCTTTTTATAAATATAATAATATAAATTTAAATTTTTATTTTATTGATGTTTTAATATAAATCTATTTTTGACTTTAAACAAAAGTTAATAAATTGCTTTATAACTGGAGTTATAAAAGCAGATTTTTTTTGAATTAGATAAATTTTTCTCTCTCACTTTTTAGAGCTACCTGGTAAAGAAAAAGTTTTTATATTTTCAACATGTGCAGTTGCAGACTTAGGGACGATTGCTATTCCTAAATTTGCTTCTACTAGTCCAATAATACTTGCAATTTCTAAACCATCATAAGAAGATAAAGTTATATTAGCAGAAGATAGAGCATTTTCAATTAAATCTCTTGAGTATGTTTTCTTTGCAAAATGAAAAAATGTTTCACCAGAAATATCATTAAAATCAATATGATCTTTTTTGGCCAAAGGATTACTATTAGAAATTAAAAATACAAGTTCTTCTGTAAAAAGAGGACTGTATATTAAATCAGGATCTTTTTTTACAACTGGAGAAATACCAATATCAGTAGTTCCCCTAATTAAATCATCATTTATTACTTTACTATCAGATTCTTTTAAATATAATTGATTATTAGGATAAACTGATTTATAAGCTTTTAATACCTTAGGAATATATTGTAAGCCTAATGTAGGAACAAAAGAAACTATTATTTCTCCTTTATCTGGATTAGCTATATTATTTAAATGTTTTTTAGATTTTTCTAATTTGTTAACTAGGTCAATTGCCGTATCTAAAAAAATTTCTCCAAATTTATTAAGTTGCACATTTCTATTAATTCTATCAAAAAGAGGAACACCTAATTCACTTTCTAAATTTGAAATTGATCTACTTAATGCAGATTGTGATAATGAAAGCTTTTCAGCAGCCTTTGTTATATGTTGAATTTTAGCAGTAACTATAAAATATTTTAGCTGGTTAAAATCCATGTTAGCATCTCCTTTTAATGTATAAAAATCATTATAATATTCGAATTTATGATTTGTTTCTCTATATTTTAAATTATACAATAAAAAAAGATGAAAAATAAAATGAAAAAAGATAAGGTGTTGTTTATTATGAAAAAGGGATGCTTATTTATTATTGTCGCAACTATATTATTTAGTTCAATGGAGATTAGTATTAAATTATCTGGATCAATGTTTAATCCAGTACAAATTAATTTTTTAAGATTTTTTATTGGTGGAATAATATTATTACCAATAGCAATTTCAAGACTTAAAAAAGGAAATATTTTTCTTATAAAAAGGGATATACCATTTTTTGCTCTTACAGGATTTTTATGCATAATAATTAGTATGACTTTTTTTCAACTTGCAATAGTTTATACTAAGGCTTCAATTGTAGCTATTTTATTTAGTTGTAATCCAGTAATACTTCTTATATTTACAGCTATATTTCTTAAAGAAAAGCTATCAACTTCTATAATTATTTCAATATTTATAAGTTTATTAGGAATAGTTTTTATTATTAATCCATTTAGCCTTTCCAAGCCATTAGGAATAATACTTGCATTGATGTCAGCAATTAGCTTTGCAGCATATAGTGTTGTTTGTCGTTATGGAACAAAAAAATATTTTTATGATGGTATAGTTCTTACTGGTTTTACATTCATAATAGGAAGTTTAGAATTACTTGGATTAATTTTAATATCTCATATTAAAGGTGTATCAAGATTTTTAATTAGTATTAATTTAAATGAGTTTGCTAATATTCCAGTATTAAAAGGAATAAATACTGGTTCATTACCTATGCTTTTATATTTAGGAATAGGAGTAACAGGTATTGGATTTTGTTGTTACTTTTTAGCAATGGAAGAGGTTGGAGTTTCTCTTTCATCACTTATTTTCTTTATAAAGCCAGCATTAGCACCAATATTTGCACTTATTATACTTAATGAGGTTATTCATTTAAATACTATTGTTGGTATATTAATAATTTTGGTTGGTTCTGTAATAACATTTATGGCTAATTTAAAATCATTAAGAAATAATAAAATTACTGATATGATTATTGAAAATGATAAACAGTTAAGAATATGACTTTTAGTCAATAAAGTAAACTTATTATTAACTATTATGGTAAATTATTGATAAATAATAATAAAAGAAATATAATGGAATATATTGGGGGAATTTAATTTTATTAAAATATTCTCTAATACTTATTCCTAAGCTTTGTATTACTCAATATTATTTATTGAAGAGGTGATTTTATGGATATTAAAGATACCATAGAGAAAAGTACAAAAGAGGCTATTATAAAGGCTGGAATTCAATTATTAGAAAAGAATCCAGAAGAGAATGTTGATAAAATATTTAGTGTAATACGTAAAGGTATAAGAGATGAGTATTCAAAGCAAGGAATTGATGATATACAAAAATATTATGAAGAAGTACCATCAATACATGATTTTATTCAAGACATTCTTATACATACAAATAAAAATTGCTTAAGCAAATTTTTTGCAAATTTTGTTGGCAATGCTACTTGGTATGGTGTGCCAAAGAGAGCTAAAATGGGGAAAATATATGATACTAAAGTACCTTATACAATATTAATAAGTCCATCAATGAGATGTAATTTAAGGTGTACAGGTTGTTATGCTGCAAATTATAGCAAGAAGGATGATATTCCTTTTGAAGAAGTTGATAGATTAGTAAAAGAAGCTAGAGATCTTGGAATTTATTATATTATAGTGCTTGGAGGAGAACCATTCTTTAATGAATATATGTTAGATATATATGAAAAATATAATGATATGTATTTTACTCCATTTACAAATGGAACTTTATTTGATGAAAAGTTAGCAGATAGACTTGCAAAGCTAGGTAATGTTATGCCTATGTTTTCATTAGAAGGATTTAAAGAAGAAACTGATGGCCGAAGAGGTGATGGCGTTTTTGATTGTGTTATGAAGGGAATGGATTTATTAAGAGAAAAGGGAATACCTTTTGGAGTTTCTTCAGCTACAGGAAGAATGAATATAGATACAGTTACTTCAGATAAATTTATAGATATGATAATTGAAAAAGGTGCTAGAATGATTTGGTACTTTATGTTTATGCCAGTTGGTGATGATCCTATTAAAGACATGGACTTTATGTTAACTCCAGAGCAAAGATTAGAACTTGGAAGAAGAGCTAGAAAAATAAGAAAAACTAAAAAGATATTTACAATAGATTTCTTTAATGATGCACCTTATGTTGGTGGCTGTATTGCAGGAAAGTTCTATTGTCATATAAATTCAAAAGAGGATGTAGAACCTTGCATATTCTCACATTTTTCAACTGACAATGTAAAGGGAAGGCCTCTTATAGAAGTGTTCCAAACTCCTTATTTTAAAGAATTAAGGAAGAGGCAACCATATAATAAAAACTTGTTAAGACCTTGTCCAATGGTTGATAATCCAAAAGAAATAAGAGAAATAGTTAAGGTTACAGGAGCAAAACCTACACATCCTAGTGCTAATTTAATGGTTACTGATAAAGAGTTTATGGATAAGTTAGATAAATTATCAGAAGACTTTAGTAAGCCGGCAGCAGAAGAATTCCAAAAGGAATTTAATGGAACAGGTAATTATGAGTTTGCAAAAGGCTAAATATCAATATAAAATTTAATTTTAATATAATTAGGGAATTATCTAATAATTATAAAATTTATTATTAGGTAATTCTTTTATTTTGTTTAATTAAAAATAAATTTTGTAAAAAATAAATAATAATAAAGAAATATAAAATTAACATTTAATTAAAATATAATCAATTTAATTGCTCTTTATTGAAGAAATTTTCTTATAGAGTATACTAATAAGTAGCATAATAATTACAGATAATACGGAGGAAGATATGAATAGTTTTGAATTGTATAAGGATATTATAAACTTATATAGGGAAGCAGATTTAGAATGTAATGTTAAACTAGATTATGTACTTAAGAAAATTAATACAAAAGGAACGATTATTACAGTTAAAGAAACAATTAGAGAATTAGATCAAGGTGAATTAAAAACTTTAGCTAAATGTGGAAGATTGGATTTATCAATAGAAAATTTAGTATTAGATGAAAGGTATAGACACTTATTTACTGAGGAAGATATAGAAATATGTAAAGAAAGATTAAATAAATATAATAATATAGAAATTGAAGAGGAAGAATAGGAAAATAGGCATTTACAATAAATATTTATTGTAAATGCCTATTTTTTATAAAATTATATTTTAAAATTTCCTTAAGGTGTAATAATTTATTACAAATATGAATAAACTGTAAAATATATATTGAAATTGTAAATAAAATAATATATTATTTTAAACAAGATATAGATTAATTAAAAAAACAAGAAAAACTAAGGGCTTTTAATTAAGTATTAGTAAGATAGGAGTGAAAGTAACTAATGATTAAGTTGATTGGAATTTTAATCGTAATACTGGGCTTTGTATTTAAAATAGAAACTTTATTTACAGTATTAGTAGCAGGACTTGCAACAGGGCTTGTTGCAGGAATGGACTTAAACGAAATTCTAACTATACTTGGAGAATCTTTTGTAGCTAATAGAGCAGTTTCTTTATTCGTTTTAACTTTACCTGTAATCGGTATACTAGAAAGATATGGTTTGAGACAGAGGGCTATATATTTAATAAAAAGATTAGGAAAACTTACAACTGGAGGAGTATTAAGTGTTTATACATTAATTAGAGAATTGATGGGGGCTCTTTCAATAAGAATAAGTGGACATCCTCAGTTTGTTAGACCATTAGTTAATCCAATGGCTCAAGCTGCAGCAAATACTAAATATGGAGAAATAGATGAAAGTGATGAAGAAAAGATAAAAGCTTTATCAGCATCATCTGAAAATATTGGAAATTTCTTTGGACAAAATCTTTTTGCAGGAAGTTCAGGAGTACTATTAATATCAAGTACTTTAACAGAATTTGGTTATAACGTTACAGCTTTAGGTATTGCAAAGGCCAGTTTTATTATGGCAATAGTAGCATTTATAATTTCTTTACTCCAAAATTATATTTATGATAAGAAATTAGAGAAGAAGTATAATAAATAATTTTGAAGAATAGGAGGAAATTTTATGCAAGAATTTATAAATGTATCTTTAGAGATTTTTTATATAACAATGGGATTACTTATGCTAGTTATATCATATAAAGCATATAAAACTATAGATTCAAACAAAAAATATTTTACTGCATTATTTTGGATTATGATGGCTATACCTTTTATTTTAGGTAAAGTATTGCCTTCAAATGTAATAGGTGGAATACTTATATTATCAAGTTTATTAACTCTTTCAAAGCAAGTTGTTTTTGCAAAATATGATGTTGCAACTGAAGAAGAAGGATTAAAAGCTTCACAAAAATTCAAAAATAAGATTTTTATACCTTCATTAGTTTTGGCAATAGCATCAGTTATAGTTGCAATGGCTCTTACTAAGTATAAAAATTCATCACAATTTGCTATTGGGATAGGTGCAATAGTTGCTATAATAGTTGCATTTTTAATTACTAAAGCAAAACCTAAAGAGGCAATAAATGATGGAGCACGACTTTTTAATCAAATGGGACCAACTAGTATGTTACCGCAATTGTTAGTTGCACTTGGAGCATTATTTACAAAGGCTGGAGTTGGAGATGTTATATCAAATCAAATTTCTGGCATAGTACCACAAGACAGTAGATTTTTAGGAGTAGTAGCTTATGTACTTGGAATGGCACTATTTACAATGGTTATGGGAAATGGTTTTGCAGCTTTTTCAGTAATTACAGCAGGAATTGGAGTTCCATTTGTACTTGCACAAGGAGGTAATCCTGTAATAGTTGGAGCTTTAGCTCTTACAGCTGGATATTGTGGAACACTTTTAACTCCAATGGCAGCAAACTTTAACATAGTACCATCAGCCTTATTAGATTGTAAAAATCAATATGAAGTAATAAAACATCAAGCACCAACAGCTATAATCTTATTAGTTATTCATATATTTGCAATGTATTTCTTAGCGTTTTAATAAATTATTTAATATAAATATACAAAAACAAAAGAGGGAGGAATTTACAAATGAAAGTATTATTAACAGGCTTTGATCCTTTTGGAGGAGAAAAAATAAATCCAGCTGAGGAAGCTGTTATGAGAGTTTCAGAAAACATAAATGGAGCGGAAGTTATAAAACTTATAATACCAACTGTTTATGAAAAATCCTTAAATGTAATTGAAAAAGCTATTTTAGAGAATAGACCGGATGTAGTAATATCAATAGGACAAGCTGGAGGAAGATTTGAAATTACTCCAGAAAGGGTAGCAATAAATATTAATGATTTTAGAATTAAAGATAATGAAGGTAATCAGCCAGTGGATGAAGTTATAAGAAAAGACGGAGAAGGAGCTTATTTTTCAAGTTTACCAGTAAAAGGAATTGTTAAACACTTAAATGAGAATGGAATTCCAAGTACATTATCAAATACAGCAGGAACTTTTGTATGCAATCATGTAATGTATGGGGTTTTATATATGATTGATAAAAAGTATCCAAATATTAAAGGGGGATTTATTCACATTCCATATGCAACATCTCAAGTAATTGATAAGAAAAACACACCATTTATGTCTATTGAGGAGATTGTTAAGGGGATAGAACTAGCTATAGAAGCCTGCACTATATACGGTGAAGATATAAAGACAGTAGGTGGAGAAATATGTTAGTTAATAAGGTATTTGTGTATGGAAGTCTTAGAAGTGGGATGTTCAACTATGATAAGTTATTAAAGGGTAAGGTTAAAGGGTTAAAATTAGGAAAGATTAATGGAGAATTATTCCATATAGAAAATAAAGGGTATCCTGCAGTTGTTTGTGGGAATAAAGAAATTGTTGGGGAATTAATGGAATTTAAAGATTTTAATAGAACATTAAGTGAATTAGATGAGCTTGAGGGTTATATTTATGGAGATAAAAATTCAGAATATATAAGGGAAGAAATAGAGGTTTCTTTAGAAGATGGGACTAAAGAAAAAGCATATTTTTATAAATACAATAAATTTTCAAAGAGAAATGAGAGAGATAATTTAATATTGGTTAATAGTGGGGATTGGTTAAATAGATAATTTATAAATAGAAGCAGCTTAATAAAATGGGGATATTAAGTTGCTTTTTCTAATAAAAAGATAAAATCTACTTGAAAATGTTTTCTTAGATAAATATAATTAAATTAGGTAATTAATAACAATAAATTAAAGTTATGTAATATAGAGTATATTTTTATATAACTTTTTTAACGGGGGAAGAAAAATGATATTAGACAGATTAGAAAATTTAGAAATGTATTGTAATAATGAAATTATGAAAAAGGCATGTGAATTTTTAAAAACTCATGATTTTTCAAATGATGAAAAAGGGGCACATAAAATAGATGGAGAAGATTTTTTTTATGCAATATCAGAATATACTACTAAAGATATTGCAGAAGGAAAATGGGAATCACATAAAAGATATATAGATATTCAGTATATGGTAAAAGGACAAGAAAAAATAGGATATGGATATTTTAATAATATGGAAATTGTAAAATACAATGAAGAAGGAGATTTCTGTAGCTTAAAAGGTGAAGGAGAATGTGAAGTTTTATTAAAAGAAGGAACATTTGCATTATTCTATCCACAAGATGCTCATATGCCAGGATTAAAAGTTAATGAAAAAGAAGATATAAGAAAAATAGTATTAAAAATACCAGTATAATTAAAAATGTAGTTTTTATTTAAATATATTAAGGAGCTATATCTATTATAGATAAGCTCCTTTTATTTTAATTGGGTTAAAATATAATAAATTATAAAAGTAAATAAAAATGCTTTTTTTTATATGATATTATTAAGTAAAAAATAAAAAAATAAGATTGTTTATGTCTGGGGTGAGAAAGTATTGAAAATATTGTTTACATATTTATTTAAAAATATATGGGAAAAGAAATTAAGAAGTATATTAATATTAATGGCAGTTGCAATAACTACTGCAATGACATTTGCATCCTTTGGAACTTCAGATAACTTTAAGGAAATGGTAACTAATAAAAATAAAGCAGAGTTTGGGAATGCAAATATAATAATAACTTCAAAGGAAAGTTCTAATGATCCTTTTATAGATAAGAAAAAATTAAATAAAAATTTTAAAGATAATGAAAAGGTTTATATATATAATGGAGTTGGCTTATTTAAGGATAAGGGGAAGTCATTAAAGGTTAATATATTAGCAGTAGATAATATAAAAAATCTTCAAAGGATAAATCCTATTGATTTTTATGAAAAAGATAAAAATGAAGATAATATAAGTAAAAATAAAGTTATAATTTCAGAAAAATTTATTAAAGATTTTAATTTAAAAAAGGGAAATGATTTTAAAGTAAAAAGTGAAGGAAAAAATTTAAAATTAAAAATAGAAGAGGTGTCCCTTCCATCAGGATTTTTTACAGAGAAACCAGGAGAAATTACAATTGTAATGAGTAACAGTGGTTTATCTAAAATGTTAGATAGGAAAGAATTATTAACTTCAGCATTAATTAAAACAAATGAAAGTGCAAAGAACTTAAGGAAAGGTAATTTAAAAGATTATTTAATAAAAGAAACTTTAAGTAAAGATTCACTAGATAATATGGTTAAACAATTTACAATACCATTTTACGTAATGCTTTCAGTTGTAATATTAATGGCTGCATTTATAATTTACTCATCCTTTAAGGTTACTATAATAGAAAGAATGGGAGTTATAGGAACATTTAGAAGTGTTGGAGCAACTAAGTTAGAAACAGATTTTCTTATAATACTTGAAAGTTTAATATATGGAGTAATTGGATGCTTAATTGGAACAGGACTTGGATTCCCAATATTATATTTACTATCTGATAGTGCTAATCAATTTAAGGATTTTGGAATAAATACAACAGTAAATTTTGACTTAAAAAATTTAATAATATCATACTGTATATCACTAGCATTATGTTTAATAAGTTCTCTTATTCCAATATTAAGTGTTTCAAAGTTTTCTGTAAAAGAAATAATATTAGGGGAGTATTCAGTAAGTAATAAGGAACATCCTCTATTATGGATTGTTGGATTTATACTTATAATTTGGCCATTTATTTATATAAATAAATTTGAGAATACTGGAAGTTTTTTAATAAGTATCAGCTGTGCTTTTTCAGTATTAATTGGAATGGTTATGATTATACCTATAATATTTAAAGTTTTATCAAAAGTATTACAGGGTATTTATAAATTACTATTTGGAAATATTGGAGTTTTAGCTTTAAAAAATATTGCTACTTCAAAAAACTTAATGAATAATGGTGTTTTAATATGTACTGCTTTAGCTGCAGTTACTGCTATATATGTAGCCTCATATAGTGTAAAGAGTTTAATAACAAATTCTTATTCTGGAGAGGATTATGAGGTTTCTATATCAGGTCTTTCAAAAACTAATTATGAAAATATTTTAAGTGAATTAAAAGATCTAAAGGGAAAAGAAGTTAAAAGCTATGAGAAGATATATAGTGAACATAATGTGGAAATTAAAGGTAATAAAACTCATATAGGAGTGCTTAAAGGGTTTAATCCTAAAAAATATAATGAGTACTTTAGTGGTGAAAAAATATTTAATAGTAATTCAGATTCTAATAAGGAAATTTTGAGTAAGTTAAGTGATGGGAAATATATCATTTTAGCTGATATATATAATAAAAAATATAAATTTAAAAGTGGTGACAAAATAAATATTATAATTGATAGTAAAAGTTATGAATACAAGATAGCTGGATTTTTAGCATCTCCAATAAGTGCTAATAAAAGAAATTGTTTAATTAGTGAAAAAAACTTTAAGAAAGATTTTAATAGAAGGGTTCCAAATGAGATTTTAGTTAAAGGAAATAAAATTTCACAATCTGCACTAGATAAAAAATTAAAGAAAAAACTTGAAGATTACGGTGTAGCAATAAAAACAAAAAAACAATTAGAAGATACAGAACTTAAAAATAATGGAGGACTTATGAGTTCTTTAGAAAGTTTTTCAATAATGGCACTAGTAATAGGTTCTCTTGGAATAATGAACAACTTAATGGTAAGTTTTATGCAAAGGAGAAAGGAACTTGCAGTATTAGCATCAGTTGGAATGAGTAAATTACAAAGAAACGGTATGATATTTATTGAAGGAATGACAATAGGGATTTTTGGTAGCATACTTGGAGTTATTATAGGGGTAGCTATATGTAGATTTGTACCAGAGATAACCTTATCTTTAGATAGTTATTTAAAAATAATAATTCCATATAAGGAACTTATAGGTTTATGCTTATTTGGAATTATACTTATGCTTTTTGCATCCCTTGCACCAGTGTTTAAAGCTTCAAAAATATCAGTAGTTAAAGAAATAAAGTATGAGTAAAAGGGTGAAGTTTATGGAGAGGATAATTGAAACTAAAAATTTGTGTAAAAGTTTTAAAGTCGGCAATGAAAAAATTGACATATTAAAAAATATAAATTTAGAGGTAAAAAAAGGTGAATTCGTATCAATAATGGGCCCATCTGGATGTGGGAAGAGTACATTATTATATTTACTTGGAGGATTAGATTCTCCAAGTAGTGGAGAAGTACTTTTAAATGGTAAAAATCTTAGTAAGCTTAATGATAGAGAAATGAGTAAACTTAGAAGACGGGATTTTGGATTTGTATTTCAATTTTATAATTTAGTTCAAAATCTTACTGTTGAAGATAATATTCTTCTTCCAATAGCATTAGATGGTGGAAGGTTAAAGGATCATAAAAAGGATTTGGATGAAATTTTAGATATAATAGAGTTATCTCATAAAAGAAAAGTAACTCCAAGGGAGCTTTCAGGTGGACAGCAACAAAGAGTTGCAATAGCTAGAGCTTTAATAAATAAACCAGAAATAATTTTGGCAGATGAGCCTATAGGAAATTTAGATTCAAAAACAGGAACTGAAATAATGAAATTATTTCAAAAAATAAATGTGGAAAGAGGAATGTCTATAGTAAATGTTACTCACTCAAAGGAGTCAGCGGATTACGGAACTCATATTATTCTTTTAAAAGATGGTGAAGTAGTTTCTAAGGAATTAATATAAATCCTAGATTTTTATATTAAGTACAAAAAGTAATTGTTAATAATTTTAGTTGATTTAGTATATAAATTTTTAGCTAACTAGTTAATATTGTTTTATATTAATAAAATACAGGTAAATAAGGTAGAAAAACTCTTTTAAGTTACTTATTTTTGTAATGTATAGTAGTTCACTTATAAATTTATTTTAGTATAGAATTCTTACAAAACTGTAAGCTTAATGAAAAGTAATTCAATATGATGAAATTAATTAACATAGTAGAATAAACACATAAGATAAGTAATTGTTAGGAGGAAATTTTAATGAACAATATTTTAGAAGTTAAAAATATAGAAAAATATTATGGAAATAAAGATAATGTAACAAAAGCTATTGATGGAATAAGCTTTGATGTAAAAAAGGGAGAATTTGTAGGAATAATGGGAGCTTCAGGAAGTGGTAAAACAACTCTTTTAAATTGTATTTCTACAATAGATAATGTAACAACAGGACAAATTATTTTAGAAGGTGAAGACGAAACAAAATTAAAAGGAAAGAAATTAGAAAAGTTTAGAAGAGATAAATTAGGATTTATATTTCAAGACTATAATCTTTTAGATACTCTAACTGTTTATGAAAATATAGCATTAGCCTTAACAATACAAGATAGAAAAGCTAAGGAAGTAGATAAATTAGTTAAGGAAATAGCAAAAAAACTTGGAATTTATGAAATACTAAATAAATATCCATATCAAGTATCAGGAGGTCAAAAACAAAGAGTTGCCTCTGCAAGGGCTATAGTTACAAATCCTTCTTTAGTTTTAGCAGATGAACCAACAGGTGCTTTAGATTCTAAATCAGCAAGACAACTTTTAGAAAGTTTTGAAAAAATAAATAAAGAGTTAGAGGCTACTATATTAATGGTAACTCACGATCCATTTACAGCTAGCTATGCAGATAGAATTTTATTTATAAAAGATGGAAGGATATTTAATGAAGTTTTAAAGGGAAATGATTCTAGAAAAGATTTCTTCAATAAAATAATTGAAGTTGTAACTCTTCTAGGAGGTGAAACAAAAGATGTATTCTAATATAGCATTAAATAATGTTAGAAAGAGTTTTAAGGATTATACAATCTATTTCTTAACTTTAACTTTTGCAGTTGCAATATTTTATAGTTTTAATACTCTTGGTAATCAAAATTCAATGGTAGCTATAAATGCAAGCACAAAAGATTATATGAAAACACTATCACAAATTATGGGTATAATATCTATTTTTGTTTCTGTCATTTTATGTGGATTAATACTTTATGCAAATAATTTCTTAATAAAAAGAAGAAAAAAAGAACTTGGAATTTATATGTACCTTGGTATGAGTAAAAGAAAAATTTCAAAAATATTAGTTTTTGAAGAACTTATTATTGGTATATTTTCATTAATTGCAGGATTAATTTTAGGAATTGTTTTATCTCAAGGGCTATCATTAATTACAGCAAAATTATTTGAAGTAAGCCTTGATAAATATAAGTTCATAGTATCAATGGATTCAGTTATAAAAACAGCAATTTATTTTGGAATAATATTTTTACTTGTAATGATATTTAATACAATAGTTATTTCAAGATATAAATTAATAGATCTTTTAACTGCCCATAAGAAAAATGAAAAAATAAAAATAAAAAATCCTATAATTTCAGGAGTTATATTTTTATTTTCTATTGTAATGATAGGTTATGCATATTACTTAGTACTTAAAACAGGTTTAGACATTATTAACTTAAAGTTTAAAATGTCAATAGTCCTTGGAATTGTTGGAACAATATTATTTTTCTATGGATTAACTAGCTTTTTAATTTTAATAATTCAAAAAAATAAAAAAATATATTTAAGAAAACTTAATATATTTACATTAAGACAAATGAATAGCAAAATAAATACAAACTTTATTTCAATGGCAGTTATATGTTTAATGTTATTTTTAACAATAAGCATACTTTCAGTTGGTGTAAGTTTTAAAAGACAAAATATAGATAGTACAACACCCTTTGATGCCACAGTTACAATGTATGCAGAGAAAAGTAGTAAAACTTTAGAGAATGTTTTAAAAGAAAATAAATTTAATCTTCCTAATGGATATAAGGCAAGTTATGTAACAGTATATAAATTAAAAAATACAACAAAAGATACTTTATATAAATATGGAGATACAAAAGTTAGAAATAATGTAGATAAAGGATTTAATTCTAACTTATCTGCTGTAAGTATTTCAGATTACAATAAGGTAAGAAAATTAAAGGGAGAAAAACCTTTAAATTTAAAGGCCAATGAAGTGGCAATTCAATGTAATATGTCTATATTAAAGCCAACTCTTGAAAAACTTATAAAAGAAAGTGGAAAAATAAAAATTGATGGAAAAGAGTATAAGATTTATGATGAAAAAATTATAGATAAATCATTACAAACATCAATGGTTTCAGGAGATTTTGAGTTTATTATTCCAGATGATTTAATAAAGGGATTATCTCCAGAACAATATATTTTAAATATTAATTATGGAAATGATAAAAAAGCATCAGAAGATTATATTACAAACTTCTTTGAAAATAATATTAAAAAAACAAAAGATGTATTTTTGATGTTATTAACTAAAAATGAAGTAATGGAATCAATGAAGGGAACAACAGTAATGATACTTTATGTTGTACTTTACCTTGGAATAATATTCTTAATATCAAGTGCAGCAGTACTTGCACTTCAACAACTATCAGAAGCTAGTGATAGCGCAGACAGATATAATTCATTAAGAAGAATAGGTGCTCCAAACAGTATGATTAATAAATCAATATTTATTCAAACTTTAGCATACTTCATGTTACCACTTGTTTTGGGAATAGTTCATTCAATTGTTGGAATTTGTGTAGCTAGTGATTTTATAGAACTATTTGGAAGAGGAAGTATAGTAGAATCTTCATTAATAACTATGGGAGCAATAATTATTATATATGGTGGATATTTTATTACAACATATATAAGTTATAAGAATATAGTTAAGAAAATATAAAATAATTACAAAAAATAATAAGCTTGACAGAAAGTTAAGCTTATTATTTTGTTTTATAGTATATAATAATCTAAAAGGGAGGGATTTTATGTTTAAAATTTCAATTGTAGAAGATAATGAGATTATAAGAGAAGAATTAAAAAAATTACTTTCAAAGTATGGTTATAATGCTTATGCTCCAACAGATTTTGAAAATATAACTTGTGATATATTAGAAGCTAATCCGAATTTAATATTATTAGATATAAATTTACCATATTTTGATGGATATCATATATGTAGAGAAATTAGAAAAAAATCAAGTATACCAATAATAATTGTTACAAGTAGAGATAGTGATATGGATGAAATTATGAGTATGAATTTAGGCGCAGATGATTTTATAACAAAACCTTATAATACTCAAATATTATTAGCCCGTATTGAAGCAATTTTAAGGAGAACTTATGGAAAATCAGAAAAAAGCAGTAAGTTAACTTATAAAAATTTTGAAGTTGACTTATCAAAGGGAACATTAACATCAGGAGAAAATACAATAGAAATAACAAAAAATGAAATGAAGATTTTATCTTATCTTATGGATAGAAAAGGTGAAATTGTAAGTAGAGAAGATTTAATGGAGCACTTATGGAATTCAGATTATTATGTTGATGATAATACTTTATCTGTTAATATAACTAGAATAAGAAAGAAGCTTCAAGAAATTGGAGTAGAAAATGTAATAGAAACTAGAAGAGGATTAGGGTATATAATGCCATGAAGTTTTTAGATTATTTAAAAGACAAAGGACTTATTTTAATTTTAAATATTTTTATATTTAGTATAGTTGCATTATTTATGATTTTGTTTAATTTTGGAAGTGGAATAATTTTTGTTTTATTTTTTATTTGGTTTTCACCTTTAATTTCTTATATAATTTTTGAATTTTTCAAAGAAAAGAAATTTTTTGATGATATAACTGAAGTAACAAAAAAATTAGATAGAAAATTTTTGCTTCCAGAAGTTATTAATAAGCCTAATTTTTTAGAAGGAAAAATAATGTATGATGTTTTAAAAGATACAAACAAAGATATGCATGAACATGTTAAACATTATAAGGAAAAACAAAGAGAATATAGAGAATATATTGAGATGTGGGTTCATGAAATAAAAACTCCAATTGCATCATCTAAGTTAATTATAGATAATAATAAAAATGAATTAACTCAAAATATAAGTAAAGAACTTAAAAAGATAGATGAAATGGTTGAGCAGGTATTATATTATTCAAAAAGTGATGAAGCTAACAAAGATTACATAGTAAAAGAATTTTCCATTAAAAAAGCTATAAATAATGTTATAAAGAAAAATTCAAGAGATTTTATAGAAAAAAGAATTTTATTAGATATTAAAGAAGTTGACCTCTATGTATTTAGTGATATAAAGTGGGTTGAATTTATAATAAATCAAATTATAATTAATTCCTTAAAATATACAAATAAAGGTGGAAGAATTTTTATACATACTAAAAAAGAAAAAAATAAAATTATTTTAATTATAGAAGATAATGGAGTTGGAATAATAGAAGAAGAAATTAATAAGGTATTTTTAAAAGGTTTTACAGGAGAGAATGGTAGAATATTTGGTAAATCAACAGGAATAGGTCTTTATTTATGTAAAACATTATGTGATAAGCTAGGCTTAAGTTTAGATTTACAATCAAGAAAGAATGAAGGAACAAGGGTAAGTATTATTTTTCCTCTTGGACAAAATACCAATTTTTATTAGAATAAGTTTAGATAGCATTTAAGGAGGAGTATATGAGAAAGATATTTGACTTTTTATTTAGTAGAATGGCTATAGTTGGTTTCCTATTATTTGTTCAATTACTTGTTTTAATATTTGCAATATGGAAGCTTAGTGAATCTTTCGTTTATTTGTATGTATTCTTTTTTGTAATAAGTGTACTAGTAGTGATTTACATTGTAAGTAGAACAGATAACCCATCTTATAAGTTAGCTTGGGCTATACCAGTTTTATTATTCCCTATTTTTGGAGGTTTGTTTTATTTAATATTTGGTGGAAAAAAAATGAACAACAGGTTCAAAAGAAAAGTTAAAAGAGTATATAATCAGTCAAAAGAATTAGCAGTTCAAGATGAAAGTATAATAAGGGAATTAGAGGAAATAGACAAATATATAGCTAATGAGGCAAGATATACTAGTAAATACGCTATGGCACCAGTATATAAAAATACAACAACAGAATATCTTTCACCTGGTGAAAAATTTTTTGAAAGACTGTTACAAGAGTTAAAAAAGGCCAAAAAGTTTATATTTATGGAATATTTCATAATTAATGAAGGAAAAATGTGGGATGAAATCTTAAGTATTTTAGAAGAAAAAGCAAAAGAAGGGGTAGATGTAAGACTTATATATGATGATATGGGATGCCTAAAGACATTACCTTATAAATATAATGAGAATCTTAAAAGGAAAGGAATTAAGTGCCAAGTATTTAATCCTTTTGTACCATTTCTTTCTATAATATTAAATAATAGAGATCATAGAAAGATAACTATAATAGATGGACACACAGCATTTACTGGAGGAACAAATCTAGCAGATGAATATATAAATGAGATAGTTAGATTTGGTCATTGGAAGGATGCTTCTATAATGATTAAAGGGGAAGCTGTTTGGAATTTAACTGTAATGTTTCTTCAACTATGGAGCTTTAATAGTGGTAAAAAAGTTAATTATGAGGATTATAAGTATACTAAAGAGGATAAATTAACCTTTAAAAGTGATGGATATGTCCAACCATATGGAGATAGTCCATTAGATGATGAAATTGTTGGAGAAAATGTTTATTTAAATATAATAAGTAAAGCAAAGGATTATGTTTATATAAGTACACCTTATCTTATAATAGACAATGAACTTGTAACAGCACTAACATTAGCGGCTAAAGGTGGAGTGGATGTAAAAATAATAACTCCACATATAGAAGATAAATGGTATGCACATATAGTTACAAGGGCATATTATCCACAACTTATAAAAGCTGGAGTAAAAATATATGAATATACTCCAGGTTTTATACACTCAAAAACTGTTGTATCAGATGATAAAGTAGGAACAGTTGGAACCATAAATTTTGACTATAGAAGTTTATATCTTCATTTTGAATGTGGAGTTTGGTTGTATAAAACAAAATCAGTTATGGAAATAAAAGAAGATTATTTAAAAATATTGGATGTGTGTACTAAAATAACTTTAGAAGATTGTAAACATGTTAAAGTTTATAATAGAATACTAACAGCTATATTTAGAGTATTTGCACCACTTATGTAGTGTAAGGAGATTATTGTAAAAATAATAACTAAAAGGATAATTTATAATACCTTAAACAAGTTATATTATTTTGCAATATTTCCTTTATTTTTAGTTTAATAACATAGAAACCCTTAATTTACAAGAAGTTCACATAAAAATAAGATACATATTATATAATTAAACTTTAGAAAATACTATTAAGGGAGAAATGATATGGTTTTAATATTAACTTTTATATTATTTATGACAATATTTCTTTTAGTTATAGACTTTTTTTCAATACTGTTTAGAATGACTGGAATGCCTATTACAAAAGCAAAATTTCAAGTTATATCATTGCTATCAAGTACAGGGTTTACAACTAGGGAAAGTGAAATGATAGTACAACATCCAACAAGAAGAAAACTTGCAAGCTGGCTTATGGTTATAAGTTATGTTAGCACTGCAACTTTTATATCATTTTTTGTAACTATGCTTTCAGATACAGTAACAAGTATAGGATTTTTTGCAGTTATACTATTTTTTATTGCAGTAGCATTTTACATACATAAATCTTCTCTTCTTGAAAAAATTGAATCAGGAATAGAAAGTAAGGTTTTAAAATCTAAATTATGGGACAAACTAAACAATATACACTTTACTTTAATAACTAATAATAAAGGATATGGAATATATGAAATTTATTTATCTAAGGATGCACATATAATAGGAAAGAGTATAATAGAAAGTGGTCTTAAAGATATGGAAATAGAAGTCTTAAATATTGATAAAGGTGGAGAATTCATAAAGTTCCCTACTCCTGACTATGTATTTGAAGTTTTTGATACTATAACAGTTTATGGTAATCTTAAAAATATAAGAGAAGAGTTTAAATATGTATCTAAGTAATACTTATTTATGTTGAAATATAGAAGAATATAAAATATAATCGTATAATGGTTAAAGAAGTGTATTTATAATAATATTTTATTTGGTTTAGAAAGGAAGTTATGATATTGGAGAAATTATCAATAATAATACCTATGTATAATGAAGAAGAATCTCTTCCTTACTTATATGAGAGACTTGTTGGACTTGGAAAGAAAATTCCTAATTATGAATTGGAATTTTTATTTGTTAATGATGGAAGCAAAGATAGTTCTTTAGATATAGTAAAATCATATAGAAAGACAGACCCTAGAGTATGCTATGTAAATCTTTCAAGAAACTTTGGAAAAGAAGTTGCAATGGGAGCAGCCTTTGATTATGTAACTGGAGATGTTGTAGCTATAATTGATGCTGACTTACAAGATCCTCCAGAGCTGATTGTTGATATGCTTAAGTATTATGAAGAAGGATATGATGATGTCTATGCTAAAAGGAGAAGTAGAAAAGGAGAAACTTGGCTTAAAAAGTTTACTTCTAAAAAGTTCTATCAAGTTCTTCAATCTGTTTCAAAAGTACCAATCCAAGAAGATACTGGAGATTTTAGACTTTTAAGTAGAAGAGCAATAGAAGCTTTAAGAGCTTTTCCTGAAAAACAAAGATATACAAAAGGTATGTTTAGTTTAATTGGATTTAAAAAGAAAGCTATAGAGTTTGATAGAGATCCAAGAATTGCTGGAGAAACAAAGTGGAACTACTTAAAACTTATAGATTTAGCAATAGAAGGTATAACATCATTTACAACAGCTCCATTAAGACTTGCTACAATTTTTGGAGTAATAATTGCATTTTTTTCTTTTGTATATATGATATACATAATTATAAAAACATTAATTTTAGGTATTGATGTTCCAGGATATTCAAGTCTTATATGTGTAATGCTTTTAATGGGAGGAATACAGCTTATATTCTTAGGAGTTATTGGAGAATATCTTGGAAGAATATTTATTGAAGTAAAGAATAGACCATTATATTTTATTGACGATTATGAAGGTCCAAAATACGAAAAAAGAGAAGAAACAATAAATGAATTTAAATTAAAAGATAAAAAATAAAGGTTAGAGTATTAAAAAATACTCTAACCTTTATTTTTTATTACTTAACAAATTATATATTTATATTAATATGATATTTTAATACAGTAAATTAAAATTAGCTGAATAATTAATATAATAGGAATACCAACTTTAAACTTAAAATGTTTTGTTTTATGTCTAAAGAAATTCATTGCAATAAAACTTCCAATGCTTCCTCCTATTAAAGCAATAAAAATTAGTGTATTTTCTGGAATTCTCCATTTATGTTTTTTTGCTTTTTCTTTATCTATTAACATAGAAAAAAATCCTATTAAATTTATAATTATGAAATATATCTTAAATAAATAACTCAAATTTAAATCACTCCTTGAGAAGTATTTTACTATATTTAATATTTATTTAAAATAATATGAAAATAAAATATAAAAGTATATAGCAATTTTTAGAATAATAATACTCTAAATAAAGAATACTAAAAAGGAAAAATGAAAGAGGTGTGTTTTTATGAAATTGTTATATATAATTGTTAATTCAAAGCCAGAAGCAGAATCATCAAGTAGAAAGGTTTCAAGAAGATTAGTAGATAAAATATTAAATAATAATCCAGACTGTATTCTAGAAGAAATTAATTTATATGATGATCATATTCCAAGATTAGAATATAAATATTTTAAGGATAGAAATTGTATAGTAGACGAAGAAGGATATAATAAATTAGATGAAAAGGATAAAAAAGAAGTTGATAGAATTAATCAGTTATGTGATCAATTTAAGTCAGCAGATATTTACGTAATTGCAGCACCTATGTGGAGCTTATCATTTCCAGCTCCATTAAAGGAATATATAGATTGTATTATTCAAAATGGAAAAACTATGATTTTAAATGAAGATAAAATAAAAGGTACATTAGATGATAAAGAAAGAAAAATGATTTATGTTCAATCATCAGGTGGACCTATACCTTGGATTCTTAGAGGAAAAATAAATCAAGGCGTTGAGTATGTGGAAGATATAATGAAGTTTTTAGGAATAAAAAAGTTTAAGGAATTATTAATTGACGGAATAGGTTTTGATAGGGACTCAAAAATAGAAGCAGAGGAGAAAGCAATAAAGAAGATAGATAACATTATAGATGATTTAGAAGAATAATAAAATATAAATTCATTTCTAAAAAATTAAAGTAAAATTAATGTTAATAACATACAACTAATACAATCGTATCAATAATAGTTGGTATAATTAAATAAAAGGGGGAGGAAAGTTATATGAAAAGATTAACGGCAATAATATTATCCTTAGGAATTATATTTGCTTTAATTGGATGTGGAAATGAAGAAGTAAAGGAAAAAACTAATAAAAACATTCCAGAAAATACTGTTAATGCTTTTTTTGCAGATTTTAAAAAAGGAAATTTTGAAAAAGCTAAAGGTTATTTATTAGTTAACAAGGATATAAAGGCTAAAGGATATAATAACTTTACTAATGGTGAAAAAGAGGCAATAAAATATTGGATTGAAAAGACTGGTTATGAAATAAAATCTTCTGAAGAAAATGGAGATGAAGGAAAGGTTATAGTTAAAATATCTGCATTAGATGGAGAAAAGATATACAAAGGATATGTAGAAAATTTAAAAGAATTAAGAATAAAGGCATCATCTGAAAAAGATAAAGATAAGAAGGAAGAGTACTTCAATGAATATGATAAAAAGTTAATTGAGTTTATAAAAAGTAAAAACAATGAAATTGTAACAAATAAAGTTGATATTAATTTAAAGAAACAAGATGACAAATGGTTTATCATAGGAAATAAAGATTTAGTTAAGGCTCTTTATGGAGGACTTAATCCTGAAAAACTAAATTTTTAGATTAAAGGAAAAGAGGATACTAAAGAATGAAGAAAATTATATTACCACTAATTGCTATATTTATGATGGTATCTTTAGTTGGGTGTGGAAGTAAAACAAAGGCTGAAAATAGTGTTAAAGATTTTTTTAATTCATATGAAAAAATGGATTTAAATAAGGCTGATGAATATGTTGAAGATGGTGGTTTATTAAAAAAATCAATACTTAAATTTGAAAGTTATAATCAAAATAGACAGGAAGCTTTAAAATATTGGAGTGGCAAAATATCATATAAAATATTAAGTTCAAAAGAAGATGGAAAAGAAGTAGATGTAGAAACAGAAGTAACAGCTCTTAATGGAACTTATATTTATAATAATTATATGCAAGATGTTCAATCTCTTAATTTTAATGAAAATGCTTTAAATGGTAATGGATTAAATGGAGATGATATAGGAAATAACTTTGATAAAGCATTTATAAGTGCTTTGGAAAATCAATCAACTCCTATGATTACTACTAAAGTGGTAATAAAATTAAAAAATGAAGATGGTAAATGGAAGATTCAAAATGATAAAGAAGTACTACAAGCTATCTTAGGAGGATTAAATCCAGAACAAATATTAGATTAATAAAAAAAATCATTCTAATAATTAATTATTAGAATGATTTTTTTTATTGACATTATTATCGTTATATCGTAATATTACGATATAACGATAATAGATAAATTAGAAGGTGAACTTGTGAATAATAATTATAAAGAATTAGAAAATAAAGCAGAAATTTTAAAAGCTTTAGCTCATCCAGTTAGATTATGTATAGTTAGAGGATTAATGGAAAAGGAAAATTGTAACGTAAATTTTATGCAAGAATGTTTAGATATGCCTCAGTCAACAATTTCTCAACATCTTCAAAAACTTAGAAGTGTTGGAATAATAGAAGGGGAAAGACACGGATTAGAAGTTATTTATAAAATTAAAAATAAAGAAATAGCTGAAATGGTAAAAATATTGCTTGATATATAAAAATATTTTGAGGAGGAAAAGTTTATGGGTAGGAAAAAAGTTTTAATTGTTGGTGGAGTTGCAGCAGGAGCATCAACAGCTGCAAGACTTAGAAGATTAGATGAAAATGCAGAAATAATAATTTTTGAAAAGGGAGAGTATATTTCTTTTGCAAATTGTGGATTACCATACCATATAGGAAATGTTATTAAAGATAGAGAAAATTTAATACTTCAAAGTCCAGAAAAAATGAAGGCGAGATTTGAAATTGATGTAAGAATAAATAGTGAAGTTACTTCAATAGATACTTTAAATAAAAAAGTAAAAGTTAATTCTAAAAATAATGGAGTATATGAAGAAGAATATGATTATTTAGTATTATCACCTGGGGCAAAACCAATAGAACCTAATTTAGAAGGAAAAGATAGTAAAAGAATACATACATTAAGAAATATTAATGATATGGATGGAATAAAAAAAGAAGTGGATAATGAAAATATTAAAAATGTTATTGTAATTGGCGGAGGATTTATAGGAATTGAAATAGCAGAAAATTTAGTTCATAGAGGAATTAATGTAACTTTAGTGGAGGCAGCACCACATATTCTAGCTCCCTTTGATTCAGAAATATCAGAACTATTAGAAATGGAAATGAATGATAATGGTGTTTCTATTATTTTAAATGATATGGTTAAAGGATTTAAGGATAAGGAAAATAGTATAGATGTTATATTAAGTAGTGGAAAAGAAATAAATGGAGATATTGTTATATCTGCTATAGGTGTTACTCCTGATACTAAATTTTTAAGAGATAGTGGAATTGAACTTGGTGAAAGAGGTCATATTATAGTAGATAGTCATATGAGAACTAATAAAGATGGAGTATTTGCAGCAGGTGATGCAGTAGCAGTTACAGACTTAGTAAATGGAAAAACTGCATATATTCCATTAGCTGGACCTGCAAATAGGCAAGGAAGAATAATAGCTAATAACATTTTAGGTATTGATTCAGTTTATAAAGGAACTCTTGGAACTTCAATAATAAAGGTATTTGATTTAGTAGGGGCAGCAACAGGAAATAATGAAAGAACTTTAAATAGACTTGGAATTAAATACAAAAAGGTTTATCTTTATCCAATGACTCATGCAGGATATTATCCAGGAGCTAAACCATTATCAATAAAGGTATTATATGATTTAGAAGGTAAGGTTTTAGGAGCTCAAGTAGTTGGAGTTGAAGGTGTAGATAAATTTATTGATGTAATGGCAACTGTAATTAAGTTAAAGGGAACTATGGAAGATTTAAGAGATTTAGAACTTGCTTATGCACCACCATTTTTATCAGCTAAGTCACCAGAAAATATGGCAGGATTTATTGCAGAGAATGAAAGTAATGGATTAACTGATTTAATATTTGTAGAGGACTTAGAAAAATTTGATAAAGATAAACAAATATTATTGGATGTAAGAGAAGATATTGAAGTAGATAATGGAATTATAGAAGGTGCAATTCATATTCCACTTAATAATTTAAGAGATAGATTAGAAGAACTTGATAAGAATAAAGAAATATTGGTTTATTGTGCTGTTGGACTTAGAGGGTGGATTGGAGAGAGAATATTAAAACAACATGGTTTTAAAGCAAAAAATTTATCTGGTGGATATAAAGCTTATAAAACTTATGGATACAAGGCTAAGGAACTAAGTAAAGAAAATATAGATAACAAAGAAAATATAAATAGTTTAGAAGCTGCTGTAGATATGATGAAAGATAGAAAAGTTAGAGAACTTAATGCAGAGGGACTTTGCTGTCCAGGACCATTAATGCAAGTTAAAATGACTATGGATATGATGGAAGAGGGTGAAGTTCTTAATGTAACTGCATCAGATCCAGGATTCTTTAAGGATATAGAAGCATGGGCTAAAAAAACAAAAAATACTTTAGTAAGTGTTAATAAAGATAAGGGAATAATTAAGGCTTCACTTATAAAAGGAATTAATAAAAGTGAAATGGAAAATTCCTTAGAAAAGACAAATTCACAGGTTAATGAGAAAAATGGACAAACAATAGTTGTATTTAGTGGAGATTTAGATAAGGCAATAGCTTCATTTATAATAGCAAATGGAGCAGCTGCAATGGGAAAGAAAGTAACTATGTTTTTCACTTTTTGGGGATTAAATATTTTAAGAAAAGAAGAAAAAATTAATGTAAATAAAAATGTCATTGAAAAAGCTTTTGGAAAGATGATGCCAAGAGGAAGTAAAAAACTTGGTTTATCTAAAATGAATATGTTTGGAATGGGTTCAAAAATGATTAGAGAAATAATGAAGAAAAAGAATATTCAATCATTAGAAGAACTTATAGAAGCTGCAATAGATAATGGAGTTGAAATTGTTGCATGTACAATGTCTATGGATGTAATGGGAATTAAGGAAGAGGAATTAATAGATGGAGTAAAGCTTGGAGGAGTAGGTTACTACTTAGGAGAAGCTGAGGATTCTAATTCAAATCTATTTATATAAGATAATATAATATAAATAATTAATAATAAAATTTAAAAAAATAGAGAGTATATTAGTGTAATAAAACTAATATACTCTTTATTTTTTATATAATTAAATGTTAATAATAGTTTAAAATATATTTTATCTTTATAAAAATTTTGTATTAAAGTTTTTATATTAGAAAACAATATAAATAAAGGAGGTGTTTTATATTTATGGACGTAAATAAAAAGTATTCTAATAGTATAATTTTTAAGATTTTTAAATACGTAAATAATGCAGTTGTATCATTTAATGATAAAATGGGAAAAGAACCCGAGGGAGTAATTTCAAAATTTGATATTACTTATGATTTATTTGATAATAAATGTAAACTTGATATACATAAGCCTAAATATATAAAATCAAAGCTTCCTATATTAATATATTATCATGGAGGAGGTTTTGCTGTAGGTGATAAAAAAATATACAATAATTTTTGTAAAACACTTTCTAGTAAAGGATTCATAGTTTTTAATGTAAATTATGTATTAACAGAAGTTAGACCTCATCCATCATCTATAATAGATTGTATAAAAGGAGCTAATTGGGTATATAAGTATGGAGAGGTTTATGGTGGAGATACAAATAATATCTTTATTGTAGGAGATTCTTCAGGAGGTCATATAGCAGGGTTAATTGGTGCATTATGTTCCAACAATGATATGTATAATAATTATAATAAAAAATATAATATAAAAATTTATTTTAAAGATAGTGTAAGGGCATTAGGTATTTTATGTGGATTAAATGATTTTAGTTCTTGTTATAATTTAAAATTACCATTTATAAAAATGTTAGCCAAAATGCTTTATAATTGCGAGGATGTTGTTAATTCTAATAAGATTGAAGAAATTTCAGTTATTAAAAATATGACAAAAGATTTCCCTAAAACATTTATAACAACTACAGAAAATGATCCTCTTTATTGTGAAAGTTTACTTATTGAAAATGAACTTATTAAAAAAAGAATTAAATATAAAATGCTTTCCTTTGATAAAAGCCATAAAAAATTATGGCATATATATCAATTGAATCAGGCACTTCCTGAATCAAAAATATGTATAAATGAAATGATAGAATTTTTTAAAAATAATATGGTAACTAGATAAGAGGAGATTTATTTAAATCTCCTCTTTTGAAGTAATGAGTTTTATGATTATGATTGAATTTTTACTGTTGGTAAATTACGTAAGTTGTTAGATTCATTATCATCAGGTAGGCTTCTTAAATATTCTTCCCCTTTAGAGGAGACACTAACTCTAACACCTTTAATGTCACCGTTTTTAGCCATTTCAATAGCTGCAAATTTATCTACTTGGTGACCATTTTCTAATTCATAACCAACTATTCTACTTCCGTGTTTAACTACTTTGGTTATTTCATGGGCATCAGATTTAGGAGAATTTGATTCTTTATTAATATTTTGAGGTAAGTTACCAATCATATTATCATTCATACTAATGCACCTCCATTTGATACATTAATAGTTTAAGTAATTCAAAATAATTTATTCAAAATAAATTATTAAAAAATTTTATTATAATAGTATGGTTTAGAAAGTATTGATTTTAAAACATATACTATAAAAATATATCTAATACATTTCCATCACAATTAGTAGTTGGATAATTTAGCATATTAAAAATTGTAGTTCCTTCATCTACTAAATTCATTTCTCCTATATAATTATTTTTTTTAATATTTTCTCCTTTTATAATAAACATAGTTTTGTAACTAGGGTCATTAGGTAAATATCCATGAGTTGCAATATCATATTTTCCAAAGGTTTTTTCAATAATATCTCCTTCAATTGAATTTATGAAATAATAGCCATCATTTGCTTCAACCATAAAATCACATTGATTAGAAGCTCCAAGTGAAGCAGCTTTTTCTTTAGTATATATAGATTTAATGCAATTATTGTGATTATCAGAAAATTCTTTAATCAAGGAATAAATAGAATCCTTAGAAATATTATTATTTATATAAATATAAGCTGAGCCATCGCAATAATTACAATAAACATCCCAAGAAATTATTTTATTTTCCTTATTAACTTTTATATATCCTTTTTCGATAAAAAGCTTATTTAGCTTAATTACATAGCCTGCATCTTTAAAACTATGGTCTCCAAGGGCTATTAATGTACTAGAATCATATATATTATTATCTTCTAAAAATTTAATTATTTTAGAAAGCTTATCATCTTGACATTTTAAAGCCATCATAACTTCAGGAGACTTAGTACCAAACTCATGTTTATGACTATCCACATCTGTAAAATGGACTAATATAAAATCAGCTAAATCATTTTTTAAAACATACATTAAGCTTTCAAAAGTGAAATTATCTAAATTAGGTTGTTTAATTCCATTTCTAAGATTCCCAAACATTTTATTTACCTTTAATTGAAAAAACAATGTTCCGTTTAGTGCAGAAGTTATAATTTGATTTTGCCAAGGTCTGTTTGGAAATATTTCAGGTAAATTTAAGCTAAGTGTTTTAGATTTAGCTGTAACTGGCCAAAGTAATGAGCAAGTTCTAAGGCCTTTTTCTCTAGCAACATCATATATAGTTTTACCTTTTATATATTTTTGACTCCAAAACCAATCTGGACTTTTTCTATTAGGCTGAATTTTTATATTATTTATTACCCCATGATTTAACGGGTATTTTCCAGTAACAATAGAACAATGGGCAGGATAAGTTAAAGATGGATAGATTGATTTAACCGAATCGGAATAGGAACTATCATTTATAAGCTTTTTAAAACTAGGCAATTCTTTTATATATTTAAAATCATTTGTATCAACAGCATCAAATGACATTATAATAAATTTCTTTTTCAAAAAAATAAACCTCCTTTAAGGTAAAATATTATATTAATATTCTACTATTAAAGGAGGAAGATAGATATTATTAATTTAAAAACTTTTAAAATAATAATATTTTTAAAAGTTATATTAAAAAATTACTTTAAACTAACTATAATAATATTTTTTATAAATTATATTTTTAATTTTGAAACTGTTTTAAACATATTTAATTCTTTTTCAGAAGAAACTTCTTCTAACGATTCATTCCAGTTTTTATCAAATTTAATTTTAAATATTTCTACATGATTAGGTGAATTAACTGGAGCTAGTGCTACATATTCAGAACCACATATCAATAATTGTTCTAAAATAGCATAATCAATTTTATTATTATTCTCATCTAGAAATGTCATTATTTTTTCATTTGCCAAATTTATCACTCCTTATCTTATAATAATATTATTTAATTAAAATGATTTTTTATGCTAAAAATAAGATTATTTTTTTATTAAAAATAGTAAGAAATAAACAACGATAACCATTAAATGGAAAAGTAATGCACAATAGTTAAAAGCTTATAACATAGGGTGTTAAAGGGTCTTGTGTTAATAGTGTGGATAAAATAGAGCAAAATGTGGATAACTTTAGTGTAATTATCAAAATATTTAAAAAACTTTTTATGCACAATATGTGGAATCTTATTAAAAAAAATATCAATATAATGGATGTTGTAGAAATAACTATTATCTATTAAAATTTATTATATAAAAATAATCTGTAGCAATAAAAGTTTTCCACATAATCAACATTATTGTTGATAATATGTGCACAAAGTCAAATGACTGGAAATTAATTCACAAAGGGAGAATAATTATGAAATACAATAAAGAGATTTTAGAAGCTAAATTTATTAGTAGACCAAATAGATTTAATGCAGTAGTAAATTTAAATGGAAAAGAAATTGTGGTACATGTACCTAATACAGGTAGATGTAAAGAACTATTAATCGAAGGAGTTAAAGTATTATTAAGAAAAGAAGATAATCCAGCTAGAAAAACAGCCTATGATTTAGTTGCTGTCTATAAAAAAGATATGCTTATAAGTATTGATTCACAAATACCCAACAAAGTTGTTTTTGAAGCACTTAAAAATAAAAAGATAAAAAAATTATCAAAATATAATAATATTTTAAAAGAAAAAACTTTTGGCAATAGTAGATTTGATTTTAAATTAGAAAATGATAATGGAGAGGAATATTATTTAGAAGTTAAAGGGGTAACATTAGAGGATTCAGGTCATGCACAGTTTCCTGATGCACCAACTGAAAGAGGAAGAAAGCATCTTTTAGAACTTATTGATGTTAAAAAAAGTGGAATAGGAGCAGGGATTTTATTTTTATTACAAATGGATAATATGAAGGATTTTTCACCTAATGATGAGAGAGATGAAAAATTTGGAATGGCACTTAGAGAAGCTAGAGATAATGGGGTAGATATATTTGTTTATGAATGTATTGTTTTAAAAGATGGAATAACATTAAATAAAGAGGTAGAAGTTAATTTTTAAAAATACACTTCTAAAAAACTTAAGTGTATTTTATAATATAAACAATTGATGTTGTTTATAAGAGGGAGAAATGTATGAAATATAAATTTTGTCCAAAGTGTGGAAGAAAACTAGAAATGTTTAATTGCTGGGATGAAGGAGAGGTACCGTATTGTCCTAAAGATGATATATTATATTTTGATACACCAAGACCTTGTATTGTAGTTGGTGTTATTAAGGGTGATGAGATTCTTTTGTTAAAGCAAAGTTACATATACAAAAATTCTAAAGTATTAATATCTGGCTATGTAGATCAAGATGAATGTGCAGAGGAAACTGTTTATAGAGAAGTTCTTGAGGAAACAGGAATAAAGGTTAAAAATATAAAATATTTAGGTTCTGATTTTGTAAAAGGAAAGGAACTACTAATGATAACCTTTATGGCAGATTATAGTGAAGGTGAAATAAATAAATCTGATGAAGTTGAAGGTATTGGATGGGTTAAAATAAATAAAGCTTTATCAGAAATGAAAGAGGATAAAATAGGTAGTAAGGTTGTTGAAAAAATTATTAAATTAAGAGAATAATTAAGAGATGATTGTGCAAATTAAATATAAAGTACAATCATCTCTTTTTATATAAAAAATTAATTCAAAAGTGTAATTAAAGTTTTTATATAAGAATTTATGAATTTTCAATCCTTTCAAGTTCAATATAAAGTATATTATCGTCATATTTTACTTTAGCAGTATCAACCATCATTCCAACTAAAGAAAGTTCACAATCGAATTCACTTTCTCCACCAAGTTGCCAATAGTATTGTTCTACTTCATGTTGGCGAGGTATATTTAATGTTTCAATTAGATTATCATAATCCCTTTTAGGAAAGTTATAAATAAGTGCATTAATTTTTATTGTAGACTTATTATTAATAGTTTTTATATTTACACTTATATCATCAGAATGAAAATGATAGCAAAATGCCATTAATTCATTTATTATTCTAAGATTTTTTTCAGTTTTAAATTTCATCAGTACGAACCTCTTTCTTAAATGTAGTTATAGTTGGTATTAAAATCATAGCTACAAATCCACCTGCTAAACCATTATTATAAAGATTTAATCCTCCATGTAAATAACCTACATTTGTAACTAATGTAACATGAAGCATTCCAGCAATTATTCCAATTTTCCAACCAAACTTTCCAGAAATGGGAGCTAAGCAAGTACTAAAAAGTATTGCAAGTAAAACTCCAGGGTCTGAAAGTTTATATACGCTAAAAATGGCAGCAATAGTTGCTCCTAACATAATAGGAATTATATTTTTTAAATGTTTTCCAAAACATCCAAATCCTATTATAGTAAATATTCCTCCAATAGTTGGTCCATTTATATTTCCACCTATGAGCAATAGATATAATGTTGAAAATATTCCTAGTATCCCCATATTTATATAAGCAGTGTTTCCAAATAGTAAATAAAAATCAGATACAAGTTTTCCAGATTGCTTTTTTATTTTATTTAAATTATTTTTTGTATCTTTTCCAAAGTAAATACCAACGCAAATCAAATATACACATATTATTAAAATAAATATTAGAAAAAATTTATTATGATCAGTATTCCATATTAGTTGAGTTTTAAAATCTACGCCTAAAGCTCTAAATATAGACATTAAAATAGTTGCAAGTAGTCCACATGCAAAGCCTATGTTATATAAATTATAGCCAGCATGGGATGATATACAATGAGTTGCTATTGGAGTTAATATAAATCCTATAATAATTCCAATCAGCGACCCTAAAAATAGTCCTAGAAATAAATTGTCTGAAACAAAACTAAGTTGACTTACAGTTGGTGCAAGAGTAGTAGATAATAGCATAACTAATGAGTAGTTTAATAGCGGTTGCTTTTGATATCTTGAGAATAAATAAACACCAAACATAACAGGCCATATGTTAAATATATTTTTTCCAAAAAAAGAAAAGCCAGTCATAAGCCATAAAGCCATAATAGTGGATCCATTTGGTTTTATACCTACAATAACTAGTATAAATATACTTATAATACTTGTTAATGCAGCGTTTATTAAAGTAGCACCAATACCTCCAATTTCAATATAATCAGTAATTAATATATCAGGAGTTAAAATTATATTCTTCAAACCAATAAATATTTCATGGGGTGAATTAACAATAAAGGCTGTAACTATAAAAAATAAATAAATAACCAATAAAATTTTATATGGTAAGAAGAGCTTTTTCTTTTCAATCACAGTCTTTTCACCTCTTTATTAAAATTCATAGTTTTTTAATATTATATTATATAAATTACATTTTTAGCTATAAAATAATTAAAGATATTTATAAATATTTTGTTTTCACAAAGTAAAGTTGGAGCTATAATATAGTGTAAAAGCAAATAAACTTATGGAGGGATAATTATGAAAAAGGATAACGAAAAATATGTACCAGAAATTTTAGGTACTTTAAGAAATCATATAATTGAAGCACCAGCTGTAATAAGAAAATGTAGTGGAATAAAAATCTTTGGAAAAAGAATTAAATCTATAATGTTTTCTACAGATGTTGCAATGATAAAAAATACAAATGCAGATGCTATAATGGCGGTATATCCTTTTACCCCCCAGCCGAAAATAACTGAAGCCATAGTAACAGCTGCAGATGTTCCAGTATTTTGTGGAGTAGGTGGAGGAATAACTCAAGGAAGAAGAGTAGTTAACCTTGCACTAGATGCAGAATTTAAAGGAGCTATTGGAATTGTTGTAAATGCACCAACAGCTAATAGTATAATTAGAAGAATAAGAAAAACTATAGATATACCAGTTGTAGTTACAATTGTTTCAGAAGATGCAAATATAGAAGAAAGATTAAATGCAGGTGCAACAATAATAAATGTATCAGGTGGAAAAAATACAGTTAATATAATAAGAAAAATAAGAAAGGACTATCCATTAATTCCTATAATAGCAACAGGTGGAAGAAGTGAAGAAAGTATACTTGAAACTATAGAGGCGGGAGCTAATGCAATAAGTTATACACCACCATCATCTGCTGAGATATTAGGAGATATAATGAATTCTTATAGAGAAAGAAAAATATAATATAAAATATATATTAAATTCATATTAATTTTTTATATATTTTACAAATATTAAATATTAAAAGTATTGTTTTTTTTATAAAATATGTTATCATAAATAATAAAATTTAATATAATAATAAAAAGGAAACGAACCTAGGGTAGAGGCGCCGAAATTAAGAGTAATCTTTTGGAGTTTTGCAAACTAAGATAAAAGATGAAAGGAAAATTGGCCGAAGTTGAATTATAAGCAAATATAATTCAGCTGGGGATGTGTATAATATATGCATCACTGTCACATAACGTGGAGAGCTACAAGGAGAAAAAGTTACATATGATTATTAACCTTTGCAAATTTTTGTAATGGTAATGTTGTTGTAAGTAATTTACCTTAAATCACACGCTATTACCCGTCACAGATTATTCTGTGGCGTTTTGTTTTACTTAAATAGAGTGGAGGAATCATAATGAAACTATTTGGTAATATGAAAATCGAAGAAAACACATTGGTAATTGGTGGAGTAAAAACAACAAAACTAGCAGAGGAGTTTGGAACTCCTTTATATGTTATGGATGAGGAATTATTAAGAAATAACTGTAGAAAATATTTTAGTTTATTTAAATGTTATGAAAATGGAAATAAGGTTGCATATGCAGGAAAATCTTTTTTGACTCTTTCCATGTGTAAATTAGTAGAAGAAGAAGGTCTTTATTTAGATGTTGTATCAGGTGGAGAACTTTATACTGCTTATAAAGCTAATTTTCCTCTTGAAAGAGTATTATTTCATGGAAATAATAAAACTTTAGAAGAAATTAATATGGGAGTAAAATTAGGTGTTGGAACTTTTGTAGTTGATAATTTATTTGAAATAGAACAATTAAATCAAATATCAAAAAAAGAAGGAAGAATTCAAAATATATATTTAAGAATTACACCAGGAATAGAAGCACATACTCATGAGTATATAAAAACTGGACAGATTGACTCTAAGTTTGGATTTGCACCAGTTGGTGATAATATAATAAATGCTATTAAAAGAGCAATAAAATTAGAAAACGTAAATTTATGTGGACTTCATTGTCATATAGGATCACAAATATTTGAGATAACTCCTTATGAAGATGCAGCTGAGATAATGCTTAAATTAATTAAAAGAATAAAAGATGAAACTGGATATTTAATTAAAGAATTAGATTTAGGTGGTGGATTTGGAATTTATTATAGCAATGAAGATAAACCAAAAGAAACAGAAGAATATTGTAATGCTATATTAAATAAAGTTGATGAAGTATGCAAAAAAATCAACTTAGAAAAACCTATTCTTGTAATAGAACCAGGAAGATCAATTTCAGGTAATGCAGGGATAACATTATATACAATTGGTTCAATAAAAGATATTCCATCAATAAGAAAATATGTATCAGTAGATGGTGGTATGACAGATAATATAAGACCTGCTTTGTATAATGCTAGATATGAATGCATAGTAGCAAATAGAGTAATATATGATTCAAAGGAAAAGGTAACAATATCAGGAAAATGTTGTGAATCAGGAGATATATTATTAAAGGCAATAAAAATACCATCAGTTTTAAGTGGAGATTTGCTTGCAGTTATGTCTACTGGAGCTTATGGATATTCAATGTCTAATAATTATAATAAAATACCAAAGGCTGCTGTTGTTATGGTTAGCAACGGTGAAAGTAGAATTATATGTAAAAGGGAAAGCTATGATGATATAATAAAGAATGAAGTAATTTAAATTCAAAATAAATAAGGGGTTATAAAGGGAAAATTATGAGAAATAATTTAATAAAAGATTGGGTAATTTCTATTTTTATAGCTATTATACTTGCTATATTAATAAACAAGTTTCTAATATTTAATGTTGAGGTGCCAACAGGTTCTATGAAGCCAACTATAAATGAGGGAGATATGTTTTTAGCCACTAGAATATACAATTTAGATAATCTAAAAAGGGGAGACATTTTGGTTTTTTATAATAAAGAAGAAAATGAAAATATGATAAAGAGACTTATAGGTCTTCCAAAAGATGAAATAAGTATACAAGGCAAAAAGTTATATGTAAACGGCAAACTTATAAATGAAGAGTATTTGAAGTATAATGATGATTATTTTGGAGAATTTAAAGTACCAGAAAATAAATATTTTTTCCTAGGAGATAATAGAGAAACTTCTTTAGATGCTAGGTATTGGAAAAATCCTTATATAGATGCAAAGGATATAAAGGGAAAAGCTCAGTTAAGAGTATATCCATTTAATAATTTTGGAAGTATAAAATAAAAAAAGGCAATTATATTTTTATATAATTGCCTTTTTTTATATAACTAAATTAATGAAGCTAAAATAGAAAATAGTATTATTAAAATTGTAATAGCAATACTTTCAGATTTATCCATAAATTTTAAAAATCCCATTTTTAATATTCCAAAAGCAACTGGAATTAAAACAATAAGTGGATAAAAATTTTTTGAAAGAGGATAAATTAAATTAATTAAGTAAGATATTATACAAATTGCTGATGAAAAATAAAGAGATTTAGCAAGAATTTTACTTATACTTTTTATATCTACACTTTGTTTTTCCTCTTTACTAGCAGTATTATAACCTGAAATTAACCAATAACATTTAAATTTATGAATAGCTAATCCTAGTATTGTAAATATTAATGCAAAAGCAATTAATTCATTACCCATAAAAAAACTCCTTAAATAGTATTTACAATATTATACAACTAATAAATGATAAATACAACTTTAAAATAAGGTATTTTATATTATATAATATACATATTAAAATTATATATGTTATAATATAATAATGAAGTTTAAAATAAGGAGGAGAAAATTAAAAATATATTGTATCTATTACAAAACCTTAATTAAGTTTTAATAAAATTAAATAGGTCCAGAGAATTTTTACAATAAAATATGATATAATTAATGATAATATCAAGTTTTAGAAAGGTTAAAAATGGAGATAATATTTATGAAAGAAATATATATAGTGGATAGAAAAGAAGATAAATATTACATTTTGGAATCTCCTGATGGTGAGATGATAAATGTTAATAAAGATGAAATCCAAATGTCACTAAAAGAGGGAGACGTATTGTATAAAAAAAATAATAAATATTATTATGATGAAGATGAAACCCAAAGACGAAAAAAGGATATTAGAGAATTAATGAACGAAATGTGGGTGGAATAATGACTGAGAATAATGAAGAGCTAAATGAAAAAAAATCAGATAAAAATGATATAAAAATAACTGATTATACCATGAAAAGATCTGATAGGGGCAAAAGAAAAGCAAAAGTTAAAAAACAAAATTTTTTTTATGATTGGATTATACCAGTATTTATAGCAGTAGTAATTGCTATACTAATAAATAAATTTTTAATTTATAAAGTATATATTCCAAGTTCCTCAATGGTTCCAACATTGAATGTTGGAGATAGGCTTTTAGTAACTAGAGTTTATAATCCAGATAAACTTAAAAGAGGAGATATTGTTGTATTTGATTCTGATGAACTTAATGAAACTGTTATAAAGAGACTTATAGGACTTCCAGGAGATACAATAAAAATTGATGGAACTTCTGTATATGTTAATGGTAAAAAGTTAGATGAACCTTATGTAAAATATCCAATGGATTCTTATGGAATATATAAGGTACCAAAAGGTAAATATTTCTTTTTAGGTGATAATAGAGCTAACTCAAATGATTCTCGTTTCTGGAAAAATCCTTATATTAGTGGTGACAAGATAAGAGGAGAAGCACAAGTTAGGATTTATCCTTTTAATAGTATGGGATTTTTAAATTAAGGACTTATACAAAAGAAAGAGGTGGATAAAATATGGAACAACAAAATAAAAAAAGAAATAAGGCAGGTATTATTTATTTTATAATTGCCTTAGCTATAATAATGTCATTTAACTATATTAGAGAAACTTCTATGAATAAAGAAATTAGTTATACTCAATTTCAACAAATGGTAAAAGATAAGCAAATATCAAAGGTTATAATAACTAATGACAATTTAATAATAACACCAAATGACAAAAACAAATTTAAAGATAAAACTTTATATACTGCAAATATACCAAATAACAATTTACTTAAAGAATTAAATGCAGCTGGAATTGATGTTACAGGTCAAAACCCTAAACAATCACCAATTCTAGATTTACTATTAGTTTATGGATTACCAATCATTGCAATGTTCTTTATTTGGAAATTATTATTCTCAAAAATGGCAGGCAAAATGGGCGGTGGAATGATGTCCATGGGTAAAAATAATGCTAAAGTTTATATGGAAGATGAGATTGGAGTAACATTTAAAGATGTTGCAGGTCAAGAAGAAGCTAAAGAATCTCTTGAAGAAGTTATTGACTTTTTAAATGATCCAAGTAAATATACAGAAATAGGAGCTAAGTTACCAAAAGGAGCACTTTTAGTTGGACCTCCAGGAACAGGTAAAACATTAATTGCAAAAGCTGTAGCTGGTGAGGCAAAGGTTCCATTTTTCTCAATTTCAGGATCAAGTTTCGTTGAAATGTTTGTTGGTGCTGGTGCAAAGAGAGTTAGAGAATTATTTAAAGATGCTCAAGAGAAAGCACCTTGTATAATATTTATAGATGAAATAGATGCTGTTGGTAAGAGTAGGGATAATCAACTTCAAAGTAATGATGAAAGAGAACAAACTCTTAACCAATTACTTTCTGAAATGGATGGTTTTGATTCATCAAAAGGTATAGTAATACTTGGAGCTACAAATAGACCAGAAATTCTTGATAAAGCCTTATTAAGACCAGGTAGATTTGATAGAAGAGTAATAGTTGATAGACCAGATTTTCCAGGAAGAGAAGCTATATTAAAAGTTCATGCAAAAGACATTAAACTTGGCTCAGATGTAGATTTTGAAGAGATAGCAAAGAGTACTCCAGGAGCTGTAGGAGCTGATCTTGCAAACATAATAAATGAAGCAGCACTTAGAGCAGTTAGAGAAGGAAGAAAAGAAGTTATTCAAGATGACTTAAGAGAAGCTGTTGAAGATATAATAGCAGGTAAGGAAAAGAAAGATAGAATACTTTCACCTAAAGAAAAGAAAGCTGTTGCATTCCATGAAGTTGGTCATGCTTTAGTTGCAGCACTTTTAGATGGAGCAGACCCAGTTCATAAAATTACAATAGTACCAAGAACTATGGGTGCATTAGGATATACTATGCAGTTACCAGAAGAGGAAAAGTATTTAATTTCTAAAGAAGAATTAATAAATCAAATTACAGTAATGCTTGGAGGAAGATCAGCTGAAGAGGAAGTATTTAATTTAGTTTCAACTGGTGCTTCAAATGATATAGAAAGAGCAACACAGTCTGCAAGAAGTATGGTTACTATGTATGGTATGACAGATGAGTTTGATATGATGGCACTTGAATCAGTACAAAATAGATATTTAGATGGAAGATCTGTTAGAAATTGCAGTGAAGAAACTTCAACTTTAATAGATAAAGAAGTTTTAAAGATTATAAGAGAATGCCATTTAAAAGCAAGAAGACTTCTAAATGAAAATAGAGATCTTTTAGATGAGATTGCAGGTGTACTTCTTGAAAAGGAAACTATTTTTGGAGACGAATTTATGGATATAGTATATAAAAAGTATCCAGAAATGAAAAAGAAAAAAGAAGAAGAAGATAAAATAAAAGAAGAAGCTAGAAGAGAAGCAAAGATGCTTGCTGAAAGTAGGAAAGAAAATAAAGCAAATATAAGAACAATGAATACTTTAAATGAAGTTTCTAATAATGGTGAAGATGAAACAGCTATTACTAAAACTGTTGATTCTAAAATTGAAAATGAAAAAGAGAAAAATGAGAGTGAAAATGAGAGTTCTTCAAGTATGGAGAGTGAAGATAACCAATAAATTTAAATCAAGAGGAGATGTAGATACTTGAATAATAACCTAGATTTCCTAATGGAAGAACAACATTTAGATCAAACTTTAAATATAATAAATGAAGAAATATTAAGTTATATAGATAAAAGAAAATATATAACAGACTATATAGTAGAATATAGAAAAAAAGTTATAGAAGAATATAGAGATGATGAAGATAAAGTATTAGATTATTTTGATCATGAAGCTTATGTAAAAGAAGAAGCTTTTAAAAGTATTGATAAAAAGCTTAAAGAATATACAATTTTAAAAGAGTCACCTTACTTTGGAAAGATAGACTTTCTTGAAGAAGATAGTAATCCAGAAGAACTTTATATAGGAAGATTTGGATTAACAAAAGAAGGAGCATATGAACCAGTTATTGTAGACTGGCGTGCTCCTATTGCTTCTTTATTTTATAAAGGAAGTCTTGGTAGGTCATCTTATGAATCACCAGTTGGAGAAATTAAAGCAGACATTTTAGCTAGAAGACAGTTAATAGTAAAAAAAGGAGAGCTAAAGGGTATTTTTGATTCAGCAGTTGATGTAAAAGATGATATACTTCAAATGGTTTTAACAAGCAATTCTTCTGAAAAGCTTAAAGATATCGTAATGACAATTCAAGAAGAACAGGATGAAATTATAAGAGCTCCAAAAGATAAGGTTGTTGTTGTAAATGGAGTAGCAGGTTCTGGTAAAACAACCATAGCTCTTCATAGAGTATCTTATTTATTATATAATTTTAGAAAACAATTTGGAGATAAAGTTCTTATACTTGGACCAAATGATATTTTTATGGACTATATTGCAGGAGTATTACCTTCATTAGGAGAAGATGGAATAGATAATATGACCTTTGAAGCCTTTGCGAAAAGAGAAATAGGATTAAAAGAAGATACTATAGAGTTTTCTTATTACATTGAAGAAGCAATGAAGGGAAATGAAAAAGCACTTAAAGAGTATAAAGAAAAAAGCTCTCGTGAATTTGTTAATAAATTAGATGACTTAATTAAGAATATGGATGCTAATTATTTCAGTCCAGAAGCAGTTATATTCTTTGGAGAAGAAATAGTGTCCAAAAAAGAAATAGATAGCTTATTTAATGAGTACTATTCTTATATGCCTTTATTTAGAAGAAGTGAAAAAATTAAAAGAATACTTACTTCAAAAATAAAAGATAAAAGAGATGAACTTGTTTGGAAACTAAACAAAGAAATAGAAAAAAAATTAAGTGAATTAAATGAAGATGAAATTATTTTCGAAAAGAATAATTTAGATTTTCAAAGAAGAATTAAAATAAGAGAAATAATAAGAGAAGTAATGAATTCAAGGGATAGAATTGATGAATGGATTTCTCATGAAAGTATTTTAAGTATTTATAAAAAGGCTACTAATACAAATGTATTAGGTTATATGGACCTTGCTGGTATTCTTTATTTAATGATTAAGCTAAATGGTAAACAAACTAAAAAAGAATATAAACATATTGTAATAGATGAAGCTCAAGATTATAATTATTTACAATTTATTGTATTAAAAGAATTAACAGGTTGTAGTAGCTTAACAATAGTAGGAGATAGTAATCAAAGACTTATAGATACAAAAGAAAAGCCTGCAATGCTTAATTTAGATGAAATTTTCGGTGACAAGGCAATGGAATTTTCATTAAATAAAAGTTATAGATCAACTCAAGAAATAATGGAGTATGCAAGTCAGTTTTTAAATGAAGAGAGAATTATCCCATTAGTAAGAAATGGAGAAGAAGTTCTTTTAGAAGAAACTGAAAATATTCAAGAAACTATAGATACTATAACTTCAATAATAGAGGATTATGAAGAAGAAGGACTTGAAAGTATAGCTGTTATTACTAAGAAGAAGGAAGACCTTAAAGAGATTTCTCATAACTTAAAAGAGAAGGTCAAAATACTTACTTTTGATAGAAATGATATACTTTATAAAGGTGGTAAAGTTTTAATTCCAGCATATTTTGCAAAGGGGTTAGAATTTGATGGGGTAATAATATTAGAGGATGAGGAAGAAATTCCTAATCTTGTTAAATACATTATGGCAACTAGAGCACTTCATAGGTTATCAGTAATAAAACAAAAATAAAAGTTAAAATAAAAAGGACTAACTTAAGAATTATTTTAAGTTGGTCCTTTTTTTATTATTTTTTAAACTGTTCAAAATCTAAAATTATATCATTATAAATTTTATTTACAGCATCAAAATCCATATTATCTACATAAATTTTTTCTAATTTGTCATGAAGAAGTTTAGCTTGAGTTATTAATGAAAGTCCTTTATTTAATAAAATATCAAATTCACATTTATCAAAATCTAATTCATCTTTATATCTATTTAATTTGTTTTTATAACAGAGAGAGGACATATCAAATAAAGTTCCATTAAAGTTAAGTTTTGAAATTTCATTTTCTGTAAATATTCCTAAGTCAGCTTCTGGGATTATTATATGTTCAATTTCATTTGGAAGTAATGGATGATGATAATATTCAACATATAAGCCAGAATTTGTGGCAGATTTTCCAATAGATTTTAATATTTCACTTTTATATAGACCAGGTTCTCCTTTAAGAACAAATAAGTTTTTAGTAAGATTAGATAAATCTTTACCAAAGGAGACTATACCATTTGGAGTAAAAGCAGTTGCAAAAAGATGTCTTTCATCACCAATATTAGATTTTGTTTCTTTCTGTAGAACCATTCCTTTAAAAGTACTTTCAAATTTAGATAATAAGTTTTTATTTATGCAACTTTTATTAATATTTGCCCAATCTAAATATATTTTACTTGCAGAATTAAAAAATATATAGGCTCTTTTAAAACAATTACTTATTTCATTACTTAGTTCAATTATTTTATTTTTATGAGGCACTAAATTTTTATGATTAAGGGCATTTGCTAGGTCTATTATTTTATCAACTGCCCCAGGAGTTATAGGGTCTGTCATGTGAGGAGATGTACCATCTAATATTGCAACCTTTAAATCTTTAATTAAAATTCCATCAAGAGATTGGTCGTCAGAAGAACAGTGGTATTCTTCTACTGTATAAGAATTAGTTGAGAAATAAAAAGATAATTTTTTCATTAAGGATGATTTACCAGTTCCAGGACCTCCCTTTAAACAAATTATTCTATTTGCATCTTCTTGTGAAATAATATATTTAAAAAGAGAGTAGAAACCTTCAGAGGTATTATTACCAAGAAACATATGTCTAATTTTTATCTTATTCATAATGCACCTTCTTTTACCTAATTTAATAATAGAAATAATACATTATATATAAGATTATATATTTTTGTTACTATATATTAGTAGTATGATTATATGCATAAAATTTGCATAAATATTTATAAGTTTTTTAAAACAGTATGAAATATTAAAAGCAATAAATATTAATATATAAATAAATATACATTAATATATAATTTACTTATTTAGCTAAGATAAATATATAAGCAGATGAAGATAAGAAAAGTTGTTCAAATAATATTAAATAAAGTATATTTATTTAAGATAAATAAGAGATAAAAATAAATATGCATTTTTTGTAAAAAAAATCCTTTGTAGTTATTTAAAAGAAGATATATAATAATTTAAAACAAAATAAAAGTTAACTTAATGTATTAAAGAAATCTAATATTTAAGTTAGCCATTATTTATTAATTTCATTTAACTTAAGGAGGAATAAAAAATGGCAGTTAATTTAAAAGGAAGAAGTTTTTTAACATTAAAGGATTTTACACCAGAAGAAATTAGATATCTTTTAGACCTTTCTCGTGACTTAAAGGCAAAAAAGAGAGCAGGAATATTAGGAGATTCTTTAAAAGGAAAAAATGTTGTATTATTATTTGAAAAAACATCAACAAGAACAAGATG
>NZ_JAGGJZ010000005.1 GCF_017873235.1 Clostridium moniliforme | reverse complement strand
GGTGCCGAAGACCGGAATCGAACCGGTACGGTGTTTAACCACCGCAGGATTTTAAGTCCTGTGCGTCTGCCAGTTCCGCCACTTCGGCATGAGTTTTTTCTATCATTTCTGACGACAATAGTTATTATATAGTATACTTATAATACTGTCAACATTTTTTTTAATTTTTTATTTGTTTTAATATTATGTATAGTTTTTAAAAACAATAAAAAGCCACTAGCTTAAACGTCTAAAGGCTTTTTATTATATAGATTTATATATTAAATTTATATGATGTCTTATGTTTTAGAATGACTTTTTACTATTTTTACTTTTAAAATCTTGATGTCTTTTAACATCTTGCATTCTTTCTTCACTATCTTTTAAGAACTTAGAAATTTTATCTTCAAAATTCCCTGTAGCTTTTTTCTTTTCGCTAGTCCAATCAAATTCAGCTGGTCTAGATGATTTCTTTGGCTTAGTTTCTGCTTGTTTTATTGATAAACTAATTTTTCCGTTATCATCAATTGATATAACCTTTACCTTTACTTTATCTTCTTCTTTTAAATGTTGTCTTATGTCCTTTACAAAAGAATCTGCTACTTCTGATATATGAACTAGACCTGTCTTCCCGCCTTCTAATTCAACGAAAGCTCCAAAATTAGTGATGTTTACCACTTTACCCTCTAATATGTTTCCTGCCTCTAAGGTCATGTTTAAAAGATTCCTCCTTAATTTAAATAAAATATATATGTTATCATTAATAATAACCTACTTTTCAGACTTTGAGTCAACATTTTTATCATTTATAATTTTTTCTCCTGGCTTAACCATTTTAAGCCTTTCTCTAGCTAAAGTCTCAATATACTCATCAGAATTAGCACTTTTGACTTCTTCTTCAAGTTGCTTGTTTTTTTGTTTAATTTTTTCTAATTCTATATGCTTTTCATCTATTTGTTTTTTTATGTTAATAATAGCTCGCTCTTGTCTAATAAAACTAAATAAGAAAACAAGGCATAGTACTAAGATTATTAAATTTTTTCCTTTTAATTTCTTTATCATCCATAGTACCTCATATTTTAGATTCTATAAATATATTTTAAACACTCTTAACTTTTAATTCAAGTTATTTTTCATTATATTTATTATTTGTTATTAAATTTTGCTAACATAATTCTAAAAGGATAACTTAAATTTTTATAGCCTCTTCTTAATAATGTTTTTATTCCATTGAAAACTACTTTTTCTATCTTATAAACTAATTTGCTAAAAAGTTTTAAATATATAAATAGCCCTATACCCATACATAAATAAACATAAGCTCCTAAAAAAGCATAATTTTTATAAAGTAAAAATGTGAATATAATAAAAGCACTTAAAATCCAAAATAAAATATCTTGTATCATTCTTATTATTTTATGCTCTTTTTTCCCTCTAATAATTCTATATATATCGAAAAAAATACCCAATATAAGACCTGAAATTAAAGCATAAAATACAATATTAAATTGAACTTCTAACTCTAACGGCATAACTTTACCTGCCTATAAACTTCTTTAAATTCAATTTCTTATGTTTTGATTTCACTTTGCCATAATATATCATGCTTGCAATATATCCTTCTATTATAACCTCTCCATTTTTTACATCAAGCTTATTCATTTTGAGACCTTGCCCATTAATTTTTAACTTTCCAAGTATAGTATTTAAAACTATTTTTTCTTCGTCAAAACTCATAACTTCATCAACACCTGTTAATGAAAGTTTTCTTCTATTTTCTAATTGAATAGAACTTTTTTTAGTTAATTGTATACTATCAGATTTCCTTTCCATAATATAATCTCCTTTAGACATTACTCTTATTAAGAAATATATGTAATTATTTATTCCTATATTCTTATAATTAGTATCTTTAGAGATTATTATAAAACTAATCTATTTCTTGTCCCTCCAATAATTTATACATATCTTTTGCATCTTCTTTTCTCACATGTTCAGCTATGTTAAGTACCTCTGCACGTAAAATCTTATTTGCAAATACTATTTCTATTATGTCGCCTTCTTTTATTTGAGTTCCTGATTTTGCAACCTTGCCATTTATAGAAACTCTTTCACTTTCACAAGCTTCCTTTGCAACAGTTCTTCTTTTTATAAGTCTTGACACTTTTAAATATTTATCTAATCTCATACAAGGTCACCTTCTTTTTTAATAAATTTTAGAAATTTGTGTTTATAAAAGAACCCGAGCATCTCCCTCGGGTTCAAAAAACTATTTATTAACTTTTTCTTTAAATTCTTTACCAGCTTTGAATACTGGAACAGTTGATGCTGGAATTTTTATAGTTTCTTTAGTTCTTGGATTTCTTCCTTCTCTAGCAGCTCTTTCTCTAGTTTCAAAAGTTCCGAATCCTACTAATTGAACTCTTTCACCGTTTTCTAAAGCTTCTTCAACACTTTCTATAAATGCTTTTAAAGCTACTTCTGCATCTTTTTTAGTTAATTTTGACTTTTCAGCCATACTAGTAATTAATTCTGCTTTATTCACAATTACATCCTCCTTAAATAACTAGTTATATAAATTATAGTACTAGCTAATCTTTATGTACTACACTTACATTATCTTATTATATTATTACTTTAAGCTTCCGTCTATACTGAATACAGAAATATTCATATATTTACTGTAAAGAAGGTAAATATAATGTAATAATTTATAAGCATAGATTTAATATTAAATATATTCTCTAAAAGTTTCTAAATTCCTTCTAAAACTAATTATTTTCTTGCTTCTTGGCTTCATCCCAAAATTTATCCATCTCTTCCAATGTCATACTTTTTAAATCTTTCCCATTTTTAATTGCTTGTTCTTCTATATAACTAAATCTTCTTATAAACTTATCAGTTGTTTTATTTAACGCTTCCTCTTCATCAACATCTAAAAACCTTGATACATTAACACATGCAAATAAAAGGTCTCCAACCTCTCCTATTATTCTTTCCTTATTTTCACTATTATATACCTCTAAAACTTCTTCTAATTCTTCTAACACCTTACTTGAAGCATCTTTAACATTATCCCAATCAAACCCAACTTTCCTTGCTTTATTCTGAACCTTATGAGCTCTTATTAATGCTGGAAGTGCTCTTGCTACTCCATTTAATTCATCTGTAATAGTGTTAAATCCTTTTTCTTCTTTCTTTAATTCATCCCAACTTTTTAAAACTTCTTGTGAACTAGATAGTTTAGTAGAATTAAATATATGTGGATGCCTACCTACCATTTTATTATATATTCCTTCAACAACATCATTAAATTCAAACTCTCCATTTTCTTTACCTATTGATGAATGAAATATAACATGTAATAAAACATCTCCTAGTTCTTCTATTAAAGCATCCTCATCACAATTTTCAATAGCATCTTTAACTTCATAGCTTTCTTCTACTAACTCATTTTTTATACTTTCATGAGTTTGTTCTCTATCCCAAGGGCAACCTTTATCACTTCTTAATAAATCCACCAATTCAATCAAATCATTTATATCTTTCTTACTTTCTAAACCTTTAGGTATATAGATATTTGTTAAACAATCTATATCTTTCTGATCATCAAGATCACATAAAGATATCTCCTTAATAATTTCCACATCCTTAATACCAGAAGATTTAACATAAATTATTTTTGTTTCACTATCATAATATTCTAGAAGTTTAAGTTTAACCTTTGATGCAATAAACTTATTATAAATTTGAGTTATTATAATATTCATTCTTTTATCAAAAATTTGATTTTTAATATCAAAAGCATCAATAACTTTTAATTTTTCACTTGAATCTATATTAAGCTTAGATATTAAAACATCTATTGAACTAACTGATGGCAAAATTTCATATTCTATTTTTTCTTTTACACAAAGATTAATAAGTTCTAAAACTGATTTTTCAGCAACTAATGGATTTCCAGGAACTGCATATACAACTTCTCCTGTTTCCTTATAAGATTTTATTAAATCTTTAGCAATCTCTTTATAAACCTCATTAAAACTATTTTCAGCATTATAAAAATGGTCATATGTCTTAAATTTTATATTTTTTTCTTTTATAAATTTAACTATTGGATGAGTTTGTGTTTTAATGTAAATATTTTTACTTCCTTCTAATAACTTTAATGCACCTATCGTAAGTGCCTCAATTGTTCCTGGCCCTAGACCAATAATCTTAATCATCAGTTATTTCTCCTTTTGTATATTTATTTTTTAGCTAATCTACTTCTCACATCTTTAATATCAAAAACATTCATGTAAATAATTGAAGTTATATATATTATAGCACCTAAAATTATTGATAATAAACAAGATAAGCCATTACTCATTGTATAATTCAAAATAATTCTATAACTAAATAAAACTATAATAATCATAATTGTTGATGATATTAAAGGTTTGATTATATTATTTCTAATTCCTATTTTAGCTTTCAAACTTATCTTTAATACTATTAAGTTTAATATTGTTGTTGAAATATAAGCCAATATACTAGCTATAACAGCTCCATAAATATTAAATTTAGGAATAGGAACTAATATAAGTGTTAATATAAGTTTTACTCCACATCCAATAAATAAATTTAAAACTGGTAATGTATATTTTCCTATACCTTGCAATATAGCTGTTGTTGTTTGGGTTAATATAACAAAAGGTACAGTTAAAGATAAATATTTAAGTATTTCAAACCCATCATATCTACCTGGAAATATAAATTTCATTATTGGTTCTGCCATAAAAAACATCCCAAACATACAAGGTATTGCAATTACTGTAGATATTCTAATTGAGAGATTAGTTTTATTTTCTACATTCCTTTTTCTCTTTAATATAAATTCTTCTGCTATTATTGGAATTAATGACATTGAAAGAGCCATTGAAAGAGTCATTGGTATATTCACAATAACTGATGCTTTTCCAGTAAGTTGAGCATATAAAACTATTACTTCTTCACTTGTAAAGCCAGCCTCTAACAGCTTTTGTGGAATAAATATTGAATCAATAAGACTCATTATTGTTCCAACTGTCGCTCCTAGCGATATTGGAATTGCAATTTTAAGAATTTTATTCATTATTCTTGAGTCACTTTTTATTTTTTTAATTCCATAATCTCTTTTAGTAATTAAGTATTTAATATAAAGATATCCCCCTCCTAAAATTCCACCAGCTGCCGCTCCAAATGCAGCTCCTCCTGCTGCAAATTCTATCCCTCTTGGAAGAAACAGTACTGCTAGTCCAACACCAAATACAACTCTACCTATCTGTTCTAATATTTGAGAAACTGCAGATGGTGTCATATTTTGAAGTCCTTGGAAAAACCCTCTAAATATAGTCATAATAGAAATTATGATAGGTGCAAAAGATATTCCTATTAAAGAATAGTATGATTTAATATCCCACTTCAAAAAACTTATTATAGGCTTTGCAAAGAAAAATAAAAAAAATGATGTTCCTGCTCCTAAAATTAACATCATGTAAGTTGAAGATTTTACAACTTTAAAACTTCTTTCTATATCCCCTATTGCATTATTTTCTGATATTATCTTCGACATAGCAACTGGAACTCCTGATGCCATAGCTACAAAAAACATATATAATGGATATGACATTTGATAAAGTCCCATTCCTTCATCTCCTATTAGCATGATAATAGGCCATCTAAAAAATAAGCCAAGAAATCTTGCTAATATTCCAGCCATCCCTAATACTATGCTTCCTTTTATTAAGGATTGTTTTTTCATAAAATACCTCCAAACTGATTCTTTTATTAATAATTATTATTTTAAGTTTAGAGGTATTATTACTTTTATTTATTCTTTTAATTAATTTAGAAGAGATTTTTTATTGTTCCATTTGTTTTCCTAAAAATGATGCTGCTGTTTCAGCTAATTTTAATTCTAACTCACCTAGTTTTTCTCCTGATTGCTTAGATAATATTATTACAGCTCCAATTGCATCACCTTCAGCTATTATAGGTGCTATTACTTGTGATGTCATGTTTCCTATTTCTTCATCACTATGTAATGGAATTAATTTTTTAGAACCTTCCCCAAGTAATACAGGCTTTCTACCTTCCATAATATCTTCTAATTCATTACTGATTTTTCTATCTATGTAATCTTTCTTAGGTACCCCACTAGCTGATATAAATGCATCTTTATCGCTTATTAAAATTATATGTCCTATTGTTTGTTGTAAACTTTCAGCATATTCCTTTGAAAAATCTGTAAGTTCTCCTATTGGAGAATATTTTTTAAGTATTACTCCACCTTCTCTATCTGTAAATATTTCAAGTGGATCTCCTTCTCTAATTCTTAAAGTTCTTCTTATTTCTTTTGGTATAACAACTCTACCTAAGTCATCAATACGTCTAACTATACCTGTAGCTTTCATTTTATAGTTAACCTCCTTATAAAATACTGTTAAATTTAGTAACATTATTATTATTTGACTAGATAGAAATTTTATGCACATATATCCATTATTTAAAAAAATAACACCTAAAATTTAGGTGTTATTTCTATTATTTATTTAATTTATCTTCATATATTTTAGCTCCAAGCTCATCTTTCCATTTTTTTATAGTATCTGTATAAGCTGTTTCTTGTTTTTCTCCTTTTAGTTCTTTCATTATTTGATCTTTAACTTTATCAAATGGTTGAACTTGAGCTTTTGTTTTAATTCCTTCAACTTTTATTATATGGTATCCAAATTGAGATTTTACAGGTTGTGATACCTCACCATCTTTTTTAAGTTTTTTAACTGCATCCATAAATTCTTTTACATATTGTGTTGAATTATAAGGAATGTATCCTAATGAACCTCCAGTAGTCTTTGTTCCATCTATATTGTACTTTTCTGCAACCTTACTAAATTTTTCACCATCTTTAAGTTCTTTCTCTGCTTTTTCTATATCCTTTTTATCTTTTGTAATTATTTGATATACATCTGCACCTGGTTGAACAGTAAACTTTTCTTTATTTGTATCATAGTATTTTTTAGCATCTGCTTCTGTAACGTTAATATTATTAAATACATGTTTAGTTAATATTGAATTGTATATTACTTGTTGTCTTAATTCCTTTTTATATGCTGCCTCATCTGCATATCCTGATGATTTTAAAAGTTCATTAAATTGCTTATCATCTTTTATACCATAAGCCTTTTTTAAATTATTTTTCATTTCATTAAAGTTTTTGTCTACTTCTTTATTTATTTCACTGTCACTTGGAATCCACTTTTCTTTTTCTCCCATTCCAATTACAACATCACGATTAACTAGTGAATCTAACATCATTTTCTTTTCTTGTTCAACTTGAGCTTTTACTTGAGGATTACTCATATAATCCTTTCCATATTGTTGTTCATATTGTTGATATTTAGACTCCATAAGTTTATCTAAATCGCCTTTAGTTATTTTTTTATCTCCAACTTTGGCTATAGTTTCATTTTGAATAGCTTCAGGTGTTTTAGCTATCATTTTACAACCTACAAATGATAAGCTAACCATAGAAATTAGTCCCATAGCTAGTATTTTTTTAATCTTACCCACTTTTCTTCCTCACTTTACTATTTATTTTTTCACTAATTTATCTCCTAAAAATTCACATATTTACAGTATATCAATATTATACATCAAGTTCAATTGCATATATTTTAAGTATTTATTACTTTTATTATTCTATCTAACATTTCTTTAAAGAAGGCTAATAACTCTTCTTTCTTTACACTATCTTTTTTAAATTCAAATTCAGGATTTTTTCCAAACTTAAGAATAACATTACTTTTATAATTTTCTAAAAGTACTTTAAATATTTTTTTGTATCCTTTATCCCCTTCTTCAAATTTAAAGAATATATTTTTTGGTGTTTCTTTTATTTCTTCTATATTTAGTGATCTAGCTTTACTCTTAATATAAGCTATATCCATTAAATTATAAACAGAGTCTGGTATCTCAGAATATCTATCTTCTAATTCATCTTTAATTTCCATGTACTCATCATAGCTTTCAATAGCAGCAATCTTTTTATACACTTCAATTTTTTGATTTTCATCTGATATGAAATTAGATGGAATATAAGCGTCTACTTTAATATCAACTGTAGTTTCAACTGGCTCTTTTTCTATTTCTCCCTTAATAACCTTTATTGTATCTTCAAGCATTCTACAATATAAATCATAACCTATTGTAGCCATATGACCATGCTGAGCTGAACCCATCATATTTCCTGCTCCTCTTATTTCTAAGTCTCTCATAGCAATTTTGAAACCTGATCCAAGTTCAGTAAAGTCTTTTAATGCCTTAAGTCTTTTCTCTGCAACCTCTGTTAATACTTTATCTTTAGTGTATAAAAGGTATGCATATGCTATTTTATTTGATCTTCCAACTCTTCCTCTTAATTGATAAAGTTGTGATAATCCCATTTTATCTGCATCAAAAACTATTATTGTGTTTACATTTGGAATATCAATTCCAGTTTCAATAATTGTTGTACATACTAAAACATCATATTCTTTATTCATAAAAGACATCATTTCAGTTTCAAGTTGTCTTTCTGTCATTCTTCCATGTGCAAATGTAATTCTACTTTCAGGAACTAATTCTTTAATATAGTTTGCCATGCTTTCAATACTTTCAACTCTATTATAAACAAAGAAAACCTGACCACCTCTATTCATTTCTCTAAGTATCGCATCTCTTATAAGCTGATCATTTTGCTCTATAACATATGTTTGAACTGGATATCTTTCCTCTGGAGGAGTTTCTATTACTGAAATATCACGTGCCCCAGTTAAAGACATATGAAGTGTTCTTGGAATAGGTGTTGCACTTAATGTTAGTACATCAACATTTTTCTTAATTTCTTTTATTTTTTCTTTTTGTTTAACACCAAATCTTTGTTCTTCATCAATTATTAAAAGTCCTAAATCTTTAAACTGTATATCCTTTGCAACAAGTTTATGTGTTCCTACTAAAATATCAACATTACCTTCCTTAGCAGCTTGTATTGTAGCCTTTTGTTGTTTTGCAGTTCTAAATCTGCTTATCATATCTATCTTAATTGGAAAATCTGAAAATCTTTTAAGCATATTTTTATAATGTTGCTCCGCTAATATTGTTGTTGGAACTAAAAAAGCTACCTGTTTACCATCCATAACTGCTTTAAATGCAGCTCTTAAAGCAACTTCTGTTTTTCCATAACCAACATCACCACAAAGAAGTCTATCCATTGATTTTTGAGATTCCATATCTTCTTTTATCTCTTGAAGAGATGTGATTTGATCTGGAGTTTCTTCATAAGGGAATTCATCTTCAAATTGTCTTTGCCACTGTGTATCTTTACTAAATTTATGTCCTTTTAAAGTAGCCCTAGTTGCATATAACTTAACTAAATCTTTGGCTATTTCATTTATTGATTTTCTAACCTTACTTTTAGCCTTCTGCCATTCATTTCCTCCTAGTTTATTAATCTTAGGAGTTTTCCCTTCACTACCTATATATTTTTGAATTAAATCAAGCTGTTCAACTGGAACATAGAGCTTATCTCCTTTATCATATACTATATCAAGATAATCTCTAGTATTTCCTGAAACTTCTATTTGTTTTATTCCTTTATATACTCCAACCCCATGATTTACATGAACAACGTAATCACCTATTTTAAGTTCAGCAAAAGAATTTATCTTTGCTACACCTTTTTTAGTTTTTCTTTTCTTTGATAACTTTCTCTTTGCTTCTCCAAAAACTTCTTTATCTGATATTACACATATCTTTTCTTCTGGATACTCAAATCCCTTTAATAGATTACCAAAAGTTATTACAACTTCTCCACATTGTATATCAGAAACATTATCCTTATAAACACTTTCAATTTCTCTATCTCTTAAAGTATCAACTAGCCTTTCTCCTCTAGTTCTTGTTCCTGATAAAATTAATGTTTTAAATCCCTTATTTTTTTTATCTTTAATATCCTCAATTAAAAAGTCTAATTGTCCTTGATAATTATTAAGTGTTAATTGAGTAATATTTGCTATTTCACGAGGTCTAAACACATCCCTACTCTTTTGAAATGTATCTAATGTAACTAAATTACAACTAGAAAATCTGTCAATAACATCTTCATACTTAAGTAAAAGTTCAGAATGTTTAGGAAGTATATTTCCTTTTTGAAGAAACATTGAGAAATTCTCTGTAAACTCACTATAAGTTCCTTCAAGTTTTCCAAGTACTCTTGTTGTATCATCAATTATAAAATTATAATCCTTAAAGTAATCAAACAAACTCTCTAACTTATCATAAAAAAATGGAAGATATGAATCTATAGTTTCAAAGCTTGAAGTTTCAATTAAACTTTCTATATTTCTATTTATAGTTTCAGTAAGCCTTTCTCTAACAACTTCATCCTTATTGTTTTTTAACGCTTTATCTAATTCACTTTTTAGATTTTCCTTTGCATAATTTATAACATTATCATCAATAATTATCTCCTTTGCTGGAAATATTTTTATTGATTTTACCTTTTCTATACTTCTTTGAGATTCAACGTTAAATGTTCTTATTGAATCAATTTCATCTCCAAATAATTCAATTCTATAAGGGTATGCTGAATCTGGTGGATATACATCTAATATCCCCCCCCTTCTTGCAAATTCTCCCTTTCCTTCTACCATTTCAACTCTTTCATATCCACTCTCTATTAGTAACTTGCTTATCTCATTAAAGTTTACTTCATTTCCTAATTTCAAATTTATTTTATGCTTTTTATAATAATTTATTGGAGTATAATTAGCTGCAAAAGCTTCCACTGAAGTTACTATTATTTTTTTCTTTTTGCTTAAAATTTCTTTTATTACCTTAAGCCTTGCCCATCTTAAATCTCCCGAGATGGCATCTATATTATAGAAAACCACTTCTCTAACTGGGAAATAATAAACTTCTGTTGAATAAAAGCTTAAATCTTCATATAGATTTTTTGCCTCAATATCACTGTGAGTAACTACAACTAAAGGTTTATCATATTGTTCAAATAAAGCATTTATAAAATACGTCCTTCCTGATTCTGATAAACCATATATTGCAGTTGGAAATTTGTTATTATCTATATAACTTTTTACTTTTCCAAACTCTTCACTCTCAATTAAGGGCTTCATTAACCCTTCTAATCTCATTTTAATACACCATCCTTAAACACTTTTATTTGCCTTAAATCCATTATATTTATTCATTGCAGAATTTATATCTTCTCTTATGATTGTATCTGTAGCTAATTTACTAACTTCTAGAACTTCTTCTAAAACCTCTTTTTCTTCTTTTGAAAACTTACCTAAAACATAATTAACTAAATCCCCTTTAGGTTGTCCTACCCCAATTTTAATTCTTGAAAATTCATCACTTCCAACATGTGCTATTATGCTCTTAATTCCATTATGTCCTCCAGCACTTCCTTTTCTTCTTATCCTTATTTTACCTAAGTCCAAACTTATATCATCATATATAACTAAAATATCTTCATTAGTAAGTTTATAAAAATCAATAACTTCTCTTACACATTCCCCACTTAGGTTCATATATGTAGTTGGCTTCATAAGTATAACTTTTTCATTTTCTATAAATCCTTCCCCATACTCACCTTTAAATTTTTTCCTATTTATATCTATATTATATTTTTTTGCTATATAATCTATTGCTTCAAATCCTATATTATGTCTTGTATTATCATACTTCTCTTCAGGATTTCCAAGTCCAACTATTAAAAACATATTATCTCCTCTTTCTACTATCTATATATTATAATCTTTTCTCAATAAATATCTTTCTATTCAATACTACTTAAATATTATACTAAATTTTTGCAATAATAAAGAGACTTAAAAAAGTCTCTTTATTATTTTACATCACTATATATATTTTTTTTGTTTTTCCGTCTCTTAATATTTGTAATTCTACTTTATTTTTATTATCTGAATTTTTTACATCTTTAATTAAATCATCATATGATAATATAGGTTTATTATTTGCTAATAGAATTATATCAGTAGGTCTGATTCCAGCTTTTGCAGCCTTACCATTTTCATCTAAACTTTCAATATAAAAACCTTTTTTTTGAATATTATCAATTTTAATTTCTGAACCTCTTAAGCCTAAAACATCAAATTCTTTTACTATATTTTTCGTAATATCTTTTATAGCATCACTACTTATAGCAAAGAATAAATTATCCTCATCATATTTCTTAGTTAGATATTTGCTGTTTATTCCTATAAGTTCTCCATAAACATTACACAAAACTCCACCATAATTTTCATTATTCATAGCAGCGTTTGTTTGTATAATTTTATAATCCTCATTATAAACTTTAACTCTATGACTTGTTGATGTTACTATACCTGGTGTTATTAATCCAATATAATTAGCTCCAATTGAATTTCCAACAGCATAAACAATACTACCTTCTCTTATTGAAGTGTCATTTGAAATCTTTATAGGTACTAAATCATTACATTGAACTTTTATTAAAGCTGTATCTGTTTCCTTATTATATCCTAATAATGTAGCTTTTTTAGGCTTAACTCCTTTAGCAGGTAATTTAACATATATTTTTTTGTAATCTTTTATACTACTATATGGTATCATTATTAACCCATCTTTAGTAAGTATTACTCCAGTGGAGTTATTACTTGGTAACTTATGAGATTCTAAATCTTCTAGGTTGCTTCCAACACTAACTAAAGAAGGTCCTACTTCGCTTATTATATTCTTTATATGTTTCTCAGCTACAACTTCAACATTAATTCCACTTGGATTATTTAGCTCTTTTAATTCTTTATGACTAATTTTGAAAAAAACATACTTTATAGATACAACGCTTGATATTATAGCTAATAATAATGCTGCTATTACTATTAATACATTTTTTCGAGTAATAATGCTATTCTTACTTTTTATATTTATTTTTCCATTTCCTTTTTTATTATTCATATACATCACCAAAACTTATTTTTTAGTTAAAGTAAATGTAAATATAACTCCAGTATCTTTATAGTTTTCAACCCAAATATCTTCCCCATGTTCTGTGAGAATTAATCTTACTATTGGCAATCCAAGGCCTGTACTTACCTTATTTGTTCTAGATACATCTACTTTATAAAATCTATCCCAAATTTTAACTAATTGTTCCTTAGATAATGTTTCTCCATCGTTATATATACTTACAAATACCTTATCACCTTTTGACTTAGTATTAATTTTTACTTCACCATTTTCATAGCTGTATTTCATTGCATTATCTATTAAGTTTGTAACAACTTGAGTTATCTTATCGTTATCTCCTATAACATACTGATGTTCTTGTTCTAATACTACATCAACAGTTAAACCTTTGTTGTTTATAGCACCTTCAAATTTTGCTATAGTGTGTTTTATTAAATTGCTTATATCTATCTCTTGCTTATTAAGCTTCATCTTTCCTGATTCTAAAGTTGATATATCTAATAAATCATTTATAAGTCTTGATAATCTATCAGTTTCTTCATATACGATATTTAAATAATATCCTTCTTTATCTCTTGGAATTACTCCATCTAATATTCCTGATATAAATCCTTTTATTGATGTTATTGGCGATCTTAATTCATGAGAAACATTTGATATAAAAGCCCTTCTATTATCATCAACTTGTTGAAGAGACTCAGCCATAATATTAAATGACTCTGCAAGCTCACCAATTTCATTGTTTGATTTTATATCAACTCTTTCTTCTACTCCACCTTTAGATAATCTCCTAGCTGCTGTAGTAATTTTATCTATAGGGTCAATTAAAAGTTTCTTACTATATAAGAAAACTACAATCGCACCAATAATTATAGCAATGATAGCTGTAATCCAAATAACTTCATTAACCTTTATTATTGGATTAAGCATACGATCTATAGGAATAACCATAACTATAACGCCACTAAAATAGTTTTTGTTAAAAATAGGTTTTAAATATACGTAATCATTCTTAGTTGAAGTTTTTATACTGCCATATTCTATTGATTTACCTTTTTTTAATGCATCCATATCCTCTTTTGGAATTCCTAACGAAGAAAATTTATAATTTTCATGAGCACTACTAGAAACTGCATATGTATACCCTAAATTATCAGTTATCAATATTTCTGCATCTACTGTTTTACTAACAAAGTCCATTACGTTTTTCAAAGTAGTTAGATTGGAACTCTTATCTAAAGTTAAATAAGAGATAGCTGCACTTTCTATAATTGTACTTTCTTTGTTAAGTTGCTCTTTTTTTTGATCAAAATAGTATTGTTTAAACCAAATTGATAAAACTCCAGCAACTACTACAAGTGCAGTGGCCAAAATTAAAGTAAAGGTTATTATAAGCTTATATGATAAGCTATTTTTTTTCATCTATTTCACCTCGAATTTGTAGCCAACCCCCCAAACAGTTTCTATTTGCCATGTATCTCCTGAATGAAGTTTTTCTCTAAGTCTTTTAACATGAACATCAACTGTTCTTGAATCTCCTGGATAATCATATCCCCAAACTTCACATAATAACTGTTCTCTTGTAAATACTCTATTTTTATTACATGCTAGGTAATATAATAGTTCAAATTCTTTAGGTGGCATCTTAACTTCATTATTTTTGTATACTACTCTATATGAATTAGCATCAATTGTTAAATCATTGTATTGAATTACTTCTTTATTTGTATTATCTGCTGTATATCTTCTCATTACAGCTTTAACTCTTGCAAGTAATTCTTTTGGTTCAAATGGTTTAACTATGTAATCGTCTGCTCCAAGTTCTAAAGCTAAAACTTTATCAAATGTATCTCCCTTTGCAGTAAGCATTATTACAGGAGTTGTTCCTTCTTTTCTTATCCATTTTAATACATCTATTCCATCTATATTAGGTATCATAACATCTAATAATACTATATCTGGTTTATAATCTAAAAATAACTCCTCTGCTTCTTTTCCATTATGAGCTACTCTTGTATCATAACCAGCACTTTTAACATACATGTTTATGACTTCACAAATATTTTCATCATCATCAACTACTAGTACTTTTCCTAAAACGCCTTCCATATGTGGCACCTCCATATTTTATATTATTAACTTTAACATTATTAATTATAAATTTATCATTTTTTAGTACACTTTAGTATATTTTTATCTAAAAGTTACAAATTATTAACTATACGTAACTATTTTAGTTAAATTCAAAACCTCTAGTTCAAAATCTAGAGGTTTTTATTTTTAACAAACATTTGATAAACAATTATGTACTACACTTCAAATAGCTTGCTTATAGGTTCATCATCATAAATTCTTTTTATAGCTTCTGCAAATATTGGAGCTACTGATATTGATTTAAATTTACTGTTATTAATTCCTTCTGGTAATTTAATAGTATCTAGCATAACTAATTCTTCTATTGCTGAACTGTTTATTCTTTCAAAAGCTGGTCCTGATAATACTCCATGAGTACAGCAAGCATATACATTTTCAGCTCCTAAATCTTTTAATGCATTTGCAGCATTTGCAATTGTTCCAGCAGTATCTATCATATCATCTATCAATATACACTTCTTGCCTTCAACATCTCCAATTATATTCATTATTTCAGATACATTAGCTTTAGGTCTTCTCTTATCAATAATTGCTATTGGTGCATGTAATCTATCTGCAAACTTTCTAGCTCTTGTTACACTACCAAGATCTGGTGATACAACTACAACATCATCTCTATCTTGTAGTCCTTTTTCAATAAAGTAATTTGCAAGTATTGGTGATCCAACTAAATGATCAACTGGAATATTAAAGTATCCTTGAATTTGTGCTGCATGTAAATCCATTGTTAATACTCTATCTGCTCCAGCTGTTGTTAAAAGATCAGCTACTAACTTTGCAGTTATTGGATCTCTTGACTTAGCTTTTCTATCTTGTCTTGCATAACCATAGTATGGGATAACAGCTATAATTCTACCTGCTGATGCTCTTTTAAACGCATCTATCATAATTAATAGTTCCATTAAATTATTATTAACTGGTGAACAAGTTGATTGTACTATAAATACATCAGCTCCTCTTACAGTTTCACCAATATTTACTGATATCTCTCCATCACTAAAAGTTCCTACAGTACCTTCTCCTACTTTTAATCCTAAAATTTTAGCAATTTCTTGTGCTAATTCAGGATGCGAATTCCCTGTGAATATTTTTATATTCTTTCCATGACTTAACATAATTAACGAAGACCTCCTCAAACTTTAGCTATTTTTATATAAAATTCAAATATTTACTTCATTAGACCTTTCTTTTCTACCCATCCTTTGATGTTTCTTTGTTTTGCTCTAGCTACTGCAAGGTCACCTTCTTCAACATCATTAGTAATTGTAGAACCTGCTGCAATATAAGTGTTATCATAAACTCTTACTGGAGAAACTAAATTAGTATTACATCCTATGAAACTATGATTTCCTATTATTGTCTTATTCTTTACTTTTCCATCATAATTAACAACTACTGTTCCACATCCAAAGTTGCATCCATCTCCAACTTCAGCATCTCCTATATAAGTTAAATGTGAAACCTTTGTTCCATTTCCTATAGTTGATTTCTTAATTTCTACGAAATCTCCAATTCTTGCTTTTTCACCAATTTTACTTTCAGGTCTTATATAAGCAAATGGTCCAACTGTAGTATTCTTACCAATTTCACTATCTAATATTACTGATGATTCAATTGTTGCACCATCATTAATTTTGCTATCTTTTATTCTGCAATTTTGCATTATTAAACAATCTGATCCTATAACAGTGTTTCCTTCTATTATTGTTCCTGGATATATAATTGTATCTTTTCCTATTTTAACATCAACACCTATATAAGTTGCTTTTGGATCTATTAATGTTACCCCATTATTAAGATGGATATTATTAATTCTATTTCTTAAAATCTCTTCAGCTTCTGCAAGTTGAACTCTTGAATTTACTCCTATTGTATCTTCATAATCAGTTACAACAGCTCCAATCTTTTTGCCTTCATCTTTAAGAATACCTATTACGTCTGTTAAGTAGTATTCTCCTTGATTATTATTATTTGAAAGTTTTTCTAATGAATTTAATAATTCTTCTATATCAAAACAATACATTGCTGCATTCATTTCATTAACAAGAAGCTCTTCCTCATTACAATCTTTATGTTCTACTATTTTTAAAACATCTCCATTAGAATCTCTAATAATTCTTCCATATCCAGTTGGATCTTCAACCATTGCACTTAATAATGTTGCTGAATTTTTGTTTTCTTCATGTTCTTTTATTAAGTTTTCTATAGTGGATTCCTTTGTTAATGGTGCATCTCCTGCAAAAACTATAACAGTTCCCTTTTTTCCCTTTAAGAAATCTGTAGCGCATTTAACAGCATGTCCAGTACCTAATTGTTCTTCTTGTAGAGAATATGAAACATTTCTTTCTTTAGTGCCTTCTTTAACTAACTCAGCACCTTTTCCTATAATTACATTTACATCTTCTATGTTTGCTTTTCTCATGTTGTCTATAACATGATTAACCATTTCCTTACCGCAAACCTTATGTAATACTTTAGGAATATCTGATTTTATTCTCTTTCCTTGGCCTGCTGCAAGTATTAATGCACATTTATACATTTTACCACCTCTATTATGATACTTTTTTATTAATAATTGTTTTTAATTCATAATTTATAAATCAAACTATACCTATATAATTATATTTCAACGTATCTTCCTTTTCAACCTTTGTAAAACTTTAAAAATACTAATCATTAATATTATCTTTATATACACATTATATTATTCTTAAATAGTTTGTTTATAGCAAAAAAATAAAAGGGATTTCTCCCCTTTATTTTTATTATTTAATTAGTTAACATTTGATTCTTCTAACAAAGCTTTGTCATACGCCTGAAGAATTGCTGTTTGTATTGTTTCTCTTGCGTCTGTGTTTATAGGATGTGCTATATCCTTAAACTCTCCATCTGGTGTCTTTCTACTTGGCATAGCGATAAATAATCCATTTTGCCCCTCGATAACTTTAATGTCATGAACAACAAATTGATCATCAAAAGTGACAGATACTATCGCTTTCATCTTTCCATCCGTAGCTATCTTTCTAATTCTAACGTCTGTAATTTGCATTGACTACACCTCCAGTTGCCTTGATAATATTTAATTCTCCAAAGGATTGGTAAATTCCTCTTTTTATTTGGAAATATTTTAAAAATTTCGCGAATTTTTTACTTTTGGTGTAATCGATATAATTATTCAAATATTTTTGATGGAGTAACATCAACTATTGATGACTCATTTACAGAATTTAACTCAACTATTGAAACATATTCATCTATAAGTTTTTTCTTTGCTTCCTTGCTATCAACTAAAACTCCAATACCAACAAGTTCACTATCAAATTCTTTTAAAAGATCTTTAATTCCAAGAGCTGTTCCTCCACCCTTCATAAAGTCATCTATAAATACGCATTTTGAATTACTTTTCATTGCTTTCTTTGAAAGAGACATTTGTTGAAGTCTTCCACTTGTACCTGATACATAATTTATTGTCATAGTTGTACCTTCTGTAAATTGATTATCTCTTCTTGCAATTACAAGTTGAACTCCTAAGTTTCTAGCAACCTCATAAGCTAATGGTATTCCTTTTGTCTCAACTGTTATAACATAATCTATATTCATTTTTTCAAACCATGATGAAAGTATTGTTCCAGCTCTACTTATTATTTCTGGATTATACATTAAATCTGTCATATATATTATGTTTCCAGGTATTACTCTTCCATCATCCTTTAAAAGTTCACATAATTTAAGAGCAAATTCTTTTCCTTTTGAAATACTCATTTCAGGAATATATCTTATCCCCCCTGCAGCTCCTGCAATGGTTTCAACTTTTCCCATTTCTAATTTTTCTAAAATCTCTCTTACTATAACTATATCTTCACTTATAGTTGATTTAGCTGCATTTAATAATTCCGAAAATCTATTTAATCCAATAATTTTATTTGGATTTTCAATAAGTATTTTTGTTATTACAACAACTCTACTATTTCTGCTTAATTTTTCCATTATAACCACCTACATTTTTAAATTATTGTACGAAAATATACGAATTATTTTAACTCTTTAAGGTCTTAATATTCATATTTTATTCTAAATTTTATACTTTCGCAATATATTTTCTTCACTTAAGTGTTAAATATTTTAGAATTATTTTTAAATATGGATTATTTTTCTAAAATATTTTTAATAATTAATTGTTTTGTTGTGTTCAATTAATTAAAAATGTATATAATTATAAATGAACTAATAAAAAGGGGTTGATTTCATGTCATTTGATTTTTTAAAAGATACTAATAAAAAAGTTCACTTTATAGGAATTGGCGGTGTAAGCATGAGTGGTCTTGCCGCTGTGCTTTTAAATAAGGGATTTAAAGTTTCTGGTTCTGACTTTAAAGAATCAAAAACAACTAATAACTTAAAAGAAAAAGGAGCAGAAATATATATAGGTCATAGAAAAGAAAATATAAAAGATGTTGACTTAGTTGTTTATACAGCTGCTATTCCATCTGATAATCCTGAAATAGTCGAAGCTAAAAATAAAGGGATTCATCTTATGGATAGAGCTGAATTCTTAGGACTTATAATGAAAGGTCATAAATATAATGTAGCTATAGCTGGTACTCATGGTAAAACTACCTGCACTTCAATGGTTACAAATATTACTTTAAAAAGTAATTTGGATCCAACAATACTTATAGGTGGTGACCTTGATGTAATTGGTGGTAATTATAGAATAGGAAGTAGTGATTATTTTGTAACTGAAGCTTGTGAATACAAAGAATCATTTTTAAAATTCTTCCCTTACATAGGAATAATATTAAATATAGATGCTGACCACCTTGATTACTACAAAGATTTAAATCATATAAAGGAAACATTCAAAAAGTTCTCAAAATTAATTCCTGAAGACGGATATCTTGTAGGATATAATGGAGATGAAAATGTAGCTAATATTTTAAAAGAATCTAAATGTAATACTTTAAGTTATGGCTTTGAGAATGCAAATGTAACTGCAACAAATATTAAATATGATAATAGAGGTTGTGCTTCTTTTACAGTTTGTAGAGATAACAAAGAATTATTTGATCTTCAGTTAAATATGCCTGGAACTCATAATATACTAAATGCACTATCAAGTATTTGTGTTGGTTTAATATTTAATCTTCCATACGAAGATATAAAAATGGGACTAATCGAATGCAAAGGAGCCCACAAAAGATTTGAGTATAAAGGTGAAAGAGATGGCATTACTGTAATAGATGATTATGCACATCATCCAACAGAGATAAAAGCTACATTAAATACAGCAAAGAAAATTCCTCATAAAAGAACATTCTGTGTATTTCAACCACACACATACACTAGAACAAAAGCCTTATTTGATGAATTTGCTACTGCATTTAATGATGTAGATGAACTAATATTAATGGATATATACGCAGCTAGAGAAAAGGATACTGGACTTGTTTCTTCTGATGAACTTGGAGATGCAATTAGAAAAACTGGTGTTAAATGTACAAATGTTCATTCTCACGATGAAGCTGTAGAATATGTTAAATCTCATGTTAAAAATGGTGATATTCTACTTACAGTTGGTGCTGGTGATGTAGTTATAGTAGGCGAAAAATTCTTACAAAATAAATAATATATGATTTTGTAAACTGATACCTAATAGTAAATTTTAATTTTGATATTTGACTTTTAGGTATCAGTTTATTTTTTGTTTAATTTGCTAATAAAAAAATCCTTAATAAAAGCTATAACTTCTCTTAAAATCAATAAAATATAACTTCTTTTATTATATTTATAAATATAACTTTCAAAGGTTGCTTTTAATTTTATATTTTTACATATCATCTTAATTCTAGCTAAATGATATCTATCTGAAACAATAATTGCAGTTTTAAAGTTTTTTAAATTCATTATTTCCTTAGAAAATGTTAAATTCTCATAAGTATTTTTTGCTTTTTCTTCAAGCAATATATGCTCTTCTGGAATTCCTAGCTTTATTAATTTTCTCTTCATGCCTAAAGCTTCACTAATTTTTCCGCTACCTAATCCAGTAACAATTATATTAGTTGCCATTTTATCCTTATATAGATTAACTCCCCTTTCTATCCTCTTGTCTATATAATAACTTCTTAAATTACAACCTAATATTATTATTACATCACTTTTCTTACCATTAAATTTTCTTGAGGTAATAACAATATTTAATATTATTAAAATTAAAAAACTTAAAATAATTATTTTAATCCACCACCAATAAAACACTATATTTTATTATATTCTTTTAGATATATTTTTTGTGATATTTATAAAAATCTTATTTATTTGATTAATTTTTAATTTTTATATTTAAATTTAATTAAATTTATCATATAATTTAATATGATAAAGCATAATTTATATATTTTTAAATCAAAATTTTAATATTTAACCAAACTATTAATAGGAGTGATTAAATGGATTTATCAAACACAATAAAGACCACTTCAGAATATATACTTTCAAAGAGTAAATACAAACCTGAAATCGGTCTTATTCTAGGATCTGGTTTAGGTTCTCTTGCAGATTTAATTGAAGAACCTGAATTCTATCCATATGAAGAACTACCTAATTTCCCTGTTTCAACTGTAGAAGGCCACATAGGTCGTCTAGTTATAGGTAAATTAGAAGGAAAAGTTGTTGTAGCTATGCAAGGAAGATTTCATTACTATGAAGGATATTCTATGCAGGAAGTAACCTTTCCAGTTAGAGTGATGAAGCTTATTGGCGTAACTAAGTTAATCGTTACCAACGCTGCTGGAGCTGTTAATACAGAATTTAAGCCTGGAGATTTAATGATTATTAATGATCAAATTAATTTTTCTGGTGCAAATCCACTAATAGGAAAAAATTTAAACGATTTTGGTCCAAGATTCCCAGACATGTCAACTGCTTATAAACCTTATCTTAGAGAAATTGCTAAAAATACAGCAAAGGATTTAGGAATAGAGGTTAAAGATGGTGTTTATACTATGTTTAGCGGACCAACTTATGAAACTCCTGCTGAAATTAGAATGGTTCGAGTTTTAGGTGGAGATGCTGTTGGAATGTCTACTGTACCTGAAGTAATTATTGCTAATCATTCTGATATTGATGTTTTAGGAATATCATGTATAACAAATATGGCTGCTGGAATTTTAAAACAGCCACTTAATCATGAAGAAGTTGTGGAAACCTCAAATAAGGTTAAAAATAGCTTCATGAAATTAACTAGAGAAATAATTAAAAAATTATAGTATAGCTCAAATTTTATATACAAAGGAGAAATCAAATTGAGTAGATTTATAGGATTAATAGGTATTGCTGCCATTATATTAATAGCAGTAATATTCTCAGAAAACAGAAAAAAAATTAATTGGCGTTTAGTTGGAATGGCATTAGGATTACAAGTAGCTTTTGCCCTAGTAATTTTAAAAGTTCCAGCTGGTAGAGCTTTCTTTGAGTTTTGTAGTAAAGCAATAACTAAGCTTCTAGACTTTACTTTAGAAGGTTCTAAATTCTTATTTGGTAACTTAATGGACCAAAAAACTTTTGGAATGATATTTGCACTTCAAGTTCTTCCAACAATTATATTCTTCTCAGCTTTAATGGGAATACTTTATTATTTAGGAATTATGCAATTTATCGTTAAAATCATTGCAAAAGGAATTTCAAAATTACTTGGAACATCAGGTGCTGAAACACTTAGTGCTGTTGGTAATATTTTCTTGGGTCAAACAGAAGCCCCTTTACTTGTTAAACCATTTATAAAAGATATGACTAAGTCAGAACTTATGGCAATTATGGTAGGTGGTATGGCAACTGTTGCAGGTGGAGTTATGGCAGGATATGTAGCTATGGGTATTAATGCTGGTGATTTACTTGCAGGTAGTATAATGGCTGCTCCTGCTGGTCTTATGCTTGCAAAAATACTTGTACCTGAAACTGAAGAACCAAAAACTAAAAATACTACAGACATTTCAGTAGAGCAAACTGCATCAAATGTTGTTGAAGCTGCTGCAAATGGAGCAAGTGAAGGATTAGGACTTGCATTAAATGTTGCTGCTATGCTTTTAGCTTTTGTTGCACTTATTGCGTTACTTAATTACATATTAGCTAAATTAGGTGGTTTTGTTGGATTCCCAGAACTTAGCTTCCAATGGATTTTAGGAAAAATATTCTCTCCATTAACATTTGCAATGGGTATTCCAAGTGCTGATATTACAACTGCCGGTAGTTTACTTGGTCAAAAAGTTATGTTAAATGAGTTTGTTGCATATTCAGAACTTGCAAGAATTTCAAATACACTTCAACCTAAGACTGTAATGATATTAACTTATGCATTATGTGGATTTGCTAATATTAGTTCAGTTGCAATTCAAATTGGTGGTATTGGTGCACTAGCTCCAGAAAAGAAAGGTTTAATTGCTAAATTAGGTTTTAAAGCATTATTAGGTGGTGCTCTTGCAACTTGTTTAACAGGAACAATTGCTGGTGTATTATTCTCAATCTAATTATAAGAATTTTAAAAGTGCTTGAAAAATTTCAAGCACTTTTTTTATTTTAAATAAAATTTAATTATTATTTTATTACTGTTAACTCCTTAGTTACTTTATTTAATCTTTCGCATCCATCTTCAGTAACTAATACTAAATCTTCTATTCTAACTCCAATATCATCTTTTAAATATATTCCAGGTTCTATTGAAAATATCATTCCAGGTTCTACTTCATTGTAATTAACTGCACTTACATCACCAAAATCATGACACTCAATTCCTATACAGTGACCAGTTCTATGAGTAAAGTATTCTCCATAACCTTTTTCTTCAATATAATCTCTTGCTGCCTTATCTATATCAGAAAATTTAACTCCTGGTTTTATCATAGCAATTGCTCTTTCATTAGCTTCTTTTACTATATTATAAATCTTTTTATGTTCTTCTGAAGGTTCTTCATTAAAAAATACTGTTCTTGTCATATCAGAGCAATAATCTTTATAAATTCCTCCCATATCAATTACTATGCTGTGACCCTTTTTAAGTACAGATGCATCAGTTGAATGATGTGGATCTGCACCATTTGGTGAAATAGCAATTATAGGTGAAAATGAGAATTTATTAACTCCATTTTTAGCATATAAATTTTTTAATATTTCTACAAGTTCTAATTCAGTTTTGCCTTCTTTTAGATTTTCCCATAAAGCTAACATTGTTTCATCATTTCTCTTTGAAGATTCCTTCATAATTTCAATTTCTTCTTCATCCTTAATCATTCTTAATTTATCTATTATTAATGATCCATTTTCATAATCCTTTGCTGCATTTAATTTCATTAATCCTAATAAGAAATGAGATGGCCATGTTTTATCTATTCCTAATGTTTCATTCTTGTCAATATACTTTGATAATATTTCAACTGCATTTTCCGTATCTGTATGCCAAACTAAATCTACTCCTAAGTCTTCTTCTACTGGGAATAACTTATTTATTATAAGTTTATGATCACCATTTGTTTTAATAAGTAGAGCTATCATTCTTTCTCCAGGACTAAACCATTTTCCTGTTAAATAAAAAAGTGATGCTGGTGATGATACTATCATTTGTGATAAATTATTTTTCTTCATTTCATTTATAGCTTTATTTATTCTACTGTTTTTCATTAATATTACTTCCAAATTATTAAGATTTTCTATTACTTATTATAATATACTAATATTGATAAATTACAAAGTATAACAAGTTAAGCATTATTTAATAACTTTAAACATATACAAGTGATATAATATTATTAATAAATACTTAGGAGGCTAGACATATGAAAATAGCAGTAATCTCAGATATACATGGTAATCTTTATGCTTTAATGAAAGCATTAGAAGATATTGAAGATCAAAAAGTAGATACTATAATTTGTTTAGGTGATTTAGTAGGATATGGTCCTCACCCAAATGAAGTAGTAGCAATGATAAAAAGAAGAAATATTATTTGTTTAAAAGGAAATTATGATGCTTCTGTTGTAGACGGTAGCTACACTTACATAAGAGAAAATACTATAAACTCTTTTTCTCTTCCTTGGGCTGTAGATGAGCTTAGAGCAGCTAATAGATTTTATTTAAATTCTCTTCCAACTTCCATTACATTAGAATTTGAGGGAAGAAAAATATTATTTGTTCATGGAAGTCCAAATAAAATAAATGAATATATGTTAGAAGATGGAGCTAATACTTCTGAGATTATGAAAAATTTAAAAGAAGATGCCTTAGTATGTGCACATACTCACATACCTTCAGTTAAATCTTTCGGAGACAAGCTTTTTATAAATGATGGAAGTATTGGTAAACCTAAAATAGGAAGACCAAATCCAACTTATTGCTTATTAGAAATTGAAAGAAATAAGCCTATAAAAGCTGAAATTAAGGAAATTACTTATGATACTAAAGGAATAATAAAAGATATGACAATGCTTAAATTCCCTGAAAGCTTAATTAGATCATTCGAAACTGGAATAGAATAATAAATTTTTATAAAAGCACAATAATAAATTACAAAAAATCTTCATGTTTATTATTGTGCTTTTTTTATAAATTTATATAATCTTAAAAAATCTTCCTATATTTAAATTTCATTATTTATAAATTATTGCTTTAAAACCCCAACAATTCTTAAATTTCTAAGTACATTATTATCTCCTTTATGACAATTATTAAAAGCTTCTGTAGAATCTGTTCCTGATTTAACTCCAAAATGATTTCCATCTTCAAATCCCATAATACCTGTTACATCATACACTGTTCCATTCACTGCTATATATGCTAAACGACCATCTTTTCCATCATACTTACTTAACTCGCTTAAAGTGAATTCTCTTACTCTTCCCTTATAAACTAATTTCTTTTCTTCCTCTAATATTATAGTTAAGTCATCTACAGCATTCTTAAGATTATCTAAAATATTATCTCTATCTTCTTCGCCTCTTAAATATAAACTATTCTTAAGTTCATTTATCTCCTTATTTTTTTTTAATATAAGTCTTTCAAGTAGCATAAAATCTCTCCTAATTTATTAATCTATAAGTAATATATGATAACATTATTGCATTTGTTAGAAAAGTATTGTAAAATCAATTTAATATAATATTGTTACAGAATGACTATGACGAGAAGAGTAAATTTAGGATGTAGTCTTAGCGAATAAGGGATGGTGTAAGCCTTATACGAAACCTATTTTGAAGAACATCTCTGAGTTTCTAACCGAAAGCTTTAATTGTTAGTAGACTTAGACGGATATTCTAGACCGTTATTTTCTAGAAGAGCATAAATTTATGTGCTTATATTTGAGTTGGCTATTTTTTATAGCAATTTGGGTGGTACCGCGATAGTATCCTTTCGTCCCATTATTTGTGGGATGAAAGGTTTTTTTATTTTTAAATTTAAAATTTATAAATTACAGGAGGTAATATAATGGATAAAAATATTTTAGTTAAATCACTTTACAGAAATACTTCAGATTATTTAAACAAAGAAATATCTATAACTGGTTGGATAAGAACATTAAGAGCTTCAAACGCTTTTGGATTCATTGAAATTAATGACGGTTCTTTCTTCAAGAATATTCAAGTAGTTTTCGATAATAAACTATCTAACTTTAAGGAAATATCAAAACTTCCAATAAGTTCATCATTAAAGGTAATTGGTACATTAGTTGAAACTCCAAATGCAAAGCAACCTTTTGAAATTCAAGCAAAAGAAATTGTGATTGAAGGAATGTCTGATTCAGATTATCCACTTCAAAAGAAAAGACATACTTTTGAATACTTAAGAACAATAGCACACTTAAGACCTAGAAGTAATGCTTTTTCTGCTGTATTTAGAGTAAGATCAGTTGCAGCTTATGCTATACACAAGTTCTTCCAAGATAAAGGTTTTGTTTATACTAACACTCCTATTCTTACTGGAAGTGACTGTGAAGGTGCAGGAGAAATGTTTAGAGTAACAACTCTTGATTTAAATGATACTCCAAAAACTGAAGATGGATGTGTTGATTACAGCAAAGACTTCTTTGGAAAAGAAACTAACCTTACAGTTTCAGGTCAATTAAATGCGGAAACTTTTGCTTTAGCATTTAGAGATGTTTATACATTTGGTCCAACATTTAGAGCTGAAAATTCAAATACAGCAAGACACGCTGCAGAATTTTGGATGGTTGAACCTGAAATATCTTTTGCTGATTTAGAAGATGACATGCAATTAGCAGAAGAAATGCTTACTTATGTAATTAAATATGTTATGAAAGAATGTCCTGAAGAAATAGAATTCTTCAACAAATTCATTGATAAAGGATTAGTTGAAAGATTAAACCATGTTGCAAACTCAGATTTTGCAAGAGTTACTTATACAGAGGCAATTGAAATATTAGAAAAATGCGGAAAAGAATTTGAATATCCAGTTGAATGGGGTATAGACCTTCAAACAGAACATGAAAGATATTTAACTGAAGAACACTTTAAGAGACCTTTATTTGTAACTGATTATCCAAAGGATATAAAAGCATTCTATATGAGAATGAATGATGATAATAAAACAGTTGCTGCTATGGACCTTCTAGTTCCAGGAATAGGAGAAATAATAGGTGGTAGCCAAAGAGAGGAAAGATTAGACCTTCTAAAGAAAAGAATGGCTGAACTTAACTTAAATGAAGAAGATTACTGGTGGTATTTAGAGCTTAGAAAATACGGAGAAACTAAGCATGCAGGATACGGTCTTGGATTTGAAAGATTAATCATGTATATAACTGGTATGACAAACATAAGAGACGTAATACCATTCCCAAGAACAACTGGTCAATCAGAGTTTTAAGATTTTTAAATTTAATAAAAATAAGCCAGCAGAATTTTTTAATCTGCTGGCTTTATTTTATTAAATTCTAAATATTTATTTTATAGTTTCTCTTCCTAATTTAACAGCTGAAACTTCTGTATTATTATATGGTGTAAGTTCAAAAGATAATTTAAATGGCTCAAACTTACATCTGTATTTTTCTAATTGACTTTGTCCACAAGAATTTGTTCCTACTCCATTTTGCTTATAATCTATATTTAAAACTATATAATCTCTCTTATTAAGGTCTATTGTATGCTTAGCATATTCTAAGTCAACATCTTCATAATAAGAAGCACTAAAATCAAATTTATTGTCTGCTATTGCAATTAGTCCTAACCCCTTGTTATTAGTTAAGCTTACCCACTTACAATCTGAACGATTTCCATTTTCCTGTGGTTTAACATAATTTGTAAACATCTCATCAACAGTTTTACTAAATACTCCAAAAAGATTATATTCTTTAGTATCTGCATAAGATTCTCCTGGGCCTCGTCCTTTCCATTTTACATTACTGCATTCTCTGTTTACCTTAAGTTTAACTCCTATTCTTGGAAGCATATCAGGTGCATTTTCAATCATACCAGCTGGAGTTCCCTCTACATTAACTACTATATATCCATTTGGATAAACTATATATTGATAGCTTGATTCATAGTACCATGCACTATTTGTTGTTCCATTTACAGTCTTTACATTTACTTCTAAAGTATTTTCTTCTACTTTATAAGTAACTTCTCTTACAACTTCATGCATTAAGTGCATAAAATATTTTTTCTTATAATCTTCAACTACATACATATCATTATCAATAGGAGCTCTCCAGAAGTTTAGTCTAGGACCTTCCTCTACTAATTTGTATCCATCTCTAATTACATTTACAATATTTCCTCGTACTAAATCAAATTCTACTTCAAAGTCTTCTCCCTTAGCAAATAACTTGTAGTTATCTTTTATAACTTCTAATTTACCTTCTGCCTTTACTATATTTCTTTCCTCTTTTACAGGTAATATAAATTGTGCTGTAGCAAGTTCATGTCCAGCCTTTGCCCACATAGTATCATTTTTTAATACATATGAGAAATTAATATAATAATCTGCACCCTTTACTTTATCAAAATCTAAAGAATATGGGATTTGTATTTCTTTTTCAGTTCTTGCCTTAATACTTGGAAGTTCAACTCTTATACTTTGTAATATCTTATCGTCTTCTACAATAGTACAAACTAACTCTAATCTATTTAAATCTGCAAAATCATATCGATTTATTAAATTAAATATTCCCTTTTCTAAATCTACTACCTTAGTTTCAACTGGCTCAATAACCTTTTTATATTCAAGTAATCCTGGTGATGGTACTCTATCTGGCATTATTAATCCATCTATACAGAAATTAATATTACTTGGATCATCTCCAAAATCTCCACCATATCTATAATAAACTTGTCCATCTTCAGTTATTGTTTCTATACCATGGTCAAACCATTCCCAAACAAAACCACCTTGAAGTTTATCATGGGCATAAAATAAGTCTTGATACTCCTTAAGATTTCCTGGACCATTACCCATAGCATGACAATATTCACATAATATATGAGGCTTTTTGCTATTTTTAATTATTTTGCTCATAAGAAGTTTGTTTTCATCTTTATGCTCAAGCCAAGTATACATTGTGCTGTATACATCTGTTATTTCAGCTTCAAAATCTCCTTCATAATGAACTAATCTAGTTGGATCTATTTCTCTTGTTTTATTTGCCATAGCTTTAAAGTTATGTCCAAATTCAGATTCATTTCCTAATGACCACATAATTATTGATGGATGGTTTTTATACATTTCAACCATTCTTTCCATTCTCTTAACATATGCAAGTTCCCAAGCTGGATCATCTGTTATCCACTTATAGTTTCCTGTTAATTCAAATCCATGACACTCTAAATCTGTTTCTGCAATTAAATACATTCCATATTCATCACATAATTCATATAAATAATATTGGTTAGGATAGTGAGCTGTTCTTATAGCATTAATGTTATGCTCTTTCATTAAAATAATATCTTTTTCTATTTCTTCTCTAGTAACAACTCTTCCTGTTTTAGGATTATAATCATGTCTATTAACACCCTTAAACTTTATAGCTACTCCATTTACAGTAAAAGTTTCACCTTTAACTTCTATTTTTCTAAATCCAACTCTTTGTGGAATAACTTCTACTACATTACCATCTTTTATAACTGTTATATATAAAGTATATAAATTTGGTTCTTCAGCAGTCCATTTTAATGGAGAAATAACTTCTTTATTAAAGGATATTTCTTTTCCTTCTATTGAAACACTTTCTTCAAAAACTAAATTTTCATTTTTATCTACTAATTCAAAAGATACACTATCACAATTTGTATTTTTAAGCTTTAAGTTAACTTTTAAGTTAGCATTAATATAATTTTTATCTAAATCAGTAACTACATATATGTCTTCAACACCATCTTTAGGTTCTCCAATTAATTCAACATCTCTAAATATTCCACTTAACCACCACATATCTTGGTCTTCTATATATGTTCCATCTGACCATTGATATACTCTAACTGTACATTGGTTTTCTCCAATTTCTACATAATCTGTTATATCGAATTCACTTAATAGTCTAGCTCCTTTGCTATATCCTACTTCCTTACCATTTATCCAAAGATTAAAAGCTGAATCTACTCCATTAAATCTTAAAATTATTCGCTTTCCTTCAAAACTTTCATCAATAGAAAAGTTTCTTCTATAAATTCCTGTTGGATTTTCTGTTGGCACATATGGTGGATTTATTGGGAAGTTATACCATAAGTCTGAGTAATGCATTTTACCATATCCTTGAAGTTGCCAATTTCCAGGTACTTCTATATTGTCCCAGTTTTCTACTGAAAAATCTTTATTATAAAAACCAACTGGTGAATATTCAGGTGCATCTAAAAATAAGAATTTCCATGTACCATTTAGGTTTTTGAATTTATGTGTATATCTATTATCAGTTAATTTAGCCTTTTCCTTTGATTCAAAACTTCTAAAATAACTTCTTGCATCTAATCTACCAATTCCATCAATATTAATGTTTTCCCATAATTTCATAAATATCCTCCTATTTATATAGGGAGACTTATAATCTCCCTAACAATTTATTTTAAGTTAACTATCGTTTATCTTTTTTTATTAATCTCTTTACTATTTACTTCTTCTGTAATTGCCATTTCTGATGAAGCTAGATTTTCAATTACTTCATTTCCAAAATAACCTGAAGCCAATCTCTTTTGATATCTATTCCAACAAATTAATGCAAATCCCATAAAGATAACTATTCCTAAAATGTTATATAAAAGTACAAACATTGGATTTGCTACTCCCTCAGCTAAAGGAACTCCATTTAGATAATCCATTATAACTTTTGGTTCTGGAATTGTTGAAATTACAAATGAAAGTGTAAATAATCCTAATAACATTATTCCTACTGCAATACCAACATTTCTATTTCCAAGTCTGAAATCTCTCTTTATATAATCCTTTTTATATCTTAAAACAACATAAGAGATTAATAAGAATAATACTGGTATTAATGATGTAGCAGCAGTCATATTTATTAAAGTTTCTAAAAAGCTATCTATTGATCCTATTCCTAATGCTGGTATGATTAAAAGAATAGTTACTATTATAGCTTGTGTATATAATGCATTTACTGGTGTTCCTTGCTTATCTGTTTTTGCAATCCACTTTCCAAATATTCCTTCTGGAATTTCTGAGAAAAGTATTTTAGCAGGCGCTGCTGTCCATATAACTAATGAACCTATGCTACCTAAAAGCATTATTAAACCAACTATATTAGTTATGAAGTTTCCTATTCCATAATATTTTCCTAGTATAACAAAGGAATCAAATAATCCATTTGAAAAATTTCCTTTAAGCGTTTCTTGTGGAACTACTAACCCAACAGCTACACAACCTAAACTATAAATTAATCCAATAATTGCTGTAGAAATTAACATTGTTTTTACGAAGGCCTTTGTACCACCTTTTACATCTTTAACATAAACACCTATACTCTCAGCTCCCCCAACTGCTTGAAGTATCCAAGCTAATGTCATAAAGAATCCCCAATTAAATTTTGGTGTTACTGTACTTGCTGTAAATTCTTGTGCTGGAGCTTTTCCTAAAACAAAAGTTACTCCAAAAGCTAAAATTATAAATAAAATACCTATTAATATTCTTGCAACACCTGAAATATTAGTTACCTTTGATATCCAATCTACTCCCTTTGTAGAAACATAAGTTGCAAGCCAGAATAATACTATTGATACTACTGATATAATAACTGTCATATTTTCTCCTTGGAATATATTTCTTCCTAAGAATGTATATGATGCATAAATTAAAGTTTGTGGTAATAATGATGTGAAAAAGAATAAGTTTACAAAAAAGTATGCCCAAGATCCTAAAAATGCCCATTTTTCTCCTAAAGCTGTTTTTATCCAACTATAAACCCCTGATTCTGAATCTTGGTTTGCTGATGAAAATTCCCCAATCATAAGTGCAAATGGGAAAAAGTAAACTATAGTTGCAAATACATATGATGGTATAGATGCAAGTCCTATATTAATACTGTTGTTAATTATACTGTTGAATGAGAATACCGCAGTAAATGTCATAAGCATTAACGCTTTAGAACTCATTCGTCTTCTTGAATCCTCCATTTTAATCCCCCTCATTTTATTAATAAATTTTAATTTTAAAGTTTAATAATTTCTATCATTCATTTTTTGGTAAACCTTTACATGAAGTGCATGACTATAATCAAATAAATATTAAATATTTTATATTCATTTGTAATATTAATCATAAAATGGTAAAATTACATAAACTTTATCTTTACTATAGCTATATTCTATAGTTTTTAATTTACATTTACTATAAATATTTGTTGTTTCAAAATTAACTTTTGTTGCATGTTTTTGGAGGTTTTATTATGGATAATTTTTTTGGAATATTTAAGACTAATGACATTCTTAGTAAAGAATTATTTATATACGAATGTGGTTATGAAAACTGTGAAGCTAATAAACCTTTTGAATATGCCCCGATAGATTATTATTTAATCCATTATATTATTGAAGGACAAGGTACTGCAATTATAAATGGAGTTAAATATAATTTAAAAAAAGGTGATGGATTTTTAATTCCACCAAAGGCTACAAATAAATATTTTCCTTGTAAAGAAAATCCATGGAAATATAAATGGATAGGCTTTAACGGAACAGAATGTAAAAGATTACTTAATTTATGTGGTTTTTCAAAACATAATTATTCCTTTAAATATATTAAAGATAATTGTATTAATAATTACTTTGATAATATATTTGAATGTTCCAATAATGGGGATTTATTTTCATCTATTGGATATCTTTATTTATTTTTAGGTACTCTTATAAGAGAATATGACAATAATAAAAGTGATTATAATGTAAGTAATGAAAATAATTATGTAACAATGGCATTAGATTTTATTCACAAAAATTATAATAAAGATATATCAATATCAGATATTGCATCTGAAATAAATATTAATAGAAGCCACTTATTTAAACTTTTTAAATTAAATATGACTATAAGCCCTCAGCAATATCTTATAAATTATAGATTAAATAAGGCTTGTAATCTTCTAAAAGAAAATATTTCTTCTATTAATGAAATATCATATTTAACTGGATTTAATAGTCCCTCTTATTTTTCAAGAATATTTACAAAATATAAGGGAATTTCTCCAGCATCTTATAGAAGTAATTCTTTAAATAAATAAAAAGGCATCTTGTTTATTATTTTTTCTGACATAATAAACAAGGTGCTTAAATTTTATCCACAATTTTTAAGTTTTGCTTTTTCTTTTCCACAAATCTGTGAATAACTTTTTGGATTACTTTAATTTTTTAAAAGCCTTACAACATTTTCTGTTGTTCTTTCTAGATTTTTTTCTCCATCCTTTAAAGCTTTGTCTAAACTTATAGCACCTGGTGTAATTCCAAATATAGAAGTTACTCCTATTGAATAAAGATTTTCTGCTCCTTCTAATATTCTTCCTCCAAAGGCTATTGTTTTAATTCCCTTTTTCTTTGTAACTAACGCAACTCCCATTGGTGTCTTTCCACATATAGTTTGAGAATCAATACTACCTTCACCTGTAAATAAAAAATCTGCATTTTCTAATTTTTCTTCTAAAGCTGTATGCTTTATTACTAATTCAATTCCTCTTTTTAGTTTACCATCTAAAAAGGCTACTAATGCAGCTCCAAGTCCTCCTGCCGCTCCTGCTCCTTCTATATCTTTTATATCTTTACCTAAACATTCTTTTATCTTTTTTGAATAATGGTTTAAATTGCTATCAAGTTTTAATATCATTTCTTCTGTTGCACCCTTTTGAGGTCCAAAAACATGAGACGCTCCCTTAGGTCCGCATAAAGGATTTGTAACATCACAGGCAACTTCTATTTCTATATCCTTTAATCTTTTATCTAATCCACTTATATCTATTTTGTGAAGTCTATTTAATTCTCCTCCACCAAAGGGAAGTTCCTTCCCATTTTCATCTAAAAATTTTCCACCTAAAGCTTGAACCATTCCAATGCCACCATCATTTGTAGCACTTCCACCAATTCCAATTACAATTCTTTCTACACCTAGATCTAGTGCATGTTTTATAATTTCACCAGTTCCATAAGTAGTTGTAATCATTGGATTTCTCTTTTCTCTATCTATAAGTGCAATTCCACTAGCTTCTGCCATTTCAATAATAGCTGTTTTTGAATTACCTAACATTCCAAACTTAGCTTTTATATCATTTCCTAATGGATCTTTTACCACAATATTTAAAATAGAACCATTTGTTGCTTCAACTAACGCCCCAACTGTGCCTTCTCCACCATCTCCCATAGGTACTTTAATACATTCTGCATCTTTTATTACTTTTTTTATTCCTCTCTCCATCGCATTACATGCTTCCTTTGAAGTCATACTCTCTTTAAATGAATCTGGTGCTAATACAAATTTCATGGTAATTTTCTCCCTTCAAATTTTATAATATAAATCCAAATATTATAGTTGATACAATTGTCATTGAAAGTCCAACTAATGATTCATATGGTATAAGTTTTAACCTCTCATTCATATCCATTGATACACTTCCACCTGTTGCATGAAAGAAACTTCCATGTGGAAGATGATCTAATACTGTTGCTCCAACATGTATCATTGCAGCTGTTGCTAAAGGTGTTACTCCAAGACTTACAATTGTTGGTCCAAAAACTGATGTTGCAACTGCTGTTCCTGATGTAGTTGATGCTGTTGCAGCTGACATTAAAATACCTGATATAGGTGCTAATGCAAAGCTTGGTAATCCTAATGAATTAACACCATGTATTATTACATCTTTAAGTCCTGAATTTGCTATTATTCCAGCAAGAGTTCCAGTTCCTATTAAAAGAATAGCTACTCCTGTCATCTTAGCTAATCCAAAGGTTGCATATCTATTTAAATATCTTATTTTTCCCATTGCTATTATTCCGCATATTCCTCCAACTGGAAGTGCTATTAATGGATCTATTGCTATTCCTGCAATTGGTCTTAACATTAATAATACTATTGCAACTAAAGGTCCTAAAATTGATGAAAAGAAACTTGGCATATCTTCAAAGCTTTTTAATTTTTCTTCTTCACTTACAAAGCTTCCCTTTTTCTTTAATTTCTTTGATATAATACATGTTAATATAATTCCGAAAATAGCTGGTATAACACCTGCAAGCATTACTGAAGTTAATGGAACTCCGAGATTATCTGCAGCTGCAATAGTATTAGGATTTGGGGACATTATGTTTCCAGCCTTTCCCCCTCCAACCATAGCTATTAATATAGAAGTTTTAGTTAAATTTGATTTTTGAGCCATAGCAAGAGCTATAGGTGAAACTGTTATTACAGCTACATCTACAAATACTCCAACCATTGTAAGTACTGTTGTTGCAATTGTTAATGCCATAAGAGCTCTTGATTCTCCTAATTTTTCAACAATTGTTTCTGCAATTTTTGCAGCTGCTCCTGATTCAATTAAAACTCCTGCTAACACACCTGCTGTCAATATTCTAATTATTGCAGGAATCATTCCTTTAGCTCCATCTATCATTAATGAAACTGTTCCAGTAAGTCCTGCACCTCCAACTAAGCCACCTACAATAGCTCCAATAATTAATCCATAAGCTGGATGTACTCTCTTTACAATTAATATTATTGCTATAATTAATGCTACTATTGAACCTAACACCGTAACTGTAACGTTCATTATTTTCCTCCTTTAAGTTTTCTATATACTAATTGTAAAGTTTTTTTAAAATATTTTCATCCTTTAAGTAATTAATTTTTTAATTTATTTTCTTAAAATAAACTATTGTATTTATTAATAATATTTAAAATAAAAAAGGTGGCTAAAAGCCACCTTTTAAAATTAATTATTTTCTCTTCTCTTTGCTAATTCATAAATTGTATTAACAGGAACTCCTGTACCACCTTTTCCCTTATAAGGTTTTTCTGAATCTGTCCATGCAGTTCCAGCAATATCTAAATGTAAGAATGATACACCATCATCAATAAACTCTTCTATAAATAATCCAGCAGTTATTGTTCCTGCATTTCTTCCACCAATATTTTTAATATCAGCTATATCTGATTTTAAAAGCTCTCTATATTCAGGGAATGTTGGTAACTTCCAAACCTTTTCTCCTGTATATTTTGATACAGATTCTAATTCATTATATAACTCATCATCATTAGTTATAACAGCTGTAGTTGTTTCACCAAGGGCAACAAGTGCTGCACCTGTAAGTGTAGCCATTTCTATAACTTCATTTACATTTTCTTTTTTAGTTATATATGTTACTGCATCTGCTAAAGTTAATCTACCTTCTGCATCTGTATTTAAAACCTCAATTGTTTTACCTGACATACTTCCAATTATATCTCCTGGCTTATAAGCATTACCTGATATCATATTTTCACAAGCAGCAATTACACCAATTACATTCATCTTTAATTTTCTCTTTGCAATTGTTGATATTGCACCAATTACAGCGGCTGCTCCACCCATATCTGATTTCATTGTATCCATGCTTGAAGTTGGTTTTATTGAATAACCACCTGAATCATAAGTTAATCCCTTACCAACAAGTCCTAATACATCATCTTTGTTATGCTTATCTCCAAAATATTTCATAACTATAAGTTTTGGTTCTTTAGATGATCCTTTAGCAACAGATACAAATGCTTCCATACCAAATTCTTCAATCTTTTCTTCTCCATAAACTTTAACATCAAATCCATTTTCTTTTCCTAAAACTTTAACTGCATCAGCTAAAATATCTGGATACATTTCATTTGCAGGTTCATTAACTAAATCTCTAGCAATTATTATTCCCTTTGAAATGTCTATTCCTTCTTTAATAAACTCTTCTACTAAATCAACCATAACACCTTTAATGTTATCTCCTAAAATTGATACAGCTACTTCTACATTTTCTTTATCACTTTTATACTTATTAAATTCATAATCTGAAAGCATTAATGATATTGTCATAGCTTTTGCTATTTCAGCTTCGCTTATATCTTCAGTGTCTGGTATTTTAACAACTATATCATAATTTTTTAAGCTTTTCATTTGTTTATAAGCTTTTGATATATTCTCTTTAATTTTTTCTAAGGTTACATCCTTTTCTTTTCCAAGTCCTAATAAAACTATATCTTGGATATTTCCTTCATTATTATAAGTAAAAGTGTAAGTTTCTCCTTCTTTTCCACTAAACTTTTCCTTAGACTTTAAATATTCTATCATATTATTTATTTCAGTAGTTTTTGATTCTAACCTTTCCTCAAATAAAGAAATGATTAATCCTTGAACTTCTGTACACTTTTTACCTTTTGCACTTATCTTCATATCTGTCTCTCCCTTCATATTTATATGTAAATAATTAGTTCATATATTTATGTACTAAAACTATTTCTTTTTGTTCTAAACTTTTTGGTACATCTATTATTCTTTGATTACTTGAACCTCTAAACTTTATACCATCTTCCATTTTATTTTCATCAAATTTTCCATCTATAAGCACATCTATATTGTTTATAAATTCTCTCCAGCCTTTTCTATCATCTAAATGATCTAAAATATACTCAAAAGTATATCCTGTAAAAGACCAAACACTTAATCCATTTTCTTTAAATTTTTTTGCCATATAAGAAAATTCTTCTGCTCTCTCTAAAGGATCTCCACCACTAAAAGTTACTCCTTTAAGAATAGGATTATCTAAAACATCTTTTATAAGTTCATCCATATCTCTTTCTTCTCCACCTTGAAAATCATGAGTATCTGGATTAAAACATCCTTTACAATTATGTCTGCAACCTTGTGAAAAAAACACTCTTCTCATACCAGGCCCATTTACTAAACTTTCATAAGCTATTCCTGCAAGTCTAATCTTTTTTCCCATAAACTCACTCCTTAGTTAATTTACATTATATCATTTTGATAACATTTATCATATATAATTAAAAATATTTATTACTTAATTAATTTTATTAATATTTATATAATATAAAAAGTAATAAAATTAATTATTAAAAACTCTATAATTTTAAAAAAGCTTTTATAACAGAGAGTTTTCTCTATTATAAAAGCTTATAAATAGTCTAACAACTTTGATAACAATTTGTTCCTGTTCCTGTATGAGTTATTCTATCTTGTCTTTCATGATATTTACCTGGTCCAAATCTTTCGTCTAAGCTTAAGTATCCAGTAACTCTTGAAACACCTTGTATGTCTGTGCTACCACAATTATTACACTTCTTTTCATTACTTTGTAAATAAGTTCCACAATTTTTACAATATCTTATATGGAAGTTTATTCCTAAGTAACTTATATTAGTATTTCTATATGCATAATTTAATATATCCATTATATCTTCACCTGATGGAGAATCATCAACTTCTAAGTAGCTTATATGTCCTCCATTACAAAGCTTATGGTATGGAGCTTCTATATCTATTTTATCTTTTATTGAAATAGAACATCCAACTGGAACATGATAACTATTAGTATAATATTCTTTATCAGTTACACCTTTAATTATTCCAAAAACTTTTTGGTCTTGCTTTATGAATTTTCCTGATAATCCTTCTGCAGGTGTTGCATATGCACTCCAGTTAAGCTTTGTTTCTAAAGTTAATTTATCACAATAAGATCTTAAATGTTCAATTATTTTTAATCCAAGTTCTCTTGCTTTTTCATCTTCTCCATGATGTTTTCCAACTAATGCAACAAGTGTTTCTGCAAGTCCTATAAATCCAATTCCCCAAGTTCCTTGTTTTAAAATTGGTTCAATTGAATCATCTGGTGAAAGTCCTTCTGAACCTTTCATTAAGTGTTGACCTGCTACAAATGGTAAATCTTTAACTCTTAGTTTTTTAAGAACTCCATATCTATGCATTAAAGCTTCTTTTGCAAGATTAAGTCTTGTATCAAATATTTCAAAGAACTTATCTATATTTCCTTGTGCTTGTATTCCTATTCTAGGTAAGTTTATAGTAGTTGGTGCTATATTTCCTCTTCCATTAACTCCTGGTTCTCCATTTACATTACTCATAAGGTATGTTCTACATCCCATTGTTGCTGGAATGATTCCCATATCGTAATATTTTTTATTAAAATCAGCATCTATATTCATAAATGTAGGATTCATTCTCTTAGCTGCAACTCTACATGCTAATTTATATAAATAAAAATATGGATCACTTTCTTCTCTATTAACTCCATCTTTAACTCTAAAGATTATATTAGGGAATATTGGTTGCTCTCCCTTTCCTAATCCTTTTTCATATTCTAATAAGAAAATTTCACAAACAAGTGCCGCATCCTTAGATTCTGGTATCCCAATATTCATTGAACTAAATGGAACTTGTGAACCTGCTCTTGAGTGCATTGTATTTAAATTATACACAACTCCTTGCATTGCTTGATGAACTCTTTTTCTTAATTTATCTTCTGCAAGTTCATATATCTTTTCTTCTGAAATTCCAAGTTCTTTTAATTCAGATATAATTTCTTGTCTTGTTGGTTCTACAAAAATACCCATGTCATTATCAAAGTTTGGATGTGATTGACCTCCAAACATATCATTTTGAGTTGATTGTAATAATATACATGATAATTCTGCTGCTGTTTCTATTCTTTTTGGCTTATTTATAGTTCCGTATCCTGTATTGAATCCTCTTTCTAAAACCTCTCTAGTTGGTATATGAAGACAATTAGTTGTTAAGTTATAACTATCTAAATCATGGTAATATAAATCACCAATTTCATGAGCTTTAGCTAAATGCTTTGGCATTGATGCTAAATTATACCATTTGTTTGATTCAGATGCTATTCTTAATAATTTAGAACTAAAATTATTACCTACATTTGCATTATCTCTATCAGTTTCTACACCTATCTTGCTAATAGCTCTCATAAGATCTGATTTTATTTCTCTAACAGTTGTTCTGTCTTTTCTATAATTTCTGTATGCACTTAATACTTCGTTTAAATCTAATTCCATTAAAGCTTTTTCTACAAGATTTTGAACTTCTTCTACAGATATTTTATTTTCACCGCTTAATTCTATATAGCTAATAACCTTTTGAACTATCTCTAAAGTCTTACTTGTTTTTAAATTTATATTTATTTCCTCAGCTGCACGCTTTATAGCACTTGCTATCTTATCTGAATTGAATTCAACTTCCCTGCCGTCTCTTTTAACAACATATAGCACATAAACTACCCCCGTTCACACAATATATAGTATATTTTTTAAATGCTTGTATTATTATACTTCAAAAAATATTTAAGTGCAATTACATTTTTTTTTTAATTATTCGATATATATTCTATTCTTACTTAGTTAAATCTGTTTAAATCTTCCTCCCTCTCTTTTTTCAATCTTGACAGAAAAATTTCTTATTGAATAATGAATTAATTAAGGCATAACCTTAATATATATTAAGTAATTAGCTTTTTATTTTAGGAGGAAAATATGAGAAAAAAATTATTATTATATCTTATTCCAATATTTATGATTTCATCATTAGTATCTTGCAATTCTAGCAAATCTATTCCTACATCTCAAAATAATATAGAAAGTATAAAAACTGAAAAAATATATAATTATCCATTTACAGGTATTGAATCAAAAGAAAATCCTGAAGCCAAAACTCCATATATGGCAGTTGTTGAAAATTCTAAAGCTTCAAGACCACAAAGTGGACTATCATTTGCTGACATAGTATACGAAACTTCAGCTGAAGGGGGAATTCCTAGATTTATTGCTATATATCATAGTAATAATGCTAAAAAAATAGGCCCTATAAGAAGTATTCGTCCATATTTTTTAACTATATCAAAAGAATACTCCCTTCCTATAGCTCATTGTGGTGGATCTAAAGAAGCCCTTAATGAGGTAAAAGAAGATACTGCAATTATGAGTCTAAACGAAATGTATAACGGTAAATATTACTATAGAGATGATGAAAGAAAAGCTCCTCACAATTTATATACATCAAGTACTAAAATATTGAAAGCTATAGAAGATAAAAAATATAATTTAAAAGCAGAATCTCCTTTGAAATTTGATAAAGAAACTTTCAAAAACGAAGCTTTAAAATCAAGTACTAATATAATAGTTGAACCTAATAATGTATATAAAACCTCTTATACTTTTAAAGATGGTTTGTATACCAAACATATGGATGGAGAAATTGCAGTAGATGCTCTAACAAATAAGCCACTAACATTTACTAATATAGTCATACAAAAAACTGATATAACTTTACAAGCTGACAATTCTCATTTAGATATAGATTTAGTTAATACTGGAGATGGACTTTTATTTTCTAATGGAAAAGTAATGGAAATAAAGTGGAATAAAGATTCAGAATTTGGAGATACTAGACTCTATGATTTGGAAGGAAATGATGTCTCTTTAACACCAGGTAATACTATATGGAATATAGTAAATTCCGACTCTAAAATAACTTACTAAATCTAAAAAGAAATTATTTTTGTAAATAATTTCTTTTTTCTTGCTAAACATTATCAGTAATGCTATAGTTTATATTATCAGTAGTGATAAAGATTTTATTATAATCTAAAAATTAGGAGGAATCATTCATGCAAAAAATTGCTGTTTTAACTGATAGTGGATCAGATTTAACTTTAGATGAATTAAAGAAGAATAACATAGAATTTGCACCATTTAAGGTTATATACTCAACTGGTGAATTCGAAGATAAAATAGATTTAAGCCCCGAAAAAGTTTATGCTGATTTAGATAAAGAAATACCAACTACTTCATTACCTAGTACAGCTAGAATTGAAAATATATTAAATAAATTAGAAGAAGAAGGATATACTCATGTAATCGCAGTTACAATTTCAAGCGGGCTTTCAGGAACTAGCAATGCAATAAGATTAGCTCTTGAAGATCATCCTAAATTAATATCTCATGTTTTTGATACTAAGATACTTAGTATGGCTGAAGGAGCTTTAGTATTAAATGCAGCAGAATTAGTTAAAGAAGGAAAAACATTTGAAGAAATAATTGATGAACTACCAAAACTTCGTAAAAAAACTTATGGTTACTTTACTATAAACACATTAGAATATTTAAGAAAAGGCGGAAGAATAGGAAAAGTTGCTGGAACAATCGGTGAAATATTAAATTTAAAACCTATTATTTCTGTTGATGATGAAGGAGTATACTATACTTTTGCAAAAGTACGTGGAAGAAAACAATCAATAAATAGACTTTTAAAGATAGCAAAGGAACACCTTGATAAATGTAAATGTAAAGTATGGGTTTTAAATGGTGGATCTTCTTCTGAAGAATTTAATCCATTTTTTGAAGCAGTTTCTAAGTTACACAATATAGAATCAATAGCTCCTGCTACAATTGGACCAGCATTAGGAGTTCATACAGGACCTGGTTTATTAGGATTAGTATTTCAAGAGGTGTAATAACTAATGAAAAAAACAAATTTTTCTGATTTAAAGGATATAGAATCTGAGGAAAAACGTCTTTATGAGGAATATAAAAAGAAAATTAACGAACTAAAAAAAGTAAAAAAAGAAAAAGAAGCGGTTGGTCAGGTTTTTACAAAGGGACTTTTACCGATTTACGTTCTTCATATACTAACTTTAGGTCCTACAACAGGAAATTATATATCTCATGAAATAGGAGTCCGTACAAAAGGGAATTGGATTCCTAGCACAGGAGGAATATATCCATTATTAAAAAGTTTTGAAAAAGAGGGCTTAATTGTTGGAACTTGGGATAATCCTAAAAAAAAATTCAGAAAAATATATTCTATTACTCCAGCTGGTAAAAAAGAATACTTAAAAAAGAAATATTTATTAAAGCCTAAAATAGAAGAAGCTTTAGATGTTTTTAAAATTATATATAACGATATTTATTAAAAGATGCTAATTATTAGCATCTTTTTTTGTATAGATATTGTATATGATGATAACAATATTAATATTAAAAAACAATTGTAATAACTACAAGATAAATGCATACTATGAAATTACTATTAAGGAGGTTTATATCTTGCGTGGACAAATTATTGATATTAATGATATAGAGGCTTTTATAAAATTAGAAGATGGAAGATTAATTTCAATACCATCTTATAAAACTAATAGCTCTTCTATTGGTAACTATATATACCTAACAGATACTCTTTCAAATTCTCCATCTAATCATTATTTTTGTAAATATACAAACAACATTTTCTAATAAAAATAGCAGATCTAAAATTTTAGATCTGCTATTTTTATTATTTAATTATTCTGTTTCAATAGCATCAACTGGACAGTTTTCTGCTGCTTCACTAGCACCATCTTCATGTTCTTGTGGTACATCACTATTAAAAGCTATTGCTTTTCCATCATCATCCATTGTAAATACATCTGGACAAATTGATGGACACAGTCCACAACCAATACAAGTATCCTTATCTACATGTGCTTTCATATAAAAATTCTCCTCTCTTTATAGAGAGTACATCTTAATATAATCCTTCGAAGATTAATGAGTATAGAGGATTATCTAATACGTACTCCTCAGCTCTTCCCTCTTCTAATGCTTCTGTAAGCTCTAAGTTTATTGGAAGTTCTCCTAAAAGTGGTAATCCAAGATATTCTGCATGTTCTTCTGCTGATTTTTTACTAAATACTCTTAATTTCTTGTCACAACCATCACAAATTATGTAAGACATATTTTCAACAACACCTCTTATTGGTGTTCCTACTTTTTGAGCCATCTTTACAACCTTTTTAACAATCATTGAAACCATATCTTGTGGTGTTGAAACTATTATAAGTTCTTTTATGTTAAAATCATTCATAACTGTAAGAGCTATATCTCCTGTTCCAGGTGGCATATCAATTAATAAATAATCTAATTCTTCCCATTCAGTATCAAAATACATTTGATTTAATACTCCAGTTATTACTGGACCTCTCCATATAACTGGATCATCTTCTACATCAGTTAAAAGATTCATAGACATAACTTTTATTCCACTATTAGTAGTAGCTGGGATGAACTTTAAGTTTTGTTCATCTATTGATATTATTTGCCCTCTTTTATTATTTATACCAAAAAATCTTGGCATTGATGGACCTGTTATATCTGCATCAAGAACTCCAACCTTGTAGCCTTTCTTTCTAAGAATAGTTGCCATTATACCAGTTACAGTAGATTTACCAACTCCACCTTTACCGCTTATAACTCCAATTACATTTTTTATTTTCCCGTATTTTGGTTTCTTTTTAAATTCACCTATTGGTGTTCCTTTAGTTGAAAATTCATTCATTTCTCTTCCTCCTCAGTTTACCAGTTTTCAGGCTTTTGCCCATTCTTTCCTACTGTTATATCCCATTTTTTAAAGTCATAATGGCCTACAACATAATATTTACTATATACATTATCAGTCTTATTATCTATTGTTATAAGTGTTCTAAATGTGCTACTATCATAACCTTTGTTTTGTACATTAACAATTACATTAAAATCTTGAGAATTATCCTTTTTCATAATTTCAGCTCCAGGAATTATCTTTTGAACATCCTTTTGGAAGCCTTGTAAATCAACTGAAAAAACATATTTAACACAATCTATATCTCCAAGTATATTAATTCCAACCTTATACTTTCCATTTCCAAGTTGATCTTTATTCATCTCTAGTACCTTCATTATTGTTCCATAGTAAATTGAATTAAAATCTCTTGGTCTTCTTATAAATGATAAATTATTTATTATTGTCTGGTCTAAATTTTTAGGAACTTTATATGCATTGGTATCATTATAAAAATTACCTTTTCCACTTTCAGAAACACCAACAACATAATTATATGTTTTAACTTGATCTCCTGAATGAATTTTGAAAATATAATCTGGATCCAATGAACTTCTTTCTGATTCTGGGTTTCCAGATGATAATTCTTTATATATTTCTTGAATAGCCTTTGGATCAGTAACCTTAAATCTAAATCCTGTATCCCTACTGCTTTCAATTATAATTTCATCTACTTTATTTGTTTTCATATAATTAAAATCATTATTTCTAAGCCCAAGTTTAACCATTGCATCGTTTAATGGAGAACATCCAACCATGGTTACTCCAATAATAAGCATAGTACAAAGCATTAGTATTTTAGTTATTCTACTTTTTTTCACCTTGTTTATCTCTCCTTTTTATTTTATCCAAATTGTATATTATACATCCAAAAATCAATGTGAAAATAGCTATAAACTGCGATGTAGATAATACTCCTACATTTCCTCTAGGATCATTTCTTAAAAATTCAACAAAGAATCTTCCAATACTATATATTATTATGTATAAAGCTAAAACTCTTCCTTCTCTTTTGTTTTTTCTACTATACCATAATAATACTCCTCCTAGGATAAAATCAAATATTGAGCTATAAATTTGGGTCGGTATTAAGTTTATTCCACTTGGAGCTAAAGAATTTACTGGAAATTTTACTCCTATTGGAAGTGAAGTTTCCTTTCCATAGCAACATCCTGCTAAGAAACACCCTATTCTTCCAAATCCTTGGGCCAAAGCTACACATGGAGCTGCAAAATCTAACAATTTCAAAGAATCAAATTTATTTTTCTTACAATATAAATAAAGGACTAAAGCACCTAAAATTATTGCTCCATAAATAACAAACCCATTACCAAAATCAAAAAGAATTGATGGATCATTAATTATACTCTTAAGTTCAGTTATTATAAATAATATTTTACCGCCTAAAACACCACCTATAACTGTGAATATCAGTAAATTTAACATTTTATCTTCATTGTATCCAGCGTTTTTTGTTTTCTTTAAAAATATAGCTGAGGCTACTATTATACCTATAGCTATCATAAATCCATAGCTGTACACTTTGAAGTTTCCTATTTGAAATAATATTAATCTCATATATCCTCCAAAACTCGTATAAGTAATTAGGAGAAGCTTAAGCTTCTCCTAATCATATTTAAATTATAATACTTTACATTATCATTGGCAAACTATTGTTATATTACAATTTTATTACTTTGAAGGCACAACAATAGTTGAATTTTTATAATCATAAAACATTAACCAAAAACCAATATCATCATCTTTTTTCTTACACCAAGTAACAAATCCTGATTTACCTCCATATGGTTGCTCATCCTTATCCTTTTTACCTGGAATAGCATAAACTAAGTACTTTAAATTTCCTTTTGAATCACACTTATATCCAATCATAAAGTATCCATGTCTTCTTATATATGGATAGTAATTTAACATAGGATAATAAATTATTGAATATCTATTATAATCATTAATGCTGCACATATCTTCTATATCTCTAACAGGCACTTTATACCACTTGCAATAAGGCAATCCCTTAAATTCTCCTTTAACCTGCTCTAAATCATTAACTAGATTTTCAAAAAAGTCTCCAATCCCACCTCTTAACTTAAAGTCATATGGATCTAAACTTTGTTCTATGTTTCTTTCATAGTTCTCAAATTTTTCTAATACAGGTTCTCTTTCACTACATGAACATTTTAAATTATCATTTTTTTCATCATAATCATATTTTTCTTCATGTTCTTTATCATTCTCATCTTTATCATGATCTTCTTCACGACATTTATGATCACATACATCTTTATGATATTTGTTTTCATCTTCTTTATTGTCATCATCACATTTGTCATGTTCATCTTTTTTATCATAATCTTTCTTATTAGAATCATCTTTATCATTGTGATATTTATTGTTTAAGTTATCCTTATCTTCATGATACTTATTATATTTCTCTTCATTATTCTTTTCATTATCATTTTCTTTTTTATCATAGGATTTTTTAATATATTCTTTTGGCTTTATATTTTTACCTTTGTCATCACAACTTAAAACCTTAAAGTTCTTCCATCCATCTTGATACTTTTCTCCATTAATAAATCCATACATTAAAAAGTCTAGTTTTTCTCCTACCTTCTTACATACTGCTGCTCCTGAAATTTTATCGTAAGAAAAATCTAGTCCTCCTATATCATCAGAAAAATATTCTATACAAGCTTCACCTTTACCAACATTATTAATATCCATTGGTCCCATATCAATAATTTGTTTCATATCTTTTTTGTTGCAAATAAGTACTATGGCATAACTGTCATCCTTTTTTAAGTTCTGAGCATAAAATGTTATTTTACACTTATCCCCTTTTGCTTCAATTTTTGCATATCCAGATAAAGCCTTTTCATTTTTAGAAGAGTTTTTATAATTTTCATCTTCTTGTAATATTATAAAATTTCTATATAACTTATTATGTGCCAATCTCAAATTACCTCCACATACATTTATTCAATATATTATATGCGTGAAGGTTCCTGTTATGATAATATTAGTTTATTTATATTCATAAATTCTATCACTAAGCTTTGCAAACTCTTCAAGGGATAAAGTTTCTCCTCTTCTCTTAGGATCTATTCCAGCTTCTTCAAAAGCTTTTTGTAAATTTTCTTTATTTAATCCTATATTCTTTACTCCATTCCATAAAGTTTTTCTTCTCATATTAAATGAGCTTCTTATTATTTCAAACATAAGAGTTTCATCTTTAACTTTAACCTTTGGCTCATCTAGTCTGTCTAATCTTATAACTATAGACTCAACTTTAGGTCTTGGTATAAATGAACTTGGAGCAACCTTTCTTATTATTTTAGTATTACAATAATATTGAACTAATAGTGAAAGTGATCCATATTCCTTGCAATTTGGCTCTGCATCAATTCTCTCTGCAACCTCTTTTTGAATCATTATAGTTAAGCTCTTAAACTTATATCCATCCTTTAAAAGTTTAACTATAATTGGAGTAGTTACATAGTATGGAAGGTTAGCTACCAGCTTTACACTTTTTTCATCTCCAATTATCTCATTAAAGTCAACTTTAAGTGCATCCTTGTGTATAAGTGAAAAGTTTGGATGACTTCCAAGTTCTTCAGTTAATATAGGTATTAAATCACTATCTAATTCAATTGAAACAACCTTTTTAGCTTTATTTAAAAGATGAGCTGTAAGTGTTCCAACTCCAGGACCTATTTCTATTACTAAATCCTCATCATTTACATCTGCACCACTTACTATATCATTTAACACAGAATCATCTATAAGAAAGTTTTGTCCTAAACTCTTTGAAAATTTAAAGTTGTACTTTTTTACAAGTTCTTGAGTTTTATAATCTTTTATTTCCATATTATTATTCTCCTATTTCCTTATCTACCTTTTGTATAGCTTTTACAAATTCATCTTTATCTATTCCATAATTATTTAATCTAGATACCATTTGCTTTGCATTTCCATATCCAATTCCAAGTTCTTTTCCAAGGGCCATTCTTCTTTCTTTTGCTTTACTATCTGCTGTAAGTTTAAAGAAAAACATATCTTCCATTCCATAAATAGCTGTCTTCTCTTCTAATGTAACCTTAGCTCCTTCTAAAGCTCTTATTATAACTTCAGGGCAAGCATTCTCTACTCCAATATCTCCGTCTTTTAATCCATCTTCTTGAGCAATATAAGCATGCTTTATTCCCTTTACTCTTTTTCTAATAATACTTCTTATCTTTTCTCCTGCAAAATCAGGATCAGTAAGAACTATTACCCCCTTTCTTTTTTGAGCTTCTTTTATTCTATCTATAACTTTTCTATTTATTCCAAATCCTCCAACAGCAATAAGTTCTGCATCTACAGCCTTTTTTACTGCATCAATATCATCTCTACCTTCTACAACTATAACTTCTTTTATAACCTTTTTCTCCACAACTTTACATCCTTTCGCTAATTCTAATTATTCCTTAGCAGTTTTCTATATAAATAATTTACATATATATGAATGGTATGTCAAATAACTAACTATTATATTTATATAAAAAAATAAGAGATAACACATTTTTTTGTTATCTCTATAAAAATCATACTATTCTCCTGGATAAGATACTATATAAACATCTACGCCATATTTTCTTCCCCATGAATTACATTGACTTGAACTATTGAAGAAAACATCTATTATATTTCCTTTAATAGCCCCACCAGTATCTGCGGCTCTTGCATAACCATATCCTTCTACATATACTAAGCTACCTAACGGTATAACTCTTGGGTCAACTGCTATTGTACTTACACCACCAGGGTTGTACACTGGTTTTACACCAGTAGCAGTAGTATTATGTCCTGAATATGCTGTTGATTCCATAACTAAATGTTTTTTATATTGTACTGAATCTCCTCTATTTGGTATATATTTTACAGGATTTTTAGTACCTTGTACAACAATTGCGTTTATAGGAGTTGCAACAACTTTGCTACTTACTTCTGTCTTTGAAGCCGCCTTGCCATCTTTATAAACCACTTGGTAAGTAACTTCTTGTTTTCCATTCTTACCTACAGCTTCAACCTTCTCCTTCCCTTTTTCAAGAGATGAGTCATTCTTAGTTACTGTGTCATAAGGTATTTCTTTATGTTCTGTTATATTTTTAGTTTCAACCTTTATGACATCAACATTCATATCTTTTTCTATTGGAGCATTTGGTCCAGGCTTAATTTCATCAACGCCCTTTACATACTCTACTCCTTCTTTTTTAAGTTGATCATTACTAGCTACTAAGGCATCTTCAACATTATCTTCTGCTGAAAGAACTGTAACATCTTTCTTTGCAAAGTTAACCTTGATAGGCACGGCCTTCTTAACTGTAATCTCTTCAGCCTCATTAATTTTGGATTCTAAGGATGGTTGCACTTTATCATGTTTAGATACTTCTATACCTTTATCTTGCAACGCATCTTTAACAGTCCCCTTATATGTGATAAATACTTCTTCTTTTCCGTCAATTCTTAATTTTACTGTCTTTCTCATCGTAACAATTGTAATTACTGCTACTGCCACAACACAGACCGTGGCTAATATCACTATTTTTGCCTTCGGACCGTTAGAAAAACTTTTCTTAATAAAAGTTTTAAATTTTTCTACCATTGATTTCCCTCCTTTGGCAAGAGTGTCTTTTGCATTATATATTACTTTTTAATATTTTGTCAAATTAAAAGCCTCTTGCTTTTTTGAACTGATATAAAAAAATGCAATATTTTGCATAATAAAAAATGTATAATTCCTATATATCTTTCAGTTCTTTATGGAGTCTCCTTACGTCTATGGTATTAGTTAAAATGTCTCCTCTACATAAGAGTATGAATCAAAATTACAATTAATTCCATTTAATTATATTCTATTTTTCTTTTTTAATCAAGTTATAGAAATTATCATTTAGCTTCATATTTAATTCAATTGGATCTAAATCTCTTATCTCTGCTAATTTTTCTATTATTTCTTTTATATAATCCGACCTATTTCTCTTTCCTCTGTTTGGTACAGGTGCCATAAATGGAGCATCAGTTTCAACAAGCATTCTATCTAAAGGTATATCTTTTGCAACTTCAACAATCTTTTTAGCATTTTTAAATGTTACAACTCCTGTAAATCCTATATAATATCCAAGCTTTATACATTCTCTTGCAAACTCAACACTTCCTGAAAAACAATGGATAATCCCTTTAACTTCTGGAAATTCTTTTATTATGTCAAGAGTATCTTTATGCGCATCTCTATCATGAATTATTACAGGCATATTTAATTCCTTTGCAAGTTCCATATGCTTTCTCAAAACTTCTTTTTGAATTTCTCTTGATGGATTTTCGTCCCAATAATAATCTAATCCAATTTCTCCAACTGCAACTATCTTATCATTTGCTTTTATCATATCTTTTATTATATCAAGTCTTTCTTCTGTAAACTCATCTGCATTTTCAGGATGTATTCCTAATGCCCCATATACAAAATCATATTTTTTTGTAAGTTCATCTGTTAATTTAACACTATCATATGATGATGCACAATTTAATATTCCAATAACACCATTTTCTTTTAATTCTTCAAGTATATTTTCTCTATCTATATCATAATCTTCTGAATCATAATGGGCATGAGTATCAAAAATTTTATATTTATTTTCCATAGTCTATATCTCCCTCTTTAAATAATTTAATATGTATATTATTATACATTATAAGTAACTTATACAAAACATATGAAAATCGAAAGGATGTGAAAATCATGAATAATAATGAAATAATTTCTATATTAAAAACTTCTCTATTGTTTAAAAATTTTAGTGAAAATGAATTAAGCATACTACTAAAAAATCCTTTAGTTAATATAAAAGATTATTCAAAAGAAGAAACCATTTTCTTTCATACTGAAAAATGTGATCATTTAAGTATTATAATAAGTGGAAAAATTGAAATTCAACAAAATGATGCTAACGGTAACACCCTAGTTGTAACTAGATTACAAAAGGGTAATATGTTCGGAGAAAATCTTCTCTTTGGAGATAAAAATATTTACCCTATGGATGTTGTTAGTAAGGATAAAAGTTTAGTTCTTCATATAAATAAAAAAGAGGTTACAAACCTCCTTCAATCAAATCAAAATTTTCTATTATTATTTTTAAAATTATTATCAAATAAAGCTATGCTTTTAAGTTCAAAATTACGCCAAGTAACATCTAAATCTTTAAGAGATATGATATATGATTTCTTATTAAAAGAATCTAGAAAACAAAATAGTGATACAATAATATTAACTATGACAAAACAAGCTTTAGCGGATTCATTTGGTGTTCAAAGACCTTCTCTTTCTAGAGAATTAATAAAATTAAAAAATGAAAATATAATAGACTACGACAGAAAAACTATTAGAATATTAGATTTTGATAAAATTTATTCAAATTAATTACTTTTATTGAAATTTTAATATTTTAATTATTATCTCTTAATATTTTATTATATTTTTTGACACATAAATGACATATTACTAGGTTATTATGTAATTGTAAAGTAGTTAAAGCATTATTATTTACCCCTTATAACCATCTTAATTGATTGGTTTGCCTAGAGTATCTCGTCCCCCTATTGTAGATATTCTAGGTTTTTTATTTTACTATATTTTAAAATTTATTTTCTTTTAGTTTTTTAATTTCTTCTATTATATTTTTCTTATCTATACTTTCAAAAATTGGTTCATAAACTAATTTTGCTGGCATCTTTTTAATAGTTATAAAATTCCAAGTAAACTCATTTACACAAAATTTTGCTTTTATCTTTCTACTTGTTTTTGGTAAAAATGGTTCTAATATATTAGCTAAATTTATTACTATATTAATAGAAGGTTTTGTTTTTTTATTTTCTTCTATTATATAAGAAAATATTTCTTTTAATGCACTTTTAAATTCTCCATATTCTATCTTATCTCCTACGCTAAAATATAAATTTAATATTTTATTTTTCTCTTCTAAAGTACATTCTTTTATATTTCCATTTAATATTGATTTTTTGTATAATTCATTTAATTCTAAAACTAAATCATAATTATGTGAATTGATAAAATTTTTCCATTTAAAATCAGTATCTTTAAATTCAGGTCCATTTAATATTAAATAGTATCTTAAAGTATCAACATCATATTTTTTAAGTATTTCATCTACCCAAATTGCCCAATTTTTATTTGTAGAAAAATCTTTACCTTCAAGTTTTAAATGTTCACTAGAAATAATATTTAATTTAGTATTTTTAAATCCTAATGATGCTAAAAGTCCAGGAAAAACTATAGTATGAAATGGTATATTATCCTTTCCATGAACTAAATATACCTTACTATCATCACCATCCCAATAATCTGAAAGTTTATCCTCTTTACCCTCTAAATATTTAGAAGTTGCAGTAATATATCCCATTAACGCCTCAATCCATACAAAAATCTTTTTATCAGAAAAACCTTCTAATGGTACATCAACTCCCCAATCTATTTCTTTAGTTACAGCTCTATCTCTTAATCCTTCATCTATATATCTTTTAGTTATATCTTGAGCATTTTTTCTCCAAAATTCTTGTTTAATAAATGTTCTCTTTACATCCTTTTCTACCTTAGAAAGCGCAAAGAATAAATGTTTATTTTCTTTATTATCCTCTAAATCATTTTTTTCATATATATATCCATTTTTATACAACTTTACAATAAATTCTTTTACCATATTTTTATGATATTCTGTATCAGTATGTGTAAATAAATCAAATGAAAAATTTAAATTTTTAAAACAGTTTAAAAACTCTTTGTGATATTTATCCAAAGTTTCCTTCGGAGTAATCTTTAATTCTTCTGCCTTCCTTTTTACTAAATGGCCATGAGCATCACTACCTGATATGAATATTACATCATCACCCATCATTCTATGATACCTTGCAAGAATATCACCTGGTAAAAATACTGCTATTCTTCCTAAATGAAGCTTACCATTTGCATAAGGCCAAGCGTTTCCTATTACAACCTTCATAATTCACCTCTTTTATATAACCTTTTACTATTTAAAAACCTTAATATATTATATTTAATTTTAATAATACTTTTTATACCTATATATAAGAAGGAAGTCAACTTAATTTTTAAGCTGACTTCCTTAAATGTTATACAATATTTATCTTACTATACTTCCAGTTGGTAATTCTCCTGGACTTACTAAATTTAATACACTGTCATCATCATTTGATGCTGCAAGTATCATTCCTTGTGATAATTCTCCTCTTAATTTAACAGGTTTAAGATTTGCAACTAATACAACATTTTTTCCTATTAAATCTTCTGGCTTAAAGTGCTTAGCAATTCCTGAAACAACCTGTCTAACTTCTCCACCTAGGTCTACTTTTAGTTTAAGTAACTTGTTTGCTTTTTTTATTGGTTCACATTCTAATACTTTAACTACTCTTAAATCTAACTTTTCAAAGTCATCTATAGTTATTTCTTCTTTTATTGGTGTCATTTCTTTAGCTTCTTCTACCTTTGCTTCTGCTTTTGCCTTTACAGCATCCATTTGAGCTTTTCTTAATTCTTCAAGTTCAGCTAATTTTTTATCTACATCTATTCTTGGGAATAAATTTTCTCCCTTTTTAACTGTTGTTCCTGGTGCTGTTCCATCAAAACCTTCTAATGAATTCCAATCTTTAGCTGTTACTGCTAATTGTTCATTTATTTTTTCAGCTGTTGTTGGTAAAAATGGTGATATAAGAACTGATATAAATCTTAAACTTTCTGCTAAGTTATAAAGAACTGTTCCAAGTCTACCTTTTTTATCTTCATCTTTAGCTAATATCCATGGTGTTGTTTCATCAATATATTTATTAGCTCTTCCAACTAATTCAAATATATGTTCTAAAGCTTCTGGAATCTTAAGTCCATTTATTGCATCTTCAACCTTCTTTGGAGTAGCTAATGCAAGATTTATTAAATCATCATCAACTTCTTCCTTTTCTAAAGGTGCTGGAATTGTTCCATCAAAATACTTTTCAACCATTGCAACTGTTCTTGAAAGTAAGTTTCCAAGGTCATTACAAAGATCTGAATTTATCTTCTTTATAAATATTTCATTATTAAATAATCCATCTGCTCCAAATGGTATTTCTCTTAATAAGTAATATCTAACTGCATCAACTCCAAAATTTTCAACAAGTGCAACTGGGTCTACTACATTACCCTTTGATTTACTCATCTTTCCGCCATCAACAAGTAACCATCCATGTCCAAATACTTTCTTTGGTAATGGTAAATCAAGTGCCATTAACATTATTGGCCAATATATTGTATGGAATCTCAAAATATCTTTACCTATTAAATGAATATCTGCAGGCCAATATTTATCAAATAATTCTGTATTGTTGCTTCCATATCCTAAAGCAGTTATATAGTTTGATAACGCATCTATCCAAACATACACTACATGCTTTTCATCAAAAGTTACAGGAACTCCCCAATTAAAGCTAGTTCTTGAAACACAAAGATCTTGAAGACCTGGCTTTAAGAAGTTATTTAACATTTCATTCTTTCTTGATTCTGGTTGAATAAAATCTGGATGTTCCTCTATATATTTTATTAATCTATCAGCATACTTGCTCATCTTGAAGAAATATGCTTCTTCCTTTGAAGTTTCAACTGGTCTTCCACAGTCTGGGCATTTTCCGTCTACTAATTGACTTTCAGTCCAGAAAGATTCACATGGAGTACAATATAAACCCTCATATGAGCTTTTATATATATCTCCTTGATCATATAATTTTTTAAATATCTTTTGTACTGCTTCAATATGATAATCTTCAGTTGTTCTTATAAACTTATCATATTTTATGTCCATCATGTTCCAAAGGTCCTTTATTCCAGCAACAATTTCGTTAACATGCTCTATTGGAGTTATTCCCTTTTCTTCAGCAATTCTTTGAATTTTTTGACCATGTTCATCTGTTCCTGTTAAAAACATTACATCATATCCAGTTAATCTTTTAAATCTTGCTATTGCATCTGCTGCAACTGTTGTATAGGTATTACCTATATGAAGTTTTGTTGATGGATAATATATTGGTGTAGTTATATAATATGGCTTTTTACACATATTAAAATCCTCCTTATACTTAAAATACTAATATATAGTTTATTATTTTAAATCTATTAAAAAAGCCTCTATGCAACACATATTGCATAGAGGCGTTGTATATACGCGTACCACTCTATTTCTTTCTTACCTCACAATAAGAAACTCACTAGGTGACTATCATCACCATGCAATATAACGGTTGCTCCCGTATCTTCCTAACCTTAAATTTATAAGCTCAAAAGATATGCTCAAAGGCCATCTTCATAAAAGTCTATAACACTAACTCTCAGCAAATTGTTAGCTCTCTTTAGAAATATACTTTTACTACTCTTCTTATCATAGCATTTACATTTTAAGTATATAATATTCTATATATTAATATATGTCAATTATTTTAGGGTATATTAAATTAACACAATATTATTTCCTATGGTATAATATTAAAATATCAAAATAGGAGGAAATTAAATATGAAACTAAATATACATAGAGTAGGTTTACGTAACATAAAAACCGCCTTAGCAGTTACTGTATGTATGGTTATTTTTAATTTTATTGGAAGAGAAAATGCATTTTATGCCTGCATAGCAGCAGTTATTTGTATGAAAGATACTGTTTCAAGTTCCTTTGCAATGGGTAAAAATAGACTTATAGGAACAATTCTTGGTGGTGTATTTGGAATAGTTATAATATTTATTATGATTAAAATTCCTTTGTTATATGATTATAACTCCTTTGTTACAGGTCTTGGTATTGTTGCAGTTATATATACATGCAATCTTTTTAATAAGCCTGGTTCTGTAACAATAGCATGTATAGTTCTTATAGGTATAATGATAAATTATAGCGGCCCTCAATCTTATGCTTATGCAGTTGGAAGAAGTATTGATACTGCAATAGGTATTATTGTAGCTATATTAATTAATAAATATTTTAATCCCCCAAAAGAAAAGACAGCTTAAATAAAAATAATATAGAAAATTAATCTATTTTTGTAAAATTTTTTATAATAAAAAATTTTCTAATATAATTAAAAACCACCAAAAAGAAGCTCCATAGGGAGCTTCTTTTTGGTCTTTAAGCAAAAATATTTTTATATTTCTCTAGTTTCATTTCTTAAAAATTCTTTTTCTTCATTACTTAAATAAGGTGATAATGTATCAAATACATTTTTATGATAATCATTAAGCCATTTCTTTTCTTCTTTGCTTAATAAATCTGAGTCTATTCCATTTAAATCAATAGGACATAATGATATAACTTCAAATTTATAGAACTGTCCAAATTCTTCTGATGTAATATCATTTACAACAAGCATTACATTTTCTGTTCTTATACCATGCTTTCCTTCTTTATAAACTCCTGGTTCATTAGTTACAATCATTCCAGGTTCTAGAGCAATCTTATTTGGTACTGGACTTATACTTTGAGGTCCTTCATGTACATTTAAGAAAAAGCCTATTCCATGTCCTGTTCCACATTTATAGTCTATTCCATTATCCCATAGTGGCCCTCTAGCTCTTATATCAACATTTGATCCTGTTGTTCCCTTTAAAAATCTTGTTGTCATTAAATTTATGTGAGACTTTAAAACTAATGTAAAATCTCTCTTTTCTTCATCTGTAAGATCTCCTAAAACAAAGGTTCTTGTTATATCTGTAGTTCCATCTAAATATTGTCCACCTGAATCTACTAATAAGAAACCTTTTTTGTCTAGTTTATAATCAGTTTCTTTAGTTGGAAAGTAATGCATCATTGCACCATGTTCCTTATGAGCTGCAATTGTATCAAAGCTTATTCCTCTAAACAATTCCCCTAAAGCCCTAAATTCCTCTAATTTATTTGAAGCTGAAATCTCACTTATTTCTACTTTACCTAAATTCTCCTTAAGCCACTTCATAAATCTAACCATTGCAACACCATCTCTTACTTGGCATCTTTTTAGGTTTTCGATTTCATCCTTATTTTTTATAGCCTTTAAAGATGTTGTTATATTTAAATGCTCAATTATATTTTCTTTATTCTTTATATTTTCATATATTGAAGCACTAATCTTATTAGGATCAATTAAAATTGTTCCCTTTAACACTTTAATTCCATCTATTAATTCATTATAACCCTTTACAGTTATTCCATTTCTATTTAAGTCTTTTTCCATTTCATTAGATATTTTATTTTTATCTACATATAAAAATGCTTCTGTTTCTTTAATTAATGCATAACTTATAACAACAGGATTACAATGTATATCATTTCCTCTAATATTATAAAGCCATGCTATATCATCTAAGGAAGCTATTATATAATTTTCAGCTCCCAATTCTTTCATCTTTTCTCTTACTTCGTTTATTTTTTCTCCTGCACTCTTACCACAATATTTAATATTATGAATAAAAGCTTCTCCATTAGGTAATTCTGGTCTATCAATCCATACTTCATCTAATAAATCTTCATCTATCTTTATATTAATTTTCTTTTTATTTTCTATATTTTTAAAATTTTTATAACTATTTATAGAGAAAGTTTTACCATCAAAAGCTAATGTTTCACCAGCTTTCATATTATCCATAAGCCACTCTTCTAAAGTAGGCCATCCAGGTATTCTCATTTTAAATAATTCTATTCCAGAGCCTTTAAGTTGATCTTCTGCTTGAATAAAGTATCTGCCATCAGTCCAAAGAATCCCCTTATCTAATCCTATTAATAATGTGCCTGCTGATCCTGTAAATCCTGACATATAAGCTCTACCTCTATAATGGTCACAAACATACTCACTTTGATGAGCATCTCCACTAGATATAATATAATAATCTATTTTTTTCTCTCTCATTAAGTTTCTCAATGATTTTATCCTATCTGCTACCTTCATAAGATCTCGCCCCTTTTTCTATTGTTTATTATATTTTCCCACAACAAGTGTCTTATATCAAGTTATAAGACATAATAAAATCATAGAATACATTTATATATAAATAATTATTCTTCTTTAAAATCTACTACATCTATAATATTACAATTATCATCAAAAGATTCTATATTCAATTTAGGAAGTTCTAATCTTAACCTATGATTTTTAAATGAAGCATTCATCTTAGATATATCTCCGTTTGGTACAAAAAATTCCTTACTAAACCCATCCCCATACTGCATAACTACCATAGACATATTATATCCATTTGAATAAACTTGCTTTCTATTAACATTTAAATATATATAATCATCTTTATAATCAATTCTTATATCTTTTCTTTCTATTCCTGGAAATACCCCTTCAATTAAATACTTATCTTTTTCATTTTTTATATTAACCTTTATTAAATTTTCACCTAAATTAATATTTTGAAATGTATCTTCACTAAAAAAACTATTAAATAAATTATCTATAAGGTTTGTATCATTTATAATGGTTGAAAATGTTTGAGCAAATATGTTAGAAAACATATCACTATTTTTCATAACATTTCTATTTCTCATAACTTCTCCTGAACTTATTTCTATCTCTTTATTAAGATATTATTTTAATTTGTTTAATGATACATTTATTTAAAATAGACTAAATCTATTATATAAATATTTTTCTTAAAATTTACTACAACAAAAAAAGCAAAACCATAAACTTATGAAATTTATATAAATCCATAAAAGTTTACTATTTTGCTTTTTAATAAAATTTATTTAGTTAATATAATTAATTACTTTTTTTACTCTACATTATCTACTGGTTTTCCAATAAATCTTACAGCTATTGCAATTATAATTATTGCTACTGGAAGTACAATATATATTGGTATATTTAATCCTACTGGAATATATCCAAATATAATTGTTATTCCTCCAACAAATAATGCATACCACATTTGAGTCCTTACGTGTTCTATATGATCACAACCAGACCCCATTGATGAAAGAATTGTTGTATCTGATATTGGTGAACAGTGATCTCCAAATATTGCTCCTGTAAGTACTGCACTTGTACTTACTATAATATATCCCATATCTGGTGATATTGAATGAGCTAAAGGTATTGCAAGTGGCATAAGTATTCCCATTGTTCCATAGGCAGTTCCTGTTGCAAAGGATATTACTGCACCTAATACAAATATTATACTTGGAAGTAAAAACTGTGGTATTGAGCCAGATAATAATGTTACTAAATATTTTGCTGTACCTAAATCCTTTATTACTGAACTTAATGACCAAGCAAGTAAAAGTATTACTCCTGTAATTATAAGTCCCTTCATTCCATCAATCCAAGCATCTACTGCCTCTGACACCGTAAATATCTTTTTAAGAACTCCCATTGCTATTGCAACTATTGAAGCAAATACTGCTGATTGGAAAAGAGCAGTTGATGCATCTGCTGCACTAAAGGATTGCTGCACTGCATTAAATGAAAATGGTGCTTCAGTTAATATTTTTTGAAGGGCTACATCTTTTCCAGCCATTATTGCTGAATATCCACTATAATAAAAACTTATAAGTGCCGAAATTATAAGTGTACCTATTGGAATAATTGCATTCCATATACTTAATTTTACCCCCTCTTTTACTTCCATTTCTTCATTTACACTAATACTTTCAAGTTCTGATTTTTTATCCTTTATTCCTTTTCTCGCTCTAATTTCTGCCTTCCTCATAGGACCAAAATCTCTAAGCATAATTGTTGTTATAACAACAAAGGCAAGTATTAATATATTATAAAACCTATAAGGAATAGTTTCTAAAAATACTCCAAAGGCATCTACTTTAACTCCTATTTGAGTAAATGAATCATTTATAAGTCCAACTTCAAGTCCAATCCATGTTGAAATAATTGCAAGTCCTGCAATTGGTGCTGCTGTTGCATCAATTATAAAAGCAAGTCTTTCCCTTGAAACCTTTAATTTGTCTGCAACAGGTTTCATTATAGGTCCAACAATTAATGAATTTGCATAGTCATCAAAGAATACTAAAATTCCTAAAAACCAAGTTACAAGTTGGGCACTTCTTGGAGTTTTTGCTCTCTTAGCTAATGCTTCTGCTATAGCCTTTGCCCCTCCCATTTTTGCAACTAAATTTATAACTCCACCTATTGCTAAAACTTGAAGTATAATACCAGCATTCCATGGATCTGCTAAAGAACTTAATACTCTTTGAATAAAGTCTAAGAATGCTTGTATTAATGATATAAATGCGTTATGATCTAAAATTTGAAGCATAAAACATCCTGCTAATGTTCCAATAAATAAAGAAATAACAACATTTTTAGTTATAAATGCTAATATAATTGCAACTAAAGGTGGAATGATTGTCCATATTCCAAACTTGTCTGCATTTAAAGTTCCCGGATCTACCTCTGCTGCAAAAACAACTGTTGACATACTCATCATTAAGATAAACGTTAAAAAAAATACCAAATAATTTCTTTTTTTCATGATTGAATCCCCCTTAAATAATTTTGTGAATATTTAGAGGCCCATCATTTACTTTAATGTAAAAAAAAGAACCTTGAGATAACACTCAAGGTTCTATGCTATATGTGCAAAAATCCGTTGAATGATAGCTCACCACAAATATCTTTTGTGACAGTCTTATGCATATTTTACATAAGCCCAGGATTGTAATCTTAAAGCATTGATTACATCCTTCGGCAATATTTCCTTTCCTATTACTTCATTGTGCTTACCTCAATAATAGTACTTTTAAATATTGCGCCTCTACCTCTTCTAATTATTCACTTGTTAATTAATGTAATTATACATTAAAATTATATCGCTATCAATATAATTTTAATGTTTTGTATATAATTTATTAACATTTCGCCATAAAATCTTCTATTTCTTTAACACTTTTAATCATTTCTTTAGTAAGAACTTCATTACCATTTTCTGTTATTAATACATCATCTTCAATTCTTACTCCAATTCCTTCTTCTCCTATATAAATTCCTGGTTCTACTGTATATACCATTCCTGGTTCTAATATAGTATCTCTTCCTACATTTTCAATGTCATGAGTATCTAATCCTAAACTATGACCTATACTATGCCAATAATATTTAGATACTTCTTCTAAATTATCTATTAATCCAAGATTTACACACTCTTCTGCAATCCACTCTCTTGATTGTTTGTTAATTTCTAAGAATTTAACTCCAGGTTTTAATGCATCTATTACTTTTTCATTTACTCTAAGTACAGCTTCATAAACTTCCTTTTGTCTTTGAGTAAACTTACCATTTACAGGGAATGTTCTTGAAATGTCCCCATTATAATAGTTAACTTGTGCACCTAAATCAAAAAGAATTAAATCTCCATCTTTAGCTTCTGCATCATTATCAACATAATGAAGTATTGTTGCATTTTTTCCTGCTGCTGCAATAGTTTTAAATGCATAATCCTTTACTCCATTTTTCTTACATTCAAATTCAAAATATGCTTCATATTCATATTCTTTCATTCCAGCTTTAGAGTTTTTCATAAGTGATTCTACACCTTTAATTGTTATATCTATAGCCTTTTGCATTTCATTTATTTCCTCAGGACTCTTTACAAGTCTTAAAGGAGCAAATAATTGAAATACATTCTTTATTGTAACTTGAGGATATTTATTTCTAAGTTTTTTACAAAATGAACTACTTACAGAAGGAAGGCTTTCAAATGCATCTCTTTCTAAATCTAAATAAATATTCATTTCTACCTTTTCATTTAATATCTTATTTAAGAATGGCTTTAAATCTCCTAAGTATTGAACATCTTCTATTTTACTTACTTCAAAAACTTCTTCTTTTCTTATTGTCTTTCCATACCATTTTTCCATTTCAAGATCAATTTCTTTTATAAACATTTTTTCTATTACTTTTCCATCAAATTTTCCCATAACAAATATATGATCTTCCTCATCTATACCTGTTACATAATAAAAATTTCTGTTTGGTGTAAATTGATATTGTTCATCTGCTGTTTTCTTTGGTGCTTTTCCAGCAAAAAGAATAAGCAAAGAGTTATCTTCTAACTTCTCAGCTAATCTTTCTCTGTTTAACTTAAATACATCGTTTTTCATACTAATCCCTCCAAAATTTTATTCAACAGTTAAAACTCTAACCTTTATAACATCTTCTATTTCACTTATTTTATATAAGAAGTTTTTAACATCCCCCTTAATTTTAGAAACATCTAATGTTATAGTTACGTTAGCTGTCATATTTATTGGTATATCTTGATTTATTGTTAATATATTTAATTGTCTTGTTGCTATAAAATCTAATACTTTTGATAAAACTCCAGATTTATGAGCTAATAAAAGTACAATAGTTATCTTCTTACTATTAACTCCCTCTGCCATAAAAAAAACAGAATCTTTATATTTGTAATAAGTGCTCCTACTTATTCCAACTTTTTTTACTCCTTCTGATATATCTTTTACTTTTCCTGTGTTTAATAGTTCTTTAACCTCTATAACTTTATAAAACACTGTAGGTAATACCGATTCATTAACTATATAAAATTTTTCTTCAGTCATATTAAAACCTCTCCCACAAATTAAAAACAAATCCCACAATTTGTTTTTCGTTAAAATTTAATTTTCCCTTATTATTTTTATTTGCAAGCATATTATCTATTAATCTGCATATAATTATTGTTATTCTTCTTTTTATACTTATTTCCTCTTTATAATTATATTTTACAATAAATAATTGACTTTTATGTCACATTCTTATAATATCATATAAAATACACTTGTCCACAGGAGGAATACATATGAAAAAATTAGGTTTAATTCCTAAATTAATAATCGCAATTATATTAGGAGTAATAATTGGAAACTTTATGCCAGAAGGATTTATTAGAATCCTTGCAACATTTAATTCAATATTTGGTAACTTCCTTGGATTTGTAATACCACTTATAATATTAGGTTTTGTAATTTGCGGTATTGCTGATCTTGGAGGTTCTGCTGGTAAGATGCTTGGTCTTACAACATTACTATCTTATGGATCAACACTTATTGCAGGTTTTTTTGCTTATTTTGTATCATCAAAAATATTTCCTATGTTTATTACAAAAGCAATATCATTTAGTGCAGATAATCCTGAAAAAAAATTATTATCTCCACTATTTATTGTTGAGATGCCACCTTTAATGCCAGTAATGACAGCTTTAATTTTAGCTTTCTTATTAGGCCTTGGTATATCTGCAATAAAAGGACGTACTCTTTATAATATAGCTTTTGAATTTCAAGAAATAGTTCAAAAGGTTATAAAAGTTATTATAATACCTTTAATTCCACTACATATTTTAGGTATATTTGCAAATATGACTTATACAGGAGAAGTTCAAAGTATATTTTCTGTATTTTGGAAAGTTTTCTTAATAATATTATTACTTCATTTCTGTATAATCTTATTACAATTTACTTTAGCAGCATCTGCTAGCAAGAAAAACTTATTTGTTCTTCTTAAAAATCAAGTAGCTGGATATTTAACAGCACTTGGAACTCAATCTTCCGCTGCAACTATTCCAGTAAATCTTAATGTTGCAGAAAAAAATGGAGTTTCAAAAGGAGTTCGTGAATTTGTAGTCCCATTATGTGCAACAATTCATTTATCAGGTAGTACAATAACTCTTACTTGTTGTTCTATTGCAGTTATGCTACTAAATGGAATGTCTTTTACATTCCCTCAATTTGCTGGCTTTATTGCAATGCTTGGTGTAACTATGATTGCAGCTCCTGGAGTTCCTGGTGGAGCAGTTATGGCTGCCCTTGGAGTTTTACAAGCAAATCTTGGTTTTAGTGAAGCTCAACTTGCTTTAATGATAGCTTTATATATAACTCAAGATAGCTTTGGAACTGCTTGTAATGTATCTGGTGATAATGCAATTGCTTTAATTGTTGATAGATTTAAATTCAAATAAATATACTAAAAACATGCAATTATAATAATTTGCATGTTTTTTTATATTACTTTAAGTATAATTATACTACTTATATAAAATTTTCCCAAACAGTATTCTTTATCTAAAATCTATAAAATATATATTTCCTCAAAAACTTAAAAATTCTAATGTATTTCAATTGAAACATTAAATTGAATAATATTATATTAACATCCAGTTGACTACAATAATTGCAACTATTATAGCTGTTATATCTGCAATTATAGCTGCCCATAAAGTATGTCTTATCTTTTTTATTTTTGCTGCTCCAAAATAAACTGTTATAGTATAAAATATTGTTTCTGTTGTTCCCATAATAACTGATGCTAAAAGCCCTATAAATGTATCTGCTCCATATGTTTTAATTATTTCAGTAAACATTCCAACAGCACCACTTCCTGATATAGGCTTTATTAAAACTAATGGAACTATCTCCTCCGGCAGTCCTATTGCTCCTGAAAATGGTGCAACTAATTTGTTTACTAAATCTAAAAGATTTGCATTTTTAAATATTTGTACTGCTACTAGCATAGCTAATAGACACGGAAATATTCTAAAACAAACTCCTAATCCATCCTTTACCCCTTCTATAAACCACTCATATACTTTTCTACCCTTTATCATTCCATAAATTAATATTACAACTACAATAACAGGAATAATACTTTTTGTAATATAACTAAACATATTTATTCCTCCTAAAAATACCTTTGTAATATTTTACAACAAACTATTCCAACAACTGCTGCAACACCAGTTGAAATTATCGCAGGAATTATTATTACCCCTGGGTTTACAGAACCAGCTGCTGCTCTTATTGAAATAACAGTTGTAGGAACTAATTGTATGCAAGCTGCATTCATAACAAGAAATAAAGCCATATCATTAGAAGCTACACTACTTCCATTATTTAACCTATCCATTTCTTCCATTGCCTTTATTCCAAAAGGAGTTGCTGCATTTGAAAGTCCCATCATATTCGCAGTTAAATTCATTACTATAGCCCCAAGTGCCTTCTCATCCTTCGCTGCACTTTTAAAAAGTTTTTTTAGAAATGGTCTTAGTAATTTTGCAATATGAGATGTAAGTCCACTTTTTTCAGCGATTTTCATAACGCCACACCAAAAACATAATATACCTGTAAGTTCAATAATAAAATTAACTGTTCCATAACTACCACTTACTATAGCTTCTGTTATTTTATCTGCATTTCCAGTAAACAATGCAAATACTATTCCAAAAAATATTATTAAAAACCAAATATAATTAATCATCTTATCCTCCATAAAATAAGTACTGTTAACATTTAAATATATGCCTTGCACTAGCGTTTTAGTAGTGATAGGATAATTAATATATACATTAATAAACTCAATATATTAAAGGAGAAGCTTACATGAAAGAAGAAAATCTTAAATTAGCCCAACAAGACATTGAAGACGCATTAAAAACTGTAGAAGATTTAGAACAAAGTATTGATAATGATGACTTATCAAAAGATGATATAAAACAAAGATTTATATCTTTAAGTGATAAACTTCAAAAATTAGAAGATATCTTAAAAAATGAAGGTATATTATAAAATTTAATGATAATATGAATAAAAGAGCCATCAATAAGAAATTTTAAAATTTCTTATTGATGGCTCCTTTTTATATTGTATATTTAAATTCTTTTTTATAATACTTTATCTTTAAATTCTTTTATTCCTATTCTATCTATATAATCTCCAAGTTTTTCTCCTGCCATTCCCTCTGACTTGTAAACTTCAAATATTTTATCTACAATATTTAAAGCTTCTTTTTCATCTACATCTTGAATAATTATATCTGCAATTCTAGGATTATAACCAGCAGAACCTCCTGCTGTAACTAAAAATCCTGTTTTATCAGCAATAACTCCAACATCCTTTGAATAAACTCCACCGCAAGCATTTCTACAACCTGAAACTCCAATTTTTGTTCTACAAGGCATTTCCATGTATTTATATTTATTTAAAAGTTTCATACCTGTACCAATTGTATTAAACTTTGACCTTTTGCAATATCCAGCTGGACACATTTCAACATTCTTTACAGAATTTTGTGCCTTAACTCCAGGTTCCATATCAAGTTCTTCCCATATCTTAGGTAAATCTTCTCCTTGTAAATTAGTTATTAATAACCTTTGTCCTGATGTAATTTTAATTACTCCATTATATTTTTTAGCTACTTTAGTTATCTTTTCTAGTGTATCTATTGTAATAAAACCTCCTGGAATATGAGGTGTTATACCAAAAGTTCTTTTGCCATCTCTTACTTTTTGAAGATTACCATAGTTAGTTCCACTTACCATAGCAGGCATTTTACCCATTATTTCACTCATAATTTCTCCTCCATAATTTAACTCACATATGCTAATTCTATATTTATATTATATATTACCCTTATAATTTAAGTAGTAACCATTGTTACAAATATTAAAAATATTGCTATACTTACTTAAAATCACTCTACTATAAAACTTATAAGCTTCACTAAATATAATAAATAAGTTATATCTATGAAAACTTATAATAAAAAATATAGACTGCCCAATAACTTAAGGCAGTCTAAAATAAATTTTCTAATATGCTTCCACTTGTTCTAATTCATCTTCTTTAACTTCTTTTAATTTCTTAACAGAATTATAGAAGAGAATACCTGTGATTAATGATGATATTCCATCACTTATTGGTCCTGAAAGCCATATTCCATTTAGTTCAAAAATATTTGGTAATATTAAAAGACATGGTATTAAAAGAATAACTTGTCTTAATAAACTTAAAAACATTGATATCTTTGCTTTACCTATTGATTGAAAGTAATTTGAACTTATTACTTGGAATCCTATAACAGGTAACATAAATAAATATATTCTAATACCATTTGTAGCAATCTTTACAAGCTCTGGATCCTTATTAAATATTTTAATTAATATATCTGGTGCAAATTGTACAACAATCCAGCCTAAAACAACTATCATTGTAGCTATTATAGATCCATATTTAACCGTTTCTTTTACTCTATGATATTTCTTAGCTCCATAATTATATCCAATTATAGGTTGAGAACCTTGGTTTAATCCAAAAATAGGCATTAAAAATATCATAGAAATACTTGAGATTATAGTCATAGCTCCAATTGCAAGGTCGCCTCCATATTCTTTTAAAGAGTTATTTGCAAGAACTTGAACTATACTTGCTGCTATTTGCATACTACAAGGGCTCATTCCTATTGAAAATATACTAAGAACTGTAACTCTCTCTAAAAATAAGTTTTCTTTTCTAAGTTTAATAATACTCTTTCCTTTTGTAAAGTATTGAAGTATCCATATAGTTGTTAATACTTGAGATATTACTGTTGCAATGGCTGCTCCCCTAACTCCCATTCCTAAAACAAATATAAATATTGGATCTAATACTATATTAGTTATTGCTCCAATAAGCATAGATAACATAGCAATCTTAGGACTTCCATCACTTCTTATTGAATGATTTAATCCAAAGCTTAACATATTAACAATTGTTCCTATAAATATAATTTGCATATATTGCCTTGCATATATTTCTGTATTTATACTAGCTCCAAAAATTGATAATATAGGATCTAAAAATATAAGTCCAAATATAGTTATAATTAAACTTATTATAATTATTAATGTAAATGCATTACCTAAATGTTTTTCTGCTGATTTTTTGTCATGTTGTCCAAGTTTTATAGAAACTCTAGCTGCTGTTCCAATTCCAACTAGCATACCAAATGCTAATATTATTGTCATTATAGGCATTGTTATACCAACACCTGTTATGGCTAATTGTCCACTTCCTGGTATATGTCCTATATACATTCTATCAATTATGTTATACAGAGTATTTACCATCATACCTACAATAGCAGGTATTGAAAAAGTTAATAATAACTTTGTTATTTTTTCTTCTCCAAGCCTCTTTTGTTTATCCATATACATTCCCCTTTCTTATTGTTTTTCATTAAAGTTAACTCCCATATCCTTCAAAATTTTTTCTATTCCCTCTTTTGAAAATACATCTTCTTTCTTTTCAATTAGTTTTCCATTCCTATCTAATGCAACTAATGTAGGAACCCCAACTACATCATATTTTTTAGCAAGATCTATTGCCTCTTGATTATCTAAACTATCTGAATTAGCATGGACTATATTAAATTGATTACCATAATCATCATGCAAAAATTTTAAATTTCTTTCTGCATAAAAACTCTTTTTAACCATAGCACTTTTAAATAATATTATTGTTGGTAAATCTTTATTTATATCCTTCATGCTAGTTACAAATTCAGCTTTACCATATTTTATAGCATCGTATTTATCTTTTTTATTTTTATTAATTAAAATAAGAGTACTTGATGTTACAGCTATAATAACAATAATCATAATTAAAATAACTATATATTTTTTTTTCACTATCTAACCTCCTTTAAATTTTTATAAATATAATAATATCATAAATAAAAAATTAAGCTACCCTTATAAATTAAGGGTAGCTTAAAATTTCTAAATTATTTTACACTATTTCTCTCTACTATTCCATGTGGTAAAACATAGTGTGCTTGCTCTAATTCTTGTTTATTAAGAAGTTTTATTAATATTCTCATAGCTACAGAACCCATATCATAGCTTGGTTGACTAACTGTTGTAAGTTTTGGATAGAATACTTCTCCTAAGAAGTTGTTATTAAATCCTACTACACTAACATCTTCTGGTACTCTTACTCCATTATCTCTTAACCCGTTAATAACTCCCATTGCTAACTCATCTGTTGCACAAATTATACCTTCTAATTTTTTGTTTGATTTTATAAAGCTTTCAGCAGCCTTATATCCGCTCTTAACCTTAAGATCTGATAAATATATTAATTCTTCATCTACAGATAAATTGAAGTCTTTTAAAGCTTTTTCAAATCCTATGTATCTATCACTCCATGCATTTATTTCATCCTTTTTAACTCCTACAAATGCAAGATTTTTTAGCCCTTTGTCTAATAGGTACTTTGTTCCTTCATATGCAGCCTCTATATTATCTATAGTTACACTTGGAAGTTTTCCTTCTTTGTCTTTAGTTTCAACAAGTACAGTTTTTAAATCTAATTCATTTATTAAATCTAAAATCTCATCTTGAAGGGAACTACTCATATAAATAACTCCGTCAACCATCTTTTCTTTTAATACTCTTAAATATTCTTTTTCTTTTTCTACATCAAAATCAGAATTTCCAAGTATTATGTTATAATCATATATGTTAGATACATCTTCTGCTCCTCTAACAATCTCTGGATAGAATTGACTTGATATGTCTGGTATTAATATTCCTATAGTCTTTGTTCTTTGTGTTTTTAAACTTCTCGCTACTATATTTGGTCTATATCCTAACTTCTTAATTGCGTCTAAAACTTTCTTTTTTGTATCTTCATTTACCACGTCTATGTCATTTAAAACCCTGGAAACAGTAGCTATTGAAACGCCTGCCTCTCTAGCAACATCCTTAATAGAAGTAGCCATAATTTAATCACTCCTAATCATATTTGATAACTTATTATACTAATATATTCGGTTTATTTCAATAAAATCCCTTCTTTAATTATAGTTTTCCTAAAACTTTTGTAAATATATATTGAAATATAAAAAAGAATAGAAATCTTAAAGGTTTTTAAGATTTCTATTCTTAATTTTATATAATTATTTTACAACTTCTACTGTCATGTTTAAATTTTCACCATTAATTGTTACTTCTGTATAATTAAATTCTCCATTATATACTATTTCTTTAGTTAATGTTTCCTTCTTAATAGTATCTTGGAATTTCTTTATAACATCTATTAATGTATCATTACCTGCAACATAAAGGTTTATATTGTCTAAAACTTCAAAGCCTTTTTCTTTTCTCATATTTTGAATTTTTGAGATGATTTCTCTTAAATGACCTTCTTCTCTTAATTCTTCAGTTATATGAGTATCTAAAACTACTCCAATATCTCCTTCACCTGCAAAAGCAAATCCATCTAAGCCTTGCATTGTTACAAGAATATTTTCTGAATTAAGTTCTATTTCAGTTCCCTGAACATTTATAACTTCTACTCCACCATTTTGAATTTTTTGAGCTAATTCCATTTGATTTCTTGAAGCTATTTCTTTTCTTATTCCTGGTATTAATTTACCATAAGCTCTTCCTAATACAGGTAAGTTTGGTTTAAGTTCAAAGTTAACATATTTAGAAAGATCTGCTCCAAATTCAATTTCCTTTATGTTAAGCTCGTTAGCTATAATATCTCCATAATAATCTGGAAGTGATGTTGTAGATACAAGTATCTTTGAAAGAGGCTGTCTGTTCTTAACATTAGCACCATTTCTTGCACTTCTTCCAAGCTTAACTATTGTATAAGCTAAATCCATATGCTCTTCTAAATTTTTATCTATCGCTTCTTTATCTACTTTTGGCCATGAACATAAATGAATACTTTCTGGTGCATTTTCATCTAAGTTAACAACTAAGTTTTGATAAATTTCTTCTGTTATAAATGGAACAAATGGTGCACAAACTTTAGCTAAAGTAACAAGAACTTTATTTAAAGTTACATAAGCTCCAATTTTGTCCTCAGTTAATTCTGATGCCCAGAATCTTGCTCTATTTCTTCTTACATACCAATTTGATAATTCATCTGTAAAATCTTCAATTGCAAGAGCTGAACCTGTTATATCATAATTGTCTAATCCATTTTCTACTCTTTCAATTAATGTGTTTAATTTAGACATTATCCATTTATCCATTACATTATCTGATACAAAATCAGCATATTTAGTTGGATTAAATTTATCTAATTCAGCATATAAAACATAGAATGAATATACATTCCATAATGTGCTTAAGAATTTTCTTGAAGCTTCTCCTACATCATCAATTGAGAATCTAGTTGGAAGCCATGGTGCACTTGCAGTATAGAAATGCCATCTTGTAGCATCAGCCCCTTGTGCATCAAGTACATCAAATGGATCAACAACATTTCCCTTTGACTTACTCATCTTTAAGCCCTTCTTATCAAGAACGTGACCTAAAACTATACAATTTTCAAATGGGTTTCTATCAAATATTGCAGTTGAAATTGCAAGTAATGTATAGAACCATCCTCTTGTTTGGTCAACAGCTTCTGATATAAATTGCGCTGGGAAGTTTTTATCAAATAACTCTTTGTTTTCAAATGGATAATGATGTTGTGCAAATGGCATTGAACCTGAATCAAACCAACAATCAATAACTTCGTGAGTTCTCTTCATCTTCTTACCACAATCTGGACAAGTTAAATAAACTTTATCTATAAATGGTTTGTGTAATTCTATACCTTCTGGTACATCAATTCCCTTTTCTTTTAATTCTTCTATGCTTCCAATACATTCTCTATGTCCGCATTCACATTCCCATATTGGAAGTGGTGTTCCCCAGTATCTATCTCTTGAGATACCCCAGTCAATAACATTTTCTAAGAACTTACCAAATCTACCTGTTCTAATGTTATCTGGAAGCCAGTTTATCTTATCATTATTTTCTAATAATTTATCTCTTAAAGTTGTCATTGCAACAAACCAGCTATCCTTTGGATAGTAAAGAAGTGGTGTGTCACATCTCCAGCAGTGTGGATATGAGTGAGTATGCTTTTCAGCTTTAAATAATTTATTTTCAGCTTCTAAGTAATCACAAATTTGTTGATCACATTTCTTTACAAACTTTCCTGCCCATGGAGTAACTTCTTCTTTAAAACATCCATGAGTATCAACTAAGTTTATAAATGCCATTCCATTTTTCTTAGCAACTAAGCTATCATCTTCACCATAAGCTGGTGCTATATGAACAATTCCTGTACCATCTGAAAGAGTTACGAAATCTCCATGAATTACTTCAAAAGCTTTTCCTTCTGGAGTATAGAATGATAATAATTGCTCATACTTCATTCCAAGTAATTCTTCACCCTTAAATTCTTTAACAATTTCAAAATCTTCTCCTAAAACTTTTGGAGCTAATTCTTTAGCTAAAATATAAGTTTCATCTCCTACTTTAGCTTCAACATATTCGTATGCTTTATTTATACATAAAGCTACATTTGAAGGTAGTGTCCAAGGAGTTGTTGTCCATGCAAGTATATATTTATTGTCTTCTCCTGAAACTTTAAATTTAGCTACTGCAGTTAAATCTTTAACATCTTTGTATCCTTGTGATACTTCATGAGATGAAAGAGCTGTTCCACATCTTGGACAATATGGCATAACTTTGTGACCTTTATATAAAAGATTCTTATCCCACATTTGTTTTAATGCCCACCATACTGATTCAATATATGGGTTATGGTATGTTACATATGGATGATCCATATCTACCCAGTATCCTATTTGGTTTGTCATCTTTTCCCACATGCTTACATATGTGAAAACACTTTCTTTACATTCTTTAACGAATTTTTCAACACCATACTCTTCTATTTGTTCTTTACCTGAAATTCCAAGTTTCTTTTCTATTTCAAGTTCAACTGGTAATCCATGAGTATCCCATCCAGCTTTTCTTATAACCTTAAATCCCCTCATAACTTTATATCTTGGGATTATATCCTTCATTACTCTTGTAAGGATATGTCCTACGTGAGGTCTTCCATTTGCTGTTGGAGGTCCATCATAAAATGTGAAATATTCACCATCTTGATTCATGTCAAAATTCTTTTTAATTACATTTCTTGCCTTCCAAAGGTCAGCAACTTCTTTTTCCATTCCTACAAAGCCATTTGTAAGTTCTACTTTTTTGTACATGTTCATTCTCCTTTCTTATCTTACTTTATATTTATTAAAGTATTTTTCTATAAAATAAAAAAACCTCATCCTAACTATAGGACGAAGTAAATAACTCGCTATACCACCCATGGTAATATTACAATAATCAATTAAATATTAACATAAATATTTTATAATAATAGATTTTCTCCTCTATTATTGAATTGATATTGAGTTTTTCAAGTACTAACATACTCTATCTTTTAACGCAAGATTACGTGTTAACTTAATAGGTAAATTTTTACCGTTAGGCCACCAACTCCTAGGTGATTTTCATTAATATTTATTATAGTTTTTCACCAAACAACTACTCTCTTGAAATAAATTTATTAATTACTTTTCCTAATCATTGTCTTTATTAAAAACATTATATATTATGCCCATAAAAAAGTCAATTAACCATATTTCTATACTTTACAAAAAAATTTTTAATAAAAATCTAATTAAAAAAATTATTATATATAATATGTATTTATATTTATTGATTTTACCAATAATTTTTATTAATTAGTATTGATTTTTATTTAAAACAATGATTAAATTAATTTATATAAAATGAATATTAAATTAGATGAATTGTTTAAAATATAGATAAATTGAATTTAGGAGGATTAAATATGGAAAATAATAATGTAAATCAAGATATAATGGATAAATTAACTAAGGTATGTATATGTAAGGCAATTAATAGAGCCAAAATTAAAGATGCAATAAGAAATGGTGCAAAAAGTATAGCAGAAGTAAGAGAAGCTACTGGAGCAAGTACTGGTTCTTGCGGTGGTGCTAGATGCGTATTTAAAATACAAGAATTAATTGATCAATATAACAACGGTGAATACAAATAAATTCCTAGAATTAAATTTTTTATAATGCTAAAACTATAAGTATTATAAAAAAGGAGGAATTTTTTATATGAATAAGAAAGAAAAAACTTCAACTAATAATCAATGGATTTCTACTCCAGTAGAAGTGAATGGCGCTAAAACATCAACACAAGAAAAAACTGCTGGTAATAATCAATGGACTTCAACTAATAAAAATCCTATAAACAATAATAAATAAAAAAATGAGCCAAATATATTGAGGTCATCTTAAAATATTATATTAATATCTTAGATAAACTTTTAATATATAAGGCTCATTTTTAATTTCATATTTTTAGTATATGACAATTAAATTCTTTAGTTATTTTTGCAATACTCTTCCATTGCATCTGCAACATTTTTTGCATGGGCAACTGCTTGAACAACTGTTTTTGCTCCTGTAACAACATCTCCAGATGCAAATACACCATCTCTTGTTGTATGGCCTTCTTCATCTGTTATAACAAGTCCATACTTATTTGTTTCTAATTTCGTAGTACTTGATACAATAACACTTCTTGGCTCTTGACTTATAGCTATTATTGTTGAGTCACAATTAATCAGTTCTTCTTCTCCATCTAATGTTCTTGTTTTAATTTTTCCATCTATCTCTATATTTTCAGTTTTAACAACCTTAATTCCATCCTCTAATATTTCAACTGGTGCTCTAAACAATTTAAATTCTACACCATCTTCTTTAGCTTCTTCTATTTCTTTATTAGTTGCTGTCATTTGATTAAAGTCTTTTCTATAAACTACATAAACTTCCTTTGCTCCATTTCTTTTAGCAGTTCTTGCTGCATCCATAGCAACATTTCCAGCACCAATAACACAAACTCTATCTCCTAAATTATATACATCTGGAGCTTTTAAATAATCTATAGCATAATGAACATTTCCTAAAGTTTCACCTCTTATATTTAACTTTTTAGCATTCCATACTCCAGTACCTATAAATAAAGCTTTATATCCATCTTCAAATAATCTATCTATAGTTATAACTTGTCCTATCATTATATTAGGTCTTATTTTAACGCCAAGTTCTTCAAGTTTTATTGAAATATTATCAACTATTGATTTTGGTAATCTATATTCTGGTATTCCGTATCTTAATACTCCACCTATTTTTTCATGAGCCTCAAATATAGTAACTTTAAATCCTCTTTTTGCTAAAATAAAAGCAATTGTTATTCCAGCAGGACCTCCACCTATAATACCAATTCTATCTTTATCAGCTTTAACTTTATTAAACTTTATATCATTTAAGTACTTTAATGAAAGTTCCTCTTCAATCTCATAAAAATGTATTGGTTCTCCCTTTATTCCTCTAATGCAATGTCCTTCACATTGTTCTTCATGAGGGCATACTATAGCACATACTGCTGAAAGAGGATTGTTTTCAAATAGTATCTTACCTGCTTCCTCAAACTTTTCTTGTCTATATAATTCTATAATTTCTGGAATAGGAGTACTTATTGGACAAAATTCTTTACACCTTGGTTTTTTACATAATAAACATCTATTTGCTTCTTCATTTAAAAATAAACTCATAATTTCCTCCTAGAAAAATCTATTCTTTAGTAACTAACTTTTAAACTTATAATATGGTCTAAAAAAACATTTTTTATAATTATAACTCAAAAAGTTTCTATTATCATCTTAATTATTTTATTAACAATGTTAGCTTCCATACATATTAAAATTTACTATTTTAATAACTGTCTAATAAAAATCAGTTTTATTTTAAAATACATCTTAAATTTTAATATATTTAATTTAAACTATATATTATTAACAAAAACTTATAATTTAATATACAGTATTATCATTTAATGCTGTTGAATGTTTCAATTCATACTATTATAATTAACTTATAAGATTTGTAAATATTAATTATCCACTAACATTTAATTTTACAAAGAATGGGGAGGATTAGTTATGAAGAGTTTAAAAGGAACAAAAACAGCTGAAAATTTAATGAAGTCTTTTGCAGGAGAATGCCAAGCAAGAACAAGATATACTTACTTTGCTAGTGCTGCAAGAAAAGAAGGATTTGTACAAATTTCAAACATATTTATGGAAACTGCTGAAAATGAAAAGGAACATGCTAAGAGATTTTATAAATTCTTAAAAGATGATTTCCAAGGAGAGGCAATAGAAATAAATGCAGGATATCCAGTAGAATTACCTACTGATACTAAAACAAATTTAATATATGCAGCTGAAGGTGAGCATGATGAAAATTCAAACCTTTATCCAACATTTGCAGATGTAGCTGAAAAAGAAGGATTCCCTGAAATAGCTGCTGCATTTAGAATGATAGCTAAAGCTGAAATAGCTCATGAAATGAGATATAGAAAATTAGCTGCAAATATCGAAGAAGGAATTGTATTTAAGAGAGAATCTAAAAACACTTTATGGAAATGTGGAAACTGTGGATTCATATTTGAAGGCGCTGAAGCTCCTATTAAGTGTCCAGCTTGCTTACACCCACAATCATACTTCGAATTATTTACAGAAAACTACTAAAAATTATATAAAAAAAGCTACCAATAATTTGGTAGCTTTTTTTATATAAACTTATTTAACAATATGACCATTCTTATATTCTGGAACAATATTTGTAATTTCTTTTTTCATTGCATATTTAACATCATTCATTAAACCTAGTTCTTTCATTACTCCATAATGTCTTGCACTATTTATAAAACTATCTATGCCTTTATTATTTTCATATATATAATTTGCAGTTTTAGCTATATCTGTTAGCTCTAATTTATTACTTATTTTAAGCATTTCATTTATCATATATCCTGCACATATAAAGTCATCCATTGAAAACTGTCCATTAGTTCCTGCATTAACTATAACAACATCTTCTCCAATTTCTACTAACTTTTCTGCTACCGCCTTACCATTAATCATAGCACCAACAAAAACTCTCTTTGCACTTTTACACTTTGTTAAACTTCTAGTTCCATTTGTTGTTGTAATTATAACAGTTTTATCTTTAACTACTTCTTCTGTATATTCTAATGGAGAATTTGATAAATCAAAACCTTCTATTTTAACAGCTTTTCTCTCCCCACCTAATATACAGTCTCCCGCTTTAAATTCTTTACTTTTTTCCATTGCTTCTTCAACAGTTAAATATGGTATTAATTCTTTACATCCATTTATAAAAGCTGTTGTTATTACAGATGTAGCCCTTAGCATATCAATAACAACTACAACCTTATCCTTTATAGAATCCTCATTTATATAATCTGCTGAAATAATAATATCTATATTCATAATATCCCCCTAAAAATCTTTTCCTTGGTATATATCATTATCTATTAATGCTTTATCAATTGCATTTAATATTTCCCATTTTTTTAAACTCCACATTGGACCTATAAGTAAATCTCTTGGTGCATCTCCAGTTAACCTATGAACTACCATATCTTCTGGTAACCTTGCTATAGATTTACATATTAAATCTATATAATCTTCCTTAGATACAAATTGTAATTCACCTCTATCATATAATTTAACCATAGGAGTATGTTTCATTAAATGAAGAAGATGAAACTTAATTCCTTTAGAGCCTGAATGTGCTATATAATCTACAGTTTTAAGCATATCTTCTTTTGTTTCTCCAGGTAACCCAAATATACAATGAGTTACAAAATCAATATTTCTTTCCTTTAGTCTTCTTGTAGCATATTCAAATACTTCTAACTTATATCCTCTATTTATTTTCCTTGCAGTTTCATCTGAAACAGTTTGAAGTCCAAGTTCTACCCATACATAAATTTTTTTATTTATTTCTTCTAAAAGATCTAATACATCGTCACCTAAACAATCTGGTCTAGTTGCAATGGCTAATGCAACAACGCCTTCTTCTTGTATTGCTTCATTGTATTTTCTTCTAAGTTCTTCAACTGGTGCATATGTATTCGTAAAAGCTTGAAAATAAGCTATATATTTTCCTTCTTTCCACTTCTTATTCATCATTTTTTTAACATCAGAAAATTGTTTGCTTATAGATAAATGTCTGTCACCTGCATAATCTCCTGATCCACTTTCACTACAAAAAAGACATCCCCCAATACTTATTGTTCCATCTCTATTTGGACAAGAGAATCCACCATCTAATGATATTTTAAAAACTTTCTCATTAAATTTATGTCTTAGAAAATAGTTTAAACTATGATATCTTTTTCCATTCCATTCTTTCACTATGATTTCCTCCATTATTAATCTTATTTATCTTAATAATATCATAAGTGAAAATTTATTTGTTATTATATTTTTTCAAGAGTTTTTTCTAATAAATCTATTCTATAATTTCCTAGTAACTCTTGTGATACATTCCCTTTATCTTTTAAACTTACAACTTTTATTACTATATCATTTTTTGTTGCCCCTTGGTAATTTATACTATATTTATCTATAGGAAATATTTTTTCAAAATCTATTTCTAATAATTCACCATCAGGATTTTTATATATTTTAATTCCCAATCCTTTTCCCTTTCCTTTAGTATATTGAACTATTAGATTTCCATCTTCTTCATTAAATATCATACTTTTAATACTAGAATCAGGTATTATATCATAGGCTAATATTTTTTTAGCAATTGGTTTTTCTAAAATTTGTTTTAAAGTATTTTCATCAATACCTTCATTGCTACTATTACTTTCAGCTATTAAATTATTTACAGGTTTTGCTGATGCTTCAGAAATACCTGATTCCTCTAAAACTGCAACTCCAATGAAACTATTCTTTCCATCTGTAGTACTTAAGGCTATGTTACGTCCAGTGTAACTTATACCAAAAATAGAAAATTTATCTTTAGGAATCTTAATAATCTTTATAGCTGGCTTTTGGTCCTTAGGATACATTTCTAACGGTATATCTTTTAATCTAAGTACTAGTTCACTATTTCCCATATCTTTATTTGTAACTCTAAGCTCTGATCCTTTATGATATAATTGTTTAATAGTTTCACTTTTCATATCTGAAACCTTATATTCATTATCTTCTTTGGCTATTTTTAGTGTAATCATATCTAGACTTGCATCTGAAACTTCTCCCTTTGCTCTTGAACAATAAAATGTTACATATGCACTGTTACCTGTTTCTACTACATTACCTGATGAAAATGATACAATTGGCATATTATTTATATCTTTTATCTTATTACTTGTTGCAAGTTCTTTTGTTGATATTTTATTTGCTCCTTCAATATCATTTCTTTTAAGTCTCTCCATATACTGAGTTGCTCTTTGTGTTGCTATCCTACTATTAAAATTATTTGAATTACTATTATTATTTGGTACCTTTCTGCATCCTATAAAACACAATATAAATATTATAAAAATTAAAAGTATATTTCTCTTTTTCAAAAAATCACTCCTCTTTAGATTTCTTCTCTTTTTAGTTTTCCTTAGAAAATTTACCTTATTCACTTATAAATAGAATAAATCTTAAGTATAATTTATATATTTTTATAGAAAGCATTTGTAAGGAGGTATCATTTGAAAAAAGAATGGATTAAAATATTTCAAATTGCAGTTGTTTTTATAGGAACTGTTGTAGGTGCTGGTCTTGCTTCTGGAAAAGAAATAACACAATTCTTCACTTCCTTTGGTATATATAGCTTTATAGGAATACTTAGTTGTGGCTTATTCTATATAATTATGGGAACAATAATTTCAAAAATAAGTATAAAATACAACTTAGAATCTTATGGAGATGTTATTTATAAAATAAGTCCAAACTTCTTAGGTAAAATTACTGGAGGAATAACAACAATTTATTTAATATCTAGTGCTTCAATTATATTAGCTGGTAGTGGTGCATTAATTAATCAATTTTTCGATATTCCAAAAATAGTTGGAACTTTAATTATGATGGCGATAGCAGTTTTCTTTTTATTTAGAGGTACAGATGGATTAATAGAAGTCAATTCTTTTATAGTCCCAACATTAATAATTACAATATCAACAATAACAATATTATATTTTGTTCTTTGTGCTGATGCTGTAACACTTGAAAATATATTAAGTTTTCAGGCTAGAAAAGAAAGCGGTCTTGCTACATCAACAATTCTTTACGCAGGGTATAATATATTATGTTGCTCAGGAGTTTTAGTTCCTTTAAGTACAAGTGTTAAAAAAACAAAAACTATGTCTCTTGGAATTTCCTTTGGGGCAATAGGGCTTACTATACTTTGCTTATTGATAAATTTATTACTTATAATAAATCAACCTTATATTTATGAATTTGAAATACCATTATTATTTGTAGCAAAAAGATTTTCAACAATAATTCAAGCACTTCTATTAATGGTTATACTGCTAGAAATGTTCTCAACAGAAGTTTCAGATGTATATTCAATAAGTAAAACACTAGAAAAAACTTTTAATATTAATTTTAAAAAAGGAACATTATTAATTATCTTAATAGCATTTCCTATATCTCAAATAGGTTTTGGAAATTTAATTTCAACTTTATATCCACTATTTGGAATGTTAAGTTTAATATTTATATCTCAATGCTTAATATTTTACTTTAAACATAAGACAGAATTAAATAATTAATAAAATAGACTATATCATAAGTAGTTAATACTTACTTTGATATAGTCTAAGTTTTTAATATGAGTTTTATTAATTAAGCTCTGCTATTTTAGTTACCCCAACATATATTTCTGAGATTTTATACCAAGTTTTATAATCTACCACTCCTGTTTTTGGTAATCCAAATATTCCTTGAAATACCTTAACCTGCTCTGCTGTCCTTGCTCCATATATTCCATCAACAGCAACTTTAGGTATTAATGGGTAATTTCTAGCAATCCTATTTAAATACTCTTGTGTTATTCTTACAGGTTCTCCCCTTGATCCTCTTGTCAAGTCATACCCTGGATAAGATTTAGGACTACCTTTTACAATTTCAGCTGTTGTAAGTTCAATATTGTTTCCATAGTAGTATGTTAATATATCAAACGGTGCTCTTCCTTCATCTCCAAGGAATTTACTGCCCCATTGACTAAGCCATTCAGGACATATAACATTTTTCCCATCACAATATTGAGTTAAAAGTGGCTGTTTCCTTCCTATTCTTCTTACATAGGTTGAAAATACTTCATCAACAATATTACTTATATTTTCATATATATTTCTTCCAAAACTAAATGCATGATCATAAGCAGTTGAATTAGTAATATCGAAGTTTTTACCCTTTGACCTATACCATTCTGTATAAATTCTATTTAAAGTAAATGATATTATACAAAAAACATTAGCTGCTATTGTATTGTATGACCAAGTAGAAAATATTTCACTTGAAGCAACATTTTTAATATAATCTTTATATAAAACCCTATGATTTTGTCCTGGAGAATTTGGTCCACCTTCATGAACTACAATATATTCTGGAACTACAGGTTTTGGCAATACTACCCCACTAGAAGGTAGTGGCAAAGGTTTATCAACTTCTTCTGGTATTTTTCTTGGGAAGTCTCCAACCAATCTATTTGGTTGTATATTTATAATTTCAGCTCTACTATTTCTTGTTTGATTAGATTCTACTAAATTGCACTTTTGATACGCAGTCTCTACAGGAAATATTTGACACCCATTAACAACAAAAGGTTGAAATCCCTCCCTTTCTATTCTAATATCACATAAACTATAAGGTAATTTATCGCTAGGTTGTTGTGAATTTTCAAGTGATGGAGCATCTAATTCTATAGTTTCTGTAAGTCCAGAAGAATCTGTTCTAAGTTCAATTTGTTTTTCAGTTCCTTCTCTAGAAGTTACAATTGCCCTACATCCTTCTACAGGAATATAATCATCTCCATTAAAACATTGAATTTTTAATTTTCCTTTTTCAGCCATCAAAAACTCCTTATTATTTCTTTTATAAATAATTTATGCTTGCATTGCTTTATTGGTGAAATTATTTAATAGGCTTTCTTACAAATAAATTATTTCTATAAAACTCATCATACCTATAGTCAGCTCCCCTTGCTCTTATATTATTAAATATTCCTTGCATACTTAATATTCCATATCCCCATTCTCTATTTGGATATACATCTCCTTCTCGCTTTTCTGCTCCTCTAATTATATAAGTTTTCATTTTTACAGAATACATAGTTGGATCATTATTATCTATAATTCCCCATTGAAGAAGTAAGGCACAACATCCCGCCAAAACAGCTCCAGCAACAGATGCACCTGAAGCTACTCTACTACCTCCCCCTGGAGTCATTACAACTGTATTAATACCTCCAGCTGCAACATTTGGTTTTATTCTATTATCCCTAGTAAGTCCTCTTCCAGACTTACCTACAGTTGCATTATTATTTTGATTATAATAAGCTGCAACTATTGCCCTCTCTGCTGTTGCTGGTAACATTAATGTTGTATATTGATTTGAATTTAAAAATTTAGTGTCTCCTTGTAATAATTCTCTTTGAGGAATCCATGCATCATATCTTCCATCAACTATATAATCTCCTATAAGATTAAATTGCCATATACCTTCTTTTAAATTTTCTGCTTTTATTCTTATTAATTCATCTCCTGTTATTTCCTCTGGGATAAAATATTCTATAAACATCCTTGTCCCTTCAAAAACAAATTTAATCTCTTCAGCTTGTTTTAATTTAGCTGGTATTCTATCTATTATTTCTCCAGAAGGAGAAACTATAGATAAAGAAACTTTATCAGGTCTTCTACACCATATTTCAAAAAATAAATTAGTTTGAGTGTTAGAAACTTTAAGTTCTATAGTTTTTGTATCACCATTTTGAGAAAGAATTCCTGTTGTATGAGTATCTGAATCTCCTTCATTGCCTGTGCAAGCAACTACAACTAATCCCCTTCTCTTTGATACATCATCTATAAATCTTTCTACCACAGAACTTCCATCATGAGCTCCAACATTTGTACCAAGAGGTATATATAATACTAATGGCCTATTTAATCTTTTTGCTTCATTTAATATATATCTAATAGCCAATACAATATCTACATTTGCATATCTTCCAGTACCAGGAGTTGTTATTCCAAAATTTCTTAAATATCTTTCAGATGCTTCTTTTAACTTAACTACAACAAAATCACAATCTGGAGCAGCTCCTAAAAATTTAGGATCTCTCCCTCTTCCTCCAATTAATCCAGCAATCATGGTTCCATGACCTATTTCATCTCTACTATTAACTACAGAATATGGATCGCCTCCTGATAATGAAGTATTTATTGCATTATTTATTTGACTTTCTGAAAATACTCTACCATATTTAAATACAGCAGATTCATCTATATCCCCAATAGTTTGATCCCAAATTGACATTATTCTTGTTGTATCATCTTCTCTCCTAAATTCTTCATTCATATAATCTATCCCTGTATCTATAAGTCCAACTAACACTCCTCTTCCATTTAGAGAAAGGTATGGATTATCATGAAAAAGTGGAGCTCCAGATGCATCTACTGGTGAAATTTCATTTAATGTATATACTGGAGATGCTTCTTCAAATACAATTTGAGGTACATCCTCTATTATTTTATCTATTTCATTTTCTGGAGCATTTATAACAGCAAAATTTTCATCTAAAATTATTAACTCAACATTAGGATAATTTTCTAAGCCAGCCTTTATATCTCCTGAATATTCAATTATTTTTCTAATATTCATAAGCTGTCTATCTTTACTAGGTAGATTAAGATTGCTTCTCAATATTTCAAAGGAATTATAAGCACATACAGTTCCATATCCCCACAATGCATTTGGATAAATTACACTCGGTCTATCCCTTTTAGCACCTTGTATAAGATAACTTTTAAGCCTTTCACCATATAAGAATTTATCGTTTCCTTTTACTATTCCCCACTCCATAAACAATGCAACTATTCCCGTTACATGAGGAGTTGCCATAGATGTTCCAGTTTTAGCATCAAAACTATTATAAGGAACTGGAGCGATTATACCTTCTCCTGGTGCAATTAAATCTGGCTTAATGTTGCTTTCGTCTCCAATTTTACCTCTTCCACTAAAAGTTGATATTGTATTAGTTATATAATTATAGCTTCCAACAGATATAACATTATTTACAGTTGCAGGTATTCCTAATGTATTAAAAAGAGTTGGCCTTAAAAATTTTGTATCTTTATTTAAACCCTCTGTTACAGGCATCCATAAATTGTAATTTCCTCTATAATTGTTTAATGAATTTATTTTTATTTTCCATTCACCGGAAACTAAATAAGTACCTCCTGCTATAAAACCTATTATAACTTCTCCTAGCAAATCAAAAGGTTTAGGCCCTGACATATAAAATATTATTCTATCTCCATCTAAATTTAATTCATTAAATCCTTCTTTTATTTTTATTTCTCCACTTATCTTTCCCGTTGGATTTGTAACTTGCACACTTACTTCTGATAAAATATCATGATAAAAGGCAAGTTCAACAGAAGGTTCATCATCTGCAATATTTATTGATATACTTTGTTCATCTCTAAGAGTTCCGCCTACATGATGTGAAGCATCACCTTCATTACCTGCTGCTACAATAACAGTTATTCTTTCTAAATCACATACTGTACTTATATATTTTTCTAAAAGAGAGGTTCCATTATGAGCTCCATCATTAGTACTTAAACTAATGTTTACAACCAATGGCATTTTAAGTTCTTTACTCTTATCAACTAAAAATTTAAGTCCTCTCATTATTTGAGTACTAAGAGCAAACCTTCCTCTATTTGCTTTTACCATTATAATTGAAGATTTTGGTGCTACCCCATAATTTGAAATAGGTATTTTCCCTCCTGCACAAGCTATCCCTGCAACATGAGTTCCATGTTCAATTAAATCATTTGATGGAACTATGCTATAAGGATTTTCATTTTTTATGGCATTATTTATTTGTTCTTTATTATATACAGTTCCTCCTAAACTTAAATCATAAATATATTCAATTCTTGTAGTGCCATCATCATTTCTAAAAGCTCTGTGTAAATAATCTATTCCTGTATCGATAAATCCTACTAAAACTCCACTTCCATTTACATCATAACTACTTTGTGCAGTTTGAACACAAGCTGCTCTATTACTACTTGCATCTGAAATATATAATGACTTTGGTAATTCAATATATTGTATTGTTTCTACTCTTTCCAATTCAGAAAGTTTATCCACAGATATCTTTACTATTCCATATCCATACCCTAAATTTTCATAATACCCTCCCAAGTTATCAACAATTTGTGCAATGTTATCCACATTATCCCCACTTATTGTTACAACCTCTATGAAATTTTGTCCATCAACCATTTCTCCCTTAAAAAAATTCAATTTATTTAAAGTATCTTTTGTTAAAGTTCTATATAGTTTCAAATAAGTATCCAACTTATTTTTCAAATTTAATTCACCTCTAATTTATTTCTATACTATAACTATTGTATGAAATGAGATATTTTTTTGATAAACTAATTATTTATTTTAAGGCACAAAAAAAGAGCCAAGTTACCTATGGCTCCTTTTATACTAAATATAAACTTTTAACTTATGTTATATTTTAAACTAGTGTTTATTTCAGATAGAACTTTGCTACTCTAAAATCAACACTTAATAAAAATATAGACTTAAATTAAAGTTTAATTTCTATTCTATCTAATTTTGCTATTACTTTAATGTTTCTAACTTCAACAGTTTCAGTCATAAGACTTCCTCTGTTATTCATAAGTAAGGCTTTTGAGTTATCTAATCTTCTAATTTCTCTTATTTTAGTTTCTCCCTTATATTCTACTAAATAAAATCCATTTTGATTAAGTTCTGTAACTAAGTGACCAAATACTAAATCTCCCTTTAACATTCTAAATCCACTCATTTCATCATCAGAAACCTCAATATATAAAACCTTATCTTGGTTATATCCTTCTATTTTATTAGAATGAATAGGTAATTCCTTATGTCCCTTTATATTTTTTAAACTGTAATCATATATAGGAACATTTCTTAACACTGAAGAAAATGCATTTTCCCAAACTTCATTAGATTTATTATTTCTCTTAGAAGTAGAATTAACTTCTCTAAAAGATTTCTTTTCTTCCATTAAATCTTCATCTGTAGCTACCATACTAATATCATTTAAATCAGCATTTAAAACTTTTGAAACTTTATTAATAAAACTTTCTTGTGCAATTTTTCTTCCAAGTTCAACTTCATTTATATACTTTTCAGAAACTCCAAGCTTTTTAGCTAATGCTTTTTGAGGCATATTAGCTTTAAGTCTAGCTTCCTTTATTCTATCTCCAACTCTACTCAAAACCTACTACTCTCCTTTTTGTTGTTTCTTATACCATTCTCTTTCTTCTAGAAGATGAGTAAGTAAATACTTAAATGACCAATTACATGATATTGGTGTTACAACTGCAAGAACGCCACCTTTTACAGCACTTCTTATTTTCTTTACTAGAACTTGAACTTCTTTATCTGAAAAACCATTAAACAATATTGCCTTTTCATTTGGCATTTCAATAATTCCTTCAACATCAGAAACATTTTTACCATCAGCTATTTCTTTAATTTTTAATTCTACCATTTCTGGTGTTATTTCTATAACCTTTGATAATAATCTTAATGAATTTATTTCATCTTTTGATAATCCATGTACTAATAATGATTTATTACTCATCTTAGACCACCTCTTAATCTTCTAATATTTTTGGTTCTTTTGCAGAATAATCACCTAAATCTACAGTAACCTTTTTAATTCTTTGATCTTCATATGGTCTATCAGCACGATCTCTTGGCTCTTTAACTATTTTATCTGCAACGTCCATACCTTCAATTACCTTACCAAAAGAAGCATATTGTCCATCTAAATGTGGTGCGTCTGCAACCATTATAAAGAATTGACTTCCTGCTGAATCTGGATGCATTGCTCTAGCCATTGATAAAACACCTTTTGTATGTTTTAAATCATTTTTAAATCCATTTCTTGAGAATTCTCCCTTTATTGAATATCCAGGGCCACCCATTCCTGTGCCTTCTGGACATCCTCCTTGAATCATAAATCCTGGAATTACTCTATGAAATATTAAATCATCATAGAATCCCATGTTTATTAAATGTATAAAATTATCAACTGTATTTGGAGCTATTTCTGGATATAATTCAGCTTTTATAACTCCCCCATTTTCCATTTCAATTGTTACTATTGGATTTTTCATATAAATTCTCCTTTCAATTATAACTATTATGTATTATTGTCTAAAAAATTCATATAAATTCATATAAACCTTAATAAATCAATACATATCATATAATGAAATTATATATCATTTAGACATATTAAACAATTATTATAGCATAAGATATATCTTATATTAATATAGCACAAGTGTGGTATTTATAATAAGACACTTGTGCTAATTTAAATAATTATTCTATACTTTCACTAGAAGATTTCTTTCCTTTAAGTACTCCAATTAAAGCTGGAAGAATTGATACTATTATTATTCCTATTATAACTATAGAAAAGTTTTTTGCTACAACAGGTATATTACCAAAAAAATATCCTAAAATAGATATTAAAAATACCCAAAGTATTCCCCCTAAGGCATTATAAGATATAAATTCTTTATACTTCATAGAACCTATACCAGCTACAAAAGGTGCAAAAGTACGAACTATAGGAACAAACCTTGCTATTACAATAGTTTTGCCTCCATATTTATCATAATATTCATTGGTTTTATCTATATACTCTTTCTTTATAAACTTCGAATCTTTCTTTTCAAGCAATTTTCTTCCAAGATACTTTCCAATATTATAATTCATAGTATCACCAATTATAGCTGCAAAAATAAAAGATATCATTATAATAAAAATATTTAAAACTCCTAAAGCTGCAAATGTTGCTGATGCAAATATTACAGAATCTCCTGGTAAAAAAGGTGTTACAACTAGTCCTGTTTCTAATAATATTATTAAAAATAATATTACATAAACCCATATACCATAATTATTTATTAATACTCCAAGATACTTGTCCAAATGCAAGACTATATCTATAAATTTATTTATAAAGTTCATCTAAACACTTCCTTATCTTTAGTAAATTTATTTTTTACTTTATAAATTTTCCTTCTATATTTTCATATAATCTTTCTACTTTATCTTTTAATAAATTATTATATATAAAACTTGTTATAATAACCAATAAAAAACCACCTAAAACATCTGATGGATAGTGATGCCCAACATATATTCTTGAAAATCCAACTAATAAAGATAAAACTGTAAGTATAGTTCCTAATATTTTATTATAACTTCCAAGACCTAAAGCTATACTTAATGTTCCAATAACATGATCACTTGGAAAAGATGAATTTGGTTTATGATAATATAATAAATTAACCTTATTATGTACAAAGGGTCTATTAACATAAAACAAACTACCTAATATAAAACTTATAATTAAATTTATAACAGTGAAAACTGCTGTGCTTACAGCTACTTTCCTACATTTTATATTTTTATTTTTCATTCCTAATATAAATACACCAATAACTATTAATACAAAGATGTATGGTAAGTATTTTGAACAAAATATCATAAACTTATCTAACATTTCATTTTTATAAGCTAGATTATTTATAAGGTGAAATACTTCTAAATTTAAATTCAAAATAAAACTCCTCCTTTTACAATTTAGTTACTATTATAAAAGTAATATGTTAATTAGAGATTAACTAAAAATAATTATTAAATTAATATCTGATGAGAACTTTTTAATTTAACAACAGAAAAAATCTCCTACTAAATTTAGTGGGAGATAAATATTGGGTTTAAATATATAAAAGCTAACTACAACTATTATTCAATTGTACTATCAATTAAGGAGTTAACTTCTTTACCATCTTCAGTTTGTATTATAACTTTATTTTTCATGAATTTTTTATGAGAAATAAATGCAATTATAGTAATTACAATCCAATATATAATTGAATAAAAACCAAAATCATTAGTTCTAATTTTTGTTGCTATTCCAATTGGTGATAACAAAGCATATAAATAAACTAATGCAGCAATTAACATAATACTACAAAATACAGAGTATTCCCAATAATTCAAACTAACATGTGATTTATTTTCTTTATTCATTTTATATGGAACTTTTCTTTTAAATTTAATTCCTAATACAAACATTAAGCCTATATCAAATATAAATAAAAGTCCCATTATATTTGCAAAATTAATCTTAACTTTAAATACCCATATTAATAGGTAATATAAAACTATATGTACATAAGTAGTAATCCTTGCAGCCTTTCCAGAAACTGTTTTATTTAAAAATCCCATTAAAACAAGAACTATTATTGGAATATTGAAAAAGCCAGCAAATCTCTTTAGTAATAAGAATAATCCTTCTGATCCATATTGAAGTAATGGTGCTATAAACATTGAAATTAACGCTATTATTGTTCCTACAATTTTAGCAACTTTAATAAGATGTTCATCTGTAGCATTTGGATTTATCTTAGGTTTATATATATCTACACAAAATAATGTAGCTGCACTATTTAAGAATGAATTAAATGTACTAAGTATAGCTCCAAAGACTGTGGCTGTAAAAAATCCTAGTAATGGTTTAGGTAAAACTTTAGATACTAATGCTGGATAAGCAAAATCCATATTTTCTAAACTATTACCAAATACAGCATAAGATATTGTTCCTGGTAAATTTAAAATAACAGGTAAAAGTAATAACATAACTCCAGCAATTAATATACCCTTTTGTCCTGTTGCTAAGTTTTTAGCAGCTAAGGTTCTTTGAACTATAGCTTGATTTGTACTCCAGTAAAAGAAATTAACTATAAGTATTCCAGTAAATATTGTTGTCCATGGTGCTGGATCTTGAGGTCCTCCAACAGCATTAAGTTTCTCTGGAATATTTGTTAGTATATAATTAAATCCTGAAGTGATATCACCTTTTCCTAAAAACATAAGTCCAAATATAGGAATAAGTAATCCTCCTATAAAAAGACCAATTCCGTTTAAAGTATCAGATACTGCAACGGCTTTTAATCCACCAAAAATAGCATATATTCCTCCTATTATTCCAGTAATCCATATTACAATCCATAAAGATGCTGAAAAACTTATATGAAACACTTCAGATACATTAAATATTTTTGTAAAAGCTATTGCACCTGAGTATAATGATCCTGGAATTATAACAAATGTATACCCTAATAAAAATAATACAGATGTAAGTCTTCTAGTTTTTGAATCATATCTTTCTTCAAAAAATTGAGGAACAGTAGTAAATCCACCCTTTAAATACTTTGGTAAAAAATATAATGCTAGTACTACTAATGGCACTATAGATGTTACAGTCCATGCCATAATAGAAAAATTAGCTTTATATGATGATCCGTTAGTTCCAACCAATTGTTCTGTAGATAAACTTGTAAGAACCATAGAACTTGCTATAACAGTAGCTGTTAATCCTCTTCCTGCCAAGAAATATCCTTTAGCAGTAGTATCGCTTCCCTTTGTTTTTATGTAGGATGCAACAGCTACTAAAGCAGTAAAAAATATAAATGATACAATGGTTAATAGCATATAATTACTCCTCTCTTTAATATTTTAATTTTAAAAATTCCATAACACCTAAAATTTATAAGAATAATAGGCGCTATGGAATTTTCTATTTATTAAAATATTTTTTCTTTACTCATCCCTACTACTGTAGATTTATCTATCTTTACTACAACATCTGGTGATATTTTTAATGACACAATATTTTTGTTAATTTTAACTATAACTCCATACATTCCAGACATAGTTAATACGTTGTCTGATACTTTTAATCCATCTTGAAAATCTTTCATATTTTTTTGTTGTTTAATAAATTTTTTTTGATTTATTGATGGAAAAATTATTGTGTTATATAAAAAGTAAAGTAGTACAGTTAGCATAAACCCTATAATTATTGCATCTTTCATATAAAATCTTCCTTATTTTATACTAATATTCCACAAACTGATCCAAGTATTGCTATCCCAAATACAATTCCTAGTAATTTATACATATTGAATTTATATTTGTGAATTAAAATAAATATTATTGTAGCAAATACAACTGGTAACATATTAGGTAATATTTTATCTAATATTTCTTGAATCTTAACAACTTGAGTTTTTCCATTTACTAATGTTGAATATTGTAAACCTAGCTTTATATGTGTGAAGTGAACTATAAGACCAGAGATTACTGTAACACCAACTATTGAAACACTGTCAGTTATGTCTTTCATCTTTTCTTTTAATCCAGCCATAACATTTGTTCCTAATTTATAACCAAGCCAAGTAGTAAGTATCTTTAAACCAAATACACAAAGGTTCATACAAACGAAGAAGAATATTGGTCCTAAAATCAATCCTTGCGAAGCCATTGAAGCACCAACACTGGCAAAGATCATAGCTAATCCAAATTGTGAAATTGCTCCACCAATTCCTCCAATTGGTCCCATTAGAGATAATTTTATAGAACGAGCTTCATCTAAAGTTTCACCATTATCTAACATTGCCATATAAAGACTTGTTATAAATGCCATAACTTGCATATTAGTATTAAAGAATTCAGTATTATCTAAAGTAACATTAATAAGTTTTTGTTTATCATTTCCATATAACTTTTTATAAGCAGGCCACATTACATAAGCCCAGCAATGTCCCATGTAAGTACCATAATTGAATATATCCTGTGCTAAATAAGTACGAAATCCAACCTTTAAGTAATCTTTGAACTTAAATACACTTTTTGTACTAGTTTCATTTGTTGTTATTTGAGATTCCATTCTAAGCCCCCCTTATTTTATTTCCTGAGCTAATTTATTCTCTGTAGCAGCACTTACTGCTTCTTGTATAGCTTTATTACGTGCTTGACGTGAGAAGTAGTCATATATAGCAAATATTATTCCTACAAATGCTAATCCTAGTATTGGTAACTTAAAGTATGACATACATACATATCCTAAAACTACATATGCTAAATACTTCTTTTCTCCATTAGTTAACTTATCCATTACTATTGCGAATCCTGCTGTTGGTAACATTCCTCCTGCAACTGTAATTCCCTTCATTAACCATTTTGGAATTAATGATATTATGTACTTAACTGTTGGCATACTTACTGCTGAACCAAATCCTACTAAGAATCCAAAAACAAATAACATAATAACGCAACTATGAGCTAGTATTCTAAATCTTAAAAAATGTCCTTTCTTAAGTTCCTTATTCATCCAAGCTCCTGCTGGAGTTGATAGTGTATAAGAAAGAGTAACTAAGAACTGAACTGCTACTGCAAATGGGAAAGATAAAGCTAATGCTTGTTCAACAGTAACTCCACTATTCTTCATTGTAATTGCTAATAAAGTACCTATTACACCAGGTCCTAATTGGTTTGGAGGAGCTGCTCCACAGATACTAACTCCAAATCCTAGGAATGCCATTTCTCCAATTGCTCCCATTGCAAGAGCTGTTGGAATATCTCCTAAAATTATTCCTATCCCTAAGGAAAGTACAAGTGAACGGTTTGTGTAAATTCCAAGCATTTGACCAGCTAAACATATACCTGAAAATAATCCTATTATGATAGCTTGTGCTAGTGATATTGTCATTGTTCCACATCCTTTCAATTATTCGACAATATGTAAAATTTAATTTTTACCAGTATAAATCCCAATCCTTATAGAATCTCATTAATGCTTCTAGGTAATAGTAATCTCCCCATATAGTTCCTTCATCAATTCCTCTGTTAGCATGAACTGCATAAGTTCCATGTAGTAATAATGCTTCAGAATCTGAATCTGGTTTAGCTGCATAATTTTCTATTAAAGATCTTAATATTGCATGCATTGCATACTTGTAAACTAATTTATTTTCATCTGTTTCTTCTAAATGTTTGTTGGCTTCATTTATTCCACAAACTGCGATTGCTGCTGAAGATGTATCTCTTGATTGATCTTCTACTTTACAATCTGTTGGAATATTTCCTTCATCACTAAATATTAAATCCCAATAACATACGAAATCCTCAGGTAATCTATTTAAATAAAAATTAGTTACTGCTTCAAAAAGATTTTTTGCGTTTTTATCTTTTGTGTATTTATAAGTTAGTGGTACTCCATAAATTCCCCATGCTTGTCCTCTTGACCAAGTAGATTCATCTGAGTATCCTTGTCTTTTCGCACCTCTTAGTGGTTCACCAGTTTCATTATTAAAGAAGAATGTATGGAAACTTGATCCATCTTCTCTTATTACATTATCGCAAGCTGTTTTATAGTGATTATATGCTTTATTATATAAATCCTTTTCTCCAGTTTCTTCTGCTGCCCAATATAGTAAAGGAATATTCATTAAGCAATCTATTATTAATCTATAATTATCCTTTGCTCCAAGCGGTCCCCAAGCTTGTATGAAATCTCCCTTTTCTTGATATCTTGTAATTAATTGTTTTGCAGCTTTTATAGCAACTTCTCTTGGAAGCTCATCTCCTGTAAGTTTATAAGCACTAACACAAGTTGTTGTATATAAGAATCCTAAGTCGTGATGTCCAAGTTCTATTAAATTATCTAATCTATGCTTAAATGATTGTATATTTTCTTCCGCTAACTTTCTAAACTTATTATCTCCTGTATATTCATAAGCAAGCCATAACATTCCTGTCCAGAAACCTGTTGTCCATTCAACATTTTCTATAACAGGATATTTATAATCTACACTTGATGAATCTGGAAATTTATCCCCAGGAAACTTTTTCATATTCTTTTCTATTATCTTTATACAATCTTCTATAGCATTTTTAACTTCTTCTTTAGTTAAAAGTTTTTGACTTAAAAATTTTTCTCTATCCTTAATTGGTTCTATTTTTTTTATTTTCATAAATAACACACCTCTTAATTATTTTTATTTACGCCCTTATAACCTATTTAAATTATTTAAAATCCAACTTCGTCTAAAACAATTATTATTTTAAATCTTCCTTCAAATTTTCCACCGTGTTCAACAATTGATATATAATTACACATTCTCTGTTTTATATTACAACCAACGCCTCCTGTGCATTCTCCATTTTGAACACAAGGAGCTACATTATGTCCCTTTAGACGTTTACAATTCATAGGAGCAATTTCTTTTAATCTCTTTAAAGCTTCATCTAAATTTTTAACAATCTTATTAAATCCTGCTACAACGATTACATGTTTAGGCCCAAAAATCATACTTGCAGCTCTATTCCCTGAACAGTCAACATTTACAAGCATTCCATCTTCTGTTATCGCATTTGTACTACTTAAAAAATAATCTGCTAACATTCCTTGTCTATAAACTTCAACTTCTTCTTTAAAAGTTAAATTTGGATCAAATCTATCAAAGAACTTATAATTTCCATTTCTAATTGTGGATATCATGTCCATTGCATTTAATGTTACTGATCCCCCCATCGCAACTGATGATCCTTCAGGAATTGATTCGAGAACTAACTTCTTTGCTTCTTCTAAATTCTCCACAATAACAGCATCATACTTTTTTTCTTTTAATGCTTGTACAGTTCTTTTAGCTTTAGCTGTATAATACCATCTTTTATAATCGTTCATTTAGAACTCCTCCTTAAATTGTATAAAATTAATCTATATTTACTAAACTATTTACATGATATTTATCATTTAAGATAGTTCTAATAATTTAGAACTATCTTAAATATATTAAAAAATACTATCTAACTAACCATCCACCATCAACTGCAAGAATATTTCCATTCATATAGTCTGAAGCTTTACTACATAGGAACACCATAGCTCCCATTAGGTCAAATGGTTTTCCCCATTGTTCAGCTGGAATTCTTGAAAGTATTTCTTCATTTCTATTCTTATCAGCTCTAATTGGAGCAGTGTTTGCTGTTTCAATATATCCAGGTGCTATTGCATTTGTTTGAATATTATAGCAAGCAAGTTCATTTGCAAATGCTTTAGTTAAACCAGCTACACCATGCTTACTAGCAGTATATGGAGGTACAAACTTTCCACCTTGGAATGCAAGCATTGAAGCCACATTAACTATTTTTCCTGACTTTTGCTTAGCCATAATCTTAGCAACTTCTTGACTTAAATAGTAAACTGCATTTAAGTTTATATCCATAACAGCTTTCCAGTCTTCATCTTTATATTCTAAAAGTGGAGCTCTTCTTATAGTTCCTGCATTATTTACTAATATGTCTATTTTTCCATATTCCTTCATGCAAGTATCTACAACTTTAGTAATATCTTCTCTCTTAGTTAAATCTACTTGGCAAAAAACGATTTTTCTACCTTGAGCTTCAACCATTTTTCTTGTTTCTTCCCAATTTGTATCATAAGTTGGAACAAATAAATCTGCACCAGCCTTAGCTAAAGCAACAACATATCCTTGTCCAAGTCCTGTATTTCCTCCAGTTACTATTGCAACTTTTCCTTTTAATGAGAAGAAATCCATTGAGAACTTATCTAATTCTGAACAACTCATTCTTTAATCATCCTTTCAAAATAAATTTTTATCTTAAATCTTCCATTGATATTTGATCCATATCATCAAATGTTTGATTTTCTCCACACATTCCCCAAATAAATGTATAATTACTTGTACCTACACCAGCATGTATTGACCAACTTGGTGATATAGTAGCTTGTTCATTTTTCATTACAATGTGTCTTGTTTCTGTTGGTTCTCCCATTAAGTGGAACACTCTTGTATCTTCATTCATATCAAAATAGAAGTAAACTTCCATTCTTCTTTCATGAGTATGACAAGGCATTGTATTCCAAGCATTATTAGGTTCAAGCATTGTTAATCCCATTAATAATTGACAGCTCTTACATACAGCTGGGTGAACATATTGATATATAGTTCTTTCATTTAAATTAGCTGGACTTCCTAAATGAACAGGATTTGCATTTTTTATATCTATTTTTACTATGTCATAACTATGATGTGCTGGAGCTGAGTTTATATAGAACTTAGCTGGGCAATCTTTTGAGTTTGATTTAAATACAACCTCTTTTACTCCCATTGGTATATATAATCCATCTCTTTTGCCCATTTCGTATTTAACGCCATCTAGCTCAATTGAACCTTCTCCTCCAACGTTAATAACTCCCATTTCTCTTCTTTCTAAGAAATAGTTAACTCCCATTTCTTTTCCAGCTTCTAATTTTAATTCTTTGTCTACAGGCATTGCACCACCAAATATAATTCTGTCTACATGACTGTAAGTTAAAGAAATTTCATCTTTTATAAATACCTTTTCTACTAAATAATGTTTTCTTAACTCCTCTGTAGTATATTTTTTAGAATCTTCTGGATGTGTTGCATATCTGATATCCATAATTAAAACCTCTCCTTTTTTTAATTTTTACCAATATAAATTCCAATCTTTATATAATCTCATTAGAGCTTCCATGTAATAATAGTCACCCCAAGTAGTGCATTCATCTACACCATTGTTAGCGTGCCATCCGTAAACTCCATGAAGTAGTAAACCTTCTTCTTCACCATTTGGATCTGGTGTATAATTTTCTATTAATGATCTCATTATTGCATTAGATGCATTTTTATATACATCTTTATATTCATTTGTATCTGGAAGATATTTATTCATTTCAAGCATTCCACATACAGCTATTGCTGCAGCTGATGAATCTCTTGGATGATCATCTCCATCATTAAATATTAAATCCCAGAAACATACATTGTCTTTTGGTAATCTATTTAAGAAATAATTTGTTACAGCTTCATATACTCTAAATGCATCCTTATCTTTTGTATATCTATAAGTTAAAGGTACACCATATACTCCCCAAGCTTGTCCTCTAGCCCATGAAGAATCATCTGAATAACCTTGTTTTGTAACTCCTTTTAATGGTTTTCCTGTTTTATTATCAAAATAATATGTATGGAATGTTGAACCATCATCTCTTATTACATAATTACATGATGTCTTAAAGTGTGTATGAGCTGTTTCATAGTATTTTTTATCTCCAGTAACTTTTGATGCCCAATATAATAAAGGAATATTCATTAAACAATCTATTATCAATCTGTAGTCTTCTCCCATGTTACCCCATGCTTGAATAAACTTTCCTTTCTCTTGATATCTTGTCATTAAGTGATCTGCTGCTTTTAAAGCTGCTTCTTTTGCCTTTTCACTACCTGTTAACTTATAATCTGCAACACAAGATATTGAATATAAGAATCCCATGTCATGATGATTTACTTCTATTTTTTCATCTATTCTCTTCATAAAATCATCTACATTCTTTTGAGCAAGATTTTTATACTTTTCATCGCCTGTATATTCATATGCAAGCCAAAGCATTCCTGTCCAGAATCCTGTTGTCCATTCAACATTATCTATAATTTTATATTTTCCATCTTTACTTGCTGAATGTGGAAATCTTTCACCAAATTTTTCAATATCTTTATCAATTATTTTAATTGCATCATCTAAGGCCTTTTTTACCTCTTCTTTAGTTAACTGTTTTGAATTAGTAAATTTACTTTCGTCTTTTATTTTCTCAATAGCAATTTCTTTTATCATTTATTAAACCTCCCATTATCTTTGGACACTTCCTGAAGTTTTTCCATCTATAATTGATGTTATTTCATTTATATTTGTTATATTACAATCACCATTGATTGTATGTTTTAAAACTGCAGATGCAACTGCAATATTTAAAGACTTTTCTATATTTTCATCATTTATTAATCCATATATTAAACCAGCTGCAAAGGCATCTCCAGATCCAACTCTATCTAATATATCAAACTCATATCTATGACTTTTGTAAATTTTATTACCTTCATATATTATTGCTGATATAGCATTTTTTGATGCTGAAAAATTTTCTCTAAGAGTTGTTGCTACATATTTTATGTTATATTTCTTGCTCATTTTAGAGAATATGTTTAAAAATTTATTTTCATCAAACTTCTCTGTTGCAAAATCTGCTATTTTATGTTCTCCTGAGCATCCTTCTATGCTACTCAACCATCCTATGCATAAATCTACATTAGGTAATAATTCTTCCATTATTTCTTCATAATCTTCTATAGTAGCTAATTGACTTCTATAATTTAAATCTAAACTTATTTTTAGCTTTTTTTCTTTAGCCTTTTTCATGGCTAGCTTTGTAAGTTCAGCACACTCTTTGCTTAGTACAGGTGTTATTCCTGATATATGAAACCAATCTGCACCCTCAAATATCTTATCGAAATCAAAATTATCTATATTTACATCACATATAGCTGAATGTTTTCTATCATATATTACTTTTGAAGGTCTTAGTGATAATCCTTTTTCAAAAAAATATGCTCCTAATTTATCTCCTTCAAAATTTATATAATCTGTTTTCACACCATAGGATCTTAAATAATTTTCTGCACTTTTTCCTATATCATTATTTGGAAGTTGAGTAACAAAATATGAATCTAATCCTAAACTAGCTAATTCAAGAGCTACATTTGCTTCTGCACCACCATAATTTATATCAAAAGATTTTGCTTGTAAAAATCTTTCATAATTAGGAGGAGTTAATCTCATTAAGATTTCGCCTAATGATACTACCTTTTTTGCCATAATTATTTTCCCCTTTATTTTCTAGCTTCTTTTATCTTTTCTATAAATTCTTTAGATAATTTTGTTATTGATTCAAAATCTCCAGTTTTGGCTCCTGCTGTTAACTTTCCCCCTACGCCTACAGCTATACAACCATTTTTTATCCATTGATCTACATTATTTATATCTACTCCACCAGTTGGCATAATTGGTGCTTGAGGTAATGGTGCTTTAACACTCTTAACATATCCTGCCCCAAAAGCGCTACCTGGGAATAATTTTATAATATCTACCCCTGCCTCTAATGCTCTTATCATTTCATTAATAGTTACACAACCAGCCATATAAGGTACTCTGTATCTATTGCATAATTTAGCAGTTTCTAAATCAAATCCAGGACTAACAATAAATTTTGCACCAGCTAATATTGCAATTCTAGCTGTTTCACTATCTAATACTGTACCTGCTCCAACTAATAATTCTTCTGTGAACTTGCTTATTAATTCTCTTATAACATTTTCTGCACCTGGTATAGTAAATGTTATTTCAATTGAATCTATTCCACCCTTTAAACACGCATCTGAAATTTTAATAGCTTCTTCTGGATTATTAGCTCTAACAACAGCTACTATTCCTTTGTCTTCTATTCTTTTTAGCACATCGTACTTATTCATTTTTTCATCCCCCTATGTTTCACATAGTAAAACTTTGTTTCATAATATAGAATATATTTTAAGTATAGTTAATAAATTTGAAATAATCAACAAATTTGTTGAAAACTTATTATTAACATATTAATGGTTTATTAACAATATTTTCTTTTTTTATAGTTTTTTTCATATTTATATTATTTTATTGATGAAAAAATTGATAAAACCCTTGAATTTAGCTGGTATAGACCACTTTAATATTATTTATATTTTTCAATATTTATTTTTTAATAATAAAATATTTATAACTTTTGACTTTAAATGGTTTCTTGCATTTTATTTTATTCCATTTTGTAAAACTATATTCCATAATACAAAACTTTTTTCTAGTATAGTTAACAATTTTAAAACTATAAATAATAATATTATTAACTAATTGTAACTTTATTAACTGTTCATTAATATTTATATATTTTATTTTGAAAACATTTTCTTATATAAATAAAAAAAGGTGTATTTTCCATTAAATAAGGAAAATACACCTTAATATATTTTGTTTTTTATTATTTATTTTGGAGTGTTTATTATATATAAACTTTTAGAAATACTTAAATATCATTTCAAATTATAGAAAAGAACTTTATTAGAATTTAATATATACTTATGAATCATGTGAGGATGAATTAATAACTTAAATATTATTTTCTATACTATGACCTATATCTTCTGAAATTTTTAATGCTGTTTTTTTTATTAACTTTGAATATGGCTCTATTTTTTCTAATGTAAATACATTAGTAGGACCTGATATACTTATTGCTGCACAAACTTCATTTTTGTAATCTAATATTGAAGCTCCTATACATCTTATTCCTATTTCATTTTCTTCTTCATCTAATGCATATCCTTCTTTTCTTGCCTTATTTATTATCTTCATATATTCATCAAAGTGAATAATTGATTTAGGAGTAATTTGTCTTATCTCACTATTATCCCAAATTTCTTTTATTTCACTGTCATTCATATATGCCATCATACTTTTTCCTACAGCTGTACAATACATTTGTATTCTTTTCCCTATTCTAGAATACATTCTTAAAGTATTATTTGGTTCTACCTTATCTATATATATAATCTCATTTCCATCTCTAACAACAAGGTGTACAACTTCCCCTGTTATATCAACTAATTCTTTTAAATGAGGCTTTGCTACATCCACTAAATTTATGTTACTAGCCATTCTATTTCCTATTTCAAACATTTTAAACGTCAGCATATACTTATTATTTTTTGGATTCTGTTTAACATATTTTTTTTCGATTAAAGTCGCTAACAATCTATGAACAGTACTTTTATGAAGGTCTACTCCTTCACTTATCTCTTTTATTCCCATACCATCTGAATTACTAGATAATATCTCTAATATCGATAATGCCCTCTCTACAGACTGCACTACTTCTCCCATATTTTTCATCCTTTCTCATATATAAAAATTTATTCTATAACTCTAATTAAGTGTTCTATAATTCTGTTCTAATAATCATATTAAACTAATGCAAATTAATAATCAACTTAAAATCTATTTATTTATATACATAATTTAGTGTAATCATTTAAATTAAATTAATAAAAATAATTGTATTTATTTACAATTTAATTAGGTTTATAAGATTCTTTTTTATATTATTTTAAAATTATCCAAATATATGAATAATAGTATTTTTTAAATCTTCTTAAATATTTTAATAATATATTATTGATTTTCTGCAAAAAAATAAAGAGCAATTTTGCATTAAATTTCTCTTTAAAGTAACTCAAAATATATAATTAAAATAAAAAACCACTACTTCAAAATTTAAAAATAGTGGTTTTTTTGTGTATACTTTCTATTTCATTCATTAATTTTACTCCATATTTAATTTAAGAATGTTGTTCCCATTACCACTCTTGAAAAATCATTATAGTTTGTTAAGTTCTTAACATTAACAGCGTCAAAAATTGCTTCTCTTCCTTTTTCATTTATTAGTTCACTAAAAAGACAAGTTAAAAATGTAGTTGGTACCTTGTCCAATCCTTCAAAATCTAAAACAACTTCTTCATTTAAATTATCTTTTATTTGATCTCTTAGTATTATAGCATCCTCAACAGCAAAATTTTCTCCTAAAAATTCCTTAACATTTATCATCATAATTATCACCTCATAAATCATTTTTATAATTAGTCATTCTTATTTTTAAAATTTTCTGACAATTCTTTTTACACTTATAATATATCAATTTGCTTTATCTTTGTCAACTATTTAACAAACTTTTTTCTAATATTTATCACTTTTTAATTATTCAATATATAATACTCATTTTTTTTACTAATAGTTAATAAATATATAATCTTTATTAACTAATTATCTATTAAATATAAAAATATTGATAAACTAAAAATTACATTTATTATATAATTTAACTGTTAATTCGAAACTAAAATAATAATATTATTAAAAATCTCTAAAATCTAATACTTATAGATTTTAGAGATTTTTAATATTGTTATAAATTATATATTTAAACTTCTAATAATTTTTTACTTAATAAAATAATTTCTTCTTTTCCAGTAGAGTTATATATCTCAATTTCTCCTTTTGTTTTTGAATCACTTATAAGATCCATATCTTCAAGTTTTCTTTTAAGTTCTCTTGCAGTTCCTTCCCCACCATCAATTATTGGAATATCACCACCAACAACTTCTGATAAAGTTTCCTTTATAAATGGATAATGGGTACATCCAAGTACTATAGCTGCTATATCTTTATTTTCATATTCTTTAAATTTATCCTCAAGGTACTTCTTTACATTGTTACTATTTAAATCTCCCTTTTCAATAAACTCAACTAATCCAGCACAAGGCATTGGATATATACTTGCATCTTGTCTATACATATCCATAAGTTTTTTAAATTTAAGATGAGATAATGTAAAAGGAGTTGCCATTATTATTACATCTCCATTTCTATGTAACTCTACAGCTGGTTTAACAGCTGGTTCTATACCTATAATAGGAACTTCCTTATATACCTTTCTAAGTTCACTAGCAGCTGCACTTGTTGCTGTATTACAAGCAACCACTATAGCCTTTGCTCCTTTACTTAACAAAAACTCAACTGCATCAAAAGTTAAATCTCTAACTTCATTCATTTCTTTTGTACCATATGGAGCATTTTTTGAATCTCCAAAATATATGTAATTTTCATTAGGCATAAGCTTTAAAGCTTCTCGCATTACACTTAATCCACCAACTCCTGAGTCAAAAAAACCTATTGGTAATCCTTTTTTATTCAAAGCTTAGTCACTCCATTCTTTATTTTAAATTTATATATTATATATTCTATAACTTTAAATAAAATAAATCTATACACTATTTTTTATTTATAATCCACATATTGTTTAATAAAATTTCGATAAAAAATACACACTACTTAACATTTGTCTAACAAACTATTAACTAATAATTTTCTATTAATATTATTGACTGATACAATGTATTGTAGTAAAATTTGTCTAAGATTTTTTGTGACACGAACATTAAGTTAAGTGTTTTCAAATTCATTCGATAAACTAGAAAGGATGTGACATTATTCTAGGTATATAGTTCATTTCTACATTAATATCTAGAATAGAAAACTATGGTTGATGATTTAATTTACACTATACCAAGCAATAAACATACTAAAAGCGATATTTTTAATATATTATCTGAAAATCCTGAAATTAAGTTTGTTTCTCTAGTTGGAATAGATTTATCTGGTAATGATACAGATGAAAAAATTCCTGTAAGCTTATTTTTAGATGATATTGATTCATTTTTAAATGGTGTCGCTGTTCAAACAGACGGTTCATCAGTTGTATTACCTGGAATAGCTACCCTTAATAATGCAAAAGTTGATATGATTACAGATTTAGACTGTAATTGGTTTGTTGACTACAACTACGATAATATAGACCCTCTTACAAAAAAACCTATAGGTACTCTTAAGATTCCTTGTTTCTTATATCATAACAACAAAGCTGTTGATTCAAGATATATTTTAAAATCATCTGTTGAAACCTTCGAAAAAGCCCTTTGGGACGAATTCTCAAAAAATCCAAAATTATTAGAAACTTACAATTTAACTAAAGAAGATATAGAAGAAATTAACTTAACTTCAGCAACAGAATTAGAATTTTGGGTTAAAACACCAAATGATACTGCTGAAATAGAAGAGTTATCAACATCACAAGTTTTACAAGAACAATATTGGACAAGAACTAAAGGAACAGTAAGAACTGCTTTAGAACAAACTTTAATATTAATGGATAAATACGGCTTTAATCCTGAAATGGGACATAAAGAAGTTGGTGGTGTTAAAGCTAAACTTGAAAGCACTGGTAAATTCAATCACATCATGGAACAACTTGAAGTAGACTGGAAATTTGCATCAGCACTTCAAGCAGCAGATAATGAACTTTTCATTAGAACTCTTATACAAGAAACATTTAGAAGAAATGGTCTTGAAGTAACATTTATGGCAAAACCAATAGATGAAGTTGCTGGTTCTGGTATGCATGTTCACTTAGGAGTTAGTGCTAAATTAAAGAATGGAAATAGAGTTAACCTATTCCATGTATCTAAAGAACATTTCTTAAGTGAAATAGGATATGGTGCTGTTATGGGAATACTTAAAAATTATGAAGTAATGAATCCATTTATATCTTCAACAAATAATTCCCTTAAGAGATTGAAACCTGGATTTGAGGCACCAATTTGTACAGTTACTTCATTAGGAATAACTCCAGAGAACCCTTCAAGAAATAGAACTGTTTTAATTGGATTAATAAGAGACTTTGAAAGTCCTATGGCAACTAGATTTGAACTTAGATCACCAAATCCACATTCAAATACATATTTAACATTTGCAGTTTCTTATTTAGCTATGCTTGATGGTATTTTATATGCTTCACATTCAAAAAAATCAAAAGATGAGTTATTAAAAGAGTTATCTAAAAAACCTGGTGAAAAGGCAGACTATTTAGAGACTAGTAGAGCTTATAGAAGTGAAGATGACGTATTTGAAGACTTTAATGAACAAGAAAGAAATGAATACTTCGGTAAAGCACCTGCAACAGTTTATGAAAACTTATCTCAACTTGATAATAATTTAGATAAACTTGAAGTATTAAAGAAAAATCCAGTATTTACTGATCAAATAATAAACAGTTTTAAAATCGCTGCACTATCAAGATGGGCAACTGAATTAGAACATAGAATAATAAACAACTACATTAAACAAATAAGAGATAGTAAAAGACTTCATTCTCCAGATAAAGCTCTTGATTTAGATATATTTAATTGGACTAGATTAAATAAATTAAGACACTATTTAATGAAAGATACTTCTAATAGTAAATCTTTATTTAGTAGATTAAGAGATGCATTTAATAATTCTGATTATAAATTAGCTTCTGAGCTTTATTTAGAAATTGAAGATAAAATGTGTGAACTTAGAGAACTTTACTCAGAATATGAGAAAAACTTATTAGATTTATAATTTAATATTAAAGGCTAGAAATTACTTCTAGCCTTTTTATTATTCAAAGTATATATCTATAAAATTATTTATTGTAGAATGTTTTAATCCTGTCCATTAGGTTTAACATGAGAATGATGGTTTTTGATATATACTTGATGAATATCCCTTGCTATGTATAAAAGGATTATTATTTACTATTTCCTCAGCCTCTTTATAATCTCTAGCTTTAAAAACTATAGTCCATCCATTTTTATCATATTTTCCTGCACACATTAAATATTTTTTTGAATCTCCAAAGTTTCCCTGTCTATCAATAATTAAGCTTCTGCTTTCAGTCATACTCTTATAATTTAATTTTACAAAAATATTTGAATTAGATTTCATAAATAACACTCCTTTTATACGAACACACGTTTGATTATATTTTAGCGAACACAGGTTCGTATGTCAATATATTTTTTCTTATGTTAACAATATATGTTTTATTAGATTATATATTCCTAAATTATTTTTTATTTTTAAAAGAAAAAACTGTCGATTTATAATTCTTTTTTATTAGACATAAAAAGAGTATTGCATATGATTTCTAGTTCTTATGCAATACTCTATTTTATTGTTTATAAATATCTTTAACTCCAATAAATATAAAAATAAACTCCATTTATTTTTTATTTTAAATTTCTGATATATTGAAAACTTCTAAATTATTTTTTTCACTAAAATTTTCTTTTCTAACATCTATCATTGCCTTCAATGTATCTAAAGCTGTTATAACTCCAATATTTCTCTCTACAGCAGCTCTTCTTATTAAAAATCCATCTCTCTTTGAATCATTTCCTTTAGTTGGTGTATTTATTACTAAATCAACTTCTTTATTTTTTACTACATCTAGTATATTGGGATTTTCTTCATTAATTTTTCTTACTTCTTCTGCATTAATTCCATTATCTCTTAATAATTTACATGTTCCCTTTGTTGATACAAATTTATATCCTAGTTTTAAAAGCTCCACTGCCATTTCTAAAAATTCTTGTTTATCATGGTTTTTAATTGTTGCAAGTATTTTTTTATTATCAATGTTAGTTATCATTCCTGCTGCAACAAATCCTTTGTATAAAGCTTCCTTTATATTTCTTCCAACTCCTAAAACCTCTCCTGTTGATTTCATTTCTGGTCCTAATGATACTTCTACATTTGGAAGTTTTTGAGTTGAGAATACTGGTACTTTAACTGATATAAGTTCTGGCTCTTTGTATAGACCTACCCCATATCCTAAATCTTTTAATTTATATCCAAGCATTGCTTTTGTAGCAATATCAACTATTGGAACTTTAGAAACTTTACTTATATAAGGTACTGTTCTTGAAGCTCTTGGATTAACTTCTATTACATAAAGCTTCCCTTCGAATTCTATAAATTGAATGTTTATCATTCCTTTTATTCCTATTGCTAGTGCAAGTTTTTTAGTATATTCTAATATTTTTTCTTTAATTTCTTCCCTTATATTTTGACTTGGATACATTGTTATACTATCACCTGAATGAACTCCAGCTCTTTCTAAGTGCTCCATAATTCCTGGTATTAATATATCTTCCCCATCTGATATTGCATCTACTTCTATTTCTCTTCCCATTAAATATTTATCTATAAGAATTGGATTTTTCTTATCCTTTAAAAAGGCATTTTCTAAATAATATTTTAACTCCTCTTCATCATGAGTTATCTCCATACCTTGTCCTCCAATTACATATGAAGGTCTAACAAGTACTGGAAAACCTAATATTTTAGCTTCTTTTAAACCCTCTTCAACTGACCATACTCCTTTTCCCTTTGGTCTAGCTACTCCTAACTCTTCTAAAAGTGCATCAAATTTTTCTCTATCCTCTGCCATATCAATTTCATCCGCTGTTGTTCCTAGAGCCTTTATATTTTTCTCCTTTAAGAAATTTGCAAGCTTAATAGCTGTTTGACCACCAAATTGAAGTATTACTCCATCTGGATTTTCCTTTTCTATTATGTTTAAAACATCCTCTTCTGTAAGTGGCTCAAAATATAATTTATCTGATATATCAAAATCTGTACTTACTGTCTCTGGATTATTATTTACTATTATTGTTTCTATTCCTAAATTTTTAAGTGCCTTAACACAATGAACTGATGCGTAATCAAACTCTACACCTTGTCCTATTCTAATTGGACCTGAACCTATAACTATTACTTTCTTTTTATCATTTGTTACTTTAACTTCATCATATTCATCATAGCTTGAGTAGTAATATGGTGATAAAGCTTCAAATTCTCCTGCACAAGTATCAACCATTTTATATGAAGGTTTTATATTCCATATATCTCTTAATTTATATATATCATCTGGACTTACCTTTAAAAAATCTGCTATTGCCTTATCTGAAAAACCTTTTTTCTTTAATTTTAAAAGCCATTCTTTATCTAGATTTTCTATATTGCTTAATTTTAATCTTTGCTCTTCTTCAACTATCCACTTAAACTTTTCTATGAAGAATTTATCTATTCCAGTTATTTGAGATACCATGTCTATCCTATAATCTCTTCTAAGAATTTCTGCTAAGGCAAATATTCTTTCATCATCTGGACATACTACTCTATCTTTTAGTTCCTTCATACTTAAATTTCTAAACTTCTTAAAATCTAAAGAATATCTTCCTATTTCTAAACTTCTTATTCCTTTTAAGAAAGCTTGTTCAAAATTTGAACCTATTGCCATTATTTCTCCAGTTGCCATCATCTTTGTTCCAAGTTCTCTATCTGCACCAAAGAATTTATCAAAAGGCCATTTGGGAATTTTACATACTACATAATCAAGAGCTGGTTCAAAGCAAGCATATGTTTTTTGAGTTACAGCATTTTTTATTTCATCAAGTCCATAGCCTAATACAATTTTAGCTGCAAGCTTTGCAATTGGGTATCCAGTTGCCTTTGATGCTAGAGCTGATGATCTTGAAACCCTTGGATTTATTTCTATTACTGCATATTCAAAACTTTCAGGATTTAAGGCAAATTGTACATTACACCCTCCCTTTATTCCTACCGCATTTATTATGTTTATTGATGCAGTTCTAAGCATCTGATATTCCTTATCTGATAATGTTTGAGATGGTGCTACAACTATACTATCTCCTGTATGAATTCCAACTGGATCTATGTTTTCCATATTACATACTGTTATACAGTTTCCATAGGAATCTCTCATTACTTCATATTCTATTTCTTTCCAACCCTTAACTGACTTTTCTAATAATACTTGTCCTATTGTGCTTAACTGAAGTCCTGATTCTAATATTACTTTAAGTTCCTCTTCATTTTCAGCAATACCTCCGCCAGTTCCCCCAAGGGTATAGGCAGGTCTTACTATTACTGGATAACCTATTTTATTTGCAAAGTCCATTCCAGTATTAAAGTCTGTTATTATTTCACTTTGAATAACAGGTTCTTTAATTCTGTTCATCATATTTCTAAATAGTTCTCTATCTTCACCTTCTTTTATAGACTCAATAGAAGTTCCTATTACTTTTACATTATATTTATCTAAAATTCCAGAATCATAAAGTTCTACTGCAAGATTTAATCCTGTTTGACCACCCATTCCTGCAAGTAAACTATCTGGTCTTTCCTTTTTTATTACTTTTTCAACAAATTCTAAAGTTAATGGTTCTAAATAAACCTTATCTGCAACTTCTCTATCTGTCATTATAGTTGCTGGATTTGAATTTATTAATACAACTTCAATTCCTTCTTCTCTTAATGCTTCACAGGCTTGTGTTCCTGAATAATCAAATTCTGCTGCTTGTCCTATTACTATTGGACCTGATCCTATAACTAATACTTTCTTTATATCTTTATTTAATGGCATATCTTTAACCCCCTAATAATCTTATAATGCATAACTTAAAAATCTATCGAATATATATTCTGAATCCTTTGGACCTGCTGATGCCTCTGGATGGAATTGAACTGAGTATACCTTCATAGTTTTATGTTTTAATCCTTCAATTGTTCCATCATTTATATTTAAATGAGTTACTTCTACATCATCAGGTAATTTATCTACAACATACCCATGATTTTGTGAGGTTATATGTACTTTTCCCGTTTCTAAATCTTTTACTGGATGATTGCATCCTCTATGTCCAAACTTTAATTTAGTTGTATTTCCTCCTAAACTTAATGCTAAAAGTTGATGTCCTAAACAAATTCCAACTACAGGTTTTTTACCTATTATATTTTTTATTGTATTTATTTCCTCTTCTAAATCCTGTGGATCTCCAGGACCATTTGATAAAAATATTAAATCTGGATTTACGTTAAGTATTTCTTCTGCCTTTACCTTTGATGGAAATACTGTAATTTTACATCCTCTATTTTTAAAGCATCTTATTATATTTTCTTTTATTCCATAATCTATAATAGCTACATGTTTTCCTTCTCCAGGAATTTCATATTTTTCTTTAGTAGATACAATATTTACTGCATCTTTATTGGAAAATTTATTTAGTTTACTTTTAACATCTTCTAACTTTGAATCATCTAAAACAATAATTCCTTTCATTGTTCCATTATTTCTAAGAACTTTTGTTAGAGCTCTTGTATCTATGCCTTCAAGTCCTATTATTTTATTTAACTTTAAATAATTATCTAATGTTAATTCACATCTAAAATTATTTGGCATATCACATTTTTCTCTAACTATAAATCCTGAAACCCTTGCTTTATTTGACTCCATATCTTCTAAGTTTATTCCATAGTTTCCTATAAGAGGATACGTCATTGTTACTATTTGACCATAATAAGATGGATCTGTTAAAACTTCCTGATATCCAGTCATTCCAGTAGTAAATACTACTTCTCCTACATTTTCTTTAAGATATCCAAATGGATTCCCTTCAAAAATCATGCCATTTTCTAATATAAGCCTTGCTTTCATGCTTAGCCCTCCCTAATTTAGTATTTTTGCTAAAAATACACTTCTTAAAGATAAAATTTTATATACAAAAAAAGGACAATAAAGAGACCACAATATTTTAAATTGCTCTCCTTATTATCCTTATATATTCTTTGTTTATTAAATTTACCTTTAACGGCAAAGCTATGATATTTCTCTTTTGCTGTAATAACATAGTTGCATACTCCTTTCTGGCCTCACAGGACCAATTTAAAGTGTATCTTAACTTTAAAAATTATTCTGTTTTATATTTTAGTTTATGAATATTTATGTGTCAAGAAATTTCTATAAATCTATTTTAATATTATTTACTTTTTAAAATGTATATTAATATTATAAAAAAGGTTATTAATTACTATTTACTTTTAATTAATTTAGTGATATTATCTTTTTATATCACATTTATGGTAATATATTACACAAAAAATATAAGGGGGATTAATAATGTTAAAGGTGACTAATCTAACGAAAACTTTTAAAAATACTACCGTTGTTGATGATATTTCCTTTCAAGTTAAACCTGGAGAAATAGTTGGTTTACTTGGAGAAAATGGAGCTGGTAAAACAACCACTCTTAGAATGATATCAACAATGCTTAAAATTTCTTCTGGTGAAGCAATAGTTAATGGCTATTTAGCATCTAAGGAACCTATTAAAGTTAGAAAAGAAATTGGAATACTTTTCGGAGGGGATGTAGGTCTATATGATAGATTAACTGCAAGAGAAAATATAAAATATTTTGCTAATCTTTATGGTATAGATAATAAAAGCGCTGATGAGCGTATTAATGAATTATCCAAAAGATTTGAAATGGATGAGTTTATTGATAAAAAAGTAGCTAAATTTTCAAGGGGAATGAAACAAAAGGTATCTATAGCACGTTCTATAGTTCATAGTCCTAACGTTATGCTTTTTGATGAACCTTCAACTGGTCTTGATGTTACAGCAGCTAGAACAGTTCATGAATTTATACTTAAATGTAAAGAGGAAGGAAAAACTATTCTTTTTTCAAGTCATTCAATGGCAGAGGTTGAAAAGCTTTGTGATAGAGTTGTTATTATTAATAAGGGTAAACTTTTAGAAGATTGTAATTTAGAAACTCTTAAAATTAAATATGATAGTGAAGATTTAGAGGAAGTCTTTGTATCTTTAATTGGAGGTAATGCTCATGAATAATTTTTTTATAGTCTTTAAGAAAGAACTAAAGGATATTTTCCGTGATAGAAAAACTATTATATTTTCTATTCTACTTCCAATACTAATTTTCCCTATTATCTTTAATATCATGTTTAAAGGAATAGAAGACACCCAAAAGAAAGCATCTCAAAATATTAATATTGTTATGAAGGGAGATTTAAATTCAAGTGTAGCAAATATACTAAAATCTCAAAGTAATATTAGTATAAAAGATGTAAATGACCCTTCTAAAGCTTTAAAGGATGGAGATGTACAACTTATTATTGATATTCCAAAAAACTTTGACAAGCTAGTATCAGAAGGAAAGAAAACAGATCTTCAAATATTATTTGATGAAAACTCTAATAATTCTCAGATAGCATCAAATATTGTTGAAAAACTTTTAAGCGGATTATCAGATAAAATAGTCAGTGATAAATTAACTGCTAAGGGTATAAATCCTTCAATACTTAAACCTTTTGATGTAAGTGTTAAATCTGGATTAACTAAAGATGGAAATGTTAACCCTACGGCTAGTGGTTTTGGTAGTATGATACCTTCATTAATAATAATACTTATGATTTCACCAACTCTTGCAATTGCAGCAGATCTTGGAGCTGGAGAAAAGGAAAGGAATACTTTAGAACCATTACTTTCAACATCTTGTAATAGAAGTGCTCTTTTATGGGGTAAAATCATTGCAATGAGTGTAGTTTCAGCTATTGCACTAATACTGAGTCTTGGTTCTATGTACTTTGCAATGCAAAGTATTCCTGGCATGGAAGGTGGATTCCCTCTTGCCCTTAATGGAACAAGTATTGCTTTAATACTTTTAATCTCTCTATTATTACTAATTGCTATTTGCTCATTAGAAACTTGTGTAAGTCTTTATGCTAAATCAGTTAAAGAGGCTGGAACTTACCTTTCAGGTCTTGTAATGCCATTTATGATTCTTTCATATGTACCTGTATTTATGGATGCTAAAAATACTTCTATGCTTATATTTAATATACCAATTGCAAATTCAGTTGCTCTTATGAAAGAAGTTATGGTTGGAATATATAACCCAACTCATATAGCAATAGTATTTGGTTGGCATATAATTTATGTTGTTGCTGCTGTACTTTTTGCTAGATACATGTTCTCAAAAGAAGAAGTAATATTTAGATCATAACTAAAAGAGACTGCTTAATTTTATTAGCAGTCTCTTTTTATATTTTTAAATAGAATTTCTATTTTCTTTTATCCAATTAACAATATAAGTAATAGGATTTTCATTATTACTTGGAGCTATATATTTTGCATTATTCAAAAGTTTTTCATTACCATTTTTAACTACAAATCCATAGGTAGCATTTTCTATAAGCTCTTTATCATTCATATTATCTCCAACAGTTACAATCTTAAAATCTCTTAAATTATAAGCTTCAACTAATTCCATAAGAGCTTTTCCCTTTGAAGTATATTTAGGCACAACTTCAAGAAATTTTTCTCCACTTCTTATAGGAATCTCACTATCATATTTATTTTCAAAACCTTCTTCTAAGTTATCAATAACTTCCTTTTCCCCAAGTATTAAAATTTTAGTCCACTTTTTATTCCAAACACTCTCATCTATATCAAAAATCACATTATAACCAAGGCCTTTTAATCTACTTGTATATTTACAAGATTTAAATATATAAATATTCTCTTCGCAGTAAAGTTCTATTCCTATATCAGCCTTTTCTTCTAGTAATTTATGTATCACAGCTTTTCTCTCTTCCTCTAAAAAGTGTTCCTTAACAACAATTTCTGTGGAATAATCATAAACCTTACTTCCATTATATAAAATTATAGGTAAACTTAAATTAAGTTCCCTTGCAAATCTACTTGCAGCAGGTAACATTCTTCCTGTTGCTATAGTAAATAATCCACCATTATCTATAAAGTATTTTATAGACTTTTTATCTTCCTCTGATATTTTTCTTTCATCATTTAACAAAGTTCCATCCATATCTGAAACTAATATATATCCATCAAAAATCCCCATTTCTCTCCTCCTATTTATTTGTGCTAAATATTATTTTTCTTATTATACCTCTAGGTAAAAACTTTGTACCAATTACCATTACTTTATTTTTAAATCCAGGTATTATAATTGCTTTTCCTCTTTTAAAGCCCTCATAGCCTTCTCTTGCAACAAAATCTGCATCCATTAAATATTTTTTTGCTTTTTCAGATTTAACTATACCTGCATTTTCTTGAAATGATGTTTTTACAGGTCCAGGGCAAAGGCAACATACATTAACGCCAAAATTTTTTCCTTCTTCATAAAGAGCTTCTGATAAAGTTAATACATATGCCTTTGAAGAATAATATGTACTCATTTTAGGACCACCAACAAAAGCTGCTGTTGAAGCTACATTAAGTATTCCACCTTGTTTTCTCTCCTTCATTTTAGGAAGAAAATATTTAATAAGTTTTGTTAAAGCTACAATATTAATTTCTATAAGATTAATATCCTTTTCCTCACTAATATTATCAAAATACCCAAAGCTACCCACACCTGCATTATTAATTAAATTATCCACAACTATATTTTTTTCATCCACAAATTCAAAAAGTTTTTCACATGAATTATCCACACTAAGGTCTAATCCTAAAACTTTTACACATATATTAAATTCTTTTTCTAATAATTCCTTAACTTTAATTAATTCTAATTCATTTCTTGCAACTAATAATAAATTATTTTTATCCTTTGCAAATAGTTTTGCAAGTTCTAAACCTATTCCTTTTGTACCTCCAGTTATTAACGTATAAGATTCTCTTCCCATAATATTTCCTCTCTTTAAACCTATCTTTCTTATAAATTATAACTTATTTTTTTGTATTAAAAAAAGTGGCTAAGCCACTTTTTAATCTCTATTTAATACCTTTACTATATAACATATTTCATCTTCTGTAATTTCCATATTAAATTCTTTTTCTAATATTGATATACAACTTTTAACTTTATTAAAATCATTAGAAAATATTACTTTAAATTCTTCTATCCTATCAAATTTTGCATAATTTCCTTGAATGCATCTATCTAACATACATCCAATATGTAATATTAAATCAACTAAATTTTCATCATTTACTCTTGAATCATTTAATTCAATAACAAATTTTTTTATTGATTTTACAACAAAATATGGATTTAAAAATTTTATATATTTTATTAATATTTTAGTTGCAGCATCATATGGATTATCATAGTTTACATCATCATTAGAACTTTTATTATTCTTTTCATTTTTAATTTTATTTTCTATAAAATCAGTAAACTGCTTTGAAAAACTTTTACTAAACAATTTATGTATTGGAAAGTAAGGTATATCAACCTTTGGTCTAAAATTTCCGATACAAGCTAGAACTCTATATGAATCTGTTAATTCTGATATTTTTGATAAATGTTCATCATATTCTAAAGCTATAATCTCAATATCACCTAAATTACTATCTTTTATAATTTCATTAATCATATTTTTAGCTATAAGGCTAGACCCTTGACCTGTAGTACATAAAGTTAAAATAGCATTCTTCTTATATTCTTCATTAATTGAATTACCAAATGAATCCTTTAAATTATAGTATATTTCATCTATTGAATATGTTCCTAAAAGCACTTGCCTTAAAGCTTCTAAAACAGTTAAAGTAGTAACATTTGTTATAGTTTTTATTTTTATATTGCTTTCAATAGATATTTTATCTCCTATCTCTGTTAATGATCCCATATCAGTAAGTAATAAGACACCTTCCTCTGGGTCCATAGCTCTAATTATTGAAAGAGCCCTTTTATAAATATCATCTACCTTTGCATTTAAAGGCATATCTATTGCCCTAACTAAAGATGATTTTAATAGGTTATTTGCTACTTTACTCATACTACTTGCTGTACTATCCCCATGGCACATTACAAGTATACCTATTGCTCCACTTTCAAATTTAACTTGATTATTAGCTAAAAGTAATGTTAAAAATCCTATTTCATCTTCAGGTGCATTAACATTGAAGTATGAATTTAATTCTCTTAAGAAATATTTTGATACTAAATATTCATTGGGATATTTTTTTTCAATTGTTGTTAAATCTAATTTCTTTGTATAATTACCATCATGTAATCTCTTTAATAAAGACTTTATATGAAGAGACAATATTAATATAAATTGGTTAGTAAAAATATTTTGTAACTCCATAGATGCATAATTTATAACCTTAGAAGAAAAGTCTACAATATCCTTTTTTATTATCTTGTATAGTTGCTCAATATTTATATCTTTATCCTCTAATTTATTTAAAAGTGTATCATAATGTATATTTATAATATCCGTTATTTCTTTTGTTATCTCCTCATCTTTAAATCCTAAATCTTTTAAAGATGTTGTTTTATTATATATTAAATCATAAATGTTACCATCAAAAGTATTTGAAATTGAATAATGATCTTTCGATGTATTCTTAGGATCTAAAATAACTTGACTATTTTTAAAAGAAAAGAAATTTTTAGAAATATCATCCATTAAAGAATAATTATATATAATATCTTTATTAAGCATATCATAGTTTAAATATATATTATCACTTTCATTTTTTACATAATTTAAAAAGCCTTTAGCACATATTAACTTAACTTCTGAATATAGTTGTCCTAAATTTCCCTTTCTAAAATCATAAAGACAAATTGCCTTTAAAAGTTCTGCTGAAACAATAATCTTTTTGTTAAGGTTTAATGCTTCTTCTAAAAACAAATCTTGAACAACTGCCATTCTTTCATTTAAATCTCTTTCGCAAAAAGAAGGTAATTTAATGCTTACGGGAATTCTTCTTGAAAATGTGTTTAAAAGAACATCATCTGGATTCTCTGTTGTTGCAGCTATTATAATTACATTACTTTTTCTATTTTTTGATGTTTCTCCAAGTCTATTAAATTCTCCAGTATCAATTAAATAAAAAAGCATTTCCTGACCATCAGGAGGCAATCTATGTATTTCATCTAAAAATAAAATTCCTCCATCTGCTTTCTCAACTAAACCTTCTTTATCAGAATCAGCTCCAGTAAATGCCCCTTTAACATGTCCAAAAAGTTGAGATAAAAGCAAATGTGGATTATTAAAATAATCTGAACAGTTAAAAGAAATAAACGGAATTTCTTTAATTGAATTTTTGTTTAATTTTGCAAATTCATACATTCTTTGAGCAAAAGTGGTTTTACCTACCCCACTCTCTCCTAAAATTAATGTATTTAGTCCATTTGGAGGATACAATATAGCAGCTTTTGCCTTTAATATTTGACTTTGAAGTGATCCATTATATCCTATAAGCTTACTAAAAGGGTCTACCTTCACTTCTTTTTTTAAATTAGAAATAATTTTTTCAAATTCTCCTAACGTATATGTATTTTTTGATAAATTAAAACTTAAAACGTTATCTTTATGTAAAAAGGTAACTGGTCTACTAGCTATTTTTATTAAATATCCTTCTTTATATAAGTTATTAAGAATAGTACTACTATTATTGCGCACAATATTGAATACCTCTTCAATAGACTTTGCACTAACGCCCATATCTCTTGAATTCAAATAGTTCTCAATCAAATGATCTTTTGTAGTATTTTCCTTAATGAAGTCTAAGATGAGATCTTTTTGAGACATGTTAAACCTCCTTTTTATTTATTAGAATTTTTAAAACTTATAATTTTCATATTAATAAAATTCTTTGGGAATTCTACTTTTGATTTCATTCTTTGTAAATATAAAGCAAATGCTAAACTTATAGCCGCAATTGTAATATTGCTAGTTGCAAAAGATATAGTAAGTAAAATTGCACAAACAACTACTAAAGAAAACCAAATTTTTGCTTTCATAAAGTTCACTCCTTCATAACAATAATTTCTATTAATTACAAATTATCATACTATTATTAACATTTCAACCAATATATAAATCTAATTTTTTTAATACTTATGCACTATTTATTATCAAAATTTAATTAGTGCATAATGAATTTTAAGAATCTAATAAAATAGCTACTTTAACTAATATGCACTATTTTGGCACGATACTTGCTCTATATATAGGCATAGACATAAAATAGGAGGTGTAATCATGACAGGAAACAATAATCTTTTCACAAAAGATTTAATCCTATTAGATTATGAGGCAAATTCAAAAGAAGAAGTTTTAAGACACATGGCAGGTATCTTAGAGGAAAAAGGATATGTAAAAGATACATTCTATGAAAACTTAATTAAAAGAGAAGGGATTTATCCAACCGGGTTAAAAGCTAATGATATTGAAATAGCTATACCTCATACAGATTCAATTCATGTTAAAAAAGGTGCAATATTTTTTGCAAGATTAAAAAATCCAGTTGTATTTAAAGAAATGGGAACTGGCGAGAATGATGTAAACGTTAAATTAGTATTTATGTTAGTTATTCACGATCCTAAAGCCCAAGTAAATACATTAAGCAATTTAATGGGAATATTCTCTCAAAAAGAACGACTAGAAATATTAAACACTAGCAATGATCTTGATGAGATATATAAAAATCTATCAGAACTTATTAACCAAAATTAAAATCATTAAATCCAATAAAATTTAAGGAGGAATTAAAAATGGCAAAAACAAAAAGAATTTATGTAGCATGTGGATCAGGAGTTGCAACATCACAAACAGTTGCATCAAAAATTTCAAATATGATTGAAGAAGAAGGTTTACCAGCAGTAGTTGAGGCTGTAGATATTAAATCATTAGAAAGTATAATAGATCAATGTGATATTTATGTTTCAATAGTTTCAGCTGGTGCATTAGATATTGATAAACCAACTATAAACGGACTAGCATTCTTAACTGGAATGGGAATGGATGAAGAATTTGAAAAATTAAAACAGTTCATAAATGCATAAAAAAAAGACCTATCCGCATAAAGCATCAAGGTTTAAATAAATTAAATTACAATTAGATTATACAACAATAAATTATAAATATAAAGCTATTTAAATAGCTAAATTAATTTTTGAAAATTAAGGGAGGAATTATTGTGAAAGCAATATTAGATTATATATTAGGCCTAGGTCCAGCTGTATTTTTGCCTTTAATAATGATAATACTTGGATTATTCATGAAAATGAAAGTCAAAAAAGCTATTACTGCAGGATTAACTTTAGGAATTGCCTTTACTGGAATGAGCGTAATACTTGATTTCATGTTTAAATCAATAAGTCCAGCTGCATCTGCTTTTGTTAATAATACTGGAATTCACTTAAATGCAATAGATGTCGGTTGGGCCCCAATGTCAGCAATAGCTTGGGCTTGGCCTTATGCATTAGCAGTTTTTCCAATTCAAATAGTTATTAACCTAGTTATGTTAGGTTTTGGATGGACAAGTACTCTAAATGTTGACCTTTGGAATGTTTGGGGAAAAATTTTAACTGCAACAATTGTAACTGCAGTTACAGGTAGCATTCCTTTAGGACTTATTGCAGCTTCAATTCAAGTAGTACTAGAACTTAAAAATGCAGACTTAACTGCAAAACAAATTAATAAATTAACTAATATACCAGGTGTAACATGTCCTCATATGATGACTTTACAATGTGTTATATTAGCTCCATTAAATAGAATTTTAGATTTTATTCCTGGAATTAATAATATAAAGCTAGATGCTAAAATATTAAAAAAGAAAATTGGAATATTTGGCGAAAACTCAGTTATGGGATTTTTAGTTGGTGCATTAATTGCTGCCTTTGCTGGATATGATCTAAGTAAAATCTTAACTGTAGCTATTCAAGTTTCAACATCATTGGTTCTTTTCCCTATGGTTGCTAAATTATTTATGCAAGCACTTGCTCCAATTGCAGATGCTGTAAGTAGCTTTATGAAAAACAAATTTAAAGGTAGAGAATTCTACATCGGATTAGATTGGCCTTTCATGGCAGGATTATCAGAAGTATGGGTTGCAGCAATACTTTTAGTTCCAATTGAATTATTACTTTCAATACTTTTATCAAAAGCTGGAGTAAATAATGTATTACCACTTGGAGCTATTATAAATATAGGTATGGTTGTTCCAACTCTTATAATTACAGGAGGAAACTTATTTAGAATGCTAATTTTAGGTACAGTAGTTACTCCAATATATCTACTATGTGCTTCTAATTTCAGCACAATGTTTACAGAATTAGCTAAACAAGTTGGAACTATAGATGTACCAGCAGGACAATTATTAAGCTGGTTTGGAATCGAAGCTCCAACATTTAGATGGTCATTAGCTCAAGCTATGAACGCAATAAATGGAGAATTTATTGGAATAGTATTCTTAGGCTTATGGATCTTATGTTTTGTATATTATGCAAAATATATGAAGAAAAGAAATGCTAAATTAGATGAGGAAATGGCAAAATAATAAAAAAACAATACCGTATCATTATTATATGATGATGTTTAATATCAAAGATCTTAATATAGATAAGGAGATAATATTATGTTAGAAGATTTAAAAAAATCAGTGGTTGAAGTAGCTAAAAAAGCTCAAGATATAGGACTTTGCAAACATAAGGCAGGTAACTTTAGTATTAGAGATAAAGAAACTGGCTATGTAGTTGTAACTCCATCTGGTATTGATAGAGAAAAACTTACATACAAAGATGTTTGTGTAGTAGATTTAGATGCAAATTTAATTGAAGCTGAAACTGGATTAAAACCAACAAGTGAATTATTAATGCACTTAGAAGTTTATAAAACACGAGAAGATGTACATAGCATAGTTCATACTCATTCAAAATTTGCAACAATGTTTGCTGTTTTAGAAAAAGAAATTAAACCAGTTATATATGAAGTATTAAGTTATGGTGGAAAAGTTCCTGTAGCTCCATATGGTAGACCTGGAACTATTGAACTTGCTAAAAGCATAGTTGAACCAATGAAAATATCTGATGTTTGTTTAATGTCTAAACATGGTGTACTTGCTGTTGATAAAGAAGATATTCATGAAGCATTATTAAAAGCTATATATGTTGAAGAAGTTGCAGAAATATATTATGGAACATTAATGCTTAATGGATTAAAAGAACCTGACTATATTTCAGATGAAGAAATTGCTAAATGGAAATATCCAGATCAAATAAACTTAAAGAAAATAAAATAAATCGTTTTTAAATTAACCCGAAAACTTTTAAATATTTATACAACCCAATAAAAATTAACATTACCCAATTTATAAAATAGCTATCTAAAAGCCACAAGTAAAACTTGTGGCTTTTTATTTAAAAATTTATTTTATAAATGACTTATTTACTCTATCCTCGTAACCTCATAACCTTTGTTTTTCATTATATTTACTATTCCATCCTCACCAAAAAAATGTAAAGATCCAACAGCTATTGCATATACTCCATTTTCATTAAAAAATCCTTCCATCTTTTTTACCATATTTATATTTCTATCTTTTATCATAAGGTTATATTCTTTCTTATTTTGCTTTTGAAATTTTATTGCTTCTTCCATAACCTTACTATCCCCTTTAGAATACCCATTCATTAACTCTTTGGAATAATTAATTATATCTTTTCCATTTTCAATGAACTTTCCATCTTTATGAAGATCTAAATTTACCTTTAAAGCATCTATTCCATTAACTTTATTTAGAAGATTCACTTGAAAACCTATAGTTTCTAATTCAACTACCCTCTTATTTTTCTTTAATGAGTTTTTAATTAACATATCATCAAAAGTTTCCATAGCTAGTCCAGCTCTTTCATATAAAATAGACTGTAAATTATTTACTACTAAATATGGTTTTAATACTCTAATCTTTTCATAGTCACAATTAACTTCTTTACATATAGATTTAAGATTTTTAATCTGTTTTTTATTAAGTTCATCCTCAATTGATTTACCACCACTATATGTTCCTTCTACATTAATTTTTAAAAGTTCATCTTCTGAAGGATTAATTTCAACTGCTAGTACATCAGTATTTCTCAATATTTCTTTTATTGTTTTATTAAAATATTCATAATCATTATTAATAGGATGCATTGTTCCTATTAAATACATAGTCTTATTATCTTTCTTAACCTCCCATTGAAAACCTTTGGCTTCTACCTTCGAAGAATTTGAATAATTTTTTTCATATCCAATTACTGCAAAGATAAAAACAATTCCTAAAACCAGTATTAAAGATGTTACTATTTTATATTTTTTTGAAAACAATTATAAAAACACTCTCCCCCTATACTGTTATTTTACTTAATTATATTGTAACATATTTTTCCATATTCCATAGTATATATTAATAAATTGATTTTTTATCAAATTTATAGTATAATTTATTTGAATATTCAGATAATTATAGTAAGCGGCAGTTACTATTTTCTTATAGAACTGACCCTACTTACTATTTCAATACTACTTTTCAAAAAGATCCCCCAATACTCATCGCTTGGAGGATCTTTTTTTATTTTATATTATAAACCATCTTTACATGTTGAATTCCAGCTTCATCATAAGGTTCTGAGACTACCTTAAATCCAACATTTTCATAAAGCTTTTTAACATATTCTTGAGATGATAATTTTATTTTTTCTTCATTATAGTTTTCCTTAATATATTTTATAGCTTCCTTTAATATGACTGTTCCAAGACCATGCCTTCTATAATCTTTACTTACTATAACTCTACCAATTGCCGGTGCATCATTATATCCAATTCCTTTAGGAAGTATTCTAAGATAAGCTGCTATCTTATCTCCATCCTTTGCATAAACATGTATACAATCTTTATCCTTACCATCAAATTCATTTTCACAGGTTATTTTTTGTTCACAAGCAAAAACCTCAAATCTTTCTTGAACTATTTTATATAAAATTTCATTTGTAAGTTCATCAAAATTCTCAATAAAAATCTTCATATGCTGCACCCTCCATTTATACCAAAGTTTTTTAATTTAAAAATCCTTAAAATCAATAAAATCTTTAATTATCTAATTTGACCATTTCCAAATATTATATACTTAACTGTTGTAAGTTCTTTAAGTCCCATAGGCCCTCTTGCATGAAGTTTTTGTGTACTTATTCCAATTTCTGCTCCAAATCCAAATTCTCCACCATCTGTAAATCTTGTTGATGCATTTACATAAACTGCTGCTGCATCAATTCTTTGAAGAAACTTTTGAGAATTAAAATAATTATTTGTAACTATTGCTTCTGAATGTCCTGTATTATATTTATTAATATGTGAAATTGCATCATCTATACTATCAACAATTTTTACACTCATAATATAATCTAAATATTCTTTATAAAAATCTTCTTCTGTTGCTCTTTCCATATCTTTTATTATACTACAAGCTCTCTCATCACCTTTTAAAAGAACATCCTTTTCTCTTAAAGCTTTAGTTAATATAGGAAGAATTTCTTCTGCAACATCTCTATGAATTACTAAACTCTCTGCTGCATTACATACTGCTGGTCTTGATGTCTTTGCATTAACTACTATATTTTTTGCCATTTCAAAGTCACAATCTGAATCTACATATATATGACAATTTCCTGTTCCAGTTTCAATTACAGGAACTGTTGCATTTTGAACTACAGCTTTTATAAGCCCAGCTCCTCCCCTTGGAATTAACACATCTATATAATCATTTAATCTCATCATCTCTGTTGCAACTTCTCTGCTTGTATCTTCAACAAGACTTACTGAATCTTCTGGAAGACCTGACTCCTTTAGTCCTTCTCTAAGAGCTTTTATTATTGCTATATTTGAATTTATAGCTTCTTTTCCACCTCTTAATATAACTGCATTTCCTGTCTTTAAACAAAGTCCAGCTGCATCACAAGTAACATTTGGTCTAGCTTCATATATTATTCCTATAACACCCATTGGAACTCTCTTCTTACCAATTTGAAGTCCATTTGGTCTATTCCACATTTCTATTACTTCTCCAACTGGATCTTGAAGATTAATAAGCTGCATAAGTCCATCTGCCATTCCCTCTATCCTAGATTTATCTAAAGATAATCTATCTAGCATAGCTTTACTTGTTCCCTTTTCTACAGCTTTCTTTAAATCTTTTTTATTTTCATCTATTATTTCATCAGCCTTTTCTAATAACTTATCTGCCATTAATCTTAAAGCTTTATCTTTATCAGTTGTACTAAGATTTGCTAAAACATAAGAAGCTTCCTTTGCTTTCTTACCCTTTGAGATTAATTCACTCATTTTTAATTTCTCCTTTCATTTTTTGTAAATAATGTTCCGATTTCTTTACCATTTAATATTTCTAGTAATATTTTAGGATTTTCTCCATTTGCAAGCACTACATTTACACCTACATTATTTGCATATTTTGCAGCTTCAATTTTTGTAATCATTCCACCTGTTCCAAGGTTTGTTCCTGCACCACCTGCTGCCTTTTCTAATTCCTCTGTTATTTCTACTATTTCTGGTATAAGTTTTGCATCTTCATTAGTTCTTGGATCCTTATCATAAAATCCATCTATATCTGAAAGTATTATAAGAAGGTCTGCTGATACAAGCCATGAAACAATTGCTGATAAGTTATCATTATCTCCGAACCTAACTATATTCTCAATTTCATCAATAGCTACTGTGTCATTTTCATTTACTATTGGAAGAACACCCATATCTAATAATGTATTAAAAGTATTACATACATTATTTCTAATATGATTATCTTCAACTACATCCCTTGTAAGTAAAACTTGACCTACAGTAATATTATACTCTGCAAAAAATTTACTATATATATGCATAAGCTCACATTGACCTATTGAGGCAACTGCTTGTTTTTCTCTAATACTTTGGGGTCTTTCTTCTAACTTTAATTTACTACATCCAACTCCTATAGCTCCTGATGTAACAAGTACAACTTCCTTACCACAATTCATTAAATCTGAAATAACTCTAGTTAATACTTCAATTCTTGTTAAATTAATATTTCCATTTTCATAAGTTAAGGTAGATGTTCCAACCTTTATAACTATTCTTTTAGCATTTTTTATGTCGTTTCTTATATTCATTTTTTACAACCCCTTGTATTTAAATTATATAATTAATCTTGTTATTCATTAGTTATTTTAACATAATATATTTTATAAATAATATAATTAATATTATAAAATATATTTCTAATATTGTTAAATTTGACTAATATAAATTTATTACTTATATAAGCTTATCATATTAAAATAATATATTTGTATTTTTATTAAAAAATTTTTACATATTCACATAAAAGTGATATACTATTTTTGTAAACATTTTCAAAACATGTTCTAATTTTTAATTAAATAAAATAAATATAATTTGTGTGATAGAGTTTTAGAGAGTTAAGCATAAAAGATTTTTATATTATTTTTGCTTGGCTTTTTTTATTTTTATTATTGTAACTTTAGCTTATTAAAAAATAATATTAATTATTTTATATAAATAATATTAAAATTATAAAATTTTAATGGAGGTATTTTTATGATCAATTTTCTAGCTGAAATGTTTGGTACAATGATTCTAATTTATTTAGGTGATGGAGTTGTAGCAAATGTTGTTTTGAAAAAAACTAAAGGATCAAATAGTGGATGGATGGTTATAACAACTGGCTGGGCTTTTGCTGTTGCTATTCCTGCCTTTATATTTGGTGCTACAAGTGGTGCTCATTTTAATCCAGCACTAACACTTGCTTTAGCTTCTATTGGAGATTTTCCTTGGAGCCAAGTACCTATGTATATAACAGCTCAAATGATTGGAGCTTTCTTAGGTGCAGTATTAGTATTTATTCAATATTATAATCACTTTGAAGAAACTGATGATAAAGATGGTAAGCTAGGCGTATTTTGTACAGGCCCTGCTATAAGAAATGGTTTATTTAATTTTATCAGTGAATTCTTAGGAACTTTCTTTTTAGTATTTGGAATTTTAGGAATTAATGCAGTTAAAATGGCAAATGGTTTAAATACCCTTGCTGTAGGTTTATTAATTTGGGCATTAGGCTTAAGTTCAGGAGGTACTACAGGTTATGCAATTAACCCAGCTAGAGACTTAGGACCAAGAATAGCTCATGCAATTTTACCTGTACCAGGAAAAAGAGATGCAGATTGGAAATATGCATGGATTCCTGTTGTAGCTCCTATATTAGGTGCTATTGCTGGAGCACTTGTATTTGTAACCATATTTTAAGTAATTTAATTTTAAATTTTATTTAGAGGTGAGTAGAATGAAAAAATATGTAATAGCATTAGACCAAGGAACAACAAGTTCAAGAGCAATAATCTTTGATAAACAACAAAATATAATTGCAGTAAGTCAAAAAGAATTTAATCAAATTTATCCAAAAGAAGGCTGGGTTGAACACAATCCTATGGAAATATGGTCATCACAATTTGGTGTACTACAAGAAGCAATAGCACAAAGTAATATTAGCCAAGAAGAAATTGCAGCAATAGGTATTACAAACCAAAGAGAAACTACAATAGTTTGGGATAAGAAAACTGGAGTTCCTATTTACAATGCAATAGTTTGGCAATGTAGAAGAACTGCTTCAATGTGTGATGAATTAAGAAAAATAGATGGATTAGAAGACTACGTAAAGGATAATACAGGATTAATAATAGATGCTTATTTTTCAGGTACAAAAATTAAATGGATTCTTGATAATGTTGAGGGTGCTAGAGAGAAGGCAGAAAAAGGTGAATTACTATTTGGAACAGTAGATACATGGCTTGTATGGAAACTTACAAATGGTAAAGTTCATGTAACAGATTATACTAATGCCTCAAGAACTATGTTATTTAATATAAAAGATTTAAAATGGGACGAAAAATTATTAAAAATATTAAACATTCCTAGAAATATGCTTCCAGAAGTTAAAAGCTCATCAGAAATATATGGATATACAAACCTTGGAGGAAAAGGCGGAATTAGAATTCCTGTATCAGGTATGGCTGGAGACCAACAAGCTGCTTTATTTGGTCAAACTGCTTTTGAAAAGGGAGATGCTAAAAATACTTATGGAACAGGCTGTTTCCTATTAATGAATACAGGAAATGAAATAGTTAAAAGTAAAAAAGGATTACTAACAACAATAGGGGCAAGTACCAAAGATAATGTTCAGTATGTTTTAGAAGGATCTATATTTGTTGGTGGAGCTGTTATTCAATGGCTTAGAGATGAATTAAAATTAATAAATGATGCTCCTGATTCAGAATATTTTGCTAAAAAAGTTAAAAATAATGGTGGTGTATATGTTGTTCCTGCTTTTGTAGGTCTTGGAGCACCTTATTGGGATATGTATGCTAGAGGAGCAATACTTGGATTAACAAGAGGATCTAATAGAAATCACATAATAAGAGCAGCTTTAGAAGCAATTGCTTATCAAACTAAAGATGTTTTAGATGCAATGATTTCAGATACAGGTTGTAATTTAAATACATTATGTGTTGATGGAGGGGCAAGTAGAAATAATTTCTTAATGCAATTCCAAGCAGATTTAATTAGAACAACTGTTGAAAAACCAATGATAGTAGAAACAACAGCATTAGGTGCTGCTTACTTAGCAGGTCTTGCAGTTGGATTCTGGAAAGATAAAGAAGAAATTAAAGCTATGAAATTTATTAGTGAAAGATTTGAACCAAAGGCTCCTAAGGAAGAAATTGATAAGTACTATGCTGGTTGGAAAAAAGCAGTTAAACGATCAATGGAATGGGAAGCTGAATAATAATTAATTATAAAAGGAACTACTATTTAGAAAATTTTCTAAATCTAGTGGTTCTTTTTTGTATACTTATTAATAAAAACTGCTAATTTCTAATTATTTTTTATAAATAAGTTAAATATTTTTAAATTATACTTTTGTTTTAATTTTTGTTCATTTTCTATTTATATCCAATTTAACTCATATTCATTCATTTAAATGGATGTTAACATTTTGTCTTGTATTATCTTTAATTTTTTGCATATATACTCATTTTTCTCTATTTCTTATACACTCTATTTAAAATTAAACTTATTTGTAAATTTTTTTATTTAAAACTCACGTATTCCTAGATTTTTCTCATATATTTTATGTATTTTTTGTTAATTTTTTTTATTTTAGCACTATCTTTTTTTCATAATATAGGTTATTATAATATATATATATTGTATATTTATAAAATTTTTATGCATAAAATTTGTATAAAGGAGAGTTACTTATGAATAAAAAATCAAATAAGTATCAGACGAAATCGTTATTAAAATTTATCTTACCATCTTTTATTGGAATATTATTATTTATGATTCCAATGAAAATTGAAGGACAAATAACTATCCCAATTGCTTTTTTAGCTAAATTCATTGAAGGAAATTACACAGACCTCTTAAAACTAATGGCTTTAATACTAATATCTGTATCTGTTATAGGAAGTGTTATAATTAAAACAATTAAACCAAAATTTTTAACTGAAAATAAATATTTAAATAATTTGTTTAATGTAACACCTCTATGGTTTATTACTAGAATTATAGGAATGATATTTGTTATATGTGCCTATTTTAATATAGGACCTGAATTTATTTGGTCAGAAAATACTGGTGGATTAGTATTAAATGACCTACTACCAATACTAATAGCAGTTTTCCTATTTGCAGGATTTTTACTTCCTCTACTTTTAGACTTTGGTTTATTAGAATTTGTAGGATCATTACTTACAAAAGTTATGAGACCTATATTTAATTTACCAGGTAGATCTTCAATAGACTGTATTGCCTCATGGCTTGGAGATGGAAGTATTGGTATATTACTTACGTCAAAACAATATGAACAAGGCTTTTATACAAAAAGAGAAGCAGCTGTAATTGGTACAACCTTCTCTGCTGTTTCAATAACATTCTGCTTAGTTGTTATATCTCAAGTTGGACTAGCTCATATGTTTTTACCATTCTATCTAACAGTAACTTTATCAGGAATAGTTGCAGCAATGATAATTCCTAGAATACCCCCACTTTCAAGAAAAGAAGATGAGTACTATAATGGACAAACATCAAAGGATTTAGAGGTAATTCCAGAAGGATATACTCCATTTTCTTGGGGAGTTGAAAAAGCTGTTGAAAGAGCTGATAAAAATACTCATCCAAAAGAATTCTTTATATCAGGAATTAAAAATGTTTTAGATATGTGGATAGGTGTACTAGCTGTAGTTATGGCTATGGGTGGAATCGCTCTTATGATTGCAGAATACACTACAATATTTCAAATAATGGGAACACCATTTATTCCATTATTAAAATTACTTGGAGTTCCAGAGGCTGCTGCAGCTTCACAAACATTAATCGTTGGATTTGCTGACATGTTTATACCATCTGTTCTTGCAACTACTATAACTAATGAAATGACTAGATTTATAGTTGCTTGTTTATCAGTAACTCAACTTATTTATATGTCAGAGGTTGGAGGACTTTTACTTGGTTCTAAAATACCAGTTAACATTAAAGATTTAATAATATTATTCTTTGAAAGAACTCTTGTAACATTGCCTGTTATAGTTATTATGGCAAACATATTCTTTTAAATTTAAATAACTTTATTAACATTATTTTTAATTGAATCTTTAAAAATTTAATATAAAGAAAAAAATAGGGCTTTTATTAAGCCCTATTTTTAATATTTTAATCTTCACATTCGTATTTTTTTAGAAGTCTAATGTAATGATTAGCTTCTCTTAATACATGATCAGCTAAAAGAGGTAACATAACAGATCTTATTTTACAACTATCTATACCTTCTACTCCAGACTTTTTAAAGTTTTTAAGTTTCATTGTCTCATCTAAAGATTCCCTTGTAATATTATCTATTGAAATGTATGGCACACTATTTCCCTTTTGCAAAAGTTTAGCATATTCTTTAGAAAATTTATCAGAAATTTTTATTAAATCATTTTCTGAAGGATCAAGCATTCCTCTTATAAATAATGAATGCTCCATCATAGTATGATTCCAAAATATTTCTGATTCCCGAATATTTCTCTCCTCAATATTTCTTTCATTTTCTAAATCTATTATGCAAGATTTATATAACTTTGCCTCATCTATTATGTGTTCAAGGAATAACGGATAATTAGATGTAAAAAGTTCACAAGATAAAACCCCATTTAAAACCCTAATCTTTAAATCTATCAAACCTTCAACTAATCTTTTAGCTCTTTTATTAAGCTGTTTTATAGTATTTACTAACTTTGACTTAATACAATCTTCATTCCCATAATCTAATTTCATTTCCATTTTAGTTATATTTTCATTTATTTTTATCCCTGTAAAATATTGTGTTTTTCGTTCTGTGCTTAAAGTATATTCAGTAAAAAGTTCTCCAGACCTTACTAACCCTTTTCTAATCCTTCCATCACTTAATTTTACTGTATCTAATAAAAGTTTCTCAAAATGTAATTTATAATCATCTGCTTCTCTTGAAAGTTTAGAATTCTTTGGTGTAAATCCTGCTTTCATAAATATTAAGTGCTCTTTCATAATTCTTGCAAAAAACAAATGAAGTTCAAGTGATAATACAACATACTTTTGATGACTTAACATTATTTCCCCCGAAAAAATTTTTATTATATTCTATTCTTAAAAGATAATTTAAGTTCTTATTATTTTTATTCCATCTCCAATAGTAAAAGATTTTTTTCTTTGTTTCTCACCTTAATTTCATTATTATAAAATGATTAACTCTTCATTAATATTCCTTTTAAAGCATTGTTTTTCATGGTTATTATATATCTTATATAATGTTAACTATACTATTAAATAATTATGAAAAGTGTCACCTAATTTGAAATAATATCTACAAAAGTTTCATTGTAAACTACTTGTCCACCAATATCTGAAATATCTGATATTGTAATAAAATTAGGATTTCCATGCTTTTTCCACCAGCCAACATACATCATTACAATATTATCTCCAATAGAATTATCTATATTTAGCTCTACTTTAATTGTTCCATTTTTAGATTTTAATTTAACTATATCTAAATTACTTAGTCCTAACCCCTTTGCCATAGATTCATTTATATAAGCCTTTGAAAGTCCTTCTTTATCCATCATATGCTGACTAAACAAAGTATCTCTACTGTGATTTGTTAATAGCCTAAATTTATTTTCTTTTAAATCAATAAAATCTTCTTCATATATTGATATTTCAAACTTTCCTGAAGGTGTTAAAAATTTTTTATCTTCCCAAGGAACTGGCTTATGGATGGTTAAGTATTCTTCCTTTATTTTATTTAGTGAGATATTTCCAAAGTAGTCTTTAAGAGGTTCTATAATCTTTTCTAAATACTCCCTCTTTGAAACTATAGGATAATTTTCTATATTCATTATTTTTGCTAGTTCTCTAAAGAAGTAATATTCATCCATATATTTATTTTTAGGCTCTACTGCTTTTTCATTATAAATAATATAAGGATTAGTCATTGAACTAAATAATAAATCTTCACTTTCTAATGTGCTTGTAGTTGGTATAAATAAATCACACTTATTTGCTGTGTCTGTCATAAACATATCAAAGCATACTTTAAATTCAATTTTTGAAAAGTATTCTTCAAGTTTATTTAAGTTTGGAAGTTGATTTAATAAATTACTTTTACATATAACAGCCATTTTTATAGGAATATCTAAACTTTTTCCTTTAGTATTATTTCTAGTATAAATTTCATCATTATAATAAGTAATTCCATTAATTGAGTCATTAATAAAATTGCTTATATCACTAACATAAAATAATCTATTGTCTCCATAAATTTCACTATTATACGGATCACAATTTAAAACACTTGGATAAACCTTATTTGCATAATTTACTCCACCACCACTAAATCCAATCTGCCCTGTTATGGCACCTAAAGTATCTATTGCTCTAATAGTATTTCCACCATTTTTATATTTTTGCATTCCATAACCTAATAAAATAGTTGAGTATTTTTCTGTATATAAATTAACTAATGTTTTTAATTCTTCTTTAGATATACCAGCCTTTTTAATAAGGGTATCTAAATTTAGTGATTTTACATATCTTTTATAATCCTCAAAGCCTACTACATAATTATTTATATAGTCATAATCACATAAATTATTTTCTATAATTAGTTTACCCATAGCTAAAGCTAATGCACTATCTCCATCTGGATTTATTCTTATATATAAATCAGAGAATTTAGCTGTTTGAGTATAAATTGGATCTATAACTATTATTTTGCTCCCATTCTCCTTAGCCTTTTTTATCATTTGCATAGTATGAATACTTGTAAATACAGGATTTTTTCCCCACACAAAAATATTTTTACTATTTAACATATCCTCTAGTGAATGACTTCTTACATCACCAAAATCATACTTTTGAGCTTTTATTCCAGCACTCCAACAAGGTCCACCCTTTTGTTTGCTTACTCCTCCAAAGAAATTAAAGAATATATCTCCAATACTTTTTAAAACTGAACCATTTCCGTATTGCTCATAATAAAGTATTGATTTAGAAGAATATTTCTCCTTATAAAAATTAAGTTTCTCTGCCATTATATTAATTGCTTCGTCAAAAGAAATTTCTATCCACTTACCCTTTACCTTAATCATAGGATTATAAATTCTATTCTTATGATTTAATCTATCAATATGTGCTAACCCTTTTTTACATATAAACCCTTTAGTAAAGGGATGATTTTTATCTCCCTCTATTTTAATTACCTTATTATCTTCAACAAAAACATTAAACTTACAACAGTCAAAGCAATCTAAAGTACATCCTTGACTTAACTTTTTCATAAGTTTCCCTCCCTTTTATAATATATAAAGCCCTATAATCTGCACATTTATGATTATAAGGCTTTATTTATTTTTACTTTACTCTAAGTTTTCTATATCTATTAAAAGAAGCCATTATCTCTTGCTTTCTTGGCATAGCTAAATTACCTGCTCCACCTTTAGTTCCACTAATAGATAATAATCCTTTATCCTTTATTTCATCAACTACCTTATCTGCAACTTCACATAATGTAAGACTATTATTAATTATATTGTCTTCTGCCCATTTCATTATACTTCCTATTGAAGTTACTTGCTCTCTATCAACTATTTGTTCTATTCCTCTTAAATTTATGTCTTCCTTATTTATGCTAAGTCCATCAATACCAAGAGTTTTAATCTTTACTCCCTTTGGTCCTTTTTGAATTGAACCCTTTAATAATTTTCTATCAAAATTTATATTAATTTTTATATCTCTATTTTTTATTCTATTAAGAATTAAACCCTTTGATAATTCCTTTGCTTTTTCTGTTACATCTTTTGGCTCATAGGCATCCATTTGAATAACAGTATCTGCAATATCAAAATAATCTCCTGAACTTCCTACAACTATAATTGTTGATATATCTTTTTCTTCATATATACCTTTAACTAATTCTATAAACGGAGTTATTGGCTCATCTTCCTTTGAAACTAAGCTTTGCATAACATCATCTCTAATCATAAAATTCGTTGCTGATGTATCCTCATCTATAAGTAAAAGGTTAGATTTAGATTCAATTGCCTCAACTATATTTGCTGCCTGTGATGTGCTTCCACTTGCATTTTCACTTGTAAATTTTACTGTATCTTTCCCATTTGGAAGATTATTTATAAATAATGATATATCATCTTTAATTATACTTCTTCCATCTTCAGCTCTAACTTTCATTGCACTTTCATCAGTTATAACATATTCTCTTCCATCACCTTCAATATGATTATAAACACCAAGTTCTAAAGCATTTAAAAGAGTTGACTTTCCATGGTATCCTCCACCAACTATTAAAGTTATTCCCTTTTTAATTCCCATTCCTTTAATTAATCCCTTATTTGGTAAATTAATTGAAACTTCTAATTCCTTTGGTGATATAAACTTTTTCCCATCTTTTAATGGTTTTGTTGACACTCCACTTTCTCTTGGAAGAATTGAACCATTTGCTACAAAAGCAACTAATCCTAACCTTTTAAGTTCCTTTCTTATAAATTCTTCATTACAAACTAATTTAACCCTATTTATAAGTTTATCTTTATTTAAATTTTCATATTTTAAACTATTATCTATTATTTTAGGTAAAAAATCATAAAGTATCTTTTGAAGTTCCCTTCCTAACACACTTCTTCCCCTTGCTGGAAATCCAACTTCAAATCTTGCCTCTACTTTTTCTTTATTTATAACTATTCCTGTTCTATCTAATATTTCCTGTGGACATCTACTTATACTAATCAAGCCACTTTTTCCAGAACCCATAACTCTTTCGCAAAATTTATTTATATTTTGATAAAAAACTCTAGCAATAAAATCTTGAACTGCAATCCTTTTATAACTTTCATTAAATAAATCATAAGGTATCTTATTTACATTTCCCTTCATACTAACTCTTATTCTAGAAGGTGATGCAAAGGGATCGCCTTGAACATGGTCTATATGAAGAATATATTCTCCAAAATCATAATCTCCTTCTAAAGTTTTATATGATTTATATCCACGTCCGTCTATACTATCAATTTGTTTTTTTAAATCATTAGAATTTTTCATTTTATTTATCTTTACCCTCTCTTTCAAAAAATTCATCAATAAGCTTTTCACCCATTTTTCTATACATATTGCTCATATTTATCATTGAACATAACAATAAAAACTTTTCTTCAAATTCTTTATTCTTAACATCTTTAACTTTGTCTTTAACTGATAATTCTCTATTTAAAACATCCTTTTTAAAGCTTTCTGTATCATCTTTACTTTGCTCTAAATAAACTTTGTATATTTCCCTTAAATTAATTTCTTCTCCATTTTCATATTGATTAATAATAGGATTTAAGCAAGTTTTTATATCACCTAAAGATAAACCACCCTTTAAATTATATATTAAGCTCATTAATATTAAATGTTCTTTAGAATATTTTTTACTCTTTATTGGAATAAGAAGTTTTCCTTTAGCATAATTATTTATCATTGTCTTAGTTAAAATTTTATCTTCTGTATTTCTTTTACAATCATTATATTTATTTTCAAAGAGTTGAATAACTTGATCCATATATAAATCTATTTCAGGTATCTCTTCTAAACTAATATTTTTTTCTAAAGCTAATTCTTCAATTAATTTTATTATTTCTTCTCTTTCCATCATTCCACTTCCTAATCTAGTTTTAAAAACTACTTATAGTTATATTCATATTTAATAATAATAGTATTGACAAGATAATTCAACATTTTCAAAGTATTTTTGGGATTATTATTAAAATTTAAGCTAATAATAACTTTGACCTTTTTTAATTTAAAAGAATATAATAATATTACAGTAAGTAGTTTTTAAAACTACGTGGAATTTTTTGGAGGTTACTATGGATAAATATTTTAGAGAACCAATAAATGGGTTAACTCACTTAATTGGTGCAATACTTTCAGTTATAGGTTTAATTGCCTTAGTATCAAAATCAATAATAACTCATAGAGGAATAGTTGCTACTATTTCAGTTGCTATTTTTGGAGTAAGTATGATTTTACTTTATTCAGCTTCCGCAAGTTATCATTCAGTTATTTCTACAGATAAGATTATATATAGATTAAAAAAATTAGACCATTCAATGATTTTTGTCCTTATTGCAGGTTCTTATGCACCATTTTGTTTAATAGCACTTAACGATAAAGTTGGATGGATATTATTTAGTGCAGTTTTAATTTCAGGTATATTAGGAATTATATTTAAAATGTTTTGGGTAGGGTGTCCTAAGTGGATTTCAAGTGTAATGTATATTGCAATAGGTTGGTTTGCAATATTTGCAATATATCCTTTATCTAAATTACTTAAAACACCAGCTCTTATATTATTAATTTTAGGTGGAGTTATGTACACAATAGGTGGTGTAATATATGCCTTTAGAAATGATAGATTTAAAATAGGTGCCTTTGGAACTCATGAGATTTTTCATGTATTTATAATGCTTGGAACCCTTTGTCACTTTATTGCTGTTTTCTTTTATTTAATTTAAGATATATTTTAGACTAGTTTTAATTTTAAATATATTTTTAAATATATATCCAAGATTAAAAATCTATCAAAAATAAAAAGCTTATAGTGCTTATCACTGCACTATAAGCTTTTTTTGTTAAAGTTTCATAATATCCATTCTACTTACTCTAGATGCAATATCTGATGATTTAGGTCCTCTTCCTTTAACATCTTCTTCCTTTATATCTAAAGTTTCAGCTATTAATTTTCTTACTCTTGGTCCACAAAATGCACCTTGGCACATTCCCATTCCAGCTCTTGTACGCCTTTTTATAGCATCTATTGAACTAATTTTTATTTCTCTAGTTAGTGCATCTACAATTTCAGCTTCTGTTACTGTTTCGCATCTACATATTATATGTTTTTCTGGATCTAAAGCATTAATATCACCTTTAAAATCCTTTCCCTTCTTAATTACAATCGGTTTTCTATAAGGTTCAAAATTTTCATTTTTATCTAACTCAAGCCCTGAATCCTTTAATATATCTATAACCATTTTTGCTATTGCAGGTGAAGATGTAAGTCCTGGAGAATCTCCAGTTACATTTAAAAATCCCTTTACTTTTGTTTCTTCAACTATAAAATCTTTAGTTGAACTAGTTGGTCTAACCCCAGCAAATGAAGTAATTGCTTTTTTCATATCAAAATCACTTACTGAATGTCTAGCAGCTTCTGCAATTTTTCTAAGGGATTCTTCAGTAGTTGATACATCATCTTTACTTGCTACTTGCTCTGCATCTGGCCCTATTAAAAGATTTCCATGGTATGTTGTAGTTACAAGTATTCCTTTACCCTTTTTAGTTGGCACTTGGAATATTACCTTATCAACTAAATATGCTTGGTCTTTATTAAATATTATATACTCACCTTTTCTAGGTATAATATGAAAATAATCTTCTCCAACCATATTTGAAATTTTATCACTATAAACTCCAGCTGCATTTATTACATATCTAGCTTCTATAGTATCTTTATTTGTTTTAACTTTAAATACGTCTCCAACCTTTTCTATTCCTATAACTTCTTCATTTAATCTTAGTTCCATTCCATTTTTTATAGCATTTTCTATAAGTGCAATTGTAAATTCATAAGGTGAACATACACCAGCATTTTCACAATACAATGCCCACTTTACATCCTTATTTAAGTGAGGTTCCATCTTTAATATTTCTTCACCATTTATTATTTTTAATCCTTCTACATTATTTTCTATACCATACTCATAAAGTTTTTCTAAACTTTCCTTTTCTTCATCAGAAAAGGCTAAAACTAAAGAACCAGTTTTTCTATAACCAAAGTTTAATTCCTTTTCCAACTGTTCAAACATTCTATTTCCTTTAACACAAAGCTTAGCCTTTAATGTTCCTGGTTTATCAGCATAACCACCATGAACTATCCCACTATTTGCTTTAGAACATCCACAACTAACATCATCTTCCTTCTCTAGCATACAAACTTTAAGCTTGTACTTTGAAAGCTCTCTAGCAATATTACCACCTATTACTCCACCACCAATTATTACAACATCATACATACTAACCCTCCTATTTTAAGCTATATCGCCTTGTAATTTATTCCATTATATCACCAAAATTAAACATTTACACAATAAAAAAACTATCTAACATTAAATTCACACTTTAATATTAGATAGTTTAATGTATTAAAAATTTAATTACACTTTAAACCTTTTTTCTATGAATTTTTCATAAGAAATATATCCTCTTTTTTTAAAGTTTCTAAGTATTACTTTTAATAATGAATATATTGGAATTATACAAAAGGCAGCAATTGGTCCACCTATAGCTGATGACCCTACAACTAAAAATATATCAGTTATAGGATGTATTTTCATAGCTCTTCCCATTATAAAAGGTACTACAACCCTTCCCTTTAATGTTTGAGCTATTACAAAAAGTAATGTTAGCTTTAAAACCATATTAAATCCCATTGATATAGCAATAATATAAGGAATAATCATAGATATAAAAAATCCTACAAAAGGTATAAATGCTAATATAAATGTTGAAGTTGATAAAAATAATGCACCTGGAATATTTATAATTTTATAACCTATAAAAACCATAGTTGCAAGTGATAGTGCAACTGTTCCTTGACCAATTATATAGGTTGATAATACATTGTCTCCTTCAAATAAAATATCACTAATAACACTCTTATACTTTTGTGGACAAAGTTTCATTATGAATGGTTTAAACTTAAATCCATCTTTTAATAAGAAAAATGTAATTAATATAATTAATATGAAATTAGAAAACACCATCATTCCTTTATTAAATATTCCCTTTGTATTATAAAATATCATATTTATAGAATTTAAAATTCTATTTGAAAAACCCTCTATAAAAAATTTAAATTCTTCCTTAGCCATACTTTTATAAGCAAAATCTTTTATATTATTTTCTTTTATAATTGACATTATAATCTCTTTTAATTGAACTATCTGCTTTATAAAATAATCACCAAAATATTTTATAACACCTGATAGTATAAATATAAATATAACCAACGTTAAAGTAGACGCCATTCCTGATTTTAGACCTTTTGCCATAAACACTTCATTTAATGGCTTTAATATGTAAAACAAAAACACACCAAATACAATTGGAGTAAAAATTACAAATAAAAAAACATCTAAAAATTCACTTACTACTTTAAGTTTTCCTAACATATATAAGAAAATAACTATTAAATTAGCTATTATTAAATAAGAAATAACCTTTTTACTTTTCATAAACCAAAAATCTCCTTCTATATTTAAGGTTAGTTTATCCAAGTTATTTCTTCTAATACCTTTATTTTATAATATCTTCAAATTCTACTCTTATAGCTTTTTCTATGTCTTTAGGATTCATCTCAATTTGAAGTCCAATTTTACCACCACTAAAAACTATTTTTTCTAAATTTAATGCATCCTTTTGAATGAAAGTTTTATATTGTTTCTTCATTCCTATAGGAGAACAACCTCCTCTTATGTAGCCAGTTAACTTATTTATATCTTTAACATGAATCATTTCTATTTTTTTCTCACCTGAAACCTTAGCACCTTTTTTTAAATCAAGTTCCTCTAAAACAGGTAAAACAAATACATAAAGATTTTTTGAATTTCCCATTGTAACTAATGTTTTATATACAGTTTTAGGATCTTGACCTGTTTTTTCTGCAACAGCTGCACCATCTATATGTCCATCTGAAGCATCATATGTTAATGAATTATATTCTATTTTATTTTTATCTAGTATTCTCATAGCATTAGTTTTTTGCATAATATGTACTCTCCTTTTTAAATTATTTATTTATATTATATCATCTTAATTATATATTTAATTGTAATGACATTGTTACCAAAATTTTACTGATATATTTTAATATATAATTACTCTAGTATTGATTTTAGATAAAACTTTAAAAATATATTAATCAATTATTTATATCTTATTATATATTGAGAAATTTATAGGAGGCTTAATTATGAAAAAGATTATGCTATTTTTTTCAGGGATTTTAATACTTTCTTTAATTGGCTGTAATAGTCCTATTGTATCAAAAACACCAAACACTGAAAATTTTATAACTACTGAAAATATAATAAGTAAAAAAGAACTTAATACATTAATATCAAGTTGCCTTAAAAATGATATTGGTTTATCTATAGATAATAATTCTAAAGTGTTTGAAAGTCATGAACTAATAGGTACTGAATTTAAGGATAATACTGTTATATGTTATATAAAAGCTTTTGCAAATTCATATAAAATAGAAAATGATAAAGCTTATGAAAGTTCTGGCGGAGAATTTACAGGAATTATATACGTAAAAAAAATTAATAATCATTTTAAAGTCACAAAACATAATTTTCCTATTGAATCTAAAGAAGCTACTAATTTATTTCCAAAAAAAATGTTACCTAAACTAAACTCAATAGAACTTTCTAATCTAATTTCCAAAACAGAAACTAATGCAAATAATTATTTTAAAGAACATAATATAAAATTAATTAATAAAAATTAATACTTTTTCCTATATTAATGAAATTGCAAGACAACCATTAATATAAAAAGAGGTTTTTTATTATGTACCAAAACTATAAGTTCTTTTGACCCCATATATAACTCATGTTATTCTAAATATAAAAATTGTCGCACTAATTATTTAGTGCGACAACAATCTCAAATTTAAATTAATCCCAGTTTATTTTCTAATTTTCCTAACTGCAAGTATGACTGGCAAGGATATTAATATTGCAAAACTTCCTGAAACAAACCCATTTAATATATAACCTAAAATAATTTTTTTAGCAACACTTATAGATATGCCAAGCACCTTTGCATATTCCTTTAAATATATTATATAAATAAGTCCCATTACTCCAATTGTATTAGTAAATGAACCTAATAGTATAGAAATGCTTAAATTAAATTTATCACTTCTTGTTCTTACTAGTTTATAAACATAATAAGGGACTATCCCAATTAATACTCTTGGAATTACTGCAACAATAGGATTTAAAAATATAAATGATAGAGGAGTTGGATTTGTAGCAGATTGAAACATACTAAAAAATCCAAATAGTAATCCATTCAATCCACCTATTATAGGACCTTCAATTAATGAAGCTATAATTACAGGAATATGCATTATTGTTAGTTTTAGTGGTGGTATTGGTATAAAACCAAGCCCTGTTGCTCCTAACACGATTGTAATTGCAAATAGCATTCCAACTACTGCAATTTGTCTTGTGCTGAATTTTGTTTTTGCAGCACCTTTCTTTTCTTCAACACTACTTTTTGTTGACATTAATATTACCTCCGATCTTGCTCCAAATTAATGGATGTAAGTCTTTTTATTTTTATATAAAATATTAATTAAGAATACCGACTTATATAAGTTCAGTTTCAACAAAATATTTTACAATAGAATTTTACCACATTTTTAATTAGATTTTAAATTAGTAAGAAACAAAATAAATATTGAACTTTATTAATTCAATTTTTACTAATATATCTTTAATCATATACAATTAAAAAAAAGGCTAGAATATATTCTAGCCTTAATAATTTAACTTTATCCTATTCCTCCATAAACAACTCCTAAGATTATTACACCTACTGTTGTTATAGGAAATACATACTTACCCATTAATATAAATCCATTACCAAGTTTTCTATTAGCTCCTATGTTAATCTCCTCAAGAACCTTACCTGAATCATATATAAAGTAAAACACTATAGCTACTAATAAAGCTGCAACTGGTGATACTATTATAGTCATCAAGTTAGTAAAGTTAGAGAAACTATCCATACTTAAATTTAATGGAATTGATAATACAAATCCAGTTAAAGCAACTAAAATTGATGCAGCCTTTCTTGATAAATTAGTTCTTCCCATAAGTGCTTCAACAGGTCCTTCAAGCATATTTATTGATGAGCTTATAGCTGCAAAAAGTATACTTAAAAAGAATATTACACTTAATATATGCCCACCTGGCATTGATTTAAATATTGTTGGCATTGTTATAAATAATAATGGTGGTCCAGCTTGTGGGTCTAATCCAAAAGAAAATACTGCTGGCATTATTACAAATGATACCAAAAGTGCTGCTAATGTATCTAATATAGCTGTGCTAAATGCTGACTTTGGAATATCAAAATCTTTATCAATGTAGCTTCCGTAAACAACCATACCACATCCATTAAGTGATACTGTAAAGAATGCCTGTCCAAGTGCCATAACCCAAGTTTCTGGTTTTAAAAGGTATGAAAAATCTGGTGTTAATAGGTATTTTACACCTTCCATTGCATTTGGAAGAGTTAATGACCTAATTGCAAGTAATATAAATATTATAAAAAGTCCTGGCATAATTATTTTATTGATATTTTCAATTCCTTTTGTAACTCCAAGGTAAACAATTATAAGAGTTATTGCAATTGCTATAAAATTAAAAAATATTGAGTTGCCACTTCCAGCAAAAGAATCAAAGTAAGTTGCTATATTAACCTTTGATATTTCTCCTGTTATACTCATACCAAAGTATTTAATTATCCAACCAACTACAACATTATAAAACATAAATACCCCCATAAGTCCTATAGCTGGTATTATAGCAAGTATCTTACCGAATTTAGCTCCTTTTTCTCTAAGTATTACACTAATTCCTGTGGCTGATCCCCCTTTAAATCTTCTTCCAAATGAAAATTCTGTCATAAGTCCAATTGTTCCAAGTCCAAAAACAAATATGAAATATGGTATTAAAAATGCTGCACCTCCATATTGTCCTAACCTATATGGAAACATCCATATGTTTCCAAGACCTATTGCTGCCCCTATACATGACAGGACAAAGCCTACCTTACTACTAAAAATTTCCCTTTTCATTTAATTTTCCTCCTTCTGTACTACTATCCTACTTTTAATTTATAATTTTAATTTTAAAATTATCATTTAATATATAATAAAAGGTCACATAGCGTTACTACTATGCGACCTTTGTCTTCCGTAAAATTAAAAACACCACATAGTATTTCGCATCCTATGTGGCTAATTTATTAAAACTAAGCAAGTCATTAAACCCTAACCATCATAGATACAAACTAAAGTTTTAACCAAAGTTTGTATCTATAATTTTTATAAATACAAACTTTATCTATAATAGTTAAAGTAATATGCTATATTAACTTTTTTAATTGAATCTAAGTTAATGCAATTTTTCATGACCGTTCTCCCAACCTACTTTTTTATATAAAATAAGTTTACCATCATTATACAAAACTTGTCAACAAAATTTAATCCTCAAAAATCCCCATTTAAATTGTTAATTTTACTTAACTCAAAGTATAATATTAATGTTTATTTTATTATAGTATTTATTTTAAATTGTATGTTATAATAGGCAAATAAATATATTTATGAAATGAGGTAGAATAAGATTGATAACTGTATCAAATGTTAGTTTAAGATATGGTGGCCGTAAACTTTTTGAAGATGTTAATTTAAAGTTTACTGCTGGAAATTGTTATGGTGTAATTGGAGCTAATGGTGCTGGAAAAAGTACCTTCTTAAAAATTCTTTCTGGAGAAGTTGAACCAAATACAGGTGATGTATCAATTGCTCCTAATACAAGAATGTCTGTTTTAAAACAAGACCATTACAAATATGATGAGTTTGAAGTTTTAGAAACAGTAATAATGGGTAATGAAAGATTATACCAAATAATGAAAGAAAAAGATGCTTTATATGCAAAGCCTGATTTTACTGATGAAGATGGAATAAAAGCATCAGAACTTGAAGGTGAATTTGCAGAGCTTAATGGTTGGGAAGCTGAAGCTGAAGCTTCATCATTACTTCAAGGACTTGGCATAGGAACTGATATGCACTATAAAAAAGTTTCAGAATTAACTGGTGGAGAAAAGGTTAAAGTTCTTTTAGCTCAAGCCTTATTTGGCAATCCTGGAATACTTATTCTAGATGAGCCTACAAACCACTTAGACATAAAATCAATTAACTGGCTTGAAGAATTCTTAATAAACTTTGATGGAACTGTTATTGTCGTATCCCATGATAGACATTTCTTAAATAAAGTTTGTACTAATATAGCTGATGTTGACTTTGGTAAAATTAAAATATTTACTGGTAACTATGATTTTTGGTACCAATCAAGTCAATTAGCTCTTCAAATGGCTAAAGAACAAAACAAGAAAAAAGAAGACAAAATTAAAGAACTTCAAGACTTTATTGCTAGATTTAGTGCTAATGCATCAAAATCTAAGCAAGCAACTTCAAGAAAGAAGTTATTAGATAAAATTACTTTAGATGATATTCAACCTTCTACTAGAAGATATCCTTTTGTTGGATTTAAACCTGAAAGAGAAGTTGGTAATGATATATTAATAGTTGAAGGCTTATCAAAAACTATTGATGGAGTTAAAGTTTTAGACAATGTAAGCTTTAGAGTTAACAAAGATGATAAGATTGCTTTAGTTGGAGCTAACGAAATAGCAATTACAACACTATTTAAAATAATAAATGGTGAAATGGAGCCAGATAGCGGTTCATATAAATGGGGTATAACTATTTCAACTGCATACTTCCCTAAAGATAACTCAGAATTCTTTAATGATTGTCATCTTTCATTAGTTGATTGGCTTAGACAATTCTCAGAAGAAAAATCTGAAAGCTACATAAGAGGTTTCCTTGGAAGAATGTTATTCTCAGGAGAAGAAGCCTTAAAAGAAGCTTCAGTACTTTCAGGAGGAGAAAAGGTTAGATGTATGTTATCTAGAATGATGCTTTCAAATGCAAATGTATTAATGCTAGATCAACCTACAAACCATTTAGATCTTGAATCAATAACTGCTGTAAATAATGGACTTAAAGATTATAAGAGTGTTATATTATTTGCATCTCATGACCACGAATTCATTCAAACTATTGCAAATAGAGTCTTTGACATTAAAGATGATGGTACTTTAATCGATAGAACTATGAGCTATGATGAATACTTAGATACAATGAAATAGAAAAAAGCAGCCTTTTTTAATATGACATTCATTTAAAAGGCTGCTTTTAATATATCTTAAATACTTTCTATAATTTCATCTACAATTTCATAAACAAAGTCTATATGATTTTTTGCATGTTCTTTTACACCAGTTTCTGCCCTATTAAATGTATAACTATTTTTTGTTATATCAAACATTGATATGTCATTAAACGAATCACCAACTGTATATATATCATCAAAATCCTTATTTTCTATCTTTAGTATCTCTTTTAATCCATTTCCTTTTGAAGCACCCTTTGCAACTATATCTACAAAAAATTGATTTCTAAAAATTCCAAGTTCATCTCCAAACATTTCTAGAAGTTTTTCTTTTATATTTTCTGCTATTTCAACTGAACTATCAGTAGAAAATATACTCATAATAGAAGCTCCACTCTTTAAATTCAATATTTCTTCTTTTGGATAAAACTCAACATTTAATTCTTCAAAAAACTGAAGTTTTTCCATATTAGCATTTTTGTTTTCTATAAGTGTCATACCATTTCCATTATCAAAATGAATCATTATATTTTCTTTATCAGAAAATTCATTTATAATCTCTTTAGCATCTTCATAACTTACTATATTGTTTTTTATAACATTAAACTCATTATCTACTATTAAAGCTCCATTACATAAAACTAAGTAATCAAACTGTAAGTTATATTTTTCTAAAACCTCCTTAACACCTAAGAGATTTCTTCCTGTTGATATAATAAATTTATGTCCTTCTTTTCTTAATCTTTTTATTGAATCGATGTCTCTTTTATCTATTTCATTATTAACCAATAAAGTTCCATCAAAATCACTTGCTAAAATTCTCATATTCCCTCCTAAAAAATATATTTCATACTTACTATAGCATGAGATATATTTTTATTATAGATATTATTTATTTTTATTACATTACATTCAAATTTCTATCCCTTGCATTAAACAGATCTTTCAACTATACTTTTATTATGTTTAAAGAGATTTTGATTGATTTCTAAAAAAATGTAAAGGAGTAACTTATGATACTTGTATATAATAGAGCTACAAAATCATATGATGAAGAAAAAGTTGCTGGTAAAAAATATTTAGATTGGTGTTATGAATCACCTGCTGGAAAAAGAATAACAGAACTTATAATAAAAAAGAAACTCTGTTCTAAAATCTACGGAATGTACTGTGATTCTAAATTAAGCACTAAAAAAATCCCTAAATTTATTCACGATTTTAACATTAATATGAATATATACTCTAAAGATGTATCTGATTTTAAAAACTTTAATGATTTCTTCGCAAGAAAATTACGAACAGATGCAAGATCCATACCAAGTGATAATAATATATTAATGTCTCCTGTAGATGGAAGACTTTTAGCTTACGAAAATATAGATATGAATAAAATTGTTCAAGTTAAAGGAATTACATATAGTTTAAGCGAACTTTTAGGAGATTCAAAAATGGCTAATGAATATAATTATGGCACTTGTCTTATTTTTAGACTTTGTCCTACTGATTATCATAGATTTCACTTTATAGATTCTGGTATACCAGGTGCAAATCACTTTATAAAAGGAAATTATTACTCAGTAAATCCTGTAGCTATTGATAGAATTCCAAAGCTATTTTGTCAAAACAAACGTGAATGGTCTGTTTTTAAATCTGATAACTTTGATGATGTATTATATGTTGAAGTTGGTGCTACCTGCGTTGGTAGCATAATTCAATCCTATACAGCTGGTAAAAAGGTTAGACGTGGAGAAGAAAAAGGCTACTTTAAATTTGGTGGTTCAACAGTTGTATTATTTCTAAAAAAAGGAACTATAAAAATTGATAATGATATAATAAAACAAACAAATTTAGGCTACGAAACAAAAGTATATATGGGTGAACATATAGGTATAAAAAAATAGATGTTGATTAATCAACATCTATTTTTATATCTATTCTTCCTCAGGAACTCTTTCTAAGTTTACACCTTCAAATTCCTTAAGTCTTTCATTTCCTAGTATTGTTTCTTTACCTTCAACCTTATTTATCTTATTGAAAGTACCTTTAGCTTTCATTGATGGTACAATAGTTCCAGCTCCATTTATACAACCGCCTTCACACATCATTCCTTCAATAAAGTTTCCAGCAAGTCTTCCTATTTTAGCCATAGTCATTGTCTTTTTGATTTCAACTCCACCAGAAACTTTTACTGGTTTGAAATCAACATCAATGTTTTCTTCTTTAATAAGATCTTGAATTGCTGCTGTTAGTCCACCTTGTGCACCAAATCCTCTTCCAAATATTGATGCATCTTCTACCTTTTCATCTTCACATTCCCATGGGTTAACTTCAAAAGCTTCAAACATTGCAGTTAATTCTTCAAATGTTAATACATAATCTATTGCATCTTTAACTTCTTCTCTAACTGACTCACTTTTTTTAGCTGTACATGGTCCTATAAATACAACCTTTGCATCTGGATCCATTTTCTTTATTAATCTTCCTGTTGCAACCATTGGTGATACTGTATTTGAAATTTTATTAGCTTCACTTCCATAGAATTTTTCTATGTATCTTAAGAATGCTGGACAACATGAATTTGTCATATACTTGTCACCCTTGTCCATTCTTTCCTTAAATTCTCCGCATTCATGAACGGTTACCATATCTGCTCCACATGCAGCTTCAACCATATCTACAAAGCCAAGTTTCTTTATTGCATTCTTTATTTGTCCATATGTAATATTATTTCCAAATTGTCCAGTTATTGCCGGAGCAACTACTGCATACATTTTTCTTTTTCTAGCAAGTCTCTTTGAAACTGGAACTATAAGACTCTTATCTGATATAGCACCAAAAGGACATGCTGACATACATGCTCCACAGTTTACACAATCATCTTCCTTTATTACTGCTCTTCTATCTTCATCGTCTATAGTTATAGCTCCTGTTGGACATGCTTTTTTACATGGTCTCATAACTTCTGATATAGCGTCATAAGGACATGCCTTTTTACACATTCCACACTCTTTACATATTTCTTGGTTTATGTAAGCTCTTCCCCCAACATATGTAATAGCACCAAAATTACAAGCTTCTTGACATTTATGTGCTAAACAATTTCTACAAGAGTCTGTTACTGTATACTTGTTAATAGGACATCTGTCACAAGCAGCTTCTATAACATAGATTATTTGCTCGTCAGGTCTTATGTCTATTAATTCTGCATCTTCTACATCTCCATTTGAAAGGAATCCTGCAGCTAATTTAGCTCTTTCTTGAACTATAGCTCTTTCTTTATACACACAACATCTGTAAATAGCTTTACTTCCCTTTATTACTTTATATGGGATTTTTTCAATATTTTCTTTTGTTAATTTATCCTCTTTAGCAAGTATGGCAACTTCTGTTAGGACTTCATGTTTTAATTTATTTAATTGGGTCTCGAATTGAAACATACTGCCTCCTAATTATTTTATTTTTTCCTTTATTATGTTAACACTCCATATAGGCTATGTCAAATAACTAACATAACCAAAACTTATAGTTTTTTGCATAAAAAAATAAAAAAATTTATAGGTTTTCATAAATTAAAAAAAGTGCCTAAATTGGCACTTTTCCTAATTTTCTTTCAATTCAAAATACTTTATTATTTTCACTGGACATTTCTCTACACAAGTCATACATAGAGTACACTTATCCTTGTCTATTACAGGTAAATTATCCTTTAATTGTATTGCTTCACTTGGACAATTTCTTTGGCATATTCCACATCCAATACATCCTGTATCACATACAAGTTTAACCTCTTTTAGCTTATCCTTTGATGAACATTGAACTCTTATCTTTTCTGATATAGGTTTAAGTTCAATTATGTTTTTAGGACATTCTTTAACACAAGCTCCACAACCTGTACATTTTTCTGGATCTACAACAGCCACCCCATTAATTACATTAATTGCATCAAATTGACATGCCTCAACACATGATCCAAAACCTAAACATCCATATGAGCAAGCCTTATTTCCTCCTCCTGGAATTATAGCAGCTTCCTTACAACCTTTTATTCCATAGTAATTTGCAGATTTTTTAGCTACATTACAGCTTCCTGCACATTTTACAAACGCCTTTTTAGGTTCCTTCTTTTCTGCTGTAACACCCATTATTTTAGCTATATTGTTTGCAGCATCTTCTCCTCCAACAGCACATGCATTTACTGGAGCATTATCATCTACTATTGCTTGTGCTAATGCTTCACATCCTGCATATCCGCAGCCACCACAATTTGCTCCAGGCAAACAATCTTTTATTAAAGGAATTCTCTCATCTACTTCAACTTTAAACTTTTTAGAAGCATATCCTAGACCTAAACCCAATAATACGCCTAACCCTCCTAAACTTAAGACAGGGTATAATATTTCACTAAAATCCATATCTTATTACATCTCCCTTAACGAATTAGACCTTGAAATCCTAAAAAAGCAATTGACATTAAGCAAGCTGTTAATAAAGTAATTGGTAACCCTTGCATGCATTTAGGAACATTTTCATTGTCTTCCATTCTCTCTCTTAATCCAGCTAATAAAACTATAGCTAACATATATCCAAGACCTGTACTTAAAGCAGCTACTACTGATTCAATTAGTGAATAATTTTCATTCATATTGATTATAACTGCACCTAATATTGCACAGTTTGTTGTTATTAATGGTAAAAATATTCCTAGAGCTTTATATAAAGCTGGACTATATTTTTTAATTATCATTTCAACTAACTGTACTAAAGCAGCTATAACTAATATAAATGCTAATGTGTACATATATGTTATATTAAAAGGTACTAATACAAATTTATAAACTACAAAAGATGCAATTGAGGCAATTACCATAACAAATGTAACAGCAGCCCCCATTCCTGTTGCAGTTTTTATTTTTTTAGATACACCTAAAAATGAGCATATACCTAAAAACTTTGCTAAAACAACATTATTTACAAGTAAGCAACTTATAAATATAATAAATAAGTTCATCTATTTAACACCCCTTTTTTCTTATATTTATTTTCTAAAGTTCTTACAGCTTTCACAATGTCCGCTACATCCTTTAAATTCTGTAATTCTCTTATTTTCTTTATTCTTCTTTTCATTTCTATAATTTAGTAAAGCCATTAATATAGCAAGTGTTAAAAATGCACCTGGTGCTAAAACCATAATTGTTGCTGGATGTGAAAATACTTTAAATCCAAATATTTTTCCAGCTCCAAATAATTCTCTTATTATACCAATTACAGTAAGAGATAAAGTAAATCCTAAGCCTTGTCCTAAACCATCAAATATAGAAAGTACTGGTCCATTTTTTGATGCAAAAGCTTCAGCTCTTCCTAAAATTACACAGTTAACAACAATAAGAGGAATAAATAGTCCCAAAGCCTTATATAAAGCTGGTACATAACCTTCCATTAAGAACTGTATCATTGTTACGAAACCTGCTATTACAACAATAAATGATGGAATACGAATTTCATCTGGTATAAATTTTCTAAGTAAAGAAATAACAAAGTTAGATCCTATTAATACAACTGTAGATGCAAGTCCCATTCCTAATCCATTAACTGCACTTGTTGTAACAGCAAGGGTTGGACACATTGCAAGTACTTGCACAAATGTTACATTTTCTGTAAATATACCATTCTTTAAACGTTCTCTTGGAGTATACATTACTTATTACCTCCCTTTAAGTTATTATTATAAAAATCTATTGCTTCATTTACTCCTTTAGTTACAGCCTTTGAAGTTATTGTAGCTCCTGTTATAGCTTTTATTTCATCTTTTTTAACATCACTTGTTTTTACAACCTTTAAGTTTTTTGTAGGCTTTCCACTATATTGCTTATAGAACTCAGGTTGTTCACAGTTTGCTCCAAGACCAGCTGTTTCTGATTGTGATAATATTTTTATTCCTGATACTTCACCATTATTTTTTATCCCAACCATAATATTTATTTTTCCACCATAGCCTTTAGATGCAACCTTTATATCATATCCAACTACTTTACCACTTTTTATTCCTTCATTAACTTCTAATACCCCATTAGATAATTTCATATCCTTTTTAACAAATTTATCTGCATCACTTAGTAGCTCTTTCATTGCCTTATCATTTGCCTTCTTTTCCTCAATTCTAATAGGCTCTTTTGTTATATTATATACTGCTCCTATAATAAATCCTGCAACTGCTGTAATTATAAGAAGTATTATTCCTAATTGCAAAACACTTTTATTTTTTTTCTCCTTATTCGCCATATTATTTCGCCTCCCCAAATGGTTTTGGAACCATATATTTATCTATTAAAGGAACGAATAAATTCATTATTAATATTGAATAAGAAACACCTTCTGGATATCCCCCAATTATACGAATTATTGTAGCTATAACTCCACATCCTATAGCAAATACAATTTGTCCTTTTCTAGTCATAGGAGAAGTAGTGTAATCTGTTGCCATAAATATAGCACCTAACATTAATCCACCAACAAATATTTCATAAATACCATTTCCTGTCATAAATCCATCTCTACCAATAACTGTTGTTAAAATAGCAACTGTTCCAACATAAAAAACTGGTATTTCCCATAATATAACTTTTCTATAAAGTAAATAAATAAATCCTATTATAAGTGCTAGAGCTGAAGTTTCGCCAATACAACCTCCAACATTTCCAATGAATGCATTAAATAAACTTGGTAAATCTCCATTTCCATTCTTTAAAAGTGCAAGAGGAGTTGCTGTTGTAACTCCGTCAAGAGTCCATGTTGTCATTTGGACTGGCCAACATGCTAATAAAACTGCTCTACCTGCTAATGCTGGATTTACTATATTATGTCCAATACCACCAAAAAATTGTTTTACAACCAAAACTGAGAAAACGTTTCCCAAAACTACCATCCAAAGTGGCATTGTTGGTGGTATATTAAATGCCAATAACAACCCAGTTACTACTGCACTTAAATCACCTATTGTTATCTTTTTATGTGTTAATTTTTCATATAAGTATTCAGTTAATACTGCTGAAACTATTGATGTTATTATAACAAGTAAAGCTTTTGTTTTAAAAAAGTATACACCTGCTACAGTTGCTGGTATTAGTGATATTATAACATCTCTCATTATTGTTCTAACTGAATTATTTGCCCTTATATGTGGTGATGAAGACAGTGTTAAGTTTAGAACTTCTTCAGTATTATGTTTATTAATATCATTTGATGTTACTTCACTCATATTTTAAAAGCCTCCTTAAATAAATTATCTTTTCTTTCTCTTATTTGCTATAATTCTTCTTTTAGCTGTTCTAACAGCTTGAAGTATATTCTTTTTAGAAGGACAAGCAAATGTACAACATCCACATTCTATACAATCTAATCCATGATATTCTTCAAAACTTTCAAGATCATTTCTTCTAGCAAAGCTTTGAAGTTTTGTTGGTAATAAATTCATAGGACATACATTTATGCATTTACCACACCTTATACAACTTGATTCCTCTGGAGAAACTGCCATATCCTTTGTAAGTGCTAGTATTCCTGATGTTCCCTTTGTTACTGGAATATCTAATGTGCTTAATGTCATTCCCATCATAGGACCTCCAGATATAACCTTAACTGGTGGTTCTTTAAATCCTCCACAAGCTATTTCAATTAATTCTTTTACAGAAGTTCCTATTTTAACTTTTAAATTTTTAGGTTCCTTTATAGCTTCTCCTGTTACAGTAACAATTCTTTCAATTGTAGGTTCTCCAAAAACAATTGTTCTATATATTTGATATACTGTACCAACATTTTGAACTATACATCCAACATCTGCTGGTAACTTTCCTGAAGGTACTTCTCTCTTTTTAATTGCATATATTAATTGTTTTTCAGCACCTTGAGGATACTTAGTTTTAAGCTTTTTAATTTCTATATTTTTTTCATCTGAAACAAGGTCTGACATTAATTTTATAGCATCCATTTTATTATTTTCTATTCCAATATATCCTTTAGCCTCTGGAAATAATTTTAATATTATTTTTAATCCTTCAACTATTTCCTTACCATTTTCAAGCATAAGCCTATGGTCACAAGTTAAATAAGGTTCACATTCTGAGGCATTAACTATAATTGAGTCTATTTTGCAATCCTTAGGTGGTGATAGCTTTACATGTGTTGGGAATGTTGCACCTCCCATACCAACTATTCCACCTTCTTTTACTAAGTTGATTATCTCTTCATTTGAAAGATTATCATAGTCTTTATGTACTTCTTTTTCCTCTTTCTCATACAAATTATCATTTGTAATAATAATTGACATAACTTTTGTTCCCATAGCAGTAATTCTTGGCTCTATATTTTTTACTGTTCCTGAAACACTACTAAATATTGGAGATGATACAAAACCTGTAGCTTCTCCTATTTTTTGTCCAACAAGCACCCTATCTCCTTTTTTAACTATAGGATTGCATGGTGCACCAATATGCTGTGATAGAGGAAAAACCATGTCATTTTTAGGGATATAATCTTCTATTTTCTTTTTTTCAGTTAAATATTTACCTTCTGGTGGATTAATCCCTTTTTTAAAGGTTAACAATTCCATGTCATTACTTCCTTTCTTAAATTTTTGTATTTATTTATAAGTTTTAAAATATTTTAGTAAATCTCTCCTATATACATAAAAACAAACTAATCCAGTAAAATAACCAGTTATTATTCCAACTCCTATAAGAATTGGTGAGTAAACAAATATCCTAAAACTTTTTATCACAAATGCAGCAACTAATAATTGTCCAAGATTATGAAATATAGCTCCTGCAATGCTTAACCATTGAATGCTTATATCTTTTTTAAAATATTTATAAAGTAGAATCATAACTACATTACTTAAGATTCCACCAAATATACTAAATAAAAACCCAAATAAATTTCCTCCAAATATAGATCCTATAAAACTTCTAAGGACTGTTATTAAAAGCATGTCTTCCCACCCAAATGTTAGTAATACAAATAGTGCTATTGAGTTTGCAAGACCTAATTTAATACCTGGAAATATAACTGGTATTTGTGATTCTATTACATAAACTACTAATGCTAAACATAAAAGCATACTTAAGTATAATAATTTATTTAATTTCTTCATCCAAAATGTCTCCTAACTTTAATAAGCCGTTGCATTTAAATCACTATCTTTATTTTCAACTATTTTTATATAAATTTTATGAGGAATACATGCTGCTATTTCACCAGGCTTTGACATCCAACCTGTTTTAACACAAGTTTTATCTTTGCAATTTGCATCTTTAAATCTAATTTTTCCTTTTTCAATAATAATTACATTGTATTCATCATTTCCAATTTTAATTTTTTGTGGTTCTTTAACTTTATTTAAATTAACCTTTTTTATACACTTTCCATTAACATATATTTCAGCCTCTGCTGAATCCTTATTTAAATTTATAAAGTAAATTGAAACAGAAACTATGCTTATTAAAAGTATTATAATTGTCCATATTAAAACAAATTTATCTCCCCTTTTCATAATGATACCTCTCATTAGTTATTTTAAAATTATCATTATTTAAACCTAATGAAGTATAAACCTTATTGTCATTTGTAACAAAAATTGCTTCAACTCCACTTAAGCTATTAATAAGTTCCATTCCTTTTTTTACTCCTAATATAAAGGTTGCTGTAGATAAAGCATCTCCATCTATTGATTTATCAGATATTATTGTTGAACTTATTATTCCACTTTCTGATGGTGCTCCCGTCCTTGGGTCCATTATATGATGATAACGTTTCCCATTTTTTATGAAATATCTTTCATAATTTCCTGATGTGACTACAGACTTATTTTTTACCTTGATTATTGCAAATATTTGTCCATTTTCTTCTTTCGGATCCTGTATACCTATATTAAAAGGCTTATCATTTTTATCTTTTTTATATGCATAAATATTTCCACCTAAATTAATTAGTCCACTTTTTATATTATTTTCTTTTAAAATTTTAACTAATTCATCTGCTGCATACCCTTTTGCTATTCCACCTAAATCTATCGCCATATTTTTATTTCTTAAAAATACAGTTTTATTAAAGTTGTCAGTTTCTATATTTTTATAATTTACAAACTTTAAATTTTCCTTTATTTCCTTCTCTTTAGGTATTCTCTCATTTTTTGTACCTATCCCCCAAAGCTTATCTACAGGTCTTATTGAAATATCAAAAGCCCCATCACTTAATCTTCCATAATATATTGCTTTATTTATAACATTTAAAAAACCATCATTTACTTTAACTGACCTTTTGCCTGCATTATTATTAATTTTCACCATTTCACTATCACTCTTTGATAAAGACATGTTATTATCTATTTCTCTTAACTTATTAATAGATTCATTCATAGCCTTTTCACTATTTTTACCATAATATTTCAAATCTATTATAGTATCCATCAAAAAAATATTTTTAAAACATTCTCTTGAGTTTTCATTAAATTTAATAATACCTAAGCAAATAAGTACAACTGCCAAAGGTATTGCTATAATAAATTTTTTACTTTTTTTCATATTTTTTATATCTCCTTAAAAATATTATAAATAATATAATATTTATTATTTATATTTTACCATATTTAGAAATTATTTTTCATATTTAGACGAAATTTAACACTTATCAAATTACACCTTTTCATTCGTAGTATTATTAGATTTTAATATTAAATTTTTTATATAAGATAAATAAATAGACCATAGAATTATAATTCTATGGTCTATTTATTACGCTTTCTAATTTTTCTTTAAATTTGTTTATGTCCTTATTTAATATAATTAAATGTATACCCATTTCTTTTGCCCTATCTATTACGGAAGACTTCTTAGGTTTTTTTGTAGCTATAAGAATTTTCTTTGTTCTATCTCCTCCGATTCTACTACTATATACCTGTAATTCATTTAGTGTACTTTCATCATATTTAGAACTATCTTTACATGATATACATACTAAAACAGAATCTTTAACTGCAACTACATCTAGTTCATTTTTTATATTTCCTTGAGGCTTATTCCACAAAAATACAACTCCACTTTTAACCTCATCTATAGATTTTATACCTTTTACTATGCTCTCTGTTAATACCTCGAGCCATGTTCCACTTTTAAATATAAAGCTTTTTAAATAATCATTTAAAAAGGTAACTTTTAATTTTTTATCTCTGTTTATATTTATTAAATTCAATGATTTAAATTTATCTAATGCTTTATTTAATATATCTTTCTCTTCATCACTTAATTTTTCTTCATCTATAATAACTAAGTTAGTATTATAATAATCATGGTAAAATACTTCTACATCGTAAAGCCTCTGCTTATACTTATTCCATAAATCAATATTTTTGTATATTAATTTAGCAAATTCTAATATATTATCATCTTTATTTAATCTAGATTCTTGAGATATTATATTATTACCACTTGCCTTAAACATATCTTCTAAATATAAATCTATAAGTTCTTCTTCTACTAAATTTAAATCATCCTTAAACCAATATTCTCTCTTATTTGAAATATCAACATAAATTCCATCTATTTTAAATTCTCTACATTTATGTAAAAGTTTTAATCCTTCTAATGTATTTTCTAAAGTTAAATTTATAATTATATTATCAGCTAAATCTTTCCTACTTAATAATACATTATTTATATCATCATATATAACATTAACAATAATATTTTCATTATTTTCTTTATATATTTCTACTAAGTCCTTAAGTTTATTTTCTTCTGTTTTATTTGATACCAATATTATATTTTTAATATTATATTTTTTTGCTAGAATTAGACCACTTTCATTATGATCTCTAACTAATGTTATTAACGTATCTTTTATCATAACATATCTCCTTAAAAGCTATTATATATTTTAATTTAACACTTAATAGATTTATCCAATTTTAATAACAAATCTACTACTCTTTTAGTTGATTTGCCATCAAAATGATCAAAAAATTTTTTTCTAAACATTTCTAATCTTTCCATCTCAAACTTTTTCCCGTTTATTATATCTATAATATCTTCAATACTTTTAGCAATAGGTCCAGGAACAAACGTTTCATAAGGATAATAAAAATCTCTTGATAAAATATATTCTTCTAAATCATATGCAAAAAATATCATAGGTTTATTCAGTAACGAGCATTCAAAGCATACAGATGAATAATCTGTTATTAATATATCTGTAACAAATAACAAATCATTTATTTCTCTTTCATGAGATAAATCTATTATAAAATTATTATATTCTTTAGGAATATAAATCCTTTGTTTAATAAATGGATGAAACTTACAAATTACAATATATTCATCTCCAATTCCTTCAGCAAATTTTTTAATATTAAATTTATCAAAATCATATGTTGCTGTTTTTTGTCCACTTCCTCTAAATGTAGGTGCAAACATTATTACCTTCTTTTCTTTTAACATAGGATATTTATTATATATTTCATTTAACTTTTTATTCTTATATTCTTTATCAAAAAATATATCTGTTCTAGGAATTCCAGTTGAAATTATTTTATCTTTTGAGATTCCAAACGCCTCTGCATAATTTATTCTAATATTTTCAGAACTTACTATAGCTTTTGTATAATTTTTATGATTTCGTGAATTTATACTAGGCCCACCTTTTTTTCCTAATCTACTAAATCCAAAAGTCTTAAACGCTCCTGATGCATGCCATAATTGTATTACTTCTATATCCTTTTTTATTTTATATTTATATATCTGAGGATAATAGTCATCTAATAAGATGTACTTACTAGTTGCAATATATTGAATAAACATTAACATTTCCTTTAAAGACCTTTTTGCATCAATACTAGGTTTTAACATATATTTTATATCATATCCACCTCTTGATTGTAATTCATTATAAACAAACTCGAAATTCCCAGAAAGATCAGTTCTGCTATCCGATAAAAATACTACTTTATTAGGCTTTGTTTTTTGAAACTTTAAAAATACATATATAGTTTTTAAAATTAAATTTCCAAAAATTCTTTTTACTCTATAAAACTTTAAAATTACATATTCTATAAAGTTTTTATCTCTTTTAGTTTTTTGTATACTTTTTAATTCAGCATTATCTTTAAACTCTTCTAAGCTTTTAATAAATATCACCTTCTTAACATCAATAAAAATAAATTATTTAAATAATTTATTTTTATTCTTGACAAAATATACATATTAAATTCAAATTATTATAAATAAAAAAACCCCCTAAGGAGTTTTCTTATATAATATTATCTATTGTTTTACTTATAAAATTTATAAGTTTGCTATTATCAAATTTATATGGTTTTAATTCTATATTCTTATAGTTTTTAATTGCTTTTTCTAACGATTCATAGTCAGTGCAATTAATTGTATAACCATCTTTTGAAAGCTTATTGCATATTTCTAACTGATGATCATCATTATGCTCTTTGTACTTTGAAAGCCTTGGCATTGTTATTACCTTTTTCTTATATCTAAGACCTGTAAGTATTGATCCAACACCACCATGTGTTATAACTAGGTCGCTTTTTTCTATATAATCTTTAAATTCATTAGGATCTAAAAATGGTATTATCTTATATTTATTTGAATTAAAATGAGTATTACCTGATTGTATAACTACTTCTTCATTAATATTCATTTTTTCTAAATATTCAAGTAACCTTTTAAATTCTAATTCATGAGTTCCTAAAATAACAAATATCATCAATAAAGTTCTCCTTCATATACCGCATTATCATAAACTTTAAGCATTTCCTCATGTTGTACTAAAAATACATCTGCAATTTTATTTATCATCTTTCCTGACATACTTTTAGATTCAACCCTTGCAAATGTTTCAATAAAAATAACCTTCTTTTTAAATAATTTAGCAATATAACACATTGGTACTGCTGTGTGTGCACCAGTTGTTACAATTACATCTGGTCTTATTTTTAAATATAGGAAAAATGACTTTATTATATTATATGGAAACTTAAACATATAGCTTAGCATATAATTTCTTGCTCCATATACTAGGTAACTTATTCTATCTCCATATTTATCTTTTAATTTTAAGTTAGTATCATTTTTTTCAGTTATTATATGATAATCATATTTATTAAATATACTTTGTAATTGCATTAATTCAGATAAATGTCCACCAGTTGATGATATAAATATAACCTTTTTCATAAATTCACCTAAATGTCCTTCTTTAAAATTATTCTATCTACAAATCTTTTTGATGCTAATCCATCTGGATAGTCAAAAAATTTATTTTTAAAATCTCTTATCTTATCATAATCACAACTATTATTATTTAATACATCTATAAGTTCTTCTGTATTTTTTACTATTGGTCCTGGTACAAAACTTTCATATGGATAATAGAAATCTCTTTCATGTTCATAGGAATCTAAATCATCTGCATAAAAAATCATAGGTCTTTCTAATAATGAATACTCAAATACTATTGATGAATAATCTGTAATAAGTAAATCTGTCATTATTAAAATATCATTTATTGCTGGATAATCTGATAAATCAATAATTCTATCATTTTTTATATTAATACTATCCTTTACAAAAGGATGCATCTTAAGTGCTAATACATAATCCTCTGGTAATTCATTAACTACTTTTTCAACATCAAAACTTATATCCATTTTAGCATCTGATTGACTATTTCCCCTGAAGGTTGGCGCATACAATACTATATTTTTACCTTTAAGAGATGGATATTTACTATAAACATTATCTCTTGCCTTCTTTTTCATACTTTCATTAAAAAATATATCTGTTCTTGGTATTCCTATTGGATCTATATTATCCTCACTCATATTAAATGCTTCTGCATAATATTTAGCTACTTCCTTTGAACTAACTAAAACATGTGAGTAATTTGTATGAATTGGAATATACTTAACATAATTGTTATCGGCACCAAAACTTTTGTCTAATATACTAAATCCAAACTTTTTAAAAGCTCCACAAGCATGCCAAACTTGGACTACTTCAGTATTTTTTCTAAGCTTATTTACTGTATAAACTGGAAAGTAAAAATCATCTATTAAAAAATACTCTGATGTTGCCATATAATATGTTGCTTTCATCATATGACCAAAATACTTTATTATTCCCTTTATTCCTCTATTAAACTTTTCATATAGAAAAACACATTCATAATCTAAATCTCTTGATTTTATTTCATCATATATGTATTTAAAATTTCCATTCATAGTATCATTTCTATAGGTTGCAAAAACTATTCTTTTCTTAACTCTAAATATATATGAAAAATAGTATACAATCCTTAATAGATATTTTAATATTACTCTCTCTAACGTCTTCATTTATTGAAATCCTCACCTTAAGATAGATTTAAAGACCCTTTTTTAAAGGGTCTTTATTTATTAATATTAAACTCTCCAATCTAAAACAGTTTTAAATGGAGTTGTTAAGTCATGTTCAAATCCTTTTACTATATCTTCTATTCCTCTTACATCAATTACAGCTGATATTAACTTTTGTAATTGATTTTGAGCATCTTCATGTTCTTCTAGGAAATCTACAGCTGCCTTAAAATCAACTCTTCCACTTCTACTGCTGCCTACTATAGTTAATCCCTTTTCTAATACCATTCTAGTATTTATAGGAACTGGATTTTCTGAAACTCCAAGTATTGCAATTACTCCTTCTGGATTTATGTAATCTATAATTTGATCTATTGCATATTGGCTTCCCTTTCCACCAACTGCTTCAAATGCGTGATCTACTCTTAAATCATCTGGAATATTATCTATTTGGTAAGTTTCATCAACAAATGAGAAGAAGTTCAGTTTCTCTTCATTCTTACCAAAAACTATTATCTTTGAATTTGGGAACTTCTTTTTAAGGATTAATGCTGTTATAAATCCTACATTACCATCTCCCCAAATCCCTATTGTATTTCTTCTTGCATGAGCCTTTTTATCAAATCTATCTATTGAATGTGCTGAAACACTTATAAGTTCTAAAAATGATGCAACATCATGATTTATTTTATCGTATTTTATTATACGATCTCTTCCCATAAATACATATTGTTGTAAAAAGCCATCATATCCACTAGCTCTAAACTTACTTGATCTTAAATAGTTTTCTGCAATTATATTATCATCTTCAGTTGGTGTATTAGGTATCATTACAACTGTATCTCCAGGATTAAATTCTCCCTTTGGATCGTATATAACTTCTCCAACACCTTCATGAATAAGAGCCATTGGAAGCTTCTTTCTCATAGCTTCTTTACCTCTTGTTCCAGTATAATATCTTTGGTCTGCTGCACATATTGATAATCTTGTAGGTCTTACAATTATTCCTTCTCCATCTAAGCTTCTTTCCTCAAATTCTACAGTAATTTGCTTAGGTGCTATTAATCTATATACCTTATTTATCATTTATATCATCCCTCACTAAAGCATTTGCAAGTTTTAAATCATATGGAGTAGTTATTTTCATATTGAAAACTTCTCCTTGAACCAATTTAACTTCTTTTCCTTTAACAACAAATATCTTTGCAGCATCAGTTAGTATTTTCTTTTCATCATCTGATAATGAATTATATAATTTAATTAATTGTTTTATATTGAAACTTTGTGGTGTTTGACCTTGATACATAAAGTCACGTCTTGGAATATCACTTATTACCTTTCCATTTACAGATTCAACTATTGTATCAAAGGCAGGAACAACAGTATCACAAGCACCAATTTCTAAAGCAGCATCAATATTATCATTTATTATTCTATGAGTTAAAAATGGTCTTACTGCATCATGAGTTACTATTATATCTTCTTCATTTATTCCAAATTCTTCTTCAATATATCTTATACCGCTCATTATTGATTCATTTCTATCTGATCCACCTGCACATACTGCAATTTTTCCTCTTAAACTTTCTGGTATATACTTGTTCATTAAATCATTAGTATGTTGTATCCATTGCTTTGGTGTTGTAATTATTATTTTATTAAATCTTACGTTTAATAAAAAAGTTTCTACTGTATGAATTATTATTGGCTTATCTCCAATCTTTAAGAATTGTTTTGGCATCTCAGTGTTACCCATACGAGTACCCTTACCACCTGCTAATATTTCTGCATAAATCATATTTATATCTCCTTATTTTTTATTTTTAGTAGAACATTCTCTACAAATCTCTTCGAACTATTTCCATCTCTTGCAATAAAAAACTTATTACAGAATTCGTCTATTTTGTTTAAATCAAACTTATTTTGTTTTATTAATTTAATTATTTCTTTATTTGTTCTAACAATTGGGCCCGGAACAAATTCTTCATACTTATAATAAAAATCCCTATCAAACAAATATTCCTCTAAGTCATAAGCAAAAAATATCATAGGTTTGCTTAATAATGAGTAATCAAATATTATAGATGAATAATCTGTAATTAATAAATCTGTTACAGTTAATATATCATTAGCATCTTTATAAGAAGAAGCATTAATTACCTTATGTTTAAGAGACTCTTTAATTTTAATATCGCTACTTTCAATAGAAGGATGTAGCTTTAAAACTATTACATATTCATTAGAAATCTCCTCGGCTATTCTATTAAAATCAAATTTCATCTTAAAACTTTTTCTCTTTTTACCAACCCCTCTAAATGTAGGCGCGTACAAAATAACCTTTTTATCTTTTAGATCTGGATATAACTCATATATTTTATTTCTTGTAGAATTAACTTTATCCTTATCAAAAAAGAAATCTGTTCTAGGTACACCTACAGGAATTATCTTATTTATATCCATATTAAATCCTTCAGCATAATGTTTTGCTACTTCTTGAGCACTAACAGTTGCATAATCATATCCTTTGTGTATATTCATTTTTCTATTCTTAAATGGATTTGGACCACCTTTTAAATAATTAGTACTATACCCAAACTTCTTGAATGCACCTGCAGCATGCCATGATTGTATAACGCTTGTACCTTTCCTTACATCAATATGTTGAAAAAATGGAATACTCTCACTTAATATAACAAACTCTGCTGTGGCTAATCTAAGAGGTATCATTGCTTTTCCCATTAAACTACATTTTGTTGAAGCAAATGATGTCCTAAACTTTCTATTTATTTTTGCATGAGAATTATATTCTTTAATCGCAGCATCTATATATTTAAAATTACCATCCATTCCTGGTGAATGTGATAAAAATAATACTGAATTTTTTCTAATTGGTAACTTAGAAAAAATATTATACATATTTTTAAATATAACTTGTTTCAAATATACTAAAGGTTTTGTATTTTTTAAAACTGAAATCCTATTTTCTTCTAGATACCTAAAGTATTCATCAAACTTCATATTTTGAATTAATTCTAAAATACACTTATCTTTTTCTTCCAAATAAAAATCTTCAAGTTTTATATTCTTTATAGATTTATATATTTTATTTAGAATATATTTTTTATCATTTGTAATGTTAATATATTTTAAACCTCTATCTAATAAAAATTTAATATACTCATTTATAATAATATTCTTTTGAAATTCTGTTCTTTTAGAAGCTAAAGTTTCCTCTAATATTTCAATAAAATTATCTAATTGTTTAAAATCAATTTTTTCTTCTAGATCCGGGTTATTAATTTTATCCAGACCCAATTTAATTCTCTTCACATAATGAGCCTTAGGATTTATCAATACCTTATTTGTAAGTGATAAAGAATCCATAACAAAAGGAATATAATCATAATATTTTGTTTCCGCAAACTTAATATTATTTTTCTTTATAAACTCTACATTAAATATTTTATTATAAATATTTGTGCTTTCAAATACGTCAATATGATTCTTAGGATTTAAAATATTTTTACAAATCAAAGTTTTATTTGCCTTTTCAAAAGCATAACTTATATCTCTTTCATTAAAATGAAATACTCTACCTATAGCAACATTAACATTTTTATCTAGCATTTGTAAAAAAATTTTTTCCATTTCATTTTTTTCATAAAAATCATTATTATTAGTAAAGCAAACGAAATCACCTCGAACTTCATCTAAAGCTCTATTTCTTAATTCTCCTAATGTTTTTAAGTTGCTATCATATATATATGTATATTGAATTTCTTTATTTTCAGTATTTAATGAATCTTTAATTTGTGATTCATTAAATACATTACTAATTAAAATTACTTGCTTTTCTTTAATATTTTGTTCTTCAATACTTTTTATACATTGTTCTGTATTATGAATGTTCTCAGTAATTGTAATAATATACGTAATTTTACCCATTTTCCATTCCCTCTACTCTATAGTTTACTGATTCATGTTTAAAATATACCGTTCCTGAACCATAGTATTTATCACTCTTAATAGTAAATTCCTTTTTATTAGCATACCCAACATAAAGAACTCCTGAAATATCTCTTATTTCTCCTGATAAATAATATTTGCCTGGTAAAAGTTCAACATCCTTCAATATTATCTTTAACTTATGCTTCCCTAAGGAGTTTTCAACCATGTATGAATCCCCCATCTTATCAGACGAATATAATTCTTTTTTTTCTGCATCCCAAATAGTAAATGACCATCTAAGACCATCCATTCTTTTTTTTACATTATATATAAATTCATAATTTATATCCTCATTAAAACTAAATATAGCTTTAGGATTTTTAAATTTAAACTTCTCTATTCCAATATAATCTTTTCTTTCTAACGCCTCATCTGAACTTACTTTTTTTATTTCGGCTTTTTGCTTTGCCTTTTCTTCCTTAAGATAAGTCTCATACATAGATACTACTTCACCAGTTTTTCCATAGGTGATTAGTTCTCCATCCTTAATCCATGCACATTTAGTACAAAATGATTTTACTGTAAATAATGAATGACTTACAAAGAAAATTGTCTTACCTTTTTTAATAAAATCTGTCATCTTAGCTAAACATTTAGTTTTGAAAATATCATCTCCAACAGATAACGCTTCATCTACAATCAAAATATCAGGATCTACATTTACAGCAATTGCAAACCCTAATCTAGATTTCATACCACTTGAATAAGTTCTTACTGGTTGATTAATATATTTTCCAATATCCGCAAACTTAATTATTTCATCAACTTTCCCATCCATTTCCTCTTTTTTATATCCAAGTATAGCTCCCTTTACATATATATTTTCATATCCTGTAAGTTCTTGGTCAAACCCAGAATTTAATTCTAATATAGCAGATATCTTTCCATTAATATCAATACTTCCACCTGTTGGTTTAACAACACCAGTAATTATTTTAAGTAATGTTGATTTACCAGCTCCATTCTTACCTAAAACACCTACAGCTTCACCTTTTTCTATTTCTAAATTAATATTTTTCAATGCATTATATTCAGTATAATTTCTCTTATTGAACATTAGATCTATAACTCTTTGAAAAGGCTTTTTATATATTCTATATGTTTTACTTATATTATTTATTTTTATAGCATACATTTTTTAATCACTCCTATAGTATGTCTGCAAAATAATCTCTTAATTTACCATGTATAAATATTCCCACAGCTAGTAAAATTAAGACTATGCCCCAGAAATATAGTGTTAATGCTGGACTTTCCCAGAACCATTTATGATACAAAATAGAATTTCTAAACCCTTCTATTATGTAAAAGAATGGATTAAGTTTTACAATTATACTCAATAACTGATTTTTAATATTTGAAATAGGCCATAGAATAGGACTAACCCAAAATATTAAAACTATTATTGATTTCAATAAAAACTCAACATCCCTACTTACTACAACTAATGCAGATGTTGTTAATGATATTGCTACTAATAAGATAAAGGCAGCAAAAGCATAGTATATAGTTTGTAACCAATATATATCTGGATATATTCCACTACCAATGCACATTAAAATTACTATTCCTATAAACATAAAACTACTAATAAATCCTGATAGAACTTTAAAAGTAGGTATTATTGATGTTGGAAAAACTGTTTTTGTAACTAAATATCTATTACTTCTTATAGAGCTAGCAGCTGGAACTATAGTATCTCTTATAAAAAACCATGGAACTAATCCTACAGCTAACCAAATTATATAAGGTTGATCTATTGATTTAGTAGTTCCTTTAAGTCCTATTTGTATAGTAAACCAATATGCAAAAACATATATCATATTTTTTATTAATGGCCATAAAACTCCTAGAGCAGTTCCTGAAAATTGTTTTTTTAAATCCTTTTTGGCCATATTTAATATTTGTAAAGGATTCTTTATATGTTCATTTGCCAAAACCTTAATGCTTTCTGTAAACTTCATGTTCATTCTCCTTACTTATATTATAACGCCTACATTATATCACATTTTTATATGCATACAAAATATGTTAATTAGCTGTCAATATAAAATTATTTACTTACATTCTATATTTTAAACCATTTTTATAATGTAATTTATAACTTTTTTCTTAAAGTAACACTTACTCAAAAAAAAGAAGGATATTTATAATAAATATCCTTCCTGTGGTAGGGCGTATAGGAATCGAACCCATAATGTACCGTCCGTAGCGGTATGTTATATCCATTTAACTAACGCCCCATATAACAGATACATTTTATCACAAAAATTTATGTAGTGCAAACCTATTCTAAATTGATATACTAATAAAATATATTTCTTTTATTAGTATATCAAATTTTATAAATATATATCCGAAAATTCTATTTCTAATAATTGAATTTTATTTCTTTCTTCTTCAAATCTAACTTCTTCAATTTCAATTCTTTCATTAGGTAATGTAACGGTAAAATTACATCCATGTCCTAACTCACTTTCAACCTTTATACTTCCTCCATGTAATTCAACCAATGATTTAACTAAATCTAATCCTATTCCACTTCCTTTATATTCACTATTTGTATTAACTTGATTAAACCTATTAAATATATTTCTTTGGTCTTCCTTACTTATTCCAATTCCATTATCCATAAAGCTTATTTTAACTACATTTTTATCTATCATAAGCGTCACATATATGTGGCTTTCATTATTTGAAAATTTTATAGCATTTGAAATTAAATTTATACAAATTCTATCAAGCGCTTGAGGATCTATTGCTATTACACATTCTTCCTTATTTGTATCAAAGATAAGTGTTAAATTTTTTTGCTTAGCATATTTATCAATAGATTCTATAACCCCCTCAACAAATCTAACAATTTCTATATTTTTCTTATTTATTTCAAAATAATTTTTTTCTAATTTTGTAACATCCATTAAATTATCTATTAATTTTAACATCTTATAACTATTTCTTTTAAGCATTTTTAGATATTCTATTTCTTTTTTATTATAAAAATCATTATTATTTTTAATTAATTCTAACATTTGATTAATACTCATAATAACATTTAATGGCGACCTAAGATCATGATATATATCTAATATAAACTTCTCTTGCATTTCTTGTCTATTTTTTAATTGTTCTATAAGTAAAATCATATCCTCTTTAGATAACTCGTTTACATTATTTTTAATTTGACTTTCAATCATACCCTTACCTACCTTAACCCACAAAATAACACAATTAAATTTTAACATTATCTTCCAAATTTAACAACTATTTTTTTTGTATTCTGTATTTAATTTGAGTTATTTATTTATTTAAAATAAAATTATTGTATATAGGTTATTAAATTTATAATTTATTGGTATAATTTAATAGCTTATATTTATAATTATATATAAAAAATCAACCTATTATAAAGGAGGGTTAAATATGAATAACTTTGTTATAATGACAGATTCTAGTTGTGATTTACCAGAAAATATCATTAAACAATTTTCTATAGACTATATTGGACTTATCTGTAATTTTAATAATAAAGACTATATTGAAGATTGTGGTAAATCTTTAAGTTATTCTGAATTTTATGATGATTTAAGAAAAGGTACTATGCCGACAACATCACAAATAAACAGCTTTAGATTTTATAAGGCCTTTGAAAAATATGCAAAAGAAAATATTCCTATAATATATATCTCATTTTCTTCTGCACTAAGTGGTACCTATAATAGTTCATTAATTGCTAAAGAAGAAATATTAGAAGATTATCCTAATGCTGATATTTCAATAATAGATACTAAATCAGCATCTCTTGGAGTTGGACTTTTAGTTTATGATGCTTGTAAACTTAAAGAATCAGGAGCTTCTAAGGAAGAAATTGTTAAATATTTAGAAGATACAAAACTTAAAGTAAATCATTTATTTACAGTTGATGATTTAAACCATTTAAAACGTGGGGGTAGGATTTCTCCTACAGTTGCTACTATTGGTACTCTATTTCAAGTTAAACCAATTCTTTATGTACCTGATAATGGAACCCTTCAAAACTTTGATAAAGTAAAAGGAAGAAAAAAATCAATTAAAGCTTTATTTAATAAGTTTGAAGAAAAAGTATTAGATCCAAATAATCAAACTATATTCATATCTCATGGAGATTGTTTAGATGATGCTAACAAATTAGCAGAGATGATAAAAGAAAAATATAATACTGAAATAATTATAAATTATATAGGTCTTGCAATAGGAAGTCATTCAGGCCCAAATACACTATCACTTTTCTTTAAAGGTAATGATAGAAATATTAAATAGAAACATAAATTCCTTTCAAATGGTTAATAATATATATAGCTATTGGAAAGGAGTTTTTATATTATGAAAAGTTTGAAAGGAAGTAAAACATCACATAATTTAGCGAAAGCTTTTGCAGGAGAATCTCAAGCTAGAAATAGATATACATTTTTTGCAAAGGTTGCAGCTAAAGAAGGATATAAACAAATTGAATCTATATTTTTAGAAACTGCAGATAACGAAAGAGCTCATGCAAAAGTCTTTTATGATTTATTAATTAAAGGCTTAGGAGATAGTGCTCAAATTCATGTTGATACAGACTATCCTATAGGATTTGGCACAACACTTGATAATCTAATGTACGGAGCTGAAGGAGAGAGAGAAGAATGGGGCACAGCTTATCCTGAATTTGCAAAAGTTGCAGAAGAAGAAGGATATCCTGAAGTTAGTCACGCCTTCAAGAAAATACTTGAAATAGAAAAACACCATGAACAACGTTATTTAGATTTCTATGCGAACTTAAAGGATGATCTTTTATTTAAGCGTAATACTACAGAATACTGGAAATGTAGAAACTGTGGCTATATTTATGAAGGAAATGAAGCTCCTAAAATTTGTCCAGCTTGTCAACATCCTCAAGGATTTTTTGAAGTTTTATATGACCTTGAAGCTTATGGTGAAAGTAAAAAACAATCAAAATAACATAAAAAATCCTCTACAAAAAAGTAGAGGATTTTTATAATATATTCTTTATAGAACATTAAACTTTGCACGACTTCCATTTTGAGTGGCACTAACTTCAAGCTTTGCATCTAATCTTTCTTTAAGTTCCTCAACATGAGATATTATCCCAACTAATCTGCCACCTCTTTGTAAATCAAGAAGGCTATCTATTGCACTATCAAGAGATTGGGGATCTAACGTTCCAAAGCCTTCATCAACAAACATTGTTTCTAAGGATACCCCACCACTACTTGATTGCACTACATCTGAAAGTCCAAGTGCAAGGGATAAAGAAGCCTTAAAACTTTCTCCTCCAGATAATGAACTAACATCTCTTGAACTTGCTGTGTAGTTATCAAAAATTTCAAGTTCAAGTCCCTTTTGACCTGCACCTTTACTTTTACTTGTTTTTCTCTTTAATATAAACCTATCTCCAGTCATCTTTTCAAGTCTTAAATTTGCCGCATCTATTATATCTTGGAAATAAGAAGCTAAAACATATCTTTCAAAGGATATATAAGGGCCCTTTTTACCATTAGCAAGTTCTGAAAGTTCTCCTATTACCTTATATTCCTCTTCCTTTTCTCTAAACTTAATATTTAATTCCTTAACCTTCTTTAAAACATTCATATTATTTTGAAGGATTGAGTATTCCTCACGAACTTTACTTTCTTTTTCAGTTTTATCTACTGTTAAATTTTTTATAACCTCATTTATTTTTTCTATTTCTAATATTTTAATATCCTTACATTTCTCTGTTAAGTCTTTTACCTTTTCATTTAAAAGTTCCACTTGCTTTTTATATTCTTCTATTTCATTGCTTAATTTCTCTAAATCTACAATATATTTTTTACAAGAAATATATTCTTCTAAAGATATAAAACCTTCATTTCTTAAAGTATTATGGAATTTTTCTTTATTTAACTTTATCTCTTCTTTTATTTCTTCAATATTTTTAGAAATTTCTTTAATTGTTGACTTTTCTCCCTCAAAGACCTTTATGCAATTATCTCTATTATTAATGGCAATTGCTAATTTCTTTTTACTTTCCTCTAAATTTAATTCTTTTAATTTTATTAACTTAGTTAATACTTCTATTGTTTCTACTTCTTCTGGAATTTCTTTTTTTAAGTTTCTTATTGAAGTATTAGCACTTTCTAACTTAGCAAATATTTCTTTGTCTTCTTTATTTAATTCTTCTATTAATTTTTCAGTATCCTTTATTTCATTTTCTATATTTTGCAATGTTTTTTCTATAATTTCTTTTTTATTAATTTTATTATTTATGCTTTTAAGTTCTTTATTTAAGTTGTCTATATCATCTTTTAATGATATTCCTTTTTCTTTTACTATTTCATAACTATCTTTATTATATTTATCTTCAATATCTATAATCTTTGATATTTTACTTAAAGCATCATTTACATTTAAAATATAATTATTCTTATTTGAATTTACCTTAGTAAGTTCTATAATCTTTTCATTATTTTCTAAATCTAACTTTTTAAATTCTTCTCTTTTAATTTTAAGTTCTTCTTCTGTTGGAACTTTTAAATTATTATTTATGGCAGGATTAGGATGATCTAATGATCCACAAACAGGACATGGACTTCCTTTTTTTAATGTTTTTGCTAATATACCAGCCTGTTCCTTTCTATATATCTCCTCCATATTTTCATATTCTGATTTTACACCTTTATAAATTTTTTCAAATTCACCATATTTCTTTTCTAAAGAACTATGCTCTTTTAATACTTTTTCATATTTATCAATACATTTAAAAACTTTTCTTATGTCTTCAATTAATGTATTTTTCTTTTCTATTTCTGTTTTTAAATTAATACTCTTTATTGAAAGGTCATTAATATCCTTTAGAACTTTCTCATTAACTTCCTTATCCTTTTTTAATTCTTTAATTTTTTTATCATTATTATCTATCTTAACTTTTATACATTTAATACTACTATCTAAAGATATTAGTAACTTTTTATTATTTTCAAAATCTTTAATTTTAGGTTCCAATCCCTTTAAAATTCCTATTTCTTCTGTTAGTTTAGTTCTATAACCCTCATTATCTTCTTCTGACTTTACTAAAACTTCTAACTTTTTTAATTCTTTTTCTATCTTTTCAATATTTTTAGTTGCTACTTCATTATATTTCTCTCTTTTTTCTAGTCTATCTTTACTTTGAATATAGCCCTCTTCAATATAATTAACTTCTTTTGCCTTCTTACCTTTATCAACAATTTTTTTATTTTCTATAAAAATATCTCTTTTAAGTAATAATTCCTCTAAAGATTTTTTTGCTATCCTTTTTTCTTCTATTAATTTGTTATTTTGCTCTCCAATTAACTTCTCTTTATTCTTATTTTGAAGTAATTCCTGTATACTAGATAACTCTTTTTCACTATTTTTATATTCTATTTTTTCCTCATTTATTAATTCTTTAAGCCCTTCTATAACAGCATCAAAATCTATATAATCTCCAATTGAAATATTGTGATTACCTTTTATATTTTCTAAGTAAGTTTTCATCTTATCTTTGCATAAATTTCTTTCCTTACTTAATTTAACAGCCTTATCTTTAAGCTCTAATTGAATTCTTTCAAAATTATATGTGTTAAATATTTTTCTAAATATACTTTCACGTTCAACTGAACTTGCAAGAAGCAATTTTTTAAACTCTCCTTGAGGAAGCATTACTATCTGCTTAAACTGCTCCTTTGTAATTCCTAAAACTTCAGTTATTTTCTTAGTAACATTATTAACCTTTGTAATTACCTTTCCATTTGGAAGTATAAGTTCAGCTTCTGCTTCCTTTTCTGTATATCCTTCTCCCCTAGTTTTCTTTCTCATCTGCTTTGGGCTTCTTAGAATTTTATAAACTTCTCCTCTAAGTTCAAACTCTAATTCTACATAAGTTTCAGTATCATCATCTGCAAAATGACTTCTTAAAGAATCATTATCTCTAAACTCTCCACTTGCCTCTCCATATAAAGCATAACTTATTGCATCAAATATTGTTGTTTTTCCAGAACCTGTTGCCCCTGTTATAACAAATATATTTCTTCCATTTAATTCTCTAAAATCTAATATTTGCTTCTCTGCATAAGGACCAAATGCTGATATTGTCAATTTAATAGGTCTCATAAGTTATACCTCCTTTTTTAATACTTCATTTATAATTTTATTTATAACTTCATCTTTAGCTTCAGTAAATTCACCATTTCCTAAAGCTTCATAAAATTCTTTAAATAGTTCTTTTTCCGTTTTACTCTTATATCCTTTTTTAGCTGAAGTATTGTTTTCATCATAACTTCTTTTATTTTCTCTAGTTATAAGCATAACATTTTTATATACTGCCCTTAACTTTTCAATTGGATTTAGAAGCTCACCTTCATCTAATAATACTGCTTGTATATAATCATCTTTTCCTTCTTTTAAATTTCTTCCTTCTTCTATTAAATCATCAATTTTTCCTTTTATAATTCTTAAATCCCTTAAAGGCTTAATTTCTTTTAAATTAATTTTTACATTCTTATTTTCATCTATTTCAAAAATTGTAACACCTTTCTTTTGATTTATTTCTGAAAAAGAATATTTAAGTAAAGAACCTGAATATCTAACTTCTTCTCTTCCTATTTTCTGCCTACCATGTAAATGTCCTAAAGCTACATAATCAAAATCATTAAATATATTACAATCTATAAGGTCTGTCCCACCAATAGAAAGTGGTCTTTCTGATTCACTTGTTTGAAGATGTGCTGCTTCATATTTATTAGTTTCATTTTCCTTTGCTTCATCTCTATACATTGTTACATATCCATGGGCAATTAATATATTTCTCTCTTTCTTATTCATTTTTTCTTTTATAAGATTTATTATACTTTTCATTGCGTCATTATGATTTCTTATCTCTTTATTATCTAAAATTTTCTTAACTACAGAAGGATCTTTATATGGCACTAAATAAAAATTAACATTACTATCTCCATCTTTAATAACTACCTTCTTATACAATTCTAAATCTCTTCCTGAAATATATAACCCTTGTTTTTCTAATATTTCTTCTCCAAAAGATACCCTTTCACCACTATCATGATTACCTGATATAGCTAGTACCTTTATGCCCTTTTCTGTAATAAATTTACTTAAAACTTCATTAAGTAATTCTACCCCTTCAACAGGTGGAATTGATCTATCATACATATCTCCTGCAATTATAAGTGCATCAGGTTTTTCTTCATCAATTAAATCCATTAATTTATTTAATATATATTTCTGATCCTCTATCATAGAATATTCATTTACTATCTTTCCAATATGCCAGTCACTTGTGTGAATAATTTTCATATTACCCCTCCTACCACATTAAATATAACTTTATTATATCAAAAGTGATATTTTAAAATATAAAAAAAGCAAAAGAATAATCATTATAAATAGTTTATTCCTTTGCTTTTATATATATTTTTTAAATTAATATTATATTCTTTTTATGTTATCTAAAAGATCCTTCTTTATATATCTTAATATGAAAATAACATATATAGTTGCTCCAGCTATAAATGCATTATCAAAATATACACTTGGTCTTATTATTGAAAAAGGTAATAATAATATACTTGGAAGTGTTGCTGCATAAATTGATAAAGAATATAAAGCTTTAGATTTAATTCTTAATCCCATTATCATTCCAATTATAATTGAGAATGCAGTTACAAGTAAGCAATTTAGTAAAAATGAAATAAAATATTGTATTATTGTAACTATTATTAGAACTGGAACTATTATAATTGCTAAATACTTCATGTCATTAATTATAGTTTTATTATCAATTGTTCCAGAAAATAAATCATTATAAGATACTTGTTTATTTAGATTAGCTCCCTGTCCAATCTTAATCCCATCCTTAAGAAATAAAACATACATATTTTCATGAACATATATATCCTTTAGAGATTCAGAGTCTTTTAAGTCCTTTTTACTATCCAAATAAAAAACACCATTATTTTCATTAATCTTTATAGGACTATTTTTCATATTTAATACTCCATCTTTTATTGTAAAATCATATTTTGGATTATTAAATTCGCTTATATTTTTCTCTATAGAATTCTTTGCTCTAAATCCCATAGAAATACCTTGTATTCCTCCAATTATAAGACTTAGTATAAATGCATATAATATAGCTTTCCCAATTCCATCTTTCACATATTCAGAAAATGTCTTTATATTATATATATTATTTTTTAGTTTAATAAAAAAATTATCTTGCTTATTTTTCTTCACTTTTTTACTCCTTTAAAATCCTTATGTATTTATTCTCTCCTAAATCCTCTTTAATTATAGTAACATACTAATCTATATTATTAAATATTTTGTGTTTATTATTCCAAAATATGGTCAATATTAAAATATACTATTATTTTAGGAGGAATTATATTGTTAAATATAAAAAATAAAGATAAAAACTCTAGTGAATCTAACAAATTAAAAAGTAATTTTAAACTTAAAGATAAAATCAATTTTAAAAAATTAGGACTTATTTTCTCATTTATAACTTTAATTATAGGGAGTATTTTAGCATATCAAGCCTTTATGTATAACTCTTTTATTAATACTTTTAAGGATTACTTTAATTCAAATGAGTATATAACAGCAAATAATCATATCATTTTTAATGAAAACTCTAACATATTTAAAACATTTATGCTGAAAAATGATTTATCAAAGTACTTTGAAAGTAAGTTAAATAGTTTAAATGAAATAAGCTCAAATGATGCTATTACTATCATTAATGAAATAAAAAAATATGATGTTTTAACTAAAGATAATGTAGCACCTGTTAATACAAATAGTGATTCAAATTTATCAAAAGGAGTATCATTATTTAATGAAGGTAAATTTGAAGATGCAATAAACATATTAAATAAAATAGAAAACACAGATTCTGATTATAAAATATCATTAGATTATATATCTAAGTGTAAAACAAAAATTAAGGAAGACCTATTAAAACAAGTAAATGAATATAAAGAAAAAGAATATTTTACAGCTGCAATCAACTTAATAGAAAATAAACTTAATATATTATCTAACGATAAAGAACTCCTTCAAAAAATTGAAGAATTAAAATCAGCTAAAGATACATATTTAGCAAATAATAAAAATTCTTCAGTAGCTACATCTTCTCAAATTGTAAGTGCTATAAATGTTTCAAACATAAATACACTAGATATTGAAAGTTTAACTGACTATTTAGTATACGTAGATACAGCATCTCAAAATACTAATGTATATACTGGATCTAAAAATAAATGGGCACTAAAGAAATCTATGAAATGCTCAACTGGAGTTAAAGATAAAGAAACTCCATCAGGAGTTTATACTGTTCAAAACAGAGATACATGGTTTTTTTCAGAGAAGTTTAAACAAGGTGGAAAGTATTGGGTACAATTTGATGGAGATTATTTATTCCATTCAGTTCCCTATGATAAAGATCAAAAAACTGTTTTAGATACAACTTTAGGAACTCCTGCATCTCATGGTTGTATTAGGTTATCATTAGAAGATTCAAAATGGCTTTATGATACATTACCTAAAGGTTCTAAAATTATAATAAAATAATTATAATGTTTATTTAAAATATCTTATCTATTAAAATAGTAGATAAGATATTTTAATTTTACAAGGAGTATTCTATGAAAATAAATATACCAGTTCCAGTTAAATTTATAATAGAAACATTTTATAATAATGGATATGAAGCCTACATGGTTGGTGGATGTATACGTGATTCTTTACTTTCAAAAAAACCTAAAGATTACGATATTGCAACATCTGCTCCTCCATCAATAACTGAATCCTTATTTGAAAAAACAATACCAACTGGTATTAAACATGGAACTATAACTGTTCTTATAAATAATGAACCTTTTGAGGTTACAACTTATAGAACAGAAGGAACCTATAAAGATAATAGGCATCCAGAAGAAGTTTCCTTTGTTAAAGATATTAAAGATGATCTTTCAAGAAGGGATTTCACTATAAATGCTTTTGCTTATAATGACAAAAAAGGACTTAAGGATTATTTTAATGGAATAGAGGATCTTAAAAATAAAATTATAAGAACTGTAGGAGATAGTAATAAAAGATTTAATGAAGATGCCCTTAGAATGTTACGTGCAATTAGATTTTCTTCACAATTAGGTTTTTCTATTGAGGAAAAAACCCTAAATGCAATAATAAGAAATAAATCTCTAATTAAAAATATAAGTTTAGAACGTATAAGAGATGAATTATCAAAAATATTATTATCAGATAACCCTAAGAAGGGCTTTCTTTTATTAAAAGAATGTGGAATTTTAGATATAATAATTCCTGAACTTACTCCTTCAATAGATTTTAATCAAAGAAACAAATATCATCACGAAGACGTATTTAATCATAGTTTATCAGTATTAGAAAATACACCTAAAGATTTAACATTAAGGTTAGCAGCGTTATTTCACGATATAGGAAAACCAGAATGTTTCTTCCTTGATGAAAAAGGTAATGGAAGATTCTTTGGTCACAATAATGTTAGCTCTGATATAACAAAAAAAATACTTAAAAGATTGCGTTTTGATAATAAAACTATAAAAAATGTTTCTTTACTTATTAAAGAACATATGAATGTTTTAGATAATCCAAGTGATGCTGCAATTAAAAGACTTATAAACAGGGTTTCCCTAGAAAATATTAATTTATTACTTTCTCTTCAAGAGGCTGATATTAAATCTTTAAAGGATTCTATCGATCCTTTAAATAAGCTTAATATTATGAAAGATAAGGCAAATAAAATTATAAATTCAAAGGAGCCTCTATCAGTTAAAGATCTTTCAATAGATGGAAGTGATTTAATAAATAATTTATCAATAAAACCCGGAAAAATTATAGGTGATACCTTAAACCATCTTTTTAAGTTAGTCTTAGAAAATCCTAAGTTAAATAATAAAGAATATTTACTAATGGAAGCTAAAGAATATATAAAAAAGAGAGATTAAAACTAATCTCTCTTTCTAAATACATACAATTTACTTAATACATAATTTAAAATAATAACAATTATGTTTATTATTATTTTACTAATCATATCTTCCATATGAATTACTGATATAAATAAGTACATAAGCCCCATATCTAAAGCACCAGTAGCTCCCCTTGAAACAGTAAAATCAAATAATTCTTTAAGTACAAACTTAATACTATAATTTCTACTATTAAAAACATATATTTTATTAGTTACAAAAGCAAATAGCACGGATGTAATCCAGGCTATTATATTACTTGTCATAACTCCTAATCCAAAGGCTCTAGTGCAAATAAAAAAGCTTACAATATTTATTGCTGTTGTCAATACACCAAAAACTATATATAATATTTGTTCTTTAAACTTATCATATAATTCAAATATTTTATTCACTACTTTTCCTCCTGAAAACTTTCATAACCTTCATATACTTTTTATAATATCATACTTTTAACAGTATTTTATAAATCATTATATTAAATTTTCATTTCAATTTCAGGATAAAATAAGTATAAATATCTACTAGCTACCTTTTTATTTGTAATTTTCTTTAATGCATCTTCATAATAATCAAGTTGTATCTTATATTTCTTCTTCATCTCTTCTTCTATATTATCTACAACATAATCTGTTTTATAATCAACAAGAATAATCTCGCCATTTTCTTCAAAGAAAAGGTCTATTACTCCTTGAAGTCTAACCTCTTCATTAACTGAACTATTGTCTAAATCCTTATTTACTTCCTTCGCACTTATATTAGTGTAAAATGGTAATTCTCTTCTAACCATACCACCATCATTATATACCTTAAGTATTCTCTTTCCTAAATCACTCTTAAAGAAATTAAATATCTTAAATGGATTAACAGCCTTAAATTCTTCTGAAGTTAAAAGTTCATTTTGAACCATTTCTTCAAGTTGTTCTTTTATTTCATTTAAAGAATTTACTCTATCGTAATCAATCTTTTGCATAACAAAGTGAACTGCCGTTCCTCTTTCTGCTCCTGATAATCCTTTTTCTTCTTGAAGGAATCTTGGTTTAATTACTATATCCTCTTTAAATAAACTTTCACCATTATAATCTTCTTCCTCATTATAATTAGCTTTCTTTAAATCAGATACTGAAAAGTTACTTTTAAGAGTTGTAGATTCCTTAAATTTATATTTATATCCAAGTCTTCTTTCAATTTCTTTATCCACAGTTTCTACTTTAGAATTTATAAACAATTCTTCATTATCTAAAATTTCATCCACAGCCTCTAAATTTTTTTCCACAATTAAATCATTTCTATCCCATAAATTTATATTCCATGTGGATAAGTTCTCTTTTGCAATATTATTATTAACACCTATTCTATTTCTTAAAACTTCCCCGTCTTTATGCTGACATAAAGCCATTCCAATCCAATCTAAATAAGATTTTCCCTTTAAAACTTCTGATGGTGATATTTTTTCTTTTTCAATACTTGCAGATTGAGCCCACTTTTCCACAGTTTTATCTATATCTCGAACAGAACCTGTAATAATAAGTTTTTCTTTAGCTCTAGTAAAGGCAACATATAATATTCTCATTTCTTCTGAAAGAGTTTCTAATCTTATCTTTTTCTTAATAGCTTCCTTAGGTAAAGTACTATAACTAATTCTCTTATTTAAATTTACATAATCAGGTCCAAATCCTAAATCATCATGATAAAGAATTTGATTATTTAAATCCATTAAATTAAATTGCTTTCCAGCTCCAGCTAAAAATACAACTGGGAACTCTAATCCCTTACTTTTATGGATACTCATAATTCTAACAACATCTTCATTTTCTCCAAGTATCTTTGCACTTCCCATATCCCCTGATGACTTTCTAAGTTTATTTATAAAATTTATAAAATTAAATAGTCCTTTAAAACTTGTTTTTTCATATTGTCTTGCTCTTTGGAAAAGTATTTTTAAATTTGCCTGTCTTAAAACTCCATTTGGCATAGCTCCAACATAACCATAGTAAGCTGTATCCATATATAAATACCAAATAAATTCATCTATTGGCATATATACTGACTTATCTCTCCATTTGTTAATACTACTAACTACTCTTTCACATTTATTTTTAAGTTTATCTGAAACATTTGTTTCACCCTTAGTAATTGAAATAATATTTTCATAAAAATATTTATCTTTATTTACTATCCTAATATCTCCAAGTTCCTCTGATGTAAATCCCATAAAAGGTGATCTTAATACAGCTATCATAGGCACATCTTGAAGTGGATTATCTATTATTTTTAATAAAGACATAATAGTTCTTATTTCTATTGATTCAAAATAACCAGAACCTGTATCTGCATAAACAGGAATACCCTCTAAACCAAGTTCATCTAAAAATATTTCTGACCAATTTTTAGTTGCCCTTAAAAGTATTACTATATCTTTATATTTAAGAGATCTATACTCGCCTGTTTCCTTATCTAAAACTCTAAAATTCTTTTCATTTGCCTGTGACATAAGAGTTACTATTCTCTTTGCCACAACCCTTGCCTCTAAATTTATTGAATCTATATCCTCATCATCTTCTAAATCTTCATCTACTTTTAAATCATTTTTATCTAATATATGAAGTTCTACTTTTCCACCCTTATAACAGCCTTCTTCATCTAACTCTTTAAAATTTGCTCCTAAGTTTAAAGCTTCATCCTCTGTATATTCAAGTTCTCCAACACTGTTTGACATAACTTCCTTAAATATAAAATTAACACCATTTATAACTTCTTCTCTACTTCTAAAATTTTTATAAAGCTGTATAACTCTATTAGGTTTTCCCTCTTCCTTTGAATAGGTATTATACTTTTCTAAAAATAATTCAGGTTTTGCCTGTCTAAATCTATAAATACTTTGCTTAACATCTCCAACCATAAATACATTAGGGTTTTCTGTATCCTTTCTAGAAACAAGGTTTATAATAGCCTCTTGAACATTATTAGAATCCTGATATTCATCAACTAATACTTCATCAAAAAATTCTCTAAACTTTTCTGTTACCTTTGATGGAACTATCTCACCATTTTCATCTTCACTTATAAGAATTTTTAAACAAAAATGCTCTAAATCATTAAAATCTAGCATATTCTTTTCTTTTTTTCTATCACTAAACCTTTTATAAAACTCTAATGTAATTTCAGAAAGTTTTTTCATAAAAGGATATGCCCCTCTTATTCCATCTAATGATTCTTCTGGTGTCATCGCAAATACATCATCTTTAAGCTTTACTATTTTCTTTTTAACCTGATCCCTTATTCCCTTAACTAAATCTTGTGAATCTGGATCACTTACATTGTTTTTTCTTATAGATTTAAGTCTTCCAAAACTTATTTTTGAAAGTCCTTCATAAATTTCTTCTAAGCCTTCATCTAATCCTTCCCTTAAATTAATAAGACTAGACAATTCATCATTAAAAACATCTAAATAAGATTCAATTCCTTCTATTTCTTGTATTACATCTATAGCCTTATGATACATATTAATAAAGCTATCTACTTCCATACTTATATCATCTTTTAAAACCTTAACCCAAACTGTTTTATTAAGTTCATCTAATGAATTAATATTAAATTCTTCAGCCTTTTCTTTAAGCCATTTTTCTGGCCAAGGTCCGCTCATTGAAAATCTATAAAGACTTAATATAATATCTTTTAATTTTTCATCATCTCTACTTCCAGAATAAGCTTCAACTAAATCAAAAAATTCTTTATCATCCTTTTCATATAAATCTTCAAAAAGCTCATCTATAATCTCACTTTTTAGTAAAGTTCCTTCAGTTTCATCACCAATTCTAAAGGCTGGGTCCAAATCTATTGTATGAAAATTATTTTTTATAACATCCAAACAAAAGGAGTGCATTGTTGTTATATTTGCCCTACTTAAAAGTGTTAATTGTTTTTGAAGTACCTTAGAATTCGGATTTTTTTCAAGTTCTTTTGTAATTGCAGCTGCTATTCTCTCTCTCATCTCAGCCGCTGCTGCACTTGTAAAAGTTACAACTAAAAGTTTATCTATATCAACTGGATTTTCTGTATTAGTTACAATTTTTATTATTCTTTCAACTAAAACTGCTGTTTTACCTGAACCAGCAGCTGCTGCCACTAAAAGATTACTATTTCTAGTATTAATTGCTTCAAGTTGTTCCTTCGTCCATTTAGTTTCTCCCATTACTTTTCTTCCTCCTCTCCTTTAACTTTATTTTCAATCTTATTCCATATATCATCATCACTTTTTTTAATTACTAATTTATATCTATTATCCTTTATACTAGTATCAAACTGACATATAGCTGAATAATCGCAATACTCGCAGTATGCCCTTTGATTATTTTTAGTAGGTTCAATTTTAATTTTTCCACTTAACATATCAGTACAAATTTCTACCATCTTCATATTTACATATTCCCTTAAAATTTCAAACTGCTCTTCTGTTGCAACTGAACTTCTAGATGAAAAATCTCCATCTTTCTTAAAGCTTGCTGGAATTATAAGAGAATATGTTTCCATAGTATTGTCCATAGCCCTAACAACTTTAGCATCCTTTAAAAGAAGTCCATTCATTTTAAGTTTATCTAGTATTTGCTTTTGAATTTCTTCATCATCTAATTCTTTAGTACTCTTTATTATTGGATCATCTATTCTAAAATATAAAATTGCACCAGGTACTGCCCCTGTATTTAAAATGTACTCTGAATTTCTAAGAAAGGCATCTAAATAAACTAAAAGCTGAATTTGTATACCATAATAAGCTTCTGTTAAATCAAATTTCTTAGCACCTGATTTGTAATCAATAACTCTAAGATAAGTGTTTCCATCCATATTAAGAGTATCTATTCTATCAATTCTACCTGTTAAATAAACTCTTTCTCCAGTAGGTAAATCAAGCTTTATAGGCTCTCCACCATCCATATTCCCAAACTCAAACTCATTTCTAAATACTTCAAAATCTCCTCTTTTCATTTGCTCTGAAATAACAGAAACAGATTTTGAAATTACCCTTTTAAATCTATCAGTAAAATATTTATATTTTTTTGTGCTATTTAATATTGAATTAGTTTCCTCTTTAAGTTTTACATCAATAAGATTTGAAACAATATTCCTGCATTTTTCACCTGTAAGTTCTGACCATGATATTTTTTCATCTTTAACTTTATTAGTAAACTTATCTAATATATCATGCATAAATGAACCTAAATCCGGTGCTGAAAACTCATATATTTTTCTATCCTTAGCTTTAAGTCCATACTGAATAAAATAAGAAAATGGACAAGCTGCATATTTTTCAAGCCTTGAAACATTAAATCTTAAATTACCATTTTCATTCTGATAAAGCTCTTTAATCTTTTCTCTAGAAATTTCTTCTCCAATATTTGAATAATTAATTCCCTTAAAAATTATATTAGTTTTATCTTCAAAATCTTTATGCTTCATATACCAACTAAATACTTCTCTCCAATAATCATCAATATCTTCCCTATCAGCCTGTTTTCTAAGGGCTAATATAAGTTCATTAAAGGTTGGTATAGGAGTTGTAACTTTATTAAAGCTATCATACTTTTGTGGATAATTAAATATGTCACTTTCTTCTTTTAAGTTACTTAAAACTCTTTTAATTCTAGGTATTATAATTGATGGTCTAAGGGATTTCCCTTCAAAATCTGCCATAGGGTAAGTAATCATTAAATATTTACTTGGAATAGTTAAGGCTGTATAAACCATATATTGTTCCTCAAAGGCTCTAGTCCTTGTTGTTGCAGCAAGTTCTATTCCTCTTTCCTTTAATATATCCCTATCTGCATCTGATAATATCCCCTCTTCTTTAGTTACTGATGGTAATACTCCATCATTAACTCCAACAATATATAAAGCTTTAACTTCTCTTCCTTTAACCCTTGCAATATCTCCTATATTAACCTGATCTAAAGCAACTGGAATAACTCCTATTTCTTTAATTTCAAATCCAGCATTTAAAACTTTATAAAATTCCTTAGGAGCTAATTTATCATTTCCAATTACATCAACAGCCTGATCTAATATTTCCATAACCATTGATGGAACTTGCTCATATTCCTTAACTTTATCCTCTAATCCTTCTTCTTTAAAGCCTTCAATCCATTCATCTATTCTATTAAATACATCTAAATCAATTAATAATTCATATATAGCTGAGCATATAATTCTAACTGACTTATTTCCTTTTATCTTTTTGTGGAACCTCATAATTGGAGCTCTTACATCCTCCATTATTTCCTTTATTATAAGTTCATCAGCATTACTATAAACATCCTCACTTTCAAAATATCCATCATTAACTTCCTCTGTTGTCCATCTATATCCCTTTAATCCATTAGCTAATATATAATTTTCTAAAATATCAACATATTCTCTTTCAATTTTTACAAGTCCACTTTTTAAATACTTAAAAACACTCTCATAAGACCAATTTTGTATAAGTATTTCAAAAGCTGACATTATTAATATTACTAATGGATTACTTAAAACTTCTATTTTCTTATCTAAAAAATATGGAATATCATATTGCTTGAATATAACAGAAGTTATTTTTTCATAAGAATCTATATCTCTACAAACCACTGCTATATCTTTATACCTATAACCTTTATCTCTAACTAGTCTTACTATATCTTTAGCTATCATATCTATTTCATCATAACTATTATTAGCCTTATAAAGTCTTACATCTTTATTAGGTCCTTTATATATTTTAAAAGGATAAGTAAAGAAATGTTTCTCAATATGCTTTAGTTCCTCACTGTCTTTAAATCTATATGGATACTCCTTATTTAAATTTATAGGCTCTAAATAAGAAATATTATTTTCTTCCATAAGTTTAACTATTCTATATTCAGTATTCTTTAGTGCATTAAAAATATCTGTAACTTCTGATTCCTTTCCATGCCCTAATTCATCCATACAAAGAGTTATATTAATTTTACTTGCATGAAAAGCTAATTCACAAATTACATCAAGTTGTTGAGGAGTAAAGGTTGTAAATTCATCAATCCAAATTTCTGCATCATCATAAATACAGCAGTTTTTAAGTTTTTTAGCGAGTATTGTAAGTTCATCATCACTATCTATAACATTGCTTTCAATTCTTTTGTTATATTCACTATAAATATCTGCTAAATCATTAAGCTTTTCCTTTAATTCTTCATCTTCTATTTTTTCTAAAGCATCTAATAATTCCTCTTTAGAAACTTTATACTTTTTAAATTCAGTTAGAGTTTTAGATACTATTTCAATAAAACCTTGCTCTCTTGAAATTTTATTAAAATATTCTAAAGTATCACCTTTTTCTTGAAGTAATTTATAAATAAGCATACTCTTACCTTCATCCTTCATACTTTGGTGAACTCTACCTCCACACTCTTCAAAAACTCTATGAGCCATTGTTTTAAAACTTAAAACTTCAGTTCTTAGTAATGCTTTTTCTCCTACTATATCTAAAAGCTTTTTTTCTGTTTGAAATGTATATTGTTCTGGAACTATAAGTATTAATTTATTTTGTTTTTTATCATCTAATTTCTTTTTAATTTGTTCCAAACAAAATCTGCTTTTTCCACTTCCTGCTCTCCCATAAATAAATCTAATTCCCATAACTAACTCCTAATTTTTAAATTATATATTTTAATTATATCCTAAATACTATTGTTTTTATAACACTTATACTTTTTTAAATAACAAAAAAGCACCTAACTAATGTTAGATGCTTATGGCGGAGAATCCGGGATTTGAACCCGGGCGCCAGTTGCCCGACCTACGCCCTTAGCAGGGGCGCCTCTTCAGCCACTTGAGTAATTCTCCATGTGCCCTCTATATTTAAAATATATATGGCGGAGAGACAGGGATTCGAACCCTGGGTACCCGCAAAGGTACGCCGGTTTTCAAGACCGGTGCCTTAAACCAACTCGACCATCTCTCCGTATCAAAGACATTTATTATTATAACAACAACATATTTTGCTGTCAACACCTTTTTTAAATTTTTTTAGTTATTATAAATTTATAAATAAATATTAAAAAACCTGTTCATAAGAACAGGTTTAATATATGGCGGAGAGACAGGGATTCGAACCCTGGGTACCCGCAAAGGTACGCCGGTTTTCAAGACCGGTGCCTTAAACCAACTCGACCATCTCTC
>NZ_JAGGJZ010000004.1 GCF_017873235.1 Clostridium moniliforme | reverse complement strand
TAAGTATTCATAAGCAGTATCGATATCTAATCTACTGTAAACTGGTAGAAAATATCTTATAGTAAGAGGTACTGCTATAAACATACCTAATTGTGAAAACCAAAGAATCCATGTACCTTTATAAGAATTTCCAGCTAATGATAAGAATGAAATTGGACTTAAAAGTGTTGCAAAAATTGAAACTGAAGTAACCCACCAAGGAATTGTTCCATCACCTCTGAAAAATTCCTTTCCCTTCATTTCTTTCTTAGAGAATTTTAATCCAGCGAATAATACAAGTGCTAAATAAACAACTAAAACAATTAAATCAATTTTTGTAAAACCTTGCATAGTTACTCTCTCCTTTTATATTTTCTTCTATTAGATTAATGGAAATATCCATTAATCTAATAGAGTGTATTTTAATTAATTTTTAAAAGTATTTTTTGTTAATTTCTTTTGCCTTTGCAATCATTTCTTCTGTTGCTTCTTTCATAGGTTGTCTACAATATCCCGCATCCACACCTTGCTCTTGAAGAATTAACTTAATTGTTTGATAAAGACCATTATTTAAAATATCAGTTATTAAATCATTAGTTACATGTTGAACTTCTAAAGCTGTTTTTATATCTCCCTTTTGTGCTGCTTCAAATATTTGTCTTGCACGAACTCCATTTACATTAAATGTTGAACCTATTGCACCATCAACTCCAAGTACTGTTGCTGGTAACATCATTTCGTCAAATCCTGCAAATATTAATTTGTCAGGGAAACGTTTTCTCATACGTTCTAACATATAGAAGTCTGCAGCTGTAAATTTAACTCCAATAATTTTTTCGTTTTCAAAAAGCTCTGCAAATTGATCTAATGACATATTTACTCCAGTTAAGAATGGAATTGAATATATAATAAGTTTGTTATCTACTGAATTTATTATTGTTTCATAATAATTTTTGATTTCACTAAAATCAAATTTATAATAAAATGGTGTTACTGCTGATATTGCATCATATCCTAAATCAGTTGTAAATTTTGCAAGTTCTACAGCTTCCTTTAAATTAACTGAACCAACTTGGGCAATTAACTTAACTTGTCCCTTTGCTTCATCCATAGCAATTTCAAAAATTCTTTTCTTTTCATCTGTTGAAAGCATGAAATTTTCTCCAGTACTTCCTCCAACATAAAGACCATCTATTTTACATACATCGATATTATGTCTAATAATTTCTCTTAATCCTTTTTCGTTTATATTTCCTTCCTTATCAAATGAAACTAATAAAGCTGAATAAATACCTTTCATAATGTTAACCTCCCAAAATTTTATAATTATTTATTTTAAAACCTTTGTAAATCTTCTAGTTATCTGTTGTGGTCTTGTTATAGCTCCTCCAACTACTGCTGAATAAGCTCCAAGTTCAAAGGCTTTTTTCAAATCCTCTGGTGTATTTATTTTTCCTTCACAGATTACTGGAATATTTACTGTTTTTACTAACTTCTCTAGTAGATCAAAATCTACTCCTTCACCTTGTGTAGAGTATGGTGTATATCCTGAAAGTGTTGTTGATATACAATCAAAACCTAATTTTTCAGCTTGTACACCTTCTTCAAAAGTTGATATATCTGCCATAGCTAATCTATTGCTATTATGAATACAATCAATTAAATCTTTAATATTTTCACCATTAGGTCTTAATCTATTTGTTGCATCTAATGCTATCATTTCACATTCTGTTTCTAAAAGTTCTTTTATTTCTTTAATAGTTGGTGTTATATAGATTTCTGAATCTTCATAATTTCTTTTTATTATTCCTATTACAGGTAGCCCTGTAACTTTTTTTATTTCATTAATATCACTAACGCCTTGAGCTCTTATTCCAATGGCACCACCTTCTTTAGCAGCTTTAGCCATTCTTCCCATAATAAAAGAGCTATGTAACGGCTCGTCCTCTAATGCCTGGCAAGATACTATTAGCTTCCCCTTTATCTTTTTTAACATTTTTATCACCCTTTTGAAAATTATTTTCTTTTATGAGGTAATTGTAATCCTTTTCTGATTAAATTTCAATAGTTTTTTAAAATTTATTTTAATATTTTTTATTTTTAAGAAAATTATTTTCATTTTATTTTTTATATTTCCATAAAATAAAAAAATTTATGTATATAACACCTTTTATCCTTATACTAAAAAAGAACAGTAAATAGTTTAAATTTAATCTATTTACTGTTCTTTAGTAAGTTTAGTTATATATAAATATTCAAAATTACTTCTTTATTATCTTTTGATTTGATGATGCTAATTTCACATCATATTGTATATTATTATCTGTTGTTAAATTTTCTAAATATCTTCCAAACTTAAAATATATACCTTTATTTAAATTATATATATCAGGAAATTTTAAAGCAAATTCTTCTTCTGTAAGCCCTGAATAAATAATAACCTTTAAATTATTATTAAGTGAAGTCTTTACTAATTCTCTAAGTTCACAAGGTTGCAAAGACCACTCTAACCCTGCAAGTATTACTCCTTCATTAAATGGATTTTCAAGTACTTCTTTTATTATATCCTCTGAATCCATTTCTATTGTAGGTAACTCCTTTATAGATTGATTAAAGCATCCCTTACAATTAAACTTACAATCTATTGCAGAAATAAGAGCACCCATAAATGGGGCATCCTCTACTCTTTCATGAACAATTCCTTTAATTCTTATAATCATAACCTTAATTGATTTCTATCCTTAAACTCTGATTTTTTACCATCATTAAAGAATTCTACTTTTCTTAAATATCCTGTTATTCTTTGATATAAATCTAACTTTTTACCACATATAGGACAGTTATCAACCTTCTCTTTAATATATCCATGATCTTCACAATATCTATTTAAAGGTGATAGACTTATATATGGAGTTCTGTATTTTTCACAAATTGTTTTTACTATATGCTTTGCTGAGTCTCCACTAATTGCACCATCACAATATATATGAACAACAGTTCCTCCTGTAAACAATATTTGAAGATCATCTTGATGATCAAATAATTGCTTTAATCCCTTTACTTCATTTGGTGGTATATGACATGAATTAGTATAATATGGAGCTTCTTTTGTTCCTCTTGTTATTATATCATCATAAACTGCAATATCTTTCTTTGCTAGACGATAACAAGTAGATTCAGCTGGAGTTGCTTCAAAATTATAAAGATTTCCTGTTTCTTCTTGAAATTCAATTAATGAGTTTCTTATAAAATTACATACTTTAATTGAAAAATCTTTTCCCTCTTTTGTTAATATATTTTTACCATTAAAGTTTTCACACATTTCATTTAAACCTACTATCCCAATAGTACTAAAATGATTATTTAATGTTCCTACATAAGTATCAAAGGCTGGTAACATATTTTTATTTATCATGTTTTCATTAAGCCATTTTCTCTTTATTTCTAAACTATCTTTTGCAATAGTTAATATTTCATGTAATCTATCAAAAAATGCCTCTTCATTATTTTTATTTTGGTATGCTAATCTAGGTAAGTTTATAGTTACTACTCCTATACTTCCTGTACTATCTCCACTTCCAAATAGCCCACCATTTCTCTTTCTTAATTCTCTAAGGTCTAAGTTAAGTCTACAACACATAGACCTTACATCACTTTGATCCATGTCTGAATTTATAAAGTTTGCAAAATAAGGATATCCAAACTTTCCTGTCATTTCAAATAACATTTTATTTCGAGGATTATTCCAATCAAAATCATCACTTATATTATAAGTTGGTATTGGATATGCAAATGGTCTTCCTCTAAAGTCCCCTTCATTCATAAGCTCATAGAAAGCCCTATTTAATAAATCCATTTCTTCTTGGCAATCTTTATATTTAAAATCTGATATTTCATCTCCAATTAATGCAAAATCATCTTTTAAATCTTTAGGAGGAATTAAATCAAAAGTTATATTTGTAAAGGCAGGTTCAGCTCCTGCTCTACTATTACTATTTATACTAAAAATAAAATTTTGAATATTTTGTTTTACTTCCTTGTAACTTAATTTATCCTTTTTTATATAAGGTGCTAATAATGTATCAAATGAATTAAATGCAACAGCTCCCATAATTTCATTTTGATATATTGTAACTAAATTGGCTATTTGGTTTAAAATTGCATCAAAATGTCTAGCAGGTCCACTTGTTGGAATATTAGGAATCCCTTGAACTCCCATCATTATTATATTTCTAAGAGAATATCCACAGCAGTATAATGTTAAACCTCCTAAATCATGAATATGTAAATCTCCACTAACATAAGCATTAATTATTTTAGGATCTTTATAAACTTCATTTAACCAATAATCCTTTGAAACCTCAGCTATTATATGCTTATTAAGACTTCCAAAACTATATGGTGAGTTTGAATTTTCATTAACTCTCCAATCTGATTTGTCTAAATAGTCATTTATAATTTTTTTACTTTCTATCATAAATAACACTTCCTTCATTTTTTATAACCTAATTACAATTATAATATATATAACCTACTATATTATAAAAAAAATTTATCAGACTGGTTAATTTTAATTTTCAATATTTTTATTTTCTTCTTACTATATTTACTTTAATAAGATTTTTAAATATTTTATTTTTTGAAAATGTTTTATTCTCTTAATATACCATTAATATTAATTTTGTTTCTAAAATATGTACTTTATTTTCTAAAGCATAATATATGTATTTTATGTATTTTTCTGTATTGTTTTTTTTAAATTATTAGTTATAAAATAGTGTAGATATTTAAAATAAAATATTAAATAAATTAGGAGGACTTATGGAGTGGTTTAAATCTTTTTCAAAATTTCATAAAATATATTTTGTATTTTTCTTAATCGTTAACATATTCTTCTTTTTTAGTCCACTATATAATGGTGGTTCTATTAGTGATGTAATGAATATATTAACAATAGCAGGACTTTTTTCAGCTATAACAGGACTTTTTGCTGCTATATATACAGCACGTGCTGAAACAGCAGCCTATGCTTGGGGAGTTATAAACACTTGTTTTTACATTTTCGTTTCTTTATCTCGTCATATGTATGCTGAAGTTATATTGTATACAATATACATGCTTCCTATGAATATTTATGGTTTCTTTGCTTGGAGAAAAAGTACATTAGAAAATAAGCAATCTGATTCATCTTCTCAAACTATAGAAGTAAGAACACTAAAAAAGAAACAATGGATTGGAATTATTATATTTGTTATAGTAGTTTGGTTCCTTTATTCTAGATTCGTATACTACTTACCAAATATAATAAAAGATACATTAAATAATGTAATAGCACCAGATAAAAATTATTTAATAGACTCATTTACAGCAACAGTAACTATTTGTGCAGTTATAGTTTCTACTCAAAGATTTAAGGAAACTTGGTATTTTTGGTTATTATCTGATTCAGTTGGAATAGTATTATACTTACATTCACTATTTGGAAATCCTGTATTTTCTCTTGCAGCCTTATCAGGGGCAATGATGTGGATACAATATACAGTGAATGGTTTGTATGGCTTAATTGTATGGAAAAAAATAGATAAAAATCAACATAAATCTTAATAATAAAAAGGGCAAAGGAAGTTAAATTTATAATTTTAATTACCTTTGCTCTTTTTATATTTTATGATAAATTTTTCTATAAAAAATTTTTCTTAATATTTCTTCTATTTTTTAATGTATAATTGCTAATCATAAAAACTCTCCATTCTATAATAAATTATATTATACACCTTATTCTCTACTTTAATTATACAAAACAAAAATGCAAAGACTTTTAATTGCCTTTGCATTTTAATTATAAATATTTTTCTACCTTTTAATAATTTATCTTTAGTGCATAATAGTGGTTGATGAGCATATAGCCATTACTTTATCAAATAATGACATATTAGTATTTTCTTCCTTAAAAATTAATTTAGCTTTATAAAATACCATTAAAGCCTTCATTGATATAACCTCCTATAAATAACACTTAATTATTATATTTAATATATTAAACTTAATTTCCTGTTTAAGGAAGATTATACCATATTTTTCATGTAGATCCTTTAATAATTTCATTCCATAAATAGCTTTCTCTTCTAGTCCACTTGTAAGAACTCTATCTATTCCTAAATTAATTAAAGTTTCAATTGAATCATATGCATCATTTACGCAATCAAAATAATAAACAATACATTTCTAAATGCAAATGCTATTCCTAATTGTGAAATATTTCTTTAATGTATACATTTATACAAATTAGCTATTTATAAATTAATATATTTAAATAAAAAAGTACTAACCTAAATAACGATTAGTACTTAAAATCTCTCGAATTTTAAAATAAATTCTTATAAATATTTTTTGTAGTCTTCTTTTCCTTCAAGATCCTTTAACAAATGTTTTATTTCTTGATCTCTATTTTTATCCATTACAAGAAGTACATCTCCAGCTTCTACTATAACTAAGTCTTTAATTCCTAACCCTATAATTAAATTATTTTCTCCAAATACAGAACAGTTCTCACATTCTTCTAAATAAACATTTTTTGATACTGAATTACTTCTATTTTTATTTAAAAATCTACTTAAAGCATTAAAACTACCAATATCATCCCAAATGAAATCACACTTAATAACATATGCTTTTCTAGTTTTTTGCATAACTCCAAAGTCTATTGATATACCATCTATTAATTTATATTGCTCCTCTATGACTTTTTCTTCGTCCTCTTCTCCTATGTGCTTATATATTTCCATAAGTGGTTTATGCATTAGTGGAATATATTTTTCTATTTCTCTTAATATAACATCTGCTCTAAATACAAACATACCTGAATTCCATAAATAAGTTCCCTTATAAATAAAATCTTTTGCAACTTCAAGATTAGGTTTCTCTGTAAATCTTGCTACCCTATAAGCAGGTCTTGCCCCACTAATTCTATCTCCCATTTCAATATAGCCATAACCTGTTTCTGGTCTTTTGGGATGTATTCCTAAAGTTACTATACATCTTCTTCTATTTGCTAGTTCAACAGCTTGAGTTAAAGTTTCTATATATGCTTTTTCATTTTCTATATAATGATCTGAAGGCAATACTATCATTACTGCATCTCTATCTTTTTTAAGAAGTTTAATTGCAGATAAACCTATGCATGTTGCAGTTTCTTTGTTTATAATTAAGGTTTTAATTTTTATCACATATTATTGTATTAATTCTTTCATTCATAAATTTATTATATCCCTTTTTTATTTTTTACACATAATAATACACCAGTAACTAATATAAAAATATTACAAAATATTTCTGTTGAACATCTATAAAAAAACAAATCAAAGAATTGAGTTAAAATATTACCTATTAATAAACTAAATATTAAAATTAAATATCCTATCCATTCTGAATTTAATACTTGTTTTATTTTTAAATAAATATAACCAATATTATTTATTTCTAATGATACCTCTGACAATTAAATCTTACCTGAATTCTCATATCTTTCTGAATTAGTATGTGCATTTCCTTGTATAGTAACTCCTATTATAGCTGTAGTTAATATTAAACAGAATAATCCCTTTCTCATAAATCCCCCTTATTTGATTTTTACTTTCAATTATACAATACTACATTTTTTATTTTGGGTAAAATTTATTATCAACTTAATCATTATATTATTTAGTTTTTTAATTTATGTTTCTATTAAATTATAAAAAATTCACTATTTATAAATTAATATGTTCAAATGGAAAAACACATCTATAATATTTCTCCATCTTTTATATTAATAATTCTATTACAATACTTTGCTATAACTGGATTATGAGTTACTATTAGGATTGTTTTCTTTTCTTTTTTATTTAACTCTAACAATATATCCATTATCTTCTTTCCATTGTCCTCATCTAAAGCGCCTGTAGGCTCATCTGCTAATATAATTTCTGCTCCTTGAACTAAACTTCTCATAATAGCAACTCTTTGCTGCTGACCTCCAGATAATTTACTAACCTTTTTATTTAATATTTCTTTTAATCCTAAAATTTCAATATAATCATTAAAATTTATATTATAATTCTTCTTACCCTTTCTGTACTCTAAAGGTAACATTATATTTTCTTTAACTGTTAATTCTTTAATTAATGCAAAATTTTGAAATATAAAAGCTATCTTTTCATTTCTTATTTTTGCAAGCTCATCAAAACTTTTATTACTACAATCTTCATTATCTAATAAGTATTTACCGTAAGTTAGTTCATCTATACATCCTATTATGTTTAGTAAAGTTGTTTTACCTGAACCTGAAGCTCCCATAATTGCAATAAGTTCTCCCTCTTTTATTTTTAAATTAATATCCTTTAATGCTTTAAATTCACTTTCTTTTTTCCCATAAACTTTACTCACATTTTCTAATAATATCTTCATTATTTTTCTCCCCCAATTAAATTAATAGCCTTAATTTGAATAATACTTTTAATTGGAATTAAAGTTATTAAAATTATTATTATTAAAAGAATAACTCCAGTAATTATAGTATTAATTTTTTCCGATTGAATTGTAAACCATCCTCCACCAGCTAAATTAATATATTTATTTAAGTAGATTCCTATGATAAAAGATATAAAAGCCATAATTAACGTCTTTATTAATACAACTAAAATAATATCTTTCTTTTTAGCTCCTAAAGATATTATTATTCCTAATTCTTTTTTTAGTTGATATAAAGAATACAATATACTTCCGGCTCCCCCAAGGAGTATTAATATCAATAATATACTTGTCCTCATTAATGAATACTTTACAGCTCCTAATATTTTATCCTTTGCCTTCTCATATTCATCTAAATTACTATTTATACTTATATCTAAATTATGCTTTTTAGCTAATTTTATTATGTCACTTTGATAGTTATCATAATCTCCTTGAATAAACTTTATATTAATTCCACCTAAACTTGCTAATTCTCCAAGTACATTATCTTTATAAAAATCTTCTTCTTTTAATATAACAATCATTGAATCATCTAAAAAAGGAACTATATCATAATACAATCTGTCAAAATATAAAGGTGTATCCCCTTTAGATATTCCTGCTACTTCATAAGACTCTTCATCTCCACTTAGTCCAATTTGTAATTTAAGCTTATCCTTTATCTCTACATAATTTTCAAATTTCTCTCCTAATATTAGTTTATTATAATCTTTGTAAGTTAAATCTCTACCTTTTTTAATATTTATACCTAAGTCCTTATAATATCCATAATCCATAATTCTTATAGGAATTAATTCTTTAAATTCATCACCAAAATCTTCAACAATTGTTCCATTTACAGAGTAAGGCATATGTATTTTTTCTAAATAACTTACCTTTAATCCATCTACTGTAACTTGAGTTGGATATATTAATCCAATATTTTTTATTATTTTACTTTTATTCAATTCTTTATAAAATTTATTCAAATTTTCATTTTCAGAAAAGAAACTATTTGGAGCCAAAGAAATTTTATAAGCTCCTTTTTCATTCCATGAATATGAATCTAGCTTATTCATATATCCAAATACCTTAATTTCCTTTTGAATATTATAAATTAATAGCGTTGCTATGGCTAATTCAACTATTAATAATATGCTTATAAACTTATTCTTCTTTAAAAATATTTTTAGTATTTTCCCATTTCTCATAATAACCCCTCTATCTTAAATTATCTTGAACATTAATTTTTCTTATATCTTTCAATAAATATATTGCTATAAATAAAGAAAGCCACAAGCTTATATTTAATGAGATTAATGATGATTTAAAGCTATATTCTATTACTGAATGTGTTACTACTCCAATAATATTTGTTGTTAAGTTTATAAGTACTATATTTACTAAAAAAGCAATTAAATTTAATACTATTAATTTCGTAAATATGTCTATTATTAAATCTACTCTCCTTGCTCCTAATATCTTTTTAATGGCAATATTCTTTTTTAAACCTTGAGTCCAAAATATTGATGATATTATACAATTTATTAATCCTACTAAAACTCCTAAAATAGCTGTCTTTATAAATCCAGTATTGTATAAAAATACTGATTGCCAAGTTTTAGTCTTACTATTACTTCTTGCTACTTTAGAAAAGCCCTTATACTTTTTTTCTAAAATATTTTCTAAATTTTCATTATAATCTGATTTATAAATATTAATTATATTATTTCCTTTTTCTCCATAAATTTCACTATATAAACTATTTATAGGTATTATAATCCCATGTCTCCAATCAGATATTTTATCTGAAATATAATCAACTACCCTAAAACTTTTTCCTTTTAAGTCTATATAATCTATACCATCTTTTTTATAAACTAATTGCTTATTTAACTCTCCTACTATAGCTATATCCTCTTTATTTTTATAATCTTCATCTTTAAAGTAATTTTTATTTTGGGTTTTTAAATATTTTTTAAAACCACCATAATTGTTTACTCCATATACCGTTACCTTTTTAAAGGCATCTCCTATAGGTTCCATATGATTTAATGGCTCTGTTATAAATGGAATTTTTATATTTTTAAGTTCTTCTAACCTTATATTTTTTTCTTTTAAACTTATTGAAATATTTTCATTGTAAAATACACGCTCTCCATCATAACTTCTAAAAGCTGAATTTAACATTTGTGATACTATATCTATAGAAAATATTGATATTATAATAGAAATCATTAAAAAAGTTGTTGTTATAGGGGTTGCTATTAATTCTTTTATACTTTTCATATATACTCCTAAACTCTAAATTTTTAATTTATATTCTATATAATAACATTTATTTACATTTAATTTTGTATTTTATTGTCTGAAAAATTATAAAAATACAAAACAAATTGTATTAAAATTATACAAAATTCGCTATTTATAAATTAATATGTTTAAATAAAAAAGTACTAACCTAAATAACGATTAGTACTTAAAATCTCTCGAATTTTAAAATTAGGTTTATTTAATTTTAATAAAATAAATTCTTATAAATATTTTTTGTAGTCTTCTTTTCCTTCAAGATCCTTTAACAAATGTTTTATTTCTTGATCTCTATTTTTATCCATTACAAGAAGTACATCTCCAGCTTCTACTATAACTAAATCTTTAATTCCTAACCCTATAATTAAATTATTTTCTCCAAATACAGAACAGTTCTCACATTCTTCTAAATAAACATTTTTTGATACTGAATTACTTCTACTTTTATTCAAAAATCTACTTAAAGCATTAAAGCTACCAATATCATCCCAAATGAAATCACACTTAATAACATATGCTTTTCTAGTTTTTTGCATAACTCCAAAGTCTATTGATATACCATCTATTAATTTATATTGCTCCTCTATGACTTTTTCTTCGTCCTCTTCTCCTATGTGCTTATATATTTCCATAAGTGGTTTATGCATTAGTGGAATATATTTTTCTATTTCTCTTAATATAACATCTGCTCTAAATACAAACATACCTGAGTTCCATAAATAAGTTCCCTTATAAATAAAATCTTTCGCAACTTCAAGATTAGGTTTCTCTGTAAATCTAGCTACCCTATAAGCAGGTCTTTCTCCACTAATTCTATCACCCATTTCAATATATCCATAACCTGTTTCTGGTCTTTGAGGATGTATTCCTAAAGTTACTATACATCTTCTTCTATTTGCTAGTTCAACAGCTTGAGTTAAAGTTTCTATATATGCTTTTTCATTTTCTATATAATGATCTGAAGGCAATACTATCATTACTGCATCTCTATCTTTTTTAAGAAGTTTAATTGCAGATAAACCTATGCATGTTGCAGTTGCATAATATAACTAAATAGGTCTTTAATTATCTTTCCACTTTCCAATTAATATTTATGACTCCATTTGTGCTAATTTCAATTTTTTTAATTACTTCTTTTATCATTGAATTGCTCCATTTTTCTACTGGAACTTTAACTATACTTCCAACATCTTTTTTAAAGTTTTTAACATTATCCTTTGGAATATTATTTATTTTATCTTCTAAAACCTCTTTATTATTTATTAAAGTATTTAATGTGTTTGAAATACTTTCATTTTGCAATTTAAATTGAATAGCACTTATAGTTCCATCTGAATATAAATTTAGTAAATTATTCGATAGCATAATTTGCTTATCAATTTGTTTATTAATACTTTGCAATTCATTTTCTAATGATATTTTAACATCATTTTTATCAACTATTTCTATACTATCAAATTTACTCTCAATCATATTATCAAGTTTTCCTTTAATATAGTCTATTAATACTTCTTCTTGAATATAATTTGATTGATGTCCACAAGCTACTCCAACTTTTTCATATTCAACACAATTATAATACGGCTTTCTATTCTTTTTTCTCCTTATTCCCATGCTACTACCACAACTACATTTTAATAAGTTACTAAATAAACTTACATTAGATGCTCTTTCTATCCCTTTAATACTAAATCTTGCCTTATGTGCCTTTTCTGAATTAGATTTAAATATGTTATTTGCCCTTAAAAATGTTTCTTCATCTATAATCGCTTCATGATTATTATAATGCTTTATCCATTCTTCCTTTGAAATTTTATTTATCTTTTTGATTGTTACATCAATAGACTGACTTTTGTTTTGTACTAAAGTACCTAAATATACTTCATTTAATATCATATTTTTTATAGTGTTCGCTCTCCATGTGCCACCTTTTTTACTAGGTACACCTTCATTTGCTAAAATCGAAGCTATTTTATTAGTTCCATTCCCTTGTAAATATAATTTAAAAACTCTCCTAACTGTTCTTGCTTCCTCTTCATTTATAATAAAATTCTTTATATTTGAATCATAATCATATCCATATGGTGCAATACAATTGTATATCTTACCAACTTCTTTAAAATGCTCAAATACAGTCTTTATTCTTTTACTTGTATTTTGTGATTCTTGCTCACTAATCCAACTAAATAATCCAAATTTTGTTGAATCTGCTTCACTATCTAAACTATCTTCAATAAAAATTATTCTAATTCCACTTTCTCTTAATTCTTTTATTGCTCCTAACGTTTCAATCATATTACGCCCAAATCTAGAATAACTTTTACAAAGTAAAATATCATATTTCTTATTTTTTCCGTCTTCAAGCATTTTAAGCCACTCAACTCTTTTATATGCCTTTGTTCCACTTATACCATCATCTATATATGACTTATACAAAATGTAGTTATTTTTTTCTATCCAATTATTATATATTTCTTCTTGATTTAAAATACTTGTTTTTTGACTATCCATTTCAGTTGATACTCTTGAAAAAGTTGCTACTCTTTTCATCTGTTTCCCCTCCTTTACTATTTATTATAACAAAAAATAGTCTTGTTAATATTAAAGTTAAACAAGACTACAAATATTATTTAATGCAGTATTTAATTTTTTATCTCCATATTTATTTACAAAAGTATAAATTTTTTTCCCTACTTTTTTTATCTCTATATCAATATCTGTATCACTATAAATACTCTTACTTTGTCCACTTTTTAATACTTTAATTTCATTAGTATACTCTTCAATTGAAACATACTTATTAATCTCCTCCATTTTTATTCTCCATATATTTGCTTAATAATTTATATTAAAATATAGCGATTTTTATACCTATTTCTTAAGTTTTCTTTTCACAGATATATTTACATAAATGTCTATATACTTATTGCCTATATATTTGCATTAATCATTTAAAAAGTAATTTTCTTCTGTTAATACCTTTCTTAATGAGTTTAATGTTATACTTTCAAGAATAATGGAATTAGTATTATTATCAATTAAATTATATATTTTTACATAATTTGGTTTTCTATTAGCTTTATAACCTTGACTTACTTTTTCTAATCTATACTTATATTCTGTTTCTAAAATTCTTTTAATCCTCCAAAAAGAATAATTATTAAATTTCTTATTCATAAAAATATCCTTTTTTTAAGCTATTATTTTTTATTAAGTAATTTTCGAAAAATTTCATCACTTACTTTTTCAAGTTTAAATTCAGTAATATTAGATATATTTTTTTCTATTAATCTATCTTTTAAATTTAATTGACTTTCGTCTATTTTTTCTATGAAAGGGAAAAATTTCATTAGTTCATTCTCTATATCCTCATTTGTTTTTTCTCTGCTAGATACAAACTCTGAAATAATATTATTTTTATAAACTATTTCTTTAGAATAATTCATTTTTTTATTATCCCATATAGATGTAAATATATAATCTTTATTCATACGAATATGTATCCCACAACGTCTCTTTAATTGAGTGATTGGCTCATTTTCTTCTGTAAATACATTCTGATAAAATGTTTCTAAATCTAATACGGTTGTTAAAATTATCAAATCACAATAAATAATTTTATTCTTGTATCTAGACTTGATTGAGCATAAAGTATGGTTATCTAATAACTTAAGTAAATCACTAAGTCCCATACATGATGGTCTAATATCATCAATTATCAATGCAGGTTGCTGAGAATATCCATCTAAGATATCATTTGAACCAGAAGAAACATAATAGGCTAACCCCTTACTTTCACAAATTTTTTTAGCTAAAGTTGTTTTTCCTGAACCCGATGTTCCTGTAATAAAAATTACAGAAGTATCTCTTTCTTTTACAGTAGCTTGTATATGTTCTGCACGAACCTTAAATGCTTCATTTATTAATCTTGATTTATATGTTAAGATTTTTGGGTCTATTTCAATTGTTTTGTTATATTCTCTTATTTCCCCATTAAGTATTCTATCTAAAATTCCATCTAATTCATTTTGTTCTTTTTCATTATCAATAACTCTTTTCACATTAAAATTTGCAGTTACTTCATTTATTAAATATTGAAACTTTTCAGGCGCATTAAGGTGAACTAAATATTTTATTGCATCTTCAAATTTCTTTGACTTAATTTTAGAAACAAAATTAGGGTTAAGATTAAACCATTTACTTATATATTTAATATTTTGAGGTTGATTATTTTTAAATCTCATAATTAAATGAATATGTGGTTTTTTCAGTTCTCCATTTTCATTCTTATCTTTATCATGAATTATATAAGCATATTCTTTAATACAATCTTTTTCATTTAAAACCTTTTTTATATTTTCTATATTAAAAGTTTCAGTAATTTGACTAACTACTTCACATCTACGAAGTGATAAGCTTTTAGACATAGTTTAACCTCCTTTTTCTACATTTACTACGGTTTTCTACGTATTCTAAGACAAGCCCATAGAATACGTATTGCTTTAAAATAAAGGGTTTTAATCATTTAAATTACTATTTCTACTTTTCTACATAAAATTTGAAACTCATATACTTGTAAATATAATTTACAAGCGCCTTATTCCTAGTAATGGTCTGACATTACGCCTAAAAGCTTCATTTACAAACCATTACTATAAACAAGGTTTTTAATTAATTTAATAATATATTAAAGGTTTTTAATTCTATCAAAATTTTGCTCAATAAAATCCCCTTTTTTCTTGATTATGCTTAACCCAGTATTATTTAATGCTAATCTTATAGATAATCTATCTTTACGTAGCTCTATCAATATATAATTTTCTAAATCATTGCATACAATGTTGTGATATTCTAATATAATAGATAGAACATTAATTACATCATTTAATATATCTTGGGATAACCCTCTTTTATCTTTAAAATTAATGTTATATCGTATTCTAAACCACATATCAAAAGTTCCTTCTTTAAAATTTACATCGGCAAATGTACAAGACATTGAAAGAAATCTATTTTGTGTTTTTTCTAAACGCTTCATTACACTTGATTTTTTATATCCAGAAGTACCATTATCATCAATGGCAATTTCTGTTAAAATCCACCATTTTATTTCTTCCATATTATATGAGTTATACCAATCTATTAAAGCCTTTTTCAAATATTGAACAATCCTAGGCATAAATGTCAACCTCCATATCTTCTTCAGTAACAATAGTAAAATCATCTGCTATAACATATGTCCCCTTAATAAGAACCTTTCTTTCGTTTAAAAAAGAGTATGGTAACACAATTGGATCGATTAAATCTATCCATATCCCGTTAGATTTTATTACATCCTCTTCTGTTATCTTACTATGCAATGTATTAATTCTAACTTTGAAATTCCATCTAAAAAAATTATTTTTTAATTTTTCGCATCCACAAGATAATTTTATTGCTTTTAATTCATTAGTTTTTTTGTCATTTATTAACTCAATACCAGTAACACAAACACGACATGTATTAGTAATATCATCAAGTGGTGTATAAACTTCATTAAAACCAATTCCATTACTCATAATTACTATATCCTCCTATATAACATCGTTAATTAAATTTTTTATAAGATAGTAGTAGAATTTATGTTACAATATATTTACTAAATAAAGGTTATTTACAATACTCTACTACTTATCTCCTCTAAAGTTTAATAAATAAAAGATAGCTATTTTTCTTTTATTTACTAAATAAGAGTAGTTTTTATTGTAATATATTTATTAAAATTATATTAAAATCATTTATCACCTCCATTTATAAATTAATTTTAAATAAAAAAACTATTATAAAAACTCCATTTTAACGGTCAATTATTAAGATTTATAATTATTAAAAAGAAGCTCTTCAATTTTAATATTTAACACTAATATAAATGCTCCAAGATATTTAAATGGAATAATCTTTTTCTTTAAAATTCTTTTAATTATTCTAAGATCACCCGGTTCATCAGGTTTGTCCTCACATATAATTAAAAGTATTTTTTCTAATGTAACACTATGTTTTAAATCTATTTCATATTTTTCTAAAATTCCCCTTGAAATTTCCTCCCCATCTATAAAATATAAGTTATTAACTTGAGAAATTTCTTTTTTTTCTAGAATTTCATTAATAATCTCAATTTTAGATTTATTTAAGTTAATTTCCTCATTACAGATAATATAAGTAACTGGAATATTGAAAAAAGAAGAATACTTATTTAAATCCTCATATGTTACCACTTGCTTTCCATTTTCTAACTCATAAATTTTTGTTTTATTAACTCCTAATTTTTCACCTAACTTTCTTTGTGATAAACAATAGCTCATTCTAAGTAATTTTAGAATACTTCCAATTTTTTCATAATTAATTTTCATGAAATCACGCCCTTTCATTGGACATATAAAATTTCATGTTTTCTAATTATGTAGTTCTTAAAAGACTATATGTTTTTAAAAATTGAGTTTTTATAGGTGATGGTATTATGTAGCATAAACATGCTACTTATGATGTGTTTTTACTTTTAAATATATCTGTGAATTAATATCTAACCAATTTCTAATAATTAATATATAATCTATATGTTTTTCTTTATTTAGAGACATAAAAAACTCACTTCTAAGGTATTTCAATATTTTAAAACAAAACATTAAATAGTAATCATTTAGACCTTTGAAAGTTTCAATAAAACTAAAAATATCATAAATTACAATTAAAGTATCTTAAGCAAAATAAAAAAGAGTACCTCAAAAGGTACTCTTTACTATTGTAATATTAATTACTATTTTGTTTAACCACAACCACCACATTTATGACCAACTATAACTGTTTCTGTCCAAACTTTTTTATCTACTACCCATTTCTTTTTGTATACTGCATCGTGATGAACTTTCTTAGTTCTTACTTGAACTTTTTCCCATTCTGAGTGGTATCCACTATATTTCTTATTACCTGCTAACATTTGCTCTTTTATATTAGTTCTTGTATTTCCAGTTATATCTTTACCAAAACCATTACAGATTGATCTTTCTCTTTCTTCATATACTGGTACTTCTTATGTTAAAGCTGGCTTAACTAAAACATTTTCATAATGTCCTTGTTCTTTATGATGAACTTGAGCCACTATTACTATTTGAAGTACTTCCACTATTTGATAGTTTGCTTTCAGTAGAACCAGTATTGGCATTAATATTAGTAGCTATTGTTGAATCATCTTTACTATCTTCGTTAAAAGTAGTCCCATTATCTTTATTTTCTGTTTCATAAACTGCCCTATTATTTTCTTTATTTTCGTTTGTAAGTGAAGTAAGTTCTTTATTATCATCAATAGCTGTTAATGATGTAGTAATATCTTTATTTATAAAAGTATATCTTATTAATACTATAAGTCCAACTAATAATAGTATTCCTATTATTAATAGACTAATCCCTTTCTTTTTACCATTAAATAAATTTTTCATAATATAAGCTCCACTTATTAAGTGGTAAATTTCCAATCATATAATAACAATGCATTAAAATTTTACTATATTTACAGTATACACCCAAAAGATACTTATATTATAAGAATTTTTATTTTACTTTTAATCTTACAACACTATTCCTCACTTTATTGTAAATAATTATATAATCACTATAGCCAAACAAATACTTTTTACTATGTGAAAATTTAAATAATAACTTTACTAACTAGTATAATTCTTAAAAAGATTTAGTTATCTAAAATATATTGTTTATTTGATTAAAATAATTTATTTTAATATATAATTTATCCTAGCTGAAATATTATTATTTTTCCATTTTAATATTCCTATTTACCTATAAATTCCTCTTATTCTTCCTTATTATCATATATTTTAAAAATATTTTTTATTTCTAAAATTTCTTTTTCAAATTAATAAAATACACTCTTCTATTTTTGTCACTTTTGTAAATCTTACAATATATATTTAGTTTTTTTCTGTTTATTTAACTTATAATAATATTCATAACAAAAAGGTAATTATATATAAAAATTATAATTACCTTTTATCATTGTCTATATTTATAATTAATAATTATCCTTTTTTAAATTTAAAAACTTTATACTATAACGCATTATTGCTTAACATTAATTTTCTCATATTATAGTTTTTATAGGTATGTCCAGCTTTAATAAATTTATATGCAATATAATTAGCAAAATCTTTTTCATGAGTAGCTACAATTATTTGAATATCAGAGAATTCATGTCTAATTAAATCTACAAAACCTACCATGTTTACATCATCAACAGTCTGTAATGGATCATCTATAAGCAGTATATTAAATTTATTTGAACAATAAACTTTATTCATACATAATAAAAATGCAAGCGAAACAGATGTAAGTTGACCTGAACTCATAGAATGAATTATATCTTGATCATTATTAAAATTACTAACTATTTTAAAATTCTTTAATTTCGTATTATCTATTTGAATATTATTACCACCAAACTTTTGTTGAATAATTTTTGATGAATAAACATAAAGTAATGGCTCTATATCCTTTATTATATTCTTTTTATAAGTTATTATGGCGTCTTTTTTTATTTTCACGTAATACTTTAATTCATTTATTACGTCTTCTAACTTACCTGTTCTACCTTCAAGCTTATCAAGATTATTTTTTAGAACTGATATTTCCTTAGATACTGAGTTATAATATAAGAAGTCTATATATTTTTGCTTTTCTTTTACTAATTTTAAAGAAATTCTACTTAATTCATCTACATCACTATCTAGATATTTTTCATAATACCTTTTGAAATTCATTTTTTCTAATTTATCATTTATTTCAGCAGTACATTCTGGAACATTTTTATCAATTAGATTATATATATCCATATAATCATTTTTACTTATATATCCTTCTACAGTCATTTTATCTTGAATATTTACTTTTATAATATCTAGTTCTTTAATAATTTTGTCCATACTTTCTTTATAAGTACATGCTTTCTTTAAAGTTAATACATATTCTTTATTCACCATTTCTTTTGTATTAATCTCTATTTCTTTTAATACATTATCTATAAATTTATCACATAAATCCTTTTCTACCTTTTCTCTTTTTAATGTATCATTATTACATAACTTCTTTAATTCTTGTTTTTGATTTTCTACAGCTTTTAATAATTCCTCTTTACTTGTCCAATCATTTCCACACAATGGACATACGCTATCTTGAATTACTCCTACTAACACATCATTTTTAAACATATTCATTATCTTTGTTCTTGTACTATTCATATTGCTAATAACTGATGATAAAGTATTCTCATTTTTTTTAATTTCTTCAATTTCATTAATGCTTTTATTTAATTCTTTAACTTCTTCATCTGAATAATCCATTAATTTCTTTATTATATCTATATTTAAATCCTTATATTCTTTATTTTCTATATGCTGTTTTTCATTTATTAAATTTTGCTGATATTCATATAAATTACTAATTTTTTTATAACTATCTAGTTTTTTATAATAATTCAATGTATATTGTAAAGAATTATCCTTCATACTTAATTTATTAATATCATCACTATATTGATTTAATAAATACTTATATTTATTTCTTTTTATAAATAATAAACATTGTTCTAAATTACTAGATACATATATAAAATCATCTAATTCATTCTCAATTTTCTTATAATTACTCTCATTAACATCATAGTTTTCTTTATCCCATACAACATCGCTTTTTATAAATAAATTTACATATCCAACATTATCTTTCTTTTGAGATACTATTTTATTTTTTTCTTCTATATCCTTTTTAAAACTTTTAATATTTGCCTTATATATTTTAAGAACTTTATCATATCGTTTCTGCACTTTCTCAATATTACTAACAGCTTTTTCTTCAACATTGGTATCAAATAGAAAATCTAAAGCTTGAGTACGCTCCTTATCACCTTCTTTAAAAAAAGCTAAATTTTCGTCTTGTGACAAATAACAACACTTATCAAAAATTTCATTAAAATTAAGTATTCCAAAATCCTTTAACACAGAATTTTCTTGTCCTTCTTCAACTACTTCATCATTTAATTCACATATTAATTTGAATTTTTCGAATATCTTTTGAGGGTTTTTTTCTATTGATTCTTCTCCTAAATGTTCAGGAATATATTTTCTTATTAATTTTAACTTTTTATTTTCATCCACCAATGTAACTGAAACTTCTGCTTCTTTACTTTCATCTTTTACTAAGATAAAATTTTTATATGCATTCTTACCATCAAATAGTTGTGCATTATTATCTACCCTTTTTATTCTTCCAGTTAACGCTAATTCTATTGCATCAAATACTGATGTTTTTCCATACCCATTCGGTCCATCAAATAAAATGAGATTATCTTTTTCTACATCAACTATATTATTAAACTTATCAAATAATTTAAAGTTAGTTATACTTACATTGCTTATTTTTATACTCACCTTATGACACCCCCAAAATCATCTAACCATTTTTCTAATTTATCATCTTCTAACTCACTTAATTCTTTATATATATTTTCACATTGCAACTGTTTCTCATCACTAAAATTATTATTATTTAATTCAATTTTTATATACTCATCCAGAGATTTTAATTGATTTCCATTTGACTTAAAATATCTAGTATAATTTAAAAATGGAAATTTTGTGAACATATTCATTATTAAATCATATTCAAAAAATTCAATATTTTCAGCTTTAAATTTATCAAAATTATTTTTATCTGAAATAAATTCATTACACAACTCATCAAAATTTTCAATTGTTTTCACATAATTTAATTGCTTTTCCGAATACACGAGAACATTTTTTTTGAAGTAATATAAATCTTCTTCTATATCACATACATTCTTTTCTAACTCATTCATTTCATCTTCTAATCGGAATTTTTTATATTCATCATTAGATATGCAATAATAAACAATACAGCAAGTATTCTTATCCATTGCTGGTTTATATTCATCATAATTAATATTTTTTATACCTTCGTAAAGTTTTTCGTATTCACCCTTCAATCTAGCCATCTCTTCATTAGTATTTATAAATACATTTAAATAATATGCTTCTTCTACTTCATCTTTAGCATATACTACATCATAGCCATCGCATTCATAACTTTGAAAAATATTCATATTAAACTCATTAAATAACTTAACCATAAATTCTTTCATTATTATTTCTCCCCACTTATAATCTTATCTACATCAACAATTTCAGGATTTTTGAAATTAATAAAATAATTTTTTTCCTTTTCCACTATTTCTTTTTCGTAAGCACTTTTTATTACTTCGCTGTTCCATATACTAGAATCTGCTTCTGCACCTTTTACTATTATTTGATCTGCCTCAAATAAATTAGCTAAATCCTCTTTCTTCCTATTATCTTTAACATTCGTTTCAATTCTTTCTATCACTCTTTTTAAACTTTTTTTGTCCATTACAAATATTCCACTTAAAAATTTAGTTACTTTATTAATATTGTATATGCATCTATTATCTTCAAATATATAGTCAGATTTTATTTTATGTATACCTTTAAAGAAACAATTTAATATTCCATACTCCTGCATTAGACCATTTATACATTCTCTCTCGCTAAGTATCCAAGTACAATCTGGATTTAAATTATTACAAAACCCTCCGAAATCTTCTTCTGATAATTTCAGTAATTCTTTTTCAATATTTTTTAATTTACATTCATCACTGCTACAAATATCTTCACATTCGGTATCACAATACTCATAAATATGTTTATAAAATACATTTTTTAATGCTAATATATTAAGCTTCTTTTCATAATTATCTAAACTATCATTTAAAATACTAATTATCTCTGAAAATATAATTACACCCTTTTCAGCTTTATCTCCAAAAGTTTTATGCCTCTCAGTAATATTATTTATTACTCTTTCAGTTAATAAATAATATATATATTTTATTTCATCTTCACTATAGTTACTTCCATTTTTAGATGTATATTCTTTTATTAATTCTTGAATTTCTCTTTCTAAATCACCATATTCAATATAACTTTTATCTTTGTACTTATATACTTTTACATCACTATTGAGATCACTTATGTGTATATATTCTTCAACTTTATCAATATATTGATCTAACTTCTTATCTACACATAAACCATCCTTTAAACATTTAATAATTTCATCTCGTGCTGTAGTGTATTTACTTCTATTAATGCTAAAATAATTTTTCTTTATGATTTCTAATAATCTTTTTCTTGAAATAGTTGTTAGTTTCCCATTCTTTTCTCTTTCAGCATATTTTTTTATTATTCTATATGTTTGCTTTACTTTTCTTTCTACATGATCCATCTCTTCTGATATATCACCCATTTTAATATCAGATATATTTTTTCTCACATGAAGATATGCTTGTACTTCTCTAGTTTCTAATTTTACAGCAGCCTTTTCATACATTAACTGCTTTAATGCTTCCATATAACTATTTAAAGTTGTATTTTTTTTTGATTTTACTTGATGAATAGATAAATATTCTATATCATCATTCTTTTTGTAAACTACACTTACATCTTCTAATCTTTCTAGCCTTAGTTCATAATTTGACATTTCTTCTTCTCGAACACTACCATCTAATATATACTTTAAAGCAATATATATAGCTACATAACCTTGATATATAAATCCTCCCCACGTAGGTACAGCATCATATTCAAACAATTCAGTTTCACTCATACTTATCCCCCTTTTATCCATTAAATTCAACAAGATAATTATACCATGGTTTGTTTGTTTTGTTATATTATGCATAAAAACTTTGAGCAATACTCTTTTACGCTTAAACCTATTTAGTTATAAGTAGCAGTTTCTTTGTTCATAGGTTCTGTAAAAATATTGTCTTTATTAATATCAATAAGTTCATTTTCAATTTTTTCTTTATACTCCTTATTTGTAACTATATAAATATTATTTTTTTCAATTAACGGGGTTATTCTATCTACTGTATTAACTAAAAAACTTTTATCATTTATTACTCTTAAGAATTGCTTAGGTTTTTCTGATCTTGATAATGGGTATAGTCTACTTCCTCTACCTCCAGCTAATATAAGCCCGTATATCAAATTTTTTCAACTCCATATAGTGCTTTAGTTTATTCTATGTTTTTTACTTAAACTGTGTGAAAAATTAAATAAGAACCATACTAAATTAGTATAGTTCTTAAAAATAATTATTTAATTCATATATTGATTAACTAACTCATAGCATCTTTTTTCAGTTTCACTACTTAATGTTCCTAACTTTACTAAAGGAGCCATAGTTCCTCCTTTATATTGATCCATTGCCTTCTGAGCTTTTTCTTCTTTTATTTTAATCCATCTTATCTCATCTTTTTCTAATTGTTTAAATTTATCCTTGGGTAATTTTGCTTTTAAAGTACCATATATATCATTTAATGCACTATCCCATTCATCATATACATTAGAAGCTTGACTTCTCATTTCAACTGTAGATGATCCAGTTACACTATTTTCTGTTTCTTCTTTTATCGCATTTAATCTACTTATATAGTTTTTCTTATCAATAGCTGCATTTCCCAAGTAACCTGAAGATCCACTTTTTTCTTCTGATTTATTAAGTTCAGAATTCACTCTTCCCTTTAGATCTTCTAATTGTTGTTTTTGATCTTTATTTAAATCGCTTTTTTCTAGCTTATCAACTAAATTCTTTGCTTCCTTATAATTTTTCTTACTTATCTCATCTCTTATTTTATCTAAATTTTCATTTACTTCTTTGCTATCTTTAATTGCCTTGCTTATTTTATCCTTTAAATTACTTACATCATCCTTGAATCCACTATAATTAGAATATTCTTGATTCATTTCATTTATTTTTTTATTTGCTCCATCAAAATCTCCTTTATCAAAAAGATTTTTTGAATCTAAATAATTGTTAACCATATCTTTTAGTTTTACTGCTTTTTCATTATTAGGTTTATCCTCTAATACTAAATCAAAGCACGCTACCGCTTCTTGATATTGTTTTTGTGTCATTAGTTCAATTCCTTTATTTACTTCTTTATTAACTCCTGAATTTTTGTAAATAAAGAATGATCCTACTCCTAATATAGCTATAATTAAAATAACTATAGGAATTATGTATTTCTTTTTCATAGAGCTTATCCCCCTCAATTTTAATATGTCTTTATTATACAACTTTTTATATATTTTATTAACTTATCAGCCAATATATATTTAACCTTTATAAGTTAACTTTCTCTATATAAATTGATTATATTTAAAATAATATATATTTAAAAAAACTACATATCTAAATAATTATTTCTGATTTTCTAAGTATATTAACACATTAAATTTTTATTTTTTATATAAGCTATTTTTACACTATCAATTTTTGTTAATATAGATTAATCATTTTGTTAAATTTCTCATTAAAATCCACCAATTATATTCCATATGTTATAATAACTTTGTTAATTTTAAATTTGATAAAAGGAGTTTCTACTAATGAAAAAGTTTTTTCAAAAAGAGCTAACTAGATTAAGCAATTATATTTGGTTTATTGCTATATTTATTTATATGCTAATTTTAGCTGGTTCTACTAGTCCATTACTAGGTAGTGCTACAAGTGACAGTGGTATCTTTATGGAGGTTGGTAAAGAAGTATGTAATGGTAAAATTTTATTTAAAGAAATTTTTGATCATAAGGGGCCTCTACTATTCTTCATAAATGCAATTCCTCAAAACTTCATCCATGGAACATTAGGAATATGGTTTACTGAATTTACATTTATGTTTATTTCTATAATACTTATATTCAAAATAAGCAAAAAATTCTTCAAAGAAACCATAATTTCAATAATTCCACCTATTTCTTACATGGCATTTTCAACTTACACCATACAATATGGTAATATGTCAGAAGAATATAGTAACTTTTTTTGCATAATAGCATTATATATTTTTATCAACTTTTACTTTTCTAAAAAGAAAAAAATTTCTAATCTTAGTTCAATTATATTAGGAATAACTTTTATGGCCGTAGTTATGATACGAATGAATAATAGTCCTACTATTGTTAGTACAACTGTTTTTATATTCCTCTATCTTCTTCTAAATAAAAGATTTAAAGAATGTATAAAATATTTTTTATACTACATATTAGGTTGTATAATTTGCATTATTCCTATACTATCATATTTTATATATAACAAAGCATTATATGATTTCTTTTATGGAACTTTTATATTTAATTTTATGTATGAGGGAGATTCTCTATTACATAACATTAAATTTTTACTATTTACTACTAGAAGTCATTTTAAAATAGTATTATGGATATTAATATTAACATCTTTATTTTCAATTATAATTTCTTTTATAAAGAAAAATTTAATCATGACAGTATTTTTATGTTTAAATATTATAATTACAGTAATTTCAATTTGTTTAAGCGGCCACACTTTTATGCATTATTTAATAACAGGTGCACCACAATTTGTATTATCTATAATAGTATTTCTTAAAGAATTAGATTTAAAATATAATTTACCAAATATAGTTTTTATTTTGATAATAATTATTACATCTACTTGGATTACATATTTTTGTGTAGATAGATTATACAAAGTTAAAACTAAAACTAATGATTATATAGAGAATTCAATTCAATTAGCTTCACATATAAATTGCAATAAAGATGAAGTATTTAGCTATAATCAAGAAGCTCGTTGGTTTTTTTTAACTAATATTTCTCCATGCAATAGATACTTTACTCTTCAAGATTGGTGGAATCTAACTGATAAAAATGTTTATAAAGAAATTAATTCCACATTAAAAAATAATAAACCAACATGGATAGTAACTTCAAACCCTAATAAAGTTTCTAATAAAGATCTAAGTAAAATGAAGGATAAATTTATCATGCAATATATAAAAAAGTATTATATTCAAATTAGTAAAAATAATTCTGGTATACTCTACAAATTAAAATAAAATTTTTAAAAGATCACTTAAAAACTTAGTGATCTTTTAAATTTATTAATAGTTTTATATTTATTTCTAAAACATTTAATCATATTAAAAATTAAAGTTAATATCATTCATGATTTATTCTTTTACCCAATAAACACTACAATCATCAGCACGTTCAATAAATCCATACTCTACTAAAGCCCTTCTAATAGTTGCATAATCTTCATATATCCTTTTTAAAATCCTATTTATTTCTTTTTCTGAATATTTCTTTCCAGTTGAAAAATTCTTGATAACTTCAGATAAAATTATTATTTTCTTTTTTTCTTTAGATGGATATATTTTTATAGCTCCATTTTCATCCATATAATTTTTAATTGTACTTTCTCTTTCCTTATTTGTAATGTTATATCTATCATCTAATGTAGTAGCTGTTTTATGAGCATCACATAATATATCTTTTTCTAATATATTTATATTTTTCTTAGACTTACTAGATAAAAGTTCCATCATTGCTAAAAATAATCTTGCTTGCTTTTCCTTTTCTCTTAATTTAAACCTATGATTTCTTATAGTTGATTGTGCAACTCCTAACTTAATAGCAATTTCTTTATCAGTTAATCCTGAAGCCATTAATATTAGTACTTCTCTTTGAATTTCTGATATACCAGTAAAAGTACTATTCATTTCAAGTAAATAATGTAGTGGTGACTTATGAATATTTTCTATATGAAGTTTAGTTGCTTTTTCTGCATCATAAAATGCAGAATCTATCTCATATATTCTACCCTTTGTAAATTCTTTTTCACAGATAATACATTTATAGCATTCCTCTTCCTCAATAAATCCTTTTTTAACCTCATCAATTGTTGCATCCCAAAATAACTCTTTATTATTTTTACCCATGTTCTAACACTCCTTTTATATTCATCCTTACCATCATTTTATGCTTTTAAAGGTATTTTGTCTATATATAAATAAACTTAAATAATTTTTGTTTACATTATGCTTTTCCCATGAAATATTTCTTATTAATCTATTTAATTATTGACTTAATTTTTTAATCAAATAATTCTTATAAAATATGCTATAATCATAAATGAAATTTTCAAATAAAAGTTGGTGATTAAAATTAAGCACAAAAAACTTAAAATATCTATTCTAATCATTGTAATAATTATTTCAATAGTTATTTTAGGAACCAAAATATACTCAAATGTAATTAAAGTAAATTATGAAAAAAATCTTTTAGGTGGTTTAACTATGCCAAATTCAATAGTATATGAGGAAAAAATAGATACACATAGTGGATTTCATGGTGATGGAGATTATTTTGCAAAAATAAAAGTCTCTAAAGATGATTTTGATATTTTATATAAAAAAGCTTTAAATTCTAAACAATGGAAGTCCCTTCCTATAGAAGATAAAATAGCAATTCCACTTTTATATGGTGGAGATTATAATAATATATCCTATGGTACTTTAGGTAATGGTAAAAAGATTCCTAAAAATATTAAACATGGATTATATTATTATAAAAATAAATATAAAGAAATGTATCCAGATGATAAGGACAATTATGACATTCCATTTAATTATATTATTTCAGTTTTAGATAAAGATAATAGCCTTATATATATTTATGAATTTGATTCTTAATAAAAGAGATTGCCTTAAAAATAAAGCAATCTCTTTTATTATTTATTTAAACTAACATATAATTTTACTGTACTAATACTTATAAATTAATGAATCTTTCTATATCTTTTTTTACTATATCTAAAGAACTTCTCCAAAAGTTTATATCATGTACATCTATTCCTGCAAACTTAGCTACATCATAAATGCTAGCCTTTCCTGCAAGCCCTAATATTTTATTATATTTTTCTACAAAGGAACTTCCTTCTTTTAAATATTGACTATATAGTCCCTTTGCAAATAACAATCCAAAGGCATATGGAAAATTATAAAAATTTCTTTCTGCATAATAATAATGTGGCTTATGAATCCAAGCATATGGGTCTAATGTTTTCTCATCTATTGCCTCTCCATAAGCTTTCTTTTGAGCTTTTATCATTATTTCCTTTATTTCCTCTACAGATAATTCTCCATCTTTTCTTCTTTCAAATACTTCCTTTTCAAATAAAAATCTAGCATAAATATCTACTATTACAGATGAATTATTTACAAGTTCTGCTCCAAGTATTGCTAAGGCTTCCTCTCTATCTGCATCCTTTAAAGCTGCATTTCTAACCATTGTTTCTGAAAAGATTGAGGCAGTTTCTGCAAGGGGCATTGGATATTTAGTATTTAATAATTCTTCCTTAGTTAGTATCATTCCATGATATGCGTGACCAAGTTCATGGGCAAGGGTGCAAACATTTTTAAAACTTCCACTAAAACTACATAGTATTCTGCTTTCACCTATACAGTATAAATTTGAGCAAAATGCTCCCCCTCTTTTTCCACTTCTAACTTCTGCATCTATCCATCTATTATTAAATGCTTTAGTTGCCATATCTCCCATTTCTTTTGAAAATGAATTAAAATGTTTTACTATAAAATCTTTAGCTTCTTCATAACTATATTTTTTATTAACATTTCCAACTGGAGCCATAATATCATAATAAGGTAATTTATCTTTATGACCTAAAAGTTTAGCTTTTTTCTTAAAATACTTTTGAAAATCTTCTAAACTTTCTTCCATAGCTTTAATCATGGAATTTAAGGTTTTCTCATCCATTCTTGAATCTATAAGAGTTTTTTCAAGAGGAGATTTATATCCTTTCATATCACATATAGTTATTACTTCTCCCTTTATTCCATTTAAAGAGGCACCTACCCCTTCTTCTATAAACTTATTACTTTTTTTCTCTGACTCTGCTGCATTTTTTCTAAGTTTTTCATCACCACTAAAAAGCATATTTTTAACTTCATTTATTCCTAAAACTTCTTCTTTTCCATCTATTATTATAGGAACCTTATGATTAGATGTTAATGTATTTCTTAAATTTTCCCATGCTACTGAACCTGTAAGAGACATTTTTGCTATAGAAACTTCCACATCTTCACTTAATATATATTTACTTTTATTTTTCATTTCCTTTATTATAAACTCATACTTTTTAAGTTTTTCTTTAGAATTTATAACCTTATCTATATTATCTATTTTTCTTAAAAATTTTATGAAGGATACTTCCACTCCTTTAATTAAGGTTTCTTTTTTTCCAAGTAATTCCAAAGTTTTTTTTGCTTCATCATTTTTAGAATCTGCTGATAAAGTTAAACTTGCAAAGGCTTCTAATCTTCCATAAAGAAGTTCATAAGAAGTTTTAAGCTCTAAATACTCTTCTATCTTTTCTCCTTCATTAGAATTATCCTTTAAATTTTCTTTGGCCCAAATATTTATTTCCTTTATTTTTTCATCTAAGGCTTTTATATCTGAAATGAAGTCTTTCCCATTAAAATCATTATATAGGGATTTTAGATTCCACTTCATATTAAGTGGTTTATTATCCATAAATACTTCCTCCAAATTCAATATATTTTTAATTTAATTATACCATTTATACCTATGCATATTTGTATTTCATACTTTTATTTAAATAAAAAAAGAAACCTTTCCAAAATTATATAAGTTAAAATAAAACAAAATAATACTGGTCATAAATATTACAGTGGGATTAAACTCAAGAATTTTTAGTAAGAAAATTTTTCTGCATTAACAATATCTCTTATAAAATTGCCTTTTGGAAATGTTTGCCTTAAAATTTATTTATTATTTTGTTTTTTATCCTAATTATATATTTCTAAAAAAGTTTCTTTTTATGTATAGTATATTATATTAAACAGTCTCTATTTTTAAGAGATCATTTTTACCAAAATTATTATCACTTGAATCTATAACTAATATAGTATCAGTCCTATTTGCTATATTATTTTCCAAAACAATTTCTCTAGCAATTAATGAAAAATCTTTATTTTTATATTCATCATTTATAACTGGAATTACACCAAATTCAAATGATAATGATCTAGCTAATTTATTATCATTTGTTACTGCAATTATAGGTACTATAGTTCTATATCTAGATATACACTTTACCTTTTTTCCATTAGATACTTTAACTACTATAGCTTTAGTTGGAAATTTTATTGCAGTTTCTGCTACTGAATAACTTATTAATTCATCATAATTTTCTATTTTTTCATTTTTAAATTGATTTATTATTTCTTCATAATTTAAATGAGTTTCTGCATCCTTTGCAATTTTACTCATAGTTTTAACTGCTTCTAATGGATATAATCCAGATGCACTTTCTCCTGAAAGCATAATAGCATCTGTTCCATCTAAAATAGCATTTGCAACATCCGTTACCTCTGCTCTAGTTGGTCTTGGATTTCTTATCATTGAATCTAAAAGTTGAGTTGCAGTTATAACAACTTTATTTGCAATATTACATTTTTTTATTATACTTTTTTGTACTATTGGAACTTGTTCTAAAGGAATTTCAACTCCCATATCTCCTCTAGCTATCATTATTCCATCAGATGCTTCAATTATACTATCTATATTTTCTATTCCTTCTGTACTTTCAATCTTTGATATTATTTTTATATCTTCTCTTCCATTTTCTTTTAAAACTTCTCTATATTCATCTACGTCTGAAGCTTTTCTTATAAAAGAGGCTGCTATAAAATCTATATCATTTTTACAAATAAAGTTAAGATCTCCTTTGTCTTTTTCTGTTATTGCAGGTAATCCTATTTTTACATTTGGAACATTTACCCCTTTATGATTTGATATTTTTCCACTTGTTAATATAGTACAAATAATATCTTTATCTATTACTTTATTAACTTTAAACTCTAATAACCCATCATCTACTAAAATAACATCATCAGATTTTACTTCTTTATATAAATCTTTATATGAAATAGAACATTTAGTGCTATCTCCTAATATTTCTTTATCACATGAAAATATAAAAGTTCCTCCCTTTTCTAAAATAACTGAATCATTTTTAAATTTATCTGTTCTTATTTTAGGTCCTTTTATATCTGCAAGTATTGCAGTTGAAGTATTTAATTCTTCTCTTAAATTTTTAATTTTATTTATAATTTCTAAATGACTTTCATGAGTTCCATGAGAAAAATTCAATCTAGCAACATTCATTCCATTTATTATAAATTCCCTTAAAATTTCTTTTGAATTACTTGAAGGACCTATTGTAAATATCATTTTTGTTTTTTGCATTATAATCACCTCTTATAATTGTTATAAAAAAACTTAACATCAATACTAAATTAATGATGTTAAGCTTTTTTATTTTATATTAATAGCATTTAACGGTTTTTTATTAATTTGTAGCTTTGTTTTTATTTACTGTTACTTGAAGAATAATTAGTCCTAATAATGCACATACTGCACCTATTAGCATAAATATAAAGGCACCATTCCATCCAAATTTATCTGCAAAATAACCAATTAAAAGATCTGCATTAAGTTGTCCAATAAGATATGCAGTTAATCCAGCAAAACCATCTGCAGAACCTACTGCAAACTTTGGAACAAGATCAATTAAACTCATATTAATAAGCATTGCTGGTCCATATATAAAACAGCCAACAAAAGCAATTGCAAGCATTGATACTAAGTAACTATCAGTTTTCCAATATATAAATACTGCTACTAATACTCCAAGCATACATATAATTCCAAGTGGAGCTCTATTTCCTTTAAATACTACATCTGATAGCCAACCAATTAATATAGTAGCTGGAATTGCTGCATATTCAAATAACATCATTGCCCAGTTAGCATCTGCTAATGAAAAATGCTTTGATTGAGTTAAGTATATTGGAATCCAATCAACCATACCTTGTCTTACTATGTATATAAATATATTAGTTATAGCTAATATCCAAACATATTTGTTTTTTAATACATACTTGAACATTATATCTCTCATTGAAAGATCACTTTTGTCTACATTTTTTTCTTCTTCTAAAACTTCATCTCCATAGTATTCAGGAATTGAAGGTAATCCTACAGATTCTGGAGTATCAGCACCAATTAAAAACATAATAATAACAATAGCTATACAAATAACTGCTGGTAAAAAGAATACACTTTGATAACAATTAGCACCAAATATAAATAGTGATAAAGTTCCTAAAGGTCCAACTAATCCACCACCTATATTATGAGAAGTGTTCCAGGTGCTCATCTTAAGTCCACGTTCATTTTTTCTAAACCATTTTCCTATAACTATATGACATGCAGGTGCTCCCATAGCTTGGAATATACCATTTAATATCATTAATATTACAAATATCCAAAGATTTTTTGTAAATCCTAACCCTATATTAATTACAGCTGAAGCTAAAAGCCCTGCACACAAGAAATTTTTAACATTTGATTTATCTGCTAATGTACCTAATATAAATTTACTAAGTCCATATGAAATTGCAAAAGCACTACTTATAAGTCCTATTTCTGTTTTTGAAAAATGTAAGTTGTGTACTAATAATGGGGATGCAATTGCAAAATTCTTTCTTACTAAGTAGAAAGACATGTATCCTATCATTATCATAATAAACATACGAATTCGGTAGTTTTTATAAGTTTTTTTAATTTTTTCTTCTGGTAAACGCTCTATTGTTGGAGCAGGTTTTAAAAAACCAATCATTTAACAGACCCTCCTTAAAAATATAATTTATAATTTCTATGAGCTTATGTTAAACGATTAACGTAACTAAAAAATCACACAAATATATTACAAATGTAACATTCGTGTGATTTTAAAAAACCTTATATTATTTAATATTTTTCCATATACTTATAGCTAAATCTGCATCTTTTAAATTTCCAATTACATTCTCACTTCCGTTGTTCTCATAATTTATAACTGGAATAGCTTTAGAAAATTTCTTTAAATCTTTTTGAGTTTCAGTTGAAAGAATAAAATCTATAAACGCCTCTGAAGCCTTTAGATTATCACGCTTATTAATTATTCCTACTCCATGTATATCTACACCAGTATTCTTAGGAGTAATTACTATAAGATTTTTAGTAGTTTCCTCCATTAACTTTATATTACTTAAATAGGCTACCCCAATTGGATATTCACCAGATGCAACATTTTGAACTACATTATATCCTCTAGTTGAAAGAAATCCCGTATTATTTTTTATTTTCGAAATAACATTCTTATACTTTTTTTCTCCTAATGCCTCATTTAGATAAGCTATAAAACTATGTCCAGTACCAGATGTTAATGGATTAGGTAATGCTATTTTTCCTTTAAACTTTGGATTTGTTAAATCTTCAAAGCTTTCAGGTAGAGGTATTTTTTTACTCTTAAATTTTTTGTCCCATATTTCTTTATTTATAACTATTGAAAAAGGATGAACCTCAAAGGCTGCTCCATTTCCATATTCTCCATTTAAAATCTTAGATATATTTTTATCATTAGGTGATGTATATCTTTTTATTATATTATCTTTTGCAAGCCTTTTTAAACTAAGTCCTGTTCCACTTAAAAATATATCTGCTTTAGGTGAAAATTTTTCATCTTCTATTCTAGATACTGCCTCTTGAGTTGGAAGTTGTATATATTCATAAGAGCAATTAGTTTTTTCCTTAAAAAGTTCTAATATAGATTTAGTTTCCTCTCCACGTAAACAAGAGTAAACAACTAAATGTTCATTGCTAAGGTCTGGAACTGAAGGAACTATACTTCTTTTAAGACAAAATACTGATGTAATTAAAACAATACTTATAAGAAACACCACCATTATAGTTTTAAACTTAATTTTTAAATTCATTTATAGCACCTTCCATATAAATTTTTTTACCATTATCATCAGCTAAAAATTGAATAACAATATAATTTTTATATACATCAATAAATACTAAATTATTTGTTTTATTTTCTAAGTCTTTATTTATTTTTATTTTAAGAGTATAAAGTTTTTTATCATTTATATTAGTTTTATTTAATTTAACTCTATCATTCATTGGAATTAACTTAGATAATTCTTTAGCTAAATTTAATTTTTGTTTTTTATTTAAATAAAATTTTTTATCTTTATCTATGCAATATATACTTGATTTATTAGCATTTAAAATATCAATTAAATGCTCATAAGTATTGAAGTAATTAAATAACACTCTATGTAACATATTTATTAAATATGAATTTGCACTGTAAGTATGTCCATCAAAAGTTAATTTGTTATTTAGAGAAAATTTATCAACTTTATTATTGTTATAAAATATCTCTCCATCAACTGTATAAGATGAATTATTACTTTCAACTACTTCATGTTTATTGGAAGATGAATTTTTTATTGTATTAATTAAATCTAAAATATGATCTATTTCAAGTTTACTTGTAATTATTGTTTTTCTATAGAAATCTGTATGTATTATTATTTGCTTTGGTATTGATGTATTTAAAGATTTTACTGCTGAAGCTTCATTTTCTACAATTGTTAACTTATCATAAACAGTATTAAAATTACCTAATAAAACTACAAAAATTATAATTATTATTGTAACTGCACCAGCTATTAAATATTTAATATAATTTTTCATTTGAATATCCTTTCATATATTAATTAGAAGAGTACTTATAAAAAATTATTGTACAGGTTGTACCTGAATATAATTCACTCTCAATTTCAAATGTTCCATGTTGATTTTTCATTATATCTTTGCATATTTTTAGTCCAAATCCTGTACTTGTTTCACTAATTGGATTTTTTGTATCAAATCCAATTCCATCATCTTTTATTTGTATTTCAAATCTATCCTCATACTTAAAAGAATTAATTGTTAATATTTCACAACCACTATATTTTATAGCATTATCTAATACATTTAAAAAAACCTGCTTTGTTTTATTGTAATCTCCATAAACAAAATGAGTAATACAATTATTTTCAACAATTATATGATATTTATCTAACCTATGCTGCAATATAGAAATACATTCACTAACTATTTTATTTAAATTAATGAATTCATTTGTAATTTGAAAAGAATCCTTTTCACTTTTTGCAATAGCTAATATTTCATTTACTAAATCTAAAAGCCTCTCTCCCTCTTGTTTTATAAAATACGAACTTTCATCTATTTGTTCTTTGTCATTTAATTTTGGCATAACATCTGAAAAACCAATTATTGAAGTTAAAGGTGTTTTAAATTCATGAGATATATTATCAAAAAATTCCTTCTGATTTTTGTAAGACTTCTTTATTTCTTTTATATATATATTTATATTTTCACTCATTTCATTAAAGGCATTTGCAAGTACTTCTACTTCATCTCCACTATTTATCAGTACCTTTTCATCATAATTTCCATTAGAAATCCTTTGAGAATAATCAGTAAGCTTAATTAATGGTTTTGTAAGTCTTTTTGCAAACATATAGAATAAAATTATACCTAATATCATAAAAAATAATGCAACAATAAATACAATATAAAAGGCCTTCCTTACTATTGTATAAGTTGATATATCCTTAAAAACAAACCTTACTACTCCACAAACTTTATTTTTATAAAATATTGGTGAAGAAATAAATATGTATGGAACTCCATCTATATTCTTTGTTATATAAGCCTTATTTCCATTAGTTGCTTCATCTATATCTTTATAATATCTTAATATATCCTTATCTGATGTAGTATCATATATTAATTTTTGGTATTCATTAAAAAATTGAACTCTAACATTAAATCTCTCTTTAAGCTCATTGCATATATATGGACCATAATCATCAATAATAGTATTAATATTAGAATCCTTATTTTCATTAATTATATTTTGAATGTATATTTGAGCTGATTTACTTTCTGCAATAAGTGAATTTATGGAACTATTTAATAGATTTGCAGTTAATATTTTAAATGTTATTATACATATAAAAACAATTATAGGAAAAAGAATAAAAATGCTTGTTATAATAATTTTACTCTTTATATTTAATTTAATTTTATTCAAATTCATCTATCTTATATCCTAATCCATATATAGTTTTAATGTATCCTTGACAAGATCCAAGTTTTTTCCTAAGTCTTTGTATTAACATATCAACTGCCCTTGTTGTTCCTTCAAAATCATATCCCCAAACTTTAGTTAAAAGTTCATCTCTTGAAAACACCTTTCCACGATTTTCACATAAATAAGTTAATACCTGAAATTCTTTATAAGTTAGTTCAATTGGTTCCTTATCTATTAAAACTTTTTTTTCTTTTAAAAATAATTTTATTTTACCTAAATTTAGTATCTCTTTTTCAAAATTTTTCTCAATGTTAAATAAACGTTTCTTTATTACATTTATTCTTAAAAGAAGCTCTGTACTATTAAATGGTTTAGTTATATAATCATCTGCTCCTAATTGTAGTCCTAAAAGCTTATCACTTATATTACTTTTTGCTGTTAGCATAATTATTGGAATATCTTTTATCTTTTTTATTTTATGTATAAGATTAAAACCATCTATATCTGGAAGCATGGCATCTAAAATTATTATATCTGGTGAATCCTTTATTATTGTATCTAATGCACAAACTGCATTTTTTGCTAAAAATACTTCATACCCTTCAACTTCTAAAGTAATTTTTAGTAATCTTAAAATACTAAATTCATCATCTACTGCAAGTATTTTCATTTTTCTACACTCCCCTTAATTTATTAAACACACTCTAATAAATTATAACAATAAAACTATTTACATACTGTTTAATTTATTGTTTAATATTTTAATATTTCTTTAAAATATTCATATTTTATTTTTATTTTTTGATTATTTTATCAATTTCTTAAATACATAATAAATATAAAATAATTTATTATATATCCTATTGACATTTTTAGTATATAGATTTATGCTAAGTATAATAACTTAATACCTTAAGAGGGAGTAGTGTTAAATATAACATCAACATTCTCGGTATATATTATGCCTGGTGTTATATACCCTAGTGGTTACGAGACTTTTAATATAAATTATGATTTTTTAAATCATAACTTATATTAAAAGTCTTTTTTGTTATGATAATAAAATTTAATTTGTTTGAAAGGAGTAATTTTTTAATGGAAAAATTTTTTAACAAATCTATTGAAGATGTTCTTCACAATTTTGGAACTACCAAAGATGGTTTAAATGATAATGAAGTAACTCTTTATAGAGAAAAATTTGGTGAAAACATATTAAATGAAAAAAAGAAAAAAAGCACTCTAGAGGTATTTTTTGAACAGTTTAAAGATCTATTAGTTATAATACTTATTATTGCTGGTATTGTTTCTATTGCAACTGGAAATGTAGAAAGCACTATTGTAATATTTGCAGTTATAATTTTAAATGCAATACTTGGTACTGTACAACATGTTAAAGCTGAACAATCTTTAAATAGTTTAAAAGCCCTTTCAGCTCCTAATGCTAAAGTTTTAAGAAATGGAACAAAAATTGAAATTCCTTCTAAAGATGTAGTTCCTGGAGATATTTTAATTCTTGAAGCTGGAGATTTAGTAGTTGCTGATGGAAGAATTATTGAAAACTTTTCTCTTCAAGTAAATGAAAGTGCATTAACTGGTGAATCAGACAGCATTACTAAAACTGACGAAGTAATAAATGAAGATGAACTTGCACTAGGAGATCAAAAAAATATGGTATTCTCTAGTTCTCTTGTTACTTATGGACGTGCATTAGTTGTTGTTACTGCTACTGGTATGAGTTCAGAACTTGGTAAAATTGCTACACTTATGGAACAAACTCAAGAAAAGAAAACTCCTCTTCAAATAAGTTTAGATGATTTTTCAAAAAAACTTGCTATTGTTATACTACTAATTTGTGTTGTTGTTTTTGGATTAAGCGTATATAGAAATACTCCAATACTTGATGCGTTAATGTTTGCTGTTGCCCTTGCAGTTGCTGCAATTCCAGAAGCTTTAAGTTCTATAGTTACAATAGTTTTAGCCCTTGGAACTCAAAAAATGGCTAAGGAACATGCAATAATTAAATCTCTTAAAGCTGTTGAAGGCTTAGGTTCTGTATCAATAATTTGTTCAGATAAAACTGGTACTCTTACTCAAAATAAAATGACAACTAAACAAATTTTTGTTGATGGTAAATTAATAAATTCCGAAGGCTTAGATTTAACAAATGAAGCTGAACAGTATCTTTTAAATAATGCAGTTTTATGTAATGACTCAACTTCAATAGATGGACAAGAAATCGGTGATCCAACAGAAGTTGCATTAGTAAATCTTGCTCACATATACAATTTAAAAGAAACTGCCATAAGAGATGAATTTAAAAGATTAAAGGAAATTCCTTTTGATTCAGATAGAAAACTTATGAGTACAGTTCACGAAATTGATGGAAAAACTATAATGTTTACTAAAGGTGCTTTTGATGTTTTATTAAGTAGAGTTACTTCTATTAAAACTTCAAAAGGTGTTAGAAAAATAACTGAAGATGATAAACAAAATATAATAGATACAAATATGGAACTTTCTCAAAATGGTTTAAGAGTTTTAGCTTTTGCCTATAAGGAACTTCCAGAACTTCGTGATTTAACTTTAGATGATGAAAATAACTATACTTTCTTAGGATTAATATCAATGATTGATCCTCCAAGAGTAGAATCTGCTGAAGCAGTTAAAGATTGTATATCAGCTGGTATTAAACCAATTATGATTACTGGTGACCATAAGATTACAGCTTCTGCAATTGCTAAACAAATAGGAATTCTTCAAGATGGAGATATGGCAGTTACTGGTCTTGAAGTTGATAAAATGAGTGATGAAGAATTAAATAGAAAGCTTGAACACATAGCTGTTTATGCAAGAGTTTCTCCAGAGCATAAAATTAGAATAGTTAATGCTTGGCAAAATAAAGGTAAAATTGTTGCTATGACAGGTGATGGAGTTAATGATGCTCCTGCTTTAAAACAATCTGATATAGGTATTGCAATGGGTATTACAGGAACTGAAGTTTCAAAGGATGCTGCATCTATGATACTTACAGATGATAACTTTGCAACTATAGTAAAGGCTGTTACTAATGGAAGAAATGTTTATGCAAATATAAAAAATTCAATTAAGTTTTTACTTTCTGGTAATGCATCTGGAATAATTGCAGTTCTTTATGCATCACTAATGGCACTTCCAGTACCATTTATGCCAGTACACTTACTATTTATAAATCTTTTAACTGATAGTTTACCTGCTATTGCAATTGGTGTAGAAAAACCTACTAAAGATCTTTTAAAGGATAAGCCAAGAGATAGCAAAGAATCTATTTTAACTAAAGATTTTGTTTTTGATATAGGTCTTGAAGGTTTAATAATTGCAATATTTACATTAGTTGCATTCCATATAGGACTTGAAACTAGTGCTGCTGTTGCAAGTACTATGGCTTTTGCAACTCTTTGCTTAGGTAGATTGTTCCACGGATTTAATTGTCGTAGTAAATCTTCAATATTTAAACTTGGATTAACTACAAATAAATATTCAATATATGCATTTTTAACTGGTGCAGTACTTTTAACTTTAGTATTATTTGTACCACCACTACAAAGATTATTTGCAGTCTCTAAACTTTCACACACTCAAATGGGACTAATTTATCTTTTAGCTTTCTTACCAACTGTTATAATACAAGGTATAAAAGTGTTTAAAGAAGCTTTCTCAAAGGATTCTAAAGAGGAAGAAGAAGTACATCACGCTTAAATAAAAATTAGGCTACTGTCTAAATAATTTTAAATAAATGGGAGGTATATAAATTTACTTTTATATACCTCCTTAATTATTATTTCATAATTTTTCTAACTAAATTTATTCTATCTCCAAAGGGTGCAAACCTAAGTGGAAATTCTATAAATGTTCCTCTCTTTATAACAGTTTTTCTGTGGGTAAATGTATCAAAACTTGCCTTTCCATGATACTCTCCCATTCCACTACATCCAACACCTCCAAAGGGAGCATATTTAGATGCAGCTTGTAATACTGTATCATTAATTGTAACTCCTCCTGAAGTTGTGCTATTAAGAACATATTCTATTTTTTCTTTACTTTCTGAAAAATAATATAAAGCTAATGGCTTATCTCTGTCATTTACAAAATTAATAACATTTTTTAAGTCATCAAATTCTAGTACAGGGAATATAGGTCCAAAAATTTCATCTGTCATAACTTTACTATCTACACTAACATCTGTAAGAATTGTTGGCATCATATATTTTTCTTTTACATTAAATTCTCCACCAAAATAAATATTTCCATCTTTTAAATATCCACTTAATCTTTCAATATCTCTTTCTCTAATAATTCTTGGATACTCATAATTTTTCTTTATATCTTCTCCATATTGATCTTTAATCTCTTTAACTAAAAGCTTTAAGAACTTTTCCTTTATTTTTTTATTTACAAATAAATAATCTGGTGCAACGCAAGTTTGTCCTGAATTTAATAATTTTCCCCATATTATTCTCTTTGCACTTAATTCTAAATTAGCATCTTCATCAATAATACAAGGACTTTTCCCTCCAAGTTCTAATGTTACTGGAATTAGTTTTTTTGAAGCTGCTTCCATTACTATTTTTCCTACCATAACACTTCCTGTAAAGAAAATATAATCAAAATTTAATGTTAATAATTCACTTACTACTTCTTTTCCACCTTCTGGACAAACAACCTTTATATATTCTTCTTCAAAGTTTTCATTTAATATTTTTTCTAGAACTTTTGATGTATTTATTGAGTATTCAGAAGGCTTTATTATAACGCAGTTTCCAGCTGCTATTGCTCCAACCAAAGGAGCTAATATAAGTTGAAATGGATAATTAAATGGACCTATTATTAAAGCTACTCCATAAGGTTCTTTATATATATAAGTTTTACTTGGAAAGTAAATTATTGAACTCTTTTCTCTTTCTCTTTTCATAAACTTTCTTAAATGTTTTAGTTGATAGTTTATTTCATCATATACTATGCCAACTTCTGTTGAATATCCTTCAAAAAAAGACTTACTTAAATCCATCTTTAAAGCTTCAAGAATATCCTCCTCATTTCTTTTTATAACTTCCTTTAATTTTTTTAAATTATCTAATCTAAAATTAATATCCTTTGTTTTTCCTGTTCCATAAAATTCTTTTTGTTTTTGTAATACCTTATCCAATTCCCCCATTTTTTGCTCACCTCTAGTTTTTCTATTTACTTAGATTTTATCATATACTAGGTTTCCATTAAACTTATTTAAAGATATCTTAAACTCTGGAATGCCTGCTGCATATGGTGCTATTTCATATTGTTCATAATAAATAACTAAATTATCATCATTTATATAAAATTTAGTATTATCATCTATTCCTTTAAAAGAATTCCCATCTTCAAAATAATTTTCTTTATTCTTATTTATCTCTTTTCTAATTTCATCATCAATAATCTGTCTATAATTATATCCTTTTTTAAATAACTCATTAAGTTTTAAAACTCTGCCATTATTTTCATCAATAGAATAAGCCTTTCTTGTTGTAATTCCATGAGCACCACCAGTAAACTGATAATAATCTATATAAAAACTTAAAATATTATTTCCTTCTTTAGTTAAATAATATCTTGAATAAAGCTGATATCTATTATTGCATATATATCCACTCTTCTTATAGTCTTCTAAATTTTCTTCAACTTCTTTAATCCATTTGTCAGTCCAATTGTATATTTCATTATTAATATTATTAAACTTTTCTCCTGATATTTTAGGATAACTCACATCAATTTCAATACAACTATCTTTTTTATTTATTTGATTATTTTCAACTAGTACACTTTCATTTACAGTTTTAATATCACTTATCCACAGCTTATGTGCAAAACTTATTGCAACAAAAATTATCCACAATAAAGCTAAAGTCTTTAAAAATCTAATTTTCAAAATATATCCGCCTACCTTTTACAACAAATTTTTTTGAAAAATCTACTTTTTTAATAGTATTCTTCAAAATACAAGAAATTATCTACAGATATATCAACAAGTTTATAACAACTTATCCACAGGGACATGTGGATTATGTTAGTAATATTTTGAATTTAATAAAAAAAATAGGTACTTATAACACTTAAAATGCTATAAATACCTATTTTAATTATTTACTTTTTTCTTCTTTGTTTTGTTTTACATTAAATAGTTTTTGTTCTTTCCCAACATTATTAACCAATATATTTATATTATTATTTGATACAAACTCTCCTGTTTTTTCTAATGTTCCATATTTTAATGGATTTCCAGTAACAGTTACTATAATTCTTCCATCTGGAATCATTTTATTATCTTTAGAATAAATTAATATTTCTTCAAGAGCCTTATCTATCTTTTTATTATTAATTTTTAAATTGTTAAGCATTTCTTCACCCTTAGTTGTTGGTGAATATGAACTTACTACATTACCAAATGAATTAACATCTAATTTTATTTGTGATGTTGTATTTATTAAAATGCTTCTATCTATTTTATAGTATTGTCTAAAAAATCCTCCACCAATTAATATAAGAATAACTGCTGCAATTGCAATATATAACTTATAATCTCTTAAACTTTTTTTTGGTACTGTATTAATTTCTTCTCCTTCAACCATATTAGATTCAATTTTTACTTTTTTAAATTCTCCCATACTAGTTAAAACACAACCACTAAACTTAAGCTTTTTTATAAGTAATCCCCTTAATGAATTTTCTTTTTCTAAATTAATTTCTACTATATCTGTAATTTCTTTATTTTCTTCTTCCTTTTCTTCATCAAATTCTTCGAATTTCATATAATCTTGTATAAGTTTATAATTAGGATTTGAAAATATAATTACATATGAAAGTATATAATCATTCCATTTTTCTATAAAACCTCTTGGCTGCATAGTTTTTTTAGCTAATATATTTGGTGGTAATTTCTTTTTCTCTTGTATATATTCTAATAAATCCACATTTTCTATTATAAAAAAAGTCATACTTAAAATTGTATTCCTATCTTTATAAGTTGGAGTAGCTGAAAACAAATCTTTAAATAAAACCTTATATGAATACAGTTCCTCTTCTAACGAAGATATTTGTTCTGCTCTTAACTTATTTACCTCTTCACTTATTTCTACCAAATTTGGTTGGCTTAAAAATCTATACTTATTTCTATCAAATATCTTCAAATCCATATTTCTCCCCTTTTTTAATACTATTTTTCTCATATGCTATCATTATTCTATTTAATTATACCTAAATATAGTTTTTTTTTAAATGAAATTAGAAATTAATAATTATTTTTGTGGTAAACTTATAAAAGAATTATTTATTAGAGGTGAAAAATATGCGTATTGGTTTAGGTTATGATGTACATCGATTAGTTGAAAATAGAGATTTAATTCTTGGAGGAGTAAATATCCCTTATAATCTTGGACTATTAGGTCACTCTGATGCTGATGTGCTTACACATGCAATAATGGATTCATTATTAGGAGCTACAGCCTTAGGTGATATAGGTAAACATTTTCCTGATACTGATCCAAAATATAAAGGAATTTCTAGTATAAAACTTCTTAAAGAAGTTAGTAAACTTTTAAAAACAAATAATTATGTAATAGGAAATATAGATGCAACTATAATTGCAGAAGCTCCTAAAATGGCTCCTCATATAACAGAAATGAGAAAAAATATATCAAAAGCTTTAGATATAGATTTTGATAAAGTGAATATAAAAGCAACTACTGAAGAAGGCCTTGGCTTTACTGGAAAAGGACTTGGTATTTCTTCTCAATGTATAGCTTTAGTAAACAAAATTTAATTAAATTTCAGGCTATGTTTTGTGTATAAGAGATATTACAGTTATATCTAAAATTAACACTACTTTAAAACATAGCCCTTATTTTAAAAAATTTTATATCTACTTTATTTTTTCATTAAATTTATAAAAATTTTATAATATTACTTTAAGCATTTGTATTATAATTTAATTCCACTATATTTTCTTCTTTATTTCTACTCCAATAAACCACTATGGCAATTAAAGCTGATATTCCCATTAAATATGGGTAATATAAATATTGCATTATTTCAAAAGGTGATATAGCTGCAAGTCCTGCTGCTGAAATAAGTTGAGCACCATAAGGTATTATCCCTTGAAAAACACAAGAAAACATGTCCATAATTCCAGCTACTCTCTTTGGCTCTAAATCAAATTCATTTGATACATCTTTAGCAATAGGTCCAACAGTAACAATTGCTATTGTATTATTTGCAGTGCAAATATCAACTAAGCTTACCAATGCACCAATTCCAAGTTCTGCCCCTCTTCTTGTTCTAAATTTTTTAAGTCCTTTATAAAGTATAAAGTCTATTCCCCCATTATATTTTATAAGTGCAACCATTCCTGATATTAATAAAGAAATTATTATTAACTCACTCATTCCAGAAATACCATCTGCCATACTTTTAAATAAATCTATAACCCCAAAACTTCCAGTAGAAATTCCTATTATTGCTGAAAGTATTATTCCTGAACCTAAGACAAATATAACATTAATACCTAAAAGAGCAGCTACTAAAACTCCTATATAAGGCACAATTTTTATTAAACTATAATTATAATTTCCTAAGTTATAAGTTTCTGTTCCACTTGTTATTAACATAAATATAACTGCTGTTATTATTGCTGCTGGAAGAACTATTTTAAAATTCATCTTAAACTTATCTCTCATATCGCAACCTTGTGTCCTAGTTGCTGCTATTGTTGTATCTGATATTATTGATAAATTATCCCCAAACATAGCCCCACTTACAACAGAACCAACTACTAGTGCTACAGCTATTCCTGTTTTTTCAGATATTCCAAGTGCTATTGGTACAAGTGCAACTATTGTTCCCATAGAAGTTCCAACTGATAAAGCTATAAAACAAGCTACTATAAATATTCCAGATACTAATAGGTTTGGTGGCAATATTGAAAGTCCTAAGTTAACAGTTGAATCAACAGCTCCCATTGATTTTGCTACTGAAGCAAATGCTCCTGCTAATACAAAAATTAAAATCATTAGTATAATGTTAGAATCTCCAGCACCTTTACAGAAAATCTGTAATTTTTCTTCAAATTTAATTTTATTATTCATAATAAGTGCTGTAACTGCTGCAATTAAAAATGGTATTATTACAGAAACAGCATAGAAGTTTTTAGCCACTATTGCAATTCCCACATAAACAACTATAAAAACAACTAATGGTATAAGTGCCCACCAATTTCCTTTCTTTGTTTCATTCATTTCCCTTTCTCCTCCTTATAAATTATAATTAAAAATTAAAAAAAGCTTCTGATAGAAATCAGAAGCTTTATAACACTCTATAAACACAACTTATCTATCAGTTAACACTGCTGGAATTAGCACCACACTAAATAATTAAAAACGACAAATAATCAATGTAATTTAACATTGATTTCTTATAGTCATTCCTACAATAATTATTAGTAGGTTGCCGGGTTTCATAGGGCCAGTCCCTCCACCACTCTTGATAAGACTTTTTTAAATTTTATTGTTACTCATTATATCATTATTAATTTTAACTGTCAACACTTTAAAATCTATTAAAAATGATTTAATATAATTGTTTTTTTAGATTATTTACATAGGTATAATTTTTCTAAAGAGTCTTAGATAATTTATTTAATAAAATTTTTCTAAAAGCTTTAGAAACATCATTGTTAGTTCCTACTTCTGAACACAATTTTCTCCAGTCCTGTATTGATACTCCTATATCATCTTTAAAATTTTGTTCTTTATTAGTCATTTCTATTGATTCAGCAACAAATTCTCCAAGTTCCTTTGCTGATTTAAATATTTTTATATATAGAAATCTAGTATTATCTCCAACCCAAATTTTATTAAATTCCCTACAAAATCTTATTAGCGTTCTAATAATTTCATCATCATCTTTATCCCATAAATTATTTAGAATTCCATATTGCTTTTTCATAAGTTTTAATTCATCTTTATCAATTTTATTATCTGAAAAAATACTATTTATTAAATCAGCAGTTGGTTTAGGTGGAATTTTCATTATTAATTCTTGTGTTCCATAAGCCCAATTATAAAATGCTTTTTGTAAAAATGAATGTTGAATATATCCTAATAATGCTTTAATATTTGGAAAATATGAATATACATTTTCTATTCCATTTTTATTTGAAAATATAAGTGAATGCACATATACAGATTTGCTTGTTGGTAAGTTTTTAGCAAATACGTGTCCTCTTATATTATTGTGTTCGTTTACATTACTAGTCCAAAATTCAAATGAATTATAATTGTCTTTCATACATATCACCTTTCTTTTTTTAATATAATATACTATATAGTATATTATACCACATTCCCTTATATTTACCCCTATTTTTTTTAACTAATTTTTACTAAACATATTTTTTGAAATTGATTTTATTAAATTTTTTATCTATAATTTAAAATGTTAGTAAGGGGGATATTATTTGTATTTTTGTGAAATTTGCAATAAAAAAGCTGACATTCATCATATTGTTCATAGAAGTGAAGGCGGTTTTGATATAAAATTAAATTATATGTATTTATGCGAAGAACATCATAGAGGCAAAAAAGGACCTCACCACTGTTTAGAAACAGATATTATTTATAAAATTAAATTACAAAAAAAATTATACAAATTATTAAATAAAGATTTTTATTCCTTTAAGGAAATCTGTACTATACTTGAAGCTTCATGCAATTTAGTTAAACGTATAGTAAAAGATTTAAAATTATATAAAGAAGGTTACAGGAAAGAAGATATTATCTTTATTCTTATGGGAAAAAATTATTATTCAGAAGAATTATTAGAAAATATAAAACTTCAAAAACTTTCTCAAAGCATTTATTGACATATGAAATTTGTATGATTATAATATAAAATAACTTAAGAAGATAAATACGTTGATGAGAAGAGTATGTTAAATCCTCATTTCCAGAGAGAAAATACATTAGCTGCAAGTATTTTTATATGAGCTTAACAGAAAACTACCTCGGAGTGACTCCAATCCAGTCCGTTATTGTCACGTTACGACAAACCAAAGTGATTCTTAAACTGTTTAAGAATAACTAGAGTGGAACCACGGATATTATACTTCGTCTCTATTTTTAGAGATGAAGTTTTTTTATTTTAGATAATATTTTTTAGTTTATATACACGAAAGAAAGGAGTTTTTTAAATGATTAAAGTTACTTTAAAAGATGGTTCAGTAAAAGAATTTGAAAAAGGCGTATCAGTTTTAGATATAGCAAAAGGTATAAGCGAAGGCCTTGCTAGAAATGCTTTTTGCGGTTTGGTAAATGGAGAGGTTGTTGACTTACGTCACAAGGTTAATGAGGATGCAGAAGTTGGAATTTGTACTTTTGATTCAAAAGAAGGAAAAGATGCATTAAGACATACTGCATCACATGTATTAGCTTATGCAGTTAAAAGATTATTCCCAGATGTTAAAATTGCTATAGGACCTGCAATTGAAGATGGTTTCTATTATGATTTTGATAAAGAGGACTCATTTAGTACTGAAGATTTAGCTAAAATTGAAGCTGAAATGAAAAAAATAATTAAAGAAAATCCTTCAATTGAAAGATTTGAACTTCCAAGAAATGAAGCTTTAGAACTTATGAAGGATGAACCTTACAAGGTTGAGCTTATAAATGACTTAGGAGAAGATGAAGTTATTTCATTCTACAAACTTGGTGATTTCGTAGACCTATGTGCAGGTCCTCATATAATGTCACTTAAACCAATGAAAGCTATAAAACTTTTAAGAAGTGCTGGTGCTTATTGGAGAGGCGACGAAAAGAATAAAATGCTTACTAGAATATATGGTACTGCATTCTTAAAAAATAAAGATTTAGAAGAACATTTAGCTGCTATTGAAGAAGCTAAAAAGAGAGACCACAACAAGCTTGGTAGAGAATTAAAGTTATTTACTACTGATGAAAATGTAGGTCAAGGACTTCCTTTAATAATGCCAAAAGGAGCTAAAATAATTCAAACACTTCAAAGATGGATTGAAGATGAAGAAGAAAAACGTGGTTATGTATTAACTAAAACTCCTTATATGGCAAAGAGCGATCTTTATAAAATTTCAGGACACTGGGATCACTATAAAGATGGAATGTTTGTTTTAGGAGATGAAGAAAAAGACGATGAAGTTTTTGCTTTAAGACCTATGACTTGTCCATTCCAATATGCAATTTATAATTCTGAGCAACACAGTTACAGAGATCTTCCAATAAGATATGCTGAAACTTCTACTCTATTTAGAAATGAAGCATCAGGAGAAATGCATGGACTTATAAGAGTTAGACAATTCACTCTAGCTGATGGTCACTTAATTGTTACTCCAGAACAATTAGAAGAAGAATTTAGAGGCGTTGTAAGCTTAATCGACTATATAATGAATACTTTAGGAATTGCAGATGATATTTCTTATAGATTCTCAAAATGGGATCCAAAAAATAAGGAAAAATATATTGATAATCCAGAAGCTTGGGAAAAAACTCAAGTTATAATGAAAAATATATTAGATCACTTAAAGATAGATTATGTTGAAGCTGATGATGAAGCAGCATTTTATGGACCAAAACTTGATATTCAATTTAAGAATGTTCATGGAAAAGAAGATACAATCATAACTGTTCAAATAGACTTTGCTCTAGCTGAAAGATTTGATATGACTTATATAGATAAAGATGGAGAAAAGAAACGTCCATACATTATCCATAGATCATCAATTGGATGTTATGAAAGAACACTTGCTATGCTTATTGAAAAATTTGCAGGAGCATTCCCAACTTGGCTTGCACCAGTTCAAGCAAAAGTTCTTCCTCTATCAGACAAATACAATGATTACGCTGAAAAAATCGTTAAAGATTTAAGAAATAATGGTGTAAGAGTTGAAGCTGACTATAGAGCTGAAAAACTTGGATATAAAATTAGAGAAGCAAGACTTGAAAGAATTCCATATATTCTAGTTGTTGGTGAAAAAGAAATGAATGATAATGCTGTTTCAGTTAGAAGCAGAAAAAATGATGATGAAGGTTCAATTAACTTTGAAGACTTCAAAGCTAGATTACTTAAAGAAATAGCTGATAAAGCACTTTAATATTAAAAGGTACGTATAAATTTTATACGTACCTTTTTATGTATCAACTTTATAATTTAAAATTCTATTTAGTCTTTTTGGATTGAATTTGAAGTAATACTGTTACAAGTATTGCTGTAGTAAAAGAACCTGCTAATATAGAAATTATAAATCCTGGTAAATTAATTATAGTATTTGGAATTACAGTTAAAAAGAATCCTCCATGAGGTGCCTTTATTCCAACATTTAATAATAAAGCTACTATTGAACCTACAGCTGAACCAGTCATACAAGCTGGTAAAACTGCCTTAGGTTTAGCTATTGCAAAAGGAATAGCTCCTTCTGTTATAAAACTTAATCCTAAAACAAGAGTTGCCTTTCCAGCTTCTCGTTCACTTTTATCCCATAGTTTAGGTCTAACCATAGTTGATATTGCAATTCCTATTGGTGGAACCATTCCACATACCATGGCTGCTCCCATCGGTCCATAAACACCTTCTGCTAATAAACCCACTCCAAATGTATAAACTATTTTTGAGAATGGTCCTCCTAGGTCAAAATATAATAATCCAAAAACAATTCCTAATAATACTGCACTACCACCACTTAAATTTCCTAAAAATTGTGTAACATATTTTGTTACAACTTGAATTGGTGAGCCTATAACATATATCATAAGTAATCCAACTATAAGAGTAGAAAGTACTGGTATTATAAGAATAGGTTTAAGTCCTTGAAGTGATTTTGGTAATTTAATATATTTATTTAATAACAATACTAAATAACCTGCAATTATACCTGATAAAAGACCACCTAAAAAACCTGCTCCTATAGTTGAAGCTATCCATCCACCTACAATTCCTGGTGCAAATCCTTGTTTATCTGCTATTGAATGAGCTATAAATCCACTTAAAACCGCTACCATTAATGCAAACGCTGAATTACCACCTATTTCAAATAATGCCCAAGGTAAACTTCCTTTTTCTTGATAAGCATATATTCCAAATGCAAATGAAAGTGCAATTAATATTCCTCCTGCAACAACTAAAGGTATCATGTATGAAATACCACTCATTATATGCTTATATATTCCTGTTATATTTGCATTTCCTGTAACTTCTGATGTACTTTTTGATTTTACAATATTAGTCCCATTATATGTAAGAGCATCATTAATTACTTCCTTAGTATTTTTTATAGCTTTATTTGCTGGAATTGTCAAAGCTTGTTTACCTGCAAATCTAGATTCATCAATATTTTTATCTACTGCAAATATAACTACATCTGCTGCAGCTATTTCTTCTGCTGTTAGTATATTTTCAGCTCCTGATGCTCCTTGTGTTTCTACTTTAATATCAATATCTAATTCTTTACCTGTTTTTTCTAAAGCTTCTGCTGCCATATATGTATGAGCAATTCCTGTTGGACACGATGTAATAGCAACTATCTTCTTTTTCATTTCAATCCACTCCTTTATTTATTATTGTATTTTGAAGTTTTTAATACATTATAGTAGTGAAGTAAACAATTTTTTATGGCTTCCTCTGATAAATTACATGAATCATAGTAACTTCTATTAGCAAAGTCCTCTTTTAGCGCTTCTCGAGCTGCAACTGTTAAATCTGTAAATATATTAACTTTGCATATTCCTTTTTCTACAGCCTTTGTAATATTTTCATCTCCTGAGCCAGAACCTCCATGAAGCACTAAAGGTATGTCCACAACTTTAGCTATTTCATCTAATCTTTCAAAATCTATTTTAGGAACTCCTTTATATTCTCCATGAGCTGTACCAATTGATACTGCAAGCGAATCAACTCCTGTCATTTCAACAAACTTAAGTGCTTCTTCTGGATCAGTAAGATTTCCCTTATCTTTATCTGCATCTATATAAGACTCTCCTCCACCTACATGTCCAATTTCAGCTTCAACACAAACATTTTTTTTATGAGCAATTTCAACTATTTCTCTTGTAAGTTTAACGTTTTCATCAAATGGTAAACTTGATCCATCAATCATAACTGATGTAAATCCCATTTCAATAGCCTTTTTTACTTTATCCTTTGAAAATCCATGGTCAAAGTGTAAAACTATAGGAACTTCACTTTTTTCTGCATAAAATTTAACTAAATGTACAGCTTCTTCTATACTTAAAGCATCCATATGTACTTCTGCTAAACTAACTAATAATGGTGTTTTATTTTCATTAGCAGCCTTTAAAACTCCTCTTAATGAATTTAAATTCCAAATATTAACTCCTGGTATGGCATAATTATTTTCTTTTGCTTTTAAAAATAACTCTTTACTATTAACTAACATCTCAAACCTCTCCCTTATATAAATTTATTGTAATAATTCAATTATTTCTTTTGGTGTTTTAGCATTTTTCATATTATTTCTGAAATCATCATAAATTAATTTTCTAGCTACTCCTGATATAATTTTTAAATGTAGTGTATTAGTTTCTTCAGTTTTTGGTATTGCAAGTATAATCGCAATATTAGTATTACTTCCATCTAATGATTCCCAATCTATTTTATTGGCTAATCTATATATAAATATAGCTGGCTTTAATATTCCTTCAGCTTTTCCATGTGGAATAGCAAACCCATCATCAAATGCAGTACTTGATTCTTCTTCTCTTTTTAATAAAGCTTCATATAATACACCTTTTTTATTTATAATTCCCATTTCCAATGCCTTTTGATCTACTTTTTTAAATAAATCATCTTTGTTTTCTACATATTCATCTAAGAATACTCTTTCTTCACTTATTAATTGATTAATTTCCATTTTAATTTCTCCTCATTAATTTATTTTAATATTTTTTCCAATGTACTTATTGATGGATTTTTTAACATTTTTTCTATAAATGATTTATCATCTCTTAAATCATTTATCATAGATACAACACCTCTTAATTTTTTATTATCTTTTTTACTAAAAGATAATAAAAATATTACATTTACTTTATTGCCATCAAAACTATTTATTCCTAATTTAGATACTCCAATTATAATTTTAGAATCTCCAAATTCAGTTACTTCTATCTCATGAGGTATTAATATTCCATTTCCTATATATGTTGAATAAATATTTTCTCTACTTATTATGTTATTATAAAAATTTACATTATTTCTTAATTTCATTGCTAATGTTTTAATTGAATCTTTTACATTTTTTTCTTCTAGTATAACTATTTCTTTACAGAGTATATTTTTTAGAATTTTTATATTTTTATCTTCATTTATTAGATTATTTATTTTATTTCTTATTTTTCTGCTATATGATATAGATTTTATAACTTCACATTCCCAATTTTCTTTTAGATTAATATCTGATATTATAAGAGATGGCTTTATATTATCTTCTAAATATATTTTTGCCTCATCCTCACATTCAAATATCAATAGGTTGCCTAAATATGATTTAAATTCTTTATTTATTTTAATGTACAATACTTGGGATTCATAACCATGATCTGAAATTATTATTACATTTATTTTATTGTTTTTATTAACTCTTATTTGACTTGCTGCAATATGTATTGCAAGCAAAGCTATTTCTTGTTCTGGAACATTTATTGAAAATAACTTTTCTAATTTATTAGCTAAGTTAATAGCTATATCATATTCATATACATAATTTTTCTTTGTTTCTTCTAAAATATCTCTATATATATAACAATTAGCATCTATTACATATAAAAGTTTATTTATATGTTTTATTATTCTTTTTTGAAAATACTTATCTTTTTCTAGATTTAATTCAAATTGTAAATCTAATTCTTTTAGTGCTCTATCTATATTTTTTTCATCTTGATCACTTATAATTGTAGGTATATTAAACATAAGAATTTGAGATAATATATAGTCTTTTTCATATTCTTTTATACTTATAATATTTTCATTTATGTAATTAAATATCTTTTCTGCAAATATTATAACTTCTTTATTACAATAGTTTTTAAAAGATTTTATTTCTGAATATTTAATATTAAAATCATACTTATATCGCATAATCATAGTTACTAATCTTAATGATATTATTTTTCCTTGAGTTTCTGTCATAACATTATTTTCTGTTAATACGTTTTCAATAGATTTAAAATTTTTATAAGCTCCATTATAAAAATAAAAATCTAAATCTTTACTATAATTTTCATTTTTCTCGATTAATGATAGCTTTATATAAATATTTCTTAGCTGAAATTCGTTTCCTAATAAATGATAATTGCCTTCTTTATCTTTTATTATTTTTATGTCTATTTTTTCATTATTAAACAATACCTTTAAGTTAGATATTAATTTAAAAACAACTGATTCACTTAAATACAAATTTTCACAAAGTTCAAATATACTATGTGGTTTTTTATACAATAATTTATATGTATTAAATATTCTCATATCTTTTGTATCTGGCATATAAGAATCTAAATAATCCGAAAGCCATCTTTCATTTTTTACTATTAATTTATAACCTTTTGACATTTTAGATTCTATTTCAACATAGTTACTTATAGTTTCATTTATTTCTTTTATGTATGTTCTTAAAGTTCTTGTAGTTATATTTAAATTATTTGCTATATCCCCTCCCTTAGTGTAAGAATTACTATCATTTTTTTCGTAATAAAGCTGTCTTAATATTTTTTTAATCATCTCCATCACCTACTAACTATATAATGCATCTTTTGTAAATCATAATCAAATTATCTTTTTCCACTATGTAGAGGAAATTTTTCTATTATTTAGTAATATAACTAAATAATAAATAAAAAAATATTACTGAAATTTTATAAATTACAGTAATATTTAAGTACAATTATTCATTTATCTATATGAAAAAATCTAATATAATACTACATATCATCTACTTATGTTAATTATTCTCTCTTCTGTTATTATTTTATCTACCTTAACATCATGTTTTTCATTGTTAATTGAATTTAAAATCTGGAATTCATAGGCCAAGGCTATTTTTTCTGCATTAGTCTTATTTTTTTCTAAAAACCTATCATAATACCCTCCTCCATATCCTATTCTATTTCCACTATTATCAAAAGCAACTCCAGGCATAACAAGGAGATCTAACTTATCCACATCAAAATTGTTATTATCCCCAATTGGCTCTAATATTCCATAACTACTTGTGACTAAATTTTCTAAAGAGTCTATTTTTATTAAAAGCATTTCTTTTCCCTTAACTTTTGGTACATATACCTCTTTGCCTTTTTTTAGAGCATCTTCTATTATTACTTTTGTATTTATCTCTGATCCAAATCCAATATAAATGAAAATTCCTCTTGCTTTTTTATATGAATCTTCTTTTTTAAATGATTCAATAATTTTATTATCCATAGAGGTTTTATCTTTATTTTTTATTTTATTACGTTTTCCAATAATACTTTTTCTAATTTCTTTTTTCAATTCCTTAATATTCATAAATACTATCCTATCTTTTCATAATAAAAATTTTTGAGTAAATTTATATTTTAGATAATACATAGTAATGGACTGGTCGTCCTATCTTTCCATATTCAAGAGTTAGCTTTAACTTTTTTTCATTACACATATGTTCTAAGTATCTCCTAACTGTTACTCTAGCAAGTCCTGTTTGTGAAGATAAATCATCTGATGTAAATTTTTTATCTTTATTTAATATAATACAATCCCATATTTTCTTGTATGTATTTTCATTTATTCCTTTAGTTACTTCATAATAATTATTTGTATTCTGTAAATTATTATCTTCCATATGACTATTTAATATATAATTATCTATAATTTTTTGATTAAGTATATCCTTTTCTTTAAACTCTCTAAAGCGATTTCTATATTGTACTAAAGTTTTTTCGAATCTTTTGAAAATAAAAGGTTTTACTAGGTAATCAACTGCTCCCAATTTGAAAGATTCATCTACAGTGCTTAATGAATTATCAGCAGATATAAGTATTACATCTATTTTCAATTCTTCTTTTCTTATCCACTTTAATAAATCTACACCTTTTCCATCAGGTAAAAATATATCTAAAAGTATTAAATCAGGTACTTTTTTCAATATATTTTCTTTTGCTTCATTAATACTACCTGCTTCTGAAATGATTTTAAAACCATCTATTTTCATCAAAAGTTTATTATTTACTTCTCTAACCATTTTTTATCGTCTTCAACTAGCATAACTTTAATCATATTATATCCTCCTTTTTAAATTTCAATTTTCCATTCTGTCATATCATCATCTGAGCTTAAAAATAGCTTTCCATTACAACTTTCAACGATTTCCTTTATTGAATAAAGTCCAAACCCTCTTTCACCTTTTTTAGTTGTAAATCCTCTCTCAAATATTTTTTCTATTATATCTTCTGATATTCTAGAGCCATTATTTCTTACAATTATATTTAAATTTTCATTTTGAGTTATTTCTAATAATATCCATGAATTATTATTTCCTTTAACTTCTTCAATAGAATTTTCAAGAAGATTTCCAACTATACATAATAAATCTTGGACATTTATATTACTAGGTAGTTCTTTCATATATGATCTATTGCTTAACTCAAAATTTATCTTACCTTCAACTGCAGAATTATATTTTGCTAAAATTAATCCTTAAAGTGATGTATTATCTATTTTTCTTAAAATTTTTATTAAATCATCTTGAACCTCAACAGTATGAAATATATACTCTAAAGCCTTGTCTGCTTCATCTAATTGAATAAGTCCTGCAATAATTTGAAGCTTGTTTAAAAATTCATGGTTTTGTGCCCTTAAATCCCAAGTAAGCTCTTTAACTCCTGTAAGTTCTTCTGCCATTTGAGTAACTATTGTTAAATCTTGAAACGTTACAATTGCACCAAGTAAATTATCTTTTTCATCTAATATACTTGAGAAGTTACTCATTATAGTGATTCCCATTGGTAATCTCATTTCTAAATTAGTTATATTCTTTTTCTTACTTAATACTTCCATTAATAGTTCTTTAATCTTAAAATATACTTCACTTTCCTTCTCTATCTTCAATATAGCTTTTGCTCTATCATTTATTAATGTTATATCCCAAAATTCATTTACAGCTATTAATCCATCATAAATATTGTTTATTATCAACTCTTTTTGTTTTAATAATAATGCTATTTCATTAGGCTCTAATCCAAATATTGATTTTTTAATATTTCTTGCTATAAGCTCTGATCCTATAACTGCTAAAACTATTGTAATTATGAAAACTGGTAATATTTTAATCAAAAAGTCTGATAACTCATTTTTCAAATCATTTATAGATATTCCTACACATGCAACCCCTAAAAATTTATTTTCTTTATATATAGGTTCAAATGCAACCAAAAAATTTCCGAATTCATTATTCCATTCTGAAATAATACTTTTTTTATCTTTTAACACTTTATCAATATCCTTACAATTTGATTTTATACCTATCTTAGAATCTGAAGGATGGGTTTGTATTATTCCTTTGCTATTTGTAATTATTATAAATTGCACTTTTATTTTAGATTTTATAACCTCTAAAGTTTTTTTAATTCTTTCTTATTTCCTATATCTAAATAATTACCTATTCTTTTATTTACAGATATTATATTAGCAATCTTTATTAAGCTTTTTGTTTTTTGACTTTTTAATTCATCTTCAACATAATTTATTGAAGCAATGCTTAAAAAACCTAATATTCCTAATACTATTACTACTGTTAATATCCTTATATTCTTGCTTAACTTCATAATAAAAAGACCTGAAGTCTTTAAAATCACATCCTTTTTTAATTATATACCTTTCTAATTTATATTTTGGCAATAATTTAATGTATTTTCAATATTTTTCTCTGATTTTTAATATGAATTTTTAAAAATCAACAAAAAGAAAGACTAAATAAATTAGTCTTTCTAATTTCTATAAATAAATTTTAATTAAACTAAACTCTTTTCTTTAATAATATTCCACCTATTAAAGCTAGTAGTCCACTAACTCCTATAATAGTTGTATTATGCATCTTTCCTGTAGCTGGTAACTTTATAGCTTTATTTTCATTATTTTTTAATTCTTTAAAAGTATTTTTAACTTCTTCTTTATTAGTTTCAGCTTTAACTAATTCTTTCTTCTTTTCTGCCTCAATATCTTTAATTTCTTGTTTATCATTTTCATCTTCTAAATTAAAATTTTCATTTTTAACATCATATTCTTCTCTTACTGATGAAAATTCCTTCTTAGTTTCTTCTTTACCTTGTACTACTTCACTATTTTTATCTTTTTCTGATTTAATTTCTTTTTTAATCTCTACTTTTGATTCTGATTTTTCTTCTTTTGTGCTTATTGCTGGGTCTTCTGTCTTTGGTGATTCAACTACCTTTGATTCTTCATCCTTTTCTACAGGCTTTATAGCTAGCTTTGATTCTTCCTTCTTTTCTGTTGTAGTCGCTGGTACTACTGGCTTAACAACTTCTTTTTCTATCTTTGGAACTATTTCAATTACTTTACTATTTTCAACTTTAGTCTTTTCTTCAACTACCTTTGATATTTCTTCCTTATTTTCTGTAGGATTTACAACAGGTGCCTTATCCTCTTTCTTTTCTACAGATAAATCTTGCTTTATTTCCTTTGATTCTTCAACAACCTTTTTAGACTCTGGCTTCTTTTCAACTAATTTTACAACTGATGATACTTTTTGATTTGAAAAGTTCTTTTGTTTTATTTTTATACCTGCAACTGGTGAAAAATCTGCTATTTTATTATCATTTAATTTTAATCTGTATAATCCTTTTAATCCACTAAGAGCACTAATATCACTTATTTCATTTTCTGCTAAATTTAATACATATATATTAGTTAAATCTTTTAATGGCGTAACATCTTCTATTTTATTTTGTGCAATTTCTACAATTGATAATTCTTTTAAATTCTTCAAAGGTGTTAAATCACTTATATTATTCCCAATTAAATATATTATTCTAATGTTCTTCATATAACTTAATGCTGATATGTCTTCAACCTTATTATATACTAACTGTAAATTTATTAAATTCTTTAAAGATTTTAAAGGTTCAATATTTTCAATCTTATTACAAGATAAATGTAAATACTTAATATTAGTTAATCCACTTAATGGAGTTAAATCATTTATTTTATTAAAATCTAATGATAAACTATATATTTTCTTTAAATTCTTTAACGGACCTAAATCTACTATATTATTTTGATCTAAATTTAATTTTTGTAAATTAACACAGTACTGAAGTCCTTCTAAACTAGTTATATTACATCCTTTTAAATCTAAAGTTTCAAATTTAGCTAATTGTGCTTTAGTTATTTCTTCACCTTTTGATAATCCTAATTTTAATCTTAATTTTTTATTTAAATTTTCATCCTCTATTTTAACTGTGTCTTTTTCTTCTAATCTTACTGTAGTATTAGATACTCCATTTCTTATTTCGTCAGCATATCCCTTAATACTAGGAATAATCATTACACTTAACATAGTAACACTTAATATAATTGCTTTAATTCTTTTATGCATTTTAATCCTCCAATATATCTTAAAGTAATTACTATTTTACATATTAAAAAATTTCAAACAATATTTTGTTCATAAAAATCTTTAAATTCTTTAATATTTTATTCAAATATATTTCATTAATACTTACTTTTTAAATAAAAAAAGCTTATACATTTTTATTAAAAATGTATAAGCTTAAATTCAAAATAATTTATTTTATTATATTTTCTAAATCTTCAACAATCATGTTGATAACTTCGATTTTTGACCTTGCTGAATCATTATCAGGCATCCATTCTAACCCACTATTAAGACTTTCACCTGTTTCTTTATACTCATTTATAAGCTTCATCAATTTTTCTCTCACAAAAAACATCTCCTAACCTATATGGCAATTTTTACTATATAATAATTCTATTATACCACTAAATTTTAGATTTTATTCAACTGTTACTGACTTTGCTAAATTTCTTGGCTTATCTATATCAAACCCTTTAAGGCTTGCAACATAATAAGCTAATAATTGTAATTGTATAGCTGCAAGAATTGGAGCAAACATATCGATAGTTTCAGGAATAAATAATACTCTATCTAAAACTTCTTGAGCCTTTTCCATACATCTAAAAGTTATTCCAAAATTAATTGCTCCTCTTGATTTTATCTCAACAACGTTGCTAATCATTTTATCAATTAGGTTCTTTTGAGTAAGAATTGAAACAACCTTAGTACCATTTTCTATTAAAGCAATTGGTCCGTGTTTTAATTCTCCTCCAGCATAAGCTTCTGAGTGAATATATGATATTTCTTTTAATTTTAATGATCCCTCTAATGCAAGAGCAAAATCCATTCCTCTTCCTAAGAAGAATATATCATCTTCATCTTTTATTTCTTTTGCAATTTCTTTAACGCTTTCTGTATCTTTTAATACCTCTTCAACTTTTTCAGGAATTAATAATAATTCCTTCTTTAATGTATTTATTTCTTCTTTATTTATCTTTCCAAGTAGTTCTCCAAAATAAATTGCTATTGTATGCATAACAACAACTTGTGTAGTGTATGCTTTTGTTGAAGCTACTGATATTTCAGGTCCTGCCATAGTATATATAACATGATTTGCTTCTCTTGAGATTGTACTTCCTACAACATTTGTAACTGCTAAAGTTCTAGCTCCCATTCTGTTGCAATCTCTAAGAACTGCTAAAGTATCAGCTGTTTCTCCTGATTGACTTAGAACAATTACAAGTGATTTATTTGTAACTATTGGATCTCTATATCTAAATTCTGATGCTATATCAACTTCTACTGGTATTCTAGCTAACTTTTCTATTGAAGCTTTTCCCATAAGACATGCATGATATGCAGTTCCACAAGCTACCATATAAATTCTATCAATGTTTTCTAATTCTTCTTTTGATATTTTAAAATCATCAAAAGAAATACCATGTTCCATTGATACTCTAGAAGTCATAGTATCCTTAATGGCTCTTGGTTGCTCATGAATTTCCTTTAACATAAATGAATCAAATCCACCTTTTTCAGCAGCATCTGCATTCCATGTTACTTTAAATACTTCCTTATCTATCTTATTTCCATTTTCATCAAGAAGTTTCACACCATCTTCTGTAATAACAACAAATTCATTATCTTCTAAAAGATAAACATCTTTAGTATAATTTAAAACTGCTGGTATATCTGATGCAATAAAGTTTTCATCTTCTTTTAATCCAACGATTAATGGACTATCCTTTCTTACAGCTACAAGTTTATCAGGTTCATTATTTGAAATAACACCTATTGCAAAACTTCCCTGTAATTCCTTTGAAGCTTTAACTACTGCTTTAAATAAGTCTCCTTCATAGTAGTATTCTATAAGGTTTGGTATAACCTCAGTATCTGTTTCTGAAATAAATTTACATCCCTTACCTTTTAAAAACTCTCTAAGTTCAATATAATTTTCAATAATACCATTATGAACAACAGCAATATCTCCCTTTGAACTTAAATGTGGATGAGAATTAACATTTGATGGTTCTCCATGTGTTGCCCATCTAGTATGTCCAATTCCAATACTTCCTCTCATAGGAGTTTTCTCTAAGCTTTCTTCTAAATTAGCAAGACGTCCTTTTTGCTTTCTAACTTGAATTTTGCCATTTTCTATAACTGCTACTCCAGCTGAATCATATCCTCTGTATTCAAGCTTTGATAATCCTTCTACTAAAAATTTCGTTGCTTGTCCTCTACCAACATATCCTACTATTCCGCACATAAAAATCTTCCTTCCATATATAAATATTTAATTTTCATCTTCATTAAAGTTTTATCCTAGCTAAATTAAAAATAGGCATAATAATCCTAGGACTACAAAAACCTTAAATTGAAGGTTTTAACACCAAGCTAGATTTGTCCTATAAATTGCTTCATAGTTTTGCTAGCTGTTAACGGTAGTGCGATACCGTGGGGCACCCGCCGAAAAGTTTCGATAACTCCCAACCTCGTCAACTTAAGTGAGTCTCCAAATCTTCGATTTGGCTAGACGAACTTACTCAAAAAGAATGCAATAGCTTTCTTTTTAAGTTTCCTTTTAAAATCCCTCCAAATCTTCGATTTGGCTAGGCAAACTTACTCAAAAATAATGCAATAGCTTTCTTTTTAAGTTTCCTCAAAAGCTTTCATTTCATTAGAATAACTTACTTAAGTTCTGGCGCTTTTTATTTTTTTAAAAATTTATTTCTATAATACTCACTTCCTTTTTTATGAAATTTTATACCTATGATTATTTTATCATAATTTTTTTCTTTGTCTACATAATTAAAATACTTTTCATTTGATATTTTGATACAAATTGCATCACTTTTTCCCTTTTTTATTAAAATTATCAATTAACTTAAGTTTGTCTTTTTTATTTAGCTTTTTAATTTTCCACTCTCTTTTCATTGCATCAACTTTATTTTCATACTCTTCAAAATAAACTAATTCTAGTGGTCCTCTCCCTTTAGTATACTTTGCACCTCTGCCTTCTGAATGTGCCTTAAATCTTTCTTCTAAATTATTAGTCCAACCTGTATATAATGAGTTATCCTTGCACTTTATAATATAAACATAATTCATTTATTTCTATCATCCTTTATAAATATTTTTGTTATTTAAATCATAAAAACTTTTTTTAACATATAAACTTTTACATTGTCTAATATAAAAAATAATAAAATAAAATTAAGAAATTTGCTACTTGTTTTTTATTAAAAATAGTACTACAATATTAAAATAATTAGACGACTAATTAATTTAGAAAGGAGTAGCATATGAGTAATAAGATTGATTTTTCTTTCCATAAACTATTAGGGGAAGTAATAAGATTACATTTTTCATTAAGCCATAAAACCTTAGAAAAAGAAGGTTTATATCCAGGACAACCCCCTCTTTTATATGCCTTATATGATAATGATGGCTTAAGTCAAAAAGAGTTAGCAAAGAAGTTAAATTTAAAACCTGCTACTATAACTGTAATGATTAAAAGGTTAGAAAAATCAGGTTTTATAAAAAGGACTTCTGATGAAAATGATCAAAGAATTTCAAGAATACATTTAACTGAAAAAGGAATACATGCTTGTGTTGAACTTAAAGCTATAGTAACTGATATTGATAATGTTTGCTTAGACAACTTTACAGAAAAAGAAATAGACTCTTTAAAGGAGCTATTAAATAAGGTAAAAAACAACTTAAAAAATCATAAAGAAAAGACACAAAATATTACTTAAGGAGTGAGATTTATATGTTGAAATTATTTAAACATTTAAAGCCTTATAGTAAACAATTAATATTTATACTAATACTATTGTTTATCCAAACTATGGCTCAATTATATCTTCCAACATTACTATCTGAAATAGTTGATACAGGTATAATTAAAGGAGATGTTAATTATATACTAAAAATTGGTGGCATTATGATTTGTGTAGCTTTCATAGGAAGTATATGTACAATTTTTGCCAGCTTTATTTCATCTAAAGTTTCAATGGGGCTTGGTAGAGATTTAAGAAGAAAAATATTTACTAGAGCTGAAACTTTTTCACTAAATGAAATTGATACAATTGGTACTGCATCATTAATTACTAGAACTACAAATGATGTTAATCAAATTCAACAAGTTGTTATTATGATTCTAAGAATGATGGTAACTGCCCCACTTACATGTATTGGTGGTATTATAATGGCAATTTCAGTTAATAAGAAACTTTCACTAATACTTTTAGTTTCAATGCCTATTGTTATTATTACCATATTTGTAATAGGAAAAAAAGGTATGCCAATGTTTAAGGCAATGCAAGTTAAACTTGATAAAATAAATAGAATTTTAAGAGAAAATCTTACTGGTATAAGAGTTATAAGAGCTTTTAATAAACAATCTTTTGAAAAGAAAAGATTTGATGAAGCAAATGATGATTTTACTAATAATGCAATAAAAGTAAATAAAATAACTGCATTATTAATGCCATTATTAATGCTTATATTAAATTTAACTTCTGTTGCAATACTTTGGTTTGGTGCAAATAGAATAAACAGCGGTGTTATGGAAGTTGGTAATCTTATGGCATTCTTACAATATGTAATGCAAATAATGTTCTCACTTATAATGGTAAGTATGTTATTTATAATGATACCTAGAGCTTCTGCTTCTGCTGAAAGAATAAATGAAGTTTTAAATATGGAACCTAGTATTAATGATTCTAATAATTTAATAAATGAAAATAATGAAAAAGGATATGTTGAATTTAAAAATGTATCTTACTTCTATCCTGGTGCTGAAAACCCAGCATTAAATAACATTTCTTTCAAAACTAATCCAGGTGAAACTACTGCAATTATTGGTGGTACAGGATCTGGAAAATCTACTATATTAAATCTTATAACAAGATTTTATGATGTTTCAAAGGGTGAAATATTAGTAGATGGAGTTAATATAAAAAATATTTCTCAAGAGAATCTTAGAAATAAAATTGGTTTTGTTCCTCAAAAAGCTGTACTTTTTTCTGGAACAATTGGTGAAAACTTAAGATATGGTAAAGAAGATGCAACAGAAGATGAATTAATTCATGCAGCAAAAATAGCTCAATCCTATGAATTTATAACTGAAAAAGAAAATGGATTTGAATCAATAGTTGAACAAAATGGTAAAAACTTCTCAGGTGGTCAAAAGCAAAGACTTGCTATAGCTCGTGCTTTAGTTAGAAAACCTGAAATTTATCTTTTTGATGATAGTTTTTCTGCACTAGATTTTAAAACAGATGCAAAACTTAGAGCTGCCTTAAAAAGTGAAACTAAAAACTCTGCTGTTATTATAGTAGCTCAAAGAGTAAGTACAATAATGGATGCTGATAGAATATTAGTTTTAGATGAAGGTAACATTGTTGGCATTGGTACTCACAAAGAATTACTTAAAAACTGTGCAATTTATCAAGAAATTGCCTCATCACAACTTTCAGAGGAGGAACTTTCAAATGAGCATAGATAAAAATAATAAAAAAAATAATGGTTTTATGGGTGGAAATCGCGGTGGACATGGAGTTGTAATGGGCGGTGAAAAAGCCAAGAACTTCAAAGGTACAAGCATAAGACTTTTAAAATATTTAAAACCACATAGAATTAAATTAATTGTTGTAATCTTTATGGCTATAATAAGTACAGCATTTACTGTATTTAGTCCAAAATTACTTGGAGAAACTATTAACGTAATACTTGAGGGTATGATCGCTAAATTTAAAGGGATTCCTGGAGCTTCAATTGATTTTTCCAAATTAACACATTACATCTTATTACTTTTATTCTTTTATGTATTAAGTGCTACATTCATGTATTTACAACAATATATAATGGCTGGAGTTGCTCAAAATACTGTAAGGGATATGAGACGTGATGTTGATGAAAAATTAAATAGACTTCCAATGAAATATTTCGACTCTAATTCAAAGGGTGATATATTAAGTAGAGTTACAAATGATGTTGATAATATAAGTAGTACTCTTCAACAAAGTTTAACTCAATTAATTACAGCTGTAATTTCAATGATTGGTATTACAATTATGATGCTTACAATAAGTCCATTGCTAACATTAATATGTATTTTAACTCTTCCCATATGTGTTATTGCAACTAGACCTATAATTGGTAAATCACAAAAGTTCTTTACAGCTCAACAAAGGGAACTTGGTAAGCTTAATGGACACGTTGAAGAAGTTTATACTGGTCATACTGTAGTTAAAGCTTTTGGACATGAAAAGAAAGCTATTAAAGAGTTTGATGAAATCAATGATAAATTATATAATTCATCCTGGAAGGCACAATTTATGTCAGGTTTAATTATGCCTTTAATGAATTTAATAAATAATATAGGCTATGTAATTATTGCTGTTGTTGGTGGTATATTAGTTACAAAAAATAAATTAAGCGTTGGATATATACAATCATTTATTCAATACTCAAGACAGTTTACTCAGATGATTAATCAAACTGCCAATATTGCAAATATTCTTCAATCAACAATGGCTTCAGCAGAAAGAGTATTCGAAATATTAAATGAAGAAGAAGTAGTTAGTGATCCTATTAACCCTTTAACTCTTGATAACCCTAAGGGAAATGTTGATTTTAAACATGTTAAATTTGGTTATGACAAAGATCAAATATTAATGAAAGATATGCAAGTATCTGCTAAGGAAGGTCAAACAATTGCAATTGTTGGTCCAACAGGTGCTGGTAAAACAACTTTAATAAATCTTATGATGAGATTTTATGAATTAAATGGTGGAGAAATAACATTTGATGGAGTTGATATAACAAAATTTAGTCGTGGATATTTAAGAAGCATGTTTGGTATGGTACTTCAAGATACTTGGTTATTTAATGGAAGCATTAAAGATAATATTGGTTATGGTAAAGATGATGCTACCTTTGAAGAAATTGTTAGAGCTGCAAAAGCTGCACATGCAGATCACTTCATAAGAACATTACCTAATGGCTATGACACAATATTAAACGAAGAAGCTTCAAATATATCTCAAGGACAAAAACAATTATTAACTATAGCTAGGGCAATACTTGCTAATCCAAAGGTATTAATATTGGATGAAGCAACAAGTTCAGTTGATACAAGAACAGAAACTTATATTCAAAATGCTATGACAAGACTTATGAAAGGTAGAACAAATTTTGTCATTGCCCATAGACTTTCAACAATTAAGGATGCTGATTTAATATTAGTTATGAATCATGGTACTGTTATAGAACAAGGTACTCATGATGAACTACTTGAAAAAGATGGTTTTTATGCAGATCTTTATAATAGCCAATTTTCTCAAGATGAAATTACCGCTTAATATTTTAGTAAAAAACTCTACTTATATAAGAAAAGAGTGTCGACAAAAATTCGGCACTCTTTTACTTTTATATTAAATTAACTAAAATAACTTTATGCAATTTTAATAATTGAAAAATAAGCTATATTTTCTCCAGCCACTGGAAGCACTAAATTTACTTGATTATTCATAGTAACATATATTACTGTTCCAGCTTCTAATCTCACAATCCTATCAAATACGGCAGTATATGGAAAGCTTATACATCCAAATAAAGGAACAATATTTCCTTCTCCTATTCCATTTATTATTAATGAAGAAAGTGCTGAACATCTAGGAATAATTATACTAAATGTTATTCTATAATCTCCTTCTTCCATTACAGTTAAAGTATCATTTGTATTAGTTATAATTGAAGAATTATTAACTGCTATATCATTAAAAAGTTGTAATCTTCCATTTATCTGTTCAATACTACTTCTCTTAACATAAGAAGCAAATTCAGAAGGATCATTTGCCCCTGTTGGACCGGTTGGTCCCGTTACTCCGGTTGCTCCGGTTGATCCTGTTGGACCAGTTGCTCCGGTTGATCCTGTTACCCCTGTTGCTCCTGTTGATCCGGTTGCTCCTGTTGGTCCCGTTACTCCTGTTGGTCCTGTTACTCCTGTTGCTCCGGTTGGCCCTGTTACTCCGGTTGGTCCTGTTACTCCGGTTGCTCCTGTTACTCCTGTTGGTCCGGTTGGTCCTGTTACTCCTGTTGCTCCGGTTGGCCCTGTTACTCCGGTTACTCCTGTTGCTCCGGTTACTCCAGTTGTACCAGTTGCTCCTGTTGCTCCGGTTGGCCCTGTTACTCCGGTTACTCCTGTTGCTCCGGTTACTCCAGTTGTACCAGTTGCTCCTGTTGCTCCTGTTACTCCGGTTGCTCCGGTTGCTCCTGTTGGACCAACAGCTGAACATAAATCTCTTAGATATAAAAAAGGTTTGCAACGAGTATTGCTAGATCTAAATATTGCAAGTCCATTACTATCTGCTGACACATCTATTAATATTTCATCAATTCTATCGACACAAATATCCCTAAACATTTCTGATAAATCTATAGATATATATCTTCCTTCGTCAAATTCATTTATTCTACTTGTAACACACCTATCAACTATAATGGTTTTCCTTTCATCTAAAATTCTTACACATAATTTAATTAGTATACTTCTTACAAATCTTAAATTATCAAAAAATAAATATAGTCTAATTAAATTTCTATCAATACATGAAAAATTTTTATCTATATCAAATCTCAATAAAAAGCAGCATTTGGTTGAATTACAATTACATCTATTGTTACAATTGCAAACTACTAATCTATCACATACTTCTTTACCATCTCCATTTAAAAACTGTCTTTCTTCACTTGGTGTGATCTTAATCTTCATAGTTACCCTCCTTATTCATCTTAAAGTTAATCCCTTATTACTAATATATAAAAAGACTAATATAAGGTTAACAAAAATATAAAATCACATTATAATGAAGTAGTTTCATAAAAATATAATTTATCTTTATCTTATTAATAAGTTGACAAAAATATTTATTAAGAGTATAGTTAACTCATAGCAAAACATAATATCGCGGGATGGAGCAGTTGGTAGCTCGTCGGGCTCATAACCCGAAGGTCGTAGGTTCAAGTCCTGCTCCCGCAACCATAAAAAAGATAGTTTTTTAAACTATCTTTTTTTTATTCTACAATTCCATATACTCTTGTTGGTGACCCATCCGCGCTTTTTAATTTTAATGGTGATAATATTATTTTAAACTTAGAATTTATTTTATTTAGTGAACATAAATTTTCTATTATTATCTTCCCTTTAGATAATAATATTTTATGATTTATTAGTTCTTCGTTATTTTCTCCATCTACTGATATACAATCTACCCCAATTCCACATAAACTTTCAATATTTCCTAGGAAATTTGCTCCTTCAACACTTAATATAGGATATTCACTAAAATATTCATTTTTATTCCAATATTTTTCCCATCCTGTTTTCAATATTAAATATTCTGCATTTTCTATTTCTTTTATATAATTAATCAAAAACTCTTTATCTATAATTTTTACATTTCTGCAATCAATAATAATAGCCCTACCTATAAATTTTTCTATATTAACTTCATCTAATCCAACCCCATCCTCAAATATATGTTTTGGTAAATCTATATGAGTTCCTGTATGAGTTGTTAGCTTAATTTTTAATACATTATATCCATTTTCTTTTATAGTTGATAAAGTAGTTATTTTTGCTTTTTCTTCTTCTGAATAGGCACTCATTCTATCCTCTATAAAATGAGTTAAATCAAAAACATTCATTTTATCATCTCCTTTAAAACTCTTATTTATTCATAATTCTAATTCTATAATTACTATATAAATAATATCAATTTATTGACACTTTAATATATTAATACTAAAATATATTATATAATATAAAATATTAATTTATAAATGTGCTAGGGGTGCCAAATTGGCTGAGAGATGCTTTGTAAGCATTAACCCTTTAACCTGATCTGGTTAATACCAGCGTAGGAAAGCAATTAAGTTTTCATGCGTCCTTCTAGCACAATATAGGAGGTTTTTTTTATGGAATTTTTTAAAGACTGGGGTGAAAGATTTAGTAAACTATATACTAATCTTCCAGAAAAATTTGAAACTATTATCAAGGATCCTATGGTAATACTTACAATAATTGCTTGTTTAGCTATATTTATCGCTATATTTAAGTTTAAAAAGATTAAACTTAATGCTAGAATTATAACTCATATTGGAATTGCACTAGCTCTTGCAACTATACTTAATGTATTTAGACTTTATAGATTCCCTCAAGGAGGTAGCATTACTTTAGGTTGTATGGTTCCTATATTAATAATTGCATTTGCTTATGGAAAAGAAGTTGGATTTTTAACTGGATTTTTATATGGATTAATAAATTTATTAACAGACCCATTTATAATCCACCCAGTACAAATGTTATTTGACTATCCACTTCCATCATTAGCAATGGGACTAGCTGGTTTAAAAGTCTTTAGAAATAAAAGATTGCTTGGAATATTTGTTGCTTTTTTCACTAAATTCTTATGTCACTTCATTTCAGGAGTTGTATTCTTTGGATCTTATGCTCCAGCTGGAATGGGAGCTGTTTTATATTCATTAATGGTAAATCTACCATTAGTTGGTGCTGAAATGGTTATTTGTATGGTTATAGTAAAATTAATACCAACAGAAAGAATTATTAAAATGATTAATCCAAACTACATAAGTTTTAAACCAATAAATGCTTAATATAAAAAAACTCTCTGAATTACTCAGAGAGTTTTTTATTTTTTTATAATACCATTTTTATAAATCTTAGTTTTACCTAAGCTATTTGTTTAAAAAAATCCATCATAGTTAAATTATATTGAACCTCATTAGATAAATTTTTATCCATTTCAAATCCAATTTTCTCAAAAACCCTTCTTGATCTGTTGTTATCATATTTAACCTTTGCTATAACTTCATTAACTCTCCAGTCAAAAAATGCAGTTTTTAATCCTTGTAAAACTACATTAGGACCTATTCCCTTTCCCCATTCATCCTTATTTCCTATTGCAATTACTATCTCTGCTTTATCTCTTTTGGGAACTAATTTTAAAAAGCCTATTGGTTCTTCTTTCTTATCAATCATAAAAAAACTTCCATTTTGATTAAAAATAGGTGTAAGAACTGGGTTATTAGAATTTTCAATTATATTTTTAATATGTGTACAAATTTGACTATCTTCATTTAAATATCTAGTAATTTCAAAATCATTTAACCAATCAATAATCATTAATGCATCATCTCTAAAAACTTCCTGTCTTAATGATATATTGCTTCTTTTCATTTGTTTCACCTCTTAAATTTATAGTAGCCTTAATTAATTTTCAAAAAAATCAACCTTTTTTATTTTAACTCTTTAGTTAAATTTTGTAATTAATTCAAGCCTAATCCATATAATTTAATAAGGTTTATCTCACTTTATCTTTGTTTACCTGCATTTATCTTATAGCTGTAATTAAAATCAATAAAAATGAATTAAATGTAATTAAATTGATTTTATTTACAAAAAATAATTTTTTATTATATTTTCACACAAAAAAAGACTAATAACAAATGATTATTTCACTTATTAGTAGTCCTTATTATAAAAAATTACTTACATTTTTCTAATATCATATTTGCTAAATTATGAGCTAATTTATCAATTTCTTCTTGATCTTCTCCCTCTAGCATAACTCTAACTAATGGCTCTGTACCTGAAGGTCTTATTAAAACTCTTCCTTTTCCATCCATTAATTTTTCCATTCTTTTTATTTCTTCTATTATTTCTTTATCCTTTAAATAAATATCCTTCATTTCATTAGGAACTTTAGCATTTACTAAAACCTGTGGAAGTTCTTTCATTATTGAACATAATTCACTTAATGGCTTGTTATTTCTCTTAACTATTGATGCAACTTGAAGTGCTGTAACTAATCCGTCCCCTGTTGAATTACATTCTAAGAAGATTATATGTCCTGATTGCTCTCCCCCTAGAACATAACCACCATTTCTCATTTCTTCTAAAACATATCTATCTCCAACTTTAGTTTTTAAAGTTTTAATTCCAAGCTTTTCACAAGCAATATTTAATCCTAAATTACTCATTACTGTAACAACTAAAGTATCATCTTTTAATCTTCCAATATCTTTAAGATGTTTTGCACATAATGTTAATATAAAATCTCCATTTATTAAGTTACCTTTTTCATCTACAGCTAAACATCTATCTGCATCTCCATCAAAGGCGAAACCTAAATCACAACCTTTTTTAACTACATAATCCATTAATTCTTCTGGATGAGTTGATCCACAATTTTCATTAATATTAGTACCATCTGGATTATCGTTTATAACATATACATCAGCCCCTAAATCTCTAAATGCTTTAACTGATGCCTTATAAGATGCTCCATTTGCACAATCTAAAGCTATTTTCATACCTTTTAAACTTGATGATATAGTACTTTTTGCAAACTCAATATAATCATCTAATGCAGAAACTTCAACTATCTCTCTTCCAAGTGAAATTCCTGTTGGACTTGGAACACCTTCAAAATTTGTTTCTATTACTCTTTGTATTTCATCTTCTAATTCGTCTGAAAGTTTGTATCCCTTACTATTAAAGAATTTTATTCCATTATATTCTACAGGATTATGTGATGCTGAAATCATAACTCCTGCATCAGCTCCATATTGTCTAGTTAAATGCGCTACTGCTGGAGTTGGTATAACTCCTAAAATAACAGCTTCTGCTCCAACTGATAATATACCTGCAACTAAAGCAGCTTCTAACATATCTCCTGATATTCTTGTATCCTTTGCAACTAATATCTTTGGCTTATGAGCTGCTTCTGTTAATACATATGCTCCTGCTCTTCCAAGATTATATGCAAGTTCTGCTGTAAGTTCAGTATTTGCAACTCCTCTTACTCCATCAGTTCCAAACATTCTACCCATAAAATTTTACCTCTTTCTTCTATTTCGTTTTACATTTAAAATTCTAACTTTTTCAACTACTATATAGTATAATATTTTATTTATTTATTGACAACTTTTAAAGGTTAATCCTGTCTAAAACAAGATTATATCCATCACTTCCATAATTTAAACATCTATTAACTCTGCTTATTGTAGCCGTACTTGCTCCTGTAATCTCAGCAATCTCAGTATATGTTTTCTTTTCCTTTAAAAGTCTAGCTACATACATTCTTTGAGCTAGAGCCTTAACTTCTGTTATTGTTGCAACATCCTCAAAAAACTTATAGCACTCCTCTTTATTTTCTAATTTTAAAATAGCTTCAAAAAGAACATCCATTTCTTTGCTCTTTATCTTTGAATTAACTGAGTTCATAATAAAATCCTCCATGATATATTCTATTAACATTATATCATTTTTACTTTATTAATTCATTTGTTTATCATACAACTGTAACATTCATTACTTTTCATTAAAATCTTCATCTTTAAAATTTTCCTTCACATTAAGTTCTCTCATTTTATCATATATCACTTTAGTTGGAACAAGCCATACATCACCAGTTCCTCTATAAACATTAAGAAGTCCTTCTCCACTTGTTGTGCTTCCAATTATTGTTGTAGCTGACTTTTCAACTGAAAATTCAATATCTCCACTTCTAAGTATTGCAAAACTTCCATCAACTTTTAATGTATCATTATTTAACTTACATCTAAAAATCTCATCTTCTGGAACAGGAAGTTCTAATGCAACTATTCCAGATCCATATATTTTAGTTTGGAATAATCCTTCCTTTCCAAAAAGCATTGATGAAATATTTTTTTGACTAATTGGAGAAAGTTCAACTCCTTCCTCACAAGCTAAAAAAAGACCATCATCAACAACTATCCAATCATCTTCAAGCTCGATAAGGGCATAATGTTTAAATGAAGGTTCTAAAAATATTTCTCCTTTACCTGAATAAATAGGTTTAAACATTTCTTCACCTGTTAATTTACTTGAAATAAATTTTTTAGATAATCCAAGAACTCCTCCCGTTTTATTAATTATGTCAATATCACCTTTCATATAACTTAAGGCTCCACTTTCTATTTTAACTTTACTATCATCTAATAATATTCTTATTTGCTTAAGCTTAATTCCAGATTTATTAATTGTATTTAAATCAAAAGCTGTGTCTACTTCAGTCGCTCCTTTTAATTCATCATATTCTAAAACTTGAAACCTTGAATCATTTGTCATTTGTGCAATCATTGTTAACTTATTTTCAAATTTTAAGCTTGTCCTCATAATAAAACCCCTTATCATTTTTAATAATATGTATAAAAAAAGATATATCTAAATTATAGACATATCTTCCTTAATTATTCAATAAATTACTAATTATGTATAGCTCTTAAAAATTATTTATGATTTATTTTAATGTTTTAACTAAGTTTTCTGAATCTAAAACTTTAGTTATTCTAATTCCAAAGTTTTGTTTAGAAACTACAACTTTTCCATATGCTATTTTTTTACCATTTGCAAGTATTTCTACCTCTGCATCTTCTAAAGTATCTAATTCAATTATAGATCCTTTTCCAAGGGACAAAACCTCATTTAATGACATTTTTGTTCTTCCTAATACTGCAGTTATTTCTATCGGTATATCTAATATTCTAGCTATATTATCTATCATATTTTATCTCTCCCTACTAATAATATCAGTTATTTGAACACCTTTTTTAGATCCCACTATTCCAGACTTTGCTTTATATGTATCTGCTCCACCTATACTGACTATAATATCATCATTAATTTGTTGATTTAAAAGAACCACATCCCCTTCTTGAAGCTTTAATAAATCACTTATATTTATATTTATAGTTCCAAGTTTAGCCTGTATATCCATATTAACATTTTTTACATATTCAAAAATTTCATTAGAAAAAATATCATTTAAATTTTCTTCTTCTTCTGAAGTAACATTTATATTTACTAAAGTATTTATAACAGATTCCATACTTTTATAAGGTGTACAAAATTTCATTTTACCAATATTTTTATTATTAACTATCGCTCCAATTATTGATTCAAATACAATATCTTTACCTGTAAGTCTTTGATATTGAGCTGGAGTTGTATATATATTTGTTATTTCTACATTATTATATTCATATGGTAAATATATTCTTTGTAATAAACCTTGTAATAAATATCTTATAAGTTCTAAATCTATACTTGTAGGTTCTCTATCAGTATTATTAACTATACCACTTCCACCTAGAAGCAAATCTACTAAACTAAGTACAACACTTTTATCTATAAATAAAGTTAAATTTTGAACATTAGAATCAATATTATATTCAATTATAATATCATCCTTTTTTGTCATTTCTAAAAAATCATCATAACTAACTTGATTACTTGTTTCTAACTGAAACTTAAATCCTTCTTTTTTTGTTTCATAGCTTATTTGTAAGTTTGAAGTTTTGCAAAATTCTTCGCTCATCATTACTAGATGTCTTATATTTTCTATAGAAAACTTTTCACTTTTCTTAAAATCATATAATCGTACATCATTCATATTTTATCCTCTTTCTTATCTTGATTGTAAGTTATTTATCATAGACCACATGTCATCTGCTACCTTAAAACTTTTACTAGTTAATTGAAATGCTCTTTGAGTTGTCATTAAATCAGTCATTTCCTCTACTAAATTAACATTTGACATTTCAGTATATCCCTGCATAATATTACGATTTTTCTCTATGCTTATTTTTGTTCCTTTTTTAGGATAATATAAATTATCACCAATTGATAAAAAATCCATATTTCCATCAGATTTATATGTATTAATATTTGCAACCTTTTTATCATTAACAAATACTTCTCCTAATTCATTAATAATAAAATTATTATCTTTAAGCCCTATATTAGAATAATTATTATTTCCGATAAACTGCATATCTAATATGTTTCCATTGCTATCTACTAATTTCCCACTAGAATCTACATTAAATTGTCCATTTCTAGTATAAGCATATGTATTATCATTTTTAATTACCCTAAATAAACCTTTTCCGTCTATAGCTAAATTGCTATTTTTATCAGTTTTAATTAAACTACCTTGATTAAAACATCTAACTCCTTCAGTTGCCCTAGAGCCTGTTCCTATGTTTGTCTTTTTATCATTTATAGGAAAGGAATCTCCTTTCATACTTTTTCTAATTAAATCTTCAAATTTAGTATCTAACCTTTTATAACCTACAGTATTAACATTTACAATATTATTGGATATTATATCTATATTATCTTGAGTAGCTCCCATACCATTTCTAGCAATATTAATTATATCAAACATATAAATTCACCTACCTAACATTTCCTATTTCATTAGCTATTTTACTTAAGGTAGAATCCATTATTTGAACTACTTTTTGATTTGCTTCAAAAGCTCTTAAATTGCTCATTAATGATGTTGTAGCATCAATAATATCAACATTTGATCTTTCTTTATGACAATTTTGTATTTTATAATTAGTGCCTTTAATTGGATTTTCACCTTCTATTAAGTTTTGTCCAGCTTTTCTTAAAGTTTTATAATCTTTAAAATCTACTATATTAAACTTATAACTTATCTTTGAATCTAATAAAATATTATTATTTTTATCCATTGTTATTTTAGCGTTTCCAACCCTTATTGGTTCTACATTATTATTATTTTGATTTATTCCAATAACTTGATATCCTGAACTATTAACTAAATATCCATCCCTATCTATTCTAAAGCCACCATCTCTAGAATATTTTGTATTTCCCTTTTCATCTCTTATAGTAAAAAAACCTTTTCCCTCTATTGAAAAATCTGTATCATTATTTGTTTCAACAATTAATCCTTGAGAGTAATCAGTATTTATATTATCAACTCTAACTCCAGGATTTAAAGTTCCTAAATTTTGTCTTCTACCTTTTCCATTTACATATCTATCTTTATTGCTTAATACCATATCATCAAAAGCTTTTGATATAACACGCTCACTTTTATACCCTGTTGTTTTTATATTTGCTATATTATTACTTAATACTTCTTGCTTTGCTTGCAAGTTAAGCATAGCAGATATTGATGAATACATTCCTCTTAGCATATTAGTCCTCCTAATTTATGTTATAATTCATTTTCTTTATTATATTTCTTAAATTAACAATTGCCTTACTATGTAATTGAGATACTCTAGATTCTGATATTTCTAATATTCTTCCTATTTCTTTTAAGGTAAGTTCTTCATAATAGTATAAAGATAAAATTAATTTATATCGTTCCTTTAAACTATCTATAGCCTTTGCTAAAATTTCTATTTTTTCTTCATCTTCAATAATGCTTGATGGAGTTTTCTTTTCATCATCTTTTATAGTATCAATTAAATTAATATTAGTATCTCCTTCAAAAATAATACTGTCTAAAGAGGTAATACTCATTTTATAAATACTATTTTCAATTTTCTTTATTTCATCTAAATTTATATTTAAATACTTAGAAACTTCAATATCAGTTGGCTCTCTAAATAATTTATTTTGCAAATTAAAAACTGCATCATTATAATTATTTATTTTAGTAACATCATTTCTTGATATAGGTGATTGTCTTCTTATTTCATCTATTATTGAAGCTCTTATTTTTAAACTAGCATAACTTGAAAATTTACAGCCCTTAGTATCATCAAAAGTATTAAATGCCTCCAAAAGACCAATAGTTCCATAACTTACCAAATCTTCATACTCTATTCCAATACTATTATTTTTATATTTAGCTGCAATATATCTAACAAGGTTAATATTTTCTAATATGTATTTTTCCTTATCCATTTTAAGTTACCTCCTAGTTAAATATTTACTACTGCACTTGCCCTTATTTGAATATCATTTGGAATTTCATTAAGTGATAATATTGATACATTAGGAAATACCATTTCCACAAGTTTTCTAAAGGGAGCTCTTATTTTAGGAGATACTAAAATTACTGGTATATTATTATAAAAATCTACACTTTCTATAATTTCTTTAATACTTGTAAATATTTTATTTGTGCTTTCAGGGTCTACTGCTGGATAAGTTCCATTCATAGACTTTTGAAGATTGTTTGATATTAAGTTTTCAACATCACTAGATAATGTAGCTACTGTTATATAATTATTTTCATCTACAAGTCCATTACAAATACTTTTATTTAATGCCATTCTTACATACTCTGTTAAAAGTTCAATATCTTTAGTGTTTACTGCATTATCTGCTAAAGTTTCTAAAATAGTTACTCTATCTTTAATTGAAACTTTTTCTCTAAGTAAATTTTGAAATACCTTTTGTACTTCTCCTAATGTCATTAAATCTGGTATTAATTCATCTACAACTACACTATACTTTTCTTTAGTTGCATCCATTATAGCTTTTACTTCTTCTCTTCCTATAAGTTCATAAGCTTTATCTTTTATAATTTCTAATAAATGCGTAACTAATATAGTTGATGGATCTACTATTGTATATCCTCTAAGTTCTGCTTCTTCAACCTTATCACTACTTATCCATTTAGCCTCTAATCCAAAACTTGGTTCCACAGCTTTTATTCCTTCTATATCTAATCCTAACCCCATAGGATCCATACATAAAATCATTGTTGGCATTAATGCATAAGTTGCTACTTTATTACCTCTTATTTTTATACAATACTCATTTGGTTCTAATTGAAGATTGTCCCTTATCCTAATAGGTTGTAATATTATTCCCATATCAATTGCACATTGTCTTCTTATTGAGGATATTCTTTGCAGTAAATCTCCTCCATTACTTTCATCTGCAAGAGGAATAAGACCATATCCTATTTCAACTTCTAAAACTTCTACATTAATAAGTTCAGTAACATCCTCAACATCATTTGCTGCAACCTGCTCTTCAGTTCCTTCTTCTAATTTATTTTCTTCTTCCTTAGCTTTATTTTCATTATTTCTTAAAACAAATCCAATTAAAAGAAGTCCAACACCTAAAGTAAAAAACGTTAATGTTGGCAGCCCCGGCATAAGTCCTAAAATAAATAAAACTATTCCAGTCATCATCATTGCTTTTGGTATAGATGTAAGCTGCTGACCAGCTAAACTTGCAAAACTTTCATCACTATCAGCTCTAGTAACAAGTATACCTGCTGATGTAGATATTAATAATGCTGGTATTTGACTAACAAGACCATCCCCTATAGTTAGTCTTACATAGGTTTGAGTTGCTTGTACAAAATCCATATTAAGCATTACAACGCCAATAATTATTCCTCCAATAATATTAATTATTGTAATAATTATCCCTGCAATGGCATCACCTTTAACAAACTTAGATGCACCATCCATAGAACCATAAAAATCTGCCTCTTGTTGAAGTTCTCTTCTTCTTCTTTTTGCAGTAGCTTCATCAATCATACCTGCATTTAAATCTGCATCAATACTCATTTGTTTCCCTGGCATAGCATCTAATGTAAATCTTGCTGATACTTCTGAAACTCTACCTGAACCATTAGTTATAACTACAAATTGAATTATTATAATAATTAAGAAAATAATTATTCCAACAACATAATTTCCTCTAACAACAAAACTACCAAAAGATTCAATTACATTTCCTGCATAACCTTCTCCTAAAATAAGCCTCGTTGAGGAAATATTTAATCCTAGCCTAAAAAGAGTTGTTATTAATAATATAGTTGGAAATATTGATAGTTGAAGTATATTAGTTGAAAAAAGTGTCATTAATAAAATCAACACTGATAAACTAATATTTAATACTAATAACATGTCTAATATAAATGGAGGTAGTGGTATTATAATCATTAAAATTATTCCAATAACTCCAAATCCAACAGCTATTTCAAATCTATTTTTTTTACTCATATTTACCATATTTTTTAGTTCCTCTACCTATTTTTCTTGTATCTATTCTTTATCTTGTATACAGCTACTAAAACTTCAGCAACTGCTGAGTACATTTCTTCTGGTACTTCTTCATTAACCTCTACTTCTTTATATATAAATCTAGCAAGAGGTTTATTTTCTATTATTGGTATATCATTTTCTTTAGCTATTTTTCTTATATTCATAGCAAGAACATCAGCACCCTTTGCAAGTACTACTGGTGCAGAATCAATCTCCCTATCATATCTAAGTGCAATAGATAAATGAGTTGGATTTGTTACTACAACTGTTGCATCTTTTGTGCTTTGTATCATTCTTGCATTTGCCATTTCCCTTTGCTTTTGTTTTATTTGACCCTTTACTTGTGGGTCACCTTCTGCTTGTTTAAATTCATCTTTTATTTCTTGCTTACTCATTTTCATCTTTTTATTATGATCATAAAATTGGTATGCAAAATCTAAAACTCCAATTACAACTGCTATTAATATAGCTATGTAAAATAATTTTTTTACTATTAGAAATATTACATATATAAGGTTTGGAAAATAAATATCTCCTGTTCTTAATATTTCTCCATAATTATTTTTAACAAAAGAATATCCTATATAACTTAGTATTATTAATAAAAGTGTATTTTTTAATAAGCTAACAAAAGCTTTTTGCGAGAACATATTTTTAAATCCGTTAATTGGATTTATTTTTGAAAATTTAGGTTTTATTGCTTCTTTTGTGAATAATAATCCTGTTTGCATTACATTTGCTATAACTCCGATACACAATATAATAAGTCCAATTGGTAAAAATATTTTAAGAAAAATAACTATACCATTATTAAGTAATGTTTTGACTATTTCTTTATTAAAATCTGTATTAAAATCAAGTCTTAAAAATGATGCTATTAATGTTTTTAATTCCCCTATTGCAAAATTAGACATATAAAATATAGACATTACAGAACCTATTAGTGTTAATGCATTTATAGCTTCCTTACTTTTTGCAACATTACCTTTTTTCCGCTCATCCTTCTTTTTTTTAGGGGTGGCTTTTTCGGTTTTTTCAGATATATTATTCACCTCCAAATCTTTATTTTTAAATTTTATACTAACTTTTAAACTAATGTTTGTTTTAGCTAAAACTATAATCTAATCTCAATAAGGCTTTAACCTAAAACACAGGCTTTTTTAAAACAAAATTATACTAGTTATATTAAATCCAAATGTTCCATCTAAAACATCTATTAACCCTTTAAACATCTCATGCATTCCACTTATTATAAATGGTAGCATGCTTAAAAAGAATACTAATCCAACTAGCATCTTTAAAGGCATTCCTATTATCATTACATTTAATCCTGAAATACTTCTTGATATTATTCCAGTTATTAAATCTGTTATTATAAGAACAACTATTATTGGTATTGCAAGCTTAATTCCCAAACTAAAATAGCTTAAAAATATCTTTAAAATATAACTTAAATTATTTTTTAATATACATTTACCAATTGGTATTATTTCAAAACTTTTTTGAATAGATACTATTAAAATATGATGTATGTTTAAACTAAAAAACAATACTAATCCTAAAAAATACATTATATTTTCTATAATTGTAGAATTGCTATGAACATTTGGATCATATATACTTGCCATAGATAACCCCAATTGATTATCTATAAGTTTTCCTGCTAACCTTAAACTATAAAAACATATATTAACTATGTATCCTAAAACTAATCCATTAATTGTTTCTAAAAATCCTATATTTATTAATTGAAATATATTTTTAACATCAATATTTGAATCTACATTAAGTCCAATTATTATAGATAAAAATATTGAAAAATAAATCTTAAAACTCTTTGGTGTTCCACTTGGGAATATAATATTAATAGCAATAAAAAAAGCAGTTATTCTAATAAAAATATAAATAAACATATTACTTATTTATAGTAGCTATAATATTAAATAGCTCATTTGTTAACATTATAAGTTTATTAAACATCCATGGACCACCTATAATCAAAACTAATATAATAGCAATAAGTTTAGGTACAAAAGTTAAAGTTTGCTCTTGAATTTGCGTTGTTGCTTGAAATATACTTATTATCAATCCTACAATCAATGCTATTCCCAAAACAGGACCTGCTACCATAATACCTGTTGATAATGCTTTTTTTACTATTGTCATTATTGCCATTTCACTCATAGCCTTTCTCCTATCCTGTAAAACTTTGTATTAAAGATTTCACCAGTAACCCCCATCCGTCAACCATTACAAATAATAATAATTTAAATGGAAGGGATACCATTGCCGGTGGAAGCATAAACATTCCCATAGACATAAGAACACTTGATACTATTAAATCTATAACTAAAAATGGTATATAAATAATAAATCCTATTTGAAATGCCGTTTTTAATTCACTTATAGCAAATGCGGGTACTATTATTGTTAACGGTAAATCTTCTTTATTTTTTACAACTATTTTTTTTGGTGAATTATTTATAAATAACTCTAAATCTTTATCTCTTGTTTGTTTTAATAAAAATCCTACTATTGGTTTTTTTGCCTCTTTCACTGCCTTTGTTAAATTAATTTCTTTTTTTATGTATGGTTGTACCGAATTATCCACAACATCATTAAATACTGGGGTCATTATGAACATAGTTATACACAATGCAAGTCCAATAAGTATTTGATTGGGGATTATTTGCTGAGCACCTAATGCTGATTTAATAAATGAAAATGTAATTATTACTCTCACAAAACTTGTCATCATAAAAATTATTGCTGTTATGAACATAAGCGCTGTCATTAAAAAAAACACTTTAAGTATTGGTGCCATATGAGCATTACTTGTAATAATTTTATTTAATATATCCATTATATTTTTCCTTAATACTTTTTATAATCTCTTTATCTAAAATATCTTTAAAGTTTATTTTAGATAAATTTATAGAATTTTGTTTTTGGGCTTTTTTACTCATTACTTCATTCATTTCATCTTCATTTAATTCTTTTATCTTTTCTGTATTATGTGCTGAGGCTATTAACACGCATCCAGTGGAACCTGTCTTTATAAAATAGAGACTTAAATCTTTATTTAAATTAAATTTTTCAATAACTTGAACATATATACCTGAATTTATTTTATTTATGTTTTTTTTGCTAAGTCTTATAGAAATAACTAATAATAATAATCCAATTGGTATAAATACAATACAATTTATTAAATACTGCATGATTGTTTTATCCATATTTTCTTAAATTCCTCCTTTTTTAACTTCTCTTATTTCTGTAATTCATTAGCACTTACTTTTTTAACATTTCTTTGTTGCATAATTACAATATCAACTCTTCTATTGACTGCTCTATTTTTAGCATTACTATTTGCTACTAATGGCCTATATTCTCCATAGCCATTTGCAGAAAATCTCTTAGGACTAATTTTTTTCACTTCAATAAAATATTGAAGAACAGTTACTGCTCTAGCTGTGGATAGCTCCCAGTTTGAATCATATTTACTATTATGTATTGGAACATTATCAGTATGACCTTGTACACTAATTTCATTAGTTATTTTAGGAATTATGTTACTTATTACATCTAATATTTTAGTACTATCTTTTTTAAGTTCTGCTCTTCCTGAATCAAATAAAATGCTATCACTAAGTTGAAGAACTACTCCAGAATCTTCTTCTCTAACTTTAATAACTTTCTCTAAATCATTTTTCTTTATTATTTCATTTACTTTATCTACAAGATTTTCATATTCTGTTTTAATTGCTGCTTCAGCATTTCCTCCACCAGTTGCCTGATTAGTTGATTTTCCTAACATTGTGTTTTCAAAAGCAGCCGCAATAAGTCTAAGTTTCTTGTTATCAGTTGTGGAAAAGGAATATAATAATATAAAAAATGTTAAAAGCAAAGTTATTGTATCAGCATATGTATCCATCCAACCATTTGAATTAACATCATCTGTCTTTCTTTTTTTACGCAGCATTCATCTCTACCTTCTTATTTCTATTTTTTTCATTCATATATTTTTTCTTTTCTTTTTCTGTTAAAAAACTCATTAATTTTTCTTCTAAAACTCTTGTTGTTTCAGAATTTTTAATACATAAAATACCTACTAAAATCATTTCTTTATTTTCAGCTTCTTTTTCAGCTTTATTTTGTAGGTTAAAGCCTAAAGGATTTAATATTAAATTAGCTAATAAAGCACCATAGAAAGTTGTAATAAGTGCTTTTGCCATTCCACTTGCTATAACATCTGGATTATCAAGTTTTGCAAGCATCTGAATAAGCCCAATAAGAGTACCTAACATACCAAATGCAGGAGCATATGATCCCCATGTCTTAAATATTTTAGCTCCTTTATTATATCTATTTTCAAGTTCCATTATTTTATTGTTCATTACTTCTTCTATTAATTTGTCATCAATTCCATCAATAACTAATTCTAAACCACATTTTAGAAAGTCATCCTTAATTCCTTCAATCTCATTTTCTAAACTAAGTAATCCATCTCTTCTTGCCTTTATAGATAAGTCTTTAAACATATCAATTGTTTTAATCTTTGACATAGAAGGATTTTTAAATAACCTTGAATTCATGCTAAGAAATAACTTAATATCATCTAATGGAAATGTAATTAATACTGCTGCAAAAGAACCTCCTACAGTTATAACTATTGATATAAAATCATAAAATGCATTTATCCCAACAGATCCTTGAGATATAGCAAAAATCATAAACCCTATTCCTAGTAATATCCCAATAGGTGTTAATATATCTTGTTTTTTCATATCTTTAACCTCTTATTTATCTTTTAAGATTTAATATTTCTTGTAATAATTCATCACTAGTTGTTATTACTTTACCTGATGCTTGAAAAGCTCTTGTTGCAACTATCATATCTGTAAACTCTTCTGATAAATCAATATTAGCCATCTCTATAGCTCCTTGATTTATAAGTCCAATTTTTGCTGACTTTTCTCCAGTGTTATACATAGGCTTTCCTGAGTTTGCAGTTTCTGAATAAATATTTCCATTTTTAGCTTCTAATCCAGCATCATTTTGAAATACTGCAAGTTTAAGTGTTTGAAGATTTTCTACTTTAGTTCCATCTTCTAAAAGATATGTTAAATTACCTTCTGTTGAAATATTAAAAGAAACAACTTTCTTTTTTACACCATCAGGTGTTGTCCCATATTCCTTTGGAATTGTAATAGGTTCATTCTTTGTATTTAATACTTTATATCCTTTAGATGTTACTAAATTTCCGTTAGCATCTAAAGAAAAAGAACCATCTCTAGTATATCCTTCAACAATTACATCTTTTTTCTTATCCATTTGAATTACAAAAAATCCATCTCCATCTATTGCTAAATCTGTAGGTCTTCCTGTAGTTTGAATAGCACCTTGAGTCATATATTTTTCTACACTTGCTACTTTAACTCCAATACCAACTTGTCCAGGATTAACTCCACCTACATTGTTTCCTGGTGCACTTGAATATATTATTGTTTGATTTAATGCATCACTAAACCTAACTCCAGATTTTTTAAAAGCAGTAGTCCCTGAATTTGCAACATTATTTCCTACTACATCCATCTTAGTTTGATTAGCTTTCATACCACTTATTCCAGAATACATTGATTTTAACATTTGTATATCCTCCCTATAATCTTATGTTATTTACTTGAATTTACTTTTACTAATTCAGAATACTTAAACTTTTTTATTTCTTTAGTATTATCTAAGGAAACTTCTAAAAATACTGTATTATTTTCCACAGACACACTTTTTATATCCCCAACAAATTTTTTAATACTTCCATTTTCTGTTGAAGAATTTACCTCTACATTTTTCCCAATTAATGATGATGCTGTTTGAAGTGAACTATTAATTAAAATTCCATTATTCATATTTATTAAATTTTTTATAGAATCATTTAAACTCATCATTTGTTCTAAGGAAGAAAATTGTGATAACTGAGTAATATATTGTGATGGATCTTGAGTGTTTAATGGATCTTGATTAGTCATTTGACCTACTAGCATTTTAAGAAATATTTCTTTATTAATTTCTTTTCCTTTTTCAACTATTTTTGTTCCATTTTCAGTTCTATTATTACCTATATCTTTTACACTAGTTATTTTCATACTTATTCTCCTATATTAATAAATTGATATTTGTATCTTCTACAAAAGTATTCTCTAATTCACTATCATTTTCTTTAATAAAAGTCTTTTCTCTTTTTTCTTCTCTATTATTTTCATTAGATTGTCTATTATTATCTTCATTAAAACTATTTTCAAAGTTACCTAATTTAACTTCAACACTCACATCTCTACTATCTAACTTCATATTAATAAGATGATTTTTTATTTCATTTAAATTATCCTTAATCATAAGTAAAGTATCTTTATTAGTTACATTAATAAGGTAATTACTTTTATCTAAAGTCTTTATAACACTTATTTTCATAGTTCCTAATTCTTTAGGATTCATAATTACATTTATTTTTTCTAACTTATGATTTTTAAGATAATTTATTCCCTTAACAACATCATTTTTAATAAATTCTCTCCTAACAACAATAGTTCTATTATCATTTGATATGTTATTTAAATTGTTGTTTTCTATGCTCGTTATATTGGAATTTACCACATTTTTATCTAGATTATTATTAGGTTTTATTTCTAAAACATTATCTATTTTGCTTTTCAAATCTTCCTTTTTATAATCCAAGTTATTTAAATCATTATTTGTTACATTAACATTATTAAAGGTTTTATTATTTATAATTTCCCTATCTTCTTCTAAATGACCATTTTGATTTAATGGTGTTAAATTATTTCCTTTAGTAGTTTCCTCTGTATTTAAATTCAAATTGTTATATTTACTAAATTTATTTTTATCTAATGCTATATAATTTAATATATCCATATCATCTTTGGAAACTTTAACTATATTTCTACTAACCATTAAATCCTTATTATAATTTAATAATTTAGTATTAGCCTTTGCTTCATTAAAAATATTTAAAATATAATCTTTTAAATTATTTAAGCTAATATCGCCTTGTTTATTTTTAGAGATTTCTTTAAAATCTTCTATACTTTTATTACCTATATTTATTAATTCACTAATTTTTTTAATATCACTATTTTCTATTAGTTCAAATATCTTTTCTATTTTATCTAGTTTATATGTACTAATATTTTTAACATTAAATATGCTTTTTAAATCATTACTTTTATTAGCTTTTATATTATTTAAACAACTCTTTATTGTGTTTATGGCATCTATAACTTTTTTAGAATCTTCTTTAACAGCTTCAGTAATGCTTTTACTTTCTTCTTCCTGTGAAATAGTTCCATTAATTATGTTAAGTTTATTTAATAATAAAGATAGGATTTCATTTAATTTGTCATCTATGTTTTCATCTTCATCAGGTTTACCCTTATTAAGAATATTTATATTATCTAAAGCTTTTTCATCTAAAATAGATATAAATTCATCTTTACTTTTCGAATCTTTTTCAATTTCATTACTTTTATAATTAACTTTCATTTGTAATATGTCTATTTTCATAATCTAACTCCTAAACAATTTGAGCTCTATTTCTTAAAAATGCATACATTCCAAACTCATCATTTGCTATTTGTTCCTTATGTTCCTCTTCTTTTACAAAGGCTTTATGCTTATTTTCCTTAAGCTTCTCTAATGACTTTCTTTCTATTTGTCTATTTAAAAGTTCTAATTTAACTTCCTTTAATAAATTATTTTTATCCTTTAAATCTTCATTAGTTTCTTCAATTGACCTTGATAAAGAATATAAATAATTAGAAGCTATTTTTCTTGAAATTGTATCCTCACACTTTATATTATCTGAATACTTTTCATAATTAGCTTTAAGATTTTCTAGTTTTCTTTCTATAAACCTTTTTTCATTTTGCACTTTTGAATATTTAATTTTACTTTCATCTTCATTTTTAATTTTTATATCCAATACCTTTTGAAGTTTAAACCTAAAGTTGTTCAATGCTAATTACCTCTTATCTAAATATATTTTTTAAATTACTTATATTTTCATCAAAAGTATTACTTTCATTTACTCCCTGTTTTAAATAGTTATTAATGTCATCTATAAATTCTATAGATTTATCAATTTTAGGATTTGATCCATTTTCATAGGCTCCTATATTAATTAAATCTTCAGCCTCTTTATACGTAGCTATTAAATCTCTAGCATAAGATGCAAAAGCTTTATGTTCAGCATCACATATATCATTCATAAGACGACTTACACTATTTGATATATCTATTGCTGGATAATGATTTTTGTGAGCTAAATCTCTTGATAAAACTATATGCCCATCTAATATTCCTCTTACAGCATCTGCAATAGGTTCATTAAAATCATCCCCATCAACTAAAACAGTATAAAATGCTGTTATTGAACCTTTATCTGATAATCCACTTCTCTCCATTAATCTTGGCAGTTCAGCAAAAACAGATGGAGTATATCCTTTTTGTGCTGGTGGCTCTCCTATAGCTAATCCAATTTCTCTTTGTGCCATTGCAAACCTTGTAACAGAATCCATCATAAGTATTACTTTTTTACCTTGATCTCTAAAATATTCTGCAATAGATGTTGCAGTTAATGCTCCCTTTAATCTAACTAAAGGTGGCTTATCTGATGTTGCACAAACTACAACTGATTTTTTCATTCCTTCTTCCCCTAAATCTCTCTCTATGAAATCCAGAACTTCTCTACCTCTTTCTCCTATTAATGCAATAACATTAACTTCAGCCTCGGCAGACCTTGCTATCATTCCAAGAGTTGTACTTTTACCAACACCACTTCCTGCAAAAATACCAATTCTTTGCCCTTCACCACATGTAATAAATCCATCAATAGCTTTTATACCTGTTGGCATAACATTTTTAATTCTCTTTCTTTTCATAGGATCAGGTGGAGCCTTAAATAAACTACATAGTTCTCCCCCTAATATTTTGCTGCCATCTATTGGATTGCCTAAAGGGTCAATTACTTTTCCTAAAAGTTTATCACTACACCTAACACTACAAGGCTTCCCACTTGCTATTACTTTGCATCCTGGACCAATTCCAACTAACTCTCCTAAAGGCATAAGTATTATTTGAGATTCCTTAAATCCAACAACTTCACAGTTTATTGGAGTATTACTTACATTGTAGATAGTACAAAGTTCACCAACAGATGCCTTTAATCCTGATACTTCAATAGTAAGACCTATTACTTTTTCTACCTTCCCTTCTGATATAAATGGAGTTATATTTGAAATTTTTCTTAGTTCTTTATGAAAGTCTAAAGATATCATATACCCTCCTATAGCAGTTCACTTCTTACTTTATCTAATACAACATCTAGTCCTACAGTTAACTTTCCATTTCCTATGTCTATCTGTGCATTTCCTTTTTCTATATTATTATCTGGAATAACAAATACTTTTTGATTTGATTTTGATTCATTAATCATTTTATCTATACTTATTTGTAATTTTTCTATGTAATTAGGATTAACTTTTATTATCAAGTCTTTTTTAAGGCTATATTCTTCAATTATTTTTATAAGCATCTTATTCATAGAATCACTTTCTTCAAATTTCTCTTTAAGAACTTGTTCTGCAATTTTAATAGAAATGCTTAATATTTCATGTTTCTTTTCTTCAATATATTTAGCTACACTTTCATTTATTTTAAGTAATGTATTATATCCATCTTCCTTAATCTTTTCACTTTCAGAAATAGCTTTTTCTATATTTTCTTCATAAGCTTCCTTATAACCATCTTCATAGCCATTTTTTAATCCTTGATTGTAGCCCTCTTCATATGCCTTTTTCTCAATAGCCTTAACCTTTTCATTTGCTTCCTTAATTATGTTGTCTTTTTTCTTTTCTGTTTCAAGAATTATATTTTCATATTGTTTTTTTGCTTCTATGATTTTATTTTCTATATTTTCTTTTTCTAAAAGAATCTTTTGTTCAGCACTTAAAAAACCATTTTCTTCAGATTCCTTTAAAATCACCTTACCTTTTACTTCAACATTTTCACTTCTTAATACACCAGTAAATCTAGACAAGGGTTTCTTCCTCCCCTTTTCTACTACTTATAACACCATCTTTTTCAAGTTTTCTAACTATATTTACAATTTTTCTCTTAGCATCATCAACCTGTGATACTTTAACCTTTCCAAGTAATTCAATTTCTTCCTTAAGTTCCTCTGCTGCTCTAGTAGATTGGTTTTCTAATATAATATTTATTATCCTATCATTAGCATCTTTTAATGCTATTGATAAATCTTTTACATTTACATACTTTAATACCTTTTGTACTGAAATTTTATCAAGGTTTACTATATCTTCAAAAGTAAACATATGAGCTTTAATTTCATTAGCTAATGTATTATTTTCATTTTCTAAGTAATTAATAATATTCTTTTCTGTTTTTCCATCAACTTTAGGAAGTATATTTAGAAGATTATCAACACCTGTTGATTCATCCACATTACCATTTTTCTTAGAATTAAGCTTTTTAGTTAAAACATTGTCCACAGCTCTTATTACAATAGGTGATATTTTAGAAATTGTTCCAAGCTTCAGTGCAACTTCCCTTTGCAAGTTTTCATCTAATCCAGATAATATTTCAGCAGACTTTTCTGGTTGAATGTAAGCAAGTATTATTGCAATAGTTTGTGGGCTTTCTCCTATAAGGCATGCTTTTATTGTTTTAGCATCAGATTTTCTTGCTGTAGTGAATACTTTATTATAGGCATCATATTTTATACCTTCCATAAGCTTATTAGCCTTATTTTCATCAAATGCACCTCTTAACAAAGAATTTGCATACTCAATTCCACCCTCTATAGAGAAATTTTTGCTTTTTCTTTCATTTAAAAATTCCTTTAATATCATTTTTCTTTCTTCAGCTGTAACATTATTTATATTAGCTATCTCTACACCTATCTTTTGTATTTGCTTATCTGATAATTTTTTTAATATGTTAGAGGATATATCAGCACCTAATGTCATAAGTAAAACAGCAGCTTTTTTAGGACCACTAATATTTTCTAAGCTTAAACTTTTAAAATCATATGGTTTTTGATTTTTTTCTTCGTTCTTGTACACTTAATACCTCCTCTACTCATTTAGCCATCTCTTTATTAATTCACTTACTTCATCTGGATTATTTGAGGCTAACTTTTTAACTTCTTCTTCAATATTTTCTTCAGAATCATCATTATCTAATTCACTTTCTCTCTCTTTTGTTTTTAATAAATTAGCAAAGTATTCTGTTTCCTTTGACATATCTTCCTCATCTTCTATGTCCGCTTTCTTACCTTTTTTCTTAAATATTATAAATCCTCCAACTAAAAGCATTGTAAGTACTACTGCTATTGCTATCTTCATAGGAGTTATATTTAATTTTTTTTCTTTTCCATCATTAATATCATCTACTTTTCCCTTAGCAAAGTTCATTCCAACAACAGATATACTATCTCCTCTTTTTGTATCCATACCAATTGCAGACTCTACCATATCTTCTACATTTCTCATTACATCATTAGTAATATTTCCATCAATTGCAATGGAAGCGGTTATACGTTTCACATCCCCTGGAGGCGCAAATGTTTTTGTCTCACTCTTTCCTATTTCATACTTAATTGACTCTTCTTTGGATTTATTATCTTGAGATTTTGCATTTGCAGTATTATTCATATTGTTATCTACTGGTGATCCTTTAGTATCTTCATCAGTAGTTGAATTTTCACTCTTTGTAGAAGATGAAATAACTTTTTTAGGATCTAATTTAAGTTCATTTTTTTCTACAGTTTTAGAATTTAAAGTAGCATTTATACCAACTTCAACCTTACCTTCTCCAAAAATAGGTTCAAGCATTGATTTTACTCTCTTTTTTAATTCCTCACTTAATTGCTTTTCAGCATTTTTTGTTCCTGTTAAGCCAGCTACATTAGCAATTTTTCCTGACTCATCATATATTCCCTCTGATAATAAGTCCATATTTTGATCTATTACCTCTACATTTTTTTTAGGAATATTAATTCCACTAGCTGAAACTAATGCTATTATGGATTTTATTTGGCTTTTATCTAACGTTCCACCATCTTTTAAAGAAATATAAACAGCAGCTTTTCCATCTTTACCTTTTCCATTAAATACTGACTGTTCTCCTTGGGTTATATGTACTCTTGCATTATTTACACCAGGAAATGTTTTTATAGTTTTTTCCAGTTCTCCTTGTATCATCCTAGTCTTTTCTATTTTGAATTCTTCATCTGTCATAGAAAGATTTGAGCCTTTGTCCATTAATTCAAATCCCTTTGACCCATTACTTATCTTTGGAGATAATTCTATTCTTAACTTATCTACTTGATCTTTAGGTACAAGAATTGAATCTCCCTCTATTTTTGTATCAACTTTTTTATCTTCTAAAGACTTTGTGACATTTGCAGCATCTACAGAATCTAATCCTGAAAATAATACTTTATATTTATTTTTCCTACTATAATTTATAGTAAAAATTATTGCTAATATTAATGTTACTATTCCAATACCTATGGCAACCTTAGTGCCAACTTTTAAATTTTTAACTTTTTCTAATAAATTTTTAGAAAAACCTTTTATTTTATCTATTAAATTATTTTGCATACTATCTTCCTTTTGTTAAAGACTTTTATAATTGCATTCTATTTATTTCTTGATAGGCTTCAACAACCTTGTTTCTAGTTTCTATAAGTAGTTGCATTGATATTTGCGCCTCTTGCATTGATAACATAACATCATGCATATTAACATTTTCACCTTTAATTAAGCCTTCAGCTTTATTATCTGCATTTACTTGAAGCTCATTTACTTTATTTATTGCATCTCCTAGCACTTTAGAAAAACTTCCACTATTTTCTTTAGTTTCTACTACTTTTTGTGCATCAAAGTTATTCACTAATGAATTTAACTCTCCTACTGCTCCTATATTCATTTTATCCCCCTATTACTTACCAATTTCTAAAGCCTTAGAAATCATATTTTTTTGTGCATTTAAAGAATCAACATTAGATTCATAAGATCTAGATGCTGTTATTAAATCAGACATCTCAACTAATAAATCAACATTAGGATATTCTACATATCCATCCTTATCAGCATCAGGATGATTTGGATTATAAACTTTTTTAAGTGGTGATTTATCATTTTCTAATTTAACTGCCTTAACACCTAACATTCCTAACTTTCTATCATAATTTTCAGAAAAAACAGCTATCTTTCTTACATATGCACCACCATTTTTAGTTCTAGTTGTTCTTGAATTTGCAATATTTGATGATATTACATCTAATCTTAATCTTTCAGCACTTAATCCACTAGCACTTATTCTCATTCCACTGAATATACTCATTTTTATTACCTTCCACTTATTGCACTTTTAGCCATAGCTAATTTAATGTTTGTAATGCTTATCAAACTATTATACATAAGAGTATTTGCAGCTTGATCTACCTTTTCACTTTCTAAATCTACATTATTTCCATCTGCTCTCATACTTGTTGATTTATCTTCTTTAACTTCAATAGCATTTTTTTTATTTGTTTCATATAAACTTTCTTCAAATGTAACGTATTTTCTTTTATATCCTGGTGTATTAACATTTGCAATATTATTTGCTATTGTCTCTCCTCTTAACTTAGCAACATCTAAGCTTGTTTTTATTAATCCATAAAGCTCCATACCTTCCTCCTTATTAATACTTATAAAATTTTAATTATTAAGATATATTTTTATCGTTATTTGAGTATATTTATATTAGTTTATCGTTAATAACTAAAACTTCTATAAATTTAATCTTTTTAACAACAAAAAAACCACTTACAAAGTAAGCAGCCTAAAATCAAAAAAAATACAACAAAATAAAAATAAGATAATTTTTCTTATTTTACTTTATAGTGCAACTGGCTGGCATAATATTTGATCTTAGCCCCTATAGCTTTGCGTCATTAGGTTTCCCTAATTTTGCTAATTATTAAATTATACTATATTTTATATTATATACTATTTAATTACATTTTTCTACATATTATTTAAATTTAATACACTCTCTCTTCATATATATAACATATTATTATTTTTATGTTCATTTTGGTAACTTTTGGTTTAATTTTTTATAATTTATTTTGCTATACTAATTAAAAAAATAATATCTTATTACTTATAATCTCATCATATTATTTGATATATAAAAAGGATAAAGCAAATTTGCTTTATCCTTTTTTAAATTCTATAATATTATCTTAAAAGTTGCATTACACCTTCTGGTTGATTCTTAGCTTGTGCTGCCATTGCTTGAGATGCTTGTGTTAATAAATTGAATTTTGATAATGTCATCATTTCCTTTGCAACATCAACGTCTCTTATTCTTGATTCAGCTGCTGTTAAGTTTTCACTTGAAGTGCTTAAGTTTGATTGCGCACTTTCTAATCTGTTTTGTATTGCTCCGAAGTTAGCTCTTGAAGTATTTACTGTTTCTAAAGCCTTATCTAAAGTAGTTATCATTTTTTGTGCTGCTTTAGTTCCAGCTTCTCCATCTACTTTCATTGCATCTATATCAGTTTGTTCTATTCCTAATGATTTTGTACCTAAATTATTAATTTTAACTGTTAATTGTTGTCCTTCATTAGCTCCAACTTGTAATTTAATTTCTTTACCATTAATATCTTTTTCTTCTACTTTTCCTATCTTTACTTTTGAACCTACTGTAGCTGTATCTATCTCAGAAGTTGATTTTATTGTAAATTCCTTTCCTCCAGCTTTAAAATCCATTATAGTTCCTGCAGCAATTTTTGCATTTTTGCTTGTATATTTATATGTATCTGAACCAACCTTTATGCTTAATTCCTTAGATCCACTATTAACTGTTACTTCAATATCACCAGCACTCATTTCATCTACATTTAATCCTACTACAGAATAAGCTGCTTCTTCTGTAAATATTTTCTTCTTACCTATTGATGTTTCTCCATTTAATAAATTTTTACCATTAAATTGAGTTGATCCTGCTATTCTATCAATTTCACTATGTAATTGAGTTAACTCTTCAACAATCTTAGCTCTATCTGATCCTGAATTTGTTTCATTTGATGCTTGTACTGAAAGTTCTCTCATTCTTTGAGTGATGTTTCCGATTTCTTCTGTTGCACCTTCTGCTGTTTGAATCATTGATACACCATCTTGAGTGTTTCTTGATGCTTGGTCTAATCCTCTAATTTGGCTTCTCATCTTTTCTGATATTGCTAGTCCTGCTGCATCATCTCCAGCTTTATTAATTCTTAATCCTGAAGATATCTTTCCCATTGCTGTTCCAGCTAAAGCTGTATTTTTGCTCATTGCATTTAATGCTGTCATAGCATTCATATTTGTATTAATTCTCATAATTTTTACTCTCCTTAGTATTTAAAATTTGACATCCTTGTCCGTACTTTATATTTTACTTAAATAACTATTTTTCTATATTGATTATCTTAAAAGTTGCATTACGCCTTCTGGTTGGTTCTTAGCTTGTGCTGCCATTGCTTGAGATGCTTGTGTTAATAAGTTGAATTTTGATAATGTCATCATTTCCTTTGCAACATCAACGTCTCTTATTCTTGATTCAGCTGCTGTTAAGTTTTCACTTGAAGTGCTTAAGTTTGATTGTGCACTTTCTAATCTGTTTTGTATTGCTCCAAAGTTAGCTCTTGAAGTGTTTACTTTTTCTAAAGCTTTATCTAAAGTAGTTATCATTTTTTGTGCTGCATCAGTTCCAGCTGATCCATCAGCTTTCATTGCATCTATATCTTTTTGTTCTATTCCTAATGATTTTGTTCCTAAATTATTAATTTTAACTGTTAATTGTTGTCCTTCGTTAGCTCCAACTTGTAAATTAATTTCTTTTCCAAGTATATCAGTTTTTTTAGACTCTATAATTTCACCATTATCAGCTGATGTTTTTGCCTTGCTTACTTCAATTTTAATAGAATTGTTACTTGTATCTTTTAATATTACTTCTTTATTTGCATCAAAAGTTCCTTGTACAGACATATCAAAATCTGTCCCAGTAAAGGTTTTTCCATTTGCTACTACAGTAATATTAGTTTGTTTAGCAGATTTTCCATTTGCAATTGTTATTTTTACATCTGCTGTCTTCGTAGCTTCACTTAAATCTAATCCTTTTATAACATAATCTGCTTTAGGAACAAAAGTTTCTTTTTCACCAATCTTTGTTTCTCCATTTAATAAATTCTTACCATTAAACTGAGTTGAACCTGCTATTCTATCAATTTCACTATGTAATTGAGTTAACTCTTCAACAATCTTCGCTCTATCTGATCCTGAGTTTGTTTCATTAGATGCTTGTACTGAAAGTTCTCTCATTCTTTGAGTGATGTTTCCGATTTCTTCTGTTGCACCTTCTGCTGTTTGAATCATTGATACACCATCTTGAGTGTTTCTTGATGCTTGGTCTAATCCTCTAATTTGGCTTCTCATCTTTTCTGATATTGCTAGTCCTGCTGCATCATCTCCAGCTTTATTAATTCTTAATCCTGAAGATATCTTTCCCATTGCTGTTCCAGCTAAAGCTGTATTTTTGCTCATTGCATTTAATGCTGTCATAGCATTCATGTTTGTATTAATTCTCATAATTTTTACTCTCCTTAGTATTAAAAAATTTTTTCGACATCCTTGTCTTTTTTATAAGCAATATTTACCTAAAATATAACCTATTATACATATCGGTAAATAGAATTATTACTTTATACTCTTTTTGAAAAAATATTTAATTTATTTTTATTCATATTTGCATAGACAGTATTTACATTTTTTTTGATTTTATATGAATTTAATTCTTTTCTAACTTCTATAATTTTATTTCCTAATAATTTTTTTATTTCATTATCTATTTTTATTATTTCAGAATTTTTATAATGATTCTTAAAGCTTTCTAAATCTTCATTTCTTAAACTATCAATAATTTCTTGTCTTTTTTCTATGTTATACTCTAATTTCTCATTATCTATATCATCTTCATTTAAAATTTTTAGAATCTCTAAAGAAATATTTTTATATAAATTTATCATATTAAAATCCTCTATTATTTCATAAGATAACTTAACTGTGCATTAATTTTAGTCATATTTGATTCTAAAAGTGCAAACTTTTTATAAAGTTTATCTTCTTTCTTTTGCATCTTTGCCTTTAGTTCTTTTATATGTATTTCTTGTTTTCTTATTTGTTCTGAATAAAGATTATTTACTGCTGTAGATGAATTATTCATTCCAGCTTTCTTTACAAATAATCCTGAAGAACTTCCAGCATAATTGTAGGTTATATCTTTAATATTAGAAAAAGCCTCTGTTGCAGTTTTAAATACACTTTCTCCATTTTTCTCTAATGCCTCTTTAAATTTATCTTCATCAAGATTTAATTGACCTTGATTGTTATAATTAGAACTTGGTTTTATTCCAATATCAATTAATGTGAATCCAGTACTTTCTATAATACCTGATACTGATGTTCTAATTTTATCCATAAATTGGCGCATCTCTTTATCATTTCTTAAAATACCTTTTTTAGCTTTATCTTCCCACTTTTTAATTTGCTCTTCACTCATATCATCTCTTTGTGCTTGTGTAAGAGGTTTATAATTTCTTTCCTTCTTCTCTGTTATTGAATCATAAATACCTTTAATAACTTTATTATATTCATCAACAAAACCTTTCATCTTCTCTACTGCACTTGAGGTGTCAGTTTTTGAAGTCAGTGAAATATTCTCTTTACTTACTCCATTTACACTATATGTAATATTGTCTATAGTGAAAGTATTGCTTTCCTTTTCTATGGTTCTTATTTCTTTACCTTCTATGTCAAAAACTTTTATAAGGTTATTACTTCCATTTACAGTTCCAATATTTCCAACTAATTTATCTCCATCTTTCAGTTCTAATTTTTCAAATAATTCCCCTTCAAATGTTAGCTTAGAATTTACTCCTGTTTTATTAGTTTTTATAATGAATTTTTCAGTCATTTCACTAAAGGAAGCTTGTACTTCATTTTTAGGAAATTTACTATTAATAACTTTTATTACATCACTAATATTTTTTGCATCCTTTAAATCAATATCTATACCATTTATTTTTATTTTAGTGTCAGTAAGTCCTAAATCAGATAGTTTTGTATCTATAGTTAAGTTAGACTTAGAACTTTGCAGTTCTGCCACTTTAGCTATCTTATCTATCTTAAAATTATAATTAATGCTATCAGCATCTAATCCAGCTGTTGCACTTATTATTGAACTATCAGAACTATTTATAGCCATTGTACTATATACTTTACTAACCATCATTGAATCTTTAGAACCTACTGAAAAATATTTATCATATAAACCTTTAACATCTTTAATAACATTTCTATACTTTTCTTGTTTCCATTCATTTATTTGACGCTTTTGTTCTTCGCTATCTATTTTAGCTTGATCCTTTACAACCATCCCCTTAACCATTTGGTCAATGTCCATGCCTGTTGCCATACCTGTTATTCTATTTGTATTGCTTGTTTGATTATTGGCTGAATTTATTTGTGGCATTTTTCATCCTCCCTTTTATAATCCCTTTGCCTTCTTGCTTATTTCATACCAAGTGTTTCTAACCTCTTCAATAAGGGGTAGTACTTCATCTATTATATTTATATCCTTTTTAAGATTTGCTTCTTCTAACTTATCTTTTATAAATTCATATACTTTAAAAAGATTTTCGAAATCTTCTCCTAAACTTCTATCTAAAGTTGCCATAAGTTCTGTAAATATATCTTGTACTCTTACTAACTCCTTATGTGCTTTTTCTATATTTTTATTTTGGATAGCCATTTTTGCTATTTTTGTATATTTAACTGCTCCATCAACTAACATTAAAAGAAGTTGATCTTTAGATGCCATGTTTACAGTATTACTTTTATATGCATTATATGGATTATTACTACTGCTATACATTTTAGTCCTCCTATTTTAGCTCTTTTAATAAATCTAAATTACCCCTAACAGCCTTCTTATTTTCTTCCTTTACTCTCTCATATACTTCTTTTCTAAGGATAGTAACATCCTTTGGTGCTTCAATAGCTATTTTTACACTGCCGTCTTCTATTTTAGTTATTTTAATTTCTATATCATCACCAATTAATATAGATTCATCTTTTTTTCTTGTAACTACTAACATATTAATTTCTCCTAACTAAAGGATGTTTAGTATTATATTTATCCCCTTGTATTATAAATTGTCTACCAAGTTTATTTTTAATATTAATAACTAAAGGTGCCTTTAAATTAATAGTGCTACTTTCTAAAGTTTTTCCTAAAGTTATAATAGTTAAAATTAAAACATCCTTAGGGTTTTCTATTTGTAACTCTTTAATAGTTTCATCATTTAAATCAATTTCATACTCATTATAAATTTCAAAAGGATTAATAGTTGCAAAACTTACTTCATTATCTAAAGATTCAACAATTTTAAATCTATTATTATTTTCTAAATCTTTAATTTCAAATTCATTAATATTTTCAAATCCTGGAATTCCCTTTTCAAATACTACTTTCATAAAATATCTCCTATCTTAAATAATCTAATAAAGTACCTTGAATTAATTTTGCTCCAACTTGTAAGCTTGCCATATATACCATTTGTGCTTCCTTTAAATGTATAAATTCCTTTGAAAAATCTACATCTTGCATATTTGAGTAATTTTTTTTCATAGATAAAATATTTTCATCATTTGTCTCTTTTACTTTATCTATTGTATTAGTTCTAGCCCCAACAATTGATCTGTTGTTTAATATATCATTCATATAATTATCTATTTTAGTAGATAATTTTCCTATCTTTTCAGTATCTACAGTATCCCCATTTAAAGCTTCACTTAACTCTTCAAATAAATTTAATCCTTCTTCTCCTCCAGTTACTTCATTAACTGTAAGATTATAGCTTATATTAAGTCCACTAGAAATTGCACTAGTTAGCTTTTTATTTAAATCTCCATTATCTTTATTTGCTATTGTTAATGAAACAACTCCATTTTCATCTACCTTAGTGTTTATAGGTTTATCATCTGTAAGTTGTCCACCAAAAATATACTTTCCAGCATATGTTGTGTTTAAACTTTCTCCTATTTGTTTAATTTTTTCATTAACCTCTGCTCTAACAGCTGCTATCTCGTTTTTACCAAAAGCTCCACTTATAGATGTTAACTTAGTTTTAATATCACTACTTAAATTAGCTATTCTATCTAAAGATTCATCTGTAATATCAAGCCAACCTGTAATTTCATCACAGTTATAATTATATTTTTCAGTATTTTGTATTTCATTTTGTATATTTAGTATCTTTACTGTTTTAAATGGATCATCAGATATTCTGTTAACCTGTTTTTCTGTATTTAATTTTTCATTTATAACATCCATATTTTGAAGATTATTTTGAACATCTCTTAAATAGCTGCTCATAATACTGTTATTTGTTATTCTCATATATTATCCCCCTACTTAATTAACCCATTTACTACTACATTTAATAATGAATCTATAGTTGAAATTACCTTTGCACTTGCATTATAAGCATGCTGTAATTGAACTAAATTTACTATTTCTTCATCCATAGAAACACCTGAAATACTCATTCTTGATTTATCTATACTGTGTAAAAGCTTACTGTTATTAAATTCTTGCTTTTTAGCTATTTGAGATGATTGTCCTAATTCTTGAATAGTACCATTATAATAATTTCCTACAGTAATATCTTCCCCATCTATATTTACCTTTTTATTTTGTATATCATATAATTCTAATGCTTTACTAGATGTCATTTCTAATTTAGATACATCTTTTATAATATTAGGATTTACATCAATTAGCTTTCCATTTTTTCCTGCTACAAATATATTTTCCTTACCTTTATAAACATTATTTATATTTGCTGTTATAGCATTAGATAGTGTTCTTAATTTATTTTGATATTTTTCTATTTCAGCTTTCATAGCTTTCGTTCCACTTAGTTCACCACTTAAGCTTTTTTCTTTTATTTTAGATTTTAAAACTTCTAAATCATTAGCTTGAACCTTAGCATCCTTACCTTCCACATCAAACACAGCTTTAACTGAATCATCATTTACATCTATTTTAAAGCTTAATTCATCCATAAGATTATCTCTTTGGTCTAATAAATCATTTGGTGATTTATTAGCTCCTTGAATTAACTTTATATTTTTATCTAATTCTTTTATTTGTAAGATTTTATTATTTATATCTGAAACAATACTCTCTGTTTGAGAATTTAATTGTTCATTTAATGTTTCAAGTTTAGAATTAACACTATTAATATTATTACTTAAAAATTTTGCCTTCTCTATTGCCACATTTTTTGCTCCAACACTATTTGGATCTTTAGATAATTCATTTAAAGAATTAAAAAAATCATTAATAGATGCTGATATTGAATTTTTTGATGGCTCATCAAAGATGTTTTCCATATTTCTATAATAATCAGACTTTATATTTACTTCTCCATACTTATGACTTTCACTTCTAAATTGAAAATCATAAAAAGAATTTCTTATTCTTGTTACATCATTAACAGTTACCCCTGTCCCAAGTTGACCTGGACCGTGATGACTATTATAACCAATTGAAGTATATGGTCTGCTTGTAGTTTGTTCTACTCTTTGTCTTGTATACCCTGGTGTATTTAAATTACTTATATTGTGTGATGTTGTTTGTATTGCTGTTTTACTTGCAATCATTCCTGATTTTGCTGTTTGTAAAGTTCCTAATAAACCTGTCATAATAATCTCCTATCTTACATTTCCATACGAATTATACGTACCTATATTTTTTGAAGGCTTTATAACATCTATCATTTTATTTGTAAAAAATAACCTCTGCTTTATAAGAGTTGAGTTAGTATCATTTTGTAACTCTATATCTCTAAGTAGCCCCTTAACTTCTTCATAAACATCTTTAAGATGTTTATCATAGCTATTTTCAATTATTTCTTTAAAATTATTATCTTTTATTAAGTCTCTTCTTTTAATTTCAATAGTTGCTAAATTTTTTCCTATCAATTCTATATCCTCATTTACTTTATCTAAAGCTACTACTTCATCAGATAAAATTAAATTATACTGCTTATCTAATAAATTCATTAATTCTTGTAAGATTCTTTTTTCTTCAAAAATTATTAATTTTAAGCTAGAATCCATTTAAATTACTCTCCTTTAATACTTTCAAGCATTTTTTTAGCTATTTTTTTGCTATCAATTTTGTAAGTTCCATTATTTATTCTATTTTTTATATCATTAATCTTATCTAAATTAATATTTTCATTATCATTTACTATTTTATTTAAATATTTAGCAGCATCAGATATTTCTACTTTATCTTTCATTTCTCTTTTTGTTACAGTTTTATTTTCATAATTCTTTTGTTTTTTATATACATTTATCATATTATTTCTTCTAATAGAATCTATCTTCATATTATGCCCCCAACTTTTTTATTCATCTATTATTAATTATCGGCTAATTAAATAATTAATTTAGTCCTTTTTTATATTTAACAAAAAATAATAGGTGCAGACTATATTTTAACCACACCTATATCTTTAGTTTAATTCTTTTTTAAAGAACTTAATCTTACACTAATTTTATTTCCAAATTTAAGACTTTCTCCATCAGCTATCATTTTGTCATTAATGTTAATATCTAAATCCTCATCTATAGTTTTTTCAAGTTCTATTACATCTCCTTCTTTAAGAGATAATATTTCCTTTATACTTTTTTTGCAGCTCCCTATAGTTACGCTTATATCTAATTTAGAATTTAATAAAATTCCTTTATCTTCAAATTTCTCTACTTCTTTTTTTTGTAAAGTGTCAAATTCTACTTCGTATAAATCTTCCTTTTTTCCTTCAATCATAAAATTCTCCTTTATCTATATAAATCTACTAAAAGTCCTTGTATATTATCTATTGTAGAACTTATATCTAAATTTTCCTTTTCTTCTTCAAGTACCTTAGCAGTTAAAGATTCTAATTTTTCATTTATAGTTTCAACTGTTGAATAATACTTATTTTCAAAAAAACCAATATTTTTATTAAGTGTATATGTATATTGAACAATAGTTTCTAAATACTTTTTAATTGTATTTTTATAACTTTTTACATCAGCGTAATTTTTACTTACAATTAATCTAGTACCTTTTTTCTTAATTTCTTTTATGTAATTTTCAAGCTGCTCTTTGCTTGAAGACTTATATGATTTCATAAAGCTACCTGAGAAATCATTTTTTGTTGCACTGGATTTTTCTTTAATATTTATAGCTTTTTTTGTATTTATTCCATTAATTTTCATCATGCAATCCTTTATAATAATTCATTACTTTTTTAACATAATTTTGAGTTTCCTTTGGCATTTTATATATATCATCTATGGATCTAACTCCTCTATTTGCCATTCTAGTAGGACCTCCATTATAAGCCATTAATGCCATTTTAACATCTCCGTTATATCTTTTTATGTATTCTTTAATATGTCTTACTCCACCATCTATATTTTGTTCAATATTAAGAGGATCAACTATACCTAAACTTTTGCAATTTTCAGGCATAAGCTGCATAAGTCCCTTTGCCCCAGCCCATGAAACAGTATTTGGATTAAAATCAGATTCTACTTTAATTATTGCCTTAATTAATTTTTTATCTACACCATATTTTTCACCACAAGTATTTATAGCATTTTTTATTCTATCTTTTTTGCTTAAATTACTAATATTAATGTCATCTAAATTTATATTTTTAGAAAAACTATTATTGTTAATGTTTATACCATTTAATTTACAACTATTTAAAGATCCAATAATATCCTCTATAGATACTTTATCCTCTGGATTAGTAACAGTTTTATTTCTATCGCTTATAGCACTTAATAAACTTATCATTACAGTTTCAAAAATATTACTTCTTGATTCTCCATTAGAATTTCCAAATCCACTTAAACTATTTATAAATAAACCCATATCATTTATTCCATTTATCACTATATCACCTCAAAACCTTTATAAACTTATTATACGGAATTTCTTTATATAACTTAATACTTTTAATTGAACAAAAAAGATGACTTCTATTAATAGAAATCATCTTTTAATTTAATATACTATATTTTAAACTATCCATTACAAAAGATTCAATTTATTTTTTAAACCCTTATATCTTATTAGTAAATCTTAGCTTCTTCTTTTCCACTTAATACTCTAATTGCACCTTGTGCTAATGCAAGTAATTCATCTTCTCCTGGATAAGCCTTAACTTCTGTTATCCAACCTACTCTCTTAGTTATGTCATTAACAACTTTTTCTGAATAAGCTATTCCACCAGTTAAAAGAATTTTATCTACCTTTCCTTCTAATACAGTAGCCATTTCTCCTATTGTTTTAGATATTTGATATATAAATGCATCATATATTAGTTTAGCTTCTTCATCACCTTCACTAACTTTCTTTAATACATCTCTAGCATCATTAGTATCAAGGTAAGCAACAAAGCCTCCTCTTCCTAATATCTTTTTATATACTTCAGCTTCTGTATATTTTCCACTAAAGCACATTTTTACTAAATCTCCAACTGGAACACTTCCTGATCTTTCTGGTGAGAATGGACCATCTCCATCTAAAGCATTGTTAACATCAACAATTCTTCCTAATTTATGAGCTCCTATTGAAACTCCACCACCCATATGAGCTACTATAAGGTTTAACTTATCATATTCTGTATTATTTTCTCTTGCAAATCTTCTTGCAACAGCTTTTTGATTTAATGGATGACATTTACTCTTTCTTGGTAATTCTGGTATACCTGAAATTCTTGCAACTGGTTCTAATTCATCTACAACAATTGGATCTACTATAAATGCTGGTACATTAACTTTTTTTGCTATTTCATTAGCTAATATAGCACCTAAGTTTGCAGCATGTTGTCCTTGAACACCTTTCTTTGAATCTTCTATAAGAGCTTCTGTTACTTTATAAGTACCACCTGGAATTGGTTTAAGCATTCCACCTCTTCCAACAACAGCATCTAATTCATTGATATCAAAATTCTTTTCCTTTAATATTTCTAAAATAATATCTTTTCTAAAATCTAATTGATCAAATATTGTAGCATATTTTGCTATTTCATCTGATGAATGTCTTAAAGTAGTTTCTAAAACTTCCTTTTCATCTTCATAAATTCCTATTTTTGTTGAAGTTGAGCCTGGGTTTATAATTAATAATTTATATGACATAACTTTAATTACCTCCTAAATATCCTAATCTATTACTTTAGTGACTCAGCAACTAAAGCTGCTAATGCAATTGAATTAACTTTTGTTTCAAAAGAATCTGCTCTTGATGTTAATATAACTGGAGCTGATGTTCCAACTAATAATCCACCATTTTTTGATTTTGCTGTGTAAGTTAAACACTTATACATAACATTTGCAGTTTCTATATTTGGAAGCATTATAATATCTGCCTTTCCTGCAACTGGTCCTGATACTTTTTTATGATGTGCTGCTTCTTCTGAAATAGCATTATCAAGAGCTAAAGGTCCATCAACTATACATCCCTTTATTTGTCCTCTATTATTCATCTTTGATAATAATGCAGCATCTAATGTAGCTGGCATATCTGGATTTACAACTTCAACTGCACAAACTGGAGCTACTTTTGGCATAGCAAGTCCACAAGCATGAGCTACTGCAACTGAATTATCTATAATTTGTTTCTTAGCTTTTAAATCTGGGTATGTGTTAAATGCAGCATCTGTTAAATATATTAATCTATCTATTCCTTCAACTTCAAAAACAGCAACATGAGACATAAGTTTTCCTGTTCTTAATCCTACTTCTTTATTTAAAACACTTCTTAAAAATGTTGCAGTATCAACTAACCCCTTCATAACCATATCTGCTTTTCCACTTGAAACAAGTTGAACTGCAAAAAGTGCTGCTTTCTTAGAATCTTTTTCATCCATTATTTCATATCCTGATAAATCCATTTCTATCTTATCAGCAATTTTTTTAATTTCATCTTTATCTCCAACTAATATAGCTTCAGCAATTCCTTGTTCCTTTGCTGATTTTATAGCTTCTAATACTGGCTCATCTTGAGCAACTGCTACTGCTACTTTCTTTGGTTTAAGTTCTTTAACCTTTGATAACAACTCATCAAAATTTTTACTCATTTATAACGCACCTCTTATATCTATATTTTAAAATAATTATTTTCATATACTTAGAATACATTATTATTTATTGTTAATTTTTTATCGTTAATTTTATAACAATTTAACAGTTATATTGTATCAGATTTTTCATATAAAAGGCAAGTTGTCAGAAAATTCTTTTACAAAAAAAAGGTGGATAAATCCACCTTTAATGTAAACATAATTTTAATTTTCTATTATTATAATGTATATTCCTCCATTATTCTCTCTGAAGCTTTTATTCCGTCAACAGCTGCAGATATTATTCCTCCTGCAAAACCAGCGCCTTCCCCTGTTGGATATAATCCTTTTACTGATACACTTTGAAGTTTTTCATTTCTTAAAATTCTAACTGGTGCTGATGTTCTCGTTTCTATCCCTGTTAAAATTCCATCATACATATCATATCCATCTATTCTCTTTCCAAAAACTAATATACCTTCTTTCAATGTGTCTACTACAGCCTTTGGTAAACATTCCTTAAGTTCTCTAAATTCAAATCCTGGTTTATATGTAGGAATAACGCTTCCTAACTTTGTTGATTTTTTATCATTTAGAAAATCTCCAATAAGTTGAACTGGTGCTTTATAATTTCCACCACCTAATTTAAATGCAAGACTTTCATAGTGTCTTTGAAATTCCATTCCTGCTAATGGATGCTCTCCTTTAAAATCATCTGGCCCAACTGTTACAACTAATGCAGAATTTGCATTTTCTAAGTCTCTAGCATGATAACTCATTCCATTTGAAACAAGTCTTCCTTCCTCTGAGGCTGCACCAACTACAACTCCTCCTGGGCACATACAGAAAGAATACACTCCTCTGTTTTCCTTTTTGCTTTGATAAGTTAATCTATAGTCAGCAGCTTTTAACTTTGGATGATTTGCATACTTTCCATATTGACTTTTATTTATTATATCCTGTGGATGTTCTATTCTAACTCCTATTGCAAAAGGCTTTTGTTCCATTAATACTTTATTGTTATATAACATCTCATAAGTATCTCTTGAGCTATGTCCTATTGCTAAGATTAAGCATTCACATGGTATTTCTTTACCATTTATAATTATACTTTTTAACTCACCATCTTCTACATTTATTTTTTCAAGTTTTGAATTAAAATGAACTTCTCCACCTAATTTTTTTATTTTTTCTCTTATATTTTTAACTACGCCTTTTAATATATCTGTTCCTACATGAGGTTTTCCAACATAGGTTATTTCTTCAGGTGCTCCATTTTCTACAAACTCTTCTAACACAAACGTACACCTTTTATCTTTTATTCTTGTTGTTAACTTTCCATCTGAAAAGGCTCCTGCACCACCTTCTCCAAACTGAACATTTGAATTTAAATTTAATTCCCCAGTATCCCAAAACTTTTCCACAGTTTCAGTTCTTTTGTCCACATCTTCTCCTCTTTCAAAGACTATTGGTTTATAACCATGCTTTGCTAAAGTTAAGCTTGCAAATATTCCAGCTGGTCCAAATCCAATAACAACTGGTCTTGATTTTAATTTTTTATTTCCATATATGAATTTTTCTTCTTTATTTTCATCTTCTAATTTTACATTATTGTTATTGATTTTTTTTACTATGCTTTTCTCATTGTCACATGTTATATCAACACAATAATTAAATTTAATGTCATCTTTTTTTCTTGCATCTATACTTTCTTTTATTATTTTTAATGAATGTATGTCTTCTTCTTTTATTCTTAACTTTTTTGCTACCTTCTTTTTAATTAAAGAATTATCCTCCTCAATACTTAGAATAATATTATTTATTCTTATTGCCATAAAATTTCTCCTATACTGATTTTTTATTTGAAGTATTTTTGTTATCTTTTTGATTTTCTTTTTTCTTTAAAGTAAATTTTACTGTACTTGTATTTGATATTGATATATCTGAATTAGAACTTATCATTTTAACATTTGCTTGTTCTTCAAAATCTCCTTCATCCTTAAACTTACTCAAATCAAATTTACATGTAAAATCACTGGCCTTTAAATTGTCTATATCTTTTTTATTTCCTTGTATATTAAATTTAATTGATTTTGTTTCATTAGAAAGCTCTAAATTACTATTAAGGCCTGTATAACTAACTGGCACTTCTAATTCCTTTGATGCTTCACTGTCTCCTATCTTCTCTACATTAATTTTTACTGTTATATAATTATTACCATCACTTACCTTAACTCCATTTGGTAAAATTATCTTTACGTTTTTTTCTATACTGCTAGTAATATTTGATAAATCTATACTTTCAGTCTTTAATGAATTTACAGAATCTACGGCCTTTTGATCTCCTACTATTTGAACAGATGTTTTTGATGGATTTGTGCTAACTAATTTATATCCATTTGGAACTGAACCAGTAAATTCAGTTGTAACATCAACAGATTTTCCATTATTAACTGCTATGCTAATAGTACCTACATTTTTACTTAATGTAACTCCATCAACTACATTACCATATGAATCTACTGGTTTAAGTGGAAATTCTTTAGTCAAATTTTCACTAACACCTTCTAAGTTCCCAACCAAAGCAACATTAGCTACTTTATCTACAGCACTTTGTGGCCCTGAAACTTCAACTTTTTCAGAATTGAATTGTTCTTTTTGTTTGTATACTCCTTTAGCATAATCTACATTAACTTGTGATATTGTATTAAATTGCTTAGTTATTAATTTTTCAAGTTTAACTTTAATTACTAAATTACCATTATTTTTTATATTTAATTCACTTGGATAATTTTTAACTTGAACTGGTATATTATTTACTCCTTGTTTTAATGCATATTCTCCAAGATTAGCTGAGAGTGAAAATTGACTTTTTGTTGCTGCATAAATATATTTTGAATATCCTTCAAGGTCTAAATCTACAGTAAAAGTTTGATTAGGAGCTAATGCTAAACCATCTTCTTTTAAAGCAGAGGTATTTGTTATATTAACTGGCACTCCTTTTAAAGTATATTCTCTTGTTGTGTTCTGAATATTAGTTACATAAAGCCATAATCCAAAAGATAACAACACACATACTAATTTTATAATTAATGTTTGATTTGAATTCCCCTTATCCATGCTTTCACCTTCTCCCCAGCTGATTTTACCTTTTTATTTTCTCTATCTTGCATTATACTTAATAAAGTTTTCTTTAGTTTTTCTTTGTCATAATTTCTTGTAAGTCTTCCACCCATAGCTAGTGATATTGTTCCTGTTTCTTCTGAAACAATTATTACTAAAGCATCTGAATTTTCTGATAGACCTATACCAGCTCTATGTCTAGTACCCAATTTCTTATTTATACCATTGTTATTTGTTAAAGGTAATACACATCCAGAAGCATAAATTCTATCTTTTCTTATAATTGTTGCACCATCATGAAGTGGTGTATTTACAACGAATATATTTTCTAAAAGGGCTGCACTTATTTCTGCATCTATTATCGTTCCTGATCCTAAAACTTCTCCAAGTCCTGTTCCTTGTTCTATTGCAATTAAAGCACCTGTTTTTGTTTCTGCTAGATCCTCTACTGCTGTTACTATTTCATCAATTATAGTTTCTCTTTCTTTAGAATCACTAATGTTATGTGTTTCATCAAATGCACTTCGTCCTAAATGTTCAAGTGCACGTCTAATTTCTGGCTGAAATATAATTACTACAGAAAGAACTCCTATTGTTAGTGTCTTACTTAAAATAAAATAAAGCATATCTAACTTTAATACATAACTTATAGGAATTAGTACAATAATAAATAAAATTCCTTTTAAAAGTTGTTCTGCTCTAGTTTCTTTTATAAGCATATATCCTTTATAAAAAATATATGAAACAACTAAAATATCTAATATTGAAGAAAATGATATATGCTTTATTGAATTTACTGCTTCAATAAAAAAATCCTGCATTAGTTTCACCCCTTATTTATTGTGTCTTTTCTAAATTATACACCAAATACTTATTCCTTAATATAATAGTATATTACTTTTTATTATTCTTAATAATATTTTAAAACCTTTAGCAATATAATTTATAAGATTACTTTATTTAAACTATGAAAAGGAGGAGTATTCATGGAAATTTATAAAGAAAATTTAAATAAATTTATTCATTATTTAAAACCTAAAAAAAAGTTATTAATCGTATCATTTTTAATCATTTTGGTTCCAATCCTACTTCTTATTATAACCAAATTTACACCATCTAGTAGAAGTATTAGAAGTATTAATAAACTCTCTAAAGAAACTTATTCTATAAATTCTAATTTGCAAAAATTAATTACAGATGAAGGAATAGATTCTGAAGCTGTAAAAAATGAACTACCTAAATATATTAGTAATTTAGAAGATACAAATGAAAAATTAAATAAGTTAGAAGTACCTCCTACAGTTAACACTATAAAAGAAAAATTTAATGAAACATTAAAACTTAATTCTTCACTTTATAATGAGTGTTTATCCCTATATATGACACCATCTAGTTCAAATCTTTCAAATAAACTAAAAAAATATAGAAAAACATTAGATGACTTTAATAATATAAGAAATGATCTATCTAACCTTAGAATAGAAGATATAATATCTAATGAATCTCTTAATTTTTTTGATAAAACTTATAAATATTTTGATACATTAATTCAAGTTAATATGATGAAAGATATTTCTAATGAAAAAAAATACGAATATATATTAAAAGTTGACAATATAGTAGTTAAACTTAAACAAATAGATGAAGATTTAAAACCAGCCTTAGATAATATAAAAGAAACTAATAGAAATTTTAATACATTAATTAATGATGTATCTAATAAAAAATCTATTATTGATAATATTAAAAATGACTTTTATATGATAAGTGTTCCTGAAGAAGCTAATTTAGTTCATTCAAAATTGCTTGAAACAATTAACTTATATGACTTATATATATCTTCTATGGATGAAACACTACATCTTGATATAGAATCTAAAGAAAACAAATACAAATTAGAAGAAGATTATAAAAATACCTTTTCAAAATATTCAGATTTTATAACATCATTAAGTAAATTGTGTAATGACTTAGAGTATTTTAAAGAAAAATAGTATAGAATTATCCTCCTTTGGTAATAATAATATTGACTGGGTTGTAAAAAGGAGGTTTTTATGAAAAAATTTATAAGTCTTTTTTTACTTTCTATGATGTTAATGTCATCTGTAGAAGCCAATGCTTCAATGCTTAGCTTATTTGACTATATTTCCCTAACTGAAAATATAGAAGATCTAGATAACACTAAAAATAATGATAAAACTAACTCTAAAAGTGAAGCAAATAAAAAAGAAAAATCAGCAAAAAATAATAAAAATAATATAGAAGTTTTTAATCAAAAAGGTGCTCAACTTAAAATATCAAAAGCAGATATTGATTTAATGGCTAAACTTGTCTACTGTGAGAGTAGAGGTGAACCTTTTAAAGGAAAGGTTGCTGTTGCATCTGTAGTTTTAAACAGAGTAATGAGTCCTAAATTTCCAAATACTATAACTGATGTAATTTTTCAGAAGAATGCATTTTCATGTGTTCAAAATGGAAAATTAATAGCCCAGCCTAATGAATCTTGTTATGATGCTGTTTATGAAGCCATAAGAGGTAAAGATCCTACAAATGAAGCTTTATTTTTTTATAATCCAGCAATTTCAACTTGCTCTTGGATGAAAGCAACAGCAAAAAAAGATTCTAAAAGAATAGGAAATCACACTTTTTTTAAGCAATAGAAAAAGGCTCCATAAGTTTGGAGCCTTTTATATTTTTATTATTTTAAATTTATAACTGTTGCTTTTGGTCTTGACATAGCTTCTATTGAATAAGCAACACCTTGAGTTCCCATACCAGATGATTTAACTCCTAAGAATGGGAAGTGGTCTGGTCCTCTTTCTGTTTTGTTATTTACTTGAACAGTTCCAACCTCTAATCTATTTGCTACATAAAAAGCTTTATTTATATCTTTAGTAAATACTGATGATTGAAGTCCATATTCAGATTCATTAGCAATTTTTATTGCATCATCAATAGCACTTACTCTTATTATTGGAAGAACTGGTCCAAAAGGCTCCTCCCAAGCAATCCTCATATCCACTGTTACATTATCAAATAATGTTGGCATTATAGTATTTCCTTCTCTATTTCCACCTAATAAAAGTTTAGCTCCTTTTTCCTTTGCATCTTCTATTAATCCTTCAACAAAGTCACATGCCTTACTGCTTATTAAAGGTCCAACTGTAAAATCTCCATCTAATGGATTTCCTACTGTTACCTTTTCCATTTCCTTTAGTATTTTTTCACTTAACTTATCCCCAATTGAATCCATTACTAAAACTCTTTTTACTGCTGTACATCTTTGTCCTGAATATGAAAAAGCACCTGCTACAATATTTTTAGCTGCTAAATCTAAATCTGCATCTTCTAAAACTATAGCTGCATCTTTTCCACCAAGTTCCATTAAAAGTGGTTTCATTTCTGTAATTCTTGAAATTCTTCTTCCAACTTCACTACTTCCAGTAAAGTTTACGAAATCTATTTCCTTATGTGTAACTACATAATCTCCAATTTCGCTACCCTTTCCTGTAATTGTATTTATAACTCCACTTGGTATTCCTGCTTCATTAAATGCTTTAGCTAAATATAATCCACATATACTACCTTGTGTTGCAGGTTTAAATACAACAGTATTTCCTGCCATTAATGCTGGTGCAATTTTTGATCCTGCTAAGTTTACTGGATAATTAAAAGGAGATATTGCAAGTACAACTCCAAGAGGTTCTCTTGTAACTATTGATATCTTATCATTTTTAAATCCTGGAAATGAGTCTCCTGGTATTGATTCTCCTTTAATATTTTCAGCAGTATCAGCTGTAAATCTAATTAAATCTGCTGTTCTTTTTATTTCTGACATGGCACTTTTTTTATCTTTAGCTATTTCAAGCATCATTATTTCTGCCATCTCTTCTACTCTTTCTTCTAATAAATCAGCCACATTATGCAATAATTTTGATTTTTCATTAGTAGGAACTTCTCTCCACTTCTTTTGTTCTTCTCTTGCTATACTTATAGCTTCATCTACAGATTCCTTACTCATAGCTTCAACAAAGCCTACTGTTTCTCCATTTGCTGGTGATTTTATTTCTATTAATCTATCTTTATCTTTTACTATCCATTTTCCATCTAATAAGTTTGAATAAATTTTTTTACCGTCTATCTCTTGAAAAAACATATTCCACCTCCGTCAATAATTTATTTTTGTTGATATTTATTATTAATTATAATATACTTTTATACATTTTTCCACTTAATTCGTATAAATCTACTAAGAATTAAAATTTTCTTCATATTTATATTATTTCAAAACATCTTAATTTTTATAGCAAAAAATAGATGAGTTATATTTACTAACTCATCCATGTATAGACAATTATTTTATTTTTTTCTTTATTCCATCTCTCAAATATTCTAAATGTTCAATATTAACTCCATTATTCTTTAAATTATTTATTCTTTCTGTAGCTCTATTTATAGATTCTTTTGCTTCCTTAAAATCCTTCTGTTTTATACAAGTACTTGTATACTCTAAAATATAATCTATCTTCATAACTTCCTTAGCTAAATCCTCTTTATCATTATTTACTAAATTTAAAATTATATCATATACCTTTTTAGAAGACTTCTCTCTTGCAATATATAAAAAATCATTATTCTTGCTTGTTTTCTTTGCCATATTATTTCTCCTTCTTAATAAAGTATTTTTACTATATTTTAAAACACTTCAAATTATTTTTAAATATAAATATTTAAAACTTTTATGTTTATCTTTTATAACATAAAAAATAACCAAAAATCAATTAGGTATTTATAAATTCCACTTATTTTATATAAAAAAGACCTTTTCATTAACTGAAAAAGTCTTTTCTATCAAAATAAATATAATTAACTAAAACTTTAATGTTTAATATATTTTAATTAAAAATCAAAATTAACTAAAATTTTAAACTAAATATTTTGAAACTAAATTTTTAAATTCTTCCTTATTTTCTTTATACCAATTTCTAAATTCTATATTTTTATTTTCTAAGACTTTATATAAATCATAAATAAAGTTTGGTATTTCTGTCTCTACTATATCTCCATATATTTCACCAATATGACTATTATCTATTTCAAAATCGCCATCTACTTGAAGCTCAAAACAACTCTTTAATTCATTATTTACTCTCTTTGATTTTCCTGAAAAACCAATAGCTCCAATCTCATGTACTCCACAAGAATTTGTACAACCTGATATATGAATTAAAGGTAGTATATCTTTTTCTATGTTTTCATTTGAAAGTTTATCTAAAATATTAGTTAATAATTCTTGACTATTTCTTAATCCCATTTGACATATTGGCACACCAATGCAACTTACTGATTGCATTACTTTTAGTTCTCCACCACGATTTTGAGTTAAATCTAAAATTTCTTCTGCTTCATTTCCATTTAGATTTCTTATATACATACCTTCTTTCATAGTAAGTCTAAAATCTACATCATCCATCTTTTCTGTAGCATCTAAGATAGCTCTAAGATCTTTAATCATTAATTTCCCTCCAACTGGATGGAAATAAACACTATAAAGTCCATCTTGTTTTTGTTCTACTAATCTTGCATGTTTTCTAGAAGTTTTTATTCCTTCTTTTTTAATTTCTTTTTCTTTTACATCTATTTTTAAATTTTTATTTGATATAGCTTCTTCTAAATGCTTTTTATAACATTTTAAGAATTCTTCTTCTCCCATTCTTTCAACTATATATCTTATACGTGCTTTATTCTTATTATTGTAATCACCTTCAGCAATAAATAAATTTGTCATTGCTTCAACATGATATAAAACATCTTCTCCCTTTATAAGTTCATCATATTCTACTGCAATTCTTGGATTTCTTCCAAGTCCACCACCTAAATAAACTTTAAATAATTTCTCTCCATCCTTATTTACTGCTAAAAATCCTAAATCAGTTACTGTACAATGTGGTTCATCTTTTTTATTAGTAGCCATAGCTATCTTTATCTTTCTAGGTAGTTTATATGTATACACTCTCTCCATAATGTATTTATTTATTTCTTCTGCATATGGTGTTACATCAAATGCTTCTCCCTTTTCCACTCCTGAAAGTGGTGACATTGCAACATTTCTTGGAAAGTTTCCACCTGATCCTCTTGTATATATACCATAATCAATAGCTTCTTCCATTAAATCACAAACATCATCTATTCCTAGTCCATGTAATTGGATAGACTGTCTTGTTGTTGGGTGAATCCAAGTTAAATTGTATCTACTAGCCCACTCATATATTTTATTAAAATCTTCCTTTGTAACTTTTCCTGAAGGGGTTTTTAATCTTATCGCAAATTCTTTTCCACCTCTATGAGCGTATACTCCCATTCCTCCAGATATTCCTCTAAATTGTGCAACATTAAGTTCTTTATTTAGAAACTTATGTCCATTTTCTCTAAACTCTATAATTTCTTCCTTTAATACATCATTTAATTTTTTCAATTATAATCACCTCTTCATTTATTTTACTATGTTAAATTTATATGATAAAAGATTTTTTTCTTATATTTATTATAACTAAATACCTATATACTAATTAATTATAATCTTTTGTTTAAATATATCAAGTGTTATTATACTTCTAATTAATAAATAAGTTTTTAATAAAGATTAACCTTTAAATAAATAATGATGCAAAAATATTTTAATAAATAAAAAATAAGACTAACTTATACATTCCATTATAAGCTAGCCTTATTCTTAAAATTTTTAAGCTACAATTAATTTTATAAAATCATATTATATTAAATTCTTATTAAAACATATACAAAAATAATATATATAAAATTTAATTTATTTATAGTAATTAAGTGTACTTTTTATAATGTTTTCTTCTTCTAATAACATATCATCTATTTCATAGTCTGCTAAAAATCTAATTAATCTATTTATATCACCATTATATAAAAATTCAATGTAATTCTTATCTCTCTTTACCCCTTCTCCTCCAAGAATTCTTATATCACTTTCAATATTATCATTTGTTTTTATAATAATCTTTTTGTTAAAAAAACGTCTAAGAATTTTTATATTTTTTATGCCTATAACTTTTCCTTTTCTAATAACTACTACCTTATCACAATATTTTTGAAGATCATTTAAATTATTACTCGATAAAACTATAGTAGTTCCTTTATTATTTTCCTCTAATATTATTTCAAATATTACTTTCTTTACATCTTCTTCAATATTAGCAATAGGTTCATCTAAAATAATCATTTTAGGGCTTTTTATAATAGCATTAATAATTGCTACCTTTTTTCTATTGCCAAAGGATAATTCATCTATTCTTTTATTTTTATTTATCTGAAACCTTCTACATAAATCATTAATTCTATCTTCTAAAGTTCCTTCTTTATCTTTAAAAATATCCTTTACTTTTAAGTTTTTAGAGAAAACCACATCATTTGGTACATATCCAACTATTTCTTTAATTTCTTTAGCCTTATCTTTAGAATCTAATCCAAAGACACTAATATTACCACTTGATGGAGAAGAAAAATTAAGCACCATCTCCATTAATATTGATTTCCCTGATCCATTAGGACCTGCTATTCCTACTATTTCCCCTTTATTAACATTAAAACTAATATCTCTAATTATCTTTTTACCATTATGATATTTAGTTAAGGAGTTAATTATTAAAGCTTCCATACGCCCCTCCCATATCATTTATTAAATTCCCACAATTCCATCAAATTCAATAATAAAAATGGTCATTAAATAGAACTTTATCTAATTTAACGACCTAATTATCTTATACTAATTATACATTATTTTCCTTTTAATCAAAAGACTTTTTAATAGCATTTTCAAAAGTTCCTATTATTTTTGCCTTTCCTCCATCAACCATAATTTTTCCCATAGCTATAACTTTATCAATTGATAAGTCCTTTTCATTAACTATAACTATATCAGCATCTTTTCCTTTTTCAATTCTTCCTTTGTTATTTAACTTAAGAATATCTGCTACATTTGATGTTACTACTTTTAATGCATCTTCCATTGATATACATTCATTTATTATTGCTTCTTTTACTGATTCATAAAGGGATTTTACACTGCATATTCCAAGACCCTTTAGCTTTCCGTATTCATCAAATATAGGCATACTTCCATTTCCATCTGATGTAAAAGTTATTCTTTCTATTGGTAATCCTTTATCTAAAAGATATTTTAATGCCTTTGACGCTGTCAATTCTCCCTTTTCCAAATTATTAGGATCTGAACTTGTTGTTAAGTCAATATATCCTCCCCTTTTTATCCATTCTGCCCCTGCATCTAAAAGTTCCTTTGTTCTGCTCATATGAGTTGGTAATACTTGAGTAGCTGGTATTTCTGATTCATCCAACATCTTAAATAAGAAATCTAATCTTCTAGCTCCTCCACCTAAATGAATATTAACAACTCCAGACTTATTTGAAAGAAGTCCTCCAACTCTAGCCTCTGCAACTAAATTTATAAACTGATCTAATCTTGGCTGAGAACTTCTATTGTCTGATAGAGCAATTTCTCCAACTCCTATAATTTCATCTACAAGCATTAAATCTCCCTTTATACTTTCTGTCATAGTTTTTACAGGAACATCATAGGAACCTGTATAACATGTTGCTGTAATTCCTTCTTCCTTTAATCCCTTAACTTTAGCAACTAATGATCTCATATTCCTACAAACTCCATCAGTTCCAATACAGCCATTAACAGTTGTAATTCCAGCTGTAGTTAAATTACTTAATTGCAATTCTGGTGTCCTAGTCTTGAATCCACCTTCTCCACCTCCACCAATTAAATGCACATGGCCATCAATAAATCCTGGGAAGGCACATTTATTATTACCATCTATAATTTCAATATCTATAAAGTCCTTTGGAATATTTATGTTATCATATATTCCTTCTATTTTATCTCCTACTAAAACTATATCTTTTCTGCCTAAACTTCTTGGAGAATATAATTTAATATTTTTTATAACTTTAATCATTTTATTTCCTCCTAAAAATTAATTAATATATTTATAAATTCCCAAATTTTCATTATTATATTTACTTCTATAAAAAAAGACTATATTCCTTCAGTAGGAATATAGTCTTTCCATAATTTTATTTGTTATAAAGTTTAATTTCTAATTCATTTGAAATAGCTATATTATATACATATGAATTAGATACTTCATTAATAAACTTTTCTTCAAGTTTTGTATCAAAATTAACTTCGTTTAGCATTCCATGGTATTCCATAACAAATGCTCTCATATCTTCTGCACCTTCAAAAATTTCATCATAAACATAATAGTTTAATCCTTCTGGTTCAATTCCATATGCTTCTCTAAGCATTTTATATATACTTCTTCCTCCAAAAAGATCTGCTAGATATCTACTATATGCATGTGCTATTAATAATTCTGGTTGTTTTTCACTAACTTCATTAATTCTATCAATATATGCCTTTGTTGAAGCTAGTAATTTCATTTCGCTAAGCTTCTCTCCTAATAAGAATTTTAAATCCTTATAAATTTCTTCTGTACGATAAACCTTCTTAATAGCAAATTTATTAACAACAGGATTTTCTCTGTATTTTTCTAAGTTAAATTCTATAGTTTTATATATTTCATATATGTTGAATAAATATTCTGCATAACTTTCCTTTGAAGCCTTTCCATCCATAAGTCTTTTCAAAAAACCTGTTTTCTCAGCTGAATCATGTAAAATTTGATTATTATTTTTTATTTCTTTCATAAAAGAATTCATAAAAACACCTTCTTAAATATTTTATTTTAATGTCCATCGACTATTTGTATCTTGTTTATGGATAAATAATAATCTATTAAAATAAAACATTCAACATCATTATTTCTCCTATTTCTCTTGAATTCTCTATAAAAAGTCTATATTTCTAATGTTTAGTCCTGTTTTCTCTTATTATTTAATAATAATTATCTTTTAATAATATATTTACACGGTATTTAAGAATATGTTTTTTTATTAAAAATTGCCATAAAATATAATTCCTAAAATTCCTGCTATTATTATTGATATTATAGGGTGAACCTTTTTAGATAATAATAAAGCTCCTATAATTACAGTTATTATTATAGCTTTAAAATCTACATAAGCTTCTTTAGCTAAATCTATAAATGCCTGAATTATTAATGCTATAAGAACTGGCCTCATACCAAGTAGTGCACCTTTTAAAATTTTTGACTCTTTAAATTTTTCCATAGCCTTTGATGCTATAGATACTAATATAAAAGATGTTGTTACAACTCCTAAAGTAGCTCCTACACTACCTAAAACTCCAGATACTTTATATCCAACAAATGTTGCTGAATTTATAGCTACTGGTCCTGGGGTCATTTGAGAAATACCTATTATATCCATAAAAACCTTATTATCTATCCAATGATGATTTAAAATTATTTCACTTTGTATAAATGGTATCATGGCATATCCGCCACCAAAACTAAAGGTTCCTATTTTTAGGAAGGTTAAAAATAATTGTATTATTAAACTCATTTACTTCACCTTCTTCCTTAAAAATGCAGCCCCATATATAGCAGCAACTATAATTACTATAATAGGATTAATTTTAAAAATAACTAAAGCTATTAATGCTAAAACTATTGTTATTCCATTTCTTATATTTTTATCTATACCTTTAGCTAAACTTATAACACCTGTTAAAACTAATACTGGAACAGCTGCTGATATTCCTTTAAATACAAGGTTAACATAATAATTCTCTCTAAATTTCATAAAAAAAGTAGCTACTATTAGTATTATTAAAAATGAAGGGAGTGCAACTCCAAGAAGGGCTATTACACCACCCAAAACTCCTGCTATCTTATAACCAATAAAAATAGAACAATTTATAGACATTGCACCTGGAAAACTTTGAGATACAACTAACATATCCATAAACTCTTCTTTACTTACCCATTTTTGTTTATTTACTACTTCCTCTTCAATAATAGGAATCATGGCATATCCCCCACCAAAGGTGAAAGCTCCTATCTTAAAGAAAGCTATAAACATTTTTAAAACTTTATCCACAACTTTTCCTCCATATTACTTTAGATATACACATATTTTATCACAACTTAACAATTAAAATACAAATAAAGAAGTCATCTTAACAATTATAATAATAAAAAAAGGCAAAGTATAAAACTTCTAAGAAATAATATTCCTATCTATTTATTACTTTGCCTTTTTATTAAATATATCACTTTTTATTTATATGTTAACTATTTTACATCTGTTGTTAATTTTCCTTCTCCATAAACCTTTTCCCAATCATTAATAAATTGATCTACACTCCAATCTGTCAAAGGATGTTCTAACATTTTATCCATTATATCAGGATTAACAGTTACTGAATGAACTCCATTTCTTGATAAATCTTGAACTTGTTGAACATTTTTAAAGGAAGCTGCTAAAACTTTGCAATCTAAATTGTATAGTTTAAGTTCTTCTATAATATCCTTAACTACTTCTACTCCATTTCCACTTATATTATCAATTCTATTTACATAAGGAGCTACAAATTTTGCACCACTTACAGCTGCCATAAGTGCTTGTTGTGCTGTAAATATTGCAGTTGCTGTAATATTTATTCCTTCTTTACTTAATACTCTTATAGCTTTAATACCTTCTTTTGTAACAGGAATCTTCACATAAAAGTTTCCTCCTATTGTTTCATTAAGATATTTAGCTTCCTTTATCATATCCTCTGCACTTTTTCCTATAACTTGTGCATGAAGCATTGTATCTTCTCCAATAATTTCTCTAATTTCCTTTAGTAATCCTATAAAATCTCTATTTTCCTTTGATATTATTGTTGGATTTGTTGTTACTCCTGTTATTGGATATATATCAAAAGCCTTTCTTATAGCATTTAAATTAGCTGTATCTAACATATATATCATAAATATTTCCCCCTAAAAATTATAATTTTTCTTCTGTTCTCTTTATAATATCTTCTTGTGTTGTTGGATCTAATGTTATAAATTGTGCACAATAACCTGCAACTCTAACAATTACATCTCTATATTTTTCTGGATCCTTTTGTGCTGCCCTTAAAGTTTCTGTTGAAATAATATTAAATTGAATATGCCATCCCTTCATTAAAACAAAGGATCTTATTAAGGCAACAAACTTTTCAAACTGTTCCTCTCCCTTTAATAACTCTGGTGAAAACTTTTGATTTAAAAGTTGTCCTCCTGTCATTAAAATTGTTGGTAGCTTTGTTATTGATTTTAATACAGATGTTGGTCCATTTGTATCTGTTCCCTGTACTGGTGATGATCCTTCAGCAGCTGGTGTCCAAGCCATTCTTCCATCTGGTGTTGCACCTGTTACTGTTCCCATTGGTACATTTGAAGAAATTCCTGAAGTTGATAATCCATATTTGCAACCAATAGGACCTTTTCCATATCTTGTTGTTCTGTATTTTTTAATTTCTTTTATATAAGTATCATAAGCTTCCTTTGCAATATTATCTACATAGTCTATATCATTTCCATACTTAGGTGCTTCAAGTAATATCTTTTTAATTACTTCCCCATTTTCTCCACTAAAATTATTTTTTAGAGCTTCCATTACTTCTTTTGTACTTAAATATTTATTTTCATAAACTACACTCTTTAATGCTGCAAAAGAATTTGCTACATTTGAAAGTCCAACTTGAAGTCCTGCAATAAAATCATATACTGAGCCACCTTCTTTAATTGTCTTTCCTCTTCCTATACAGTCATCTACTAATGATGAACAAAGTATATCTGGGAATTCTTCTAAATGAGTGTCTGCAAGTTTATCTAATGCAACTGTTAGCTTTGTATAATAAGCTATATTTTTCTCCCACGCCTTCCAAAGTTCCTCAAAGGTATTAAAGTCAGTTAATTTTCCATTACCTGATAAAAGTGTTTTTCCTGTTCTCTTATCATATCCATCATTTAAAGTAAGCTCTAAAGCCTTTATCATATTTAAGAATGTCATTCCTGTACATCTATATCCCCACTTACCTGGAACAGCTACTTCAACACATCCAACCATTGTATAATTATATGCATCTTTAAAATCTACTCCCTTATTTAAAAGAGCTGGCACTATAATTTCATCAGTATGAAGAGCTGGCATACCAAATCCAGTTGCTATAACATTTGCACATTCACGAAGAAATCTTTCTGGACTATTTGCATGTAATCTAGCTGAAAGATTTGGTTGAGTAAGCTTTGCTTCTGCAACACTTTCTAATATAAGATAACTTAATTCATTTACAGCATCTGTTCCATCAAAATTTGAACCACCTATTGTTACATTTTGATATGTTGGATAACCTGCCCCATAACCTGCATGAGAAGTTGGTCTAACCTTTAATATTGAATATAATTTTACCCATAAGCATTCTAAAAGTTCCTTAGCTTCTTCCCTATTTATAATTCCATTTTCAATATCATGTTTGTAGAACTTATAAAGATATTGATCCACTCTTCCTAAAGATGCTGAATGTCCATTACTTTCAATTTGAATAACTAAATGAATAAACCAGATCATTTGAACTGCTTCATAAAATGTTCTTGGAGTTTCCTTTGGAACTCTTTCACAAACTTTAGCTATTTCTAATAATTCTTCTTTTCTCTTTTCATCCTTTTCAATTTGTGCAAGTTCTATTGCAAGTTTTGAATATCTTTCTGCAAACTTAATTACTGCCTCATTTGTAATAATTACTGATTCTAAAAATCCTTTTTTTCTTAAAGCATCATTTTCACTTATATCTAAACTATTTAGTTTTTCTCTTGCCTCTTCAATAATTCCACTTAAACCAATATTTAATGCCTTTTCAAAATCAGGAACTATATGTCCATCTCCTGATGTCATATTCCCTTCTCCATGGATAACCTTTACATTAATTGCATCTTCTATTTCCTTTGGCATAACAGCAAAACATTTATCTCTTAAAGTTTTACCCTTCCAATATTGAACTATTTCTAAAAGTTCATCTATATCTTCCTCTGGCAGATGAAAATTATCTCCATCTCTTTTATCAAAATTTCCTTTTTCCTTTATTTCATCTTCCATCCATTGTACTGCATATTCTGGAAAAACAGGAGCTGTTCTTTCATTAGATGCTTGATTACCAACAATTAACTCACCATCTTTAATATAAATTGTCATATTTTCTAATGTCTTTTCAACAGCTTTTGCTCTTTTTATATAAATTGGTTCTGCTTCATTTTCCTTGTAAGCCTCTGTTACATATCTAGCTCTTTCTATACATACCATAGGCGTTTGTGATAATACTGATTCTCTTAACTTTTTAACTCTCTCACTTTTAATCTCATAATTTTTCATAATAAAGCTTCCTCCTTATCCTCCAATAACACATTTTAATCCACTGTTTTCTAAAATATCTTTTAAATATTCCACATCACTTTCTTTAAGATTGTTTAAAGATTTTAATTCATAATCCCTTTGAAGCTGATTATATTTTTCCTTTCCTAAAGAATGATATGGTAATAAATGAACTTCTTTAATATTATTTTTATTTGCTATATATGAAACTCTTTTAATATTTTCTCTACTATCATTACAGCCTGGTATAACAGGAACTCTAATTATTATATTGTTATGAATTTTACTTAGTTTTTCTAAATTTTCTAATATTAATTTATTTGATACCCCAGTAAGTTTTTTATGCTCACTATCACAGGTATTTTTAATATCAAACATAACTAAATCACATAAGTTTGCTATTTCTTTTAGAGCTTCAAAATTTCCAAAGCCACTTGTTTCAATTGCTGTATTTATATAATTTTCTCTACATTCTCTTAAAAGTTCTTTAGTAAATTCTTTATTTACTAATACTTCTCCTCCTGAAACTGTAACCCCTCCACCAGACTCTTTATAAAAAACTAAATCTTTATATACTTCATTAAATACTTCATTAACATCTCTTTCTTTACCAACAAAATTTAAAGCTGACATTGGACACATTTTTATACAAAGACCACATAAGTTGCATTTTTCCTTATTTATTACTATCTTTCCATTTTCAAAGGTTAACGCACCATTTTTACAGTTCTTTACACATCTTAAACATTTAATACATTTATTTAAGTTGTAATAAATTTCATTTTCTTTTCTTTGGGTTTCTGGATTGGCACACCATATACACTTTAATGGACACCCTTTTAAAAAGACTACTGTTCTAATTCCAGGACCATCATGAGTTGCATATCTTTCAATTTCACAGACAACTGCTTTGGTCATTTTAACCACCCTCTTAATCCTATTCTCGTTTATTATCATTTATTACTGTTTGATTATATTTTATCTTCATTTATTACTATTGTCAATAAATTTTGTTTTTATTTGTTTTCATTTATTCTCGTTTTGGTTATAATAATATAAAAAGATTGATTATAGATTAGAGGTATAAATAAATGTTTATGGAAGAAAGACTTAATGAAATATTAGAATTATTAAAAAAGGATAATAAAGTTCTTGTTAAAGATTTAAGTATTAAATTTAATGTTACAGAAAGTATGATTAGAAAAGATTTAAATAAACTTGAAAAGGAAGGATTAGTTGAAAGAACTTATGGCGGTGCCATACTTCCAAGGGGAATTGCTGAAACTACAAGTATTTCAAATAGATTAATTAAAAATATTGATACAAAAAAAGAAATTGCCCTTAAAGCATTTAATTCAATAGAAGATAAAGATACTATATTTTTAGATATATCTAGTACAAATTATTTATTAGCAGAGCTATTATCAAAAAGTACTAAAAAAATTACTTTAGTAACTAATATGGTTGAAATATCTTCTTTATTTAATAGTGCTGATTTAAATATAGATTTAATCTGTATAGGTGGATTATATAATAAAGCTCTTGGTGGCGTTACTGGCTCAGAGGCAATTGAGAGTATTTCAAAGTATAGATTTAATAAAGCTTTTATAGGAAGCTGTGGAATAAATATTTTTGATAAAAGCATTTGTAACTTCGATTTAGAAGAAGGTAACACAAAAAAAGCAATTATAGCTTCTTCAAATAAGGTTTATCTATTAATTGAAAATAAAAAATTCCATTTTGATGGCACTTACAAATTTGCTTCCCTTTCTCAAATAGACTATATAATAACTGAAATGCTTCCAGATAACAAAATAATAAAACTTATGAATAAGTTAAATATTTCAATAATATAAATTTTATAAAGCAAAAGCGTGGAATAAATTCCACGCTTAAGTTATTTTGGGCTATTTGTGTTATTTATAAAAAATATCTTATTTTTGTTCTAAGATTATTTTTTTAGCAGTTAATATTGATGATGCACTCATTGAGAACTCATCTAATCCATATTCAACTAGTGTTGGAATAGCAGCTTCGTCTCCTGCCATTTCTCCACACATTCCTACCCACTTACCATGTTTGTGAGCTCCATCTATTGTCATCTTTATTAATCTAAGTACAGCTGGGTGCATTGGATTATAAAGGTATGATACTTTTTCACTCATTCTATCTGCTGCTAATGTATATTGAATTAAGTCATTTGTTCCTATTGAGAAGAAATCAACTTCTTTAGCTAATTCATCAGCCATTACTGCTGCAGCTGGGATTTCTACCATGATACCCCATTGGATTGAATCTGAGAATTTAATTCCTTCAGCTTTAAGTTCAGCCTTACATTCTTCAACTACTTCTTTAGCAGATCTGAATTCTTGAATTCCTGAAATCATTGGGAACATTACTGCAAGGTTTCCATATACAGAAGCTCTTAATAATGCTCTTAATTGAACTTTAAATATTTCTTTTCTATCTAAGCAAAGTCTAATTGCTCTATATCCTAAGAATGGATTCATTTCTTGTGGTAATGGTAAGTATGGTAATGTCTTATCTCCACCGATATCAAGTGTTCTTATAACAACTTGTTTTCCATTCATATTTTCTAAAAAATATTTGTATGCTTCATATTGCTCTTCTTCTGTTGGAGCATTATCTCTATCCATATATAAGAACTCAGTTCTAAATAATCCGATTCCATCTCCACCATTAGCTAAAACACCATCAACATCTTGTGCTTTACCAATATTTCCGCAAACTTCTATTCTCTTACCTGATTTAGTTACAGTTTTAACTTCAATAAGTTTCTTAAGTTCTTCTTGTTCTTTTAAGAATTTATCTCTTTTAGCTTCATATTCTTTAACTGTAACTTCATCTGGATTAATTATTGCAATTCCTTCAATACCATCTACGATTATTGAATCTCCAGTTTTAACTGAAGTTGTTATATCTTTTAATCCAACTATTGCAGGAATTTCTAATGTTCTAGCCATAATAGCTGAGTGAGAAGTTCTTCCTCCAATGTTAGTTAAGAAAGCTACAACTTTACTTCTATCTAATTGAGCTGTATCTGATGGAGTTAAATCATGAGCAACAACTATAGTATTTTCTTCAGTTATTGCAAAAGCATCTCCGCCTTTTCCAGCTAAGTTTGAAATTATTCTCTTTGAAACGTCTTTGATGTCTGCTGCTCTTTCTCTCATGTAAGCATCTTCCATTGATTCAAATATAGCAACAAAAGTATTTGTTACATTTTCAACAGCTTTCATTGAATTTATACTATTGTTTTCTATTTCCATAGTCATAGCACCTGTAAATTCTGGGTCATCTAATAAAGTAATGTGCGCTTCAAACACAGCAGCCTTTTCTTCTCCCATTTCAACAGCAGCTTTAGATTTGATTTTTTCTAATTGCTCTCTTGAAGCATCTAGTGCCTTTTGTAATTTTTCTTTTTCTGCAACTACATCTGTAATTTTTTCATCAGTTATAACTATTTCTTCATGCTCTTGTAAGAATACTTTACCTATTGCGTATCCCTTTGAAGCAGCAATACCTTTTTTCATAATAAAATCCTCCTTAATTATGTTACTTTCAATAAATTAAGTAAAATAAAAAATTGTTATTAAATAACAAATTCATGATAACTTTTACATATTAAGTACAACCCTCATTAATTATAGCATAATTTATTTAATTTTTGACTACTTTATATAGTTTTTTTATTAATTAATCATTCATTTTTTAATAATTTCTAATTATTTTTTGTAATATATTGAAATTAATTACTTATTTAATATTTTTTGTAATTTATTTAATTAATTTGTACATACTCAAATTATTTCTAATAATTTATTATTTTGTATATTTTTAAAACTTTATTTTTATTGATTATGATTTATTTTATAAAAAAGCAAAACTATAAACTATTAAAAAATATAACAATATAATATTAAATTTGTAATGATTCATAATGTTTATTGTTTTGCTTTTTATATATATTTTTTAATTACACTAATTTATAAATATTAATATTCATTTTTATTATAGGTAACATAAATAAATATATTCCTAGTATTTTAAATTAAAATATTATTAAAGGTCATCTATAAGCGTAGCTGCTTTTGCATAAGCTGTTGATTTAGCTTCAAAGAAATCTGTTTTTACAGAATTTGCATCTGCTTGCCTATCTACCCACTCAGCTGGATTTTCATCATGACCTTCATATAGTTTTTCTAATCCTATTGCTGTTAATCTCATATTTCCTAAATATTTTATATACTCTTCAATAAGTTTTTTATTAATTCCTTGTATACTATCGCCTATAACATAATGTCCCCAAGCTATTTCATTTTCAACTCCGATTTTAACCATATCTCTTAGCTCATTTTTTAATTCTTCAGTAAATATTTCCGGCTCCTCTTTTTGTAATTCTTTTATTATATTTCTAAAAAGCCAAAGGTGGGTATTTTCATCTCTATTTATATATCTTATTTCCTGTGCTGAACCTGGCATCTTGCCGTTTCTCTCCAAATTATAGAAAAACATAAATCCAGAATAAAAATAAATTCCTTCCAATATATAATTTGCCATTATAGTTCTTAATAAATTATGCTTTGTTGGATCTTCTAAAAATGTATTATATTGATCTCCTATAAATTTATTTCTCTCTAAAAGAATTTTATCATCCTTCCATTGATATAAGATTTCATTTCTCTTTTCTGGAGAACATATTGTATCTAACATATAACTATAACTTTGTGAATGAACCGCTTCTTGAAATGCTTGGATTGTAAGACAAAGGTTAACTTCACTTGCTGTTATATAATTATTTATATTAGAAAGGTTAGCTGTTTGAATCGAATCTAAAAATATTAAAAATGAAAGTATCTTATCATAAGCTATTCTTTCTGTTTCTTCTAATTTTTTATAATCTTTTAAATCTTGTGCTAAGTTTATTTCTTCTGGTATCCAGAAGTTATTCATTCCTTGTCTATACCAATCTGATACCCAAGTATATTTCATATTATTAAAATCATTAAGATTTGTAGTATTTCCATTTATCATCCTCTTTTTTGAAGTTTCTGTATCTCCAAATTCATTAAATAGAGGCTTTTTATTTATATCTAACATATATTATTTTCCTCCTAATCTTAAGCAGAACAACTTTCACAATCACTAACTGCTAGTGATTTACTTCTAACATAATAAATTGACTTAACCCCTGATTTGCAAGCTTCTATATAAAGGTTCATAATCTGTCTCATTGTATAGTTAGTTGTTATATAAAGGTTAAATGATTGACCTTGGTCTATATGTCTTTGTCTTACCCCATTCATATTTATACACCACTTTTGGTCTATGTTATAAGCTGAATTATAATACCAATAAGTTTCTTCTGAAAGTCCAGGTGCTGTCTTTGGAACTATGCTTCCCTTTTTCTCTTCAAGCCAAAATCTTGATATAACAGGGTCTACCCCTTCTGACGTTCCAGCTAAAGTTGCAGTTGACCCGTTTGGAGCTATTGCCATAAGGTATCCATTTCTCATTCCATATTTTTTTACATCATCCTTTAAGTCATTCCATCTTTTAGAATCATATCCTCTAATTTTAAAGTAATCGCCACTTTCCCAATCTGATCCTTCAAATACTTTATAACTTCCCTTTTCCTTTGCAATTTTCATACTTGCTTTTATTGCATAGTAATTTATGTTTTCATAAACTTTATCTACAAATTCTTTATGTTCATTTGCTGTAAAGTGTATTCTATTATTTACAAGCATATGATGATAACCAGATGTTCCAAGTCCTACTCCTCTGTACTTTTTGTTTGTTACTTCTGCATATGGAACTGAATAGTAATTTAAATCTATAACATTGTCCATAGCTCTTATTTGAGTTTCAACAACATATTCAATTTCTTTTTCATTTATTACATCAACATTTCCAAGAACTATTGATGAAAGATTACATACAACAAAGTCTCCTGCTTTAATCTTTTCAACAACAACCGATTCCCCATCTTCATCAGTTATTTCTGCTTTTTGTATATCCATAGCACTCATATTTTGCATTATTTCTGTACAAAGATTTGATGAATAAATAATTCCCTTATGCTTATTTGGATTCATCTTATTTGCAGTATCTCTATAAAAAGCAAATGGTGTTCCAGTTTCTGCTGCACTTTTTATAATAAGCCTTACTATATCTTTTACTTTCATAACACGTTTATCAATTCTTTCATCATTTACACAATCATAATATCTTTTTTCCCATTCATCTCCATAAAAATCTTCTAATGAATAACCTTTTACTTGTTTTATCTCATGAGGACACATCATATACCAATTGGCATCTATATCTTCCTCTGCAAGCTTCCAAAAAAGATTTGGATAGCATAGACCTGGAAATACATCATGAGCTTTTTTTCTATCATCACCATTATTTGTTCTTATTTGAAGAAATTCTGGTATATCCTTATGCCATACATCAAGCCATATTGCAACTGAACCATTTCTTACTCCTAATTGATCAACAGCAATTGCAGTATCATTAAATAACTTCACCCAAGGTATAACTCCACCAGATGCTCCTTTAAATCCTCTTATAGGTGAACCAAGGGCTCTTATTTTACCAATATATATACCCATTCCTCCACCAAACTTTGATACTTCTGAAAAGTTATCAAGGGATTTATATATTCCTTTTAAACTATCATTTACAGTATCTATAAAACAAGAACTTAGTTGATAAAATGGCTTTCTTGCATTTGCCATTGTAGGGGTTGCCATTGTAGCTTTAAGAGAACTTAATACATCATAAAATCTCTTAGCCCAATAAATTCTATTTTCTTTCTTTTCAGGAATTGCTAGATGCATTGCTATTCCCATAAACATTTGTTGAGGTAATTCTAAAACTTTTCTATTAAAATCTTCAACAAGATACCTACTACTTAATAATTTTATTCCACTATAAGTAAATAGGAAATCTCTTTCTGGCTTAAGCTCTTTTTCTAACTCTTTTATTTCTTCTTTTGAATAATTATCTAATATATATTTTCCATATAAGTTTTGTTCTGTTAAGCTACTTATAAATTTATATAAATTATTATAAGGGTTTTCATTTTCTTCTAATCCCCTATTTAATTTCACTTCATCATAAAGCTTATAAACATATAATCTAGCAGCTATACTTTGCCAATCTGGTTCCATATCTGTAGTAAGCTCTAAGGATACCTGAATTAACGAATCTCTTATCTCTATATAATCCATTCCAGGTCTTATAATTAAATCTAACTTTTCTTTTAATCTATCTATATTGTATATTCCCGATCTATCTTTAATTGACTCTAGCCCTAACTTACAAAGCTCTTCTATTTTATTCACCTAAGTTACCTCCAACAATATATAGTATATCTATATTGCATTTTCACCAAACCAATACAATATATTGACTTAGTATATTATAATTTTTCTAATGTAATGTGTAAAATTTTATAAAGGTTAATATAGTATTATATTAAGGCTTTTCTTTTATAAAGCTTTGAATATCTCTTCTTTTTAATAACTTTTATCCTTTGACAATTTCAACTAAGAGATATTCATTGTTTGTATGATTAATATATACCTTTATTTTATTTATAATCTTAAAATACGAAATTAAAAGGACCAAGCTCTATTAAATATAGTTCTTAATCCTTTAAATTTTTATAAAAAATCTTTTATTTTATACTATTTACTTTAAATTACTTTCCCACTCAGCTTCTTTAAAGCCTACTAATACTTTAGAATCACATATAATTAAAGGTCTTTTAACCATCATTCCATCTGATGCTAAAATATTTAAAAGTTCATCTTCTGATAACTCTTTAATTTTATCCTTCATACCTTTTTCTCTATAAAGAGCTCCATTAGTATTAAAGAATTTTTTTATCTCTAATCCACTTCTATCTAACCATAACTTTAACTCTTCCTTTGTTGGATTTTCAAGTTTTATATCTCTATCTATAAAATCTATATTATTTTCTTCTAACCATTTTTTTGCCTTTCTGCAAGTTGTGCATTTAGGATATTCTAAAAATAAGCAACTCATTCTCTCACCTCTAATAATTATTAATTAATATTTATTATTATAACATTGTTATTTTAAAGTTTCATCTATTTTTAATACATCTTCGTCATTAAATGGTAAGAATACATATATTTTAAATAAATCTCCTTCTCTTTTTATTCTAGTTGTTCCTCCATGAAGATCTACTATGCTTTTAGTTATTGCAAGACCAAGACCTGACCCCTCAACTGAAGATGTTCTTGATTTATCTCCTCTTGCAAATCTTTCAAACATTTCAGCTTCATCAAAATCCATTTCATAGTTTGCCACATTTTTAAATGAAACTAAAACTCCATTTTCTTCTTTTATAATATTAGCATATACTCTTGTGTCTTCTAGTGAATATTTAAGTGCATTTATTACTATATTTTCAATAACTCTAGATATCATTATTCCATCTAAATCCATTATTATTTCTTCTTCAGGGCACTCAACTTTAAATTCTATTCCTTTTTCTTCATAAAGAGAAGAATATTCTCCAATAGCTTGATATATAAGTGATACAATATCAATTTTTTCTTTATTTAATTGTAACTTTCCAGAATTTATTTTTGAAACCTCAAATAAATCTTCAATAAGGGTTTTTAATTTATTTGATTTTTGTTCTAATATTTTTAAGTAATCTTTTCGTTCATCTTCTGAGATTCTATTGTCTTGAAGTATATTTACATAATTTATTATTGATGTTAATGGTGTCTTTAAATCATGAGACACATTGGAAATTAATTCTGTTTTTAATCTTTCATTTTGAAGTGCTTCTTCAACAGCTATATTATATCCTTCTTTCATTTTGTTAATATTCTCAATAAGTTCTCTAATTTCAACTCCACCAATTTCTTTTATTGTATGTTCAAAATTACCATCATTTATTATTTTCAAGTCATCTTTAACCATTCCAATTTCAATATTTCTCTTAATTGAATACATAACTCCTATCATTGGAAGTAATACCAAAAGGAAACTTCCTTTAAATGGATATAGTTCAAAAAAGTTAACTATAATATTCTTTCCAGTTCCACCTAAGGCTAAAATATATAAATAAATTACATAAAATATAATACTAGTTATTATTGCTATAATCATAGCCTTTCTTGGCCCTTTATATTTAAATACATGCTTAAATATATATATTATATCTTTTATTATATTTCCTCGTACTATAACCTTACCCTTTTTACTTAAAAATACGTAAATAACCTTGCATATTAAAAATATATCAACAACAATCAAAAATATAAAAAAGCAAAACTCTTTTATATAGTCATTTACTTCACCTTCATATTTATTTTCAGGTGCATAGTAAATTTCTTCAAAATTTTTCAGTACATTTTCAGAATAATTGTCATCTCCATCTTCAACAACTTGATTATATATATTTACATTATTACAACTATAAGTAATTATACCCTCGCCTTTATATTTTTCATCAATTATCTTATATAAATTTTCTCCTTGAATTTTTTTAATTCCTTGGAAAAATGGATCATTAGTAAATATGTCATCATTAAATTTATTTCTTATAATAAAGTAAATATTTTTAGGTAACTTTTCCTTTTTAACTGATTGTTGTGAATAGAAACTATTTTCATATATATCTTTTCTTAAAGCATCTTTTCCTTTTTCAGTTGAATATAAAAATTTATTTAGTCCATCTGTCCTATTGTATAAATCTTTACTTAATAATTTACTATCATTTTTTAATGAATTTTTATAAAAAGCATCTCTATCAAATACAGCATCCATTACACCAGTTCCCGAATGTGCCTCTGGACTATTTATATATTTAACTGAAATATCAACACATAAAATTGTTATTAAAATTGCTATTATTATTTCTACAAGCCATATATTATTAAAGTATTTTTTCATTTTATTTTTCAATCTTATATCCAATTCCCCATACCACCTTTATATATTCAGGCTCTTTAGTATTAATCTCAATTTTTTCTCTTATTCTTCTTATGTGAACTGTAACTGTATTTTCACTTTTATAAAATGGTTCTTCCCAAACCTTCTCATATATCTCTTTAATTGAAAATACTCTTCCAAGATTTGAAGCTAGAAGTACAAGTATCTTATATTCTGTGGCTGTTACTTTTATTTCTTCTCCTCTTACTGTAACTTTTTTTGCTACAGTATCTATTTCAAGGTCCCTAACCTTTATAAAGTCTTTATTTTCCATAGATAATGGTTTTTCATATCTCCTAAGTTGTGATTTTACTCTTGCTACAAGTTCTAAATGATTAAAAGGCTTTGTTATATAGTCATCAGCTCCTACATTTAAGCCTAAAATTTTATCTGAATCTTCCCCTTTTGCTGATAGCATTATTATAGGAATATTATTATTTTCTCTAATTTTTAGACATGTCTTTATTCCATCTAACTTTGGCATCATTATGTCAAGAACTATGAGATGGATATTTTTTTCTTCTAATATTTCTAGAGCCTCAAGTCCATTTCCTGCATTAAAGACTTTTAAGTTTTCTCCTCTTAAATATATGTTTATAGCATCTCTTATTTCTTTTTCATCATCTACCACTAAAATATTAAACATAATTGTAGACACTCCTTTCCTTATATTTATATTATCGTAAATTCAATATAATTAACATCTACCTTTGTTACGAAATTATTAAAACTTAAGCTTTACTTAAATATAATTTTTATGATTTACAGGGAAATTATGTTATTATATCATACTATTATACTACTTAATTATATTCAATAATAAAAGGGGGTAAGCTTAATGCTTAAAATTATTAATCTAACGAAAAAGTTTAAAAAGGTACCTATTTTAAAAAACATTAACTTTAATTTAAACAAGGGGGAAGTTTGTGTACTAGCAGGTCCTAACGGTGCTGGAAAATCAACTACAATTAAATCAATAGCTGGACTTTTAAGATATGATGGAGAAATTTTTATAGATAATAATCTTAACAAAAGTATAGCAGGTAAGAAATCCTTTTCTTATGTTCCTGAACTTCCTGGATTGTATCCATTGCTTACAGTAAAAGAACATATTCATTTCATAGCTAAAGCTTATGGAATTGGGGATTATGAAGAATATGCAAATTATTTATTTAATATTTTTGATCTTGATGATAAATTAGATAAACTTGGCTCTGAACTATCAAAGGGTATGCAACAAAAGGTTAGTTTATGTGTATCTTTAATTACAAAACCAAAACTTCTTTTATTAGATGAACCAATGATAGGATTAGATCCTAAAGCTATTAAGGAATTAAAAAACCTTATATTAAAACTAAAGAATCAGGGAACTACTATATTAATAAGCACTCACCTTCTTTCATCAGTAGAAGATCTATGGGATAGAGTTTTACTTATGAAAACTGGTGAAATAGTTTTAGATAAAACAAAAATAGAACTTGAGGAAGAACTTATGAAAAGTGGTGAAAATTTAGAAGATATTTTCTTTAAATATACTGATTCTAAAAATAATACTAACTTAGAGGAAGGTGTTATTTAATGAGTTCATTTTTATATCTAATAAAAAGAAATACAATAAATTATTTTAAAAGTTTTAAATCAAAACCAACTAAAGCTATTCCTTATATATTTTTTATTATTATTTTAGGAATGTCAATTTTCCCATTATTTTTAGGAGAAAGGTCTGAAAGTAAACTTTCTCCTGATTTATTTATAGGTATAGTAACAATTATATCTTTAATATTATTTTTGATATCTATATACTCAGGTATAAGTAAAAAAGGATTTTCTTATTCAATGGCTGATGTAAATTTACTTTTTACTGCTCCTATAAGTAATATTAAAATTTTAGTTTATGGATTCTTAAAAGAAATTGCTTCTGGTTTTATATTTTCATTTTTTATTTTATTTCAAATTCCAATGTTAATTAATAAGTTTGGATTTACTATTGAAGGTTTCTTTATTTTAATTTTACTAATTATATTGTTTTCCTTTAGTTCAAGTGCTTTATCCTTAATGGTGTATGGAATATTTTTTTATTTCCCTAAAATAAAAAAATTGTCTAAAAATATATTTTTATCAATAATTCTTATGATTATTTTATATTTTGCTTTAGAAATATATAAAAGTCATGATTACTTTAATTCGTTTATAAATTTATCAACCTCTCCTATTTGGGATTATATACCTTTAATTGGTTTTAGTAAAAGTATGGCTTCTTCAATATTTAGCGGTTTTTCTTTTAAGATTATTTACCCTATTTTAGGATTTATTATTTTTATAATTATATTTATATATGTACTTTGTAAGTTAAAATTAGACTTTTATGAAGATGTAATTTCTTCTGCTGAAGCAAGAGAAGCTGCAACTCAATACAAAAATAGTGGTTATGATGCAAAACAACTTGATTATAGTAAATTAAAACATAAACCTTGGACAAGAAAACATGTTACTGATAATTATTCTTCTAAATTTTCTAAAGCTATTTTTAGAAGACAGCTTCTTGAATATAAGAAAACTGGATTTTATTTTCTAAATATAACTACAGCAGTATTTGTTTCACTTGCTGTTTTATGGGGATTATTTTTAAAATCAGATTTATTTGTTTTCTTTTGTTTATCCGTATATCTACTTGTATTATTTTCATCAGGTTCAAAGTGGACACTGGAATTTAATAATCCAGCAATATTTTTGATACCAGATAGCAGCAAAAGAAAACTGTTTTACTCAACGTTAACTACAATTATCAAGTCCTCAATAGATGGAATACTTATGTTTTTAGTACTAGGCTTTTTAATTAATGAAAATATTGTAGAGATTATATTTTGTATTATCACTTACATTACATTTATATTTTTAAGTACTTATGGTGGAGTATTTAGTTATAAGCTATTTGATAGAGTTTCTAATAATACTACTAAAGCTTTAATTAAATTTCTTAGCTTATTTATTTATATACTTCCATCAATATTAATTGGAACTTTTATAGGTATTAATTTTAAGGAATTAGGAAATTACCCTATTTATGTAGGAATTTCTCTATATAACATTTTAATGTCCTTTATATTAATGCATTTTTCTAAAGGTATATTTGATACTATAGAGCTTTAATTAAAAGCACAATGAAAAATAAATTTCATTGTGCTTTTATTTGCTCTTTATTTGTGTTTCTGTATTTATATTACTCTTATTAGTATTTTCTTTATTAAGGATTAATTTATTCACCAAAATTCCTAAACATACAATAATAAGTATAGCTAATATTACTTTTTTTACTTTTAAACTTCCAGGTAACTTAAAGTTAAACATATTATAAATTATCCCTCTTTTCTTCATTTATATTATAATTTATTCCTCTTTTCTTAGCTTATATTATAATTATCCTTTATTAATATTTATATGTCCATAAAATATAATTGTATTAAGTAGGTATTTATACCATTTTAGAGTTATTAATAATATCAATGATACTATTTAATGTATTACTGTAATTTACCGAGATTTTGCTTAAATATCTATTATTTAAGCATTAACTTTATTCCAAATTTTATATATAATAAACGAAGATATTATATAAATATAATTTAGGAGATTATGATGATTAAACTACTAAAAAGCAAAACTTTTATTTTAGATGTTATTATTATTTTTGCTGGTTGTATTATTGCTTCTCTTGGAGTTAACTTATTTTTAACTCATGCTAAATTATTAAGTGGTGGAGCAACTGGTGTAGCACTTATTTTTCAATATTTATTTAATGTACCAGCTGGAGCTGTAGTATTTATTCTTAATATACCTTTATTTATATTAAGTTATAAAAAACTTAGTAAGTGTTTTACACTTTATTCTGCAATTGGTATGTCATCTTTGTCCTTAGCACTTATTATAACAAAACCCTTATCTACAGCAATCGTAATAAATGATAATTTACTTTACTGTGTTTATGGTGGTGTTCTATGCGGTATTGGTTATGGACTTGTTTTCTTAAGAAATGGTTCTACCGGTGGAACTGATATAATAACTATGTTAATTAGGAAAAAATATTCAAACTTTGAAATTGGTAAACTTGGTTTTATATTAAACTGTATTATTGTTATTGTTGGTGCAGTTGTTTTTGGAATTCCAAGAGCTCTTTATACAATGCTTTCTATTTTTACTCAAGGAATTGTTTTAGATAGAGTTCTTCAAGGATTTAATAGTAGAAAGCTTTTACTTATAATAACAAATAAAAGTCAAGACATAATAGACTTTGTAATTAAAGATATGCATAGAGGTGTAACCTCAATTCCAATAGAAGGTGAATACACTCATAGAAAAGCTAAAATGCTTTATTGTATAGTTTCAACTCGTGAAATGTTATCATTAAAAAATAAAATCTACACAGTTGACCCTATGGCATTTATTACTATAGTTGATACATCAGAAGTTAAAGGAAAAGGCTTTAAAAATGTATAAAATAGAAGGTATAAATCCTTTTTAGGATTTATACCTTTTATTTTTATTTATTTAACATATTTTTATATTCTTCTCTTCCCTTTTCATATAGATTATTTCCTTCTGAATCTATTACTACTATTAAAGGAAGATCCTTAACTTCTAATCTTCTAATTGCTTCTGAACCTAAATCTTCATATAATATAACTTCTGATGCTGTAATACATTTTCCTATAAGGGCTGCTGCTCCTCCAATAGCACCAAAATAAACTGCATTGTTTTTCTTCATTGAATTTATAACTTCTTTATTTCTTTTACCCTTTCCTATCATACCCTTTAACCCTAAATCCAAAAGTTTAGGTGAGTAAGCATCCATTCTATAGCTTGTTGTTGGTCCAGCTGACCCTATTACTTGTCCTGGTTTTGCTGGTGTTGGGCCAACATAATATATAGTTTCATCCTTTACACTTATAGGAAGTTCTCCTCCCTTATCTAAAATATCTATTAATCTTTTATGAGCTGCATCCCTTGCTGTATATAATTTTCCTGATAAAAGCACTGAATCTCCACATTTTAAATCTTTAACTTTTTCTTCAGTAAGTGGTGTTGTAATCCTTTTAATCAAAATAACACATCCCCTTTATATAACCTTTTGTTTATGTCTTGTAGCATGACAATTTATATTAACAGCAACAGGTAAAGTTGCTATATGTGTTGGATATACTTCAATATTTACTCCTAAAGCAGTTGTTAATCCTCCAAAACCTTGTGGACCTATTCCTAACTTATTAATCTTTTGAAGTAATTCTTCCTCAAGTTGCCCATAAAACTTATTTTTGTTAGGTTCATTAAGTGATCTTGTTAAAGCTTTTTTTGCTAAAAACGCGGCTTTATCAAATGTACCTCCAATTCCAACTCCCACAACCATTGGTGGACATGGATTAGGTCCTGCTTCTTCAACAGTTTTTAAAATAAATTCCTTTACTCCTTCTAATCCATCTGATGGTTTAAGCATTGCTATCCTACTCATATTTTCAGAGCCTGCTCCTTTAGGTGCTACTGTTATTTTCACCTTATCCCCTTTAACAATTTTATAATAAATAACAGCAGGAGTATTATCTTTTGTATTGACCCTCTCTATTGGATCTGATACAACAGATTTTCTTAGATATCCTTCTTTATACCCTCTTCTAACACCTTCATTAATTGCATCTTCTAAATCTCCATCAATAAAATGAACATCCTGTCCAACTTCTACAAAAACACAAGTTATTCCAGTATCTTGGCACATAGGTAAATTTTCAGCCTCAGCTATGTTGTCGTTTTCAATTATCTTTTCTAAAATTTCTTTTGCAATTGGATATTGTTCATTATTCTTATAATCCATAAGTTTATCTTTAATATCACAACCTATGTAATAATTTGAATCAATACATAAATCTCTAACAACATCCCTCACTTCATTTACACTAATTTCTCTCATAAAATCCATCTCCTCTCATATTAAGTTTATAAATTTATCATTCAAATTACAACAACTGACAATGTTTCTTAAAAAATTGTTTATATAATGATAAAAAGGAGTAACATTTTAAACATCACTCCTTTTTTCTGAGAAATATATCAGATTATTTTAATATAATCTACTAATTCTTTTGTGAAAAATATTTATTTATTCCTTTTTTTATTTCTAAAACAATTTTATTTTGATAGTCTTCATTCTGTAACTTTTCTTCTTCTTCGTAGTTAGATAAGAATCCACACTCAACTATTATACTTGCTCCATTATACTCATCTCTAAGTATTTTATATGATTTTTTAGCATCTTTGGCTAATCTATTATTATTAGGTTGAAGTGTTTCTTTAACAGCTTCTTGAATATTTTCAGCTAATATTTTACTATTTTCATTACTTGAATACCATACTTGCGTTCCTTTACTATTACTACTACTAAACATATTCTGATGTATTGATATAAATACATCACACTCTGTTTCTTTTTTCTTTTCACATCTAATTTCTAAATCTTCTTTTTTACTATTAGCTAGTGCTATATCATTTTCTCTTGTCATATAAACAGTATATCCTTCTTTTTTAAGAGCATCTTTTAACTTTAAACTTATTGCTAAGTTAATATCTTTTTCTATTACTCCACCTTTTGATTTAGCTCCACCATCATATCCTCCATGTCCTGGATCAATTAATATTCTATATTCTTTATTCATTTCTGCCCCACTTGCTTTAATTGTGCATCCTATAGTAAAAAACGTCATAGTTATTATTAGACATTTAAAAAATTTCATAGTTTATCCTCCTAAAAATACTTATAGGTTTATTATTTGAATAAGAAATTTATTTATTCTTTTTGAAATTTAAAAATTCTATCTAAAAAAATAAAAAATAGGAAATAGATAAATCTAATTCCTATTTTTTATTAACTATAATGTATTATTTTCTATTACGATCTCAGCAATATTTGTAGCATGATCTCCTATTCTTTCAAAATTTGAAATTAAATCTAAAAATATTGTTCCTGCATAAGCGTTGCACTTACCATCATATAATCTCTTTATATGTTTATCTCTATAATTTTTTTGAGATACATCAATTCGCTCTTCTACAGAATTAATACTACTTGCCTTATTAACATCTCTATTTTCATAGCTTTCAATAGCCAATTGTAGTGCTATTTTTGTGTAATTATATATCTCATATAACTCATCTACAGCATCTTGACTATATTGTAATTTTTTATTTGATTTTTGAACTGCAAGGTCTGCAATATTTTCTGCATGATCTCCTATTCTCTCAATATCAGTTACTATATGAAATGTTGATGAAACTATACTACTTTCTTTATCTGATAATTCACATTTTGATAATTTAACTAAATAAGTAGTTATTGCTTCTTCTAAAACATTTATTATTTCTTCATTATCATATACTTTTTTTATTAAAGCTTCATCTTGTTCCATAAATGCCTTCATAGATAACTCAAGATTTTGTTCTGCTTTGTTAGCCATTCTTATAGTTTCTTTTATAACTTGTCCAGCTGCAATTACTGGAGTCTCAAGTAATCTGTCATCAATATATTTAGGTCCAACCTTTTCAATTTCATCTTCTCCTGGAACTAATTTATTAACTATTAATATTAAATAGTTTCTAAGAGGTAATAATACTATTGTATTTGCAATATTAAATACTGTATGTGAATTTGCAATTTGTCTTTCAACATCCCCAGGACTCATATATTGAACTAATTGACCAAGCATACCTAAGAATGGTATAAACATTACCGTTCCTCCAACATTAAATATCAAATGGAGAAAAGCTGCTTTATGTGCTGTTTTATTTGTACCAACGCTTGCAAGCATAGCTGTTATACATGTACCAATATTACATCCAAATAATATAGGTAATGCCGCACTTATATCAATTGCTCCAGCTGTTGCAAGAGCTATAAGTATACCTGTTGTTGCTGATGAACTTTGAAGTATTGCAGTAATGGCTGCTCCAGCTACTATGCCTATAAACATATTATCACTAATAGACATTACTAAATGCTCAAACATTGGTGATGCTGCTAATGGCTTCATCGCATCACTCATCATACCCATACCAGTAAATAAAATACCAAAACCTAATATTATGTTTCCAATTTCTCTTCTCTTTTTTACTTTAGCAACCATAACCATAGTTGCACCTATAAATACAAATATTGGAGCTACATCATCAAGTTTAAAAGCAACTAACTGAGCTGTAATTGTTGTACCTATATTTGCTCCCATTATTATTCCAGCTGCTTGAGCTAAATTCATAAGGCCAGCATTAACAAATCCTACAACCATTACTGTTGTAGCACTACTACTTTGTATTACTGCTGTAACTGCAGCACCAACTAAAACTGCAACAATTGGATTTGATGTGACTTTTTCAAGAATCTTTTTTAAACCTTCTCCAGCTGCATTTTCTAGACCATCTCCCATTAACTTCATTCCATAAAGAAATAGTCCAAGTCCACCCATTAAAGTTATAATTGTCATCACTATAGAATTCAACTTTTTTCCTCCATGTTCAAAAAATTTATTTAACAAATTTATCGTTTTTTTTTAATTTTATATTCCAATTGTACATTATTTATTAATATTTGTTAATGTTTATTCCTACTTTTTAACCTACTTTTAATATAGCCTTACTTTTTATTCCAAATATATTTTATAAAATAAATTTTAATTATAAATAAAACTTTAATTTATTTTAACAGTAACTTTTATAGAACAACATTTTAAATTAATTATTTTAAGCAAAAAAGGAGAAGAGTATAAAACTCTTCTCCTTCGTATAGTGACTCCAAATATTATCTCTTTGAGAATTGTGGAGCTCTTCTTGCTTTCTTAAGACCGTATTTCTTTCTTTCAACCATTCTTGGGTCTCTAGTTAAGAATCCAGCTTTCTTTAATTCTGACTTTAAAGCTTCATCTGATTTAACTAATGCTCTAGCTATTCCGTGTCTGATTGCTCCAGCTTGACCTGTGAATCCTCCACCATGAACATTAACTAATACGTCAAATTTATCTTTAGTTCCTGTTAAAACTAAAGGTTGGTTAACGATAACTCTTAAAGTTTCTAAACCAAAAAAGTTTTCTATTTCTCTCTTATTGATAACTACTTTACCATTTCCTGGTACTAGTCTTACTCTTGCAACTGATTTCTTTCTTCTACCAGTTCCCATGTATTGAACTTTTGCCATTTTAAATCCTCCTCCCGAACTTCAGCTTATTAGTACTTTAATTCTAGTACTTCTGGTTTTTGAGCTTCATGTCCGTGTTCTGAACCTCTTACTACATTTAATTTCTTTAACATTTTTCTTCCTAAAACACCACTTGGAAGCATTCTTCTAACTGCTTCTTCGAAAGCAAATTCTGGTTTCTTGTCTAAAACTTCTCTGTATGGGATTTCCTTTAATCCACCAACGTATAAGCTGTGCTTTCTCATCATTTTTTGATCTAACTTCTTACCAGTTAAAACAACTTTTTCAGCATTGATTACGATAACGAAATCTCCGCAGTCAACATTAGGTGTAAATGTTGGCTTATTTTTTCCTCTTAATATTGAAGCAACTTGGCTAGCAACTCTTCCTAGTGGCTTACCAGCAGCATCAACAACATACCATTTTCTTTCAACTTCTTGTGCTTTTGCAATGTATGATTTCATCTATGTTTCCCTCCTTGAACTTACGATGTGCAATATCTACATATTGCATTTATGTCAAGATACTAGCTTACTAGATCTTATGTACATAAATATTCTAACAAACATATATCATTATAATACACGCTTACGGGCGTGTCAATGTATTTTAAATATTTTTTTCATTAATAATAAACTTTTTCTAAAATTAGGCCATTTGGTGGAACACAAAAGCCTGAATTCTCTCTTTTTCCTTTATTTATTATATCCTCAATCTCTTCAGACTTTAGTTTACCATTACCTACTTCAATTAAAGTTCCTACTATTATTCTTACCATATTATACAAAAAACCATCAGCTGTAACTAAAATTTTTAAAATATCATTTTCTTTTTCTATATGTAAATCAGTTATTGTTCTAACTGATGTTTTAACTGAGCTTCCACTACTTTTAAAGGCACTAAAGTCATGTTTACCTATAAAGTATTTACACGCCTCTTCCATAGCCTTTATATCTAATATATCCCTTACATGATATGAATAATTTCTATATAAGGCAACTTTCTCTATTCTATTATTAATCGTATAACTGTAAGTTTTCCCTTTACTATTATATCTTGCATGAAATTCCTCTGGAACCTCTTCTGATTTAATTATAGCAATATCATCTGGAAGCTTAGTATTTATAGCTTCCCTAAACCTTTCTGGTGGAACACTACTGTCTGTTAAAAAGTTTGCAACCATACCCTTTGCATGAACTCCAGAATCTGTTCTTGAACTTCCTATTAGGGATACTTCCTTTTTAACTATTTTCTCTATTGCCTTCTCTATTGTTTCTTGAATTGTATTCTTACTACTCTTTTGTTTTTGCCATCCTAAATAATTAGTTCCATCATATTCAATGGTTAGCTTTATATTTTTCATAATATCACCTAAAAATTAAAGTATTCTAATAACTATACTAGCTATAAATAATATTGAAAATATAATCCAAGCTATTAAATCATTTTTAGTAAACTTTAATTGTTTCATTCTAGTTCTTCCTGAACCACCTCTATAACATCTAGCTTCCATTGCCATAGCAAGTTCATCAGCTCTTCTAAATGAACTTATAAATAGTGGCACTAAAAGAGGTACTAAACTCTTAGCTTTTTGTATAATTCCACCTGACTCAAAATCAGCTCCCCTTGCTTTTTGAGCTTTCATAATCTTATCAGTTTCATCCATAAGTGTTGGAATAAATCTTAAGGCTATTGTCATCATCATAGCAAGCTCGTGAGCCATTTCCTTACCAATAGGCTTAAGAAGGCTCTCAATACCATCTGTAAGTTCTATAGGTGATGTTGTTAAAGTAAGCATAGATGTTCCAATAACTAAAAATAATAACCTAAAAATCATAAATATAGCTGTTCTAACACCTTCAACATATATTTTTAAAAATCCAAAATGAAATAATAATGTACTTTCAGTTCCTTTAATCATAAAAATATTTAATACTGATGTAAATACTAATAAAATTACAATAGGTTTTAACCCTTTTAATATATATCTTGGTGGAACCTTTGAATTTATTACTATTGCTGCAACAAATGCAACTACTAATATATATCCAACAAACTTATCTATTATAAATAAAGATACAATAAATAATAAAGATATTAAAATTTTTGTTCTAGGGTCTAATTTATGAATAAATGTATTACCTGGTATATATTGTCCTATAGTTATATCCTTTATCACCTATCTATCCCCCTTACTCTCTAATTTATTTTTAAACACCCTAATTAGTTCTTGTTTACACTGCTCTATTGTATATACATCCTTTACATTAAACCCCTTTTTCTTAAGTTCTCTCATAAGATAGGTTACCTGTGGTACTCCAAGACCTATTTCTTCTAATGTATCTACTTCTTTAAAAACTTCAGAAGGAGTTCCTTGAAGTGCAACCTTCCCTTTATTCATAACAATAACTCTCTCAGCAATTTTAGCTACATCTTCCATACTATGACTTACTAAAATTATTGTCATATTATATTTTTTATGAAGAATTCTTATTTGATTTAATATATCATCTCTACCTTTTGGATCTAAGCCAGCTGTTGGCTCATCTAGTATTAAAGTTTTAGGTTCCATAGCAACAACCCCTGCTATTGCTACTCTTCTTTTTTGCCCTCCACTTAAATCAAATGGAGACTTATCCTTATAAATTTCATAATCAAGTCCTACCATTTCCATAGACTTTATTACACGTTTATGTATTTCCTCTTCATCTAATCCAAGATTCCTTGGACCATAAGAAATATCCTTTTCTATTGTTTCCTCAAAAAGTTGATATTCTGGATATTGAAATACTAATCCTACCTTTTTTCTAACATAAGAAATATTAACTCCTTCTTTTGTTATATCTTCTCCATCAACTATTATATGACCTGAAGTAGCCTCCAGTAATCCATTCATATGTTGTATTAAAGTTGATTTTCCTGAACCTGTATGACCTATCAAAGCAATAAATTCTCCATCTTTTATGTCTATATTAACGTCATCTAATGCTTTCTTTTCAAAAGGACCATCAGGCATATATATGTGTGTTAAATTTTCTATTTTAATTGACATAACGCTTCCACCATTTCATCCACATTTATTATTTTACTATCTAAGTTTATTCCTTCTTTTCTTAGTTCATAACTAAGTTCAGTTACTTGAGGCACATCTAAACCTATTTTTTTCATAAGTTCTACTTGAGAAAAAACATCTTTAGGTGTTCCTTCTAATATTAATTTTCCATCATCCATTACAACTATTCTATCAGCCTCTGCTGCTTCATCCATATAGTGAGTTATAAGAACTATTGTAATTCCATATTCTTTATTAATTTCTTTAATATTATTTATTACCTCTTTTCTTCCTGATGGGTCAAGCATTGCTGTTGGCTCATCAAATATTATACATTGAGGTTGCATTGCAAGTATTCCAGCTATAGCAACTCTTTGCTTTTGTCCTCCTGATAAAAGATGTGGTGCATGCCTTTTATATTCAATCATTCCAACTTTTTTTAAACTATCATCTACACGTTTTCTTATTTCCTTTGGATCTATCCCTAAATTTTCAGGCCCAAAAGCAACATCTTCTTCTACAATAGTTGCAACCATTTGATTATCTGGATTTTGAAATACCATCCCAGCCTTTGTTCTTACATCCCAAACATTATTTTCATCTTTAGTATTAAGTCCATCAACATAAACAAACCCTTCACTAGGTACTAAAAGTGCATTCATTTGTTTAGCTAGAGTTGATTTTCCTGATCCATTATGTCCTAATACAACTAAAAACTCACCTTTTTTTACTGATAAGTTCACTCCATTAATAGCATACTTTTCTATACCTTCTTCATGTGATGTATATTTAAACACTAAATTCTCACATTTAATCATTTCTTGACTCATCTATTCCTCCACAATTATTGATTAATTAACTCCTTTTATACTTAAATAAACAATATTCTATATACAAAAGTAATCTTCAATTTATATGCACATTAACATTATTATATATCATAAATCACAACTTTCAACTATATTCTGAATATTTAAATCATTACTTTTCTATATAAATTATTATTTTATATAACAAAACGGGGATCAAGATTTCTCTTAATCCCCCTCAAATAATTATACTAATTCAAGTATAACCATTTCTGCTCCGTCTCCTCTTCTAGGACCTTTTTTATACATTCTTGTATATCCACCGTTTCTTTCAGTGTATTGTGGAGCTATATTATCAAATAAATGCTTAACTACAGCTTCTTCTTGTACAAAAGATAAAACTTGTCTTCTAGCATGAAGATCTCCTCTCTTAGCAAGAGTGATCATTTTTTCAGCTATACTTCTAGTTTCTTTAGCTCTAGTTTCAGTTGTTTCAATCTTACCATGCTTTAAGAAACTAGTTACTAGGTTTCTTAGCATAGCTCTTCTTTGGTCTGTAGGACGACCTAACTTACGATTAACTGCCATGGATTTACCTCCTTACTCGTCGCTTAATTTTAAGCTTAAGCCTAATTCTTTAAGCTTCTTTTCAACTTCTTCTAAGGATTTCTTTCCTAGATTTCTTACCTTCATCATATCATCCATTGATCTATTAGCAAGTTCTTGAACTGTATTAATTCCAGCTCTTTTTAAACAGTTATATGATCTAACTGATAAGTCAAGCTCTTCAACAGTCATTTCTAGTACTTTTTCCTTTTTATCTTCTTCTTTTTCAATCATAATTTCAACATCATTAGTTTCATCAGTTAATGACATGAATAATTTGAAATGTTCTATTAGGATTTTTGCTGATAAGCTTATAGCTTCATCAATCTTAATAGTTCCATCAGTCCAAATTTCAAGTGTTAACTTATCATAGTCAGTAATTTGACCAACTCTAGTATTTTCTACTTTGAAGTTAACTCTCTTAACTGGTGTATATATTGAATCAACAGCTATTGCAGATATTGGTAGGTCTTCACTCTTATTTTTATTTTGAGTAACATATCCTCTACCTCTATTAACAGTTAATTCCATATAAAGTCTTCCGTCATCATCTAAAGTTGCAATATGTAAATCTTTATTAACAACTTCAACATCTCCATCAGTCTTTATATCTGCTGCTGTAACAACACCAGGTCCCTTTGCATCTATATATATAGTCTTTGGACCTTCACCATTCATTTTTAAAGCTAAAGATTTAATGTTAAGGATTATTTCAGTAACATCTTCTTTAACTCCTTGTATTGTAGAAAATTCATGAAGAACCCCATCAATTTTAACTGAAGTAGTTGCAACTCCAGGTAATGATGATAATAATATTCTTCTTAGGGCATTTCCTAATGTAATACCATATCCTCTTTCTAATGGTTCTACAACGTACTTACCATAAGTACCGTCTTCATTTGCCTCTACACATTCAATTATTGGCTTTTCGATTTCTAACATACGAACCCTCCTTATTTTTAAAATGGCAACCTTATTCTGAGGGCAACTGATTCTATATTTGCTATAAGTTTATCTATATAACAAATACTACAATTATTTGCTGTATAACTCGACGATAAGAGTTTCATTAACTGGTACGTCAATGTCTTCTCTTACTGGTTCAGCAACTACTTTGCCTTCGTAGTTTTCAACGTTAGCTTCTAACCATTTTGGTAAAGTCTTTGGATTTTCAACGAAAGTCTTAAACTTTTCGCTTCCTCTGCTCTTTTCAGCAACAGTTATTACATCGTTAACTGATACCTTAAATGAAGGAATGTCAACTCTCTTACCATTTACTAAGAAATGTCCGTGGTTAACTAATTGTCTTGCTTCATTTCTTGAAGCACCATATCCTAATCTATAAACAACGTTATCTAATCTTAATTCTAATAACATTAATAAGTTTTCACCAGTGATACCCTTCATGTGTTCAGCCTTTTCATAATATGATCTGAATTGACTTTCTAACACTCCGTATATTCTTCTAGCTTTTTGCTTTTCTCTAAGTTGTACACCATAGTTAGATAATTTTTTTCTAGCTGCTCCGTGTTGTCCTGGTGCATAACTTCTTCTTGTGAAAGCACATTTATCTGTATAACATCTATCCCCTTTAAGGAATAATTTCATACCTTCTCTTCTACATAATCTACATGTAGCTCCAGTATATCTTGCCATTAATTACACCTCCTGTATGAATCAAATACTAGACTCTTCTTCTTTTTGGTGGTCTACATCCATTGTGTGGGATTGGAGTAACATCTTTAATTAAAGTTACTTCTAATCCTGCTGCTTGTAAAGATCTTATAGCTGCTTCTCTTCCAGCTCCTGGTCCCTTTACATATACTTCAATGCTCTTTAAACCATGTTCCATTGCTGCCTTACTTGCAGTTTCTGCTGCCATTTGAGCTGCAAATGGAGTACTCTTTCTTGATCCTCTGAAACCTAGAGCTCCAGCACTTGACCATGATAACGCATTTCCTTGTGCGTCTGTTAAAGTAACTATTGAATTGTTAAAAGTTGACTTGATGTGTGCAGCACCATGCTCAACATTTTTTCTATCTTTTTTTCTTCTAGTCTTTTTAACCTTTGCCATTGCTTTCCCTCCTAACTACTTCTTCTTATTTGCGATAGTCTTCTTAGGACCTTTTCTTGTTCTCGCATTAGTTTTAGTTTTTTGTCCTCTTACTGGAAGACCTTTTCTATGTCTAATTCCTCTATAACATCCGATTTCTACTAATCTCTTGATGTTTAAAGCTACTTCTCTTCTTAAGTCACCTTCTATTGTAAGTTCCTTAATATAAGTTCTTAGTGCGTTTACTTCATCTTCAGTTAAATCCTTAACTCTTGTATCAGGATTTATACCTGTAACGTCTAATATCTTATGTGAAGTAGGTAATCCTATTCCATAAATATAAGTTAAACCTATTTCAACTCTTTTTTCTCTTGGTAGGTCTACACCTGCTATTCTTGCCATTAAAATTTACACCTCCTGGTAATTGAAATGCCTAAAAGTTTATTATTTTTGAATATCAAAAATATAATATATATATAATAAAATTTTAGGTTAATAGAGAATTTGTTCTCTATTATCAGCCGCTCCTAAAATCTAATTATTTAATTAAATGCCTATATAATGATATGTGACTTTGACAAAAAAGTCAATAAATTTTAAATACCTAATTTGTATTTTTTGTCTAATATTTATTTATATTAGCCTTGTTTTTGCTTGTGCTTTGGATTTTCACAGATTACCATTACTCTTCCTTTTCTTTTAATTACTTTGCACTTTTCGCAAATAGGCTTAACTGATGGTCTTACTTTCATCGCTAACCCTCCTTGTAATATTTGATAGATTTTTCTATCTTATTTTGCTCTCCAAGTAATTCTACCCTTTGTTAAGTCATATGGAGAAAGTTCCACTGTAACTTTATCTCCAGGTAAAATTCTTATGAAGTTCATTCTTAATTTTCCTGATATATGTGCTAGAATTACGTGCCCACTTTCAAGTTCAACTTGGAAGTTAGCGTTTGGTAAGGATTCTAAAACGACTCCTTGCATTTCTATAACATCATCTTTTGACATAAGGTAATCAACCCTCCTTAACAATGCCTCTTAATTTTAAAAATCTCTTAATTTTTAAGTCAGTATCTTTTCTCTCACTGATTATGGCTGATCTTATTTCTTCATCTATATTTTCTAAGAAATCTAAATGCTTAACCTTCTTTTTCTTAGGTTTATTGATCCTTTTAGTATCACCATTTGCAAGCAATACATATTGATCATCAAATACATTTATTACTACATATAAATGATCTTTATCTCTACCAGCTAGAGAAAGTACCACTTTCCCAATCAAGTCATTGTTTTGCAAATTTTTCACCTCGATGATTACCTTAGTAATAAATAAGCATGTAATAATACTTTGCAAATTTATAACTAAGCAACACTTTTATTTAACTAGTGTTAGTATTTCGGGACCATCTGGTAAAATTGCAACTGTATTTTCGTAATGTGCTGATAGGCTTCCATCACTTGTTACAACCGTCCAATTATCTTTTAAAGTTCTTACTCTAAAGGATCCTTCATTAACCATTGGCTCTATAGCTAAAGCCATGCCCTTTGTAAGCATTGGACCTTTACCTGGTCTTCCGAAGTTTGGTACTTCAGGATCTTCATGTAGATCTCTGCCTATCCCGTGTCCTACAAAAGTCTTAACAATTGAAAATCCATTTGCTTCAACATATTTTTGTATGGCATGTGATATATCTGTTAATCTATTACCAATTTGAGCGAATTTAATTCCCTCAAAGAAACAATCTCTTGTTACTTGTATAAGTCTTTCTGCATTTTCAGAAACTTTACCTACTGGAAAAGTTCTAGCCGCATCTCCATGGAAACCATCTACGAAAGCTCCACAGTCTATACTAACTATGTCTCCTTCTTTTAATATATAGTCTCCTGGTATACCATGAACTACTTGGTTGTTTACAGAAATACATAATGTTTTAGGAAATCCATACAACCCTTTAAAGGATGGTTTAGCTCCCTTACCAATTATGAACTCTTCTGCTATTCTGTCCAATTCCCCAGTGCTTATACCTGGCTTAATCTTATTTTCTAATAGTAGTAATGTTTCTCCTACTATTTTTCCTGCTTTTCTCATTGCAGCAAGTGCTAAATCGTCTTTTGTAAAAATCATTATTTAGCGCTTCCTAAAATTTCACAAATACTTTCAAATACTTCATTGATTGCTTTAGTTCCGTCAACTGTTGAAAGTAAATTTTTATCTCTATAAAAATCAATTAGTGGTTGTGTTTGTTTTTCATATACATCAAGTCTTTCCTTTACAGTTTCTTCTGTATCGTCTTTTCTTTGTATTAAATCACTTCCACAAAGATCACATTTTCCTTCAACCGCTGGTGGGTTAAATTTAACATGATAACTTGCTCCACATGATGGACAAACTCTTCTTCCAGTCATTCTTTCAAGTATAAACTCATTTTGAACTTCTATACATAATGCTGTATCTAAGCTTTCGTTTCTACTATCTAAAAATTCTTGTAGTGCTTCAGCTTGAGCAACTGTTCTTGGAAATCCATCAAGTAAATATCCATTTTTACAATCTTCTTCTTGAAGTCTATCATTAACCATGTTTATAGTAACTGTATCAGGTACTAACTGTCCGTTATCCATGTACTTCTTTGCCTCTATTCCTAATGGAGTATTTCCAGAAATGTTCTTTCTAAAAATATCTCCTGTTGAAATATGAGGTATTGAATATCTATTACTAATTGATTTTGCCTGTGTTCCTTTTCCTGCTCCAGGAGGACCTAATAAAATAATCTTCACGGGCATCATCTCCATTATTTAATCTTATTTAAGAAATCCTTTATAGTGTCTCATTATCATTTGTGATTCTAGCTTTCTTGTGAAATCTAGAGCAACACTAACTATAATAAGAAGTGCTGTTCCCCCAAATTGTATTCCTTTGAATGAAGTATAGTTATCTATGATTATTGGTGTAACAGCTAATAATGCTGCAAATATTCCTCCAATGAAAGATATTCTATTAAGAATACTTTCGAAATATGCTGTTGTAGGCTCACCTGGTCTTATACCTGGAATAAATCCAGCAGATTTATTTAAGTTTTCTGACATTTCATCAGGCTTAAATGTAACCTGTGTATAGAACCAATTAAAGAATATAGTTAATAGTGAGTATACTACTGGATACATCCAAGTCTTACTATTAAATACACTCGTTGGGCTACTTGTAACCCATTTTGCCCATTCATGTTGTGGAAAGAATCCAGCAATTGTTGGTAAAAATTGCATTACTGACATAGAGAATATAATCGCTATAACAGCAGATCCAACTATACTTAAAGGAATGTGAGTTGATTCACCCTTCATCATCTTATTACCAACTGCTTTTCCTGCATATTGAACAGGAATTCTTCTTTCTGCAAGTGAAAAATATACTACTCCAGCAAGTGCTGCTATAGCAAATACTAAGAATAGTGCTATTTCAACAACACTAATTTCTCCTGAGTTTTCTAATATCAACATAGACTTAACTGTGATTGGCAACCTTGAAACTATATTTACAAAGATTAGAATTGATACACCATTTCCAAATCCTTTAACAGTAATCTGATCTCCTAACCACATACAGAAGGTTGATCCAACAACTAAGGCTAGTATGACTACTATCATTTGTACAGTTTTCATACCTATTGTTGCTCCCATTTGAGAAATTGTAGCATACATTCCAAATGCAAGAATTACAGATATAACAATTGATACATACCTAGTGGCATTTTGTATCTTTTTTCTACCTTCTTCGCCTTCTTTTTGAAGTTGTTCTAATGAAGGTATTGCTATAGTTAATAACTGCATTATAATTGATGCATTAATGTATGGCATTACACCAAGAGCAAAAATACTAAATCTACTAAAGGCTCCTCCTGATATTAAATCATAGAAACCCATTAAGTTCCCTGATTGAGTCATTCCCTTTAAATAGTCAGCGCTAATCCCAGGAACAGGAATATGACTTCCCATCCTAAAGATTGCCACTAAAAATATTGTCCAGTAAAATTTCTTTCTCAGTTCAGGTACCTTCCAGGCATTACGTAGGGTTGATAGCATTCTTATTTCACCTCAACTTTTCCTCCAGCTGCTTCGATTTTTTCGATAGCAGATTTTGAGAACTTGCATCCTTTAACAGTTAAGTTCTTTTCTAAGTTTCCGTTTCCAAGAATCTTAACTCCATCCATTACTTTAGAAATAACTCTTCTTTCTAATAATACTTCTGGAGTAACTTCTGTTCCATTTTCAAAAATATTTAATCTATCTACATTTATGCTAACGATCTTTTTAGCGAAGATGTTATTAAATCCTCTCTTAGGAAGTCTTCTATATAATGGCATTTGACCCCCTTCGAATCCTGGTCTAACTCCACCGCCTGATCTAGCGTTTTGTCCTTTTTCACCTTTACCAGCGTTTCTTCCTAAACCTGAACCAGTTCCTCTTCCAACTCTCTTAGGAGCCTTTCTGCTTCCAGCTGCTGGCTTTAATTCATGAAGTTTCATAACTCAGTACACCTCCTCTTTTTTATACTTCTTCTACTTTTAACATGTAGCTTATCTTATTAATCATACCGTTTATTTGAGGAGTTCCCTCATGCTCTACTGTTTTACCTATTTTTTTAAGTCCAAGGGCATTTGCTGTAGCGATATGGTCTTTCTTTCTACCGATTAAGCTCTTTACTAATGTAATTCTTAACTTAGCCATGCAATTTCCCCTCCTAACCTAATATTTCCTCAACAGATTTTCCTCTTAATTTAGCTATTTCTTCAGCTGTTCTTAAGTTTGCTAATCCATTGATTGTTGCTTTAACCATATTATTAGGATTGTTTGAACCTAATGATTTAGCTCTAACATCCTTAATTCCTGCTAATTCTAATACAATTCTAGCTGGACCTCCAGCAATAACTCCTGTACCTTCTTTAGCTGGCATTATAAGAACATCTCCTGTTCCAAATTTACCGTGTATTTCATGAGGAATAGTAGTTTCAACCATTGAAACTTTTACTAGATTTTTCTTAGCATCTTCTATTCCCTTTTTGATTGCTTCTGGTATTTCGATAGATTTTCCCATTCCAACTCCAACGTGTCCGTTCTCGTCTCCAACAACAACTAGCGCTGCGAATCTGAAGTTTCTACCACCTTTAACAACCTTAGTAACTCTGTTTATGTTAACAACCTTTTCCTTAAGGTCTAGTGTACTAGGATCGATTCTCATTTATTTCCCTCCTCGTTTCTTAGAATTTTAAGCCTGCTTCTCTAGCACCTTCAGCTAATGATTTAACTCTTCCGTGGTATACGAATCCACCTCTATCGAAAACAACTTCTGTTATTCCTTTATCAGCGGCTTTCTTAGCAACTAATTCGCCTACTACTTTAGCGCCTTCTTTGTTTCCACCTTTAGCTTCGAATTCTTTATCTAAGCTTGAAGCAGCAACTAATGTTACAGCGTTTATATCATCAATTATTTGTGCATATATATTCTTTTCACTTCTGTATACTGAAAGTCTTGGTCTTTCAGGAGTACCGAAAACTTTCTTACGCACTCTTAGGTGACGTCTCTTTCTGCTAGCTTTTCTGTCTGCTTTCTTGAACATATAAAGCTCACTCCTTTCTTTTATTACTTACCAGTCTTACCTTCTTTACGTCTGATCACTTCATCTTCATATCTTATACCTTTACCCTTATATGGTTCTGGTTTTCTCCATGATCTGATCTTAGCAGCTGCTTCTCCAACTTTTTGCTTGTTGATTCCTTTAACAACTACCTTTGTAGCTTCAGGTGTTTCAAATTCAACACCTTCCATTGCTTCTATTTCAACTGGATGTGAATATCCAAGGTTCATTACAAGTTTATTTCCTTGCTTTTGAGCTCTATAACCAACACCGTTTAGGATTAGAGTCTTTTGGAATCCTTTTTCAACTCCTTCAACCATGTTGTTTATAAGTGCTCTTGTTAATCCATGAAGAGCTCTATGCTCTTTATTATCACTAGGTCTAGTTACAACTATTTCGTTGTTTTCAACTGCGATGTTAATGTCTTTGTGCATAGCTTCTACTAGCTCACCCTTAGGTCCTTTTACAGTAACAACGTTATCTGGTGTTACTGTAACAGTTACGCCAGCAGGTATAGCTATTGGTAATCTACCTACTCTTGACATAATTGCACCTCCTGTATTTCTTTAAAATGCATATATTTAACTTATTGCTTAATTTATTTAAATACTACCAAACGTAGCAAAGAACTTCTCCACCTACGCCATTCTTTCTAGCTTCTCTATCTACCATTATTCCTTTTGAAGTTGAAATAACAGCGATTCCTAAACCATTAAGAACCTTTGGAGTTTCATCCTTTTTGCAATATACTCTTAATCCTGGTTTTGATATTCTCTTTAATCCAGTTATTACTCTTTCATTGTTAGCTCCATATTTAAGAGTTATTCTTAACATTGGAACTACTCCATCATTGTATTCATCAATTTCTTTGATGTATCCTTCTTGTAATAATATATTTGAAACGGCCTTCTTTACGGTTGAAGAAGGTACCTCTACTACTTCATGTTTAACAGCATTTGCGTTTCTTATACGAGTTAGCAAATCTGCTATAGGATCTGTCATAACCATTTAATGTGCCTCCTTTCACTATATCTTCAGTATTACCAACTTGCTTTTTTGCAACCAGGGATTTGGCCTTTATATGCAAGTTCTCTGAAACAGATACGGCATATACCGAATTTCTTTAATACAGAATGTGGTCTTCCACATATTCTACATCTAGTATAAGCTCTTGTCTTGTATTTAGGAGCTTTACTCCACTTTTCTATTATCGCTTTACGTGCCATAGATACCCCTCCTTATTATTGAGCAAATGGCATTCCAAGGAATCTTAATAATTCTCTTGCTTCTTCGTCAGTATTTGCAGTTGTAACGAAGATTATATCCATTCCTCTTACTTTGTCGATCTTATCGTACTCTATTTCTGGGAATATTAATTGTTCTTTAATTCCTAATGAGTAATTTCCTCTACCATCAAATGATTTTGCTGAAATTCCTCTGAAATCTCTAACTCTTGGTAAAGCAATTGACATTAACTTATCAGCAAATTCATACATATTTGCTTTTCTTAATGTAACTTTACATCCTAATGCCATGTTTTCTCTAATCTTGAAGTTAGCAACTGATTTTTTAGCTCTTGTTAATATTGGCTTTTGACCTGATATTAATGTTAAATCACTAACAGCTGATTCTAAAACTTTTTGGTTATCTTTAGCTTCACCAACACCCATGTTGATTACTATCTTTTCAAGTCTTGGAACTTGCATTATATTTTTATATCCGAACTTTTCCATCATAGCCGGAATTATTTCTTTTTCATACTTTTCTTGAAGTCTTGTCATATTGTTAACCTCCTTTCACTTTCTAGAATGTTTCTCCGCACTTCTTGCATACTCTAACCTTAGCACCATCTTCTAATATTCTGTTGCTAATTCTAGTAGCTTTTTTGCACTTTGTACAATATAACATTACCTTTGAGCTGTTTATTGCAGCTTCTTTTTCAATTATAGCACTTTCAGCTTGAGTTCTACTTGCCTTTTGGTGCTTCTTTACTATATTAACTCCTTGAACTAGTACTTTACCAGTTTTTGGGTATACTTTTAAAACTTCACCTGTTTTGCCTTTATCTTTTCCTGATATAACTACAACTGTGTCGTTCTTTCTTACATGTATTTTCAAGTCAGCCACCTCCTTATTATAGAACTTCTGGTGCTAATGATAATATTTTATTAAATTCTTTATCTCTTAGCTCCCTAGCAACAGGTCCAAAGATACGTGTTCCTCTTGGTTGCTTATCATCTTTTATTATAACAGCAGCATTTTCATCAAATCTTACATATGAACCGTCTGCTCTTCTTATTCCTTTTACTGATCTAACAATAACCGCTTTAACAACGTCACCTTTTTTAACAACTCCGCCTGGTGTTGCACTTTTAACGCTGGCAACTATTATATCTCCAATGTTACCGTACTTTCTCTTAGATCCGCCTAACACTCTGATGCACATTATCTCTTTTGCTCCTGAGTTGTCAGCAACTTTTAATCTAGTTTGTTGTTGTATCATTAGATTACCCTCCTTTCAGTCTTTAAGCCATATTATTTAGCTTTTTCAACTATTTCAACAAGTCTCCATCTCTTATCTTTTGATAAAGGTCTTGTTTCCATTATTAATACTCTATCATTAACTTTTGCTTCATTATTTTCATCATGAGCTTTGAACTTAGTAGTTCTGTTAACAGTTTTTCCGTATAGTGGATGTCTTACTTTAGTTTCAATAGCAACTACGATAGTTTTATCCATTTTATCAGAAACAACTCTACCGATTTTCTTTTTTCTTAGTCCTCTTTCCATTAAGGCTTACCTCCTTCCAGATTTACTGTTCAACAACCCTTAACTCTTCTTGTCTTAAGATGGTTTTTATTTGGGCTATAGATTTCTTTACTTCTCTTATTCTCATAGGATTTTCTAATTGTCCTGTAGCTAATTGGAATCTTAAGTTGAATAATTCAGCCTTAAGTTCTCCTAATTTATTTTTTAAATCTTGAGGATTACTTGCTCTTAATTCTTTTAATTCTCTAGCCTTCATTATTCTTCACCACCCATTTCCTCAAAATCTCTTCTTGTAACGAACTTAGTTCTTACAGGAAGCTTGTGTGATGCAAGTCTCATAGCTTCTCTTGCAACTTCTTCATTAACTCCAGATAATTCAAATAATACTCTACCTGGTTTAACTACTGCTACCCAGTATTCTACTGCTCCTTTACCTTTACCCATTCTAGTTTCAGCAGGTGTTGCAGTAACTGGCTTATCTGGGAAAATCTTTATCCAAAGTTTTCCTCCTCTTTTTATATATCTATTTATAGCAATTCTGGCAGCTTCTATTTGGTTACTTGTGATCCATGCACAAGTAGTAGCTTGAATACCGAAATCTCCATAAGCAAGGAAATTTCCTCTTGTTGCTTTACCTTTCATTCTACCACGTTGTACCTTACGATGCTTTACTCTTTTAGGCATTAACATGATTTATTCCTCCTTTCTTACTCTTATGCGTTAGCTTCTTCCTTTTCAACTTTCTTAGTTGGAAGAACTTCTCCATTATAAACCCAAACTTTAACTCCGATTTTTCCGTAAGTTGTATCTGCTTCTGCAAATCCATAGTCTATATCTGCTCTTAAAGTTTGTAGTGGAATTGTACCTTCATGATATTGCTCAGTTCTAGCTATTTCAGCTCCACCAAGTCTTCCTGAACAAGCAGTCTTAACTCCCTTAACTCCTTGCTTCATTCCTCTTTGAATAACTTGCTTCATAGCTCTTCTGAATGAAATTCTCTTTTCTAGTTGTGCTGCAATGTTTTCAGCCATTAATTGAGCATCTGCTTCAACATTTTTAACTTCAACTATATTTATTAAAATATTTTTTCCTGGTACGAAACTTGTTAATTTCTTCTTTAAAGTTTCTATACCTGCACCGCCTTTTCCGATTACAACACCTGGTTTAGCAGTATATATATTTAACTTAACTCTCTTAGCAGCTCTTTCAATTTCAATCTTTGAAATTCCAGCTGAAAAAAGATCTTTTTTTACAAATTCTCTAATCTTGTTATCTTCTATTAGATTGTCAGCAAAATCTTTCTTATTTGCATACCATTTTGCATCCCATCCTTTGATAACACCTACTCTAAGTCCGTGAGGATGTACTTTTTGACCCACTTCGATTTCCCTCCTTCTTCTATCTTTCTTTAACAACTAGTGTTATGTTACTTGTTCTCTTGTTTATTCTAAATGCTTTACCATGATCCATTGGTCTAAATCTCTTTAGTATAGGACCTTGACCTACATATGCTTCTGCTACAAATAATCTATCAGCATCTAATCCATGATTATTTTCAGCATTTGCAACAGCTGATTTTAACACCTTGTTGATTGCCACTGCAGCTTCTCTTGGAGTGTATTGTAAAATAGCACTTGCTTCTTTTACGTCTTTTCCTCTTATTAAATCAAGAACAGCTCCTACCTTTATTGGAGACATTCTTACATATTTAGCTATAGCTCTAGCTTCCATTTATGATCCTCCTTTCCAGGCTCTCTACTACTTTCTTTTTGATGATTTATCATCATGTCCTCTGTATGTTCTAGTTAGTGAAAACTCACCTAGTTTGTGTCCTACCATATCCTCTGAAATATAAACTGGGATATGCTTTCTTCCATCATGAACAGCTATTGTGTGTCCTATCATTTGAGGAAAAATTGTTGAACTTCTTGACCAAGTCTTAACAACTTTGTGCTCACCATTAGCATTCATTTCTTCTATTTTCTTTAAAAGTCCAGCATGGACGAAAGGTCCTTTTTTGATTGATCTACTCACTATATTTGCCTCCCTTCATTTCTTAGGCTTTAGCCTTGAAGAGAATTAATATTCTCTTCAAACTACTTCTTATTTCTACCCTTGATAATTAGTTTATCTGAGTATTTCTTATTCTTTCTAGTCTTGTATCCAAGAGCTGGTTTACCCCATGGAGTCATTGGACTTGGTCTACCTACTGGAGACTTACCTTCTCCACCACCGTGAGGGTGATCATTAGGGTTCATTACAGAACCTCTAACTGTAGGTCTAATTCCCATGTGTCTCTTTCTTCCAGCTTTACCTAGTTTAACAATTTCATTAGTTGAATTTGATACAGTACCAACTGTAGCTCTACATTCTATTCTAACGTATCTCATTTCTCCTGAAGGTAGTCTTAATGTAGCATACTTACCTTCTTTAGCCATTAATTGTGCTGATCCACCAGCAGCTCTTACTAATTGAGCTCCTTTTCCAACTTGTAACTCTATATTGTGTACAAATGTACCAACTGGCATGTTTAATAATGGTAATGTATTACCTGGTTTTATATCAGCATCTGGTCCTGATACAATTTTATCACCAACTTTTAATCCTGCTGGAGCAATTATGTATCTCTTCTCTCCATCTGCGTATACAACTAATGCAATATATGCTGATCTATTTGGATCGTATTCTATTGTAGCAACTTTTGCTTCAATACCATCCTTATTTCTCTTGAAATCAATTATTCTGTACTTTCTCTTAGCACCACCACCATGGTGTCTTACAGTTATTTTACCTTGTGCATTTCTACCACCAGTTTTCTTTAAAGAAACTAATAATGACTTTTCTGGAGCATCTGTAGTTATTTCTTCAAATGTTGGCATAGTCATATTTCTTCTTGATGGTGTCATAGGTCTAAATTTTTTAACTGCCATTTAATTTCCCTCCTTCTTTCAGCTTATCTGGTGCATAAGCACCAATAAATCACCTTATTGACGTCTATTGCATTCCTTCAAAGAACTCAATAGTGCTACCTTCAGCTAATGTAACGATAGCTTTCTTGTAGTCAGATCTCTTTCCTACATGTACGCCCATTCTCTTAGTTTTTCCCATAGTTCTGCTAGTTGTTACATTTTCAACTTTAACATTGAAAACTTCTTCAACAGCTCTCTTTATTTGAGATTTATTAGCACTAATGTGAACTATGAAAGTGTACTTATTTTCTGCCATTGCTGCCATACTCTTTTCAGTGATAACAGGCTTTCTTATGATATCATGGCTTGTTAAATTCATTATGCGTACACCTCCTCAATCTTTGATACAGCATCTTTAGTCATAACTACTTTTTCAAACTTAAGTAAATCATAAACGTTGATGTTGTTTGCAGGGATAACTGCTACTCCTTCAATGTTTCTAGCTGACTTATAAACAACTTCATTTGATTCAGCTGTTATTATTAAAGTCTTCTTTGCTTCCATTGCTTTTAGCATGTTAACTACATTTTTAGTCTTAATTGAATCGAATGCTAAATCTTCAACAACAACCATTTGTCCGTCTTGAACTTTAGTTGATAAAGCTGATCTCATAGCAACTCTCTTCATACTCTTTGGTATAGCCATTCTATAGTCTCTTGGCTTTGGTGCGAATACAATACCACCTTTGATCCATTGTGGAGCTCTGATTGAACCTTGTCTTGCTCTACCAGTTCCTTTTTGTCTCCAAGGCTTGATTCCGCCTCCTCTAACTTCAGCTCTTGTTTTAGCTGATTGAGTTCCTTGTCTCTTGTTTGCTAATAATGCAACAACAACTTGGTGCATAGCATTTTCATTTATTTCAACTGCGAATATATTTTCGTTTAATTGGAAATCTCCAACTTGTTTACCTTCTTTATTAAATAATCCTACTGTAGGCATCCTGCTTCCTCCTTTCCTTAAGAAATTAAGCCTTTACTGTATTTCTTATTACTACTTTGCTCTTATTTGGACCTGGTATTCCACCCTTAATTAATATTAGGTTCTTATCAGCTATTACTTTAACTACTTCTAAGTTTAATACTGTAGTGTTAACAGCTCCCATATGTCCTGGCATCTTCTTGTTTTTGAATGTTCTTGATGGGTCTGAAGCAGCTCCCATTGAACCTGGTGCTCTCTTGAATTTTGAACCGTGAGTCATTGGTCCTCTTTGTTGGTTCCATCTCTTAATAACACCTTGGAATCCCTTACCTTTAGAAACTCCTGATACATCTACTTTATCTCCTACTGCAAATATGTCAGCCTTTATTTCTTGACCTACTTCATATGCACTAGTATCTTCTAATCTGAATTCTTTAAGAGTTCTTCTTAATGAAACTCCTGCTTTTGCGAAGTGTCCCTTTGCTGGCTTATTAAGTAACTTTTCTCTTACTTCTCCAAAGCCAACTTGTATTGCATCATAACCGTCTTTTTCAACAGTTTTCTTTTGAGTTACAACACATGGACCTGCTTCTACAACTGTTACTGGAATTACCTTTCCATTTTCATCAAAAATTTGAGTCATTCCTATTTTCTTACCAATTATAGCTTTTTTCATGTATTTACACCTCCCAAACTTATCAGCGGATTGCTAAGCAATCTTAATAGTTCAATGTCTTTATTATAATTTTGCTATTATAGCTTTATTTCGATATCTACTCCTGCTGGTAGATTTAATCTCATTAATGCATCAACAGTTTTTGGTGATGGATTAACGATATCTATAAGTCTCTTGTGAGTTCTTATTTCGAATTGTTCTCTAGAGTCCTTATATTTGTGAACTGCTCTTAATATAGTAACAACATCTTTTTCAGTAGGTAGTGGTACTGGACCTGCAACCTTAGCTCCTGTTGACTTTGCAGTTTCAACAATTTTTTCTGCTGATTGATCTAATATAGTGTGATCAAAAGCTTTTAATCTGATTCTTATTTTTTGTTTTGACATCTTGGTTTCCCTCCTTTTCATGTACGCTTTACTTCTAACGCACAACAGCGGTTCTTCTATAAACTGTTCCTGGTGTTTCATAACTTTTAGAAAAACTTATAGAATCCCTGTCGTCGGATTCTAGATCCTGACATACTCATCAAGAATTACCCGGAAGTCCGGCAACCTCTTGATTCATCGCCGCATGCTATACAACTTCTATATTATACTATGATTTTTTTTCTTTTTCAAGTAAATTTTATATATAATTAAACAATTATTTTTTTAATTTTTTTCGTTAGAATTAATTCGCTTTTTTTATTTTAATAGTAAATTAATTAAATATCAAGTATTTTTTTAAAGTAATTTCCTTAATATTATTGTAAACTTTTTCTATTGCTATAAACAAAAAGTAGTAAAGGACGTCTCCCTTACTACTTTAATTAATTTATATAAAATTATTACTATTCAACTATCTTAGTAACAACTCCTGAACCTACTGTTCTTCCACCTTCTCTGATTGCGAATCTTAATCCTTCATCCATTGCTACTGGTGTGATTAATTCAACGTTCATGTCGATGTGGTCTCCTGGCATTACCATTTCCATTCCATCTGGTAATTTTATTGATCCTGTTACGTCAGTTGTTCTGAAGTAGAATTGTGGTCTGTATCCATCAAAGAATGGAGTATGTCTTCCACCTTCTTCTTTTTTAAGTACGTATACTTGACCTACGAACTTCTTGTGTGGTGTTACTGTTCCAGGTTTTGCCAATACTTGACCTCTTTCAATTTCTGTTCTTTGAATTCCTCTTAATAATGCTCCTATGTTATCTCCTGCTTGCGCTTCGTCTAATAACTTTCTGAACATTTCTATTCCTGTTACAACTGTTTTCTTTGTTTCGTCTTTGATTCCTACTATTTCTACTTCGTCTCCGATGTGTAGTACTCCTCTTTCAACTCTTCCTGTTGCAACTGTTCCTCTACCAGTGATTGTGAATACATCTTCGATTGGCATTAAGAATGGCTTATCTGTTGCTCTTTCTGGTGTTGGAATGTAGCTATCTACTGCATCCATTAATTCCATTATGCATTTTGTTGCTTCTTCATCTGTTGGGTTTTCTAATGCTTTTAATGCTGATCCTGTTATTACTGGAATATCATCTCCTGGGAAGTTGTATTCGCTTAATAACTCTCTTACTTCCATTTCTACTAATTCAAGTAATTCTTCATCATCAACCATATCTGCTTTATTTAAGAATACTACGATATAGTCAACTCCAACTCTTGATGCTAGTAGAATATGTTCTCTTGTTTGTGGCATTGGACCATCTGCTGCTGATACAACTAAGATTGCTCCATCCATTTGTGCTGCTCCTGTGATCATGTTCTTTACGTAGTCAGCATGTCCTGGGCAGTCTACGTGAGCATAGTGTCTATTATCTGTTTCATACTCAACGTGTGCTGTGTTGATTGTGATTCCTCTTTCTTTTTCTTCTGGTGCCTTATCAATTTCGTCATACTTGAATGATTCAGCGAATCCCTTGTTTGCTAATACTGTTGTAATAGCTGCTGTTAATGTTGTCTTACCATGGTCTACGTGACCTATTGTTCCAATGTTAACGTGTGGTTTACTTCTTTCGAATTTTGCTTTTGACATTGTTTTATTCCTCCTTCATTACAATGACATTTTGTCATTATTATACCGATATATATCTATCTAAAACTTGGTATGAAATATTTTAAACAATATAATATTTAAAATATTTTCAATCTATTTAATTGAGAGAAGAACTACAATTAATAAATATATCAATTGTAACTCTCTCTAATTTACTATTTTAATTAAGAAACTATTTAGCTTTCTTACCAGCTATTTCTTCTTGAATGCTCTTTGGTACTTCTTCATAATGGTCAAATGACATTACATAAGTTCCTCTACCTTGTGTTCTTGATCTTAATGTAGTTGCATATCCGAACATTTCTGATAGTGGTACAAATGCTCTAATAACTTGACGACCATTTCTTTGTTCCATACCTTCAATTCTACCTCTTCTTGAGTTAATATCACCCATTACATCTCCCATGTACTCTTCTGGTACAACTACTTCTACCTTCATTGAAGGTTCAAGTAATGTAGGATCTGCTTTCTTCATAGCGTTCTTAAATGCCATTGATCCAGCAATCTTGAATGCCATTTCTGATGAATCGACATCATGGTATGAACCATCGAAACATTTTACTTTAAAGTTTATAGTTGGGAATCCAGCAATAACACCGCTTTCAGCAGCTTCTTGGATACCTGCATCTACAGCTGGAACATATTCTCTTGGAATAGCTCCTCCAACTATAGCATTTTCGAATTCATATTCTCCATCTGTTGGCATCATTTCTATCCAACAATGTCCGTATTGTCCTCTACCACCTGATTGTCTTACAAACTTACCTTCAGCTTTAACAGCTTTCTTGATAGTTTCTTTGTAAGCAACTTGTGGAGCTCCTACGTTACATTCAACTTTGAATTCTCTTTGTAATCTATCAACAATGATATCTAAGTGTAATTCACCCATACCAGCGATAATTGTTTGACCTGTTTCTTGGTTAGTCCAAGTCTTGAAAGTTGGATCTTCTTCTGCTAACTTAGCTAAAGCTATACCCATCTTTTCTTGACCTGCCTTAGTCTTTGGCTCTATAGCGATTGAAATAACTGGTTCTGGGAATTCCATACTTTCAAGTATAATTGGATGTGCTTCATCACATAAAGTATCTCCAGTTGTTGTATTCTTTAATCCAACTATAGCACCTAAATCACCAGCTCTTAATTCACTGATTTCTTGTCTTGAATTAGCATGCATCTTAACTAATCTTCCGATTCTTTCTTTCTTACCCTTAGTAGAGTTAAGAACATAAGTACCACTTTCCATTATTCCTGAGTAAACTCTTGTAAATGCAAGTCTTCCTACGAATGGATCAGTAGCTATTTTAAATGCTAATGCTGACATTGGAGCATCATCACTTGCTTCTCTTTCTAATACTACTTCTGGATCATCTACATCTACACCTTTAACTGGTGGGATATCTATTGGTGATGGTAAGTAATCAACAACTAAGTCGATCATTTCTTGAACACCTTTATTTTTGTATGATGAACCACAAATTACAGGAACTATTTCATTATTAATAGTAGCTTTTCTTAAAGCTGCCTTTAATTCTTCTTTAGTTAACTCTTCACCATCTAGGTATTTCATCATTAACTCTTCATCAGTTTCTGCTATTGCTTCAATCATAAGGTTTCTGTATTCTTCTGCCTTATCTTTTAATTCAGCTGGGATTTCCCCTCTTTCTATGTCTTTTCCTAAGTCGTCTTTATGAATAAGAGCTACATTTTCCATAAGGTCTATCATACCTACGAAATTTTCTTCTGCTCCTATTGGTATTTGGATAGCTACAGCATTAGCTTTTAATCTATCTCTAACTGAATTAATACAAGCATAGAAGTCTGCTCCAGTAGCATCCATCTTATTTACATAGATTGCTCTTGGTACTCCATAATTATCTGCTTGTGTCCAAACAGTTTCAGTTTGTGGTTCAACACCACTCTTAGCATCTAATACAGTGATAGCACTATCTAGACATCTTAATGATCTTTCAACCTCAACAGTGAAATCTACGTGTCCAGGAGTATCAATTATATTAATTGCATATCCCTTCCACTTACAGAATGTAGCAGCAGAAGTGATAGTTATACCTCTTTCTTGCTCTTGCGCCATCCAGTCCATTTGTGAAGCACCATCATGTGTTTCTCCGATTTTATGTGTTCTACCAGTGTAGAATAAAATACGCTCAGTAGTTGTTGTTTTACCAGCATCTATATGAGCCATTATTCCTATATTACGAAATTTTTCTAAAGGAAATTCTCTTGACACAATAATTCCTCCTCTCAATGAGTAATTTTAAATTCAACAAGACTGTTTTGGCTGAAGCCAAAACAGTCTTGAAATTAGTATCTGTAGTGAGCGAATGCTTTGTTTGCTTCAGCCATTTTATGAGTGTCTTCTCTCTTCTTAACAGCTGCACCTGTGTTATTAGCAGCGTCTAATAATTCACTTGCTAATCTCTCACACATTAACTTTTCTCCTCTTTTTCTAGCAGCAGCTAGTATCCATCTGATACCTAAAGTCTGTCTTCTTTCTGCTCTAACTTCTATTGGAACTTGATAAGTAGCTCCACCTATTCTTCTTGCCTTAACTTCTAGTAATGGCATTACGTTATTCATAGCTTCTTCAAAAACTTCTAAAGCATCTTTACCAGTTTTCTCTGCCATAGTTTCAAACGCTTGGTAGCATATTTTTTGTGCTACTCCTTTTTTACCGTCAAGCATGATTCCGTTTATTAACTTAGTAACAACCTTTGAGTTGTATACTGGATCCGCTAAAACGTCTCTTTTTGCTATATGTCCTTTTCTTGGCACTTTTCTTCCCTCCTTAACAATTTAAATTTAAGTTCATCGGTACTCGACATTTATATGTCGCAAAGTGCTTTTCTCATCATCTATATAAACTTAATTCATAAATCTACGTAAATTTTGAAGATAAGCACTAAATTAATTTAAGAAATCCTACTTCTTAGGTCTCTTAGCACCGTACTTTGATCTTCCTTGCATTCTGTTAGCTACACCAGCACAGTCAAGTGCTCCTCTTACGATATGGTATCTAACCCCAGGAAGGTCTTTTACTCTTCCACCTCTTATAAGAACAACACTGTGCTCTTGTAAGTTGTGTCCTACACCACCAATGTATGCAGTAACTTCATATCCGTTTGTAAGTCTTACTCTGGCAACCTTTCTTAGGGCTGAGTTAGGCTTTTTAGGAGTTGATGTTTTAACAACTGTACATACTCCTCTTTTTTGTGGACAGTTTTTTAGTGCTGGAGCTGTTGATTGGTTCACAGCAACTTTTCTTCCTTTTCTAACTAATTGGCTTATAGTTGGCATTCTTTCACCTCCTGAATTTTATTTATCTATATAAAAATTTATTAGATAAAACGAATTTATCTTGACTACATTTTATATTAAAACCTCATGAGACAAAGTAAAACTTTGTCTCCATGAAGTAATGTAGACAATTATTTTGTTGTATTTTGTATTAAACACACAACACGTATTTTATCATTTCATAATACACATGTCAATAAAATTAATTTTTATTCAGCATTTCCTATTATATTATCTTCAATTTTATTATCTTCAATATCTAGTCTTGCTGATCTGTATTTCATCATTCCAGTTCCAGCTGGTATTAATTTACCTATTATAACATTTTCTTTTAATCCTACTAATGGATCAACTTTTCCTTTAATTGCTGCTTCTGTAAGAACTCTTGTAGTTTCTTGGAATGATGCTGCTGATAAGAAACTATCAGTAGCAAGAGCTGCTTTAGTAATACCAAGTAATACTTGATCTCCTTTAGCTTCTTCACCACCAAATTCTCTTACTCTATCATTTTCACTATTAAAGTCAAACATATCTATTGTAGTACCTGGTAAAAGATTTGTATCACCTGATTCAGTAACTTTTACTTTTCTAGTCATTTGCTTAATAACTACTTCTAAGTGCTTATCATTGATATCAACACCTTGTAGTCTATAAACTTTTTGAACTTCTGATAAAAGATATCTTCTAGCTCCATCAACACCTTTAATGGCCATTATATCATGAGGATTTACTGAACCTTCTGTAATCTCATCTCCAGCTTCAATGTAATCATCATTTGAAACTTTAACTCTTGATCCAAATGGAATATCATAACTTATTTCTTCTCCATCTGCTCCCATTACATGAACAATTCTCTTCTTCTTAGTTTCTTCTACTCTTACAGTACCATCTATTTCACTTACAATTGCAAGTCCCTTTGGTTTTCTAGCTTCAAATAATTCTTCAACTCTAGGAAGACCTTGAGTTATATCCCCTGCTGATGCAACACCACCAGTATGGAATGTTCTCATTGTAAGCTGAGTACCAGGCTCTCCAATTGATTGTGCAGCTATTATACCAACAGCTTCACCAATATTAATCTTTTGAGCTGTTGCCATGTTCATACCATAACATTTAGCACAAACACCAATCTTACATCCACATGTGAAGGCTGATCTAATCTTAACTTTCTTAACTCCAGCATCGCTAATCTTTTCAGCTAATTCTCCATCCATATATTCGTTCTTTGAAACTAATATTTCACCTGTTTCAGGATGAAGAACATCTTCTGCTGCATATCTTCCAGTTAATCTTTCTTTTAATTCTTCAATTATTTCGCTACCTTCTCTTATTTCACTAACAACTATACCTTCATCAGTTCCACAATCTTCTTCTCTAACAATAACATCTTGTGATACATCAACAAGTCTTCTTGTTAAGTATCCTGAGTCAGCTGTCTTAAGAGCTGTATCAGCATTACCTTTTCTAGCTCCGTGAGTTGAAATAAAGTACTCTAACACATCAAGACCTTCTCTAAATGATGCTCTAATTGGTAACTCAAGGATTTTACCTGATGGACTAGCCATAAGTCCTCTCATACCAGCTAATTGCTTAATTTGTGACTTAGAACCTCTGGCTCCAGAGTCAGCCATCATGAATATTGGATTCCATTTATCCAAGCTATCCATTAGTGCATTAGCAACATCTTCTGTTGTCTTAGTCCATTTTTCTATAACTCTTTCATATCTTTCATCTTCTGATATGAAACCTCTTTTGTACATTTTCTCTATCTTTTCTACTGTTTCATCAGCATCTTTTAATAGATCATATTTAGCATCAGGTACTATCATATCTGAAGCTGAAACTGTAACAGCTCCAATTGAAGAGTAATGATATCCTGTAGCTTTAATTTTGTCTAGCATTATAGAAGTTTGTGTTGGTCCATGTTTCATGTAACACTTATCTATTATCTTTCCTAATGATTTTTTAGTTATTAAAAAGTCTACTTCTAATTTAAATAAATCATCTGGATTGCTTCTATCAACAAATCCTAAATCTTGAGGAATTGATTCATTGAATATTATTTTACCTACAGTAGTTTTTATTATTCCTGATTTAACTTCTCCGTCAATTTCCTTAAACATTCTTACAAAAATATCTGCATGAATTTCTAGTTCTTTAACTTGATAAGCCATTATCGCTTCATCTTTTGATGAGAAATACTTTCCGCTTCCTTTAGCTCCTTCTCTTTCCATAGTAATATAGTAAGAACCAAGAACCATATCTTGTGTAGGTACACAAACTGGCTTACCATCTGATGGTTTCATTATGTTTCCTGCTGCAAGCATTAAGAATCTAGCCTCTGCTTGAGCTTCAACTGATAATGGTACGTGAACAGCCATTTGGTCTCCATCAAAGTCTGCATTATAAGCTGTACATACTAATGGATGTAGTTTAATAGCTCTACCTTCAACTAATACAGGTTGGAAAGCTTGAATTCCAAGTCTGTGTAGTGTAGGGGCACGGTTAAGTAATACTGGATGGTCTGTAATTACTTGTTCTAATACATCCCATACTTGTGGCATTACTCTTTCTACCATTCTCTTTGCACTTTTTATATTATGTGCAACTCCATCTTGAACTAATTTCTTCATTACAAATGGCTTGAATAATTCAAGAGCCATTTCTTTTGGAAGACCACATTGGTACATTTGTAATTCTGGCCCAACAACGATAACTGATCTACCAGAATAGTCAACTCTCTTACCAAGTAAGTTTTGTCTAAATCTTCCTTGCTTACCTTTAAGCATATCTGAAAGAGATTTTAATGGTCTGTTTCCAGGACCAGTAACAGCTCTTCCTCTTCTACCATTATCTATAAGAGCATCTACTGCTTCTTGAAGCATTCTCTTTTCGTTTCTAACTATAATGTCAGGTGCTCCTAAATCTAATAGTTTCTTTAATCTGTTATTTCTATTTATAACTCTTCTGTAAAGGTCATTTAAGTCTGATGTTGCAAATCTTCCACCATCTAATTGAACCATAGGTCTTAAATCTGGTGGTATTACAGGTATAACATCTATAATCATCCATTTTGGATCATTTCCTGATGATCTAAATGATTCAACAACTTCTAATCTTCTAATTATTCTCACTTTCTTTTGACCTGTACTTTGTTTTAATTCTTCTTTTAATTCTCTTGAACTAGCTTCTAAGTCAATTTCACCTAAAAGTTCTTGAACAGCTTCAGCTCCCATTCCTGCAACGAAACTTTCTTCACCATATTTATCTACTGCTTCTCTATATTCTTTCTCATTAAGAAGTTGTTTCTTTAATAATGGTGTTTCTTTTGGATCAATTACAACATATGAAGCAAAATATAAAATTTTCTCTAATGATCTTGGTGACATGTCAAGTATCAATCCCATTCTTGATGGAATTCCTTTAAAGTACCAAATGTGAGAAACTGGGGCAGCAAGTTCAATATGCCCCATTCTTTCTCTTCTTACTTTAGCTTTAGTAACTTCAACTCCACATCTATCACAAACTATACCTTTATATCTAACTCTCTTGTACTTACCACAGTGACATTCCCAATCTTTCATTGGTCCAAATATTCTTTCACAGAATAAACCGTCTCTCTCTGGCTTTAAAGTTCTGTAATTTATTGTTTCTGGTTTTTTAACTTCTCCCCTTGACCATTCTCTGATTTGTTCAGGGGATGCTAAGCCTATTTGTATGGCATCAAAATTATTTAATTCAAACAAGGGTAATCCTCCCTTCAAAATTAGTGTTCATCATTAAAATCATCAAGCTCTAAGTTATCTTGAAACTCTTCTAACTGAAACCCTTCATACTCTTCTTCAACTTCATCTTCACTATCTATTTCTGAAGTATAACTATCTTCAGAATCTTTAGCAGGTTGTTGAATAAATTCTTCTGTTCCTTCAATATTTACTTCTAAATCAGCTGAATCATCATCTTCAGCTAATTCTTTAAGTCTTACTTCTTCATTATCATCATTAAGAACTTTAACATCTAAGCAAAGTGCTTGTAATTCCTTTATAAGAACCTTAAATGATTCTGGAACTCCTGGTTCTGGAATATTTTCTCCCTTAACTATTGCTTCATAAGTTTTAACTCTACCAACAACATCATCTGATTTAACAGTTAAGATTTCTTGTAATGTATGTGCTGCACCATATGCTTCTAGTGCCCAAACTTCCATTTCTCCAAATCTTTGACCACCAAATTGAGCTTTACCTCCAAGTGGTTGTTGAGTAACTAATGAATAAGGACCAGTTGATCTAGCATGAATCTTGTCATCAACTAAGTGAGCAAGTTTTAGGATATACATTATTCCAACTGTAACTTCGTTATCAAATGCTTCTCCTGTTCTACCATCATATAAAACAGTCTTACCATTTGCATTATATCCAGCATCTACTAAGCATTGTTCTATATCTGATTCTGTTGCACCATCGAATACTGGAGTAGCAATGTGCCATCCTAATGCACTAGCTGCCCAACCTAAGTGTACTTCTAGTACCTGACCAATATTCATACGTGATGGAACCCCTAGTGGGTTTAAGCATATTTGAAGTGGTCTACCATCTGGTAGGAAAGGCATATCTTCTTCTGGAAGTACTCTTGAGATAACCCCCTTGTTACCATGACGTCCGGCCATTTTATCTCCAACTGATATTTTTCTTTTTTGAGCTATATAACATCTTACAAGCTCATTAACTCCAGGATTTAATTCATCCCCATTTTCTCTAGTGAATACTTTTATATCTACTATGATACCAGCTTCCCCATGAGGAACTCTTAATGAAGTATCTCTAACTTCTCTAGCCTTCTCACCGAAAATAGCTCTTAATAATCTTTCTTCTGCTGTTAATTCAGTTTCTCCCTTTGGAGTTACTTTTCCAACAAGGATATCTCCTGATCTTACTTCAGCTCCAATTCTTATTATTCCTCTTTCATCAATATCCTTTAATGCATCTTCACTTACATTAGGAATATCTCTAGTTATTTCTTCTGGTCCAAGCTTTGTATCTCTAGCTTCACATTCATATTCTTCTATATGAATTGATGTAAATACATCTTCTCTTACTAACTCTTCTGAAATAAGCATAGCATCCTCATAGTTATAACCTTCCCAAGTTATGAATCCCATTCTGATGTTCTTTCCTAATGCTATTTCTCCTAAATCTGTTGAAGGTCCATCTGCAAGAACTTGGTTCTTAAATACCATTTCCCCTGTACTTACTAATGGTCTTTGATTTATACAAGTACCTTGGTTACTTCTCTTAAACTTTAATAACTTGTAAGAATCTATTCCTCCATCAATATCTCTCTTAACTTTAATCTCACTAGCACTTACATAAGTTACTACCCCAGCATTTTTAGCTTTAGGTAGAACCCCTGAATCTGCTGCTGCTCTAAATTCTATTCCTGTACCAACTATTGGAGCTTGTGGCTTTAATAGTGGAACTGCTTGACGTTGCATGTTTGATCCCATAAGAGCTCTTGATGCGTCATCATTTTCAAGGAAAGGAATCATAGCTGTAGCTACAGATACTATTTGTCTTGGTGAAACGTCCATTAAATCAACTTCATTTGCTGGAATTACTATAACTTCTTCCATGTATCTAACAGTTACCTTATCATGTACAAAGTGTCCTGTCTCATCTAATGGCTCATTAGCTTGAGCTACTAGATATTGGTCTTCCTCATCAGCAGTGAAGTATCTTATTTCATCAGTAGCTCTTTTGTTTTCTTTATCAACAATTCTGTAAGGAGTTTCTATAAATCCATATTCATTAACTTTAGCATATGTAGCTAATGAGTTAATTAATCCTATGTTAGGTCCTTCAGGAGTTTCTATAGGACACATTCTTCCATAGTGTGAATGGTGAACGTCTCTAACTTCGAATCCAGCTCTTTCTCTTGAAAGTCCTCCTGGTCCTAATGCAGATAATCTTCTCTTATGAGTTAATTCTGATAATGGATTTGTTTGATCCATGAATTGTGATAATTGTGAACTACCAAAGAATTCCTTAATAGCAGCTGCAACTGGTCTTATGTTAATTAACATTTGTGGAGTAATTGCTTCTTGGTCTTGAATAGTCATTCTTTCCTTAACTACTCTTTCCATTCTTGATAAACCAATTCTAAATTGATTTTGTAGTAATTCTCCAACTGATCTTAATCTTCTATTTCCTAAATGGTCTATGTCATCCACATAACCAATACCATAAGCTAATCCTAATTCATAACTTATTGTTGCAAATATATCATCCTTAATAATATGTTTTGGAATTAATCTTGTAATGTTCTTTTTGATTTCTTCTTTAATACTTTGTTCATCACTAAAATTATCAAGAATTTCCTTTAATGTTGGATAGTGAACTAATTCTTTAATATGAAGATCACTTATATCAAATGAAATATGTTTCTTAATATCAACAAAGTGATTACCAATTACTCTTATAACTTTGTCTTCTATTAATACATCGACTGAATTAATCCCAACATTTTGAATTTCTTCTGCCATTTCTCTTGATATTTTTTGTCCTTGCTCAACCATTATTTCTCCTGTTTCAGGATTTACTACATCAACAGCAGCAACTTGGTTTGCTAGTCTTAAGTTTATAGCTAACTTCTTATTAAACTTATATCTACCAACTCTTGATAAATCATATCTTTTAGCATCAAAGAATAATGAATCTATTAAAGATACAGCACTATCAACTGTAGGTGGTTCACCTGGTCTTAATCTCTTATAGATTTCAAGTAAAGCTTCTTCCTTAGTCTTAGTGTTATCTTTTTCTATTGTCGCTTTTAATCTTTCTTCTTCGCCAAAATAGTCTAATAACTCTTGGTCACTTCCAAATCCCATAGCTCTCGCTAGTATAGTTATTGGAAGTTTTCTTGTTTTATCTATTCTAACTGATATTATATCGTTAGAATCTGTTTCATACTCAAGCCATGCACCTCTATTTGGTATAACAGTTGATGAGAATAGCTTTTTACCACTCTTATCTCTATTTAGGCTATAGTATACCCCTGGAGATCTTACTAATTGGCTAACAATAACTCTTTCAGCACCATTAATAATAAAAGTACCTTGTTCAGTCATTAATGGGAAGTCTCCCATAAATACCTCTTGTTCTTTGATTTCTCCAGTTTCATTATTTGTAAGTCGTACTGAGACTTTTAGTGGTGCAGCATAAGTTGAATCTCTCTCCTTACATTCCTCCACCGTGTACTTAATATTATCCATATCAAGTTTGTAATCAATAAATTCAAGTACTAAATTTCCAGTAAAGTTTCCAATAGGATTTATATCGTCAAATACCTCATGTAAACCTTCTTTAAGAAACCAGTCATAAGAATCTAATTGTACTTCAATAAGATTTGGCATTTCTGTTACATCTTTAACTTTACCAAAACTCATTCTTGTTCTTTTTCCAGATTGGACAGGATGTACCATGAATTTTCACCCCTTGTATAAACTAAAATAACCAAAAGCATAACTTCCCTAAGGACTTTAGCTTTCGGACAGCGTCATCTTTTAGTATAACCAAACAAAACATAGTTATACTTTTTTTCCCAATTTAATATACTTATCCATAATGAATAGTACATTAAATGATAGTATCACAACATATTACCAATGTCAACATTTTTCCGAAGCAATTCTATCTATTTTTATAATTTTATTATAAATAAAACTATATAAAATATCCTTATATAGAATTGGATAGTTTATATAGTTTCAAAACATTATCCTTAGAAAATAAAAAGGTGCTAAATCTAGCACCTTTTATATACATTTCAAAATTTAATTAAAGTAAAATTACTTTAATTCTACTTCAGCTCCAACTTCAGCTAATTTAGCTTTCATTTCTTCAGCTTCTTCTTTAGCTACAGCTTCTTTAAGTGTCTTAGGAGCTCCGTCAACTATTTCCTTAGCATCCTTTAATCCTAATCCAGTTATTTCTCTTACTACTTTGATAACCTTAATCTTGTTAGCTCCAGCGCTAGCTAAAACTACGTCGAATTCAGTCTTTTCTTCAGCAGCTCCACCAGCTACTGCTCCTGCTACTGCTACTGGTGCAGCAGCGCTTACTCCAAATTCTTCTTCGCAAGCAGTTACTAATTCATTTAATTCTAAAACGCTCATTTCTTTTATAGCTTGAATGATATCTTCTCTTGTCATTTTAATTGCACCTCCAAATTTTTTAAAAAACAATGTTTAACTTCTTAATTAAGTTAATTATTACTCAGCTGATTCAGCTTCCTTCTTTTCTTTTATTGCATTTAATAAGTATGCAAGGTTTGATAATGGAGCCTTGATACTTCCAAGAAGTTTTGCAATAAGAACTTCTTTTGATGGTATTGATGCGATCTTTGTGATCATTGCTTGATCATAAACTTCTCCATCAACTACACCTGCTTTTAATTCTAACTTCTTGTGGTCCTTAGCGAAATCATTTAAGATTCTTGCTGGAGCTGTAGCATCTTCATATCCAAATGCCATTGAAACTGGTCCTTCTAAGTATTGAACAATACCTTCTAAACCTAATTCCTTAGCTGCTAAAGTAACTAAAGTATTTTTGTATACTCTGTACTCTATTCCTGCTTCTCTTAAGTTCTTTCTTAATTGAGTGTCTTCTTCAACAGTTAGACCTTGATAGCTAGCTAAAACAACGCTTTGTGATTTTTCTAACTTTTCTTTAATTTCAGCAACTTTTGCTTCCTTTAATTGTCTGTTCTTGTTCACTGTGTGTCCACCTCCTCACAGTATTAACTGCTTAATGTATTAAAAAGGTCTTCCCGTAGACAGAGGAAGACCTTAAATAAACTATATGTTTATAAAGAACCCTCGGTAGGTAGTTATACGTTATGCAATATGCACCTACTGTCTACGGAACATTATTTCATTTTTTCAACGAAATTTATTATATCACTTAATTTTTATTAAGTCAATAATTATTCTGTAACTTTTGCTGGATTAATTTTTGCTCCAGGTCCCATTGTGCTAGTTACTGTAACTGACTTCATATATTGTCCCTTAGCAGCAGCTGGTTTAGCCTTAACTAAAGCTTCCATTAAAGTCTTAAAGTTTTCATGTAACTTTTCAGCACCAAAAGATTTCTTTCCGATTGGACAGTGTACTATAGCAGTTTTATCTAATCTGTATTCTACTTTACCAGCTTTGATTTCTGCTATTGCTTTTGCAACATCAAATGTTACAGTTCCTGATTTAGGGTTTGGCATTAATCCTTTAGGTCCTAAAACTCTACCTATTCTACCAACTACACCCATCATATCTGGAGTTGCTACAACTACATCGTAGTCGAACCAGTTTTCTGATTGGATCTTTTGAACTAATTCTTCAGCTCCAACGAAATCTGCTCCCGCTTCTTGAGCTTCTTTAGCTTTATCTCCTTTTGCGAAAACTAAAACTCTTACGTTTTTACCAGTTCCGTTTGGTAACACTACTGCACCTCTTACTTGTTGGTCAGCATGTCTTGGATCTACACCAAGTCTAACGTGTACTTCGATTGTTTCATCGAAATTAGCTTTTGCAGTTTTAACAGCAAGCTCTAAAGCCTCTGCTGGATTATATAAAGCACTTTTATCTATTAACTTTGCACTTTCAACATATTTCTTTCCCATTAATAAGCCTCCTTTGTGGTATTAGCGGTTCTTACCTCCCACTATTTTTGTGAATTACTCTTCAATAGTTACACCCATACTCTTAGCTGTTCCTTCGATCATTCTCATTGCACTCTCGATATTTGCAGCATTTAAGTCAGGCATTTTTGTTTCTGCGATTTTCTTTAATTGATCTTTAGTTAATTTTCCAACCTTTGTTCTGTTTGGAACTCCTGATCCGCTTTCAAGTCCTAATTCTTTCTTTATTAGAACTGCAGCTGGAGGAGTCTTTAATATAAAACTAAATGATCTGTCTTGGTAAACTGTGATTACTACTGGTATTATTAATCCAGCTTGATTAGCAGTTTTTGCATTAAACTCCTTACAGAATCCCATTATGTTTACACCGTGTTGTCCTAAAGCTGGACCAACTGGTGGAGCAGGAGTTGCCTTTCCTGCAGCAAGTTGAAGTTTAATCATTCCAGTTACTTTCTTAGCCATTTTGTTATTCCTCCTATACTGTGGTGTATACGGACAATAATTTTTTGTCCTCCCACTTAATTAAAAGATTAGTTATAATTTATTAATTAAACTAATTTTTCTACTTGATTAAAGTCTAGTTCAGCTAATGTTTCTCTTCCAAACATATCAACTGAAGCTTTAATTTTTTGCTTTTCAAGATTTATTTCTTGAATTGTTGCCACGAATTCTCTAAGTGGTCCTGATATAACTTTTACGCTCTCACCTACTTCAAGATCAATTTCTTTAGGTAGTTCTATTACTCCCATTGATTCAATCTCATCTTCAGTAAGAGGAACTGGTTTAGATCCAGGTCCCACAAAGCCAGTTACGCCTCTTGTGTTTCTAACAACATACCAAGATTCGTCTGTCATTAGCATTTTTACTATTACGTATCCAGGAAATTTCTTTTTAAGAGAAACTTTTTGCTTTCCATCTTTCTCTTCAATTACTTCTTCCATTGGTATTTGGATGTCGTGAATTAATGATTCAAGATGTCTATTTTCAACAACTTTCTCAATATTAACTTTGACTTTGTTTTCATATCCAGAATACGTATGTACTACGTACCATCTTGCTCTTTCACTCATATTAATCGGTGATTAACACCCAAACCTCCTTTTACCTAAGTTTCAAAACTACTTCAAAGAGGTTTTGAAAAATATAATCTAGACCCCCCACTAATACTATGTATATAGTAGTGAATCCAAGAACTGCAATCAATGCTTTTTTTGTTTCCTCTTTGGATGGCCACATTATTCTTTTGAACTCTGCTTTCACATCCTTAAAGAATTTAAACATGCCACCTTTAGAAGTAGCACTATTTTGGTTTTTATTATTACCAGTCATAATTTCACATCCTTATATCAAAGTAAGTCTGTGTCTTTACTTAATCGCTAACTATTTTGTTTCTCTATGAAGAGTGTGCTTTTTACAGAATTTGCAATACTTTTGCATTTCCATTCTATCTGGGTTATTCTTCTTGTTCTTCATTGAGTTATAGTTTCTTTGTTTACACTCTGTGCATGCTAAAGTTATCTTTACTCTCACGGTCTGCACCTCCAGTTTTAAATATATATTTTAAGAGGCATACCTCTTACTGTATCTATTTCGTGACTTTATGAGTTACTTTCTCACATTATCACAATTTATTTAAACTGTCAATAATATGTCCTTTGGAAAGGACTAGGTATCTTACCCAGTCCTTATTAAAATATATTTGACAATCTTAATCAATATTATTCAACTATCTTAGTAACAACTCCTGAACCTACTGTTCTTCCACCTTCTCTGATTGCGAATCTTAATCCTTCATCCATTGCTACTGGTGTGATTAATTCAACGTTCATGTCGATGTGGTCTCCTGGCATTACCATTTCCATTCCATCTGGTAATTTTATTGATCCTGTTACGTCAGTTGTTCTGAAGTAGAATTGTGGTCTGTATCCATCAAAGAATGGAGTATGTCTTCCACCTTCTTCTTTTTTAAGTACGTATACTTGACCTACGAACTTCTTGTGTGGTGTTACTGTTCCAGGTTTTGCTAATACTTGACCTCTTTCAATTTCTGTTCTTTGAATTCCTCTTAATAATGCTCCTATGTTATCTCCTGCTTGCGCTTCATCTAATAACTTTCTGAACATTTCTATTCCTGTTACAACTGTTTTCTTTGTTTCGTCTTTGATTCCTACTATTTCTACTTCGTCTCCGATGTGTAGTACTCCTCTTTCAACTCTTCCTGTTGCAACTGTTCCTCTACCAGTGATTGTGAATACATCTTCGATTGGCATTAAGAATGGCTTATCTGTTGCTCTTTCTGGTGTTGGAATGTAGCTATCTACTGCATCCATTAATTCCATGATGCATTTTGTTGCTTCTTCATCTGTTGGGTTTTCTAATGCTTTTAATGCTGATCCTGTTATTACTGGAATATCATCTCCTGGGAAGTTGTATTCGCTTAATAACTCTCTTACTTCCATTTCTACTAATTCAAGTAATTCTTCATCATCAACCATATCTGCTTTATTTAAGAATACTACGATATAGTCAACTCCAACTCTTGATGCTAGTAGGATATGTTCTCTTGTTTGTGGCATTGGACCATCTGCTGCTGATACAACTAAGATTGCTCCATCCATTTGTGCTGCTCCTGTGATCATGTTCTTTACGTAGTCAGCATGTCCTGGGCAGTCTACGTGAGCATAGTGTCTATTATCTGTTTCATACTCAACGTGTGCTGTGTTGATTGTGATTCCTCTTTCTTTTTCTTCTGGTGCCTTATCAATTTCGTCATACTTGAATGATTCAGCGAATCCCTTGTTTGCTAATACTGTTGTAATAGCTGCTGTTAATGTTGTCTTACCGTGGTCTACGTGACCTATTGTTCCAATGTTAACGTGTGGTTTACTTCTTTCGAATTTTGCTTTTGACATTATAAATTCCTCCTTATCACTCTAATAAACCTTGCCTAGTGTTTTGTACATTTTTATATATTTGGAGCTCACGATCGGGATTGAACCGACGACCTCCGCCTTACCAAGGCGACACTCTTCCAACTGAGCTACGTGAGCACTCAATTTATGAGTTTTCTTTAATATACCAATTATAAAGTTTACTATCATTCTTTTTGTTTGTCAATAAAAATTCACTACTTTATATCAAGGCATTTTTCAAGTTTTCTTTTTACCCTTTGCAATGCATTATCTATTGATTTTGCATGCCTATCTAAATCACATGCTATCTCTTGATATGATTTACCATCAAGATAAGAATTTAGTACCTCTAATTCTAATCTTGATAAAACTTTTTCTATTTCTTCTTCAATTCTTACTTTTTCTTCTTGACTTATAACAAGTTCTTCAGGATCTGTTATTTTAAATCCTGAAAGAACATCCAATAAGGTTCTTTCAGACTCTTCTTCATAAATAGGTTTATTTAATGATACATAAGTATTTAATGGAATATGTTTTTGTCTTGTTGCTGTTTTTATTGCTGTTATTATCTGTCTTGTTACACAAAGTTCTGCAAACGCTTTAAATGTTGATAGTTTATCTGGATTAAAGTCTCTAATTGCTTTATAAAGACCTATCATGCCTTCTTGATAAATATCCTCCTTATCTGCACCAATTAAAAAATATGATTTTGCCTTAGTTTTTATAAAACTATCATATTTATTTATTAAATATTCTTGTGCTTTTACATTTCCTTTTTTAGCTTCTACTGCGATTTCTTCATCACTTTTTTCTTTAAAACATAAACTTTTAGTCATAGAATACCCACCATTTCAACATTTTACCATAAAATAAAACCCTTTATATAACTGCTATTATACATAGCACTGAAAGCTAAGTCAACAACATCAATGACTTCTACGTAGTTTCTCAAGTTTATTTAAAACATCATCATCAACATTATCTCCTAAATTGTTTTTTTGAGAAAGCATATTGCTTTCTGTCTTTATTCTTATTTTCTTTTCCAAACCAACAATCTCATTATAAAATTCTAATGAAGACATTCTTACAGCTCCCCGTTGAAATATAGTTTGCTGTTCTAACCAATCTGATGTAACTACATAAACTTCATATCTTCTACCAATAGCATGAACTGTTTTTTCTATATATCCGTCAGCAGTTTCACCATCTTTAGTAAAAACTATAGATAAATTTTTATTAACTTCTTCTTTACTTTCTATATTGCCTGCAACTTTATGTCCATCAAATACTAAAATCACTTTACAACCATTATAACTTCCATAGTTATGCAATATATCTACTAATTTATTTCTAGCTCCATCAAAACTAATATTCTTTAAATCCTTTAAATTGGGCCAACTATTTAATACATTATATCCATCTATAAATATAATTTTCAAAATTCATCCCTCTTTTTATTTTAATCTACCCTTTAATACTTCATACATCATTATACCACCAGCCACTGATGCATTTAAAGAATTTATTTTTCCAATCATAGGTATTTTAACTAATTTATCGCATTTCTTAAGAGTTAATTTTGATATTCCTCTACCCTCACTACCTATTATCAATGCACAAGGCCCACTAAAGTCCACTTCGTAACTATACTCTTGTCCTTCTATATCTGCTCCATAAATCCAAACTCCTTCAGATTTTAAATCATCTATAGTGTTGTTTATGTTAGTAACTTTTGCTATTTTTACATGTTCTACTGCTCCAACTGATGATTTATATACAGTAGGGGTTACACCAACATTTCTCCTTTTTGGAATTATAATACCATGTACTCCACAAGTTTCCGCAGTTCTGATTATTGAACCTAAATTGTGAGGATCTTCTAATTCATCTAATATTATTATGAATGGATCTTCACCTTTTTTCTTTGCTTCCTCTAATATATCCTTTACTTCAAAATATTTATATGGTGTTATTCTTGCTATTACACCTTGATGTACTGCTCCATCTGACATTGAATCTAGTTTCTTTTTATCTACTTCTTTAAGCACAATTCTATTTTCTTTTGCAAGATTTATTATTGCATTTATTGAACCTTCTCTAGGTCCATTTGTTATATATAGCGCTTCTATTGTTTTTTTGCTTTTTAATGCTTCCATAACAGCATTTCTACCTATTATTAAATCTTCTCTTACTTGCTCTATTTGTTTATTACTTAAAACTTTTTCTTCTCTTTGCTTAAATTGTTTTTCTTCTCTAAATTTTTTACTATCTTTGTTTCTAGGTGAAAAATCACCTTCTACTTCTCTATTTTCTCTAAATTTATTATTTTTTCTATCATCTCTTCTTCTATTTTGATTACTCTTTTTTATTCTTGTCATTTTACATAACTCCTTATTTAGGTTATATTTTTATTTTTTACATATTTCTATACTTTTATTAAATACAAACTCTAGTCTTTCTATATCATTTATTAAGTACAAGTATCCAACTAGAGCTTCAAAGCCTGTCGCCATTCTATAATCTCTAACATCTGCGTTTTTAGGAACAGTTGCCGACTTAGCATTTCTTCCTCTTTTATAAATATAGCTTTCCTCTTCTGTTAATAAATCTTCTATTCCATGCATTATATCTGATTGACTTTTTGCTTTAACATAGTTTATAGCTTCTCTATGAATTTTATGGGCTGAAAGTTCTGTATTATTTGAAATAATATAGTCTCTTATAAATAATTCATAAGCTCCATCTCCTATTAATGCTAATTGAAGTGGATTTAGTCTTCTAGCTTCATCTTTTGTAAATTCCCTATTTCTAAAATTCTCTAACATATTATTACTCCTTTAAATAAGGGCTGCGCTTAATTGCACAGCCCTTTTTAATTAGTTAACCTTTTTCCATCTTACTCCTTGTGGAGTATCTTCAAGCATTATTCCTCTTGCCTTTAAGTCATCTCTTATTTTATCTGCAAGGGCAAAATCTTTATTCTTTCTTGCTTGTTGTCTTTGTTCTATTAGTCCTTCTATTTCAGAAGCTTCATCTGCTAAATCGCCTTTAGTTGATTTTTGTAACATTCCAAGAGGTGCTCCAAGTTCTCTTATTAGATCTAAAGCGCCTTTTGCTAATTCTTTTGATGAATTTACACTTATATTAGTGTTAACATCTTTAACTAAATCAAATATTGCAGTTATAGCATCTGCTGTATTGAAATCATCATCCATTTTTTCAATATATTTTTCTTTATATTTATTTAAGCTTTCTAGGTACTTCTTTTCTTCTTCATTCATTTCAACTCTTGAAACTTCATCCATAAGATTTTCAAGATTTCCTATTGCATTATATAATCTTTCAACTGATGACTTAGCTGATTCTAATAAATCAGAACTATAGTTTAATTGAATTCTATAATGACATGAAAGCATTAAAAATCTAATTACATCTGCATCATATTCTTTTAATACATCTCTTGCTGTAAAGAAATTATTTAATGACTTAGACATTTTTTGATTATTTACATTTACATAAGCTGAATGTAACCAATAATGTGCAAATGGTTTTCCTGTTAAGGCTTCACTTTGAGCTATTTCATTTTCATGATGTGGAAATGCTAAATCCATTCCACCTGCATGTATATCAATTGTATCTCCTAGAATGTTCTTTGCCATACATGAACATTCTATATGCCATCCTGGTCTTCCTTCTCCCCAAGGGCACTTCCATGCTGGTTCTCCTTCTTTCTTTGCCTTCCATATAGCAAAGTCCATAGGGTCCTTCTTTCTTTCGTCTACATTAATTCTAGCACCAGCTTGTAAGTCATCTAAATTTTGTTTTGATAGCTTTCCATAACCTTGGAACTTCTTAGTACTAAAGTAAACATCACCATCTACTTCATAAGCATAGCCTTTTTCAATTAGTTCCTGTACAAACTTAATTATTTCACTTATATATTGAGTAGCCCTAGGATTAACAGTTGCTCTTTCTATATTAAGAGCATCTGCATCTGTATAATATTCTCCTATATACTTATCTCCAACTTCTTTTACTGAAGTTCCTTCTTCATTTGCTCTCTTTATCATCTTGTCATCTATATCTGTAAAGTTTTGAACAAATTTAACATTATATCCTCTATATTCAAAATATCTTCTTATTGTGTCAAAAACTATAAATGTTCTACCATTTCCTATATGAAAGAAGTTATATACTGTAGGTCCACAAACATACATTTTAACTTCTCCTGGAGTTATTGGTATGAATTCTTCTTTTTTTCTTGTTAGCGTGTTATAAAGCTTCATTCTAATTCCTCCTAATTATCTTATTTTTAGGTTATGCTTTTCGAATTCTGCTCTGACTCTTTCCTTTGCATCTTCTATCTTTATAGTTTCATTTTCGCCGCCATCTCTTAGTTTAAATTCGACTTCTCCGTCTCCTATTTTCTTACCTACTGTAATTCTCATAGGAATTCCCATAAGTTCTGAATCTTTAAACTTAACTCCAGCTCTTTCTTTTCTATCGTCTAAAAGAGCTTCTACTCCCATTTTGTTTAATTCATTATAGATTTCTGTAGCTATTCTCATTTGCTCCTCATCCTTTGAATTAACAGCAATTACTGAAACATGATATGGTGCAACTGATAAAGGCCAGATTATTCCATCATCATCATGATGTTGTTCAATTATTGATGCAAGTGTTCTTGTAACACCTATTCCATAACAACCCATTATAAATGGTTTTTCCTTACCATCAACATCTATAAATTTAGCATTCATAGCTTCTGAATATTTAGTTCCTAGCTTGAAAATGTGTCCAACTTCTGTTCCTCTTGCTATAGTAACTTTTCCACCACATTTTGGACAAGTTTCTCCTTCTTCTATATTTCTGAAATCTCCAACTACACCTTCAAATTCTCTTCCATAATTAACACCAGTTAGATGATATCCTGTTTCGTTAGCTCCTACAATCATATTATACATTTTACTAACTTCTTCATCTACTAGTAATAAATCTACTTTTAAGCCAACTGGACCTGCAAAACCTGTTTCTGCATTAGTTGCTTTTAAAACTTCTTCATGTGAAGCTAATTCTATATCCCCTGATGCATTAGAAGCATTTGCAACTTTAACTTCATTAACTTCTCTATCTCCTCTAACTAAAACTCCAACTAATTTTCCATCTACATTATAAATTAAAGTTTTAACTGTTTTCTTTGGAGATACATTGAAAAATTCTGAAACTTCTTCTATAGTTCTACTATTTGGAGTTTCTACCTTTTCCATTCTAACTAATTCTTCTGCTTCTGCAACTTCAGCTACTGTTTCTGCTTTTTCTATATTAGCTGCGTAATTACATGATGTACAAAATACTACATCATCTTCTCCAACTTCTGATTTAACCATAAATTCTGCTGAATTTGATCCTCCGATAGCTCCTGAATCTGCTTCAACACATTTTGCATCTAATCCACATCTATTGAATATATTTATGTAAGCATCATGCATTTTATTATAAGCTAAATCTAATCCTTCTTGGTCCTTATCAAAACTATAAGCATCTTTCATTATAAATTCTCTAGATCTCATAACTCCAAATCTTGGTCTAGTTTCATCTCTATACTTAGTTTGAATTTGATATAAATTTATTGGTAATTGCTTATATGATTTTATCTCATTCTTTGCAATTTCTGTAAATACTTCTTCATGAGTTGGTCCTAAACAAAAATCTCTATTATTTCTATCTTGGAATCTAAATAATTCTGGACCATAAGCTCCCCATCTTCCTGACTCTTCCCATAACTCTGCTGGAACTACAGCTGAACATAAAAGTTCTTGTGCTCCTGTATTATCCATTTCTTCTCTTACTATATTTTCAACATTTCTAAGAGCTTTAACTCCTAATGGTAAGTAATTATAAACTCCTGATGCCATTTTTCTTATTAATCCTGCTCTAACCATTAATTGATGACTTGCAATTTCAGCTTCTGCTGGAACTTCTCTAAGTGTAGCCATAAACATGTTTGACATTTTCATGATTATTTTCCTCCTGATTTTATTATTTTTAAATATAAAAAAGCCACCCTATTTACCAATAGGGCGACTACTAATCGCGGTACCACCTAATTTTTTTCTTTAACAATGATAACGGTATTAAACCGATAGTTTTTTCCTATTACTCCAAAGCTGGTTCAAAATCTATTTGAGAATCTTTCAGCCGATGAATTCTCTCTCTGAAAAGGGCGATTTCTACTATTCTTCTTCATAGTTTTTAGCCAATATTCATTATATCTATTAATTATAGTCTTGGAAAAATTTCTTGTCAATATATTTGTTTTATTAATCACAAGCTAAATATTTAGCTAAAATTAAATCCTCTGGAGTAGTTATTTTTATATTTGTATAAGATCCTTCATATAAGAAAACTTTATTTCCAAAAGTTTCAACAACCATAGTATCGTCTGTTACTTTTATATTATTTTCTTTTATTTTTTTATGACATTCTAATATAAGATTATAATCAAATACCTGTGGCGTTTGAACTGCAACAAGTTTTTCTCTATTAAGAGTTTCTTTTGATAAATTATCTTTATTCTTTATCTTTATAGTATCCTTAGGCATTACCCCCGGAGCTGCTGCCTTAAACTTTTTAGCACCTTTTATTCCATCTTCTATAATTTTATCAGTAACAAAAGGTCTAGCTCCATCGTGAATTAAAACAATATCTCCATTATCAATAGCATTTAATCCATTAAAAACTGAATCTTGTCTTTCTCCTCCGCCTTCAACTATTTTATCTACAAAAATATTATATTTTTCTAATACTTCTTTTTTACAATATTCAATCTCATCTTTTGGAAGAACTAATATTATTTCATCAATTAGTTTATTTTCCCTAAATTTCTTAATTGTATAATATAACATAGGCTTTTCGTTTATTAATATAAATTGCTTACTTAAACTTGAGCCCATTCTCTTACCTCTTCCACCAGACAAAATGACTGCACTATTCATAAAACGTTCCCCTTCTAAGCTTCCTTAGGTTTAGCAAATATCATTCTACCTGCAGCAGTTTGTAATACAGATGTTACTATAACATCTATTGTTTTTGAAATATATTTCTTTCCACCTTCAACTACAATCATAGTACCATCATCTAAGTATGCTACTCCTTGACTTGCTTCTTTTCCATCTTTTACAACTTCTACTGTCATTTCTTCTCCAGGAATAACAACTGGTTTAATTGCATTAGAAAGTTCATTAATATTTAAAACAGGTACTCCCTGAACTTCTGCTACTTTATTTAAATTATAATCATTTGTTATAACTTTTCCATCTAATGTTTGAGATAATTTTAAAAGTTTAGCATCTACTTCTGCTATTTTAGGGAAATCACCTTCCCAAATTTGAGTTTCAATGTCTAATTCCTTTTGAATTTTATTTAATATGTCAAGGCCTCTTCTTCCTCTTGTTCTCTTTAGTGAATCTGATGAGTCTGATATATGTCTTAGTTCATCTAATACAAAATTAGGTATAACTAAAGGTCCTTCAATAAAACCAGTTTTACAAATGTCAAAAATTCTTCCATCAATTATAACTGATGTATCTAATACTTTAGGTATTGCTTTACCTAATTTATTTGAAGCTTTATTTTTCTTTTCCTTTTGTGTTTTATCTTTTTGAGCACTTGTTTTTTTCATGGCTAATAAAATATTGTCTATATCGTCCTTTTTTTCAACCATTATCTTCATACCTATTATTGCACTTAATAAATTTACTAAAGCATATATTATTGGACCTAACCAACCTCCAATATCATTTAACGGTCTAGCTAAGAAAAACATAATTATTAGAGCAATTACAGCTCCTGCGGCTCCATATATTATCTCTACTACAGTAAACTTTCTCATATTCTTTTCAATGTATTCAATAAGTTCTGAAATTGATCTGTATATTACCGGAGATACTATATATAAAATAATACCAACTAATAATGAAATAAAAATAAGGAATAATACCGGAGCAACTGTACCTGACAAATAACTAATTTGTTTTACAGCATTAATTTTTAAAATCGACTCTCCAATTACATAACCAATTAACAGCCCCATTAATGTAAAAATACCTCTAATTAATTTTTTAAACATTTTTTCACCTCCTTAATAGAATTGTTGCCAATTTTATCATATAAAATTCTTATAAGACTACTATTTTATTAAAATAGTATAATCTTTTTCTTAATTATACCATATTTAAAACGTTAACTTATATGAAAATTTTCTTAATTTAGATTATCTGTATTTAAAGATTAATTTTATACCCCCTATATTTTAAAATAAAAATATTATATTATTGTCTTAAATAATACTTATTCATTGAATCTTAATTGACAAATATTACCTAATAAATTTATAATTAATTTAAATATATTAAATACTAGCAAGGAGTTGAGACAAATGAAAGATATTATTTTTGACGATTTTCAAAATTCTGTGAATGATTCTTTACTTAGACATAAAAGTATACTTGATACATTAAGTAAATATACTGAATCAAATGCTAGAGTTAACAGGGCTATTATAAAAGCTGTTACTAATTGCGGTTGTATAAAAATAGATGCGTGTAAGCAATGCTTACCAAATGATAACGATTCTATAGATGATCTTACAGGTTGTTTTAAAACTCATATAAAAGGAAATTTATGTGATAATTGCCGTGAAGTTATTGAAAGTGAAATGGGAAATAACATTTTCTATCTTACATCTCTTTGCAATACATTAGGCATAAATCTTTATGATATTTTACTTAAAGAAAATGATAAAATTACAACACTTGGTAAGTTTAATTTTAGATAATAAACTTAAATAAAAAGCGAATTCTAATATTAATTAACAGAATTCGCTTTTATCATTTTATAATTCAGCCTTTAAAGAAATTTGATCATTTATTCTTCTTAATCCATTTTTTATTGCTTTTGCTCTAGCTTCTCCTATACCTTCTACCTTATCTAAATCATCTATATCAGCATCAATTATTCCATTGAAATTTTCAAAGTGATTTATTAAATTATCTCTAACTGTTGATGGTATCCTAGGAATTTTACTAAGCATTCTATATCCCTTAGGTGATATTAATGTATCTGCTAAAGGTGCATATCCATATCCTAATACCCTAGCTATAGCTTCCAAATCTATAAGTTCCTTTGAAGTTAAATTTTGAATATCTTCATATATTTCTTCATAATCTTTTTCTGGATTAATATAATCTCTTATTAAATAGATTCCATCTCTTTCTATATGTCTTATAAGTTCATTTAATTGCATGGAAATAAGTCTTCCCTCATTTCCAAGTTCCAAAATATATATTCTTATTTCTTCTACAATCCTCATAACCATTTCAGTTCTTTGAACTGCAGTTACTACATCAAAAAGCGTTGTTAAATCTTGAAACTCTAATAAATTTAAATTATTTATTACTCTCTCAAGAACTGACACATATTTTTCTAATGTTTGAACTGCCTGATTTGCCCTTGCAAGAATTACACTACTTTCCCTTAATACATATTTTAATTCACCTTTATAAACTGTAATTATATTTCTTCTTTGAGATATAGCAACAACTATATTTCCAGTTTCTCTTGCTACTCTTTGAGCTGTTCTATGTCTTGTTCCTGTTTCAAATGTAGGTATTGATGCACTTGGTACTAATTGAGCATTTGCACGAACTATTTTCTTTAAGTCTTCACTTATTACAATTGCCCCATCCATTTTTGCAAGTTCATACACATATGCTGGTGAATACTCTGCATTAATAGTAAATCCTCCATCTACTATATTCATAACCTCATCGCTATCACCTAAAACTATTAAGCCTCCTGTTTTAGCCCTAAGAATATTTTCAAGTCCTTCCCTTAGTTGAGTTCCTGGGCACATTATTTTTAATATATTTTTTATTTCAATATCTCTTTCTAATCTCATTCACTCACCTATTCTCCTAGAATATCTTATTTATTGCTTCTCTTATATTGCTAACACCTATAATTTTAATTGTTTTATTTGATACTTTTTCTCTATTTCTATTTGGAATTATTGTATATTCAAATCCCATTTTTTCAGCCTCATTTACAAGTCTATCTACAGATGATATTGGTCTTATCTCTCCAGTTAATCCAACCTCTCCAGTTACAAGTACCTTAGGAAGCTTAATTCCTTTACCTTTTATACTCGAAATTAAAGCTATTGCAAGACCTAAATCAGCTGTTGTACCATCTAAGTTTAACCCTCCTACTACATTCACATATACATCATGATTGTAAAATGGAATCCTTAGTTTCTTTTCAAGTACAGCAAGTATTAAACTTAACCTTTGGTTATCAATACCAACTGCAGTTCTTCTTGGCATTACAGCCTTTGTTTCTGTAACTAATGCCTGAATTTCTACAAGTATGGGCCTTGTTCCTTCCATAAGTCCAATTACAACAGATCCCTCTTGATTAAAAGTTGTATCTTCAAGAAAAATACTTGATGGATCATATATCTCCACTAAACCTTCTTGTCTCATTTCAAAAACACCAATTTCACTTGTTGTTCCGAATCTATTTTTCATAGTTCTTAAAATTCTAAATTCTTCAGTTCTTTCTCCTTCAAAATAAAGAACTGTATCTACCATATGTTCTAATACTCTTGGACCTGCAAGTTCCCCTTGTTTTGTTACATGCGCAACTATAAATAAAGGAATGTTTCTTTTTTTCCCAATTCTCATTATTTGATTAGAACATTCCTTTACCTGCGATACACTTCCAGGTGCTGATGTTACGCCTTCTTTGTATATTGTTTGAATTGAATCTATTATTACAAACTTTGGTTCTAATTCATCTATATAAACTTCTATGGTGTCTAGATTAGTTTCTGAAACAATATATAAATCATTTGATGTTACTCCTAATCTATCTCCTCTTATTTTTATTTGTTCTTCAGATTCTTCACCTGAAACATATAATACTTTTCCATACTTTTTTGCAATATTATTTGCAGTTTGAAGTAAAAGAGTCGATTTTCCTATGCCAGGATCTCCTGAAATTAAAGTTAAAGAACCTTTAACTAACCCTCCACCTAAAACTCTGTTTAATTCATCTATTCCAGTATTATATCTTTCTTTTTCTCCAGATTTAATATTACTGATGCTTTTAGGCATATTTTCAGGATTTAATTTTTTTGCTATATCGTTTTTTACTTGAACTTTATTATCTCTTATTTCTTCAACAAATGTATTCCATTTATTACAAGATGGACATTTCCCAAGCCATTTTGCAGATTCATAACCACATTGTTGGCAAATAAATATTGATTTTACCTTAGCCATAAAAACACCCTCGATCTTTTTTTTAATTAGCCTAAGCTTATATTCTATCTATATTATAATACCATACAATCATATTAATATAACATCATTAACTTATTTTTTATAATCTTTACTAATCAAAAAAGGAACTATCAAATTAATGATAATTCCTTTTCTGGGTTAAACTTTATTTTAATTAATTTATTTAACTTATTTTATTAGTTTTGCAGCTGCTTCATCAACTACTACTGTAACATCTCTATGCATATTAAGCATTGTTACAGGACAGTTAGTTGTTATTTTTCCACTAAATAATTCCTTAATTGCCTCTGCTTTACTATCTCCACTAGCCACTAGCAATATCTTTTTTGATTTCATTATTTGTCCAAGTCCCATTGTTATTGCTGTCTTTGGAACTTCATCCATTGAATCAAAAAATCTTGAATTTGCTTCAATTGTGCTCTTAGTTAAACCTGTAAGATGAGTTCCTGCAATTAAACATGAATCTGGTTCATTAAAAGCTATATGTCCATTGTTACCAACACCTAATAATTGAATATCTGTTCCACCTAAAGCATCTATTTTTTCATCATAAGCCTTTCCTTCAGCTTCAATATCTTCTGCTAATCCATTTGGAACATAAGTATTTTCTTTATTTATATTTATATGATCAAAAAGATTATTATTCATAAAAAATCTATAGCTTTGCTCATGAGTTCCTGGAAGTCCTATATATTCATCAAGGTTTACTGTTGTTACCTTGCTAAAATCAACTTTTCCTTCTTCGTTCATCTTAATTAAATTTTTATACATCCCTATTGGTGTTCCACCTGTTGCAAGTCCTAAAACAGCATTTGGTTTTTTATTAATAACTTCTACCATTAGGTCTGCTGAAACCTTACTCATCTCATCATAATTTTTAACTAATACTAGCTTCACTTCAATTTCCCCTCTCGCCTTGATATATTTACTTGTAAAATATATTTATCTGATCTATAAATAGACTCTTCTACAAAAAGTACATTATTATTTTCATCTAAAGTATTTCCAAATGTTCTAATTAAAGGAAGTACCCTATTTACCCTAAACAAATTCTTATAAAAATCGTCCATAACAATTGCACTTATTGATGACTCTGAATGATTAATAAAATGTCCATTCTTCTCTATGATTTTAAACAATGACCCTTTTAATGATTCTTCTGTTATATTTCCACATATTTTAGGTGATATATGAACAATTTCATTTGCTATACATTCTCCATCAACTTTTCTCATTCTATTTATTCTATATACTTTTTTATCTTTTAATATGTCTAATAACTCACATGGAGTATCAATAATTTTAAATTCTAAAATTTCTGTTTCAAGTTTTCCTCCTGAGCTTTCAATCATATCAGTAAAACTCATTACATCCTGTTGTTTTACTTTAGGTTCACAGACAAATGTCCCTTTTCCCTTTTCTCTTACTAAAACTCCATCTTGAACTAATTCTCCCAAAGCTTGTCTGATTGTCATTCTACTAACTCCATATTGGTCTGAAAGTTCTCTTTCACTATTTATACAATCTCCTACTTTCCAATAACCTTGAGAAATTTTTTCTAAGATATCCTCCTTTAATTGAAAATAAACTGGAATTGGACTGTTTTTATCTATCATATCTGTTCCTCCTTAATTAATTATATACCGATAACATATAGTTGTCTAGACCACTATACAATTTAAATTTATTTTTAGCATAATAATTTTCTCTTATACAAATAATAATTATACAATTTAAAAGGAGATGATGGTACTATGATTGATAAAACAAAACTTATTAATACTATTATAACCCCTAAAAATACTATTAAAGATACTGCTCAAATCAATGTAAGTGAGACATTTTCAAATTCTACTTTAGATGGAGATGTAAGTAATTTTATTTTAAATTCAAATTTAGACAACAAAGATATAATAAAATAATATAATATATTATTTTATTATGATTTAAATGTTACACATTATACACACTAACATCCTTGAAATTAATATCTATTTAAGGTAAAATTGAAAAAAGATATTTAATAATAATCATTATTATTATTTGGGAGGTAAAAATTATGATAAAAGTATATACAACTAATTCATGTCCTTGGTGTGTAAAAGCAAAGGATTATTTAACAAAAAAAGGCGTAGAGTTTACTGCTTTAAATGTACAAGAAGATATGAACGCTAGAGAAGAAATGGTTAATAAATCAAAACAAATGGGTGTTCCTGTTCTTGATATAAACGGAACAATAATAGTAGGTTTTGATAAACCTGCAATTGACAAAGCATTAGCTAATGCTTAATTAAAATAAAAAGTCCTATTACAAATTTGTAATAGGACTTTTTATTTTAATTTATTTTAAAGCTTCATCTATAGCTTTTTTATCAAATCCAACAATAATCTTACCATCAATATCTAATACGGGAACTGTTCTTTGTCCTGATACTTTTTGAACTTCATTTCTATCTTCATGTTTATCAGCAACATTTATTTCTTCAAATTCAATTCCTTTCATGTTTAAATATTTTTTAGCTTTAATACATGAAGGGCACCATGATGTTGAATATATTTTTATCATAAATTATCACACCTTATCTATTAATTTTCTTTACATACTTTTCTGCTTCTAATGCCGCTATTGTTCCATCAGCAACTGCTGTTGTAATTTGTCTATATTCCTTTTCTCTTACATCACCAACAGCATAAACTCCTGGTACATTTGTTTGCATATGGTCATCTGTGATTATATATCCACCTTTATTTACTTCTATATATTCTTTAAATAAGTTTACCATTGGAGTATTACCTATTGAACCAAAAACAGCATCTAATTTTAATTCTTTTTCTTCACCTGTTAATGTATTCTTTATTATTCCTTTTTCTACAAAGTCTCCGCCATCAACTTCTATTAAGTCCTCATTATAAAGAATTTCTATCTTATCATTCTTTTCAACTTCCTCTAATACACTTTGCTCTCCTCTAAAATAATCATATCTTCTAATTAAATAAACTTTCTTTGCAAAATTTGTTAAAAAGATTGATTCCTCTAAAGCTGTGTTTCCTCCACCAACTATACCAATAACCTTATCTTGATACATTGCACCATCACACACTGCACAATAGTGAACTCCCTTTCCAGAGAATTTCTCTTCATTTTTTATTGGTAACTTCTTTGGTGATGCCCCTGTTGCAATTATTACTGCCTTTGGCTTATATATAAACTCTTCAGTTTCTACTATTTTTTCTTCTGCATTAAATTTAACTTTTTCTATAACATCAAATTCTTCAATTGTAGCTCCTAAATCTTCAGCTTGTTTTTGCATAAGATCTGCAAGTTCTGCACCAGCTATTTCTCTAAAGCCTGGGTAATTCTCTACTAAATAACTATTTCTAACTTGACCACCCATAATTTTATCTTCTAATAATAACATATCAAGTCTTGCTCTTGATGCATATATAGCTGCAGTTAAACCTGCTGGTCCTCCACCAATTATAATTAAATCAATTTCTTTTACTTCTTTTGACATTGCTTTCGCCTCCTTACCCCCACGGGGTATATCTTTATATTTGTTTTTATTATATCACTATATAAATTCATTTCAACAATATATTTTATGTAATAATTATTTTTGAAAAATATTTAAAGGGAGTATAAAACTAATACTCCCTTATATAACTTAACTTATATTCTTAAATTTTATACATTCCTCTTTTATAAAAACTTCTAAATATTTATCTTTTACTATATTACCTTTTAATATTTCTTCACTTAACTTATCTTCAATTTCTTTTGTAATTATTCTTCTAAAAGGTCTAGCTCCATAATCATCTATTTTGCATTTATCTAATAAATACTCTTTTATCTCTTCATCAAAACTTATATCAATATTGCTATTTCTTAATCTAAGTTTCATTTCTTTAAGCATAATATCTAATATGTCCTTCATACTATCTCTATTTAATTTATGAAATACAATAGTATCATCTACCCTATTTAAAAATTCTGGCTTAAAACTTTTTCTTAATTCTTCTAACATATTTTCTTTCATAAAATTATATCCAAAATCTTTATCATTATTAGCTAAAAATCCTACGCTTTTTTGTTTGTAAATTTTTTCTGCACCTATATTAGATGTCATTATTATTATAGTATTTTTAAAGTTAACAACCTTTCCCTTCCCGTCTGTTAATCTTCCATCTTCTAATATTTGAAGTAATATATTAAATATATCAGGATGAGCCTTTTCAATTTCATCTAATAAAATAACCGAATAAGGATTTCTTCTTATTGCCTCTGTTAATTGTCCTCCTTCATCATATCCAACATATCCAGGAGGTGCACCTATTAATTTAGAAACAGCATGTTTTTCCATATATTCTGACATATCAACTCTAATCATATTATCTTCATCACCAAAAATAGATTCTGCCAAAGCCTTACATAATTCTGTTTTTCCAACTCCTGTTGGTCCTAAAAATATAAAACTTCCAATTGGTCTATTAGGATCTTGAAGACCTACTCTAGCTCTTCTTATTGCTCTTGCAATTGATGATACAGCTTCACTTTGTCCAACTACTCTTTCATGAAGTCTCTCTTCTAGCTTAAGTAGTTTTTCACTTTCCTTTTCAGTAAGTTTTTCAACAGGTATATTAGTCCAGTTAGAAATAACTTTAGCTATATCCTCAGGACCAACTATCAAAGTATTTTCAGAATTATTATCAAAATTATTTACTTTATTATTTAATTCTTTTTGTAAAATTACTTCCTCATCTCTAAATGTTGCTGCCTTCTCAAATTCTTGAGCTTTTATAGCTTCTTCCTTTTCTATTATTGCTAATTTTATTTTTTTCTCTAATTCTTTTACATCTGGAGGATTTATAACAGCTTCTATTCTAATTTTAGCTGAAGCTTCATCTATTAAATCAATTGCCTTATCAGGCATAAATCTATTTACTATATATCTTTCACCCATATATACTGCAGCTTTAAGAGCTTCATCTGATATTTTTATTTTATGATGTGCTTCATATTTATTCCTTAATCCAGTTAATATTTTTAACGTTTCTTCTTTGTTAGGCTCTCTAACATTTATTGGCTGAAATCTTCTCTCTAATGCTAGATCTTTTTCTATATGTTTTCTATATTCATCTATTGTTGTAGCCCCTATACACTGAATATCTCCCCTTGCAAGGGATGGCTTCAATATATTAGAAGCATCAATTGCACCTTCTGCTCCACCTGCTCCAATTATCATATGAATTTCATCTATAAATAAAATTATATCCTTATTCTCTTTTATTTCTTCAACTATTTTTTTTAATCTATCTTCAAATTCTCCTCTATATTTTGCTCCAGCAATAATATTTGTAAGATCTAAAGAAAAAATTTGCTTATTTTTAAGTGTTTCTGGTATATTACCCTCTACTATCCTTTGAGCTAATCCTTCAATAACAGCTGTTTTTCCAACACCAGGTTCTCCAATTAAACAAGGATTATTTTTAACTCTTCTACAAAGTATTTCTAAAACTCTTTGTGTTTCCTTCTCTCTACCTATAACAGGATCAAACTTACCTTCCTTTGCAAGTTTTGTCATATTAACGCTATATTTATTTAGTACTGACATTTTTTCATAAACTTTTTCATCTTCTTCATATTTAGAAAAAGTTTCATCTTCTTTACTTTGTAAAAATATATTTATATCATTTAATATTTCCTGTATATTTACTTCTGTTTGTAATAATATTGTATATGCAACACCATCAGCTTCTTTAAGAAGTGCTAAAAGTATATGTTCTGGAATTATATATTTATGATTATAATTTTTTGCTTCTTTAAAGCTCCTATCTAAAAGACTTTTTGTTCTAGGAGTTAATAATAAATCTAATAATGATATATCTACATCACCATAACCTAAATAACTCTCTATCTTTTTTCTTATATTATTGTCATTTATGTTATATTTATTTAAAACCTGTGCAGCATATCCTCCTTCTTTTAATATCCCAAGAAGTATATGTTCTGTACCAATATATCCATGTTTAAAATTGCATGACTCTTTCTTACTCTCTAATATTACAGTTTGAACCCTTTCTGTGAATCTCCCATTACCCATCCTTAATCCTCCTTACCCTTTTATACCATACATAATTATGAAAACTTTACCCTTATCCTTTTCACAATTATAGTTTTAATTCATTTCTTCTATATTATTACCACATACTGTAATATTTAATCTTAAATATTATTATAAAAAGTATCTATACATGATTATTCAATTATTACCATCATCATGCCTTTTAATAAATCTGCCCTTAATTTATTTTTATCTTCAACAGATTTTAGTGTTTTATCATTTACTGATATTTTTATGAGTTCATACTCCTTTTTATTAATCAAATTAGTTTCTAATATATTATCTAAGAAAGCAATTGCATTATGATATGTTATACTATCCCCTATAGATTCATACAATAGTTTTTTCCTTCCAATAGGAGATTTATGCTCAACTTTCTTAATTGAAATGTATCCTCCACCACCTCTTCTACTCTCAATTACATATCCTTTAGCATAAGTAAAACGAGTACTTAATACATAATTTATTTGAGATGGTGCACATCTAAATTGATCTGCTAATTCATTTCTTTGAATTGAAATTTTTTTATCATCTTCTTCATTTATCATATCTTTTATAAATTTTTCTATTACATCAGTTAGTCTTGCCATATATACACCTTCTTAGTTTTATTGTTCTTTACTTACCTTGACCTTGTAACAACATATTAATACTTTTTTTATATTTCTTCAAGATAATAGGTTTAAATTCCTAACACATAGTGAATAATAAATTTATATACAGGAGGATTATTTATGAATATTACATGGATTAAAAATTCTACTTTTCTTATAAAAAATTCAATTGGAAAAAGACTTTTAATTGACCCCTTTAATAAATTTAATAATTTAAATATATCAACATTAAATGCTAATGTTATAACATTAAGTAGTCCACTAAATAATTTATCATTAAAAAAAATAATTGACCCTAATATTAAAATAATAAACTCACATGGAAGCTTTAATACTGAAATTGGATTAATAGAAGGATATACCACATTTTGTGATAACTTTAAAGGAGCTAAAAGAGGAGAAAATTATATATATACCTATGATATAGATAACTTAAAATTATGTCATTTAGGGTATCTTGGAGAAAATTTATCCGATGATCTCATAAATAAAATAGGTGAGATAGACATTTTATTTCTTCCTGTAGGTGGAAATATAACTTTATCTGGAAAGGAAGCTTATTTACTTTCAAAAAAAATAAGCCCAAAGATTATAATACCTATGAACTATAGAGTTAATAATTCTTCTTTTTTATTTCATGGACTAAAAGATTTTTCTTTACTACTAAAAAATATAAAAAAGATTCATAGTAAAACTTTTAGTATATCTAAAGAAACACTGCAATCTAATGGATGTGCAATAATACTTAATGAAAATTATAATAAAATTTAAAGGACCGCTAAAAAAAGCGATCCTCCTGCTATATGATTATTCTTGAACTGGTGCTCCAACTGGACAAACATTAGCACAGTTTCCGCAATCTATGCAAGTATCTGCATCTATTACGAATTGAGTATCTCCTTGACTTATAGCATTAACTGGACATTCTGCTGCACATGCTCCACAGCTTATGCATGAATCGTTTATTACAAATGCCATTAAAAACACCTCCTAAAATTTGTGGTAATTACACCAAAATAATTTTAACACGTTTCTATTATTTTTAAAAGTATTTTGTGAAAATTTAGCAGCTATTATTTATATGACAGTATACCCAGCTTCTTCAATTTTATCTATAATATTCTCTAAATTTATATAAAAATCATTATATATTACTATAATTTCTTTTTTAGCTAAAACTACTTCACTTGCAATAACACCTTCACTCATGGAAATTGCACTTTGTACCTTTTTAACATCTTTAGAATTATTCATTCCAGCAATTTTTAACACTGCCTTCATATGAAATCCTCCTATTTTTCTTTTATAAGTTGCTTTATAAGTCTTTTGTCCTCTTCAGTTTCTACCTCAAGTTTTATATCAGAATCATCTATTGTGTCTTCATAGCTTCCATTGATAAGTTCTATCTCTTCAATATTAAACATCTCTAATATTTCTTCATCTTTTTTCTTAAGTTTAACTTTTACACTTTCCTTAACTATATTGTTTTGAACTACCTCGCCTGTTCCTTCTGATGTTTTAACTATTGATCCAACCTTAGGTAGTCTCTTTCTGATATCCTCATATGTACTTTGTTCATAATTTAAACAACACATTAATCTTCCACAAATTCCTGAAATTTTTGTTGGATTTAAAGATAAATTTTGCTCTTTAGCCATCTTTATTGAAACTGAAGCAAAATCTCCTAAAAACGATGAACAACACATAGGTCTACCACATGGTCCAAGACCACCAAGCATTTTAGCCTCATCTCTAACACCAATTTGTCTAAGTTCTATTCTTGTCTTAAATATTGTAGCTAGGTCTTTAACTAATTCTCTAAAATCAACTCTTCCATCAGCTGTAAAATAGAATATAACTTTATTATTATCAAAAGTATATTCAACATCAATTAACTTCATATCAAGCCCATGTTCTAAAATTTTATCTGTACATATATTTAAAGCATCTTTTTCTTTTGCCTTATTATTTTGATGTCTTTTTATATCTTCATTATCAGCAACTCTTAAAACACTTTTTAGAGGTGCTATTATATCATTTTCACTTACTTCCTTAACACCAATAACGCATTGACCAAATTCAATTCCTCTTGCTGTTTCTACTATTACATAGTCTTCTTTATTTATATTTAATTCATTTGGATCGAAATAATATATCTTTCCAGCCTTTTTAAACCTTACGCCAATTACTTTTATCATGTAATTATACCTCCAAAAAACCCATAATCATAATACTAATAGTTATTGAAAAATTAGTGTTATGATTTAAGTTATCTCTAGCTTCTTCTATATATTTTAGCATTCCATTTAATTTTTTATAAGACATCATTTCCATTAGCTCTTCTATTTCTTTATTTTTATCAGAATTTATTATAAGCTTCTTATTATTAAGTTCCTTATATAAAATTATGTCCCTTATAAAAGTTGAAATAATATTTAATAGTTCTTCCTTTTCATCCTTATAATTTTCGAATGCCTTTTCATATTTTATGGCTACATCTATTTCATTTTTATTTATATCTCTTAGCATATTTATTATAAGATTTCTAAGATTTTGAAGTTCAGTATCTTTTAAAAACCTCTCTGCCCTTCCTGGTATCCCTTCTGAATAAGCAAGTACTGATAATAGCTCTTCTTCATCTATCTCATGTTTAGATTTAATAAAACTAATCATCTCATCATTAGTGAGAGGGGTAAGTTTATATATTTGACATCTAGATTTTATTGTATCTAATATAAATTCTAAATTAGTTGTAAGTAAGAAAATATAAACTCCATTTGGAGGTTCCTCTATTGTTTTTAAAAGAGCATTTTGAGCTTGAATAGTTAGTTTTTCTGCATCATATATAATAACTACTTTCTTATCTCCTTCATATGGCCTTTTATTAACTTCCTCTATTATATCTCTAACTTCTGAAACACCTATTGAAGCTTTATTATTTCTATAATTAATCGCATCAATATGTTCCTTAGAAACTTCCTTATTTAATATTTTTGATACAAATATATCTGCCAATATACTCTTACCAATTCCATCTCTTCCTGAAATTAAGTGAGCATGAGACAGTGTATTGCTTTCTACTCGTTTCATAAAGCCTTCAACAATCTTGCTATGTCCTATAAATTTATCCAATACACTACCTCCTATATATTATATTTTTACAAACTTATCTACATCTATAACAAAAATAGTTGCTCCACCAACTTGAACTTCAATCGGATACTGCATACACATACCTGCATTTCCAGTAATAGGATCTGATGATGTAACTACTTCATTTCTCTCTTTACAAACATACCTTATTGTATTTATAACATCTTCAACTTTTTCTTCTCCCACACCTATCATTAGAGTTGTATTTCCTGCCTTTAAAAATCCACCTGTAGTTGCAAGCTTAGTAACACCAAAATTCTTTTCAGTTAGAATATCAAGTAGATTATCTGAATCATCATCATGTACTATAGCTATTACTAATTTCATTTAATAACCTCCACTCTTTAATAAAATACCCAATTCTATTTTACCACAAAGTAATATATTCCTATAACCCTTTATTTACCTAAATTACCTATCAAATTTAGGATTATTTTTTTAACATCACAAAAAACTTCATCAATTGATTTTTCTGCATTTATCTTAACAATCCTATCCTTATTTTGGTTATATATTAAAGAATAACCTTCTCTAACTTTATTGTGAAAATCTAATTTTTCTAAGTCTAACCTATTTACTTCTCTATTAGAGTTTTTCTTTATTCTTTCCATACCTATTTCAGGTCTAATATCAAAAAGTATTGATAAATCTGGCATACAATCTTCAATTGCAAATTTATTAATGCTATAAACCTCTTCTATTCCAAGACCTCTTGCATATCCTTGATAAACTAAAGATGAATCAACAAACCTATCACATAGAACTATTTGTCCACTTTTTAAAGCTGGTATTACCTTTTCAACTAAATGTTGTCTCCTTGCTGCTGCATAAAGAAGTGCTTCTGTTCTTCCATCCATATTTATATTTTCTTTATTTAAAATAACTTCTCTTATTTGTTCTGATATATTTATACCACCAGGTTCTCTTGTTTTTATACAATCATACCCTAAATCCTTAAGCCATATATAAGTCTTATATAAAATTGTACTTTTACCTGACCCTTCGCCACCTTCAAATACAATAAATATTCCTTTATTCAATTTTGTATACCTCTTTCTTTATCCAAATATGTTTCTTATGTTATCAACATAATAATCATACTTTTTATTTTCAGGTTTAATATTTATTAAATCCACTTCACAGTTTGGACATATTAATTCACCTTTTACAATTATACCATTGTCACTAACATTTCCACAGATAATACAAGTATTTTCTTTAATATTTTTGTTTATTAATTTTATCATAAATAAAACCCCCTAAATTAAATATATTTAAATTATTTCCTATTACCCGATTTATATACATAAAAAATTTACATAGTTATCCTATAAATTAAATATTAAAATTTAGAATAAAAAAACTCTCAAACATTTACGCTTGAGAGTTTATATTATTTAAACTACTTAATTTATTATCTTTAATTTTAATTATATTTTTTTCAATTCTTTTTATAAATCTTTCACTTGGTTGGAAATAAAACTTATAATATTTTTCTTTAAATTTATAAACACAACAATATTGACCTATTTTTAATTTATCGCAAGTATAATTCCCAATAGATTTAGCATCATATCTTTTATGTTGTCCATTTTTCTTTCCCAAATAAACAATATCAGAAATCTTTATGCTAGCTAAATTTTTTTCTCCATTTGAAAAAATCTTATTTACTATAAGCTTGTTTGCTATTAAACAATACTTATATGAAATTTTGCAACTAATATATTCTCTTATAATTATAATAATTGCTAAAATTGAAACTAGTAATTTACTAACAAATAATATTTTATAATCACTAAAATCTATAAATTTAAGTCCTTCTTGAGCGTATAACATAAATGTTAGTACAAAAAATACTATCGCAATTACAGGTGCTTTTTTTCTACCAACAACCTCTTTGTGCATCATATTTAAATCCCCCATAATATAATGAAATATTTATAAATAACAAATTAGATTATACTCGTAATTCTAATTTTATTCCATACTAATATCAGTTAAATTTTATCATTATTAATCTATTTTTAGCATTATTTTAAGTTTATATTCATATCTCTATTGTTTATTTAGTATTACTCACACATTCTCAATTTTTCATAGTATTACTATATATTATATTCTTAAAGTAATTATTTTATATTTATTAATTTAAGAGTATAATATATATGATTATATATGGAGGTTTAATCATGATCCAAATATTTAAAACAAATAATGATAATAAAACTCTTAAACAACTAGACAATATAGAGCCAGGCTGTTGGATAAATATAGTTGCACCTTCAGACGAAGAACTCATTCTCATTTCAAATAAAACAAATGTATCATTAGATTTACTTAAAGCTTCATTAGATGATGAAGAAACATCACGTATAGATATTGAAGATAATGCTATATCAATAATAGTAGATATACCATTTACTGAAATGGAGGATAATTCACTTACTTACGATACATATCCACTTTCAATAATTCATACTGATACACATCTTATAACAGTTTGCCTTAAAAATAGTAAAGTTTTAACTGACTTTATTAATGGAAGAATTAAATCATTTTTTACATTTAAAAAATCAAGATTTACATTACAAATATTAAATAGAATTTCTACATATTATCTATTATATTTAAGACAAATTGATAAAAAAAGTTTAATGATAGAAAAAAGACTTCATAAGTCAATGAAAAATAGAGAACTTATTCAACTACATTCATTAGAAAAATCACTAGTATACTTTTCTACTTCATTAAAAGCTAATGAAATAACATTAGAAAAAATGTTAAAACTTGATATAATGCAAAGATACGAAGAAGATAAGGATATTTTAGAAAATGTAATTATTGAAAATAAACAAGCAATAGAAATGACAGAAATCTATAGTAATATATTAGCAAGTACAATGGACTTCTTTGCATCAGTAATTTCAAATAATCTTAATATAGTAATGAAGGTTCTTGCATCAGTTACAATACTTATGGCAATACCAACAATAATAGGTGGTATTTTTGGTATGAACGTATGGTTACCATTCTCTGCTGATGATCCTAGTGCATTTTACTTTATAATGTTTATAACTTTCCTAATTTGTGGAATAGTTGCTTGGGTGCTATATAAAAAAGATATGTTTAGATAGCAAATATCAAACTTAAACATACTATATACTAAAACAAAAGAGAGCTAATTAGCTCTCTTTTTTTAGGAGGATTTGTTATGCTTAAAGGAAAACTTTTAAATTATGACTCTAAAATTGCTATTATTGCCCCCGCATCTTGTAGTAAAAAAGAAACTATAGATTTATATATAAAAAAATTTAAGGATTTAGGATTTAATAATGTAGTTCTAGGAAGTCATTTATACAATAAATATGGTTATTTCTCAGGAAATGATTATGATAGAGCTGAGGATTTAAACAATATGTTTAAAGATGACTCAATTGATGGCATTATATGTTTTAGAGGTGGTTTTGGGTCTATTAGAACTCTTCCCTATTTAAATATATCTGATATTAAAAAGCATCCAAAATTCTTTTGTGGTTATAGTGATATAACTATACTTTTAAATTTTTTTGCTAACAAAAATCTTATTACATTCCACGGCCCAATGATTAAATCTAATTTTAATGACATATTTACTTTATCATATCTAAAAAGAATGTTATTAAGTCCTAGTAAAGGACTTATTTATGATCTATCTAATTGTACAAAATATAATAATGATTACTTTAGTGGTAAATTGATGGGAGGAAATCTTTCAATGATATGTTCATCAATAGGAACTCCTTATGAAATAAACTTAGATAAATCTATTTTATTATTAGAAGAAGTAAATGAAAAACCTTATGTAATAGATAGATTATTAACCCAACTTATATTATCATCTAAATTAAACAAATGTAGAGGAATATTAATAGGTCATTTAACTGGTTGTTCTTTGGACGATTACAATGAAAGTTTTACTGTCTTAGAAATAATAAAGAAAAGATTGTTACCTTTAAAAATTCCTATAATATATGGAGTACCTTTTGGACATTCATATCCAAATTTAATTTTCCCTATAGGTTGCAAAGCAAGTTATGATAAGAAAACTAGCGAACTAATATTATGTGAAAATTCATTAGAATAAAATTTAATTCACAGTTTTTAATATATTATCACATAAATTTGTTATTTTAGTGGATAACTTTTATTTAAACCTATTTTTTGTGGATATTTTTCATTATAAACTGTTATAAAAAATAAAAAACCTGTAAACTTAAGTTTACAGGTTTTCCTCTTTTGGAGGCGCCACCCAGATTTGAACTGGGGAATAAAGGTTTTGCAGACCTCTGCCTTACCACTTGGCTATAGCGCCATATGTGGTGGCTCGAGCAGGAATCGAACCAGCGACACGAGGATTTTCAGTCCTCTGCTCTACCGACTGAGCTATCGAGCCACACTTACCTAGCAACGTCCTACTCTCCCACACAGTCACCCATGCAGTACCATCGGCGCTATAGAGCTTAACTTTCCTGTTCGGAATGGGAAGGAGTGTTTCCTCTATGCCATCATCACTAGATATTTGATTATATAAATCATTTCAAAGAATTTGTTCTCTGAAAATTGCATATGAATTTTTGTTGATCGTCTTTTTATTGGTCAAGCCCTCGACCTATTAGTATCAGTCAGCTGAACATGTTACCATGCTTACACCTCTGACCTATCAACCTTGTGTTCTTCAAGGGGTCTTACTAGCTTATGCTATGGGAAATCTCATCTTGAGGTGGGCTTCACGCTTAG
>NZ_JAGGJZ010000003.1 GCF_017873235.1 Clostridium moniliforme | reverse complement strand
ACGAGACCCAAACACATTAAAATTAAAACAATATCATAACCTATATAAATAATCATCATTTATATATTGATATCTATTTAAATAAATAAAAATTATATCTTTAAAATAATAAAATTTATTTAATAAATTAGTATCAGATATAATTCTACTATTTAATAAAAAAAATGAAAATAATGATACTGGTACAAGGCCTATTGTCATAATAGTTACTATGGAATTAGAAAAAAGTTTGTCCATAAATAATGTGTATGAAAGTGTTATAAGTCCTAATGATAATAACTTTAAAATATCAAGAAACAAAATACTAAAATAATTAGAAGAATAATTAAGTAAATTAGTATATTTTAACTTAAAACATATTCCAAAATATAGATATATAAATATAAAAAATATTAAAACTAAAATATTACATAATACATTATTCCAAAATATTTGATCTCTTGTATATGGTCCGCTATTTATTGATATTATCTTACTTCTCTTTTTTATTCCATTTCCTAATATATAAACAAACATTAATAATACAATAAATACTATTATACTCTCTATCTGAATAACAGGAAACTTGTTTGAAATAAATTGAGATATTTCATTTTTAAATTTATCTATCTTATTGCTAAAAATAAAAATATATGAAAATAGTGACCACATAACAGTTATTAGTAATAATATCCATTTTATTGTATAAAACCATTGATATATTAGACTTTTTTTAATTATATTTTTCATTTATATCTCCCTTTTCAATATGATATATAAACATATCTTCTAAAGTTAAACTTATCTCTTCTATAAACAAAGGTTCTAATTTATTTAATTTAAATAAAAACTCATCATTATAATTTTTAGTTATTATAGTAAACACTCTTCCCGTTTTTGATAAAGCAAGTATTTCGTTAAATTCTGCAAAATCTTCTTCATATACTGGAATATCAAAAGCTACTTGTATTTTTTTCACTTTATTATTTAAGTTATTTATACTATCATTAAAGACTACTTTTCCATTATTTATAATTAAAATATCATCACATATATTTTCAAGTTCATTCAAATGATGAGAACTTATAACAACAGTAATTTTATTTTTTAAAACTTCCTCTCTAAGTAATTTTAAAAATTTCTTTTTAAAAATAACATCAAGACCTGCAGTTGGTTCATCAAGTATTAAATATTTTGCATTTATAGAAAATGCAAATAATATATTTACAAGCATTTTTATACCTTTAGATAGTTGAAACATTTTTTTATTTAATGGAATATTAAACATGTTATTTATTTTATTAAATTTAATTTCATCAAAGTTTTTGTATGCTAACTTATAATATTTTTTTATATCATTAATTTTATAGTTAGAAAAAAATGTACTTTCATCTTGTACATATCCAATTAATTCTTTGGTCTTATCGTTATCAAAAACTTGTGAATTATTATATAATATAGAGCCTGATTGAGGTTTATAAATACCTGTTAAACATTTTATAAGAGTTGTTTTACCAACACCATTAGGACCAATTAGTCCAAGAATTCTTCCATTTTCACATTTAAATGATATATCCCTTAAAATTTCTTTATTATCTATATTCATATAAATATTATTAACTTCTATCAATTTATAGCCTCCCCATTTTCCTTTGAAGAAACTAGAAAATAGTCAAAAACATAACTTCCATTTTCTTTTATAATTATAGCATCTAAAATAATTGGAGTTTTATGGAACTCTACAATTTTATCTTTTCCATTTTCATAAGAATATATATTATTTAATCCAGTTGCTTTAAATTTAAAAGGAATAATTTCTTTTGGTGAATTATTATAAATTCTTCTAGCTACTTCTTTATATTTGTTTATCATCTTACTTTTTTCAGAATTACTTAATTTTATATTTTTTTCTAAATTTATTTTGTTAAATTGTATTCCAGAGTTAGAAACTCTTTTTCTTTTTGATATGCAATCATTTAAAATTTGAGTATTTACCATATTAAAGTTATCATCTCTAACTAATAAAATAGAATTATTAAATGATTCTATTAAAGATTTTGGTGAGGAAAATTTCATTTTTACGTTCAATTCATTTGGTTTATTTATTATTATAGCTGTTACTATTATAATTAAACCAACAACTACTAATATCTTAGATTTTCTCACTTTTTTATCACCTCTACATTCAAAATTTTACTTTTTAGTAAAGTTAATGTCAATTTATAAATTCTTATTTATATCTTAAAATTATCTTAATATATAAATAAAAATTTATATAAAACAATGATAAAATTTTAAATTTTTTATTATTAAAAATAAAAAGCAGTAATAATACACTTTACTGCTTTTATAATAATTAATTATTCATATTTTCTCTGTAACATAATTCATCTAATTTTTTTAGAATATCTCTATAACCCAATTTTATATATTCATTGTCATATAGATCCTTATAAGAAATATCATCAATATTAACTTTTAAAAATTTTTTAAAATTTTCTCCATATATTTTATTTAATATAACTTCAAATCCATTAATTATATTTTTTAATTCTTTTTCCGAATTAAAATTAAAATTTAGTATATCGTTATTAACACGTTCTATTATTCCATATAATTGATAAATATAACTTAACTCTTTTAAACTATAATTATCACTTAATGTAGATATTGCACATGAATAATTTTTATTTATTGGAATAGGATATATATAGTTTTCATTTTCTAATAGGATTCTTATACTTTGATATATTGAAGTACATATATCTAGTCTTATTAAATTTGCATTAGAACAAATTTCTTTAAATTTAAATTGTTCTTCATATTCTCTATTATCTTTTATAATATTATATTCTTCCTTCATTTTCCGTTTATACATTTTGTTATTTATTAACCAGCTAAACCAAGCACCCATTGCTGAACCTAATAAAATTGAAATTGCTGATATTATAGAAGTTATTAGTGGTATAGGCATATTTATCTCTCCTTTTATCTATGTCTATCATTTCTAAATTTAGTATTATCACTTTTATACTTTTTATTACAAAGTAATTAATCTTTAAATAATTTAATTATATTTTCTAATATTTATATTTTCTAATATTTATAATTTCTAAATTTTATTTTCATTAACCTTATAGGAATTACTAGTAAGATTTTTAATTTTCATTCATATAGTTTAATTAAAGTTTTCTTTTAATAACTACTATTTTTTCTATAAAACAGTATAATAAAACTAATAATTAAATAAGAGGTGATTATTATTGTTAGTAGAAAATAAATTAATTATTTTAAGCTTAACAGCTCTATTCTTAGCTCAATTTTTAAAAATACCCTTTGGTTATATATCTAATAAAAAAATTGATTTAACTAGATTGTTTGAAACAGGCGGAATGCCAAGTTCCCATTCTGCCTTTGTTGTTTCATTAACTATTGGTATAGGTAGAATGACTGGTTTTGACTCTCCAATTTTTGCCCTTTCCTTTGTTTTTTCATCAATTGTTATGTATGATGCTATGGGAATTAGAAGAGCTGCTGGAGAACATGCTAAAATATTAAATTTAATATTATCAAATGATAGTAAGTTTACTTTTAATCATAAAAAATTAAAGGAATTATTAGGTCATACTCCTTTTGAAGTTTTAGGAGGTCTTATATTAGGAATATTAATTGGAGTTTTATTTCCATTATAAAAAAGAAGATAATTATATAATTATCTTCTTTTTATTTCATTAAAATACAGTTTACTTAAATTGTAACTATCATCTAATGCATTATGTTGTAATCCATGAAAATCTAAATTATATTTTAATACCGCATTTTTAAGAGAAAGGAAATTATTTAAATTTAGAATATCCTTGCATAAAACTTCTTGATAATCAATATTAAAATTAATAATATTATTTACTATTTTTATATTTTCTTTAATTCTATTGCTATCATTTTTTAGAACAGAAATATCATTTCCTCCCCAATATAAAAATAAATTTCTTTTATTTCCACACCACTTTTCAAATTCTTTAAAAACACTTTCAAAGGATTTTGCATTATCTATTTCTTCCTGTTTTAAAGAAGTTATTTCTATACATTTATTAGTTAATTTATATATATTTTTAGGTTTTATGCAGCTATAAAACTGTGAAAGTATTTTCCCATCTAAGGTTGTTTTTACTGCACCTATACTTATTATTTCTACATCCTTAAAATTTCCAACACAATTCATTTCAAAATCGAAAAAAATAAGTTTCTCTGCACTATTAAGATATTTATTTAATTTAATTAATGTACTATTTCTTTTTATAAGTTTTTTATATTCTTTACCAGCTTTTTTACATTTAATATATAATTTTATTGATGGCTTTTTTTCTTTATATATTATTTCTTTAATATTTTTAATTTCCTTACATTCGTAGGAGTAAAATTTATTTAAAAAGAAATTTATATAATCATATTGATTTTTAATAAAAAACTTCTTGTTATTTATTTTATGTACTAAATCTTTTTGATTTGTATAAAATATTATTTTGCTATCACCAGCTATTTCTTTTAAGGCTATAAGTGAAAGTATATTTTTACATACATAGTATAAACCATGATAATATGCTACTTTAAAATTTTCTTCTTTTAATTTTTTCCTAATTTTAATTAAAACTTTACTATTTTTAACATCCTTAATAAGATATTGTAAATAATAATTAGGGCTTCTTCCATCTATGTAATAATATGCTTCTATCTGATTGTTCATTTGTATATTGATCCCTTCATTGATATAATTATAGTTATTGAATTTAATAAAATTTGAGGTGTTTTTAATGAGTAAAACAAGTAAAAGATTATTAGTTATATTTATAATATTAGTTATTGCTATAGTATCAATTTTTATTACTTACAAAATTAGTTTTGAACCTAAAATACAAGTAAAATCAATTAATTCTGAAGTAGAACTTACTCCTAAAAAAATTATGAAAAAGCTCATTCCTAATAATATTGATTTAAATCTTTCTGGAATAGAATTTAAATCTTCATCATCATTTACTGATAATGAAATAACAGATTTGATTATTTATTCAATAAATAATAGCAATATAAATACAGAAAATTTAAATGGAATAAGAGCACTTATAAAGGATAATCAACTATTATTATATATTAATTTTGATTATAAAGGAATTCCTCTACAAGCAATTAGTAATTTTACAGTAAAAGCTAATAATAATAACGCTATACTTCACTATAATTATACTAAGGTTGGATTTATAACAATTCCTAAATCTTATATATTTAATCATATACAAAATAATTCTATATTATCAAAAGATGAGGTTAATAATAATATTATAATTTCTTTAACTAAAGATTATGGTATTTCAATAAAAAATGTATCCCTTAATAATAGAAAATTAAATATTGAACTTGAATCGAAATTTAATTTCTAATAAATAAAAGGCACTTTTAGTGCCTTTTTAAATATATATACTTATTGGAATTATTTGATATGGATTATTTATAATTTTAGTTCTAGGGCAAATTGGAGGTTTAATTCCAATTTTATTAAGACAATCAAAAGCTGGAATACATTTATTTAACATCTCCTCATAAAAATCTTTTTGCCCTGTTTTTCTAAGAAAATGTATATCATCATTACTACAACACTTCTTTACTACCTTTCCAAAAATATTACAGCTGCAATCTATATGATCATATTTATTAGTGTGATTATTTAAAAAATAATTATTGTTTATTGTAATAACTAACTCTCTATTACCACATTTTAATATTAGATCACTCGTATCATTAAGATGTAATTTTGATTGTATCTCAACTAATAATTTATCTATTACACTAAAATCCATTATACAATTATCTTCTCTTAACTTATTTAATTTATCATATCCAAAACAATCTATTATACTTTTTAAAGAATCTATATAAGAATTTAAAGATTCACTACAAAGAAAGCCTTTCAGTTTAACATAATCTCCCTCTTGTACATTTCCAGAACAAATATCATTTGTACTTTTTACTTTTCCTTTGTTTTCTAAACCTAACATTATATTTTTATGAAAACTAAACATTGTATAAATTTTTTTTTCTTCTTCTTCTAACCTAATACAACCTTTACCTTCAAATGTTTTATTATTATCTATACCACAAGTATATGTATTAGCATCAGAATCTATATAATTTTTATATCCTTCTCTTTTATCTTTACTATATCTATCTTCCCAATAATTTGTTTCTTTATTTTCAATATTAAATCTGCCAAGTAATGCTCTATCCCATACTCTTTTTCTTGTTAATACTTCAATATATCCTTCTGCAATTACAGAAGATAATCCTGTTACTAACAATTCATCTAAATAAAGAAGAAAATTCAAAATAGGTACCTCCATTGATACGTTCTTATATAATACTTATGAATTTAATTCATTTATTATTAAAATAATATTATTTTAAATTTACAAAAACCCCACATATTGCATTAATCATAAAATAAATACCTATAATAATAGATACTAGCAATATATTAATTCTAGAATAGTTTATAATTAAACATCCTATTATAATTAAACTAACTATATATATTGTTTTAAAATTTAATCTAAAATTTTTATATATTATTTCGCCCAATAATAAAATAATTGATCTTATTACAGACCAAATACCATAAAAAATCAATAAATTTTCTATAATGTTTATTTTTATGAATATTAATGATACACCAAAAAGTATATCTAAAGCACTAAGTATAAAATTATTAGCTACCTTTTTTTCTATTGAAAAAGAATTTATTAATTTAAATATTCCAGAAATAACAATTAAGCTACCTGATAATTTTGTAAAATAATTTATTGATGTTATTGGAAATATAAAAAATAATATTCCAACTAGTCCAAGGAAAATATATTGAAGAAAAAATAACTCATACGTTTCATTCTGAATATTTTCCATAATATCCATCTCCTTATGCTAATTTTTATAGTTATAAGTATACTCCCATGAAAAAATTATCACCATTAACTTAATGTAAATACTTTGTTACTCTAAATTAATAAAATAAAAAAGTAGGTTTCCCTACTTTTTTATTTTATCTTATTCAATGCTTTTATTAACCAAGAGCCTATTTTTTTGTTTGTCCAAAGTGGTAAACTATATTCTATACAAAGGCTTGCCTCTTCAATACTTCCCTTTTTATAAGAACTAATTTCACCTTCAACTGTTTTAATATTTCCAACTAGACATTCTATAAAATAAACATTATGTTTTAAAGCTTTCTTTAAAGCCTTTCTAGCACTTTTTCTATCATCTTTGTAATAATAATATAAGACTTTACCATACTTAAAGAATATGCTGTCTTCATCAGCATATTTTTCAAATATTTTTTTAGCATAATCATAATCTTTATTAATTAATGCTCTAAAAACAATTGAATGTCTAACATTTCTTGAATCATATTCATCTAATTCTAATATTTCTTTTTCCAATCTAAAGCTCTCTTCATAGTTTCCTAATGCAAATTCATAATTTGATAAAGTAGATAATACAGTTAAATAGAAATCTCCTTCTGCTGATACACCTATTTGTCCAATATATTTTTCAAAATATTCTTCTCCAAGATTATTTTTTAAAATAGAAGCACATTTTCTAAGTTCCACAGTACCTTTTTCAACATCATCTAACTCTAAAGCATTATCAAATAAATCAATAACATTATTTTCATCGCCACAACAAGATGAACAATCATTATCTTCTTTTATTTTCCATTTTTTAGAAGTTTTATCTATATTTAATAATTTTCTAATTTCTCTTGACTTTGTTCCTATAGTCCCCTCTGAAACTTCAAAATAATCAGCTAATTCATCCATTTTTATTCCTTTTTTATTAAGAGTATCATTAACAAAAAAGACTGCATGTACTATTCCAGAAGACCAAGTATTACTTTTTCCTCTCAATAACTTATTATCTTCATTATTAGCTAAAATTTCTGTTAACTTAATACATTTTTCTAAATATTCATCATTTAAAACTTTAGTACAAAAATTATCTATTTTTTCTATTATTTCATTAACACGAATATTAAATTCATCTGGTACATTTATGCTGTATTTCATTTACTCCTCCTAAACAATAATTATTAAACTAAATCATATTTTAATATTATAACTTATATAGCAAAATTTTTCACTAATAAATTTACTATATACTTTCATAAAAATAGAGAAGAAAATAATTATATATTCTTCTCTATATATTTAAATTTATTTTTTTATATTGTTAGATGTACTTTTTTGTTCTATAGAAGTATTTTGATTTTCGTAATTTTCCCTATAACTTTTAACTCTTGAGTTAGAAAATTTTCCATTTGTTTCTTTATTTTTTAAGTTTTTTCCCATTATATCACCTTCTTTTTAATAAAATTATACATTAATCATTTCTCCACCATTAACATGAATTGTTTCACCTGTTATAAATGAAGATCCTTCACTTGCTAAAAATACATAGGCTTCCGCTAGTTCAACTGGTTGCCCTGGCCTTTTAAATGCAGTTTTTGAGCCAAAATTTTTATATTCTTCTTTTTTAAAGGAAGCTGGTATTAGTGGTGTCCAAATAGGACCTGGTGCAACTGAATTTACTCTTATTCCTACATTAGCTAAGTTTAATGCTAAACTTCTAGTAAATGAAGTTAAAGCACCTTTAGATGACGAATAATCAATTAGTCTATCATGTCCATTATATGCAGTTACTGAAGTTGTATTTATTATACTACTTCCTTCTTTAAGATATGGTAATGCTTCTTTAATAAGATAAAAAGCTGAAAAAACATTTGTTTTAAATGTATGAAGTAATTGATCTGATGTAATATCTAACAAAGAATTAGCCGGATATTGTTCACCTGCATTATTTACTATAATGTCAATTTTATTAAATTCATTAATAGTTTTAGAGATAACTTTGCTGCAAAAACTTTCTTCTCCTAAATCACCTGAAATTATAATTCCTTCAGAATTTAACTTTTTAACTAAATCTAAAGTTTTATTTGCATCTTCTTCTTCATTTAAATAAACTATTACAACTTTAGCCCCTTCTCTTGCAAATGCTAAACTAACAGCTCTTCCAATTCCACTATCTCCACCTGTAATAATAGCAACTTTATCTTTTAGTCTTTTTCCATTATTATAATTTTCATTATAATATATTGGAGATATACTCATATCATTTTCTTTTCCAGGTTGAGTTAGTTCTTTTTGTGTATTAAAAATTCTAGGAAAACTATTCTGTATCATAATTATCACCTCAATAGTCAAATATCATAATTATTTTTTACACATATAATATTTAATATTCTCTATTAAATAAAATTTTTATAACAAATAATTTATTTATATTTTAACTAATACTAAATCTTTAACTAAACTTTATGTAACATAAGATACAGACATAAAGTTTAATATTATATATAATATAATTAATTTAATATTAGGAGGTATTTAATTATGGGATGTGGATGTTCATCACTTGGAAATGATGGTAAAAAAGTCGCAGATTTAGTTAGAGAGAAAGGCTTTCAGGATATGCATACAAAAGTAGAGCATACAATAACTTGTTCTTGCGGAGAAACATTTGTTATGAATAAGTTAATTACAAAATGTCCTAGATGTCATATAACTTATGCAGTAACTCCATGTAGTTCAGATAATAAAGATAATATTAAATCTTGTGGAATAGATTATTAATAAAAACGCCTAGAGTATAGGCGTTTTTATTAATGTATTTTTATGTAATTACAACTATAAAAATTCTATTTCTTTTATTTTAGTTTTTAATTTTTTATTATTTGAAATAAAATCTTTAGTTTTATCTTTTAAATTATAATTAAATGATTCATATACTTTATTTTTAGAATTTCTAAACATTTCTATAGTAGTACAATTTTTATTTAATCTCTCAATATTAATTTTTATATGTTCATTGTCAATAATTATTTTACAATACATAATCCCATATAAATTATCATTTATATACCCAACCCATGTATTATTTGAAATAGAATCTAAAGTACCAAATTTATTTATAGGCTTATCACTATATTCTTCATAACTGTATTTTAGTTTATTATAATCTATTTTTTCAATTTTAAGTTTTGATTCTGAACTTATTTTTGAATCTGTTAAATTATTATCTTCAGTTATTATTATACTTTCCCAATTCCTTTTATTTGCTATTATTTCTATATATTCATCTGCATATAAAAACTTATTTAAAATACTTATGCTAAAAATTATAAATGAACCTATAATCATTAGTAATTTTATACTTTTCTTCATATTAGTTCACACCCCTAGATTTAAATTCATTAATATATTTTCCAAATAATATATATTTATTCTTATTTTTCATATTAATAATTTTTGTTATATAAATTTATTAATTCAATATTATATTTTTCCTTTTTATGGAAGGATTTTTTGTAAAACTTATAGAATTAATAATATAAACAAATGAGAAGTTGCTGGGGTATTACAAAAAGAAGGGATTGATATAATGGACATATCTAACTTAAAAAAAATTTATAACAAAAGAAACTGTGTAGAAAGAAACATTTTTAATTATATCGAAGAAAAAAACAATATGGATGAATTATTAATAGAATTTTTCAATAAATGTAAAATTGAAAATTTAAATTACTTAAATAAGCTTCCAAAAGAAATATTTGCAAGTGTAATTTCTTATTCAATTTACTCACACATTTTAGATAAATATATAAATAGAGGAAATGTAACCTATCAAAATATTAAATTAATATTAAGAATGCTAGATAAAAGCAAAGATTCAATAAGAGATTTTTTAAAAGAAAATTTAGAATTAAAAGAATTTAATGATAATTTAAATGAATTTATAGAATGGGTAGGCATTTCTACTGAATTTCATGATGAATTTTTGTCTACAATATTAGTATCAAAAACATCCTTAGATATTATATAACACAATTTATATACTGTATAAATACTTTTAAATTATATTAATGTTGATATAACAGATATATTTTTTAAGCTAATTATAATATATAAATATATATTGCATAGACTAGTAAAATCAGTTATTTAAGTAAAATTTGATGAGATAATAAAAAAAGGAGCTAAATTAATAGCTCCTAAATCTCTAAATTTAAATTAGTTTAGTGTATATCTAATTTATTCATTTGATTTAATCATATTAAAGTATAATTGTAAATAAAACAATTATACTATTTTTCTTTTTAATTATTTTTTATTTAATTTTTAAATTCCAAGTTGCTAAAACTTCTCCACCAAACATTGTTTCATTCATATCTAAAGTTATATTATTATTTTTATTATTAAGTGCAAAAACCATTTCTGCAGTACATTTTTTCCCTTTACTTATTTCTTTAGGTTGTTTGTGATCTATTACATCATAATGTTCTAAAATTTCTCCATCATTATCATAAGCATTGAAAAAATAAGTGTCTAAATACATAGTTCCATCAATATTTTTATTTGTATAAGTATATTCTATCACTATTACTCTATTAGCTTTAATTTTACTATATCTATTTCTATCTTTAGTTGTTCTTATTTTATTTATAGTTACCTTTGCGTCTTCAGTTTCAAAAACATCTCCAACTTTAAGATTTCCTTTCAGTTGAGCATTCTCTTTAACTTCTTCTTTCTGCACTTGTGGAAAGTTACTTTCTTTCTCATCTTTGCTCTCTTTTTCTATAATTTTATCTTTTGATTGTTGCTCAATTTTAACTTCATTATTTTCTTTAGGTGTGTTTCCACAACCAACTAAACCAATTGTACTGACAACACCTATCATAATAATTAATAAGGCCTTTTTAACTAAATTTTTAGCTTTTTTCATAATTAAAATCTCCTCCTCCATTCTATACTATGCTATGTTGTTAATTTTTCTACTAATATTTTTAATCTTTAGTACTTTTCATTACTTGTCTTATTATTAATTTTTTTAAATTATATTTTAATTTTTTATTGTTTTATTAATATCATTTTAGTAATATATAAATTGTAAATAAATCTATTAATATTAAGGGGGATAAAATGACTAAAAGGTCTAAAAAAATTAATAGTTATAAAAAGAAATTTAGAATAAGGAGATATTTATTTATTTCTTTATGTATAATCTTTTTAAGCTTATGTAGTTATAAAGTTTATGGCTTATTTTTTAATAAACAAGAAAAGTCATCAAATATTGTACTGCACAATAAAGAAAAAATTTATACTATAACATCTGTTGGTAACATGATGACACATGATGCTCAAATAGCTGGTGCTAAAACAAAAGATGGTGGATATAATTTTGATAAAAGCTTTCAATATGTTAAAAGCTACATAAAAAATTCCAACTTAAGTATAGGAGTTTTTGAAGGTAATGTAAGTGGTGGAAAACCTGAAGGATACCCTACTTTTAACTCTCCAGAAGCATTTTTAAAATCTTTAAAAAACGTTGGATTTAATGTAATTAATTATGCTTCTAATCATGTTATAGACCAAGGAACCAAAGGGGTAAAAAGTACAATATCTAAAGGTAATGAAAATGGATTATTAAATCTTGGAGTAAAGAAAAGCTCTTCTGATAAAAATTATTTAATATATAATATGGATGGTCATAAAATTGGACTATTTTCTTATACATACAGAACTGGTCCTAACTCAATAAATTCAATTCCAATTCCAAAAGATGTTAATTCACTAATTAATTCCTTTAGTTATGATAATTTAGATGAACTTTATAAAAATGTTGAAAATTCAATAAAAGATATGAAAAAAAATGGTGTTCAATTTATAATAGGATCTTTCCATTGGGGAGATGAATATAGTACAAAAGTAAATAAAGTTCAAAAGAAAATAGCAAAGAAAATGAATGAATTAGGAGTAGATATAATTTTAGGAAGTCATCCTCATGTTATAGAGCCTTATGAAATTATTAAAAACAATTCCGGTCATTCAACCTTTGTAATATACTCACAAGGAAACTTTTTATCTAACCAATGTTATGAAGAGATTCATAATTATCTAACAGAAGATGGTTTATTATTAAAATTTTCACTAGGATTGAAAAATAATAAACTATATTTAAAAGATTATACTATTATTCCTACGTGGGTTTATAGAGAACCAAAAGGAAATAATTTATTTACTCACAAAATTATTCCTTTAAATGAAATAGTTAATAATAAAGATAAATTTAATCTTTCAGAAAAATCTTATAATAGGGCACTAAATTCTCTTGAAAATACAAAAAATATTTTAGGTGAAAATTCTTTAGGAACAAAATCTTTTCCTTAACAATAACCTATGAGTCTTTATATTTAGACTCATAGGTTATTTATTATTCATGGAAACTCTAGGATGAACTGGAATTACATATATAGAATAATTTCTTTTATTTATTCTGATAATATAATTGAGTTTTAAAGTTAGGAAGTGATTTTATGTCAAACTTAAATCTATTAGAATTACAAAATCTTCGTCATCTTATTGGTGCACATGGAACAATAGAACATAAACTTGAGGATTATGCTAAACATTGTACTGATCCTAATATTATTCAAATGCTTCAAAAAGATGCTCAAGATGCAAAAAATAGCAAAGAAACTTTAATGTCTTTTCTAAAATAGGAGGTTAATACAATGAATGAAAAAGATATGATAAACGATTATTTAAGTATGATTAATAGTAGTTTAACAGGCTATGCTTCAATAATATCTCAAACTGATAATCAACAGTTACGTGAAACAATTCAACAAATGAGAAACAAAGATGAAGTGCGTCAATATAATGTATATACAATTGCAAAAAATAAAGGATACTATAAGCCTGCACAACCAGCAAATGAAACTGAAATAAATACAGTAAAATCTGAAGTAACTATGGGATAATTACATAAAATTTAAAAGCACTTATATTTTGATTTAAATATAAGTGCTTTTTAAACATTAGTAAAATTTTATTTAATAGATTTTTTCCCATATATTATTTTTATGTTTATAAATAACTTCATTCTTTATATTATAATAATACCATATTGGATTTATCTTATTAGATTTTTTATCTATAAATGATACTACTGTACCTTCTTCTAATTCACTTATTCCAGTAGATAATAGAGTACCTTCACTTACAGATTCACCATCTAATATATTTAAAGATTTTTCTGTAAGAATCTTCTTTGCTGTCTCTATATATTTTTGAATATTTTCCATTAAAAAAACGCCTCTTTTCATAATACCTGCCTTTATAGAAAATTTAAAAATAATTAAATCTATATTTTTCTATCTCTATAAAAACAATAATATTCTATCATATTATGAAATACTTATCTACAATTGTTAATTAATAAACTATTACTTAAGCTTTGTGCCACAATATGGACAATATCTAAAATCATCCTTTAAAACTTTACCACAATTTGAGCATCTATTTATTTTTTCATAACTATCATGTTTAATTTCAATAGGATTTAAATCCCAATAAGTAATATCTATATTTTCTCCTTTTTCAATTTTATTTCCTTTTTCTTTAGGAATTTCATATACAGAATTACATCTATTGCATATGAAATAAAAATGTTCATTCCACCTAAAAACAGGTATAAAAAAGAAATGAAAACAATCAAATGTTTTTATAAGTTTTCCACTTAAATTTTCATTACATTTTTTACAATATATATTTTTTAAAATTTTTATTTCTTTTTGTTTATTTTCTATACCAAATATCCCTATAAAAAACATATATACCTCCATATAGCAACATATATTATATTTAAATTTCTCTCTTTATTAAGTATATAACTTATTTATAGTTTATCAAAAATTTATTTTGCAAATTATTATTTTATCTTTAGCTACAATTACAATTATTATAACTGTATTATAAATTATTTTACTAATTTTATATAACTAAAAAAAGTTGAAGAAATTTTAAATAATAAAATCTCTTCAACTTAAAATTTATACTACAAATTTTAACCTGCCATCCCTATATACATACCTACAAAGTAAGGAATTAACCAAATAAACCATACTAACATACTAAATTTATGGAAAGCTTCTTTTGCTTTAGCACTTCCTTTATTAAGAACCCAAGTTGCCCAAACTGCATGAAATAGCATTAAAATTATAGCTAATAAACCAGTTGATTGGTGTATCATTAATTGAGTATTTGTTATAGTTTTATCTGTACCTGCAGCAACTATCCTACTCATTGTGAAAGTTCCTAAAGTATCACAAACTAAACCACACCAAAAAATAATTACATGTTTTTTCTTTAATATTTTGGCTTTATGCTCTCCCCAAACACCTATAGTATAAAATATTAATGCTAAAGTTATAAATATAATTGCAGGAATTAATAATTTTGGCATTATAATCATCTCCTTAGTTTTCTTTTATTAGATTAATAATTTTTTCTAATCTGCTTTCTATTATTTCTAAATCTTCTTGACAAATTCCATTAAATATTTCTTTAAAGCTATTATTTATATCTCCTTTAATTTCATCTGATAAAATTTTTCCTTTTTCTGAAAATTTAATATAGGTTACTCTTTTATCATCTTTATCTTTAACTCTTTCAAAAATATTAGCTTTTTCTAATCTATCAACTATTCCAGAACATGTAGATTTTTTTATAGCCATTTTTTGACTTAATTCACTTAATGTCAATTTGTCAAAATGACCAATAAATTTAATAGCTGTTACTTGACTTTGAGTAAGTCCCCTTAATTTTAATTTTTCTGTTATTTTACTATTTATTATAGAATTAATTTCTTTTATATATAAACAGATATTAAATTCGTGTATACATTTCATAAAATACTTCCTTTTATTTTAAAATATTAGCATACTAATTATTATATTAAAATAATAATACTATATAAAAAATATTACAATAATTATGTTGTTAATTAATAGTGAATAATTTTATATATAAAAAAAATTAAAATATATTTTTTTATAAAAGTATAAAATATATTGATTGCAGAATTTTCAATATTTATTATTTATATATTTAAATATTATTAAAACTTCCCATAAATAATATAAATTTTATAATTTATAATTTTGTATAAACCTTTTATAAAATGTAATTAAATAATTAATATTATTCATTTTTAATAATAAATAATTAACTTTATTAATTATTTAACTATACTTCCTTTAAAAAACTTTTATAATTTATTTTTCTATAATTAGATTTTTTTGTAAATAAAGCTTATTATAATATTGTAAACGTAAACATAAGCTGAGTTTAAACTAAGGAGGAATTTTTATGGAAGAAAAATTATTAAATTTAGTCACCTTTAACGACGAGGATTGGGACAAGAGATGGAGATATAATTGCACTATTTTTATATTAAGTTATATTTTTATGGGTGCTGTAACAGGAATAACAAATGATTCTTATGTATCTTATTTAAACCTTACAGTTCCAGATGTTGTTAAAGCACTTCCTGCCTACGGATCAATAGGTACCTTTGCAATAGCTCTTATACTTTTACTTACAAATAAAATTGGCTATAAAAAATTAATAGTTACATCTCCTATTATATTATTATTAGGTTTGTTTGCATGTATATTTAGTAAAAATTCAACTGTAATTTTAATTGCTAATATTCTTATAAATATTGGTGCAGGAATGTATGATTGTATATATCCTCTAATGTTTACTTCTTATACACCTACAAAAAGAAGAACATCTATGTTCGCAAGAGTTATGTATTGTAATTTAATTAGCCAATCTTTATTAACATTTTTAAATGGTAAAATAGTCGTTTGGAAATTTAGTGATAACTTAAAAATATCTTATGATAAAGCATCTATTTTATCAGAACATCAAGGTGAACTAAATCAAATGCAATTATCAGCTTATACTTCTTCTTATAGATTTGTTTTATGGATTGCAGTAATATTAACAATACTTTCATTAATCTGCTTATTGTTTTTAAAAGAACAAGTTGAAGATTATACAGAAACAGCTGAAGAATTAGCTGCAAGAAAAGCTACAAAGAAATTTGATTTAAAATTATTTGCAAATAAATACGTTCTTTTATGGGTAGTTTTAACTAGCTTAATTGGATTTGGTGCTCTACTTATAATGCCATACTTCCCAATATACTTAAATAATTTCTTGCATATAAGTAGAGGTGTTGTTTCAACAATAATAACTTTCTCTACATTAGCTATGGTTTTAGCTTATTTTTGTACACCTTGGCTTGAAAAGAAGCTTGGATCTATTGTTACAGTTGCACTTGGTACAATTTTATGTATTCCATTAATGCTTCTTATGGCAAACGGTGCAATTTTCGGAGCTAATGTAGCTTGGGCAATTGGAATAATTTTATTTTTAAGATCTGGAATTGCAAATGCTGCAGGTCCTATTAAAGCATCCTTACCATTAACTTTTGTTCCTAAAAACTTAGTTCCAGCTTACAATTCTATTATGTTAATAGTAAATGGTTTAGTAGGAATTTTTGCAGGATTATTTGCAAGATATTATTTATTAAGAACTCCAAGTGGATATGGTACTGCTTATTATATAGCTAGTGTAGTTTATTTAATTGGTAGTATAGGAATATTACTTGTATTCTTCAAAAAATATAATAGAAATTCTGAAAATAATAATAAGAAATAAATTATCAAAAATAATATTAAAATATAAGAAAATAAAAAGAAGTATGAGCACTCATACTTCTTTTTATTTTTTTATAAATGTTATCTGTAAAATATTAATTTAATTTTTCCTCAAATATATTATCTAAATTTAACTTTTTAATTTTTTCTTCTATTAGTTTCCTATCAGTTATATATAGTCCTTCTTCTTGCATTCTTTTAAAGTATACTGAACCTGCAAATGTATATCTACTTTTTCTATCTTCTTCGTTTAGTGTTTTTTCATTAGCATAAGCTATAATATCACCTATTGCCAAATTCCTTGGCAAAATTAAAAGTGGTAGTCCCATATATTGCCTTACTGCATTATGTCCTGCAATAGAACCTGTGCATATTGCTTCTGTATGTTATTCTAAATTGCGATTAAATTTTATAATCTATTCTATGAAAATTTAATCCATAGCAGATTCTTCATAAAATGCTGGATTTGCTGTTGGAAGAGTCTCTAAATGCTTCTTCAATTTATTAGCTGATGGTTTAAATGTTGCATAAGTAACTGCACCTGAAAAAGCACCTCCTATTAAAGGAACTACCTTTCCTACTCCTTTTGCAAAAATCTCCTTTGTCATTTTAATACTTAAAATTGCAGCTATTTTTTTTACTATAGGATAAATAGTTCCTTTAGTTAATGCTCTATTGACTAACGATTTTTGAATGTTTTGAGCCATAATGCCTGATAATTTTGCAATTGCAGAATTTGCTGATTGAACCCCAAACATAACTCCAATAAATAAAATTAATTGATTCATTGTTTCATCATCAAATTCATCGTTTTCATTATATAATTCTTTCCATCCATATAAATATATTAATTTTTGAAGTATTCGAATAATATGAGCAAAATATTGTACAGCATCTCCTGGAATTGTCCCAATCATTGCAAATCCACCAGGAATTCCAGCTACAGCAGATATTGTAGTTACTTTATTAGTTTCATATTTTATAGATGATTTTGCTATATTTTCTATTTGCTTTGCATGAATTCCTGCACTTGCAGGATTTTTTTCTATAGCAATATTAACTATATCTTTTGGAAAATATTTAATTAATTCTTTTTCTAAATACTCATCTCTTTTAATTTTTACTCCTGGAACAGTCATAGCTGACTTGAGTATAGTAAGGAAAGCATTATTATCATGATTTTTCATTAAAATCCCCCTTGATAAGTTTATTTATTTATATTTATTAAGAAGTTATTTAATATATTCAAAGCAAAATAGTAAAACTCTTTAATCGATTTATTAATTTCCTGTATATTATTTATTTAATTTAATATAAATATGATTAAATTAAATATTATCAACAATATAGTACTTCTTTATAAATTATGCATAATGTTGTATAATAATATATCAGCATTTTTATTTGAATAATTTATTAAACAGTGTTATTTATTTTATTTTTTATGAAGCATACGTTGTAATTAAGTATAAGATTTAGTGAGTAATTTAAATCTGGGAGGTAATTAAAATTAAAGCTAAAGATTTAACTGGCAAAAAAATTGGAATGCTTACTTTATTAGAACGTAAAAGAAAAAATAATAAAACTTATTATTATTGCCGTTGTGATTGTGGCAATTTCAAATGGATCAGGGGCGATTCCCTAGGCCAAAATAAAATTAATAATTGCGGTTGTTCTAATACTTATAGATTTAATGATATAACCGGTAAAAGATTTGGATTATTAACGGCTTTAAGATATGTTGGAATATCTAAAAGTAACGGAAGAATCTGGCGTTGTAAGTGCGATTGTGGGAACATAAAAGATGTACCATTGTCTAGTTTAATTTCAGGAGCTACAGTAAGTTGCGGTTGTCTAAAAAGAAATAAAGCAAAAGATTCTGCAAAAAATGCACGAAAAAAACTTAAAGAAAAGAATTTAATAGATGGAACAAATATAGCCTTTTTGAAATTAAATACTACTATTAAAAGTAATAAAAGTGGAGTTACTGGTGTTACCTTTAATAGTAAGACTGGAAAATGGGTTTCTAATATATCTTTTAAAAAGAAAAGATATTTTCTAGGAACTTTTAAAAATAAAAATGATGCAATAAAAGCAAGAAAAATAGCAGAGGAAAAATTGTTTAAACCTTTTTTGGAAAGTTTGGAAAGTTCAGTGGGAAAATAATATTTATAAATTTAGAATATTATTTTCAATATATAATAAAGTGAAACTAAAAGGTAAAATTATTCTACCTTCCAAATAACTTAAACACTTACTAATAATAAAGTTACTTTATAGATAATAGAAAATAAAATAACCATAAATAACTTAAATAAATTTTATGTATTAACGCAGGTTATAATAAAGATGTAGTTAGCGTGAATGTATACTAAATAAATTAAAAAATATAAAAATTGTAAATTAGCGAGATTAAATTTAATAAAAGATATTTATAGGCAGTAAGGAATTAATCCTACTGCCTTTTTCCTATTTACTATATAAAGCTTTCCAAGTTCTTTCCCAACTATTCAGTCTATACTTAGTCCTTTCTTTATAAATTTTTAACTGCTATAGTTAATCCACTACAAATGAAACTATTTAATTGAATTAAAATACATAATTGTTAATTTATACTTATTTGTTATTATATTGTCATAATATTAATAATACTAAAGTTAATTACAAATATAATAGATTATATATTGAAATATACGTTAAAAAGTACTAGGAGGTTTTATGAAAAAATGTTTAATTTCAATTCTTTTATTAGTAGGATTATTTTCTATAATCTTAATAGCATCACTAACTATATATAAGTTTCCATATAATCCTCCTAAATTAGAAGTTAGTTCACCTAAAGATAATATAAATTTTGTAGCTTCTACAAATGGTGGAAATTGGTTTAATTCTTCCAATGGTAATGGTGGTAATAGCTTTGATTTAGGAACTTATGATATAGTGAGATTAAGTGAAATTGAAGCAATTCAAGTTTCAAGTAATACTAATATTAAATTAAACTTATCATTTGCTAAAGATATAGAAAAATTTAAGGTGTACTCCATAAATAAAAACATTAAGTCAAATGATAAACATACTGAAGTTGAAGTTTCTAATTATACATTTACTACGCCTAAAAAACCTGGAACATATGGATATATTGTTGAGACTGTTTGGGATGATAGTCATAATGTTAGATTTATTTTTAAACTTAGATGCAGATAATATTTTTTTATAATTTTTAACCTATATTTATTATAAATTACCTATCTATATGATCTATTTAATTTTTTAGCCAAGTTAATTAAAGTTTTTTATTTTTATAATTAGATCACAATAGAAAATACCGTTTATTCAATTATGAATAATACGGTATTTAAGTTATGATTTAAATATGTAATTAATGAACTGGATTCATAATACACTAAAATTATAGAAACTAATCTAAGTTTTCAACATATTGTTTTGCTTCTAATAAAGACATCTGCGTTTGTTCACGAATTTTTTTAATAGCTGCAACTTCTTTTCCAGTTCGCTTTAGATGAATAGCTAATTCTTTTAATTCATCTGAAACCCAATAAGAAGACAAGTTTTCATGTCCTGTTATTTTACATAATTCATTTAAACTATCTTCTTGAATTTTTATTCTTTTCTCTAATACAGAAATTTTATTAAATGCAAGAATACAAATTATGATTAATAGTAAAATAATATAATATTTCATGTTTTTCCTCCTTATCTTTAATTCTAATTTCTAATTATAGGTTAATTATAACATATTTTATAAATATTATATTATTTAATTAATTTTAGATTAATAGTGTTTTTTATTTTATATTTTATAGTTATCATTTACGAGTATATTATTTAAGAAATATAACAATTAATAATATTTGTTAAATAATTAAAGTTATGTAATTTAAATTATTTTAAGGCTATTATGCCTTTTTTTCTTTTGATTTATAATACTCTTTTAATAATAGTCTACACTCTTCTATCCCTAAGCGTCTTAAAAGTGATTTAGCTGCAATTTTACCAAAAGCCTCTTTACATTTTGCTGATGGTTTATTTTCTTCAATAACTGTTATTTTACTCATCTAATCCCCCCCCTATAAAAATAATGTATGATTTCATAGAAAAATTTGCTACTAAAAATTCAAATAATATATATGCACTTTCAATCTATTTTAATGTAACAGAAGAAATTATAAAATATAAGTTATTATCAATATATCTTAAGGAAGATAAATATAATAATATAAGACTTTCTATTCAAGATAAGGAGGTAACTTATGACTATTGCAATCTATAGTAGAAAATCTAAATTTACTGGCAAAGGTGAATCTATAGAAAATCAGATTATAAAATGTCAAAAATTCATTGAATTTAAGTTCTCTGATGAAATAACTGAAAAAGATATAGAAATATATGTTGATGAAGGTTTTTCAGGTAAAAATGAAAATAGGCCTAAATATCAAGAAATGATATCTAAAGTCAGAAATGGGAAAATTAATAAGATCATAATATATCAATTAAATAGACTTGGTAGAAATGCGAGAGATATACATAATACTATGGAAATGTGTACTTCATTAAACTGTATTATATATAGTGCTACTGAAGGCTTTGACTCTTCTACTTCTTTTGGACGAGCAATTATTGGTATACTAGCTTCATTAGCTCAACTAGAACGTGAACAAATTGCTGAACGTGTTAAAGATAATATGTATACACTTGCAAAAATGGGACGTTGGTTAGGTGGACAATCTCCTTTAGGCTTTAATTATATTAGAGAAACTTATAAAGATGAAAATATGAAAGAAAGATCATTAGCTTTACTTAGGAAAAATACTGAAGAATTAAAATTAGTAAAAAAAGTATATGATAAATATTTAGATGAAAAATCATTATCACAAGTTAGTAAATGGAGTTTAACTAATAACTTCAGGGGGAAAAACGGTGGTAATTTAGATAAAAGTGCAATAAATATAATTCTTCAAAACCCAGTATATGTACAAAGCAATCAAGAAGTATGCAACTTTTTAGAAAAGCTTGGCTATGAAGTATGTGGAGATCCAAATGGTAATGGAATTTTAAGATATGGAAAAGGTGAAGAAAAAATTGCAGCAATAAGTAAGCATAAAGGAATTATACCTGCTGATAAATGGCTTAAAGTTCAAGAAATAATTAAAGAGAATACTTCCAAAGCACCAAGACTAGGTAAAACTAATACTGCTCTATTAACTGGAATATTAAAATGTCAGTGTGGTTCAGGAATGAGAGTTACCTATGGACATAAAAGATGTGATGGAACTAAAACATTTTATTATACTTGTTCTATGAAAAATAATTCTGGTGGCACTAGATGTAAATCTAAAAACATAAATGGACAAGAAGTAGAAAAACTTGTTATAGACAAAATTAAAATTAGAACTGCCGAAGATATATGTAATAACTTAAAAACTTTAACAAACTCTTTAGATATCGAAGAAAATACTAATAAAGTGAATAAACTTAATGAAGAAAAGGATCTTTTAAAAAAGAAAATAGATAACTTAATAAATAAATTATCCCTTACAAGTGATAATGATATTTCAAAATTATTTATTAATCAGATATCATTATTTAAATCTAAAATTTTAGAAATAGATAAACAGATTGATGAATTTAAAAATATAGAAGCTAAAATAGCTGAAGCTCATAGAGAAGTTAATAATAATATAAAAAAATTAGATGAGTTTAAAAACAATTTTGATTATATGAATTTTGAAGAAAAGAAAAGATGTTTAAATGATATGCTTGAAAAAATAACATGGAATAGTGATTCAAATGAAATAGTATTAAAATACAATTAATGAAATGAAAAGAAGTATGATATTTATCATGCTTCTTTTCATTTCATTAATTGTATTTTTAATCTAAAAAATATTTATCTATATTTACATTAATACTCTTCCCAACTTTACTTTCTCGGAAAAATGGATTACGAATAAGATGTTTACTTAGTATTTTAACATTCTTATCATATATATCATAAAAATTTTCTAAGTATTTATTGCACTCTAATATAATTTCATCTAAAGTATATATTCTTCTAATTAAATCCTTACCATAAAAATTTTCTTCACTCTTTGCATTATTACTATATATAATATCAACTAATATACTTTCGAATTTTTTAATTTTTATTTTTGGAAATTCATCATTATTACACTTTAAAAGAATGTCGACATCTCTTCCAATTTTTATATTAGATTGTATTTCTAATTTTGTACCTTTATTTAATTCTTTTACCAATATATCTCCTTTATGTTTTATAAAATTACATAAAGCTCTAACAGTAAACTTCTTTTTATTATTAAACAAAAATTTGTCTTTGAATTCTTCTAATAAATCACCTAATTCATTTTCTTCTTTTATTTCGGAATTTTTTAAATATTTTATTATATATTTATATGAACACAAATTTTCAGCATTATCAATCCAAAACTCTCCATTTCTTTTTATTTTTTTAGCTTTTTTTCTATCTTCACAAGAAAATTCTAATATATCATATTTATTCCAAACTCTATATAAAAACCATATAACTTGTAGCGAAACATCATAGATTGAATTTAAATTTAAAATTGCATTTTTAATATGTACATATCTAACAAAATTTGAATTTTCATCATTTTTTGAATAGCACTTTTTATTAGAATATTCTAACGATATTCTTGCAATACTTATTAATGAATATAAATTATTCATTTTCTGTACAGCTAATCGTATATCTTTTCCTTTAATGTCAATATAACATTCAGCATCATCTATTCTTTTTTCTGCATATAGATTATAATTAAAGCTCATATTTATCCTCTCCTCTTTCTAAATATATTATAACATATAGCAATTTAGACTATCATACATCTGTATGACCAACAAATAATCCTGATTTTTCTCCACCACAGAATAAATTATCTACTCCTTTTACTTTCATGTCATTTGTTCGTTGTGCAACAGAAAGATATCTTATTGAATTTCCTTTACTGCCTGCATATGGATCAACATATTTTGCTCTTTCTAATCCATGTATTTTTCTTAATTTCTCTAGTGGATAATAGGTAGTCATTAATTTTGCATGTCCAGTGTAAGTAAAAAAACAACCTTTAACCGAGTTTTTAAAGAAAAAACTGTTTCTTTTTTATCATTATATCCTAATAAAACTATAGGTGATAAAATTAAGCTTCTTAGAATTAAAAGTGGTCTTACATACAATCAATTTGCTAAAAAAGCTCAAGTTGCTGTTATGACTGTTTATAGATGGGAAAGTAATGAACGTATTCCTTCTGATAAGTATTTAAATCAATTAATAAATAATTTTAACTTGAATAAAGATTACTTTAATTTAAATGATAAATGATCATAAATATAAAAAGCTAGAAGAATATAACTTCTAGCTTTTTTATTGTATTATAATACTTCTCATTTCTGTCTTTCCATAAAGTTTATCTAAAAAACTCATAACTTTCTCCATAACTATCTATTTATATTCCATATAGTTAAGATAAAACCTATCCAAAATAATCTTTGCTATATTATCAACATCATTTACATTCCATATAGTTAAGATAAAACAATCCTGCATATATAGAATCTCTTCCATCTTTAGCAATTTACATTCCATATAGTTAAGATAAAACGGATCAGGACAAATTAAATCTACTATAAAATTTAAATTTACATTCCATATAGTTAAGATAAAACCTTATAGTAATGCAAATACTGCAAGTCAGATTAATGCATTTACATTCCATATAGTTAAGATAAAACAATACGATTATATATTTATTCAATATGAATCAGACAGATTTACATTCCATATAGTTAAGATAAAACATGTTTATTGTGATGAAGATGTTGCAAATAGTGTAATATTTACATTCCATATAGTTAAGATAAAACTAAAGATAGGAGATAGAGTAAGAGTAACTTACAAACGATTTACATTCCATATAGTTAAGATAAAACCCCAAAAATCTTATATTAAATAACAGCATAAATAAGCCATTCTTTATATTAATATTCTAGCATATTTAACTCTATTTTGCAGTAAACCTTAGATAATAGATTTTAAATATATTTCTAATCCCATTTAAAGCATGTGTTCATAATAGCTAGAAAGTATTTATTAAAAAAATCGATCTACTGCACCTGTGTTTAATCTTTTAAGCTAGGCAACACTACATTCTCTCCATTACTGGCATAATTAAATTTATACGTCTTTATTATTTTATATAACTATAATATATTGATTAATTTTAAAATAACTTATTTATATTTATAGGTACTTTATAACTTCCATTTATGTCCGCAATTTAAGCAAACTACTTTTCCTTTTTTACCACTAAGTCCACCAAGAACTGTTCCTCCTGGACCTAAAAGAACTCCACCAACTATAGCTTTACCTATACTAATTTTTTTACCTTGATAAGTTATTGCTGTACTATGGCACTTAGGGCAATAAGGTATATGATCCCTCTTTAATTGTTTTAATCTATCCTTTTGGTATTGCTTCTCATTTCTTTTTTCTTCTTCCTTGGCTTTTATTTTTTCTTCATATTCTCTTTTAGCTTTTTCATATTCTTGTCTTTCTTTTTCCTTCTTTTCTTCTTTTAGCTTATTTTCCTTTTCAATCTTGGCTAATTCATATTCTTTAGAAACATCATCCCAAACTAATTTTGCTTCTCCATATTCAATATTATCTCTATTCATAATACATTTAATTATTGTTTCATTTAAAAGATTAAACATACCTTCAACATAATCTTTATAGATATTAGTGATTACAATATACTCATCATTTAATCCTATTTCTATTTTTCCAGATAATAAACCTGTTTTAAGTTTTGTAAACTTTATGTCACTGATATTTATATATTTCTTTTTAATATCACCTTTTAATTTTTTATGTAAGAATATTAGTCTACTATTTGTAATAGCAATTATCCATGTATCTCCACATGCAAATCCATCTACTAAATACTTACACACTTCACTTTCATTTAATACGACTTGTAGCTCTTGAATTTCTTTTTTGCTACTATTAAGATAATATGCTCCTAATTTATTTTCTTCTTTTTTATCTTTTATATTATTTAATTTATAATTACCTTTTTCTCTAATTTGTTCTATCTTATCTATTCTACTTTTTGTTTTTTCTGCATATTTTTCATTATGTTCTTTCTGCTTTTCCATAAGTTTATCTAAAAAACTCATAAACTCTCCCCCTAATATGTATTTATCTATATTTTAGCATCTTTCTTTTTGTTATATGTAAACAATTTATTAAGTAGAAATATTTAAGTTTATTTATGTTATAGTATTTTAAAAGAGTTAATTGATTTCCTTATTCTATATAAAAAATGCTAGTATGATAATTCATACTAGCATTTTTTAATCGTAAATAATATGATATAATTTTTCTATTTCTGATATAGACTTTTTATTAACATTTCCATATATATTTTTTTTATCTATTAAATTATATTTATATCCTCCTTTGCTATATAAATTTCCTTCTAATTCATAATCTTGTTTAACATATGGTGAATTAACTCCAAATTTACCTAATGAAACACAATATATTTTTTTTACATTTTCTTTTAAAAGTAAATTTCTAGCGACTTCAAAAGATGTTCCATTAGTTGAATAATCATCAAATATACATACTATTCTATTTTTAAGTTTTCCTTTATATAAGGGATTAATCATTATTGTATTAAAATGTCTGTCACAAGGTATTCTATCATATCCATATATATATGCTTCATGACTCTTCCATGTTTTTGTATGCCTTATAAATATATTGTCTTTTTTTCTTCCATTCATAAGATATCTAGCTTTTTCTTTAAATAAAAGCATTTCTCTGTTCAATTCAGTCCCTGAAGATGGTATTATAGACCAATCCTGTATATTTCTAAATTCTGGTTTATTAACAATCCCAGATAAAAAATGATATAATAATGTACTATAGTATTTATATCCACCTCTCTTTAAATATTCTCTAAACCCATTAATTAATTCGATTTCTTCACTTGAATGTATTCCTATTGTATTTGCACTAGTCAAACTTAATACTTTTGTTTTATTATCAACATCTAACTCATAAAACCAATTTTTTTGATTTAAAATTATTGCTATAACTTTTTTTAAATTTTCAATAGAGCTAATTTTCAATCCATATTTATCAGCTTTTTCTTGTATTTCATTACACCACATAGGAACTATAAAAAAACTTTTATTTGTTGCTGCCATAATTAGATCATAATTTTTATTTCCAATGAAAATTATATTTTCAATATCAATTTCTTTATTCTTAATATTACTCTTTAACAAATCTCTATTTTTAAATTCAATTCCTTTATTTAATAAATCAGCTATTTCTTTTGATCTTCTATAATCTATAGAAGTAAAAATAATATTATTTCCTCTTTCTTTCATTTCAATTAAATATTTTTTTAATTCATTCCTACTATCATTTTTTAAATTCTCATATACATCTATTGAAATAATAAACTGTTTACTCAATTTTATTTCTCCCCTCTTTTATTTAAAACTCCCAATATTATCGAATTAAAAAACTGCTTAATTGTTATATCTTCTTCTTTTAATATTTGCTTAAACATTGAATATGTTTCTTTGTTTACATCAAAACTTACTTTTCCATCATTTTCTTTAAATTCATTAACATCTATATTTGTTTCTTTTAGCAATTCATTTATAAGTAGATTTATTTGCTTACTTTTTAGTTTATTTATTAATCTTTTATCATATTTTAATTTGTAGTCTAATTGTTTTAAAATTTTTACATAATCATCATCTCCATTTATAGCTATTGCTTTCTTGCTATTTAATAATTCTAAATTTAGTCCAGATTCAAAAGAAAATTTATTAAAAACTGGAACAAATATTTTTTTATTTTGTTCAATAGCAAAGTCTATTGTATACCTTGTTCCACTTTTTTCTTTTGCTTCTATCATTAAGACTCCAGCTGCAAGACCACTTACAATTCTATTTCTATGTACAAATCTAAATTTATCTACTTTTGTACCAACAGGATATTCTGAAATTAAAGTTCCTCCACTTTGTACAATTTCTTCAGCTAACTTAGTATGGTCTTTAGGATATATAATATCTAATCCATGTGCTAAAACAGCTATAGTTCTACCATTATTATTTAAACAAGACTCATGTGATATGCTATCTATACCATAAGCTAAACCACTAATTATTGTGAATTTTTCTCTAACTAAATTTGATATAACTGATTTTGTAGTTTTTATTCCATAATTAGTAGGATTTCGTGTACCAATACATGCAATTGATTTATCGTCCTCCTTTAAAATATTTCTACCCTTTATATATAATATAGCTGGAGGATTTTTAATTAATTTTAATCTTCTAGGATAATTTTTACTAATAAATATTATTGTCTTTATACCTAATACTTTATTTTTTTTAATAATATTTTCCGCTTTATTTAAAGCATTTTTTAAAAAAATCTTATCATCAAATTTTTGTATATATTTACCTAAATGTATATTATATTTAAACTCTATTTCTAATATATTTCCATTATCAAAAATATTAACCAATTGCTTATATGATAAGACTTCCATTATTTTTATTATAATATCATTACTTATTCCCATAAGCTGTAATGCTATATAATACTTCTTCATTTATACCCTCCCCTTAACATAAATTTATTTCCTTCTTTATTTAAATATACACAATTTAACAAAAAAAATAAAGGGAGTAGGATTTCTCCAACTCCCTAAATAATTATACTTCTCTTATATATTTAGCATATATAAATCCACCATGAGCTCCATAGTCTGTACTCCACCAATCTCCAACTTTATTGCAAAGTTTAAACTTATCTCCTTTATTTACTTGTCCAATTATTTTAGAGTTTAAACTAGCTCCTGCTCTTACATTTACATCATCACCAGTCACTATACCATATCCACTATTTCCAGTTGAACTATTTTCTCCAACTACTTTTACATAATCAGCAGATAAAAAACCACCATGAGCTCCATAATCAGTTGAATACCAATTTCCAACCTTACAATCTAATCCAACTTTTTGACCTTTCTTTAATTGTCCAACTATTTTATAACCTGTTCCTGCTCCTGCTCTTACATTTAATACATCACAAGTAACTACTAAGTATTTCTTATTATCTCCTTTTGGAGTATGATGTACATCATAATTTCCATCAGGAATTTTAGAGGGTTTGAAGTTATTTGTGTTATTTAAACCTTTCTTTCTTATAATACCTATTAGGTCCATTAACATTCTATTCATATCAACGGAATTTCCACTTATACCGTCAACATTACCTTTTTCATTGTATTGCCATATTCCTAAGTTTCCACCTCTATTTAATCTTGAATTATACCAAGCATACCATAGTGTATATCTTTCTAATTCATTATGATAAAATTTAGTTAAAATGAAATCTTGATTTGAATAATTTATAGCATAAAAGCCATTAGATTCTACTACACTACAAAATGATTTAACAAGATCTGTTGCTAATCTTTTAGTTACATTAACTCCACAATCTTTTTCAGCATATCTTATACTGTCATACTCAAAATCATAGCAAACTGGTAATTCAACTTTATATCCTTTTATAGCTTGTAAACAATATTCAGCTTCTCTTTTTGCTTCATTAGTATTTGTTGCATAGCTAAACCAATACACTCCAACTGGAATATCTAATCTATTGCATTCCTTTATATTTCTTATAAATTGCCTATCTATATGATTTTTACCATATCCTGCCCTTAATATAGCAAATTGTATTCCATTATTCTTAACCTTTTCCCAGTTTATTCTACCTTGGTGTTCACTGACATCTATTCCTTTTAACATTTTACATTACCTCACTTTTTTATAAATTTATATATATTAGGCTTTGTTTTAAACCAATGTTGATATTAGATAATTAAAAAGTGGATATGCAATGCATATCCACTTTTTTTCATATTAATATTCAAATTCAATCTATTTTTTTTTCTTTTCATCATCTAAAACTATACCAATAGCAACACCTAAGCATAAACCTATTGGTATTTGATTAAATGCCACACCGATACCTACTCCTAACGCTATAAACATTGGTAAATAATAACTATTATCCTTTTTATCATTGTTTTCACTCATAAATTTCATCCTCCATAATTTACAACTATTATCTTATTATACATAATTTATATAAATATCGGTTGATATATTAAAAAAAGAACAAAGACTATTGTCCTTGTTCTTCCTTTGGTACATAGTTTGAAATAGCATTTAATTTGTTTTCTAGATCTAAATTTTTAGCTTTTAATTCTTCATTTTCAGATTGAAGTTTTCTTAAAATTTCAGAATTATCTAAAACTGATTGTTTACCTTGATTAATTTCTCCAGCTACTGCCTGCCTTAAATCAGCAACATCATTTTCTGATAGTTCAGGAAATCTTTTTAACAATCTTCTATCAAATTCATCAGCTTTAGAACCTAATTTTTTCTTTATATTTTCTTCGATTCTAAAATCTTCTTCTATTACATTCCATACTTTTTTAGCTGTATCAAAGTATTCTTTATTTTTTAATATTTCTTCTTCTACGCCTGTTTTCTTTAATTTTGCTTCTACTAATTTTACTAAGATCTTAATAAGTTCTTTTATCATTTAAATTCCTTCTTTCTTTTTATTTATAAAAAGAAAGCATAAATAAAATTATTTATGCTCTTCTTTATCTTCTCTTAATTGTATTAATGCATTTTTTAATTTTTGAGGTACTGGCGCTCCTAATTCTGATGCATTTTCCATAATACTTATCCCTTCATTTGCTATGTAAAAGTAGCAAACAAGACTTCTAAATACCCAATTGCCTGTATTTAAAAGTCTATCTAACATTACTGCTACAATAAGTATCGCAAATATAACACATTTTCTTGCTATGCCTTTAAGTCCTACATTACTACTTAAATCTTTATTTACATATCCTTTTGTAAGTCCTGTTAAATAATCAATTACCATGAATATTATCAAAACAATTAGTGGCGTATCCCATGCTCCAAAGAGCCATGTGAATAAAACTCCTAATACTGCTACAAAAATTTTTAATTGATTTAAAACATTATCCATTAATTTATCCTTTCTTTCTGTCTAATTTTTTGTAAATAAAAAAGACTAGAATTAACTAGCCTTTTCAACTTTTTCTAATCTATCTCTTTCATAACCTACTTGTTTTGCAGTTATTGTCCAATCAAAAAGAGTATTTGGTGTGCCTCTAACTCTAAAGTACTTCTCTGTTTTTTCTACAACTCTAACATATGTTAACTTGCCATTTGATGCGAATTCCCCTATTGGAGTTACATCTACTTTGTATCTATATCTTGTATTTACAGTTAATAAGAATTTATTATCAAACCATATTATACAATCACCATTAGCATCAGTTCTATCTTGCTCTATTCTACAATCTGTAAACCAACATTCTGTACTTTATAATGCATTTAACGCTAAGTTTCCAATTGATGTTTCTACAACTCTATTTTTCTTCCCGCTAACTGTTAAGTTACCTTGTATTCCCATGCTAACTCCTCCAGCTGTCCAAATAGTACTTTCATCAGCTTTAACCCAAAAATATGATTTACCTTTACCATTTCCTAAACTAAAACCATCTGGGAAAAATTCAGCATAGTAATATTTCTGATCCCATTTACTAAACCCAACTCTACTAGAACCCAAATTAGCTATGGTAGCTTTAGAATCTTTATCAAAAACATTTAAACCATGTTTAGTTTCTATACAAAAAGTATCGGAAGTACTTTCATAAATGCTATTTATTTTTTTAGAACTTAAATACATTAAACAACCATTTAAGTTTATATCTTCAAATAAAGTTATAGGACATGCTGCCTTATATTTATCAAATCCAATATAAGAAATATATGTATCTCCTTGTTTATATACTATATCAAACATAGAATTTTCTTCATGCCCTATGGCTAATCCTGGTTTATTTACATCACCATTTGATCTAGTAGAATATAATTTTCCAACAGGTTCTTTTCTTTCACTACCTTCCCAATCATAAAAAAGTATATTGTTACTTTCTATTTCTATTGCTTTTAATCCTGTTTTACTAGCAAATGTTGTTAAACCATTTATTTTTATTCTTGATGCATCTATTTTTATTTCTTCTGCACTTTGATTAATAGCACTAATTATATTATCTTTATCTGTTTTTTTAGACACTTCTGTTTTAATTCCATTTAGATCTACAGTAATTTGAGATTTAACACTAGCAACTGCACTATTTGTATAATCTTTAGCATTATTTAGTTGAGTATTTGCATATTGTTTACTTAGATTAACAGCTTCTGCTTTTGCTGCATCCGCTTTAGCGATAGCAGTATTTAAATTATCTTTAGCTTGTTGTATTCTTTTTTGTTCTTCTGCCGTTATCTTACCATCAGCATTTGCTATTGCATTAGCTTGTGCTAAATTTGCTTTCGCTACTGCAACTTCATCTGCATATTTTTTAGATGTATCTATTGCTGAATTTACTCTGTTCAATAAATCATTTTTAGTTTCATTTAAAGAATTTGAAACACTATTTGTTTTTAAACTTACTGCTTCTACACTAGCTTGTAAACTGTCTTTAGTTTGTTTTAAATTACTTTCTACATTAGATATTTTAGTTGTTACTGTTGTTATATTATCCTTTATTTCTTGTTGCAAATCCTCTGGAGCTGGTGTCCAATCTGTAGCTTTATTTCCTTCTTCAAATTTAAAGCCATCAAAACACATCCAAGCATAACTTATACTAAAAAAACCAGTTCTTATTAATATTTTAGTTGTTCCTTTTGGGAAAGTAAAAGTTTGAGAATATCTTCTTCTCACTTTGTCACTAATAGTTGGGTGATTTATTCTGATTGGAATATTTGCACCATCTGTAATTGCCCATATATAAGATGAAGATGCGTCTTGATTTTTAAATCCACCAGCACCCCAATAATCAAAAGATAAAGTATAATCTGTGTTTTCTTTTACAGAACAACCCAAACCTATGCTGGTATAACTATCTCCTACTTTATCTCCATTATTATTTATAAATAATAATCTTCCATTATAATTAGAGTGTACGCCTTCATTCTCTTCTCTTAACCACCCAATTAACGTTGGAGTTGTGTCTGTAAATTCCGTATCTTTTAAAAAATTTGAATTTCCTAATAAATTTCTTCCACCTATAGTAATATTTTGAATACTTTTATCTATATCTGATTGACTTACTTTAGTTGATATTTGATTTTTGAGTATATTAATACTACTTTCTGCATTACTAACTCTTGTGTTTACTGTTGTTATTTGTGCATTAGTATAAGTCTTAGCATTATTTAAAGCTTCATTTGATTTACTTGTAGAAACCGAATCTGCATGAGAATTAGCTGAATCTATTGCTTGTTGTTTAGCTATATTAGCCTTTGCAGTTGCTACTGAATCAGCATGAGAATTAGAAGTATTAATAGCATCTGTTTTAGCTTTATTTATCTTAGTGCTTAAATCGTTAGTTGTATTAGTTAAATTAGTTGTTATAATTTGTGTAGTACTATTTAAACTATTTACACTAGCTTGTAAGCTATCTTTAGTTTGTTTTAAATTACTTTCTACTGTATTTATTTTATCTGTAACTACTTTAATATTATCTGTTATAACTTTAGTTGTATCTTCTGGTGCTGGTGACCATCCCGTATTGAATTGTCCTTTTTCAATCTTTGCATTCCAAAAATAATGTGTAGATCCATTTTTGTTAACATCTAATCTTAATGTGTATTCCCCTGTAATAGTTGGAATAAATGTATAAGTCTTAGCTCTTATATATATTATGTGAGTGTAAGAATTATCTAATAATAAATAAGCTTCTACACTATCTCCACTACTTCCCCAATTAATACAATCTGTTTCAATTGAAAAAGTATATTTTTTTCCTGATATTAAATTTACAGTTGCACTCGGAATTGAAATATAATTATCATCTCTATTTGCAGTAATTTTATATTTATTACCTTCTGTATATTTGCTAAAACCTATTAATAAATTTCTACCACCTATTTGAATATTCTCAATACTTTTATCTATATCAACTTGACCTACTTTAGTATTTATTTGTTCTTTAAGTATATTAATTTCTGATGTAGCTTTACTTAAATTACTATTTGTTGTTGTTATTTGAGCTGTAGTATATGCCTTAGCACTATTTAATGCACTATTGGCTTTATTAGTAGCATCTGTACTCGCATTATTAATAGCTTCTTGTTTTTTAGCATCTGCATAAGATTTAGCGTTATTTAAACTTGAATTTATTTTACTTACTAAATCACTATTTAAATTATTAATATTACTATTTATAGTAGATGTAGATTTAACAAATGTTTGATTATCTACTTTTAACTTAATAGCATTATCTAAAGCTTGTATTGTAGCTTTTTGACTAGATAATTCTTTTCCATGCTCTGTAATAGTATTATTTTGTGTAGACAACTCTATATCTAAAGTTCTATCTCCTATTTGTACTCTAGTTCCTTTTATTGTTTCAGTTGCTCCATTTACTTCTCTTACTAAACTATTTTTATCAAATTTTTTAGCATCCAAAGAATTATCAGCTATTTTCCCAAAACCTTCTGTTATTCCTTCTTTAGTAAGTCCATCTTGATTTAACAAAATAGTTTTACCATCTGCACCTCTAAGAATTAAACTAGAGTTATTATTATCATCTACACCTAACATAACCCTCTCAAAAAGTTTACCATTTTTATTATCAAATACCTGTAACTTATTGCCTTGTAATCTTAATCTGCCATTAGGTCCTAATATACTTACTAAACTTGTATCTATAGTTCCAAATCTTAATTTATTACCACTAAGTGAACTAATTTCTGCATCACCTATTGCACCTTCTGCAATTATTCCACTACCTGCAGTTATTGCTCCTGCTTGAAAATTCTTTGCTGTAAGATTACCTGCTAGTTGATTTTCAACACTAATTGTTTTAGCTTCTAAAGTATTTATTTTAGCTCCTTGTGCATTAAGTAAATTTATATCTGCCTTAGAAACAAGCATAGTTTGAATTTCTGCTTTTGTTGCATTAAACTCTACTGTACTAATTTTATTAGACTGTAGTTCTTTAATATTTGCTTTTAAAGCTGTTAAATCTTGTGTATATAAATTATTTATTCTAGCATCTATTGCATTTAAAGAATCTATATCAGCCTTTTCTATTAATGCTTTCTTTATATTTGCCTGTTCAATCGAATAGTTTTCAATAGCTTGTGTTATAGAACCTTTACTATCAAATTTATCAGAGCTCTCTGTTTTACCAGTTGCTTTTAATTCACTTGTAATTCCACCACTATAAGTAAGTTTATGATTCATAATTAAAGTGTTATATTCCTTGCTATCTATTCCAACTATAGTAACTCTATCTCCAGCTTGAACTGCTGGATTACCTTGCCAACTTAAAGTATATGGTCTATAAGTAAAATCTTTAAACTTATTATAAAGGTCATTCACAATACTTTCTGTAATTACTGGATTATCAATTATTATTTCTGTATTAGCACCTTTACTAAAAGTCTTTTCTCCTTTTTTAGCTGTTATCTTTCCTATAATATAATCTTTATCATTTGTTTCAAATTTAAAGAATATATCTGGTGTTATTCTTAAATCTGTATCTTCATAAGATAATATCTCTAACTCTCCAAGTCTATTAAATCTAGCAAAACACCCTGCAAGTGTTGCAATAATTCCTATTGCTTGCCTAAAACTATACCCCTTTATTTCATCTATAGAATAGTTAGGTAATATAGAATTACAAGTTATTTTAGCTTTAGTACATATTTCTTTTAATACTTCATTTAGATTAGCTGGATAACTTAAATCAGAGAAATAAGCTCTTTCTAAATTAAACATATTATCTACACATTGTAACTTAACTTTTTTATCCTTTTTAGATACTTCATCAACAATAAATACGCCTAATGGAATATATTCTATTTCATTATCAATTTCTAAACCTATATATGGTTTAACAACTGCATTTTCAAAAATATCATCAACATTAATTAAATTTATTTCAAACGTATTAGAAACAACAGATCCTAGTGAAAAGTTATCTCCTGGATTAACACTTTCATTTAGGCTCATATCAATAATATTATCATCATTATATTCTTTATCTCTTATTAATACTTTACTTACAAACTTTCTTCCACCAAGCTTATTTATCTCTTTTAGAAAAGCATTTGTTGTCTTAATCAATGTCTAACCTCCTTTCCTAAAAATTAATTTAAATCTATTCTTCTATCATAAAATCAATGCACATCATTTCACTTGCAGTCATATCATAACCATTTAATAATTCTAATTTAAATTTGTGTACATCAACATCAACTTCTATATCTTGTAACTCTTTCATATCTTTTTCCCAATTTTCTTTTTCATCTTCTTTTATAACATAGTTACCATTTTCTATTTTTAAATTACCTTCTTCGTCTTTTTCACAATATTTTTCTACTATCTTTTCTCTTTCATTGTTATAATGCTTTAACTCACTTTCTATCTTGCCAATATTTTTACCTATTGCATAGCTGACCTTAACAGGTAAACTCTTTCTACTAACTTCTCCTAGCATTCCTACTTTTTCTAATATTTCTTTATTTGTTAACTTTGACATCTTTAAATCCTTCTTTCTTAATTTTATTTAATATAAAAAGAGCCTACATAATGTAAGCTCTTAAACTAAAATACAAAACAATTTAAACCTTTTGCTACTTCATTTGCTTTTGTTCTAAATTTTTGTACTTCTGCTGCAACTAAAGTAGAATTAGCTAAAAATAATTCTTTATTTATTACATATGTTTGTATATTAGCAACTCCATTTTCTACTAAACTACAATTCATATTCATAACTTGTTGATTCATTCCATCCTTTTCTACTTCAACTACTCCATTTAAATTTGTAGTTTCATTTATTGTACTTGTTACCTTTACTTCATTTGTCATTTTTAATTCCTTCTTTCTATTTTTCTATTAAATTAAAAGATAGGCACTGCCACATATTGCTTTCAAAATCAAAAGCTGGTGCTGACCTATCTCCTGTATAAAATGTTTTTGTTATTTGTCCATCCTTTGGATCTGGATAATAAACTGAAAAATATACATCACTCACTGCATTTAATATTTCTCTTATTTCACTTTCTGTTAATGGACCCCATTCTATTTCTAATTTTCTTGTAACTCTTAACCTATCTCTAAGCATTACGCCTTTTGCATTTCTATTACTATTTTCCCCATCTAAATCCATTATGTTTACTTTAAAACTTTTAGGAGCAACAACTGTTACCCCATTAATTACTAAACTTATTATTGCCACCCCCTAAAGTATCAATAATTGCTTTCCAGAGATTTTATTTAATTTATTTATAGTCTTTATAGCAATTCTTCCAAATTCATTTTCTCCAACTTTTAAAACTATATCTCCCATATCTCTGTCACTATTTCCATTATATTTATCTTCTTTATCTTCTTTGCTCTCTTTTATAGCTTCAATAATTGCTTCTTTTAATTTTTCTAAGTAATTAGGATCATTAGTATTTGTATTATCTACATTAGAGCTTTGTCCAAGCATAGTTAAATTTGGTTGTTGTAATAAACTGCTTGAAGTTGCTAATATATTATTTATTCTTTCAGTTAATTTATTTGCTAATAAATCTAATCCACCTGTATTATTTTCTAAAGGTACTACAGCTTCTGTTCCTGCTTCTCCTACTACTGCTTGTGTGGGCTTATCTACAATACCACCTTTTGCTAAGTAAGGCATATGTGGAATACTAGGACCAAAATGTCGGCCTCCAAACATAGGTACCCAACTTGGAACATCAAAACTAATAGAGTTAATTCCACTTATTGCTCCATTAACTATTCCTATTACAGCATTAAGTGGTGCCTTTGCAATTCCTCCTAAAGATTGGAACGCTCCTCTAAATATTTCTTTAACTCCATTCCATGCCCTTCTCCAGTTTCCTGTAAATACACCAGAAACAAAATCTATAATTCCTCCAAAGATACGTTTTACTCCACCAAATATATTGTGTACATTTCTCAAAAATGCATTTAATAGGTTTCCTAATATTCCAAAACTCTTAGACCAATCTCTTTGGAATACTCCTTGTAACCAATTTTTGAAAGTATTAAATACATCCTTTATCTTACCCCATACTTCTATAGCTTTAGCCTTAACAACATCCCAATGTTTATATAAAAGAACTCCTGTAGCTATGATAGCTGTTATTGCTAATATAGCTATACCTATTGGACTTGTTAAGAAAGCTATTGCAGCTCCTAAAGCAGTAGTAACAGTTGTTGCTATTACACAAACTGCATTCCAAGCCACAGTTGCAGCAGTCATTACACCTTGTGCTGTTGCATCTGCTATTTTTAAACCAGTATTTATTACAAATTGTCCTGCTTGTTTTATTAATTCTAATGTTCCCTTTCCTAATGAAACAATAAAATCTTTGGCATACATTAAAGTTAACTTCATTGTTTCAATTCTATCTGCTATTTTAGTTAAAGTGCATTCTTTTAATGCTCTTCCTATATTGCCTAGAACTCCTACAACACCACCAGCCTGTTGAATAAATGCCATTAGTTTTGCTACTTTCCAAGCTGCAAAAAATGCTGTTACTGTTATTATCATAATGTCTAGTACAGGTTTACCACTTCCCAATAACCATCCTATTAAATTACTAAATGCATCAAAAATAGTTCCTACTACATCTGCTACTTTTGCGATAACTGGTGCTATATTATTTATAAACCAATTGACCATAGGAACAACAAATTGAGTATAAATATATCCAGCTAATTCAAATACTTTTGCTCCTAATCTTATAAATCCTTGAAATAAATGACTTCCACCATGATCCCAAACATAAACTAATTTTTGAGTTAAGTTTTCAAGTACTTTAGATGTTGAATGAAGTATTGACATGAAAGTTTTTGCAACTCCTGGACCAACTTCTCCCCAAACTTGCCTTAAAGAATCTCCCATATGTTTAATTAATGTTAAAACATTTAAAAAGGCATTAGCTAAACCTTGTACTATAGCAGTTCCTATGCCTCCTGCATTCCAAGCATTAGCAAAAGTAATACCTATATCACCTATAATATTAAATATGTTTTGTAGAATCTGTAGAATAACAACAAGTATTGCTTCACCAGTTCCATTAGTCCATACTTCTAAAAAGCTATGCCCTATAGATCTTATTAACTCCCAAATCCCATGTAATGCATATTTAATACTTGCAATAGTTGCAGCACCTTCTCTTGCCCATGCAGCTTTAAAAGGTTGAAATATTCTAGATATAATATCTTTTAATTTTTTTACCATTCCATTTATTTTTTGCATTGCTGCACTTGTAGGTCCTAAATCTACATTAGGAGCAACCATTGGTATTGGGTCAATTCCCCCTCCACCACCTTTAGGTGCTTTTGGAGCTTTATCTTTTGGGTCTTTTGGCATACTTAATTTATTTATTTCATCAAATCCAGCTAAAGCACCTTTTATTTTTTTAGCTGCTTTTTCGGTACTATCGCCTACTCCTTTTACTGCTCCACCAGTTTTCTTACCTTGCTTCTCCATGTTTTTCATTGCTGCTATTGAAGCATTCATATGTTTTGCTGCTCCAAAACTAGCTTGATATGTTTTACCAAACAACGCACTTACAAATGCTGCAATATATGCTGTTACAGTTGCTAATGCACTCATTAATGCATTAAGTGCTGGTAATACTGCTTGATAAATAGGCATAAAAGCAACCATAAGATTAGTTCTAATCTGTTCTAAACTATTTGCAAATTGTGCATTGGTCATTAAAGCACTTCCAACATATCCTGCAACCGCACTTATACCCTTCATTACAATAGGGAAAACCATTCCCCACATAAACATACTTCTTATAAACATTCTTGTTACACTTCTTGCACTATTCATGTTATTTCTATATTGTCTTGTTGTATTATTGGCATTTCTTAAGCTTCTACTAGCATTATTAGCAGCACTTGATGTTCTCTTTATACTTTCATTAGCTTGGTTTACTCCACTACTAGAGCTTTTAGCAGCATTACTTAATCTTTCAAACTCTGCATCCAAATCAGCTAATTTAAATCCTGCCTTATCACTTTTACTTATAAGTTTATTTATAGTAGCTTCTGTTTTTAGTATTTGTTCTTCTATTTTATTTTTTCTTGCTTGATTAAATGTAGAGTTATAAGCTTCTCTTAATCCTGCTAACTTTTCTTGTTGTTGTTCTATTCTTCTATTAGTTATATCTAAACTACTAGATAAGTTATCTATCTGTGCTTTAATACTTTCTAAGTTAACAGTATTAGTTTTAGGTGGACCTCTCGAACTAACTGTCTTTGCAGTAGTTTGATTAGGCATTACAATATTTTTTACAGGTTCAAAGTTTAAAGGTAATTTAATCTTTTTGGCATTGGCCATAATACTTCTTATAGCATCTAAAGCTCTTTCCTTAATCTCTTCAATAGTTTTTAATATACTTTGCTTATTCTTTTCAACATTAGATTTTATTGTTTCATTTATAGAATTAAAAGACCTATTTAAAGATTCTGAAATTCCTTTAGTCATAGAGCTAAAATCAAACTTGCCTGTAATTCCTTCTAAAGTTTTACTTATTTGACTTCCTATCTTAGATGCCATATGCTCTATTTGTTTTTCTATATCGTCCCCTTGTATCTCCAAATCAAGGCCAATCTTACCTACGCTATCGTTATCTGCCACTAACTTCACCTGCCTTTCATCTAAAATAAAACAAGCACCTAGATTTAACTAAATGCTTGTTTGAATAATTCTTGTATTTCTTTTATTTGCTGTTCTTTTTCTTCATCTGTCATTTCTTCTAATTGTTTGTTTCTCCACTCGTTCCTAATTTTATGTTGTTCTTTAGTAAAGTTCTTTAGTATTTCTTCATCTTCTTCACTTCTTATAGAAATAATTTGACCAAGTGGAGTTTTAGGCATTATTCCACTAAGTAAAGTACAAAACTCATCCCAACTCATATCTGGTTCATTCCTAAGTCTTATACCATATTGAGCTGTAAAGGAAGCATCTATAAGCTCCCAATCTTCAATTAAATCATACCATTGGTTATTTTTCTTCTTGAAATCGCTCCATTTCTTTTTTACCCATTTCCTCAATTTCTTCAAGTTCTACGTTTGATATTCCAGCCATTATAGTATTAACTATTAAGTTATACCCTTCTAGGCTTAAATCTAAGCTTTCTATATAATCAAAAGCTTCTTTTCCTAAAGATGCTTTAATTATTTCATCTAAAGCTTCAAACTCATTTATTTCTTTATCTTTGCTTTTATTTTTCTTATTATTAGAAAATAAAGATTGAATATAAACTGCATTGTTTTTACTGTTATTTATTTTATACTCATGTTCTTCATCTATTTTTACTGTTGGTCTTACATTAACCAATTTATCCATTATGTTATATACTTTTGCCATTGTCTATACCTCCTAATGACTTACTCCTGGTGATGATGTTCCTGGTGTATATGTTGGTTTTCCATCACCTTTTAAATCAAATTCAAGTGGAGCAACCTTTGTACTATCATCTCCACCTACATTCTTAACATCAATTACACAATCAAATGTAAGTTTTGAGCCATCTGGAAATTCTATAGCACCTTTTGAACTACAATCTAAACCATCTTTCCATGCAACACCTGCAACATAATCATTACCTGGATTACCTACATGTCTTTTTCCTTTTAAAGATAAAGAAAAGGCCTTTCCTGTCATTAAATTTCTAGCCCAGCCTGCTGTATTCATAGGTGTCCAGTCCTGTACCTTACCATCTATCTTTATACCGAAATTCTCCATATCTGCTATTTCAACCATATCTGTATCATCATTGCTTTTTGTACCTTTTATTCCAATCTTAAATTTTAAATTATAAACTGGAAATACTCCTTCAAATCCTGCCATTATATTACCTACCTTTCGTGTATTATCTTTACTTCTATAACATATTCGTATATCCCATTTTTATCTGTTCCAACACTTATAGGCTCTGTAGTTCTCATATTGAAATCTATAACTCTTTTACCACCTATAATTGCTTTTTCACCAAATAAAACATTATATACTTCTTGTGCTTTTTGTTCTGCTATATTAGCATTCTTTCCCCAATGTATTAATATAGAAATAGCCTTAGTAGAATAGCTTGTATTTTCTAATCCACCTAAGGCTATATGACTTCTTGGTCCTCTTATACTATAAATACCTATACATTGTTCTTTAGTTCCATCTATCTTTCCTATATACCATTGAGGACATTCTATTTTAATTTTTAAATATTCTCTTACTTCACTTAGCAACATTATTTAATCAATCCTTTGCTAAATTTTTTTAAATTTTCTTTGTATGCATTAACAACAAATTCTTCATTATCTCCATCAATATAAGACTGCATCCATTTACCTTGTGCATTTATATTTTTATCTTGTCTAAAGTTATACTCTGGATGCCAATATAATCTTCTTGCATATGGTGTATCAAAAATTATAGATGTTATTCCATCATTTATTCTTGATAAATCAACAAAACCACTTCTTTCAAGTTCTCCAGTATCTCCCTTTGGGACCACAGCACTTGTCTTAATATCACTTAATATATTTTCTGTGGTTTCTTCTAAAGCTTTATTTTTAGCATTTACTATTGTATTTATCTTTGCTCTATCTAATTTTATTGTTACTTTAGATTTCATTAAATGAGCTCCAATTCAGTACTAAATACAGAACCATCTGGATTACGTGGTCTTGATGATTTATAAATATCTTTTTTTATATCTCCAATTTTAATATATCCTTCTATTAATTTACCTGGATTAATATCACCTTCAATAATAACTTTACCTGAAAGAGTTACTAACCTTCTTTCAGCATCTAAAGTTTGTTTACTTTTCTCATTATAATTACATAAACCATCATATAAAAGAGTTTCTACTGGCTCTCCATCTTCATTAATGAATGTTTGATAGACTTTTATTGGAGTATTCAATATCCATTTAGGAAATGGTAATTTAACACCCATACCTATAACCTCCTACTATTTAAACCTGTTTGAGATATATAATTAATAACTTCTTTAGTTGTAGTTATTCCATTTACTATACTTCCATTAAAACTAACAGATGTACCACCAACTGAATAACTACTTAAAGGCATATTTATAAAATCACCATATTGCTCTATAAACTCTGCTTGTAAGCATATAGCTTTTTTAATTTTGTCTTGTTGAAATGGAGATAAATTTTTAAATTCTATTCCTATTATTCTGTTATAAGTTAAAACATCAATCTGATCTGATGCTCTTTCTAATATATTTTCTAAATTATCATCGTCAATGATTTTACCTTTAAATTCTTCTCTATAATATGAACTATCTACATAAGACATATTATTCACCTTTTTGCTCTGCAGTTTTAATTTTTTCTATTATTCCACTTTGTGTTGTAGCTTTTCCTATGTCTATGTTATGTTCATTTGCATAAGCTATAAGTTCCTCCACTGACATTTCATCTATACTCTTATCTTTTTTTGCAATATCTTCTTCTACAACGCTATAACCATGTTCCTTAAACCAACTAATTAAATCTTCATTAGTTGTTTCTCCAATTCCATTGCAAAAATATACACTAGCACTAATGCCAGTGTATTGTTTATTAGGTGCTACTATTTTAGCCATACTAATACCTCCTATTTAACTTTTATATTTCTAAATACCCCTGCTGCTTTACTAGCTTTTAATGCTATGGCTGCATTCATTTCAACCTCACCTGTTTTTACTGCTCCTGCTGTTTTAAAATCAGGCAACCATGTTTGTACTGGTGATACTCCAGCCATAGATACTCCATGTAATCCATCTAAACCTAATCTTGCAACATATAATGAAGTTGTTCCTTTTGAAGAATCAGTTTTAACTACATCTTCATTACTTCCTGGCTTTGTACCTAAATCCACAAATGGTATATTTCCATAAGATTCTACTTGTTGTCCCCAATCATTTTTTGTTACTTGATACATACTAGCTCTTCTTGCACATGCTCTTAATTTAGATATAAGTTTTGTGTTCCCCGCTATGAATGATGGTGTTCCATCTAATGTAGTTAAAAATTCATCTAACATATCTAAAAAAGCAACATAATTATCTGTTACAGCTTTAGAAGTTGATAAATCAATTATACTATCTCCACTCGCATTATATTCAGTAGATGAACCTTTTAGAGCTTTTTCTAGTCCATCAAAGGCCTTACTATCTGTAGCACTATCTCCATTTATAAATGTATCATTAAATAAAGCTTGAGCTGCTTTAATTTTTTGAGCTTGTTGTAATTCTATTTCTGAAATAATTCCACCCATATTGGCTATAACTCTATCAATTTGATAGCTACCACCAAATATCTTTATATCTACTGAATGTCTTTCCTTAGTAACTTCACTTGGTGAATATTCTGTATTAATATCTCTAAATGCAGCTGTTGGTTGTGTTTTTAATCTAGTATATGAATAAGTAAGTGTTGCCCCACCACCTGTTGGTGAAACTGCATCATCAAATGTTAAATGATCTAAAATCCAATTTGATTTTCTAAATTCATCAATTACTCCCATTTGTAATGCATCTTGTACATTTAATTTTGCCTCTGCTAATGTTACTGGCATATAAAATCATCTCCCTTTAAATTATTTTTGTATTTGTGATTGAATATGTGATGCTATAGCATCTCTCATACTAATACCTGGATCATTATGTTTTTGATTTCCATCATTACCAACTCTAAAACCTGGTAATGGATTATTATTGTTTTTTTCTTCACTCTTAAATAAAAAAGCTTTATTTTCTTCTAAACTCTTAACCTGTTCATCAAGTCCTGTAATTTTTCCATCTTCGCTTAATATTAATTTTGTTTTATCAATTAACCCTGCCACTAAATCAGTGTCTTGTGCTTTTCCAGATATAGCTAATTTAATAGCATTAGTTAATTTTAAATCCTTAAGCTCTGCTTGATGATCTTCATCTTTCTTTTTATTATCAGATTGAAGTTGTTCAATTTGCTTTTTAAGTTCTTCATTATCACCAGTTGATTTTTTCAAATCTTCTAATTGTTTATTTCTATCTTTAATGTCCTTTTCTAATTGCTTTTTAGACTGTGAAACCTCATCAAATTTAGATTTTTCAATATAATTAGCACTATCAACTAAATCAATATTTTTGTATTTACTTTTAATATCTTCTGGTAAGCTATTAAAACTATCACCTAATATCTCTTTTAAATTTGCCATATTAATCAATCCTTTCTTAAATATTAATAATTTCATGCACCTTTTAACGCCTTAGGCAAGTTTTGGGCAAAATAAAAAAGCCTTATTTCTAAGACTTATAATTAATTACTCTCTTTTTTATTATTTTTAATCATAATAAAAGCACCTACTCTTTATCTAAGTAAGTGCTCTTATTTTATTTCTTTACCATTTTTATATGCTTCCCTTGCTTCTCTTAATGTCATTTTATTAGGTCCTGCTGGGCCATCTAACTTTTCATTTGGTCCACTATTTTGATAGTTGCAATTATCACAGATATCAAACATATCTACTTCCTTATTACAAACTGGACATTTCACTTTTCATCACTCCTTATATTCTTTTATTTGTTCTAACCAATAATCATAACCCTCTTTAGGTTTAAATACAGTTGATATCTTTCCATCTGCTCTTCCTACAGCAAAATCATTTGTACTTTTCCTATATTTAAATGTAAATCCATCTTTGCTAATAAAACCTTCTACATCTTCACTTAATGAAGCTGCTAGTAAATCTCTAGATATATTTAAATATTCTTCTGGAGTTATATACCCATATTCTGATAAATGTTTTTCTATATGCTTATCAAATTTCTTTTGAGTTGAGAAATTAGCTTTTAACCACCTTCTACTATTAAGTTTATCATTTCTACCAACTTTTTCAATAATATCACTGTTTATTTCTCTTACATGTGACCTTCTTAACTGTCTATTATCTTGTAACAATTTATTTAATTGAATTTTTATATCTTTAATTCTTTTTGATGCATCATTTACATTTTTAGCATCAACTGAACCAACTTCTATTCTCTTCCACTTTCTAAGTTGTCTTTCATAGTATCTTTGCTTTTGTTCTGCTTCATATAGTTTAATAGCTTCTTTACCATCTGGAACTACTGGCATTCTAGTTATACCTGGAAAGTATGTTACTAATGTATGCCTACAGTTAGGATGTAATAAACCTTCTGTTATAGCTTTACTAAGTAGTGTATATTCTCCATCTTCTTTAGTTCCATGACTAAATACATCATCAATAAGTATTTTACCTTGCCAAGGCTCACACATCTTACAAGTATTAGAATGTGCACTTACAACTACTAAATGTATTCCATATTCATCACGCTTTTTACCTTCTCCTAAGAATGTAGCTCTTTGACTTGCTGTTCTTAAACACATTTCTGCATAACTAGCAATATTAACTCTCTTGCCATCTTTATATACTATACTATTTATACCTTTGTCTAAGAAATCCTTAGTAGCCATATCTATAGCTTGATTAATTGTCTTAGTTCCACTCTGTAAATACATATGAGTTTTAAATATAGTTTGTCTATATACATCATCCATCTTTCTAAGAACTGAATATTGGGCTTTCTTTAAGTCGTTTGTTACTACTTCTTGTAATGCATTAAGTTTCTTTTCATTAATACCAAAAAAATTAGTTTCTTTAGAAGGTACACTCTCTTTTCCTAACTCATTTGCTATATATCCTTTAACTGTTTGAGTTTCTTTTATATCATCTGGGAATTGCACCTTAACCTTATCTATGAGTTTTTCTACATTATCTTGGCCATTTGTAAAATTACCTTGTATTTCTCTTTCTATAGCTTCTTCAATAGGTTTATTATAACTTTCAACTATCTTTTTATTTCTTTTCCTATATTTTTCTAACTCTCTAAGTTTAGTTCTTTGCCATTGTTCCCAATTAAAGCCTTCATCTTCTTGCTGTTTTTTATGAAAATAAAAAGCCCTATGCATACTAGAAATTAAATCAAGCTCCATCTGCTCGAATATCTTTCTAATATCATATGACTTATCTCTTTCCTTTTTAGCATTATCTTTAATTTTCTTTATATTTAGCTTATTTAGAATATCTTTTAATTTTGATGGATTATTCTTCTTGTCCATCTTCATCAACCTCTGAATTTAAATCTTCATCATCTACTGACTTAGGTTCATCAGCTTCAAGATAACCATTCTGTTCCTTTATCCTTTTAATCTCTTCTTCCTTTTCTTCATGTGTCCATGTATCTCCATACATTTCTTCAATACATTGCTCTATAGACATTACTCCATAAGTTTTAGCCTTACCTACAGTTTCTACCTTATCATCAAATGATGGTGAAGCATATTCTCCAAAATCTATGGTAATATCTAAATCATCAATAAGTTTATTATTGTTTAATATACAATTAACTTTAAGTAATTTATTTATAAGTTCTGGAATAACTTCTTGTAATTCATCTACTATCTTTTTTCTGGTATACAAAGTAGTTTTTTCTTTTTCTCTTTGAGCTTCAGCATTATCCAGCTTCTTTAAATCTATTCCTAATGTTGCAGGACTTATTATACCTTGTAAACACATATCTAGTGCTTTAGCATAACTTTCTATAAAAGCTTCATAACGTATTTCTGGCTGTACCATATTTATTTCATTTTTTGCATCTTCTGCTAAACTTGTCCCAATCTTTATAAATTGATTATCAAAAGGATTAGGCTCCATAATTTGTCCTTGAAAATCTTTAGGTAGTAAATCCTCTGGTATATATTTTTGTACTCTACCACTTCTTATGGCATCTATCCATTGTGATATTACTTCATCTAAACTATCAAATGCATCTGATTTATTATCAAATAATGATTTACCTCTATTACTCCACTTTTGAGATTCAAAAAACTTTAAGGGTACTGCCATTATAAATTTACTATTATAAGTTACATCTTTTAATTCTGATAACTCTGGAATAGTATTTAAAGGTACTTCTGAACCTTTTTGATCTATAAGTTTATTTCTTATATATCCTTTCCCAAATGTTTCTATTAATCTATAATTATTATTTCTAATAGAATAATCAGTATAAAATAATACTTCCTGTAGTCTACCCCTTTTTATTGTATAATCTACTCTTTCTCCAGAATAAAACTCTAAGATAGGGTATGGAGTAATATCGGTATCAATAGTTATCTTATATGCTCCATCACCAGTAACAAGTGCTTCTACTAACGATTTTTTTAACAACTTATAAAACTTATTATCAATACTTATATCTTCCCATAATTTAAATGCTTCTTTATCTTCAATTGATATATTACTTATATCACTTACAACAATATCAGCTAAAGTTTCAACTATTATTGCTGGCAATCCTGAATGCATTTTTCTTATATTTAATTTATCACTTGGAACTGCTGCCCAAAATCTACTCCTACTTACTTGATCCATTACAGTACCCTTAAAAAATTGGTCTAATTCTGATGGATCACCTCTATACCACATTCTGTTTTTCATAACATTGCCTTCAAAAGATAAAGGCTCTTTTATAATTACAGGCTTAGATATAGCAGGTTGTATATCTAATAACTTTATAGCTGCATTAGTCAACATACTCTTAATCCACCCCATTTCTATTCCTCCTCGTAATCTCCTATCATTTTTCTAAATGGTATCCATGCATACTGACTAGAGTTAATTGTATGGTCATTTGAATCTTCTGGTTCATACTTATCTTCTTTCCAACTGTAACACTCTAATTCTCTTATATGCTCTTTGCAAGTATCTACAACATAATAAAATATCTTACCATTAACATTTATCCAACCTAGCATTAAATGTATTCTATCTAATATAGCTACCTTCTTATAAGAGTTAATAAAGTTATACATACAAGCGTTAGTTCTTTTAAACTTCTTAAGCTCTGTTATTGTTGCTTGGTCAGCACAATCTATAAATACATCTCTAGCAAATCCCCAATCTTTTCTATTCTTCTCTAAAAACTTAAAATATTTAGGAGCTATATCACTAGGTGCTAAAGGTATTTCTAAATCTTTATTGTTATATACTTCTTCATCTAGCATTACTAACTCTTTCTTATCTGTAATACCTAAGAAAGTAAATGAAAATGTATCTGGACTATTTTGAGAATATGCAGTATCAAGTCCTGCTGTAAATTGAACAAACTTCATTCCTTTAGCTTTTTCTTTAGATATAACATTATTCTTTCTTTCAAAGTTAGAGAATATTAATCCTGTTGCTCTACCCCTAAGACCTAATATCTTATTCTTATATAACTTAGTACCTTTAGGAGCACTAGTCTTTTTCTTCTCTATATCTTCATCACTTAAAGATGCATTATCATAAAAAGAAAAGAACCAGTAAGTCCAGTTAGGCTTTGGTTCTGAATTTAATTGCTCCATTATTTCTTTTGGAACATCACTTTTATATTTTTCTAATGGTCTACTACAATTAATAAACTCTGAATAAATAGGTAAGCTAGGATCATCTGGATTAAGTGTTGCCATAAGATAATCATTTCTTGTACATATTTCTCTTACAAACTCAATGCTTGCTGTATTAATCTCATCTATAAGTACACAACCAAATTGAGAACCTAGAGCCATCTTCCATTTATCTGCATTATCATAACCTAAAATATATATTACTTTATCTCCTGAAGGTGTATGATACAGAATATGAGGTATTTTATTATCCTTATCACCATTACCATTATATTTAACTAAATCTCCAAATACATCAGTAATACCATATTCTTTTTGTATTATATTTTTCTCTGCAACCCCTGTTGTCTTAGATGCTATAACATGCATTTTCTTATTTGACTTAGCAACCTTCAACATAAACTTAAGTATTCCTACTGTTGTTTTTCCTGCTGCTGTTGTGCCTTCAAGAAATTCTACTGGTGCATTATGTTTTAAAAATGCTTTATATTTTGATGATAATTTATATTCATCACTCATTATCTTCATCCTCTAATTGATTTAATATAGAATCTAGTTTAGCTGTTGAATTAATATTATCTTTATTAGAATTATCTTTAATTATTCTTGATTTTAATATTTCAATTTCTGCTCTTTGTTTATCTGTAGCTATTCCAATATGATCTCCTAACCATTGGAGTGCTTTAATTTTATCTTGAAGTTTAATCTTAACTCCATCTTTTCCCTCTGATACTTCTTGTAATATGCTTGTATCTAAATCTTTACTATCATTAAGTTCTACTACATTATATTCAAAATAATCTTGTTCTCCTGTATCCAGATTAATAACTGGAATATCTTCACCATCACTATTCTTAGTCCATCTATTCTTACGAACCTTTTTAAAAGATAAATAATCTCCTATGTCACTAAAAGCTATATCAATGTATCTCTGAAATATATCTTCTTCACTTAACATTACTTGATTAAGCTTATGTTTCTTAAGCTTTTCTATTTCAGATTTTATACAAGGATTTACAAGGAGTTTATATCCTTCTGAATTAGCAACTATATAGCTAGAATTATAAGCCTTCTGATACGCCTTAGTAGCATTAAAATACTTTATATAATAAATACAAAAAAGCCTTTGCTTATCAGTAAGTTCAGCATTTTCTAATACTTCTTTTACTTCTTCTGCAACAGGCTCTCTGCTTTCTTTTTTTATATTGGTTTTATTCTTCTTTTTATTAGTAACGTTACCTTTATTTATTGGTAACGCTGCTTTTAATTTATCATCCCATCTATCTTGTGATTTCCACTTTCTAATTTGAGAATCTCTTACATCTAATTCCTTGGCTATATCTTTTAATTTTATATCACCATTACTATTCTTATATATTTTAAATGCTTTATCTCTGTTCGGACTTCTTACTCTGGCCATATCACCACCTCACTTAAATTATTAACATATAAAAAGAGCTCTATTAAGAGCTCAAAATTTTCCTATTATTTTTTAAAAACCCAATATATATTAATTCCTAATAAAATAATTAAAATAATTATAAAGGTAGCTACAAAAAACTTATACATTTTTGCTTTTCTTTTATTAATAAAAATTAATATTAAACCCATAAAAAGAGTAATAACAAATCCTACTGATAAATTTAATTTTATTATATAGTCTATTGGAAATTCTTTTTTTATGAACCCATCATAATTAAGAGTCAAAATAGAAAAAATTGCTACAAATATTCCCATGAAGGTTAATATATTAGCATATATTTGTGATTCTTTATTTTCTAGATTTTCTTTAACTTTATTGTACCTAACAATATCCTTTGAATATTCATCTTTGTATTTACCAAAGCCTAAATACTTAACTTCATTATTAAAAGATGCATTTTTATTTTTATTGTATGGTACTTCAGGGTTTCCATCTAGCTGTTCAAATATTATTTGTGCAATTTTTTTACCTTCTTTTAATACTATAATATTATGTGAAATATTATGAATCCTCAAAAATGAATATGTTTCATGCCCTGGCTGATATCGAGGTCCACTAACTTCTAAGCCCATTCTCATAACTGAATTTTTTTCTGCAATTGTTCCCATTAAATTATAAGGGATTTTTAATTTTTCTTTTGTCCTAATATATACAGTTTCATTAGGTGCCATATCATAACTATTTATCTCTTTATTTTTTGAATCAGGTATAATAATTTTATCTATTGTTAAATCATAAGAGATTGCTCCAACATTATTTTCATCATATCCGTCTATAATTAATTCTTTATCTTTAATTAATTTCTTTATTTGTTTATCAATAAGTATCATATCTTTTTCCTCCCAATCTCTCTTATTCAACTATATCACTTTTTATATTAAATATGCAATTATTATAATTCCTATTATATTTATAAATTTTTTAATATGTTATTATTTTTTATTAATTTTGATTATTTATCTTTTATTTTTTTGTATTAATGAAATTTTTCAGATTGATTCACTAATAAAAAAGAACCTAGCCTAAACTAGATTCTTTAGTAAACTTACTAATAGCACTTTATAATCCCTATCAGTAGTCTTTATTTAATTATGGTATAAAAGGGTTATGAGAATTTATGAGAGGAAGGTAAAGGAATTGCACCTTTATAATACTATTCCTTCCACATTGCAGGGAGCTTACTCCCTGCTAAATCTAAAACATAAGGAGGCTTCACGAAATGAACATCATCTTCAACCTGTCCACATACTCATTATCTCATAACTTTTTAATTATGATTTATCATTTTATTTCAAAAAACTTTCAAAAAATTTCACTCAATTTATTCCTTGCATTAATAAACTATCTTCCCACTTTGATACATCTTCAATTAATTTATTTCTTATCCTAGTACAAGTAACTTCACTTACATTTAATTTATTAGCTATTTCCCAATTTTTTAATTCATCTTTATATTTACACTCTAAATAATTTAATTGTTCTTTTCCTAACCATTTAATATTTACCTCTATTATCTTATTATCCTTATTTATTTTTCTAATAAGCTCTTCTAATCTTTCTATCTCCTTTGTATTATCTACTATCTCTCTTTCTAATCTATCTATAATTTGAATCATAGATCTTTCTGCATAGCTTATTCCATCTGATGATGTTTGAACTCTTTCATCAAATCCTATACTTTTACTTTCAACTGGTATTGTAAAATCTATATTTTTAATTCTATTATTTATTACTTTTATATCATTTTGTAATAGGTCTATTTTAGCTCTAAAACTCTCTATTTTCTTTTTACTCTTATAATATCTATATAACTTTCCTTCTGTTTTCTTAAATGTTTCTTTATCTATCACTTTATCACCTCTAATTTTTCAATAAAAAATACCGCATATTCATTTTTGAATAATACGGTATTTAAATAGTTAATATTTTTTATCTTATAATTTTTAAAAGTAGTTATTTAATCTGTTTAGTAAGCTTAGATTTATGTTTTTTAGCTTTATCATCCTCCAATGCAATAAAACCTGCTGAAACGGCAAGTGCCAACATTATATTATGTTTGCCAAGTGGATTTGTTACAATGGAATATACTAAAAACGCTGTACAAATTAACAATACAGCTAGTACAATACCACGTAAAGTTTTTCTATTTTTAAACATCTTTATAATCTCCCCCTATTATAATTTATCATTTGATTTAAAATATTAACTAATCGTCAAATTGGAATTTTTCAATTTAATTCATGCTCTATTATAATAATTGATTCTTCATGCTCCCCAATAATTTCAACTGATATCTTTTTGACAATAGTACTAAATTTAGTATTACATTTACTTACATCATCAAATGCTTTATCAAGTAATTCAATAGAAGGTAATTTACCAACTGTCATATGAGGAATATAATCATAGCCTAAATCAAATTGTTTTAGTTTATCTTTATATAGAATATCATGAATGTTTTTAATTACATCCATACCTTGAACTACATTTAAAAATAAATAATTTCCATATTTATCTTGTTGTTTACTAAATCCCTGTAGTTGAACTTTAAATGGTTTTATATCACTTAAACACTCTTTTAAATATAAATTAATTTCCTCATTAGTAAATTCACTATCAAAAGGAAAAACTAAAGTAATATGTGGCAATACTAAATCTGCTAAAGGATCATATTTCTTATGTATATTATTAATAATATCAATATTTTCAAATTCGGGAAAAATCATAATAGTTCTTGTATTCATTTTAAATCCCCTCCACAAATTACTATTTATGTATAATGATATAATTATAACATATTTTTATAATACCGTATTATTCAATTTTCAAAGAGCAACTTTTCTAAAAAGGTTATTATTTATATCAATTATTGATAATTTCTTAATATTGAAATAAAAAATACCGTATATTCATTTTGAATAATACGGTATTTAAGTACGTCATTTACGTAGTATATTAAATTTGCCAAATGACTTTGATATCGAAAAATTTACTATCCATTATTCCATAGTTTTTCTATAGCTGCATTTATTTTATCCCAATTTTCTTTGAAATCATTCATTTCCTTTATTCCTTCTTCAGTCAAAGAATAATATTTTCTGTCTGGACCTATTTGTGATTTTCTTTTTATTCCTTTAATTAATCCTTTTTTCTCTAATCTTAGTAAAAGTGGATATAGCGATCCTTCAGCAAAATCTATAAATCCTAACTTTTGAAGTTTTATATATATTTCATATCCATAAGTCTCTTCTTCATTAATAATTTTTAATATCACTTTATCCATTAATCCCTTTAATAACTGTGAATTAACTGCCATATTAGTCTCTCTTTCCTTCATATCTAAATAATAAAGCTAATACTAAATATATTATAGCTTCTACAATTACAATACTCCAAACTACATTTTTAGATATAATTATATTTTTAGTTAAATTAAATATATAATTATCTCCAAATATCACAAAATATAATGGCCATAACATTAAAAAAACTTGAAATAAGTGTTTTTTATATCCAGTAAATTTATATAAGCATTTATAATTTGTATAAACACGAATTATTCCACCTATAAACCCTACCATTCCCATAATTAATGCCGCAAATGAATATGGTAATATATTACTATTATCAAAATATGAATTAATAATATAAAATATAATACATGAAAAAGAACATAAAAAACCATTCTGCAAAAAATAATTAATAAATTTTCCTTTTCCTAATGTTAAATAATATGTTTCTACTAAATCATCAATAAAATCATCAAGACTTTTCCCTAGAGCCTTATTTAGAGGTTTTCCTAAACTTTGATTTCTAAAAAGAAGCTCCAATAAATCAATATACACTTCTTTTCTAAAGCTTTTTGGAACAACAAATCCTAATCTAGAATTTATTATTTCAAGTGCCTCATAATATTCGCCGTTTAAACAATACTTATCTTTTCTTATTCTTTCCATAACTACTTACACACCTACCTTGCTATACAACTTACTGCTATATTGTATAGCATTATAGTGTTTTTGTAAAGCTCCTATAAAAAAGTTTAATTACTTATTTTTTTATTATTTAAAAAATAAATTCACAAAATCTTTTCAAAACAATATTTTTATAATACCGCATTATTCAATTTTCAAAGAACATTTTATTTTAATTATTTTTATACAACTTCATCCAATCTTCTAAAGTCATTGTCACAAGCCATTCACTTCTATCTTTCCTATGAAATACAGTAGGTAACTCATCTTTCTTAGCATCAGCCTTAGCTTGGCTTATTGCATTATATATATTAAGTTTCTCAACTCTCTTACATTCAATATGAATACCTGGTAATCCAACAACATCTGCATCACCATTAGCTCCACAATACTGTTGTCCACGCCTTGTATTATATCCATATTCCTTTAATTTAGAGGATAACTCTCTTTCACCTCTTGCACCTTTGTTTTTGCTATTAGTCATTAAAATTCTCCTTTAAACTAGAATAAAATTAAAAATATCATTATTATTTACACGTTTGAAATGCTCTATTTGATTCTAGATGTTCTATATTAACCACATTATTAGGCAACATATCCTTAGTTACGTTAATCCTATTCTTATTTTTTATAAGTTGTAGAACATTCTGTGATGGTTTAATAATATCTGCTATTCCAACACATGTTTTATAGTTTTCTAGATCCAATAAAATATAATTTTTATATATATTTTCAATCTTACCTTCATATTCTGCTATATATCTATTGTTTCCTATCCCATTTTTGCATAGTAATTTTATATTATCTCCTATCTTTAATTTCATATCCTCGCTTCCTTTATCAAATGATTTTCATATGAGAATACAGTGGTAAAACTGTACCCTCATATGCCTATAATCCCTGTTATTAAGCTATTATTTTAATATTTTTAACTTCTTTTAACTGTTCTTCTAAATACTCTTTTATATTTTTAATAGCTTCATTTCTCCAAGCTCCTCCATCAGCTTCATATATTGCTGCACTTGGACCTTCTTTCATTCTAAAAATAAACTTGCTTATTGGTTGTTCAACTTCTGGGAATGTTCTATATGGTGCTAAACTTACTGGATTAGGAACTATAGCCTGTCCTACACTTGCTACACCTGTTTTAACTGTCACTTGTTGACTTACTCCATCATCACCTATACTCTTAACATTTTCATCTTGTACTAAACCTGTATATTGTAATAATGCCTTTTTATCTCCTGCATCTACAAAGCTACTTTGAAGCATTATATTAAATCTTTCTGTATCTATAAATTGGTCATAACGAACATTATTAGGTAATATAGCCTCTGCTTTGATATAAAGCTCTCTTTCCTTATCCTCATTTAAAGGACTATATAATCTTACTTCATCTTGTGATTTTACTTGTATAAGTAACTCACCTTTTAATTTATCTACATTTCCTTTTATATAATCAACTAAACCTGTAAGTGTTGATACTGTAAGAGTATTTGCTACTGGTTCTGTAATTCTACTTAAACCAACCCTTGAATATGTTCCTTGTGCTAATTGAATTATTGGATCATCATTTTCTCCTAAGTTCACTAAATACTCCATTGCTTCTTTGTTCATCATTTTATTTTCCACCTTTCAATTTATATAAATTTTATTATTTAACTAATTTAATCCCTTCTAAGTTTATTGTTTCTTTTTCTTCTGCTGTTGTAAGTATTTCCCCTGTTTCTTCATTTACTCTCATGGCACTTTGTCCTGGTACTTGCTTTTTATATTCACTTGCTAAAACTCCACCCTTGCCATCTGTTCCAATAACAATTTTTGTTGCAATCGGTTTATTAGGTGCTAGTTTAGTTTTCGCTATCATACTAACCTCAGCTAATTCTCTATCTTCTCCACTTACAAAAGTCATTTCTAAAGTAAGTTTTCTTTTTAGCTTAAAATCAGTATTAGGATCCTGTATATTTTCTAAAACTTCTTTTAAAGCTCCATTCATCTTTTCTGCTAATGCACCTTCTGCAAATTTTTCTAAATTAATCATGTTTTCCATTTCTATTCCTCCTATTAATTTTTATATTCTTCCCTAAGCCATGTAAGTAATGATCTATATATTTCAATTTCAGATTTTAAAGCATCTATTGAATTTTTACATGCATAAAAACTACTATTTGATATATCTCTCTTTAATCGTAATTCTGATACTTCTTCATCACCTCTTGATAAATCATTTATAAGACTAACTGGATAACCTTCTGCTCTCAATCTAAGCATTTTTTTAGCTAAAGAAACTCTATATTCTTTTTCAGCTTTATTTTTTTTGTAATGCTAAAGTCTTATATTGTATATTTCCTTTTCCTAAAGCTATAATGCAATCATTTAATTTGTCCATTATTTCTTGTGGATCCATCAAATCACCTCAATTCTTTTGTCTAGTTGCCAATCTATTCTCGGTATATATTGAGCTATTATAGATTTATCTACATTGCTCTTAGTTTTTATTGATATAGTATTATCATTTTCTTTTATATCTGCATTAATAAAAAACCTATATCCATTCTCTCCTATCAACTTATAAATTTTTTGACAGGATGGAGTTGGGAAAGAAAGAGGTTCAAGTTTAGGTAATTCTTCTCTTTCTTTTCCTTCTTCCTCATTCTTATTCATTCTTATATCATTCTTATCATTCTTGTTTATATGCACGGTCTGTTTACCATCTGTTTCCTCACTGTTTACTAAGTGTTTCCTCTGTGTTTCCTCACTGTTTACTAGCTGTTTACTTACTGTTACCCCTTCGTTATTTTCAGCTTGATAAAGTGAGTAATTTACTAGTGTTATCTTAGTATATTGCCTGTTACCCCTTCCATGTGTTATTGAAATCATATTATTTTTTTCAAGCCATTCTAAAATTTTTTTAATCATTCTTGCACTTGGTTCTTTATATGTTCTTCCTTCATAATAAGAAACGCCTTTCGCTATTCCTCTATAGCTTGTTAAATGTTGTCCTCTTTCTATAATTTCTTTACTGCCATCAGTCATAGGTATTTCATTTTTCTTATGATTTACCATATATTTTAGGTATTGCCACACCTTTAAATACAAGGGTGGCATAACCCAAATATCACTATCCATTTCTTTTCTATAATCTTTTATCCACCCTTGATTATCCATAATGCTTCTCCTACTCTAATGGTGTTCCTTCAAAATTAATTTGACCATTTATAACTGTTTCATTTTCTTCATCAACTGTATAATCCGCATTTACAACATTAGTATCTTCTGTATTTATTTCTTTTTCAGAAATATCATTTATTAACTTATCTTCATATTGAACTTCGTCCATAGAATAAGCTTGTTGCATATCTACACTAAGAATTCCCCATTTACCTAACATATTTCTTAATACAGTTTTTAGAGCCATAGCATCATAATTATTTTTCCATCCAAAATCTGATTTACTAAATTTCCTCTTGTGAGTTTCAATTTCTTCCTTACTCCAATAAACTGTTTTTTTAAATCCATTTATTAATTCAAAATATCCTGCATAACCTATTATTTGTTCTGATTTTCTTTTATTAAAATCTATTTGAATTTCTTCTGTTAATGGATTCCAATCTATTAATTCTCCTTCTCTTATAGGAACTGCATTAATATGTTTGTATTGAGCACTTCTTAGAGCTAATTGAATATATCCTTTATATCCTATTTGAAATTGAGCTTGTCCCTTATATGGAACTATCCAAGCATATCCTAGATTCTTTTCTATTGGTAAATCTAATGTTGCTGCTTTCATGGCCTCTGGGACTAAAGTTTGTGGATTACATTTTTTTAATAAATCATCATTGTTATATAAAGTTAATAAACTACTGCAAAATTGTGGTGCTTTCTTTCCTAAAACTTCTTCAAATCTTTGTTTTATTTTAGGAGTATCTAAATATGAACTTAAAGATAATCCGCCTTTAGTTTCCTTTCTTTGAGATAATTGATTTTTTAAAGTTGATGTTGTTGCCATAATTATTTTTCCTCCTTAATTGTTAATCTTCTACTCTTAGTTTCTTTTAAACATTTATCATAAATATCTCTAAATTCTGACTTTAATTTTTTAGAATCTATTCTACTAGTTAATACTTCTTTCCAATTTATTGAATAACCTGGAGCTATCCCAACCTCTGAATGTCCTAAGGTATTTTTTAACTGGTTTTCTATTTCTTTAATATCTGCTTCAATAACTTTTTTATTTTCTTTTAAATCTTGTAATTTATCTAATTTTTCTTTCCAAGTTGAATCAAATTGAACTGCTAATTCCTTATTTACTTCTTTAAATTTTTCATTAACCCACTTTTCAGCTGCACTTGATCCATCAAGTTCTGGTGGTGTTCCATTCTCTACTAACTTCCAAAAGTTTCTTTCTGAATCAATAATCATATTTATTAATTCTTCATCACGTTCAACCTCTTTCCATACAAACTTTTGACCACCTATTAGAACTGCTATATAACCTTTTTCTGCTCCTGTAACTGCTAAATAATGTTGAACTTGCACTAAATAACTAGCTGGTATTTCTTCCTCTTCCCAATCTTTTGATAAAAATTGATTAGCTGTTTTACATTCAAGTACTGAATTTTCTCCTACAACTTTTCTATCTATATTTGCAACCATAAATGGATAATCTTTATGTTGAAAATGCCTTTTATCTCTTCTTACTTTCTTTCCTGTTCGCTTTTCAAATTCCTTAGCAACTACTTCTTCAAATTGATCTCCCCAGTATGCTGATTCACTTTGCTCCTTTACTTCTAAAATAGGTTCTGTTTTTTCTAAATAAACCTCAAAAGCTGTTTTATATTTATTTAATCCAAGGATTGCTCCTACATCTGAACCTCCTATTCCTTTTTGTCTTTCTTGTAACCACTCCAATTTATTTTCCATTACTTTAGTACCTCCTCAATTTCTCCTAATGTATCTCCTGTTTCTTCTGAAAATACTTGCCCATTGTCTAAATCCACTCCTGATGGTAATATATTATTAAGATTATTTTTGCTTGGATCTATCTGTTTACTTTGGTCGGTTTCAGATAGATCCTTTTCTTTTTCTAACTCTTCTTTAATGATATCTATTAAAGGTTTATCCTTGCCTTCTCTAGCTTGTACCCTTGGAACAACCTTATCTAGTATTGTGTTTATAGTACCCATTAATTAATCCCCCATTCTAAGAACTTCTTTGAAATGATTTCTATATTTAGTTTTATTAGAACTAAATAAGTTTCTTAAAAATCTCTTTAACATCTTCATTCCTCCTAAAATAAATATTTATCTAATTTTGAACTATCAAAATTAATATACATTTCACAAAATTCCTGTAAAACCTCACTTCTTTTGTCATAACTTACATTTTTATCTTTAAGAATATTAGTTACTAAAGCTAAGTCATATTCAAATACACTCCTAAACATTTTTAATCCCTCCTTAAATTAAATACATTACTGGATTAGTAAATAATATAAATCCTACTAATCCACTTAGAGCCATTATTAAAAACTCTAATTTCTCTTTCCTTTTATTAGTTAAAATAAACTTACTAGCTGCTAAACAGAATGTTGTTAGTTGCAAGGATATAACCACTAATAAAATTAAATATTTTATTATTTTCATTACTACCTCCTTAACTTACTTTTAGTTATGTTAATAAAGTGTTTAGTGGATTACTCCACATCACTTTCTAATCTAAGTTTTTTTCTAGTCCTTCAACTATTCTCATACTTCCTTCTGATCCAAACTTTTTATATACTACATCTGCTAAAACCTCTGACATTTTCTTTTCAAGCTCGTCCATATCCTTAGGGAAGTTTAGTTCAACTTCATAAATTTTCTTTGCCATAAAATCACACCTAAAATTTTTTCTATATATTTTATGATTAATAACCATTTTGGTTACTATTAATATTTATCTTGCTTATGAATTAATTTCTTTAATAAGCTTATTTATTATATAAACTTGCCCTTTACCAGTTACCCTAGTTGTATATTTAGTTTCTACTCCATGACTTCTCTGAATTATAAACTCTGATTTTTCAAATAGTCCTTGCTCTAAAGCTCTTTGCATTGGTTTAGTTGAACCTTTTTGAATAAGACCCCATTCCCTAAGTTTGTTCCAAAGCCTCTTTTCTCCAATTTTTATATTTTGCTTAGTTACTAAATGTGCTACATCTCTAACTAAAATAGAATTTGAACTTGCTGATATTTGATTTAAGAATCTATTTTTTTCTTCAAGTTCTTTTGTCTTAGTTTTCAAAAGTTCTTCTTTCTTTTTTAAAGTTCTATGTGCAACTTCTAAAGCTCTCGCCATAAACTCTTCGTCATCCATTTCATCTTCTAAAGGAATATAACCACCTGTCTTTCTTATTTGCTTAAGTATTTTTTTAACTTCTTTTTTGAATTGTTTTGCTATTGGTTTTCTGCTTTGCATTAATACCTCATAAAGTCCATCTTCTGTTAAAAACCACATTTCTCTATTTTGACCTGATGCAAAGATTGTTTGCATCAGCTTTTCTTCTTCATCAATACTCTTTAACATTTCTGATGCTCTACTATGTTCAATCCAATTAGCAACATCTTTTGCTAAAAATAATGGATTTTCTTTTGTTCCATAAATTTTAAAATCTTTTCCTAATACTTCTCTTTCTTCTAAAATAATTAAATTATTCATTGTTTATCCTCCTAACTAGCATTTGTTTGCAATTCTGTTTTTTTAAATAACTCCTTAAAATCAACTTCTGGGAAAAATTTTTCTTGAATTATTAATGCCTCATCATAAGTGAAAGGATATTTGCCAGCTATCTTAAGATTTAAAGTGTTGTATGTTCTTCCTATAGCTGAAGCTATTATAGGCTTTTTAATTTTTTTTCTAGCAATTTCTGCTTCTAAATTACAATACATTTAACCACCTCCTTCTGAACGTTATTTCGTTCGTTGAGTTCATATTAAACTAAATTTCGTTTTAAGTCAATTATTTTTTTTATTTTTTTATGATTTTATTTATTTTCATACGATATTTCGTTTATTTTTCTTGATATTTCGTGTATAGAATGTTATTATTTATTTACAGAAAGAAAGGAGTTCTTTAATTATGAATAAAACGGAAAAACTTAAACATATAATTTTAAGTAAATATAATAGTATTCGTGAATTTTCTAAAATAGTAGAAATTCCAAGCACAACTTTAACAAGTGCATTAGATAAAGGTATTGGTGGAATGGCAGTTGATAGAATAATTAAAATATGTGATGTTTTAAATATTGATGTAAAAACATTTGAACCATTAGAAAATATATCTAAAAATATTAATAACTATTCAGAAGAAGAACAGCAACATTTAGAAGATTTAAGAAAACTAAATGATCTAGGTAAAAAGAAAGTATTTACCTATACAAAAGATTTAATAGATAATCCTAAATTTAGTTCTATAAATAATGACATTTCTGCTACAAATGAAACAGAAGATTTTGAACCTTATTTAGTTGCTTGTCATGATGATAACTTAACTGATGAAGAAAAAGATATTATGAATAAAAAAATCAATGAATTTTTAAATAAAAGAAAATAATTGATTGGATTGGTATGCATATGACTAAATATGAAAATTTATTAAATGAAGTAAATAAACAGGGAGTTGAAATTCTCGAAATAGACTTAGGAATTGATGCCCCATGTGGTAAATGTATAAATAATGTAATTATATTGAATAGTAGAATGAATGTAAAAGATAAATATTGCATATTAGCTGAGGAATTTGGTCATTATAAATTAAATTATGGTGATATATCTGATCAAGATAAAATAGAAAATAAAAAACAAGAAATTGTAGCTAGACGGTATGGTTATGATAGAAATGTTGGTTTAATTGGCTTAATCGAAGCTTTCAAAGATGGATGCGTTGGACGATTTGAAATAGCTGAATATCTAGGAGTTACAGAAGAATATTTACAAGAAGCTATTGACTACTATAGAAATAAATATGGAGTTATGTATCAAATAGATAATTATTTAATTTATTTCATACCAAATCTATTTATTGGTAAAGCTTTATAAAATAGCAGTTAATTATTTAACTGTTTATTTTTTAAATATATAAGAACATATATTCGTAAATAAATTCTAATACTTTACAATATAATTTTATAAGGAGGGATTAATTTGAAAAAGGTAGCTATATATTCAAGGAAATCAAAGTTTACTGGTAAAGGTGATTCAATAGAAAATCAAATAGAAATGTGCAAAGAGCATGTTAAGAACTTTATTTCTAAAGATGTTGAATTCATTATATATGAAGATGAAGGCTTTAGTGGTGGAAATATAAATAGACCTCAATTTAAACAATTAATGAACGATATTAAACATAAAAAAATAAATTTATTAATTTGCTATAGATTAGATAGAATCAGTAGAAATGTTTCTGACTTCTCTTCTGTTCTTGATACTTTACAAGAATATAAAGTTGATTTTATTTCTATAAAAGAACAATTTGATACTTCAACTCCTATGGGTAGAGCTATGATCTATATTGCTTCTGTATTCGCTCAATTAGAAAGAGAAACTATAGCTGAACGTATTAAAGATAATATGCTTGAGATGGCTAAGAATGGTAAGTGGACAGGTGGTAAAATACCAGTAGGATTTAAATCTAAAAAAACATTTTACTTAGATGATAATGGAGTTAAAAGACAACAAACTATATTAGAGCATGATGAAAAAGAAATTGAGTTTGTTAAATTTTTATATGAAAAATATTTAGAGCTTGGTAGCCTTCATAAATTAGAAGTATATACTCATGAAAATAACATAAGATCTCATAGTGGAAAGTTATTTGAAAAAAGTACATTGAAAATCATTTTACAAAATCCTATATATGTTAAATCAACAGAAAACGTGACTACTTATCTTAAAAATAATAACTGGACCATATATGGTGAACCAGATAATATTCACTCTCTATTAACTTATAATAAAACTGAAAGTATAGTCAAGAAAGGTAAACTTACTAAAGCAAATAAAGATATATCTGAACGTATTGCTTCTGTAAGTAATGTAATTGGATATTTAGATGATAAACTTTGGCTTAAAGTTCAATTACAATTTGATAAAAATAAATCTACATTTCCTAGATTAGGTAAAACTCATAATGCTCTTTTAGTTGGAAAATTATATTGTGGAAATTGTGGTAGCCGTATGATTATACAACATGGAAAGACATCAGTTAAAACTGGAGAAAAGTTATTTTATTATGTATGCTCCTTAAAGAAAAAATCAAGAAAAGCTTTATGTAGTATTGATAATGTAAAGTTATCTGAAATAGAATCTTTAGTTTTAAAAGCCTTAAAAGATTTAAGCTATAATAAAAAAGAGTTTATAAATTCTGTGAAAATAAAATATAAAAAAGAAGCTAATAAATCTATAGAACTACTTTCTTTAAATAAGTCATTAGAAGATAAAAAACAACAAATTAATATTTTAGTAGATAAACTTTCTCATGATGACAAAAATCTCTTAACAGATATATTATTTGAGAAAATTTCTATCTTAAAGAAGGAATGTATTGATATAGAAAATAAAATAGAAACTTTAAATAAAGAAAAAATTAAAATAGAAAATTCATCACTAGAAATATCTTTTATAGAATCTTTATTGAATAAATGTTCCTTTATTGATAAAATTAGTCATGAAGAACAAAAACAAATAATAAATGCATTAATAGATAGTATTTATTATTATAAAGAAGATGATAATAAATATAAAATAAAAATTAATTTTGTTGGATCTATTGAAAAGATAAGTCCTTTAAATTTAGATAGTAGTTGTAAAAGGCAGCTTGAAAAGTTGTCCTTTTACGTACACGGCATGTCCAGTATCAAGTAATATTATATTTTCAGCAAACTCTCTCAATGCATATTGCTGACATACTTTACTATTTAATTTATCATAATTAATATCTTCCTTAGGAATTTTTAATATTACTACTCCATTTTTATCTAACTCTTCCCTTAAATCTTTTGATAAACTTTCCTTTGTAAGCTTACAAGATCCTGAAAAGGCACCAAGTTCATCACCATTTCTTTCTCCTTGAATATCTCTAACATTACATCTTTCACTTACACTTATTCTTGGACCAAAAGCTGGGCATCTTAAAATGCACATTGAACATCCATTTCCATATCTTAAACAATTACCCATAGGTCCTGTTGATCCAGTTGTCTCTACAAATACATCTCCTGAAATATAAGTATCATCTGCTAAAATTATTCCTTTAATTTTCTTACCATCAAAATCTACATCTTTAACACGAGTTTCCATAAAAATTTCTATTCCTAGATCTTTTAAATATTCCTTTACTGCTCCTTCTATTATATTTACATCATAAAGGCTTGCATGCTTGTGTCCTGGAAAATCTATATTTTTATGTCTTGAATTTTCATCAGTTATTTTTATTAAATCCCCTGCGCCTAAAGCTATAAGTTCTTCTGAAGCTGTAAATCTTCCATTGTTTCTCATTATACCTCCCACATTTCCAAGTCCAAGAAGTAAATCTGTCTTTTCAAATAATAATACTTCAGCTCCTGCTTTTTTTGCAGTTATGGCTGCTGCAACAGCTACTTACTTAAAATTACATTAAAATTTAGTAAATTTTATTAATATAATATCACAAAAAATTTACTAAATTTATTATTTTTTTTCATTTTAATTATCTTTTTTATAAGCATATTATAGGTAAAAAATCAATATATTTTAATTTTTAATTTGTTCAAATTTATTACTTAAAATACAAAGTTTATTAAAATTCATCTTAATATATACTTTTATTTATTATTTAAGATAAATAACTAGTTTTTTTTAATTAATTATCTATATTATTATAAAAAAATTCAATAATGTATTTTTATCAATGTGGATTATTAAGGAAATTAATACTATTATTGTATTGTAAACATATACATAAACAAAGGAGGAATATTAATGAACGATACATTGTTAAATTTAATAACAAGCAAAGATGAAAATTGGGATAAGAGATGGAAATATAACTGTGCTATTTTTATAATAAGTTATATTTTTATGGGTGCAGTAACAGGAATAACAAATGATTCTTTCGTTTCCTACTTAAACATCACTGTTCCAGATGTAGTTAAAGCCCTTCCAGCTTATGCATCAATAGCAACATTTGCCATAGCCATTATATTATTATTTACAAGTAAAATTGGTTATAAAAAAATAGCTATTGGATCACCAATAATTTTATTATTAGGATTATTTGCATGTATATATAGTAAAAATCCAACAATCATATTAATTGCTAATATTCTTATAAATATAGGTGCTGCAATGTATGATTGTATATACCCTTTAATGTTTACATCATATACTCCTATAGAAGAACGAACATCTATGTTCTCAAGAGTAATGTACTGTAATTTAATTAGCCAATCTATATTAACATTTTTTAATGGTAAAATAGTTGTTTGGAAATTTAGTAAAAATTTAAAAATTTCCTATGATCAAGCAGCTCTTTTATCTGAACATCAAAACGAATTAAATCCTATGCAATTATCAGCTTATACTTCATCATATAAATTTGTTTTATGGATAGCAGTTATTTTAACAATTATTTCTTTATTCTTTTTATTCTTCTTAAAAGAACAAGTTCAAGACTATCAAGAAACAGAAGCAGAAATTTCTGAAAGAAAATCTAAGAAAAAGTTTGACTTTAAACTATTTGCAAATAAATATGTCATTATGTGGGTAGTTATATTTAGTATTATAAGATTTGGTGCTTTACTTGTAACTCCTTATTTCCCAATTTATTTAAATGATTTTCTACATATTAGTAGAGGTGTTGTTTCAACAATAATAACATTCTCAACAATTGCAATGGTTTTAGGATATTTTTGCACTCCTTGGCTTGAGAAAAAATTAGGAGCAATAGTTACAATAGCAGTAGCTACAATACTATGTGTTCCTATAATGTTTATAATGCCACATGGTGCTATGTTTGGTGCTAACGTTTCTTGGGCAATTGGAATTATTCTATTCTTTAGATCTGGAATTGCAAATGCTTCTGGTCCAATTGAACTTTCTTTACCATTAACATTTGTTCCAAAAAATTTAGTTCCAGCATATAATTCTCTTATTTTAGTTACAAATTCTATAGTTGGAATTTTGACTGGAATATTTGGAAGATATGTTTTATTTACAACTCCTGATGGTTATGGTACAGCTTACTATATAGCAGGTACAGTATATTTATTATGTAGTATAGTATTACTAATATTATTTACTAAAAAATATAACAGACCTGAAAAGGAAGAAGAAGCAAAAACAGAATAGAACTTATAAAAATAACACCCTACAATTTTTTGTAGGGTGTTATTTTTATAAGTTCTATATATTTTCTTTATTTTTTAATTCTAAAAATCTTTTATCAATATATTCTTTATTTCTTTCATATATATTTAATAATGCTTTTGTAAATATTAAATTTGTATTTTTTAAAAATACATAATTAACATTTAGCTCTCTTTTCATAAATATTATTACTCCTAAAATAAATCTTTTAATATTAATTATATTATGATTATTTTTATATTTTGTTACTAATTTAGACTAAAATTTTTTAATAATATAATTATTGAAAATAGAATAAACTTTACTAATAGGAGGTTAAAATGAAAAAAATTGCTATATATTCAAGGAAGTCTAAAGAAACTGATACTGGAGAAAGTATAAAAAATCAAATAAATTTATGTAAAAATTATTTTTCTAACAAATATAGTAATTGTAACTTTGAAATCTTTGTTGATGAAGGATTTAGTGGTGGAAATACTAATAGACCTGCCTTTCAAAATATGATGAAATTCTCTAGACTAAAGAAATTTGATATTATAGGAATTTATAAAATAGATAGAATTGCTAGAAATATAACTGATTTTTTTAATATATACAATGAATTAGAAAAAAATAATATTAAATTAGTAAGTATAACAGAAGGATTTGATGCTACTACTCCTATTGGTAGAATGATGATGACTATTCTTGCAGGTTTTGCTGATATGGAGAGAGAAAATATAAGAGAACGAATTAAAGATAATATGAATGAGCTTGCTAAACTTGGAAGATGGAGCGGTGGTACACCTCCTAGTGGCTATATTAGTGAAAGTAAATATATAAATGGTAAAAAAATTACTTATCTTAAGTTATTAGAGAATAAAAAAGAAATAATAGAAAAAATATTTAAACTTGCAAGTGATAATTTTACAACTTATCAAATAGGTAAAAAACTAAATATAAGTAGTAAAACAATTTCTAATATAATTGCTAATCCAACTTATATTAAATCAGATTTAGAGGCTAAACATTATTTAGAAAATATAGGTTATAAAGTATACGGTGATATTAATGGGAAAGGATTTTTATCTTATGGAAGAAGACCAAAAAGAAATGGTAAGAAATTATATAATTCTCCTGATAAATTTGTATCAGTAAGTGTTCATGAAGGAATCGTTGATTCTCTAACCTGGATAAAAGCAAATGAAAACTTAAAAAAACGAGCCTTAATTGGTAGACCTAGAATATCTAATAATTCTTTTTTAGCTCATTTAGTTACCTGTAAATGTGGTAGTAAAATGTTTTTAACTTATAGTTATACTAAAAAAAATGGGGATAAGTCTTTTTATTTTAAATGTTCTGGTAAAAAAAATAAATCAATAAATTGTAATTCAAGCTCTATTAGAGCCTCTGTTTTGGAAGAAAAAGTTTTAGATGTTTTAATAAAAATCTCTTTAAATAAAAATTTATTAAATAAATATATTAATGTAAATAATAATAATTATAAAAAAGAATTAGCAAATTTAAAAAATAAACTAAAATCAAATAAATCTAAAATAGATTCTTTAACTAATAAAATTTCTATTTTAAATGGAGATGCTTTAAAAATAATTAATAATAAAATTAATAATATATGTGATGAAAATCGTACCATAGATAAAAATATAATGAATTTAGAAAAAAACTTAATGTTAAATAAAAATCAGAACTATTCTTTAGATTATTTTCAAACTAAACTTAAATATATATTAATTATTTTAAATGAACTACCAATAACAGAAAAACAAAATTTTGTAAAAGAAGTAATAAAAGAAATTAAATTTGATGGTAATAACTCAGTTCAAATAATATTTAATGATATAATTTGAACTGGGTTGCAACACCTGACCATCCACCACCAATAATAACTATCCTCATATTAATCTCCTTTCTTCAAATATACTTCTAGGATCTGTTTGAACCTTACAAAACCTTTTAACTTTATGACCTTTATATCTTGCTGTACATGCACCGCATATTCCTTCTCCGCAACACATTTTAAAGTTATTGCAGCATGACAATAAAATATCATTTCTATTTAAACTATCCAAATATTCTATTACCTTTAAAGTTAATATATCAGCTCCAGCTATATGAATATATAAAACTTCATTTTCAATACTTTTATTAATAATATCCTTACATTCTTTTGATAGCTCTCCTTTTTCTAGCATACTTTTAGAAGTATTTTTTACATCATATTTTTCTAAAAACTCATCTAAAAATCCTTTTTTAAGTCCTCCATAATCTACAAAAGTTTCTACACTACACCCTTGTAATATCAACTTGCGCATTACAGGAACCATTGGAGCTATTCCTATTCCTCTTCCTAAAACTAAGCACTTACTTCTATTTTGTTTTTCTATATTTTTTATACCAAAAATTCCATTCCAATATGGTGCTCTTATATAAATTTTATCTCCAATATTAAATTCTAATAATTTTTTAGTTTTTACCCCCCTAATTTCTACTGCTACAGTAATACTATTTTCGGTAATATTTGATTCTAAAACTGAAATAGGCATATCAAAATATTTATCTTCATCGGGACATATAAAAATATAACTTCCAGGCTTAACTAAATCTAATGTTAATTTGTGAACAGTTTTGAATTTCAAAACAATTACACTATTATCATAGTTTTTAATATCTAATATTTTGCAAGGATACTTCTCTCTCCCCTCTTTAGCTTTCATTCCATTATTAAAAAACTCTTGATATATACATACTCCTTTCCAATTTGAACAATCGCAAAAACATTCTCCATGCATCTGAGAACAAATTATACATTCTCCATTTTCTGCTAACTTACAAGGACAAAATTCGCTTCCTGCATCAATACAATCAGTTGCTTCTCTAATCATTTTTTCTCCTAAAAAATTAATCCTTATATTAGAATATTTTTATAAAAGTAAATTGTTCACAATTATAATCAAAATCTTTTATTTAATTTGAAGTATATTTGTTGCATCCTCATTTGTTATATCTTTTAATGACTTTAATGGATGTTCCATCTTCTTTTTATTGTTTTCTTGTATCTTAAAAGCACCAATTACTTCCCCTTCTTTTATATCTATATATGGCTTAAATACATCAATTTCATATTGAGTATTATCTTTAGAAAAAGCATTTGTTATTTTTTCATCCTTTACAATTGAACTTAAAATGTTATTTCCTTCTTTTAACAAAAGATCCCTAGTCATATTAGAACTAAATGCATATTTATCTTTTATGTTATTAAATATTTTTTCTGTTTGATTCCACCTATCTGGACAATTTAAAACAACAATTATTATATCTTTTCCTTTATAATTTATAGAGGAAATTAAGCATTTTCCAGCTCCTCCTGTATATCCAGTCTTTACTCCATTAGCTCCAGGTATTTTCCAAAGTATTTTATTTATATTATTATAATCTCTTGTAAAATTATATTTTTCCTTTTTTATTTCTTTACTCCCAACTATTTCTCTAAATAAATCATATTTCATTGCTTTAGATGTTAAAATAGCTAAATCATATGCTGATGAATAATGATCTTCTTTATCTAATCCATGAGGGGTTTGGAAGTGTGAATCAATTATTCCAATTCCTTTTGCAAAATGATTCATAATTTCTGAAAATCCTTCAACAGACCCTCCTATACCTTCTGCTAATGCTATTGCAGCATCATTTCCTGACCTATACATAAGACCATATAAAAGTTCTTTAATTGTTATTTCTTCATTAACCTTATATCCTACTTTAGATCCCCTAACAGAAGCTGCATTTTTTGAAATAATAATTTTTTTATTTAAATCTCCATTTTCTATTGCTACCAATGCTGTCAAAACTTTAGTAGTACTTGCCATAGGTACAACTTCAAAAGCATTTTGCTCAAAAAGTATTTGTCCGCTATCCCCTTCTATTGCAATAGCATTTCTAGCTGAAACCCTAAATTTATTATTTGAAGCAAAAGCTTTAATAGTTGACATATTAAATATTAAACAAACTATAGGTATAAACATTAAGTAATGTTTAAATTTTCTCATAAAATCACCTCAATATTATTTTGCAATAAATTCTTTTTAATATACCATTTCATTATGTAGTATATTTTTCCTTATTCTTGGTAATAATATCATTAAAGGGAGGATAGAAATGAACTTATTTTTGTTATTAATTATTGTAATTATAATTTTTTTAGTTCCAATTCCTATTAAAATTAGTATTTTCTATTCTGATAAAGATTATTATATAAAATTATATAAATACAAAATAATTTCAAAATTAAATGGAGAAAAAAAACATAAAGTTTTAAATAAACTTAAAAATATAATTAATGATATAGATAAAAAATCATTAAACGAAACTTTAAAAAATTATTATTTATCAAAGGATTTATTTAAAATCTTAATTAGAAATTTAAATAAGTCTAAGTTTAAACCAACAATAAAACTAAATGGATTTTTAAATTACTCATTAGGGGATTCCTATAATACAGCAATTTTTTATGGTGTTATAGCTTCTATTTCCCCATTTATTTATAAAATATTAATCGTATTTTTTAATGTAAAGAAATCTAAATTTTCACTAAATCCTATATTTAAAGATACAAAAATATTAACATTTAATTATAAAAGTATAATCTTTATTTCATTGGGGCAAATTATTTATATATTAATGCTATTTATAAAATCAATTTTAAAAGCCAAGGAGGTGTCCCTTTTAAGGGAAATTTATGACTAGAGAACATCCAATTGAAAATTTAATGAAAAGCACTATGGAAAGTATAAGAGATATGGTTGATGTAAATACTATTATTGGCGATGCTGTTGAAACAAGAGATGGAACATATATTATTCCTATATCAAAAGTATCCTTTGGATTTGCATCTGGAGGAAGTGAGTTTGACTCTGAAAATAAATTTTCTAATAATTCAGATGAAACTTCTTATCCTTTTGGTGGAGGTTCTGGAGCTGGAGTCTCTGTTAAACCAGTAGCTTTTCTTGTGGTTAGAGAAAATTCAGTTAGACTTTTACCAGTAGAACAAAATACAACTTATGATAGAATTGTTGATACAGTTCCTCAAATAATTGAAATATTAAAAGATGCATTTAATAGTACTATGGGAGATAAAGAATGTAAAAATGGTAAACATAGTTTCGAAAATAGTACTTCCAATAAAATAGATGATAGTTACTTTACATCAAATTGTAATGGCCATGACATAAAGTAACTAAAAAGAAGGCATTGCTATACATTTTATATAGCAATGCCTTTTAACTGTTAGTAGTATCTAATACAACCTCATTTTCTTCTGTTTCTTCCTGAAATAAATCTAAAGAAGGTAACTCATCAAGGCCAGATAAGCCAAACTGCCTTAAAAATTCATCTGTTGTTCCATAAAGAATAGGTCTTCCAGGAACTTCAAGTCTACCAACTTCACAAATAAGCTCTCTTTCTATTAATTTTTGAATTGCACTATCAGATTTAACCCCTCTTATTTCATCAATATCAACTCTTGTAATAGGTTGCTTATAACATATTATTGCAAGACTTTCTAATGAGGCTTGACTTAATGATTGTCTTCTATTTTTCTTTAATAATTTCTGAATATAGTCACTATATTCTCTTTTAGTTACTAATTGATATGAACCATTTAATGTAATAAGTTTTATACCTCTATTTGATACTTCATAATCTAACATCATTTCTCCCAAAATTTCTTCTGCATATTTTGGAGTTATTTCTAAATTAATAGCTATATCTCTTAAAGAGAGTGGTTCTCCAGTTACAAATAGTACTGCTTCAATTGCAGCTTTTAAAGATTCCTTATTAGAATAGTCCATATTTTTGAATTTATCTATATTAGTCATTTCCATCTTCATCACACCTTTTAATAATAATATCACTAAAATTTTCTGTTTGGTAAACTTTAACTTCTCTTTGTTTTATAAGTTCAAGTAAAGCCAAAAATGTTACAACACACTCAAGTTTACACTCACATTCTTTCATGATGTTATTAAATTGTTGTATTTTGCAATCTTTAATTTTTTCAAGTAAATAATCATATTTATCTTCAACTTTATAAAGGTCAACTCTTATATTTTTCTGTATTACATTGCCCTTATTTTGTTTATTAATATAATTTTCTAGTATTTTGTTATATATATTATAAAGGTCAACTAATGTAATATTTTTAAATATGTCATCATTATTGACTTTACTTTCTTTTTCTTCTTCAATTATTTCTGGTTTTTTTGAATAAGTACTACCTATTCCCAAAGATATTGATTTAAAATATTCTGTAGATGCTTTAATTTTTTTATATAAAATAAGTTTTTCAACAAGTTTTTTTTCTATATCCTCTTCACTTTCTTCTAAAACCTTAGTTTTAGGTAAAAGGCTTTTTGACTTTATTTCTATTAGTGTAGCTGCAATTACTATAAATTCTGATGTTATTTCAAGATCCATTTCTTTCATAGTATCTAAATATTCTAAATACTGATTTGTTATTTTATATATTTCTATATTGTATATATTCATTTTATTCTTTTTAATAAGATGTAAAAGTAAGTCAAAGGGACCCTCAAAATTAGATACTTTTATCTTAGGTAATTCCATTTTCATCCCACCTTTCAACGCTAAAACAACATTTTAATTATACACTAAATAATGTAGTTTTTAAATTAAATTTTAAGGGAACCATACAATTTGTATGATTCCCTTATATTTTTATTATTTATTTTCTTTATTAAAAATATGTTTAACTTTAAACTTAATTTTTTCAAATACATTATCTTTTTTTATATCCCTATCAGTATATATATCAACTTCACCTAATTTTTCTTTTCCCATATATACTTCACATTTACCTACAATATCTCCGCTATTATATTTATTTTTTATTTCTTTAATATTAATTTTATTTTCAATTTTTCCATTTTGGCCTTTTTCTAAAATTATATTTAAATTATCTTTAGCTTTTGCAATAAAATACTTATCAGTATTTTCACCCATATAAACTTTACTTATTTCCTCATCTTTTGATAATACCTTCTTACTTTCAAATTTAGAAAAACCATGGTTTAATAATATACTAGCATCTCTATTTCTTATTTTAAAAGTTGGCGCCCCCATAATTACAGTAAGCATTCTAACTCCATTTCTTGTTGCAGTTGCAGATATACAATACTTAGCCTCTTTTGTATAACCTGTTTTTAATCCATCACAACCTTTAAAAAATCTCACAAGTTTATTATGATTTACAAGTTCAATTGGAGATTTTCTTCCTTCTGAAACTGTATCCATATAAGTTCCTGTATATTTTAATATTTTTTCATGTTTTAGTAATTCCATTGACATTAATGCTATATCTTTAGCAGTTGACAAATGTCCTTCAGCTGGAAGACCTGTGCAATTTTTAAAAGTTGTATTTTTCATTCCAAGTTCTTGTGCTCTTTTATTCATTAATTGAACAAAATCTGATTCAGTTCCACCTAAATATTCTGCCATTGCAACTGCTGCATCATTACCTGAAGCAATAGCTATTCCTTTAAGGATTTCCTCAACAGTTCTAACTTCTCCTGTATCTAAAAGCATAGTGCTTCCGCCCATTTTCTTTGCATTTTCACTACAGGTTATTTTGTCATTAAGTTTTATTTTTCCATTATCTACAGCTTCAATCGCTAGTAACATTGTCATAATTTTAGTTACAGAAGCTGGTGCAAACTTTTCATCTGAATTTTTTTCATATATTATTTTACCTGTTTTAGGTTCCATAAGTAGAGCTGATTTAGCTTCTATTTGATTTTCATTCTTATCTTCTCCTTTTGCAAAAACTTGAATAGATGACAATGGTAACATGAAAACTAATAAAGTCATACTTATTATTTTAACTAATTTTCTATAAATTTTTTTCATAATAATTATCCTCCTCTCAAAATTAGTATTACCATTTATAGAAAATATAACTCTGCTTATTTATTTCATAATATGTATTAAAAAGCCAATTTTAATTTTATATATATAATCTAATTTATAATAAAATATATTATTTTAATTTAATAAAAAAAATAAGCTACACATTAACAAATGTATAGCTTATTTTTATATTTCTTATTTTATAATATCATATATTAAAGGTAAATCTTTTCCCTTTGATTCTTCTATTATTATATTTTCAAGTAAATCTTTCTTTGCTTTTTCTGCTTTGTCTAAATCATTTGCATAAACATAAGCAATAACATCGCCTTTTTCTACTTTATCTCCACGCTTTTTAGTAAGTTTCATTCCTACTGCTAAATCAATAGTACTTTCTTTAGTTGCTCTACCAGCACCAAGTTCCATAGCAATAAGTCCTAGCTTCTCAGCATGTATTTTATTAATGTACCCTTCTTTTTCAGATTTAACTTCTATAATATGTTTAGCTGTAGGGAATTTTTCATAATCATCTACAAAAGATTCATCTCCACCTTGAGCTTTAACAAATTCTTTTAACTTTTGTACAGCCTTTCCATTGTTTATATTTTCAAGTAAAAGTGCTCTTCCTTCTTCTTCATCTTTAACTTTTCCTGAAAGAACAAGCATATTGCTACCTAAAGTTAGTGTTAATTCTAATAAATCTTTAGGTCCATTTCCTTTTAAAAGTTCTATAGCTTCAATAACTTCTAAAGCATTTCCAATTGCAAATCCTAAAGGTTGGTCCATATCTGAAATAACAGCTATTGTTTTTCTTCCAACATTATTGCCAATGTCAACCATTTCCCTTGCTAATTCTTTTGCATCTTCTGGAGTTTTCATAAATGCTCCATCTCCAACTTTTACATCAAGAACTATAGCATCAGAACCTGAAGCAATTTTTTTACTCATTATACTTGAAGCTATAAGTGACATATTATCAACTGTTGCTGTAACATCTCTAAGGGCATATATCTTTTTATCAGCTGGTGCTAAATGTCCAGTTTGAGCTGCTAAAGCTATCTTAATATCATTTACATTTTTTATGAAATCTTCCTCTGTAAGTTGAACTGTAAAACCTTTAAAAGCTTCTAATTTATCTATTGTTCCACCAGTATGACCAAGTCCTCTACCTGACATTTTTGCAACTGGAACATCACAACTTGCAACAAGAGGTGCTAAACATATTGATGTTTTATCTCCAACTCCACCTGTTGAATGTTTATCTACCTTTACCCCTTTTATTTTTGAAAGATTTAAAGTGTCTCCTGAATGAACCATAGACATTGTTAAATCAGCAGTTTCCCTTTTATTCATCTTATTAAAGAAGATTGCCATTAAAAGTGCTGAAGCTTGATAATCTGGGATTTCACCCTTTGTATATCCTTGAACAAAGAAATCAATTTCTTCCTTTGTTAATTCTAAGCCCTTCCTCTTTTTTAAGATTATATCATACATTCTCATAGATAAACGCCTCCTTAGTTATCCCATTTATTCAAATAAAATTTTAGAAAAATCTTCTCCATGTAAATCATTTTCAACATCTAAATGAGTTAATATACTCTTTCCTATATCAGAGAAAGTATTTCTAATACCTATATTAACTCCTTTTTTCATTTTTTTATTGTATGCGATTATTGGAATATACTCCCTTGAATGATCTGTACTTTCTGTTGTTGGATCACATCCATGATCTGCTGTAATTATTAATAGATCTTCATCAGTCATTTTTTCTAATATTTCTGGAAGTCTATTATCAAAATCTTCAATTGCTTTTCCATAACCTTCTGGATTATTTCTATGTCCATATAACATATCAAAATCTACTAAATTAGTAAATATTAATCCATTCTTTATTGTATCCATATATTCTAGAGTTTTATCAACTCCATCCATATTTCCTTTTGTATGAACTGCATCTGTAATTCCCTTTTTATTGTATATATCTTCTATTTTACCTACAGCAGCCACACTTAATCCATTTTCCTTTATGTATTCTAGCATAGTTTTTGAAAATGGATCTAAAGCATAATCTCTTCTGTTTGGAGTTCTTGTAAAGTTTCCTACTTCTCCAATAAATGGTCTAGCTATAACTCTACCAACAACATTATCTCCAACTAACATTTTTCTAGCTACTTCACACATTTCATATAATTTATCAAGAGGAATTACATCTTCATGTGCAGCAATTTGGAATACACTATCTGCTGAAGTATATATTATTGGGAATCCTGTTTTAATATGTTCTTCTCCAAGTTCTTCAATTATTGCAGTTCCTGAAGCTACTTTATTTCCAAGTACTCCTTTAACTCCTGCCTTTTCCATAAATTCATCTATAATTTCTTTTGAAAAGCCATCTGGATAAGTATTTAAAGGTGTTTTAAGTACAACTCCTCCTATTTCCCAATGACCTGTAACAGTATCTTTTCCTTTTGATTCTTCTTTAGATTTACCAAAGCCTGCAAGTGGATTTGAAACTTTATCTAATGTTTCTACCCCTTCAATATTTCCAAAACCAAGTTTTTGTAAATTAGGTAAACTTAATCCACCGCATGCTTTATAAGTGTTGTCAAATGTATGACTTCCTACATCTCCATACAAATTTGCATCTTTAAGCTCTCCTACACCTACACTGTCTAATACTACTAATATTGCTCTTTTCATAATTATTCTCCTTTCGAAACTACTTTTTCATCTTTTGTTATATTATATAATTATGCCCTAGGATGAGCATTTTTATAGACTAAATTAATCTTATCGCTATTTATTATTTCATAATAAGTATCCATATAAGTTAATACTTGATTTCCTAAAAGCTTTTGTACAGCTCTAACATTTGCTCCATTTTGAAGCATATGAACAGCAAATGAATGTCTGAATGTATTAAGATTTACATCTTTTTTTATTCCAGCTCTATGAGAGTACTCCTTTACAATTCTCCATATGCCTTGTCTAGTTAATCCTTTACCATTTAAATTAACAAATAAAGTATTAACTCCAGTTTCTGCAACTTCTCCTCTAATTAAAAGATATTCTTCTAATGCTTTTGCTGCACTCCTTCCTATTGGAATTAATCTTTCATAGTGTTTATTATCAGTACATTTTACAAAAGAAAGATCCAAATTCACATCTTCTACATTTAAAGAAATAAGTTCTGAAACTTTCATTCCTGTTGCATACATAAGTTCCAGTAAAGCATTATCTCTTATACCTTTAACTCCATTTTTATCTACAGATTTTATTATTCTATCAACTTCATCTATAGTAAGAATTTGAGGTAATTTTTTGTTAGATTTACTGCTCTTATATTTGATTTTAGGAATATCTATTATTTTCCCTTGATTTTTTAAATATCCATAAAAACTTCTTAAACTTATTACAATACGATTTATTGACCTTTCTGATTTTCCCTCACTTAATAAATTTTTAATATAAGCTGTAATTGATTCACTATCTGCTTTATAAACTTCTATATTTTTAATTTTAAGAAATTTTACAAATAAATTTACATCAGTGACATAAGCATATACAGTGTTTTCACTTTTTTCATTATTTCGTAAGTACTCCTTATAACTCTCAATAATTTCTAACATTATTCTCTCCTACACCATTGCTAATTATTATATTCGACATTTTTATTTAATTTCCTTCTAAGTTTCTTTCTATCTCCTCTTTTTTACATATAAAAATTAGTTACTATAAATTTAATAATAAAAGGAGAAATATATGTTTCTACAACTATTCCTAATACCATTATACATAGCAATATTATTATTATATTAAGTCCCCCTTTATAAAATATTAAATTTTTTATATGAGTTTTCTTTATAAATTTTTCTTTGAATTTTATAGTTGAAATGCTAATGGCTATTATGCTAAGAGCAATAATGCTTGGAATATAAATTATATTTTGTGGTATTAAAGAGCTTAAAGCAATTAATAGTCCCTTTCCATTAAAAGTAGTTAGTAAAAATGTAAATGTATATCCTATTGTAAATCCCTTAATTAAATCTATTATTAATATTATTGGAGCACCAAAAAAAGTGAAACTAAAAATCATTATAGGAAATATTAAAATTATATTTTTTTTAACAACTTCTAATAATAAGATTCCATAGTCTATTGGTTTCTTTCCAATACTATTTATAAAGCTTGTATAATAATTAGTTAAGTCTTGTCTATCTGTAGAATTCATGTACTTTACTGCATAAATACCAAGAACAATTCCAACACAAAAAAATAGTAATACTAATAAATAATATAACTTTTGTCCTTCAAAAGTCTCTCTTACTTTTTTAGCCAAAACATTCATCTTTCTATCCTCCTAAAGTTGTTATAAATAATATTATGATATTAAACTTAAATTTATTCTTATAACCTAAGGGTAAATATGTAAATAAACAAAAAAGAAGCAATTTTTTATAAAAATTGCTTCTTTTTTATTATTCATTTTTAAATTTACAAATACATAAAAGCTGATATAGTTTTTGTATCTATAATTCTACCATCTTTAATCATTTCTTTTATTTCTTTTATTTTGTATGGCTTAACTTCTATAAATTCATCTTCATCTCCACACTTAATTCCTTTATAAAGATTAGTTGCTTTAAATATACGTATTTGCTCATCAGTAAATCCTGCACCTGTTGCTATCGTTCCTAGATATTCTATATTATCTGATTTATATCCAGTTTCTTCTTCTAATTCCCTAGATGCACAAACCTTTGGATCTTCCCCTTTTTCTAGCTTTCCTGCTGGAATCTCAAGTAATACTTTATTTAAAGCTACCCTAAACTGTTCTACAAGTAAAACTGTTTCAGAATCTAAGAAAGCTAATATAGCAGAAGCTCCTGGATGTCTTATAACATCTCTATTCCCTTTATTTCCATCAGGTAATTCTACATCTATACTTACAAATTTAAGAAAATTTCCTTCATACTTAAGTTCTTCATTTAGTATATTTTCTTTTAAATCCATTTACTTTCTCCTTTACAATTTATTATTTATAATAATTGTATTACTTCTTCTAAGATTTGTACATTATAATAAATATAATCATTTAATTGCTTTAAATTATTGTTGATTATCTGAATTAAAAATTCCCTTAAGCCAATTAATAAATCTTGAAAATACTCCTTGATTTTCTTCATCTGTTTTTTTATTGCTATTATTAGCATTGGCATTTTGTTCAATATTTTCATTAGTTCCAGTAACAACTGTATTATTTCCTAATGCTTTATCATTAGTTTGATTTATTATATCATTACTTGAGGTTTCATTACCTTTGTTTTCACTAAATAAATTTTTTATATTTTCCCATAAATTTTGGAAAAAGCCTGAATCTTTAACAGTTTCTCCTGACTTTTTCAATATTTCTTGAATATTATTTCCTACTTCATTTAATGTTTTTTTAACGTCATCATAATTATAATCTTGCTTACCTATATCTACCATTAAATTTTTTAATTCCTTTTCTTGTTCTGGTGTAAGCTTAATATTATAATTATTTGTTACATTATTTATTATATTGTTTACTGCTTCTGGAGTTTTAGCTTTATCTTTTATAACTTCTGTTTTTACATCATTAACAACAGCAGCAGCTTTATTTTTACCTATATTTGAATCTTTTGCTATATTCCCTGTTGTAACTAATTCTTTATTAGCTAATTCTTTTTTTTCAGAATTTAATTTTTTACCAGTTGAATCTTCAAAACCCTTTAATATTCCTGTAAGTGCACCTGTTCCTGAAACTTGAAATGGGGCAGCAGCTATTACATTTGCATCATTTATACCAGCAGTAACTAATGTATTTGAAATCATTGAAGCTGTAACCCATGTTAAATTTGCAGTTTTAACATTTATTCCAGATCCAGCCTTTGTTGGTTGTACATATGCACAGGATATAGTTTTATTTCCAATTTCTGCTGGAGTTGCTATTCCTTTAAGAGCTTCTCTTTCTTCTTTATTATTTATAGTTAATAATTGATATGTTCCTTCTTTAGCATTGAAATATTTAAGCATACTTTCTTTTTGTTGCTCTGTTAAGTTAGCTCCTAATGTTACAACATTAAATTGATCTGCAAAGGCAATCATAGAACTACTAATAGTTATTATTCCTGATAATGCTATTATTCCAGCTAATTTTTTTACTTTCATTTTTGTATCTCCATTTCTAATTATAATAAATACTTTATAGTATATTATAATTAGAAATCCTTAACAAAAGATTAATTTATTATTAAGTATTTTTAATTATATATTTTATTTTTATTTTAATTATTAATAATCATTTAAGAGTATTTTATATAAAAGTATATTTTCTTATATTATATATTAAAATTATGCATTCGTATAAATAAAATAAAAAACACTTACCATATAAATTATTATAAATGGTAAGTGTTTTTTTATTAAAAATTAGTTCTAAATAGCTTATAAATCTATTATTAATTATCATAATAATATAGTATACTTTTTGCAAATTCATCATATTCTTCATCTTTATTTGTATCTAAGTTACTATCTTTATCTCCATAATAATACAATATACTTTTTGCAAACTCATCATATTCTTCATCTTTATTTTCATATATTCCATTTTTTTCACAAAGTATATTTTGATTATAATTCTTATTTAAACCCATATTTAAAGTATTCATATCTTTAAATACATCTCCCTATCATTAGTTATATTACATTTGTTATTATACTACATATAACTAATTCATAAAATATTGGTAAAGTTTTAACTATTCTATTATTAAACCTTAAGTCTATATATAGATCATATACTTTTTAATAATTTTAATATTCTTTTTTAATTATCGCTATTAAAAAGAATTTTATCTATGTTTATATATGATAAGTTTTATTTTATTTAAAATTTTTATTCATAATTTGTTAATATAAAATTTAAACTTTTGCTTAATAAATTTTATAAAATAACATAAATTTAATACTATTGTAGGAATATATGTATTTTTTTTCAACACAATGATAAACTTTTATCAATTATATTTAAAAAAGGATGTATCTTAAAATACATCCTTTTTTAAATATAATCTTTTATATACTCTATATTTTCGTTAATCTCTTTTATTGCTTTATTTATATTTAATTTAATATTATTATAACTTTCAGATATATATATTTTTAATATATCTTCTTTTTTTTCTTCATTATAATTATACATTGTTTTAACAACATATCCATGTATAAAACAATCTTTACCAAAATCTAGTTTAAGTTCCATACCTTCTCTTGTTATTAAATTTAAAATATCTGCTAGCTCCTTTGAATCTTTTTCTAAAAAAGTTTTTTTACCACTCTCGTCAAGAAATGATACCTTCATTAAGTTTACCTCCCAAATACCTTTATATTTTTATATTAAAAAAACATTTATTTAAATTCAAGTGGTATAACAAAATGTTTAAATATAACACAAATGTTTAAATATAATTCAATTGTTTACCTATTAAGTAATGAATTGTAACTATATATTTATATAAATAATTATATAATATTTAATAAAATTTCAATTTTAAACTTTAGCAAACTAAAACAAAATAAAATAAATTGAAAATTGAATATCATAATGTAAATGAATTGAACTTAAAATTTTACTACTGTCATTGAGTTGAAAAAAGATACCTAGAAATTAATCTAAGTATCTTATAGTACATCTTTTAAATTTATATGCAAAGTCCTAAAGTATGATTTCACATTTATTTTTATATTTATCAATTACTTATTGTAAAATATAGTCTGTATATTCATCATGTATTGAAATTTTTGCAATATTGTTTTGAATTTCACCCTGTCTAATTTTCTTTAATTAATTATCCATATCATTTTCTGAGACTTTAATTAATTCATCGTGTCTTGTTTTAATAATTCTTCTCTAGTTATCACCTATATCATCTCATATACTTCCACCCTAAGAAAACAATTACATAAATTTTATAAAATATTTACAGATACCCAGTAAATAAATTAAAAATATTAAATTCTAAAAACTTGGAAGTTGGTAGCAAAATATTCCACCTTGAAGGAAAGCAAAATAAGATGGAGACCTTTAAATAAAAATTATACTAATAATTTTCAAATTTAACTTTTGTAATTTCTACAGATATGCCCTTAGTTCCTTCTGGTGGATTAAGATATACTTGCTTTAACCTTTTACTATGTGGTGCTATACTCATAGCATTTGTATAATCAGAACTTATTACTTTTTTATTTTTATCAAGATAATTTATATTTAATTCTATATAAAAAATTTCTTGATCGGTTGGATTATCAATTTTAAACTCTGCTTGGTTTTTATAAGGATCTTTTATTATCTTTAAATCTGAAATAGCTATTTTTTGTTTAGCCTTAGCTTGTTCTATTTCATCTTTAAAAATAATATTATACACTTCTTGTTTTTCATTTTGATCTTTCCCTGTATATAAATTATTTAATTCTTGTACAGTTTGTTCATAATCATGCGTTGTCTTATAATTTTCTAAATATTTTATACTATCCTGTTTAAAAAATATAATATGTTTAATAACTGAAAATGCTATAAAAATTATAATAACTGCAATTATTCCTATTATAATTTTTTTCTTTTTACTTACTTTCATATATTATTCAACTCCTTATTATTTTTATATAAAGTATAATTTAATTATAAATAAATAAGAAAACATTTACAAGAAAGTCAAAAAAGTGAATTTATAAATATTAGTATCTATCATTTACTTTAATAATCCTTTTAATGTACAATGGTCTATAAAATCTTGAATATATCAGCATAACATCTTTTACTCTTAATTAATGGCATAAAAAAATACCTCCTATCTATCAAGTTTATAAACTCAATAAATAGAAGGTATTTTTTAATCTTTTAAATATTATTTAGTTGCATTTATATAATAATTTTTGAGTGTTTTCAATTATTTATTGGTACAAATAAAATCAACTTTCCCTCAACCAAGCCATTTATGAAACTTTATTTTTAAGACGAAGCTTGTCTGCAATAATTGCTATAAATTCACTATTAGTAGAGAATTGTTATTGTTCAAAACACTACAAACTCCCTATTTAAGTATCTTTTGCCTATATTCTATACTATAAAAAAACTCTATCTTTATTAACATAGATTACTATTATTTATTAACATTATTATATACTTATAAATTTATTTCTTCAATACTTTAAGCACATCTTTTTCTAACTGGTCTTATTAATCTTTCTCCTCTATCCCCTCTTATATATCTCATTTCTAAAGTTTCTCTTTTTATATTAGTAATGTTACTTAATTCAGTTAATGTTAATAATTTATCTTTATATAATACATGAATAGTATTTCTTTTATTATTTTGTTGTTCTGCATTAGTAATCCATCTACAGTTGTTAGGCTCATAATTTCCATTTGGATTTATTCTATCTAATGTTAACCCTTCTTCATATCCATTATTAATTGCCCAATTATAAAATATTTTAACATTATTCTTCCATTCATCACATATCCTTATTTCTCTTGCTCCATAGTCTTTATAATCCTTGTTGCAACAATTATAGCATCTTTGTTTCATCATTCCCCATACTCCATATAATTTTGTATATCTTAATCCATGTTTTTTACTCATTTATATTTCTCCTTTCTTATGCAAAAAATAAGGCTAGGATTTTATTCCTAACCTTTTATCTAACACTCATATTTTCTGTAATAACTTTTATTACTTTATTTATTACTTCTTTATCTCTTTTATCTAACATTCTTTCTAAATCTTCTTTCTTACCTTCATTTAAATTTCCTATATGTAAATCTGATTTTATAGTTATGTTTGGTATATTATTATTAGGAATGTTTAAATTTATTCCATTCAATATATTTTCTGCAACAATTTCAGCAGTCTTTTCTGCAGTAGCTTTTACCATAGCTTCACTGGAATCATGATTATATATTCTTGTACCTTCTGGTAAATCATATAATTCATATCCTCTTTCATGAAGGGTAGTATATCCACCTTTAAACCAAGAGTTACCAGTCCAGTTATGCCCATATTGCCTTCTAGCAAACATATTAGGAGAATTACCTGTTTCTTCCACTGAAAGTGTTTTAGGCTGTGGAAACCATTTATCCCACCAATTAGCAAACTTTTGCCATGCACTCAATACGTTCCCAGTTGTGGTATCAACATCTTGTCCTATATCTTTATTCATGCTTAAAATTTTATCAACAGATTCTTTTCTTGTTGCTTCTGCTGCTTTAATTGTTCCATCTCTTTGTTTTTCAGCTTCTTTAATTAGTTTTTCAGCTTGATCTGCAGTTATTGTTTTACTTTCATCTCTCATTCGTATAACTTCTGCTATTCTTTTGTTGTATTCATCATTTGCTGCCTTAACAGAACCATCTCTAAGCCTATTAAGTTCTTTAATATGTTCACTTGCTTGTTGAGCTGTTATATTGCCATCATAGCTTTTCATTCTTTCAAGTATAACTTTAGATTGAACTTCATTATCACTTAAAGTTTTTATTGCACTTTCTTTCATTTTCTTTTGAATATCACCAATTTCTTTAGCTTCTTTATCTGTTATTTGCCTATGTTCTTCTGATGCTTTAGATATAATCTTATTTATCTTTTCTTGCATTTTATCTACAGTATCTCGCTTTTTATCCCAACTATCCTTAGTTTTCTTTAATATATCTGCTTCTTCTTTAACTGTTAAAGCATTGCTTTTTCCAAAATAATCTTGTAAATCTTTAAGTTGTTCACTTTGTTTTTTCTTAATTCCAAGTTTTATTTTATCTCCCATATCTTTATAAAGCTTTTGTAAAGCCTTAGATTGTTGTTTGGTAATAGCTGTACTCTTATTTAAAGTATCAGTAAAATCTTTTATAAGTTGAAGTTTTTGTTTCTTACTTAATTTCTTAGTTCCATTAACCATTGCTGTATATTGCTTTATAATCTCAGCTTTATTTTTCTTACTTAAATTACCAGTATCACTAACAAGTTTCTTAAAATCAAGTGTCATTTTTTGCCTTTGTTCTTTACTTAATTTGCTAGTTCTTTTACTCATATCAGTAAAGTTTTTAATTATCTTATTCTTAGCATCTTTAGTAAACTTATCAGAATTCATTCTCAAATCCATAAGTGAATTACTAGCTTTTTTATCTAAATCTAAATAAGATTTTACAGCCTTTTTAGTTGCTTCACTTATTTTAACAGTTGTTCTTCCTACAACAGCCTGGACTTCTTGATTTCCATTTTTTATTCTTTTTGTAGCATCAACTGTTTTATCTGCAAATAGATCTACTGCTGGTGTAGCACTTTCGTTTAATTTTTCACTTGCTTTGTAAGCTGCAAATCCAACTGCTCCAAGCCCTGCAACTACTCCAACAACTGGCAAAGCAATTCCTGCTAAAGAAGCTCCTAATCCTCCAGCTGCTACTGTTGTTACTTCTGCTGCTATACCTGCTACTTTACTAGCTGTACTAAATAACCCTAGAACTTCTCCCGCTTTACTTCCAACTTTTATAATTCCACCTATACCCTTAGACAATTTACCTACTCCACTAACAACGGGACCGACTGCCATAGCAGCCATACCAGTTTTTATTATTAAATCCCTAGTTCCTTGATCCATTCCAGCTAAAGATTTTATAATTTCATTTGCTTGATTTATGTAAGGTGTAAATTTAGGTAATAAATCTGTACCTATTGTTGCTCCTAACTCTTTTGTAGATTCTTTAAAAGTTCTACCAGCATTAGCTGCCTGATCTGATGTTCTTGCAAAATCACCTTGTGCATCTTTGGTTACACTCATTACATAGTTATATCTAAGTTGGACTTGTTCTGCCTGGCTCATATCTTGTATCTTTTTATGGATGCCTTTACTTTCTGCAAAACGTTGTAAATTAGTTTGTGTCATTACTATACCAAGACTTTTTAAAGCTTCTGTTTCACCTGTATATACTCCTGTTAATGCTTCATCTGCTCTTTCAATACTTATGTTTTTAAATGAAGCCATATCTGCTGCTAACTGAGTTAATCCTTCAGAATATTTAACAGTTTGTTTAGCATTTAATCCCATTGATACTGACATATCTCCAAATTTACTAGCCATTTCTAAAGCACTAGATTGACACATCCCCATAGATTGTAATGAAGTTTTACTCCAACTTTTAACTGTATCTGCATTATTTTTAAATACAACATCAGTCTTATTTACATTTTCATTTAAATCACTTGCTAATTTAAAACTTGCAGCTGTTGCCATACCAATTGGCATTGTAACTCCAAAAGTTAATTTATTTCCAAGTCCTTCAGCTTTTTCTCCAAACTTAGTAAACCTTTCACTTGTTTCTTCTAATCTCTTTTTAGTGCTTTTAAATCCATCTACATTTTCTAAAGATTTATTAAATTTATCTATTGAACTTTTAGTTTTATTAACTTGATCCTGTGCTTTATTTAAATTAGTTTCATAGTTTTGTATCCTTTTAGCATTATTTTCTATACTTCTATCAGTCTTATCATATTGTTCCTGTAAGTCTTGAAGTTTCTTTTCACTATTTCTTACAGCATCATTATTCTCACCATAAGTTCTCTTTAAGCTATCTAATTTAGCTTGTTCTTGTTCTATAGCTGTCTTTAATTTACTTCTCTCAGATATACTTTTTTCCAAAGTAGAATTAGCTTTATTTATACTACTCTTATATAACTCTACTTTTTTAGTTTGCAAATCCATCTGTTTTTGTAAATTTTCTTGCACTCTACTTACATTTTCTGTAGTCTTACCAAATGCTTCAAGCCCTGATTGAGTAGCTCTTAATGCTGATTGATTGTTTTTTAATTCTGCATTTATTCCTTTTAATGTACTAGAATATCCACTATCATCTAGCACCATTTTGGCAGTAATTCTTTTTTCTGTATTATTACTCATTATTTACCCCCTTTCTTTTTTTAATATCTATAAGAAAGAGATTTGATCTATATATACTTTCTTAGTTTCTTGTTCTTCAATTTCTTTTTTATCATCCAAATTATAGAAAGAGTTAAGCTCATTAATCATATCTACTATTTCTTTAAAAGTAGCATTAAAGAACTCTTCTCTACTATAATTTAGTTGTGTTTTTGCAATAAAAAAAAGCCTATTTATATCGAACGGCTTATCTTCTAAATTTCTTTTTTTTTAGTTTCTTTTTTATCCTCATCTTCACTTAATTCTGGTTTTATTCCAACATAATCAAAATAAAGTTCTATTACAAAATTAATAAATTCTTGTGTTAATTGTCTAGGTGTAAGTTTTTCTATTATCTCATCTTCACTTAATTCTCTTGTAACACAAGAACAAGACATTATTTTTAAAGCATTATTATATAATTTTTCATCTTGCATTAAACTGTTTATAACAATACCATAATTACCATATCTATCATCTATATCAAATATAGTTTTATTAGTCATTTCAAATTCTAACTCTTCATTACCTAGCTTAAATTTTCTTTTCATTTATATTCCTCCTATGCTCCTAATCCAGTATTTGATGTGGAAACTGGTGTTTCTTTATTAATTAACTTTTTAGGTATATATACTTTTTTAAAGAAATTATCTATCTTATCTTGTGTAACATTTTTAGAATCGCTATCAAATTGATATTTATAAAGACCATTTGCTGTTGATCTAAATGTACCTTTTAACTTTTTAACTGCTGGTGTAGTTTTTCCGTCCTGTCCTTTTATATCTTCGCTGTAAGGTTCGAACTGTCCTTCATATAATATACAATATCTCATTTCCCCATTAGCCTTTGGAGATTCAAATAATAGTGAAACTATTGGTGCATGATCGCATTTATTATAAATTATTCCTCCTGTTTCATCTAATTCGTGTCCTAGTAAATAATGTTCTTGTTCATCTGTTAAATCATTCATTGAAAGATCCACTTCAATGGTTGGAACATTACTTAATTGATATAAAAGTCTATTATCTCCATTAATTGGAACATTTTCTGTTTTAGGCTTTATTCCAATTTGCTTTACTCCCTCATATAATATTGGTGTTTCATACTCACCTTCATTAATTTTATGTGCAAAATGTACATTTTGTACACCAATGACTGGCATGTAATTTTGTTGTTTACTTTCCATATATAAATTCCCCCTTAAAATTAAAATGGCAATGAAATATTAAATCTCATCGCTTTGTGATATAATTTTGTATCTTTTTCATATAGATCAACAGCTTGATCTCTGTTGTATCCATTTTCTAACATTACTTCTTTTATAGTTTGTTCTAAATCTGTATAATCATCTTTACTAAATATATCTATTTGTACTAAATAATTAGTATATATTTCTTTATTATCCCCATACGCTTCTCCATTTTCTGAGATAACCTCATATTCAATGTAAGGTGTTTTAGGATTATTAGCATGGATAAAATACACTCTCTTATCAGCAGTTAAATTTAGAACTCTATCATCTTTCAAGGTGTTTAATAAATGTTCTTTTATATTCATCTTAATCACCTCATTTCTATATTTTTGAGAATATAACTTGTGCTACCTTCTCAATTGCTTCATCTGTACTATCTTGTACAGCTCTATCAAAATAACCCACATGAGCTTTTTGTTGTGAAGTTCCAAAATTTTCAAATACATCGTAAAAAGCCTTTGCATGTGCAGTTCCTTCTATAGCTAATCCTGTATTTTTTGTAGATGTTTTGATTTTTGATAATTTTCCAGTTTTTCCTTTTGGAGAATTATTTTCTATACTTTTAGCTACTATATCTATTCCAGCTTTTACAGCTTTCTTTTTAGCATTAATATCTAAAACCATATCTTGCAATAATTCTTCAAATTCTTCCATTCCTTCTACTTCTACACTATCCATTAGTTAATTACCTCACATTTTAGATCTATATATTGATGAGAATTGTTATAATCACTAGCATATTGTATGTCATAAAATTCTTCATTGAATTTAATTTTAAATACCTTTGTTGCACCTGGCTTTAATAAAATTTTTGTTTCTTCACAATATCTAACAGTAAAAGTAACTATATTCTCACTATTAGTAGCTTTAGCACTTATATATTCTTTTCCAGTTATTTGTCTAAAACCTGAATAACAAGAAAAATAATCAATCCAAGTTTCTTCATCAAAACCATTCTCATTTTGAGTTGTTGTATATTCTTGTATAGTAATTCTTTCAGTTAATTTATTATTCATTAGAATCACCACAGTTTGCTAAAATATCTAAAATAGTATTAGAAATTCTATCATAGCCACCTTTTTTATTATCTAAATAAAGATCTCTATTATTATATAAATCTCCTATTATCTTTTTTAATAAAAGATTGGATAGCTTTACTTTATCATCATACTTTTGATAACCAGTACCAACACAACTATCAATATATATTTGTGCTTGTTCTATTAATTTATTAATTAAATCATCATCATATTTAGTATCTACTGCTATATATTTCTTAACTTCTTCTAAAGTTATCATTTAAATTCCTCCTTTATATAAAAGAAGGGGAATAACCCCTCCTTAAATTAAAGTTCTATTTTATTTATAGTTCTCTTTGAACCACTCACAACATCTATTCTTTCTAATATACTCCACATATTAGTATCATCTTTAATTTCTTTTCCTGTTGCAACTGTTATTTGTTTTCTATCAATAAATTTTACTGCTTCCTTAAAGTTTAAAGTAAAGAATAATGCTGTCTTTCCTTTTGTTGAAGCAACTAAACCATCATCAAATGGTATAATAGGTTTATTATGGAAGTATTCAACTCCATTAGCTCCAACTGTAATTAAATTTAAAGGTCTTCCTTGTTTATCCTTCATATTATTTAATAGACAATATCCAGCAGTATTACATAAAGTTACTACTCCACCTTTAGCTGAAGGAACTGTACTATCAATCGCATTTTCTATTGCACTATAATCAGTTGCTTCAATTGCTTTTGCATTTGTATTTATAAGTGTTAATATCTTTTTATTTTCCTTAGTTGTAGTAATTTCGCTAAAATTATTTCTTATTAAATTGTCAACTTCAACAGCTGAATCATCTACAGTTTCAGAACTAACTTTTTGAAATAAACCTACTTTAGTACATTTAAAAGGAACATCTGTTGTTACTAAATTGCCTTCAACTATATCTTGTCCTTCTGCAATTTCTGCAAGTTCATTTTGGTCATAATCTACTACTGGAATAGTGCCCTCATTTCTAGTTACTGGGATTACATCACAATATTCTTTTAATGAACCAAATCCCTTTTTAATTTCTATAAGATCATTTACAAATTGCTTAGGAATTATAGCTGTATTTCCAACACTTGTTATTGTACTTCTTTCTTCTTCTGATAATTCTCCTACTTTATTTAAAGCAACTCCTGCAATTGCTCTTAATTCCATTTCTTTTACTGATTTTCTATTTTCCATTTTTACATCATCCTTTCTTTTCTCTTTTTGTCTTTTTAGATCTCTCATTTCTTCTTCGGCTAATTCTTCTTCAATTTTTAAAGTTTCTTTAACTTGTCTTAGTTCTTCCATTTTTGCTTTAGCACCTTCTAAGTCTTTATTGCATGTTAAACTTCTAACTTCTCCTGTTAAAGTTTTTATTTGTTCTTTTAATTCATCTATTCTCATTAAAAAATCATCCTTTCTTAATTAATTTTATGTATAAAAAAAGAGCTACTATAGTAGTTCTGCTTCTATCTCTGCTAATTCAATTTCTTTTTCTAATTTTCTAAGTTCTTTAGTTTTTTCTAATTCTTTATTATGTAATTCATAACTTCTACAACTTGCCTCACTATCGAGATAAGCTGGAAAAGGTGTTATTGTAACTTCAATTAATTCAACTTCTTTTATGATTCTTAAATCAATTTTATCTTCTGTGTATGTCCATTCATCATCTAAAACATAAAATCCAAATGAACATCCTTCTACATCTCCTGATTTCACAAGTTCTGCAATATCACTAGCATATGAAATATTTGGATTTATTCTTAATTCAAAATGTAATCCAACATTATCTATATTTAATTTTAAACTTCCACTTCTAGTAGAACCTAAAATCATATCTGAATTATGATTATACATAGCATATATATTATGTCCATCAGCTAAAGTTTTATCAAAAGCATCTTTTGATACTTCTTCATAAAATCCCATGTATTGACTTCTAGTATTAAATTTATTTATATATCCACTAATAATTTTTTCACTAGAATTTTCTTCTGTTCTAGCTTCTAAATCAATAGCAATAAATTTTCTAATCTCCTTCTGTTTCTCCATCCTTAACTCCTACTTTCTTTAATGTTATTTCATTTAGATATTTCAAATCATAGTAACCTGAAGGCACTAAAACAGTGTCTCCACCTTCTATGAGTGGCATACCTAATATTCTTTTAGCATCATTTATACTATAAGCTCCATTTTGCAAGTATTTACATATAATATCTGCCTGTGTTTTAGCATCTGTTCTTAGCATAACAGACTGATTAAATCTACATTTAAATCCATTCTTTCTATCCATAGAACTTAGATATTTCCAATCTAATTCTTGTTCTATTTGTTGAAATTTAATTAATAATGTATCAGCTAAAAATCCTAAATTCTGCATCTCCATATTATTATTATTAGAATCACTTAAATCATTGATTTGTGCTGGACTCAATCCAAAACAATTTGCAATCTCTCTTCTACTTAATTTTCTAAGTTGTTCAAACTGAGCGTCTGCAAGAGATAAATTTAAGCTAGATATATTAAATCCTGCTGGTACTGTAAAAGTTCTTCCATTTGAAGAATATAGTTTGTCAAACTTTTCTTGTATCTTTTTAAGCTCATTATTATCTTTGATATCGCTAGTCATTTGAACAAGAATTTTATTAGTTAATCCAGAATCAAAAAGATTATTTAAATACTTAGAACTTTTAATATTAGTATTTATTATATTTCTTAATAAAAATTTATTAGATTTAGTCTTTAACCCATCAAAAGAAATTCCTGATTTATATAAACATATATCATCTTCCTTTACATCAAAATTACTATTACAAACTGTAATATTGTATAATGTTGCATTCTTCTTTAATGTTCTAACTAATCCAATATCATCTATTATTATATTCTCTACTCTTGCTGGATATAAATTCATTGTATCTCTGTCTATATATAATCCAGATATACCATTATGTTCACCTAATGCTACTAAAGTTTTAATACAATCTACTGCATTCATAAAAGGATTAGGTCTAAGTCTTAATTTCTCATACAACTTATGATTATAAGCTTCAAGTTCACCTTTTTCAGTATCTTGTTTTAATATTATTGGACATTTAGCAACACTTTCTGAAATGTATTTGATACATTTGAAATACGTACTTTCTTTGAGTACATCATCTTCAGCTTCCAAACCATTTCTAAGTAATTCTTCAAAAGTATATTTTTGCAAGTTTTTTTCTGTGCTTCTTTTTTCTAATTTATCCCAAAACATTAATTATTATCTCCTCCTTTCTGTATAAAATAACTTAATAAAAATAATCCTATTGCAAGTAAATACATTGCAATATATTTATTAAGCTTAAATGTAGTAAAAAAGACCATAAAAAAAGAAATTATTAATAACATATCTGCTAAAAATAACTTCTGTTTAAACTTTCCTATAAAATTTTTGAATATATTTTTTATTTTAATCACTTCCTTACCAATCCATTTTTTCTAATGAACTAAACGGATTATAATGTTCTACTTCATTATCTTCAATAGCTAATCCTAATCCCATTAACATAGATATTATTCCATCAATTTTAAATTTAGATTTCTTTTTACTATATTTACATTCTAGTTGTTCATTATAAACGGCAACACAATTACTAGCCATAAAATCAAATAAACTATTTTTAGCTATAACAATTCTATTATCTATAAGCAGATTTTCAAAATCTTTTATAAATGTAGTCATAGTTACTGTTCCTTGACCTAACGGAACAACATTCCATTCACTTTCTAACACATTCATTATGGTTGGACTACCATATCTATCATATCCAAGCTTTTCAAAATTATATTCATTACTCAAATTATTCATGTAATCCAACATATCATTAAACTTTATATACCTTCCTTCGGTTGCTATTAACTCACCATTTTTTATCCATGTGCTATATGGATTTTTGTCTTTTTCTTCTCTTTCTATCACTGTATCTCTAGCAGTAAATAAATGTGGAAATACATAGTATTTATCATCATGTTCTCTATAAAATACTTGCACAAATGCAGTAATATCATGCTGAGAAGATAAATCTAATCCACACCAACATTTTTCTCCTTCAAAATCTTCTATTTTTATGTCTTGTATACATTGTTCCCACAATTCCATGTTAATTGCATTTTTAATATGATCTGTTGCTACATGTTGATTTAAAAACATTCTTCTAAACATATTTTCTTGAAGTGGCATTAATTTAACTCTATTACATAAATTCACTATATCATCTATTTTTCTAAATAATCCTAATGCTGGATTTGCTTTAAACCATTGCCTTACATCATCAATTTCACACTCTTTATCAGCTTCATATATTTTATAATAAAAAGTTTCATCTTCTCCTTTTCCTTCTTCTATATTTTTAGCCACTGTATATAATTGCATTTCTAAGTTGAATTTATTTTCTCCAGAACTTGCGGTAGTTAATGTAATTGCCAAAGGCTCATCCCATTGACCAGTACCTGTCTTCAACTTTCCATAAATTTCATCTGATTTATATTCATGTACTTCATCACATGCAAAACTGTACACAGAATAACTATCAGCTCCTCCACCATCATTACTAAGAACTATTAATTTATTTTGATTATCTTTTCTTATAATTTCTTTTTTTGAATCTGTAATTTTACATCTTCTTCTTAATGCTTTATTACTATTAACAAAACATTTAAAAGTATTGTAAAGTTCTGTAGCTTGTTTAGTTGTATTACCAGTTATAATAAATAAAGCACCAAATATATTTTTTTGCATAAAGAATATATAACTCATAATAATTCCAACTAAAAAAGACTTAGAATTTTTTCTTGCAACATTTATATGAGCTTCTCTAAATCTTCTCAAATTATCTTTTTTTCTTTTAACACATAAAATCTCAACTATTATCTCAAATTGAAATCTAAGTATTTTAAACTTTCTTGAAGTTCCTTTATCATTTTTTAATAAACTTATGTATTTATATATCTTTTTACACTCTACTGTATCAAAATAATATTTATCATCGTTCCACTTTTCTTCCATCTGTTTATTTATTTTATCTAGCATAAAGCTTTGATTAATTTTATTTTTTTCTATCAATTGATCTAATAATTTCTGGTTAATCATTGAATAACTTCTCCATATCTTTGGTTTCAGTATCATCAATATCACAATTAACAATTTTATTCTTGTTCATTCTTGCCCTAGCTGCTGGAGTTAGTCCTAATTCTTTCATCCAATTTCTCATCTCTTGTTCTGCATTTTTCTTTAATTGGCAGTATGGATGTTGTTGAGGATAACCATTAGGACTATAAATTAAATATCCTTTTTCTTCTAATAATTTTGAAAATTTTATAATGTCTGAATAACTTGCACAATATCTTTCTAGTGCTTTTATGTCTTTTTCTGAAATCTCTTTTTTTTCTTCTACAAAAAGTTTAATAACTCTTTTCCATTCTTTTTTTGCTTCTTTATCTAAATTTTTTGGACAATTAAATTTATTCAATATTATAATCCCCCTTTCTATACCCCCACTATCTAAAAAAAGTGTAAAAAAACTTACAGAAGATTACGAACCGTGGACTTTTCTTATTTCATTAAAACTTTTTTGACTCCCCAACTTCTATAAATTAAACTCTTCCATAAATTTTAATTTCAAACTTAATAATAGTTCTTGCATATTAGCTTTATTACCTTTGCAATATTCTTTATGTACAAATTTATGATTACTCTCTGTTAAATATATAAGATTATCTCTATTTAATCTTTTGCTATAATCTTCATTTAATTCAACTATATGATGAACAATTTTTCCTGCAGTTATTCTATTAAACTTGTAATAGTTAATTATATCTATTCCCAATGTATCATTAATAGCTAACTCCCTTATACATTTCCACTGTTTACTAGAATAAAATTTTTGAAATTTCTTTTGCTCCTCATTATGCATCCTTCTTCTTTTATATTCTTTATACTTTTCTTTTTGTTCTTTATCATATTTATTCTGATGATATTCACAAAACTTTACACCTTCCTTGACTATCTTAGTGCATCCATGAAAACTACATTGTTTTAATATTGCTATATCTAATCACCTCTTTCAATTTGAAGGATTTTATTAAATCTAAATAGAATTTATTATTAAGGGATAGTTAAAGAAAGGATCTGATATAATGGCTAAGAATACAGGTAAAGGTAGTAGAAAAGGTGCAGTAAAATTAAGAACTCAAACATATAACCCTAAAACAGGTATTTGGACAAAAAGAGATAGCTCAACTGGTAAATTCATGGATGGTAAAACTTCAAGTGATACCCCATTTAAAGGTGTAACTAAGGAATAATACTTTAAGATACTATGACTATCCCTTAATTTAGAGCATAAAAAAGAACCTAGCTTGTACTAAGTTCAATATAAATACTTTATTTATATTATCCTAAAAATATTTTTATATTTAATCTATTCAATCTCAATTAATTTTTCTTCATTATCGCAAATTAAATTATTATAAAAAATAATTAAAGATATATTATAATAAGGTATTGCTATTAGAAAGGCAATCCCTAGAGTTAAAAATCCTAATACAAACCATTTTATAAATGATAATTTCAATATAAATAATTTCTTTTTCTTTTTATACATTAAATTTTTAGATTTCCTAACGGATTCACTTAAACTATTATCATGAAATAATAAATATATAACTGGGAAATAAGTTAAATTTAATATTATAGTTATATACATAGTTAGAATTATTGTTAGTGCATTCACCAATATATCTATCCAAGACTTTGATAATGCTGAAAATATTAATGGAGATCCAAATATAATAAAAGCACTTAAAAATACAAATGTAAGTATCCTAACAATTAGTAATATACACATATTAAATATATAATACTTTAAACAAATCCTCCATCTTTTTAAAATATTATATAAATTAAATTTATTATACCTTTCGAAATTTAAATAAACTCCAATAGTAATCATCATATTAACATTAATTAATATAGACATTAATATAAATATCACATAATAATTAAATTTATAATGAATTGTACTATATACAAAAAATACTCCTATTATAAAAAAAATTATTTCTATAAAAAAAGTAAACAATATAACATTAAACTTCTTATTTGCAATAATAATTCTAGCATTCTTCTTTATTTCTTTATTATCCATAAGCAAGACTCCTTATTTAAATACACTTAAATTATTTCACATAAAAAGTTATTTGTCTACATATTACTTTATATCTTCTATAGAACTTATTTGATCTATATTAATTGTTACATTATTATTTAATTTATATAGTCCCCTTCTTTGTACTTTCATTTCATCACCAATGGGTATCTTTACATAATAGTGTAATTCATTCTCTATGAATTCCTCTCTAGTTGTATTTTTTATAAATTCATCACCGTTTTCCATTTTTATTTTTATCATTTAATTAATCCTCCTATTTTTGATTTTTATTCTTACTCTTTAATATAGATTTTAATTTTTTATTCTCTTTATTTAACTTTCTATTTCTAGTTTTAAATCTTTCATTTTCCTTTTCTAACTCAACAAACTTTTTAAATTCTTCTAAGTCCATTTTTATCTTACCTCCATAACTCTTGCAATAGCATCAAATGGATCATAAGGATTAGGCTCAGAATTTATCATTAATTCATTTATCTCTCTTACTTCTTCTTTAATTTGTTTTAATAAATCTAAAGTTTCTTCTAACTCTCTTTTATCTACTTTAATATTTAATTTCATATCTATATTACCTTCCTTTTCTACATTTTTATAATTTTTAAAATCTTTATTCATATATAAATCCTCCTTGAATTAATTCTAAAATTTTATTTTTTATATAAATCAATATTACTTTTTAAGATTAAAATATAATTGCTACTATAATCATTAAATTTATTGCTTGAATATGACATAATAACTTGCATATTCTTATTTAAACATTTATTATAACTATTGCTTAAATCTTTAAAATTTTTATAACTTACAATAGTTGTAATCTTATCTTTACCTTTAAATTGATAGCTATAAAATATCTTATTATTTTCTAAGATTAAATAACTAACTTTATGTTTTATAAAATATTTAAATGATACTAAAGTATCTAAAATCTTATGTAAAATAAAATTGTTATAATCTTCTTCCATCATTTTAAAAATATTATCTTGCATTATATGTACTCTACTACATCTATAATCTTATTATTTTTAATAAATATATATCCAATAAAATCCATATCATTATTTCCGTCCATCCAAGCGATTGTACAATCACCACCAAATTTATTTTTATATTGCAACATATCTTCTAATTCTATTTCAAAATTTTCATTATTATTTCTTATTGATTCTTTTATTTCTTTTATAGAATCATCAATTGTTTTAAATTTATCCTCCTCTAAATCTAACTCATTTAAATCCATTCCTTTCAACATAATCCTTCAACTCCCTTTAGCTTTTATATTTAATTAATAATCATTTACGAGTATTTTAATTAAGATATTCTAATATATTTTTCTTTCTTTTTTCTATTATCTTTTTATCTAAAAATCTCATTTTCTTTTTAATTTTTATGTATTCTTCCAAATTACTCCTCCTACATTGCAATTAAATCTATAACTTTATTATTTTTTACAAATATTCTTCCTGTAAAATTGTATTTATTATCCATTGTAAAGCTACATAATATCTCACCATCATCAGAATATAATCTTTTATATTCTTTATATTCTAATAAAATATGTAAAAATTCTTTTTTATTAATTGTAATAAGTTCTTGTAATTCTTCTATACTCTGATCTAATGTTCTTAGTCATAAAAATCTTTTAAATTCATGTTATCTACATCTAACATAATTAATCACTCCTATTTTTCCTTTAATTTATTTATTAAATTTTATAATTAACATTAAAGAGCGGACAACAAACTGTAAGATTTGAATTAGTTTAATTTAAAAAACTTAGGAATAAAAAATAAATTAAAAGGAGGTTTATTTTATTTAATTATCCGCTCTTTAATGTTAATTATATAAAAAAGGACTAGAAAATTAATCTAATCCTTCTGTATTATCATATTGATTTTTGATAGAATATAAAATATTAATTAGATTTTTATATTCATTTATTTTTGATTTCATTTTTTCATTTTCCTCATATCTAAAAGCTATTTCTTCATTAATTTCATTAACTTTTTTGGTATTATTTCTTTTTAACCATAAATTTAAACTTCTAGCTTTTCTATATAAGAAATTATAAGTTTCTTTAATAAATTTATTTCTATAATTTATCTCTTTATCATAAATATCTTTTATAAATCCATAAAGTAATTCATCCTCATTTACTGGATTTCCTTGACAGAAAAAATTATATTCTAAATCATAAAACTCAACATCTATAAGATTAAACTTATATCCATCTTTTTCTTTACTAATAGTTACTTTATATTCGCTTTCTTCTGCTGAATTATAAAGACTAAATATTTTACTTACTTCTTTTTCTATTTTTTTAATTTCCATTTATGCACAGCTCCTTCGCTTAATTATATTTTTTAATAGTTTTTAGGGGAATTTCACCCCTATTTTTTTAATAAAAATCCAAAACCTGATATTGAAAGGAGGGTTGAATGGACTGACCAAATCCATCCAGCCTATGGTTTAACAATAATTTAAATTTCTAAGAATGGAAATAAAAGTTATTTACTCTTACTTCCACCATAACGAGGTGTAAGGTGTAGGATTACACCTGAAACCTTTAATTTTAGACATAAAAAAGAACTTAGCTTGTCCACTAAGTTCATATGTACTATTTTATTTAGTTTTTTGTTTATCTGTTGATTTTTTTATATCTGTTACTGCTACTTCAAGTTCTGCATCTGATATAACTCTATAATTTTTCATTGCTTCTTCTAATATACTAAAATTACAATAACATTTACCAATTATTCCAGTATTAATTTGATCATTATATAGTTTTTCAGCTTTACTTAATATACTATTTTTTATTTTCTTGATAAAATTATACTCTTTATATAGTAAATCTCTATACCCATCCGAATTATCTATTTCATTAAAATCAATATATTTATAAAGACCATTTTTGACTGGTATCATTTTCCTAATTTCTAATACAGATAAAATCTTTTTATACTTATCTGTGTTACCTAACTGTTTGTAAATATCTCCATGTTGTAGTTCTCGTTTTTTAACTATCTCATAAATTATATAGTTATGTGGGGTTACATTTTTCCAATTCCTATGATGAGGTTTCCTTGAAGTCAAGGGTATACAATATTTATATCCATTTAAATTTGCAATTAAACCTAAATAAGGTTTTTTATAATAATTATCTTGTGATGTATAAAATACCTGTGAATCTTTATCATGTAAATATTTAACATAATCAATATCTATACGGTACAACCCAATTTTTTCATATTCTACCATAGTATTTCCCCTTTGTGTATAAAAAAAGAGAACTAATCAGTTCTCTTTAAGATTTAACGTCCATCATTTTAATCTATAAAAGATAAGGTAGTTGAACACCCAGATTTAACGTCCATCATTTTAATCTATAAAAGATAAGGTAGTTGAACACCCAGATATTGAAAGATAATTACTAAGAACTATCTTCTATATTTATTATTATACATCTATTGCAAGTAAAGTCAATACTTTTTAAAATAAAATGTGTATAAGTTATATTTTTAGAGGTAATACTTAATTTTTATTTATATATAAGGAATTTATTTTTTATTCTCATTTATTGGCTGAGATTCACCACTTTTTTAGCTCTTCACTTACTGGTAGAAGTTCACCGCTTTTATTATTTATAATTATACTATAATTAACTATTTTATCAACTACTAAAAATATTTTTTTAAACATTACAAACCGACTATTTATTAGTCGCATATCGGTAAGCGACAAAACATGACGAACCAGTTATTTATTAGACGGATACTGGTTACCGACAAAACTTAATACCGATTACTCTCATTATTATAGAGTTATAATCTTTGGGATAGGTTTAATGTAAGCACTTTATTGCTCTATTATTGCAAAACCTCCCTATACTTAACATCATATTTATATAAAACATATTTTGTTTTACACTCTTATTATATAACTTCATCACTGAAAAAGTCAATAAAAGTCAATATATGTTATTATATATACTTATTATAAATTGTTCCAATTCTACTATATTTTTTATATAATAAATTCGATAGTAAAAGTGGAACAAACTTATTGTATCTTCTTAAAAATAATATATCTTTTTCCTCTATTAACACCTTTACTTTCTTTACCCGTTTCACTTATCGCATAATTTAATTCTAAATCATTTCTAATTATATTTTCCATAGTAGAAGGTCTCAACTTCTTAGTTCTATAATCTTTATTAATTTTTATACTTATTAATTCATTAACTATTAAATTAGATAATTCTTGTTGTTCTTGTTCAAATAGTTTTTTACCTAATATATTTTTTAAATAATCGTCTAAAGTATTTTTTTCTTTATTATCTACAACATTTTCTATTAAATTTCTTTCATCAAAAGTATCTTCCAATCCTAACCACTCCAATTGTCTTTTTATATATGCGAACTTATCTTCTGATAAATCTTTTTTTAAGGTTTTAATAAAATAATTATCAGTTAAAAATCTTGCATAGCCTGATAAGTTTACCTTATACTCGTTATTTGATGTTAAATAAAATAAATCTTTAGAATAAGACGGATTATGATTATATTTTCTTTTAAATTCATTTATATTCTCATCAAATAATTTTAATTGCTCATTTTTTTCTCTATACTTTTTAAGTATGGTATTACATACTCTTAAATCTAAACAAGGTATATATAAATTAATTTCTTCAGCATCTTCTATATTTAACCTTTTTCTTCCTATTTCTTGTATAAAAGTAACTTTATCATATGCTATAACTACTAAATTTTTAACTTTTTTATCTTTAATATTTACACCGTTATCTAAACACTTAGTAGTTATTAAAACTTTCGATATGAAACTATTTGTACTTAATATATTTTCTTTTTCTTTACTTTTTTTATTTGAATAAATAAATTCTGTACTTATATTACTATTATTTAGCTTATTCTTTAAATTTTCCCCTTTCTTTTTAGAGGTTACAAATATAAGCCATTTATAATTACTATTATCATTTTTTATTAATTTAAATATGTCATCTTCTAAATTTTTAAAATATTTCACATTTAAATAGCTGTAATCTCTATTTGTATCATATTCAAATATCTTATGTTTTCCTGGTAATATTCTTTTATTAAAATTTTTATTTATAGCATTATTAACTTCATCCATTGTTGCACTTATAAATATTTTTATTGAGTTTAAATGAACTTGTGTTATTAATTCTTCAAAAGCTAAATAAGTTTTATTATTGTAACTACTATCTGTTAAAAAAAAATGACATTCATCACATATTATATAATCAAACTCTTCTAAATTATTATTTTTATCTAAGTAAATATTATCTAATTTTCCTTCTGAAATTGCATGATAACTTGTTATTACTACATTTCCTATGACGCATTGTTTATCCAACCAATCTGTATCAACTTTTTTATCATCTTTATAAATTATTTCTTTATTAAACTTTTTCAGTAGTTCTAATTTGATCTGCCTTTTTAATTCTATTCTATTGCATATATAAATCATTTTTTCAAAACGATTCATCATTCCTATTAATCCCTTAAAATTCTTTGCTCCTGTTATAAAATATGTTTTCCCAGTTCCTGTTTGAGCTTGTATTTTTACAACATCACCTTTTTTCCATTTCTTGTAATCTTCACCTATCGCATCACTTACCCAATTTAAATTTAATTTTTTGCTCATTCATAAATCCATCCTTTCTATACATTAATAATTACTATTTTCAGTTCTGATTTTACTAACTAATGTTAATATTTCTCTAAATTTATCATCATCTTCAAAACTGTAAACTTTTTTACCTTCATTAAATCTATCATCAAATGTATAAAAAGGCTTATTTAATAAAAAACTTATTGTTATAGCCATATTTTTATTTTTCAATACATAATATTTTTTCTTTTCCATATAAACCATCCCTTCTTATTTAATTTTCTGGATATACTTATCCATCACAGAAAGGTAAAAGGGTGTGGATACACCCTTAACCTTACTAATTTATTATTTTCACTTCTATCTGTACACTTTTCTTATTTATCTTATAATCTAATATTTCTATTTTTTTATTATCTTCTATTAATCCTTTTTTATCTTTATATAACTCTAATTTATTATTATTTTTATCTATTAAATAATCTTCTTCTACAGTTAATATATCTTTTATCTCAATATCTACATCATCATTTTTTTTAAAACTTAATTTTATAATATCTTGTCCTAATTTTTTATTGTGTTTTATAATATCTTTATTAATCAATCTATTACTACTTAATTTAGTATCAATCTTTCTATATCTCTTAAATAGCCAGTCTATATCTCCATTTTTATCTTCTATATAAGTCTTAGTTACATCTTTATAAGTATTTTTAATGCAAGTTTCTAACGTATCAAAAGCTATATTAAGTAAAAAATTTGTGCTTACTTTAAGCTGCAATAAATTATCTACAACTATACTTAGATCTAAATTTTTAATTATATCTCTATATTTATCTATAAAATATAAAGTCTTAAAACTGTATACTTCCTTCTCATTATACTCATCTTCAGATAAATTAAATTTATTTCTTATTTTTTCTAAATCTTTACATTCTTTAAACTCTTTATATAAATCTAATATAGCAGCATTTAAAATACATATATCATTTTTATATTTTTCTAACTCTTTATATAAAATTTCTTTAGATTCTCCACTTGCATAATATACTTGTTTATCTAATTCATTTTTAAATTCACCTTTTTTTAGTTTCAAATTTTCTTTTAATAATGTATAAGCTATTCTACTTGCATTCATTTCCAAAGTAGAGTTATAAAATTTTGTTTCATCTTTTTTGCACTTATCTAAATAGCATAAAAACCTCGGATTCTTACTATTTAAATATTTTTCTAATTCCTTTAACTCATCTTTGGTAGGAAATTTTAAAGTTTTTGGAGCATCTATTGCCATCATGCTAAATTCTATTGCTTTATAACTATCTAATTTATATTTTTTAAAATGTTTTGCAATTAACTCTTTTTGTTTATCTATACTTAAATTTTTTTCTTCTTCTATCTTATTATTTTTTAAATTTTTCTCTAAGCATTTTTTAAAATTTTCTTTTTCTTCTTTTCTTGTATTTTCATCAAATTCTTTTAAAGTTTTTCTATCAGATTTAAATTTTTTATTTAAATATCTTAAAAATAAATCCTTCCATTCATAACATTTATCATAATTATCTTTTTTAAAATAATACGATCTTTGAGCTAAACTATTTATAACACTTGTACAATTAGCTATTTTTCCAATCATATTTCCACTACTAGCTATTTCATCTTCAAACCTTTGCTCTTTTGTATATTTATGTTTTGGAGTATCTACTTTACTATCGTTTAAATTAACAAAAATTTCGTCTGGTTTAATAACAGAATTATATATAATATCATTTTTAATAACTAAATTACCATCACCATCAAAATCTTCACCTGACATCAACATAGCTGTATCATCTTTTTGGTTATAAAAAATTAACTCTGGTGTATAATCTCCTAACCATTTATTTATATTTTCTTTATCAACTATTTCTGTTCTTTGTATTTCCTGAAAACAAGCAATAGGATTTCTACTCATTACAACCTTTTCATTATTCCATTTTGGTATATAATACTCTCTTTCTTGTAATCCATTATTACCTGGATCTCTAGTCATAATCCAATTACAGAAACTAATAGGACAACACGCAGCTAATTTATAACCACCTTCAACATATACTTTTCCTCCTGCTGCCTCACTTATCTTTTTAGTTATCATATTTTGGATTATTTCTCTAACTTCTCTAATCCTTAATGCCTTATCTCCTAATGTCTGCAACAAGAATTGTACTTTTGTACTTGCACTTAATTCTGTATCATTAAACCTTGCTATATCCCCCATGAAGAGTCTTATTGAATCTATATTATAATCTAATATTTTTTTATAATAATCTTCTGTAGGTTTACTTATTTCTTCTAATTCTTGACTTGTAATTGCTAAATTATTTAGTAATTGATAATTGGTTAAAATATGAGTTTTAAGCATTTTAGGATTCTTATTAGTTTTAGTAATATATAAGCTATTAATTATTGTTTTATATTTATCCTCAAAATTATCTTTTGCATTTTGCCACTCTTCTAAATTAATCCAATTTTTTAACCATTTAACTTGAGATTCAGTTAAAATAAAATCTACATTAGTATCTTTCCACTCATCTTTATAATCTTTTATCTCAAAACCATGTTCAGTTTTTTTTATAAAATCAGTATCTTTTATATAATTTTCTTTAAAGTATTTATTCCAATCAAAACGTAAACATAAGCCTTTTATAGCTAGTCCATTATAAGCACGTATTATTGCAAAATCTACTCTATAATCTTTATTTAACTGCTTTTGAATTATACTAGCCATATTATTACTCATTAGTCCAAATCCATCAAAAATGGTATGTTTATATGCTTCTAAATCTGAGTCTGGTTTTATATCTACAGTTTCACTATAATCTTTATTTCTAAATGCTATATAGTTATTAGTTAAATATGTATATGTTTCTTCTGGAAGAATAATAAAGCTAAAATTATGATTAATTTTATATGTACCTGATGTTGCTAATCCCAGTCTTGCAGTAACATCTTTAACTATACTCATTTCTTTGTTTTCCCAGTTTTTACATTTGCTTAAACTTAATATATCCTCTAATTTATCTTTAAATCCAGCAAGATCTTTTTTAATAAATATGTACTCCAATTTATATTTATCTTCTTCAGCTTTCTGCATAGATGGTGAAGTTAATAAAGGAATATAATCGATGTTGTTATAAGTTATTCCTTTTTTTAAAGTTTCTAATTCTTGACCTTTTTTTAATATAACTTTTATTAATTGGCTTATATGTTCTCCGTCCTTAAATTCTTTATCTAAATATATTTGTAATGCTTCTATTATTACATTTTTACTTAATGCTATCTCTTTTATCTTATTATTATCTCTTACATAGTCTATCTTAAATTGTTGTTGTTTTACCATAAATTCTCTTTTCCTCCTTTTAAATCTTTTTGAATTAAGGTTTTAAAATAGTAATTTTAAATACTTTTAAAGTACCCAATGTTTGGCACTAACGATCGAAAGTTATAATAATCTCCTATAATAAATTTCAATTTTAATGTAATCATATATTTACTCTCCTTTTTTAAATAAGTTCTATTCTTTTACCTTTTCTTAATTTGTGTTTGATTCTCCATAAATTTTGTTAAATTAAAATTTTCAATATTATCTTACCTCTACAAATTCAACATTACTTACTAATTCATCTGTATTAATTTTATTTTTATTTATTTGATTTTTCATTTCTATACACCATTTTTCTACAACTTGTACTATTTCCTCAATGTTTTTTATTACTATTGGATTATCCTTGCAGTCAAGTAAAGCTCTTGAATATGTGATTGGTGCTAACTTATTTTTTAAGAAATGTTCAATTTCATGAACCATTCCACTTAATTCAGTAGACGAAGCTATTTGCCTACTGATACTATCTTTTTCTTTGGTCAAATTATCTATACTTTTCTTTAAATCATTATATTTTTTAGTACCACTTTCCATTTTATTTAGCTGCTCCCTAAAATTATCAAGTTGTCTTTCTGATATTTCATATAATTCAGTTTTATGTTTTAATTCTTTTTTTAAATATTCATTTTTCTTTTCTAAACTATAATCAGTATTATCAACAACTTTTTCAACTTCTTTTATAATAGGTTCTTTATTTTTTTCATTCTCTAATTCTTTTTCAAGATTTTTAATCTTATCTATGTATTGTTGTGTAGCCTTCTGTGAAAGAGTTTTTATTTTATCTTGACCAATATCATTAAAAAACTTTTCTTGTTCATCCTGTGGCATTCTAGCCCATATTTTATAACCTACTGTTGCAGATAACTGACCTTGTTCTATCATATCCTGTAATTCAGGTATTAAATCTTGTAGCTTTTTAAGGTTTTGCATTTGTCTTGGGGTGATTCTAAACTCATTAGCAATCTGATTTTGAGAAATTACGAAATTATTTCGCACTTTTGATGGTCTACCTTTCTTTATTTCACATAACTTCTCATATTCAGTAATAACTCTACTTTGTTTCATTGGATTATTTTTCAATCTTCCAAAATTAGTGGCTAATAATTTTTTTAATTTTTCATCTTCATCAACTAAATCTTCTCTTATTATTACTGGAACTAAATCAATACCTAAATCCTTACAAGCCTTATAACGCTGATGACCGCTTATTATTGTCATATCTGGTGCAATTATTAATGGAGTTAATACCCCATCTTCTTGTATTGATTTCTTAAATCTTTCATATTGTTCACCTTCTATATCATCAAAGAATTTTGTATTCTCTGGATGAATATGTAATGAACTTGTAGCAATTTTTGTAATTTGATTCATTCTTCATTATCTCCTTTATTTTAATATTTAAGGCTTATGTAATATACACAAGCCTTATTTATTTATATAAAGTAAACCTCTATTATCTTTTATAAAAATTTGCTTTTCTAATTTATTAATAAATTTTTTAACATCTTCTGGTATTCCATTCTCATTGTATTTATATACATTCTCCGTGTGCCAATCTTGATACCAAAGCTGCAGATACATTATATTTTGTAGCTATATCTTTGTTGCTTATTCTTCCAAATGCTAATTCTTGTAAAATTCTTTCTTTTATTTCTTTGGGTACTGGTTTTCTTCTCATTGGTTTAATAATTTTTGATTGATACATTAATACTATAAATGATTTTCTATTTTTATCTTTTGCTACTAATTTTGCTATATCTTTATTCTCCAATCCAATTCTATAATATTTTTGGATTTTATTTACTATTTTTTTATCTAATTCTTTAATTATTTTTTCCCTTTTTGGTATATTATGCAATCTTCTATATTTGTGTAAAGTAGTAATGGTAGTTTTAAATTTTTTTACTATTAAATTAGTATCAAGCCCTTCTTTATATAGTTTAAGCATTTCTTCTATTTCTTCATCGGTTAATCTTTTTTTTCTAGAGTTCAAGTTGTAATCTTTTCTAATTCTATCTAATTCCCTTTTTGTTATAGAATATTTTTTTAATATATTTGGAACTTTAATTTTTCTATTTTCATAATCTTCGATTATTTGATTTATATTTCCTCTCAACAAAAAACTCACCTACTTTTTTATTCTCTAATTTGATCTTCTTCTATTATAGTCATGCAAGTTAAATTATATTTTTTAATTTCTTCTTCAACTTGTTTTTTAGGTATATTATTCATTTTTAATATAACACCTTCAACATCTCCAATTTGAGGATGTCTTATTGATCCACCCCATTCACAAAAATCCCCTTCAACTATAATACAATCATTATTTAGTTTAACTTGACTATCTCTATTAAATCTAGTACCAGCACTTCTATTAAAAATCTCTATTGCATTTCCAAAATTCTTTTTATTTTTTTCTTTTAAGTATTTTTGTAAATCTACTATCACATCAACTCTTTCTATTTTTTCAGTATCATTTTCATAAAATATTTTTTGTAAGGCATCTAAAACATACTTTTTATTTTTAATATCAAACTCCCATAAAGATTTAGATTTATTCCATTTTCCGCTTAAATTTTTAGCCTTTCTTATAAACTTAGTTGAATAATCTGTTATAACTTCTATTTTTGTGTCTTGTTCATAAACTTTTACTTTCATTTTATCTCCCCTCATTTTTATAATAAATCCAATAATATTTTTAATTTATTTATTAATTTTAATATTTCTTTATTATCATATTCCTTATTAATTTTTTTTAATTTTTCAATTTGCTCATTAATATTTAAATTAAATAGGTTAAATTTTTTTAATAATTTAATTTCTTTTTCTTTTAAAAATGAATTTTCTTTTATTAATTCCTCTAAAATTAAATTATTTTTATCTTTAATATCTTCTTTTTCAATAAATATTTTAATTGCTTGAATAAAATTAATATCTTCTTCTGGAATATTATCCTTAAAATTTTCATCTTCATATGCTAATTCCATAGATTTTAAAATCTTTTGAATAACTTCTACTCCTAATTTTTCTTTATCTAATATTTTAGAAAGCATTTGGAAAAATATTAAACTAACTTCCATAGTGCTTAAATTATTTTCTTTATACCATTTATTAAAATAAACTTCTAAATTAGAAATAATCATATTCTTTATCTCTTTCATTTTATGAATTTTACTATTTTCATTTAAATCTTCATTATACTGATAATTTTTTATAATAAGAAATAACTGAACTTTATTATCTTCTGTGAGTTCTTTTTGCAACCACTCTGGAGCAACTTTTAATATTTCAGATAACTTTTCTAAATGCTTATCTGGAATATTTCTTCTACCCATAATCCAATTAGTTATACTCTGTTTTCCTATACCTAATTGTTCTGCTAAATCAATATATCTTATTCCCATATTTTTACAAACAAATTCTAATCCTATCATTTTATATCTCCATTTTGATGTATTTGTATATCTTTTTTCTTTTATGTTTACAATATAACATATATTTTGATTTATTAGTATATCACACGTTTATATTTACATATTATTAACAAAATAATAGGATTAAAATATAATTATATGTTAAACTTGTTCCATATCCATAAAATATGTATCGTTTTCAATGTGAATTGTATTAATCAAATATTTAAATGTTTCATCATATTCAATTGTGATTTGATCTTCCTTGCCTATGATAAAAACAAAAGGTATATTTCCACCATCTCTGACATTTAAAATAATACATTCCTCACCTTCAATAGAATCAATTGAATAACCATTGTCATTAATAACTATTCCACTCCACTTGTTTTCTTCTAAAAACTCTTTTACTATTTGTAATTCTTTTTTCATATTAAAATCTCTCCTTTTTTTATACAAATTTAAATACATTTTTAAAATCTTCTTTGCAAGTTACAAAATCTATTAAACCAAATTGGATATGCATATCATCCTTATCTAAATCTGTTATAACACCTTTAAGACCTTTCCAGTCTGGAACTATACATTCTACTATTGCTCCAATTTCGAACTGTCTATCGTACTTGTATTCGTTTAAATCAACTACCAAATTTATTTCTCCTTTCTATAGTTTCTGCAAGGGTGTACCGTTTCGTTCACCCCTTTATTTTTTATTCTTAATTACTTTTTGTACTTCCTACAAGGGGCTAATTTTCTATAATCAAACTCAACTCCATTTTGACGTTAAGTTTTTGTTTTCTACCCAGGTCGCCCTGAATTGGGGCATCCTTTTTATATTCATCATCAACATACCTATTTAAAGTTAGCGCTTTATATATATAATTTTGCTAAATTAGTAAAGTCTTTATTGTCAACATATTCATAAAAATTATCAAAATTATCTTTTAAATTATTAACTTGCAACCAATTTTTATAATCTAACATGTGATTTCTGCTTATATATTTATGTCTATTTAAAAACTTCATTTCAATCACTTCCTTTTTATTTTAAAGTATCTATTTTAACATTTAGAATTGCTTTAGAACGTACTAGATAATGTACTTAGCTTTGTTAGGATTTGTTTTATTTATTTGTTGTCTATATGTATAATTCTACACTCATAAGTGTAGAATGTCAACACTATATAGTGAACTTTTTTTATATTTGTTTATTTTTTATTTTTATAGTATAATTTTTTTGTTAGGAGGTTATTCTAATGAGTAATGAAACTAGGAATGAAATTAAATCTTATATAGCAGCTAAAGGCTGGAAAATGATTGATTTAGTTGAAGCCTTAAAAGACTATGGAATAGAGACAACTCCTCAAGCCTTATCTAATAAACTTAGTAGAAATACTATTAGATATAGCGAAGTAAAAGCTATTGCTAATATTATTGGATACAAATTGGTTTGGGAAGAAGATACTGTATAGTATCTTAAAATAAGATCTAGTAAAATGCTAGGTCTTTTTCAATTCAATGACAGTAGTAAGTTTTTAATATTGTTATTATTTAATTCAAAATTGCTATTTTCAACTCAATGACATTATGAATCTATGATATTCAATTCAATGACAGTAACCTATCCTAATCTTTATGATTTTGAGTTGAAAATTATATATATTTATCTTAAAATACAAAAAATTCAATCCAAAACCTATATATTTTTTATTTGCTATAGGCAATGAATTGAATTTTAACTTTAAAATTTATGTTTATTTATAACCTTACTGTCATTGAGTTGTATTTTTAATGTTCTATTGTCATTGAATTGAATTTAAAATTTCACTACTGTCATTGATTTGAAAAAAGATACCTAGAAATTAATCTAAGTATCCTATAGTTTATATATTATTCTATTCAAAAAAATCATTATTAAACAAGTCCTCTAAATCTTTTTTCTCTTTAAGTTCTCTTAGTGGTTTCAATTCAGTTTCTAAATCTTTTATTTTTAATTCTTTTTCTATTAATTTATCAGTAAGTCTTTTATTTTCTTTTATTAGACAACAATCGCACATATTACAAACCTCTTGTTCTATAAAATTCAACGTTTTCAATTATTTCTTCTAAATATATATTTACTTCTTGTCTACAATTTTTTCCCATTAAATTATAAGAACTTCCTTTAATTCTATATGGTATATTTATTTCAGTATCATCATTAAAAGAATGTGTAATTACTCCACATTGTAATATCATTCTAATTTCTTCTGGTGTCTTTAAGTCTAAATCAAAACTATCTTTCTCCCTATTATGCCAAAATACTACTCTAATTAAATTATCATTTAACATATTAGTCCCTCCTAATTATTATATTATCTAAATAAATCCATAACCTCATCAATGCTATCAATTACAATTTCATCATCATTACAATTTCTAATTTTCAATTTATCTTCTAATTGTTTTATATATTTATCTTTTTCTTTAAGTTTATTTTCTAACTCTTTTAAAGTTATATTGAAAATATTTAGTATATTCATATTTCATCTCCTTTATTCCATTATTTACCATTATTATAAACTAATCTTTTCTTTATGTAAACCATATTTTGGAAATAAATATTTAAAAATAAGGATGTATCTTATAAATACACCCTTTAAGTTTTTGTGATCCTGTTTCAGGACTACGCATTAATTATTTATTGTTTATTTTTTAAATATTTATTTATTTTTATATGTTCGAATATTTTTTCATATTTCTTTTTATATGAATCAATCTCTTCCTTTTTTTCTTCAATCTTTTTAATTAATTCATCAGAATTTTTATCAAAAATTATATGTGCTAATATTGATCTTTTTCTATACTCAATAACCATATCATTATATTCATTTATTAGTTTATTAATCTTTTCTTTATATTCTTCCTTTATTCTTTCTATTGCCTTTTCTACTGTTAAATCACTTTCTGTATCTAGCATATCATCATATTTTATTTTTAAATCATCTAAAGTTATCACTTATACCATCTCCTAAAATTCTTTTATACTTCCATTTTAGGAAAACAATTACATAGATTCAATAGATTTTATAAAATGTTTACATATAAATAGTAAATCAATTAAAAATATCACATTCATAAAATGGGAAGGTGGTCAAACTATAAATATAAATTATGTTTCTTATTACTTTCTAAAGTACCGTTTTGGTAGTTTTGTCTATCTAATTACTTTCAACATTATATTTCTTTTTGATGACCTGCCAGAACGATTCATTCTCCAGATTTACAATTAATTACAAATAATCATTGTTTTTATTCTCTAGCGTTTCACTAGAACGGTTTTTAGGAATTAAGAGTGTAATTATATTGGATGAAATAAAACCTCTCCAATGAACGAATAGGCTTATTTAAATTGATATGAGTGTTTTGGATTGATATTTAAAGGATAATATCGGTATTTTATCCAAATTATTATCGCTAAATTATCTATACTATCCCAAATTGTCGGTAAAAAAATAATATTAGATAAACCAACAAAGAATTATCCCATAATGACTGCTGATGAAAAAGAATTATCCCAAATTGTCGGTAGTTTTAAACGACATATTGGGATACATCCCTTATTGTCGGTTATAAATATCCCAAAATGACTGTTAAAGATAAAATAATGAGATAAAATACCGATATCCTATAGATAAATTACCAATGTTTTTAAATTCTCACCGACATTATGGGATATTTAATAGATAAATTACCGATGTTTTATAAATAACAGTCATTATGGGATAATTAATAGATAAATTACCGATAAAAAATAAGACCTAGATATTAAATCCAGATCTTAAACACCATAAAAAGGAGATTAACATGGAATTATTTAATTTAGGCTTGTTTTTGGGAATATTAGTAGGTTTATTAATATCTAGTTTATTATACTATCTAGTACAATATATTAAATATAATTAATTCTTAACTTATATTTATTTGTATAGCATTAATGTCGCATAGCAACTGTTATACTTGTCTTATCTTATGTAACATAAATGTCGCATTAAAGCTAAAATGGATAAAAAAAGGTAAGACTACTTAAAATAATCTTACCTTTTTAGTTAATTCTAATAAAAATATTTAACTTTATTATTTCTTAAATATGCTTATTATAATTAACTGCAATACAAATAAACTTACTTAAATTTTTGATAGAATTTAACTAAGCTATTCTTTACTATTTAAAAAAAATACATTATAATTTAATTATTCGATGTTAAGCATCTATATAGATGTTTGGGCTTTAAGTAGTTGCAATACTTAAGGCTCTTTTATTTTATTGCCAACCTAACAACTTATATTCTAAGTCATTCCATTCTTCTTCACTTCTGTTACGTTGAGTAAAGTTATTAAATCTAAGTTCCTTCTTAGCATAATTAGTTTTTTTAACATTAGCTTCTTTTTTAAACTTTTTTACAATCTCATCTACTGACTTCTCAACTTTTTTAGAAATTAAAGTATACATATTACTTATACTTCCCCTTCTTTTAATTTTTAGTAATCCAGCTTCTTTTATTTCTTTTAAATACCTTTGTATAGTCCTAACACTTCTATTAAGCTTTTCAGAAAGATATTTTTGTGAAGGATAACAAGTATCTTTATCTGCATAACACATACTTAAAAGTAATGTTGCTAATCTATATGCTCCATTACTGATATTAGATGTTATTAGTTTATTTTGTATTATAGTATAATTAGTCATTACTTATTGCCTCCTTTTAAATTTTCTATTGGTGAAAATCTACTATATCTTTTTCTTAAATCATTATCTAATAAATCTAAATATGCAGCTTCAGTTACTGTAACACTAGAATGACCTAGTAATCTTGATAATGTATATATATCACCGCCACTTAGTAAAAATCTTCTAGCAAAATTATTTCTTAATCCATGAGGTGTTATATTCTTCTTTATATTTGCACGTTTTTTATATAATCTAAAATTCCTTTCAAAATTGGGAGCTGTTAATGTACTATTTGTCCTTTGAGTTGGAAATAATAACTCTGTTTCTTGAAAAGAATCTTTAAATCTTAGCCAACTTTGAAAAATTCTTGAAACACTTTGACTATAAAATACAACTCTATCTTTTTTACCCTTATTAATTTCTGCTGGAATTAATATAGTTCTTCTTTGCAAATCAATATCATTAATTGTTAAATTTAAACATTCTGTTATTCTCATTCCAGTATCTAATATTAAATTAACTATTGTATAATCTCTATATTCATGAAATTTTGTTAAATCAAAACTCTTTAATAGTCTCATAATTTCTACATCATCTAACTGTTCTTTTGCTTTCCTTTTATTTTTTATAAATTTAACTTTACTAATTGTATTATTTTTTATAACATTATTTTCCTCACACCAATTGAAGAATACTTTTATATTTCTAAGATAATTATTTAAAGTTGCAGCTGAGATTTCTTTTCCAAAATCTTTTCTATTTCCTTGATGATTAAGTTTTAAACTATTTGAATCTTTTACATAAGAATACTTTCCTCTTTCTTTTGTAAACTCTAAATACTCTTCAACTACTTTCTTATTTATATCTTTAATATATATAATTCTTTTTTCTTCCTGAAGATATCTAGAAAATAACATAAGTGATTGATAATAAGATTTTTTTGTTTTTACTGCTAAATCTTTTAAATTACAATAGTCTATAAAATCATGTATATAACTTTCTAAAGTTTTATTTGATTTAATTCTTGGCATAATAAAAGACCTCCTATTCAATTAATCTATATTAATTAAATAAAAAGTCTTTATTTTACAGTAAAATTTTATATTTATTAATACCAAAATTGTATTTATTGCTATTAAAATATAATTTTTCTATATAAGCATTTTCAACTTTCCCTCAACCAAGCCATTTATGAAACTTTATTTTTAAGACGAAGCTTGTCTGCAATAATTGCTATAAATTCACTATTAGTAGGCTTACCCTTATCATTATGAATTGTATATCCAAACAGCTTATTTATAGCATCAATTTGACCTCTACCCCAAGCAACCTCAATTGCATGTCTAATTGCCCTTTCAACTCTTGAAGCTGTTGTATTATATTTCTTTGCAATAGATGGATATAACTCCTTAGTAACAGCTGATAGTAATTCCATATCATTAACAACCATAGTTATAGCTTCCCTTAAATACATATAACCCTTTATATGAGCTGGAACTCCTATTTCATGTATTATACTTGTAATTTCTGTTTCTAAATCAACAGGTTCTCCATAAGAAATAGATGAATTATGAGAAATTGAATCATTATTTTTATTCATAATTGATGATCTATTAATTCCAGAAGTTTTATTTACTCCAGTATTAAACATTTCTCTTATTCTCTTTGTAAACACATCCATATCAAATGGCTTTACAACATAATAATCTGCTCCAAGTGTAATAGCTTGCTGAGTTATTTTATCTTGACCAACAGCAGATAAAACTATAACTCTTGGCATTTTTTCTAAATTCATATTATTTAACTTCTCTAATACTCCTAAACCATCTAAATGTGGCATAATTATATCTAATACCACTAAATCCGGATTTCTTGCTTCTATTAAGCTTAATGCTTCCCTTCCATCCTTTGCTATACCAGTAACGACAATATCCTTTTGATTTAATAAATAATCATTTAAAATGCTACAAAATTCCTTATTATCGTCAGCTATAAGTACAGATATTTTTGAATTTTCCATGTGTTTCTCCCCTTTATCCATTTTATTGTATTAATAAATCTACCCACAAAATTTATATTAGTTATAAAAAAGACCAAATCTTTTTCCATTTTAATTTATTCGACATTAATAAAAAAAATCCTTTTTATAACACAATAATAATTTTATTGTTAAATAATTTGTAATATATACTTTTAATATAAAAATTTTATTACCATTATTTGTAAATTATACACTATTTATATAACTTCGTCTATATTTTTTACAAATTTTTATATTTAAATAAGGTAAGACAACTTGTGTCTTACCTTTATGTATTTGCTATTTTTTAACAATACCTGCATCTTCTAGCATCCAATCTATATATATTCCATATCCTACATCAGGCTTATTTATAAGCACATGAGTTACTGCACCAATTATTTTACCATCTTGTATAATTGGACTTCCACTCATTCCTTGAATTATTCCTCCAGTCTTTTTTAATAACTCTTCATCTGTAACTTTTATAATCATACTTTTTGGAGTTGGAGAATCTTGATTTAATTTTTTTACTATTTCTATATCATATTCTTTAGGTCCTTTTTCATCTATTGTTGTTAATATTTTTGCCTTTCCAACTTTAATTTCCTCTTTTGAGCCCACAGGTAGTGGTTTTAAAGATTTATTTTTTGCTGTAATATACCTTTCCTGTGTTCCAAATATTCCACATTGAGTATTTTTATTAATATGACCTATTGGAGTATCTTCATTAGTAAAAATACCTTTTAATTCTCCAGGTATTCCTTTTTCACCTTTTCTTAAACTTATTACAGAAGCCTCAAGTAGTTCTCCTGATTTTACAGTAAACCTTGTATTTGTATCTCCATCTGTAATTGGATGCCCTAATGCTCCAAATTTTCCACTAACTGAATCATAAAAAGTCAATGTACCAACGCCAGCAGTAGAATCTCTTATCCATAAACCAAGCTTATTTACTCCATTTTCTTTTTTCATTTTTATAGTTTTTTCTATATTTTTTCCTTCTCTTTCAATTGTTAAATTTATAGTATCATCTTTAGTATTTTTTACTATATTTAATATTTCTTTTGTTGTATATACATTTTTGCCATTAATTTTTATTATTATATCACCAAGTTCTATTCCTGATATTTTTGCAGGACTTTCTATTTTTGAATCATTAACAATTAAATCTGAAAATCCAATTATCAAAACTCCATTTGAAGAAAGCCTTACACCTACACTAGTTCCACCTGGATATAATTTTAAATCTTTTATATTTTGTACTTCAACAGATTTAAGAGGAATTAATCCCATAAAATTTTTAGATGCACAATCTTTATTACAAGTAACTTTACTTAAAGGACTAATATTATTAAATACAGAAGTAGTTTCTATTTCACTATCTGCATATACCTTACCTGGCATATATCTAAGAGTAAAAACAGATATTAAGACTAATATAAGTGTTAATGAAACTAATAAACTAATATACTTTTTAAACTTCTTTTCCATCTCTTCTCCTCCTTTGCCTCTGCTTTTAATTTACCCTGAGTACATGCCTTATATTCTGTATTAACTTTACTATAATAGACAAATTTTAAAAAAACAAAAAAATAAAACCACAGAGTTACTGTGATTTTATTTTCTCCATTTATCACTTTATATATGTATTACAAAGCTTTTAATTCTATTTTTTTTGAATTTGAATTTTCAAACATTTCCCTTACATTTTCCAATGTTGCATTAGTTACACTATCTCCACCTAACATTGTAGCTACTTGATATATTTTCTCATCAGTTGATAATAATCTTATTTTTGTAAATGTTTTTCCCATCTTTACTTCTTTAGATACAAAATAATGATGATCTGATAATATAGCTATTTGTGGTAGGTGTGTAATACATAAAACTTGATGATTTTTTGATACTTGATACATTTTTTCACCAACTCTTTGACCTACTTGACCACTAATTCCAGTATCTATTTCATCAAAAATTAATGTTGGAATATCATCTTTATCTGCAAAAACACATTTTAATGCAAGCATTATTCTTGATAATTCTCCACCTGACAAAACTTTCTCAAGAGATTTTAATGGTTCTCCAGGATTTGTTGAAATCATAAATGTAACATCATCAAAACCCTTTTCGTTAAAGTTTTCTTGAGGTTCTATTAAAATTTTCATCCTTGATTTATCAAGACCAACATAGGATAGTTCAGATAAAATTTTATTTTCAAGTTCACTACTATAAGATTTTCTAATAGAAGTTATTTTTTCTCCAATTTTTTTCATTTTAATAAATATTTCTTTTGATTTATCTTCTAATTCTTTTATTATTTCTTCTGCATGAATTAGCTCTTTATATTGTTTTTTCAAATCATTATAATTTTCTATTACCGCTTCTATTGAGCCACCGTATTTTTTCTTATAATTGTTTATAACAAATAGTCTTTCATTTATTTTTGAAAGTTCCTCTTCGTCATAATTTATATCATCTGCCATATCTCTAAGCTCTCTTGATACTTCTTCTATATTATAGAAAGATTCTTCTATTACTTCTCTTTTTTCTTTAATTTTTACTAGATGTTCTTCTATAGATGTAAGTTCTGAAATAACTTTTGAAAGAGAATCTAAAACACTTGAAGAATCCATTCCATTTAACAAATTATAACTATTACTTATTCCATTAGTTATTTTTTCTGCATTTGAAAGTATATTATACTCTTCTTTAAGCTCTTCTTCTTCTCCTATTTTTAATTTTCCCTTTTCTATATCTTCAATTTGAAATTTAATATAGTCAACAAGTTTATTACTATCCTTATTACCATCTATAGTTTGTATTTTTTCTCTAATTTCTAAAAGTTCTTCTCTTAATATAGAAAACTTTTCCAGTTCTTTAAAAATCTTTTCACCAATATAGTTATCTAAATAATTAACATGACTACTTTTTTGAAGAAGACTTTGATTTTGATGTTGCCCATGAATATCTAAAAGTCTTTCTCTTATCTTTTTAAGTTGTGTCACAATTAAACTCTTTCCATTAACCTTAACTATACTTTTTCCACTTAATAGTGTTTCTCTTGAAATTATTAAAGTGTCATCAAACTCTATTTCAAATTCTTCTAATATATCATCCAATTTACTATCTTTTATATTAAAAATAGCTTCCACTTTTGTTTTGCTTTCACCAGTTCTAATTAAATCTTTAGAAAATTTTCCACCTAAAACATAATCTATAGCATCAATTAAAATTGATTTACCAGCACCTGTTTCTCCTGATAATATATTAAATCCTTCTCCTAAATCTATTGAGATATCTTCTATAAGAGCAAAATTTTTAATACTTAATTGTATTAACATGTATATCACCTATAATTAATCATTAATCCTTCTTTGTATTTCAGTTACAAGGTCTTCAGCAGCTTTAAGACTTCTAACTAAAATAAATATAGTATTATCCCCTGCAACTGTACCTGCTATATTGTCAAAATCTAAGCTATCTATTGCCTCAGCAGCTGCTGAAGCTCCACCTGTAAAAGTTTTTACAACAACTATTTTGTCAATATTTTCAACATGAACTACAGCATTGTTTAATATATTTGTAAGCTTATCTGTAATATTTGATGTTTCCTTTGTTGGAACAACATATTTGTATCTTCCTGCAACTGATTGCATCTTTAAAAGTTTTAAATTCTTAATGTCTCTTGAAACAGTCGCTTGAGTAACATCAAATCCAGATTTTTTTAATTCTTCTGCAAGTTCTTCTTGAGTTTCTATATCTTTTTGCTTAATAATTTCTAATATTTTCTCATGTCTTTTTGATTTCAATGTACCTCACCATCTCATTCTATTATTTATTTAAAATTTTTGTTCTTAATACCTTAAAATAGTCATAGTCATCAAATTGTATTAATTTTGCTTCTTTTTCTGTTCTACTTACTTCAATTATGGCTTTTTTACTAACCTTATAAACTTTTTGTCCATCAATTGTTAAATAAACTTCCTCATCTTCATGAAATGTTTTTATTGTTATTCTACTATCTCCCCTAAGAACCATAGTTTGCATACTTTTTGTATGTGGACAAATAGGAGTTATTAAAATAACATCTAAATCAGGATATATAAAGGGACCTCCTGCTGAAAAAGAATAGGCTGTGGAGCCTGTTGGAGTTGCAATAATAAGACCATCTCCCTTAAAAGATGTATAATACTTATCATCAACATAAATATTAAATTTAGTCATTCTAGATAATGTACCTCTTGCAATAACTATATCATTTAAAGCTACCTGTTCATCATTTTTTACACTATTTACTTTACACTTTAAAAGCATTCTTTCTTCTACTTTAAATAAGTTATTTTTTAGTTTAAAAATAGCCTTATCTATTTCTGATATATCAATACTACTTAAAAATCCTAGATTTCCAATGTTTATTCCAAGTAATGGTATTCCTAATTCATTAGATATTTTTCTAGATACACCTAAAAGAGTTCCATCTCCACCTAAAACAATTAATATTTCAATTTCTTTTGAAATTTCACAAGTATTTAATTCATATGTATCAAATATATCAATTTTTATATCACAAAAAGCCTTTTTTATCTTATTTATAACTAAGTTTAAAATAACACCTTCATCGTCTTTTGTTTTATTTATTGCAATACCTATGTATTTCATAAGCATCACATCCTATATTTCTGAATGTGAAGATGCTACTACTCTTTCTATATCTTCCATCTTAAACTCACTAGGTTTTTCTTTATCTTTAGTAAAATATACTAAGTATTCTATATTTCCTTCAGGTCCCTTAATAGGCGAATAGCTAACTCCTAAAACATTTAAATTATTTTCTAGTAAATAGTTAATTATAGAACTTACAACTTCTTTATGAGTACTTTCTTCTCGAACTACACCCTTTTTTCCTACTTTTTCTCTTCCAGCTTCAAATTGAGGTTTTATTAAAGCTACAACTTCTCCATTATCTTTTAAAAGATTAACAGTTGCTGGCATTATTGTTTTTAATGATATAAATGAAACATCTATTGATGCAAAATCTAACTTTTCACCTATATCTTCTGGAGTAACATATCTTATATTTGTACGCTCCATACAAACTACTCTCTCATCAGTTCTAAGCTTCCATGCAAATTGTCCATATCCAACATCTACTGAAAATACTTTTTTTGCTCCATTTTGAAGCATACAATCTGTAAAGCCACCAGTTGAAGCTCCTATATCCATACATACTTTATCCTTTAATACTATAGGGAATTCTTTCATTGCCTTTTCTAATTTTAATCCTCCCCTACTTACATAAGGTATAGTATCTCCTCTAAATTCAATATTAGAAGTAACTTTTATTTTTGCTCCAGCTTTATCAACTCTTTGTCCATCAACAAAAACTTTTCCTTCCATAATGTGTGCTTTAGCTCTTTCTCTTGATTGAATTATGCCTCTTTCTACTAATAAAACATCAAGTCTCTCCTTCTTTTCTGCCATTTCCTATCTCCTCTTGTAATTTAAAAGTTTTAGTACTTCATTTCTTATTCCTTCAGGATCTAAATTTGAATCCTTATAAAGAGTAGCTACATCTCCTTGCTTTATGAACTCATCATTATATCCTAATATTTTAATCTTTCCTTTAAAGCCATAATTATTAAGTGATAATAATATATTAGAACCTAATCCACCCTTTATTATATTATCTTCTACAGTTATTATATCATATCCTTCATCAGATAATTCCTTAATCATTTGTTCATCTAATGGCTTTATAAATGTTGCATTAATTAATCTAGGATTTATTCCATCTTTATTTAGCATCTCCTTTGCTAGTACTGAATGCTGGTTCATTTTACCTGTTGATATTATTGCTATTTTATCTGTACCTTTATCTAAAACTTCCCATTTTGCAAATTCAATATTTTTTAAAGGATTTAAATTTTCAATTTCATCTCCTCCTCTTGGATATCTTATTGCAACTGGTGTTCCAAGTTCTAATGCCCATTTTAAAATATGATCAACTTCTTTTAGACATTTAGGAGCTAATATTGTTATATTTGGTATCATTGAAAGATATGATATATCAAATATTCCTTGGTGAGTTTCTCCATCTTCTCCAACAATTCCAGCTCTATCTATTGCAAATACTACAGGAAGATTTTGAATACAAACATCATGCAATACTTGATCATACCCTCTTTGTAAAAACGTTGAATATACTGCAAATACAGGTTTCATTCCTCCACAGGCCATACCAGCTGATAACGTTACTGCATGTTGTTCTGCTATGCCGACATCAAAAAATCTTTTTGGATATTTATTTCTAAAAGCGTTTAAACCAGTTCCATCTGGCATAGCTGCAGTTATAGCTACAATACGTTCATCTTCATCTGCTAATTTTACCAATGATTCTCCAAATGCTTTTGAATAATTACACTTTGATGTTTTTATAGGTTCTCCAGTTTGTAAATTAAATGGAGATACTCCATGATACTTATCTGGACTTTTTTCTGCAAATTCATATCCTTTTCCCTTTTTAGTAACAACATGAATTATAACAGGTCCATCAATATTTTTAGCCTTTGACAAAACATTTCTCATGTTTTTAATATTATGTCCATCTATTGGCCCTAAATATTTAAGTCCCATATCTTCAAATAACATTGAAGGTACTACTAATTGTTTTATACTGTCTTTTAACTTACTTAATTTTCTTGCAAGCTTTTTACCAGCATTACTATTATTTAATTTAATATTTAATTCTTCTTTTAATTTATTATATTCAGGTTCCATTCTTAATTTATTTAAATAAGATGAAACTCCACCAACATTTGTTGAAATTGACATTTGATTATCATTTAAAATAACTATCATTTTAGTTTTTTTAAAACCTAAATCATTTAAAGCTTCAAGTGCCATTCCTCCTGTTAATGCTCCATCTCCAATAACTGCAACTATATTACTATTTTCTTTTTTTAAATCTCTTGCTCTTGCAAGTCCTAGTGCAGCTGATATTGATGTGCTACTATGTCCAGTGTCAAAAAAATCATATTTACTTTCATTTCTTTTTGGAAAACCGCTCATACCATTATGCTTTCTAAGATTATTAAATCTATCTTTTCTTCCTGTTAATATCTTATGAACATAAGTTTGATGACCAACATCCCAAATTATTTTATCTTTATCTAAATCAAATTCACTAAATAAACTAAGAGTTAATTCAACTACACCAAGATTTGATGATAAATGTCCTCCTGTTTTTGATACTGAATTTATTAAAAAATCTCTTATTTCCTTTGATAAAACATCCATTTCATATGGACTTAAATTTTTTATGTCATTAGGAGATTTTATTTCATTTAAAATATCCTTCATTTTATTCAATCCTCTTTTTAAAATTCCCTTTTTAAAAGGTTTTGTGTTAATTCTATTAAGCTATCGCTATTAACTGTTAAACTTTTTAATAACTCAATACATTCGTTTGTAATTTCAATGCAAAGTTTTTTACATTTTTCTATTCCATAAACTGAAACAAAGTTTGTTTTATCTTTATCTACATCCGCATGAATTTTTTTGCCAAGTTTCTCTTCATTTCCAATTACATCTAACAAATCATCTTTTATTTGAAAAACAAGACCTAACTTTTCTCCAAATTCATTTAATTTTAAAATATCTTCTTTAGGTGCTCCTCCAAGAATTGCACCTGAAACTACAGATGCCCTTATAAGTTCACCAGTTTTTTTAAGATGCATGTATTTAAGTTCATCTAATGATATATTTTTTCCTTCACTTAAAATGTCAACAACTTGGCCTCCTATCATTCCTTCCGCTCCTGAGGCTTTTGATATTTCAAGTGATGCCTTTAAACCTTTTATTCCATTATCAATTCCATTTTCCATAAGAAGAATCATAGCTTCATTTAATAATGCATCTCCAGCAAGCACTGCTATACTTTCTCCATATACTTTATGATTTGTAGGTTTGCCTCTTCTTAAATCATCATCATCCATACAAGGAAGATCATCATGTATAAGTGAATATGTGTGAATCATCTCTATTGCACAAGCCATTTTAAGAGCCTTTTTTACTTCTCCATTATAACAATTATATGTAAGCAACGCTAAAATAGGTCTTACCCTTTTTCCACCAACATTTAAACTATAACTTTGTGCATCATATATTAATTTATTATAATCCTCTTTACCATTAAAGTAATTTTTTAGATAAGAGTTTATTTCTTCCTTTAAATCATTAATATTCATCAGAACCACCTTCAAACTCCACTTCTTCCTCATTCTTTACAATTGATATTTTTCCTTCATAATCATTTAATGTTTTATAAAGCTTATTAACAAGTTTTATACCTTTTTCATATTCTTTCATAGCTTCTTCTAAACTTAATTCATTTTCTTCAAGTTTTTCTAAAATGTTCTTTAAATTTTGAAGCATATCCTCATAACTAACTTTCCTAGCCATTACTTTTCTCCTTCATTTTTAGGCTTGAAATTTCCTTTTATACTACCATCTTTAAATAATATTTCAATATCCCTATTATTAACTAAATCATTTTTACTTTTTAATATTTTATCTTCACTTTTAATTACAGTATATCCTTTGTTTAAAATTGTTAAAGGATTATTTGCTATTAAAAGAGAATTTAATTGTTGTAATTTATTACTTTCTTTTGATAATCTATTTTTAATAACTAAATCTAAATTCTTTTTAATTCTATCTACTTCTAAATAATTATTACTTATTATAGAAATTGGTGAATGTAAGTTTAATATTTTTTCTAAAGAATTTAAGTTACTTTTTTCTATTCCTATTATACTATCAATATTTTTATTAAGTAAAGCCTTCATATTTATAACTTCACTTATAATTTCATTTTTATTGCTTACAGCTATCTCAGCTGCTTGAGATGGTGTAGCTGCTCTTAAATCTGAAACAAAATCTGAAATAGTATAGTCAACTTCATGACCTACTGCTGATATTATTGGAATTTTTGATTTAAATATTGAATAGGCAAGTTCCTCTTCATTAAAGTTCCATAGTTCTTCAATAGAACCACCGCCTCTTCCAATTATAATAACATCTACAGATTTCTTATTATTAAAATATTTAATTCCATTAATTATTGTTTTATATCCATCTTTTCCTTGAACTTTAGCGGAATATAAAACTATATCTACTGATGAATTTCTTCTTCTTGAAACATTTAATATATCATGTATTGCAGCACCAGTTTCTGCTGTTATTACACCAATTTTTTTAGGATTTTTTGGTATTTTCTTTTTAAATTTTTCATCAAAAATACCTTCTTTTAAAAGTTTTTCTTTTAATTTTTCAAATTTTATGTGAAGATCTCCAATTCCACTTTCTTCAATTTCTCTACAATATAATTGAAGACTTCCACTTACAGGATATACAGAAGCTCTTGCTCTAACAATTACTTCCATACCTTCTTTTAATTCAAAATTTAAATTTAAAGTATCACCTCTAAACATAATACAATTTATTTTACCATTATTATCTTTTAATGAAAAATATATATGTCCACTAGAATGATACTTTAAATTAGAAATCTCTCCTTTTACAGAGAGATTGTTTAATATAAAATCATTGTCTATGATTTTCTTTATATAATTATTAACCTCTGAAACCTCTAAAACTTTAATTCTCATCTTTTATTATTGCCTCACAAACATTATTAATTAAAAGTGTAGTTGTAAGTGCACCAACCCCTCCTGGTACTGGAGTTATAAATGATGCTTTTTTTGAAACATCATTAAAATCAACATCTCCTGTTATCTTACCTTCAAAGGATGATGTTCCAACATCAATGACAATTGCACCTTCTTTTATGTATTCAGATGTAATAAATTTTGGTTTTCCTATTGCTACTACTAATATATCTGCTTCTTTGCAAACTTCTTTTAAATTTTTAGTTTTAGAATGACATATAGTAACTGTTGCATTTTCTTTTAAGAATAGCTGTAAAAGTGGTTTCCCAACTATATTACTTCTTCCTAATATTGTAACCCTTTTTCCTTCTAAATCAATATTTTTACTTTTTAAAAGGGTAATTACTGAATTAGGAGTACAAGGAAGAAATGTTTCTTCTCCAAGATATAACTTTCCAACAGATTTATAAGTCAAACAATCTATATCTTTAGAAGGTTCTATCATATCAACAACTTTTTTTTCATCTATATGATTTGGAAGAGGAAGTTGTAACATTATTCCGTGTATATTATTATCATTATTTAATTTACTTATTAGTGATATTAAATCTTTTTCTTCAATTTCACTATCTAAAATTATTTTTTCAAATAAAACTCCAAGAGAAGTTGCAACTTTCTCTTGTGAATTTAAATAATATATTGATCCCCCATCATTTCCAACTAAAATTGAAGCAATTTTAGGAATTGATTTTAAATTAGACTTTCTTTCATTTATAAAAACTTTTATGTCTTCTTTAACCTTTTTTGCTACTTCTCTTCCATCAATAATATTATTCAAGGCTAATTTCCTCCTACATATTCTTGTATATCTTATCTAAAATACCATTTATAAATGAAACTGACTTTTCATCTGAATATTTTTTTGTTATTTCTAAAGCTTCATTAATAGCTACCTTCTCTGGTACATCACTTAAATACTTCATTTCATAAAGTGCAAGTCTTAGTATAGCTAAGTTTACTTTAGAAATTCTATCAATACTCCATTTTTGAAGATTAACTTTTATTAATTCGTCTATTGAATCTTTATTTTCTTCTACACCTTTTAAAACTTCTGTTATGTATGATAAATCTATATCTTTTATATTTCCTTCATAATTATCAACAAATGTTTCTATTGCCTCATCATATGATTCCTTAGTTAGCATTGTGCTAAATATTAATTCCATTGCTTTCTCTCTTGATAATTTTCTACTCATCTTTTCCTCCTAGATTTCTTTAATTCTTTATAAGCCTTTTCTAATAGTACTAAAAATTATATATTATGGCAAGGAAACACCCTCTGAATATCAGAGGGTGAAACTAAATTTCCTTTGACTCTTTTTCTGAATTCTTTGGTAAGTATATGTTTTGAACATATACATCTACACTACTTACAACTAAACCTGTCATAGCTTCAACAGTTTTCTTTACGTTCTCTTGAACTTGACCTACAACATCTAAAATTTTAACACCATACTCAACTGTTAATGCTATCTCTATTATTGCTCTATCATCTTCTAAAGTAACTTTAACAGCTTTACCTGATGATTTTTTTCCTTTTAGTAGTTGTGATATGTTGTTTGTTACTCCATGTTGGAATTCCATAACTCCATCAATTTCTTCTGCTGCAATACCAGCAATAACTGAAACAACTTCATCAGAAATCTTCACTATTCCAATGTTTTCATTATTGAAGTTTTCCATTACATTCGACCTCCTAGGTTTCACATTTGCAAAACTATTTATCTAGGATTATTATATCAAATATGATTTTACATTACAATGTATTTATTTTTTAACTTCTATTGATACATCATTTATGTTTGCAACATCTTGAACAATTTCTTGTATTTGCAAACTCATTTTTTGATCTATTCCTTCTGTCTTTACAAATACTTTTGCTTTACTTCCATCAATAGTACATAATACATCTTCAATTCCTTTGTTTTTTATGTTCATCTCTACTCTATGTTCATTATCTTTTTGCTTAGTTTTTTCTAATAATTCTTTTTGCGCATTTGCTTTTTGATCTTTTGAAGTATTTTTATCATTAACTATAGCTTTTAAATTTTGAATTGTTTCTGCAGTCTTTTGCTCTTTTTCACTTCTTGAATCATAGAAAAAATCTTTTTTTGCTGATGTTTCAGCTTCTTTTTCATTTGATTTATCAATGTCATCTGTTATATTGCTCACTTGACTTAATCCAATTGGATCATTTAATCCTCCATTATTAAGCTTTGTAGCCAAAAGTCCTACGCAAATTATTAATCCAAGTAAAGTGAAAATAATACCAAATTGTTTTTTATTCATTTTCATTCTCCTCCCATTCTTTACCTATTGAATTATATGCTAACTATTCATAGGATATACATTAACTTTATCAATAGAAAGATTATATAAATTTGACACTGCTTTTTGAATTTCATATTTTGTTTTACTATTTTGAGCTCCTTCTGCTGTAACAACAACACCTATTGCCTTAGGTTTATAAGTTTGTAATATAAATGGCTCATTTCCTTCATCCTTTGTTTTCATAACTATTTTTGATCCATCATTTTTTTGTTTATTTATTCTCTTTCCACCTTCACTATCTGTTTCCTCAGTTACTGATGTATGTGTATCCTCATCATATGCTGGAACTTTAATTTCTCCACTTTCAAAAGAAATCATAACATCAACATTACCAACCCCCTCTATCTTTTTTAAAATAGTAGTTAATTGCTCCTTTTGTTCTCTTTCATACTCATCCTTTACTTTTGCTTCATTTTGAATATTTTCTTCAAGGCTACTTGATGTTTGTACCTCTTTCTTATTATCTTTATCTTTAGAAGGCCCTAATACGTTTAATGCTAATAATAAAAATAACATAATTATTATTATTGCAATTAAAATGTTAACATTCTTCTTTTTAAGGAAATTATTTATAATCTCCTTAATCTTTTCAAAGTCCATATTTTTCTCCTCCTTTACTCCATTTTATATATGTTAATTTTCTCCTTATCAATTTGAAGCTCCTTACATATAAATTTAACTACTTCTTTATACTTGTCATTTTCTTTATCTTTTTTATTTTCTTCTTCCTTAGAATTTATTTTTACTTTATTAACCTTTTCTATATTTTTTATTTTTTTATCTTTTATCTTTACATCTAAATTATTTATTACTAAACTTCCCTTATTAAAATCCACTTCACAATCTACTTCACATTTAAAATCTAAATTTTCGAATTCTTTTTTTAACATATTTTCTAAATTTTTATTAAAATTATTTTTAAAGCTTTCTTTATTAGTATTTTTTAAATTATTATCATAATTTTTTTTATCTTTATTTGAATTATATTCAGTTTCATATGAGCTAATTACATCTTTTAATTTATCTTCACCTTTTGAAAATATTGTTAAGATAGGTGTTAAAATTACAGATATTAAAATAAGTCCTAACACAAACTTTAAATACTTTTTCATATTATTATCAGGTGCTATTAATTCTACTGCTGCTATAAATATTAAAGTTGTAACTAAGGTAATTACAAAATTTCTTATTAATTCCAAATCAAGCTACCCTCCTACAATAAATTTTCCAGCAGATGCCATTATTCCAAGTAAAATAAAAAACATAAAACTTACACTTATAACACAGGAAAGTAAAAGCATTAATGCATCTCCTGCTGATGCTATAGATGAGGTAATTCTTTTATCACTTATAGGTTCAATTAATCCAGCTGATAGTTTATATATAAAGGCCATTATTATTAACTTTATTATTGGATATATAAGAACTAATACAATTACAATAAGCCCAACTCCTGTTATTGCATTTTTTATTATAAGTGAATACCCTGCAACGGATGTTATTGCATCTGAAAATGTTTTTCCAACTATAGGAACAAAATTATCAATTGCAAATTTTGTAGTTTTAAGAGCTACTGCATCCATAGTATCTGCTGTAATTCCTCTAATTGTTAAAACTGCTATAAATACAGTTATTATTATTCCTTGAAGCCACATTATAACCTGCTTAAGAAGCTTACATAAATTATCTATTTTATGCTCATTTGAAAGATTATTTGCAAATTCCATAACAAAACTTATAAGTATTAAAGGAATAATTATAGTTACATAAATTTTAGGAATTATAGTTACTCCAGCTAGTATAATAGGATCTAATGTGGCAGCTTGTACCAAACCTCCAGCTAATGCAATCATTGTAACTAATATAGGTAATAATGCATTCATAAAATTAGAAATTTCATTAATAGCTTCTATAGCAACAGATATAGATATTAAAAAGCTTTTTGAAAGTATCATAATTAATATTGAGTAACATGCAAAAAAAGCAATTTGAGATATATTATCATTTTTAAAGGCATCCTGAAGATTTTTAAGAAGAGAACATAAAATTGCAATAACCATAACTGATATTACAAGTTTTAAAACACTTCTAATTTCTCTAAAGAGCAAACTTAAAATAGCTTTTAAAATAACTGAAAAACTTATATTACCTTCTCCATTTTCTATATAAGATTTTACATATTCTGATGGATTAAGCTCATTTACAAGTTCAACATCTGTTTTCATTTTATTTATATAGTCATATAAATTATCTAAACCTTCCTTTGTTTCTTTATTCATAAGATTTTCTTTTGTTTCTTTATTTTCTGCAAATGCTACTGTTGTATTAACTGTTGTCTGAAAACCTAGGATAATTGAAAATACTATAGTAAAAATTATTGTAAAAATTGTTTTTCTAAATATTTTATTCATAATATCACCTACAGTATTTTTAAAATAGAATCAAGTACAGCCATTAATATAGGAACAGCAAGGGATAAAATCATTATCTTCCCAGCAAATTCAACCTTAGAACCTATTGTCTGTGCTCCTGCATCTTTGCATATTTCTGTTGCAAAGGAAGCTAAATAAGCAATAGCTAATATTTTCATTATTATTCCAATATATACAGTATCAATACCAGCTTTATTTGCAATATCTCTTAAAAATGAAATTATTCCTTGAAGTTCTCCAATCATAAAAGCAAATATTAATGTTCCAGCCACAAGACAAACTAAAACAGCAAGTTCATTTTTTCTATCTTTAAATAGCAGAAAAATAAATAATGCAATTAAAGCAAATGTTACAACCTTTAAAATCATCATAAAATCACCTATAACATAAACATAGTTTTAACTGATTGAAATAAATCTCCAATAAGAGAAACTATCATAATAAGAATAATTACTACTCCAGCTATATTAGTTATTACAGCTATATCATCTTTACCACTACTTCTTAATACTTTATCTAATATTATTATTAGCACTCCAGCTCCTCCTATTTTGAATAATATGCTTATATCTAACATAACACCCCTCCTAATTTATAATAAAAATATAAGAATCATCCCACCAATACATACCCCTAAATATCTATATAATTTTATATTTTTATTTAATTCTAACTCTGCTTCTTTAATGTTCATATTTAAATTAGATATTACTAAATTAAACATTTTTTCTTGTCCATAAACTCCAAGTTCTCCTAATGATTTAAGAAAATCTTCAAGTACTCTCTCATCATCTCTATTTAAATAAAAATTATTTTCTTTTTCATATATATGTTTAAAAGCATCATAAACACTATCTTCTTTGCCTTCTGATAACAAATGTGAGGAATCTAAAACTAATTCTTTAATTGGAGTTCTACACTTCATTCCAATTGATTGTAAAGCCTCTGGTAAAGGCGTCATATTATAGACAATCTCATTTTGAAGAAGTAATATATTTTTTAAAATTTCTTTAAGATTCTTATATCTCTTATTAAATTTTTCTCCATATGCATAACCACCATAAGAAAATGCTAAAAATATAATTATTAAAATCAAAATCCTAAACAAGAAATTTCACCCTCTTTTCCTATGGAATATACCTTTTCAATAGTTCCAACTCCTAATCGATTACTAAGAATTATAACTCTCTCTATAATTCCGAAATTAAAAAGATTGCTAAAAACTTTTCTACTTATAATATCTTCTAAATTGCTTCCATGAACTGTAACAACAATATTAACACCAGAATTAAAAGCAGTATTTAATGCAATTACATCTTCTTTCGTTCCTATTTCATCACATATTAAAACATCAGGTGATAGTGACCTTATAGCCATAATCATTCCTTCTCTTTTCAAACAGTTATCTAATACGTCTGTTCTGATTCCTAAATTCATTTGTGGAATTCCAAGATAACTTGCCCCTATTTCACTTCTTTCATCAATTACAACTACTTTTTTTCCTTCTAATTTATTTTTAAAATCTCCAGATGATAATATTCTTGTAATATCTCTTAAAATTGTAGTTTTACCACATTTAGGTGGAGATATAATTAAAGTGTTTTTTATAATATTATTTTCACAAATAAATTTAATAACTTTTTTTCCACATCCAATTATTTCTTTAGAAATTCTAATATTTAAAGAGGATATATTTTTAATTGTTTTTACTGAGTTTCCATTCATAACACATTCTCCTGCAATACCAACTCTATGTCCTCCTTTTAAGGTTATAAAACCTTGCTTTATTTCCTCTTCATAGGCATAAATAGAATAGTTAGATATTCTTTGAAGAATAAATTTAAATTCTTCCTTTGTAACTTCCTTAGATAATATAATCTCACCCTTATTTGTATATAATATAATTGGCTTATTTATTTTTATACGTATTTCTTGAATTCCTTCTTTAACATATTCATTAATTAAACTCATAATATTTTTAGGAAAAATATTAATCCTCTCTTCTTCTCTTAACATTTCACACTCTCTCCTCACATAGTTAAACTTACCTTACCCTTTATAATTAATATTTTTATAATTAAGTAAATATTACTTATTTTTATTAAAATATGTAAAATAGATATAAAAAAAAGAGCTTTGAAATCAAAACTCTTTAAACTACTATTTCATTATATTTTTATTACAGTAAGGACATGGAATGCTACTATTCTTTTCTAATGCGGAACTTTCAATAAAAATTGGTTTATTACAATGAATACATTTTACTTCTTTGTATTCATCTTCAATTTCTGTTAACTCTTCTAAAGAAACTTCTTCAAACAACTCATCTTGAATTCCTGAAAGATCATCATCCATGTATTCTAAATTTTCTTGTATTGTTTCTTGATTTATTTCAAGTTCTTCTATTTTATCCGATAACTTATTAAATATGATAGAAATTTTATTTAATAAATCTTTATTTTCACTATTATCTATTTTATCTATACAATTACTTAGCTCTTGGATTTCTTTTTTTATATCATTCATATCAACACTTCCTTTTATATTAAAATTGCTAAGTTCTCTGAACTTAGCAATTTACTATACTATTAAACTCTTTCCATGTACTCTCCAGTTCTAGTATCAATTCTAATAGTATCTCCTTCATTAACGAACATTGGAACGTTTATGATTGCACCTGTTTCTACAGTAGCTGGCTTTAATGTATTTGTTGCAGTATTTCCCTTAACACCTGGCTCACTGTGTGTTATTAATAATTCAACAAAGTTTGGAGCTTCAACTGAGAAAGCATCACCTTTGTAGAATTTAATAATAGCAAACATATTTTCCTTTAAGTACTTTATAGCTTCTTCAACTTTTTCATAGTTTAAAGGAATTTGATCATATGTTTCTTGATCCATGAAGTAGTATAACTCTCCATCTGTGTATAAATATTGCATTTCTTTTCTTTCAATTACAGCTTCTTGGAACTTAGCTGTTGGATTAAAAGTTGTTTCAGTAACTGCTCCTGATATAACATTTCTAAGTTTTGTTCTAACGAAAGCTGCACCTTTTCCTGGTTTAACATGTAAAAAGTCTACAACTGTAAATACTTGTCCTTCGTGTTCGAAAGTTGTACCTTTTCTTAAATCTCCTGCTGATATCATTAAATATCCCTCCAAAAGTATAAATTCAAATCCAAATAAATTATATTATTAACTTTTAAACATATATAATCATAATTTGGGTTCTTCTGACATACAAATTTATTTTATCAAAACTTAATATTAATTGCAATTATTTAGAGTGCTAATTTAACAGTATTTTTATATATTTATATTATGTCTTTAAATATTATTATACTTATTATAAATTTTTATACCCTAAAACAGTAAGATTTAGGCAAAACTTTTTATCAACATAGCTTATATTATAATTTGTTACATTATAATTTTCTATATCTTTTAAAAATTTAATTATTCTATCTTTACTTCCATTAACAGTTATATCCATACTTATTTTTTCTTCATTATCTATACTATTTATTTTTACACCTTCAATATTATTAAAATAATTAAATATATCATTAATATTTTTATCTTGTTTTTCTTTAGATACATCTACAAAAATTTCTTTATCTTTTTTATTTTCTTTATTAGAAAAAGAAATAAACATCATACCTTGTAAACATAAAACTGCTACTAATACTAAATATCTAACATATATTTTCTTCAAATTTTAATCTCCTAACACATTCAAATAATATTTTTTATTTTCATTAAATACCTTTTTTATAGTTAAATCCTTTTCTATCTTTTTTATATCTTTAATGTTTTTTAATACTATTTTTCCAGAATTATCTTCTATATCTCCATAGTTAGTGTATTTATGTAATAAATTAATCCAGTTTATTAATTTATCTTTTAAATCTATATTTTTTTGAGTACTAATTTCTTTTTTAGTATTATTGTTTTCAAAATATTTCTTATTAAGACTATTTATATTAACAGGAAATATTAATATATTAGCTACCAATAATAAAATAATTCCTCTATTTATACTTTTGTTCTTATTATATTCTTTTTTTAAATTAAACTTTTCTGGTATAAAATTTTTATTCATTTACCTTTCTCCTATAATTAAATTTTGCTTTTTATATGGAAATTCAAATTTCGCTAATATAATATCTTTTAATAAGAAAAATTCTTCATTTGATAAATGTATAGAACTTTTTATAATAAATCCATTGCTAACTTTTATAAAATAATACTTTCCATTTACATCCACTAAAGATTTAAAATCTCTTTTTTTTATTTTTTCTTTTAAAAATTTTATTAATATAAATTGAATAGGATTAACTTTTATTTTTCTAACATATCTAATAAATGGATCTATTTTATTTCCACCTTTTATTGCATAAATAAAAGTTTTATTATTTTTTCTATCTATATCAAAATGAATTAAGTAATCATCATTATTAAACTCATTTTTCACTTCATTATTTATAATATTTTTTACTTCAGCTTTTTTTATTGTATAATATTCTTTAATATATAATTCCTCATCAAGTATTATGAAATTTGCCTTCTTATTCTTTTTAACCTTATTTACAATATCTTTTAAATGCTTATTTTCTCCATTATACATATATTTATTTTTATTAATAGTAATTATTTTTTCTCTAAGTATCACTTACTTTTATCCTCCTTTTTGGTATTAAAATTATCTTTTCTTCATTATTTATATAGGAACAATAAATATAATCATCTAATTTATCTATTCCATAGCTTAATTTAAATGTATCCTTATCTTTTATATAATTTAAATTAAGTCTATACTCACTACTTTTAATAGGTTGAGAAAAATCTTCTTTCATTTTTTCTATTAATAAATCTTTATTTTTATAGATCCAATTATTAGTTTCTAGTAAAACAGCTTCTTCATTAATATTTAAATCTCTCATACTTTTATGAACTTTATATCTTTTGGAATATTTAAAATTCATCTTATGTATAGCTGCTCCTCCTAAAATAACCATAATTATAAAAGATAAAACTAAAATAGTGCTTAATAAAACATATCCTTTTTTCTTTACAAACATATTAAAAACTCTCTTCCATCAACTATAAGATCTACATATATTAAATTTTTCTTTTTAAATGCATTAAAATTTTCTACATTTTCTAAAATAATATTTGATGTTTCATGCTTTCTTTTATTTTCATATTCATTATAAGAATAATATTTAACATATAAGTTTCCACTTATAACTTCAAATTCTTTTGATTTCACATTTAAATCTTTATTTATATTATTTTTATTATTTACTTCTTCAATTCCTTGTTCTTCTTTAATTATTTCTATTTTATTATTTTTTATAATATAATCAGTATTATTTACATCATTGAAAATCTTTCTTATACTTAAAATTGCATTATCTATTTCATCTTCTCTATTTATAAACTCCCCTCGCCTAATAAAATGCTTATATCCATCAATAGTTATTGTTGTAATTATGGTAAGTATTATTGTAGAAATAAATATATAGGCTATACATTCAATTAATGTAAAACCACCTTTTCTTAATTTTTTTATTTTTCTTCCATCCAAATCTCTTTTTCTACCTCTTCTTCTAAAATTTCATTTTCATCTTCTATAAAGGAAACTTTTAGATTGATCTTTTCTAATGATCCATTAATCTTTTCTATTATTATTTTTTTATTAATATAATTATTTTGTATATTTAATATATCTTTTGTTTTTAAATCATTAAATATATTTTCTCCTACACCTATTACAATTTTATTTACCTTTAATTTATTTTCTAATTCTTCTATTGTCATATTAAATTTAATTTCATTTACTATATTGTTCATCAACAAAGTATTTTCTCTTATTTCATTTCTAAGATTAAAGGATTTATAATCTTCTTTATTAGATGCAACAAAAGATACAATAACTATTGAAATAATAAATATACATAACATACATTCAAGAAGCATACTTCCTTTTCTTTTTCCTTTAACTTTCAATATTTACATAATCAACTCCTGCTCTAATTTTTATATAATATTTTTTATTATCCTTTGTATTGTTAAGTGTTGTTGTTTGAGATTTTAATTGTCCATTTGATGAAATTGATATTTTAGGATTTGATACAACATATATGTAATATGGCATATCTATAAACCCTATATTAAATATTCCCTTTTGCAAAATCACCTTTTTATTTGTATTATCAAAAGCTACTCTTAATCCTATATCTTCATCTATAGCAATGGCCTTTCCCTCTGCTAACATATGTTTTAATGAAACAAAGAAATTATCTAATTTAATATCTTCATTTAAATTTTTATAGTAATTTAAAGATAGAGATCCAAATGTAAATAAAATTATTAGTATAGTTATAGATGCTATTAATTCTATTAATGTAAATCCTTTTTTCTTTTTCAAGATATTCCTCCATATATTCCATCAAAAATTGGTAAAATAAAAGTCATAAGAAAAATAAATACAATACATGCTATTAAAACTATTGATATAGGCTGAAACATCGAAGCTATCTTTTTAAATTTATCATTACATCTTTCATTTAAAGTATTAGTTAAATTTTCAAGTCTTTCATCTAAAGACCCACTTTCTTCCCCTAATTTAATCATTGCAATTGTATAATTAGATGGATTTATTACATCCTCTAATACTTCTGATATTTCATTTCCTTTTAATATTCCTTCATTTATATCACTATATAATTTTTTTCTTAAATTATCTTCTTCACAATATTTAAGAGCTACTGATATATTTGTTCCACTAACTACAATAACTTTAATAAGCAAAATTACTTCATACTCTCTTATTTCCTTTAAAATTTTTATTTTGTTTACTAATATATTTTTCAACTTGTTATAATACAATTTAAAAAATATAATTGGAGTTAAAATAAACCAAAATAATATAAAAGAAATTGCTACAAAAGGATACTTATTAATCCAAATAGATAAATTTAATATATTTTTTGTTAGTTTAGGTATATTAGTTCCTAATGATGAATAAACACTCTCAAACTGTGGAATTATAAATATTATGAAAAATATACACATAATAAGCATTGATATAATTAAAAATATTGGATAAATAGATGCATTAATAATACTATTTTTCATAGCATCTTTTCTTTTGTAGTATATACTCATTTCCTTTAATACATCATTTAACCTACCTGTTTTTTCTCCAATGGATATCATTCCAGTTAGAAAAGAAGGATATAAGTTATTAAACTTAGAAAAGCTTTCTCCTAATGATTTTCCCATTCTAACTTTTTTACCTACATCTTCAATACTGTCTTTATAATCTTTTCTTAAAGGAAAATCGTTAAGTAATTCAATTGATTTTGTTATTTGAAGACCATCATTATATAATGAATATAAATTTTCACAAATTATACTTATATCTTTATAAGAACTCTTTTTCATTTTCTTCATATCTAATTAAATCCTCTCCAGTAATAAAATTTTTATACTGTTTATAACTTATTTCTCCTTCTTTAAGTAACACTTTACATACATGATACATTTGTTCATTAGATAAAAATTCTAAATCATTATATATATTATTAAAGTTACTTCTTATTTTTTCATCTATAAAATGTATTGCACAAATTAATCTTCTCCCACTAATTCCTGTAAAGTTACACTTTTCACACCCTACTTCTTTATATAATGTATATTCTTTTTCTTTTATTTTTCGTTTCTCCTTCTCTTTACAATTTGGACATAACCTTCCTATTAATCTTTGAGAAATAGTACCTATTAAAGAGCCTTTTATTAAATAATTTTTAACCTTCATATCCTCCAGCCTTAAAAATATATCTCTGCTTGATTTTGTATGAATAGTTGAATAAACCTTATGCCCTGTAATAGCAGCCCTAGTTGCCATAATAGCTGTTTCTTCATCTCTAATTTCTCCAACCATAATGACATCTGGATCTTGTCTTAGCGTACTTCTTAATCCTTCTGCAAAACTAAAATTTATCTTTCTATTTACATTCATTTGATTTATATCTTTAATATTACATTCTACTGGATCTTCTATAGTAGTTATATTAATGTCTTTATCTTTTATACTTGATATAATTGAATACAATGTAGAAGTTTTACCACTACCTGTTGGACCACTTATAATAAGCATGCCTGTTTCTGCATTAATAATTTTATTTAATATTTTTTGTTGAAAAGGAAGTAATTTCAGACTATCTATAGTATGATCTAACTTTTCTTTATAAAGAATTCTAATTACCATCTTTTCTCCATAAATTACAGGTATTGTAGATATTCTGCAGTCAAACCTCCCTTTAGAATTTTTAATTAAAATTTTCCCGTCTTGAGGTTTTCTTTTTTCTGCAATATCCATATTTCCATTTAATTTAACTCTAGAAAGTATTTGATTATAATCTATATTTCTAATTTTACCTACAATAGATAAAATCCCATCTATTCTTACTCTTATAGTTACAAAGTTTCTTGAAGGTTCAAAATGTATATCACTTCCATTTTTATTAATTGTATCGTATATTATTTCTTCTTCTAAATTTTCATCTAAATTAGGCTTTAAAGCTTTTATAACATTATTAAATATTACTTTATCCACTTCTATAAACTTTGCTTTTTTGCCAAAAATAAATTCAATATAATCTTTACTTTCATTACTTTCCTTATAGGTAACTACATTAATATATTCTTCATCCTCATAAAGAGGAATAACTTTAAACTGAATCATTTTTTCCTTTGATACCTTATACACCGAATTTAAATCAGAAATTTTTATTAACTCTTTCACTTAACACCTCCATTTTAATTATGGACACGTTATAGTAATTTTTATTCCTATTAAAAGAAAAAAGTCTTGGAATTTTACCAAGACTTTTTTCTAATTAAATTTTATAAATTCATAATTTCCTATTTTACTACTTATAAGAGAAACACTTTTATCTTTATATGAAAAAATTTCCTCTTTATCATTTCCATTATTAGATCCTATAAAAAGTATATCTCCATTATCACTTATTCTTATTCCTTTTTTCAAATTTATAATTGAAGGGAAAGAATATACTAATCTCTGATTAGAATTTTCTTTGACTTTATATAATGAAGGCGAATTATTAATTGCTGTTCCTAAAATATAATAATCATTATTAACTTTTAATACATCATTAATTTCATTAAAGCTTTTAGAAATAACCTTTTCCTTCTTAGTATCACTTATAATCTTTAATTCTTTTTTGTTATTTGAAAGTTGCTGAAATATTACAACTTCATTTTCTAATCCCTTTAAAAACTCCACATATCCAACTTTTAATTTATATAAAAGTTCCTCTTTATTAGTTTTTAAATTATAAGTGAAAACCCCATTAACTCCATCATCTGAAATTCCATAATAAACTAATGTATCCCCATTTATAAAATCATAAAACTCTCCTGATATAGCTACCTTTGATTGTATATTAATAACTTTATTATCCTCTAATGATAAGACTTTTAACTTATATCCATTATCATAAATCATATAAGAAACATAATTACCTGAAGGAGAAATTTTAATAAAGCTATATTCTTTATCAGTTATTTCTTTATTTTTACCTTTATAATAAATGTAGTGTTTACCATCTTTTAAAAAAATGTAATTACCACTTTCTTTATTATAATTAGTTACAATATTTTTGCTATTTAAACTACTATATTTGCCATTTAAAAAATTTAAAGTACTATATTCTCCCTTTTCTTCTAATAACACTGAACCGTTTTGCACCTTTAATTCTTCTCCGTTTTTACCAGTAAGTCCATCATTTTGCATACTTTTCTGTCCACATGCAGTTAGAATAAATGAAAAACCTAATAAAATTAATATATATAATGGTCTTTTTTTTAAAACATTCATTCTACTCCCTCTTCTAAGCTATATTTTATATAGTTTCTCCTGTGCAAATATATTCAGCATTACCTGTCATATATACTCCATCATCTTCAACTTCTATTATAAGTTCTCCTCCTTTTAGAGTTGCTAATACCTTTTTATTAATTAAACCAAACTTATGTGCAACAACAGCTGATGCACAAGTTCCTGTTCCACAAGCAAGAGTTGCACCTGCTCCTCTTTCCCAAGTTTCTACTTTAATATGATCTTTACTTATAACTTTTACAAAGTTTACATTAGTTCCTTCTTTAAATATTTCAAACTTTTCTATAAACTTTCCTTCTTCTACATTATAACCATCTTTATCTTCTATTATTATAGTATGAGGTACCCCAACTAAAACAGATGTTAAATTATAATTTTTATTATTTATATTAATAGTTTCATTTATAAGTTCCTTTTTATTTTTTAGTGGTATTTTATCACCCTCAAAAGAAGGTTTACCCATATATACTTTAGCTCCTACAAATTTACCATTCTCTTCAATTAGAGTTATTTCTTTTTTTCCATCTCCAGTTTCAACAGAAAAACATTTATCCTTAACATATCCTTTATCATAAATATATCTTCCAAAACATCTTATTGCATTTCCACACATATTTGCTCTTGAACCGTCACTGTTTATAATAGTCATTTTCATATCACATTTATGAGAATTTCTTATAATTATTAATCCATCTGCACCAATACCAAAATGCCTATTACATAATTTTTTTGCTATATCTATTTCACTACTCTCTAGAGTATTATCTAAATCCTCTATAAAAATAAAATCATTTCCTATTCCTTGCATCTTTGTAAATTTCATAATTTATGATCCTCCTAAAGCACTTTTATATTAAATTGATTATTGCCTTAATTTAGTGTTATACTATTTTTAAATTCTAAAAAAGAAAGGATGATACCTTTGGCATTAGATGGTATATTTTTAAATAATTTAATTGATAATTTAAAAGAATCTCTAATTGATTCTAAAATAGATAAAATAAATCAACCTGAAAAGGATGAAATAATTTTACATTTAAGAAAAAATAGAAAAAACTTTAAACTTTTAATCTCAGCATCCTCACAATTTGCAAGATTACATATTACTAATATCCAAAAAGAAAATCCACTTAAAGCACCACTTTATTTAATGGTTCTTAGAAAATATTTAATAGGAGGAACTATAACTGATATAACCCAAAAAGAGGGAGATAGAATAGTCACAATCCATGTATCTTCTAGAGATGAACTTGGTTTTGATAGTAAATATTTATTAATTATCGAAATTATGGGAAGACATTCAAATATAACTCTTGTTAGAGAAAGAGATTTAAAAGTTATGGAATCAATTAAACATATAACTCCTGATATAAATAGTTATAGAGTTTTATATCCTGGTGTTACATATATTTATCCTCCTAAATCAACTAAATTAAATCCTTTTAACTTTTCAAAAGAATCCTTTATTAATTTATTAAATGATAATTTTAATATTAATGAAGATTTCTTCTTTAAAAATTTTACAGGTGTTAGTAAAACTTTATCAAGAGAATTATACACTAATCTTTCTAACTCTAATTATAACTTAAAGGATAGTAAAATATTATACAAATTTGTTACAAATTTATTTGAAACTACAAAAAAATTTCCTTCATTTCATATATATGTTGATAAGGATGGATTTTTTAAAGATTTTCACTCAATAGAATTTTTATCCTTTAAAGATAAGTTTTCTTCTATAAAATATGATGATCCATCTATAATGTTAGATGAATTTTATAGAAAAAAAGATAAACAAGAAAGGCTTCATAATAGATCTCAAAATTTACAAAAACTTATTCATACAAATATTGAAAGATGTTTAAAAAAGAAAAAAATACTTGAAAACACATTAAAAGATTGTAAATCTAAAGAAAACTTTAAAATTAAGGGGGATTTATTAACATCATTTATTTATAGCTTCAAAAAAGGTGATGAATCTGTTGTATTACAAAACTTTTATAAAGAAGATTATCCAAATGAAGAAATTAAATTAAATCCAAATAAAACACCTTCTGAAAATGTTCAAATTTATTATAAAAAATATAATAAATTAAAAAAGGCAGAAGAAGAAGCTTATATTCAACTAGATAAAAATGAAAATGAACTTAGTTATCTTAATTCAGTATTAACTAACATTATAAACGCTGAATCATATGATGAAATAGAAGAAATAAAAAATGAATTAATGGAAACTGGATATTTAAAATTCAAAAAATCTTCAAGTAAAAAGAAACTAAAATCAAAACCACTTCATTTTATATCTTCTGATGGAATTGATATATATGTTGGTAAAAATAATCTACAAAATGATTATTTAAGTTTAAAGTTTGCTAATAAAAACTTTATGTGGCTTCACACTAAAGATATACCAGGTTCTCACGTAATAATCTGTTCAAAGGATATACCAGACAAAACATTAGAAGAAGCTGCTATTTTAGCTGCATTTTATAGCAAAGCTAAAGATTCTTCTAAAGTACCTGTTGATTATACTTTGGTTAAAAATTTAAAAAAGCCAAATGGTGCAAAACCTGGAATGGTTATATATCATACTAATTTTACATTGTATACAGAACCTAAAAATTTTGAAAGTCTAAATCTTCAAAAGATTTAAAAAAATTCGCTTAAATTTTAAGCGAATTTTTTTATCCTATAAGACACTGAAGTACAGTATCTCCTTGATTTTTTATTAATTTATTATGAAAATATTGATAATAGTAACACTTTAATTTACCATTATATAATTTTCTATTTTTTGTAGATTTTATTCCAAAATCTTTTTCAAATTCTTCATAAGAAGTAAGAACATTAAATTCCCAATCTTCATATTTTCTTTTATATTTACCAAAAATTCCATAAAGCTCTTTCACTTCATTTTTATCGCTTAATCTTTCTCCATAAGGTGGATTTGAAATTATGAATCCGTATTTATGTTTATTTGAGAATTTTCTAAAATCTCTTTCTTGGAATTCTATATAATCTAAAACTCCAGCCTTTCTTGCATTTTCTTTTGCAGTCTTTAAAACCCTATGGTCTATATCATATCCTAAAAGTTTTATATCTTTATGTTTTATTGCCTTTCTTGCTCCATCTCTTACTTGATTATATATATTAGGTGGCATTATAGGCCAATTTTCTGAAATAAATTCTCTATTTAACCCAGGTGCTATATTTTGCATTATCATACAAGCTTCTATTAAAATGGTACCTGAACCACAAAATGGATCAACTAAAATATAATCTTCTTTCCATCTTGATAAAAGTACCATAGAAGCTGCCAATGTTTCTTTAAGAGGTGCAGCTCCCGCATTTTCTCTATAACCTCTTTTATGAAGTCCAACACCTGATGTATCTATACTAAGAGTAACTTTATCTTTTAAAATAGATACTTCAATTTTATAAATTGTTCCATCTTCACTAAATCTATCAATTCCATAGGCTTCACTCATTTGAGTTACAATAGCTTTTTTAACTATTGATTGACAATCTGGAACGCTATGTAATGTTGATTTTATTGACTTACCAACTACATGCATTACTCCGTCTTTAGGTATAATTTTATTCCATTTAACATTTTTAGTTCCTTGGAAAAGTTCTTCAAAAGATCTAGCTTCAAATTCTGCCATCTTTATAAAAACTCTATCTGCAGTTCTTAAGTGAATATTAGCTATTGCAATATCCATTTCATCCCCTTGGAAGTGTACCTTTCCATTTTCTGTTTTTAATCCTTCATAACCTAAGGCTTTTAACTCTTTTGCAGTTACACCTTCTATACCAAAGGTAGTGGTTGCAATTAAATCATATTCCATATATTTTTTCGCTCCTTTAAGCTTTTAAATTAAACTTATTTTTCGTATATCTTTACTGAGTCTTCCCCATCTATTTCTAAAATTTTAACTCCAACAATTTCATCTCTTGATGTTGGTATATTTTTACCTACAAAGTCAGCTCTTATAGGTAATTCTTTATGTCCTCTGTCTATTAAAACTGCAAGTTCTATAACACTCGGTCTGCCTGCGTCCATTATTGCATCAATAGCAGCTCTTACTGTTCTTCCTGTATATAAAACATCATCTACTAAAATCACCTTTTTATTTGTAATATCACAATTTAATTCTATACTTTTTATTTGTGGTACTTCATTGTCCTTTGTTAAATCATCTCTATATAAAGTTATATCTACTAATCCTACTGGAATTTCTACTCCCTCAATTGCTGTTATTTGTTTAGAAATTCTTTGTGCAAGTGGATATCCTCTTCTTTTTATTCCTATAAGAACTGTATCTTCTACTCCCTTATTTTTTTCAATAATTTCATGAGAAATTCTAATTAAACTTCTTCTTATTGCTTTATCATCTAAAAGATTAGCTTTTAAATTCATTATTGCCCTCCTTATATATTATCTTTTCTTAAATTTTCTAATAACTCTTTATATTTTTCTGGAAGTTCTGATGTAAATTCCATATATTCATTAGTAGTTGGATGAATAAATCCTAGTGTTTTAGCATGTAACATTTGACCTTCATTTTTAAATTTTCCTTTTTTAAATCCATAAGTTGGATCTCCAACTAAAGGATATCCAATAGACGCCATATGCACTCTAATTTGATGTGTTCTTCCAGTTTCTAATATACATTTAACCAAACTTGCATTTTTGAATCTTTCAATAACTTCATAATGAGTTACTGCACGCTTCCCCTCTGGTGTTATTGCAATTTTCAATCTATCTTTTTTAGATCTTGCAAGAGGTTTATCTATTGTTCCACTATCTTTTTTAATTCTTCCTTCAACTAAAGCATAATATTCTCTTTTCATTGAATGAACCTTTAATTGCTCTGATAATTTATTATGAGCATTATCATTTTTTGCAACTACTAATATTCCTGTTGTATCTTTATCTATTCTATGTACTATTCCAGGTCTTATAACCCCATTTATACTTGATAAATCTTTACAATGATACAATAATGCATTTACAAGAGTACCTGTATAATTTCCAGGAGCTGGATGTACAACCATTCCTTTTGGTTTATTTACCACAATAACATCTTTATCTTCATATATTATATTAAGTGGAATATTTTCTGCTTCTACCTCTAGTTCTTTAACTTCTGGCATTTTTATTTCTATTTTATCATTTTCTTTTAACTTGTAATTACTTTTTATTTTTTTATCATTAACTAAAACGCCTTCATTTTCTATAAGTCCTTGAATAAAACTTCTTGATTTATCTTCAAACTTACTTGAAAGGAATTTATCAATTCTAATTCCTTTTTCATCAGAACTTATATTATATATCATCTCTTCCATTATTTAAGTCTCCTAAATTTTTATTACCTAACAATTATAATATATTGACTAAATTTACTCAACTGCAACTATATATTAAAAAATCAGCATTACATTTGTAATGCTGATAATATTAATCTTCCTTTTTAGCAAAGAAACTTTTTATTTCATCTAATTCATTTTGTGAAACTTCTTCTTCACTATCATTTGTGTCTTCATATGAAATATCTTTAACATTCATTTCTTCATCAACTGGAGTAGCAATTGAATAATTCTTATTAATATCTTTTTCTAAATCATCAAATGTTTCTAATTGAGTATTCATAAAGTTTCTAAATTTTGCTCTAAATTTTATAAACTCTTGTTTAACTCTGTCAAATTCATCATTTATTTGAATAACATCATTATGTGCCTTATCAACTATTCTTTGAGCTGTTTCATTAGCATTTTTAACTATTATTTCAGCTTCCTTTTGAGAAGATTCCTTTGCTTGATCTGCTGCATTTTGAGCAAGAACTAAAGTATTTTGAATAGTTGTCTCTATTTTTGCATAATGTGATATTTGCTCTTCTAAAACTTCTAATTTTTCTTTTAATTTTGAATTTTCCTTATATAGTTCTTCGTAATTATCTACTACTTCATCTAAGAACTCATCTACTTCATCTGGATTATATCCTCTAAGTCCTCTCTTAAATTCCTTATTATTTATATCCATTGGAGTTAATTTCATTATTTCCACACCTCTATTATGTATATTTTTTTATATTTATTTTACATTTGCCACTTTTACTATAGCCTGTACAATCCCCTATAATAAATTTACCATATCTTCTTATAGTTACTCTATCATCTTCATTAACTTCTAAACTTTTATTTCTATTTATATTATAGTTTATAAGTACATTTCCTTCTTCTATCATTTTTTGTGCTACTCCTCTAGATTTATTAATAAGTTTAGCAACAATTGTATCTATTCTCATTGAAGGAACTAAAATAATTTCATCTTTAAAATTATTATTTATACTAGAAATATCATCAAATATCTCTTTAACTTTACAAGGTACTTTAGAAACCCTTTTTAGATTCATTATTATATAATCTGCTATATCTTCATGTACTGCTGCATAACAAATATTTTCTTTTACAATCAAGTCTCCTATTTTATCTCTTTCAATTCCTAATGCTAATATACTACCTAAAAAATTTCTATGAGAAACTTCATTAAACTTAGATGTACTTTTTATTTCTAAAACCCTAATTGGAAAGGGTAAATCATAAATATTATTAAAAGATATCATCCTTCTTTCTGAATCCTTAAATGATCCAAAACTTTCAATTTTGAAATCTTTTATTTTTATCTCATCTTGAAAGAACTTCCATATATTTGGCGAATAAAAATTATTGCCAAACATAGGAATATTTCTTTCATAAGAAAACATCATTTTCTCATATAAATTAATAACACTATCTTTATCTTCATTATTAAAATTTTTCAATATAAATTCTTTATTCATTTTACAATATACCTACCACTAATGACATAACAATAGGTTTTAATAAATCTAAAGTAATAAATGCAAATATAGGTGACATATCTATAGGAATGTCTCCTAAAAGCTTTTCTTGAAGAATTCTAAAAGGTTTTAAAATAGGATCTGTAAAACTTGTTATAACTCCCATGATTCCACTATTTCTATCTCTAACAATCCATGAAAGGAGACATTCTATAATAATAGCAAGTTCCATAACACGAAAAAGTGAGTTGATAAAATTAGCTATCATACCACTCATCTAGCATCCCCCTATTATTTTGACCAGTTAAATAATGCTTTAGAAGTTAATTCGCTTTTTAATTCACTAGTTACTTCTACATTTGAAGGTGATAAAAGATATACTCTCTTCTCAACTTCTTGAATGTCACCATGTAGTGCATAACATGATCCACCAATAAAGTCTAATAATCTTTGAGCTGTTCTTATATCAAGATTAGTTGTATTTACTACAACAATTCTTCTATTTCTAACTGCATCACATATTTCCATTGCTTCTTCATAAGCAGATGGCTTTGTTATTAATACCTTTGCTGAAGCTGAAGTATGAATATTTACAACTTTATTTGATCTTTTTCCTGAAATAACTGGTTCTATATTTTCATCTATAGCCATATTTCCTTCTGTTGTTTCTTCGAATTCATCTTCAAATTCCTCATCTTCAAATTCGTCATCATAATCTCCAAAACCTAAGATATTTTTCATTTTTGATAACATATTTGCCATTTTTTTATCCTCCTAAATATTATAATTTCTTTCTCCAAATATTCCAGTTCCAATTCGAACCATATTTGATCCTTCTTCTATGGCAATTTTATAATCATGAGTCATTCCCATAGATAGTATTTTCATATTAATATTTTTAAATTTTCTTTTTTGTAAATCTAAAAAAATCTTATTAGTTTCTTTAAAGTAATATCTATTACTTTCTTCATCTCCCTTAGGTATAATAACCATTATTCCCTTTACCTTTACATGATTACATTCTTCTACCTTTACAATTAATTCTTCTAAATCTTCTAATAAAACTCCACTTTTACTCTCTTCTCTTCCTATGTTTATTTGAATTAATGTATTTGCTATAAGATTTTCTTTTCCATAAAGCTCTTCTATTTTTTCTAAAAGCTTTATACTTGAAAGGGAATGAATTAAATGGACTTTACCAACTATATATTTTACTTTATTAGTTTGTAATTTACCAATTAGATGCCATCTTACATCTTTATGAAAACTTTCTTCCTTTCGCATAAGTTCTTGAACTTTATTTTCTGCAAAATCTCTTATACCAGTATCGTAAGCTTCTTCCATTTCTTCTATATTTCTCGTTTTAGATACAGCTAAAAGTTTAACATTACTAGGTATACTTTTTTCTATATTTTCTATGTTTTCCCTTATACTCAAATAAAAGACCTCCTTAAAAAAGCTCTCACTCTTACATATTATTATTCTTCATTTGTTTGCAATTTCCTCTAAAATTTTTATTATTTTTTTATTATTTTTCTATATATTCCTTCATATACTCAGTGGAACCTAATCTAGGTGCTGCGGGCATTACTATATTATCTTTTTTTTCTATTTGCACTGATAGCTCTCTAATCATTAATTCTCTAATATGACTTCCATCCTCTAATAAAGATGTCTTTAGAACATCTGGATCTCCAATTGCATAAATATAAAAAGGTGCATATTCTGTTGAATCATCTTCAAACCCCAAAAATGCCCAGTTACAAATCACTCCACTACTAGGAATAATCCTATGATTATTAATACTTATTGCTTCTGCCCCAGCTTTTCTTAAATCATTTAAAACAAGTGCCATATCATTATCATGAAAAATTTTTGACTTAGCTTCAAACTCAGTATCCCTATTTGTATCTATATTTCCATCATTTATTTTTAATAATATCCCAGGTCCTCTTACTTCTCTAAGTCCTGTAATCATACCATAATCCTTTAACTGACTTTTCATGCTGTCTAATACATTGTCTTGTTTTTTGTCATCATATTTGTATTGATTTATAGTTTCTTGCATCTCTTTATTTCTCTTTTTTAAATTAGAAATTTCTTTATATAAATCACTTTTTTCATTTATCGCATCCTTATAATCTTTAGCACTAAGTTGCATTGAACTTCCTATTATTCTATTAAAATTCATATTAAATGCTATTAGCAATCCAACTACAATTGATGCAAAAAAAACCATTAATCCGCCATTAGATTTCTTCATATTGTTACCTCTTACTGGTGTGACTTAATTTTTTCCAAAATAAGTCTTCTTATAATTGCAAAGTTATTGAATATTCTACCGCCAAATACTATTACTGCTGCAATATAAATTGGTATACCTAATTTATCTCCAAGATAAGCAAGTCCTGCTGCAAGTAATGCATTTCCAAAAAAACCCGAAATAAATATATCTGGTTGAAAGTTTTTTGATAGATTTGCTCTAATAGCACCAAAAACTGAATCTAAACAAGCAAGTATAGCAACTGACATGTAAGGAGACAATTTATCTGGTATATTAACATCAAAAACAAAACCAAATATTATTCCTATTAATAAGCCTATAAAAGGTATCATTATTTCTCCTCCTTTTTACCAACTGGTTTTAAATAATCACTCTTAATTGTTTGAGTTGTTTTATTTATAACTATACTATCACTTTGTTCCACTTCACAATTATAATTTTGGAGTGCACCAAAATCCAATGATCCTGGAAAGTTTAAGCCTACATTTAATCTTGCCTTATCTCCAATTGCTTTTATTGTAATTGGTTCTTTAGGGCTAACTTTACCAGCTGATCCTATCCATATATAATTGCTAGAATTTTTTATTCCAGTTTGAGGAGTTATTCTATAACCATTTACTGAAATAGCCTCTGCTTTTGAATACCAAAGTAAATTTATTATATGTATTAACTCTTCATCATTTATACTTCTTCCTGCATCTCCACTATTTGAATTAAATATTGAAGTTTTAGGAGTTATTTTTATAATTACTCCTGGGCCTTTTACATCAACTAATCCTAAATGCATTCTAGCAGAATCTAATTGATTTTTTATTTCTTTACCAACATTACCTTCTTTTGAGGCAGCTTCTTCTAACTTTTTAAGTTCTTCACTTAAAGAATTATTTTTATTTTGAAGTTCTTCTTTTTCTTTCTTTAAACTATCTATTTCTGCAATTATATCATTTTTATTATAATTTTCTATTTTACTTTCATTATTTTTACTTAAAACTTTAAATTGATATACCAGGAGAAATCCTAGCAATGCACATACAATTGCAATTGAAATCTGAGAAGTGGACTTCTTCATTTTTATATAACCTCCCTAATTCTTTTCTTTAATTACTGGTGTACCATCAAAACTTAAATCTATATATCCATTTTTAAAATTAAGTTTTTTATCTTCTAGTATACTTAAAGCAGTTCTCATCTTGTTTACTAAATTTTCTCCATTTCCTACCTTAACTTCAACATCCTTAAAATAAACCTTCATTTTATTCATATTAGAAACATTTACCATAGTTATCTTGTTATTTGTTTTATTAGCTTTTTTTACCTCATAAAGGTTACTAAGAAAATCTTGTAATCTTTTATCACCATTAGTATTTACATATTCTTCTCCTAATTTATTATTAGTACCATTAAGTCCAGTAATTTGAATTAAATCTTTTGTTTTAAGCTCATTAGATTTTTCTAATAAAACTAAATCAGAACTAATAATATCATAATTGTTTCCATTTTTAACATAATAGCCTACATTTTTTTCTTTAACATTTATTTCTAATGTTGATGGCAATCTTCTTTTAATAGTAATTTTATCAACATAGGGATCTGATTTGAGAAGTTTTTCAATTTCACTACCCTTCACAAAAAATATATTTTCACCATTAATTTCATTGACTTTTTTATAAATTATATCTTTTGTAATTAAATCTTCTCCTGTAATATTTATTTTCTTAATTAAAAACACATTAGATTTTGTTACAAAAAGTCCTGAAGCTATTATAATTAAAATAATTATAAATATAATTCTTTTTATTAATCTCTTTCTCCTAGCTTTTTTTATGTATCTGTTTTCGCTTATTCCCATACGTGAAAAACCCATCCTTGCTATATTTTATTTATATACATTAATATAATACCACTGTTAAAATTATTTTTCATCAATAAATTCTTAACAAGGAATTAATTATTACAATATTAAATAAAAAAACTTAGCAGAATAATATCCACTAAGTTCTTTATTACTATTTATCTATTTTTTCTTTACCACTTACTTGTCTTGAAATATTAATTAATATTCCCATGGCTATCATATTAATAACTAATGAAGTACCACCATAACTTATAAATGGAAGTGGTACACCAGTAACTGGCATTGATCCTGTTACAACAGCTATATTTATTATTGATTGAACTGCTATAACTGATGTTATTCCAATAGCTAAAAGGCTTCCATAAGTATCTTTTGCTTTCATTGCAATTCTTATTCCTCTCCAAACAAAAATTACAAATAAAGAAACTATTATTAAACATCCAATTAACCCAAGTTCTTCTCCAATAATTGAAAATATAAAATCATTATGAGGTTCTGGCATATAAAGCATTTTTTGTCTTGATTGACCAAGCCCAAGTCCTGTTATACCTCCAGCCCCTAAAGCATAAAAAGATTGAATCAATTGATATCCATTTTTTGCAGGATCTTTCCAAGGATCTATAAAGTTAAGCATTCTTGCCCTTCTATAATCTTCTCCCAAGGCAAAAACTAAAGCTGCTGAAACTAATGTTGGTGCTATAATTCCAAACATATGTTTATTTCTTGCACCTGCTGAAAAAACCATTACGAAAGTAACTATCATTATTACAGATGCTATACTTAAGTTCTTTTCAGCCAAAACTAAAGCTGCAAAAACTCCTGCAACAAAAAAGCAAGGAATAACTCCTGTTTTTAACTTTTTAATTCCATCACCTTTTTTTTCTAAAAACATTGCTAAATAAAGCACAACAACATATTTTGCAAGTTCTGAAGGCTGAAATGAAAATGGTCCAAGTTGAATCCATCTTTGAGCTCCATTTACACCTTCAAAAGCAAAAACTAATAGTAATAAAGGTATTGTTGCTACTAATGCTATAAGTGTATATCTTTTTAATTTATGATAATCAAAAGCCATCATGAACATCATTGCAGCTATACCTAAAACGCTCCATATTACCTGTCTTTTCAAATAATGCATACTGTCATTATAATGAAACATAGCATAATAAGAACTTGCTGAATATACCATTACAACACCTATTGCAAGAAGTAGTATTATAGTACAAAATATACCATAATCAATTTCGCCCATCCTCTTTCCTTTTGGTTTTCTCTTTTTCATAAAAAATTCCTCCACTATATATTGCTAAAGTGAAATACCCCCTATAATACAAAGGATAATAGTAATAATTGAAAATATTGTAACAATTTTTCTTTCTGACCATCCTAATTGTTCAAAATGATGATGAACTGGTGCCATTTTAAATACTCTTTTCCCTGTTGTTTTAAAAGAAACTACTTGTATTATTACTGATAATGTTTCAAAAACGTAAATTCCTCCAACAACTACAACTACAAATGGATTCTTAAGCATAAGAGCAATACTAGCTATTGCTCCACCTAAAGCTAGTGAACCAGTATCTCCCATAAATATTTTTGCAGGATAAGCATTATATTTTAAGAATCCTAAAAGCCCTCCAATTAACGCTATTGAAAATGTAGCTACTTCATAACTTTTATTGTTATAAGAAACTATTGTAAAGAATATAAGAACTATTATTGTAACTGTTGTTGCAAGTCCATCTAGTCCATCTGTAAGATTTACAGCATTTGTTGTTGCTGCATAATAAATTATTACAAAAGGAATATATAAAATTCCTAAATTTATATTAAATCCTAAGAATGGAACAATTATTTCACTTCCTAAAACAGTATAACTATAATAAGCCATTGCTACTGAAAACAAAAGTAATAATAACATTTTTTGCCATGCTCTTAATCCTAAATTATTTTTATGTATGATCTTAAGCATATCATCTAAAAATCCTATAAAACCAAAAGCTATCATTGAATATAAAATTATCATACCTTTACTATATACGTTATACCTCATAACAAGCATTGCAATAGTAACGGCTATTATAAATATAATTCCTCCCATTGTTGGAGTACCAGCTTTTTTTAAATGACTTTTTGGTCCTTCTTCTCTTATGTTTTGCCCAAATTTAAACTTGTGTAAAATTGGTATAAATATCGGTCCTAATATTATTGATATAATAAAACCTAATCCTAATGCTAAAAGCATCATTGGATTTATAAAACTACTAAAAAAATCCCCCATCTGTACTATCAAAGATATTATTCTTTGACAGTTCACCTCCTTCGTTATTGTTTAATATTTTTTAATGCCTCGACTATTTCTTCGAATTTTTCTCCTCTTGATGCTTTTACTAATATAACATCGAAAGGTTTAATGATTGAATTTAAGTCGTTTATTAGTTTTACCTTTGTATTATATAATTTTATTTCTTCTTTTTCAAAGCCTTCTTTGAAATCATCTATAAACTCACCACAAGTAATAAGCATATCGACCTTATCTCTTGCATATTCTCCAACTTCCCTATGACATCTTGAAGATTCATCTCCAAGTTCTCTCATAGTTCCAAGTATTGCAATTTTTCTTCCAGTTCTACTATTTAAAACATCAAGTGCTGCTTTCATAGAATCTGGACTTGCATTATAACAGTCATTTATTATTTCAATTTTATCTCCTTCAATAAATTCTAATCTCATTGAAGTTGCTTCTATATTTTTAAGTCCTTCTAAAATTTCATCTACTGTAAGTCCAAGTTTAAAAGCTGCTCCTATTCCTAGTAGAGCATTTAAAACATTGTGTGCTCCAACCATAGGAAGTGTTATTCTATGCTTTTCTCCTTTATAATTAAAATCAAAGGAAGTTGTATCCTTAGTTAACTCAATATTACTTCCATAATAATCATAACTTTCATTATAACCAATTTTTATTATTTCATACTCTTTTCTACCAATTTTTTTAAGCATATCATCTTCACCATTAATTATAAGAGTACTATCTTTAGTGAAGAAATCTGTTATCTCCATTTTAGCTTTTAAAATATTTTCTCTTGTCTTTAAGTTTTCTATATGTGAGACACCAATATTTGTAATCATTGCAATATCAGGCTTTGCACAACTTGCAAGATTATGAATTTCATTAAAATTACTCATTCCCATTTCAAGAACTGCAACATCTACTGAACTGTCTAATTGTAAAACCATTAAAGGAAGTCCTATTTCGTTGTTAAAGTTACCCTTTGTTTTGAAAACTTTATATTTTCCGCTTAAAAATGCACTAACTAAATCCTTAGTTGATGTTTTCCCTGTTGAACCAGTTATTCCAACAACCTTAAGTCCTAACTTTTCTCTATATCCCTTAGCTATATCTAAAAGAGCTTTTTTTCCATCTTTTACTTTAATAACTACTCCATTTATATCTTCTTTATCAAAAAGAATTTCATCTACTATTGCAATTGTTGCTCCTTTATTAAAAGCTTCTTTAATATATTTATTACCATTAAAATTTTCTCCCTTTAATGCTAAAAATATATTTTCATCTTTTATATTTCTAGTATCTGTTGATAACTCATTAAAATTTTTATTTTCATTATCTACTACTATTTCTCCACCTGAATATTCAAGTAACTCTTTAAATGTTAATTCCATAAATTACACCTCTAGTTCTTTTTTAAAATTTCATCTATAATTTCTCTTTCATCAAAATGAATTTTACCTGTATTTAATATTTGATATGTTTCGTGACCTTTTCCAGCTATAACTATTACATCTCCATCTTTTGCAATTTCCATAGCCTTTTTTATACCATCTTGTCTATTTACAATTTTTATATAATTATCTTTATCTATACCTTCTAGCACATCATTTATTATACTTTCTGCATCTTCACTTCTTGGATTATCTGATGTTATTATTGCTATATCAGAAAGTTCTGTACCTATTTTACCCATTTGTGGTCTTTTAACTTTATCTCTATCTCCTCCGCAACCAAAAACAGATATTAATCTTCCTTTAGTAAATTCTCTTGCTGTTTTTAATATATTTTCTAATCCATCTGGAGTATGAGCATAATCAATTATTATTTCATATGGAAGATTATATTTTTTTGAAACTCTTTCACATCTACCAGGCACAACAACATTACTTAAACCAAGTTTTATATTTTCTAAATTTATTCCAAGGTTATAACATCCTCCAATTGCACCTAATGCATTATATACATTATATTCTCCTGGAATTCCTAAAATTATTTTTTCAGTTTTTCCATCTATTGAAAGATTAAATATAATGTCCATACTTTCTAAAACTTCATTTTTTGCCATTATATCTGCTGAATTTTTAATACTATATGTCATAAAATTATTTATGTTTTCTTTTCTTAAGTCTTCTGTTATTCTAACTCCATAATTATCATCTATATTTATTATACTAATTTCACTTCTTTGGAATAGTTTATATTTTGCTTTATAATAATTTTCAAATGTTTTATGAAAATCTAAATGATCCCTTGTTAAGTTAGTAAATATACCTACCTTAAATTTAACTCCATAAACTCTATCTAATTCTAATGAATGAGAAGAAACTTCCATAACACAATATTTAACACCTTCATCAACCATTTTTTTAAATAATTCTTGTAATTCTAATGATTCTGGAGTTGTTCTTTCTGTATCTATCTTTTTGTTTCCTATGTAATTGGCAATAGTACCTATTAAGCCAACCTTTTCTCCTGACTTTTCTAATATATCCTTTATCATGAAAGCAGTAGTTGTTTTTCCATTTGTTCCTGTTATACCTATAATATTAAGTTTTTCACTTGGATTATCATAATATTTTGCTCCAATATTAGCTAATGCTTTCCTTGTATCTTTAAATTTTATTATAGTTACATCATTATTAATAAGAACATCGTCTTCACATATTATGACTTTCGCACCTTTTTCTATTGCACTATCAATAAACTTATGTCCATCACTTGCAAAGCCTTTAATACAAACAAAAACATCTCCTTCCTTTATTTTTCTACTATCATAGTTAATATTTTTAATTTCAATATCACAATTTCCTTTAACTACTTCATAATTAAGTCCTTCTAATAGATTAGATAATTTCATTTAACCATCTCCTTTAAAATAATATGCTATTTATCTATCTATAATTACCTTTAATGTTTAAAATAGCATGTAAGGCTTTCCTCCCTACATGCTATAACAATTAAGAATTTAATCTTTATAATCTGAATTTAAAGTTAACTTAACATTAGTTCCCTTATTAATTAATTCCCCACTTGGTACGCTTTGGTTGGTTACTTTACCTTCACCTTCAAATTTTACATATAATCCAAGACCAATTAAAAGTTTATTTGCTGCTTCTTTTGAGTATCCTCTAACATCTGGCATAACAATAGCTTCTTTATTACTATTATTTCCTTCTGTATATAATGTTATCTTAGTTCCTTCTTTAACTGAATATCCTGGATATGGTTTAATATTTGTTATAGTTTTACCATTACCTTCTACATTATAATCTAAATTTGATTCTTTTAAAATCTTTTTAGCTTCTTCAATATTTTTTCCTCTTATTTCAGGAATTATTGCATCTCTAATTATTGATTCTTTATTTTCTTTAGAGAAATCTCCTTCCAAATAATTAAATATATCAGTAAATAATGTTTTCGCAACTGGTCCAGTTACAACTCCTGCATAGTAATTTCCATTACTTGGTTCATCAATTGTAATCATAACTGTTATTTTAGGATCATTAACAGGAGCCATTCCAACAAAAGATGAAATATATTTTCCTGCCTCATAAGTACCATTTTCAGGATTAACCTTTTGAGCTGTTCCAGTTTTACCACCAATGTGATATCCCTTTATAAATGTTCCTTTTGCTGAACCAGATGTAACAACTCTTTCCAAATATGTTCTAAGTTCTGCTGTTGTTTCTTTATCTGCAACTTTCTTTTTTGTAGGTTCAAATTTTTCATCTATTACATTTACACCACTATCATCTTTATGAGTAATCTCTTTCATAACATGAGGTTCTATAAGTTCTCCACCATTTGCAATTGCATTAAAAGCAGCCATATATTGAACAGAATTTACTGTATTTGTTTGACCAAATGCAATAGTAGCAAGGTCTGTTGCAGAAACATTGTTAATATTTTTAACAATTCCTGGTGCTTCACCAGGTAAATCTATTCCACATTTCTTGCCAAAGCCAAATTTATTTATATATTCATATAATTTTTCTTTACCAAGTTTTTTACCAAGTTCCATAAAACCAACATTACAAGAATTTTGTATTATTTCAGGGAATGTTAACTTACCGTGTCCACCTGTTTTCCAACACTTTATTTTTCTCTTACCAAAAGTTAAATATCCATTACAAACAAAGGTATCAGTAGGTTTAACAACCTTTTCCTCCATACCAGCAATAGCTGTAATTACTTTAAATATTGATCCTGGCTCAAAAGTATCATTTACAAGTCTATTTCTCCACATCTTTTGAACTTTATCATATTCTGTTTTTCCTTTAAATGCATCTGCACCTTTAAATGGTTCATTAGGATTAAAGTCTGGTTTATTTACCATAGCTAAAATCTCTCCATTTTTAGGATTCATTACAAGAACTGATGCTGCCTTTGCTTTATTATCCTTTAATGCTTTTTCTGCTGCTTTTTCTGCAAAAAATTGAATATTTTCATCAATTGTAAGAGATACATCCTTTCCTTCTACTGGTGGCACAAATTTAGAAACAGTATATGGAAGATCATTGCTTTTACTATCAAGTTCAGCTATTCTCATTCCTGGAATACCTGAAAGTTCTTTATTATATTGTAACTCTACTCCTGTTAATCCTTGTCCATCAATATTTGTACTACCTAAAAGATGAGCTGCAAAATTATTATTAGGATAATATCTTTTTGTATCTGGAGAAACTATTATCCCACGTATTTTTAAAGCTTTAACCTTATCAGCTTCATCTTTTTCTATTCTTCTAATTAATGTAGCTGACCCTGCCTGTGCTCCACTTGGCAATTTAGTTTCAAGTTTTTTTAGTACATCTTCATCTTTCATACCAACAGCTTTTGCAATTTCAGGGGCTATTTGTGCATTAGTCTTATTTGAATCTTTAAGATATGCTCTTATAGAATTTAAATCAAAATCTATTCTATAAACATTTGCTGACACTGCAAGTTCAGCACCATTTCTATCTAAAATTCTACCTCTTCTTGCATCTATTTTTACTTCGCTTGTCCATTGTTCTTCTGCCTTAGCTGCATACTCTTGTCTTTTAACAATCATTATATAAGACAATCTAAGAGCTAAAATTGCAAAAACAATTGTTAATACGCATATAATTAATCTCATTCTCTTTTTTGATAAAGCTCTATCAATAAAGTTTCTTTTTTTCACACTAACTCCTCCGTAAATATTGCTTAAAAACATTTTGGATGCACTTATGCAATAAAGTGCATCCATTTGAAATAATAAATTCTATATAATTATTTTCCTATTCCAGCAAGATAATCTTTTGATAAGTCTACATCTACTTTTTTTGCATCTACTGGGGATATCATTCCTAGTTTCTTTTTAGCACTAGATTCAATATTTTTTAATGATGAATTTTTTAACAAATCAACCTTTAAAGCTTCATTTTCTGAGTTTATCATCTTTATTTCATTGTTTAAAGTTCCAATTTGTGTTTGTAAATTATATACTTTAGTATCTCTCCATATTGTTAAAACTCCTAAAACAAAAATAACTAAAGCTATTTGTAATGCTCCATTTCTAGTTTTCTTTTTCTTTTCTTTAAGTAATTTGTTCTTTCTTTTCTTAGCCTCTTCAGAACTCTTATCTTTTCTTATATCATCATATTTTCTTTGTGGTGCATTTACCGTATTACCTCTTATATAATCTACTTCCTTTACTATCACTTTATTCACATCCTCTTAAAATTATAACATAATAATTTTTATATTCTCTCAATAACCCTAAGCTTTGCACTTCTACTTCTAGGATTTTCTAGAACTTCTTCTTTTGTTGGTTCTATAGCCTTTCTTTTTACTAATTTAACTTTTGGCTTTTTACCACAAACACATATTGGAAATTCCTTTGGACAAGTACAAGGATCAGCTAATTCTCTAAATTTTAATTTAACTATTCTATCTTCTAGTGAATGGAAAGTTATTATTGCCATTCTTCCACCTTTGTTTAACCTATTTACTCCATCTTCAATTGCTTTATTTAATATTTTAAGTTCTCCATTAACCTCAATTCTTATAGCTTGAAATGTTCTCTTTGCTGGATGAGGTCCTTCCCTTCTAGCTTTAGCAGGTATTGCGCTTTTTATTATGTCAACAAGTTCAAGTGTTGTTTCTATAGGCTTTTCAGATCTTCTACTAACAATAAATGATGAAATTCTTTTTGCAAATTTTTCTTCCCCATAATCTTTTATAACTTTATATAATTCCTCTTCACTATATGTATTTACAACGTCATACGCTGAAAATTCATTATCCCTATTCATCCTCATATCTAAAGGTGCATCTTTCATATAACTAAACCCTCTTTCACCTTCATCTAATTGATATGATGAAACTCCAAGGTCCATTAATATACCATCTACATTTCCTATTTCTAAACTATCAATAATGTCTCCTATATTATAAAAATTATTATGAACTAATATTTTGTTATCATAATCTTTTAATCTTTCTCCAGCTGCCTTTAATGCATCTTTATCTTGATCTATTCCTATTAATAAACCATCTTTTGATAATCTTTTTAGTATTTGTGATGAATGTCCTGCTCCACCTAATGTACAATCTACATATTTTCCATTTTCCTTTATACTTAATCCTTCTAAACATTCATTTAAAAGTACTGAAACATGTTTAAATTCCATAATTTTTCTCCTTATTAAATTCCTAAGTCAACCATTTTCTCTGCAATAGATTCAAAATCAACATTAGAATCATTATATTCTTGCCATCTTTCCTTACTCCAAATCTCTACCCTGCTTAATACTCCTATACTTACTATTTCCTTATTTATTTTTGCATATTCTTTTAAATTTTGTGGAATTAAACCTCTTCCTTGTTTATCTAATTCTATTTCACAAGCACCTGCAAAGAAAAATCTTACAAAGGCTCTTGCATCTTTATTAGTAAGTGGCAACTTTTTCATCTTTTCCTCTAATATTTTCCATTCTTCCATGGGATATGCATATAAGCAACCATCAAGTCCTTTTGTTATCATGAACTTACCGTTAAATCCTTCTCTTAATTTTGAGGGAACTATCATTCTATTTTTGCTATCAATTCCATGATGATATTCACCTATAAACATAATTTTTCTCCCTATTATACTTTACAGTTATTTTATTCTACTTTCAACCACTATTCACCACTTTTAACCACTTATTTATATATTCTATAAGTATTAGTATTTTCCTTCTTTAATTTCATTATTTTTTTATGTTTATTATTACTTTTATCTTAATTTTTATTTGTATTTAATACTTTTAAAAATATATGTTTGTTTTTAATTATATTAATTTTTAACATAATAAAAGTGAGCATTTATTATACTCACTTTTATTATGTATTTACTTTATTAAAATATTAAACTTTCACATCTTTTAATCCATAAAGTTTCATAATCTTTTTCACTTACTATTCTATTTTTTAAATCTTTAATAGAATTTATATTTTCTAAACTGCACCAATTAACACAAGTTCTATATAAATTCCAATCTAATTCATCTTCATCAAAGTAAACTTTTATAGTTTTTACTCCTTTTAAGTAAGCTGCATATGCTCTTGTATGTCCATCAGTAAATATTAGTTTACCATCTAATTCTTTAATTGGAATAGGCTCATAACTATTATAATCTTTCGGATTAAACCATTTCAAAACATTATTTAGCTTTTTTGAACTTATGTATAATTGACTTGGTTTTATATAACTTAAATCCATAAAAATATATTTATCTTTACTATAATAATTTATTTTTGAAACTTCTGTCTTTAATTTATTCATATAATCACCTTGTTTTTAATATTTTTTACTTTTATAATCTTAATTTAATAATTTTTAAATTTATTTTTAATTAATTTATTCAATATTAGTTGCTATATATAACAAAATAATAATCTGATAAAAACATCACATCAATTCATTTATTTTACATTTTTTCTTTATCTTTCATATATATATATTAATTATGTTAAAATAATTTTAGAAAATATTCAATATTTTTGTAATAATATGTATAAATCACAAATGACAAATATTAAAATTTAACTAAGGGGGAAAATTAAATGTTAAAAATGAAAAAACTTAACGCATTATTACTTGCAGGTTTAATACCTATATCTTTAATTTTTACAGGATGCGGTAATTCTAAAGATCAGGTAAAGGATTTCAAAAGTGAAATATCTTTTGCTGGTTCATCAACTTTAGTACCTGTAATAGATGGTATAAAGGAAGATTTCACAAAGGACGGAAAAACTACTTGGAATAAAATAAATAAGGATTTTCCTGATAAAGAAATTAAAATAACAATTACTTCTGGAGGTTCAGGAGAAGGATTAAAAGCTGTTATTGATAAAACTGCTGACCTTGGTCTTGTATCTAGAGAAGTAACTAAAGAAGAAAAGGCTAAAATAAAAGATTATAAAGAGTTTAAACTTGGAACAGATGCTTTAACTTTATCTGTAAATCCTAAAAATAAAATATTAAAGAAAACAGATAATTTATCTACAGAACAAATAAAAAATATATTTTCAGGAAAATATCAATATTGGAGTGATGTAGATAAAAGTTTACCTCATAAAAAAATAGTAGTAGTTACTAGAGATTTAAGTGGTGGTGCTCATAAAGTTTTCCAAAAAACTGTTATGAAAGATACAAAAGTTAAAAAAGATGTTATTCAAGCACCATCAATGGGAGCTTTAGCAAGCAAAATTATGGAAAATGAATATGCAATAGGATATGCTTCCTATGGTGTTGTTAATCAAAATAAAGGAAAATTAGTTCCTGTAAAGGTAGATGGAATAGAGCCTAACAAGAAAAATATTGTAGATGGTAAATATAAAATAACTCGTCCATTATTAATTATAAAAAGTGGAGATTTAAATCCATCTGAAAAAGCCTTTGTAGATTTTTCTCTTTCAGATAAAGGACAAAAAGTAGTAGAAAAATTAGGATTTATACCAGAAAAATAATTATTATCATTAATTAACTTGTAATAAGTATACCTACTTATTACAAGTTAATTTCTTTTAGAAAGAGAGGCTTTTTTATGAATCTAAAAGATAAATTATTTAGATTAATAATAAAATTAATTGCTATACTTTCTTTAAGTATAATTGCTCTTATAATTATATTTATTTTTAAGGAAAGTATAAAACTTTTTAAAGAATATTCTTTTACTAAATTTATTTTTTCAAAGGATTGGAACCCACTAGGTGAACCACCAGAACTTGGTATACTTCCAATGATATTATCAACTTTATATATATCATTTTTAGCTATTTTAATAGCCACTCCAATATCTACTTGTGCAGCTTTATATATAAGTTTTTTTCTTAATAAAAAATATAAAAAACTAATCCATTCTTTTATTTCAATATTAGCTGGAATACCATCAATAGTATATGGATTTATAGGTCTTTTAGTAGTTGTTAAATTTATAGAAGTTACCTTTAATAGAGAGTCTGGAGAAAGTGTTTTAGCAGGTGCTATAGTTCTTGCTATAATGATTATTCCTTATATAATAGGAAATTTAGAAGAGAGCTTCTCTAAAATTTATAAAAAATATGGTAAAGACTCTAATTCTCTTGGAGTTTCTAAAAATTATATGATATTAAATTTAATTTTACCATCAGCAAAAAGAAGTGTTATTGCAAGTATAGTATTATCCCTTGGAAGAGCTATGGGAGAAACTATGGCAGTTATGATGGTTATAGGAAATGCTCCTTTAATGCCAAAACTACTTGGTAAAGCTGAAACTATACCATCACTTTTAGCTTTAGAAGTAGGTTCAGCTGAACTTAAAAGCTTACACTATTATGGACTTTATGCATCTGGCTTTATTTTAATGGTAGTCCTTATAATAATAAACATAGTTTTTCAAAAAATAAAAAATTCAGTAATAGAGGAGTAATTATAATGAAAAAATTTATTAATGTATGGATATACTTAAGTATGATAATTGTAATTATGATATTAACCTTTATTTTAATTTTTATAGCAAAAGAAGGTATATCTGAAATAAATAAGCAATTTTTATTTGATTCTCCTAAAGGAATACCTCTTAGTTCAATGGGAGGAATATTTCCAGCTATTATAGGTAGTTTAGTTACAACACTTATTTCAAGTGTTATAGCTGGAATTATGGGTTTATGTACTGCTATATATAGTGTTTTTTATGTTAAAAATAAGAAACTTAACAATATTATATGTACAATAGTTCAATGTATTTCTGGAGTTCCCTCTATTGTTCTTGGACTTTTTGGATATGCTTTTTTAGTAGTAACTTTAGGTTTTGGCAAAAGTGTACTTTCAGCATCAATAACACTAGCAGTTATGATATATCCTTATATAGAAGTTAGAATAGAAAAATCTTTTAGAGAATTTCAAAAGGAATATTTACTTTCATCCTATGCCCTTGGAGTTTCTAAAGAATATACTATAAAAAATTTAGTTATAAAAGGAACTAAAGAAGAAATTATAACATCTATTACAATGGCTTCTGGTTTTGCAATGGGAGCAACAGCCCCTATAATGTTAACTGGTGCTGTTGTAAATGCTCATGCTCCTAAAAATTTGCTTGATCCTTTTATGGCTCTTCCCTACCATTTATATATTTTAATGCAACAAGGTATTGGAATAGATAAAGCCTATGGAACAGCATTAATATTAATTATTTTAGTTCTTATAATAAACTTCTTTGGAGCAATTTTAGGAGGTCTTAAAAAAGATGAACACTTTGATTAAAATAAGAAACTTTTCAGTAAGAACAAAAGAAAAGATAATATTAAACAATATTAACTTAGATATAGAAAAAAATAAAATAACAGTTATTTTAGGTCCTTCTGGTGGAGGTAAAACTACTCTTTTAAAAAGTATAAATAGAATGCTTGAAGAAGAAACTTCATTATATAAAGAAGGGGACATATTTCTAGAAGATGAAAATATCTTTAATATGCCAATTCAAAAGGTAAGAAAAGAAATAGGAATGGTCTTTCAAAATCCTACACCCTTTCCTTTTTCAATTTATAAAAATATGATTTATGCTTCAAAATACTTTGGAAGCAGCAATTTAAAAGCTATAGCAGAGGATAACTTAAAAAAAGTCTCCCTTTATGATGAAATTAAAGGCAACTTAAAAATGAATGCCCTTAAACTTTCAGGTGGACAAAAACAAAGATTATGTATTGCTAGAGCTTTAACTGTTAATCCAAAAGTAATTTTACTAGATGAACCCTGTTCAGCTTTAGATTTTAAAAATGTTTTAAATATTGAAGAACTTTTAAAATCTTTAAAAAATGATTATACAATATTAGTTGTAACACATAATTTAGATCAAGCTGAAAGAATAGCAGACAAAAAAATTTATATTGAAAATGGAAAATTATTATAAAAATAAACTACTTAAAAATATAATTTAATTATACTTTTAAGTAGTTCTTTTAATTTAAATATGTTTTAAACACTTACATAAATAGTAGCTTTAATTTTAAATTTTTATCTAGATAACTTCTTTTTAAATCTTGTAGCACTAATTATAACTCCAACAAAACATATTATTGCAGCTACTATATAAACAAAATCCATAGACATTATAAATACATGATCCTTTCCATTTATATAGTTAGTTACTGTATATCCTAACATATTGCTCATTTTACTATATAAAAGAGTTGTTCCTAAAGTTACTCCAAATATCATTCCTAAATTTCTAACTAATGCATTTACGCTTCCTGCAATTCCAAGTTTATTCTTATTAACTGTAGACATTACAAGAGTATTATTTGGTGATTGGAACATTCCATTACCAAGACCCATTACTATTGAATAAATACCAACAAGCCATATTGGTGTAGCTTCATGTATTGTTGACATAAGAACAAAACTTAAAGATAACATAGAAAGTCCTATAAGTGCTATTATCTCTGATCCAATCTTATCAGCTAATGTGCCACTTAAAGGTGATACTATTGACAATGTTATTGGATATATAATCATAAATAATCCTGCATAAAAAGGTGTAAGTTTTAATACATCCTGAAGATAAAATGGCAAAAGAATCGTAAAACAACTAATTGCTATAAATGATATGAAACCACAAAATACACTTATTGAAAATAAATTATTTTTAAATATACTTAAATCTAAAACTGGTGATTCTATTTTCATCTCTATAATTATAAATAGTATAAATGAAAATATACTAATTATAAATCCAATTATTATTGGGAAACTTGTGTATCCTACAAATTGACCTTCTGTTGTTACTAAAACTATTGAAATTATAAATATTGCAAAAAGTATTGTTCCAATTATATCTATTTTTTTATCTTTATGTCCTTCTTCTTTTGGAAGTATTTTCATTGCAGCAATAAAAGCTACTATTCCTATTGGAACATTTATTAAAAATATATATTCCCATCTAAGTGATACAATTATTCCTCCAAGAGCAGGTCCTACCATTGTTCCAAGGGCAACTGATGCTCCTGATATTCCAACAGCTTTTCCTCTACCCCCTTTTGAAAATGTATCTGTTATTATTCCTAAACTATTTGCCATTGTAAGAGATGCACCTATACCTTGGAATACTCTTGATATAACAAGTAGAGGTAATGTATGTGATAATCCACAAAATAGTGATCCTAATGTAAATAAAAATATACCAATTTTAAAAGTATTACATTTACCTTTTACATCACCAAATCTTCCTCCAAGTAGTATTAAACATGATATAGCTATAAGATAACTTGTAACAATCCATTGGACTTGTGCCATAGTTACCCCTAAATCTTCTGATATCATAGGAAGTGCTACATTTACAATACTTGCATCTAAACAATTCATAAAGGTTACTGTTACAATGCACACAAGTATTTTCCATCTATTATTATAGATAGTATCTTCTGCATTTTTTCCCACTTTAATCATCCTTTCTTCTCTTTTGTTTAATTATTTTAACCATAGGGATAATTATAATACAAACAACAAAGTAATTTCATAAAGCAAAAAAAGCTATAGCAACCTATTTAAAGAAATTAAATATATAATCCTATATAATTCAAACTTTTACTAACAGAAACTATTGACTTTGATTATGAATATTATTTTTAAATAAATCTAATAGTGTATTATAAATTATAATTAAAATCAAAAAAGATGGAGAAAATCTCCATCTTTTATTTATACATTGAATCTAAAGTTTACTACGTCTCCATCTTTCATTACATAGTCTTTACCTTCTAGTCTGAAAAGACCTTTTTCTTTAGCAGCAGCTTCTGATCCACACTCTACTAAATCATCATAAGATACAACCTCTGCTCTTATAAATCCTCTTTCTATATCTGAATGGATTTTTCCAGCAGCTTGTGGTGCTTTTGTTCCTTCTTTTATAGTCCAAGCTCTTACTTCTTGTACTCCAGCAGTTAAATAACTTATAAGTCCTAATAACTTATATCCTTCTCTTATAAGTTGATCTAATCCAGACTCTTTTAATCCATATTCTGAAAGCATTTCTTCTTTCTCATCATCTTCAAGTCCAGATAACTCTTCTTCAATTTTTGCACTTACTATTACTATTCCTGAATTTTCTTTTTTAGCGTACTCTTCAACCTTTTTAACGTAATCGTTATGAGGATTTCCACTAGTAACATCATCCTCTGATACATTACATGCATATAAAACTGGCTTTGATGTTATTAAGAATAAACTCTTTATAAATGCAGCTTCATCTTCATTAACTTCTAAAGTTCTAACTGGTAAATTATTTTCTAAATGCTCTTTAACTTTTAGCATTAATTCATATTCTGCTTTTGCTTTTTTATCTCCTGATCTTGCAAGTTTAACTGACTTTTCAATTCTTCTCTCTAAAACTTCTAAATCTGAAAAAATAAGTTCTAGATTAATTGTTTCTATATCTCTTATAGGATCAACACAACCTTCAACGTGAACTACATTTTCATCATCAAAACATCTTACAACATGAACAATTGCCGCAACTTCTCTTATATGTGATAAGAATTTATTTCCTAATCCTTCTCCTTTTGATGCTCCTTTAACTAATCCAGCTATATCATAAAACTCTATTGAAGTATACACTTTTTTCTTAGTATTATACATTTTTTCTAAAACATCTAATCTCTTATCAGGAACACTAACTACTCCAACATTTGGTTCTATTGTACAGAATGGATAGTTTGCTGATTCAGCTCCTGCCTTTGTTATTGCATTAAATAAAGTACTTTTACCTACGTTTGGTAAACCTACGATTCCTAACTTCATTATGTACATTCCCTTCTATATTTAAACTATTCCAATAAATTATACTCTACATATGGCTAATTTTCAACATTTTGCTACATATCATTTTTTCATTTAAATATTACCATGTTTATTTTTAAAATATTCTTCTAATACTAAATATGAAGAACATTAGGAGGTTTTGTTATGAATAAAAAAATTTTTAAAATAATAATCTTTTCCTCTTTTATAATTTTTACTTTTTTAGGAATTAAAGTCTTTGCAGAAAACATTAGTGATAATACAGAACTTAATTGGTATTTTGTATCTAGAGGAAAGGATATAACTCCAGAAGCACCTAAAGAATCTTCTTCTTTCTTAAATGATACTGCTTCTTTTTATGTTGGAGATACCTCTAAAAAAGAAATTTATTTAACTTTTGATGAAGGATATGAAAAAGGTAATACAGAAGAAATTTTAAATATATTAAAAGAAGTAAATGTAAAAGCTGCTTTCTTTGTTGTTAAACCTTATATAACTTCTCATCCTGATACAGTAAAAAGAATGGTTTCTGAAGGACATCTAGTATGTAATCACACATCAAGACATCCATCAATGGCCTCAATTACAAATGATGAAAAGTTTAAAAGTGAATTTAAAGAAGTAGAAGATGCTTATAAGGAACTTATAGGAAAGGATATGCCAAAATATTTTAGACCACCTATGGGTAAATATTCAAAAGCTTCTTTAGAAAAAACAAAAAATTTAGGATATAAAACAATATTTTGGAGCTTTGCTTATAGAGACTGGCTTGTAGATAATCAACCTTCTGAAAGTTATGCAATAGAAAAGATTAAAAATGGAGTTCATCCAGGTTGTATAATGCTTTTACATGCTGTATCAGATACTAATACTAAGGTATTAAAGGAAGTTTTAACTTCTTTAAAAAATGAAGGCTATGAATTTAAATCATTAGATGAACTTCCAGAAAAAATGGTATTAAAGAGTGCAAATTAAATTGCACTCTTTTTAATTATATATTAAACTATCTAATTTATTTAATATATATTCTTTCTTCTCTCTTGATTTTTCAAGAGTAATTTTAATTTCTTCATCTATTTCTTTAAAGAAAATTTCATTTCTTAGACTATTTAAATTTATTTTTACATTTAAAATAGAACTTTCTATAGCAGAATGCAAAAGACTTGCTGAAACTCCAGCATCAGATGCAAGCATTTTATTACCATATTCTAAAGCAAATTCTATATTAGAATAAAAGTCAATACACTCTCTACAAAGCTTTAAAGGCGCATACATAGCTTCATATGTTCTTTCTCTTATTTCTTTTTTTCTATAATTAATCTCTTCTTCACTTTCCTTTGGCAATTTATAAGAATTCATAAGTTTATTAAAACACTCTCTATCTTCCTCCATAAAGTTAATACTATTTTCTATGAAGTTTTTACATTCCTTTTCTAAATTAATCATTTTTGCTTTTTGATCCTCAGTTAATTTATCAAAGGATTTTTTATTTATAGTTAATGAATATACCATATTATTTAAACATCCTGACAAACTTGCAACAAGTGCTGCTGTACTTCCACCTCCAGGTGATGGTGAATCTGATGCTAAATCTTCTAAAAATTCTTTTATTTTATAATCATTAAATTTCATTTAATCACTCCTAAATCAATATTTATGATTATATCACGTTAAATTTATATCTTCCATAAAAAATTAATAGGCTTAATTTTAAGCCTATTAATCTATTTCATATTTATATGGATTATTAAATTTATTACTAAATACATACTCTTTTATATCTTTTTTCTCATTGTGAGGTTCAACTTCAGCTGACACTCCAATTGGAGTAACTCCAATTATTTTAAATTCATCTGGTATATTAAGTAATGCCTTAATCTTTTCTTCCTTTAAAGCTCCTATCCACATAGTTCCATAACCTTCAGCTGTTGCTGCAAGAATAAAATGCTCCATAGCAATAGCTCCATCTGCAATATAAAATTCTTTACCATCAACTTCTCCTGATTTTTCAGGCTCAGCTATAACAACTAAAGCCATAGGAGCTTCTTTTAAAGCTTCCTCTGCTTTATTATCAGAATTTAATATAAATTCTGCCATGATATCTTTTATGTTCTTATCTTCTAATAATATAAGTTTAAATGATGTTCTATTTTTCCAAGTAGGTGATTTCATAGCAGCTTCAATCATATTATTTAAGCTACCTCTGCAAATCTCATATCCTTTGTACTTAGAAACACTTTTTCTATTGTTTATAACATCATAAAAATTCATTTTATTCACTCCTAATCAAATTTTAATTTTATATGATTAGTATTCCAATAAAACTTATATTTTATTTATTTTCTTCTTTACTTATTGCTTTTTCTATTTTCTTTACAATTTCATCATCTTTATTTAATTTCTTTGCAATTTCTAAATGTAGTTTAGCATCCTTTAAATTTCCTAAATTTAAATAACACATTATTATATTTGTACAAATTTCAACTTCCTTTGAAGCTTCAAAAGCTTTTTTAAAATACTTTATAGCTTCCTCATAATCACCAATACAAGCATAATTTAATCCAAGTTCATTAACAACATCTAAAATTCCACTTTCAAGTTTTAAACTTTCACGTAAATAATAAATAGCCTTATCAAATTTATTTATTCTTCTAAAACATACTCCTAAATAATAATATATTAATGGATTATCTTCGAATTTTTCTAATAATGATAAAAACATCTCTATTGATTTTTCTGGTTTTTCTTCTATTAGATCAACTGCTTTTTCATAAGTTGTTATGTTTTCTATATCATTCATAAGCATTTCAATATCAGGAGTTTGTTCTCCACCTCTTCTTAAATACTCATTAATTTCTACTTTAGCTCCAACATAATCTCCTTTATCCTTTAATATTATACCTTTATAAAGGTATGGTTCTTTCATTTTGTTAAATAAATCTTTAGCTTCATCAATATCTTCTAATAATATCTCTTCGAATCCACTATCTTTATCTCTAATAGTTATTCCTATTAAAAGTAATTTTTTCATATACTCTTCATCTTCATAAGTTTGAAGAAGTCCCTTTAATAGAAGATAAGCATCTTCTAGACGTTCCTCTTTAACTCTTTGTGCTACTAAACTTTTTCCACACTCTTCACTTTGAGAAATTTGCATTAATAAAAGTTTATAGTCATCAGCATAGCCTATATTTTTATCTGCTCCTAATGTTAAAAGCATTCCTTCTATAAAATAATATATAGGTAGATTTTCTATTTTTATTTTATCATCAATATTACTTGTTATATATTCAGAACTTATTGGTACAAATAAGTCCTTGCTTTTAAAAGATATATACTCTGGAATATTTATTGCTCTTTTAAAACCTTCTTTATCTATTTCTAAAAATAAAAGTTTATTTAATTTATCTTTAAAAACTGCTTTATAATCCATATAAAAACCTCCAAAAAAATAATTGCTACCATCTAAAAAGATGGTAGCATAATTTTTAACTTAATTAGTTTAATTTAGACTTAATTAAATTCATTACATTTTCTTTAAATCTTACCATATCTTTTTGTGCTCCATCTAAGCTGTTCCCTTTTACAGCAAGATATACCTTCATCTTAGGTTCTGTTCCTGATGGTCTTACAACAAAAGATGAACCATTTTCAAATATAAATTTTAACACATTTGACTTAGGTAATTCAATAACTGATTTAATATTTGTATTTAAATTTTCTTCTATACTTAATTTATAGTCTAATCTTGTTTTTATTTTATCTCCTGAAACTTCAGTTAATTTAGCATTTCTTAAAGCTTCAATACATGAAGCTATTTTTTCTTGTCCTTCTTTTCCCTTTAGTTCAATTGAAACTAATTCTTCTTTAAAGAAACCAAACTTTTCATATAACTTAGTTAAACCTTCAGCTAAACTAAGTCCTTTTTGTTTATAATAAAGTGTCATCTCTGAAATAAGCATTCCCGCTATAACAGCATCTTTATCACGAACAAAATCTCCTGCTAAATATCCATAACTTTCTTCAAATCCAAAGATATATGTTTTGTCTCCACTTTCTTTAAATTCTCTAATCTTTTCTCCTATATATTTAAATCCAGTTAAAACATCTAAAATTTCTACTCCATAATGGTTTGCAATCTCTCTTGCTCCCTCTGTTGTAACTATTGTTTTTATTACAACTCCATTTTGTGGTAACTTTCCTGTTTCCTTTAATGAATTTAGTATATAATCAGTTAATAAAAGTCCTGTTTGATTTCCAGTTAAAACTTTATACTCTCCATCTGAGTCTTTAACAACTACACCAATTCTATCACAATCTGGATCTGTTCCAAATATTATATCTGGATTTTCAGTTTTTGCCATTTCTAATGCAATTTCAAATACATTTGGATTTTCTGGATTTGGATATGGAGCAGTTTTAAAATTTCCATCTGGAAGTTCTTGTTCTTTAACTACTAATACATTTTCATATCCAAGTTCTTTTAATACCCTTCTTACTGGAATATTACCTGAACCATGGATTGGAGTATATATAATTTTTAAATCCTTAGCTTTTTCTTTAACTAATTCATCTCTAATTGCAAGTCCTTTTACTTTTTCAATATAAGCTTTATCTACATCTTCTCCAATATAAACTAATAATCCTTTATCAATTGCATCATTTTCATTTATTGTTTTTATCTCTGAAAAATCTTTGATGTCATTTACACAATTTATAATTTTACTAGCTTTAATATCTGTTACTTGTCCTCCAAATTCATCATAAACCTTATAACCGTTATATTCCTTTGGATTATGTGATGCAGTTATAACAACTCCACCTTTACAATTTAAATGTCTAACTGTAAATGAAAGCATTGGAGTTGGTCTTAAGCTTTCAAATAAGTAAACCTTTATATTGTTAGCAGCTAATGTTAAAGCTGTTGCTTTTGCAAATTCCTTTGACATATTTCTTGAATCATATGCTATTGCAACTGACGGATTTTCAAAAGAATCATTTAAATAATTAGCAAAACCTTGAGTGGCTTTAGAAACAGTATATATATTCATTCTATTGCTTCCAGCTCCTATAATTCCTCTAAGTCCCCCAGTTCCAAATTCTAGATCTTTATAAAATCTATCTTCAATTTCTTTATCATCTTTAATATCTTTTAATTCTCTTTTTGTATCCTCATTTATTCTATCTGATGTTAACCATATGTTATATTTCTCCCTATAATCCATCTATGAACCTCCTTTAATTGTATCAGATATATTATACAACATAAGGTAAAAAATTCAAACTACCTTTTCCCTTTATATTTCAATTACATACAAAAAAGGAAGGCAAAATTTTATATTTAAGCCTTCTTATTTTTATAACTATTTATTTAAATATTCTCTTGATTTTCTTCTTCCATTAAATCAGAGGTTAGTTTTCTCTCATTAGATATTGATGCTATAACAGTTTCTAAATCATCTATTACTGTTATTTCATTTCCTAATTCTAAATCACAAATTCTATATACAGAACCATTAATTCCACTTGAAACATCTAGTTGAATATACTTAGGAAGTTTACTAGCATTACATAAAACTTTTACTAAATCCTTTTCCTTTTGAAGAACTGCACCTTTTTTATTTAAATATCCCTCACCTAAATATTGTATTGGAATTTCAGTCTCTATCTCTTCATTTCCCTTTAATATTTCTAGGTCTAAATGAATTATTTCATGATTAATAGGTTCCCTTTGAACTTCTTTAATTAGAGCTTCTTTAGTTTGCCCATTCATTTTTAAATTTAATATTCCATGTTCTCCTGTATTTGAAATTTCCCTTCCAAGTTCCAAAGAAGATACTTCAAACATAAAATTTGCTATTCCCTTTCCATAAAGAACTCCTGGAACTAACCCCTTCCTTCTTGTTTTTTTACCGCTATTTCCACATTTATTTCTTTCTTGTATATTTAATTCATTCATATGAATACCTCCTAATATTTATTACAAACTCTTTTTAAGTATGCCTAAAAATATATAGATTTATTCATTTATTAAAAATCAAATAATATACATTATAAATTTTATAAGTATTCCTTATGAATGTTTTTTTCTGAAAATACTTTTATTCCATTTTTTCTAAATAAACTAGCTGTTATTCCTTCTCCCTTAATTTTATTTCCAGAAAAATTTCCATCATAAATAAAATTACTTCCACAGGATGGACTTCCATCTTTTAAAATTGCAACTTTTGAATTTACAAGCTTTGCAATATTTAAAGCTTCCTTTGCTCCTTTTTCAAAAAAATTAGTAACCTCTTCTCCATTTTTATTAATTACTAGTTTATTTCCATTATTTTTTAAAATTTCTGATGGAAGCCTAGGAGTCGTCATTCCTCCTAATTGTTCAGGACATATTAAAATAGCCTTTCCTTTTTTTAATAAATTTACACATTTCTCATTTTCATTATTTTCACCATTATATTTACAATTACATCCACAAAGACAGGCACTTATTATTATCATAAAAACACTTCTTTCCTGATTTTCTATTTGAATTCATTGTTTATAAGCATTTCTTTATATGAATTCATTGAATTTTTATTCATAGCCCCTAGAATTATTTTTTTAATATAACCTTCTTTATCAATTAAAACAGTTGTTGGAAGAGCTGTTGCTGTATAATCATAAGATACTTCTGTATTTTTGTCCAAAAGCACATCAAAATTATATTTATTTTCTTTCATAAATTTTTCTACAACATCTTTATTTTCACCTACATCTATTGTTAAAAGCTTAAAATCTTTATTATTCTTATTTTCATTATAAAATTTTTCTAAATCCGGTAATTCGCTTTTGCATGCAGAACACCAAGTAGCCCAAAAGTTTATCATTACATATTTACCTTTATAATCAGATAATGATACCTTTTTATTCTTTAAATCAGTTAAAGTAAATTCAGGTGCTTTAGGATATTTTTTATCTCTTTCTTCTTTACTTTCTGATTCACTAACTTTTGATTGTTCATTTTGTTTGTTATTATACCCATTATTATTTTCTATTTTTATATCTCTATCATCTTTAAGTTTTTTATTATTTATATTATAGACTTGATAAGCTCCAACACAAGTTAAAATTACTATTATCAAAATTATTATCTTTTTAGCATATTTCATATATAACCTCCTAAGTTAATAGTCCAATAAAAACTAAAAGTTTATTACTTAAAATAAGTAATCCAATTATAACCATAAATACACCTGAAATCTTTTTAATAGTTATCATATATTTATAAATCTTTTTTCTAACGAAATCGAATTTTTCAATTAATATTGCCGTTATTAAAAATGGTACTCCCATACCTAAAGAATAAAACAATAGCATTATAATTCCTGTTATCAATTCACTTTTTAAAGAAGCATAAATTAATATACTTCCAAGTATAGGTCCTATGCAAGGTGTCCATCCTGCTGCAAAAGCCATTCCCATAACAACTGGACCAAAGTCTTTAATCCTTTTAGTAAATCTTTTCTCTCTATATAAAAATTTTATCTTTATTATTTCAGTAGTTTGTAATCCAAAAATTATTATTATAAATCCAGCTAAAATTCTAAAAAATTTTATATTCTCCCCAAACAATTTTCCAATTAAAGAACCTGATGCTCCCATAATTATAAATATTATAGTAAATCCTAAAATAAATAATAAACTTTGAGATAAAACCTTATTCTTTTTTAAATTTTTATCTTCATCAACTAAAATACTTATATAAGCTGGAATTAATGGAAGTACACAAGGTGATAAAAAGGAAACTAGCCCACCAAAAAAAGCTATAAAAATAGTAATATCCCCCATAATTCATCTCCTTTCTTATTTTTACAAAAAACAGCTAAGGATTAAATCCAAAGCTGTCAATAAATTAATATGTATTTTCTTCCCAATTTATTTTATTTAAATATACATCTACATATTCATCACTCATTTTTGGATTTATTGTATCCTCATGAGAAATAGTTATTATAGACATTGCTATTGCATATTTTACTGTATCTTTTAATGATAAATTATTCATATATCCATATCCTACACCTGCAACAAAAGAATCTCCCGCACCTGTAGTATTTTTAACTTTTACATCTGTAGCCTTTATTTGTCCACTTTCTTTTCCATTTGTATAATATATTCCATCAGCATCTAAACTAATAAAAATATTTTCTATTCCTAGTGATAAGAAATAATCTCCAGCTCTTTTTAAATCTTCTTTTGTCTCTATTTTAAATCCACAAAGAATTTCTGCTTCATATCTATTTGGCTTTATTGTATGAAAATATTTTATTAAGTGTTTTATTTTTTCTGCTTTAGCAGCTGATACTGGATCTAATATAAATTTAGTTTGTCCTTTAAAATTAGTTAATATATATTCAAGTATTTCTGCATCATCTGCATCTAATATTGTGTATTCAGAATTTATAATTATTTCTTTCTTTGAGTCTATAAAATCAGTATCCATTTCATCTAAACTTTCCATATCCACTACTGCTGATGCCATATCTCCTGTATGATCAAGTATTGCCATATATGTTGGAGTACAACCACCTTCAAGAATTAATGAATCTTCCATATCATATCCAATCATCTTTGAATGATTTAAAATATTTCTTCCATTTTCATCATCTCCAATAATTGAAATAAACTTAGTATTTACTCCTACCCTTGCAAGATTTTCTGAAATATTTCTACAAACCCCACCAAGTGAAATCTTAATATTACCTGGATTAGAATCTTTTTCCTTATATGTATTTCTACTAAATCCTAGTATATCAACAATTGATGCTCCTATAACTAGTATGTATGAATCTTTATTTATCATATTATCTCTCCTGTTTCTAGTTTCCGTTATTATAAAAAAACATACAATCATTATAAATTACAAAAAGGAAAAAATAAAGAATAATTCTTAACTTTTTTTAAATCATACAATGTAAACGCTTAAAACTTGTCTAATTCTGTATTTTTATTTTTAAATTTTTTTACAAAATCTATTAAAAACTTAGATAATAAAAAAATGATATGCTCCTTTATAATTACAGTTTTATTATCTAAACTCTCATTATTATAAGGGCAGCATATCAAACTTATTTTATATTTTAATTATTTTAATATTGCAATAGTAACACCATCTCCACCTTCGCCATAAACTCCAAGTCTATAACTTTTTACATGTGGTTGTCTCTTTAGCATATCATTTATAGCTTTTCTTAATACACCAGTTCCTTTTCCATGAACAATTGTTACTTCGCCTAAATTGGCTCTATAGGCATCATCTAAATATTTATCAACTCTAAAGCAGGCTTCTTCAGCATCCATCCCTCTTAAATCTATTCTACTTTCTATATTACTTAAGTTTAACTTAACTTCTCTCTTTTTCTTTTCTTTAGTTTTTACTTTTTTATTTTCTAATGCTCTTAAATCATCTGCTTTAACACTTATTTTCATAATTCCAGCTTCAACTAAAACTTCACCTTTATTATCTGGAAGAGAAATTATAACTACATTTTGATTTAATGATGGAAGATATGCTTCCATTCCAAGTTTTATATTTTTTATTTTTTCCCCATTTTGTTCCTTTTGGGCATAAATTGATTTCTCTTTACTTTCAAGACTTTCTTTAAGTTTTCTTCTTTCTTCTTCAAGTCTATTTCTTCCGCCACCTGAAATACCCATCTTTTCAAGTTCTCTCATAGCTTTTAAGATTTCATCTGCTTCATCTTTAGCATTTGCTATTATGTCCTTAGCTTCTTTTCTTGCATCCATATAAGCTTTATCTCTTGTCTTTTCTAACTTTTTAAGTTTTTCATCATATTTTTTCTTTAAATCTATTGCCTCGGCTCTTTCTTTCATAGCTTCTCTTGCATCTCTTTTTGCAATTATACTTTTTTCTTGAAGCTCTCTTATTAAATCTTCAAATTGAAGATTATCCTCCGCTATAAATTTCTTGGCATCTTTAATTACACCTTCACTAAGACCTAATCTTCTTGATATTTCAAAGGCATTTGATTTTCCTGGAATTCCAATTAAAAGTCTATATGTTGGTCTTAAAGTTTTTACATCAAACTCAACTGAAGCATTTTCTACATCATCTGTTCTTAAAGCATATCCTTTAAGTTCACTATAATGTGTTGTTGCAATTACTTTAGTTCCTCTTGATTTTAAATTTTCAATTATTGAAGCAGCTAATGCAGCTCCCTCTGTTGGATCTGTTCCTGCTCCAAGTTCATCAAAAAGAACAAGTGATTCTCTTGTGGCCTTTGACATAATGTCAACAATATTTGTCATGTGAGCTGAAAAAGTTGATAGTGATTGCTCTATACTTTGCTCATCTCCAATATCTGCAAATATTTCATTATAAAAGGCTATAGTTGAACCTTCCATTGCAGGTATTAAAAGTCCACACATCCCCATAAGATGTAAAAGACCTATTGTTTTTAATGTAACTGTTTTACCACCTGTATTAGGACCTGTAATCATAATTACATTTTTATCTTTTCCTAAATATATATCTGAAGATACAACATCTTTAGGTTCTATTAATGGATGTCTTGCTGATATTATATCAAATCTTCCATCTTCACTAACCCTTGGATATATTCCATCTATTTTTGAAGCATAAGCTCCTTTTGCAAATATAAAATCAAGTTCTCCTAATATTTTATTGTTACTCTTACAAATTTCAATATTATTTGAAACCTTCTTTGAAAGAACTGTTAATATTCTTTCTATTTCTGCCTTTTCCTTAAGCATAAGTTCTTTAATTTCATTATTTAAATTAACTAAACTCATCGGCTCAATAAATAGAGTTGCCCCAGTTGAACTTTGATCATGTACTATACCTGGAACTTGACCTTTATACTCAACCTTTACGGGAAGAACATATCTTTCCCCTCTCATAGTATAAAGAGTTTCTTGAAGATATTTTGAGTAGCTTCTAACTATACCATTTATTCTTTCTCTAACAGATGAATTTTTTTCTTTTAAACTTCTTCTAATACTTCTAAGAGTGCTTGAAGCTCTATCACTTACTTCATCTTCTGATATAATAGAAATTTCAATTTCATCCTCTAATCCCTTTAAAGGTTCTAAAATATATGCTAAATCTTCTATTCTTTCAAAGGCTATTTCTTCCTCTTCTCTTTCAACATACTTTTTAAATCTTCTTGAACACTTTAACATGTTTCCTATTCTCAAAAGCTGTCCTGGTGATAAAACTCCACCTTTATCTGCCCGTTGAAGCCCTTCACGTACATCATATAATCCTTCAAAAGGAGGAGCTCCCTTTGTAACTAACATATCAAGTGCTTCTTTAGTTTCTTTTAGTGCAATTTCTACTTCATACTTTGTTTCATAAGGAGTTAACTTATCTATTAAAGCTTTTCCCCCTTGTGTTTTTGAGTATTTTTTTAAATTTTCTTTAATCTTTTGAAATTCTAAAACTCTAAAGGTTCTTTCATTCATTTTTTATTCTACACCTCTTCTGTAATGGCCCTTTGTATAATTTTTATTATCTATTAAAATTTTTCCATTAAGCTCATTAATAACTTTTCTTACTTTATCTCTTCCTTCATCAGTAAAATCTAATCTTAATGATGAAATCCCCATATCTTTTAAATCATCAATTTCTTCTATTAAATTTAATGGAAGAGAATTTAATATATGACTTCTACAAAAAACATCAGTCATTATATTAAATTTTTCATTTACCCTATCAATTAATGTAAAACTATCTCTTTCACATGCCTTGTTACAATCTTTATCTGTACACTTTTCACCAAAGGTACTTCCTATAGGACAATACTCACTTACCATAAGTTCTGTTTTACCATATATTATTTTAGCTACATTTCCTTTAAATCCTTTTAAAGAAGCCTTTATTTCTTTTCTATTAAGTTCCTCACTAATAGTTAATATATCCATATCTCCTTTATAGAATTCTAATGTTTCTTTATTAAATATATTTAATTTATAATCACCAATAATATATAGTTCTTTTTTATATTTATTTATTATACCTATATTTGAAGTAATTAACCCTTTAATATATGGTTTGCACTTCTCTATAACATTTATAACAGAATTAAATTCTTCTTTTATTATATTAGGTAATCTTAATATTAAATTACATTCCTTACTATAATCTTTTAAATCATTTATTCTTATTCCATTTTTATCCCTATTAAATACATCTACAGCAATAAAATCAAAATCATTTTTAATCTCTTCAAATTGCTCCTTTAATATTACTTTAGGAAGAATTTCTATATTTTTGCTTTCTCTTTCTATTTCTTTAAAAGGCTTTTCTTTACCCTGTCTTATTCTTCTATACTTTGAACATTCTCCTTTAATTATTTTTTCAAATAATTCTCTTCTAAGTTCATTTAATTCTCCAATTCTAATAAATCCATCATCAAAGGAAGAAAATTCTATTTCTTCAAATCTATATGGATAATCTCCTGATTTAAATAATGCCTTTTCTATTCTTTCCTTATCTAAAGGTCTATTAGTTGCTTCTTCAACTATACTTCCTGAAACTTCATAATAATTATCTTTAAAAAGAGCTCCTAATTTAACTTCTTCATTTACATTAAATTTCAAATATCCCTTTAAAGAAATTTTTCTTTCATAAGGCTTTACTCCCTCACTTAACTCTAAAGTTAGCTTTTTATCAGACATTTTATATAAGAAATCTCCCTTTTTATAACCTATTGGGAATAATTTAACCTTATCTCCTTTATAAGCTTCCTTTACTTCATTTTTATTTTTTATTATTTTACTACAAGTAAAGCCTCCATCTGAAACTCTTACTCCATCACCTAGAGAAATATCTTGATATAATATTATTTCTCCACCATCTATTACCTTTCCAAGTAAAACTCCTGTGTTTTTTGGGAAATTATAGCTCATCATATCTTTTCCAATATTTTTATTTAAATATGCCTTTGAAAAGCCTTCTCTATTAAATAATTGAAGTAGTTCCTTTTTGCCTTCTTTTACATTAAAGTCCTTATTATATAATTCTTTATCTACTGCTTTTCTGTAATTTCGAACTACTCCAGCTACATATTCTGGTCTTTTCATTCTTCCTTCTATTTTAAGTGAATAAGCACCACTATCAATTATTTTATTTACATCTTCAATGGTGCACATATCCTTTGGAGAAAGTAAATATCCCTTTTTCTCTTCTCCATTACTATTTCTTAAAGTATACTCCATTCTACAAGGCTGAGCACATCTTCCTCTATTACCACTTCTTCCACCTATCATAGAACTCATTAAACACTGTCCTGAATAGCATACACAAAGTGCACCATGAACAAACATTTCAGTTTCTATATTTAAATCTTTTGATATATATTTAATTTCATCAAAAGATAATTCCCTTGATAATACTATTCTATGAAAGCCTTTATCTTTAAAATAAATTGCTCCTTCTCCATTATGAATAGTCATTTGAGTTGAAGCATGTAACTCAAAGTCATTATATTTTTCCTTAATAACTTTAAAAAGTCCAAGATCCTGTATTATAAGAGCATCTACTCCAATTTCATAAAGATACCCTGCATATTTTAATGCTTTAGGTAATTCCTCTTCCTTTAAAAGTGTATTCATAGTAACATAAACTGATACTCCATAACTATGAGCATAGTCTACTGCTTTTTTCATATTTTCATTATTAAAGTTTGAAGCATAAGCTCTTGCTGAAAACTTATCGCCTCCTAAATATATAGCATCTGCTCCATTATTTATTGCTGCGTAAAGACTTTCCATACTTCCAGCTGGAGCTAGAATCTCTATTTTTTTCATTTACATCTCTCCTATAAGTTAACTAAAACTTCTCTTTTGTCATATCTTTTTAGTTTACCTCATTACTTATTAAAAATAAAGTACTGAGCAAAATTTAAGTTACTCAGCACTAAAGTTTTATTTTCTCTTTAAAAGGGCTGGTTCATTTTTCATTTTAGCTTTAGCAAGTTCAATTTGAGTATCTAAAAGTTTCTTTTCTAAATCAAGAACCTTATATTTATTGCTCTGGAATGCAACTCTTGTACCCTTTCCAGCTTCTATTAAAGTACTTTTATCTTTTTCAAGTTTTTTTACTCTTTCTTGTAATTCTTCAGATTTATTCTTTTCATTATTTATTATACCTTTTAATTCTTCTATTTCTTTATTAAGAGCTTCTACCTTAATTTCCTTCTCTTCTTTTATATTTTTTAAATTATTTAATTCTTTTTCCTTTTTATCTTTTTCTTCTTTAATTAAATTTTGTAACTTTTCATAATCTGATTGTAATTTATTTAAACTTTTATTACTTTCATCTAAATTATTTTTAGCATTTTCATAATTAACTTCATATTCCTTTAATGTATATTCATCTTTTTTCAACTTATCTTTAAGTTCTTTATTTTTATTCCTAAGATTGTCCATTTCAACTTCAAGGGAATTCTTTTTATTTTTAAAGTTTTCTATAGTATTTAAGATTTCTTCTTTTTCCTTTTTACCTTCTTCTATTTCTTTAACTAGAACCTTGTTTTTTAATATGCTGTTTTCTACTTCTTTTTTACTATTAATATTTTTCTCTTGAAGTTCTCTTATCTCTTTTTGAAGTAATCTTTCTCTTTCATCTTTTTCAATTAAAGAACTTCTTAAGTTTTCTTTAACTTCTTTATTTAATTTTAATAATGAATCTTTTTCTTCTTTAATCTTACTATTTTCTTCTTTTATTTTTTCAATTTCTTTTTCTTTTAATTTAATTTCGTTTAAAGATTTATTTAAATTAGTTTCTATAACTTTTTTACTCTCTTTAATTTCTTTTAATTCTTTTAATAAAGCTTCTCTATCGCTTTTTAACCCATTAATAGTATTATCTCTTCCATTTTTTATATTTTCATTTTCTTCTTTTATTTTTTGTAAATCACTTTTAAGTTCTTCAATAGTTTTAAATAAAGTTGTCTTTTCTTTTTCTATACTATTTTTTAAACTTACAAGATTTCTTATTTCATTATCTGATTTATATAATTCATCTGTAATATTTACAGCAGCTAAAACTGATGCTTGTGAAATACTAAGCAGTGAATTTTTTCCTAATATTTCTTTTATTCTTTCATCAACGTATGAAGCAATATCTTTTAAATAATCTTCATTTTCTTTTCCTTTTAAATTGTAGTCTACACCATTTATATTAACTGTAACCTTTGCCATACTACTCCACCTCTTAAAATATAATAATTAATCTTACTATTAATTATATTGGATATCTAATAAATTCACAATTATGTAAAGTAAAAAGGTTATTAATATTTAATAAATTTGTAAAAAAAGAGAGTTAATCTAATAAAATGATTAACTCTCTCTAAATATTATCTTAAAATAGCGCCTAATTTATATTCAAGGGCTCTTAATATTTTTTCATGTACTTTATTAACTTCCTTATCAGTTAAAGTTTTTGATTCGTTTCTATAAACTATTGCATAAGCTATACTTTTTTTGCCTTCTGGAATTTGTTCTCCTCTGTATATATCGAAAAGATCAACTTTTTCAACTAGATTTCCACCAGCTTTTCTTATTGCATCTTCAATATCTTGAACTAATATATGTTCATCAACTAAAAGTGCAATATCTCTTGTAACTGCTGGGAACTTTGGTAATGGCTTATATTTACTTTCAAGTTCTACATTTTCATAAACAGCATCTAAATCTATTTGTGCAATATAGCATGGAACATCTATATCAAAGTTTTCACTAACATCTGGATGAATTTCTCCAAATACTCCAGCTTCTATTTTTCTTCCTACTATAAGTTTTGCAGTTTTTCCTGGATGGAAGCTTGGGTTTTCTATTTCTCTTAAGAACTTAACTCCCTTAACCTTTAATCCATCAATTAGATTTTCTACAATTCCCTTTAAGTTTAAGTAATCTACATCACCATAAAGTCCAACTGTTAAAATATTTTTCTCTGTTGGAATTTCAGTTGGATCCTCTGAAGGAATATATATTTTACCTATTTCAAAAAGATATGCTTCACTATTATTTCTTGAATAGTTTCTTGCAAGTGATTCCATCATTGAAGCAATAGTTGTTGTTCTCATAACACTATAGTCTTCTCCTAAAGGATTCTTTATAGTAACTACTTTTCTTAATTCACTATCTTCTGGTAATGCTATTTTATCAAAAGCCTTTTTAGATATAAATGAATAACTTATAGATTGGTTTAATCCACTTGCTGTCATTATATTAATAACTTTTTCATCTAAAATTTCTTTTTTATACTTTGGTTCTCTTTCTGTTTGAACTTTAAAAATAGTTCCTTTTATATTGTTATATCCATATATTCTTGCAACTTCTTCTGCAATATCTTCTTTAATTCCAATATCAACTCTAAATGTTGGTATTATGATTTGAAGATCATCTCCATTAATTTCAGTTTTTAAATCAACTGAATCCAAACATCTCTTCATTTCTTCTTTAGAAATATCTGTTCCTAAAAATTTATTAATCCAATTAGAATCAACTGTTATAGAACCTTCTTCTTTAATATCATTATATATATCAATTGTACCTTCCATTACATCTCCGCAACCTAGTTCGCAAACAAGTGCACAAGCTCTATTTAATGCTATTTCTGCAAGATTTGGATCTATATCTTTTTCAAATCTTGTTGAACTTTCTGTTCTAATTCCAAGCTTTTTAGAATTAACTCTTATATTAGTTCCATCAAAATTTGCACATTCAAATATAATTTCAGTAGTATCATTTTTAACTTCTGAATCTAATCCACCCATAATTCCAGCTAAAGCAATTGTATTTTCTGAATCTTTAATACATAAAATTGTATCATCTAATTCTCTTTCAATTTCATCTAGAGTAGTGAATTTCTCTCCATTTGAAGCTTTTTCTATTACAATGTTATTTGATTTAATTTCTCTTCTGTCAAAGGCATGCATTGGCTCTCCAATTTCAAGCATAACAAAGTTTGTAATATCTACTATATTGTTTATTGGTCTAACACCTGCATCTAAAAGTCTCTCTTGCATCCATTTTGGTGATGGGGCTATTTTTACGTTTTTAACTCCTCTTGCCATATATCTTTTGCATAATGAATCTTTTACATCTATTTTTATTTCATCATTTATATTGTCATTTGAAGTAACTTTATATTCTAAATTTGGCATTTTATACTCTGTTCTAAGTGTTGCAGCAGTTTCTCTTGCCATTCCAATCATACTTAAACAATCTGGTCTATTTGATGTTATATCAAAATCTAAAGTTTCTTTTTTTAACTTTAGATATTCTTTTATTTCCATTCCAATTGGAGCATCCTCTGGAAGAATCATAAGTCCGTCTACTTCATCTTCTCCCTTTAGCCCAAGTTCTGCCTCTGAACAGAACATTCCATTTGAAACAACTCCTCTAAGCTTTCCTTTTTTTATTTCTGTTCCATCTGCTAAAGTTGACTTATGAAGAGCAACTGGTACTTTATCTCCAACTTTCATATTAGTTGCAGCTGTTACTATTTGAAGTTCTTCATCCTCTCCAATATCAACAAGACAAATGCTTAATTTTTCTGCATCTGGGTGTTTTTCTATTGAGTTAAATTTACAAACAACAACTCTATTTATTAAATCTCCTTGAATTATTATTCCTTCTAATGCTGAACCTGTTAAAGTTAATAAATCTCCAAGTTCTACTGCATTTACATTTATATCAACATAATCTTTTAACCAATTATATGGTACTTTCATTTTGCTACCTCCTACTTTAATACTTAAATATTTTTAAAATTGATCTAAAAATCTCATATCACTTTCATATAATAATCTTATATCATCTATACCGTATTTAAGCATTACCATTCTATCTACTCCAAAGCCAAATGCAAATCCTGAATATACTTCTGGGTCTATTCCACAATTTCTAAGTACTTGTGGATGAACCATACCACAACCTAATATTTCAATCCATCCGCTTCCTTTACAAACTTTACATCCTTTTCCTCCACAAACAAAGCATGTAGCATCCATTTCTGCTGAAGGTTCTGTAAATGGGAAGTGGTGAGGTCTAAATTTAGTTTTTACTTTGCTACCAAACATTTTCTTTGCAAATAATTCTAAAGTTCCTTTAAGGTCTGCAAATGTAACTCCCTTATCAATTACCAATCCTTCCATTTGATAAAATATTGGTGAATGAGTCGCATCTACATCATCTGATCTATAAACTTTTCCAGGTGATATCATTTTAATTGGCGGAGTTTGTTTTTCCATAGTTCTAACTTGAACTGGAGAAGTTTGTGTTCTTAAAACTAGACTATCATTTATGTAAAATGTATCTTGTTCACTTCTAGCTGGATGATTTTTAGGAATATTTAAAGCTTCAAAATTATATTTATCAAGTTCTATTTCAGGACCTTCTTCTATAGTGAATCCCATTGATATAAATATATCTTTCATACTTTCAAGAGTTAAATCTAATGGATGTCTCTTTCCTAATCTTTCTTTTTTTCCTGGTAATGAAATATCTATAATTTCTTTAGATAGCTTTTCATTTTTTTCTTTATCTTTTATTTCTTTAGACATTGTTTCTATTTTTTCTTCTAAAACTGATTTTACTTCATTAACCATTTTACCAACTAAAGGTCTTTCTTCTTTAGAAAGGTCTTTCATTCCTCTAAGTATAGTTGTAAGTTCTCCTTTTTTACCAAGGTATTTTACTCTTATTTCTTCAATTTTTGAAGAGGTTTTAGCATCTTCTATAACCTTTAATGCTGATTCTTGAATATCTTTTAATTTTTCTCTCATATTCAAAAACTCTCCTTTCTCTAACTATTTCAATTTAATTTTTCATAAAAAAAACCGTCCCTAATAAAAGGGACGGAATATCCGCGTTACCACCCTAATTGGTTTAATAATATATTAAACCCAACTCGTAAATTTAACGGTCTTACCCGCTAACTACTACTAAAAATTTCGTAGCTAGAACTCCTGAGTGAACTTCAATATAATTCTTTTAAAATGGCTTACAGTCCATGACCACTTCTCCCTTAAAAAGATACTTATATCTACTCTCTCTATCAATGCTTTATTAATTTAAGATTATAAACTAGATTATACACAGTATTTACTAAAAGTTCAATACCTATATAACTTTCTTTTGCCTAACTCTTTCATAAAGAACAATTGAAGTTGCTACTCCTACATTTAAAGATTCAGCTCCTCCTGGCATTGGTATTTTTACTTTTTTATCAGAAATATTATAAATCTCCTCTGAAACTCCATTTCCTTCATTTCCAACAGTAATAACTATCTTTCCAGTTAAATCTTCTTCAAAAAAATTATTTTTCCCTTCAAGTGATGTTGATAGAATAGAAAATCCTTTTTCTTTTAATGATTTAATAACAGAAAAATCATTATCTTCAATTATTGGTATATAAAACATTGAACCCATAGTTGATCTAATAGTTTTTTCATTATATATATCAACAGTTCCTTTTGTTAATATAATACCATCTATTCCAGCTGCATGAGCTGTTCTTATTATTGTTCCAAGATTTCCTGGGTCTTGTAACTTATCACATAACAAATAAAATTCTCCGTTTATATTTACTTTATTTTGTTCCATTATTACAACTCCAAGAATACCTTGAGGATTTTCTGTTCCGCAACTTTCTAGAAATAAATTTTTATTTAAGCCAAAAATTTTGCCTTTATAATTATATTTATTTACTAATTCTTCTGTCTTTTCTTCAAGCTCCTTAAGACAAAATATAGTTTCTACATTAGCTCCAGCTTTTAAAGCTTCCTCTACTAATCTAAAACCTTCAATTAAATATTTTTTTAATTTATTTCTATTTTTTCTTTCTTTTAATTTTTTAGTTTCTTTATATATGGAATTGTCTTTACTTTCTATATAAATCAAATCTGCACCTCAATTAAGTTAAAATTTAACTATCATGCCTTCTAATTTACTTAAATCCTCAGCTGATCCTATTGCTACAAATATATCCTTACCTTCTACTACAAAGTCAGCTGGAGGAGAAAGACTAATTTCATCATCTCTCTTTATTGCCATAACATTTATTCCATATTTACTTCTAAGTTTTAATTCTCTAATAGTTTTATTTTGCCATTCTTCTGGTGCTTCTATCTCCATAATACTATAATCTGGTGATAATTCTATAAAATCTAATATGCTTTCTGAAACTAAATTATGGGCAACTCTAACTCCCATATCTTTTTCAGGTAATATAACTCTATCTGCTCCAATTTTATATAGCACTTTAGCATGCAAATCACTATTTCCTTTTGCAATTATATACTTAACTCCTAATTCTTTAACTAATAGTGTCGCCATAACACTTGCTTGGATATTAGATCCAATTGTTACAACTGCTACATCAAAGTTTCTAAGTCCTAAAGTTCTAAGTGCGCCTTCATCAGTTGCATCCATTTGTACAGCATGTGTAACCTTATCAGATATATCTTGAATTAAATCTTCATCTTTATCTATAACAAGAACATCATTTCCAAGATTATATAAAGTTTCTGCTATTGATGATCCAAATCTTCCAAGACCTATAATTACAAATTGTTTTTTTATCATATAATTCATCCCCTAACCAATTAAAATCTTGCCTTCTGGATATTTATGTGTTTGCTTCTTCTTGTTTCTTAAAAATGCTAAGGCTACAGTCATAGGTCCAACTCTACCACAATACATTGTTATTATTATGATAATTTTCCCAGCTGTACTTAATCTTTGAGTTACTCCTGTTGTAAGTCCAACTGTACCGAAAGCTGATGTTGCCTCATACATTAAGTTTATAAATGACTCATTTGGATCTGTTATAGATAATATTAATGTAACACCTATAACAAGGAACATACCTATCATTAGAAGTGCAAAAGATTTATAAACTAAATCCTTTGAAAATCTTCTTCCAAAAACTTGAGTATCTTCTCTTCCTCTAATTACTGAAATTACAGTTAATATAATAACACCAAATGTAGCAGTTTTAAGTCCTCCTGCTGTTGAACCTGGTGATCCACCAATAAACATTAAGATTATTGTTAAAAATTTTCCAGCATTTGTCATCCCATCTGTTGATACACTATTAAATCCTGCTGTTCTAGGAGATACTGAAGCAAAATAAGAATTTAGTATTTTATCTCCAACTCCCATTTTCCCCATTGTTTCTGGATTGTGCATTTCAAATAAATACATTAATATAGTTCCACCAATTATAAGAACAGTTGTAATTAATAAAACTACTTTTGAATGTACAGATAATTTTTTAATTCCTCTATAGTTATATAATTCCATCCATACGGTAAATCCAAGTCCACCTATAATGATAAGACTACTTATTGTTATTAAAACTACTGCATTACTAGAATATGATGTAACGGAACTAAAACCTCCAAACAAATCAAAACCAGCATTGCAAAAAGCAGATATTGAATGAAAAATACTAAAGTATATACCTTTTCCTATACCGAATTTCGGAATAAACTGAGTGGATAATAATAATGCTCCAAAAAATTGTACTGCAAAAGTAAAACTTAAAACATACTTTACCATTTTTACTAAACCTTGAATATTAAATGTATTCATAGCTTCTTGCATTAATAGCCTATCTCGTAATGTAATTTTCTTACCTAATAAAACTGCTATAAAGGTTGCAAAGGACATAAATCCTAAACCTCCAATTTCAATAAGTAACATTATAACTACTTGACCAAACTCATTCCAATATGTTCCTGTATCTAAAGTTACAAGTCCTGTTACACATACAGCTGAAGTTGAAGTAAATAAAGCATCTAAAAAATTAGTACTTTCTCCACTTTCCGATGAAATCGGTAAAGTTAAAAGTATTGCCCCTATAAATATAACTATAAAAAATCCGAGTGCTAAAACCTGTACTCCACTTAATTTTTTTTTCATTAAAAATCTTTTAATCTAACCACCTCGAAGGTTTATATATAACACTTAATACCTATTATATACAATATATCATAAAATATTAGAAACTTAATTTTACTATTCCCTTGTTAAAAAAATATTATCTTAATATTAATATTTTTTAAATATGTAAACTTTATATAATTTCCTGTATATATAAAGAAAATGCGACCTAAGTCGCATCTTCATAATTAAGCGTTTATATGTTTTTTAGCTACTTCAACTAATTCTGCAAATGCCTTTGGATCATTGATAGCTATTTCTGATAACATTTTTCTATTTATATCTATTCCAGCTAATTTAATTCCATTCATGAATCTTGAATATGAAAGACCATTCATTCTTGTAGCTGCATTTATTCTAGCAATCCATAGTCTTCTATAATCTCTCTTCTTTAATCTTCTTCCAACATAAGCATTTCTTAATGCTCTTATAACTGATTCATTAGCTGTTTTAAATAACTTGCTCTTTCCACCGTAGTATCCTTTTGCAAGCTTTAATACTTTTTTATGATTCTTACGAGCGTTAACTGCTCTCTTAACTCTTGCCATTTAATAAAACCTCCTGCGTCCAAACTCTTATAGGTATGGTAATAATTTCTTCATTACTTTTTCTTGTGCTACTGATACGTATCCACCTTTTCTAAGTTTTCTCTTAGTTTTTGAGCTTTTCTTAGTTAATATGTGGCTTCTGAAAGCTTTAGCTCTCTTAAGTTTTCCTGTACCTGTCTTTCTAAATCTCTTTGCTGCACCTCTATGTGTCTTCATTTTTGGCATGATGAAATCCTCCTCTCAAAAGTTATGCCTTTTTTGGCCCTAAAATCATTGTCATGTTTCTACCTTCTCTTTTAGGAGCTTTTTCTATGATACAAACATCTTCAAGTTTTCCGACGAAGTTGTCAAGAATTCTTTGGGCAATATGTCCTAATTCCATCTCTCTTCCTCTGAATCTTACAGTGACTTTGACTTTGTCTCCATCTAATAGGAACTTTCTTGCTTTTTTAGCTTTAATTGCAATATCATTTTCTTCAATAGTAAGACTTACTCTGATTTCTTTGATATTTATAACTTTTTGTTTTTTCTTAGCTTCTTTTTCTTTTTTTGATTGCTCATATATAAACTTACCTAAGTCCATAATCTTGCATACTGGTGGATTAGCATTTGGTGATATCATCACTAAATCTAATTCATTTTCTTCTGCAATCTTAAGAGCTTCCTTACTTGATAATATACCAAGTTGCTCTCCATCTTTAGATATTACTCTTACTTCTTTTTTTCTAATATCTTCATTAACAATATAATTTTTACTAATGGCTTCCACCTCCGAAATTTTTAACAAATAAAACATATGAATAAAGGACGGCATAAAGCCGTCCTGATTAATCTACAATTTAAATAAATCAAACCATACTAATAACTTAAAATTAAGCATTGCAGGTGAGAAACGGCTGTTTCTTCTTTACACAAACATATTAATATCTTTTCTTATCTTTGTCAACATTTTTATTAGAATTACAATAAACTTTTATCATATTCATTAATAAATTCTACACGCTTTTCAAAGACATTTACTATTGTATCAATAAATTCATTATTTGTACAGTACTTTTTTTTAAAAATATTAATTTTTTTGGGAGCATTAGTTATTAACCCACTTATTATTATATCCTCAACATTAGCATCTACTCCCAATTTACAATCTGTTAAATCTTTAATGAATTCACCAAAAAGATCAGTGTTGTTTTCGTCTAATACGCTATATCCTCCATCTTTATTAATTATAATATCAACTCTTTCAATTTTACTATCTTGTATATCAACAAAATATTTTAATAATTTTATAAATTCCTTATACTCTTTATCTATCATATATTTTTCAATTACTTTATCTACAACTCTTTCTATATCATCTTTAAGTTCTTTCATTCTAAATGTTATGAATCCATTTATATTAAATTCATTATTTTCATCTAAACATTCTTTTATATTAGATATAATCTTATTTATTTTATTTTCACAATAAACACTTACTTCATCTTTAATAGATGCCTTTTGATAAAACACATCCATTACATTTTTCTCTACTTCTATTATTTCCTCCTGTTTTAAGAAAAAATAAGTATCTGTTAAAAATTCAAATAACTCCTTTTCTTTATAATTTTTAATTACTATCTTATATAAAATTTCACTTATATATATTTTAATTTTTTCAAATACTTTATCACTATAACACTCTTCATCACACATAACTTTTACAACATGAATTTTACCTTCTATTTTTTCAACTAAACCTATTACTATATCTTTACTTTTTAGTAGGGTTTTCAATTCTTGTAACTCTTTTATAAAGTCTAAATCTCCCATATAAGCTAACTTTAGCACAAGCATATATTTCACTCCCTTCTTAGTAATAGTATGTATTAAATACATTTTGACTATACCTTAAATCATTTTGTAAAACTTCCTATTTTTATTGATTTTTCAGCATATTAGTAGTAATTTAATTATATATTTATATTAAGGAGGATAATTTATGTATTCTTTTGTTGATTATAGAATATCAGAGGAAGAATTAATAAACCTTAAAAAAGAAGGTGTAATTCCTATTAAAGTTCCAAATACATCTCTTGTTTATGATGCAATTTCTGGACACGTTGATATACAACTAAATATTTTAAGCAAAAAAAATAAAACAGTAATAGTACATAAAGATATAGATAAAAATTTTTTAAAAAAATTAAAAGAGTTTTCTATAAATTATATTTTTTCTCATAGTTCACTTGGAAACAAATATCCTTATGATATTATTTTAAATGCTTTGATAACAGAAGATTTTTTAATGCATAATATTAAATACACAGATAAAACTCTACTTAAAAATTCTTCTATGAAAAAATTAATTAATGTATCTCAAGGTTATACTAAGTGTTCTGTTTTAAATATTTATGACAAAGCTTTTATAACATCTGATAAATTAATATATAAGTCTTTATTAACTGAAGGTTTCGATGTTTTACTTCTACCTCCTGGCGATATTATTCTTGAAGGTTTAGATTATGGATTTATAGGTGGTACAGGAGGTACAATTGGCAATAATAAAATAGCCTTCTTTGGCAATTTAAATTACTATAAATACGGAAAAGAAGTATTAAATTTTTTGAAAAAGCATAACGTAACACCAGTTTATTTAAAAAATTCAAAGCTTATCGATAGAGGAAGTATTTTAACTATATAATCTTCTCTATATATTACGTTCACACATATAAAATGTTTCAATTATAATAAAATAAAATCCATAAAAGTTTATTAACTTAAACTTTTATGGATTTTTACTTATTAATCTTTATACTTTCCATTTTTTTGTGACTTAATAACACTATTTATAACGCAATTTTATATTAATTTAAAAATAAAATTCATTATATAGTTCTATCTAATTAAATTTAATTTTTTATTTTCCTTATCCATATATTTTTCTAAAAATTCGTGTATACTAGCAATTATTTCTATTTTATCTTCCTTATTTAACCCACCTCTACCTAATCTATCACATAAAAAAACTAATGTAATATCATTTATATCAACATTTTTTATCATTTCTTCTTCATTTCCAAAGGGAAGATTATTTTTTATATATAAAAAATGCATATGATATTTTATTAAATTTCTAACTTTATCTATAAGTTCATTATCACAACACCCCAATTTTTTCAAAAATTTATATCCTTCATAATAACCTACATTATCATGATTATAAGATGTCCATCTTCCCTTTCTTAATTTTGTTGTTTTAATTTTACCTATATCATGTAAAAGGAGAGCCCACATAAAAGCTTTTTTATCATTTGCATATTCTCTATAATATGCACCGTTATCAATTACTAACATAGTATGATTCCATACATTACCTTCTGGATGATGCTTTTTTGACTGCGTAACATCCTTTAGCTTTTCTATTTCATTTAATGGTTCTTTTTTTAATTTTCCACTTTCTAATAAATAATTAAAATACTCGGAAGGATTTTTATCATAAAGTAAATGGTGTTCAATATCTTTCATTTCTAATATATCCATAGAAACACTCCTTTCCTATATAATAAGTTTATCCATAAAAATTTTTTAAATGTATTTTTTATTTTTAGTAATATATTTATTTTATTTTAATATAATATAAATATAAGGCGCTGTAGCCAAGTGGTAAGGCAGAGGTCTGCAAAATCTTTATTCCCCAGTTCAAATCTGGGCAGCGCCTCTTAAAAAAAGATTATATTTAAAAAGTAGGATTCAAATTTGAATCCTACTTTTTAATGAAATATTAAAATTTATTTATATAAATTATTCAATTACTTGTTGCACTTTTCTATAAGTTCTCCAATTTTTTCATGAGTAACTTTATATTTCTTATTACAAAAATGACAAACTATTTCTTCATCTTTTCTATCTTCATAAATTTCTTTAAGATCTTTTTCACCAATGCTTATTAGAGCCTTTTCAATTCTCTCCATACTACAATCACATTTGTATGTAGGTTCTATATTTTCTAATATTTTGGGATCCATATCTTCAAACACTTCTTCAATTATATCCTCTATAGTCTTACCTTCATCTATAAGAGTTGTTACTGGTTTCATATCTTGAAGTCTATAAGTTATTAAATCTGCTAAAAGCTCATCTGCATCTGGCATCATTTGAATTATGAATCCTCCTGCAGCTTTTATTGATAAATCTTTATCTACTAAAACTCCAAGTGCAACTGCTGATGGAGTTTGTTCTGATACTGTAAAATAATATGCTAAATCCTCTGCTATTTCTCCAGTATAAATAGGAACCTGTCCTACATATGGATCTTTTAGTCCCATATCCTTTATTACATAAAGTAATCCATTTGTTCCAACTGCAGTACTTACATCAAGCTTTCCATTTTCTTTTAGTGGTAAATCAACATTTGGATTTCCTATAAAGCCTTTAACAGAACCATCTGAATGTCCTGTAACTGTAACGCCTTTTAACTCTCCACCACCATCAATTTTTAATGTTATTGCTTCTTTATCTGATTTTAGTTGTACTCCCATTAATGAACATGCTGTAAGCATTCTACCAAGTGCTGCTGAAGCAACTGGTGTACAATTATGTAATTTAGTTCCTTCATTAACTAAGTTAGTAGTAATACCTCCTATAAATCTTATCATTCCATTTTTAGCTGTACCTCTAATAATTTTATCTTTCACAAGTTATCCCTCCGCATCCTTTTTAACTACATATAAAATTCTTTCTGAAGTATCACAAACCTTTTTATTTGAATATCCTTCAAATTTTCCTAGTACACGTAATTTACACTTCTTTAATGCATCTTCTATAAATTCTTCTTTATATGCTCTTTCAAAATGTTCTTCTTCAAATCTTTCATAAAGATTGTCTTTTTTTATGAAAAATGTTAGAAACATATTTACAATGTCATCTTCAAAACTATTTTCCCATGAATAAAATACATCTTCTGAGTTGTATGTGTAAATATTATTACCTAATATATTAGACAACTTATAATATGAATTTATATCAAATATAAATATTCCTTCATCTTTTAAATGATTATAAATTCCATTAAAATAATTTAAAATTCCAGAGTCTTCTAATATATAATTAGTAGAATCTAAAACACAAGTTATTAAATCAAATTTATGATTAAGAAATAACTCTGTCATATCTTGGCATATTATTTTACTTTTTATTTTTTCTTTTTTAAATTTTTCAAATGCTTCTGTTAGCATATCACATGAAAGATCTACTGCAAATGAATTTTTAAAGTCTTTTGCAAGTTTTAATGAAACATTTCCTGTTCCGCAGGCCAAATCTAAATAATCTAATTTTTTTATTTTATATTCATTTAAAACTTCTCTCACTCTATTTGCTATTTTTTCATAATCTATATCTTCATTTATTAATTCATCATATATTTTAGCAAACTCACCATATGCCATATAATTCCCCCATTCATTTTAGAAAAACACTACCATTTATATTATAATTATTTCAACATTTAGTCAAACTAATTTGATTATTTTTTATTATCTATTATTTTCTTCCTAATATCTCATCATTTGTTGGAATGTGAAGTTTCTTTTTTCTACTTGTCATCATACCACCTATTCTTCCTGTTTCTTCAGCAGTTAATGAAGACCACCCTCCACTATCAACTTTATCTTTTAATCCAAGTTCCTCTGCAATTTCATATTTAATTTTTTCTCTAAGCTTTTCTATTTCTGTAAGTTCTTTATTAGACTTAATTTTAGATTTAATTATTTTTTTTAAAGGTGTTTTACTCATAATTTATTCCTCCATTCTTTATATATCTTTTCCATAAAGAATAAAAAAATGTATTATATCTTTAATGTTTTAATATAATTATTTGAAAAGCTTTTATATTAAATCTTTTTTATAAGTATTTTTTCTATAACTCTTGATATTTCTTTAATAAATACTTATAGTTATTGTATAAATATATTGTACAAATACAATTTGCAAAAAGTATTGGAGGGATTAATTTGTATAACGTTGCAATAGTTGGGGCTACTGGTAATGTCGGTAGAAAAATATTAAGCATATTAGAAGAAAGGAACTTTCCAGTAAAAAATCTTTATCTTTTTGCCTCAAAAAAATCCGCAGGTAAAAAAATGAATTTTAAAGGAAATGAATATATTGTTGAAGAAACATGTGAAGAAAATATTAAATCTAAAAAATTAGATTTTGCATTATTTTCAGCAGGTGGTGATACAAGCCTAAAATTTGCTCCTATATTTGCTGAAAATGGTGCTGTTGTAATAGATAATAGTAGTGCTTGGAGAATGGATCCTAAGGTTCCTTTAGTTGTTCCTGAAGTAAATCCAGAAGATATAAAATGGAATAATGGGATAATCGCAAATCCAAACTGTTCTACAATTCAAGCAATGCCTGTTTTAAAAGCAATCCATGATAAATATGGATTAAAAAGAGTTATATACTCAACTTACCAAGCAGTATCTGGTGCAGGAATGCAAGCTATAAAGGATTTAGAAGATGGACAAAAAGGTATAGCACCTAAAAAGTTCCCAAAACCAATAGCAGGTAATGTTCTACCTCATATAGATGTATTTTTAGACAACGGATACACTAAAGAAGAAATGAAAATGATAAATGAAACAAGAAAAATTCTTCATCTTGATGATTTAAAAGTAACAGCTACAACAGCTAGAGTTCCAGTTTTAAATTCTCATAGTGAAAGTATAAACGTTGAACTTTTAAAACCATTTGAATTATCTGATATTTTTAAAACTTTAGAAGAAGCTAAAGGTGTTACTATTTGTGATGATGTTGAAAATCTAAAATATCCAACACCTCTTGAAGCATCTGATAAGGATGATGTTTTTGTAGGAAGAATAAGAAGAGACTTTAGTATAGATAACGGATTAAATCTTTGGGTTGTTGCAGATAACATAAGAAAAGGTGCTGCATTAAACGCAGTTCAAATAGCAGAATTAATGATTAATAATAAATAATTAAATAAAATTTGGAGGTTTTAATATGGCAATTTTTGAAGGTTCAGGTGTTGCATTAGTTACTCCATTTACTAATGATGGAGTTAATTATGATAAATTAAAAGAAATTTTAGAATGGCATGTAAAGGAAGGAACTGACTCCATAATAATATGTGGAACTACAGGGGAAGCTACTACTATGACTTTAGAAGAAAAAAAAGAAGTTATAAAGTTTACAGTAGAAGTTATAAACGGTAGAGTTCCTGTAATTGCAGGTACTGGTTCAAACAATACTAAGGCTGCAATTGAAATGAGTAAATATGCTGAAAGTGTTGGTGTTGATGCTATATTAGTAATTACACCATACTATAACAAAACAAACAATAAAGGTTTAATAAAACATTTTGAAGCTGTAAATAATGCAGTTAATATTCCAATAATAGTTTATAATGTTCCAAGTAGAACTGGTATGAACGTATCACCTTCTACTTTAAAAGAGCTTTCAAAACTTAAAAATATTGTAGCTGTTAAAGAAGCAAGTGGAAATTTAAGTCAAGTTGCAGAAATAAAAGCTATTTGTGGAGATTCAATAGATATATATTCTGGCAATGATGATCAAATCATACCTATTATGTCTCTTGGTGGAAAAGGTGTTATATCTGTTCTTGCAAATGTAATTCCAAAGGAAGTTCATAATATGACAAGAATGTATTTAGATTCTAAATGTCATGAAGCATCAAAAATTCAAATAGATACTTTAGAACTTGCAAATTCATTATTTTTAGAAACTAATCCTATTCCAGTTAAAACTGCTCTTAATTTAATGGGATTTGAAGTTGGTCCTCTAAGACTTCCTTTATACGAAATGGATGAAAAACTAAAAAATAAATTAGAGGATACATTAAAAAAATATAAATTAATGTAAGGAGATAAATTTATGACTAAAATAATATTAAACGGAGCCTCAGGTAAAATGGGAACTGTTATAACAAATATAATAAAAGATTTTAAAGATCTTGAAATTGTAGCTGGTATTGATAGATTTCCAAAGAGTGATTCACCATATAAAATATTTACTTCTCCTTCAGATGTAGATATTGAATATGATGTTTTACTTGATTTTTCAAGAGCTGATGCTTTAAAAGGACTATTAGAATTAACAGAGAAAACAAAAAAGCCATTAATTATATGCTCAACTGGTTTTTCTAAAGAAGATTTAGATCTTATAGATGAAAAGAGCAAAACTCTTCCTTTATTTAGATCAGCAAACATGTCTCTTGGCATTAACTTAATAAATTCATTATTAAAAAAGGTTGCTCCTTTATTATATGGTAATTATGATATTGAAATAATTGAAAAACATCATAATCAAAAAGTAGATGCACCAAGTGGTACTGCTCTTCTTTTAGCTGACACTATTAAAGATTCTTTAGATGAAGAAACTAAATATGTCTATGGAAGATCTGGTCATCATAAACGTGAAAAAGAAGAAATAGGAATTCACGCAATACGTGGTGGTTCAATTGTTGGAGACCATGATGTAATCTTTGCAGGTACTGGAGAAGTTATTGAATTAAATCACAAAGCTATTTCAAGGGAAGTATTTGCAGTTGGAGCTTTAAAAGCTTGTGAATATATGAGTAAAATTACAAAACCTGGTCTATATAACATGGATGATGTAATAGGTCTATAAAATAAAAAAATATGGTAGATAATTTTATCTACCATATTTTTATTTATATTAATGTGCTTCTATATATACTTTATCAAAAAATACTTGACCTAAAGTTGATGCTCTAAATCCTTTTACATAAGATTGTATTCCATGTATTTTAGTATAATCATAAATTGGTATAATTGGCATCTCATCTAATAATATTTTTTCTGCCTTTTTCATATATTCAAATCTCTTCTCATTATCTTTTTCTTTTTTAGCTTTTTTAATTAACTTATCGTACTCTTTATTAGAAAAATGTGAATCATTATTTCCCCAGCTATTTTTATCTTCTGAATTTCCACTTAGCCACATATCTAAAAATGTCATTGGATCTGTATAATCAGCTGACCATCCGTGTCTTGCAATTTGATAATCTCCATTTTGTCTTGTATTTAAAAATACAGCCCACTCTTGATTTGTAAGTTTAACTTTAACACCAATTTCTTTCCAATTTTGTTCAATAACTTCCATAATAGGTTTATGTCCACCTTCTGAGTTATACATTAATTCAATTTCTGGTAGTCCTTTTCCTTCTGGATATCCAGCTTCTTTTAATAACTTCTTAGCTTCCTCTATATTCTCTTCTTGTTTTGTAGGATCAAATTTATTATTTTTAAATTCTTTTCCATTATCATCTTTAAGTCCATATGGAACAAAGCTTGCTGATGGTACTTGTTCTGCCTTAGCAACATCTTCAACTATAGAAACTCTATCTACAGCTAATGAAAGCGCTTGTCTTACCTTTTTATTTGAAAGAGCTTTTTGAACTTCTTTATCTAATTTATTAAATTCATTTCCTACATTTATACATACAAAATATGTTCCTAAATTCGGAAATATCTTAACTAATCCTTTTTCTTTACCATCATCTATTCTTTCTGTAGGAACATTTGATATTACATCAAAATCTCCTGATTCTAATGATGCGTAAGAACTTGTTTCATCAGTTGCCATTTTACAAATTAACTTTTCTAATTTCACATTATCTTTATCCCAATAATTTTCATTTTTTTCAAAAGTATAAGAATCCTTCATTTGATAATCTGTTAATTTAAATGCTCCATTTGAAATATAAGTTTCTGGCTTATTAGTCCACTTGTCCTTATTTTCATCTATAACATCTTTTCTTACAGGCATATATGTTGGGAAAGCCATAAGTTCTATAAAATATGGAGTTGGTGAATTTAATGTAACTTCTAAAGTGTTATCATCAATAACTTTAATTCCTAAATCCTTATCTTTAACTTTTCCATTATAATATTCCTCTGCATTTTTAATATAAAATAATTGATATGCATATTCAGCTGCTGTATTTTTGTTTAGAACTCTCTTCCAAGCATATTCAAAATCTTTTGCAGTAACAGCTTTACCATCTGACCATTTTGCATTATCTCGCAATTTAAAAGTATAAGTTAAACCATCCTTTGATACATTCCATTCTTTTGCAACTCCAGGAACAGCTTTATCATTTTCATCAAGCTTTACTAATCCTTCAAATGCATTTGATATAATTGTTGAACCATCTACAGCTGTATTAAGTGCTGGATCAATTGTTTCAACAACAGCCCCAATATTATAAGTAATTTTTTGCTCTACAGAGTCAGCTCCAGAACTAGATCCCCCTTCATTAGAATTTCCACACCCAGTAAAAACAGATGCACTTATAGCCACTGCTAAAGTAGTAGCACAAAGTTTTTTGATTTTACTTAATTTCATTTCTTATCCCCCTTTTATATTTAGTTATAATAAATTATCTATTAGATAATGAATTATTCTTAATTAAACAAATGACATGCTACGAAGTGATCTTTTTCAACTTCTTTTAAAACTGGATCTTCCCTATTACAAATATCCTTTGCATATTTACATCTACCTTTAAATCTACATCCAACTTTTGGATCTATCGGTGATACAACATCTCCTTCTAAAACAATTCGCTTATTTTCCTTTGCAATTCTAGGATCTGGAATTGGAACTGCTGATAAAAGTGCTTTTGTATATGGATGTTTTGGCTTAAGATAAACATCATCACTTGGTCCCTTTTCAACCATTTGACCCAAATACATAACCCCAATATGTGTTGAAATATGCTTAACCATAGATAAATCATGAGCTATAAACAGATAAGTTAAAGAAAGTTCCTCTTGAAGCTCCTCTAACATATTTATTACTTGTGCTTGAATAGAAACATCTAATGCTGATATTGGCTCATCACAAATAATTAATTCTGGTTCAACTGCAAGAGCCCTTGCTATCCCAATTCTTTGTCTTTGACCTCCTGAAAATTCATGAGCATACCTATTTATATGACTTCCATTTAATCCAACTTTATTAAGTAAATATCTAATCCTCTCTTCCCTTTCTTTATCCTTATACAATTTATGAATATCTATTGCTTCTCCAACAATATCCCCAACTGTCATTCTTGGATTTAATGATGCATATGGATCTTGAAAAATCATTTGCATTTTTCTTCTTAATGGAATCATTTCTTTTTCAGATTTTTTAGTTATATCTTCACCATTAAAAATTATCTCTCCACTTGTTGGCTCATATAACTTTAATATAGTTCTTCCAGTTGTAGTTTTCCCACATCCTGATTCTCCTACAAGACCTAATGTTTCACCTTTTTTTATAGAAAAAGATACATTATCAACTGCTTTAACAAAACTTTTTTTACTAAATATCCCCTTATTTATAGGAAAATACTTGCATAAATTTTTAACTTCTAAAATTCTATCTTTAAATTCTTTCATTACTCCTCCCCTCCTATAGACAAATTAACTTTTGGAGCATCTTTATGACATAACCAACAAGCTGCATTATGTCCATTATCTATGTTAAATAAAGGCGGTCTGTTCTCCATACAAATCTTCATTGTATAATCACACCTATCAGCAAATGGACATCCCTTAGGAGGATTTAAAAGATCTGGAGGTCTACCTTCTATAGGTGTAAGCTTTTCTTTAATCTTTTTCATAGGATTAGGTACACTTCTAAGAAGTCCTAAAGTATATGGATGAGCTCCTCTATAAAAAATATCTTCAGCACTTCCTGATTCTACAATTAATCCGCCATACATAACATTTATTCTTGCACAAAGGTCTGCTACTACTCCAAGATCATGAGTTATAAGTATAATTGAAGTATTTAATCTTTCTTTTAAATTTTTCATAAGATCTAATATTTGTGCTTGAATAGTAACATCTAAAGCTGTAGTTGGTTCATCTGCAATAATTAATTTAGGTTCACAAATCAAACTTATTGCTATCATTGCCCTTTGTCTCATTCCTCCTGAAAATTCGTGAGGATATTGCTTCATTCTTTTTTCTGGACTTGGTATACCAACTAGTTTAAGCATCTCTATTCCCTTTTTTCTTGCTTCTTTTTTAGAAATTTTCCTATGCTTTACTAAATGCTCTGTTAACTGATCTCCTATAGTATAAAGAGGATTTAAGGAAGTCATAGGATCTTGAAATATCATTCCTATATCATTTCCTCTTATTTTTTCCATATCCTTTTCTTTATAATTGCTAATATTTTTTCCATCAAATATTATTTCATCACTTTTTATTTTAGAATTTTCTGATAGAAGTTTCATTATTGACATCATAGTAACTGATTTACCACATCCAGATTCTCCAACAATTCCTAAAGCTTCTCCTTTATTTACGTAAAATGAAACTCCTCTTACTGCATTAACTTCACCTAAATGTGTATGGAAGGAGGTTCTTAAATTTTTAACTTCTAATAATTTACTCATAATTTCTAATTCCTCCTATCTTTGATGTTTAGGGTCTAATGCTTCTGTTAATCCATCCCCTAACATATTAAATGAAAGTATTATTAAACATATCATAGCTGCTGGGAAAAATAGTTGATATGGATTAGTATATATTGCTGGCATTGCATCATTACATAATGTTCCTAATGATGCAAGAGGTGCATTTAACCCTAATCCTATAAAACTTAAAAAAGCTTCAGTAAATATAGCTTGAGGAATTAAAAGAGTCATTGTAACTATAATTGATCCCATGCAATTTGGTATTAAATGTCTAAATAAAATTCTCTTTTTTGATGCTCCTAAAGTTTTAGCTGCAAGAACAAATTCCTGTTGTTTCAATTGTAAAATATCTCCTCTAACGATTCTTGCCATTCCAACCCAATAAGATATTGAAAGAGCTACTATAATACTTAATATTCCAGTTTTATCAAAAGCTGTATCTTTTAAAACAGCCATTATTATTACTACATATATAGTTGTTGGTATTGAGTAAAGACAATCAACTATTCTCATCATGATATTATCAAGTTTCCCACCAAAGAATCCTGAAATTCCTCCATATAAAACTCCAACAAATAAGTTAATTACAGCTGCTGCCCCTCCAATAATTAATGAATATCTAGCTCCCATCATAACTCTTACAAATAAATCTCTTCCTAGTTTATCAGTTCCAAAAAAATGTACTCCATTTGGTTTTAAATCTTTAAGTTTTAAATTTTGAGCATCATAGGAAAACTTTGAAGTCATTGGAACTATTATCGCAAGTAAAATTAATACTATTATTACTATTAATGAAACTAAAGCTATTTTATTTTCTTTTAATCTATTCCATGCATCTTTCCAATACCCAACACTTGGTCTTATATTTTGCTCAAAACTCTTTTCTTCTTTTGATAAGGGAGTAACCATATCTTTATTAAATTCTAAATTCTCCATAAATCTTTCCCCCTATCCTTCAACATCTTCAAGTTTTATTCTTGGATCTATTATTACGTATAAAATATCAACTAATAAGTTGCAAATAACTATTAAAGTACAAAAGAAAACTACAACTCCAAGTAATGCTGTGTAATCTCTATTTGTAATTGTTGAAACAAACTCATTTCCAAGTCCAGGTATTACAAATATTTTTTCAACAACAAAGGATCCTGTAAGTATTGAAGCTACTAGTGGTCCAAGATAAGTTACAACAGGAATAAGTGAATTTCTAAGTGCATGTTTAAAAACAACTACATTTTTATCTAATCCCTTTGCCCTAGCTGTTCTAATATAATCAGATTTTAATACATCTATAAGTTTGCTTCTTGTAAGTCTTGTTATAAACGCCATTGAACTTCCTGCAAGTGCTATAACTGGCATTATAAATGTTTCAGGTCCCTTAAGTCCTACTGCTGGAAGTAATCTTAATTTAACTGTAAAGTAATAAATTAATACAGCTCCAATTACAAAACTTGGTACAGTTATACCTAAGGTTGATATAAACATACAAAGCTTGTCTGGCCATTTTCCAGCTTTAAGTGCAGAAATTACTCCAAGTAATGTTCCAGCTACTAAAGAAAAAATTATAGAAACAATACCAATTTTAGCTGACTTAGGAAATGAATAAGTAATTATTTCATTTACTTCTCTTCCTCTATATTTTAAAGATTCTCCTAAATCACCCTTTAATAAGTTTTTCATATAAATTGAATATTGCTCACTTAATGGTTTGTCTAATCCATATTTTTCATTTAATACTACTTTCATTTCAGCTGTAATCTTTTCCCCATCAAATGGTCCTCCTGGCATTGCCCTTACCAAGAAGAAGGTTAGTGTAACAACCGCCCATATTGTTAAAATACTAGTAAATACTCTTTTTCCTATGTACTTTAGCATTTTTACCACCCCTTTTTCTTTTTATTGTTTAAATTGTAAATATTTGTTGTTAATTATATTATATCTATGTTCATTTTCAAGAAATAATGTTAGTTTCATTCATTTATTTTTAATGAATCATTATACATATTTTTATATTTTAATAATGCATTAAAATAATTCCAGATTTTAGAATACGTTTACTATAGCTTTATAAAAGAATTCGTAAAAATTAATTATTTCTCAATTTAATTTTTTATTTTCTTTATTTTTTATATTTATTTAATAAAAACTTTTTTATATTAATTAATCATCTACATCTTATTTTTAAACATTTTATATTTTTTGTTCGTATTTTAAAGTCATATACTATACCCATTTTAATAATTAATTTATATATTAACTATTATTTACATAAAAAAATAGCAATTACAAATAGTAACTGCTATATAACAAATAAATTATATATTATAATTTATCTATAAAATTCTTTATTTTATTTAAAGCTAATTCTAACTCTTCCATAGAGTAACAATAAGATATTCTAATAAATCCTTCTCCACCTACTCCAAAGGCTGTTCCTGGAACACAGGCTACCTTTTCTTCATTTAATAATCTTTCACAAAATTCATCAGAAGTTAATTTAAATTTTTTAATTGAAGGAAATACATAAAAAGCACCTTTAGGATCATTAACTTCAAACCCAATTTCTCTTAATTTATTTACAACATAATTCTTTCTGTTTAAAAACTCATTTTTCATTTTTAATACATCATCCATACCATATTTTAATCCTTCAATCATTCCATATTGAACAATAGAAGGTGCACAAGATACTCCATATTGATGAACTTTCATTATTTCCTTCATAATATTTTCACTACATGCTATGTATCCAATTCTAAGCCCAGTTGCTGAAAACATTTTTGAAAAACCACTAATATATATAATTTTATCTTTTATACTTTCATCTTGAGCTACAGAATAATAATTATTATAAATAATTGAAGCATATATTTCATCTGTAATTACAATTATATTTTCATTTTTTATAAATTTTATTAATTCATCTCTTCCATTTTTATCAAGTATTGCCCCTGTTGGATTAGTTGGGAAGGATAAAACTAAATATTTACAATCTTCTTTTTTAAACTTTTCTTTTATGTTGTCTACATTAACTGTAAAATCATTATTTAATTCATAATTTATAACTGTTCCTCCAACCATATTTACAATACTTTCATAAGCTGGATAAGCTGGTGTTGGAATTAAAACTTTATCTCCTTCATTTAACAATGCCATAAGGCTTGAAAAAATTCCTTCGCTGCCACCAACTGTTATACATATTTCTTCCTTATTATATTTAATTCCTAATGTATTTAAATATTTTGATATTTCTTCTCTTAATTCATCAAGTCCTGCATTTGAAGTATAAGTTGTTTTATTTTCTAATAATGCTTTTTCTATTCCTCTTTTTACAATATCAGGAGTATTAAAATCTGGCTGTCCAAGAGTTAAAGAAATAGCTCCTTCAACTTTTCTAACTTTATTATAAAATTTTCTTATTCCAGATATTTCAACATTCTCTACTCTATTATTCATTAAAATTCAATCCCCTTTCTTGCCTTAACACCTTCTTTAAAATAATGTTTTACTTCTCTCATTTCTGTAACTAAATTAGCTCTTTCTAATATTTCCTCTGGTACATTTCTCCCTGTCATTATTAACTCTACATTTTTAGGTTTCTTATTTATAATTTCTAAAACTTCTTCAACAGTTAAAAATTTATTTTTAATAACACCCATAACTTCATCTATAATAAGTACATCACATTTTTCATCTTCTAATATTGAAAGTATAAATTTATAAGCAACCCTTACTTCCTTTTTAACTTCTTCCTTTTCCTCTTCACTAAGGTTCCAAACAAAACCTCTTCTTTTTTCAAACCTAAATATTTGAAAATTACTTCCTAATTCATCTACAGTTTTAAGTTCTCCTGTTTCTCCACTTTTTAAAAATTGAACCATTATAACATTAAGTCCATTTCCATAAGCTCTCATACCTTGACCTATTGCTGCTGTAGTTTTTCCCTTTCCATTACCTGTATATATCTGAACAAAACCTTCTTTTAGTTTCACAAGTATCATCTCCTTTAAAAATATTTTACATTAATCTTAATCTACTATCAAATTTTGTTCTTTTTTCACGCTAACCCTTTCATTATATAAGTTTTTTTATTATAATTAGTTTATTATTAATAAATAATGATTTTAGAAAGGATGATACTATGGAATATAATTTTACTGATCCATATGAGATAGCAAGATTTATAAAAGAAGCTAAAAAATCAACACCAGTTAAAGTATATGTAAATGGTGATTTAAGAGAAGCAAATTTAGAAGGAATAGAATGGTATGGAGCTAATGGTTTCTACATATTAATAGGTGAATCTGACTTAATATCAAAGGTTATATTAGATAATAAGCATTTAATAAATCACTTTAGAATAGAAAATGATAGAAGAAATTCTGCAATACCAATGCTTGATATTCTTGAAGTAGAAGCTAGAATTGAGCCAGGTGCTATAATTCGTGATAGAGTAAGTATAGGTAAAAATGCCGTTATTATGATGGGTGCTGTTATTAATATAGGTGCTGAAATAGGCGAAGGAACAATGGTTGATATGAATGCTGTTATAGGTGCTCGTGGAAAACTTGGAAAGAGAGTTCACTTAGGAGCAGGTGCAGTTGTTGCTGGAGTTTTAGAACCACCAAGTAAATCTCCTTGTGAAATTGGTGATGATGTTTTAATTGGAGCAAATGCTGTAATATTAGAAGGAGTTAAAATTGGAAATGGCTCTGTTGTAGCTGCAGGTTCTGTTGTAACAGAAGATATTCCAGCTGGAGTTGTTGTAGCCGGTTCTCCAGCTAAAATAATTAAAACAGTTGATGACAAAACTAAAGATAAAACTCAACTTCTTGACGATTTAAGAAAATAATTTAAAAGAAAAAGGTATTTGAAAATTTTCAAATACCTTTTTTACTTAAAATTTAATTTTATACTGCGCCTTCTTTGGCTTCATTAATTTCTTCCTTTTTAGATCTTTCCATTTTTGATATTGAAACTTCATAAGCTATTTTTTTTACTACTTCTGTTTCTGATATCTTTTTTTGATATTCTCTACTTTGTAATCTTCCCCATACTTTAATGTTATCTCCAACTTCTAATGTCTTGCAAAATCTTGAATTTCTTCCCCAAGCAATTGTTGGTATATAATCTGATTTATTATATGCTCTATTTACCGCTAATAAAACATCTGCAATTTCCCTACCAAATGGAGTAGTCCTGTATACTGGTTCCTTGCATATATATCCATCTAAGAAAATCTCATTAGGATTTTTACTTTTTTCTATACAAGGTTCAATATTTCTAGCAAAAACTGTAAGTATTAATTTGTTAGATCCATCTATAAATTTATTGTATGATCTTAATTGTCCCTCAACAATTACATCTTTACCTATACTAATATCAAAACCAGCTAATAATCTTTCTGAAATTGTAACATTCAATAAATCTACTGAATCACTTAATCTTTGTACTTCAAGTCCAAATGTATAAAACCCTTCACCATACATTTCATGACTATACTCTAAATTTGAAACTACCTTTCCTTCAAGATAAATTTTGTTGTTTAACATTAAATTATCCATTGTAAACCCTCTCTCCCTTTGTAATAAACTAATTTTTATAAAATAAAAGATCCCCACTTATACATTTCCATTATAATACATAATTTATGCCATTTTCAACATAAATTATATTTTTTTATGCTGAAGTCCTTCTGAATCAATATAATAATCTTCTTTATAGATCATTTCTCCTACAGTTTTAAACTCATAACCTTCTTCTTTAAGCTCCTTTATTATCTTTTCAATATTTTTAGGTGTGTACTTTGCATTATTATGATAAAGAAGTATAGATCCATTTTTAACCTTCTTTTTAATTCTTTCATACTCTACTTTTTCTCCATCTTCACGCCAATCAATAGAATCAACATCCCATTGAATTGGAATATATCCAAGTTCCTTAACTTTCTTTACTGACTTTTCATTATAATCTCCACTTGGAAATCTAAATAATTTACTTGCATCCTTTGTAACATTTCTTATTGCTTCATCTGTTTTTCTTATTTCTTTTTCTATTTTTTCATCGCTTATTTGAGAAAAATTTGGATGAATATAACTATGATTGCCTATTTCATGCCCTTTATTAGCTATCAATTTTAATTTTTCTTTATTTTCATCTGTATAGTTTATCCAAGATCCCATTACAAAAAATGTTCCTTTTATATTGTATTTCTCCATTATATTTAATATGTCATTTAAATAATCTTTTTCTGCAAAATTTACATCAAAAGTTAGTGAAATTTTTTTCTCTTCAATATCGACTGAATGTATAGGTAAATTTTTTTCCCTAGCTAAGACATCCTTTACTTCATCATATTTTTTTATAATAACTGTTATTGAAAAAATTAAAATTAATGTTATTAATATAAATATTTGCAATAAACTCTTTTTACTTTTTAAATTCAACCCCTTCTCCCTTCTATATTTCTAATTATGTGCTGTTTATTTTTATTTAATTACACTATATTCATTATTTTTAATTTTATGCTATAATTATTAATATACCTATATAAAATGGAGGCTTAATTATGTACGAAGAGAGTTCATTAGAATTAGCAGAAAATAAATTATTACTTTTATATATTTTAAAAACCTTAAAACACCCTATTTCTAATACACAACTCACTGAAATAGTTCTTGAAAATAGTTTTATTAACTATTTTACCTTACAACAATACATATCAGAACTTGATGAAGCAAATTTTATTGAATATACAGAAGTAATGGATAAAAATTTATTAAAACTTACAGATAAAGGTGATAGTGTTCTTTCATTTTTTAAGGATAGAATATCAAAATCAAAAATATCTCTTATTAACGAATATGTTAAATCACATATAGATTTAATAAAAAAAGAATTAACAATACATAGTGACTATACTATAGAATCAAATGATAGCTTTATTGTTGACATAAAAGCTTTAGAGGATGATTGCACTTTAATGGAATTAAAACTTCAAGTGCCTACAAAAAAACAAGCCACTCATCTGTGCGACAAGTGGCAAAAAGATCCTTCTGAAATTTATACTCAAATAATAAATCTTCTATTTAGTGATTTGAATTAACAAGAATCATTGCATTAGGCTCATTTCCTATTGCAATGGTTTTTAACTTTCCATTTCTTTCATCTATTAAATATAAAATTCCATTAATATAATCACTTATATACATTGTATTTTCTGTTTTTATAACCTTATTTAACATACCTCCTAAGTTTATCCTTTTAAATTCTTTTCCCGTTTTTATGTTTATTACACTAATACTTCCCTCTCCAAAATTAGTAACATATATTTTATCATTAAACTCATATATATCAGATGGAATAACTCCAACCTTTATTCTTTTAATAAGCTTAAAATCATTAATAGAATATATTCCTATAAAACCCTCCTTGTCTTCTCCTATATTAGTTTCACAAACATAAAAAAATTTTCTATCTTTTGATAAAATTACTTTTGCTGGATATAAACCAACATCTATTACTTTATCTAAAGATTTATTTCTTAAATTAATAACAGATACTGTACTTTCCATAAAATTAGAAACTAACATTATATCATTTATACTGTCTATTACAAAACTTTCTGGATAATTTCCTGAAGGAATTACAAAATCAATAGTTTTTGATATAAAATTGTATAATATTATTGAATTTATTTCATTGCACAAAATACAAACATATTTTTTATAAAATTTAATATCTTTTGGATTAGGTCCTATATATTGTCTATAAGATTCTTTTAAACTTACTAAATCTAAAAAAGAAATACTATTCCCATAACTGTTTGCTACTACACCAATGCCTCCTTTTACATCTATACTTATTGGTCCAATTTCTTTTTCTTGTAAATTTAATTGTATCTTTTCTAAAGATAATCCTTTCACATCTATTCTCCTTATGCAATTATCACAAGTATTACAAATATAAATATTTTCTATTAGTAACACCTCCTAAGGAGTATCTATACATTTATATTATGATTTCACTTCCTATTTAGCGACAAAATATACTTTATTTCTTTTATTTTTCTAAGTATAATTATATTGTAATATTTTATCTTTGGAGGTAGTTATGTATACTTATAAAACAAGTGGTGTGTGTTCAACAGAAATACATTTAGATGTGGAAAATAATATAATAAAATCTGTAGAATTTATTAAAGGATGTCCTGGAAACCTGTTTGGTATTTCTAAACTTGTAGAAGGAATGGATGTTGATGAAGCAATTTCAAGACTTCAAGGCATTAAATGTGGAAGTAAAGATACATCATGTCCTGATCAATTATCAAAGGCTTTAAGAGAAATTAAAAATAAAAATTTATAAAACTAAAAAGCAAAATAATAAACATTTAAAAGTAATTCAGTTACTAATTAGTTTATTATTTTGCTTTTTTAATTTTTAAGTTAACTTTATTTTATGAAATTTATTTCTTTTTTCATTCCATCATAGGCTATATGTGAATTATTAAATACTTCGGTAGCATTATTTATAAATTCTTTAGGATTCATCATAGAAGGCGAAAAATGAGTAAAAATTAATTCATGTGAAAAAGACCTTTTTGCTAGGGTTGCTCCTTCTTTAAAGGTCATATGTTTATTTTTAATAGCCTTCTCTAAGTCATCATTATCCCCATAAGTTCCTTCGCATATAAATAAATCACTTTTATAAATAAAGTCTATAATACTATCTATAGGTCTACTATCTACTATATAGCTTAATATTATTCCTCTTCTTTTTTCTCCTAAAACTAAATCACTAGTATACCTAACACCTTCATAATCTACTATCTCACCCTTTTGAAGCTTACTCCAAATAATCTTTGGCACATTATTTTTTATAGCAAGTTCTTTATCAAATTTAGCTTTTCTATTTATTTTTATTTTAGCTCCAATGCAATCTGTTGAATGATCTAATGGCAAAGTATCTATTTCTATTTCACTTAACTTTTCATCACAAAAATTGATTCTTCCATCCTTTAAATTAAAAAATAATTTTTCTTCTTCGCATTCAATAACTTCAATAGAGTATGTAAGGTACTTAGCTGTTATCATAAGTCCTTTTATGATATCTTTAATTCCTTTAGGTCCTATAATTATTAAATCTTTTTCCCTACCACTATTTCTAATAGTTGATAAAAGTCCTGAAATCCCATTTACATGATCTCCATGACCATGAGTTATAAATATAATATCAATACTTTTAAATCCTAAAGAATATTCTCTTATTCCTATTTGACATCCTTCTCCACAATCAATTAAAATTTTTCTTCCTTTATAATTAATCATAAGAGAAGAAAGATGTCTATAAGGCATAGGCATACCTCCACCAGTTCCTAGAAAGGTCAAATTTATCATAAAATCCCCACCTATAATCATATTTAGATGAAATAATATTTACAATTTAATTAAACTTTATTCTATTTATTATTCCCCTCATTTCTCCAATCATGTATAAAGAACCTGTTACTAAAATTAAGTCTTCTTCTTTCGCTACTTTTAATATGCTTTTAAAGGCATCCTCATAGCTTTCAAAACTTTCTACATTATTGTTCACTTTCTCAATTTCCTTTTTAAGTTCACTTGAAAGCTCTGCTCTATCACTATTTGGAGTTAAAGCAATAATTTTTTTACTTAAAGGAGCTATTTCATTTATCATTTCTTCTACTTGCTTATCTGCAAGTATTCCTATTAGAAGATATAAATTATTATATTTAAAATATTTAGTTACATTTCTTGTAAGAGATTTTATTCCTTGAATATTATGAGCTCCATCTATAACAACAGTAGGCTTTTTATTTAAAACTTCAAGTCTTCCCTTCCACTTTGCATTTTCTACACCCTTTTTAAGATTGTTTATTTTAAATCCTTCTAATTTAGATAAAACTTCCACTGTCTTAACGGCAAGAGCACAATTTAATATTTGATGTTCTCCTAAAAGTTTTAAATTTAAGTAATAAATATCAAGTTCCCCTTTTATTTTTATCTTCTGATAGTAGTCCCTTTCTTTTATTATATCTAATAATTCCCCATCATCTTTTTTAACTTCATATATTTTTGAATTTTTTTCTTCTGCTATATTTTTAAGTTCATTTAAAGCTTCTTCTTCTTGAGGGTATAATACTAATGGAATATCTTCCTTTATTATGCCCCCCTTTTCTCTTGCTATCTCTTTTAAACTGCTTCCTAATATATTTGTATGGTCAAGACTAATTGAAGCTATAACACTTACTAAAGGCTTTATAACATTAGTTGAGTCTAATCTTCCTCCAAGCCCTACTTCTATAACTGCATAATCAACCTTTTTAACATAAAAATATAAAAACATTAAACATGTTATTATTTCAAATTCTGTAGGATGACTATACCCTTCTTTAATCACTTCATCTACTGCCTTTTTTACATCTTTCATATAAAAAGCTAATTCTTCTTTTTTTATATTTTCTCTATTTATTTGAATTCTCTCTTCAAATTCCTCTAAATAAGGTGAAGTATACATACCAACTTTAAATCCTTCTTCCATTAAAATAGATGTTATAATTGATGTAGTAGATCCTTTTCCATTTGTTCCTGCAACATGTATACATTTGATTTTTTTATGTGGATTTCCTAATATATCAAGAAGCCTTTCTGTTCTCTCTAATCCATAATTTGATCCAAAATTTCCGATTTTTTTTATATATTCCATTGCTTCTTCATAATTCATTTTTTTCGCCCCTTAAACTTAAATAAATATTATAACTATATTTTAATTTTTATTAATTTAATTTTTACACTATTAATATTTTACTAGTAAATTTATTTCCATGCAATTAAGATTATATCTTAATATATAAAACCTATATTTGTATGAAAGATTATGATTTCAAAAAATAAAATATAATAAATTAAGTTTAAAAAATTCCTTTTTTTATTGAAAAAAGACTAAGAATAAAGCTCCTAGTCTTTTTTAATACTTTTATTGTTTTATTATTAAATCTAGAATTAATTTATTATATTCTATAAATATATTTCTTCTATGAAAAATTATCTTCTTGGATTATCAAAGGATGGTGGTGTAGGCTCTGGATGTTTATGTTCTGGTCCAGGTGTAGATAAATCAAAGTAAAGCTTTGAATCTTCTGTTACACCAAAATCTTTATTTGATCCTGTTTTTTGTACTTTATTTAATGCTTCCCTAAATAATGCATTGTGTGCTTCTTCTCTATTCAATAAAAAATCAATAGTTTCTTTAACATATTTATCATCAATCTGCCTATATAAATATTCATATACAACTTTTGCTCTTTGCTCAGATGCAATATTAGATAATAAATCAGCAACTAAATCACCTGTAACTGTAACATAATCAGCAGTCCATGGAGCTCCTGAAGAATTTATTAATACTGGTGATAATCCAGTAAGTACATGTGTTTCTATCTCTCCAACTTCAGTTTTATTATAATCTACCTCATGTCCATTTAATAAATTAATTGTTTGAGCTACCATTTCCATATGACTTAATTCTTCTGCACCTATATCCAAAAATAAATCCTTTATCTCTGGATCTTTTATTCTAAAGCTTTGAGATATATATTGCATAGCTGCCTTTAGCTCACCATTTCCACCACCTAGCTGTTCTTGCATTAAAGCTGCATATTGTGGATTTGGTTTTTCAACCTTAACTTCATGTAATAATGCTTTATCATGTTTAAACAAAATAATTACCTCCTAAATTTAATAAATTGCATTATTATTATTTTTATTAGGCAAGAAAAATATTCTTTATTTTTTTAATCCCATACACATTAATGGTATATATATACCAATTATATAAATTATTTTATATAATTCCTGTTTAATAAATTTAGTATTTAATGTTAATACAATTGTTATTTATTTTATTAAAAAAATTATAAACTAATAAAATTTAATTTATTTATATAGATTAATTTCCTTTTTATGTTATGGACATACTAATACCACTCCCTTATAATACTAATTGATATAAAAGAATATATTGGATTTAAAACCAATATAATACATAGGATTAAATTCTTTATACTACTTTATAAGGAAGTGTTTTTTTGACAAATGAAAAGCTTGTAATAAACAATTTTAAAAAAGGAATCTCACAATATATAAAACAAGAAAAAACCATTGAAGATTTACTATATAAAGACCAACTTACTAATCTTTATAATAGAAAATATACTTCTAGAATTTGTGATTTGTTAAAAAATGATATAAATATAAATAATTTAGTTATTTTTATTTTAGATTTAGATGAATTAAAAAATATCAATAATTCTTTTGGTAATTATATTGGAGATTTAGTTATAAAACGAGTTTCAGATATATTATCTGATGTATGTAAATGTAAATATATAGCTCGAATTGATGGTGATGAGTTTATAATTATCTATGAGAACCTAAAAGATATAAAAACTATAGAAACTATTTCTGAAAAAATACTGTCTAACCTAAATAAAATCTCTATTAACTCAATTGATCTTTATAGTGTTTCTGCAAGCATTGGTATTGCGATAGATAACTATAATAAGAAGAATATAGATAGATTACTTATGAAAGCTAATTTAGCATTATATAAAGCTAAATGTTTAGGCAAAAATACTAGTGTAATATTTACTCCTAAATTAGAAGAAGAAATCAAACTAAATACAGTTATAATTAACGATTTAATGAATGATATAAAAAACAATAAGAATGTATCTATGAATTATCAACCAAAATATACTTGCGATAAAAAATTAGTTAGCTTTGAATCTTTATTTAGATGGAATAATAAAAAATATTCTAATATACCTATATATAATATTATAAATTTAATTGAGAAAACTATTTATTTTGATGATTTTAATAATTATGTTATAAAAGAATCCTTATGTTTTGCAAAAAAGATAAATGAAAATAGAAAAAACATTATAACTGTATCTATAAATATTTCTGCTAGACAATTAATGAAAGATAATTTCATTAATGGATTTTTAGATATGATTAAAAAGTATAATATTCCTAATAACATTATAGGTATAGAACTTACAGAAACAGTTTTATTAAATAATTCAAAGAAAACTAATGAGAACCTTCAAAAATTGAAGGATTTAGGTATACTCATATATTTAGATGACTTTGGTACTGGATACTCATCACTAAATTATTTAATAAGTCTTCCTTTATCATTAGTTAAAATAGATAAATATTTTATATGGCAAACAGATAAAGGTAATAAATATATTGAAATATTAGATTGTATTGTGAAAATATGCCATACATTAAACTTACCAGTAGTAGCTGAAGGCGTTGAAACCGTTAAACAATTGGAATTATTAAAAAAATTAAATGTAGATTATATACAAGGTTATTTATTTTCAAAACCTCTTACTGAAAATAATGCTTATAAGCTTGTTTTAGAAAACTAGTATTTATTTTATAAAGATTTATTAAATTTATAAAGAATAAATTTATAAATACTTTTACTTTTAACATACTACATATTATATAGTCTGTTTTATTGAAGAAAAGTCCAACAATTAACTTGTTGGACTTTATTTCTTAAAAATATAAAATTTTATATTTCAATTTGTTTCATAACTTAAAAATCCTACTAATAATATTAAATATAATTAATTCGAAAATAGTTCCTATAGAATTTATTATTTAATTCTTAATATTTAATTTGCAAAATGAAATAAATAATTAACCTATTTCGATAATAATTTAAAGTAATATTTCTAGATATAGTATTTTCAAATTTGGGAAAAATCATAATAATTCTTATATTCATTTAAACTTTACGTTTCAAGATTTATTAATTCAATATTTACATTTTTAATATTTTACTACTAAATATTTTATTATCAAAAGTTTATAATATATTATGTGGGTATTTATGTTTTAACAAAATTATCTATTTAATAGTAAAATATCATTTACAATCAATTGCTTTTTTGTTATCATAAATCATGTCGAATAATATTTATTATTTTTTAGAAGTTATTATTACAAGAGGTGTTAAATATGAGAAATGTAGAAATAAAAAAAGGTATTCACTGGGTGGGGGCATTAGATCCAGAATTAAGAGTTTTTGATATAATAATGTATACTCCATTTGGTACAAGTTATAATTCATACGTAGTTAAAGGAAGTGAAAAGATAGCTTTATTTGAAACAGTTAAAGAAAAGTGCTTTGATAAGTATTTAGAAACTCTTGAAACTTTAAATATAACTCCAGCTGACATTGACTACATAGTTGTAGATCATACAGAACCAGATCACTCAGGTTCAGTTGGAAAAATTTTAGATCTTGCTCCACATGCAAAAGTTGTTGGTTCAATGCAAGCAATCTCTTTCTTAAAAGAAATTATAAATAGAGATTTTGATTATATTATTGCAAAAGACGGTGATACTTTATCTCTTGGAGATAAAACATTAAGATTTATTTCAGCTCCATTTTTACATTGGCCAGATTCAATGTATACATATGTTGAAGAAGATAAAGTTTTAATTACTTGTGATTCTTTTGGATGTCACTACGCATGCGAAAATATTTTCAATGACTTAGTTGAAAATGAAGAAGATTATAATGTTTCTTTAAAATATTATTTTGATGCCATATTTGGACCATTTAAGCCTTTCGTTCTTAAAGGTATAGATAAAATTAAAGATTTAGATATAGACATAATTTGTCCAGGTCATGGACCTATTTTAAGAGAAAATCCATGGGATGTAGTAAATAAATTCAAAGAATGGGCAACTCCTGTAAAACCTATAATAAATGGAGATAAGAAAGTTACAATTTGTTATGTTTCAGCTTATGGATACACAGAAGAACTTGCTAAATATATTGAAGAAGGACTTAAGAAGAACCATAATGTTGAAGTTAAATTATATGATTTAACAAAAGACAAAGATAACGATGCTATAATGAAAGATATTAATGAATCTGATGGTTTATTATTTGGTTCACCAACAATAGTTGGAGAATTACTACCTCCAATTAGAATTTTATTAGCTAATTTAAATCCTATAATTAATGGTAAGAAATTTGCAGCTGCCTTTGGTTCATATGGTTGGAGTGGAGAAGCTGTTCCTAGAATAGAATCTAGATTAGAAGAATTAAAAATGAAATTAGTTCATCCAGGTTTACGTGTTAAATTTAGAGCTTCTAAAGAACAAATAGATGAAGCTATAGAATTTGGTAATAACTTCTCAAAAATAATGTTTGGAGAGAAAAACATTAATCCTGTAGACCACGGTCAATGTGATGTAAATAAAAAATAATTATTTATAAAAATGAGAAGATTTAAATCTTCTCATTTTTATTCTTCTATCTTTTTAATTTCATTTCTTATATCTGACATTTTATTATCTAAAAGAGTTATCATATCAGCACATTCTTTTAATTCATCTGATATATTATCAAAAGTCTTATTCCTATATTTATAATATATTTTATGTTCAAGACTTGCCCAAAAATCCATAGCTATTGTTCTAATTTGTATTTCTACTGGAACATTTTTTGTACCTGTAGATAAAAATACAGGTATTGTTATTAATACATGTAAACTTCTATATCCATTTTTTTTAGGATGTTTTATGTAATCTTTTATTTGAACTACATTTATATCATTTTGATTAGCTAATATTTCAAATATTCTATATATATCATCTGTAAATGAACATATTATTCTAACACCAGCTATATCATTAATATTTTTTATTGCATTTTCAACTGTAGGTTCAATACCTTTATTTATAAGTTTTTGTATAATGCTTTTTGGCTTTTTAACTCTAGTTTTTATATGTTCAATTGGATTATAATCATGTAGATTTTTAAATTCACTATTTAATATATTTATTTTAGTATTTACTTCTTGTATAGCAAAATCATATATTATTAAAATATCTCTCCAAGTTAAAAGTTTTTCTTTTTTAGAAATGTCCTTACTTAAACTTTTTTCTTTCCCATATATAATATTACTCACTTTCCCATCTCCCTTAAAATTAAAAACTATTGTTAAAAATTTAAAGCGTTGGCATATTAATACCAACGCTAAATGTTAAATTATTTTAATGCGTCAATTCTTCCTTTAACAGCCTCTAGCATTTCAATATATTTAACTCTTTTTTCCTTTTCACCTAATACTACCTTTTCAGGAGCTTTTGCTACAAAACCTTCATTTGAAAGCTTCTTATCTATTCTTGCAATTTCCCCTTCTAATTTATTAAGTTCCTTATTCAATCTTTCAAGTTCTTTATCTCTATCTACTAAGTCCAGTAGTGGCATAAATAACTCTCCACCTTTTACAACTAGAGATACAGCATTTTCTGGAACTTCATTTTTATTTTCTATAAATGAAACATTAGATGCTGATGCTAATTTTTCTATATAAGCTGCACCTTTACTAAAGGCATCCTTTGCTTCATCTGAAATATAACATATAACGTTAGCTTTTCTAGATGGCTTAACATTCATTTCAGCTCTTAAATTTCTTAAGTTTTTAATAGCTTCAATAACAAATGCCATATCTTCCTCTGCCTTTACATCAAGTAATTCTTCTTTATATTCTGGCCAAGCTGATAATGTTATTGTTTCTTCCTTATCATTTAAATGAGTAAATATTTCTTCTGTTATAAATGGCATTACTGGATGAAGAAGCTTAAGACCTGTTTCTAGCACTGTAAATAATACATTGTATGTTATTCCCTTAGCTTTCTCATCTTCTCCATATAGTACTGGTTTAACAAGTTCTATATACCAATCGCAGAATTCAGTCCACATTAAATCATAAATCTTTTGAAGTGCTATTCCAAGTTCAAATTTATCCATATTTTCTGTAACTTCTTTAACTAAAGTATTTAATTTTGAAAGAATCCATCTATCTGCTAAACTATAATCTTTTAAGTCTTTATATTTGTTCATTAAATCTCTGTCTAAATTCATCATAACAAATCTTGAAGCATTCCAGATTTTATTTGCAAAGTTTCTAGCAGATTCTACTCTTTCTGGATAATATCTAATATCATTACCTGGTGCATTACCAGTTACAAGCATAAATCTTAAAGCATCTGCTCCATAAGTATCAATAACTTCTAATGGATCTACTCCATTTCCTAAAGACTTACTCATTTTTCTTCCTTCTGAGTCTCTTATTATTCCATGTATTAATACATTTTCAAATGGTGTTTCTCCCATATTGTGTATTCCACTAAATATCATTCTAGCAACCCAGAAGAATATAATATCATATCCAGTAACTAAAGTATTTGTTGGATAAAAATATTCTAAATCTTCTGTTTTATCTGGCCATCCAAGAGTTGAGAAAGGCCATAGAGCTGATGAAAACCATGTATCTAAAACATCTGTTTCTTGTTCTAAATTATGACTTCCACATTTTTCACAAGTTGCAACCTCTTCTGTTGATACATTTATGTGGTTACAATCTTTACAGTACCATACTGGTATTCTATGTCCCCACCATAATTGTCTTGATATACACCAATCTTGAATGTTTTCCATCCAGTTGAAATAAGTTTTTTCAAATCTTTCTGGTATAAACTTAGTTTTATTATTTCTTACAACCTCTATAGCTGGATCTGCTAAAGACTGCATCTTTACATACCATTGTTTTGATATTATTGGTTCTATTACAGTTCCACATCTATCATGTGTTCCTACATTATGAGTATGATCTTTTATTTTAACTAAAAGTCCAAGTTCCTCAAGATCCTTAACTATAGCTTTTCTTGCTTCATATCTTTCTAGCCCTTCATATTTTCCACCATTTTCATTTATGAATCCCTTATCATCCATAACTCTTATTTCTTTTAAGTTATGTCTCTTTCCAACTTCAAAGTCATTTGGATCGTGAGCTGGAGTTATTTTAACTGCTCCTGTTCCAAATTCAATATCAACATAGTCATCTCCAACTATTGGAATTTCTCTGTTTACTAATGGAAGAATTAAAGTTTCTCCTATAAGATGTTTAAATCTATCATCATTTGGATTAACTGCAACTGCTGTATCTCCAAGTAATGTTTCTGGTCTTGTTGTTGCAATTTCTAAGAAACCTTCTCCGTTTTTTAATGGATAGTTTATGTGCCAAAAATGTCCATTTTGTTCTGCATATTCTATTTCAGCATCTGATAAAGCTGTTTGACATTTAGGACACCAATTAGTTATTCTATTTCCTTGGTATATAAGACCTTCATTGTATAGCTTAACAAATACATGTTTAACTGCCTTATCTAAATGTTCATCCATTGTAAATGCTTCTCTTGTAAAATCAGCAGAACATCCCATCTTTTTAAGTTGAGTTCTTATTCTATCTCTATACTCATCTGTCCATTCCCAAACTTTTTCAAGGAAAGCTTCTCTTCCCATTTCCTTTTTCTTAAGACCTTTTTTAAGAAGCTCATTTTCAACTTTAACTTCTGTTGCAATTGATGCATGGTCTTGACCTGGAAGCCAAAGAGTTGAATATCCTTGCATTCTCTTAAATCTTATAAGCATATCTTGAAGAGTATTGTCAAGTGCGTGACCTAAATGTAACTTTCCTGTTATGTTTGGTGGTGGCATAACTATTGAATATGATTTTTTATTTTTATCAATTACTGGTGTAAAATATTTTTTTTCTTCCCAAGTTTTATAAATTCTATCTTCAAATTCTTTTGGATTATATGTTGTTTCAATATTTTTTATATCTGACATTTAAACTCCTCCTAAAATTAAATATATTGAATAAAAAAAGAACTTTCATCCTACAAAAGGACGAAAGTTCGTGGTACCACCTTTATTCCTACAAGGTTTATAATAAACCTTTATAAGCTCTTAATTCAAATAACGACCTAGAAAAATGGCCGTCTTTAGTTACTACTATTTCACTAAAGAAACTCAAAAGCTACCTTCAAAATATTCAGTATAAAGGGCTCTCACCTAATCCCCTCTCTCTTTGATACTTCCTAAATTTACTCCTCTTTATCTTTGCATTTAATATATACAATTTTATGTACATATTATGTTATATCATTAATTGACTTTTGTCAATTAAATTATTCATGTAAAGTTGCACTTGCTTCTTTAAAAGCTTGTTTCACTACTTCTTTTTCATGTACATTAATTTCTTTAACTTTACTTTCTTCTTCTTTTAATTTTTTAAATGCAACTGAAAGCATAAGTTTAATTCTATTTACTTGATTTACAACTGAAGCTCCTGGGTCATAATCAACAGCAACTATATTTGCCTTTGGATAATTTTTCTTTAAAGCTTTCATCATTCCCTTACCAGTTACATGGTTTGGAAGACAAGCAAATGGTTGCATACAAACAATATTATCTGCTCCACTTTTTATAAGCTCTATCATTTCTGCTGTTAAAAACCATCCTTCTCCAGTTTGATTTCCTAATGAAAGTATATTTGATGCTAAACGTCCAAGTTCTTTAATATTTTTTGGTGCTTCAAATCTTTTACTTTCATCTAAAGCTTTTTTCATTTCTTTTCTATAACTTTCCATATATTTCATAGCAATAATATTTAAATCTCTAGATGTTCTACTAAATGCTAAATATTTATATTTAAATTCGCTATCATAAGCTGAATAGAAGAAAAATTCTAAAAGATCTGGAACAACAGCTTCAGCTCCTTCACTTTCTAAAAGACTTACTATATCGTTATTAGCTGTTGGATGATATTTAACTAATATTTCTCCAACTACACCTACTCTTGGTTTTCTAATATTTAATAACTCTAATTCATCAAACTCTTTTATTATGCCTTTAACATTTTTATTAAATTCTCTCTTACTTCCATTTTTAACATTTTCTTTTGCAATCTTATTCCATTTATTATAAAGTTCATTTGCAGACCCTTTTACTTTTTCATAAGGTCTTGTTCTATATAATACTCTCATAAATATGTCACCATAAATCAGTGCCATTAAAGCTCTCTTTATAAGCTTTACTGTAATTTTAAAGCCTGGTTGCTTTTCAAGTCCAACTGCATTTAATGAAAGAATTGGAACATTGCTAAATCCTGCATTTTTCATAGCAAGTTTTAAAAATCCAATATAATTTGTAGCTCTACATCCTCCACCAGTTTGAGATATTATAACCGATGTATTATTTAAATCATATTTTCCTGATTTTAAAGCTTTTATTATTTGACCAATTACAATTATTGATGGGTAACAAGCATCATTATTTACATATTTTAAACCTTCTTCAACTGCTCCTGGATCACTAGATGGCAATATTTCAAGATTGTAACCAGATGCATTTATAGCCTCCTCTAAAATATCGAAATGTATTGGTGACATTTGTGGACATAATATTGTATGTCTTTTTCTCATTTCCTTTGTAAATACAGGATTTTTATATTCTATATTTTCAGTTACAGGAACATAATTATTTCTTTCTCTTTCTTCTATAGCTGCCTTTAATGATCTTATTCTTATTTTAGCAGCTCCTAAATTATTTCCTTCGTCTATTTTAAGTACAGTATATATTTTCCCTTTTTCTTGTAAAATTTCATTTACTTGATCTGTTGTTACAGCATCTAATCCACAACCAAAAGAGTTAAGTTGTATCATTTCAAGAACATCTGAATCTCTAACATAAGCTGCTGCTCTATAAAGTCTTCCATGATATGTCCACTGATCAACAACTCTTAAAGGTGCATGTAATTTCCCAAGATTAGCTACACTATCTTCTGTTAAAACAGCCATTCCAAAGGAATTTATAACATCTGGAATACCATGATTTATTTCTGGATCTATATGATATGGTCGTCCTGTTAACACTATACCTTTTTTATTATTCTTTTTAAGATATTCAATTACTTCTTTTCCTTTGTTTTCTATATCCTTTTTATAGTTTTCTCTTTCAATAAATGCCTTATCTACAGCTTCTTTTGCTTCCTTTATATCTACTCCAAAATCTTTAAACTCTTCAACTATTCTTTTAGCTAAAACTTTCTTATCATCTAATGAGAAAAACGGTGCTATAAATTTTATATTTTTCTCTTTTAATATATCCATATTATTTTTTATTACTTCTGGATATGAAGTAACCATAGGACAATTATAATGATTATTTGAATCACTAAATTCTTTCTTTTCATACGGGATACAAGGATAAAATATTGTATCTACTCCATTTTCTATTAATGCCATTATATGACCATGAACAAGTTTTGCTGGATAACAAGCTGAATCTGAAGGAATTGTATCTATTCCTTTTTCATAAAGCTTCTTTGATGAAACTGGTGATGAAACAACTCTAAATCCTAGTTCTGTAAATAAAGTAAACCATAAAGGATAATTTTCATATATATTTAACACTCTTGGAATTCCAATTGTTCCTCTTTTAGCTTCTTCCTTCTTTAGAGGCTTATATCCAAAAGTTCTTTTAAATTTATATTTATAAAGATTTGGAACCTTTTCTTTATTTATACTAAGTCCAAGTGGTCTTTCACATCTATTACCAGATATAAATTTTTCATTAGTTGAAAAAGTATTTTCAGTTAATAAACAGTTATTACCGCACATTCCACATCTTCTAAATTCTGAAGTCATTTTAAAATCTTTTACTTTTTCCTTTGGTAAAAGAGAAGACTTTTCTCCTTCAACATATCTTTCTTTTGATATTAATGCTGCTCCAAATGCTCCCATAAGTCCTGCAATATCTGGTCTTATAACTTCTCTTCCTGATATTTTCTCGAAACTTCTAAGAACTGCATCATTATAAAAAGTTCCACCTTGAACTATTATTTTTTTACCAAGTTCTTTTTCATCTCTAATTTTTATAACTTTATATAATGCATTTTTAATTACTGAATAAGAAAGTCCTGCTGATATATCTCCAACAGTTGCTCCTTCTTTTTGTGATTGTTTAACTCTTGAGTTCATAAACACAGTACATCTTGATCCTAAGTCAACTGGTGATTTAGAAAATAAAGCTTCTTTTGCAAAATCTTGAACTTCTAATCCAAGAGATTTTCCAAATGTCTCTATAAATGAACCACAACCTGAAGAGCAAGCTTCATTTAAAAGTATACTATCTATTACTCCACCCTTTATTCTTAAACATTTCATATCTTGACCACCAATATCAAGTATAAAATCTACTCCTGGCAAGAAATATTCAGCAGCTTTATAGTGAGCAATTGTTTCAATTTCTCCAATATCCATATGAAGAGCTGCCTTTATTAATGCTTCTCCATATCCTGTAACTGTACTGTTTGCAATTTCTACACCTTCTGGAAGTTTACTATATAAATCATTCATAATACCTACTATAGTCTTTAATGGATTTCCTTCGTTACTTCCATAAAATGAATATATAATCTCTCTGTCTTCATTAATTAAAACAACTTTAGTTGTTGTTGAACCTGCATCAATTCCTAAAAATACTTTTCCTTTAGTATTTTCTAAAGATCCTCTCTTAGCTTTTGCCTTATTATGTCTTTCTTTAAATTTTTTATAATCTAACTCTCCGTCAAACAATGCAGGTAGCCTTTGTATATTATCATCTTTTGCTTCACTAATTGTATTAACTTTGTTAATTAAACTTTTAAAAGAAATTTCTTCTTCTTCACCTGCTAAAAATGCTGCTCCCATAGCAACAAATAATTGTGAATTCTCTGGAAATATAATTTCATTTTCCTTAAGTTCTAAAGTCTCAATAAATCTATTTCTAAGTTCTGATAAAAAGTAAAGTGGCCCTCCTAAAAAAGCTACATTTCCTTTTATAGGTTTACCACACGCAAGTCCACCTATTGTTTGATTAACAACTGCTTGAAGAACAGAGGCTGCTATATCTTCCTTTTTAGCACCTTCATTAATAAGTGGTTGAATATCGGTTTTAGCAAAAACACCACATCTTGAAGCAATTGGATATATAATTTTATGTTTTTTTGCAAGTTCATTAAGTCCTGATGCATCAGTATTTAAAAGTGATGCCATCTGATCTATAAAAGCACCTGTACCTCCAGCACATGTACCATTCATTCTTTGTTCAATGCCACCTTTTAAATAAGTTATTTTAGCATCTTCTCCTCCAAGTTCAATTGCGACATCAGTTTGAGGTATAACCCTCTCTATAGTTTCAGTACAAGCTATAACTTCTTGTACAAATTTAACATTAAGCCAATTAGAAACTGAAAGTCCTCCAGACCCTGTAATAGTTACTGTAATTTTTCTATCCCCTACTTTTTCATAACATTCTTTCATTAACCCAATTATAGTATTCTTTATATCTGAATAATGTCTTCTATATTCAGAAAAAACTATAGTATTATCACATTTTAATAATACTAATTTTACAGTAGTAGACCCTACATCTAACCCCAATTTATAATTGTTCATTAATTTACACCTACTTATCAATTTTAAATAAAACATCTATATATGTATTATATATTAACTTAATCTCAAATCAACATTTTATATAAAATTATAATTACATTTATCTAAAATTTAAGATTAATTTAAAGTTTTTTTAAATTTTTAGTATAATTTTGGTAGACTGCGTATATAATATAAAAATTGTGTACATACTGTAAATATAAAGAACATTTTCCTTTAATAACATACTATAAAACTTAAATTTTTATTTATTCTTTCTATACAAAAAGTTTATTTTTCTTAAGGAGGTTACTGTGAATTACTTTAGCGAAGCAAATAGACTTTACAATACTAAAGAATATGAAGAAGCTATAAAACTTTATCAAAAAGCTGTAGAATATAAAGAAAATGAAGCTTGCTCTTACTATAATTCTGGAGTTTGTTTTATTAAACTAAAAAATTATGATTGTGCAATTAATATGTTAAAGAAAGCAATTACATTTCAAATGGATAGTAAATATTTCTTTAATCTTGGATATTGCTATGCAATGAAGCAAAATAACAAAAAAGCATTAATATATTTTAATATATCTTGGGCTTTAGATAATAAAGATAAAGATTGTGAAAAGGCCATTAATTTAATACTTTCTAAATATAAAAAAGATTAGCATTTATAAATGCTAATCTTTTTTTCTTTTACCACTCACCAGCAATACTTTTTTCTTTATGATCAGAATTAAAATTAGGGTTATTAAAATAATTTCCAGCCATATAAAATGTTGGATCTACATTAATCCATTTTCTTTGATTTTTTAAATAAACTTGATTCCATGCATGACTTATGTATTCTTCTCCATTATAGGCCTCACCAATAATCATTCTAACTTTAATATTAACTGCTCTACACATGGCAACATAAAGACAAGCATAATCAAAACAAATACCTTTTCTACTTTTAAATGTTTCTATAGCTCCACTATTAGTTACATTATTTTTATTCATAATTTTATCTGCTTTATCATCATCATACCTTATGTGAGTTCCTATCCAAGTATATATAGCTTTAGCCTTTTCTCTATCAGTTTTATATGGAGCAGTAATTTCAATTGCCTTATTATTAATTTCACTATTAGACTTTATTCCCTCTTTTAATGTAATGCCATTATAATAAACAACTGTTGAATTTGATATATCCTCCACAAGGCCACTTTTTATTTTGCTTATTCTTTTTTCATCTATTAAATTTGAAATTTTATGATATGCCTTTAAATTTGAAAACATATTAATCTTATATTTTGGACTTGTAAATCCATTATAGGTTACAACTGCAATTAGTATACATAGAACAATTAGCATTCCTCTTATAAAACCTAATAAAATACTAAATATAAATAATAAACTTTTATTATTTGAAAGTAATCTATTAAAATTAAAACTAAATATAGAATTAATTAATCTAAAAACTGTATATATAATCCACTTTATAACAAAAAATATTATAAGTAATATTAATAGTTTTATTACTATATTTAATGTTTTATCAGGACTTATTCTAAGTAAAAACTTTTCTATTTTAATATTAAAGAAATTATAAAATAAAAATATTATAAAAAAACTAATTACACTTGATATACTACCAATTATAGCGACAATTACATCTCCTAAATCTTTATTTATCATAATATTTTTTATACTTATAATAATTGTCCAAACTACTACTATTAGAGTAATTATTTGTGATAAAGTTAAATTCATACTATTCTCCCTTGTAATTTAAATAAATCTTACTAAGAATATCTTTAGCTATACTATAATCATACCCTCTACCTAATAAATATCTTATTATTTTATTTTTTATTTTAAAGTCATCATCTTCTCTTTTTGAAACTGATAAATACTTCTTTTCTGCTAATATATAAGCTCTTTCTAATTCATATTCTTTTTCTAAATTTAAGAAAGCTTCATCTATTAAATTGTTATCTACACCTTTTTGCTGTAATAAGTATTTAATCTTATTTCTTCCTTGATTTCTTATATGATCTTTAACAAACATTTTTACAAATTTAGAATCATCTATAAATCCATACTCTTTTAAAAAATTTAAAGTTTCATCTATAATATCCTCATCAAATTCCTTTAGAAGTAATTTATCTTTTATTTCTTTTTCTGTCTTGTAACTTCTTTCTATTGTTCTTAAAGCACTTTCTTTACACTTTGCTAAATTTTCAGCTTTTATAACTTCAGCAAATTTTTCTTTATCAAATTGTTCATTTAATTTTATATTAAATTTATATACAAGTTCCATACCTATTGAAAATGAATACTCATTATCTATATAAATATTTACTCTTTCTTTATTTCTTTTACCTGTTTCTATTTTTGTTATTTTACTCAAATTAAATCACCTTAAATTTTCTCTTCTTAAAACATGAATAGTTGGTTTTCTTAAAACCTTTTTAGCTACTTCATAAATTTCATTTTTTTCTATATTGTTTATTCTATCCATATCTTTTACAAATTCAAGAGTATCTTCATCACTAAGTTCTTGATGAAGAACATAATTACAAAGATCTGCTGAATCTTCAAGTGTAGATATAACTGCTGTTTTATGAACTTTCTTCATAATTTCTAAATCTTTATCTTTAAATTTTATTTTTCCACTTAAAATATCATTAATTACTTTATCTATTGCTTTTTTAGCTTCTTCTATATCTTCTTCACCTACTGATGTGTATATATACAAAACTTTTGAATCTTTACTTATATCTAGATGAGTAAAAATATCATAAGCTAAGCCCCTATTTTCTCTAACTTCTCTAAAGAGTAAGGAGTTAGCACTTTCTCCAAGCCTATGATTTAAAATTCTTAAAGGCAATTCATCTTCCTTTTTTAACTCATTAAAAGTATATAAATAAACTATAGTACTTTGTTCTATTTCACTTTTATAACTTGTTGCCTCAATTTCTTTATTTTTTTCTAATACTATATTCTTTTTTCTATTTTCTCCCCTTTTCCAGTTTAAAAAATTATCTTTTATAAGATTTAAAGCTTTCTCGTGAGAGAAAGAAGATACTATTGTAATTACAGTATTATTTGGAACATAATTTTCTTTATAAAAATTAATTAAATCCTTTTTACTAAAATTATTAACATTTTCTTCAATACCTATTACATCATATTTTAAATAACTTTCTTTAAAAGCAACTTCATCAGTTTTCTTAAAGCTTAAATCTTCTATATCATCTTTACTAGTTCTTATTTCAGCTAAAATTACTGACCTTTCCTTTTCAATTTCCTCTGCTGGAAAATTTGAGTTTCTTATCATATCACCTAAAAGAACTATTCCATTTTCTATTTCTTCTTCTAAACAACTTACTGTATAAACAGTTGCATCATAATCTGTATAAGCATTGTATTCTCCACCTAAACATTCCAGTTCTTCATTTAACTCTTCATTACTTCTTGAAGTTGTACCTTTAAAAAGCATATGTTCTATAAAATGACTTATACCCTTTTCATTTAGTTTTTCATACATTGCTCCAATATTTACGCCTACATTAATTGAAGCAATTTTTGTATCCTTTTTTACCGTTATAACTCTAAGTCCATTTTCCAGTATTATCTTCTTTATATCAAAATTCAATTTAATCATATTCCTCTCCCGTTGTAATTCAATTACAACCTTTAATATAATATGTTTTAATAAATAATACAATACAAACATTATAAACTATTTAAATATTTTCATATTTGTATATAATGTAAGTAAGTGTTTTTTTAATAGGGGGTGAAATAATATGAAAAAATCTATACTTATAGTAGAAGATGAACTGAAAATTAGATTTTTAATTAGAGACTATTTTTTAAAAGAAGATTTTGATATATATGAGGCAGAAGATGGTGAAGTGGGGCTTGAAATCTTTTCTAAAGAAAAGATTGATTTAATAATTTTAGATGTAATGATGCCAAAAATGAATGGTTTTGTATTTTTAGAGAAAATTCGTTCTGTATCCTCTGTTCCAGTTATTCTCTTAACGGCAAAGGCTGAAGAAGATGATAAACTTCAGGGATATGAGTTTGGTGCAGATGATTATATGACAAAACCCTTTAGTCCAAAAGTTTTAGTTGCAAAAAGTAAGGCTTTGCTAAAAAGAACAAAAAAGAATGTTGATTCTAGTTATCAAGAATTTAACGGCCTTACAATAAATAAACTTTCTCATGAAGTTAAAGTAGATAATAAAAGTATTTCCTTATCTCCAAAAGAATATGAACTTTTATTATATTTAATATCAAATGAAGGTATAGCCCTTTCAAGAGATACAATATTAGATAATGTTTGGGGAATAGATTATTATGGCGATATAAGAACTGTTGATACAAATATTAAAAGACTTCGTGAAAAACTATTAAGTAAATCAAGTTATATAGTTACTGTCCGAGGAAGTGGTTATAAATTCGAGGTGAAATAATGAAAAAAACTTTATCAAGAAGATTGTTTGTAATGACATCAGTATTTCTTGTTTGTTTTATGGCTTTAACTTTAATTTTTCAAACATTTATTTTTGAAGATTTTTATGAACGTAAAAAAACTGATGTTTTAACTAAAGAAATTGAACAATTTTCAAAACAAAATTCCTTTGAACTTAAAAATCCATCTAAATTGTATACTGCTTTAAAAGAATTTGAAAATAAAAATAACTCAAAAATAGCAATCTTTTCAGTAGATGGTAACCTTAGATATATATCAAGTAATTTAGAAAATGATAAAGAAGATATTAAAATGTTAACCGAGTTTTGTAAAACCTTATTAAAAAGCAAAGAAATTCTATATCAATTATTTAAAACTAATAGACCTGTTTCTACTAACTTTTATTCAAATAATGGTGCTAATAAAAATATTGGAGTTGCGGCTCCTATGTCAATTAATAGTATAGATGATTCTTTAGTTTTGTCTGTTGCCTCACTTCAACCAATTATTGAAGCAAGTAATGTTATAAATGAATTTTATATTTATATGTTTATAGGAATATTATTTATTTGCTTAATAATTTCTTCTATCTTCTCTAGTTTAGTTAGTCATCCTTTAAAAAAGATTAATCATATTGCAAATAAGATGTCTAAAATGGATTTTTCTGAAAAATGTGAAACTAATAGAGATGATGAAATAGGCAACTTAGCTAAAACTTTAAATTTCTTATCTGAAAATCTTCAATCTTCTCTTCAAAATTTAAAGGAACAAAATAAAAAGCTTGAAGAAGATATAGAAAAAGAACGTAAACTTGAAACTATGAGAAAAGATTTTATAGCAAGTGTAAGTCACGAACTTAAAACACCAATAGGAATAATAGAAGGTTATGCTGAAGGGGTTAAAGATGGAATAGTATCTGGAGAGGATGAAATAGCTTATTTAGAAACTATAATAGACGAATCTAAAAAAATGGGTAAACTCGTTTCAAATATGTTAGAACTATCAAAATTAGAATCTGGAGTTATTAAACCTCAACTTGAAATATTTAATATAAATAGATTAATAGCAAAGGTTGTAAATACATTAAAACCTGATTGTATTGAAAAAGATTTAGAAATTAAATTTTTACCAAATACAGAATATTCATATGTTAATGCTGATATTTTTCAAATGGAACAAGTTCTTACAAATATTATAACTAATGCTATAAAATATACACCAAAAAATAATAATATATTTATATATATTGATGAAATAGATAATGATTATTTTAAAATTTCAGTATTAAATACAGGTACATCAATACCTGATGGAGAAAGTATAAATTTATTTAATAAATTTTATAGGCTAGATAAATCAAGAAATAGAAAAAGTAATAGCACAGGTTTAGGCCTTGCAATTGTAAAAAATATTTTAGATCTATACCACTCATCTTATAATATTAAGAATGTAGAAAATGGTGTATTATTTGAATTTTCACTAAAAAAAGAAGAACCAGAAGAAATAAATGATTAAAACAAAATTTTCAGTTTAAAATAATTAAGGCAAAATAATAAACTTTTATTAGGTTATTATTTTGCCTCTTTAATTAAAATTTTTATTTTTTAAATCATTCCACCATCTATTCTAATTATTTGTCCTGTAATGTAAGAAGCTTCCTCTGAAGCTAGAAATACTACACATTTTGCAATTTCATATCCTTCTCCAAATCTTCCCATAGGAATCTCTTCCTCTAATTCACTCTTTTCTTCTTCTCCTAAAAAGTTATTCATAGATGTATTTATAACTCCTGGTGCTATCCCATTAACTCTTATATTTGAAGGTGCAAGCTCCTTTGCAAGAGCTTTAGTAAAAAGATTAATTCCTCCTTTAGAGGCAGAATATAAAACTTCACAAGAAGCTCCAACATCACCCCACATAGAAGAAATATTTATTATATTTCCTCCCTTATTTAACATATAAGGTATTGCATGTTTTGTTATATACATAGCTCCTAAAAGATTTGTAGAAATAAGTCCATTTATATCCTCTTCACTAGAATCCATAAATAATCCTATACTACTTTTCCCTGCATTATTTACTACAATGTCTAATGCTCCAAATTTATTTATAGCTTCTTTTACTATTCTCTCTCCACCTTTAAAAGTTGAAATATCTTCCTTAAATTTTATAGCATATCCACCAAAATCTTTTATTATTCTTAAAGTTTCATCTGCCCCTTTATCATCTTTTGAATAATTTACTAAAACATTTGCTCCATTTTTTGCAAGTTCTACTGCAATATCCCTTCCTATTCCTCTAGAAGCTCCTGTAACTATTGCAACTTTACCTAATAATTTACTCATTTTATTACTCCTTACTACATTCCTTTAGTACTCTAATTATATTTTTATAAAATATTTTTTCTATATCCTCTTCACTAAATCCTTCTTTATTAAGGGCATAATATAGTTTATTCATTTCACTTGTATCTTTTATTTCAACTTCATTTTCTATTCCATCAAAATCACTTCCAAGGGCTAATACATCAATTCCACCAATATTTCTAATATGTTTTGCATGTTTTACTAAATCACTAATTGAAGTTACCTCATTTTCTCCTACAAAACTACTGCAAAAATTAAGTCCCATAACTCCACCTTTATTGCTTAGTAATTTTATCATATCATCAGTTAAATTTCTTGGATGGTTCATTATTTCCCTTGAATTAGAGTGAGTTGCTATAAATGGTTTTTTACATATTTTAACCAAATCATAAAATCCACCATCAGAAAGGTGAGATGCATCTGGAATTATACCTACTTTCTCCATTTCCTTAACCATTTCTATTCCTTTTTCCTTTAAACCCTTATCTTTGTACTTAAAATTATAATTTGGATATCCTAAGCTATTTTCATAATTCCAAGTTAATGTTATTATTCTTATTCCAAGGTCATATACTCTTTTAATATTTTCTAAATTTCCTTTTAAAACTTCTCCCTCTTCTATAGAAAGAATAGCTGCTAATTTTTCTTCCCTTTCACACTCTTTCAATTCTTCTATATTTCTAACTATTTTTATGGAATCTTTATTTCTTTCAGTTTCTAAAATAAAATTATTATACATATCCATAAAACCATTAAATGGATCTTCAACTTCTTCTAAATCTAAGAAAAAAGCAAATATTTGACCAAGTGCTCCTCCCTTTTTTAAATTTTCTATATTAACTTTGCAAATGCTTTTATCTAAATGCAAGTTTTCATTTATCATCCTATAGGCTGTATCACAATGTAAATCAATATATTTCATAAAAGTTCCTCCAATAATTTTTATAATAATTATATTATACATCCTAATCCTTTACGAGTTTTAAATAAGCTTCAATTTTTTCAGGTCCTGCTAAAAAAGTTCTTCTTATACATAAATTATTTTCCTTTGAAACTTCAATACTCCATTTTACTAAAGATATAAGTCCCTTATTAATTTCTAAAGATGTTATACTATATGGAAGAACACATGAGCCATCATTAAAATATATTCCTTCATTAATCTTTGGAAATCTTGCTCTATGTGTATGACCTGCAATTAATAATATTTTGTTTTCTTTTGCAAATCTGTCTAGTTTTTCATCTATTTTATTTCCTTTTTTATAATTATTGGCAGGACTATTTGGTGCTTTAAATCCCGCAATTCCTTCTAAAAATCTCCAAAAATATCTTACTAAAAACCTAGTAAATTTGCTTAACTCATCATTCATAAAATCTAATTGATGTCCATGAATTACAATTCCTTTTTTATTTGAAGGATTAAAGTTAAGAACTAAACCATTATAAAACTCTAAATTATTTATTAAATTCAAAAACTCTTCACCAAAATTTTCACCAAACCTTTTAAATTTTCTTTCATGAAAGTTTTTAAAATCTTTGTTTTTTTTCATTTTATCATGGTTTCCATATATCATATAAAGCCTGTCATTATTATTAAATTTATTATATATACTAAAAACATCCTTATAATTATAAGCTATATCTACACAATTTTTATTTTTCCAAAGTTCATCTCCATCTCCAACTTCAATTAAAGTATATTCTTCCCTATAATAATATCTTAGGGCAGCTAAATATATATTTTTATTTCCTATTAAAGAATCTGCACTTCCTCCATCGCCTCTGTGAATATCACTTATAAATACTAATTTTGAATTTAAATCAACTTCTATAGTTTTCCCATTATTTAATATATTTTTTAATTCTCTTTTACCCATAAAATATCTCTTTAAAATTACTATGTATTATAAATATATTCTCAAAATTTTAGGCTATGTTTTATGTAAGTTTTCATTTATATATCTAAGCTTTTAAATATAATTGCAAAAATATAAGCACAGATAGAGACTATAATTTCAATCTCTTTTTCTGTGCTTACTTTTAAATTTATTTATACATTCTATGTTTTGAACTTAAAGCTAAAACTCTATCTTTTAATTCTTTAGAACCTTCTTCTCTAATATTTATTGCATCATTTATTATTGAAGCAATTTCTTTCATATCTTCTTCTTTATAACCTCTAGTTGTTACTGCTGCTGTTCCAATTCTAACTCCTGAAGTTACAAATGGACTTCTTTTTTCATTTGGAACAGTATTTTTGTTTAATGTAATTCCAATTGAATCTAAAATATGCTCTGCTTCTTTACCTGTTATATCTTTATTTGTTAAATCAACTAATATTAAATGATTATCTGTTCCACCTGATACAAGTTTAAAGCCGTACTTTACAAGTTCTTCTCCTAATACCTTACAGTTTACTACAACTTGTTTCATATACTCTTTAAAGCTAGGATCTAAGGCTTCTTTAAAGCATACTGCCTTACCTGCTATAACATGTATTAATGGACCTCCTTGCATCCCTGGGAATATATTTTTATCTATATCCTTTGCATATTTTTCCTTACAAAGAATAAGTCCTCCTCTTGGTCCTCTTAATGTTTTATGTGTTGTTGATGTTACAAAATCAGCATAAGGAACAGGTGACATATGTAATCCTGCTGCAACAAGACCTGCAATATGTGCCATATCTACCATAAGATATGCTCCTATTTCATCACATATTTCTCTGAATTTTTTAAAATCTATCTCTCTTGAATATGCACTAGCTCCTGCAACTATTAATTTTGGTTTATGCTTTAAAGCAAGTTCTCTTACATTATCATAATCTATAACTTCTGTTTCTTCATTAACTCCATAAGATACAAAATTAAATAATTTACCTGAAAAATTAACTGGTGATCCATGGGTTAAATGTCCACCATGGCTTAAATCCATTCCAAGAACAGTATCTCCTGGATTTAACACTGCAAAATATACAGCCATATTTGCTTGTGAACCTGAGTGAGGCTGAACGTTTGCATGTTCTGCATTAAATAACTTTTTAGCTCTTTCTCTTGCAAGGTCTTCTACTTTATCAACTGCATAACATCCACCATAATATCTTTTACCTGGATAACCTTCTGCATATTTATTTGTTAAATATGATCCCATAGCTTCCATAACAGCACAGCTTGCAAAATTTTCTGATGCTATAAGCTCAATACCTGTTTCTTGTCTTTCTTTTTCTTCTTGAATTAAATTATAAATTTCTTTATCTACTTTTAATACTTCTTCAAAGTTCATATTTTTCACCCCAATTTTTTTAATTATAAAGATTATAAGATTTAAATAATAATTTTTCAATATTCTTAATGAAATTTATATTATTATATCATAAATATTACAAATTTATAATGTCATAATTTGCAATATTTATGATATAATACTAATGTCAAAATTACTTTTAGGAGGGGATATTTTGGATGTAAACAGACTACTTCACCTAGCTACATATGCAGGTATGATAATGCTTCAAAGTGGAGCTGAAATATATAGAGTGGAAGAAACAATTTGCAGAATATGTCAATCCTATGAAATTGATGAAGCAAATAGTTTTGTTACTCCAACGGGAATAATGGTTTCTATATCCTATAATAAACATACTTATTCATTAGTTAAAAGAGTTCACATAAGAGGAGTAAACTTACACAAAATAGAACAAGTTAATGACTTATCTAGAAGAATTGCAACTTTTCACCCTTCTTTCGATTCAATAAATAAAGAACTTAATAATATAGATAAAATGCCAAGATATTCTTTAGCAGTTACATTGCTTTGTGCTGGTTGTGCTGCAGGTTTTTTTGCAATACTCTTTGGTGGAACTTTTAGAGATTTAATTGCTGCTTTTTTTATTGGAGGTTTTATAAAATATCTCTTTGATTTATTTGGTAAAATGTCTATTAATGATTTTTTCATAAATTGTATATGTGCTGGAACTTCAGCTGCTTTCTCAATATTATTTTTAAACTTAGGTTTTATAACAAATATTGATGAAACTATAATAGGTGCTATAATGATTTTAGTTCCAGGACTTGCAATTACAAATGCTATAAGAGATACTATTGCAGGAGATTACCTTGCTGGAATAACAAAAGCTAGTGAAGCTTTTATGGTTGCAATTGCAATTGCCGTTGGAACTGGAGGAGTTATTAGCTTTTGGCTTAAGGTTTTAGGAGGTATTTAGTATGAAATTACTTTTACAAACTATATATTCAATTATTGCAACTTTAGGATTTGGAATCATTTTTAATATTCATGGGAAAAACTTAATTTTTGCTTCTATAGGTGGTGGGCTAAGCTGGTTTATATATGCTTTAGGTCTTGAAGTACATTTTTCAAATACAACATCTTTTTTCTTATCAGCTGTTGTATTTAGTACTTACTCAGAAATACTTGCAAGAAAATTAAAAACTCCAGTAACAACACTTGTTATTTGTGCTCTAATCCCTTTAGTTCCAGGTTCAGGTATGTATTATACAATGTATGAAGCTGTAACTGGAGATATTATGAAGTCACTTCAACTTGGTCTTAATACTCTTGCAAGTGCTGGAGCCTTAGCTCTTGGCGTTATATTTGTTTCCACTATAACAAGACAATACTATTCAGTAAAAGCTCTAAGAAAGAAAAAAATTGAAAAAGAAAAAATAAAAAAAGCTTGAGAAAATTTTCTCAAGCTTTTTTTTATTATTGTATTGTTTTATTTTTATGATGATTATAAATATAAAATGGAACTCCTATTAACATTAATATAAATCCCCACATTACAGTCTCTGCTCCTGATCCATATATTGTCCAAATTGAATATATAAAAGCTAATATTGGAACTATACCTTTTGTTATAAAAATCTTAAAATTAAATTCTTTTACTCCCTTAAACATTAACATTATATCTGCTGCTGATGTTAAAAGATATATTGGTAAAAATGAAAGTGTTGCAAGTATAGTTATAAATGTAAAGGCAGATACCATACTTTTTTGAAAATTCATAATTAAAAGTATATTTACTAATATTGATCCAGTTATTAAAGCATTTGCTGGTGTTCCATACTTTGGATGAAGTTTACCAAAAAATTTTGGAAATACTCCATCTTCTCCTGCCGCAAAGGCAACACGTGCTGTTGAAAGAAGCCATCCTATAGTTGTTCCTAATATACATATAACAACTGCAATTGTAATTGGCTTACCAATTGAACTACCTAATATTTTAGTTAATATATCTGTAAGAGGTGCTTGACTATTTGCAAGTTCTCCATTTGACATTGCACCCATACTTGCTATACTAATTAGCATATAAATTATAGCTGCAATTATCATTCCATAAATTGTACTCTTTTTAACATTTTTTTCTGGATTTTTTATTTCTCCAGCAGTTACTGTCGCACTCTCAAGTCCTACAAACGCCCAAAGAGTTGAAGTTGCAGCTAGTGAAATAGTAGACAAGCCCTTACCTTCTGGAATTAACGGTGTTATATTTGAAATATCAAAATTTAAAAAGGCAACTACTATAAATATTGCAAAAAATGCAATTTTAAATACTGTTGCTAAAGTTTGAAGTTTACCTGCTTTTTTAACCCCTATAATATTTATTATGGTAAAAAACCACAAAATTATACTTGTATATATTATTGAAACCATTGGATCTCTAAGTGCTGGAATAACTGCTGCACTATAACTTGAAAGGGCTACTATTATAGCTGCATTTCCTATCCATGAACCATTCCAATAAAGCCAAGCACTTAAAAATCCTGCAAATTCTCCAAAAGCTAATTTGGTATATTGGTAGGCACCTCCTGTTGTAGGGTATTTTGAACCTAAATTTGCAAATGATATAGCAATTAATATTGATCCTGCTGATGTCAAAATCCAAGCAACTATTGTAGCTAGTGGACCTGAAAGTTGTGCTAATGTAGCAGGAAGCATAAACACTCCTGAACCTATCATATTCCCACAAACAAGCATAGTAGCCATAAATAGGCTAATCTCTTTTTTTAAATTTTTTTCCTCCATGTTTCCCTCCTAATTTTTAGAGTAAAAAAATAAGCTTAAAAGTTATTTTTTAACTTTAAGCTAATTATCTTACAATACAAATATCTATATTACCCCACTAATATTTTAGTCTCTGTAATTGTATACAAATTTTCGAAAAATGTCAAATATTTTTAAAATTTGTAACCGTTTATTCATTATTTAATTTTAATTTAACTTTTAAATATATTAATATATATTTAAATATCAATATTAATAATAAATAAAAAAGCAAAATAATAAATTTAAAAATATATTTCTATAATATTTTATTTAAACACTAAATTGCATCTTTTATTCAAATAATGCTTACTATTTAAAATACTTTTACTATATATTATTTTGCTTTTTTATTAAATTTCTATATTAGAATAACTCTTTAACTTTCTTCCCTATTCTCTCTCCAAAAATCATAGGAGTTTCTAAATCATCATCATTAACTCCATTTACACTTACATATCCTAAGTGAAAAAATGGTCTTCCAAGAGAAGATCCTCCTGAATAAACAAGCATTCCCTTTACCATTAAGTGATTTATTAAAGTAAGTAATGCATTATCTGCTCCACCCCATATATAATTAGCTGTTCCATATACAGCTCCAAGTTTTCCACCTAAATTTATATTATGAGATTCATCAAGCCACTTTTTTATCTGCCATGTAGTATTTGCTAAATATGTAGGTGTTCCAAATATTACTCCCTTACTTTCATCTAAAAATTTCATATCAATACAATCAATTGACATACACTTAACTTCTATATCATCTACTTTCTCTAAGCCTCTTTTAATAATTTCTCCTAATTTTTTAGTTTTTCCACTTTGTGAATAATACAAAATTGATACTTTCATAATTATCCTCCTTATATTTGTCTTTAGTTTTCAATATTACTTGTTCTTAAATTAGTTGACTCATTCCAACTAATATTACAGGAAAAAATAAAGGACTTTAAAGATTCTTTATTTTCTTCTATCATATTAATTAAAGTTCTTGCTACATATCTTCCTTCTTCATAAATTGGTTGAGATATAGTAGTAACTGATGGATTAGCATAGTATGTCCATCTACGATCTTCAAACCCTAATATTCCTACTTCATTTGGTATATCTAATTTTTTATATATTATATAATCATAAGCCTTTTGAAGTATTTCCCCATCTACAGTAAATATTAAATTTTTACTTCCTGGATTTAATGCTCTATCTATTGCTTTATTTATATCTTCTCTTTTTATTTCTTCGTTAATTATTTCTACTTTATAATTAATTTTAAGTCTTTCTAAAGTTTCTATAAAGGCTTTTTTTCTTTCCCATATAGGCATTGAAATTTTAGGATTTTCTGTTAATAAAACAAAATTATTATATCCTTTAGTTACAAGTTTCTCTATTGCTTCTCTTGTAATATCAAAATTATTTATTTTAACAAAAGTTCCTTCAAAATTATTATCTACAGAATTTAGTAATAAAAGCTTTTTTCCTCGTTCTCTTATTTTATCTATAAGAGTAGCTATTTTTCTAGTACCTTGAATTATAAATCCATCAACACCCATATCTAACATTCTATTTATATATTTCTCTTCATTATTAAAATCAAATTTGCTACTTCCTACAATTATTTGATAACCTTCTTTTCTTGCAGCCATATCAATCTCTTTTACTATAGCACTACTAAAAGGATTACATATATCAGCAACTATAACTCCTATTAAATTAGTTTTCTTATATGTTAATGATCTTGCAACAAAACTTGGACTATAACCTGTTTCTCTTATAATTTGCTCTATTTTAAGTCTTGTTTCTGAAGACATTCTATCACTTTTTCCATTTAGATAAAATGATATTGTAGTTTTTGAAGTTCCTGCCATATTAGCTATATCTTTTATTGTTATATTTTTCATTACACTCCTCTTTTCAAAAAAATTTATAACAACCATTAAGTTATTTTAGGTACAGCTATAAAAAAAGCTATGAATTAAAAAATAATCTTAAATCCATAGCTTTTAGCTTAAAATAAATTAATTTTTCAGTAAATTTTCTAGATTACTTTCTAAATGAATTATTTATCCTAATGTATTCTTATTTTGTAAACCTAAATTTTATTTTGTTAGGTTAGTTGATTCATTCCAATTAATATTACAAGGAAAAATTAACGACTTAGAATCCTCTTTACATTCTTCTATCATATCAATTAAAATCCTTGCTGCATATTTTCCTTCTTCATATGTAGGTTGAGATATTGTACTAATTGTAGGGGTTGCATATCTAGTCCACTCCCAATCATCAAATCCTATTAATCCTACATCATTTGGTATATCAAATTCTTGAGTTTTTATATAATCATAAGTTCTTTGAAGAACCTTTCCATTAATAGCAAAGATTAAATTCTTTTTACTTAAATCCAAATTGTTATTTACAGCCTTCTCTATATCATTTGATTCAATATTATTATCTATTACTTCAACTGAATAGTTTATATTAAGTTTTTCTAATGTATCTATAAATCCATTTTTTCTTTCAAGTCTAGCCATTAAAAGATTTGGATCTTCTGTTATAAGAGTAAAATTATTATATCCCTTTTGAACTAATTTTTTTACTGCCTCACTTGTAATATTATAATTATTTGTTTTAACGAAATTACCTTTAAACTCCTCATCAACAGAGTCTAGTAATACTAATTTCTTTCCTCTAGCCTTTATTTTATCTATAAGCCTTGAAAATTTTGCCGTAGCTTGAACTATAAATCCATCTGCTCCCATATCTAACATTCTGTTGATATATTCTTCTTCATATTTAAAATCAAAGTTACTGCTTCCAACTATTATTTGATAATCTTCTTTTCTTGCTACCTTATCTATTCCTTTTACTATAGTGCTACTAAATGGATTGCATATGTCAGCAACCACAACGCCTATTAAGTTCATTTTTTTAGAGGTTAAACTTCTAGCCACAATACTTGGGCTATAATTTGTCTTTTTTATAACTTCCTCAATTTTATATTTTGTTTCCGCAGACATTTTTTCAAACTTTCCATTTAAATAAAAAGATACAGTTGTCTTTGAAGTTCCTGCCATGTCTGCTATGTCTTTAATTGTCACCTTTTTCATTATATTCACTCCTAAATCGGTTTACTGTCCTTTATAAATTATTAAGATTTCATCCTAATTCTAGTGTAAGTTTCTCCAATTTTATGAAGAACTACAACTTTTCCATAAATAGGAACATCCTTATAATAATAAATTTTTCCTCCTTTATAAGTTTCTTTATTGAATACTATAACAATATATTCTTCATTATCAGATATGACAAATTCTTTTACTATAACTAAATCTTCATCTATTTTCTCCAAATTATTAAATTGATGTATTTGTCCACTCTTGATTTTTATAGGACTATTTATAATGATATCATAATTCACATTAAAATTGTTGAATTTTATTTTTTTTACTATTTTTGAATTATTAGTAATTTCATTATAACATTTTGATATTAGTCCATTTTTTCTTTCAAATATTTCTTTACTATATAACTTTAAAATATCTCCATTATTATCTAATGAAACTTCTTTTTCATTAATTGAAACATTAACTTTATTATCCAAGTTATATATACTTTCTAAAATATGATTACCACTACACTTTACATCATTTACAATTAACCAAATCCCCTTATTTATATATAATACCTTCCTATTTATTAAATAAGGTGTTCCATCCTTTAATGTAGATGTATAAGGCATTTCAACATAACTTATTCCATCTTTACTTTCAAAATAATTTTTCATAACGTCGCCATAACTATGATAGCTCCATGATTTATTTGGAACTCCATGAGGATCTCTATCTATAACACAAACATTATGTGCTTTATAAGATTTTAAATATTCTCTTAATGGATCTTCCTCTACATAAGTATATCTACCGCAATCAACTATATATGATTTACCATTATGATGAATTGATATATGACCTAAATCTACATGACCATGACTACTTCCTAATGTCCCATTTTGAAGATAAGTAAAATTACTATTTTCATTAAAACTATCTCTTAAATAAATATTTCCTGAATCTTTGAATATTTTATTTATTTCCTCTGGCTCTCTTTTATTTATCCTATTAAATTTTTCATAGCCTTTTTTCCCTAAAGACCATATACTCATTAAATCCATATCTTTAAAGGCTGCCCCTTTTAAAAGTTCATTATTAAATAAAACTGCACCTTTAACTATAACATCTCTAACATCTGTTACATCGCTATCTCCTTGTGCTTCTTGACTTGAGTTTGGAGCTTTTGAATACATTAAATACTCAATCATGCTATTAATTTTTTTATTAAAATCTTCATCTAATTTTGAATTTAATTTTTGACTATAATTAATAAGCTTCATTGAACAATTTATAACTTCCACATGATACATTAAAGATTGTTCCCAATGAGATCCATCATCAAATACTTGCATTTCTATTTGAGTATATAATTCACTTTCTGCCCATTTTTTAAGTTCCTTATCTTCAAAAAATTCATCAAGCCATAAATATATAGCTACTATTGAAGTAGTTTGTAAAACTCCCCAGTTACTTAATGTATACTTACCAATATAAGCATCTTTTAAATATTTAACTTGCTCTTTTATACTTAGTACTATTTTTAATATTTCATCATCACTTAACTTATTTTCGCTTATTAAATGAATTAATAATTCTATCCAAGCTAAACATCTTATTCCTGTATCTATAGTTCTTATTGTATTTCCACCTTTTATAGTAATTTCATTATTATCTATCCAATTAAATATAAACCATTTTAATTTTTCAATATATTTTTCATCTTTTTCTATATAATAAGCCATTAAAAGTTTATTTAAATATTCATGCCTATTAAGCATAAATATCCACTCATTATCACCATTTGGAGTATAGTTCCAATTAAATGGATCTATTCTATATGGAATGTTACATTGTTCCATATCCCAAGTATTATCAAATACAAATGAATTGTTAAGTAAAAGATTTGCTCCTATTAACTTTTTTTCATATTCTCTCTTTGTATTTTTTTCTATATAATCAATAACGAATTTTTTATCATATTCATTAAAGTAATTTTCAACTCTATCTTTTAAAATTCTTATTTCGTCACCATATTTTCTCATATATAAATCCTCCTAAACTTTTATATTATTTATAATTTAGAAAAAGCTGTAAACAAGTTTCCTTGCTTACAGCTTTTCTAGCTAGAACTTACCTATTTACACTACCTAAATTTTTATTGCTAATTAAATTATTTACTTCATCAAGCTTTGCTAGGCTTACATCACCTTTTTGTGCATGCTTTAAAACTGCTGTAGCTATTCCAAATTCAACAATCTCATTTTTATCTTTTACATTATTGTCTAATAACTTTCTAATAATTCCTGTTGCAAAAGCATCTCCACCACCAATTCTTGAAAGCATTTGGAATTCATATTTTGATGATCTATAAATTTCTCCATCTGCAAATAATATTCCTGTTAAAGAATGAATATTTAGTGAATTTGCATTTCTAAGTGTTGTAGCTACATATTTAACTTTAAGTTTTTCAGTCATATATCTAAATTTTTCTTTTAAATCTGAATCAGTAACTGAATCTTTTGAAGGATCTAATAATTTAAAATTCTTTGTATCCTCTGTAATCCATCCAAAACATACATAGCTATCTTTAACTATAGGTTCTAATATTTTAACAAATTCATCATAATCTTTAAATAGCTTAGTTCTATAATTTAAATCTACACTAACTTTAATTTTTCTTTTCTTAGCTTCCTCAACAATTTTAGTTGCTAATTTTCTTGTATTTTCCCCAAGTCCAAAAGTTATTCCTGAAACATGAAGAAGATCTACATCTTTGAATATACAATCAAAATTAAAATCATCTTCATTTAACTCAGTAATTGAAGAATTTTCTCTATCATAAATTACATTTGCACTTCGTGCACCATATCCTTCTTCATAATAATATAGTCCAAGCCTCTTTCCTTTTGTAACTATATTATCACAGTTAACCCCATATGACATAAGAAAGGCTTTTGCTGAATTTCCTATTGCATTATCGGGTACTGCTGATATCATACTAGTTTTTATCCCTAAATTTTTAAGACCAATTGCTACATTAGCTTCTGCTCCGCCAAAACATATGTCAAGGTTTGTAGCTTGATCTAATTTTAAATTATTAGGTGGAGTTAATCTCATTAGTAATTCTCCTAAAACTAAAACCTTTCTCATCTTTAATTACCTCTTTATATCTTTTACTAATTTTATATATTTTTCTGTTTCTTTTTTAATTTTTTCAGGATCTTTTAATTTTGTTATAGCACTTCCTATACTAACAACTTCTGCTCCATACTTAAACCATTCACTAATATTATCATAAGAAACACCACCAGATACCATAACTCCAATATCTTTAATTGGCGCCTTAATATCTTTAATTATTGAAGGTTTAAAGGCAGATCCTGGGAATAACTTAACAATATCTGATCCACATTCTCTAGCTTCTACAATTTCTTTAACTGTAAAACATCCAGGTATATATGGAACTCCATATCTATTACACATTATTGCAGTTTCCTTACTAAAACATGGACTTACAATAAATTCAGCACCTTTTAATATTGCAACTCTAGCCGTTTCTGCATCAAGTACAGTTCCTGCTCCAATTACAACATCTTCATTTTTATCACTAACTAAAGTTTTTATTACTTCATCTGCATCTTTAATTGTAAATGTTACTTCTATTACTTTACATCCACCATCTATAGCTGCTTTAGCTACATCTATTCCTTCTTTTGCAGTATCAGCTCTTAAAACTAATACGAAAGCTTCCTTTTCTATACTATTTAATCTACTAATCTTCTTAATCATACTATCTTACTAACCATCCACCATCTACAGCTATAACATGTCCGTTTATATAATCTGATGCTTTACTTGATAAAAATACTACTGTTCCCATAAGGTCTGAAACTTCTCCCCATCTTTCTGCTGGAATTCTTCCAAGTATTTCAGCATTTCTCTTTTCATCAGCTCTAATTGGTGCTGTGTTAGCTGTCTTAATATATCCTGGTGCAATAGCGTTTATTTGTACATTATGCGCTGCTAACTCATTAGCAAAAGCACGAGTGATTCCAACAACTCCATGTTTTGAAGCTGTATAAGGTGGTACAAATTTTCCTCCTTGGAATGATAGCATTGAAGCTATATTAATTATTTTTCCATGACCTTGTTCTACCATTATCTTAGCAACTTTTCTTGAAAGATAATAAACAGCGTTTAAGTTAATATTCATAACTGCTTCCCAATCTTCATCCTTATACTCAAGTAAAGGTGCTCTTCTAATTGTTCCAGCATTATTAACTAATATATCTATTTTTCCATATTCTTTTAAACATGTGTCAACTACTTCATTAATAGTTTCCTTTTTAGTTAAATCTCCTTTAACAAAAACTATTTTTCTTCCTGCACCTTCAACTAATTCCTTTACTTCTTGTATATTATCATCAAATGAAGTTACTAATAAATCTGCTCCTGACTTTGCTAATGCTTCAGCATAGGCCATTCCAAGTCCAGTATTTCCACCAGTAACTATAGCTACCTTACCTTTTAAATTGAAAAAATCTAATGAAAATTCTTTTAAATTGTTCATAATAAACCTCCTATTGTTCCTTTAAAGCTCCAATTATACTAGCTTTGTCTATTTCTATTACTGTTTTTTCTGCTATTTCAAGCTTTACTATGTTTTTATTTATTCCTCTTATTCTTCCATAAATTCCTGATATAGTTACTATCTTATCCCCTATTTTTAAAGAAGAGAGAGCTTTTTCTCTCTCTTCCCCTTGTTTGGCCATTCTTTTTTTGTTTATTAATGGCATAATCATAAAAACTACTAATGGATAAGCTGCAAATAATATTATTAACCAAAAAATTAATTTATTATCCATATTATTTAAGCTAAGTCCTTTCTGCAGATAACTGATGCCATATCTCTAATTCCTTCTAATGAAGATTCAATTGTTTCTCTAATATCTTCATCAGTACTAATAACTACTGTTTTCATAACTATATCAAGTATACATCCAACTGATACTCCACCTATTACATATTGATTGTCACTTTCTTCGTTTAAAAGTACTTCTCTTGAAGTTATTTGGAAAGGTGCTCCCCCTGTAATATCAGCAAAAATTATTAAATCCTTATTTTCTTTAACATATTCATTTACCTTTTGAGTGAATTGTTCATGTGTTAAACTTTCATTTAAGTTTATCGCATCTATATTTTCATCTACTCCTGTTAATAATTTTATAGCTGACTTTATTCCTGTTGGGTATTCCCCATGTCCTACAATTAAAATCTTCATATATTTTACCTCTCTATCTACTACTAGTGTGTTATTTTTTTCTTATTATGCTATTAATCCTAGAGCTGATCCTACAACTCCTAATACAATTGTTAATCCTACAACATGGTAAGTTGTCCATTTACGTTTTTTAATTAAGTAGAAAACTAAAATTGTAAATAATGCTGGTAATAATGCTGGTGCTATTTTATCTATCATTTCTTGAATAGAAACTATTTTTTCTTTTCCGTCTGGCATTGCTGCTGCATATTTAATTGGAATTGAAATTTTAACAAATGATACTGCAAGTCCTGAAATAACTGTAACACCTATCATACTAGCGATTTTTGAGATTTCTCCCATCTTTTCACTTAAAGTTTCAATAACGCTTGTTCCTAATTTATATCCCCATAAACCGGTTAACAACTTAATTGTAAGTAATATACCATTCATTGCTAAGAAGAATAGTAATGGTCCTGCTACTAATCCGTCTTGAGCTAATGATGCTGCAATTGTTGAGAAAAGTGGTGCTAAACAGAATTGTGATAAGGAATCACCTATACCAGATAGTGGTCCCATAAGTGCCATTTTTATACCTCTGATTTCATCAGCAGGTGTGTCTGATTCAAGCATTACTAGGTGTAAACTTGTTATAAATGGTAAGAAGTGTGGGTTTGAATTGAAAAACTCAACATTATCATTTAAAGTTTCCTTTAAGCCATCCTCATTATTTTTATATATTTTCTTTAAAGCTGGATATAAAACATTTGCATATCCAAGTCCTTGATAATTTCCATAGTTAAATCCATTTTGTAAGAAATATGATCTTAGGGATGTTTTAACGTAATCACTCTTTTTTAAAACTCTATTAGATGCCATCTTCAAATACAACCTCCTCTTCTTCATTTCCTCCATTTGATCCACCACTGTGTTTAATTCTGAAGTATTCCATTAAAGCGAACATTGTTCCAATGAAAGCTACTCCCATTACTGGTAGATGTAAGTAAGCTACTGCTATATATCCAAGTAATACAAATGGTATTAATTCTGTCTTTGCCATAACTGATAAAATCATTGCAAATCCTACTGCTGGTAACATTTTACCTGCAACTGAAAGTCCTGTTATAAGCCATGCTGGTATAAGTTCAATTACCATCTTTAAGCCTTCTGCACTGTATGCACCTGCGAATCCTATTATAAATCCTACAATTGCAAATACTACTACAGTTGCATTTGCTGCTATTCTAAATTCCTTAAAGTTTTTCTTTTCTAAACCTTTACTTGCAAAAGCAGTTAATCCTGTTGCAAAAGTATAAGTTGCTGTAATTAAAAATTGGAATGCTACTGCAAATGGGAATGATAATGCAAGAGCTGTTCCTGGAGTCATTCCTTGTCCTTTCATAGTTATTGCCATTATTGCACCTACTATTCCAGGTCCCATTGGATTTGGAGGAACTGTTCCACCTGCTCCAACTCCGAATCCCATAAATGCAAGTTCACCAACGGCCCCCATTGCAAGTCCAGTAGGAATATCACCAAGAATAATTCCTACTCCAAATGATAAAATAATACATCGATTTGTATAAATACCTAATAACATACCAGATAAACAAAATGCTGTCCATAAGCCTATCAAAGTACATTGAAAAATTGATATTTCCATTATTATACCTCCCATAATAAATTATGTTTATATTACCTCCTAAAATTTTCTTTTAGGAGGATTTTTTCATATTAAATTAATCTAAATATTTTGTTATATCTACTTGAACTGCTCCGTCATTTCCTGATGGTGTAGTTTTTGTATTAAATATAATACCATATTTTTCTGATAATTCTTTAAGGGCCTTTTTATCTTCTTTTCCTAAATAAATTGAACGAGTAATTTGTTCTTTTCCTTCAGCATTATGGATATTTCCTAAGTTTATTTCTTTAACTGGAACTCCGCCTTCAACTAATCTTAATGCATCTTCTGGTGTCTTACAAACTATAAACATTTTTTGTTTTGGTGATGCTTTAAATATTACATCACAAGTATGTTGTATTGAGAAAAATCTCATTGCAACTGACTTTGGTACAACTGTTTTCATTAAAGTTTGTTGGATTTTATCAGTACTAGCTTCATCATTAGCAACAATTACTGTATTAACGCCTAATGCATTTAACCACATTTGACCTTGTCCATGAATTAGTCTTTCATCTACTCTCATCATTTCAATATTTGGTGTATTCATTTATATCTCTCCTCTACCAATATAATTCCCAGTCTGTATAAAATCTTATTAAAGCTTCTAAGTAATAATAATCTCCCCATATATTACCTTCATCTACTCCTTTGCCTGAGTGCCATGAGTAAACTCCATGTAATAAAGCAGGTTCGCCTTCTCCAATATTAGGGTTTGTATAATTTTCTATTAATGATCTTAATATTGTATGCATTGCATATTTGTAAACTTCCTTATCAGCATCAACTTCTGGAAGATACTTATTCATTTCATGCATACCACATACTGCTATTGCAGCTGCTGATGAGTCTCTTGATTGTTCATCTCCATCATTAAATATTAAATCCCAATAACAAATATTATCTTTTGGTAATCTATTTAAGAAGTAATTTGTCATTCCCTTATAAAGATTAAAAGCATGTCCATTTCTTGTACTCTTATAATTTAATGGTATTCCATATATTCCCCAAGCTTGTCCTCTTGCCCAAGCTGAATCATCACTATATCCTTGTCTAGTAACACCTTTAACAGGTGAACCATCTTCTGGATTCATATAAAAAGTATGGAAAGCTGAAGCATCATCTCTAATTACATAATTACAAGCTGTTTCGAAATGGTTTTCAGCAACTTGTCTATATTTCTCATTATTTGTTACATCTGTTGCCCAATATAATAAAGGAATATTTAATAAGCAATCTATTATAAATCTATAATGATCTTTATTGCCTAATTCTCCCCAAGCTTGAATAAACTTTCCTTTTTCTTGATATCTTGTAATAAGTTTATCTGCTGCTTTTATTGAAGCTTCCTTTGCTATCTCTGAACCTGTTAATTTATAAGCACTAACACAAGATAATGAATAAAGGAATCCTAAATCATGATGGTCTAGTTCAATATCCTTATCTACTCTGTTTTTAAATGATAAAACATTTTTTTCTGCAAGTTCTTTATATTTATTTTCTCCTGTATATTCGTAAGCAAGCCATAATAAACCAGTCCAGAAACCATCTGTCCATTCTATATTTTCAATAATTGGATATTTGTTTTCTTTTGTTGCTGAATATGGGAACTTATCTTTAAAGTATCCAATATTCATATCAATTTGCTTAATAACTTTATCTATAGCTTGTTTAACTTCACTTTTTGTTAGGAGCTTTGTATTTAAAAATTCTTCTTTCTTTTTGATTGGTTCAACATTTATATTTTTAATCATATCTCTCTCCTACAATTAAGCTATTATTTTAATGTATCCATTGATATATGGTCCATATCATCAAATGTTTGGTTTTCTCCACACATTCCCCAAATGAATGTATAGTTGCTTGTACCAACTCCAGCATGTATTGACCAACTTGGTGATATTGTTGCTTGTTCATTCTTCATTACAATGTGTCTTGTTTCTGTTGGTTCACCCATTAAGTGGAATACTCTTGTATTTTCATCCATATCAAAATAGAAGTAAACCTCCATTCTTCTTTCATGAGTATGGCAAGGCATTGTATTCCAAGCACTTCCTTCTTCTAATACAGTCATTCCCATTAATAATTGACAGCTTTCACATACATTAGGATGAACATATTGATATATTGTTCTCTTATTAAGACTTTTTGCATCTCCAAGTCTAACTGGATTAGCTTTTTCTATTTCAATCTTAACAGTTTTGTATTCTTTGTGAGCTGGAACTGAATTTACATATAATTTTGCTGGATCTTCTGGATTTACTGATTTGAATTTAACTTCTTTGTTTCCTTTTCCTACATATAATCCATCTCTTTTATTTAATTTATATTCAACACCATCAATAGTTACTATTGCAGATCCACCTATATTTATTAATCCAAGTTCTCTTCTCTCTAAGAAATAGTCAACTCCCATTCCTTTACCTGCTTCAAGAACTAATTCTTTATAAACCGGTTTAATACCTCCAAAAATTATCCTATCAACATGACTATAAGTTAATTCAATATTATCATCTACAAATATCTCTTCAACTAAATAATGTTTTCTTAATTCTTCTGTATTATATTTCTTTGAATCTTCTGGATGATTCGCATATCTATAATTCATAATATCCTCCTTAAAGCCATACTTAGTAAACCGTTTTTAATAAACCGTTTTACTTAGCTTATGACTATATTATATTTACTTCTGTAAACATTGTCAATATATATTACTCATATTTTTTCAAATTTATGTCTCATTTTTTTAATTTTATGTATTCGTTTCAAATTTTTATATATAATTTGTATCTAAAGGAATAAAAAGGATTAAATCTTATTAAAAAATATAAAAATATAAAAAACAAATAAAACTCTAGGATTAAATTTCCTAGAGTTTTATTTTTATTATGCTTTTACTTTATTTATATTTTTTCTTCTAATTCTTTTTCTTTTATTATATCAACCATAGGGTCTTCTTTTTCTTCCTTAAGAACTTTATTTAAAATAAGTGCAACAATAGTTCCTGTTGATATTCCTGATGAAAAAATCATTTTAATTCCTTCTGGTAGATGTGATATAAACTCTGGTCTAAATGTAACTCCAAGACCTAATCCAATTGAAGTTGCAATAATTAATAAATTTCTATTATTTATTTTTATTCCACTTAAAGTTTTTATACCAGCTGCTGCTATTGTTCCAAACATTACTATTCCTACCCCACCTAAAACAGGTTGTGGCATAATATTTATAAGTGCTGCAAATTTTGGAAAGAATCCAAGTAATACTAAAATTATTCCAGCCATCATAGCAACAAATCTACTACCATTTTTAGTAAGAGGAATTAATCCAACATTTTGGCTAAAAGTTGTATTAGGGAAAGAACCTAAAAATCCAGCAATTAAACTTCCTACTCCATCTGCAAGTACGCCCCTTTGTATAATTTTGTTTTCTGCTTTAATTTCTGTTACTTCACATATTGATGCTAAACATCCAACTGTTTCTATAACAGTAACAAAATATGCTGGTATAAATGTTAATACATATTTCATGTTAAATTCCATTCCATATCCTAAAATACTTGGAAATGCAAACCAACTTGATTCTTTCACTAAAGTAAAGTCTACCATTCCTAATGGAATACATATAATATATCCTATAGCCATTCCTATAAGCATTGATGCACTACTTATCATTCCTTTTCCATATCTATTTAAAAGTAATGTTATTATTAATACAAGAATTGCAATAGAAACATTTTTTAAATCTCCATAATTTGAACTTCCTACTCCACCAGCTGCCCAATCAATTGAAACTGGTAATAAAGTTAATCCAATTAAACAAACAACAGTCCCTGTAACAATTGGTGGAAATAATTTCATTAAAGGTTTTATAAAAAAACTTAATACAAATTCTAATATAGAACCTAATATAGTAGCTCCAATTATTCCAGGAATTCCAGCAACTTGACCTACTGCAATTGAAGGTGCAACAAAGGTAAAATCCGTCCCCATTACACAAGGTACCTTTGCTCCAAATGGACCAACGCCCCTTGATTGTATAACTGTTGCAATTCCAGATGCTAAAATTGAAGCACTAAGTAAAGCTGTTGAAATAACTCCATTAAGTCCTAGTGCATTTGATATTACAAGTGGTACCGCAATAATTCCTCCAAAGGCTGCAAAAATATTTTGAAATCCCAAAAGTATTTGTGCTCCTAAGCTTGGCTTATCATTAATACCATAAATAAGTTTGTACTCATTAGTACTTTCTTTGCTTTTTTCCATCTACTTCATTCCTTTAAAATATATTTATCACTGCTCTCATATTTTTAATTTTGTATAAAAAAACACCTCAAATTAAATTTGAGGCGAATGATTTTAATAATGTATTATATACTATTAAAACTATTTCTTCCTCGTAGTCTGCTAATTTACGGCTAGCAGGTAGAAACTTTCGGACCATATTTCCGATGATATACGAGCAGTTTCTATGATATGTTTTATATTATATCATAAAAATTTATTTTTGGATTATTTTTTTTAAGTTGTAATATAAATAAAATTTAATGTAATTAAAGTTTAATCTAAATTAACTTATTTTAATTTCTTTAATTTTTCTACTTCTTCTTTTAATATATGTATATCTTCAAATTTAATATTTTTAGGGTTAGTAGTTAATGGAAATTCTTTAACCCATATATTGCCTGAAATATTTTCTATATTATTTATTTTCTTGCTAGGGTCTTCATCATAAACTTCTTCTACTTCACTATCAGATGTTAATATTACAATTCTTCTACAAGGTTCTTCTTCTTCCCCATAAATATTAAAAAAACTATTGTATGTATCAAAAGATTTTACAGCTGTAACTAATTTAACTTTTAATCCTAATTCTTTTGCTGCTTCAACTATATTAATATAACTATCATTCATTATAAATATCTCCTCTAAAAAAAAAATTATTTATACACTTAATATAACATATTATCCTATTATTAAAAGTATTTCTTTTCTTATTATATTATATGTAAATTTCTATACTAATCTTTATAAATGTGATAATAACTTACTTTTAAAATATATTAAATTTTCTTTTTCTATATAATTGACATTGGTATTTCAGTATGATAAAATAATAATTTCGCCAAATTACAAAATATATGTTATAATGTTATTAGAAGAACATTTGGAGGTGCTTTATTTGTTTAATGTAGGCGATAAAATTGTTTATCCTAGTCAAGGTGTAGGAATAATTGATGTTATTGAAGAGAAAGAATTCTCTGGTAAATTGCAAAAATATTACAAAATACATCTAATCAATAATAATCTAAAACTTCTACTTCCAGCTAATCGTTCTGAAATTTGTCACTTAAGATTAATAAGTGATTCTAAACACTTAGATAAAGTTCTTAATAATATTACTAAATTTACTAAAAGCTTAGAAGAACTAATTAGTAATGATTGTAAAATACGATTACAAAACAATACTTTAAAATTTAAGTCTGGTACTCTGGAAGATTTTGTTGAAGTTGTATCTGACCTTACAACAATTAGTAAGGATCATAATCTAAATACAAGTGAAAAACAAATGTTAAATACTACTAAGAAATTTTTAATTAATGAAATAAAACTAAGTAAAAATATATCTAATGATGAAGCAACAGATTTATTAAATAGTTCACTTGCTTTAATATAGATTATGTAAATATTAAAATATTTCAAAATAAATATAATATTATATTTATTTATTATTTAACTAAAAAAAGCCTGTAGAATATTCTACAGGCTTTTTTTAGTTAAATAATTATTCAGTTACTTCAACTGCTTCTTCTTCATCTTTTTTATTTATATCGTTTAAGAATGAATTTAAGTCCATAAAAGTACTTTTTGCGAAGTCTAAAAATAAGTCTTCATCAATTTCCTTAAATTCTCTACTATTAACAACTACCAAATCTCTCATTAAAAGATTAACATCAATTTTTCCAACAACTTTAGCTGCATTTGCATTTGTTAAAGCATTTAAAACACCTTCACATTCATTTCTATTATTTATAATAGCATTGTTTGATTTAGGTAATTTTTCTTTATAATCTAATGTAATACATTCGTAAAATTCACCATATTCATCATAAACTTCTAAAGCCATATTATTAGTGTCTAAATATCTTTCCATTACACAAGTTAAATTTAACCCGTCCCATTGGATTTTTTTATTGAATATTCTTATATTTGCCATACTAAATTCTACCTTCTTTCAAATATATATACTTTAATCTTAAGTGGATTTAAAATAATTTTCTCTAACTTTAAAAGAAGTCAATTATACTCACTTAATTTATTTTTCTTTGCTTGTTTATTATACATTAAAAAAGAAGATTTTAAAAATATTTTTATAAATTTAGGCTTTTCTTAATCTTCCATATGTATTAATTATAAGCTTATAATTTAATTATCAGCCATTATTTTATCTATAATTTCTATTCTTTCATCCTCTAATATGTTAGCTAGCTTAGCTGGCATATGACCATCCTTATATACACTATTTTTATTAGCATTTACAATTTTAGTTATCTTATCTTTTAATTTTTCATAAGTCATAAGATTATCTAAATATTGATCGACTAAGTCTTTTAAGCAAGTTGCTAATTCTTTTGGATTTTTGTAAACTACTCTCATAATGTACTCCTTTGTTTTGTATTTTAATTTTTTATGTCATAAATAATATAAATATTATATCATATTTATTATATTAATAATTTATATATGCTGTAAATATATTATAATAAAAATGTGTAGAAAATATCTACACATTTTTATTATAAATTATCTATTATCTGTTTCTTTTCCTCTTTAAAATTGAAATTCCAGCTACAACTAATGAGGCTCCAGCTGCAAATAATCCTTCCATATCTGCTGTAATTCCTGTTGCTGGAAGTATCTTGTTTGAAGATTTGTTTTTAACTTCTTTTTTTGTTTTATCATTTTTATTTTTTAAATCATTTACCTTATTATTGTCTTTTACTCCATTAGATTTATTTGAAATTTTATTTTCTACTTTATTTTTATCATTTTTAGAAACAACATCTTTGTCATCTTGTTTTTTATTATTATCTAATTTAACAGCCAAATTAATACTTCTTCCACCAGCATCTTTAGTATTTACATCAAAGGAAATTTTTCCATCATTTAATTTTACATTTGATATTCTATCATCTTTAGAAATAACTTTAACTCCTGGCTTATTTATTTCTACTGAAATCTTATCTCCTTTAAATGTAGGATCAGATACTGCAATATTTAATACTTTATCTTTATCCTCTTTAATAATTATTGATGACTTTTTATTTGAAGTTATTGACCCTGATGTGTTTTTGCCATCTACCCAGAAGTTTGCCCCTTCTATATTTAAACCATTATGCTTTACTCCACTTACTTTATCATCATTTCTTAAAATTTCAATTTTAGAGTTTTTTGAATATTCTTCAACTTGCTTTTCTGACTTCCCTGGTAATAATACGTAACTATATTCTTTATTTTTTATATCTTTGCCATGATTAATATACATAGTTAAATAATTATTTGATACTTTCTTGTCTATTGAAGCATTTCCTTTATTTATATCTAACCAATTTCCATTTCTTTTATCCCTTATTAGATTAATATCTTCTCCTTTTGGGAAATAGTATCCTATACTTGAATCATTATTATTTCCTTGAAGATAAGCCCATTTAGCATTTTTTACTTCTCCTTTATCTCCTAAAGAATTAACTTCTGTTTTTCCATTTACAACAAATTTATTTGATCCATCTTTCTTTATTTTTCTATTTTCTACTATAGTCTCTACTCCATAGTTATCTTTATCTGTTATTCCTGAACCTAATGCAACAATTTCATCATCAAGCATAAACCAAGATTTATTTGCAGTTAATGCGTCATGTTTATTACTTATTTTCATTCCTGAAACTCCATATTTACCAAGACTACTTCCTCCTGACCAATTACTATTTGTAAGTTCATAATAAACTTGGTCTTGAAGGGATGATGCTGGATCTACTCCTTCAAGTATTTTTTTGTCAGCTCTTTTTCTTGTATCTATAGTTGTTCCTGGTAATCTATATGGATCTACTGTTGGCCAAAAATCTTCTGAGAATTGAGTTAAATCACTATTATAAAGATATGTCATTCCATCTCCTTGGAACCAAGGCTTTAAATTTTCTTTATTCATAAACTCATATTTACTTATTCTACTTGAGCTTCTTGATATAGCCAATGAATAATTTGCTCTTTCATGAATAGTTTTATCCATCATATTTAATTCATAATCATGATCTCCTTGTTTTGTTGGTACTATACTACTATCTTTCATCATCTTATAAAATTTATTTGTTGAATTTATTGACTTAAACTTTGTACCAAAATCGATTACACTTGACGCTTCATTAGCCCATTCTTTAACTAAACTTAATATTTTTCTTGATGTAGCTTCATCTGAAATCATTGAAAGTTTCATCATACCTTCTATAATTCCAGAAGTCTTATTATATCCATTATCCTTTGGTCTTGATATTGATCTTCCACAAACCATATCCATAACATATCCTTTATAAACTATAGGATCAAAACTATCAAATATCCATTTATAAATATTATCTTTATTTTTTGACTTTATAGCCCATGGAGTACCTTCTAGTAAATACATTAAATTTGAAACCTTGTTTATCAAAACAGCCCCATAAGATCCAGTATAAGCTATTACTCCATGTTGTACATATGAACCATCAGGATAAAATCCATCTCCATTAGTAACATAATTAAATACACTTACAATACCATCAGATGCTTCCTTTATTTTTTTTGGATCTTTTGAAATAACTCCTTGAAGAAGTTTATTTAGGCATGTATCTGCTAGATTAGCTCCAGTAAAATGTTTACCACCTGGATCAATTCTTGGTATAAATTTCTGTATTGCATCCATATAATTTTTTATTTGTTTTTCTGATAAATCATCATACATTAATATGACTGCATCATTTAATCTTCCTGGTATACCAATTTGCCAGTCCCACCAGTTTCCATATTGTTCAACTTTGTTATTGTATGCGTTTTCATTTATCCAATCTAAAGCATATATTATCTTTTTCTTAAGTTCTTCATTATGATAATACTTATTATTAGGTAAGTTATAAGCTTTTGCCATAGCTATTACATTATCTAACATTTTAACTATTTCAGCTGGATTCTTTTTATAATTACTATAATTTTTCCATAGCCATTTTTTTTGCTTATCCATATTCATAGTTTCTAAAACTTTAGTAGTTTGTGTTTCATAAGAAGCTATTTTTTTAGCTATAACAGGATTTTTTACATCAATTGTGTCCCCACCAGTTAAATCATTTTTCCATCTTAACCTAACCTTTTCGATTATTTTTCCTTGATCTTCTTCCTTTTGAGAAGAAATATTTTTATCTTTTCCATTTAAAGTAGCCGCATTTACAGTAGTAGTTCCTAAAACACTTGTTACAGTCATTGTAGAAACCAAAGCTGTTAATACTAACATTTTTGTTATTTCTTTGCTTTTCCTCATAAAAAAGCCATCCCCTTTTGTTAATTTTTGTGTTAATTTTTTAATCACATATTTAAATGATATTATATGGTAAACCGTTTTGCAATATATGTTTACAAATTTATATAATTCTTTTCATTATTTTTATAATTATATTTTATAATTTTTTAAAAATAAGAGCACTTAATATGCTCTTTTTATTATAATTATTTTCTTTTTTACATTTTTTCATTTTATTTTTTATTATTATAATTTTTGTAAATAATCATTTCCACCTAAAAATAAAAAAAGGCTTAAATTAAAAAATATTAATCTAAACCTTTTAAACATAATTTTAATTAAATATATTTACTTATATTCAGCTCCTGCATTTGCTTTAGTTACTTGAACAGCAATCATTTCTTCAACAGTTCCATTAATAATTTCATGCCATTCTCCTTTTTTTACAAATACAGTGCTTCCTTCATTAACATCATATCCTTTATCATTAACTATCATTTTGCCTGAACCCTTTAAGAAAATAAATATTTGCTCTCCATTTGGATGTCTATGTTCTTTTAATACTTGGTTAGGCTTAAAATAATAAACTTCTGATGTTATATCTTCTCCTGCAAAAACTGGTACTTTAGGTACTACATTATTATTGTACTGTTCTAATGTTCCATCTAATAAATGTTTTTTTATAGATTCCATAATATACACTCTCCTTAAATAAATTTATTCTATACATAATTAGTTTTTATCTTAAAGAGGTAATATTATTCACTATTAAAATATTATTTTTTCTAATTTTTCTATATCTATATTTTCTTCTAAAAGTTTTGCCAGTTTGTTATATTCATTATTCTTATGATCTTTGTAAGAAGACTTCTTTTTACTATTAAGTTCTATATTATTTTTCTTTCCTATATAATTTAGTAACTTTAAATTAAATTCATCAGAATCAAAAATTCCATGAAGATAAGTTCCAACAACTGTTCCCTTTTTATTAACTGATCCAATAATTCTATTATTTTCATCAAGAATAAAAGGTATTATTTCATCATCATATTCATTAACTCCATTATGTATTTCATAACCTTCTAATTTTATACCTTCAAATTCTTCTCCAAAAGATGTTTTTCCATTAACCTTTGCCTTAGTTTGAAGAGTTGTTTTATCTTTATTAAATTTAGTTTTAAACTTTAATAAAGATAATCCTTCTTCTTCTGATACATTTCCTTCTATTTGGTTATTATCTATAATCTTTTCTCCAAGAATTTGATAACCACCACAAACTCCAAAAACTAAAGTCCCTTTAGAGTTTAACTCCTTTATTTTATTAAAGATTCCATTTCTCTTTAATATTTTTAAATCTTCAATAGTATTTTTACTTCCAGGAATTATTATCATATGAGGGTTTTTAAGGTCATTAATATTATTAACATACCTTACATTTAAATCCTCATTTCTCTCTAAATTATTAAAATCAGTAAAGTTAGACATATGAGAAAGTTTAATTATAGCTATATCTATTTTTCCTTTATTATTGCTGTTATTTTTTAATATTTTTTCACTTACTCCATCCTCATCTTCAATATCTAATTTACAATAAGGCATAACACCAAGAACTGGAATATTTATTATATCCTCTAATTGTTTCATAGCATCTTTAAATAAATCTACTCTTCCTCTAAATTTATTTATTATTACACCTTTAACTCTCTTTCTGTCCTCTTCATCTAATAACATAATAGTTCCAACAACAGAGGCAAACACTCCACCTCTATCTATATCAGCTACTAATATTACAGGTACATCTGCCATTTTAGCCATTTCCATATTAGCTATATCAGTTTCTTTTAAATTAATTTCAGCACAGCTTCCTGAACCTTCAAGTACTAATAAATCATATTTATCTTTTATAGAATTATAAGTATTTAAAACTTCCTTTTTTAATTCTTTATTTATTTCTTTATACTTATAGGCATCCATTATAAATTTAACTTTTCCATTTACAATAACTTGAGTCTTTCCTCCATTTGGCTTTAAAAGTAATGGATTCATAAAAGCCTTTGGCTTTATATTGCAAGCCTCTGCCTGAACAACTTGTGCTCTTCCCATTTCAAGTCCATCCTCTGTAACAAAGGAGTTTAAGGATATATTCATAGCCTTAAATGGACAAACCTTTAAAGATTTATTAGTAAAATATCTACAAATCGCCGCAGCTAATGTGCTTTTTCCTACTGATGAGGCTGTTCCAAGTAACATTATTCCTTTAGATTTCATCTTATCAATCCTTTTAAATAAAAATTAAGTTTATTAACTCTTTACTTTCACTATGAAAATTTATGTTTTTCTCTTTAGAATTTAATAGCAAAAATTCCCCCTTTCCTCTTTCATGATTACCAGTTAGTGAATTAGTTATATGATCTCCTGTTATTAATAAAGAATAATTATATTTTTTATTAATCTCTTCTACTAATGGATTAATTAATTCCTTAAATATTTTTTCTAAAAATAAGACTTTTCCTTTAGTATCTTTTCTATGAGCTATTTCATCACATCCATTTATATGTATAAGTAAAAAGTCTAAATTATTTAAGTTTTCCTTAGCCTTATTAAATTTTTCTATTAATGAAGTGTCATAATCTCCTGTTGATTCCTTTAGCTTTATAACCTTTAAGCCTAGTGATTTACCCATTCCTTTTACTAAATCAATTCCGGAAATCACCCCTCCATTTATATTGTACTTTTCAGTTAAAGGAGCAATTTCTGACCTTTTAGAAAGTCCCCAAGGATATAACATTAAACCTTCATAACCTAAGGTTTTAAAATAATTATAAGAAAATTTTATAAATTTAAGTAATAAATTTAAGCTTTCACTATTTTCTCCCTGCATTTTAGGTAATATATCCTTTATATATTCTCCTACATTGCTATGAGGTTTTAAAAATACTATATTATTTAACTTTTCATATTTTTCATTTACAAAAAGTAAATTTCTATAGGAGTCACAATGAAGAAGATTAAAATATTTATTAAACTCCTTTTTATCTTTAAGGTTATCTATAAATTTACTAATAAGTAAATCCATATCCTTTGTAGATAATCCCCCTGTAAAATCTATTAATCTTCCATTATTGACTTTTACTAAATTGCATCTTAAAAGGGATTTATCTAAACTCAGGTTATATCCCATTGAAAGAGCCTCAAAATAAGCCCTTTCATATATTTTATTTTCCTTTGGCGAATATCCTAAAATATTAAATATACAATTTAAACTGTCAACATCATATTCTAATAGGGAGTTATCTATTTGTCCTCTATAAAAAAATTTACTTTTCTTTTGTAATTTTTCAAAATTTAAGTTTATAATATCTTTTATTTCACTTGTATTTTCAAAATATCCATCTAAAATTATTAAAACTTTTTTATCTTTCATTATTAAAAACCTTATTTAAAGCATTTATTATTTTATTGTTTTCCATCCTTGTTCTAACTGCAATTCTATAAAACTTATTATCTAACCCTTTATAATTATTACAACTTCTAATTAAAATCCCATACTTTAAAAGCTCTTCCTTTAAATCTATATTTAAATTTATCTTAAAAAATATAAAATTAACTGATGGCTTAAAAACCTTTATATTATCTATATTTTTTAAATTATTATATAAATATTCCCTTTCAGCATTTACATAATTAATACTTTCTTTTTTATAGTTTTCTTCTTTTAATCCTTTTGTTGCTGCAATTTCTGCTAATGTATTTACATTCCAAGACATGGTAACTTTATTTATTTTATTTAATAATTCCTTATTATTTGTAACTCCAAAACCTATTCTAAGACCTGGAATTGCATAAAACTTAGTTAAAGATTTTATAACTATTAAATTATCATATTTACCTATTAAATTAAGTACTGAATATTTTTCTTTATCCTCTACAAAGTCTAAAAAAGATTCATCAAGGGTAACATAAATATTTAATTCCTTTGCCCTTTTAATTACCTTTTCTAAATAATCTTTTTTTGTTATAACTCCTGTTGGATTATTAGGATTACATATAAATAAAAGGTCTAAGCTTTCATCTAATCTATCTATTAACCTTTCATTTAATTTAAAATTCTCTTCTTCCTTTAATAAAAGATATTCTATATTTCCATCTACACTTTTAACAGCTTCCTCATATTCTGAAAAAGTTGGAGCTAAAAGAAGTGTTTTTTTAGGTTTCATTCCTCTAACTAAATTAAATATACATTCAGCTGCACCATTTCCTAAAAATAAATTTTCTATATTTATTCTCTCTGATCTAACTATTTCTTCTTTAAGAAAAAGATACGTTATATCTGGATAATGTATTATTTCTTCTATACTATTTATTATTGAATTTTTTATATTTTCATTAAGTCCTAATGGATTTATATTTGCTGAAAAATCAGTAATTTCATCCTTACTTATATTATATTTTCTACAAATTTCATCAATATTTCCACCATGAACAGATTTTTTCAAAATTAAATCACCTCTATAATCTTGCTTATTATACAAGCTACTATAACTCCTAGAAATGAAGTTAAATATAATATTTTATTAGCCAAATCCACATCTTTTAAAGTTATTTTCTTTAATGGATCTCCTATTTCAGGCTTTTTTACTAATTTACCAAAATAATAATTTGCTCCTCCAAGTCTTATATCTAAAGCTCCTGCTACTGCTGATTCTGGATGAGCACTATTTGGACTTGTATGATTATTTTTATCTCTTTTGTAAATTTTAAAGGCATTTTTATAATCTAATCTTAATAAAAATGCAGCTATTATAATTAGATATGAAGATAACCTAGCTGGTATATAATTAAATACATCATCAAGTTTTGCAGGAAAATATCCAAAATCTTTATACTTATCATTTTTATATCCAAACATAGAGTCCATTGTATTTACTGCCTTATATAAAAACATAAGTGGTGCTCCAAATATTCCTCCAAAAAATAATGGTGCTATTATTCCATCTGATAAATTTTCTGCTATAGTCTCAATAACAGCCTTTGTTATTCCCTCTTCATCTAAACTTTCTGTATCCCTTCCAACTATGTAAGATAACTGTTTTCTAGCTCCATTAATATCATTTTCTCTTAAATATTTTATTACCTTTAAACCTTCAACCTTTAAAGCTTTTGTAGATAAACAAAAATAAATAGCTATTCCACTATAAGCTATTGAAAGATATGGACTTATAATCCCAAGTCCCTGTATTATAAAAATATTTAAGAAAAATACTATTAATACAACAGTAAGCCAAGTTAAAAGACCTGCTAATTTAAGTTTATTTCTAAATATTTTTCTAAATATATTTTCACTAACCTTTGCAAGTTTTCCAATTCCTCTAATTGGGTGAAAAGGATTTTGTGGATCTCCTATTATTAAATCCCCTATGTATCCTATTATTATTTCAATCATATTAAAGCTCCTAATTTACTTTTAAAATTTATAATTATTTACTAAATAATTAACTAATTCTTCTTCTTTATAAAAAGTATTTCCATATTTTATTTTAGGCTTTTCTATTACTATAAGCTTTATATTTTTATCTATTGAGGCTTTAAGTTTCTCCTCTACCCCTCCAGCTAATCCACTGTCTTTAGTTATTATTGCTTTTACATTATATTGATCTATAAATCCCATATTCATTTCATAACTTACAGGACCTTTCATGGCTATAATATCAGAAATGTCAACTCCTAAATTTATTATTTCTTCGAGTATTTTAGGTGATGGAAGCACTCTGTGGATAATTCTATTTTTGCAATTTAAATTAATAATATTTTTTATATTTCTACTTCCAGTTGTATTTAGTATATTTCCTGGAATTTTTTCTAAAACTTCCTTTAATTCATCATAACCTTTAATTTTTATTATATTTTCACTATTTGAATTACTAATTATTCCTTCCCTTTCATAGCGAATATAATCTATATTTGTTTCCTTTGAAGCTTCCATTCCATTTTTACTAACCTCTGTTGCATAAGGATGAGAGGCATCAACTAACACCTTTATATTAAATTCCTTTATTAAATTTATTAATCCATCCTTGTCTAGTGGTTTAGTATTTAAATGTTTCATTTTATAACTTTTAAGTAATTCTCCACCATACTCTGTAGCTGTTGAAACAACTATTTTATCTGTATAATTATTTATACTTTTTAATATTTTTTTCCCTTCAGAAGTACCTAATATAAATCCAATCATTACTTTTCCTCTATTTTATATCCTCTAGGTGTTATAAATTTATTATCCTTAATATAACTTTTTGAATTTCCAATTATAACAATACTCATCATATCAACTATTTCAGTATCAAATTTATCTAAAGTTGTTATAGTATAACTCATATCATCTCTTAAGGCATTTTTTACAACAGCAATAGGAGTATTATCTTTTCTATAATTTCTAATTATATCTAAACATTCCTTTAAATATCCTGGTCTACCTTTACTTTTTGGATTATATAAAGAAATTATAAAGTCTCCTTCGGCTGCAAGCTTTACTCTCTTTTTAATTTCTTCATAAGGTGTCATTAAATCACTTAAACTAATATTACAGTTATCGTGCATAAGTGGTGCTCCAACTACAGAACCTGCTGCACTTGATGCTGTAAGCCCTGGAACTATAATAACTTCTTCATCCTTTTTAAGTTCTAATATAAGTCCAGCCATTCCATATATTCCAGCATCTCCAGTACTTATTAAACAAACATCTTTATCCTTAGAAAGTTCTAATGCTTTTTGGCATCTTAAAACTTCCCCTCTCATACCTGTTTTATAAACTTCCTTACCTTCTATTAAGTCTTCTACCATCTCTATATATTTTGTATATCCAACTATAATATCACAATTTAATATTGTATCTCTTGCCTTCATTGTCATATGTTCAAGACCACCTGGTCCTATTCCTACTACATATAATTTTCCCATTAATTTATTCTCCTTTTTTGTTTACTATTTCTTCTCCAATTGAAAGAGTCATTCCTTCATATTTTGTTTTCTTTAAAGTAACTTCTCCACCTAAAAGATGTACAACAGGTTCACAAACTCCCTTAACTCCTACTGTTTTAAATACAAAATCACTTTCCTCATAGTCACAATCTACAGAATTTATTTCATCTTTATTAAAAGTTTTAAATTCACAATTAAAATATTTTGCAAGGTCTATTATTGCCTGTTCATTTTTTTTAACATCTATAGAACCTATAATTTTAACTGCTCTTTCATCATAATTATTTTCTTTTAATGTTTTAAGGACAAATTTTTTTAATTTATTGCTATCTGTATCTTTTCTGCATCCTATACCTAGTATTACATCTTTTCTTAGAAGTCTTAATGTATTATCTTCATTTTTATTATCTAATTTATTTGTAATCCAAAGGGTATTGTTTTTAACTTCTCTAGTTTTTATATATCCCTTTGGTAATTTTATTAATTCCTTATCATCTTTAAAGTAAACTTTATTACCATTTACAAGAAGAGAGGCAATATTTTTGCATACATTTAAATTATCTATAATTAAATTATTATTTTTTGCAATCATATCTGGAGCTTCTAAGTTCATTCCATCTGTAGCTGTTGTTATAACTGGAGTATTATTTAATATACTAGAAACTTTAAGAGTTAACTCATTTGCTCCTCCTAAATGTCCACTTAATAAACTTATAGTAAAGTTATTATTTACATCAACAACAACTATTGCAGGGTCTTTTGATTTTCCTTTTAAATATGGTGCTGTAAGTCTTATAGCAATTCCTGTAGAACTTATAAATATAATTCCTTCAAGATTTTCCATAAAATCTTTAGTTACATTTTTTAAATCTAGATTTTCTCTAGATTTAAAAAATACTTTACCATTAAGTTTTTCATTTATTTTTTCAGCTATTTTGTTTCCCTTTTCTGTAACACTAATAACTCCAATCATATGTTTTACTCCTTAGCCTCTCTAAACATATGAGTGAATGATTTATCATATAATTTACTTTTTTCATACTGACAATTTATAAAGTCTCCAACTAAAATTTGAGCACACTTTGTAATTCCAGCTTTCTTTACCTTTTCACTTATATCATCTAAAGTTCCAAGAATTACTCTTTCATCTTCCCAAGTTGCTCTTTCAACAACTGCAATGTTAACATTTCTTCCATATCCACGTCTAAGTTTAGCTACAACCTTATCAATCATTGAAATAGATAAGAATATTGCCATTGATGCTCCAATACTTGCAAGCTTTTCTAAGTCTTCTTCCTCTGGAACTGGAGTTCTTCCCTCTACTCTAGTAAGTATTACTGTTTGAGTTATACTTGGAAGGGTAAATTCTTTCTTTATAACTGAAGCTGCTGCTGTAAAAGAACTTACTCCTGGAATAACTTTATATTCAATATTGTATTTTTGGAGTTCATCCATTTGCTCTTTTATTGCTCCATATATTGCAGGGTCTCCTGTATGTAATCTTACTATAACCTTATCTTTATTTTCTTTCATAACATCTATAACTTCATCTAATGTCATCTTAGCTGAATTATATATTTTTGCTGAAGGTTTGCAAAACTTTAAATGCTCCTTAGAAACTAATGAACCTGCATATATAACTACATCTGCCTTTTCTAAAGTTTCTCTTCCCTTTACTGTTATTAAATCAACATCTCCTGGACCTGCCCCTATAAAATAAACCATTATTTTTCCTCCTCTTAATCTCTACTTGCAATAATTAAAGACATATATTCTCTTGAATTTATTATATCTTCTTTATTTTCTAATATTCTTTCGCCTTCTCTTCCAACTTTATGTACACATACATAATCAAAGCCCTTTTCCTCTAAAAAGTTTACAACTTCCTCTTCTCTTTTATATACCTTCATTATTACAACATACTTTTCATCCTTTATATCAGTAACTCTAGCTGCTGGCAATATTAAAAGTGGTTCATTTCCTATAACAAGTGTTCTATTAACTAAACTAGCTGCTGCACAAAAAGAAGTTACTCCAGGTATTGTACTAACTTCTATTCCACTTTCTTTCATATGCTTTAACATATGAATATATGTACTGTAAACATAAGGGTCTCCAATAGTTAAAAATCCTACTGTCTTTCCCTTTTCTATTTCACTTCTTATATATTCATAAGCTTCTTTAGCTTTTATAACTCTATCCTTTTTTCCCATCGGAAAATGTTTTAAAACAACTTCACAATTATCTTTTATATAATCCTTTGCAATTTCTAATGCAACACTTTCTGCACCTTCTACTGCAACTGGTGCTACAATAATATCACATTCACTAATAGCCTTTACTGCCTTTATTGTTAAAAGCTCTTTATCTCCAGGTCCTACACCTATTCCATATAATTTTGCCATTTATTTATTTTCTTCCTTCCTGCATTCAACTATAAATATTGGATTATTTGCTATAAGCATTAAACTCTTACCTTTAGATTTACTTACTTGAAGCATTGATACATCCACCTTATATCCTAAATTTTCTATTACTAAAATTGCTTCATAAACATTTTTTAAAGTTATAAAGTTCATTACAATTTTCCCTGAATTTATAAGCAATTTATCTGATAAGTTTATAATTTCTTCTAAACTTCCACCAGAACCTCCAATAAATATAGAATTAAATTTCTTTTTATCCTCTATAAATTTATTTAAATAGTTTATTGCATCTCCTTCAAATAGTTCTATATTTTTGCAATTAAACTTGTCTATATTTTTTTTTGTAACTTCTATAGCATCAATATCTTTTTCTATTGAATATACTTTTCCTTCAGTTACAATTTTAGCACATTGAATTGAAATTGACCCTGTTCCACTGCCAATGTCTAATAAGTTAAAATCTTTTTCTAAATCAAGTTTAGAAATTGAATTTATTCTTATATCTTCCTTTGTCATTGGACAATTTCCTCTTATAAATTCTTCATCCTTTATAAACTTCATAATTTTCTCCTTTATTAAAGTTTTTCAATTATTACAACTGATAAACTATCATAATTTTCTAATCTTAAAACCTTTGGATCTCCTATAGTTATTTTTTCATCATCATAGGATAAATTTTCTCCTATTGTAACCTTTGCCTTAATATTATTTTCACATAATATTTCACATAATCTACTTGGATTGTTTATTTTATCTGTAAGCCAAATAGATATATTATTTTCTTTTACCTTAATTAAAAATTCCTCTTCCCTTCCATGAAGACTTCCTAAATAGGCATTACTCCACATAACTCCTACTTTACTAGTTAAATATTGAAAGGAACTAATTCCAGGTATTATTTCTATAGGATTTTTTATTTTATTATTTAAATAATTTGTTATTCCATAAAATGTTGGATCTCCTGATGATATTACTGAAATATTTAAATTTTTATTTTCTTCTATTTTATTTAATATTTCTTTTAAAGACTTTACTACTATTTTTTCTTTTTTTATAAAATCTATAGAAGAAATGGCTCTATCAAAGCCTATAATCTTATGACTTTTATTTAATATTTCTTTAGCCTTTGGAAGAATATATTCATAATTTCCAGGTCCAATACCAACTATATAAATCATATATTATCCTCCTTTAATGAGCTCCATAATACTTTTGGATTAGAAGGATCGTAATACATTACAACATCACAATTAATTTCATTGTAAGTATATAATTCTAATCTCTCTTTTATTTTAATTCCTATATTTTCATATAAATTATTAAAGCCTTTTCCTAATAATTTAACAGCCCCCTCTGAAGTTTTCTGATTTAAAACTTCCTTTACAAGGGAAATATCATATCCAAGTAGTGCAAGTTCTAAAGCTATAACTTCAAGTCTTACATCACTTACTCTACTATGAGTATTAAAACAACCATAGGCTACCTTACTAATTTTCCCTATATGCCCTACTAAAATTATATCTTTTATTTTTAAACTAGCACAGCACTCTAGAGCATAACCTACATAATTTGAAATAATTACTGTTTCATTTTCTTTAAATCCAAGTTCTTTGCATAACCTTTCTCCCATATTTCCAAAGGTTAATACAAGTCTTTTATTATTTAAAGCCTTTTGGTTTATTTCTAGTTTAACTGATGCTTTTAAGGCATCCTCTGACATTGGATATACAATCCCAGTAGTTCCAAGAATAGATATTCCACCTACTATTCCAAGTCTTGGATTAAAGGTTTTTTTAGCAACCTCTTCACCCTTTGGTACTGAAATTGTTATTTCAACACCTTTATTTTCAGGCAATACACTTAATACTTCTCTTTTTATACATTCTCTTGGAACTTTATTTATTGCAGGTTCTCCCTTAGGAATAAAAAGTCCATCTTTTGTTATAATGCCAACACCTTTTCCACCCTTTAGTAAATATCCCTTTTCAATAATTTTAGCTTCAGCCCATATATCTATTCCAGTAGTTGCATCAATATCATCTCCACCATCTTTAATTATTGAACAAGCTACGAAATCTTTTCCTCTTTTTATTTCATTTATTTCTAAATTAAGTTTTATTCCCTTTGGAGTATCAATTTTAACTGACTCAATTATTTCATTATTAAATAGCATAAACGTTGCTGCTTTAGCTGCAGCTGCTGCACAGGAACCTGTTGTATAACCGCATCTTAACTTTTTCCCATCGCTTTCAACATATAAATCAAGCATATTTATTACTACCTTTCATAAAGCATGTACATAAGAGCATTAACAATTGCAGTTGCAACAGTACTTCCACCTTTTCTTCCTTTAACTCTTATATAAGGAATCTTTAAAGAATCTAATCCTTCCTTACTTTCAGCAGCTCCAACAAATCCAACTGGAACAGCAATTATAAGTTTTGGATTGGCTTCTCCACTTTCTATAAGTTCTCTTAATTTAAAAAGAGCTGTTGGTGCATTTCCAAAAACAAATATATCAACACCTTCTTTGCAAGCCTTCTCAACCCCTGCCATAGAACGTGTTATTCCTCTTTCCTTTGCTAAAGTATGTACTTCATCTAAATTAACATAGCAAATTGCATCTGAATTTAATGCCTTTAAAGCTCTTTTATTTATTCCTGATAAAATCATATTAGTATCAGTATAAAGCTTTCCTCCCTTTTTAAATACTTCCTTTGCTTTATCTATAGCACCTTCACTTATTTCTAATAAATTTTTATATTCAAAATCAGCAGTTGTATGTATAACTCTCTTTACTATAAGAAGTTCTTCCTTTGTAAAATTATGTTCTCCAAGTTCACTTCCTATAATTTCAAAACTTCTTTTTTCTATTCCCATAGGGTTCTTTATATAATCCATATTAAATTTAGAGAGAACTTAAATATTCTCTCTAAAATTCACCTACCTTTTAATAATTTTTATATCCTATAATTTCTTTAAAAAATTCAATATTTCCTAAAAAATTAACATGAGGATAACCAGCTATAACATTATTTTTTTTATAACCACAGCTCCACTCACTTTTATTTCCTAAGTAATTTTCTTTTTCTACCTTATATACTTTATTTTCTTCTAAATTAACTTTAGATTTGTGAAATTCGTGACAATTAATGCTATAACAAGACCCTTCATTATTTAATGTTAACTTTGCATAACCAAATCTTTGAAGCCTTTTTGTCATTTCACTATTTCCTTTAAAAAAGCCTACCATATCGTAACCTTCAATATTTTCTGTTAGATACATAAGACCTCCACACTCTCCAAAACATCTCATTCCATTATCCAAAGCAGTTTTTATACTTTTTCTCATAGATTTATTTTTAGAAAGTTCCTCTTTAAATATTTCAGGATAGCCTCCTCCAAAATATAAAAAGTCTAAATTCTTTGGTAATTCTTTATCCTTTAATGGACTAAAATAAATAACCTCTCCTACTTCTTTTAAAAGTTCTAGATTTTCCTCATAATAAAAACTAAAGGCTTTATCTTTAGCAACTCCTATTTTAATCCCTTTGTTTTTAAGATTATAATTCATTTCTTTAGCTTTATATTCTTTAAATTCATCTATTAATCCATTTAAATTTATATTTTCCTCTAAAAGCTTACTTGCATAATTTATTTTTTCTCTTAAATTATCAACTTCAACACTTTGAACTAATCCAAGATGTCTACTTTTTAAATTTAAGTTTTCATCCTTTGGAATAAATCCAAAAACTTTTAAATTACAATTTTTCTCTATGGCAGCCTTTAATAAAGTATAATAACTTTCACTTATTGAATTTAATACTACACCTACAATGTTTGCCTTTTTAAAATTAATTAAACCATTAATTTCAGCACATAAAGTAACGCTTTGAGCACCTGGAGTAATTACTAAAAGAATTGGCATATCATTAAGCTTTTTAGATATATGATAAGTTGAACCAAATGTATCAATACCTTTTCCATCATATAAGCCCATAACCCCTTCAATTACTCCAAGGTCTCCTTTCCCTTTAGAATAGGTATGTTCTACTCCATCATTCCCCATTAAAAATATATCTAAATTTCTTGATGGCTTTCCTGTTATAAATTTATGAAAAGCTCCATCTATATAATCTGGTCCTACTTTAAAGCCTTGAACATCAAAACCTTTTTTAATTAAAGAATTCATTAAGGCTAATGTAAAAGTAGTCTTTCCTCCACCACTTCTGTTTGAAGCAATAATTAAAGATTTCATGTAAATCCTCCTTATACTTATTTAGATATTTTTTTAGTTTCACCTAAGCCTAAGTAAGTATCATTAAGCATATCATCTATATGATTTAAATATATTTTTCTAAATTCTTCTTTTTCTCCTAAACCATGTACATATGCATTAACTTCTATTCCTTTACTTTCTAATATTGACTTCCATGAATCCTCTTCATCTGAAGCCATATCATTTTTAACATGATCTCCTGCAACAACCATTAATGGAATTAGTTTTATCTTTTTTATATTTTTCTTTTCAATTCTCTTTAATGCACTATCTAATGTTGGATAACCTTCTACTGTTCCAACAAAAGCTCTTTCATAATCTTCATCATAAAGCATTGCTTGAAGTGCACCATATACTGCATTAGAATAATGATAACTTCCATGTCCAAATAATATTACTCCTTCATCTTCATCACATTCTAATAATTCACTTATACTATCTATGAATATTGAATAATCATTTGGAAGTTCTCCCTCTCCTTGATAGAAAAATATAGGTCTTCCAAATTTCATAATATTAAAATATTTTTCGAATTTAATTACATTTCCCTTAACGTAATCATATTCTTCGCCTGGTATTATATGAAGTGGCTGAACTAAAACTTCATCATATTCTAATTCTTTCAACTTATGTAAAACTTTTTCTGGGGTGTCAATTTCTATATTATGTACTCTTTTTAACTTATTTATTATCATATGAGATGTAAAGGCTCTAAAAATATCATAGCCTTTGAATTTTTCTTTAATTTCTAATTCAATTTTTTCAATAGAGTTTTCTAAAGCATCTAAATGGCTTGTACCAAAACTTACTACTAATATTGCTTTTTTCATATTTCACCTCTAAAAATTTACTTTATTAACTTAATTAAATTTTAGTGAATTATAAAAAGCACTTTTATCAACGAAGATAAAAGTGCTTATATAGTAACACAAGATAAAAAAGTTCTAAAATTTTAATCAAACATTTATCTATTTAACTTCCCTCCGAAGAATAGCTAATAACTATAGGCAGGTTTCCTGACTTAAGGTTCATCCCAATTTAACCCTTCCCAAATATTTTTATTCAGTGGTTATTTTAAATTAGTAGCCTTTTACAGTAGCGGGGGCTGTAATGGACTTTCACCATTTTCCCTTTTAAAATAATTAATTTATTCACCTATAATCAATTATATTTAATTTTAATATTTCTCATTGGTTAATTATATATTATAATTCTTCTTTATTCAATAAATATATTTTTTAGATTTTCCCTTTAAAATTCTTTGTTTTTAAGAATATTTTGAAGTTTTTCAACTATTGCTTTATCCATCTTTTCCATATATTCATCAAATACCTTTTCGCAGTTTAAAAATGGTGATAAAACACAGGCTCTTAATATTGTTACCTTCTTAACTTTATCCCATTCTTCTTTTGGAATTCCACATCCTTCAACAAAGCTAAGGGGAGAATCTCCATAGTCTTCAAATGTAAAATCAGTATGAGAAGTTAAAAAATCATTTACGTATAATTCTTCTTTAACATAAGAAGCTTCTTCATAAAAATCATGATTTAAATCATTCATTAATTTTAAATCCTTATTACCTCTAATATTAAAAACAAAATCAACCATATTAAAATCTGGTAAAACTAAAGGATATATATCTACTATTTTATCTCCAATATTATATGATTTTTGATTTTTGATTTTTTCATATAATTTATAAGCTCCTTCATTTCCAGCTCCAATAAGTTTTCCATATCCAGTTATATTAAGTGGTAAAACTTTATGTGCAGTCCAAACTGAAGCTGCAGTTGCACCTGCCTTTGAACCTTCAAGCATAAAAGCTCCAAGAAGCGATGGAATATCTGCACCCTTTTCAAATACATAAGTTGCAAAATAAGATATAGAATCTCTCATTCTTTTATCTTTTACTATTATTCCTCCTGCTGAATAAGGTATATATCCCATTTTATGTGGATCTATTGTAATTGTATCTGCTTTTTCCATTGCCTTAAAAGCATTATAAACATCACTTGAAGGCCATGTTGTATTATTATCTAATATAGCACCATGTTCTAACATTTTATTATGTAACTTATCTTTTTCAATAAATGAATAATCTTCATCTAAAAATATAGATCTAGCATAGCCACCATAAGCTGCATCTACATGTATATAAAAATTTATTCCTTTCTTTGAAAACTCATCTCTTATTTTAGCAATCTCATCAATATGATCAACTGCTCCTTCTTCTGTTGAACCGACAACTCCTACAACTCCAAGTATTGGAATATTATTCTTCGTAATTTCATCTATAGTTTTTCTAAGTTCATTCATATCCATTCTATAATTGTTATCTACTTTTACAGGAACAACAGCTTCAACTCCAAGCCCTAAAATATCTGCTGCCTTAAGCCATGAATAATGTTTAGTTTGAGGTATTAACCACTTTCCAAGTTTTCTTATCTTATCTCCCATACCTCTAGCTGAATGTTCTTTTATTTCATCTAACTTATCTCCTGCTTTATCCATTAAATCAAGTATCTCACAAACACTTAAATTTAAAAGTTCCCATTCTGACTTTCCTTCAACAAGTTCTGGAGTAACTTCTTTCATTGCAATTGGAATAGATTTAATATTTCTTGCATACCATAAACCCTCATAATTTGCTATTGAACCATCAGCACATATGTGCCCCCATCCATTTTTATTAAATCCAACAAGCTTACAAAAATCTTCTCCAACCTCTTCTTCCATTTGTGATGTTGCAGGTGAAGATTCATATGCAACATTATTTCCATTATATAACATAGCAGCAAAATAACCAAGTAATGCTGGCATAAGAGTTTCTGAATTCATATGTCCTAAAAACCTTGGAGAATGCCAAGGAACAGATCCAGATCTAAGCTTAGAAGAAAGTTCAATTAAAACTTCTTTCATTCTGTCTTTACTTACTATAAAGCTTTCTTTACGCTCATCTGAAACCTTTATTATAGTATCATCTTCTGGATGATAGTTTTTTCTCCATTCAGCATGATCATTAAATAATCTTAAAAGACTTTCCTCAAAAATATCTTCATTTTCTGATTTAGGTCCTAAAAACATAGCTTTTAAATTTATATCTTCATTATTACAACTGTTATCTCTTTCTTTTTTAATATTTTTTTCCATCTTTTATTCTCTCCTTTTCAATCTTTTTCCACGAATCCTTTTTAAATGCAAATATAATTAGTGGTGAAATAAAACATATTAAAGTTCCTATTACTTGGAAAGCAATATACATTAAATTTCCTGATTTCGGAATAGAACTTGGTGGTATAAGACTTACTGCAATTGTTATAATTACTCCAACTAATGCTAGTATACAAGTAATCCACATACCAAATTTTCCACCAGGAATAGTAAAAGCTCTAGGTACATCTGGTTTTTTATATTTTAAAATAATTTCTGCAAGTATTATAAAAATATAAACTATACTATATAAAATAGTTGTCAATATAAGTACCATAAAAAAACTATTATTAACATCTGGAACTACTACATATACAATAGCTACTAAAGATACTACTATTGCTTGAATTAAAACAAATGTAATTGGTACATCTCTTCTTGTTCTTTTTTGAAATATAGGTGGAAGATTTCCTTCCTCTGCAACTTTAATCATAGCCTTTGAAGGTCCAAGAACCCATGCACTTAATTGTGCAAGTACACCTAACGCTATCATTGCTGCAATAACATTTGTAAGCCATGGAGTTCCAAGTTCATTGAAATATAACTGGAAAGGCTGCGTTATATTTGATAACTCTATTTTATCTGCTGGTATTGCATTTGCTTCTGTAAGCCCAGCAATAAGATTAAATACAATAAGAAGACCCATAGAAACAAAAACTGATATTGGATAATTTCTTTTTGGATTTTCTATATTATTTGCATGAACTGAAGCAATTTCAAGTCCTGAAAATATAAATATTATTCCTGCAAAAAATGATAATTTATCAAAAGAACCTAAACTAGGTATTGCACTTTGCATATTTAGTGGACCTAAATATACATTTCCATGTTTCATTGTCCACCATATTCCGAGTAAAACTAATGCTATAAAAGGAATATAAATACCGACTACAGCACCTATACTTCCAACAACTTTTCCCATATCAAATCTAAAATTTAATATAGTAACAAGCCAATAAGATGCTAAAATTATTATGAATATGAATACATTATTTTGTGCAAGTTCTGGTTTTCCAATGGCATAAGCTAACATTACTCCAACAGTTGAACTAACCATAACCATACCAAAAAATAATTGAACCCATAAAAGCCATGCAGTTACAAAAGCCCATCTTTCTCCTATTGCTTCCTTAACCCATACTTGAGCTCCACCTTCCTTTGGCCATCCTGTTGCAAGTTCAGCTGATATTAAAGAAATAGGTATTGCAAAAAGTATTGCGGCTCCTATCATAAAAAATATTTGTTGCCAACCAACAATAGCTAATGTAGGCACACTTCTAACACTTCCATAAAAAGCTATACTTATTCCTATAAGTTGAAATAAGGTTAGTTTTTTATTTCTATTTTCTAAATCTCCCATTTTCTTCTTCACATCCTTTTTATTTTCTTTTGTTAGCTAAGCCTATTATGTGCTACATTTAATCCTTTAATACAATATAATAAATTCCTATTTTAGAAGATATTATTATTTTTACTTTGTTATATAAATCTAGAGTTTATTGTTGTGTATTTTAATTTAAGCAAAAAATAAAAGAAGCCTAAAATTTAAGCTTCTTTTTATATACACACATTTATATATCTTTTAAAATTATTTTTATAAATTATTTCTCTATCTATTATTTTAAAACCTTCTTTTTCTATCATATCATCCATATTTTCAAATGTAATTATTATAGCTTTTTTAGAAATCCTTCGAGTAGTTCTAATTATTTTCCTTTGAACTTCTGGAGTCGTCTTTGTAAAAAGTCCATAGGGCATATCTAAAATTGCTACGTCATAATATTCATTTATATTATGCATATCTCCAGTTACAATATTTATTTTATAGCCTAAAGCTTCCATATTTCTTTTACCATTAAAAGCAATTTGCTTGTTAATTTCATAACCTATTATATTTATACCCATAGATAACCCTTCAATAACAACAGTTCCAATTCCACAACAAGGGTCTATAATTTTTTTGTTAGTATCTTTTCCTACAGCTATATTAACTAAAGCCCTAGCAACTTTTGTACTCAATGCATTAGAGTAGGAAAATGGTTTTTTATTATGCTTTAAATAGATAAGTTCATTTTTTTCATAAATTCCAAAAACCCATATATTTTTTAACTTCATAATACCTAATTTAAGTTTTGGATTATGAATATTAGGAATTCCCCTTATAGCTAATCCTATCTTTTTCATAGAATTTAGTCTCTCTTCATAAGAAATATTATCTTCTAACTCTTTAATATAAAAAACTTTAAATTCTTCAAATGATAAATTATCTCTATTTATATTTTCTATTATATTATTTAAAGAATTTTCAACATAAATAATCTTTATACACTCTTTAATAAATGGACTTCTTGATGGATCAATATATAAATCAGAAAAAAATTCCTTATATTTTATTGTTTTTCCAAATAAATATTTCATTTCCATATTACATAAAGCTTTATCATATTCTTGATAACTTATTCTATAAAAATATTTTTTATTTTCCTTATTATAATTCATTAAATTATACCCCTAATTATTTATAATTTTTAAGTTCTTCTACTTCTTCTTCTGTAAGATTTCTAAACTCGCCCTTTAAAATTCCATCAATGTTTATATTCATTATTCTTATTCTTTTTAAATATATAACTTTATATCCTAAAGCTTTACTCATTCTTCTTATTTGTTTATTAAGACCTTGAGTTAAAATAATATTAAATGTATCTTCATTTATTCTTGTAACTTTACAAGGCTTTGTCTTAGTATTAAGTATGTAAACGCCCTTTGACATTTTTTCTATAAATTCATCATTAAAAGGTTTATCTACAGTTACTATATACTCCTTTTCATGATTATTTTCTGATTTTAAGATTTTATTTGCAAGATCTCCATCATTTGTCATAATTATTAATCCTTGTGATTCCTTATCTAATCTACCAACTGGAAATATGTATTCTTTATAATTCATAAAATCTAATATATTGTCTTTTACATCCCTTGCTAATGTTGTAGTTATTCCGGTTGGCTTGTTTAATGCAATATATATTTTTTCCCTTTTCTTTAAAGGTTTATTATCTAAAAGTATATTATCTGATTCTTCAACCCATTGACCTTTTGTTGCAAATTTTCCATTTATAATTACTCTATTATCTTCTATAAATTTATTAGTTTCTTTTCTAGAACAAATTCCATAATTGCTGAATAACTTATTTATTCTCATTAAAAAATTCCTTTCACTAATTTAACATTCATTAAATAGTGTAAAGTATTTTATTTAAAGTTTCAAATGTAAAGTAGGTACCGATAAAAAAGGCTGATATAAAAATATTTTTACATCAACCTTTTATAAATTTACTTTAATATACTAAATATAAAATTACTTTTAAATAGTAAATAAATTACGATATATGTTCTAATAATATATTTATACCAATAATTATTAAAATTATCCCACCAACTATTTCTGCATAAGTTTGAAGAATACATCCAAGCTTCTTTCCAACAAACACCGCTATTAAGCATAAAATAAAAGTTACACATCCTATCATAATAATTGATGGAATTATATTAATATTTAAAAATGCAAAACTTACTCCAACTGCTAATGCATCTATACTTGTTGCAATAGCTAATATAGTTAAATTCTTAATACTAAACTCCTCATTATCCTCTAAACTTTCCATACATATTTCTTCCATTTCCTTAGTATTATTAACACAACATTCCTTTTTACTATTAATTGACTCATAAATCATTTTTCCTCCAATTGCTCCAAGAAGTATAAAAGCAATCCAGTGATCAAAAGATTCAATATATCCTCTAAATTTTCTTGCTGCAATCCATCCTATTAATGGCATTAAAGCTTGAAAACCTCCAAAAAGAAAACTTATCTTTAATGCATTTTTCCATATATGTTTTTTCAAAGTCATTCCTTTAGCTAAAGCGACAGCAAAAGCATCCATAGATAATCCTATAGAAGTCATAAAAATTGATAATAAGTTCATATATATTCTCCTTCTTAATAATTTTGTTTTCATATAAAAAGACTTATGCGTAGCTTAAAACTACGCATAAGTCTCGTTATTTAATACTAAGCCAGAACTTTAAAATTCAATATGTTGACTTAATAACTCTTTTAATTTTATGAGTTAACTACTCCCCTATACGAAAATTATATATTAAAATTACTATATGATAATATCAAACTTTTATAAATTTATCAAACAAAAATATAATAATTTTTAATAATCACATTAAAATTAAAAACTAGTAATTATCCTAAAAATAAAGAATATAATAAGAAGATTCTTATTATATTCTTTATTTTTAGGATTGTAATTTTATTATGTTTTTTATATATTCTTAAAAAATAAGAATTTTGATAAAATATCTAAAGCCTTAAATCATTTAATTCTTTAAATACATATTTTGCATATTCATTACTTCTACATAAAACTAATACATTATTATTACTTGCAACTGTTCCTGCTATTCTTTTATCATCTAATCTATCAATTAATTCACCAACAGCTGCAGCCATTCCATTCATTGTCTTTACTGATATAAAATAATCTTGTACAAAAATTCTTATAACTGCGTCCTTAAAAACATTTTGGCATCTTTTCCCCACATCTTCTTGTGTTATTCTTATATATCTATATTGTTTATTCCCAGATGGTTTTCTAATTATATGCATTTCCCGTAAATCTCTTGATAATGTAGCTTGAGTAACATTTATTCCCCGCCGTCTTAACTTGAAAACAAGCTGGTCTTGTTTACCTATATTTTCATTATTTATTATATTAAGTATTTCTTCACGTCTTCTATTTTTTAATATATTTTCCATAATACATTACTCCTTTTTATAAAAATTATGCATAAGGTACTAATATTATTTTTAAAATCAATAACTTAGTACCCCAATCTACTTTTTATTTATCCTATTTATTATTTTACTATTCTAGTTCCAGATTTTCCAATTAAGGCATCGTTAGCTCGGCTAAGAGATGCAATAATTGCTGATTTATTTTCCCCTGATTTAACGAACTTTTTACAAGCTTCAACCTTTGGTAACATACTTCCTGGAGCAAATTGTCCTTCTTCAATATATTTATCTACTTCTTCAAGGTTTATTTCTTCTAATGCTTTTTGGTTTGGTTTATTAAAGTTTACACAAACTCTATCAACAGCTGTAAGTATTAAAAGTACATCTGCATCTAAAAG
>NZ_JAGGJZ010000002.1 GCF_017873235.1 Clostridium moniliforme | reverse complement strand
TCCTACATGATCTAAATGTCCATGAGTTAATAAAATAAACTTTGGCTTTACATCTAAATCCTTTATTATTCCTTCAAGTCTTACATCATCTCCACCTGGATCTATTATGCAAGCTTCCTTTGTATCCTCATCAATTACTATATAACAGTTTGCATCATACATACCTGCTGGTATTGTCTTTATTATCATAAAAACATCTCCTTTAAGATTAAAATTGTTTAAAGCTATCAAGTAAAATTGTTACGGGTCCATCATTTTGTATATCTACTTTCATATCTGCACCAAATTCTCCCGTTTCAACCTTTAAATTTGTGTCTTTTAACATTTCTATAAATTTGTCATACAAAATTTTAGCTTCTTCTCCACCTTTTGCATTCATAAAATTAGGTCTTCTCCCTTTTCTACAATCACCATACAAAGTAAATTGGGAAATTGCTAAAATCTCTCCATTCACATCTAATAAAGATTTATTCATCTTGTCATTTTCATCTTCAAAAATTCTAAGATTTATTATTTTATCTTTTATATACTTTAAATCCTCTATTGTATCTTCTTTTGAAATTCCAATAAGAACATTTAATCCTAAATTTATTTTTCCTACTACTTCCCCATTAATTGTTACCTTTGAGGAAGAAACCCTCTGTACTACAGCTCTCAAACAGAACACTTCCTTTTTTAATTATTCATTCTATATACGTCCAATACCCCTTTAATCTTTCTTATAGCTTTCATAAATTCTTTTAATTGTTCAATTGAATTTATTTTAACTTTTACATTTATTAAAGCTACATTTCCCTTAGCCGAATTTGCATTTAATCCATTAAGAGGCAATCCTTTCTCATTTATAGTCATCATTATTTCAGATAAGATTCCCATTCTATCTTCTGTTTTTATTTGAATCTCAGCTAAATATCCTGAACCTTTAGCCTTGCCAAAGCTAGCTTCAACTATTTTTTCTGGTTCTGTTTCTATTAATGTTTTTAAATTACTACAGTCTTTCCTATGGATAGATACTCCTCTTCCTTTAGTTATGTATCCTAAAACCTCATCTCCTGGAACTGGATTACAACACTTAGCAAATCTAACCATAATGTTGTTTAATCCCTTAACTGTTATTCCATAATTTTTTTCTTCTTTATTTTTATCGCTTCTTTCGCTTTTTTGTATCTGTTCTTCAATATTTTTTTCTACAGTTTCTTTAGAATATTTTTCCTTTTCATCAGCATTATCTTCTTTAAGTCTTGCTACAAATGCTGATGGGCTTATCATTCCAATTCCTATGTTTGCATAAAGATCTTCTAACTGATGAATATTATATCTTTTAAGCATTTTTTCATAAACATCACCTTTAGCTATATCACTAAAAGTAACACATTGCTTTTTAAGTTCCTTCTCTAAAAGCTCCTTACCTTTATCAATGTTTTCTTCCTTCTTAACTCTTTTAAACCACTGCCTTATTTTGCTCTTTGCTTGATTGCTCTTAGCAATATTTAGCCAATCCATATTAGGACCTTTAGCTACCTTAGAAGTTATTATCTCTACTATTTCACCAGTTTTTAATTTATAATCCAAAGGTACTATCTTACCATTTACCTTTGCTCCAACACATCTATTTCCTATATCTGTATGAATTCTATAAGCAAAATCAATTGGAGTAGAACCGCTAGCTAAATTAATAACTACACCTTTTGGAGTAAATACAAATACTTCATCTGAAAAAAGATCTATTTTAAATCCTTCTATAAACTCCTCTGCATCTGAAGTATCTTTTTGCCATTCTAATATATCTCTAAGCCACGCAAGTTTAGTTTCAAAATCTAATCCTTTATCATCATCAGTACCTTCTTTATACTTCCAATGAGCTGCTATACCATATTCAGCAGTTTTATGCATTTCAAAGGTTCTAATTTGGATTTCAAATGTTTTTCCCTGCGGTCCAATTACTGTTGTATGTAAAGATTGATACATATTAGGCTTAGGCATTGCTATATAATCTTTAAATCTTCCTGGAATAGGTTTATATATTGTATGAACAATTCCAAGAACACCATAACAGTCTTTAACTGAATCAACTAAAATTCTTATAGCTGTCAAGTCAAAAATCTGCTCAATGCTTTTATGTTTTTTTACCATCTTTCTATATATACTATAAAAATGTTTTGGTCTTCCTTCAATGTCAGCATCTATACCTGAGTCCTCTAACTTTTTATGCAAATCTTTTATAACATCTGCAATATATTCTTCTCTCTCTCTTCTTTTTTCTGCAATTTTATAAACTAAATCATAATATTCCTCTTCATGTAAATATCTAAAAGCTAGGTCTTCAAGTTCCCACTTTATTTTAGACATACCTAGCCTATGAGCAAGAGGTGCATAGATATCTAAAGTTTCCTTTGCTTTTTCCTTTTGCTTTTCTTTCTTCATAAACTTTAATGTTCTCAAATTATGAAGTCTATCAGCTAATTTTATAATAATTACTCTAATATCCTTTGCCATTGCAAGAAGCATTTTTCTAACATTATCAGCCTGCTGTTCTTCCTTTGTTTTGTATTTTATTTTACCAAGTTTAGTTACACCTTCTACTAGATTTGCAATTTCATCATTAAATTCTCTTGCTATATCTTCATATGTATAATCTGTATCTTCGATTACATCATGTAAAAGTCCTGCTGCAATTGTACTAGTATCCATTCCAAGTTCAGCTAAAATACAAGCCACATCAATTGGATGTGTTATATAAGGCTCTCCTGATTCTCTACTTTGGTTTTTATGAGCTTCTTTTGCCAAATTATAGGCTTTTTTAATTATTTCAATGTCAACATTGTTACAATTTTCTTTTATAAGTTTAATTAAATCTTCTATCATTAGGATTACGCTCCCTTAAAATAGTTTTAAAACTATAATTACTAAAATCAAAGGCTGGTTTTTTAACCAGCCATTATCTAATATTATATAATATTGTCAAATCATTTTCAATAATTTTAAATATTGTATTTTGTTAGAGAATTAACGTCATACCCTTTTAGTTTATCTCTTCCATTTAAGTCTGTAAGTTCAATAACAAAATCTAATGATACAACTTCTCCGCCAGCTAATTCTACTAACTTAGCAACTGCTTCTATAGTTCCACCTGTTGCTAATAAATCATCAACTATTGCAACTCTTTGTCCTTTTTTTATAGCACCTTTGTGTAACTCTAAATTATCTGTACCATATTCTAAATCATAAGCTATTGATATAGTTTCTCCTGGTAATTTACCTGGTTTTCTAACTGGAATAAAACCTACGCCTAATGCATAAGCAACTGGAACACCAAATATAAATCCTCTAGCTTCTGGACCAACTACAACATCAACATTTTTATCCTTTAAATTTTCAACAATTTGGTTAACAGATTCTCTTAATCCTTCTCCCTCTCCTATTAGTGTAGTTATATCTTTAAAGCTTATTCCTTCTTTTGGAAAATTTTCAACTACTCTTATCTTATCTTTTAAATCCATATTAATTCCTCCAATATTTTAAGAATTTTAAATAATGATTATTTTTTATTTTTGACATATCTTTGTATTATATAAGTATTTTGATATTTGTTCCGCTCTGTCTTCATCATTTGTAGTAAGTAATTCTAAAACAATTCTTGCATTATTAATCATTCCAACAGCACTTGTAGTTGGAGTAATTAAATTTATCATCTTTTCTATATTATTATCATCAAGTTCTTCTATATCATTAAATTTAATTATTGCTCTAAGACCAATATTATTTGTATTATCTAAAAATTTCTTACCTTCTTTTAAGAAGACTGCATTTTCTCCATTAGTAGATACTCCTGCCCATTTTGTTCCAATTAAAATTAAATCTAGGTATTTATTAATACTTTTCATATTGTAATAAATAGCTATTGCTTGCATTAACTTGAAAGTTAAAGCACTAGTAGATAAATTTTTATATCTATACTGACAAATTTTTTGTCTAGGATTTATGTATATATAGTTTCTCTTTTCATCTGTTTTTTTATTTTCAAGAACAATTAAATCTATGCCAAGCCTTTCACATAATTCTACTTCTTCCTGTGAAAGAAGATCTAATCCTAATGTAATAAGCACTTCTCCACCCAAAAAATCTACCTTTGTTTTTATATCAAATGAATCTACTTTCTTACATTCTTCCAATCCATCGTGTATTAAATACTCTACATCTGCATTTAAGTATCTTAGCACTAAGCTTAAGGAAGCAATTGCACAAATACCATCAACAGTGTTTGTTCCATATATAATGATTTTTTCCCTATTATTAATAGCAGTAACAAGACGCTCAATAGATCTGTTCATATCTTTTAAAATAAAGGGATTATATCCTTTTATGTAATTAGGGCAATATATGCTCTCCCAAAACTTACGCATCACTTACTATCTCCTCCATAAAATTAGAAAACAATAATATTATAATTTAAAACAGTTAATTTGACAAATATTTATGAAAAAAACTTAAAAACCTTCAAAACAAAGTTTTGAAGGTTTTTTATTTTTCTATTAACTTAGTAAAATTATTCTCTTACTACCTTCTTTTTTGCTCCTCTTTTTTTAAGCCAAACCCACATTGGTGATGCTATAAATATTGATGAATATGCTCCAGTTGCTATACCAATTATAAGTGGAAATGAAAATTCCCTAACTGTTGGAACAAAAATATTAACTGCAACTATTGTAAATAATGTAGTAAGAGTAGTATTTATTGATCTTGACATAGTTTGAGTTAAACTCTTATCTGCTATTTCTGTTGGAGTACTTCTTCTCATAAATTTTGAATTTTCTCTTATTCTATCAAAAATAACTATAGTATCATTTATTGAATATCCTACAATAGTAAGTATTGCTGCAATAAATGGTGAATTAACTGTAATATTAAATATTGCATATACGCTTAATGTTATTAAAATATCATGAAATAATGCAGTTAATGCTGCTATACCAAATTTTATTTCAAATCTTATTGCTATATAGATAAGCATACATATAAAGGCTATTCCAAGAGCTAATAATGCTTTTTGAGTAAGTTCTTTTCCTATTGATGCTCCAATTTCATTTTGAGAAACTATAGCTTTATCACTTAAACCATAATCTTTCTTGAAAGTATTAAATATCTCATTAACTTTTTGAGAATCTAAATTTGCTGATTTAACTTCATACTCAGTTGTATTAACTGTATTTGTTACCGCATTAGGTGCATATGATTTAACAACCTTATCAACTGCTGTTTTATCAAATTCTTTACCAAAGTTAAAGACTACTTGTGTACCTCCCTTAAAGTCTATACCGAAATTAAGTCCTCTTGTAAACATGAAACCTAATCCAACAACTATAACTATAAGGGATAAAGTAATCCATATTTTTGCGTGCTCAATTATCTTTAGCATAGCTTTACCCCCTTTTCACTTTCACTCTAAAGTAAGATGGTTTATTTAATAATCCTGCATTTAAAGCTTGATTCATTAAGAATTTAGTAACAATAAGTGCTGTAAATAAACTTACAATTATACCTATCATTAATGTAATTGCAAACCCTTTAACAGATCCTGAACCTACAAAATAAAGAACTAAAGCTGCAATTATTGTTGTAACATTTGAATCAACAATTGATGAAAGTGCATTGTCAAATCCTCTTTTAACTGCTGCCTTTACTGAAACTCCATTTCTAAGTTCTTCCCTTATTCTTTCAAATATTAAAACATTAGCATCAACTGCCATACCTATTGTAAGTAAGAATCCTGCTATTCCTGGAAGTGTAAGAGTTGCTCCTATTTCTACAAATACTAATAAAACTAAAGTAGTATATAATGTTAGTGCTATACTAGCTATAAATCCTGGTACTCTATAATAAATAATCATAAATATGAATATTAAAGAAATACCTATTACTCCAGCTTTCATTGCATTAGGTAATGCTGTTTCTCCAAGCTGTGCTCCAACTGTTTGTTGTGAAAGTGCTTTTATTGTAACTGGAAGTGCACCTGAATTAATAAGTCCTGCTATATTCTTAGCCTCATCAACACTGCTCATACCAGTTATTACCGCTTCTCCATTAGTTATTTGACTTTGAACAGTAGGATTAGTTAGCTGTTGACCATCCATATTTATTGATATTTTTTGTCCTAAATATTTTTGTGTAGCTTCTGAAAACTTTTTAGTTCCTGTAGCATTTAATTCAAGAGAAACTACAGGTTTATTTGTTTGCTGATCAAGCACTGATGATGCTTTCTTAACATCTTTACCAGTTAATATAACATCTCCGTTTGGCGCTTTAAATGTAAGATCACCAGTTTTACTTAAGGCATCAACTATACCTTGAGAATTATATTCTCCTGGTATATCTACTCTTATTCTATCTTTACCTTCTGTTGTAACAACTGTTTCTGCAACACCAAGTTTATTAACTCTTAATTGGATTAAATCCTTTGTCTTTTGTAGGTCTTCATGACTTACATCCTTATCTTGAATTCCTAATAATACTGAAACTCCACCTTGTAAATCAAGCCCTTTCGTTATTGTTTCATTAAAGGATTTAACTTCCCATCCACCTATTTTAACACCTCTAAAACATACTACTGCAAGAAGTATAATTACAATAGTACAAAATGTAAAAATAAATGTACCTTTTGCTTTTCCTTTCATATTTATCCCCCTTCGGTATTTAATAAATTGATATATTATAATTTCTATATTCATATTATAAAAATTTCTCAAAGGTCCCCTTACAATTATTGGCATAAGCCTTTGTAAATCGTTTTTAATTATATCATATTATGAATTCTTAATAAAGTATTATGTAAACATACCATATAAATAAAAGGAATTTTATTACAATTTATTTCTTATAATTTATTTATTATAAGAATTATATTAAAAATCAAAAACCTTATAAAATAAAAAATATCCATCAACCTTGCTGATGGATATTTCTACTAAGCCTTTTTAACTTCTTCTTTATTTATTTTACTTGCTATGGAATTTCTTACTAACTTTATTTTTGTTCTATCTGAGCTAGTTTCTATAACTATATATTCATCATCCATTTGAACTATTTTACCAACAATTCCTCCTCTTGTCATAATTTCATCATTAACACCTAATGAATTCATCATTTGAGAATATTGTTTTTTTCTTTTCTTTTCAGGCATAATTATCATGAAAAAGAAAAGTACGAATATAGCTATTATAGGTAAAATTTGCATTAACATAGGTGACATTCTCATACTTCCTTTCGCTTTTAAGATTATTATTAATTGGAACTATATACTATTCCATAAAATGAGTTTACATTTTTTTCTTTTTGTTGTCAACAAACATTTTCTTATATATAAAATAGGCAACAACATATATAAATAATTAATTTTTTTATTATTTTATATTCCATTCTTTAAGTTTTTGCTCTTTAAACTCTTTATATCTATCTTCATCAATTGCTTTTCTTATGTCTTCCATAAGTTTATTATAGAAATAAAGATTATGAAGAACACAAAGTCTCATTGCAAGCATTTCCTTTGCTTTAAATAAATGTCTTATATAAGCTCTTGTATAATTTTTACATGCAGGACATTGACATCCTTCATCTATAGGTCTCTTATCTAATTCAAATTTCTTATTCATTAGATTGATTTTTCCTTCGCTATTAAAAACATGTCCATGTCTACCATTTCTTGCAGGAAGTACACAGTCAAAAAAGTCTACCCCTCTATCTACTGCTTCTAAAATATTTTCTGGCGTACCAACTCCCATTAAATATATTGGTTTATCCTCTGGAAGATATGGAACTACTGTATCAATAATTTCATACATTTCAGCATGAGTTTCTCCAACTGCAAGTCCTCCAATTGCATAACCATCTAAATCCATCTTTGCAATAGTCTTTGCATGTTCTATTCTAATATCTTTAAATGTTGCTCCTTGATTTATTCCAAAAAGCATTTGTTCTTTATTTATTGTATCAGGTAATGAATTTAATCTATCCATTTCCTTTTTACATCTTTCAAGCCATCTAGTTGTCCTTTCAACAGATTTTTCAACGTAAGGTCTTGGTGAAGGAATTTCTATACATTCATCAAAAGCCATAGCTATAGTAGATGCTAAATTACTTTGGATTTGCATACTTTCTTCTGGTCCCATAAATATTCTTTTTCCATCAATATGAGAGTTAAAGTATACTCCTTCTTCCTTTATCTTTCTAATTCCAGCTAGTGAAAATACTTGGAAACCACCTGAATCAGTAAGTATTGGTCTATCCCAATTCATAAATTCATGTAATCCACCAAGCTCTTTAACTACTTTATCTGAAGGTCTTAAATGTAAATGATATGTATTTGAAAGTTCAACTTGACATCCAATTTCCTTTAAATCCATACTTGAAACTGCTCCTTTAATTGCAGCTAAAGTTCCAACATTCATAAAAACTGGTGTTTCTATTGTTCCATGAGGCGTAACAAATCTTCCTCTTCTAGCCTTACCATCTTTTTTTAATAGGGTATATCTTTTGCTCAAAAATTTCACTCCTTAAAGTTTTATTAAATTTTATTTAATGAACATTGCATCTCCAAAGGAGAAAAATCTATATTTTTCCTTTACTGCTTCACTATAAGCATTTAATACATGTTCTTTTCCTGCAAGTGCAGATACTAGCATAATTAAAGTTGATTCTGGTAAATGGAAATTAGTAATTAAATTATCTACAACTTTAAACTTATATCCTGGATATATAAAAATATTAGTCCATCCATGACTTTCCTTTACCATTCCATTTTCATCACCAACAGTTTCTAGTGTTCTAGTAGATGTTGTTCCAACGGATATTATTCTTCCACCATTTTTCTTAGTGTTATTTATTATATCTGCTGTTTCCTTTGATATTTGATAAAATTCAGAATGCATTATATGATCATTAATATCTTCAACTTTAACTGGTCTAAATGTTCCAAGTCCTACATGAAGAGTAAGGTATGCGATATTTACTCCCTTATCCTTTATTTCTTTTAAAAGTTCTTCTGTAAAATGTAATCCTGCAGTAGGTGCAGCAGCTGAACCTTTTTCTTTTGAGTAAACTGTTTGATATCTTTCCTTATCTTCAAGTCTTTCATGAATATATGGAGGAAGTGGCATTTCTCCTAAAGAATCTAAAACTTCTTCAAAGATACCTTCATATTCAAATTCAACTATTCTATTTCCATTTTCTAAAACTTCTATAACTTCACATTTAAGTTTGCCATCACCAAACTCAAATCTTCTTCCTTCTCTTGCAGATTTACCTGGCTTTGCTAAGCATTCCCACTTATCTCCTTCTAATCTTTTAAGAAGTAAAAATTCTATTTTACCACCAGTTTTTTCTTTTGAACCTATAAGTCTTGCTGGCATAACTCTTGTATTATTTAAAACTAAAGTATCACCTTTATTTAAATATCCTATTATATCCTTAAAAATTTTGTGTTCTATTTCTCCAGTTTCTTTATCAAGAACCATAAGTCTTGATGTATCTCTTTTTTCTAATGGATGTTGTGCGATTAATTCTTCTGGTAAATAAAAATCAAAATCACTTACTTTCATGTCTTTTCCTCTCCTAACTTTAAAAAAAGCTCTTTTGTCTGCTTTCTTTATGCTTATTATTAAAATTTCTTCCTAAATGTTTATATGCTTTTTCTGTTGCAACTCTTCCCCTTGGAGTTCTAACTATAAAACCTCTTTGAAGGAGATAAGGTTCATATACATCTTCTAATGTTCCAAGTTCCTCTCCTATAAAATATGAAAGAGTTTCTATTCCAACAGGTCCACCTTTAAAATTATCAATTATAGCTTCTAATATTTTATTATCAACTCTATCAAAACCTTGACTGTCAACTTCTAATAGTTCTAAGGCCTCCCTAGCTTCTTTAAAACTAACTAAATTATCAGCCTTAACTTCTGAATAATCCCTTACTCTCTTTAAAAGCCTATTTGCAATTCTTGGAGTTCCCCTTGATCTTCTTGCAATTTCAGCTGCTCCTTCTTCAGTAATTGAACAACCTAAAACTAAAGCACTTCTTACTATAATATCTTTTAATTGCTCATCTGTATAATATTCCATAGAACATAATACTCCAAATCTATCACGAAGTGGAGATGTAAGCATACCAATTCTTGTAGTTGCTCCAATTAAAGTAAACTGTGGTAAATCTAATCTTATAGATTTTGCAGCAGCCCCTTTTCCAATAACTATATCAAGGGCATAATCTTCCATTGCAGGATAAAGAATTTCTTCTACATTTCTATTTAATCTGTGTATTTCATCAATAAATAAAACATCATTATCCTGAAGGGTTGTTAAAATAGCAGCTAAATCACCAGCCCTTTCTATGGCAGGTCCTGAAGTTACTTTTAAATTTCCACCCATTTCTGTTGCAATTATATTTGCAAGGGTAGTTTTGCCAAGTCCTGGTGGTCCATAAAGTAAAACGTGATCTAAAGCTTCTCCTCTATTTTTTGCAGCCTTAATAAAGATGTCTAATCTTTCTTTAACTTTATCTTGACCTATATATTCGCTTATTTTTTGAGGTCTTAAACTTAATTCTCCATTAAAGTCCTCATTTAGTTCATTTGGAGTAATAATTCTTTCCATTTAAATCACCTAACCCATTAATACTCTTAAACATTCTTTTATCATAAGCTCTACTGTATTATCTTTTTTAATATTTTTAATAGCCATATTAGCTTCTTTTTCACTATACCCTAAAGCTAAAAGTGCCCCTAATACTTCTGATATTTTAAGTGCATAATCATCATCTGAAGGAATTAACTTTGAAATATTTTCTTCTCCTTCTATTAATTCATCAGGTTTTAATTTATCTTTAAGTTCTAAAATAATTCTACCAGCTGTTTTTTTACCTATTCCTGGTGCTCTGCAAAGATGCTTTTCATCTCCAGTCATTATTGCATACTTTAAATTATTAATTCTACTTATAGATAATAAGGATAATGCTGCCTTAGCACCAACCCCATTTATACTAATTAGCATATTAAACATTTGCAATTCTTCCTTTGATAAAAAGCCATACAAACCTATAAAGTCTTCTCTAACAATTTGTTCCAAATAAAGTTTAACCTCTTCTCCAATTGAAGGCATTCCTGACATTGTAATACCTGAAGAAAATATTTTATATCCTATACCATTATTTTCAATAACAACATAATCCTTAATTATTCCTATGTAAATTCCTTTTATGTATTCATACATTAAGGGTTCCCCTCCTCTAAGCTTAGGTGAAAGTATGTTCCCATACAAGTCTACTTATTACTTTATCATTTTAATTGTAATCTTTCAAGAAATCCTATTATTTTTTAAAATATTTTAAGACCTAACAGATAAAAATGCTAGGCCTTAATTTTTTATTTATATATTATGTTTTAAGTAGTTAATTCAGTTATTTTATCTTCTACCTCTTGAAGATTACTACTATTAAAATATTTAAAATTTTTAAGTTTATTTATATCACTTTCTCTAAGCATATCAATTGTAATATCATCTGAATAAACTTTTTCTATACTTAAATTTTTCTTATCATCACTTTTATATATAGCTAAAAATCCATCACTTTCACCTATATAATAAGTATTTGGATTTAATGATTCCTCTTTTGTTCTCTTATATACAAAGGTATCATTAGATTTGTCAACTAATTTATAACCATTTTTATATACAGCTCTTGAAAGAACTTCTTCTGTTAAATTTCTTTGGATATTATACTCATTCATTAATTTACTTATTGTAACTGTTTTATCTCTATTTTTATCTGTATAAAAAGATACTTTAAGATCATCTCTAAGTTCCATTCCAGAATTATTAGTATAATTAATATCTTTATTGCTAGTACTATTATTTAAATTTCTACTTTTAATATCTTTTGAAACAAAATAATAGGTTATAGAAAACAAACAAATAATTGCAATAATCGAAAGAATAAAATATTTCTTTCTTCTCATAATCATCACTCCTTATTGGTTATTGTTTCCTTTTTTATGTTTTTTATGCAATAAAAATTTATTTTCTAGAAAAGAAATTTTTGTTTATACTACTATTATTCTTTTACCTTACTATTTAATTTTCTTTATATAGGTTATAAATTAATTTGAATAGAATTTAATATTCATTTAAATATTATTAATGTTGACAATTCAGATAGGAATTATATATAATCTAAAATAATTATTAATAAAGTTAAAGGAGAATGTTAAATGAAAAAAAGATTATTAATTATTATTACCTCATTAATGCTTATTGTTTTTGCATTTATAGGCTGTGAATCTAAAAAAAATATTAAAGAAGATAATATGAATACAAAAACAATTACTATTGGGACATCTGGTACATATTATCCTTTTACTTTCTTAAATAATGGAAAACTTGAAGGATTTGAAATTGATACATGGAATGAAATAGGAAAACATATTGGTTATAACATAGAATTTAAACCTGCATCCTTTAGTGGCTTGTTTGGAATGTTAGAAAGTGGAAAAGTAAATACAATAGCAAATCAAATAACTATTACTGATGAAAGAAAAGAAAAATATAATTTTACTAATCCTACTGTATATAGTGGTGCTCAGATAATAGTTAGAAAGGACAATAATTCAATAAAGTCCTTTAAAGATTTAAAAGGAAAAAAAGTTGGAGTTGACCTTGGTAGCAACTATGAGAATATAGTTAAAAGTAAAGATACTGATAAAAAAATAAATGTACTTACATATCAAAATACTGATGCAGCTTTTAATGAATTGCTTCTTGGAAGAATAGATGCTGTTGTTATAGATAAAGTTTCAGCTCTTGCTTCAATTAAAGAAAAGAACCTTAATTTAAAACTTGCTGGTAACCCTATTGATAAAATAGAAAATGCTTATCCATTTATTAAAAATAAAGAAAATACTGAACTTATAGCTAAAATAAATAAAGCTTTAGAAGATATGAAAGAAGATGGAACATTAAAGTCAATATCAGATAAATGGCTTGGAATGAATGTTACAGTTCCAAATAATAATGAAAATTACTCAAAGGCTAATGAATTAAAAAATAATTCTTCAACATATTTTGACTTTATGTATTCATTTAAACTTGTTCCTATGTTAATTAAAGCTTCTAAAACTACTCTTTCTCTATCTATTTTAGGTATGTTAATAGGACTTATAATTGGAACTTTTTTATCTATTGTAAGAATTTATAAATTCCCTATTTTAAAACAATTAGCTGAGATTTATATTTCATTTTTTAGAGGTACTCCCCTTTTAGTTCAATTGTTTTTATTATACTTTGGTATACCTCAAATAATACCTTCTCTCCAAAATATGAGTGCTTACACAGCAGCTCTTATTGGACTTGGATTAAATGCTTCAGCTTATATTGCTGAAATATTAAGATCAGCAGTAACTGCCATTGATAAAGGTCAAATGGAAGCTTGTCTATCTCTTGGTATGACAAAAGGAGAAGGTCTTAGACGAATTATTATGCCGCAGGCTTTTAGAATCGCAATTCCACCTCTTGGAAATATATTTGTAGATACTGTTAAAGGAACATCTTTAGCCTTTACTTTAGGAGTTGTAGAACTACTTGCTAAAGCACAAATGGCAGCTGCCTCTAGTTATAAATTTTTTGAAAGTTACATTATTGTAGCTATTATGTATTGGATTATAATAGAAATCTTTAATTATCTTCAAAAAATAATAGAGAAAAAACTTTCAGTATATTAAGGTAGGTGTTATGATGATAGAAATAAATGGACTTAAAAAAAGCTTTAAAAACTTACAAGTTTTAAAAGATATTAATATAAAAGTAAATACAGGAGAAGTTGTTGTTATTCTTGGACCTTCTGGCTCTGGAAAATCTACTCTTTTAAGGTGTTTAAACTATTTAGAAACTCCAGATGCTGGAGAAATACAAATTGGAGAAGTTAAAGTAAACACAAAAAATATTTCAAAAAAAGAAATATCAAATTTAAGAAAACAATCTGCTATGGTTTTTCAGCATTACAATTTATTTAATAATAAAACAGTTCTTGAAAATGTAACTGAAGCTTTAATAGTTGTAAAAAAACTAAATAAAGAAAAAGCAATAGAAATTGCAATGGAGGCATTAAAAAAAGTTGGAATGGAAGAAAAGATAAATTTCTATCCAAATACACTATCTGGAGGACAAAAACAGAGAGTTAGCATTGCTCGTGCTATTGCCATTAATCCAAATGTTATCCTTTTTGATGAGCCAACATCTGCTTTAGATCCAGAGCTTGTTACAGAAGTTTTATCTGTTATTAAAAACTTAGCAAAAGAACATAGAACTATGATTATAGTTACCCATGAAATGTCTTTTGCAAAAGAAGTAGGAGATAAAATAATATTTATGGCAGATGGAGTTGTTGTTGAAGATGGAACTCCAGATGAAATATTTAATTCTCCTAAAAATGAGAGAACAAAACAATTTTTAAATAGATTTGTAAGTGCCAATTAATTACTTATAAAATATAAAAACTATTTATATCCATTAAAAGAGAAAATTAAACTTATATTAAAGACTGTAGGAAAATTTGTGTAAAACATATTTTCTTACAGTCTTTTATTTAAATTTCTGTAATACTTTTATTTATTCTTTTTTGTTTAAATCTATATAATTTCCAACAGTTATTCCAAACTTTTTCCAAACATAATTATGAACTTCATCATATATTCCATAAATTTATACAATTTGTTTTAATAGCAACCTTTTTGTTTCTTCATTACAAAAAGCACCTTTTATACTATTTAAATATATTTTTTTAACATCTTTATAGGTTAATGAATGTACATCATTTATATTATTACATTCCTCTGTTAATGTTACATTAGAAACTGTTCTATTATCTGTACTTAAATTTACATATAAACCATCATTTAAAAATTTCTTTATTGGATGATTTTCATATCCTTTTACAGCCTTAGTTTGAACATTACTTTTAGGGCACATTTCTAAAATAATACTGTTATCCTTAACTAAGTTATAAACTTCTTTATTCTTTTCTATAGCAACTGCATGTCCTATTCTTTCTGCTCCTAAAATCTCTATTGCATCTTTTACATTACTTGAAAAACCAGTTTCTCCAGCATGAATTGTAACTTTATAACCATACTTTCTTGCAAGTTTAAAAGGTTCTTTAAACTTTTTTGCAAACCCTTCTTCTTCTTCTTCTCCTGCAAGGTCTAAAGCAACAACACCTCTTCCTATAAAATCTTTTCCATCTTCAATAACCTCATAGGTTGATTCAACTGACATATGTCTTAAAAGACTTAAAATCAAATTACTTTTAACTCCAAAATCTTCTTCTCCTTTTCTTAATCCTTCTAAAACGCTCTCTATTATTTCAGGAACTTCCATTCCCTTTTCCTTATGAAATAAAGGTGCAAATCTAATTTCAATATATTTTACATTCTCTTTACTTACATCTTCTATTAATTCATAAGCTATTCTTTTTAAATTTTCTTTATTTTGCATTAACTTTATAGGTAAGTCAAACCTTTTTAAATACACATCTAATGAAGGACAATCTTCTGGAACAATTAATGTACTTTTTATTTCTTCATATCCTTTATTATCTACTGCTATATTTTCTTTTTCTATTAAATCTAAAACTGTCTCTACTCTTAAACATCCATCTAAATGACAATGTAACTCAATCTTTGGTAACTTTTTAAAATTCATTATATTATCCCTCCTAAATTTTATAAAAAAAATCTTAACTACGAAGAAGGTATTTTGTACATTAAATATCTTCTTCGTAATCAAGATTTATTGGTTCTTGGTAGAAACTCCTTAACCTTATTTTAAGGATTATACGAATTGCTTTTTTTAAATTAAATCTATTTTAACACAATATTTTTATAAATCAATATTTTTTTAAATCTCAACAAAAAAATAAAAGCACCAAAATCTGATGCTTTTTAATAAAAATAATTGTTAAAATTAAATATTACTTTTTGCTTCTAGATTTCTAAGCTTTCTGTTAACCTTTGCAATCAATCTTGCATTATGAATACCTTTGTTCATTAATGATACTTTTCTAACTTCTAGTTCTAATATTTTATTCATTTAAAAATCCCCTCTCACCCATAAATATTTTAAATATGGTTTCTTCCATATTGATTACAATTCTACCATATTTTATAATTTATTCAAGATGATTGCATTTAGATTTTTAAATTTATCTCTTCTTATCTCTTAAACTTTAGATTTATCTCCTCTTTTGTCATAATTCTCATTTTTTCTATAATAATTTACTTCATTGGCTATTTGATACTCTAATTTATCTAATTGAGATAGTATATTTTTATTTTCGCTCTTCTTTTTTGAATTCATATATAATCCTCCTCTTTATAAAATAAAATTTATTTACTTTTTAAATGGATTTTTTCTCTCTTTATCTTTTCCAAGTTTTCTTGATTCCTTGGAATAACCTATTTCATTAGCTGTTTCCATTTTCATTTTTTCAACTTCTTTTCTAGTTTTTTGTCCTGATTTTTTGTTAGCTTTGCTATTTTTATTATTTTTATGTGACATAATATTCACTCCTTTAACTAAATGTATCATTTATATTATTTAGTTTTTAAGTGATATATATTCTATAAAAATCTTATATGCACTTGTAAATATTTTCTTCACATTTTTATATTTTGAACACAAAATATTGTTCCTATATAATAAATCACTTAACAAGAAAAAACACACTTTCAATACTTATATAATTTTATTATTATATATCAATATTAAAAGTGTGCTTTTTAAATTTTTTATGTAATTATCATTAATTTTTTTGATTTATAAGACTATTTAAAAAGTCCTATTCTTCCCAACCTTCAGGGAATTCAGCATTATGGTAAACCTCTTGAACATCGTCGTCATCTTCAAGTAAATCAAGCATCTTTTGAAATTTCTTAGCATCTGCTTCATTTAATTCTGATGTTGTATCTGGAATCATCTTAACTCCAGCATCTAGGAATTCTAATCCTTGTTCTTCTAAAGCTTCTCTAACTTCACCAAAATTTGCTGGATCTGTATAAATTACAAATACCTCATCTTCAGCTTGGAAATCTTCTGCTCCAGCATCTAATGCCATCATCATAACTTCTTCTTCGTCTAAATCGCCTTTTTCAATAACGATTTCTCCTCTTTCTTGGAACATGAATCCAACACAACCTGTTGTTCCCATATTTCCTCCACCTTTTGTAAAGGCACTTCTTACATTACCTGCTGATCTATTTTTATTATCTGTTAAAACTTCAACTATTACTGCAACTCCTGATGGACCATATCCTTCATAAACAATTTTTTCATAGTTTACTGCTGATAATTCTCCTGCTGCTTTTTTTATTGATCTTTGTATAGTGTCATTAGGCATATTAGCTGCCTTTGCTTTTGCTATTACGTCTCTAAGTTTAGCATTAGACTCAGGACTTGAACCACCATTCTTTACTGCAACAATTATTTCTTTACCGATTTTTGTAAAAATCTTTCCTCTTTTTGCATCCACTTTACTCTTTTTTGCTTGGATGTTATGCCATTTTGAGTGTCCTGACATGTCTATTCCTCCTTACATTTTTTTAAAACTATAAAAATTATACCATAAAATTATATCATATGGTTTTCACTTTATTCAACATATCCATTATTTATATTTTCTTTACAAATTTTAATTAAATCACTTTAAATAGTCTATTGTTCTCTTTAAAATATATTCCTTCTTCACCTTTTGAAATAATAGCTTTACCATTTGTAGCTTCTGTAACTTCTTTTTCAATTTTAGGTACTATACTTTTTTCTGCATATATATGCAAAATAACCTTATCTGTATATTCTGAATCTTCTATGTACCAGTTATTTTGTCCGCAAATATATTGTATCTTTCCAATTAAATCATAATCTATAGTAATTGAAACCTTAAAACCTAAAACTTTTTCTACAATTCCACTAGCCTTAATAGCTATACTAGCTCCCTTTGTATAAGCTCTTGTAAGACCACCTGCACCTAAAAGTATTCCACCAAAATATCTAGTAACAACTACAGCACAATCTGTGATACCTTGCTTTTTCATAACTTCTAATATAGGAATTCCTGCTGTACCTTGAGGTTCTCCATCATCTGAATATCTTTGAATACCATAATTTTCCCCAATAACATAAGCCCAACAATTATGTCTTGCTTGTTTGTGCATACTTTTTATTTCATTTACAAAAGCTTTAGCCTCTTCTTCACTTTCAACTCTCTTTGCATATCCTATAAATTCTGATTTTTTTTCTTCAAAACGGTCTTCCCCTATATCTCTAATGGTTATATATGCCATCTTTCAAATTCCTCCTTAATTATATCAAGTCCTTTTCTTATGTTATCACAATTTGTTTGAGAAAAACCTATCCTAAAAGACCTGTCCCCGTCTTTACTATCTCTAAAAAATAATACTCCTGGTGTTATATAAACTTTTCTCTTTTTTAATTTATAAAATAAATCTCTTGATGATATATTAATATCCTTAATTTTAAGATAATAGTTTAGTCCTCCATTTGGTTTATTACAATATACATAATCTGATAATTCTTCCCTTATTATTTTACCCATAAACTCATATCTTTTCTTATATTCAATAGATAAATTTTTAATATTACCTCTCCAATCCTTATTTGCAATATAATACTCAAGGGTTCTTTGCATAAGAGTTGAAGTTGTAATATCAGTATTAACCTTAGATCTTAAAAAATTATCTCTAAATTTTTCAGGTACTATAATGTATCCAAGTCTTATGCCTGGTATAAATATTTTTGAAAAACTTTTTATATATATTACTCTATCTTCTGTATCTAAATATTTGAAAGGAATATAATTAAAATCTTCATTGTAGATAAATTCTGATAAATAATCGTCTTCTATTATATAAAAATCATACTTATTAGCAAGTTCTAATATTTTCTTTTTTTTATCTAAACTATAAGAAATTCCAGTTGGATTTTGAAAATAACTCATTGCATAAAAAAGACTTATTTTATTCTTTTTTAATATTTCTTCAAAAACTTCAATGTTTATTCCATCATCCTCCATAGGAGCCTCAAAAAGATTTGCTCTTCTCCATTTAAATACTGATAAAGCACCTCCATAAGTTGGTTTTTCAATAATTACATTATCATTAATATTAAGAAGTGCTTTAGAAGCTATATCTATACCTTGTTGAGCTCCAGAAACAATAAGTATATCTTCTGTATTAATTTTACCATTCCAAAATACATCATTTATAGTTTCTCTTAGGGGATCATATCCAAATGTATTTTGAGAAAGTAACACTTCTTCACCATCTCTATCTAATACTTTGTTTACTATTTCTTTAAATTCCTTAATTGGGAAAAATATTTCTTTTGTTGTTTCTCCAGTAAAATCTATATATTCACAATCACTATTTTTAAGTATTTTAAATGTTTTAGAATAATCTCTTATAAATTGAGAATTCACTTCTTTTTTCTTTGCAAAAGTTCCACTTCCAACCTTTTGATAAGCAAATCCTTCATTCTCTAACTTTTTATAACAACTTACAATAGTTACTTTATTAACCCCAAGTTCTTTGCTAAGGCTTCTAATAGTAGGTAACTTTTCTCCATCAGCTATTTCTCCACTTTCTATTAACTTTTTAAACTTATTTGCAATTTGAATATACTTTGGTGTTTCATCTTCAAATTCAATTTTATTTATACTTTTCAAAATATATCACCTTTTATTCTATTCCATATACATTTTCATTAATTATAAAATTATTATCTTTATCAGTTACTTCCTTAATTTTATTTTTTATTATTCCTTTTAAAAGAAGTCTTTTTAATATTTGTTCTACTTTTATACTTTTGCCATCCATTCTTTTATCTTCACCTATTTCCGTAGAACTTAAGTAATCTTTTGTATTACTTAATATATCTATTATAACTTTTGATGCTATTAGTAAATTATCATCTACATATTTATCTATGTAATCAATTATTTCTACAATATCTTCTTCTTTAGTTACACTAAATAATTTATCATCAATTATCTTTTTAAATGAATCATTTAAATTAATAACCATTCTAATAGAATCTTTACTTATTGTATATCCATTTAAACTTAAATATAATTTAGAAAAGCTATCTAAACTTCTTATCATCATTTCATAAGCAGTATATATTCTATCTAATTGTATGTATTTTTTGCATATCTTTATATCTTTAATAACTTTACTTAAATATTCTAGGTTTTCTATATAATTTCCTTCTCCACCATATATAACTCTATTGTAAATTAAATTTATCTCATTATCTCTTGAAAAAACCAACTTTGAAAATTTTAATATTCCATTTAATATACCTTTACTTCCTTCCTTTTCATAGGAGTATAAAAAAGTCTTTTTACTTAATAGCTTAACATGAATTGGAATTCCATTAACTTCTGAATATAAATCTCTCATTTTATGAAAATCATCTTTGTATATAACAAAAAAATCAATATCAGATCCTCTCCAAATATCTCCTGATACCATACTACCAAAGGTAAATACTGAAATAACATTATCATTTCTTTTAAAATCTTTCATTATATCATTAAAGGCTTTTTGATACTCAATTATTACATTTTTCATTCAATTTTTTCCTCCACAATTTATTACTATCAATTATAACAAAACTGTTTTAATTGTTAAAATAGTATTTAAAATTAAAACTATTTTAAATAATATATAAAATAATAAAGATTCATAAAATATCATAAAGTCTATTTTACGAATCTTTATTTTGTTTCTATAATTTAGTTTAATATATTTATTATATATTCTTTTGTTCTGTTAAAGGCTTCATCATCAACTTCAACAGTTAATGCAGTTCCACTGTCTATATATTCTTCTTTTAATATTCTTCCATTTCTATGAAGGAAAGAAACCACATCACCTTTGTCATATGGAATTACATATTCAACTTTTTTTAAATTATAAGGTAACTTCTTTTCTATTTCATTTAACAGTTCCTCTAAATTTATTTCTTTCTTAGCAGAAATTTTAACTATATCATCATAATAGTTAATTTCTTCTTCTATTTTATTTAATTGTTCATCTGTTGCCTTATCAATTTTATTTAAAACAAGTATTGTTTCTTTGTCTATTGCACCAAGTTCTGATAAAACTTCTTCAACAGCTTTTATTTGTTCTAAAGCATCATCACTTGAAGCATCAACTACATGACATAAAAGGTCAGAATAAATAACTTCTTCTAATGTTGATTTAAATGCTTCTACTAAATCATGAGGAAGTTTTCTTACAAAACCAACTGTATCTGTTAAAGTTATAAGCCCTTTATTTTTAAGAATTATTGCCCTTGTTGTAATATCTAATGTAGCAAATAACATATCTGCTTCAAAAACTTCTTCTTTATTTCTATTATCCTTTGAAGCTGCAATATTACATAAAGCATTTCTTAAAGTTGATTTTCCTGCATTAGTGTATCCAACAAGTGAAACCTTAGGAATACTTTCTTTATTTCTTTTTTCTCTTTGAACTTCTCTTGTTTTCTTTATCTTTTTAAGTTCTTGATTTAAATCATAAATTGTTTCTCTTATATGTCTTCTGTCTGTCTCTAGTTTCTTTTCTCCAGGTCCTCTAGTTCCTATTCCTCCACCTGTTCTTGAAAGTATTGTACCAAGACCTTGAAGTCTACTTAACCTATATTTAAGCTGAGCTAACTCAACTTGAATTTTAGCTTCTTTACTCTTAGCTCTTCTTGCAAATATTTCTAGTATTAAAGTTGTTCTATCAATAACTTTAGCTCCTATTGCATTTTCAAGATTTCTAACTTGTGATCCTGATAATTCATCATCAAATATAATTACATTTGCTCTTTCTGTTTGTCTTAAATGAGCTATTTCAAGAACTTTTCCTTTTCCTATATAAAAGGCTGCATCTATTTTATTTCTTCCTTGATAAACCTTTGTTAAAACTGGAATATCACATGCCTTTGTAAGTTCTTCAAGTTCATCTAAACTTTCCCTTGTATCTGAACCAACTAATATTGCTTTTTCTCCATCATCTTCTACAACATCATTTTCTTTTACAAGATTTTCAATATATCTAATTTTATCTATTATGTTTATAGCCATTAATTCTTCAAAAGATAAATTATTAATTTCTTCATATACTAAACTGTTGTTATATACCATTAAATTAGCCATTGAAAAATCTATTATATTACCTTCATATATACCAATTGAAAATATTCCATCTAGTTTAAGCTTTAAAAGAGCAGTTAAATCTAAAGCTGAAAGATTACTTAATCCATTTGGATGAGTATGAATAACTCTAACTCCTGAAAGTCTTTTTTCATTAATATCTAAAACTGGAAGTTCTACTGATGTTGAATCTCCTATAGCAATTGATGTTACTTTTCCTTTTCTATCTATAGCAACACTTATTTCTCTCTCTATTTGAGAAGAAAGCCTAGTAATTGTTTCAATAATCTCCCTATTACAAACTTCTTGTTTTTGTGTTTTTACTCTATATAATTCATCTAATTCTGAAAGAACAGAATTTCTAATTCCATCTATATTGCCTTGTATCATTTAGTCACCCTCTTTTTTAATACTATTGTTAATTTGAATATAATTCTATACTAATAAAGATTAGTTGTAAACTATGATAAATTAAATTTGCACTTGATTTTTCTTTAATAATAAAGTATTTTATTTATTAAAGAATACGATCTAATTTTTACTTGGAGGTTTTATTAATGGAAGAAAAAAAACGTAATATTTTATTTTCAGAGGAACAAATTCAAAAGAGAATATCTGAATTAGGAAAAGAAATAACAAATGATTATAAAGATAAAAATCTTTATGTTCTATCCTTATTAAGAGGAAGTTTTATATATGCAGCTGATTTAGTTAGATACATAGATACAAAAGTTAAAATTGGTTTTATGACTACTTCAAGCTACGGAAATAATGAATCAAGTTCTGGAACAGTTAAAGTAGTAAATGACATTCCAGATAACATAGAAGGATATGATGTTCTAATAGTTGACGATATAGTCGATAGCGGCATAACTATGGACTTTGTTGTTAATCATGTAAAAAAATTAGGTGCTAAATCAGTTAAAACTTGTGTATTATTAGACAAACCTTCAAGAAGAAAAGTTGAAATTACTCCTAATTATTGTTGCTTTGAAATTGAAGATTTATTCGTGGTAGGATATGGTTTAAATTACGGAGACTACTATAGAAATGTTCCTTATGTTTTTAATTGGGAATGCTAAAATAAAAAATAATTTAAAAATAAGTAAAGTGACAAGGACTTAGTCCTTGTCACTTTACTTATTTTTAAAATCTATAGATGTGTCTGGTATATCTCCAACTACAATCGTTTCTGATAATGGAACTTTGGTATTTACTTCAATTTCCCTATTATACATTGGTATAATTATTTTAATTCTTCCATTTACATTTAAGTATATTTTATGTCTAGTCTGATTAATTCCCGCACTTTCAAAAGCAGTTTCATAACTAACTTCTATATTCCCAATAGGCTCTGCTTCTATAGTTACAGTAGGACCTAAATTATAATAAATACTTCTATCAGTCATCCATCCTAAAGGAACTTTAATTCCCTTTTCTCCAAGTTTATCTAATTCTTCGTTAGCTCTTATCGATATTTCACTAGCAATTTTATTTAATAAAAATGTATTTGCCTCTATTAGATTTATTTTGTTATTTTTATCTTTATTTATTATTATTAAATCATTATTTATTACTTCTTCATTAAAAACCTCTATGCTTATCTTATTTATTGTTTTTATAGTTTCTGTTCTCATATTGGTTTCAGCTATTGATAATACTGATGGCATAACCTTTTTATCAAAAACAATTATTAATAGATTAAAAAGAATAAATATGGTTATAATAACAATTAAAACAGATTTAGATCTTTTTTTTTGAAATTTTGTATAATAATCCATATATCACCTTTTTTATTGAGTTATTGCTTCACTCATATTATAATTATGCTATAATGGGTAAAAATATTATTCATTAATTTTAAAAGATTAGGAGGAAGAAATGGCAGATAAAAAAGAGTCAAAAAAAGATACAAACTTAAAAAATAGCCAAGCTTCAAAAACAAAAGAAAATAAACCTAAGAAGAAAAAAATATTAAAATGGGTTGGACTTAGCGTTTTATTTGCTTTTTTAGCAATAACTGTAATAGGCGTAGGTTACATAGTTGCTATAGTAAAAAACACACCGCCTATTGATGTAAATAAAGTAATTAATGTAGATCAAACACTTCAAGCTTACGACAATAAAGATCAATTTTTAGCGTCTCTTCATGGTAAAGAAGACACTCAAAAATCCACATCTGATAAAATACCTAAAAATTTAAAAAATGCAATAGTTTCTATAGAGGATGAAAGATTCTATGAGCATAATGGTATTGATATCAAAAGAATATTAGGTGCAGTAGCTAATGATGTTATATATGTAGTAACTGGAAAAGGTGGACTTCAAGGAGCTTCAACTATTACACAACAATTAGTAAAAAATACAATCTTAAATAACAAACAAACTATTGAAAGAAAAGTTAGTGAAATGTATCTTTCATTAGAACTTGAAAAAATGCTTACAAAAGATGAAATACTAACTGCTTACCTAAATCACTTTCCTGTAGGTGGAATTGCTTATGGTGCACAAGCAGGTGCTAGGATGTATTTTGGTACAGATGTTGAAAATTTAAATCTTATACAATGTGCTTATCTTGCAGGAGTTACTCAAGCACCTTCAACTTATAGTGCTTATAATCCTAATAATGAAAAGGATCCTAGTATTTATATAAATAGAACTAAAACTGTACTATCAAAAATGCTAGAACATAAATATATAACTCAAAATCAATATGATAAAGCTATAAAAGATTTAGATAACGGAAAACTTAAATTTAAAAAATCTATAAAAGATCATAAACTTCCATATGAAGATTTTATTTATGCAACTGTAGATCAAGTAAAAAAAGATTTAAAATCAAAATATAAATATAGTGATGAGCAAGTAGAAAATTTAATTTCAACTGGTGGACTTAAAGTTTATACAACAATGGATAAAAGCTTACAAGATTATACTCAAAAAGTATTAAATAATTATAATAATTTTAATATTCCAGGTGCTGATAAGCTAGATAAAGATGGTATTCCACTACTTCAAGCTTCAGCTACAGTTACAGATTATAGAAGTGGTAAAGTTTTAGCCTTAGTTGGTGGAAGAGGAAATCAAGGTGCCCGTTCTTTAAATAGAGCTTACGATTCTTTAAGGGCTACAGGTTCTTCAATAAAGCCATTTACTGTTTATGGTCCTGCTATAGATACTAAAAAGGCAACTGCAGCTACAGTTGTAGATGATGCTCCTATTCCAAAATCAATATCAACTTATAATCCAAAAAACTCACCAAATCATTATAGAGGATTAATATCCCTAAGAGAATCATTAAAATATTCAAGTAATGTTGGTTCAGTTTTAACTCAATTAAAAGTTGGAGATTCAACTTCTCTTTCCTATGGTGAAAAATTTGGACTTAAATTTGCTAATAAATCAAAAAATGTATCAACTTACGCATTAGGTCAATTTGAAAATGATCCTAAAGATCCAGATGGTGGTAATACTTTCATAATGGCTTCTGCTGTAGGAACATTTGGTAATGATGGTGTTTATGTAACTCCTAGATTATATACAAAAGTTGTAGATCAAAATGGAAAAGTAATTTTAGATAACACTAAACAAGATAAACGAATTCTTTCTCCTCAAGCAGCTTATATAGTATATGATATGATGAAAGGACCTATTTCATACAATGCTGGTCCTGCCAAATTTGGTGCTATGCCTGTTGCTGGTAAAACTGGTACTACTTCCTTTGGAAAAGATTATTGGTTTGTTGGATTAACACCTCATTTAAGTGGTGCTGTATGGGTTGGATATGATAATCAAAAACCAATTAAAGGTGGTGGATCTGGAATTACAACTGCTAACCTTTGGGGAAAAATAATGCAAAAAGCAAATGAAGGCTTAAGTACAACTGATATTAAAAAACCATCTGGTATAGTTGAAGTTCCTGTATGTATGGACTCAGGATTACTACCTACTGACTTATGTAAACACGATCCTAGAGGAAATAGAGTACGTACTGAAATGTTTATAGATGGTACACAGCCAACAAGTTACTGTGAAACTCATGTAAGTGCTGCTATTAATAGCTTAAATGGAAAACTTGCAACTGATAATACTCCTAAATCATTAATAGTAAATAGAGTATTTATTAAAAAAGACTATACAAATCCTCAAACAGAAGATTATAAATATGTTTTACCAACATCTACTGACAATATGACTTCAATACCAAACCTTGAAGAAAAAAAGGATAAAGACAAAGATAAGGATAAAGACAAAAATAATAATAAAGATAAGGATAAGCAAGAGGCTGACAATAATGAAAATACAAACAGCTCTAATGATGCAAAACCTAATGAATAAAATATAAAGAACCATTTTAATAAAATGGTTCTTTTCTTATAACTATGCATGAATTTTAATCATCTATTTCCTGCATATAATTTTATATATTACAATTTTTTCATTGTTTTAAACTATAAAATGTGTTTTTATGAATAAATTAAAATTAGTTCTTGCAATTTTTATTTTTCTATTATAAAATATAATAAATTGTTACATAGCGTAATTAAGGGAGGGGTAATATTTTGAAAGTATTAAATAATATAATTTTACAGTTTAATGATATATTGTGGACTTATATATTAATAGCAATGTTATTAATTTTAGGTGTTTATTTCAGTTTTAGAACAAAATTTGTACAGTTTAGATACATTAAAGAAATGTTTAGATTATTAGGTGATGGATTTTCATCAGAAAAAAAGAAGGGAAATATTTCTTCTTTCCAAGCATTTTGTATTAGTACAGCTTCAAGAGTTGGTACTGGAAACTTAGCTGGTATTGCTATTGCTATTTCAGTCGGTGGTCCTGGTGCAATATTTTGGATGTGGTTAATCGCACTCATAGGTGCTGCTTCAAGTTTTATAGAATCAACTTTAGCTCAAATCTATAAAGAAAAAAATGCAGATGGTTCTTTTAGGGGTGGACCTGCTTATTATATGGAAAAAGGATTAAACAAAAGATGGATGGGCGTTATTTTTTCAATACTTATTACAATAGCTTTTGGTTTAATTTTCAATTCAGTTCAATCAAATACAATAACATTAGCATTTAATGATGCTTTTGGAGTAGATAGATTAATAGTTGGTGTTATTCTAACTTTAATAACTCTTTTTGTAATATTTGGTGGAGTTCACAGAGTTGCAAAAGTTTCAGAAGTTATAGTGCCTATAATGGCATTAACTTATATTGCAGTTGCAGTATTTATATTATTAATAAATATTACTGAAGTTCCTTCAGTAATAAAATTAATATTTGAAAATGCCTTTGGATTTAAAGAAATTGCTGGTGGTACATTAGGTGGTGCTATGCTTATGGGAATTAAAAGAGGATTATTTTCAAATGAAGCTGGTATGGGTAGTGCTCCAAATGCTGCTGCTACTGCTACAGTATCTCACCCTGTTAAACAAGGACTTATTCAAACATTAGGAGTTTTCACAGATACAATAATAATTTGTAGCTGTACTGCTTTTATAATTCTATTATCAGGTGTTGATTATACTAACAATTCAATTACAGGCATACAACTTACTCAAAAAGCACTAAGTTCTCAAGTTGGATCTTGGGGTAATAGTTTCATAGCAATTTGTATTCTTCTATTTGCCTTTAGCTCTATAGTTGGTAATTATTATTATGGGGAATCAAATATTGAATTTCTAACTAAAAAGAAATCTTACGTATTTATATACAGAATTTTTGTTGTAGCTATGGTATTCTTCGGTTCAATTGCTGAGATTCAAATTGTTTGGAATTTAGCTGATGTATTTATGGGACTTATGGCTGTTGTAAATCTAATTGCAATAACATTACTTAGTAAACAAGCTTTTGCAGCATTAAAAGATTATAGTAATCAAAAAATGTCAGGTATAAAAGAGCCATTATTTAAAGCTTCATCAATACCAGAATTAAAAAATGTTTCAGAATGGAATTAATTATAAATAAAAAAGCAGATTTTTAATCTGCTTTTCTTATTCTACTTTTGTTTTCTTTACTGCATTACTAAATGCATTTATTAATTTTCCTGAATTAGAAGATATAAAATAAATCATATTTTCCTTACCATTTGAAACATTAACTACATAGGCAAGTTCTGATTTATATGCTGATTCTTTTTTATTACAAAATGCTAAATAAGACTTTCCTATAATTTTTCCATGACTACCAACATCTTTAAATAATTTCAATGCATTTTCTTCTGCATTTTATTTTGAAATATTTATTTTTATATCATTATGATTATCATCTTTAGTTTTATTTACATATCCTTGTAACTTACCATTATTTTTATTTATATTTATAATAACTTCTTCTGAATAATAAGGATATCCATCCTCATATTTTGAAAAAATAATTGAATAAAAAGGTGATTCATCTTTTAAATCATTTTTATTAACTTCTTTTACCCTATAGTCTCCATGACATATTTTTAATAAATATTCTTTTGCAATTGTTTCTCCTTCTTCTGGAGTTAAATTAATAACACTATTAGTTTTTATTTTATCTACAAAACTAATTACATCATAATTTTTATTTAAATCGATTCTATAATTATCACTTATCAAAGAGTAAATTTCATTATCTTTTTGTATTCCTGTTTTTTCTACAACCTGAAACTTTATATGCTTTCTATTTTTTTCAATAATATTTTCACTTTGTAATTTTTTTATAAAGTTATTTGCCGCAACAATTTGTTTTCTTCCTGGTCCATAGTAATTATATAAAATAATATGTATCGTTATCAAAAGCATTATTAAAATTAAGATACTTAAATATCTTTTCTTTCTGTTTTTCATATATCCCCTCCTATATTAAAAAATCACATATACTTATATATTAATTTTACACTATATATTTAATTTATCAAATATTATATTAAATGATTATGTACTTTTTACATAGTTTGATAAATATATTAATTTTGGTTTAATTACCCTTTTTTGGACTAGCCTTACTTTATACATTATAGTATAATTAAGCTAAGAAATTTATCAAATTTCCATATTATTAGGAGGTTATTGTATGAATTTATCAAGATTAATAGAACAAAAAAGAAGAGAAAAAGCTATACAAGCTAAAAAGAAAACTGCAAAAACATTAGCTACAGGTGCTACATTAGGTGTTATTGCTGGTGCTTTAAGTGGTTTACTACTTGCACCTAAATCTGGAAAAGAAACAATGAATGATTTAAAATATGCTACTAAAGATGCTCATAAAAAGTTTAAAAATAAAGCAAATATCGCTTCAACTAATTGTAAAAATAATATACTAGATGCTAAATCAAAAATTAAAGATTACTTAAATAATAAAAATATATCTAAAAAAACTGTTACAGAAGTTCCTGAAGAGATAAAAGAAGATATTAAAGAAACTATTGTAGAAGAAACAACTAATTCAGAGGACAACAAATAATGTATATTAGTGTTGTAGGTTTATTTTGGTTTATTGTAGGAATATTAGGAGCAGTTGCATTAGTATTTTTAATAATATGTTTAATCAAACTTTCAGGTGTATTAAGCAAAGTAGATAATCTTTTAGATGAAAACAAAAAAAATATTGATTCTACTTTATCAAATGTTAATGGTATAACAGAAAATGTTAAAGATATAAGTGATGTTGCAACAGAAGCAACTGCTGATGTTATAGTAGCAAAAGAAAATATAACAAATCAACTTAATACAATAAAAGATATAGTAACTATTATTGGAAATGTGTTTTTAAAAAAGTAAGTGGAAATATTAATATTTCCACTTACTTTTTTAATCCTATCTCATAAGCTAATTTTTCTTCTAAATCGTTACCACCTATTTTTTTAATTAAATTCAAATATAATTCTAAAGTTCCCATTATATTTGTACTTAACATCAGTTTACCATTATCAGTATAGTTCCTTTTTACTAATCTAAAATCATTTTTTTCAATATTTACTCCATCAATCCAATCTCCATAAGGAACTAATACTCCACTTAATTCACTACAACTTGCTAAATAATATATACCTTCATTAATAGCACATATAAAATCACAATCATTATAACAATTTAATACGCAATCGGTAATTTTTTTCTTACTCTCTTGAGATATCATATTTTTGCCACCAGGGATTATTAAAACATTAGGCTTCTCAACTTTATTATTATCTAATATTATAGAGATATTTTTACTTACCTTAAATTTATTATCAATATTTATTCCATAAATATTAAATAGAGTTTTTCCCAAAATAATGTTTGCTTTTTCAAAAAGTTCCTTAGCCATAGTATAATCATTCATATTCATATTTTTTATAATTAATATTCCTATGTTAGTTTTTGTTCCTTTATCAAAATTTAAAAATTCATCTTTTGTAATTCTAATAGTAGCTTTTCCACTAAACTTTCTTACTTCTTCAAAGCCTATTTTTTGAGCAACCTTTTCACCTTCAATAGTTAATACATTATCCATTAACATATCTCCACCAAACTCTAAAAAATAGTATTCAAGTAAAAGTCTTACTGCCTCTTCGCCATAACCTCTATTTCTATAATCCGAATGAATCTTAACATTAAATCTTGCAATTTTAGTAGCAGAATCATATCCATGAAAGCTAACTTCACCTATTGCTTTATCATTGTTATCATATACTAAACAATAAAAGTTTTTTCCATCTGTTGGATTGACCATTTTTTTATAAAACATTTCCCATTTATTTTGTGAAAAATTAAATACTCCCCCAATATCTTTCATTGTATCTTTATGGCTCCAAAGTTCTTGCACAAATTTTAATTCATCATACTCAGGCTGCTTTATATATACTTTTTTCCCATTCCTTCTATATAATCCTTCTCTCAGCTTCATTATAATCACCTTTTATTAAAATTTCACCCTTCTCTATTTTTGAGTTTTCTTTTATTATATCAAATTTTTATTACTTTTTATGTATTAAATCTTTTTTTATTGTTATAAAATTTTATTAATATTTCACAATTAATTCTTACCAACTTTTTCAATTTATTCACTTATTTTTTAAATATTTAATATTACTAAACTTTTTTTCAACTTTTATTAAACTCCTTTTATTATATTTCTCATAAAACTCTCTAATTGCAACGAAATTACATAATATTTTTTTTAATTTTTTTCATTAAATATATTGATTTTTTTCTATATACTTATTATAATTATTCTTGTTTGTTTAGTAATTTTAAACTTTGTGTTTAGTAAAAGTTATATTTATTGTAGAAATGGTGGTGTGAAGACATGGAAATCGGCGATAAGATTAGAAGTATTAGAATAGCTAAAGGACTTACCCAAGAAGAATTAGCCAATAGATGTGAATTATCTAAAGGTTTTATATCTCAAGTTGAAAATGATTTGACTTCCCCATCTATAGCTACTTTAGTAGATATTTTAGAAATTTTAGGAACTAACTTAACTGAATTTTTCAGTGAAAAAGGGGAAGAAAGAATAACATACAAAAATGATGATATGTTTGAAACTGAAGATGAAGATTTAGGATATAGTTTAAAATGGCTAGTACCTAGTGCTCAAAAGAATGATATGGAACCAATCATGTTAACATTAGAGCCTAATGGTAAATATATTGAGGAAGAGCCTCATGAGGGAGAAGAATTTGGATTTGTTTTAAATGGAAGTGTAATTCTTCATTTGGGTGATAAAAGCTACAAGGTAAAAAAAGGTGAAAGCTTTTATTTCAAGCCAAAATTAAACCATTACCTTTCAAATCCAGGCAAAACTATTGCTAAAGTTATATGGATAAGTTCTCCCCCATCATTTTAATATTTATTTTTAAATTCTAGAAAGAGGTGTTTTATTATGAACGATAATATTTTAATGCTAAAAGGTATAAGTAAAAAATATGGAGATAATGAAGTTTTAAAAGATCTTAATCTTAATATAAAGAAAAATGAATTTTTAACACTTTTAGGTCCAAGTGGTTGTGGTAAAACAACTACATTAAAAATTATTGCAGGATTTGAAACAGCTGATTCAGGTAAGGTAATTTTTGATGAAAAAGATATGGCAAGCCTTCCTTCTCATAAAAGACCTGTAAATACAGTTTTCCAAAAATATGCTTTATTCCCTCATATGAATGTATATGATAATATAGCTTTTGGACTAAAAATTAAAAAAACACCTAAAAATATAATTAAAGAAAAAGTAACTGAAATGCTTAAATTAGTTGCCCTTAGTGGATTTGAAAAAAGAAGCATTGATTCTTTAAGTGGTGGACAACAACAAAGAGTTGCAATCGCAAGAGCTCTAGTTAATGAACCTGAAGTTCTACTTTTAGATGAGCCTTTAGGAGCATTAGATTTAAAACTTAGAAAAGAAATGCAAATTGAACTTAAGAAAATACAACAAAGATTAGGAATAACATTTATATTTGTAACTCATGATCAAGAAGAAGCTTTAACTATGTCAGACACAATTGTTGTAATGAATAAAGGAGTTATTCAACAAATGGGTACTCCACAAGATATTTATAATGAACCTTCAAATGCATTTGTTGCAGACTTTATTGGAGAAAGTAATATAGTTGATGGTATTATGCATGATGATTTTAAAACTGAATTTTTAGGAAGAGTTTTTGAAAGTGTTGATAAAGGATTTGAAAAAAATGAAGCTGTTGATATAGTTATTAGACCAGAGGATATAAAAATGGTTAATGCAGATAGTGGAATGCTTAAAGCAAAGGTTATTTCCGTTATATTTAAAGGAGTCCATTATGAAATAGAAATTGAAATAGAAAATTGTCCTAAAAGATGGATTATTCATAATACAAAATCAGCAGAAATTGGATCTACTATAGGAATAGATATATATCCTGAAGATATTCATGTAATGAGAAAGGTGAATTGCTATGAATAATAAAAAAAGCAGTTTAGCTGCTTATCCATATATTGTATGGAGCGCTTTATTTATAATAGTTCCATTGTTAATGATTTTATTTTTTAGTTTAACAACAGATTCAGGATCAGGTTATCAATTTTCCCTTGAAAATTTTGAAAGACTTATAAACCCACAATATATAAAAATATTTGGTAGATCTATTTGTTTAGCACTTATTTCAACAGCTGTTTGTTTAATTATTGGCTATCCAGTTGCATATATTATTTCAAAAATGCCGGAAAATAAACGAAACTTACTTATTATGTTATTTATACTACCAATGTGGATGAATTTTCTACTAAGAACATATGCATGGTTGCCTATATTAGGTAAAAACGGATTAATAAACACTTTTTTAGGGAACTTCGGAATTTCACCAATTCAATTTCTTTATACAAATGGTGCAATACTACTTGGTATGATATATAACTTTTTACCATTTATGATATTACCAATTTATACTGTTTTATCTAAAATAGATAAAAACTTAATAAATGCAGCGTCTGATCTTGGTGCAAATAAAAAAGAAATTTTTATAAAAGTTATATTTCCACTAAGTGTTCCAGGAGTAATTTCTGGAATAACAATGGTATTTATGCCATCTGTTTCAACCTTTGTTATTTCTAGACTTTTAGGTGGTGGAAAGGAAATGTTAATTGGTAATGTTATAGAACAACAATTTACAACTATGAGTGATTGGCACTTTGGTTCAGCATTAGCAATAATATTAATGATTTTAATACTAATTTCTATGGCCTTAATGTCAAAATTTGATGAAGATATAAGCGAAGGTGGTGGAAACTTATGGTAAATAAATTTTATGAGTTTATTAAAAGATTTTATCTAGCAATAATTTTTATATTTTTATACGCTCCTATTGTTACTTTGATGATTTTTTCATTTAATAATTCAAAGTCAATGGGAAAATGGAACGGATTTACTTTTAAATGGTATGGTGAACTTATCCATAATGATACCTTAATGGAAGCTCTTTATTATACTATTTTAATAGCTATTATTGCTTCTGTTATTGCAACTATTGTAGGAACTATTACTGCAATTGGTATTGATAATATGAAAAAAAAGAGAAAAGCATTACTACTTAATATAAATAATTTACCTATTATTAATCCAGATATAGTTACTGGTATTGCCTTAATGAGTTTATTTATATTTTTAAAATTTGATTTTGGATTTAAAACAATGCTACTTGCACATATATCATTTGATATACCTTATGTAATACTTTCAGTACTGCCAAAACTTAGACAATTACCAGATAACACTATTGAAGCCGCTATGGATCTTGGAGCAACACCTTTTTATGCTTTAAGGAAAGTTATTATTCCTCAAATAAAACCAGGCATATTCGCAGGGTTTTTAATGGCTTTTACAATGTCAATTGATGATTTTGTAATTAGCTTCTTTACAACAGGACCTGGAGTAACAAATCTTTCAATTGAAATCTATTCTATGGCAAGACGTGGTATTAAACCTGAGATTAATGCACTTTCTACATTAATGTTTATAACAGTACTTGCACTACTATTAATAGTAAATAAAAAGAAGAAAGTAGAGGTGAACTAAATGAAAAAATTTAAAGTTTTAACTGCTATAGCTTTAAGTGTAGTTATAATAATGGGTTTTATTACAGGTTGTTCTAAAGACAAGGATAACGAAAAAACTACTTCAAAACAATTAAATGTTTATAATTGGGGAGATTACATTGATCCTAATTTAATTACTAAATTTGAAAAAGAAACTGGTATAAAAGTTAATTACAGCACTTATGATACTAACGAAACAATGTATTCAAAAATCAAAGATGGCTCTAGCAATTATGATATAGTAGTTCCATCTGATTACATGATAGAAAAAATGATAAAAGAAAATCTTCTTGAAAAAATAGATTATAAAGAAATACCAAATTATAAATATATAGGTAAGGAATTTAAGCATCTTCCTTATGATCCAAATGATGAATACTCTGTACCATATATGTGGGGAACTATTGGGATAGTTTATAATCCTGATATAGTAAAAAAACCTGTAGATAGTTGGAATATCCTTTGGGATAAAGATTATAAAGGACAAATTGCTATGTTTGACTCTGTTAGAGATGCTATGGCTATTTCATTAAAAAGACTTGGATATTCTATGAATTCAACAAATCCAGCTGAAATTAATAAAGCTGCTAATGAATTAATAAAAGAAAAACCTTTAGTTCAAGCTTATATGGTAGATGAAGTTAAAGATGCTATGGTAAGTGGCGAAATTGCAATTGCACCTGTTTGGTCAGGAGATGCTGTGTATATAATGGATGAAAATCCTAAAATAAAATATGTTGTTCCAAAGGAAGGTACAAATAAATGGTTTGATTGTCTAGCTATTCCAAAGGGAGCTAAACATAAAAAAGAAGCAGAACAATTTATAAACTTTTTATGTGATCCTGAAAATGCACTTACAAACGTTGAATATATAGGCTACCAAACTCCAAACACAAAAACTTTCGAAATGCTTCCAAAAGAAGTTCAAGAACAATATCCAACTAAAAAAGAACTAAAAAATGCAGAAGTATTTAAGGATTTAAATCATAAAGCACTACAAGAATATAATGATGCTTGGATTAAAATTCGTTCATAAAAAAAAAGCAATCAAGTATATTTACTTGATTGCTTTTTTATTAAAACCATAAACTTATTTCTCTTGCAGCACTTTCTTTTGAATCTGAAGCATGTACACAATTTTCTGTTAAATTTGTACCATATAAAGCCCTTATTGTTCCCTTCTCTGCTTTTTCTGGGTTTGTTGCTCCATTTATCTTTCTAATTTTATTAATAGCATCATCCCCTTCTAAAACAAGTGCACAAAGTGGTCCTCTAGTTATATAATTAATTAATTCGTTAAAAAATGGCTTTCCTATATGTTCACTATAATGTTTCATTGCAAATTCTTTATCTACTGTAAGCATTTTAAGTGATACTATTTTAAGCCCATTATCTTCATACATAGATAGTATCTTTCCTATAACATTTTGTTCTACTCCATCTGGTTTTATTAATACTAAACTTTTTTCCATATCCCTAAATAACCTCCATAAAATTCCTGTCCATATTATTTTATTATCTTTAAAATATAATTTCAACACTTTTCTTAATTTTCTGACTATTTATTCTTTTAATTTTATTTCTTATAATATATTTAATAATAATTATAAAAGGAGATGAGCTTTATGAATAGAATAGAAGTAATATTTTCTGGTCGTGTTCAAGGAGTAGGTTTTAGATATTTTGTTCAAATTAATGCAATAAATTATAATTTAACTGGTTGGGTAAAAAACCTCTCTAACGGAAATGTATTATTAGAAGTTCAAGGAAATAATGATACTATAAATAAATTTTTAAATATAATAAAAAAAGGAAATGGATTTTCTAAAGTTATAGATATGACTATAACTTCTCTTCCTGTAAATTTAAAAGAGAAAAAATTTAAAGTAGTCTATTAAATTAAAAAGCAAAATAATAAACATTTAAAATTCTATATAATTAATTTTTTAAAATTATATAGAATTATTTAGTTTATTATTTTGCCCTTTTATTTTTAATCTATTTCACAAATAATCTCTTTTATTTCTTCTTTACTTTCCTTATAAAACAATTTATCTGTTTCTTCAAAAATAATTTTTCTAAGTGCTATAATTGCAATCAGATTAGGTATTGCCATAAGTCCATTAACTATATCTGCTCCTATAAAAATAACATCTAAAGATATAAATCCACCTATTGCAACTAATGCAATATAAAGTATTTTAAAAGGAATAATAGCATTTTTACCAATTAAATATTCAACACATTTTTCTCCATAATAATTCCATCCAAGTATTGTTGTAAAAGCAAAAAATACTAATCCTATATTAACAACATATTTTCCAATTAAGGCTATTGGTAATCCAGCTTCAAAGGCTGCTGTTGTTAAGGCTGTTCCTTCTAGAGGAGAATTATACATTCCTGTAAGAACAATTACTATACCTGTCATTGTACAAATTACTATTGTATCAAAAAATGTACCTGTCATAGATATTAATCCTTGTCTTGCAGGTGAATTTGTCTTTGCAGCTGCTGCTGCAATTGGTGCACTTCCAAGTCCTGCTTCATTTGAAAAGACTCCTCTACTTACTCCTCTTTGTATTACCATAATTATAGATATTCCAGTAGCTCCTCCAAAAGCAGCCTCTGGATTAAAAGCACTTTGAACTATTAATTTTACTGCTTCTGGAACTTTATTAATATTAAATAAAATTACCATAACAACTCCAACAATATATAAAAGAGCCATAAATGGTACTATCATTTCTGAAACCTTAGAAATTCTTTGTATACCTCCAAGAGTTACCATAGCTACTAATATAGTAATTACAATAGCAGTTATAATTGTTGGAACATTAAAAGCTGTCTTTAAACCTTCTGAAATTGAATTAACCTGTGCAAAGGTTCCAATTCCAAATAAAGCAACTAAAACTCCACATAAAGCAAAAATCTTTGCAAGAAATTTATTTCCCATACCATTTTGTATGTAATACATAGGGCCACCCTTTACTACTCCATTTTCATCAAATTCTCTATATTTTATAGCAAGAACACCTTCTGCATATTTTGTTGCCATTCCAAAAAATGCTGCAATCCACATCCAAAACAAGGCTCCTGGTCCACCAGCTTTAATTGCAGTTGCAACTCCAACTATATTTCCAGTACCAATAGTGGCTGAAAGAGCTGTACATAAAGCACCAAAACTTGATACATCTCCCTTTGCTCCTTTTTCCTTCTTAAAAATAAAACTTAAAGCTTTAGAAAGTTTTCTAACTTGTAAAAATTTAAGTTTAAAAGTTAAATACACTCCTGTTCCTAAAAGAAGAATAAGAAGTGGCGGACCCCATACAATTGAGTCCATAGTTGTTAAAAATTTTTCCATAAAAAATTCCTCCTAAATTTTAAAATTATGGAGGAGATTAAATAAAGCTAAAAAATATATTTAACTTCAAAAAATCCCCTGTCCTTTTACCTGAGAGTTTCAGCATATAAAAATTTATATACCTTGCTCCTTCGGTGTTCAAAATAAAAATTTTGAATCTCTCCAGAGGCTCGTCCAATAGCGGTCCTATAACCTGAAAGATTTTCCCTCTTCGGTGGACTAACAAATAAGCTAATCACTCTCCCACTATCTTCATCCGAACACATATTATATTTTTATGATTTATTATATAATACAATCTTATTATAAATCAAGCTTATATTAATTTATTGTTCTCATTATCATTGTTATATAATTATCATTATTGTTAATAACATACTATTTGTGATATTATAATGTTTGTTAAAAACATTAAGAGAAAGGGTGATATTTTGATAAAATTAATCGCTTCAGATATGGATGGTACTTTATTAACGCCTAGTGGAGAAGTGCCTAAAGAATTTTTTGATATATTTAAAAAATTAAAAGAAAAAAATATAGAATTTATTGTTGCTAGTGGTCGTCCTTATAAAACTTTATATAGAGATTTTAAACCAATTTCTGATGAATTATCATATATTTCAGATAATGGAGCTATGGTTGTTGAAAATGGTAAGGTAACAGCCTTAGAGATTATTCCTAAAAATATAATAAAAAAAATTATTAATTCTTGCAATAAAGTCAAAAATATAACAGTTGTTTTTTGTGGAGTTAAAAGCTTCTATCATTTAAACTGTAATAAAAATACTTTAGAAGAAATTAATAAATATTATTTAGAAAAAACAATAATAGAATCTTATGATGACATAGATGATGACATATTTAAAATTTCTATTTGTGATATGGATAATGCATTAACTAATTCATATCCTATTATAGAAAAAGATTTAAAAAAATATTGTAAAGTTTCAGTAGCAGGAAGATTTTGGACTGATATAACTAATAAAAATGTTTCTAAAGGATCAGCTATTGCAAAAATACAAAAATTGCATTCTATTTCTAAAGAAGAAACTATGGTCTTTGGAGATTACTTCAATGATGTTGATATGCTAAAGCAAGCTTATTACAGCTATGTTATGGAGGACGCCCTAGATGAAGTAAAAGCCTATGGAAATTTCATAGCAAAAAGTAATAAGGAAAATGGAGTTCTTCAAGTAATAAAAAGTATACTTTAAAAAATTTTTAATTTAGGTTATCTTTTATTTTCGTGTTGATTTTAGATAGCCTTAATTTAATATATTAATACACATTTAAGCTATAAGTTTAGAAATTTAAAATTCTAACTTATAGCTTTATTAATTATTAGAATAAATCTAGTAATTTATGAGAAAAATATATTTATTAAAAATAATACTAGGAGAAAATATTATGGATGATAAATTTGTTAGTGAACTTATAAAAAGTGCAACCTCTACAGAATCCACTATTATAATTAAAGACTTATTAATAGATAAAAATAAATCTACACCTATAGTAATTATGTATTCAGATACAATGGTAAATAAGGAAATAATAAATAGGGATATTTTAACTCCCCTTATGTATAACTTTAATATTTTATTTCCTGATAATATTGATAAATGTGATTTTTTAACAAAAGTTGCTTTGCCAGTAAGTAATTGTTTGATAGAAGATTCTTTTTCAGAAATAGTTAACGCGTTGCGTTCTGGTAAAACTATATTAACTTTTTACGGATTAAGAAAAGCTATAATAATTGATACAATTTCAATTCAATATAGGAGTATTTCTACTCCAACTATAACTTCTACTATAGCTTCATCTAAGGAAGATCTTAATGAATCATTAGAAACTAATATTTCAATGTTTAAACGAAGAATAAAAGATAAAAATTTAATAATAAAAAGTATGAATTTAGGAAGAAGAAGCAAAACAAATATAAATATTTTATATCTTAAAGATGTTGCAAATGAAACTGTAGTTAAAAATGTAATAAAAGATATAGCATTATTAGATATAGATAATATTCAATCTCTTGGAGCTCTTCAGCAGTATATTGAAGAGTTTAGTTACTCAATGGTTCCTCAAAGTTACATAACAGACTCAGCAGAAAATGCAGTAGATAAATTAAGTGAAGGAAAAGTAGTAGTTCTTATGGAAGGCAGCCCTTATGCCCTATGTCTTCCAGCTTTATTAATTGAATTTTTTCATAGTCTTGATGATTACAATCAAAGAACTATAGTTGCATCATTTTCTAGATTACTTAGATTTATTGCAGTTTTAATAGTTATAACTCTTCCTTCATTGTATGTTATTTTAATCAAATTTAATCCAGAACTATTAATTGACAAATATGTTCAACCAATAGCTAATTCAAGACAAGGAATTCCTTTGTCTCCTTTTTTAGAAATATTCACTATGGACTTAGTTATAGAATTTTTAAGAGAAGGTGGTCTTCGTCTTCCAACAAAAGTAGGTCAAACTTTAAGTATAGTTAGCGGAATTATAATTGGTGATGCAGCTATTCAATCTAAAATTGTATCTCCATCTGCATTATTTATAGTTGGAATAAGTGTTGTTTGTACATTTCTAATACCAAATTATCAAATGGCACTTTCTATAAGACTTATGAAATTCCCATTTCTAATATTATCAAACTCCTTTGGAATATTAGGCTTTGTCATAGGCTCCTTCTTTTTATTATTATACCTTTTTAATTTAAATATATATGGAGTTGATTATGTATCTTTTTATTCTGATGACATGAAAGATACCTTTGCTAGAAGTAAACTTTCAAGTCTTATAAAAAGACCTATTATATCTAAAACAAAAGATAAAATTAGACTAGGTACTAATCATATAAAAAAGTGGAGTGAAAAATACAATGAAAAAAAATATTCAAATATCAACCAGTGAATTTATATGTATGCTTGTAGGATATTCTATAATTATAACTGAACTTAAATTTCCAGCTGTTATAAATACTTATGCAGCACAAGATGCATGGATAACTACAGCATTATCTGGTATATATCCAATTTTATTTTTTGCTATGTATGGATTTGTTTTTAAAACCTATCCTGATAAAAATATTTTTGAAATAAATAGAGAACTTCTCGGAAAAATTTTAGGAAATATTTTTAATATTTTTTTTATCATATATATTTTTTCATATAGCACTACTCACTTTGCAGGTTTTTCTATGATACTTGTAAATACAATACTTTGGTATTATACAACATATGAAACACTGATAATTATAATAATATCAGCAGCTATAGCTACATTTTTTAGATTTAAAGCTCAATTAAAATTAGGTCAATTTACTTTATATATTATTGTTGCAATATGTATTTTACTAGGTTTTTCTTTACTAAAGGGAAATAAACTAAATATAATGCCAATACTATCCATAAAATCTAATGAACTATTTAGAGCAATATATCATGGTATATATGTGTATGCAGGTTTTGAAATAATGTTGTTATATTTACCTTATTTAAAAAATAAAACAGATTACAAAAAAATAGCCATAACTACAACTTCTATATTAATATTAATAGTTACTTGGTTAGTATTTGTAGCAATTTTTCATTTTGGTCCTGATACTTTAAATTTATTTTATTTTCCAATGCTTGATATAATGGCTTCAATTAAAGTTCCACTTATTAATAGCTTTATATTAGTATTTATGTTTTGTTGGTCAATTCACTCTTTAAAAAATTCTGCATTATCAATTACAAATTTAATCAATATGTTACCACCTAACAAAAATACTAAATATAAAAAACTTTGGTTAATAGTTCTTATACCACTTTTTTATTTTGCATCAAAATTAATTAGTAATGTAATAGCTTTAATTTACTTTGTTAATTATATTTTCATTCCAATGATGATTTTACTATTATTTAATATATTTCTTTTATTTATATCTGTAATAAGGAGGAGAAAAAATGACCTGGAAAACCCTTCGTAGATATATTATATTATCAATTATAATTTTATGTTTCGCTGGAATATCAAATTTATATAAACATTTTCATTTTTCTAACATTGAAGATATTGATTTTGTTGCAGGCATAGGTTTTGATATAGAAACTTCTATGGATAAAAAAATTTTTTCAATACCTGTGTTGGTATATGATTTTACTAATACAAATGAAATAACTAGTCATATATTAGAATCAAAGGGAGTAACCTCAACTGAAGCTAGAATAGATAGACAATTTCATTCTGGTAGAAAATTCTCTCTTGGTTCTGAAAAAATATATCTTTTTTCAAAAAAGATATCAAAAGATGGAATAAATCCTTCTTTAGATGGTTTATTAAATAATACCCAAACAAATGGTTCAGCAATAGTTATTACAACATCAAATGACCCTAAAGATGTTTTAGAAATGAAAGTTCCAGGATATTCTACAGCCCCAGATTATATTGAAGGCCTAGTTAACTCTTTACAATCCTACTCTCATTTTTCTAATTTACAACAATTATATAATGCATATATTCAAAATAGTACAGAAGGACTTAAATTTATAACTCCTAATATAGATATAATAAATAATAAATTATACTTAACTTCTATGTCAGTATTTGATAAAGGAAAGTTCGTTGCTTCTATTCCTCAAGAACAATTTAGAAATCTTAATATGTTAAGAAATAACTTTAGTACTGGAATAACTACCTTTTTAGAAGATGATAATTCATATATATCTTTTAATACAATATGTAAAAGAAAAGTTGAATGCACTAAAAATAATGATAACACCTTTAATTTCGATATAAATTTAAAAATTAATGGTCAAATACTTAATAATAATAGTTCAAACAGATTAATAATTTCTCCATATGAACAAAAACAGCTTGAAAAAAGAATAAGTAATTATTTAAAAAAAATCCTTTCTGGATTCATATATACAATGAAATCCAATTATAAAATGGATTTATTAAATTTAGGATACATAGCTGCCACTAAATACGGAAGACATAAAATTACCAATTGGGATGAGGAGGTATTAAAATCTTCAATAAATGTTAATGTAGATTTTAATATAAATAAATTTGGAATAGGTAATTTATCTTTATACTAAATATATTTTTTAAATACTTAAATAAGTAAATTAATTTATTATTTAAAGTGTAATTTTAAAAACTAATTATAAATAAAAGGCAAAATAATAAAACTAAATTATACTTACCTATACAGTTTATTATTTTGCCCTTTATTAAAACTTAAAATATTACATTTTAATAAATTTTTATTCTATTCTATTTCTTCTTTCTCCTCTATTAAAAGCTCTTATATTTTCTAATAAATCAGTAAATAATCTATTTCTAGCCTCAACACTAGCCCATGCTATATGTGGTGTTAAAATTAATCTATCTTTATTTTTTACTGATAAAAGAGGATTATCTTCTTTTATTGGCTCAACTGAAAATACATCAATGGCTGCACCTAAAATCTTTTCTTCATCTATTGCTCTAGCTAAATCCTCATCTACGACAATTGGTCCTCTTCCCATATTTATTACAATTGCATTTTCTTTCATCTTACATAAATTTTCGTAATTTATTAAATTTTTAGTGTTATCATTTAAAGGAGCATGAATTGAAATTATATCTGATTCTTTTAAAAGTTCTTCTAAATTAACTCTTTTATACTCACTATTATTATTTTTTCCTGAAGTTGAATAATAAATTACATTAACTCCAAAAGCCTTACATACATTTGCAACGCCCCTACCTATAGCACCTAATCCAATTATTCCCCAAGTTTTTCCCATTAAATCATAGAAAGGCTTATCTAAACTTGTAAAAATATCTGCCTTTGAATATTCTCCTGATTTAACATAATTATCGTAATAACTTATTTTATCATACAAATTTAATGCTGTGGCAAATGTATGTTGTACAACTGTATTAGTTGAATATCCAGCAACATTAGTAACTGCTATTCCTCTTTCTTTTGCATATTCAACATCAATATTATTAAATCCTGTAGCCATTTCACATATAAGCTCTAAATTTTTTGCATTTTTTAAGTTATCTTCATTTAATATAACTTTATTAGTAAGAATTATATTAGCATCCTTTATTCTTTCTACAACTTCTTCCTTATTAGTAGTATCATATAATTTTAATTCTCCAAATTCCTTTAGTAAATTATAATCTACATTTCCTAAAGTTTTTCCATCTAAAACTACAATTTTTTTCATATTACTCTTCCCTTCTATTATATATCTCTTATTTTATTATAAAATCTTTTAAACTTTATTTCTATTATAATAAATATTTCTTATCAATTTATAATTAAAGAATATTTTTTTATTTATAAGCGTATAATTCTAATATAACAATACCTCTCTAAAAGTTAGAATTTCTATAACTATCTAATGATTTATCATTAAAGCCCAGTACAAAAAGCTACATTTTGTACTGGGCTTTTAATTAAGCTAAATTTTAAATAAGTTTAATTTTAGATAACCATTCATAATTTCAAAAAATGATCTTACAGTTCTATCTAAAATGAACAATAAATTAAAACATAGATATAAATTTTTATTTTATAAAATTAGTTAATAAGAAAAGTAGCCATATATGTACTGGATAAAATATGTAAAAGAACCATCTTAAATCTTTACCTTTATTTCCATTATATATCATAATTAAAGGTATTGAAAATACCATCATCCACTGTGGATAATTTAATAAAGATTCAACATTAAAACCTGAAAGAAATAATGCCGAAAAAACAACAATTGCAAGATACATATCCCGTCTATTATTAAAACATTTATAAAATATAAATGTAAGTGCTGGCCCTATTATTAAAGATTCTGTAAAGATTCCTATAGAAGCAGCAACTAAAACTTTAACAAAGGCTACTTTGAAGTTTTTAGTTCTAAATTGAACCATTCCATTTAACATAATAAATGCTGCAACCATTGAAAGGAATATATTATTTGATATTATATAAACCTTTGAATCAAATCCATAATTTAAAAGTAATTTACCTATTATCATTAAAAACGTAAATATAATTGCTTTCTTATCTGATATAATTTTTTGTTTAATGGTAATAACTATAAGTGCTACTGATAATATTATAGTACCTATTACAATTAAATAAGATAAAGGCTTAAAATCTCCATAAGATAAAGATTCTCCATTTATCCCCTTTAACATTCCAATGGAAATAATAATATTTCCTAAAAACATACTTTCTGCTGCCACTAATAATCTTTTTAAATAATTGTTTTTTGAAGATGTTTTAAAATACCCCTCAACTAAAAGATAAAAGAATATTGGCATAACTACTCTACCAACATAATTAAACCAAAATGGTGCTCCAGTAAAAAAAACTGCTATGTTGTTAAGTAGCATAAAAATAACCATTAGTATTTTAAGCTTAAATCTGTCCATTATTTTCTCCTTCTTATTTATTTTACATTTATAAATTATAACTCTTTAACCTTTACATTAAAAGCCTTTTGTAATACTATATCAAGTAGACAATTATAAAGAGGTGAAAATATGCATATTTTATCATACAAAGTAAAATATAATGAAGTAGAAGACATAATTACTAAATTACAAATAGAAGATATTTTTAATGTATTTTATGAAAATCCATTAGAAATTACAACTGATGAATTTGGTTATGGATATATTGAAAAGGAAGATGAACCAATAATATTAAAGGTAGCTTATGATGAAGATATAATAAATTTTGATTCTTTTAAAGAAAAAGTTTCAAATATTATTGGTAAAAAAGAAGGTTCAGTAGAAGAAATAAACTATGAATATGAAGAATTTTCAATGCCAGCTATACATATTAATGATGAATGGGTTCTAGCTTCACCTGATGAAGAAGTTAGTGATAAAAAAAAGATAAACTTTATATCACAAGGTGCTTTTGGAACAGGACTTCATGAAACAACTAGAGACTTATTATCTATAATACTTTCAAAAGACTTTTCAAATAAAAGAGTTTTAGATATTGGAACTGGTTCTGGAATTTTATCTTTAGCCACTGCTATAAAAGGTGCTAAGGAGGTTATTGCTTTAGATATTAGAGATGTAGAAGATGAAGTGTTACTTAATGCTTCTTTAAATGGAATTGAAACAATTAAAGTTTTAGTTGGAGATGCTCTATCTTCTGAAGTTGAAGTTAATGGAAAATTTGATTGGATATACATAAATATAGGTGGAGAAGAAACAGAAATGTTTATGGAATTTATAAAAGAACATTTAACAAACGATGGATATCTTTTAGTTTCTGGTTTAGTTGAATGGAGTTTTGACTCTGTAAAAGATATGATAGAATCTAACGGTTTTACTATGACTCAAAAATTCCAATCAGCTGAATGGTGTACTGCTATATTTAAATAAAAATAACTTACAAAATAAGGTATTGTATTTATAAATGTAGAAAATTTAAATACAGTGCCTTATTGTTTTTTATATTTTTCTATTTGAAAATAGTATTGTTTAAAACAAGTAAGATTATCTCAAATTTATTTATAATATGTTAATAAACAGTTATGTATGTATCATTTACATTAATATACTAATAAAAAATGCCCTTTTTTCTTTTCTCTTTTCTAACTGTTGTGCTATACTATTAGAAAATATCAATGTTTTTCTCTAACAAGGAGGTCTTTATATGAAAAAAATCTTGATATGTTTTTTTGTTTTTTTAGGTTTACTCCTAAATATTAGTTTTCCCGCTTTTGCTGATACTAAAGATGATATTCAAAAAAGCAAAGTACAATTTGATGAAATAAGCAATAAAATCCAAGATTTGGATAATAAAATATCAGCTTTAGATTCACAAATTAACTCACTTAACTCTAGTATACAAAATAATAAAGATAAAATGAATTCAATAGAAAAAGAAATTGACAATACAAAACTAAAAATAGAATCTACTAAAAAACAAGTAAATGAAGGACAAGCTATCTTAGCTAATAGATTAAGATCTGCTTATAAAAGTGGAACGTATTCATTATCCTCTTACATTGCTTTTGTATTTGAAGCTAAGGGATTAGGTGAATTTATTGGTAGAATTGAAGCTATAGGTAAAATTATAAACGCAGATAATGATATGATTAAAGAACTTAAACATAATGTAAGTTCACTACAAACTGATATAAAAAGTTTAAATACAAAAAAAGAAGATATAGTTAAACTTAATGATGAAAATGATAAAAATTTAAAAACTCTTGTATCTAAACAAAATGATTTAAAAGAGTCAAAATCTAAATTTGATTCTGAAAAATCACAAATTGAATCTGTTATTATAGAAAACGAAAAAAAACTTATAGCTCACCCTATTAAAGTAATTGATTCATCATCTTCAATTAGTAGTTTACAAGAGGCTGTTTCAACATTAAAACAATTATTACCTCAAATTTCAAACTCATCTGTTAAAGATATAGCTAATTCTTATATTTCAAAAGGTAATGATTTAATAAGTAAAAAACAATCTGAAGAGAAAAACAATTCTAACAAAAATAATAATTCTAATTCAAATAATAATCAAGGTAATGTTTCTGGTAAAAAAACTTTAACTATGGAAGCTACAGCCTATGCCGGACATACAATTACAGCAATGGGAACAAAGCCAGTTAGAGATCCTAATGGACTTAGTACAGTTGCTGTAGATAAAAATGTAATACCTTTAGGTAGTAAAGTTTATGTTTCAGGTTATGGATATGCAATAGCTTCTGATACGGGTGGAGATATAGTTGGTAATAGAATAGATTTATTTATGAATTCAGAACAAGATTGCTTAGCTTTTGGTAGAAGAACTGTAACAGTAAAAATTATAGCTTATCCTGATGAATGGTAATAAAAAAGAGTAACTTAAAAATTTTTAAGTTACTCTTTTTATAATTTATTTAAAAGATTATATGAAGCTTATTTAAAAATATTATATAATAAATACTTAATTTCAATAAATATTTATATTTTTTAAATTAAGTACTAAAGACTAATTATAATTCTTACTCTCTTTAATAAGGCTAATAAAATATTCTAAAAACCTTAAATCAGATGTTAATTCTGGATGAAAAGATGTAACTAACATATTTTTTTCTTTTGCTGCAACAATTTTATCATTTACTTTGCATATAACCTCTACATCTTTTCCTATATGCGTAATATAAGGTGCTCTTATAAATACTAGCTCCATTTTAGTATTTCCTATACATTCTATTTTTTCTAATGTTTTAAAACTATCTATTTGAGTTCCAAAGGCATTTCTTTTAACTGTAATATCCATGAGATTTAAATAATTTTTCTCATTATCTTCTATATTTTTTGCTAAAATAATCATTCCAGCACAAGTTCCCCATACAGGCAATCCATTTTTTATTCTTTCCCTTAAAGGGTTCATTAAACCTGTAATATTTAATAGCTTTCCAATTGTTGTACTCTCTCCACCTGGCAATATTATTCCATCAATATTCTCTAAGTCTTTTTTAGTTTTAACTAAAACCCCACAATGTCCAATCTTTTCTACACAATTTATATGCTCACAAACTCCTCCTTGAAAAGCTAAAACTCCTATTTTCATTTTACCAGCCTCTTTCTGCATACTTTGTTTCTATTTCTTCACAGGAACTTCCTTTCATTGCATCTCCTAAATTTTCAGAAACCTCAGCAAGCTTTACTGGATCATTATAAAATGTTGTTGCAAGTACTATTGCTCTAGCTCTTTTTTCTGGATTTTCTGATTTAAATATTCCAGAACCAACAAATACTCCTTCACTTCCAAGTTGCATCATCAAAGCTGCATCTGCTGGTGTTGCAATTCCACCTGCTGCAAAATTAACTACTGGTAACTTTCCATTTTCATGAACATATTTAACTAATTCATAAGGTGAATTAAAGTTTTTTGAAATAGTCATAAGTTCTTCCTCTTTAGCATTTTTTATTTCTCTAATTTGATCCATCATTGTTCTCATATGAGTTACAGCTTGGATAACATCCCCTGTTCCAGCTTCACCTTTTGTTCTTATCATTGAAGCTCCTTCTCCAATTCTTCTTAATGCCTCTCCAATATTTGTTGCCCCACATACAAAAGGTACTTTAAAATTATCCTTTTTTATATGATATTTATCATCTGCTGGTGTTAATACTTCACTTTCATCAATAAAATCAACATTTAAAGCTTCTAATATTTGAGCCTCTACAAAATGTCCTATTCTAACCTTTGCCATAACTGGTATTGAAACAGCTTCTTGAATTTCCTTAATCATTTTAGGGTCAGACATTCTAGCAACTCCACCTTCTTTTCTAATATCAGAAGGTACTCTCTCTAAAGCCATAACTGCACACGCTCCAGCTTTTTCTGCTATAATAGCCTCCTCTTTGTTAGTTACATCCATTATAACTCCACCTTTAAGCATTTGAGCAAGATTTTTATTTACTACTGATCTTTCCATATTAACATTCCTCCTAAAATTATATTCTTCTTGCTTTATATGGTAGTGCTATAAATTTTCTTTTGCAAATGTATGAGTACAATATAAGAATGCTTTTTTATAATTTTTTACATTTAATAATTTTTCATTTTTTAATTACGTTAAAATAAGGTAGCCAAAATTTATGGCTACCTTATAGCAAGTAATAAGCTATTATTAATTTTTATTTTCATCTTTATTTTTATATTTATTTAAGTAAATAGAACCAAAACATAAAGAAGCTGAACCTAGACATAAATAAACTACACCCATATGTTGGTTTTTATCAAAAAATCTAAGTATAGCCACAATATAAAATATAACTGAACTAAATAAATATAAAATTGATATTATTTTTGTCCCCTTTTCTTTTTTCATTATTCCTCCTATAAAATTTTAATTTGTATTTATAACATTTTTAATATTGTACCATTTTCAATTTGTTTTCCAAATATCCTAAGGATATCCTTTTTCATTATCTTACTATAAATAATAAAATAACTAATCTATTAAAATTTCAATTATAAAAAAATAAATTAGAATATGAAGAATAAATCGTAATTAAACTAACATTGTTGATAATATACTTAAAATAAAAAAAGTTGGCAAAATCTTGGCAAACGCCATTTCAATTTCACCAACCGTTAATTCAACTCACGCGAGATAAGCCATAAGCGGAGTTCTGTATTAAGCAATCATCTATCTAGGCTTACTATTGCTAGCAAGCTCAAGCGACACACCACGAAACGGAGCGGGCAACTCCAAAATGTTTCTATCTCGGTCTTGCTCCAGGTGGGGTTTACATAGCCATAATGTCTCCATTATGCTGGTGAGCTCTTACCTCGCCTTTCCATCCTTACCTAAAAACTTAGGCGGTATATTTCTGTTGCACTTTCCTTCGAGTCGCCTCGACTGGCCGTTAGCCAGCACCCTGCCCTATGGAGCTCCGACTTTCCTCTCCTAGCTCTAAGGCTAGCAGCGATTGCATGTCTTACTCGCAAGATTTATAATATCATATAAACTTTAATTTTACAAATATAAAATTTTCCATTTAGCAAACAAGTACAAATATTATAAGTAATAAAGCCATTATAATTATACCAGTAAATCCAACTCCTAAAAATAATAATGTTAAAAGCATTACTAATGCTACACAACATTTTGCAGGAGTAAGACTACTAAGAAAATTGGCTCTTCTTATAAAATCCCACGGAGAATTTCCTCTTCCTTTAAAATTTTTAAATCCATTAAAAAAGTTATTTCCCCTCACTCCTCTTTTACCCATAACACCATCCATTAAATATTATTATTACTTAATGTATGCAAAACTTTTAAATTTGTTAATTAAATAAATGTATATGGATCATCACTACAAGTTGAAGCTACAAACTCAATTTCTTTAAACTTTTCTTTAAGTGGTTTTATTGTTTCCAAAAAAACTAACCATTCTGTTTTAAAATGACCTGGATCAATTATGGTAATTCCTAATTCTTTATAATCTGAAGCAAAATGATAAGTTGTGTCACCAGTTATTATACAATCTGCTCCTAATTTTACAGCCTTGCTTATAAAATCTTGACCACTTCCATTTATTATAGCTAAAGTATTAACCTTATTTTTCCCAATAACAGTTCTTAAACTCTTAATATTAAGATTTTCCTTTATTAAAGAAACTAAATCTTTAACATCTATCTCTTCATTAAGTCTTACTATTCTTCCAAGTCCAGCTCCACTAAATCCATTTATTCTTGACTCTTCAATTATTTCATCTGATTTAAATCCTAACATTTTTACAATAGTATCATTTATCCCATTTTTTACAGAATCCAAATTTGTATGACTTGAATAAATTGAAATATCATTTTTTATAAGTTCTATTATTTTATCACCTAATAAATCTCCTTTTATAATTCTATTAGGTTTTCTAAAAATTAAAGGGTGATGAGTTATTATCATATCACAATGACTATTTTTAGCTTCTTCTATAACACTTTTTGTACAATCTAAAGCTAATAATACTTTCTTTACATTCCTTTCATAATCTCCTACCATAAGACCTACATTATCAAAGTCTTCCTTTAAAATCTCTGGTGCAATATTGTTCATAACCTTTGTAATATCTTTAACTTTTATACTCATATTTTCATCTCCAAATTAAATTATTTGCAGTAATTTTCTAAACTAGTTAATATATTTATTTTTTCTTCTAATTCTTTCTTTCTAATTAAAGCACTTTCTGTATCATCTTCTATAAAGCTTAAAATCTTTTCGTATTTCTCTTTTTTTGAATTTATATAATCTCCCATTAAATTATGCTTTTCTCTTAATAGCTTAGGACTTATTTCATAGTAAATAGGATCTAATTCTGTTTCTTCTCCATTTTTAACTCTAACTTTAAATAATTCATAATATTTATCTTCATCTATACATAAATCTTCTGCAATAACTTCATATCCAGTTGTATAAAGATATTCTCTTAAAACTTCTGGATTTTGCGCTGGTTGAAGTATCATGAATTTAAAGCTCTTTGCCTTGTCCTTGTCATTTTCTAGTATATCTCTTATTAAGTTTCCACCCATACCAGCTATAACTAATCCTTCTGCTTCTCCTTCTTCTATAGGTTCTAAGCCTCCACCTAGTCTTGTATCAATATTTTCGTCAACGCCTTCAAATATTGAATTTAATTTTGCCTTATCAAGGGGATCTTTGTTTATATCAGAAGCAATGGCATTTTTACATATTCCATTTTTAACAACATATATTGGAATATACCCATGATCTGTACCAACATCAACTAAAGTATCACATTCATCAATATGATCCACTATTAAACTTAATCTTTTACTTAATTCCATAACGTCTCTCCTATTTCTTAACTATGATTTTATTACATTTTTAAATATTTATTATATCATTATAATATTCAAAATAAAATAGCACCTTTTTAGGGTGCTATTTTAAGATTAATCTAAATAATCTTTAAGCTTCTTACTTCTTGATGGATGTCTTAATTTTCTTAAAGCTTTCGCTTCTATTTGTCTTATTCTTTCTCTAGTAACATTAAACTCTTTACCAACTTCTTCTAATGTTCTAGCTCTTCCATCATCTAATCCAAATCTTAATCTTAATACTTTTTCTTCTCTTGGAGTTAATGTATCTAAAACATTTATAAGTTGTTCTTTAAGCATTGTAAATGCAGCAGCTTCTGCTGGTGCTAGGGCATCATCATCTGGAATAAAATCTCCTAAATGACTATCTTCTTCTTCTCCAATAGGAGTTTCAAGTGAAACTGGCTCTTGGGCTATTTTTTGGATTTCTCTAACCTTTTCTACTGGTAAATCCATAACTTTTGATATTTCTTCTGGGAATGGATCTCTACCAAGTTCTTGAAGTAACTGTCTTTGAACTCTTATTAATTTATTAATAGTCTCTACCATATGAACAGGGATTCTTATAGTTCTTGCTTGGTCTGCAATAGCTCTTGTAATTGCCTGTCTTATCCACCATGTAGCATATGTTGAGAATTTATATCCTTTTCTGTAATCAAATTTCTCAACTGCTTTAATAAGACCTAAGTTTCCTTCTTGTATAAGATCTAAGAAAAGCATTCCTCTTCCAACATATCTTTTTGCAATACTTACAACAAGTCTAAGGTTAGCTTCTGCTAATTTTTTCTTAGCATATTGGCTACCTTCCTCTATTTTCTTTGCAAGTTCTATTTCATCTTCTGATGATAATAAAGGTACTTTTCCTATTTCCTTTAAGTACATTCTAACAGGATCATCTATTGCAATTCCTTCTGGAACGCTTAAATCTATTTTTTCCTCCTCTTCTTCTACTTCATGTGGTTCTCCACTAACTTCAATTCCCATTGATTCTAATACTTCATAAATTTTTTCTATTTGTTCTGGAGATAATTCAATATTGTCTATCTCATCCATTATTTCCTTATATGTTAAAGAACCATTTTTCTTTCCTTTTTCAATAAGAGTTTTAACAACATTCATCTTTTGATTTCTATCTTTCTTTTCATCTTTAACTTTCATCTTTGTTTTTCCTGCCATTATTTTGTTACCTCCTTCCGTCATGACCAATTAAACCCTCTCTCCCTTTTTAAGTGCATCATTTATTTTATTAAGTTCTAATGCAATTTTTATTGATTCTTCTATTAGTCCTTTTTGGGCCAAATCTTTTTGTTTATTTTTAAGTTCTTCTCGTCTCTGTATAAGTTTAAAACTTTTAATTTCTTTTATGTAATCCATTATTTGTCTTTCTTTATCTTGAGCCTTTAAAACTCTTAATTCTCTTATATTTACCCATTCTTTAGAAGAATTTACATCATCACACCCAGCCTCAACATGTAAATTAATATTCTTCAACCCTTTTTCCTTGCCATCTTTAATTAAATTAAAAATTTTCGCATGCGATTTAGAATTTAAGTCCTTTGATGAAATATTTGAATTTATATAATTATAACAATCATCTTCTAGCATTAATTTTATCAATGATTTTTCAGCTTTTATATAACCAGGTTCTACATATAATTTTGTTCCAATTTCTTCCTTTTTATTCATTAAATCATCACTTTTCGTATTTCTTGTCATAGCAATTAAGTCATATAATGACTGTTCTTTTATCCCAGTGTCTTCTGATATACTTTTTATATATACATCCTTCTCCACTGGATTTAAATTTGCTAATATTTCAGCAACCCTATTACCATACTTTATAAGTGATCCTTTATCATTAAAGTTTATTCCTTCTTTGGCTTTATTTAACCTATAAGATATTAAACTTTCTGCTTTATTTATTAATTTTAAAAAGGCATCTTTTCCATTACTTCTTACAAATTCATCTGGATCTTTTCCTTGTGGAATTTGTAATACTCTAACATCAAATCCTGCTTCTTTTAGTATTTCAAGTCCTCTAAGTGTTGCTGTTTGTCCTGCAATATCTGCATCATATGAAATAATAACTTTATCAGCATATCTTTTTAAAAGTCTTGCTTGATTAACTGTAAGTGCTGTACCTAAGGATGCTACAACATTTGTTATTCCATATTGATGAAGGGAAATTAAATCCATATATCCTTCAACAATTACAAAATATCTTTCTTCCATTTTGTTTTTTATAGCAAAATTTAAACCATATAAATTTGTTCCTTTTTGAAATACTAAAGTTTCTGGCGAATTTAAATATTTAGGTTTTGAGTCATCTAAAACTCTTCCTCCAAATCCTATAACATCCCCTTTAATATTAAAGACAGGGAAAATTACTCTATTTCTAAATCTATCATAAATTCTTCCCTTCTGGCTTCTTGATACAAGACCTGCTTCAAGCATTATGCTCTCGCTATATCCTCTTTTTTTAAGGTAGTTAATTAAATTTTGCCATCCATCCTTTGCATATCCAAGACCAAATCTCTTTATGGTTACTTCTTTAATTCCTCTATTAGTAAAATATTCTTTTGAAATTTTATCCCTTTGTAAATTTGAGAAAAAGTATCTTGCAGCCTCTACATTCACTTTATATAAAAGTTCTTTCTTTTTAACTAGTTTACTTTCTTCTCCATTTCCAAAGTCTAATGGAATATTTGCTCTTTCTGCTAAATATTTGCAAGCATCTATGAAATTCAAATTTTTTTGCTTCATTACAAATGTAAGTACATTTCCAGCTTCTCCACATCCAAAACATTTATATATTTGTTTATCTTGTGAAACACTAAAAGAAGGCGATTTTTCATTATGAAATGGACATAATCCCATATAATTTCGCCCTGATCTTTTAAGTCTTACTGTTTCTGAAATAACATCGACAATATCACTTTCTTGCTTAATTCTTTCAATAGTTTCCTCTGTAATACGCAAGGAGCTCTCTCCCTCCTCGGCTTTTTATGCAGCCTATATTATATTCGACATTTTTTTTGTTATTCCTTCTTTTATTTATATATAATTCTATAATAATATATTTTTATTGTTCTTTATAATACTATTCTTCTTAAATTCTTAAATTCCTTCTTTTTATCTAATAATTTTATGTTTCCTTATTTTGTATCTTTTTATTCCTATTTTTAATATATAACAAGCTTTGGTACATAAATTTCGTTAAACTTATTTAGACAATAATCGTCACTCATGCCTGCAATATAATCAGCTACTCCTCTAGGTAACCCCTCATTCTCAGCTATTTCTCTATAAAGTAATGGCATTTCTTCTGGATTCTTTACATAAAAATCTATAATTGACTCTAAAATAAATCTTGCTTTTTCTCTCTCAACTCTTAAAATTTCGCCTAAATAAATATTTTTAAACATAAACTTCCTAAGCTCTCTCATTGCTTCATCTTTTTCTTTACTTAAAGAAACTTTAAATACTCCATTATCTAAGTTTTTATTAGATTCACTTATAAAATCAAGAACTAATGTTTCTATTCTTTCAGAATGAGTTTTTCCAAGAACATTTCTAATTTCTTTTGGAATATCTTCTTCACTTAATAAATTTGCTCTTATTGAATCATCAATATCATGATTTAAGTAAGCTATTTTATCTGAATATTTAACAACTCTTCCCTCTAAAGTCATTGCTTCTCTATTTTCATTTTTAGAAAGTCCACTATGTTTTAGTATTCCATCAATGACTTCTTTTGTTAAGTTTAACCCTTTACCATCTTTTTCTAACTTTTCAACTACTCTTATACTTTGTTCATTATGTTTAAATCCTTCTTTAAGAAATGAATTTAAAACTTCTTCCCCATTATGTGCAAATGCAACATGACCTAAGTCGTGTCCTAATGCTATAGCTTCTATAAGGTATTCATTAAGGCCAATACCAACTCCAATAGTTCTAGCTATTTGAGATACCTCTAAGGTGTGAGTTAATCTATTTCTATAATGATCACCCTTTGTTCTTATATATACCTGTGTTTTATCTTTCAACCTTCTAAATGCTTTTGAATGTATTATTCTATCTCTATCAACCATAAAACAAGTTCTAATGTTCTCTTTTTTGCTTTCCTCTTTTTTTCGACCTAGACTCTCAAAGGAATGCTGCCCTTCATTTCTTAATGTCAATCTTTCAAAATTCTCAATTTTTTCTCTTATATTCATTTAAATTCACCTCATATGAAGCATTCTATATTTATCTTTAAAATCCTCTAATTATTACTCTAATTTATTATTTGCATTTTTTTTAATTTTATTATTTAAAACTATTATTATTCTATTTTATCTATCTAAATAATAGTATAGTAATAAGTAACTATTATAAGGAGGCATTCTTTTTGATTAAAAATAAGAATACTAAAAATTTCAACATATTCTCAGAAGAAAATATTAAAAAGTTTATATTAATTCATTATGGATTAGAAAAATCTTCTGTATCTATGGTAAAATTTAAAAACACAGATAAACAAAGAGCAGTATATAAAGTTCACTATAAAGATAAATATTATTGCTTAAAAAAAGTTTATTTTGATGAACAAAATTTACTTTTTGTATATTCTGCTTTAGAATGGCTTTCTAAAAATGGTATAAAAACACCTACTTTTTTAAATTCATTATCTGGAAATAAGTTTGTTAAATTTAATGATATGTATTTTGTTCTTACTATATGGATAGATGGTATAAAATGTGACTTTGATAATTTAGATCACATTATTACATCAATAAAACAACTTGCAGGTATTCACTCATGCTCAAAAAACTTTTCTCCAATAGAAGGTAGTTACATGCGAATAGGTTTTTCTGATTATTACATATCAATTTTAAAACATTTTAATCAGCTATTAACATGCTATAATACTGCCTTTAAAATTAAAGATAAATTTTCTAATGAATATATAAATAATTTTGATGATAATCTAGAACTTGCTAAATGGTCATTATATTTATCATCTAATATTGACAATAAAGAACTTTCATCCTCCTTGTGTCATGGAGATTATGTAAATAAAAATATTATATTTGATCTAAATTCAAAAATATGGGCAATAGATTTAGATAAATGCAAAATAGATTATTCAGCTCATGATTTAGGATATTTTCTAAGAAGACTTTTAAAACGAGGAAATACTAAATTTGATGTTGAACTTACATTAGATATATTAAGAACATATAATGAAATATCCCCTCTTACACCATCTGATATAAGATATGTTTTAGCTTATATATGTTTTCCCCAAAAATTTTGGAAATTATCAAGAGACTATTACAATAACATAAACAAATGTAATAAAGAAAGTTTTTTACATCTTTTAAAAAAGTCCAATGAAAAAACTTATTTTCAACTTAAATTTATTGAAGAAATTTATTTAAGAATAAAATCTGAATATAGTTTTAATCTATGAAAATAGAATAAACTAAAAATTCCCCTGCCAATTAGAAACAGGGGAATTTTAATTTTTAAATTATTTTTTATATTAAATTTTTACTATCTTTTATTTTTAACTTGTGCTTGAGCTGCTGCAAGTCTTGCAAGCGGTACTCTAAATGGTGAGCATGAAACATAGTCTAATCCTATGTTATGGAAAAATTCTACTGATGATGGATCTCCTCCATGTTCTCCACATATTCCAAGTTTAATATCATTTCTTGTAGATCTTCCTTTTTCTGCTGCCATTTTTACTAATTGACCAACACCTTTTTGATCAAGTTTTGCAAATGGATCTTGTTCATAAATTCCATTTTCATAATATGATGCTAAGAACTTAGATGCATCATCTCTTGAGAATCCAAAAGTCATTTGAGTTAAATCATTTGTTCCAAATGAGAAGAACTCAGCCTCCTCAGCTATTTCATCTGCTGTAAGTGCAGCCCTTGGAATTTCTATCATTGTACCAACTTTATAATCTATAGTAACTCCTTTTTCTGCCATTACTTCATTTGCTGTATTAACAACTATATTTTTAACAAATTTTAGCTCCTTAATTTCTCCAATAAGCGGAATCATTATTTCAGGTACTATATCATATCCTCTTTCTATCTTAACAGCTATTGCAGCTTCAATTATAGCTCTTGTTTGCATTTCTGCAATTTCAGGATAAGTAACCGCAAGACGACATCCTCTATGTCCCATCATTGGATTAAATTCATGTTTATCACAAACTGCTGCTTTTATATCTTCAATATCTACATTAAGTTCTTTAGCTAAAGATAGCATATCTTCTTCAGTATGAGGTAAGAATTCATGAAGTGGTGGATCTAAAAGTCTTATAGTTGCTGGCATTCCTCTAAGTGCTTCATATATTCCTATAAAGTCTGCCTTTTGCATTGGCAATATCTTATTAAGAGCAATTCTTCTATCTTCTTCTGTTTTAGCTATTATCATTTCTCTAACAGCTAATATTCTATCTTCTGCAAAGAACATATGCTCTGTTCTACAAAGTCCTATTCCTTCAGCTCCAAATTCAACTGCTTGTTTAGCATCTCTTGGAGTATCTGCATTAGTTCTAACCTTTAATTTTCTTATTCCATCTACCCATTCCATAAATGTAGCAAAATGTCCTGTTATTTCTGGAGTAACTGTTTTAATTTTTTCCCCATATATATTGCCTGTTGTTCCATCTATTGATATAAAATCTTTATCAGTATATACTTTTCCATTCACTTCTAAAGTTCTATTTTCTTCATTAACTTTTAACTCACCACATCCTGCAACACAGCAAGTTCCCATTCCTCTTGCTACTACTGCTGCATGAGAAGTCATACCGCCTCTTACAGTTAATATACCTTCTGATGCTACCATTCCTTCTATATCTTCTGGTGATGTTTCAAGTCTAACTAAAACTACCTTTTCTCCATTTGCTGCTCTATCTTTTGCTTCTTCTGCTGTAAATGCAATTTTACCGCAAGCAGCTCCTGGTGAAGCTGGTAATCCTTTTGCTATTGGATTTGCACTTTTTAAATCTTCATCATAAAAAGCTGGATGAAGTAATGTATCTAACTGTTTAGGCTCTACCTTAAGTATTGCCTCTTCTTTACTAATCATTCCTTCTTCAACTAAATCAACAGCTATTTTAAGTGCAGCTTGAGCAGTTCTTTTTCCATTTCTTGTTTGTAAAAAATACAGTTTACCTTCTTCTATAGTTATTTCCATATCTTGCATATCTTTGTAATGTTCTTCTAATTTATTAACAATATCAATAAATTCTTTATAAATCTTTGGGTTTTGTTCTTCTAACTTTCTTATTGGAAGTGGTGTTCTTATTCCCGCAACAACATCTTCACCTTGTGCATTCATTAAATATTCGCCATATATTTCTTTTTCTCCATTAGCTGGGTTTCTTGAAAATACTACTCCTGTTCCTGAAGTTTCTCCTTTATTTCCAAATACCATTTGTTGAACATTTACAGCTGTTCCCCATTCGCCTGGTATATCATTTAATCTTCTGTAAACTATAGCTCTTGGATTGTTCCATGATCTAAATACAGCTGTTACTGCTTCTATTAATTGTTCTCTTGGTTCTTGTGGAAATTCTTTTCCCATTTCTTTTTTGTATATCATCTTATATTGACTAACAAGCTCTTTTAAATCTTCTGTTGTTAACTCTGTATCAAATTCAACACCTTTTTTTGCTTTAATATCGTCAATTTTTGATTCAAATAATCTTTTTTCAATTCCCATAACAACATCTGAAAACATTTGAATAAATCTTCTATAAGAATCATAAGCGAATCTTGGGTTATTTGTAAGCTTTGCCATTGCTTCTACAGCTATATCATTTAACCCTAAATTTAATATTGTATCCATCATACCAGGCATTGAAACTCTTGCACCTGATCTTACTGAAACAAGTAACGGATTTTCTGTACTTCCAAATTCCTTTCCAGTTTCTTTTTCAAGTTCTCTCATGGCATTTTCTATCTCTTTTATAATTGAAGATGCTATAACCTTGCCATCTTCATAATACTTATTGCAAGCCTCTGTTGTAATAGTAAATCCATGTGGAACAGGAACTCCTAAGTTAGACATTTCAGCTAAATTAGCTCCTTTACCCCCTAAAAGATTTCTCATTGATGCATTTCCTTCTTTGAAAAGGTAAACGTATTTTTTATCCATTCAATACTCCTCCGTTCAATACTAATGTTATCTATAACTAACAGAGATTTTTAAAATTCCCTGAAGTCTACTAATTAAATTATTCATTTTCTCCAAGCTTAACAAATAATTTTGTAACGTTAGTTTTTGAAACCTTACCCACTATTTTGTATTGTTCTTTGTCATCTACTATAATCTTTTCTACGATTGGAATACTGTCTATTTCATGTTCTATAATTTTTTTTGCTATATCATAGGCAGGATCATCTGGAGTTCCGCATACAATGTTTGGCATTCTAGTCATTATTACTCCAACTGGAACTCTATGAATATCTGTTCCTCCAATTGCAATTTTAAGAAAATCTTTTCTTGAAACAGCTCCTGTTAAAAATCCAGAGTTTTCAACGAATAATGTGCCAACATCATTTAAGAACAGGTATACGATTGCATCGTATACTGTTGTTGATTCATTAACTATTGATGGTTTTGACATTATATTACAGACCTTAATTTCATTTATATACTCATGAACCAAACTACTTTTTGGTTTATTTGAATATACATATCCTACCTTTGGTCTTGCATCTAATGTACCTATCATTGTTAAAATTGCAAGATCTGCCCTAAGTGCAGCTCTGGTTACTCCAAGCTTTTCAGCCAAACATTCACTTGTAATTGGCTGTCCTTCCTTAACTAATCTAATTATTTCTTCTTGCCTATCTGACAATTTCAAAACTAATCCCTCTTTCCAAAACAAGGATAATTATTTGTTAAAGTTTCTCTTGACACGTTTATTATAGCACTTTTTTTATATACAGTATACCTTTTAATAAAATTTTTACATAAAGTATACTGTATATATTTATATGTGATATACTATTTCTACATATCATATTTTTTATTATTTAAACTATATTTTAATTATAAATACATATTAAATAATACGCTATATTGCATTTCTTCCATTTTTTAACAAATAATAAATTTATCTCTTGCTATATCATTTTATCTCTGCTACATATATGTTTTTCTTGATTTTTCTTCCATTTATTTCCTATCATCAAAATTCACAGTATATGTATATACAGTCTCATCACTACCATAAACTTTTTGCTTATTTGTTTTTTTATCTTTTAAATCATTTTTCTTATTGTTTATTTTTTCTTTTACTATTTCTGATACTTCTTGTGCTTTTCCTTTAACTCCATCTGCTGCCTTTTCAATATATTTATTTACTATCTCAACAGAACCATCACATTTAGTAATCTCTATAGTTACCTTTGTAGCAACTGCCGCAATAACTCCAAAAGCTAAAATAGGTGGCATAATAACTCCTATAACTGTTGCAGCTATTCCAGCATTTACTGGTACATCTACTAAAACAGAATTATCTTTTTTAATTTTTATTCTACTTATATTTCCTTTTTCTATTAATTCTTTAAGCCAAGCTTTAAATTGTGCTATTGTTTCTGTGGCTTTACATTCATTGCAATTTTTTGAAGATTCCTCTTCAGCAAATGGAACTACAACATTATTTTCTATATATATTAATGCCTCTAATAAGTCTCCATCATTAATTTCTAAAGCTTTTTTAGCCATTTCATAGCTAACTCCAGTTCTTTCTCTTATTTGATCAACCTTTTCTAAAGTAATTTCTTTCATAAATTATCACTCCTTTAAATAACTTAGCATTTCTAGACTCTTTGGTTTTTTTGAATAGTTTGAAGAAATTATAAATGTTATAACTCTTTCTATTTCTTTCTTTATATCTTTTGATAAATTAAGTCTAAATATTTTATCAGAACTTGTGTTAGTCAAAAATTTTAAAGCATTATAGGAACCTTTAGAAATATAAATTCCTTGTACTTTATTACAATCTTCACATACGCCTCCAAAATTAGATAAACTTATATAATTTGAAACATTAATCTTTTTATTGCAACTAACACAATGATCTAATATAAGACCATACCCAGTAGCTTTTAAAAGCTTTAGTTCAAAGGATCTAATAAGTAATTCATAATCTATAGCATCAGTATCTAAAAGATACAAAGTAGTAATAAATTCTTTATATAACCATTTATTACTTTCACCTTCTATTAATGCTATATCAATTAGCTCACATAAATAAGAAGAATATGTTAACTTATCTAAATTACTCATAAGACCTTGAAAAGAACTAATTATCTTACCCTCTTGAAGATTAGATAAATTTTTTCCTTTAAAAATCATATAATCTCCATAACAAAGAGGAAGGGTTATTGCAAATAGTTTACTCTTATTTCTTTTTGCTCCTCTTGCTATAGCTGTAATTTTGCCTAGTTTTTCTGTATACATCCAAACTAATTTATCATTTTCTTTATAGTCTTGTGTTTTAATAATTACACCATTTGTTTTTATTAAGGTCAATTTACACAACTCCCAAAACTATTTAAGCTTCTTATAACCTAAATCTTTTAATAATGTTTGGTTATCTCTCCATTCTTTTCTAACCTTAACCCATATTTTTATATTGACTTTACTTCTTAGGAATCTCTCTAATTCATATCGTGAAGCTTCACCTATTTTCTTTAAAGATTGACCATTTTTACCTATTATTATTCCTTTATGTGAATCTTTTTCACATATTAAATCAACTTCAATATGATATGTTCCATTTTCTTTTTGTTTCATTTGAATTACATCAACTGCAATTCCATGTGGAACTTCATCTCTTAAAGTTCTAAGTGCTTTTTCTCTAACTATTTCTGACACAACAAATCTTTCTTGAACATCTGTTATCATATCTTCTGGATAATATTTAGGTCCTTCTGGTAATTCTTTAACCATTAATTTTATTAATTCATCGACATTTTTTCCTTTTAATGCTGATATTGGAATTATTTCCTTAAAGTTAAATTCCTTTGAAAAATCCACAAGACTTTTTGCAACAATATCTTGAGTGAATTCATCTACTTTATTTAATACTAAAAATACTGGTGCATTTTTTGATTTTAATGATTCTAGTATAAATTTATCTCCTCTTCCTATTTCTTCTCCTGGATTAGTTAAGAAAAGAATTAAGTCAACATCATTAGTTGAATCCTTTGCTGAATTAACCATATACTCTCCTAATTTATGCTTTGGTTTGTGTATACCTGGTGTATCAACAAATATCATTTGATAGTCATTTGTAGTTAGTATAGTTTGAATATTATTTCTTGTTGTCTGAGGTTTATTAGAAACTATAGAAAGTTTTTCCCCCATTATATAATTCATTAATGTAGATTTTCCTACATTTGGTCTTCCTACTATTGATATAAATCCTGATTTAAACATTTTTCCTCCTATTACTCTAGATCCTTTTTTGTAAAGAATCCAGGCATTATTTCTCCTAAAGTTTTTTCTATATAGTCATTTTCATTTTTTATAATATAAATTTTCATGTCTTTACTTTCTGCAAATTCTGTAATTACTTGCCTACAAATGCCACATGGATAAGTGTAACCATTTGGATCTCCAATAAGTGCTAATTCTTTTAACACCCTATTACCATTTGATACTCCATTAAATATTGCTGTTCTTTCAGCGCAATTTGTTGCTCCAAAAGATGCATTTTCAATATTGCATCCAGTATATATATTATTGTCTTCAAAAAGTGCAGCTGCTCCAACTTTAAAATTTGAGTAAGGAGAATATGCCTTTTCCCTTGCATTAATTGCCGCTTTTATTAATTTATTATTTCCCATATATACATCCCCCATTTCGAAATTGTATAATCTATTTCTTATTGCGTGATATTTATTATAACACTAATAAATAATTTTCAAAAGTTATATATTAAAGCTTTAAATTTTAAGTAATACAAATATAAATAAAGTTATTAAAATTCCAAATAAAGCTCCTACAATAACTTCAAAAACAGAGTGAATTTCTGAATCAACTCTACTTTGTGCCGTAATTATAGCCATAATAAAACTTAGCATAATGCATATAGGTTCTTCTGTTATTAAAGATATTATTGTTGCTATTGAAAATGCAATGGCACTATGTCCACTTGGCATTCCGCCCTTTAGTGGTGTTCCTTCTCCAAATATTGCTTTTACTATTATTGTAGCTATAGATACAAAAACCAAAATAATAAATATAGTATGAGGCTCTGACATTCTTATTTTATGAATTAATATAAAGGATAACTCTGATAACTTATCCCAAAATATAATATACCCAACAACTACTGCATTTATAGCAGTTAAAAGAACTGCTCCTGCTGCAACATTTTTAGCTATTTTAGCTAATGGATGATAATGATTAGTATTCATATCTACAACAGCTTCTATAGCAGTATTTAGAAGTTCTGCACCAATTACCATAGTTATTGTTATAGCAAGAATTAAAAATTCACTTTTAGATACATTAAAGAAAAGGCACGCTATTAATACACCTAAGGTAACTACCATATGTATTTTCATGTTTCTTTGCGTTCTAACTGTATATATAATTCCATCTATAGCATTATTAAAACTATCAACCAATTTCTTTAACTTCATAAAAACCACCCTTATGTTTTTATCTTCTAATATTTAATTTAGAAAGTATATCCTCTTCTCTTTTTCTCATTATCTTTTTATCTAATTCTTCCATATGATCATACCCTAATAAATGTAATACTGAGTGAACAACTAAATAAGATGCTTCCCTCTCAAATGAATGATTATATTCTTTACTTTGTTCTAGTGCTCTTTCAAGAGATAATACTATATCACCTAAAACTAATTCTTCTCCATCCATGAAAGTTATATCAAAGTCTTTATCTTTATAAAGTTCCTTAAACACCTTTTTATCTTCATAATCAAGCATTGGAAAAGAAAGTACATCTGTAGCTCTATCTATTCCTCTTGTTTCATTATTTATTTCTCTTATTTCTTCATTATCAACAAAAATCATTGATATTTCAGAAGGAATTAAAACTTCTTCTTCTTTTAATGCAAATTCTATAACTTTTTCTAAATTTTCAATAAATTCTTTTGAAACTTCTATTTTATCTTGTCTATTATCTACGTAAATCATTAAAATTCTCCTAAATATTATTTTATTGTTAAACTGGTATTTTCTAATAAATATATAATAAAAATACCAATTTAAAGCATATGCTATTATTTAAATTAAATTATGGGGAGTTTCTCTCCCCATATAAATTATCCTTCTTTAACCTTCTTTTCCGTTGGATATTCTATTCTTTGATGATATATTCCAAGTAGTGCTTTAAGAAAGCATTTTCTTATTTTTTCTAAATCTTTTAATGTTAAATCACAATTATCAAGCTGTCCTGAATAAAGCTTATCTTTAATAATATTATTTACCATTTCCTCAATTTTGCCTTTAGTAGGTTCAGAAATTGATCTAACGGCGGCTTCAACACTATCTGCAAGCATTATAATTCCAGCTTCTTTGCTACTTGGTATTGGCCCTGGATATTTAAAATCTTCCTCTTTAACATCCTCTGGATTTTCTGCATTGTTTTTCATTGTATAATAAAAATATTTAACTAATGTTGTTCCATGATGTTGTTCTATAATGTCTTTAATTACTTCTGGTAAATTATATTCCTTTGCAAGTTCTACACCATCTTTAACATGTGATGTTATTATAAGTGTACTTAAGTTAGGACTTATTTTATCATGAGGATTTTCTTTTCCTATTTGATTTTCTCCAAAAAAGTATGGTCTTTTTGTTTTACCAACATCATGAAAATATGCTCCTACCCTTGCAATTACAGGACTTGCATTAATTTCTTCAGCTGCCATTTCTGCAAGATTTGCAACTAACATACTATGATGATAAGTTCCAGGTGCCTCCATTAAAAGTTTCTTTAATAGTGGATTATTTGGATTTGATATTTCAAGTAACTTTAATGTTGTTACAACATCAAAAGTAGATTCTAAAAACGGTAATATTCCAATTGCAAGAATTGCTGAAAAAATAACACCAACAGCTGCAAGTAAACTAACTATCATTATCTCTTTTAAATTATTTGAAAGTAAAACTCCTGTTGTAAAAGTTAAGAGAGCACTCATTACCATTAATGAAATAGATGAATAAAATATATCATTCCTCTGTTGCATTTTTCTAAGTCCTGTTGAACCAAGTATTGAATTTAATATTCCAACCATAATAATTTGTGGATTGAAATTAACTAAAGCACCTATTATAATTACGTTTATACTACATACAACAAGTGATAGCTTATAATCTATAAGAAGTGATATAAGTATTGGTGCACAAGCAAGAGGTATTGCAAAAGGTGACAATCCACCTATAACCCTTGCTAAAATAAAACTAAATATATTTATAATATTAATTAATATCATAAGCTTTGTATTTTTAAATACCTGTTTATGATTTTTTGCAATATAAATATATTGTGTAAAAAATACTATTAATGTAAATAAAGCAAGAACGGTATAAAGGATTAAAAATGAAGTTCCACCACTTTGATCTAACAGTCCTAAATCTTTAAGAATAGCTATTTGTTCTGCTGTGACTGGTTCTCCTTCACTTACAATAGTTTGATTCTTTTTAATTATTACTTTAGGTACATTTCTTTGTACTTCTTTAATAAGCTCCTCTGTTTTTTCTTTATCATAGAAAAAATTTGGTTTTATTTCTGGAATAACAAGCTTTTTAAGAACTTTCTTTGTATTAAATGAAGCATTAATGTCATCTATTCTTTTATCAGCTAAAGTAACAGCTTTTTTTAAACTACTATCATTTCCATCTTCTATGTTATTTTGATATACTTCTTTTATGATACCATTTATTTCAAATTTTATATCATTTAATGAATTTTGTGAAAGTGACAATAACTGTTTATAATCACTCTCAGTTAAATTTTTATTATTAAGCTTTGCAAGTTCCTTTAACTTTTCTTTATTATCTTCAACTGTAGTATTCAAATTTATTATTTTATTTAATACATCATCAACATTTTTTTCTACTTCATTTTCTACTTCACCCTTTAACGTATAGGGTTTATCTATTTTATCCGTGGCTTCTTTTATTCTCTCTTGAGTTGCAAGTTCATTAACAGTATCTCTTGGAGCCTTTATATCAATCCTTGCAATGTCACCCTCTTTTAAATCATATTGTTTAGGTGCTACTGCAGTTACAAGCAATATATATGTTATTAAAATAGTAATTGTATTAATTAAAAACCTTATATATTTTTCCTTAGGCTTAATATCTATCCGTTCCCTCTTTATCAAGTTTATCACCTTCTTATCAACTAATATCTAACTTCATGCTTTAAGATGCTATATTTTCTTCAACAGCAAATTGTGCAATCACTTTTATCTTTTCCTCGTTAACATCCAAAACATCATAGGTTTTACCTACAATCTTTGCTTCATTAGTTAAATCTTTCTTTAAAAACTCTTCAAGTTTTTTCATGGAATTTTCTACAGCCTTTTCTTTATTTAGATTTATTTTTTTACTCTTCATTTCATAATAATTAACAGATCTTAACATTCCGTCTTTATCTTCTATTTTATCATAGTTTTTAAAAGAATTTGTAGCCTTTTTTAAGTAAATTTTCTTGCCACCTAAATTTATATAAATATCACTATCCTTATTACCTGTTCTTTCTAATTTTTCTCCTTTTATTTGTATTTCTAAAGTTCTTTCATAAAATACTGTGGCAATTACTACTCCTTGTGGGTTAACTTCATACTTTTCATCCATATCTCCATCATAAGGATAAATCAAAGCATCTCCCTCTTTAACCATATCTCCTGGTACTACAGCAGGTGTTCCAAATTTAGTATAAATTCTTTTTACCTCACCATCTTTTCTAGCAACAACACCCTTGTTATAAGTATCTAATAATTTTGGTGGATTAACTTTTTCCTCTACTTTAATTTTTAAACTTGACCCTTCCATTCTAGCCCTAACCCATAATATTTCGGAACTATAATCTTCAATTTTCTTTTCTAAATCATAAACATTAATTTTTCTTTTACTCATTCCTTGATGAATTCCTAAATTATTAATCATTTTCCTAACTTCAAATGGTGAAACATTTTTTTCTGTTTCTATATCAATCGCCCATATAAACGTTGATAATAAAAATAATATTATTAAAAATATTCCGCCTCCAATTACAAATGATAATCTCTTTCTTATTTTAGATAATTTAACTATTGTTCCCTTTCTTTTTAATATTTTAATTTTTCCATTACATCTCTTAACTATCTTTTTTACATCCTCATAATCTTCCCCATATATGTTCATTGTAAGCGTAGCTGCATCAATTTTTCTTATATTATCAGCTCTTATATTATTTTTCCATAGTGCGTTTAACATCTGTTCTGTTTTTATAAGAGTTATTTTCACAGTTATTATTGTTAATTTTTTAGTATTAAAATTCATTTTTCTAAATCTCCATAATTAATTCCTAAAAATTTTCCTGAAACAACAATTGTTTCATCTGCTATATATAAAATTTCAAGGTTACTTCCTTCTACTTTAACTACGCCTTTTTTAGTTTTAATTTTTATATAATCATTATCAAAACTATGAATACCTTTATGATTTTCAATTGAAATCTCTCTATCTCCTATAACAGTTATTTTAGGTAAATCAAATATAACTTCCTTAGGCAAGTCTATTTTTTCTAAAAGCTTTTCTTTTTTTTCTGATAAATTCCCTTTCACTTCACATTCTCTCCCCCAATATTTCTATCATAGTAATTTATGATTTTTTTTAAATTTTAATACCAAAAAAAGAGTAACTTAATTAAAGTTACTCTTTGTATAAAATATAAACATAACAAAAAGGACTCTAAAAAGAGTCCTCTATTGCTATTTATTATTTATTAAATAATTTTTCACTATTTGACTTACAAGCTTGCCATCAGCTCTTCCAACAGTCTTTGGTCTAACTAATGCCATAACTTTACCCATGTCTTTTATGCTATTTGCACCCGCTTCTATAGCTGCTTCCTTAACGATTTGTACAATTTCTTCTTCGCTTAATTGCTGAGGAAGGTAATCTAGCAAGATCTTAATTTCAGCATTAGCTTCATCAACTAAATCTTGTCTGTTACCTTTTTCAAACTCAAGCACAGCTTCTCTTCTTTGCTTGACTTCTCTAGCTAATATTTCAATAACTTCACTATCTTCAACTTTTCTATTATCTGTTTTTTCAACTAATAAAATAGCTGATTTAGCAGTACTTAATACATTAGCTCTAAATTTGTCTTTTGCCTTTAAAGCAGTTTTCCAATCTTCTTGAAGTCTCTCTTTAATTGTTGGCATTTCCTATACCTTCTTTCAAAATACTACTTGAACTTTCTCTTTCTAGCAGCTTCTGATTTCTTTTTCTTCTTTACGCTTGGCTTTTCGTAATGTTCTCTCTTTCTAACTTCTGAAAGAACTCCAGCTCTAGCACATTTTCTCTTAAATCTTCTTAACGCACTTTCAAGTGTTTCGTTTTCTCCAACTTTTATTTCTGACATCTATTATCCCTCCCTCCGCTAGCTTAAATTATCAATTCAATCAGCTACGGGCTTAATAACACAAGCTATATTATACATTATTCACATTAATTGTGTCAATAATTTCTGGAAACATTTTTAGCCTGGTGGCCATTTTAGTTCTCTACCACCTAGAACATGGAAATGCATATGATCAACAGTTTGGCCTCCATCTACACCACAATTATTAACTATTCTATATCCATTTTCTGATATTCCTAGCTCTTTTGTAAGATTTCTTATAACTTCAAAAATATGTGAAATAACTTTTGAATTTTCTTCTGTAATTAAATTAACACTTTTTATATGCTCCTTAGGTATAACTAAAAAATGAACTGGTGCTTCTGGATTTATATCGTAAAAAGCATATACATATTCATCTTCATATATTTTCTTTGATGGAATTTCTCCATTAACTATTTTACAAAAAATACAATCTGACATAAATTCACCCCCTTTAAAGTAGAGTAATTACTATTTTATTTTATCACTTTTCCCTCTGCATAGTCACCCTTTGATTTTAAAAGTTTAACTTTAACTATATTTCCTATATCATTTTTTGATATTCCATCTACATGAACTTTAACAAAATTTCTAGTATATCCTTCATATATACCATTTTCACCTTTTACTTCTTGTTCAATTAAAACTCCCATTTCTCTTCCAATTAAACTTTCTGTAAAGCTTCTTTCATTTTTCTCATTAAGTTCAATTAAATTTTTACTTCTTTCTTCTTTCTTATTTCCATCAATTTGATCTTTCATATCTGCAGCTTTAGTTCCTGTTCTTGGACTAAATTTAAATATATGAGTTTTAGTTAATTTATTTCTTTTTAAGAATTCATATGTTTCATTAAATTCTTCATCTGTTTCTCCAGGGAAACCAACAATTACATCAGTTGTTATTGATGCATCCTTTAAGTTTTCTCTTAAAACATTAACTATTCTCTCATATTCAGCAGCTGTATATCTTCTATTCATTCTCTTTAAAGTAGCATCACATCCACTTTGAAGGGACAAATGGAATTGAGGACAAAGCTTTTTCATATTTTTAACCTTTTCTACTACATCATCTGAGAAAAAGGCTGGTTCAATAGAACCTATTCTAACTCTTTCTATTCCATCTATTTTTTCTATTTCTTCAAGAAGAGTTACTAAATTAACATTTCCTTCTAAATCAAGTCCATAAGATGCAGTATGTATTCCTGATAGTATTACTTCTTTAAATCCATGTTCTGCAAGCTTTCTTATTTCATCTAAAACGCTATTAAAATCCTTTGAACAAACTGCACCTCTAGTATAAGGAATTAAACAATATGCACAAAATCTATTACATCCATCTTGTATCTTTAAGAAGGCTCTTGTTTTATCTCTGTAATCTTCTATTTTTAATTCTTCAAAGTGTTTATTTCTAAGAACTCCACCAACTTGAATTTGAGGTTTTTTCTCATCTATTGCCTTATTTACATAATAAACAATATCTCCCTTATTTCTAGTTCCAAGTACAACATCAACGCCCTCAATTCCAGAAACTTCCTTAGGGGCAATTTGAGAATAACATCCTACAACTGCTATTATTGCATCAGGATTTAATCTTCTAGCTCTTCCTATAATCTGCCTTGATTTTTTATCTCCCATATTTGTCACTGAACATGTATTTACGACATAAACATCAGCAATTTCTGTAAAATCTACAACCTCATATCCTTCTCTTACAAATTTTTCAGTCATTGCTTCTGATTCATACATGTTTACTCTACATCCTAATGTAGCAAATGCAACTTTCATTAAATACTTCCTCCTAGATCTCCTAATTCATATTGAATTAATGAGGTAGCTACAAAACCTGCTGTTTCTGTTCTAAGAATTCTTTTCCCTAGAGTTATAATATAAGCTCCCCCATTCTTTAAATTTTTAATTTCACTCTCGCAAAATCCACCTTCTGGCCCTATAACTATACCAACTCTTTTTATATTTTCTATATTTATATCTTTCATAAGTCCTTTAATCCCATAGTCTTCTTTATTCTCATAAGGAACTATAACCAAATCAAAGGATTTTATTTCATTTATCAATTCCTCAAGCTTAATTGGATTCAAAACTTTTGGAATTATACTTCTCTTACTTTGTTTGCAAGCTTCAAGTGCTATTCTATTTAATCTATCTAGCTTTTTAAAATCACCTTTAAGTTTAACATCAACTCTCTCAGTTATTAAAGGTATAAATTTGCTAATTCCAAGTTCTGTTCCCTTTTGAACTATTAAATCCATTTTTTGAGCTTTAGGCATTCCTTGAAATAATACTATTTCAACATTGCTTTCATTATTTACATTTAATTTTTCAATTATATCTAAGGTAACTTCACTTTTTGTTATTTCTTTAATTTTTGCTAAATATTCTGTTCCTTCACAATTGTTTAAGACTACTTCTTCCCCTTCTGTTAATCTTAAAACTTTATAAATATGTTTAACATCTTCCCCTACTATTTTGCAAGTATCTTCAAATACATATTCTGATGGGGTAAAAAACTTATGCATCTAATTTTCACCTAACCTTTATTTTGCTTTTGCAATAATACAATTCCATTCTCCATCTTTATTAACTTTAATTACTTCAAAACCTGACTCTTCTAATTTGTCAGTAACCATTTTAACTCTTTCATGAATTATACCTGATGTTATAAACATTCCACCTGATTTTAAAACTCTCTTAACATCATCTATAAGAATACATATTACCTCGGCAATAATATTTGCAACAACTATATCAGCTTTTCCTTCTATTACTTCAACTAAATTTCCATAAAGAATTTCTATATTATCTAAGTTATTATATCTTACATTTTCTTTAGCTGATTCAACTGCTACTGGATCTAAATCTACTCCAACAGCTTTTTTAGCTCCAAGTTTAGCTGCTGCTATTGCAAGTATACCAGAACCTGTTCCTACATCAAATACTGTACTATCTTTTTCTACGTACTTTTCTAAAGCCTGAATACACATCTTTGTCGTTTCATGATCTCCTGTACCAAATGCCATACCTGGATCTAATTCAACAACTAAGTCTCCTTCATTTTCTTTATAGTCTTCCCATATTGGTTTAACAACTATATGTTCTCCAACCTTTGAAGGTTTATAATATTTTTTCCAATTGTTAGCCCAATCTTCTTCATGAGTTTTTGAAACTTCAACTTTTCCTTCTCCAACATCAAAGCCCATATTTTTTATTTCTTCTACTTTTTCTTTAACATATGTAATTACTTCATCTATATTATCTTCTTCTGAAAAATATCCTTTAACTACTGCATATTTACCTTTATGTTCTAAAACATTTATATCTGCAAAATCCCAAGTTAATGGTCCTTGTTCCCTTTCTAATATATCATTAGGATCTTCAACAGATACACCTTTACAATCTAATATATAAAAAATACCTTCTATAGGCTCAAGTGCCTCACTTTTAGTAATAACTTTTACTTCAATCCATGATCCTTCCATGAAATTCATTCCTTTCTTTTCATTAATTAATGAACTTAATAAATAATTTTAACCTTTTTAAATGAACTCTGTCAAGAAAAGACAAAATATTAAAGGCTTAGATGTATAAATCATCTAAGCCTTTAATATTGAAATTATAACTTTATTTTTTGTTGTCTTTTATACATTTATAAAAATTAAACAAAATTAGCATAACTAAAAAAACTAATATTATATAAATATAAGGTAATGAATTCATATAATAATCTATATTTATATTTTCAGGTAATCTAGAGTCATTATCTATTTTTATAGTAATACAAAAACTTATAAAAATTATTATTAATATTATAACATTAAATAAATGTGCTTTATTTATCCTTTTCATCCATCCTCCAATTATAAAGAATAATATATCAATCAACTACTATAAAATTAACCTTTTATTCCTCCTATATTAACACCTTCTGTTAATTTTTTATGGAACAATGTATAGACAATAATTGTTGGAACCATTACTATAACCATTCCAGCAAACATTGCACCCCAATCTGTTGCAAATTTATTTACTTCCATTAAATTTTGAAGTCCAACAGGTAAAGTTTTCTTTGAATTTGTTGTTATAAAAGTCATTGCCATTGCATATTCATTCCAAAATCCCATAAAATTAAATATTAAAACTGTAATTATTCCAGGCTTTGCAAGTGGAACTATAACACTTGTTAATGTTCTTGCATAACCACACCCATCTATCATTGCAGCTTCTTCATAGTCTTTAGGTATACTTTGCATAAATCCAATTAGTATATAAATTGAAAATGGTAACTGAAGTACTGCATAAACTAAACTTAAAGCTAATCTATTATTTAGCATATTTAAGTCATTCATTATTAAAAATAATGGAACTATTATATATACTGATTGAATAAATAGTCCTGCCATATAAGAATTTTTTAAGAAATTTGATCCTTTAAATTTATATCTAGAAAGTGCGTAGGCAGATGGAACTGCAAGTATCATTAAAAATGCTAAAGCTAATATTGTTACTATTATTGAGTTTAGAAAGTAATCTCCCATATTCGCCTTAGTAAATGCATTTACATAATTTTCAAACCTTAGTGTTTCTGGAAATGCCCAAGGTGCAGTTGTAAATTCTCTAGGTGATTTTAGAGAAGATAATACTGTCCAAATTAAAGGAATAATTACAAGAAGACTTCCAAAAATCAGTATTATTCTTAATATCCAAGTTTTAATTTTTTCTGCCTTATTTTCAACTCTCATATCTACTCCTCCTTAACCTTTGTTAATTTATTTAATAAAAGAGCTAGTCCGACTGCCATAATAAAAATTACAACTCCAATTGCCATTGCGTATCCATAATTTGAATTAACAAAAGCTTGTTTATACATATATGTTAATAATACTTCTGAATTTCCATCTGGTCCTCCATTAGTCATTACTTTTACAAATATAAAACTTAAATTAAATACTCCTGTTATAAAAAATACAAAGGTAACTCTTACTATTTCCCAAATCATTGGTAAAGTTACATATCTAAATTTTTGCCAAAATCCTGCTCCTTCTATATCTGCTACCTCATACAGTTCTGGTGGAATTCCATCTAAGCCTGCCATATAAATTACCATATAATAACCTACAGCTTGCCAAACCATAGCCATAGCTAAAGCCCATAATACTGTTTTAGGATTTCCAAGCCATACAAGTTGCAATCTATCAAGTCCTATACTTCCTAAAAAGGAATTAAGTATACCAATTGATGGATCATAAATGTATGTAAATAGAACTCCTATTACTACCATTGATAAAACATTTGGAAAAAAGAATATTAATCTATAAAAATTCTTTTCTTTTAATTTTCCCTGAGTTAAAAATATTGCAAGTAGCAACGAAAAAATTATTGTTACAACTGGAAAAACTACAAGTAAAAACGCTGTATTTTTGAGAGATTTAATAAAATATTCATCAGAAAATAAAGTCTTAAAATTATCAAATCCTATAAATTTAGCATTATTTGATAAACCTCCCCAACTATACATAGACATACTAAATCCCTTTATAATTGGATATACCATAAATAGAATAAATAATATTAGTGTTGGAATTATACACCATGCTATGAATATTTTCTTTTTATTATTTTTCATTCTATATCACTTCCATTACCCTATATTTAGTAATGGTTGGGAGTTATCCCAACCATTATCCATTGTTTTATAAATATTTATTATTTTGAAGCTGCTTCTCTTAATTTTGCATCTGCTTTTTCAAGTTTTTCAGCCCATTGTTTAGCTGTTAATTCTTTATTCATAATTGATGCTAATGGATTATATACTTCATCAGCTATATTAACTTCACTCTTAACTGTTTTAAAATCAACTGTTATTGGTTTTACACCCTCTTCAAAAATCTTAAAACATTCATAATTTGATTGATTTAGATTTTCTTTAGCAAGTTCTAAACCTTTCTTAATTGGAACAACTCCACCTGATAACTTAGAGTTTAACTTAACATTTTCATCTTCATATTGGAATGCTAAGAATTTCTTTGCTAAATCTTTATTTTTAGCTTCTTTTGGAATATACATTTGCTCTATCATAGTAGTTGCATATCTAGTATCCCCGCTCTTAAATACAGGAGGTGCCATAAATCCAAAGGAGAATCCTTCTTTTGGAATTGTTTCTTTCATTTCATCTTCAAACCAGTTACCATTTGGTATAAATAATGCTTTTCCATCTAAGAATGCTTGTTGAGCTAAAGTATGACTCATACCAACAGTTCCTTTTAATAAGTAACCATCTTTTCCAATCTTTTCAAATACTTCTAAAGCTTTTTTAGCTCCGTTGCTTTCCCAAGCTCCCTTGTCATAATTAAATATAGCTTTTAATTCTTTTTCTCCACCTGCTGATGCAATCATTGGCCATATTAAAGCTTCATTATATGATGGATTTAATCCTTGATAAGTAAATAAAGCTTTTCCATCTTTCTTTGCTTTATCTCCTAAAGCAAAGAATTGATCCCAAGTTTCTGGAGCTTTATATCCTTTCTTTTCAAAGTAAGTTTTGTTATACCACAGACCAGTTACATTGTAATAAAGTGGTGCTAAGAATACTTTTCCATCTCCATATGGAGCTGTAAGAGATGTATTTAAAAATCCATCTAAAATTTTATCCTTAAGCTTTCCTTCTCCATCTGGATTTTTTCCATCAAATACATCTGTTAAATCTTCTAGAGCATTATCTTTAATTAATGCATTTGCTAATCCTGATGGATCTGTTGATCCTAAGTATATAAAGTCGGGTGCATCTCCAGATGTTATTTTAGGTCTAATTATTTCACCAATCTTTGGATTAGCTTCTACATTTACCTTAACTCCTGGATTTTTTTCTTCAAATCTTTTACTAACCTCTTTCCAGTATTCTGATCCATGACCACCTTCAAATACTGCAATGTTTAGTACTTGCTCACCTTTTTTACCTGCATCACTTTCTTTAGGTTTACTTCCACAACCTGCAAATAATGAAACACCAATAGTTGTAGCAGCTAAAAGAGTTAGCATTTTAATACTTCTCTTTTTCATATTGTCTCCCCCTTTGAATACCTTAATTACTTATAATTAACTTACAATCTAATAGTAACATTAATCGTTTTCACTTAATATAAACGTAATTTACAATAATATAGAATATTTTTACGTAATTATTTGTAACATTTTTTCTTAAACTCACTTGGATTAATTCCATAGAATTTTTTAAACAATTTATTGAAATAAAATTGATCATCTATCCCTACCATAAGTGATGCTTCCTTAATCATAATAGATTTATCTGATAAAAGTTCTAATGCTTTATTCATTTTTCTTTCATTAATAAAATAGGTAATATTTTTACCTGTTTCATTTTTAAAGATTCTACTTAAATAGCTTTCATTCATATTAACTGTTTTTGAAAGCATTTTTAAAGATATTTTCTTTTCAATATTTTTGTCTATATAATTTATAATATCTTCCACTTCTTTTCTATATCTTCTATTATTTGCATCATTTATCCATGCTTCAATATTATTAAATTCTGAGTATAAGACAGATTCCAAAGTTTTAATATTATTAGTCTTTTCTATTTTTTCTCTAATTTCATCAAACTTGTCTACATTTTTAAAGCCCTTTTGTAACTCATTTCCTTCAATATTTGCAAATATAAATTGAAATAGTTCTTTAACATTTTTAGGATCTGATCTTTCCTTTATCATATACTCTATTATTTTATTTGATAATTCTCCATTATCACTAAATTTTCTCTCTTTTATATTTTTAATTATTTTCATTGAATATGGTATATCAGTATAATCTATATACTTAAATTCTTTAACATCATATCCATCTATAATAGATGCCTTTCCTAGATAAAAACTACATCTAAATAATTCCATAGTTTTATTAAATGCTAATTTAAAATTTTTCTTTTCTCTAAATTCCTTAGATACAGAAATTGATACTGTAATATTTAAATACTGATTTATATTTTTCATAATATTTTTATTTATATTTATTATATTTACATTACTACTTGCAAATATAATTATTCCACTATGATTTTTTATAAAAATAGTTTTATATTTTATATCTTTAGGAATACTTTCATCTATAATATTCTCAATATTTTTTTTTAAATTTGAATGTTCCTTTATTTTTTCTTTATATATTTTTTCTATATCATCAACTCTAAAATAGCTTACTCTATACTCATTATCTAATATTCTTAATTCATCATTATTTATACATTGCAAAAATTCCTCATCGTCTACTTCTTCATCTCTCATCATTAAAAGCAAATTATTTTTTAAATCACTTAAGTCAAATTTTTCTATATCTTTTTCAATTAATTTATAACTTTTTTTATTTTCTTTTATTTGATTTATTAAATCCTCAATATCTTTATCTTCAATTGTAACCTTTAATAAATAATCAAAAGCCCCCTCTTTCATAGCCATCCTAACTAACTCATAATCTCCATAATTGCTTAAGACTATTACTGTACTATTTAGCTTTCTTTTATTTATCTCTTTTATAAGTCCTATTCCATCTAAATTAGGCATTTTTAAATCAGTAATTATTACATCTGGAACATTTTTTTCAATTACTTTAAGTGCTTCTACTCCATCTTTTTCACATCCAATTACTTCACAATCCAATTCATTCCAATTAACTATATTTCTCATTGCAATTCTAATTAATTTTTCATCATCTACAATTAAAACTTTAAGCATTATTTTCATCATCCCCTTTATTATTTGTAGGAGTTAATATTCTAACTTCTGTACCATAGTCAATTATACTTTTTAAATCCATTTCGCAATCTGCTCCATAGGTTAGTTTAATTCTTTCAAAAACATTTTTATATCCAATTCCTGATAAATTTCCTTTATTCTTTTTTTTGCTTTCTTTAGAATCAAACCCCTTTCCATTATCTCTAATTATTATCTCTAAATATTTTTCCATTTTAGAAATGTATATATCTATTTTCTGATTATCTTTATCCTCATCAAACCCATGTAAAATACAATTTTCCACTATAGGTTGTAATATAAACTTTATTATTTTTAACTCATAAACGTCTTCTTTTATGTTATAATTAACATCAAAAGAATCTCCATATCTAAGCTTTTGTATAACTATATAGTTTTTTATGTTATCTATTTCTTCCCTAACAGTTATAAATTCCTTTGAATTTACTATTGTATCTCTTAAAAGCTTAGCTAATGCTCCAAGTCCATTTGAAACAGATGTATCTTCATTCATAACAGCTATCCATTTAAGAGTATTTAATGTATTAAATAAAAAATGTGGATTTATTTGCGCCTGAAGCATCTTTATTTCCGATTCTCGCTTTAAAATTTGCTCATGTTTAACTTCATTTAGAAGAGTGTTTATCTTATGTACTAATCCATTAAATTGTTTAGTTAATAAACTTATTTCATCATTTCCTTCATCCTTAACTTTAAAATCAAAGCATCCATCAACAACTTTATCCATTCCTCTAACTAGGTTATCTATAGGGTTGTATATACTTTTATAAATATATTTTGTAAATATAATTACAATTCCTATAGAAATTACAATATATATAGATAAAGTTAGTATTACATCTCCTATCTTGTCTAAAAAACTATTATAATTAACTAAATTAACAACTTTCCAATTTAATTTCTTTATTTCTTTATAAGATGCTATATACCTTGAACTATCTATAATAGTTTTATCGCCATTTAGTTTTATATGTTTTTTATAAGGAAAATCTTTTTGTCCAAATAAAAAATTATTATTTTCATCTAAAATTACAATAGATGTTGAATCTCCTAATGCTGCATTTAAAAAAGTTCCTCCAAAAGCATTTTCATTTAAAGCAACAAAAATATATCCATTAACTAACTTTGTTTCAGGATCTTTAATTGCTCTAGCCATAGATATAACACCTTGTCCATCTATTCTAGTATAAAACCAAATAGTTTTACCTGGAGTTTTTTTTGCAACATGTGAGTATCTTAAAACATCTGATTTTGAAAAATATTTAAATCCTTGAGTATATAATATAGATAAATCCTTTGTAAGTATTTCAACTTCACCAACACTAGATAGGAGATGTAACTTTGAATATAAAAAGTTATTTAAATTATTTGCAAATGTATATTCTTCTGTTTGATTCATTATTTTAGATTTTTGTAGACCTTCATAGATTAAATTAGACATTAGAACTTCATCTAACTGCTGTTCAAATTTTGCAATATTTAAATTTATATTTTCCTCTATAATATTTAACATTTCACTAGAATAGCTATCTATATTATCTTTTATTATATTTCTGCTTTGTTCCCAAGAAATAATAAAAATAAATATCATAGATATTATAGGTATAACTGCAAATCCTAGAATTAATCTTTTTTTAATTCCTATATTTCTAATCATATTTTTTTTTAGTTTTCTCATATTTTTCTCCTAAAACTAATTATAATAATATTTAAATTATATCATCTCTATAAAATATTTACAAAATTTACTTATTATTAATTTTCTATATTTAACAATAAAAGGGATAGTTATGTACTCCCCAAAACTATCCCTTTAATAATTATTTATATTCTATCCATTTCATTTCCATAGGTTTAAGTTCCAATTTTGAACTTAGTTTTCCATCTATAAACAATTCTGTATTTTGTATATCTCTTGTATTATTTATTACTGCTATTTTCCCTATATTTTCAAAAGCAGCACATTCTGTATTTACATTAGTAACATAATACTTTTTCATTTCATCTTCCTTATTTGCTGCAAAATAAATTGCCCTTAAAAGTAATCTACAATTTTGTGGAGTATATGGAAGTCCTGCAAAGTAAACACTTCTTCCCTTTCCAAAAGTATTTACAGCTAGCTGAGAATATTCTCTATCCATATTTAAAATTTGATAATTATCTCCTTTAGCATAAACTTTAGGCATTCCTTCGCCAAAATCTAATTCTTCTTTAATATCATAAAGTAAAAAATGCTCTTTATTTACTTCATTATATTTTCTTGTGCTAAGAGAAAATCCAATTTCTTTATCAACTCCTAATACATCATCTAATTGAAAATATCTTCCTTCATATTGGCATGCAGTAGGTTCTCCTACACCTATAAATCCTCCACCATTATAAACCCATTCTCTAATTGTAGTTACTAATTTTTCATCCTTCCAGTTGTCTCCTCCACTCCATGCTGTATATGCATCTCCTGCATTTATTAAAACTTTTATATCAGATGGAATTCCATTATCCTTTATATCATCAAAACTTATAAATTCTACATCTACTGGCATTCCACTTAAACATTCAATAACACCTACATAAGAATATATTTCTCTATACCAAAGAGCATGTGCTACTTGATTAGTTTGCCATGTTCTAAGTTTTCCCCAAGAATTTAGCACTCCAACCTTTAAAGATGTATAAGCCTTTTCACCTTTTATTGTTTCATGAATTTCTCTAAATTCATCACATATTTTAGAAACCTCATCTACAAACTCTGGAAACTCTTTAGTTAATCCTAAATATCCTCCATATCCTATTCTTTCAAGAGGTTTTCTAAGTATTGCACGTCTTGCTTGAAGCCAATTTTCTTGACCTTCTTTTACTGGATCTCCACCTTCTCTAAATACGTCTGGGAAAAAGTATGGTAAAAATCTTCCTTCTGTATATTTAACTCCAGGAATATCACTTATCATTCTCATTGTTGTTCCATTTCCAACTGAACCTACCACTGCATCTAACCCTATACTTTCAAAATATTTTCCATAAGGTTCTGTACCTATCCAGTTATCACCTAAAAACATCATTGCTTCTTTTCCTTTTTTGTGACACATATCTACCATTTTTTTTGCAAGACTTGCAACCCATTTAGATTGAAAATCTATATAATCCTTAAATGCCTTAGTTGGAACTCTAAAAGGAGAATTATAATACCCTTCATCTACAATATCTTCTGATCTTAATTTATAACCTTTATCTTTTTCAAAATCCTCCATAGCTTTAGGACTTACAGAAGAGCTATATCCAAACCAATCAACAAATTTCTCCTTACCTGTTTCATTAAAACACAAAGTAAAATGATGGAAAAATGTTGTAAATCTAACTACATCAATATCTTCATTCTCATCAAGCCATTTTTCTAAAAGTTCTAACATATGCTTTTGAGTTTTAGGTTGTCTACAATCATAAGGAATTTCATGAGGCTTATCCCCCCAATTGTTTGTAATATGATTGTACATTTCTGTAGGATCCCAAATCATATAAACTAAAAAATTAACTGTGTATTTATGCCAAGGATTCGCCTTACTTATTAAAACCTTTTCATTTCCCTTATCAAAACTCCAATTATTTATATTTAAAACCTCACCTGTTGTTCTATCTATAACTTCCCACCATTTTTTTTCATCATGGAATTTATCTATTATAAATTGCTCTTTAAAATATCCTTTTAATAAATCTATTTCAATATTATCTGAAGTTGCAACAACAGGCTCAGACATTAAATAAAGCTGTTGAACTTCATCCATATTTCTTTTAATAAATTCTTGGTCATTTCTTGTTGTTAGGTATGTACTATACTTTTTTACACCTAACCCATTTATTTCATTTCCAAGCTTAGTACCATCACAATCTCTAATAGCATCTGCTCCCCATTTTTCTATTATTTTCTTTATATAATCATTCATATTTTTATCAGTTGGTATTGTAACTCTTCCTTTTGTCATAAATCAAACCTCCCCAAAAATCATTAATTAAATTTTAATTTATAAAAATAATTTTTAGAATAGATGTTTTTTTTAGATATATATATTATTTTTACTTTTAAATAATATATAAGAAAACCTTTTAAAAATACGTAATAATAAGTTAATTACCAAATATAAATTATCTAATTTGTTACGCCTTTATTTAATCTTTCTTTATAATCTTCTGGTGGTATTTTTCCGCTTAAAGTATATGCCATAAGGGCTGCTCCATGCCATGGTTCTATTTCTGGTTCCTTAATTATACAATTAATGTTTTCTTCTTTAATCATTTTCTTTAAAGGCTCTAATATAAGATCACCTGCTTTAAAGACACCTCCTGTATATGAAACTATAAATTTATCATTAAATTTTAATTTTTCACTTAAAACTTTTATATGAAGAAATAATTCATAAGCTGCTTCTTCAAATATTTTTTTACATGCACTACATCCTTTTGATGCTGCAATAGATCCTATACTTGCAAAGGATGCTATTTCTGTTCTTGAAAACTTTAATTTATTAAATACAATATCAACAATTTCAAAATAATCTTTTATATTTAATTTTTCTTCTAAAGTATTAACTAAAACTGTCTCTTTACTTCTTCCATCCTTTTGTCTTGTATATTCATTTATAACCTTAAGTGCAATAAAATAGGCACTTCCATCATCACCAATTCCAGGACCCCAGCCTCCACAACGATCTTCTTCTCCTTCTTCATTTCTTCCATAAGCAATACTTCCAGTTCCAGCAACTATATTAATTCCATTAGTACATCCTGTACCAGCTGCCCATCCTGCAACACCATCATTTCCAATTGTATATGGTATTTCATTAAATATTTCTTCAACTAAATTATCTATTTTTCTTTTATCATTCTTACTTTCTCCATAACCTGGAACTCCTATAAATAAATATTTAATATCCTTCTTTTCTATTTTTACTTTTTTGCAAATTAATTGAAATGCTTCTTTTAATTCTTGTTTTAAATTTTCTTCCCCAATTTGATGAATATGAATAGTTCCTCTTTCCATATCAAAAACAACATTAAGATTTTCATCAATTAAAATATATATAGTTTTAGTTCCTCCACCATCTATTCCTAAATAATACATTTTATTTACCTCCTTATAATTTTTTGTAAACTTTATCATTTTTTATTAATTCTAACAATAGTTTCACTTTTAAGTCAACGTAAAAATAATTATTAAAAAAATAATATTATAAATTAAATTATTTATACATATTTATTAATGCATTAATTTAAATAAATTAATGATAACAAAAAAAGTAAATTATTTAATAATACTAGTAAAAATAATACATAGTGTTTAATCTAGTACACAATTATAATTAATTTATATTGAATTATAATTGTAAGATACTTAAAAGATTTAGTTAATAATATTAACTACATAAAGGAGAGTTTTGTTATGGCAGGATTAGTAATGAAAAATATTAACAAAGTTTATGAAAACGGTTTTAAAGCTGTTACTGATTTTAATTTAGATATTAAAGATAAAGAATTTATAGTTTTTGTTGGTCCTTCAGGATGTGGAAAATCTACAACTCTTAGAATGATAGCAGGGCTTGAAGAAATCAGTAGTGGAGAATTATACATTGGAGACACATTAGTTAATGATGTTGCTCCAAAGGATAGAGATATAGCTATGGTGTTTCAAAATTATGCCTTATATCCTCATATGACTGTTTATGAAAATATGTCTTTTGGTCTTAAATTAAGGAAATTACCTAAAGATGAAATTGATAAAAAAGTTAAAGAAGCTGCTAAAATATTAGATATTAGCCATCTATTAGATAGAAAGCCTAAGGCATTATCTGGTGGTCAAAGACAAAGAGTAGCTATGGGAAGAGCTATAGTTAGACATCCAAAAGTATTTTTAATGGATGAACCTTTATCAAATCTTGATGCAAAACTTAGAGTTCAAATGAGAATTGAAATATCAAAGTTATATAACGATCTTAAAACAACATTTATATATGTAACTCATGATCAAACTGAAGCAATGACTTTAGGTACAAGAATTGTTGTTATGAAAGATGGTATAGTTCAACAAGTTGCAACACCAAAAGAAATTTATGAAAATCCTGTTAATATGTTTGTTGCTGGATTTATAGGAAGCCCTCAAATGAATTTCTTATATGGAAATATTGATAAAAATCAAAATATAAAAGTATTTGATAAAACTATATCTATTCCTAATAATAAAGCATCTTTACTGAAAGAATCTAAAGATCCTAATGTAATATTAGGAATAAGACCTGAAAATATTTTTATAGATTATAATATTCCTAATGATGAAACTTTAATTAAATTTAATGGAATTGTTGAATTAATTGAAAATTTAGGTTCTGAAACTTATATTCATATAAAGAAAAACGACAGAAATATGATTATTAAAGCACCAGGTGCATTATCTTATGTAAATGGTGATAAAATAACTTTTGCTTTTAATACTGAAAAAATTCATGTTTTTGATAAAGAAACACAAAATACAATTTTTTAAATTATAGATTTTATCCCCCAAAATTATATTTAAATAGATAAAAACATAGGGTTTTATAAAAACTCTATGTTTTTTTATCAAAAATTAAAAGGCTACATTAAGTAGCCTTTTAATTTATTTAAATAAATCCTTAAATCCTTTTTTATGGTGCTTTTCAATTCCCTCAACATTTTCACCTGAAGCTTCCATAAACATTAATAAAGCTTCTTTTTGTTTTTCATTAAGTTTCTTTGGAATATCAACTATAACTTTAACATATTGATCTCCTCTTCCACCACCGTTAACTCTTGGGACACCTTTACCCTTTAACCTGAACAATGTTCCAGATTGAGTTCCTGCTGGAACTGTATATTTAACATTTCCATCAACTGTTTCAACTGTTATTTCAGTTCCAAGTGTAGCTTTACCCATTGAAATATGAGTATCTATATATATATCTACGCCTTTTCTTGTGAACTTTTTAGAAGGTGCAACAATTATATTTATATAAAGATCTCCAGCTGGACCTCCATTACTTCCATGTTCACCTTGTCCTCTAAGTGGCATAACATTTCCAGTATCTACTCCTGCAGGAATGTTTACTTTTATCTTTCTATTTTTTCTAACTTGACCTTTACCTTTACATGTTGAACATGGCTCTTCTATAACCTTACCAGTTCCTCCACATTTATTACAAGTTGTTGTACTTACAAAACTTCCAAGAGGAGTTTGTCTTTGTACTCTTATTTGACCTGTTCCATGACATGTTTGACATGTCTTAGGAGATGTTCCAGGTTTAGCTCCTGTTCCATGGCATGTTTCACATTCTTCACTTCTTGTAATTGATATTTCCTTTTCTACACCTTTAATAGCTTCTTCAAATGTTAGCCTTACTGTATATTCGATATCAGCTCCTCTTTTAGGTCCATTCCTTCTTGATGAACTGTTTCCACCGCCACCAAAGAATGTATCGAATATATCTCCAAAACCTCCCATATCTGAGAAGTCAAAGCCTCCAAATCCACCTGCTCCAAATCCGCTTCCGTCAAAATCAGCTGTTCCAAATTGGTCATATTTAGCTTTCTTATCTGGGTCTGAAAGTACTTGATATGCTTCATTAATTTCTTTAAACTTTTGTTCTGCTTCAGCATTTCCTTGATTTTTATCAGGATGGTATTTTATAGCTAGCTTTCTAAAGGCTTTTTTAATTTCAGCTTCACTTGCACCCTTCTCTAAACCAAGGATTTCATAATAGTCTTTTTGTGCCATCTATTTTCACCACCATACATTATAAAATTTACAAAAGGGAAGACGACATCTGCCTTCCCTCTTTGTATTATATAAGAAACATTAGTATTTTTACAACTATTTATCGTCTTCTACTTTGAAATCTGCATCTACAACATTATCATCATGTGGTGCTGATCCTTGATTTCCTTGTGCTCCACCCATGTTGTTTGGATCAAAGCCTTGACCTTGTGCTCCTTGTTGTGCTCCTGCTTCTTGATATATCTTTGATGATATTGCATAGAACTCTTGAGTTAATTCATCAATAGCCTTTTTAATACCTTCTAAATCATCGCTATCTTTTATCTTCTTAACTTCTTCTAATTTTGCTTGAACTTTTGCTTTATCATCAGCTGAAACCTTATCTCCAAGTTCTTCTAAAGTTTTTTCTGTTTGATATACAACTTGTTCAGCGTTATTCTTAACTTCTATTGATTCTTTTCTCTTCTTATCTTCTTCAGCAAACTTTTCTGCTTCTTTTACAGCCTTATCTACTTCTTCATCAGTTAAGTTAGTTGAAGCAGTAATTGTAATATTAGCTTCTTTACCAGTTCCCTTATCCATTGCAGATACCTTAACAATACCGTTAGCATCTATATCAAATGTTACTTCAATTTGAGGAATTCCTCTTGGAGCTGGTGCAATTCCTGATAATGTAAATCTTCCTAATGTCTTGTTATCAGCAGCCATTTGTCTTTCACCTTGAACTACATGAATTTCAACTGATGTTTGACCATCTGCAGCTGTTGAGAATATTTGACTCTTCTTAGCTGGGATTGTTGTATTTCTTTCTATAAGTGGAGTAGCAACTCCTCCTAAAGTTTCAATTCCAAGTGTTAATGGTGTAACATCTAGTAATAATACATCCTTAACTTCTCCAGTTAATACACCTGCTTGAATAGCTGCACCAATTGCAACACATTCATCTGGATTAACTCCCTTTGAAGGTTCTTTTCCTATAAAGTTTTTAACTGCTTCTTGAACAGCTGGTATTCTTGTTGATCCACCTACTAATAATATTTTATCAATTTCACTTAATGAAATTCCTGCATCAGATATTGCTTTCTTCATTGGTTCAATTGATCTTTGAACTAAATCATGAGTTAATTCATTGAATTTAGCTCTAGTTAAGTTCATATCTATATGTTTTGGACCATTTGCATCTGCTGTTATAAATGGTAAGTTAATATTTGTTTGAGTTGATGATGATAATTCTATCTTAGCTTTTTCTGCTGCTTCTTTTAATCTTTGAAGAGCCATCTTATCTTGTCTTAAATCAATTCCGTTTTGAGCTTTAAAATCTTCAGCTATATAGTCCATGATTTTATTATCAAAATCATCTCCACCTAATTTTGTATCACCATTTGTTGATAGTACTTCAAATACTCCATCTCCAAGTTCTAGTATAGATACATCAAAAGTACCACCACCTAGGTCATATACTAATACTTTTTCTTCTTTTTCTGTTTTATCTAATCCATATGCAAGTGATGCTGCTGTTGGTTCGTTTATTATTCTTAAAACTTCAAGTCCTGCTATTCTACCAGCATCTTTTGTTGCTTGTCTTTCAGCATCATTAAAATAAGCTGGAACTGTTATAACTGCTTGAGTTACTTTTTCTCCTAAATAGCTTTCAGCATCTGATTTTAATTTTTGAAGTATCATTGCTGATATTTCTTGTGGTGTATAATCTTTTCCTTCAACATTAACTTTGTAGTCAGTTCCCATATGTCTCTTTATTGAAATTATTGTTTTATCTGGATTTGTAATTGCTTGTCTTTTAGCAACTTGACCAACTAATCTTTCTCCATTATCTTGAAATGAAACAACTGATGGAGTAGTTCTTGAACCTTCTGAATTTGTAATTACAACAGGTTCTCCACCTTCCATTACTGCTACACATGAATTTGTAGTTCCTAAATCGATTCCTATAATTTTACTCATAATAATATATCCTCCTTACGCAAACTATCGTTTGTTATAAAATTCTAATTTATTTCAATATATTTTAATTTGCTACTTTAACAACAGAGTGTCTTATAACCTTGTCTCCTCTTTTATAGCCTTTCATAAAAACTTCAGCAACTGAATTTTTCCCAAAATTTTCATCTTCAATATGCATTACTGCTTGATGAATATTTGGATCAAATCCTTCTTCTGTTTCTATTTCTTCAACTCCTAACTTTTCTAAAGCTGATTTAAAGCCTTTAAGAGTCATTTCAACACCTTTTTTCATATCCTCAATGTTTCCTTCAGCTTCTAATGCTCTTTCTAAATTATCAAGGTTAGGCACAATTTCCTTTAATACATCTACACAAGCATCTGTATAAATTCCTTCTTTTTCCTTAGCTGTTCTCTTTCTGAAATTTTCATACTCAGCTGTTACTCTTAGAAGTCTGTCTTTTAATGCTTCAAGCTCATTGTTTAATTTTTTATTTTCTTCTTTGTATTTTTTAAACATGCTTAAATCATCCTCTTCTTTTTTTTCATTCTCATCAGCTTGAGGCTCATCTGAGGATTCTTCTAAATTTTCTTTTACATCATCATTTTCTTTAATTTCTTCCTCATTTTTAATTTCATTTTCTAAGTTATCTTTGTTATCTACCATCTTTTTAATACACCTCTTCTCTTTAACTTTTAGATTGTCCTTTTAAAGTTTTATTTAACTCTTTCATGACTTGTGCCATTATTGCGATTACTTTTGAATAGTTAATTCTTCTAGGACCTATTAATCCAATAGTGCCCTTTGCACTATCACCTAGAGAATACTCAGCTGATATAACACTACATTCTTTTGCTTCTGGGATATAATTTTCATCACCAATTTTTATTGTTATATCACTTTCAGGTTCTATAAGTTCAACAACACAATCCTTATTATGAAGAAGTGATAATATTTCTCTAGCTTTTCCTATATCATTATACTCTGGAAAGTTTAATATATTGGTAGCACCCTCCATAAAGACTCTTGATGTATCATCTTCTTTTAAACATTGATATAAGGCTGGAAGCATTGCATTAAATACTTCATCATAACCGTGTAAATCTACTTTTAAGTTGTTTATTACTTCTAAATTAATTTCATCTATTGAAAGATGTAATAATCTTCTGTTTAATGTTTCATTTATTTTACTTAAAACTTTAACTGGTGGTACTTTTTTGACTCTTATTATTTGATTTTTAATAAGACCTCCATCTGTAACTATTACTGCTAAAAGTGTTTTTTCATCAACATTAATTATTTGTATAGATTTTAAACAACTCATACTTATTGAAGGTGTTTTGACAACACATGTTAAATGTGTTAATTCTGAAAGTAATGTACTTGCATTTTTAACAATCTTACTAACTTCAAGCATTGCTGAATTAATAACATACTCTCTTATTTTCAAATCTTCTTCTTTACTTAAAATTGGTTTATCCATTAAACTATCTACATATAATCTATAGCCTTTACTTGATGGAATTCTACCAGCAGATGTATGAGGCTGTTCTAAATAACCCATATCTTCTAAATCCGCCATTTCATTTCTGATTGTAGCAGATCCAACTCCTAAGTCATGATTTTTTGCTATTGTTCTAGAACCTACTGGTTCTCCAGTTTTAATGTAATCATTGATAATAGCTTCTAAAATTTTTATTTTTCTATCATCAATAACCATATCATCACCTCTGCTTATTAGCACTCACTACTATCGAGTGCTAATGACTATAGTTAAATAATATTCTCGTTGAATATTTTTGTCAACGAGAATATTAAGTTTTTACTTATAATTAATTCATTTTAAACTTATTTATCTTCATTTTTCTTTAAATTGCTCTCAATTTATATTACTTATAATATAAATTCACTCATTACCCAATTAGATAATTCAATTCCTTTATCTGTAAGAAAAATTCTGCTATTAACATCTTTTAAAAGACCCTTATTTATATTATCCATTATTACTTTTCCATATACATCTTCTATATTTTTATTAAATCTTTTTTTAAATTCTTCTTTACTTATGCCTTTTATCATTCTAAGACCTAAAAACATAAACTCTTCCATATCTTCTTTTTCTGTATTATTAATTATACTCTCATAAACCTCTTCATTATTATTAATCTTTTTAATATAAGTTTTAATATCATCAATATTTTTTATTCTTTCCTCATTTATATAAGAACTTGCTGATACTCCTACCCCTAAATATTCTTTACATTCCCAATAAATTTTATTATGGATACACTCTTTATTTTTCTTTGAATAATTAGATATTTCATATTGATGATACCCGTTTTTCTCCAATATATTCTTAGTTACACTATACATATCTCTTTCTTCTTCTTCAGATGGAAGTTTAAGCAACCCTTTCTCAGACATATTATAAAAAGGAGTTCCTTCTTCTATTATTAAACTATAACAAGAAATATGATCAGGATCTAATTTTACAATATCCTCTAATGTTTCTTTGTAGTCACAAAAACTTTGATTTGGAAGTCCAAACATAATATCTATGTTTATATTTTTAAATCCTTCCTCTCTAGCTCTTTTATAATTTTCTTTAAATTCTTCTATAGTATGTATTCTACCTATTTTTTTCAACAATTCATTATTTGTTGTTTGAAGTCCCATACTAATTCTATTAATTCCATTTTCCCTCATTATTTGAAGCTTTTCTTTTGTTAATGTTCCAGGATTACACTCCATTGTTTTCTCTGCAAATTTATCTATATAATTTAATTTTTTTATAGTTTTTAGTAATTTTTCAATATTACTATCTTTTAAATATGATGGAGTTCCTCCTCCTATAAATAAACTTCTAATAACTTTATTTTTACACTTTCTATTAATCTCTTTAATTAACGCATCTATATAATCATCTTCTAAATTTTCTTTTCCTGCATAAGATGGGAAATCACAATATAAACATTTTTGCTTGCAAAAGGGAATATGAACATATAAACTAATCTCTTGCATTTATATCACCTTCTTTTAAATTATTTTTAATAATTATAACAAAAAAGAAGATTCTAATGTAAATTTACTTAGAATCTTCTTTTAATATTTTATAATAAAGCCTCTGCTTGTTCTTCTAAATGCTTTAATTCTTTTCCTTCTGTTTCTATAACTGAAAAATCATAGATTTCTTTAAAATTATAAAAGAAGTTTGCAAACGCAATTTTTTCTGATCTATTTATATCAAGGTCTATTGCAATTTTATCTAAATAATCAACTTCTTTATCTCCATAATTACCATCTACTAATGCTAGTCCAACTAATTCAAAGTAGGCTATTTTTTTTATTCTCTCTTTACTTTTCTTCAAAATATTTATAGATTTATCATAAGATAAATTATCTATTTCTATATTTTCTAAGCCAAGCTCTTTTATATAGTCCTTTATTAATCTTTTTTCTTCTTTTGCAAGTACATTATCTATATTTGCAAATCTATTTACTAAATTTATAAATGCAGTTGATTCTTCATTATTAAATTCTTTTAAAAACATAAAATACCCTCCTTTTCTTCTGTTTATTATACCTTAAATAAAAATTTTTTTCACTTCAATTAAAGAATTTTTAACTTTTTTCTAATAAGTCTATGTTAATTACATTATGGACTAATAAATTTCTTTGCAAAAAATAATTTTTATAAAAAAAGAAACCCTAAACTTAGGATTTCTTTAATATTCATTAATCTACTTTTAATATTGACATAAATGCTTCTTGAGGTACTTCAACTGATCCAACCTGTCTCATTCTCTTCTTACCTTCTTTTTGTTTTTCAAGAAGTTTTCTCTTTCTTGAAATATCTCCGCCATAACATTTAGCAAGTACATCTTTTCTCATAGCTTTTACAGTTTCTCTAGCTATTATTTTTGAACCTACCGCAGCTTGTATTGGCACTTCAAAAAGTTGTCTTGGAATAATTTCCTTAAGCTTTTCTGCAATTCCTCTTCCCTTATGATAAGCTCTCTCCTTTGGAACTATCATTGATAGAGCATCAACTATATCTCCATTTAAAAGAATATCAAGCTTGCAAAGATCTGCTCTTTCATATCCTTTAAATTCGTAATCTAAAGATGCATATCCTCTAGTTTTTGATTTTAATGTATCAAAGAAATCATAAACTATTTCATTTAATGGGATATCGTAATTTATTACCGCTCTAGTTTCCTCCATATATTGCATATCAATATAAGTTCCTCTTCTATCTTGGCAAAGCTCCATAACTGCTCCAACATATTCAGTTGGAGTTATAATTGCAGCCTTAACTACTGGCTCTTCCATATAATCTATCTCACTCATTTCTGGAAGATTAGTTGGATTTGTAATATCTAAAACTGTTCCATCTGTCTTTTTAATCTTATATATAACAGATGGTGCTGTTGTTATAATATCAAGATTAAATTCTCTCTCAATTCTTTCTTGTATTATTTCCATGTGTAATAAACCTAAGAATCCACATCTAAATCCAAATCCTAAAGCTACAGAAGTTTCTGGTTCAAAATTTAATGCCGCATCATTTATTTGAAGCTTTTCTAATGCTTCTTTTAATTCTTCATATTTTGCTCCATCGACTGGATATATTCCTGAATAAACCATAGGGATTGCTGGTTTGTATCCTGGAAGTGCTTCCTCTGTTTCTCTACCACTTTCTGTTATTGTATCTCCAACTCTAGCATCTTTAACATTTTTAATTGATGCTGTTATATAACCAACATCTCCAGCACTTAATTCATTAACTGGTAAAAAGCCTGGAGTAAACACTCCAACTTCAGTTACATCATAAACTTTATTAGTTGCCATAAATTTAATTTTTGTTCCTCTTTTTACTACACCATCTTTAACTCTTACGTAACTTACAACTCCTTTGTAAGAATCATAATATGAATCAAATACTAATGCTTTAAGAGGAGCTTTTTCATCACCACTTGGTGCTGGTATATCACGAACTACAGCTTCTAATACTTCCTCTACATTAAGTCCTGTTTTAGCTGATATCATTGGTGCTTCTTCTGCTGGGATTCCAATTACATCTTCTATCTCTTGTTTTACTTCATCAGGTCTTGCTGATGGTAAATCTACTTTGTTTATTACAGGAGTTATTTCTAAATCATTATCTAAAGCTAAATAACAATTTGCTAAAGTTTGTGCTTGAATACCTTGAGTTGCATCAACAACTAAAACAGCCCCTTCACAGGCAGCTAAACTTCTTGATACTTCATATGTAAAGTCTACGTGTCCTGGAGTATCTATAAGATTTAAAATATATTCTTCTCCATTTTCTCTCCTATAAATAAGTCTTGCTGCTTGAGATTTAATAGTAATTCCTCTTTCTCTTTCAAGCTCCATATTATCAAGTACTTGTTCTTCCATTTCTCTTTTAGTTAAAGTACCTGTAATTTCTAACAATCTATCTGCTAATGTTGATTTACCGTGATCTATATGTGCTACTATTGAAAAATTTCTAATAAATTTTTGTCTATCATTTTTCATATATAAAACTGCCCTTTCATTAATAAAAGCAGTTATTTCACCCCCATATATTAAAGTCAAGCTAAATTATATCACACTTTACACCTTAAGTGTCAATAATTTATGGGCTATTATAACTGCTCTTTATTATTTATTTTAAGGTACTATCTTCTGAAATAAACTTTCTATATTACTAATTAAATTATTAGTTATAGATTTTACTTTTAAAAGTACTTTTTTTGTTCCTTTTAATAAACTTGATTCTTCTTTAATTCTTATTTTGTTATCATTAATTGTAACTAAATATTCTCCGTTTGTTTCTTCATAAATTTTAATATTAGAATTATCTTGAATGAAACTTTTGAATTCATCACCAAATTCTGAATTAACTATTTTTTTATTATCATCTGTATTTCCAACAGGAGAAAGTGCTTTTGTATTTATAATATTTATCTTAACTAAATTAAAAATTGCAAATACTAAAACAAACACTGAAAATATTCCTAATAAGTATTTATTTTTTTTCATAAATGGTCACCTCTTTAGATTTCTATAATTATAATTTTGACCAATTTATGAAAAGCTTATTCAATTTTTGCCATTTATATATTCTGCTATTATTCTTCCTATATATTTTGCTGAATTCATAACTTCCTTTGATGTATTTATATTAGCACCTACTTCTATAAGTATTGAATTATTAAATATATCCTGATTAAAATGATTTATTCCATTAGGATATTCCACTGTACCTTTTAAAAAACTTGGATAAAGGGACTTAGTTATTTTATTTAATTCTTTTTCTACTTTTTTTGTAGACTTAGTATAATTTTTACTTCCCTTAGATACCACATAAGCTATTTTAGCTACATCTTCACCATTTATTTTTGTAGTAAATGCATTTTTAGTTCCTTGAGTAGCATTTTTACGATTAACGCCATCTCTATGAATATCAATTACAAGTTTAAATTTATCTCCTAATTTATCATAATACCTTTTTACAGTTTGCCTTGATCTATTATAACTATCATTATATGAATTATCATGAATAGTTTTATCATGTATTACTGATATTCCATACTTTTCAAGTTCTTTAGTTATTATATTTCCAACTCCTACTACATTATGATTAGGATCATTTGTGAAGTTTTTAGTTTCTGCATAGCCTTCACCTGTATGAGTATGATAAATTAAAACTTCTGGTTTTGACTTGTTAAGTTCTTTTTTTAGCTTAGGGTTATATAAATTACTTTTTTCTTCATCTGTATATTTTATTATTGAACTCTCATCTAACTCAAAAGGCTTATAATCTCCTATTTCATTATTTTTTGCTATTCTCTCATCTAATTTAAATATTGGATTTTCACTATTTACTAATTTTTGAGCACTTATATCATAAAGACCTACTGCTTGTAATGCTATATTTTTTAATGATAAATTATTTTCATAATATGCCCCTTCTTCATAAACTTGAGTTTCTACTAAAGGCATTGAAAAATTTAATAGCTCTACATATACAAGGCCTCCTCTTTCATTATTTTCTTTAAGAATATATATACACCTTCCAAAAAAAATAACTAAACATACTAATAATACTACTATTCCTATATCTAATGAATTACTTACACTTCTACCTTTAGTTTTTGATATCACTCCTAATCCCCTCCCTACTTTTTAATGTATATGAGGGAATTTACATAATTATTATATTTTTATCCTAGAAATTTATTTATATCTTCAAGTTCAAGATTTGGTTGAACTGCTATATTTATTCCATTTGCAATTATTTTTGATAAAGAATCTATTACTAAATCTACTTCTTTTGGTGTAACTATAAGATCTCCTACATAAGGATTTAATAATTCCTTTATAAGGATACTTTTTTCATTCTTATCTATACCTTTTATCATGTTGAAAAACTCTGAACCACTTTCTGATTTACGTATAAGTTCATCTATTACCAAATCTATACTATCATTTGCAATAGTTGAAGCATCTACAACTGTTGGAACTCCAATTGCTATAACCTTTACTCCCAATGTTTCTTCACTTATTTGCATTCTGTGATTTCCAACACCAGCTCCTGGTGATATTCCAGTATTACTTATTTGAATTGTTCTATTAACTCTTTCAATTCTTCTAGATGCTAATGCATCAATACATATTACTAAATCTGGTTTTATTTTTTCTACCAAAGCTTTTATTATTTCTACAGTTTCTATACCTGTAATTCCTAAAACTCCTGGTGCAATAGCACAAACTGGTATTATTGAATCATCAATAGCTTCTGGCATTACTTCCTTTAAATGTCTTGTAATCATTATTTTCTCAACTACTTTAGGTCCAAGAGCATCTGGAGTAACCTTCCAATTACCAAGACCTACTATAAGTGCAGTTTGTTCTTTTTTAATGTTAACTAATTTTTTTAATGTTTTGCCTACTGCCTTGGAAACATCATCCATAAGTTCACCATCATAAATTGTATGATCCTTAATATCTACTGTTATATAAGTACCAATTGGTTTTCCAAGTTTTTTTGCTCCATCTTCATTATTTATTGTTACTGTTGTAACTTTATTATTGTTTACAGTATTTTCATCTACAATTACTCCATCAATTTCATTTTTGTGAACTTTGGTATAATCCTCCTTAGCTTCTATTGCAAGATCCGTTCTAAAATTTAGCATACTCTCACCTCTTAACTTATTCTATCTTCATCATTATTTTTCCTTATTGTTTAAATTTAATACTTGAATATAATAAATTTCAATGCTATAATATGGTTTGTTGAATATAAACTCGTATGCAGATTCCCCAAAAAACTGCAATGAGGCCCTATAAAATTTAGAGGGGGTGAAAAGTAATGGCAAATATAAAATCAGCAAAGAAAAGAATTAAAGTTACTGAAACTAAAACTTTAAAAAATAGAATGATTAAATCAGCTTTAAAAACTGCTATAAAGAAGTTTGAAATGGCTATCGAAGCTAACAATGCTGAAGAAGCTAAAGCTTTATTCGTTAAGGCTACTAAGTCTTTAGATATGGCTGCTTCAAAAGGAGTTCTTCATAAGAACATGGTTGCTAGAAAGAAGTCAAGATTAGCTGCAAAGTTAAATGCTATGGCATAGTAACATAAACCGACCTTTTATGGTCGGTTATTTACTTTTTAAGATTATCTTAAATTACATAAAAAAGCATCTATTTTTAATAGGTGCTTTTTTATGTTATAAATATTTATCTTTTAACCATTGCTATACTAACTAAAAATAATTCAAGTTCAGACTTTTTATTACTTGAACTACTTTTTAAATTACCTTCTGTTTCTACACAAAACTTTAATATCTTTTCTAATTGTTTTAAGGTAAATTTTTTACTTTGAATAATTAATTTATCTAAAACAAATTGTGGAACTCTAAATTCACTAACAAAATCTTCTGCCCTTTTTCCTTTAAGAAGTCCAATCTTTAACTCGTAAAGTCTTTTAAATTGATTTTCTATTGTTGTAATTATAAGCATATGTTGATCTGCCTTAAATAAAAGTTCATTTAATATATCAAGGGCTCTTTCTATTTTTCTTTGAGATACTAAATCAACTAAATCAAATACATCATCTTCACTTTTATTTGGAATTAATAAGTCTATATCTTTTCTTTTAATTTCTCTATCCAAAGTATAATCTATTATTTTGGAAACTTCTTTGTTAGCTATATCCAAATTCATAGGAAGTTTCTCACAAAGATATCTAAGTTCAACCTTATTTATATTTTTACCACTTTTTTTAAATAAAGCTTCTACTCTCTTATAAAATCCATCCCTTTTAAGCTTATCAATTTGAACAACTGTTGTTATTTTATCTAATGCCATTATATTTTTATTTTTTCTTACAGTATCTCTTTTATCGCTAAGTACATGATATAAAACTAATATTGTATGCTCTGGAATATCTTTCAAATACTCTTTTATTCTATTATAAAAGCCTTTATTTTGAGCATCTAACTTTTCTTTTAAAAATGCACATCTATAAACTATAACAACCTTTTTTTCAGACATAAAAGGTAATGTTTCACAAGCATTTACAATTTCATCAAATGTACATTGTACTCCATCAAATTTAATAAAATTCAAATCTTTAAGTCCTTCATCAATATATGGATTAACTAATTTAGAAATAGCTTCTTTAATTAGCTCTTCGTCAGGACCTGAAAATACATAAGAATTTTTAATTTTATTAGATTTTATGTTTTTCTCTAACATTTCATAATTTATCAAAACTAATCACCTTTCAAATATAATTTACTTTATTAATAAATCATTATTTAATATAATAATCTCTCTTGCTTCATTCTCTTTGAAATTTATTATATCATATTTAATATCCTTTTTATTTAAACCATTTATATTTAAATAATAATTAGTTCCATTAAAATTTAATATATAATTTTTATCTTCTTTTATAATCCATGAATCCTCTTTTATTCTTATTTTTTCAAAATCTCTATATGCTCTAAAAGATAAAGTTTTGTTTTTTAATTTATTAATATTAATATTTTCGTTAGTTAAAGCTACTCTATCTCCTTTATGTGATATAACTAAACTACCTTCATTTCTATAAATTATTTTAGGATAAAAACTATATAAATCAATACATATATACATTATATAAAATATAGGTAAAAAAATAGCTTTAGCCATTCCATTTTTATATAAGTAGTAACAAAGTAATAAAACTATATAAAAATAAGCATAATACTCATTTATGCTAAAAATTTCTGGAATAAAATCTAATAAAAATTCAGTAACTTCATCTAAAGTATTTACTATGACTTTTAATACAAAACTAAAAAAATCAAATATTGAAGGAATTTTAACTATAAATATAGAAAAAACTCCAACAACTAATATTAAATTTATTAAAGGAATTAATATTATATTTCCTACAATAAATCCTAATGAAAATTCATTAAAAAATATTATTAATAATGGTAAGGTGAATATTTGAGCTGAAATAGATATACTAACAACACCCCTTAAAAAATTAGGTAGTTTATATAACTTACGATTTAAACCCTTGTTATAAAGTAATATTCCAAGAGTTGCTCCAAAAGATAATAAAAAACCTATATTAAATATACAGTATGGTGACATGAAAAATATTATTATTGAACTAACTGCAATACCTCCAATAGGATTGTATTTTTTTCTTAATATAAATCCTAAATTTGAGAAAAGTAACATTATAAAAGCTCTAATACTAGAAAAGGCCATTCCAGTCATAAAAACATATATTAATGTAAAACCTAATGATATTTTTTCATTAAATATTTTTTTGAAAATTAAAAAAATAATACCTATATGAAGACCTGAAACACTAAGTGCATGTATTATTCCAAATCTTTTCATATATTCTTCATCTTCATTTCCTAAGTTACTATCTCTTCCAAAAACTATTGATGTTATAAGACCAGATTTTCTATATCCAATATTTTCTTCAAGTTTTCTTTTAAATTCTTCTTTAATATTTGATAATTTTGTAAATATACTATTTTCTTTTATTTTTAACTTTTCAATCTTATACTCTCCAATAATTCCTTTTTCCTTATTTATATCTTTTTTAAATTTTCCTTTAGCTATTATTTCATAACCTTCTTTAAATCCCTGAAGCTTTCCTTTTAAATATATTTTTCTGTTATTTATTTTTCCAATTCCACCATAAGAATATATTCTTTCAATTATTATATTTTCATACTCTTTTACATTTAGATTATAATAATTAATATTAGTTAAAATTCCAATAAAAAATATAGATAATATAAATATAAAAAATTGAAATCCTTCTTTTAAAAATATCCATAAAAATAAAAGACTAACTAAAATAATAGCTAGCCAAAAATCTCTATCAAAATATCTATAATACAAACTACTAAAAAGAAATGTTATTGCTATATATACAATGGGTAATTTAACTTTACCTAGCTCAATTATTCTCATAAGTTTCCACCTCATAGATAATTATTGACAGGTTTATATTTTTTATTCTTTTACTTACTCTTTGGATTAAAAATAATAGCCATAATATATCCAAAAAATATTGAAGCTGTTATTCCAGCTGCAGTTCCTTTTATTCCTCCAGTAAATACTCCAAGTAATCCAATTTGATTTACTTCTTTTATTGCAGCTTTCGCAAGGGAATTTCCAAAGCTAGGTAATGGTATTGTAGCTCCTGCTCCTGAAAAAGCAATAAGTTTATCATATAATCCAAAAGCTCCAAGAACCGCTCCTAAAGTTACAAAAAGAACTAATATTCTAGCAGGAGTAAGTTTAGTTTTATCCATTAGTATTTGAGCTATAACACATATTAATCCTCCAACTATAAATGCTTTTACATACTCCATAAAAATTCTCCTTTCTTTGTTAATCCATCTCTATAGCAACTGCATGTGCTATACCTGGAATACTTTCTCCTTGAAGTGAAGATGTTGTACTCATAAGTGCACCAGTTGAAACAATCAATGCACTTTTAATTTCTCCCCTCATCATCTTTTTATATATGTATCCACAAGTAACTACAGCAGAACATCCACATCCACTTCCACCAGCTTCTGTTCCTTGAAGTTCATTATTAAATATCATCTCTCCACAATCTATATGATTTTCTCTTATATCATAACCATATTCTAATATTAAATCATCTAATATTTTTTTACCTACTTTACCTAAATCTCCAGTAGTAATTATGTCATAATCCTTTGGAGTTTTTCCTGTATCTTTGAAATGTTTATATATAGTATCTACAGCAGCAGGTGCCATTGCAGCTCCCATATTATTTGCATCTTTAATTCCATAATCTTTTACAACGCCTGTTGTAACATATGTAACTTTAGGAAAATTACCTTTTTTGCCAAGAATCATTGCTCCAGCACCTGTAACAGTCCATTGAGCAGTCTTACATCTTTGAGAACCATATTCTAAAGGAAATCTAAATTGTCTTTCTGCTGCACAAAAATGTGATGATGTTGATGCTACCACATTATTTGCAAAACCACCATCCATAATAAGGGCTGCAAGACCTAAAGATTCTGACATTGTAGAACATGCCCCATAAAGTCCAAAGAAAGGTATATTAAGTTTTCTTGCTGCAAAACCTGATGATATTATTTGATTTAATAAGTCTCCTGCAAACATATAGTCTATGTCTGTTTCTTTTAAATTAGCTCTTTTTATAGCTTCACTAATTGCTGTATACATCATTTCTGTTTCTGCTTTTTCAAAGCTTTCTTTCCCACAACTTTCATCAATTAGCACATCATCAAAATATTCTTTTAATGGCCCTTCTCCTTCTTTTGGACCAACTAAAGAAAATGTTGATATAATTGTTGGTGGATTTTTTAGTTTAATAGTTTGTCCTCCAATCTTTTTAATTTCACTCATTATTACACCTCCACTTTAATTAAAAAAGATCCTTTATATAATAAATTATTCCTATAATTACAGAACTACCAATTCCATATACTAAAACTGGTCCTGCTATTGTAAACATTTTTGCAGCAACTCCAAAAACAAACCCTTCTTTTTTAAATTCTATAGCAGGTGCAACAACAGCATTAGCAAATCCTGTTATTGGAACAACAGTTCCAGCTCCTCCGTAATTTGCAATTTTATCATATATACCAACACCTGTAAGAAGTGCTCCTATAAGAACCATTATTACAGATGTTATTGCTGAAACTTCATCTTTTGTAAATCCAAATCTCATAAGAATATTTGTTATTATTTGTCCTATCACACAAATAGCTCCACCAACTATAAATGCTCTTATACAATTTCTAGTAACTTGAGGTTTAGGTTCACTTTGTTCTGTAAGAGTTTTAAATCTTTTTTTTACAACTTCTTCTTTCTTCTTTAATTGATTTTTTTTCAATATAATTACCCCTTTCTATATTCATATAATTAGTATTTGTAAAATTTAAAATATAACACTGGAAAATAAAGTTAAATAAAAATAAGGAAAGAAATTATTTCTTTCCTTATTTTTATTCCTTTAATTTTTCTTTCATTTTTTTTAAAACTTTCTTTTCTATTCTTGAAACCTGCACCTGACTTATTCCAAGCATTTTGGCAACTTGAACTTGAGTTTTATCTTTAAAATACCTAAGCATTATAATCTGTCTTGATTTAGTATCTAGTGAACCAATAGCTTCTTTTAAAGCTATTCTATCAATCATTAAAGTATCATCTTCTCCCTTTTGGCTAATTTTATCTATAAGTAATACAGGAGCTCCATCATCTTGGTGAATAGTGTCATATAAATACTGCATACTTGAAGATGCTTCTATTGCCATAATTATTTCTTCTTTATCTATACTTGAATACTCTGCTAACTCATCAATTGTAGGCTCTCTATTAAGTTTTTTTGTAAGTTCTTCTTTACAATAATGAATTTTTTTAGCTAAGGTTTTAACATTACGACTTACTTTTATAATTCCGTCATCTCTTAAAAATCTTTTTATTTCTCCAATTATCATAGGTACTGCATATGTTGAAAATTTAACATTAAATGAATTATCAAAATTTTTAATAGCCTTAACAAGACCAATTGATCCTATCTGATAAATATCTTCATAATCATAACCTCTATTTAAAAATTTTTTACTAATTGAAGATACTAAAGGAAGATTCATTTCTATTAATCTATCTAAAGCTTTTTCATCACCATTTTTAGCTAAAGGTAAAAGCTCTGAATTATTATCATAATTAAATTCCTCTCTTTTACAATTCTCAATATTCATAATATTCCCCTACCATACTTCAATATCAAATTTTTTTTTCATAACCACCTTTGTCCCTTTTCCCTTTTCACTATAAACTTCTAAAGAATCCATAAAACTTTCCATAACAGTAAATCCCATCCCTGATCTTTCAAGATCTGGTCTTGATGTATATAATGGTTCTTTAGCTTTTTCTATATCCTCTATTCCTCTTCCAAAATCTGATATTACTATTTCAACTTCATTTTTTTCTATTAAAGCATCTATTTTAACTTTTCCATCTTCTCTATTTTCATAGCCATGAATAATAGAATTTGTTACCCCTTCTGAAACTGCAGTCTTTACATCTGTTAATTCTTCAATTGTTGGATCTAATTGGGAAACAAAGGCTGCAATTGCAACTCTTGCAAAAGCCTCATTTTGAGATTTGCTTAAAAATTCAATACTTATTTTATTATCATACATAACAAAACCCCTCCATTAAATGTACCTTACTGCCTCATCTACAGTATTAAATTTTTTTATAATTTTAAATAATCCTGATAATTCAAAAACTCTATTTACACTACTATTAACATTTGCCACACATATATTTCCGCCAACTGACAAAACCTTTTTATATCTTCCAACTACAACTCCAATTCCAGAACTATCCATAAAAGTTACTCCGCTAAAGTCTAATATAACTTTTCTTATGTTATCCCTTTCTATTCTATCATCAATTTTAACTCTAACTTCCTCTGCACTATGATGATCTAATTCCCCTATTAGATGAATAATTAAGCTTTTATCATTTTTTTTAAATTTAAGATACATATAAAGCTACCCTAAAAAATAATTTAGAGTAATTCACCTCCTAATATATATTTTCCCTTTATTTCTTCCATATTTTAACATATATTTATAATATAAGTCAATTCTATATTCATATTTTATAAACTTTTTGTTAAAATAAAATTATAAGCTATCATATATAATTTTATTTTATATACGATAGCTTATATTTACTTATTCTTATATTTATTTATTTCTTCCTTTATTAAATTATAAAAATCATCTAATTTTTCATTATCATCTAAAATTAAAGTCTCAATAGCATCATCTATTGTTTCCATTTCATATATATGAAAATCTCCATTTAATATTGCTTTTTCAACCTCTGGTTTTAATATTAATTCATCCTTATTAGAAGATGGTATTAATACACCTCTCCCTTTAACATCTCCAATTTCCTTACAAACATTAAAAAATCCTTCAATCTTTTCATTTACTCCTCCAATTGGTTGAACTTCTCCAAATTGATTTAAAGATCCTGTAACTGCAATATTTTGATTAACACCTTTTTTACTTATTGCAGATAGCATAGCAATCATTTCAGCAACTGAAGCGCTGTCCCCTTCAATCATTCCATAACTCTGTTCAAAGCTTAAGTGAATATTTATTGGAAGCTTCTCATAAGGTGATATCTTTTTATATAATAACCCTGTTAAAGTTTTAATAGATTTTTCATGAATTTTTCCACTTAACTTTGAATCCTTATGAATATCTATAATATGCCCTTCACCTTTTAAAACTAAACATGTTATTCTAAGTGGTTTTCCAAATCTATATATACCTGTATCTAATACAGCAAGACCATTTACATTTCCTATATTTTTTCCTTGAGTATTTATAAATATTTTATTTTCTTTATACATTGCCATATAATCATCTATTATATTATCTTTTTTATATATTATATTTTCAATACACTCTTTAGTTATTATATCTTCCTTATTTTCTTTTGCAATATTATCTGATCTAATCAATATATCACATATTTTATCTTCATCAATATTAATTTTTTTCCTATTTTCTGCTTCTCTAACTAGAAATCTTATTATTGATTTTATTCCATCTTCCTCTAAATTTAATAAATTATTTTTTTTAACTTTCTCTATAATAAATTGTTTTAATTTACTTGTTATATTTATATTATTTTGAATTTCATCTTTAAATTCACATCTTAATGGAAATAATTTTTTAAATTCATCATCATTATTATAAAGAATATTATAACTTTCATAATCTCCAATTATTATAACTTTAACATTTACAGGTATACCCTTAGGTTTTAATCCATTTATAGATAATAATTCTAAATAGTTTCTATTTCCTTCAAAAGTTAATTTTCCTGATAATAATACTTTCTTTAAATAATAATAACTATTAACATTTTGTATTAGCTTACTTAATCTTATAATTAAACATCCTTCATTTGCTTTTAAAAGTGACCCTGGAGTTATATAAGAAAGATTAGTAATATAATTACCATTTTGACTTTCATATTCAATATTTCCTAAAAGTTTTGTTAAATTTGGATCATCTTCATAAATAACTCTTGGATATTTATTATTAGAATTATCAATTAACACTTCTATATCATATTTTTCTAAAATTTCTTCTATTTTTCCTTCTTCATCTTCTAAATCAATATTATAATTTTCAATTAGATCTTCCTCTAAACTCTCATATAAATTTTGCAAATAATTATAAACATCATCATCATTTATAAATTCTAAAAGTAAATCATCTCTTACATCTTCCATTTTTTTATCTATATATTCTTTAAATATACTCTTTAATCTTCCAATAGAATTCATTTCTAAATCTTTAAGCTTTTCTAATATAACTTCTGCTTTTTGCTTAAGTTTAGTTGCCTTTTGAAGTATAGTTCCTCGCTCTTCAACACTCAAATCATCATATTCTTTTTCAGTCATTACTTCCCCATTATTTAAAGGAATAAATGCAAATCCTCCTGAAGTTGTTTTTACATCAAATCCGTCAACTTTAGAAGCATCAATAAGTTCTCCTATATACTTATTTCTCTTAAGATGTATATTATCTATAATGTTATCTTTTTCTTCTTCTGATGATGTATTAAAGAATTCTAAAAATGTTTCTGCATAGCTGTCCTTTAATTCTTCAATTTTCTTTTTTAATAAAGCTCCCTTTCCATTAGAAATAAATATAGGAAAAGGACTTTTATTATCTTTAATAGTAACATAACATATATCTAAAGGAGCATTTAATAATTTGTATTCATTATCTATAAAGTTAACTAATTCATCTATTTTCTCTTTTGAAAATGAATCTATTATATATAAGTTATAACCAGCTCTTTTTATATTAAGAGCTCTCTTTATTTCCTTATAAGGAGTTGTTATTTCTGGAATATCTTTAATAGTTACATTTTCCTTAGAATCTTTATATTCCACATTATAAATTATTTCTTTTAAATCTAATTCTTTTTTCATATAATGCATTTTCTCTAAATTTATTTTAAATAAATTTAGTTAATTCCTCCTAGTTTTATGGTTATATATTATATTAATATTCTATTTATTTTAATTTAGATATGGATTTTTAAATTTAATATAAATAATTTTATTTTAAAAGCAAAAAAAATTCCTAAAGATATTTAAATCCTTAGAAATTTTTTAAATTTAAAATTAATAATTACTATTTGATGTTTTACCTTCACAAATTGCAATTGATGCTGATGCTCCTATTCTTGTAGCACCATTTTCAATCATATCTTCAGCATCTTTTAATGATCTAACTCCACCTGATGCTTTAACTCCAAGGTCTGGACCTACAGTTTCTCTCATAAGCTTTATATCTTCCTTTGTTGCTCCACCTGTTGAAAAACCAGTTGAAGTTTTAACAAAATCTGCTCCAGCTTCTTTAGCTAACTTACATGCTATTACTTTTTCCTCATCTGTTAATAAACAAGTTTCTATAATAACTTTTGTTAATGCCTTTCCTTTTGCTGCTTCTACAACTGACTTTATATCTTCTTTTACAAAATCATAATCTTTATCTTTAAGTCTTCCAATATTTATAACCATATCAACTTCAGTTGCACCATTTGCTATTGCATCTTTAGTTTCAAATACCTTTGTATTTGTAGTTGTAGCTCCTAAAGGAAATCCTATAACAGTACAAACTTTAACTTCGCTACCTTTTAATATTTCGTAAGCTTCTTTAACTCTTGTAGGGTTTACACATACTGATGCAAACTTATATTCTAATGCTTCATCGCATATTTTTTTTACATCTTCACCTTTTGCTTCTGGCTTTAAAATAGTATGATCAATCATTCTTGCTAATTCATTTTTATTCATTCTCTGCACTCCTTTACATAAAACTCTGTAAAGTGATTATAGAACTATTTATTATTTATTGTCAAACATTATTATTTTTTGAAAAAATAATCTAAAATAATGATATCTGCTCCTCCTCTAATATTTCTTTAAAAGAAGATACACTTAACCCTATAAGTCTTATATTCTCCTTAAAGCTTTCTTCACTTAAAATTTCTTTTGCAATTTTAAATATATCATCCCATTTACTTATATAATCATTTAAAGTTCTACTTCTAGTATGACTTTCAAAGGAACTTGTTTTATATTTTAATGTTATTGTTCTTGCAATCTTTTCTTTTTCTAATAGTATACTAGATATACTTTTAGAAAAATCCTCTAAATATTCTAATAGTTCTTCCTTATCACTTGTATCTCTTTTAAGAGTTCTTTCTTTGCCTATAGATTTCCTATCTCTTAAAATGGTAACTTTTCTTCTATCTACTCCTCTTATTCTTTCATAAACTTCTATTCCTTGTTTTCCTAAATATTCATAGAAAAACTCTTTAGACAATGGATAAATATCCTCCACAGTAAAAAGTCCCATATTATTTAACTTCTTTACAGATTTATCTCCAAGTCCATATATTTTTGAAATAGATAAAGGAAATAATATTTCTGGAATCATATCTTTATTTATTATCATTATTCCATTTGGCTTATTCCAATCTGATGCTAGCTTTGCTAAAAATTTATTATAAGAAATTCCTATTGATAATGTTAATCCAAATTCTTTAAAAACTCTTTTTTTTATGTAGTAGGCTGCTTTTTTTCCATCCTTTATATTTCCTTCTGATAAATCTAAATAAGCTTCATCAATAGATAAAGGTTCTACTAAAGGAGTTACTTCTTTAAATATTTCAAATATCCTATTAGATATTTCCCTGTAACGAAAGTGTCTTACTTTAACAAATATTGCATTAGGACACTTTTGCCTTGCAATAAAGACAGGCATTGCAGAATGTATACCATATTTTCTAGCTTCATAAGAGCAGGTTGATACTACACCTCTTTCACTTACTCCACCTACAACAACAGGTTTTCCTTTTAAATTTTTATTATCCATTTGTTCTACAGATGCAAAAAAAGCATCCATATCAACATGTAAAATTACTTTTTCCATTAATTTTCTTTTAAGCTAATACCTCCTCAAAAAGTCCCTGTTTTTTACTAACAATAAAAGAATATATTGCAAAACATAAAAGTTCTTCTAAATATTCATTTTTAAAAGAGCTATTATTTCTTTCATAAATTTCTACTGTTACTATTGCTATTAAAGTTCTAAATGTTTTATCCATATAAAAAGTATATTCTCCTTCTTCATCACAAAGACATTTTATTACTTCTTTAACCTTTTTTATATACTTAAATATATTTTCTTCCCTAGCTACTGCTCCAATTAAAGGAAGAACTTCATCTCCTATTTTCATATCATTTTTATTAAAGTTTTTAATAAGTTCTTTTATTTCATAAGGAGCTGATGCACTATTATTTAGAAGAAGTGTACTAGCTACTCCTTGCAAATCATTTTTTGAATAATTATCTAAATCTGAAAGATAATCAAACATACTCTTTATAAATTTATTAATATCTCTTATCTCTGTTTTTGTTTTACTATTTTTTATAGCAAGAAGTGCACAAATTAAATAATCTTCTTCATCTGTTAAATCATTATATTCAATTTTTAATGATTTATATATTATTTTCATATCATTTAATATATTATCCATCTGACTTTTCTTTACATGTTTTGTTAAAGCATAAGATGAAAGTACTAAAAATGCACTATCTTTAAAACCATTATCCTTTAATATTTCGTTTGTTTCAATTAGTTTATCTGCAAAATTAATATAATCCTTTTCTTTACTAATAAGAATAGATATCATGTATAAAATATCCCCTCTAAAGCTTGACATTTTATTAGTATTTAATTTTATATACCTTCTAATTTCTTTAATTTTTTCTATATCAATATGTTCATCATCTTCTGCAAATATTAATGAAGCAAAATGATTTATATATTCCCCATCAAACCTTAAATTATTTTTTACTAGTTTATAGTTTTCTATTACATTGCTAGTAATTCCATATAATAGGCTATTCATTTGTTTTCCCCCTTAAAACTTTCTAATTATATTATAACTCATTTTTTACTTTAAACATTTAAATATTAATTACAAAACTTTGATTATTTTTATTATACTATTAGTTTATGTCAGTCATATGACTATAAAATTTTATAATATTTATGTTTATTAATTTCATATTTTACTAATTTTTTATTTATGTTATAATATTATTTGTTATACTGGACTTATCCATAAAAACGGACTTATATATATAAAGGAGATTTGTTTATGAGCTTTAGAGATAAATTTGATAAATATTTTAGAGACTCTTACTTTGAAAAATATGGCGATAGAATAACAAGTGCTGCAGGTACTATTATTTCAGTTAAAACTGAAGAAAAAAATTATATAATTTTTCATAAATTAATAGTTGACATAATACTTAAGCCAGATGCTGGTAGAGGTGCTGTTAAATGTAGATACAGAAAAAATAGATGGTTTAAAACTCCAGACTTTATACAATTAAATAAAGGTCATAAAGTTATGGTAATGGGACTTAAAGGTGTTAAAGGTAAGAAGGATTCAGAAGTAATCCAACTTCAAAATATTCTTAACTTAACTACTAAGAAAGATTTAATTCCAATAGATCATTCTCAAATTAAAAAGGCTAGACAAACAGCTTCAAGAATGAGACAAAGACAAATGTAATAAAAGCTACGTTTTTTAAACGTAGCTTTTATTATTTATGCTTCAAAATCAATTACTTTTCTATTTGTAGAAATATTTTTAACAAACTCCTTAACCTTTAAATGTTTTGGATGATTTTGATAAATATCCAAATCTTCTAAAGTATTAAATACTGAATATAAAACTACATCCATACTTGCATCACTATTATTTATATTTATCCCAACTTCTATTTCTTTTATTTCATTTATTTCTTCTTTTAGATTTTCTAATGATGCCTTTAATTTCTTTGCATTTTCTAATTTATTTTCATCTTTTAAATCCCACATAACTATATGTTTAATCATAAATATCACCTCATTTATTATTTACTATATATTATCATAAATTTATATAGTCTGTGGATTATACTTTAAATAAATATTTTTATTTTGACTTTATAAATAAATAAACACTATTTATAAATGCTATTACACCTGAGAAGAAAAGAACTAATGTCCAATGTTTAAGCATTAATGGAACTGTATGAAATATTCCACTTAAAAATGGAATGTATAATATTGAAATAAGCATACCTATAGATACTCCCACAGCCATAACCAAATAAGGATTAGTAAATAATTTTATTTCAAATATTGAATGTCTTTCTGATCTACACTCAAATACATGAAATAATTGAGACATTATAAGAGTTGCAAGAGCTATTGTTCTACAAGTTTTAAGATCCATTCCATAATATCTGCCAGCCATAAATGCAAGAAGTGTACATATACCTATTAAAGATCCTCTTATTAATATCTTTTCAGTAAGTCCTCTTGCAAATATACCTTCTTTTTTATCTCTAGGTTGTTGTCTCATAATATCATTATCTGGTGGATCAACTCCAAGTGCTATTGCTGGAAGTCCATCTGTTACTAAATTTACAAATAAAATTTGTATTGGAATAAGAGGATTTGGCATTGTAAATAATGTTGCTAGAAACATAGTTAATACTTCCCCTAAGTTACAAGATAAAAGATACCTTATAAACTTTCTAATATTATCATAAATTACTCTTCCCTCTTCTACTGCTGCTACTATTGTACTAAAGTTATCATCCATAAGAATCATAGAGGAAGCTTCCTTTGTTACATCTGTTCCTGAAAGCCCCATTGATATTCCAATATCCGCCTCCTTAATTGCAGGAGCATCATTTACTCCATCTCCTGTCATAGCCACTATATTCCCTCTTGATTTAAAAGCTCTCACAATTCTTAATTTATGATTAGGAGAAACCCTTGCAAATACTCTAATGTTATCTACTTTTTTATAAAGTTCTTTATCTGTCATATTTTCTATTTCTTTTCCAGTTAATACTTGATCTTCATTTTTGCATATGTTTAAAGATTTAGCTATAGAAAGAGCAGTATTTTTATGATCTCCTGTAATCATTACAGGTTTAATTCCTGCAAGCTTACATTTAAGTACAGCATCTCTTGCTTCCTTTCTAGGAGGATCTATACTTCCTGCAAAGCCTATAAAAATTAAATCATTTTCCAAGCTTTCACTTTTCACTAGATTATCAACTTTATATGCTGCACCAATACATCTTAATGCTCTAGAGGACATAGCTTCTAAGCCATTACTTATTAATTTTTTCTTTTGAAAAGTTAGTGGTTTTATAGATCCATCTTCATATATATAATTACTCTTTTCTAATATTTTCTCTGGTGCTCCTTTTACATAACATATTTCACTGCCATTTTCTTTAACTATTACTGACATCATCTTTCTTGTAGAATCAAAAGGTATGTCAAATATCCTCTCTACTTTATTACTAAATTCTTTTGCATCATTTACATTATTAAAAAACATTCTAACTAATGCTGTTTCAGTTGGATCTCCATATAAAGCTTTATCTAAATTTTTTAACTTTTTATCTATTTTACAATCATTGCAATGAACTAAAGCACTTTTTAATTTTTCTATGCCTTTTATTTTATTTAAATTATCTTTTTGTAGTTCAATTATTTTTCCATTTAAATAAATTTCCTTAACTGTCATTTTATTTTGAGTTAATGTTCCTGTTTTATCAGAACAAATTACAGAGGTACATCCTAAAGTTTCAACAGCTGGAAGTTTTCTAATTAAAGCATTTCTTTTTAGCATTTTAGATACACCAAGTGCTAGTGCTACTGTTACTATTGCAGCTAAACCTTCTGGAATGGCAGCAACTGCTAAAGAAACTCCAAGCATAAACATTTCTCCAATTTCATTACCTCTAATTATTCCAAAAACGGTTACTATAATACATATAATTATACAAAGTATAACTAGTATTTTTCCAAGTGAATCTAACTTTTCTTTTAAAGGTGATTTTTCATCATCAATATTTTGAAGAAGATTTGCAATCTTACCCATCTCTGTTTTCATGCCAATTTCTTTTACTCTAAAAAGACCTTTACCTTTTAAAACATTTGTACCCATAAAGCCTAGATTATTATCCTTATTGCAATCTTTATTTACACCAACTGATTCCCCAGTTAAAAGTGATTCATCAACAACAATTCCAGAGGCTTCCAAAAATTCTCCATCTGCTGGTATTCTATCTCCAGATTCTAATATTACAATATCTCCAATTGTTAAATATTTAGAATTTATAACTTTAATTCTTCCATCCCTATAAACTTTACAAGTTGGTGCTGCCATATCTTTTAAAGCTTCTAATGATTTCTCTGTCTTAAACTCCTGAAAAAATCCTAAAAAAGCATTTACTATAACTATAATAAGTATGGTTATTGCATCAGCTGTATCTCCCATAAATCCTGATATTATAGTTGCACCTATTAATACCCAAACCATAAAATCATTAAATTGAGATAGAAAAATTTTTATTGGAGATGATTTTTGTTTATGTTCAAGTTCATTTAATCCAAAACTTTTAATTCTTTTTTCTGCTTCTTTAGTTGTAAGTCCTGGAAGCATACTTTGTTCTTTTATCACTTAATAATCCCTCCTTTTTAATATTCTTATATATATATATTTAAAAGTTATTAACTTATGAAAAGTTTTGTTTAAAGTTAGCTTTACATTTTTTTATTTAGGACTTACAATTATACTATAATTTTATATATAAGGAGGTAATATATTTGAAGAACGTAATATATGTTACTGGTCATAGAAATCCTGATTCAGATTCAATATGTGCTGCTATTTCATATGCTGCATTAAAAAATAAAATAGGAGAAATACCAGCTATACCAGTTAGATTAGGAAACGTTAGTCGTGAAACTCAATTTATCTTAGACTACTTTAATGTTAAAGCACCTGAGTTTTTAGAGACAGTAAAATTAAAAGTTGAAGATTTAAAAATAGATAACATCAGTCCAATATCACCTGATATATCTTTAAAAATGGCTTGGAATATAATGAGAGACAAAAATGTTAAAACTATTCCAGTAGGAGATGCAAATGATCATCTTCTAGGAGTCTTATCAGTTTCAAATTTAACTTCATCTTATATGGATATATGGGATAATAAAATTTTAAGTAAAAGTGAAGCAACTATTGACAACATAATCGATACATTATCAGCAAAGGCTTTCTACATAAATAAAGATGTTAAAGTTTTCCCTGGTAAAATATGTGTTGCTGCTATGCAACCAAATTCATTAAAAGAACATATTGAAGCAGGTGACATAGTAATTGTTGGCGACAGACCAGAAATCCAAGAGGAAGTTATTAATGAAAATGTTTCTTTAATGATATTAATAGGTTCTACTACTTTAAGTGAAGAACTTTTAGAAAAAGCAAAGAAGGCTGGAATTACTGTAATTTCAACTCCTCACGATTCATTTACAGCAGCTAGACTTATAATTCAAAGTATCCCTGTAAGATACGTTATGATTAAAGATGATATAGTTTCATTCTCTACTGAAGATTTAGTTGAAGATGTTAAAGAAGCTATGCTTGAAAGTAGATACAGAAGTTATCCTGTAATTGATTCAGAAGGAAAAGTTATAGGAACTATTTCAAGATATCACCTTATTTCAAACTTTAAGAAAAAGGTTATTCAAGTTGACCATAATGAAAGAGCACAATCTGTTCCAGGTTTAGAGGAAGCTGAAGTTCTTGAAATCATCGACCATCACAGAGTTGCTGATATTCAAACAAACAATCCAATTTATTTTAGAAATGAACCAATTGGAAGTACTTCTTCAATAGTTTCTAAGTGCTATTTTGAAAATGGAATAAGACCATCAAAAGAAATTGCAGGAATTTTATGTGGTGCAATAATATCTGATACTTTATTATTCAGAAGTCCAACTTGCACTGAACAAGATAAATATCTTTGCAATAAACTTGCTGAAATAGCTGGAATAAATATAGAAGAATTTGCTAAAGAAATGTTTAAAGCAGGTACTTCACTACAAGGAAAAACAGTTGAACAAATATTCAACCAAGATTTCAAACCATTTACTATGGGAGATACTAAAATAGGTGTTGCTCAAGTAAATACAATGGATATTGAAGGATTTATGCCTTTAAAAGAAGAAATGTTAACATACATGAATAAGAAGGCAGACGAATCAGGATTTGATATGGTTATGTTATTATTAACTGACATATTAAATGAAGGTTCACAAATACTTGTAGCTGGAAAGAAACCTGAAATAGTTGAAGATGCATTCTCTATTAAATTAGAAGATTCAATGTCATTTTTACCTGGAGTTCTTTCTAGAAAGAAACAAGTAATACCACCACTAACAAGTTCAATAATGAGCAAATAGGAAAAATATTAAGCTGTGCTTTAAAAAAGCACAGCTTATTTATTTCCAGTTAAGTATTTCTATATCATTTTTCTTTTTAAAATTTATTAAATAAGGATGACCTACTAAGTCTAATAAAGGCTTATCTGACAATGAGTCTGAGAACATATAAGAATTTTTAAAATCTACCTCTATATTATCTTTTTTAAGTTCTTCCATTAATCTTTTTACTTTTTCCGCACCTTTACAATTATGTCCATCCATCTTTCTTAAAAATTTTCCATCTTTAAACTTAAATTTAGTTCCTATTATTTTATCTACTTCTTTATATTCATAAAATTCATTTAAGTAAAACTCTGGTGATGCTGATATTAAATATATTTTATATCCCTCTTTTTTTAAATCTCTCATCATTTTTATAGCATCATCATATAATATATTTTTTAAAACGTCTCTATAAAAATCTTTTACTATTTTAGTAAGCTTTTTTTCATCTACTCCATCTATAAATTTCAAAAAAGTTTCTTTAACCTTTTTCTCATCATAAATTCCTATGCTATACATAATTCCTGAAAATATAGCTCTTGGCAAAAATCTAATATTACTTTTATCCTTATACACCATATACTTAAAAAATTGCATTAAAGTTTCTTTTTTTGTTATTGTAAAATCTACGTCAAATATTGCTAGCTTTATCATTATTGCCTCCAAATATAATGTTTTATATAATATATATTATATAATATTTTTTATGTTAATTTCTATCTATACCTAAAAAAAGATGATTATCCCAAAATTTTGGTTAATCACCTTTTATAAATAAGGTTTCTTAATTTTTATTATTTAAGTTTTTTAAGAAACTCTTCTATTCTATTTAAACCTTTTTCTATATTTTCCATAGATGTTGCATAAGATAATCTTACATAATTATCTATTCCAAAGCCCACTCCTGGAACTACAGCAACTTTATTTTCTTCTAAAAGAAACTTTGAAAAACTTAAAGAATCTTTAATTAAGTTATTGTTTATACTTTTACCATAAAACTTGCTTACATCTATCATAATATAAAATGCACCATTTGGAAGTATATAATTAATATCTTTTATATTATCTAATCTATTTATCATATATTCTCTTCTCTTATTAAATTCTTTAAGCATTTTATCTGAACTTCCCTTAGAATTTTTAAGTGCCTCTATTGCTGCATATTGTGTTATTGAATTTATATTTGAAGTCATATGACTTTGAAGACTTGTCATAGCTTTAATTACTTCTTTATTTGAAGCTGCATATCCTATTCTCCATCCTGTCATTGCTGCTGATTTTGATAAACCATTTATTACAATTGTATTTTCATAAGCATAATCAGTTAAAGATGCTATACTTATATGCTTCTCATCATCATATATTAATTTTTCATACACTTCATCTGATATAATAATTAAGTTATGCTCTTTTGCAAATTCAGCTATTTTTAAAAGTTCTTCCTTTGAATATATTGTTCCAGTTGGATTATTGGGACTATTTAATATAATAGCCTTTGTTTTGTTAGATAGTTTATCTTCTAAAGATTTAATTGTGTACTTGTAATTATGCTCTTCCTTTGAATCTACAACTACAGGAACTCCTCCTGCTATTTTAACAAGTTCTGGATAACTTACCCAATATGGCATAGGTATAATTACTTCATCATCTTTATCTAATATTGCCATAAATGCATTAGCTAAACATTGTTTTGCTCCATTACTAACAATTATTTGATCTTTAGAATAATTTAAATTATTATCATCTTTAAATTTTCTACAAATTTCTTCTCTAAGTTCACTTATTCCAGATGTTTCTGTATATTTTGTCTTCCCTTCAATCATTGCTTTATATCCAGCTTCTATTATATTTGAAGGAGTATTAAAATCTGGTTCCCCAACTCCAAAACTAATTACATCTACTCCACTATTTTTTAATTCTTTAGCTTTTGCTGTAATCGCCAAAGTTATTGATGGTGATATTCCTGTTACTCTGCTAGATAAATTCATTTTTTTCGCCCCTTTAATTTTAACTTTATTATTTTTTATTACTTATTAAAATATTTAATAATTTTTCATTAATTCCTTGAAATCCTATTTTCATATCCTTATTAATATCATTATGAAAATCGCTTCCTCCAGTAATTAAAAGTTTATATTTTTTACTTAAATTATTAAATAAGTTTATTTGTTCTTTAGTATGACTTGGATGATAAACCTCAATGCCTCTTAATCCATAACATTTTAATTCTCTTATTATTTTTTCAACTGCCATACTCTTATATATCTTTCCAGGATGTGCAAGCACTGCAATACCATTAGCGTCATTTATTATCTTTAAAGCTTCTTTATAGTTTAATTTTTCACCCTTTACATATGCTGGTTTTCCTTTAAGTAAATACTTTAAAAATGCTGATTTATAATTTTTCTCATATCCACTTTTTACAATTTCATTTGCAATATGAGCTCTTCCAACTGAAGAATTATATTTTATAATATCATCTATATTCAAAATTATACCTTCATCTTTAAGTTTTTCAACAATTGATTTTACCCTGTTTATTCTTGATACTTTCACTTTATTTACTATTTCATTAAGATTCTTATTATTTATATCAATGAAATACCCCAATATATGAATTTCAAATTCATCAATTTCACTGCTTAGTTCAATTCCTGGTATTACTATAATATTACTACTATTATTTTCTATGATATATTGTGAATCAATTGAATCATGATCCGTTATAGAAATATATTTTATTCCTTTTTTTTCAGCATCTTTTAATATTTGTTCTGGTGTTAAATTGCCATCAGAAAAGGTAGAATGTATATGTAAATCTGCATATTTCATAATTTTAAACCTTCTTTACCTATATAATGACTATACCAATTTGATATTTTATAAATTTTAAAAGTTCTATATTATTTGCAAAAAAGAGTGGTAATACCACTCTCATTTTTATTCTTCTACTAATGTTTCATTATAATATGTTGAAACTCTTTCAAATTCATCTTCCTCTGGAACTACTAATTCTTCGCTTTCTTCTGAAGCTCTGAATAAATATACAGATTCATCATCCATATTCTTAGCTAAAACATATTCATTTCCTTCGAATTCAAAAGCATCTATAATTGGACATGATATAGTATTTCCTTCATCATCTACTAAATCTACAACAAAATGTTCGTTATGATCTTCACCACAACCGCATTCACATTCATGATCATGTCCGTGATCGTGTCCACCACATCCACATTCGTGATTATCTTCGTGATTTCCACATCCACATTTATTTAATTCTTTATCCATTTAAATTCCTCCTTATACTTAAGTTTCTTACTTAAACATTATATTCTATATTGTAACCTTATTTACTATAAAATAAAAGCAAAATTTAAAAGTTTTAAAGAAATGATTTTTTTTATTCCAAATATTAATTATAAATTATTAATTAAAATATTACTTTATAAACTAAAGCTCCTACTATAGCTCCTAATATAGGTGCTACAACTGGTATCCATGCATATCCCCAATTTGAACTTCCCTTACCTGGTACAGGTAATATAAAATGAGCAAGTCTTGGACCAAAATCTCTTATTGGGTTTATTGCATATCCTGTAGGTCCACCTAAACATAATCCAATTGCCCATATAAGAATACCTATTGCAAGTGGTTGTACTCCATCAACAAATGGATGAGCTGTAATTCCTATAATTCCAAATATTAATAAAAATGTTCCTATGAATTCAGTAACAAAGTTCCATTTTGGATTTCTTATTTCTGGAGCTGTACAAAATACTCCAAGTTTAGTAGACTTATCTTCTGTTGCTTCAAAATGATTATAATAAGATAATAAAACAAGAGTTGCTCCTATAAAAGCTCCTATAAGTTGAGCTAAAATATACATTGGAACTTGATTCCATGGAAATGCTCCAGTAACAGCTAAAGCTATTGTAACTGCTGGATTAAAATGTGCTCCACTTACACTTCCGAACATATATACTGGAATTGCAACAGCAAATGCCCATCCTGATGCTATAACCATCCATCCTGAATTAAATCCTTTAGATTTTTTAAGTACAACATTAGCTACAACACCATCACCTAATAAAACTAAAATCGCAGTTCCAATAAGTTCAGCCATAAAGTTTTGTAAATTCATATGTATTATTCCTCCTAGGTAAAGTAATATGTCCTCATTAAAAGCCCCTTTAAATTTAATAAAGGGGCTTTTGTTTTTAAATATATTTTTTTCTTATAATTTAGAATGCAGCTTTAAATATGTTAACTATGTCTTTTTCATTTCCTTTTCTTGGATTTGAGAAAGCATTTCCATCCTTTAATGCCATTTCTGCCATATATTCAAAGTCTTCTTCCTTTATTCCCATATCTCTAAGTCTTGCTGGAATTCCAATATCAGCTGAAAGTCTAAACATTGCATCAATTGCTTTTTGTGCAGCATCCATAACTGATAATCCTTCTATGTTTTCTCCCATAAATTCAGCTATATCTGCGAATTTTTGTGGATTTGAAATTAAGTTGTACTTTTCTACGTGAGGAAGTAGCATAGCATTTGCAACTCCATGAGGCATATCATATAATCCACCTAATTGGTGAGCCATAGCATGTACATATCCTAAGTTAGCATTATTAAATGCCATACCTGCTAATAATGAACCATATGCCATATTTTCTCTAGCTTCTAAGTTTTCTCCTAATGCAACTGCTTGTCTTAAGTTACTTGATATTAACTTAATTGCTTGAATAGCAGCAGCATCTGTTACAGGGTTAGCATCTTTTGATACATAAGCTTCTACTGCGTGAGTTAAAGCATCCATTCCTGTTGCAGCTGTAAGTCCAGCAGGCTTTTTAACCATTAATAGTGGATCATTAATTGATACAAGTGGTAAGTTTCTCCAGCTTACTATAACAAATTTAACTTTAGTTTTTGTATTTGTTATAACGCAGTGTCTTGTTACTTCACTTGCTGTTCCTGCTGTAGTATTAACTGCTACTATTGGAGGAAGTGCATTTGTTAATGTTTCTATTCCTGCATAGTCATAAAGATCTCCTTCATGAGTTGCTGCAATTCCTATTCCCTTACCACAGTCATGTGAGCTTCCGCCACCTACTGTAACTATCATGTCACAATTTTCATCTTTAAATATTTTTAATCCATCTTTTACATTTGTATCCTTTGGATTTGGTTCTACTCCATCATAGTAAGCTATTTCTATTCCAGCTTCTTGTAAGTATTTTGCAGTTAATTCTACTGCTCCACCTTCCATGCTTCTTAAAAATTTATCTGTAACTATTAGCGCTTTTTTTCCGCCTAATATTTTACATCTTTCTCCAACTACTGATATTGAGTTAGCTCCCATAAAATTAACACTTGGTACTAAATAATCGTACATTCTCATTTTTAAGTCCTCCTAAAATAATATTTTATATTTAATTAATTTCAAAAATATTTTTTGATTTTAATATTTAACTTTTTTATTTATTAAAAGCATCTACTGCAGCTTGTGCAATTGCCATATCTTCTTCTACAGTTCCACCACTTACTCCAACTGCTCCTATAACTTTTCCATCAACCATTATTGGGAATCCTCCACCAAATGGTACTATTCTACAGTTATTAGTAAGTTGTAATCCATAAAGACTTTCTCCTGGCTTAACAACATCTGCAACTTCATGGCTTCCTTGTTTTAAACATGCTGCTGTAAAAGCTTTATTTATTGCTATATCAATGCTTGTTATAAAAGCTTCTTCCATTCTGTGCATTAACATTAAGTTAGCACCCTTATCAACTGCTGCAAATACAACTGGAACATTCATTTCTAAAGCTTTATTTTCTGCAGCTTTAGCCATTTCCTTTACCATTTCTAAACTTAATTCTTTTACTTCATTAAATTTTTTCATAATAATTTAAACCTCCCATTTATAATTTTTCTTCTTCAAATCTTGCCATTGCAAATAAAGCATCTGACAAACGATTTATATACATTCTAACTTCTTCTCTTATATTTTCTTCCCTAGCAAGAGTTGATACTCTTCTTTCAGCTCTTCTAACTACAGTTCTTGCTATATGAAGAATTGATGATGTTTCATTTTTACCTGGAATAACAAATTCATTTATTGGACCTGTTATTTCCATATATTTATCTGTTAATCCTTCTAAAACTTCTACATCCTCTTTACTTATTAAATCTTTTAAATATTCCATTCCTTTGCTATCACTTGCAAGTTCTGCTCCTAAAACAAATAATCTCTTTTGAATATTTTTAATTTCATCTTTTAAAGAATCAGAATTTAATTTAGAATAAGCAAGTCCCATAATTGAAACAACTTCATCTACAGTTCCATAAGCTTCTACTCTTAAACTGTCTTTATCAACCCTACTTCCACCAAATAAAGAAGTAGTTCCTTTATCTCCAGTTTGTGTGTAAATCTTATACATAACTTATTTGCTCCTTAAAATTTATTTAAAGGCTATACCCTTAACTAATCTGCCTCCATTACATCCTAAATCTCTTAAAATATTAGAATTATCATCTAAGTATGCAGTAAAAAGTGGTTTATTTTTAGGTAATTTATTAAAGGTTAAATTTATCTTTCCCTCTTTACTAATTCCTATACCTACTGCTAATTTAGATTTAATAGAGGCTAAATGGCTAAGTTCCTCTGAATCATTACAATCTATTTTTTTTACATCATAAGGTATTCCTTCTTCTTCTATACCCAATAATATCTCATCAAATTTAGATGTATCTTCTAACATAGATGAATAATATACGTATATACAAGGTATTTCGTATTCATATCCTTTAACTACCATTGCCATAATAATTACTCCATTCCATTACAAGCTAATATAAGTCCAGTTGCAACAGCATTTCTTGGTCCTTCTGTTCCTCTAATGTTTCCACGACCAGCTACTACACCATATTGTGATAATGAGTCTGTAACTAATTGAGGTACTTCAAAATCTAATGAAGATCCTCCAACTAATACAACAAATTCAATATCTCTTATATTTCCTGTTGGTGAAACTATACTTAAAGCTCTTAAACAATTAGTTACAAAGACTTTCTCTTTTGCACCTCTCCTTATACTTCTTATCTTTTCTATTGAAGTTTGTCCATCTATTGGCACAAGCATTCCATCTTTTATTATTACAACCTTAGCAAAAACTGATGGATCTAAAGGCTCTTTAAAAAATTCAACTGTTCCATCTTCATGTCTTATATGGAATAAACTTTCAACTTTAGCTAATGGATATTTTTTAATATCTTCTGCTAAATTAAAAGATTCAAGTCCAAGTTCAGATTTTATAAGCATAGTTACCATGTTACCAGCACCAGCTAAGTGAATTGATGATATTTTACCTTGCTTATTTATTATTGAAGCGTCAGTAGAACCTGCTCCCATATCAAGTATTGCAAGAGGTGTACTACTTCCTGGAGTTGTAAGTGCACCACGAATTGCCATGTCAGCTTCTACTCCACCAACTTCTACTGGAACTTTAAGTTCTTCTTGAAGCTTATCTGCTATCATTTGCATTTGAAGCTTATCTGCTTTAACCATAGCTGCAATTCCTACTGCATTTTCAAGAGAAAACTCTTCTGCAAGACCACCTTTAACCTTTTGAGGAATAAAAGTATCAACTGCTAGCAAATCTTGTATTTTTATGTCACTAATTTTTTGCTTAGTAAGGTTTGCCATAACCTGTCTTACTCTTTCAAGCATTCCACCTGCATTAGTTCCAGCTTCTCCTTTAACGTCTTGTATTGGTACACATAATCTTACAGCATCCATTATTTTTTCTGCACCATGTTCAACATCAACACTTTCTTTTCTCTTTAATCCATCTATATTAATACAACCAGCTGGTATTTTCTTTTCCTTTACATCTCCCTTTGGAGTTTTAATAACTACAGCTGATCTATTTCCAATAAGTGCTCTAGATATAGGTACTATCATCTTAGTTTCCTCTGATGATAAGTTAAATACTGTTGCTATTCCATAAGGATTTGCTAAATTTTCAACTACATCTCCCTGTGCTGCAACTTCTACTGCAGCTTTCATTCCTACAGGAACTTTTTCTAAAAGCATAACTTCATCAACTATTGGAATCTTTATATCTAATCTATTATTTATAAGTACTCCATCATCTCTTTGAACTATTGCTGCTGTAATTTTAATTCCTCTTCTTGTAGCATGATTTATTCTAGCTGCTGCCTCTAAAAAATTAACTCTACTTAATATAAGTGGTATAAAAGCTTCATCCTCTTCTAAATCTTCACTATTTATATTTTCTAAATCTTCTATATATATAGTTTTTCCAGTTCCAATTCCTATTCCACCAGGAGTTTTAGGGTTGTGACCTATCATAGTAGATTCAGTTATTATTGTTTCTGTTATAGTTTCCATTGCAACATCACCAATAACTGGTGCAGCTTCATTTATTCTAACTAAATCTAAATCCTTAAGTTCTAAAGATACTTTTTTTAGTGCTTGTTTTAAAGAATCAAAAACACCATCTATATTTTCTTCAGTACCTTTTATTCCTGTTGTAGGAACTATACCACTTGAAATAAATTCAATTTCTTTATTATTGTTAACTCTTGATAATGCTACTTCCGTAGTAGCATTACCAATATCAACACCTGCAATTATTTTCATATTATCCTCCCAAAATTCGGGTAAATTAATCTTGTTTTAGCTTATTTCTTTTTTCGTATATTTCAACTGCTTCTCTTACAAAGTCTGCATTAACCTTTGCACCATATACATTTTCAAGTTCTTCTGCTATAGCTAAAAGTTCTTCTTTAGTTGAACGGAAAGGTCTTAGTGCATTATATATTTCAAGTATTCTATCATCTGGAACTTTTATAAGTTCTGCTGCTCTTCTAAAGTTTCTAGCAATAGCTTCTCTATTCATTCCTTCAGCTATTTGAGCTTGCATCTCTAAAGTTTCAGGTGATATTCTAACGTCTTCTGGTTTAATATCTCCACTTAAAATATTTTCTAAAGTTATATCCTTAAAATTCTTTCCTGTTGGTGTTTTTATATCATCAGATCTTTTTATTGCTAAAGGATAATCCTTAGGGCTCATTTTTTGTTCCATAACTTCTTCTCCTTACAAATTAGAATTTAACTTCTATTTCTATTGGTTTTGCGCCAACTTCTACGTGCTTAGTTTCTTTTATGTGGAATAATGCTGCTATTGCCATAAATTTAGGTCTAACCATTTGATCGTTCTTTGTTGGAACTGGAGTTGGTGATTCTCCCTTTGCATACTTTGCTGCATTTTTTCCTATTAATCTATATGTTTCTAATGTTAATAGTGGTGCTTGTGGAAATAGTTCTAAGTTATTTAATGGAAGTAAATCTTTTTGGTGTATTACTGTTGTTCCCTTTGATTGAATTCCTATTCCAATTCCTGATCCACTAAGTTTTGCTGCATCATTTGCTATGAAAGAAACATCTGAAGTTCTTACTATTCTAACAACTCTTGCATGTAATCCTTCTTCTTCTATTCCCGCTATAATTTCTCTTAAAATATCCGTATGCTTTACATTAACTAATGTTTTATGTTGAAATTTTTCAAATGCTGGTGCAAGTCCAATTACAACCTCATCTACTCTTGTTCCAACCTTTGCTTCTCCTACTTCTTTAAGAGTAAGTTCTGGCATAACAAATTTATTCTCTGTATTCTCCATTATTTTCACCTCTTCTAAGCCTTATTCAATATCTTCTGGTTTAATTACGTTAGGAATATCTTTAATTTCTTCCCATCTTTCTTTGCTAAGTCTATATCCAGTTCCTGGTCCTTTATAATCATTTATATCGTTAACAGCACTTATAACATCAAAGTCTTTATCAAGAATTGCTGATGTTTGAAGATAATCTCCAGTAACTCTTTGTTTAAGCATGTTTAATATATTGTTTGCAACATCATCAAATCCATTTATACTTAATGCTTTAACTATATCTAATCCTGATACTCTCTTTTTAAGCATTTCTTCTGCTGCCTTTAAGTCTTCAACTACATTTCTTTCTGGCATGTCCTTGCTTCCATGTGCATAAGTTGCAGCTTCTACTTCTTCATCAGTTATTTTAGGGAATCCTAATTCTCTAAATACTGCTTGTATAGCTTTTGCTGCTTTATTTCTAATTGCTATTGTTTCTTCCTCTGATACTGGTCTTAGACCTCCGTCTACCATTAAGTCTCTTTGTAAAACATTGTAGTCATCAAAGTCTTCAGCATCAAAATTTGAACCTGCAAACATGTTATCATAATTTGGAACTGCGCTATATCCTGAGAATATAAAATCTGTTCCTGGAAGCATTTGCATTAATGTTCTTGCTGTTCTTCTTATATCTGAGTGTGAGAATGTTTGGTCATTAGCTGATGCAACTTCTAAATCAAGCATTGCTGCTATTAAGTTTTCTCCAAGTACTGCTCTTATTCCTGATGGAACAGCTCCTGTCATACCAATACAACTAACAGCTCCATTTTGAAGTCCTTGAACTCCAGCTCCCTTTGTTATGAATATACATCTTGACTCTAGATAAAGCATTGACTTTCCTTCTGCATATCCCATTAATGCTTCTGAACCTGTTCCTGATGTATATCTCATCTTAAGTCCTCTTGAAGCATAAGCTGATGCTAAAAATGCTTTTGACCATGGAGTATCATCTCCATCTGTAAATACTGATTCAGTACCATATACTGAAACTGTTTCTGCATAGCTTGTAAGTCCTCTCATTCCAAGATCAAGTTCTGTAGCTTCTTCAACTGAACATTGTGTTAATACTCCACCTCTTCCAACTTGTGATCCTATAAGGATTGAAAGTGCATTAAAAGGTGCATATCTAACTATACCTACTGTAGTTTCTTGTTCTGAGAAACCTCTAATTGCAGCTTCTGCCGCATCTGCTGCAATTTGTACTGGATTATCCTTAAGATTTGTTACGTGACATTGATTTGATGGAGTTTTTCTAGCTCTCATTTTTTGTAGCGCCATCATCATTTCAACAACATTCATATGTGTCATAACTTCTACTGCCTTTGCAGGAGTTATTGCTGTTGTTATCTTTATAATTTCATCTCTGCTTACATTTATATCTACTAACTTCTTTGCTATTTCAACAGAATCTAACTTCATAGCCTCTTCTGCATTATCTAAATTTATTGCATAGTCTGCTATAAATTTATCTATCATATCAAAGTCTTCTCTTTTTTTGCTATCTAATTCTACTACAATACCATTTTCTATTTTTATAGATGATTTTGGATCATTAGGACTTTCTAATGCAATTAATCCCTCTTCTGGCCATTCACCAATTAAACCATCTTGATTTACAGGACGCTTTGCTAAAACCTCGAATCTTTTTGATTTCATCTTAAGTTTCCTCCCTTAAAATACTTTATACTTATTATTTTTACTTACTCTTTGATTGTTATTTTTTTATCTATGTATACATTTTAATTCAAAGTTCCTTCAAATCCATCAAAAATTCTTGTCTTTCTCTGTAACTATATTGCCTAATTTTTATCATATTAAAATACTATTTTTTTAACTTAATTAAATTAAAATATAAAATTTTAGTCATGTTTTTAATATTTAATCTAAAAATATTAAATTATTGTCTTGCTAATACAAAATTAAAACAATAGTTTCTCATTTTTAACTATTGTTTTAATTTCAAGCAAAAAAAATTCTCCTTCAACAAATATATTTTTGTTAAAGGAGCATCATTTTTTCTTTATTCATTTTTCTCTCTATACTTTTTAGGAGTAATTCCTTCTATATTTTTAAATACCCTTATAAAATATCCACAATCTTCAAATCCTAAATCTATAGCTATATTTAAAATAGGTATTTCAGTAGTTTTTAATAGTTTCTTTGCATGTTGAATTTTTTTATTTTTCAAATATTGACTAAAATTAACTCCTACCTCTCTTTTAAATAATTTACTAAAATAACATGAACTTAAATTGCATTTGTCTGCTATAGTATTTAAGTTAATATTATCCTTAAAATTTTCATCTATATACTTTAACGCCTTATCAATTGGACTAATTTCTTCTTTATATTCTTCTACAATAGATTTATTATCTGTATTTTCACCTTTATTGTTAATTTTATAATTAACAATAATATTATTAACTATATTAATTATTTCTCTAGGCCTTACTGGTTTTAAAATATAATCATTAACTCCTAATACTAATGCTTTTCTCACAAGTTCAAAGTCATCATGTGCAGTTACCATTATTATTATTCTTTCTTTGTTATTTGCTTTTATTATCTCAGCAGCTTTACATCCATCAAAACCTGGCATTTTTACATCCATTATTATTAAATCAGGATTATATTTTTTATCAAACTCTATTGCTTCTCTTCCATTACAAGCTTCTGCTATTATATTAACTTCTTTTAATTCTTTTAATATTACCTTTAAAGCTTTCCTTTCCAATTCTTCATCGTCAACAATCATTATATTAAACATTCAACTTCTCCTTTTAGTCATATAGCTTCTACTTTTTTAAAATAATTTTAACTAAAGTACCTTCTCTAACCTTGCTTTGAATTTCTATATTATAATCATCCCCATAATAATGGGCCATTCTTTTGTTAACGTTATTTATTCCAATTTTATCTAAATTATTATCATATTTATATTTTAAATCTTCTCTTATTTCATTTAATTTATCTCTTGTTATTCCAGTTCCATTATCTTTAATACATAAAATTAAACTGTCTTCATTTTCCTCTGAATATATATCTACCCTTCCTCCATCTTCCTTTAATTCTAATCCATGAACTATAGCATTTTCTACAAATGTTTGTATAGTCATAAATGGAATTTTTTTATCTTTTAACTCATTATCAATATCAATTTTATAATCTAATCTTTCTCCAAACCTAACTTTTTGTAGACTTAAATAAGATTCTATATAATCCAATTCTTCTTCAATTGGAAGAATCTTATCTACTTTTTTAAGTGTATATCTAAGTAGATTAGATAAATCATATATTACCTCTTGTGTTTTTGGTGCCTCTTCTATTATAGCAAGGGAAGATATACTATTTAATACATTAAACAAAAAGTGAGGATTAATTTGAGATTGAAGTGCTTTTAATCTACATGCTTCAAACTCCTTTTCAAGCTCTGCCTTTTCTTTTTTAGCTTCTATAAACTTTATATTTTTTTCATTTAATTCATTTTGAGCCATTTTAAGAACAGCTTCCTCTACTATGTAATTACTTATATGAAACATCATATTTGCTATAGATTTTATTCTCTCAAATTCAACTATAGGCAATTTTTTATATGCCTCTATTAACTCACTATTTTCATCACTATCTTCATTAAGTTCTATATTTTCTCTAGTTACAATATCCTCGAGTTCTATATCTTTTTCTTTAGGTAATATTTGTCCTGCCATAACCGATCCTAAATATTGTCCATTAACTATAATAGGAGTTGCAAAATCAATTAATCCTTTATGACATCTATAAATATAAGGTTTTTCTAATCTTGCTGCTTCTAGTCCTCCTCTTGAATCACATTTTTCACAAAGCTCAGCATACTTAGTTTTCTTTCTCATAAGAGTACAAAATTCACTACACTTACTATGTTTCGTTTCTGGCTTTCCTTTATAATCAACAGTTATAATGGAAACCCCTGTTGCCTCTGCAATATCATCTTGTATTTTTTGAAATACATCTATATCTATTACATCATTTAAATATAAAAATTTTTTAGGCATATTTATCTCCTTGATTCTACAATTTAAATATAAAATATTTAATTAGATTAAATATTTAATTTAATTATACTTTGTAAACTTTATAAAAAGCAATACTAGTTTTTAATATAACTTAAAGTAAAAAACTCAGATGAATAATATCATCTGAGTTCTTTTATTTAATGAACTATATTATTTTCCAGCTAATTTTTTGTAACCTTCTAATCTTTCCATAGCATCATTATAAGTTTTTTCAAATAAAGCATCTGCAGCTTCTGGGAATGCTTTAGCAAGAGATGCATATCTAACTTCTCCCATTAAGAATTCCTTAAAGTCAGCTGTTGGCTCTTTTGAATCTAGAACAAATGGGTTCTTTCCTGTTCCTCTTAATTGTGGGTTGTATCTGTACATTCCCCAATATCCACAGTCAACTGCCTTCTTAGCTTCTAATTGACTGTTACCCATTCCTATTCTTATACCATGGTTGATACATGGAGCATAAGCAATTATTAATGATGGACCTGGATAAGCTTCAGCTTCTGCTATAGCTTTAAGAGTTTGGTTCTTATCTGCTCCCATTGAAATTTGTGCAACATATACGTATCCGTAAGTCATTGCTATCATTCCAAGGTCTTTCTTCTTAGTCTTCTTACCTGAAGCAGCAAATTTAGCTATTGCAGCTGTTGGAGTTGCCTTTGATGATTGACCACCAGTATTTGAGTAAACTTCTGTATCAAATACAAATATGTTTACATCTTCTCCTGATGCAAGTACGTGATCTACTCCACCAAATCCGATATCGTATGACCATCCGTCTCCACCAAATATCCATTGTGATGGTTTTACTAAGAAGTCTTTTTCTTTTAATATTTCTTTTGCAATGTTGTTATCTAAACCTTCTAAAGCAGCTACTACTCTATCTGCTCTATCTCTAGTTCCTTCTCCAAGTTCAACATTTTCAACCCAAGCCTTAAGAGCTTCTTTAGCTTCTCCTTCTTCTAATGAAGTAATTGCTTCATTAGCTTTATCAACTAATCTTTCTCTTATAGCTTTTGCTCCTAAGAACATACCTAATCCGAATTCAGCATTATCTTCGAATAATGAGTTAGCCCAAGCAGGTCCGAATCCTTTATGATTAGTTGTGTATGGAGTTGAAGGAGCTGATCCTCCCCATATTGATGAACATCCAGTAGCGTTAGCTATCATCATTCTATCTCCAAATAATTGAGTTATAAGCTTAGCATATGGAGTTTCTCCACATCCAGCACAAGCTCCTGAGAACTCAAATAATGGTTGTTCGAATTGGCTACCTTTAACTGTGTTTTTGTTCATTGGGTTTTTCTTTGGTGAAACTTCATGAGTTACATAATCCCAGTTAGCTATTTCAGCTTCTTGAGTGTAAGCTGGCTTCATAACTAAAGCCTTTCCTGGTGCTGGACAAACTTGAGCACAGTTTCCACATCCAGTACAATCAAGTGGGCTTATTGACATTGAGTAGCTCATTGGTTCTTCAGTTTTTAATGCTTTAGCAGGAACTAATTTTAATCCTTCTGGAGCATTGTTCTTTTCTTCTTCATTTAATAAGAATGGTCTTATTACAGCATGTGGACATACATATGAACATTGGTTACATTGTATACATTTATCCTTATCCCATTCTGGTACATTTATAGCTATTCCTCTCTTTTCGAAAGCAGCTGTTCCTTGTTCAAAAGTACCATCTTCCATTCCGTTAAATGCTGATACTGGAAGGTCAAATCCTTCTTGTCTATTCATTGGTTCAACTATCTTAGTAACGAATTCAGGTTTTTGTCTTCCTTCTACCTTAGCTTCGTCCTTAGCTGTTTTCCATGATTCTGGAACATTAATTTCAACTATTGATTCTATTCCCTTGTCAATAGCAGCGTTGTTCATATCAACAACTTTTTGTCCCTTCTTACCGTATGAAGTTACAACAGCTTCTTTTAAGTACTTAACAGCATCTTCTACTGGAATAATGCTAGCTAATTTAAAGAATGCTGATTGCATTATCATGTTAATTCTTCCACCAAGTCCGATATCTTGAGCTATCTTAACAGCATTTAAAGTGTAGAACTTAATGTTGTTTTCAGCTATATATCTCTTGTATGAAGCTGGTAAATGTTCTTCTACTTCTTCTGGGCTCCAGATAGTATTTAATAAGAATGTACCATTCTTCTTTAATCCTTCTAAAACATTGTATTTATATACATATGATTGGTTGTGACAAGCAACGAAATCAGCCTTGTTTATTAAGTAAGGTGATTTTATTGGTCTCTTACCAAATCTTAAGTGTGATACTGTTATACCACCTGATTTTTTAGAGTCATATGAGAAATATCCTTGAGCATACATATCTGTATGGTCTCCGATAATCTTGATAGCACTCTTGTTAGCACCAACAGTACCATCTGATCCAAGTCCCCAGAACTTACAAGCTGTAGTTCCTTCTGGAGTTGCATCTATATCTTCATGAACTTCTAATGAAGTGTTAGTTACATCATCAACTATACCAATAGTAAATCCGTTCTTTGGTTCATCTTTAGTTAAGTTTTCATATACAGCAGCAATATGACCTGGGTTTGGATCCTTTGATCCTAATCCATATCTTCCACCGATAATTGCAGGAGCATTCTTATCTCCATTAAATGCACTCATAACATCTAAGTATAATGGTTCTCCATTACTTCCTGGTTCCTTAGTTTTATCTAATACAGCTATCTTCTTAACTGTAGCTGGAATAGCTTTCTTTAATCTTTCAACATCAAATGGTCTGTAAAGTCTTACTTTAACAACACCAACTTTTTGTCCGTTTGCATTTAAGTAATCTACTGTTTCTTCACATACATCTGTACATGATCCCATAGCAATAATAATTCTATCTGCATCTTTTGCACCATAGTAATCGAAGCAGTGATATTCTCTTCCAGTTAATTTTGTGATTTCAGCCATGTAACCTTCAACAATATCTGGTACAGCATTGTAGAATTTATTTACAGCTTCTCTTTCTTGGAAGTAAATATCTGGGTTTTGAGCAGTACCTCTAGTTACAGGATGACTTGGGTTTAATGCTCTATCTCTGAATGCTTGTAAAGCTTCCATATCAACTAATGGTTTTAAATCTTCTTGATCTAAAACTTCAATCTTTTGTATTTCATGTGAAGTTCTAAATCCATCAAAGAAGTTACAGAATGGAATTCTTGACTTAATAGCTGATAAGTGAGCTACAGCTGATAAATCCATTACTTCTTGAACTGATCCTTCAGCAAGCATTGCAAATCCAGTTTGTCTTGCAGCCATAACGTCTTGGTGATCTCCAAAGATATTTAATGCTGAAGTAGCTAATGATCTAGCTGATACGTGGAATACTCCTGGAAGTAATTCACCAGCAATTTTATACATATTAGGAATCATTAATAATAAACCTTGTGATGCAGTATAAGTTGTTGTTAATGCACCAGCTTGTAGTGATCCATGAACTGCTCCAGCAGCTCCTCCTTCTGATTGCATTTCCATAATCTTAACTGGTTGACCGAATATATTTTTTCTTCCTTGTGCTGCCCATTCATCAACGTGCTCAGCCATTGGTGATGATGGTGTTATAGGATAGATTGCTGCAACTTCAGTAAACTCATAAGATATATGAGCTGCTGCAGTGTTACCATCCATAGTTTTCATTTTTCTCATCGCGTGACCCCTCTTTCATTATAAAAACTAAAAATATAAATTTTTAAATTTTATTAATCATAAAAAACCTGAGAAAGTTTTTTATGTCTATATATAAAATAAAATTATATCTTGAGTAAACAACGTAAAATACAATTTTATTTAATATCTAAAATTACAAAATATATTAACTTTAAAAACTTTTTTTATACATAAAAAAAATCATCTCTTTTATTATATAACACAATTTTAAATTTGCAAGTTGTTAACTTTAATTAATATATATAAAATTTTCCTTTGTTATTATACATTTTTAAAAACCTACTTTTTTCTCTGAATGCTACTTTTTATCACATTTATAATTTCTTTAACGCCATCATTCATCTTGCTTTCATTCATATTTTTAATCAATTGCTGTTTACTTTCTTTTAACATTTTTATTCCTTTTAAAATACCTTCATTTTCAAGTTCTTCTTCTTGCATTACAAGTGAAAATCCTTCTTTTTTAAATGAGTTTGCATTTAAAATTTGATCTCCTCTACTTGCATTTTTTGAAAGTGGAATTAATAAAGTTGGCTTTTTTAATGCTAGAAATTCAAAAATAGAATTAGCTCCTGCTCTTGAAATTATATAATCAGCTGCATGCATTAAATGAGTTAATTCATCACTTACATACTCAAATTGTTTGTATCCATCAATATTTTTTAAGCTTTCATCTAAATTGCCCTTTCCACATATGTGAATAATATTATTACTTTTCAGAATATTATATATATTCTTTCTTATGGCGTCATTAATAACTTTAGACCCCAAACTTCCTCCCATGATAAGTATTATATCTTTATCATCAGTAAATCCACATATTTCTTTTCCTTTAAGTTTTGAACCTGTTAAAATTTCCTTTCTAATAGGGCTTCCAGTTAAAATTCCTTTATTATTTTTAACAAACTGTAAACTTTCTCTGAACGTAACACATAATTTATTGCAAAAAGGAGATGCTAACTTATTTGCAAGACCTGGAGTAATATCTGATTCATGAGCTACTACAGGAATCTTTTTCATTGATGCTGCTATAACAACTGGAACTGTTACAAAACCTCCTTTTGAAAATATAATATCAGGCTTTTCCTTTGATATAATTTTTTTTGCTTCATGAATACCCTTTAATACCTTAAATGGATCTGTAAAATTCTTTATATCAAAATATCTTCTAAGCTTTCCTGATGATATTCCGTAATACGGAATATTGTTGCTTGTTATAATATCTTTTTCTATTCCATCTTTGCTTCCTATGTATTTCACTTCAAAGCCTTCTTCTTTTAGTGAAGGAACTAATGCTAAATTAGGAGTAACATGACCTGCAGTTCCCCCTCCAGTCATTATTATTTTATATTTGCTCAAAAATATCCTCTCCTTAATATTTCTATTTTAAATTTTTCGTATTATACATTTTTATAATATATATTTTATTTTAAATTACAACTATTTTTAACTACAATCTAAAACTTTTTAAAGATAATTGTATGTTTTGTTTTCCATTAAATTCATTAATCTCAGGGTAATAAAGTATGTCCATCTTAAAATTACAATAACCTCTATCCTGTAAATTCATAAATTCTTCTTCTCCATATTTTTCAGAAAATAATTCTTTGAAATAATCATATTTATTAAAATTAACTCCATCTATAGTTTTGCCATCTTTCATTTGAATTTTAAATCTTAAAAAATTCTTTTCTTTTCCCATAAATATAACTCTTTTTACAAGTACATCTTTAACTGCAAATAAAGGGCTTCCATTTCCCTTTCCAAAAGGTTTCATTTCATTTAATTTATTAACTAAATCAAAATCAATATATTCTAAAGATAACTTTGCATCTATAATTACTTTTGGAATTATATCATTATCAGTTAATGTACAGTTATCATTTAGAGCTTTCCTTAATAAAGGTATATTTTCTTCCTTTAATGAAAGTCCAGCTGCCATAGGATGTCCTCCAAACTTCTCCATAAGATTTTTACACTTTGATAATTCAAGAAACATATTATATTCTTCAATAGATCTTCCAGAACCCTTTGGCATTTCTTTTCCTTTAGTTATAACTATAGTTGGTAAATTATATCTTTCCCTTACACGACCTGCAACTATACCTGCAATACTTTCATGAATATCTTCTTGATATACTAAAATAACTTTTTCATTAGTCTTTAAAGTACTTTCTACCTTTTCTACTACTTTTTCTGTACTGTCCATTGTTAATTCTTGTCTTTTTTCATTAAGTTCATTTAATCTAATTGCAAGTTCTTTAGCTTTTTCTTCATCTTCTGTAATTAAAAGTTCTACTGATATATCTGCAATTTCAAGTCGTCCTGTTGCATTAATACATGGTCCTAGTACAAATCCAAAGTGATATTCAGATATTTTCTTATCTTTTAAATTTTTAACGTTTATAAGTTCTTTTAATCCTTTAGTTTTTGTATTATTTATAAGTTCTAAACCCTTTTTAACTATTATTCTATTTTCATCTAATAAATCAACTACATCACAAACAGTTGCAATAGCAGCATATTCTAATAAATTTAGATTTTCTTCATTATTAATATTAAATTCTCTATATAACCCTTGAACAAATTTAAAGGCAACTCCGGCACCACAAAGACTTTTAAATGGGTATTTGCAGTCTTCCCTTTTAGGATTTATAACTGCATCTCCTTTAGGAAATACTTTTTTTCTTACACCATTTTCTTCAACATAAGGAATATCATGATGATCTGTTATTATAACAGTAAGTCCAAGACTTTTTGCATACTCGACTTCTTCAAAAGCTGATATTCCGTTATCACAGGTTAAAAGTATTTCTGCTCCTTCATCTTTTAAAATCTTTATTCTCTCTGAATTCATACCATATCCTTCACTTTCCCTATTTGGAATATGATACTCAAAATTAGCATTAAGTCTTTTTAAGCCTTTATATAAAATAGCAGTACTACAAACCCCATCACAATCATAGTCACCATATATAACTATCTTCTTCCCCTTTTCAATTGCATCTTTTATGATATCTACACCAAGCTTTAAGTCTTTCATTAAAAAACTATCATGCATATCATTTACTGTGCCATTTAGAAAAAGAGAAGCAGACTTTTTATCAGAAATTCCTCGGTTTGCTAATAATCTTAATATAAGACTATTTTCATCCATATCTTTAGCTAAACTTTGAAACTCATCTTTTTTATTTCTTATAAGCCACTTCTCTTTCATTTAATTCACCTTTCTATTTACTTTTTTATCATATAATATAGCATTCCATCTCTAACATCAATTTCTTTTGTAGGATTTAATTCTTTAACTATTGTATATGCAAATTCTAAAGCTGTTGCAGGACCTCTACTTGTTATTATATTATTGCTTACAACAACTGCATCTTCCTTATAGTTTGCACCTTTAAGTTCCTCTTCAAAACCTGGATATGAAGTTATATCTTCTCCCTCTATAACTCCTGCCTTTGCAAGGACAATAGGTGCTGCACATATTGCTCCTACCTTCTTGTTATCTTTAATAAGTTCTTGTATTAATTTTATAACTTTTTTATTATCTCTTAAATTTGTAGCACCTGGCATTCCTCCTGGTAAAACTACCATATCTATATCTTTAACTTCATCTATTAAAATATCTGCACTAACCTTTATGTTATGAGCTCCTATTACATCTTTTTTGTTAATTGAAACCATATCACATTGTATGTTTGCCCTTCTTAAAACATCTACTACTGTTAATGCTTCAATTTCTTCAAAGCCTTCTGCTAATAACACTGCAACTTTTTTCATAAAATCTCTTCCTTTCTAATTATATTGTACGTCACTTATTTCATCATCTAATGAAACCATCATTATATAAGTTCCTCTACCAGCTCTATTTTGAAGCTTAATATCAGTAACTTTAACTTTTTCTATGTTTTTCTTTAATGATGTTAATATAAATATTTTATCACTTTCACAAGTTATTGCTATTTCATCTTCATTCTTTTTTGATATATATTTTCCATATATAACTTCATCATCTTCTTTTAAACTTATTCCAGTAACTCCTGAAGCAATTTTCCCCATTGGATTTATATTAGAGGCTAAAAAGCGAATTGCCATTCCTTTTTTAGTTATCATTACTATTTCACCATTATTGTTATCATTTATTTCTACTGACATTACTTTATCATCTTTAAATTTTAATTTGTAATATTGAGTTAATGCAAAATCATTAGAAAATTCCTTTAAATTTGTTTTCTTTATTAAACCACTTTTAGTAATTGCATATACAGCTAAATTTTCCTCATAGTTTTTTAAAGATGTAATCTTTATTATTTTCTCATCTTTCATTAATCCATCAACAATATTTTCTATTTTAATATCATTTTTAACTACACCTTCTAATAAAAATGACTTTATTTTAATTACATTTCCCTTATCAGTAAATAATAAAATATCACTTAATGTATCTGTATGAGTTTTTAAATCATCATTTTTAGCAACCCTTGAAAATGCCTTTAAATTATTTTTTGCCGTTACACCAAGGGCAAATTCTTTATATTCTAAATTATTTACATACTCACACTCTGTGATTTTATCTCTATCTGTTATAGTGAATAATTGTGTACCAATTATGTTTCTTGGAGTGTCTAAAATTTCTGGTATTTCTAAATTAAATTCTAAACCTAATTTAGTTTTTACTTTTAAGAAATCTTTAGTTTCATTTTCATCTAATAATATAACATTTATTACTTTTTCATTATCCTTTAATTTTATAGCTTGTATTCTACTATATGAAGTTTTAAATTTATCTAATGAACTTTTCTTGATTATTCCTTTGTCAGTAATAAATTGAATATATTTATTAGGGTGTAGAGTTGTTACTGACATTGCATTAATTATATTTTCCTCATCTAAATTTAATGTTTTAATTAATGTATCTATTCTTTCACCTTTGTCCTTCCATTTACCTTCTGGAATATTTATTCCCTTTAACTGATACATATTTCCTTTATCAGTGAAAATTAAAATATTATCTCTAGTATTTGATTCAAATAAGAATTTAAGAGAATCTCCTTCTCTATATTCAATAGCATTAACATCTTGATTTGATCTAACATAATTTTTAGTTGGAATTCTTTTTATAAATCCATCCTTTGATAATGTAACCATAACATCTTCAATAACTATAAGTTCTTCTACATCAATTTTAGCTTCACTATCATCTTCTATTATACTTGTTCTTCTAGGATTTTTATATTTTTCAGTTACTTCTAAGAGTTCTTTTTTAATTACCTTTAAGAGTTCTCTTTCCTGTGATAATATTTTTTCTAAAGCTTTAATTTGCTTTTTAAGTTCATTATATTCTTTTTGGAATACTTTAATTTCAAGACCAGTAAGTCTATAAAGCATAAGTTCCAAAATTGCACCTGCTTGAATTTCTGTAAATCCAAAGTTATTAATTAAATTATCTGATGCATCTTTTTTTGATTTTGATGCTCTAATTGTTTTTATAACATCATCCATAATATCAATTGCTTTTATAAAGCCTTCAACAATATGGAATCTTTTCTTTGCAATTTCAAGTTCTTTTTTAGTTCTTCTAGTTACTATATCCTTTTGATGATTAACATAGTGCATTATTATAGTCTTAAGTCCCATAGTTTCTGGCTTACCATCTGCTAATGCTACCATATTAAAACTCAAGTTGCATTGAAGATCTGTTTTCTTAAATAAATATTTTAAAACCTTCTCTACTTCTTTATTATCACAAGATTTTTTAAATTCAATAACGGCTCTTATTCCATTTCTATCTGATTCATCTCTTATATCTGTTATTCCTTCTAAAACTTTTGCATGTTTTTTATCTGCTGTCATCTCTGATATAGTTTGAAGAAGTTTTGATTTATTTCTTCTATAAGGAAATTCATTAATTACAATTCCAAGTCTTCCATTTTCTAAAGTTTCTATATTAGTTTTAGCTCTATAAGAAACCTTTCCTTCTCCTGTTTCATAGGCAGACTTTAAGGAATTTTTTCCTATAAGAACTCCCCCTGTTGGAAGGTCTGGTCCTTTTATATATTCCATTAATCCATCCGTTGTAATTTCTGGATTATCAATATATGCTAAAACTCCTTCTGTAACTTCTTCTAAGTTATGTGGTGGTATATTAGTTGCAAGACCAACTGCAATACCAAATGTTCCATTTACTAAAAGATTTGGATATCTACTTGGAAGTACTGTAGGTTCCATTTCACTATCTGAATAGTTAGGTACCATATTAACAGTATCTTTATCAATATCTCTAATCATTTCCATAGCAATTGGAGCAAGTCTTGCCTCTGTATATCTCATTGCGGCTGCCCCATCACCATCCATTGAACCCCAGTTTCCGTGTCCATCTATAAGAGGTTCTCTAGTTGAAAAGTTTTGTGCCAAAATTACCATAGCATCATAAACTGATGTATCACCGTGTGGGTGAAATTTACCTAAAATATCTCCAACTATTCTTGCTGATTTATAGTAAGGCCTATCTGGAAAAGCTTTTAAAAGATAGGCTCCATAAAGTATTCTCCTATGAACTGGTTTTAATCCATCTCTTACATCCGGAAGTGCCCTATCCTTTGCAACTTCAATTGCATAAGGAAGATAATTATCTGGCATTGCTTCCTCCAGTGGAACTCTTATTATATTTTTATCCACTGGTATATTATTAACTTTCTTAGCCATAACCTTAATTACTCCAATCTTTTCTTTTTAAAATTCTCCGTATTTATACATATATTTTCTTCTAGGTTCAACAATATCCCCCATAAGAAGTGATACCATTTTTTCTGCTTTAGCTGCATCTTCTATTGTAACTTGAAGTAATATTCTACTTTCTGGATTTAAAGTAGTATCCCATAACTGATCTGGATTCATTTCCCCAAGTCCTTTATATCTTTGTATTAATGCACCTTTTCCTATTTTTTTCTTAACCTCTTCTAACTGTTCATCACTATATGCATAGCTACTTACTTCTTTTCCTTTTACCTTTTTATAAACTTTATAAAGAGGTGGCTGAGCTAAATACAAGTGTCCGTTTGCTATAAGTGGTCTCATATATCTATAAATATAAGTCATCCATAATGTTCTTATATGATATCCATCTACATCAGCATCACTCATTATTATTATTTTATTATATTTTAAATCTTCTTCATTGTAATTATCTAAAGTTCCTGTTCCAACTGCTGTATTAAATATTTTAAGTTCTTCTGAAGCTAGTACATTTTCAAGTTTTTGTTTTTCAGTATTCATTATTTTACCCTTTGAAGGCATTATACTTTGAAATCTTCTATCCCTTGCTTGTTTTACTGAACCACCAGCTGAATCTCCCTCAACTACAATAAATTCATTGTAACTTTTATCTCTTCCAGTACAAACTGCTACTTTTCCTGCAAGTGGTGCAGCACCTTTTCCTATTTTTTTCTTTTCAGCTTCATTTATCTTTTTTATTTTTTCTCTTCTTTGTGCCGCAGATAATGCGTTATTTATAATTTTACTTGCTAGTTCTTTATTATCTTCTATCCATTCTGAAAGCTTAGTATATGCAAGTTCATTCATCATAGTGTAAGCTTCATTATTGCCAAGTTTAGTTTTTGTTTGTCCTTCAAAAACAGGATTAGAAATTCTAATTCTAACTATTGCAGTCATTCCTTCTCTTAAGTCATCACCTTCAAATTCCTTATCCTTTTCTTTTACAAGTCCAAGTTTTCTTGACCATTCTTTAAATGCTCTTGTCATTCCTGTTTTAAATCCAGTTTCATGTGTTCCAGCTTCTGTTGTTGGAATATTATTTACATAACTTGCAATATTATCAGTAGTTGAATCTGTAAATTGCATACAAACTTCACCAATCATTGTAACTCCTGATATTTCCTTTTCGCCTTCAAATAAAATAGGATCTTTGTGTAAAGGTACTTTACTTTCATTTAAATATTCTATAAAGTCTAAAAGACCTCTTTCTGAATAATACTCTTTTTTAATTTGTTCTTCTTTTCTATTATCAATAAGCTCAAGTCTCATTCCTTTATTTTGGAAAGCTAACTCTTGAAGTCTTTCATCTATAATATCAAATTTAAATTCAGTTGTTGAAAATATTTCTTTATCTGGTAAAAATGTTACCTTTGTTCCTGTTTCTTTAGATTTTCCTACTACTTCAAGAGGTGTTACAGGAGTTCCTGGCATATTCTTTTTAAGTTCTTTATCGTAAGCATATTCAAATCTTTGTCTATATAGCTTTCCATTTTGACTTACATAAACTTCTACCCATTTTGATAAAGCATTTACAACAGCTGCTCCAACACCATGAAGTCCACCTGAAGTTTTATAGTTTTTATTATTAAACTTTCCTCCTGTGTGAAGTTCAGTATATACCATTTCTACTCCACTTTTTTTCTTTATAGGATGAATTCCTGTAGGAATACCTCTTCCATCATCAATTATTGTTACACTTTTATCTTTATTTAATATAACAGTAGCTTTTGTACCATACCCATTTGAAATTTCATCAATTGAGTTATCAAGAATTTCCCAAACACAATGGTGTAGGCCCTTACTTCCTGTAGAACCTATGTACATACCAGGTCTGATTCTTACTGGTTCTAATTTTTCTAAGGATGTTAAATCCGTAACATTATATGATGTATTACTTTCTTTTACCATTTTTACCTCCACCTTAAGCATTTTTGTTGTAAATATCTATTAATTTATTAATTGTTTCTTCTCTATTTTTGTTTGTTATTTTCTCATAAAAATTACTTACTTTAAAACTATTAGAATATAACGGATCATAATATTTAACCATAAGTTCTTCACAAACAGTTTTATAATTTCCTTCTTTTAAAAGAGTTTTATATTGTTCAATTCTATTATTATTTAAATATCTCTTTAGACTTTCTATACAGTTAATTAATTCATTAACACTATCTTTGCCTTTTATGTACTCTTTTATTAGTATTTCACTTCTATTTTCAATTGAATCTTCAATATAAATATTAATCCCTTTATTCATAGATTCAAAAATATATCCTGGAATTATTATATTCCCTATTCTTTTGCTTTCTCCTTCTACAAATACAAGATTACTTTTTCTATTTTTAAGTTCTTCAAAAATTTTAGTTTCAAACTTTTTTTGACTATTAGCATTGCCAAGAGATACTCCTCCTAAAAGAGAACCTCTATGGTTTGCCGCTCCTTCTAAATCTAATATATCAAAACCTTTTTCTTTTAAAGCTTTTAAATATTCAGTCTTTCCAACTCCAGTCTTGCCATGTAAAACTATATATTTAACATCTTTATTTACTTTTTCAAGATTTTCATTTATATATTTTCTATAAGATTTGTATCCTCCCTTTAATTTATAAACCTTAATTCCTAAGGAATGCAAAAGAAAATGTAAACTTCCACTTCTCATTCCACCTCTTGCACAAAAAAGAACTATTTTTTTATTTTTAGGATCATACATATCTTGTATTTTATTAAATATTTCTGGAAGCCTTTTAGAAATAAACTCTATTCCTTTACTTTTAGCTTTCTCAACACTTTCTTGTACATACAATGTTCCAACAATTTCTCTTTCATCATCTAAAAGTACTGGTATATTTATAGCCCCTTCTATAGTTGCTTCATTAAATTCTTTTGGCGTCCTAACATCAATTAAAATGCAATTTTTATCTTTTTCTATTTCTTCGTATTCTACTATATTAAACATATTTAAGACCTCTATATAATTTATTAACCATTCTATTCTAACACATTTTATTAAAATAAAAAAAGAAAAAAATCGTACATATGTTTGTACGATTTTTTCTAACTTATTTTTATTATAATATTAAACTACTTTTTTAAAACTTCTAAAACTTTATCGTAATCTGGGTGATCACTAATATCTTTACAATATTCTGTATAAATTACTTTGTTATTTTCATCTACAACAAATACTGCTCTAGCTAGGAAACCAACTTCTTCTATATATACTCCGTAATTTTCTCCAAAGCTTCTGTCCTTATAGTCTGATAAAGTAACTACATTATCTACATCTTCAGCTCCGCACCATCTTGCTTGTGCAAATGGTAAATCAACTGAAATTACATATATAGTTGTATCTCCAAGCTTTTCAGCTTCCTTATTAAATCTTTTAACTTCCATATCACATACTGGTGTATCTAATGATGGAACTGTTAAAAATACTCTTTTACCTGCTGTATCCTTTAATGTAACTGGTTTTAATTCAGTATTATATACAACAAAGTCAGGAGCCTCTTCTCCAACTCTTACTTCGCTTCCTCTAATTGTTACCTTTTCACCATTCATTGTAATCATAGTATCCACTCCTTAATTAAAATCTATTTATTTTTCAATAACTATTTTCTATTACTAACATTTATCTTTTGATAGTTATATTTTATACTTTTTAAAATTATTTTCAATAGCTTATATTTGAATATTTTATTAACTTACTACTATTATGTACATTTTATCTCTATTTAATTAATTTATTTTTAGTTAATTTATGATTTATATAAATAATTATTTTAAAAAATTTCTATCAAATAAACTAAAAAAGATAGCAAAGTTTATTTGCTATCTTTTTTTAAATATTATTTTATAGTGAAGCTTCAAATATTTTAACTACATCATCACTATTTAATGGAACATATCCATTTTTTAATCCACCAAATTTAACAGCCTTATCAGCCATAACTTTAAATTTTGAATCATCAATTCCAATATCCCTTAATCTTTGTGGAATTCCAAGAGTTTTAAAATAATCACTAGTTCTTTTTATAGCTAATTCAGCCACTTCTTTTTTATCTAAATTTCTATCTATATCCCAAACATTAACTCCAAACTCATAAAATTTTTCTAATGTATCTTCATTTAAAACATATCTCATCCAATGAGGAGTTAAAATTGCAAGACCAACGCCATGAGTTATATCATAAAAAGCACTTAATTCATGTTCTATAGGGTGAACTGTCCATACATCCTTTTTACCACATGATAGTATTCCATTTATAGCTAAACTTGATGCCCACATTAAATTTGCTCTAGCCTCATAATTATCTGGATCATTGTAAGCTATTTCTCCATATTTTATACAAGTTTTTAAAAGTCCTTCTGCCATTTTATCTTGAAGATATGCATCCTTTGTCCTACTAAAGTAAACTTCAAAAATATGGCTCATTATATCAGCTGTACCAGCTGCAGTTTGATTTTTAGGTACTGAATAAGTGTATTCTGGATCTAATATTGATGCTTTAGGTCTTAACATTTCATTACCTAAGCCAAGTTTTTCATTTGTATTCATATTTGATATTACTGCAAATGGATCCATTTCTGAGCCTGTTGCTGATAATGTTAATACTGTTACTATAGGAAGTACCTTTTTTATTTTTGAAGAATCTTTAACTATATCCCATGGATTTCCTTCATAAAAACTAGCTCCTGATATTGCTTTTGCACAATCTATTGTACTTCCTCCACCAACAGGTAAAATAACATCAATATTATTTTCTCTAACAAGTTTAACTCCTTTATCTACAGATTCTATTCTTGGATTAGGATCAACTCCACTAAGTTCTACACATTCTATATTATTTTTCTTTAAAATATTTTTTATATTATCATATAATCCAATTTTCTTAATACTTCCTCCGCCATAAACTAATAAAACTTTATTACCATATTTTAATAAAATTTCACCTAATTTGCTTATTTGTCCTTTTCCAAAATAAATTTCTGTTTTAATTGAATAATCAAAATTCTCCATCTAACTCCCTCCTAATATTTTATAAATTAATTTATACTTTTACTTTAAGTATACACCTTTAAATTATTTATTATCAATTAATCTAATTTTTAAAAATATTTTTATTATTAAAGTCTATAACTCAAAACTAATTATAAAAAAGGATTTAAGACTAAATGTTAGTCTTAAATCCTTAAACTTTATAAATCACATATTTCAACGTTTCTTACGTGTTTAGTGTGACTCCATTCTTTATTATTCTTATTTAATATACCTTGAATTGTAATTGGAATCCAAGTTATTGTATATAATCCATATAATAAGAATCTTATAAACAATAAAGTTCCACTTTTACCTAATGCTATAAATGCTACTAATAACATTATTAAATTAAATGCAAGTGTTACAATCCAAAAACCATAGTTGCTATCTATTTTAGCAGCTAATATTGGTAATATAAATACATTCATAGAATATATGAATATTATTGCAAAAAATCCCGTAGAAACCTTCTTTTCAAGTTTTAATACTAAAGGTGTAATTAGAAATTGACATATAATAAATACTTTCCATCCTATATCACTAAATGCACTACTTAGTACAAATATATCTGGTGTTCCAAAATTACCTTGAATTAAAGTTAAAAGTGCTGATGCACCAAGTAATAATGTTACAAAAGGTTGCATTACATATAAAGCACAATCAAACATGTACCATTTTCTTTGCTTTATTGATTCTTTTAATAATTTAAAGAAATACCTTGATGCAACATCTGTAAATCCTTGCATCCATCTTTTTCTTTGTGACCAAGATTGTTTTAAAGTTAGTGGCTTTTCATCAAATATTCTAGCATCATGTGCCCAACCAACTTTTTCTCCATTAGATACAAGCTTACATGTAAACTCTAAATCTTCTGTAAGGCAAGTTGCACCCCATCCTAATTCTTGTAACATTCCTGTATCAATTGCAAAACCTGTTCCACCTAATTGATTTGAAAATCCAACATTATTTCTAGCTAATTGGAACATTCTATTTTGTGACCAAAAGGCTATTGAATAAGATGTTGCAATCCAAGAATCATTTGGATTTTTGCTATCTATATATCCTTGTACAACTTTATATCCTTCTAGCATCTTTGAGTTTATTTCCTTCAAGAAATCTTCATGTACTAAATTATCTGCATCAAATATACATATTGCATCATATTTTTTATCCATTTTAAAAAGTTTATCAAACATCCACTCAAGAGCATAACCTTTTCCTCTTTTTTCCTTGTTGGAACGTTCAAAAACATTTACTCCATAACTTCTTGATATTTCTGCAGTTTTATCAGTACAATTATCTGCTATTACGAAAACATCGTATAATTCCTTTGGATAATTAAGTTTTGCCATGCTCTCAATAAGTTTACCTATAACTACCTCTTCATTATGAGCAGCTACAATCATTGCAAACTTCTTAACTGGCGTATAATCTTTCTTTTCTTTTTTTCTATATAATCCGAAGAAACCTAGTATTAAATAATACATAGTTATAAAAAATACGAAAAATTGAAACGCTGCTGTTACGGCATAAATTAAGTTTCCCATTAAATTCACTCCTAATGACAAATGGAAATTCTTCCCCATTTATTTTCTATTTTCTCTAAAAGTACGTCCTTTTAAATATAATTCAATAGCAGTTAAAAATCAAGTATATAAAAATTAAAAATATTTAAGAATTTCTAAATATACTCCCTTATATAATGTTTTATTTACAAATTTATATAAAATTTATTAAAGAGTAGACATAAAATTAAGTCTACTCTAATAATAAAATTTAAACTATTCCTTGAGCCATCATTGCATCTGCAACCTTTAAGAACCCTGAAATATTTGCTCCCATTAAAATATTTCCTTCTTCTCCATATTCTTTAGCTGCTTCACTTGAGTTTTTGTATATATTAACCATTATATTTTTAAGCTTTTGTAAAACTTCATCTTCTCCCCAAGATAATCTCATACTATTTTGTGACATTTCAAGAGCAGAACATGCAACTCCTCCAGCATTTGCAGCCTTTGCAGGACCAAACATAATATTATTTTCTTTAAATACTTTAATTGCTTCTAATGTTGAAGGCATATTAGCTCCTTCTGATACAGCTAAAACTCCATTATTTACAAGAACTTTAGCAGCTTCTTCATCTATTTCTCCTTGAGTTGCACAAGGAAGAGCTATATCACATTTAATCTTCCAAATATTTTTGCAACCCTCTTCATATTTGGCAGTATTTTTATATTGTAAATACTCTTTTATTCTTCCTCTTTTAACTTCCTTTATATCTTTAACTATATTTAAATCAATTCCATTTTCATCATATATATATCCATTTGAATCACTAAGTGCAATAACTTTGCCTCCAAGTTCACTTGCTTTTTCCGCTGCATATATTGCAACATTTCCTGATCCTGATATAACAACTTTCTTTCCTTTAAAGCTAGTTCCATTATCCTTAAGCATTTCTTCTGTAAAAAATACTAAACCATAGCCAGTAGCTTCTTTTCTTCCAAGACTACCTCCATAAGTTAAGCCTTTTCCAGTTAAAACACCTTGTTCGCTTGTATTTCTTAACTTCTTATAGTATCCATACATGTATCCTATCTCTCTAGCACCTACCCCAATATCGCCAGCTGGAACATCTATATCACTTCCAATATGTTTGCAAAGTTCTGCCATAAAACTTTGACAAAATCTCATTACTTCATTATCAGATTTTCCCTTAGGATCAAAATCTGAACCACCTTTACCTCCGCCTATTGGTAAACCTGTAAGAGAATTTTTAAACACTTGCTCAAATCCTAAAAATTTTATAATACTTTGATTAACTGATGGATGAAATCTAAGTCCTCCCTTATAAGGTCCTATAGCACTATTAAATTGAATTCTAAATCCTCTATTTACTTGAACTTTTCCATTATCATCAACCCATGGAACTCTAAAAAATATTTGTCTCTCAGGTTCAACCATTCTCTCTAAAAGTCCAGCTTCTATAAACTTTGGATTTTTATCAAAAACAGGTATTAATGAAGTTGTAACTTCTGTTACTGCATCTATAAATTCCTTTTCTCCTGCATTTCTTATTTTTACTTTTTCTAATACATTTTCAACATATTGTTTTCCATTCATAATTTAACGCCCCTTTATAATTAATTGCTAATTTAATTATATAATACAACTTTCTAATTAATTTTACTATTAAATTTAGTATTTTTTATATTTTTACTAGAATTCAAAATTTAATTTAAATAGACATATAGAATACAAATTTAAAATTTAATTATTTTATGTATTATTAAAATAATATTTTGTAAAACTAATAATACATATATTTAGGAGGTGTGTTATGAAAATAGGCTATGCATGTACGCCATTAAAACTTAATAATAGAACTACTAGAACTTTCACCTTAAAAAATTATTCAGAAGAAACATTAATTAATTGTATAAATTTGAACCTAAAAGATCTTATAAAAATATTAGAATATAATATTTCTAAAGGTATATTATTATTTAGAATAAGCTCTGATATAATTCCTTTTGGAAGTCATACAATTAACAATTTTAATTGGAATAAATATTTTAAAGATGATTTAAATAAAATTGAAAATTTAATAAAGACTAATTCTATAAGAGTGTCTATGCACCCTGGACAATATACAGTTATAAATAGTACAAATGCTAAAACAGTTTCAAAATCTATAATGGATTTAAATTACCACTGCTTATTTTTAGATAGCTTAAATTTAGATTTCTCATCTAAAATAATTCTTCATATAGGAGGAGTATATAATGATAAAGCTAAAGCTATAAATAATTTTATTTATAACTATAATCATCTTTCAAATAACATAAAAAATAGACTAGTAATTGAAAATGATGAAAAAAACTATGGAATTAATGATTTACTTTATATTAGTGAAAAGTGTTCAATTCCAATTATTTATGATAACCTTCATTATATTTGTTACGAAAATTCACAATCTGATAATTATTCTATATTAAATTTAATTAAACACACTTGGGGAAAAGATGATGGTGCAATTAAAGTTCATTTTAGTGAGCAGAACAAACTAAAAAAGAAAGGTTCTCACTCTAAAACTATAAGTTGTAATAAATTTTTAGATTATATTAATTCACTTAAAGACTTAGATATAGATATAATGACTGAAGTTAAAGATAAAGATTTTTCTGCTATTAAATGTATTAATTCTATAAAAGAACTTAATAATTCATTAAGCTACAACAATAAATTAAATGAATTATTATCATACAAATATTATTTAAAAGAAAAAGGAACTTATATTTTTGAAAAAGCAGAAGATATTTTAAACAGTAAAGGCATAATTGAATTTTATAAATTTATTGATCCCCTTATATATAAAGAACCTACTGAAGAAAATTATATTAAAGCCCTTAAAAGTGTCTATTATATTTTAGAAGATTCACTATGTAAAAGTGAAAAAAATCATTTTAATAAACTTTATAAAGATAAAAAATTTACTAACTGTAAAGATTATTTGCATAAAATCATAATAAAAAAAGATATTAAAGATATGATTTCAATGTATTATTTTTACAATTAAATATATAAATAAAAAACGATTAATATAATTATATTAATCGTTTTTCTATGTTCTATTCTTGTATTTCACTTATTATTTTATCTAGTAATTTATTCTTCTTTCCTTTTGAATATCTATATATAAAAATTGTCATAAGGATTCCTCCTAATGTCCCAAATATTATATCATACATAGTATCTTCTAATCCATTTTGAGCAGTTAATCCAAATAAACTATCTGTTGTAAATTCCCATATTTCCCATGCTCCTGCACAAGCTATACAAAACATTATTGTAAATATAACCATTGCCATAGGTTTTATATCTTTATTATTTTTTCCTCCAAATAAATAAGTATATATTACAAAGCCAAAAATTCCTATTAAAAATCCTGATGCAAAATGTAAAACTTTATCATACAACTCTATAGCATAAAAATTTAATACATTTGCTAAATACATTGAGAAAAATATAAATATCTCTATTGCTACATACATCACTTTTGATTTTTTTAAAAATGTATGTTTGAATATTAATTTTAGTATTATAAGAGTTACAAGAATTAATATTATTCTAGGGATTTTTTCTCCTCCTCTATAAATAATATCCCAAACAGTTGTAATAGCTAATACAATTAGAAATAAATAAGTTACAACTCTATCATAAGTCATATTTCTTTCCATATATCCAGTCCTCCGATGAAAATTTATCTTTTTTTATATAGCATTACAGAAAGTGTAAATCCTCCTATAAATCCTCCTATATGACCTAGATTATCAATATTAGATGATGTTAATCCTATAAAAAGATTTAATACTATAACTGCTATTATATTTCCCAAAACACCCTTTTGAAGATTTTCCTTTTCTTTTATTGCAAACCATAAAAATGCTCCTAAAACTCCAAAAATAGCTCCTGATGCACCTATTGAAATCATTTCTGGTCCTAAAAGATATCCTAAAAGACTTGATGTTATACTAGATAAAAAATATATTCCTAAATACTTTTTCCATCCATATATTTTTTCAACTACTGTTCCTACAATAAATAAGGAATACATATTAAGTGCTATATGTATAAGTCCACCATGTAAAAAGGCGCATGTAAGAAGTCTCCATATTTGACCTTTATTTATTAAATAATTTACTTTAGCTCCACATTCAATTAATACCATTGTATTAATATCCATTATACTTCTAGACATTATAGCAGTTATTATAAATATTATAATATTTATAATTATTAATGTACTAGTTACTGGACTTTCTTTAATTATATTTTTAATATTATAATAAATATTGGAAGAGCTTTTTTCTTCATATATTATCCTTAAACATTCCATTAATGGTTTGCAAGGTTCATCGCAATATATAACTTTATCTAATTTATTATTATAAACAAGCTTACTTTTATAATTATCTGTTCCTTTTATGTATTCCCCATTTGTTATTACTACACTATTTAATAAAAATCTTTTTTCTAAAGTACTTAAGTACTCATACCCTTCTTTAAAATCAATATCTTCTTCAGATTCTTTTGATATTATTACAGCATATATTCCATCTTCTAAATCTTTAATAGCAATCCATCTTTCTTCTTTATGAAATTTACTAAAATATTGCTGCATATAAAATCCTTGGTTATTTGAAAGAAAACCAAAAAGTCTCTCATTAAAATTATTCATATATCCTCCCACAAATTTTATATTTAAATACATTATAAAATATAGATTTAATCTTTTCAAAGAAAATGCAATTTTTAAAATAAAAAAGAAATTTAATGTTCTATTTAAATTAGAACATTAAATTTCTTTATACTTATTGTAATTTTTTATAATGTTTCTTCTAACATATCTAATAATTCATTAAATCTCTTAATTGTAGCTTCAAGAGGTTTAGAAGTTGTCATATCAACACCTGAATTTTTTAATATGTTTATTGGATAATCGCTTCCACCACTCTTTAAGAATAATTTATATTTCTCTACAGCATTTTCTTCATTATTTAAAATTGAATTTGCAAAAGCTGATGCAGCTGCATATCCAGTAGCATATTGATAAACATAAAAATCTGAATAGAAATGTGGAATTCTTGCCCATTCTATATCTATTTCTTTGTCTATTATTATATCATTACCAAAATATTTTTCATTTAATTCATGCCATTTTCTTGAATAATCAGATGCTGTAAGTGGATTACCATTTTCTACATTTTCATGACTATATAATTCAAATTCAGCAAACATTAATTGTCTAAATACTGTTGTTCTTATTTGTTCAAGTTCTTGATTTATTAAATATAACTTTCTGTTTTTATCAGTTTCTTTATCTATTAAATAGTGAATAAGTAATGCTTCGTTTGTTGTTGAAGCAACTTCTGCACAGAATAATGTATATCCTGCATAAAAATATGGCTGATTTTTATTTGAGTAATAACTATGAATTGAGTGTCCCATTTCATGTGCTAATGTAGATACATCATTTAATTCATAATTATAATTTAACAAAACATAAGGCATTGTATCGTAAGAACCCCAAGAGTAAGCTCCTCCCTTTTTACCCTTGTTTTCATATTTATCTATCCATCCTGATTTTATTCCTTCTTTAAATATGTTAAGGTATTCATCCCCTAATGGTTTTAATCCTTCAAGTACAATTTTTACACCTTCATCAAATTCTATATGTTCCTTTGGAGTTTCAACTACAGGTACATATAAATCATACATATGAATTTCATCTAGTCCAAGCATTTTTTTCTTTAATGAAACATACCTATGAAGAGATGATAAGTTGTTATCTATTGTTTTTACAGCTTCTTTATAAACTTCAACTGGAATGTTATTGGGTTTAAGTGAAGCTTCTAAACAAGATTTATACTTTCTAACCTTAGCATCAAAATAAAAGTTTTTAATTGATGAACTTAATGTTGTTGAAAAAGTATTTCTTAATTTATTGTATGTTTCAAATAAAGCTTTAAAAGCATCTTCTCTAACTCTTCTATCTTTAGATTTTATAAATGATGAATAATTTCCTTCTGTAAGTTCAACTAATTCTCCATTTTCATTTTTTATTTTTGGGAAAGTCATATCTGCATTACTAAGAATAGTATAAATTGAAGATGGTCCTTCTAAACAGTCTGAAACCTGTGCCATTAACTCTTCCATTTCTTTGGTTAACACATGTTCCTTTTCCTTTAATATGTTATCAAAAGTAAATTTATAAGCTTTAAGTTCTGGAACTTCTTCCATAGCTTTATTTATATATTCTTCTCCAAGTTCTAATATTTCTGGTACAAAATATGCAGAATAACTTGATACTTCAGCCATATATGCATCTATTTTACTCATTCTAGCTTGATTTTCATTGTTTCCTGTATCTTCATCACTCTTTAAATGAGCGTATATAAAAAGCCTTTCTAATAAACGTGAAACTCTTTCTGATTCTTTTAAATACTCCAAAACAACCTTTGGCTCATTTAATTTTCCCATAAAGTTTTTAAGAACTGGTGCCTCTTCTTTTAATTTATCAAGGTCTTTTTCCCATTCTTCTTTTGATGAATAAATTTTTTCTATTTTCCATTTGTCATCAGCTTTAATGTCACTTCTGTTTTTCAATATGTTTTCAGCCATTTTTTATCCTCCTTTTAAATTTTATTTATGTATATTTTTTAATATGTTCTAAATTTCTTCCTTATATTCTTCTTCTTTTCCATCTATATTTTTAAATACATTTTCCATTTCTAATTTTATTAATGAAATTATTTCGTTAACCTTTTCTTGCATTAAATTATGATCGTTTAAATAATCAAATTTTAAAATAAATGTTGGATTATATTCTTCTAAGTCTTCTTCAAGTATATATCCTTTTTCTCTAAATACATCTTCGTTAAATAAATCATATATTGCTGAATATTCCCATTCTAAAACATCCTTGTTTGTATCAAAATATACGTTAACCACTCCATCTTCTACATAAAACTTTTTAACAAATAAAGCTCCTTCATCTACGCTAAAGCTTCCTAATTCTTTTGAAATAAATCCTGTATTTTTATCTTTTTCCATTAAAACTAAACTTGAAAAATCCATATTAATCTTCCTTCCTAACTGTCCTTAAATTATCCTTTATTCTTATTATAAACCATAGTTACTATTTTATAAAATATTATTACCAAATATTATTTTAATTTTATTTTATGGTAAAATATGGTAATATTTTATTATAAAATTTTTAGGAGTGATTTTTTTGGTCAATAATAAAAATAAAAATCTTAATAGAAAAATTAGTAGAAAAAAACTTTTTAAAATTAATCAAAGAAAGAGAAGACGAATATCATTATGTATAATTTTATTATTAATATTATCATCTATATTTATAGCAAAAAAAACTTTTACTTATTTTAAATGCAAAAATATATCAACAGCAGTTGAATACATTATGACTACTAATGTAGACAATGCTTTTTTAAGAGTTAAGAATATGGAACTTAAATTTTCAGATGGCTCTTATGCAGTAGTTGAAGCTTTTGGTCTTTCAAAAGAAAAGCCTCATACTTCTCAGAAAGTTGAATGTCATTTAATTAAGAAAAATAATATTTGGAAATTAAATAATTCTTATCTGTTAAAATAAATTTATTAATCTTGCAAATCATTTGCACAAAAGTGTATAATAAATGGTAACTATTTTTAGGAGATGATAATTTGATTAATATAAAAGATCTTACATTTTCATATACAAATAAACCTCCTTATCTTATAGAAAATGTTAATTTAAATATACCAAAAGGAATTTACCTTTCTATAATCGGAGAAAATGGAAGTGCAAAGACTACACTCGTTAAATTAATACTTGGACTACTTAAACCTACTTCTGGAACTATTACTGTAAATGCTAAAGGAATAGCTTATGTCCCTCAAAAAGTTGAAAGTTTTAATTCTCAATTTCCTATTTCGGTTTATGAAATTTTAAAAACTCATGGCAATTCAATAGGTATTAAAAATAAAAGTGAAATTGAAAAAGCCTTAGACAAAGTAAACATGCTTGAATTTACTAACAAATTAATAGGGAGTCTTTCAGGGGGACAACAACAAAGAGTTTTTATAGGAAGAGCTCTTATGGGAAACCCAGAACTTATTATTTTAGATGAACCTTCAACTGGAGTAGATTTTAAAAATCAAGTTTCAATTTACTCACTACTTAGCAAGCTAAATAAAGAAAATGGAAAAACTATAATTTCTGTTGAACATAACGTTAATATGGCTTTAAAATATTCAACTCATATACTTGAAGTTATAGAAGGAAATCCAACTCTTTATACAATTGATGAATACTTAAAGCATAAAGATTCATTAAACAAAAAAATTCTTAATTTATAGAAAGGTTATATTTTATGTTTGAACTAGATTTTATGAGAAATGCTTTTATTGCTGGAGGAATAATATCAATATTATGCCCTTTTATAGGACTTTTTTTGGTTCTTAGAAGATATTCAATGATTGGAGATACTCTTTCACATTCTTCCTTTGCTGGAGTTGCCATTGGTCTTGTAATGGGAATAAATCCTATTATAACAGCTTTTTTATTTACTACACTTTGTGCTCTTATTATTGAATTTTTAAGAGATTATTATAAACGTTATGCAGAACTTGTAATGTCTATTGTACTTACACTAAGTTTAGGTATTGCAATAATATTAATAAGTAGTGGAAAAGCTTCTGCAAATGTTAATTCCTATTTATTTGGTAACATACTTACTGTAACAAAGGATGATATAATTTTAATACTTATAACAGGAATTGTATGTTTAATAACATTACTTTTTATTTATAATAAACTTGTATATGTTACTTTTGATGAAGAAGGTGCAAAAACAACTGGAATAAAAGTAAAATTAATAAATTATATTTTTACTATGTTAATTGGTGCAACAATATCAATGTCTATTCGTATAATGGGTATACTTGTTATATCTTCTATAATTGTTGTTCCTGTTGCAACAGCAATACAACTTAATAAAAACTTCAATAAAACTCTTATTTTTTCAATACTATTTGGTTTTATTGATATAATGCTTGGATTGGTTCTATCTTATTATGGAGATAGTGCACCTGGTGGAACAATTGCAATTGTTTCTGTAGTAACATTACTTTTAACTATAATAGTGAAAAAATTTATTCATAAATAAAAAAACATCTCAAAAATTATTTTTGAGATGTTTTTTTACATTCCTCACACACACCTTTTATTTCAATATTATGCTCAGTTAGTGTAAAACCAGTTTGTCTCTTAATTAACTCTTCTATTTGACCAATAGGACATGGTACTTCAACTTCCTTATGACATATATCACATTCTAATATATATTTGTGGGTGCTTTTGTGAAGTTTGTAAGAAGATACGCCATCTTCTAATATAAATTTATCAATTATTTTATGTTCATAAAAGGCATCTAATGTTCTATAAACTGTACTTAAATTTATATTTATTTGACTTTCTCTACATATGTCAAAAATCTCTTCTGCTGTCATTCCATCTTTATTATTAAGTAATATTGTTAGAATATTCATTCTAGCTTTTGTTACTTTCATATTTTTATCTTTTAATATATTTTGTACGTTCATTACTACTCCTACCCTATGTTCTAAAAGATTTTTATATAATAATATTAACACTTATCCTATTAATTTTAAATGGTTAAAAGAAAATCATTTTTAATGACATTATTATTAAAATTATCCCTCCAAAAAAGTTTGCATATTTTTCTACAAAATATATTTTCTTTATATAATCGCATACAATAATACCAATATAGCATATCATAAATGTTATTAGTCCTACTAAGATCGAATTAACAAATAAACATAGTAAATTTATATTACTCATTAATGTAAATCCTATAACCAAGGCATCTATACTTACAGATATTCCCAAAAATATGTTCATTGATTTTTTTAGTAATATAGAATTTTCTTTTTTATTAATTGCATCAATTATCATTATTATCCCAATTACACCGATTACCATTCCTCCTAGTGATTCTGGTATACTAATTAACATATTAAATAAATTTCCTATAAACCCACCTAAAAACATTAAAGCAAACTGAAAAAAACCAAAGGAAAATATATAAATATATTTACTTTTATTGTTTACATTAGGTAAAACTCCTATACTAAAAGTTACTCCTAATGCATCCATTGACAACGCAACCCCAATTAATATTATTAGTATTACACTCATTCTAAAACATTATCCTTCCTATAAAATACTTTACTATTAATTAATAGTTGTAACTTTAATAATTTATGCTATTTTTAAAATTTTTTTAAAAAAGTCTTTATTTTATATATTTTTTGTTGTATAGTATTAAATAGAGTAGATTAATATTAAAATAGTATAACACATATGCTAAATAAACACGTTCTAAAGGAGAGTATTTATGTCAAATTGTATTATTGCACAATCAGGTGGACCAACTTCAGTAATTAATTCAAGTGTTGTTGGTTTAGTCAAAGCAAACGAAGAACTAAAATTATATGATAAGGTCTATAGTGGATTAAACGGAATAGAAGGTATACTAAATAGAAAAATAATTGAATTATCCGCTATATCTGAGGAAGAATTAAATACATTCAAATATACTCCATCATCAGGATTAGGTTCTTGTAGATATAAATTAAAATCAAGTGAAGAATCTAAAGAAGAATATAATAAATTATTTAATATATTAAAAGAATACAACATTGAAGCATTTTTCTATATAGGTGGAAATGATTCAATGGATACTATTGCAAAATTATCAAAATACGGAAAAGAAATTAGATCAAATATTCAATTTATAGGAATTCCAAAAACAATAGATAATGATTTAATGTATACAGATCATACACCAGGCTTTGGAAGTGCTGCTAAGTTTATTTCAACTGTTGTACTTGAAACTTATCTTGACTCATCAGTTTATACTAACAACGGAATTTTTATAATTGAAACAATGGGTAGAGATACAGGATGGCTTGCAGCTTCTGCATGTTGTGCAAGAATGAATGGAAAACAAGTTGCAGACTTTATATATTTACCTGAAAAAGCATTTGATAAAGAAAAATTCTTATTAGATGTAAGAAAAAAATTTAATGAACAAAATCAAGTTTACATAGTAGCTTCAGAAGGACTAAGAGATGCTTCTGGAAAATTTATAACTGAATTTGAATGTGTTTCACAGGATACATTTGGACATACTCAATTAGGTGGTGTTGGTCAATACCTAAGAGAGCTTATATTAAAAGCTGGTATATCAACTAGAGTTAAGGCTTTAGAACTTGGTGTGCTTCAAAGATGTGCTATGCATTGTGCATCAAATGTAGATATTGAAGAAGCTTATCTTGCTGGATTTGAGGCATTAAAATATTCAAAAGAAAATAAAAATGGTTCTATGGTTTGCATTAAAAGAGAAAGTAGTTTCCCTTATAAGACTTCTTTCTTTGAAGTTGAAGCCTCAAAGGTTGCAAATAATGTTAAATATTTTCCAAAAGAATGGATTAATGAAGAAGGAAATAATTTAACTGAAGAAGCTTATAATTATTTTGCTCCACTTTTTGAAGGAACTCCTACTTTGTACTTTGAAAATAATATTCCAAAATACAAAGTTTTCAATAAATAATATGACCCAATAAAAGCACAGCTTAAAGCTGTGCTTTTATTCATATACATATAATAAAGGTCTAAATACTTTACTTGATAAATAAATCCATATAAAAATATATATTATTTTTACATTGTATTTAAATGGTAATATACTTATTAATGAAATTCCTAAAATAAGTAAAGAAATACTTAATAATTTAGATATTTTATTCACTTTTAATTTTTTTGAACAATATGGACATTTTATATTATCTAAATTTATTTCTTTAAATAAATACTTAATTGGAATTTCTCTATTACAATAAATACATTTTTTCATCTTTATCACTTCAAATTAATTATTTTACTTTCCACTATATTTTTTACATATATACTCAATCTCATTCAATAGTTCATATATTTCATATTTTGTATTATAAGATGCTAAACTCACTCTTACCATTCCTGGCATTTTGTCATTTTTATATTTTAAATATTCATCCAATTTATTTTCATCTATATTAATTAGTCTTCTACAATAAGGGTGTGCACAAAACATTCCATGTCTCACAGCTATCCCTTTATCTAAAGCAAGCATGGTTGCAACATCTTTGTGATATAAGTTTTTTATATTAAATACAGATATGCCTAATCTGTCATTTATATTTTCTGTATCTCCATAATTTATTACATTTGGTATACTATTTAATCCTTTATTTAAAATCTCAAATAGCATTTTCTCTCTATTTATTAATTTGTCAAATCCAATTTGATCTAAAGATTTTAATGCTTTTACCATAGCCATAACTCCAAAAAAGTTTGGAGTACCTGCCTCATTTCTCTCTGGAGTTTCTAAATATTTTACTTCGAAGTCCTTTACTAATTCTACAATTCCGCCTCCCTCTCTATCTGGAAAATTTTTATTAAAATCTTCTTTTCTTCCAATAATTACTCCACTTCCAAAAGGTGCATATAATTTATGAGCTGAAAACACTAAGAAATCAATATCTTCATTAGAAGACTTTCCTTTCATATCTACTTTAATGTGAGGAACCAATTGGGCACCATCTACAATTATTTTTCCACCATGGTTATGCACTAAAGCACTTATTCTATGAATATCATTTATATATCCTGTAACATTTGATGCTCCAGCTATACTTAAGAATTTAAATTTTCCACTATATTTATTTAATTTTTCATTTAATGAATCATAATCTAGCCTTCCCATCATATCTACTTCAACATAGTCTACCATACAATTAACTCTCCAAGGTAAATCATTTGAATGATGTTCCATTCTAGTTGTAAGAACTAAATCATCTTTACTAAGAAGTGTTTGTGCTATTTTATTTATACCATCTGTTGTGTTATTAACAAATATAACTGTATAATCATCTTTATTTCTAACATTAAAAAAATCTAATAAATATTCCTTTGAATCATTATAAAGTTCTGTTGTTTTAGTAGATTTTTGTCCTGTTCCCCTTCCAATTGATCCATAATATTTAATTAACTCATTTATATAACAAACTACACTTCTTAATGGAGGAGTTGTTGCAGCGTTATCAAAATTTATTTGACAAACCTTTTTTCCATTTCTCAATTTAATTTTACTTTCTATACCTAAAAGTTCCTTCCTTAAAATATTTTTATCCTTTCCCATTGTATATCCCTCCACTATATAATATTCATTTAAATTTCTATTGTTATATTTATTGTTCTATACATAAACTATTATGAATATTCATAGAAGTAACAAGACTATTTAGACTTCATATATTTAATACTATAGTATTCTTTGGAGGTAAAAATGAAACCAGATAAAAAATATATGTCTATTATTGATGAAGAAAATAATTTTGAGACTTTTAATGTAGCCTACCCTTTTAATAATTTAAATTCAGGATGGAACCCTACATTAAATTTTGACAATTTTAATCTTAATAATTCGAGAAATTCAGATTCTTTTATTAATCTTTCATCAACTATTACAGAAAATGAGATTGATTTAAGAAAACAAGTTATTAATGATGTTTTAGAAAAATCTACTGAATTATATTCATATAATAAAGGAGCTAATGAAGATTTAGATTATAATTATTCAGTTCCTACTCCAACTGATGTTTTAAGAGATTTTGATATGGATTTAAATGAAGATGAACTTTTAGGAAATTTAGAAAGATATCCTTATAAATGTAATCCTGAAGCAATATTTCAAAAAATAAGAAGAAATAATCCAATGATTTTAAAAACCTTAGAATCTTATAGAATTCCTTTTCCAATTGCTAAGACTTTAATTAAACGTATTATTGTTTTAACTAATAATTACTGTAATAGAGAGTAGGTGATTTACATTGTTTATGTTAAGAGATAGCCTTCCTGATTTAAAAGGCAAAATTAGATTTATTCATGCAGTTCCTAATACTCCTTCAGTTGATATATATGGTAACGGAACTTTACTTGCTTCAAATTGTAAATTTGGTGATTTAACAGATTATGTTGAATTGGCACCTTTAGAATATTTAATAGAAATTTATCCTACAGGAACATATGATACTCCTATTTTTACTGAAAATTTAACACTACTGCCTGGAAATGCATTAACTGTAAGTATAGTTACTAATAATTCTAGACTTTCTTTATTTAAACTAAAAGATAGTGCTTCAAAGGCTGGTACTAATATCTCTTTTTTAAGATTTATTCATCTTTCTCCAAATACTCCTTTAATTTCTCTTTCTACAAAAAATGGAGAAATGTTATTTAACCAAGTTGAATATTTAGAAACAACAGGATATTATCCTTTATCTCCTGGGTCTTATAATTTTGTTCTTTCCCTTTCAGGTGCAAACGCTATTAACAAAACAATTTCTAACCTTTCTATTGCACCTGGTGAGTTTCAAACTATATATGTACTTGGACTTTTAAATGGGGAACCTCAACTTGGATTTTTACTATCTAAAGATGGACGACAATAAAATAAAACCAAGCAATATATTGCTTGGTTTTATTTTATTTAAGCATAGCTTTTACTTTCTTAAATAATATTGGTTTTATTTCTTCAATATCTGCTGGTTCTTTTAATATTATAGAACTATAACATACGCTTCCTACTAGTTCAATTATCATAAATAAAGTTATATGACCTTCCTCTTCTGATAATCCTCTTTCTACTAATTTATTTACAAATGTATCTATAATCTCCTCTACTTCTTCACTCTTATCTAAAAGCTTTGTTTTAGTATGTATAACATAAGAAAAATTTTTATTTACTATTTTTAATAGAAGTTTATTTTCTTTAAAATAATCTATTATATATTCAGTAAAATAAAGCACCATATCTTCAAGTTCTTCAAAATTTTTTTCTTTAGTGGCCTTATACGCTTCTTTTATAAGTGTTGTACTCTTTAATAATATTAATTTATTTACCACATCATATTTATCTTTAAAATATAAGTAAAATGTTCCCTTTGCAACTCCTGCTCTCTTTACTATCTCATCAATAGATGTATAGTTTATTCCCTTTTCCTTAAAAAGTTCATAAGCAGAGCTATACAAACTAAATTCTTTTTTCTTTTTCTTTAAGGATACTTTCTCCTTTTTATCTTCGCTATACTTCATTCTACCCTCCAAATTATAATGCTTATATATTAATCTTATCACCTATTTAAAAATAATAAAACCTTTTACTATTCATAAAATTGATATAAACCCTTATAAATAGTATAATTAAACAATATGATAATTATTAAAATATATAAGGTGAGGATATATTATGATTGTTTTAAGTTGCAGAAATATTAAAAAAAGTTATGGTATTCAAGATGTATTAAAGGATGTGACAATATCAATTAACGAAGGTGATAAAGTTGGCATTATTGGCCCAAATGGAGAAGGTAAGTCAACCTTATTTAAAATTTTATCAAAAAATATTTCTCCAGACTCTGGAGACATTTTTATTGATAAAAATAAAACAGTAGGATATCTTTCACAACATTTAAATCTTGATTTAAATAGAACTATTTACGAAGAGGCTTGTAATGTTTTTAAAAATTTAATAGATTTAGAAAATAAAATTGCTTCTTTAGAAATAAAAATGAAAGAACCTTATGATGAGAATAATGCAGCATATCATGAAAAATTAATAAAGGATTATACTACATGCCAAGAACTTTATACTAACAGAGGTGGTTATACTTATAAGGGTGAAATAGCAAGAGTATTAAAAGGACTTGGATTTTTAGAAGATGACTTTAATAATGTAATAAGCACATTAAGTGGCGGTCAAAAAACCCGTGTTGCCCTTTGTAAGCTTTTACTTCAATCCCCAGACATATTACTTTTAGATGAGCCTACAAACCATCTTGATTTAGAAGCTATTGAATGGCTTGAGGAGTTTTTAAATACATATAAAGGCACTTTACTTGTTATATCCCATGATAGATATTTTTTAGATGCTGTTACTAACAAAACATTTCAAGTTATAAATGGTCATGTTAATTGTTATAATGCTCCTTATACTAAGTATTTAGAACTTAGAAAAAAAGATTATGACTCTCAACTTAAGGCCTACAACCTTCAACAAGCTGAAATTAAAAGACAAGAAGAAATTATTCAAAGATTTAGGTCTTTTAATAGAGAAAAAAGTATAAGAAAAGCTGAAAGTAGAGAAAAAGCTTTAGAGAAGATGGATAAATTAGATGTTCCTGATAAAGAAAAAGGTGCTTCTAAAATATCTTTTGAAACACTAGTTAAAAGCGGCTATGACGTACTTCATGTTGAGAATCTTTCAAAATCTTATGGAGATACAAAACTTTTTAGTAATGTTTCCTTTGACTTAAAAAGAGGAGAAAAAATTGCTCTAATAGGTGAAAATGGAAGAGGAAAAACTACTTTATTAAATATTATAATGGGAAAAGTTAAAAGTGATTCTGGTAAAGCAATTTTAGGTGCTAATGTTAATATTGGATATTATGATCAAGAACAATCTGATTTAGATTATAATAAAACAATATTAGATGAAGTTTGGGATTCCTTTCCAGAACTAACTACAACTAAAATACGTACTGCTTTAGGATCATTCCTATTTACTGGTGATGATGTATTTAAAAAAATCGAAACATTAAGTGGTGGAGAGAGATGTAGAATAAACATTTTAAAACTTATGCTTTCAAAAGCTAATTTTCTTCTTCTAGATGAGCCTACTAACCACTTAGATATTCCTTCAAGAGAAGCACTAGAAGACGCTATATTAAATTATGATGGAAGTATGCTTATAGTATCCCATGATAGATACTTCTTAAATAAAGTTATAAATAAGATAGTTGAACTTAAAGAAAATGAAATGGATGAATATTTAGGAAACTATAGCTATTATATAGAAAAGAAAAAAAATCCAACTCGCTTTGAAGAATATGAAGAAATACAAAACGGCAAAACTAAAACTAAAATAAAAGAAGAAAAGAAAAAAGTTAAACTTGCTCAAAAAGAAATAAGAAGTAAAAAAGCAAGACTTAGAGAAGTTGAAAATGAAATCTCCTCCTCTGAGGAACTTTTAGAAAAACTTAATAATGATTTATGTTTAGAGGAAATTTATTCAAATCCTAAAGAAGCTGAAAGAGTTAATAAAGAAATTTCACAAACAGAATCTAAAATAGAATCCTTGTATGAAGAATGGGAAATTCTAAGTGAGGAATTAAATAACTAAAAAGACTCCAATTATTTGGAGTCTTTCTTTTATAAATTAATATAATTATTTTTTAAATATTTAATTTAAATTAAACTTTCAAATTTTATAGTCCTGTTGAACCAAATCCATTTTCTCCTCTTTCACTATTTGAAAGACTTGAAACTTCCTCTACATCAACTCTCCAAACTGGCTTAACAACCATTTGAGCAATTTTCATACCTTCCTCAACTACAAATTCTTTTTTACTATGATTTATTAATATTATATTTATTTCTCCTCTATATCCTTCGTCTACAGTTCCTGGAGTATTTAATACTGTAATACCATGTTTTAAAGCTAATCCACTTCTAGGTCTTACTTGAGCCTCTGTATTTTTAGGTAACTCTATTTTAATACCAGTATGTACAAATCCACTTTCTCCAGGTTTTAATATAAGCTCTTCAATAGAATATAAATCTAATCCTGCATCTCCTTCATGTGCATAATTAGGTAGTTTTGCTTTTTCATTTATTCTTTCAACTTTAAGTTTAAATCTTTCCATTTAAAATTCTCCTTATCTATAAACTAATAAATTAAATTATATCAAAAATAAATAGACGAATCCATTTATTTTGGATTCGTTTATTTTTAGCTTTTATATAAATTTTTCTTTTTATTTATAACATATATTGTTTCTTCTTTACAATAATTTGAAATATTTATTTCATTCCATCTTATATAATTTGGTTTTTCATATATTTTTTTATCTATAATCTCGATTACTCTATAATTTCCATCCTCTATGTTTAAAAATTCAACTTTACCATTTTTATCGCTAAATTTACTCATTACTAAAAAAGGTGATACTCCGTTTATTATATATAAATTAACCTTTATTCCTTTTAACTTTTCTCCATTTAAATTATCCATTAATGTATAGACAGTTATTTTCCCTTTTTCTTTTTTAGATGTACTCTTCAAATTTCTTGAATATTCATTTTTACCTCTAATTTCCTTTTTCAAAGAAAAACCCCCTAAAATAATTTATAATATAAATTATGATTAATAGGTTAGAGTTGTGATTATTAATACAAAAACTAGAGAAAAATATTATAAATTTCTCTAGTTTAATAAAATTTTATTTACTTTCTTTTTTGTTAAATCCATTTAATAGTAAGTTTAAAATAACTCCAACTATAGCTGCAAAACTTAATCCAGATACTGTAACAGTCTCACTTACCTTTATTCCTATTATAAATCCAAAATTTTGCTCTAACATTGGGTTTATATATGGTGCTACTAATCCTACAAATAATATAGAACCTATAACTAAAGTATTTTTCCAATTAAATTTAATATTACCAGTCTTTATTGTTTTACATCCTATAAAAGTTATCATACTAAATAACATTATACTAATTCCGCCCATTACTGATTGTGGTATTGTTCTAATAGCCACTCCAAATTTTGATATAAAGCCAAGACATATTGCAAATATTGATGTTAATCTAAGTAGTGATGGATCATAATTTTTAGTTATTGCTAAAACCCCTGTATTTTCTCCATATGTTGTTTCTGCAGGTCCTCCAAGTAAAGCTGCTACCATTGTTGCTAGTCCATCTCCTAAAAATGTTCTATTTAAGCCTGGATCTTCAATAAAGTTTTTCCCTACTACAGTTCCATTTGTTGTTATATCTCCTATATGTTCCATAAATACTGCAAGAACAACTGGTGATATTATTGCAATTGCTCCTATATTAAATTTTGGTAATGTAAAGTTTGGTATTGAAAAAAATGCTGCATCCTTTATTGCATTAACATCTACAACCCCACTATATAATGCTACTGTATATCCTACTATTACTCCAACTAATATTGCTATTTGTTTAAAAAATCCTCTTCCAAAAAATCTTACTAATAAAGTTGTACCTAAAGTTACAACTGCTAAAACAACATTTTCACTTCCCATTTTTAATGCTGTTGGTATTAAAGTAAGTCCAATTACCATAATCATAGGCCCAACAACTTGAGCTGGTAATAATTTTTTTACTTTATCTGCACCAATTTTTTTAATTATAATTGATGCTAATATGTACATAAATCCAGCTACAAATATTCCTCCTTGAGCATATCTTAAATCTCCATATTGTGCCTTTACTACATTTATTACTGCAATGAAGGCAAAGGATGATCCTAGAAATACTGGAACCTTACCTTTAGTACATAAGTGAAATATTAAAGTTCCAAATCCTGCTGTAAACAAAGCTACTGAAGGATCTAACCCTGTAAGCATTGGTACTAATATTGTTGCTCCAAACATTGCTATTAAATGTTGAAGTGCCAAAATACATCTTGTAGCCCTAACTTTTAAACTCTTCTTTTCTACTCTTACATCATATGTTTCAAATAATTGCATAAAAATATCACTCCCTACTATTTGTTAGGAGAAATCTATTAAACCTCTCCCTTTTTCAGCCTCTCTGAACTGCCTTTAAAAGGTAAAAAAAACTTCTTACAAATACTGTAAGAAGATTTAATATCTCTAAATACTACTACATAAACCTAGCATATGTAGTTTTAAAATTATTTGCTTCTTACTAGTATCTCTGTACTAATTTAAAGATTACTTTTTTATTTATTAAATTATAACACAATTTAATTTTTTTTCAAAGCTTTATTGAGTTTTTTTATAAATTATCTAAATTTGTATAGATTTAAATATTTATGCTTAATATATATTTATTGATTAATTTTTAAAGAGGGTGATATAAATGAAAAAATTAGTTCTAAATACTTTAATTTTAATATTATTAATGTCTATTATGCCATCATTTAAAGCCTTTGCTGCTAAAAATTGCGAAAACAACGAAGAAAAAATAATTTATTTGACTTTTGATGATGGTCCTTCAACTAAAGTACTTCCTGATATTTTAGATACCTTAGAAAAAGAAGATGTTAAAGGAACTTTTTTTATAATAGGTAATGAAATAAAAGGGCGAGAAGACATACTAAAAAGAATACATAAAGATGGTCATTCTATAGGACTTCATAGCTTTACTCATGAAAAGAAAAAACTTTATTCTTCAAATGAGGAATTTTTAAATGAGATGCTTAAAACTCAATCTCTTATAAATGATATAGTTCATATAAAACCAACAATTTTAAGATTTCCATTTGGATGTAATAATACATACTATAAGCTTAATCCATCTTTAATTAATTTACTTCATAAAAATAATCTTAAAGTTTATGATTGGAATGTTGATAGTGGTGATGGTGCAAATCATAAAGCAAGTCCAAATACTTACGTAAAAAATTCTAAAAGTAATAAAAATTCAATAATACTTTTAATGCATTGCGGAACAATAAATAAAAATTCTGCTAAAGCCCTTCCTGAAATAATCTCCTATTATAAATCTAAAGGATATGTATTTAAAAAAATTACACCATCCTCACCAGAATATTTTAATTATATAAAATAAAAAAATTTATACCTCTATTTAAAACCTTACTAAATAGGTTTTAAATAGAGGTATATTTATCATATAATTATATTAAAATTTATTATTTAATAATAATTACTCAATTAAAAATTCCTTATTAAATAGATTTTTAATATTTGAAAATTCATCTGGTTCACTAAAATAATATCCTTGTATACTATCACAATTTATACTCTTTAAGTAATTTACTTGTTCTAATTCTTCTACACCTTCAGCAACTACACTTATTCCTAATTTGTGAGAAAGATTTATAATATTTTCAACTATACATCTGCTTTTAAAATTTTTCATCAAGTCTACCACAAAGCTTCTATCAATTTTTAAAACATCAATAGGTAACTTAGTTAAATAATTTAGAGAAGAATATCCTGTTCCAAAATCATCTAATGCAACACTTACTCCTAAATCTCTTATTTGATTTAGTATTTTAACATTTTTATCAAAGGATTTCATTAAAATACTCTCTGTAATTTCTACTTCTATGTATTTAGGAGGTATATTATATTTTTTTATAAGGTACTCAAAATCATTAATTACAGTATTATACCTTAATTGCATTTCTGATAAATTAATTGCAATTTTAAAATTTTCATATCCATCTATTAACAATTGTTTTGCTTTTTTAAATATTTCTTCGAGAATAAAAGTTCCAATAGGTAAGATTAACCTAGTAGATTCAGCTACTGGTATTATTTCATTTGGATGTACAAGTCCAAGCTCCTTGCTATTCCATCTTAGAAGTGCTTCCATTCCATGCATTTTTGAATCTTTTAAAGATATATTTGGTTGAAAAAGTAAGAATAATTCATCATTTGATATAGCATTTTTTAAATACCTTTGAATGCTATAAAACCTTTCTAGTTCGATTGAAAGATTACTATTAAACATTTTATACCAATTCTTTCCATTTCTTTTAGCACAATAAACTGCTGTATCTGCCGATTTTAAAAGTTCATTAAAGTTTATTCCATTGTGTGGATATATTGAAATCCCGATACTTGCAGTTATATTTAACTGATTTCCCCTAACTATTAGTTGTTCGTCAAATATATTTATAATTTCTTTAGCAAAACTTTCTGCTTCATCTACTGATTTAATATTAGGCTTAAATATTATAAATTCGTCTCCACTATATCTACATATAATATCGTATTCATTTAAAATTGATGTTAATTTATCAGCTATTAAAAATAATAATATATCTCCTACTTCATGGTCAAAGATATCATTTATAAGTTTAAAATTATCTAAATCTATTAATAAAAATGCTCCTATTTCTTCGTTTTTTTCAAATTCTAAAAGATAATTATCTACAACATCCTTCATAAAATACTTATTTGGAACTTTAGTTGTCATATCATATTCAATTATTCTATTATATTCTCTATTTTTTAGTATTTCCTCTGTCATATCATTTAATACTCCAATATATGAAAAATCCTCTCCATTTTCAATCACCTTTTGTAAAATACATCTAATCCAAATTGTATCATTATCCTTATTTTTTCCTATTAAGATCAATTCATTAATATCATAATTATCTTCATCATTAATTATATTTTCAAGTGCAATCTTACTAATTTCATCTAAACTTGATAAAAATTCATTTATATCTATTTCATTTAAGCCATTTTTCAAATTAAATATATTTCTAATTGGTCCACCTAATAATTGAATTGTATTTTCTTTTAAATTTATTTTTATAAAGGTGTCCTTTGTATAATTTGAAAGTTCCTTTATACAATCTAAGTTTTCCATAAAGAACTTTTTGTACATAGATAGCTTCTTATCAGAAACTATATTTGTATTTTTGATATCTTTATCATGATTTTTCATTGTGTATACCCTTAAGCTAAATTATTAAATTTTATCATTATTTAAGCTTTCCTCTTTTCTTTTTTTATCATTTACTAAAGTTGCAATTAAACTTGTTGTTGCTATAATAAAAACTGCTAGTTTACCTGTCTTTTTCATATTCATAAAAAATCCTCCTTTCTTTCCATTAAATTCTTTACTATATTATACCCTATACTAATACATCTATTCTATAAAAATAGAAATTTTAAATGCAAAAGATTATCATACTTACTGTAAATAAATTATAAACTCTTAAATTGATTTATTGATAAATCATACTTATAGTTTTTCTTTTGCAACCTTTCTATTAATATGTCTTTATTAATATCTAAATCATAACATAGCTCATCTAAATTATTATAAAAGTCTCTAAGTTTTAAATTTATTATACTTAAAAGTATATTTACATCCATATCTTTTATTTCTTCTGTAGTCATAAGCTCCACTCCTCTTTTTTCTAATATTTAATAATTATTTTTTTAATCTTTTTATTACTTACATATCTCTTATGTGTTAATTATTTATATTTTAATTTTTAATATATTTTGATTATATCACTATATTAATTTATCATTCAATTTTTTAACTAAAAACAACTAATATTAAATATTAATTGTACTTTTGAAAATTTTCTTAGTAAAATAATATTAGTTAAATATTTATTTTTAGGAGGATCTTATGAAATTAATTGCAACAGATTTAGATGGAACTTTACTAAATTCAAATCGTACTATAAGTAAAGAAAATATTTTAGCAATACTTGAAGCTCAAAAACAAGGAATAGAAGTAATTATTTCAACTGGAAGAACATTTAATAGTGCAAAAAATATAATAAAAACTGCTGGTATAAACACTCCTTATATTATTTCAAGTAATGGTTCTCAAATTCATAAAACTTGTGGAAAGGAACTTAAATCTTTCTCTATAAATATATCTGCTATTAATAAGATTTTACCTTATTTACATTATAATAATTTTTATTATGTTATCTCAACTGACGGACATATGATTGAACCTATAGATGGAAAAGAAAGATTAATTGCAGACTTTTATAAAGCTAAAGAAACTAATGGTTCTCTAAAAGAAAAAATATTAGATGATATTCTTGAAATGTTTTATAATTCTCATGATTCAGCAGATATAAAAAGAATAAACTCAATAAATGAAATAGCTAACTATCCTTGCTACAATATTGCTGTTGTATCACATGATAAGGACAAGCTAATGAAGGGAAGGTATGCTCTTAAGGATATTAATGATATATCTATTGTTTCATCCCATGAGAATAATTTTGAAATAGTAAGTAAATTTTCCTCAAAAGGAAATGCAGTTGAATATATTGCTAATTCCCTTAATATTTCATTAGACGAAGTTATGGCTATAGGGGACAACTTCAATGACCTTTCAATGTTTAAAAAAGTAAAATATAGCGTTGCTATGGGTAATGCAGATGATAAAATTAAAAAGATGTGCAACTTTGTAACTTTAAAAAATGATGAAAATGGAGTTGCCTATGCTATAAAAGAACATATTGAAAACTTAGCATAAAAAAATAACCCAAAATGTTGTTATTAACTAACATTTTGGGTTTGAATTATTTAATTTTTATTCTTCATCATAAAAATCTAAATAAGAATGTTTAACTCCATCCTTTTCCCATCCTAATATAGAATCCATATTTACATTTTCAGCTGCTTTAAATATTGACTTATCTACGCCATCAAAATTTTTCTTAAGATTTTCTATTAAATCCTTAATTTCATATCTCTTATTACCAATTTTTTTTGCCGCAACCATACATGCACAGTTAAGAGGCCATATTCCACTATAATTAATAAACCTTTTTATATAATCCTCTTCTATAAAATACATTGGTCTTATAAGTTCAAGGCCTTCAAAATTTGTTGACTTAAGTTTTGGAAGCATTGTTTTAAAATTTCCTGAATAAAGGATATTTAAAAGAGTTGTTTCTATAACATCATTATAGTGATGGCCTAATGCTAACTTGTTACATCCCATTGACTGAGCCTTTGCATATAATGATCCTCTTCTCATTCTCGCACAAAGATAGCAAGGATACTCGCTAGCTTTCTCATCTATAACTTTAAAAATTCCTGACTCATAAATATGTACTGGTATATTTAAATAATTACAGTTATCTATTAAAAGTTCTCTTATTTGCTTATGATATCCTGGATCCATGGCGATAAATTCTAAATCAAACTTTATTTGACCATGTTTTTGGAGTTCTTGAAATAATTTTGCCATAAGAAGGGAATCCTTTCCTCCTGAAATTGCAACAGCAATCTTATCTCCTTCTTCAACTAAGTTATATTTTTTAATAGCCTTAACAAATTTAGACCAAATATGTTTTCTATATCTTTTTACTATACTTCTCTCTATGTCTTTTAAAGGTTTTTTATCCCCTTCTGGGATTATTCTTTCACAACCTTGTCCTGCTATACCGCTCATTTCATCACCTCATTCATCAAAATATTATATCATTTTTCTAATAAAATTAAAATAAAAAAAGCCAAAGCTTAAAGCTCTAGCCTTAATTTTAATAATCATATACATTGCTATTTTTACAAATAGTAATTTTTAATACATCTCCATCTACCATTTTCTTATAAGAACACAAAAACTCATTTAATTCATTATCATTTAGGTCTATATTCCCTTCACTTATTAATACGACCTTTTCTTTATCCAAAATAATTTTAACCTTATTATTAGCATTTTCTATAAAATATTCATCAACAGGCTTTGTTACAACCTTTTTATTATATTTTTCTTGAAATGATGCTTTTTTTCTTAACATTTCATAATCACTATCTAAATCTACTGAATCTAAATCAATTCCCATACCCTTTAAACTTTCTTCCATTCCAGATGGATCAAAACCATACCTTTCCATAACTTTCTTTTGAATTTCAAAAAGTTTCTTTTGTGATATGTTATTCTCTACCATATATTTTGAAAGATTAGCAGAAAAATCCCCTAAAGTCATTTGACCAGTTTGTGTTTTATAAAGTAAATCATACATATATTCTTCAAATTTATCTATATCTTTTTCATTAACTCTATTTTTTAATTCATTAAAATCAATTACTCTTTTATCGCTCATAAATTTCAGCTCCTTTAATTAATTTTTTATCCTCTTATTAACATATTATATCATAATACTATTATCAATAATAATACTAAACATTTCAATTAAAATAGTAGTATTTTCACTAAATTAAAACTTTATTTTGATTTTTACAATATTATAACAAATATTATATCCATAGTTCTTAATTTTAATAAAAAGGAATATAAGTAAAAATATAGAATTAAGTATAAAATGAATCTTTTAACTTAAGGAGTAATTTATGTATAAAAAATTAGGTATTTTATTAATTAGCATTTCTTTATTAATTATCCCAATTGTTATTTCAATAAACAAAATTTCATTTACTTTAAAAGAAGTTGCTTCTGGAAATTTTGGTATTTCCTCCATTGTAACTGAAATACCATGGCTTAGTTATATGCCTATTCCTATAGTAATTATATTTGGAATAATATTAATTACAAAAGAAACTAATACTTAATATAAAAATGCACCTCCAAATGTAATTTATTTTGTTTAACATTTGTGGTGCATTTTATAATATTTATATTTAATTATTCTAAATAAATTTTATATTTATCTATTTTTAACCTTTGTAAATGCCTCATCATAAAGTTTTAACTTATCACCTAAATACTCATATGTCTCACATTTATCCATTACACTTTTAGGCATATATGCATTAGGATTATTTTTAACATGATCTGACTGTTCTTCTCTAGCTTCTTTTTGAGGAGTTGTATATCCAATTTTATCAGCAATTTTAAATGCAGGATCTTTTGAACATAAATAATTTATAAACATCTCTGCTTCTTTTTTATGTTTAGCTGCTTTTGGTATTACTAAAGAATCTACCCAAAAATCTGCCCCTTCTTTCGGTACAACAAAAGCTAAATTTTTATGCTCATCAGCTAAGTGAAGTCCCTCACCAGACCATAAAACACAAAGAGCAGCCTCCCCTGCAACCATCTTATCTAATAAATCATCATCTCCATAAGCTAAAAGATTTCCATTTTTATTAAGATTTATTAATTCATTAGCAGCCTTATTTATTTCCTTTGGATTAGTTGAATTAATTGAATATCCAAGCCTTTTTAATGAAACTCCTAAAGCATCCCTCATATCATCTAACATGAATACACTCTTTTTATATTTTGGATCCCATAAATTATTCCAGCTATCAATTTTACCCTTAACTAAATCCTTATTATATAAAATACCTATTGTTCCTGACATATATGGAACTGAATATTCATTTTTAGGATCAATGGATTTACCTTTAAAATTATCATCTATCTTACTAAAATTAGGAATATTTTTAAAGTTTATCTTTTCTAATCTTCCCTCTTTTCTAAGTCTATCAACCATATAATCAGATGGAACAGCTAAATCATATTGAACTGACCCAGATGTTAATTTAGCATACATTTCTCCCATATTTGCATAAGTATCTTGAACTACCTTTATTCCAGTTTCTTTTTCAAAATCTTTTATTACATCATCTGGAATATTTTCTGCCCAATTAAAGAAGTTTATAGTTACTTCTTCTTTTTTATTATTGCCACAACCTACAAGTAAAGTTCCAACAAACAATACTGAGATTATTATAGCAATAATATTTTTTCTCTTTTTCATTAAAATTTATCCTCCTATATTAATATAAAACAAATTCTATTCTATTATATATCTTTTATTATCTTTTTAAAACAAAATTTATTAATATATAATTTAACTAAAGTTTACATATGGTAGATAATTTAATATTTTCTTTTATAAAATTTAATAACTCTTCTCCTATTTCATTTAAAGATTTATTTTTACTCTTTAAAAACCATAAAGATGGACTTATTACTTCTTTATCTTCTACTATGGATATTAATTTTATATGTTCTGAAATATTATTAAAATCATTTATTATAGTATAGGATGGACAAAATGTTATTGCTATATTTTGCTCTATGCTATTTATAATTGACATAGAATTATTAGTTTTAAATAATATTCTTCCCTTCTTCTTTGTTTTACTTTCTATATGACTTAAATAATTCATTAAAAACTTATCTTTATATAAAGCTAAAGGTTCCTTTATTATAGTTTCATAATCTAATATATTATACTTTGCCAAATGAGATTTTTTATTTACTGCTATATAAAATGATCCATCTACAATTTTATCAATATGATAATTTAAATTATGGTTTACTATGTTTTCAGAAAAAGCAATTAATGCAAAATCACATTTATCCTCCTTTAATAAATTTAAAAGATTTTGAGTATTTTCTTCAGTAATAGATACTTCAAGAAATGGATATTCCCTTTCTAATAATTGAATTCCCTTTATCAAAATATAATTAATCCCTGGAATGCAACCTATATTTAATTTTAATTTAGGAAAATTAGATTTATTAGATGTGTAAGTATATATATCTTGCTTTTTTTCTAATATTATGTAAGCTTTTTTTATTATATATTGTCCTTTAATTGTAGGAAATGCTCCTTTTTTGATCTTTCAAATAATTTTGTATCTAACTCCTTCTCTAAAACTGAAACAGCTTGACTAACTGCAGATGTAGTTAAATGTAATCTATTTGCTGTTTTAGAAAAACTTTTTTCTTCTGATAAAGTTGTTATTATATTAAGTTGTTCAAAATTCATCTTATTCTCCTATCTTAAGTTTTACTTAATAATATATTTATTTATTTTAATTTTACTTAAATAACTTTCCATTGTAAACTTAAAATATAAATTAATAAGAAGGTGCTTAAATTATGTGTACAAGTTTAACATTAAGAACAAAAAATGATTATCACTTTTTAGGTAGAACAATGGATTTTTCAGTGGACATTAATAAAAGTGTGCATTTAATTCCTAGAAACTATAAAATATTAAATTCTGTAAACAACAAATACTTTAAAACTAAATATGCACTACTTGGAATGTCTACAATTTTAGATAGCCATCCTATATTTGCTGATGGATTAAATGAATATGGCTTATGTTGTAGTGCTCTTTATTTTCCTGGATATGCAAAATATGAAAATAGTATAAATAAAACTAAAGAAAATTTAGCTCCCTATGATTTAGTATTGTGGATATTATGTAATTTTAAAAATTTAGAGGAAGTAAAAACTAATATTAAAAATATTAATATTATAGATAAGCCTCTTTCTCTTCTAAAATTAACTCCTCCACTTCACTGGATTGTAAGTGATAAATCTGGAAATAGTATTGTTATTGAAAAAACAAAAAATGGAATAGATGTTCTTGATAATCCTATTGGAGTTATGACAAATAGCCCTAATTTAAATTGGCATCTAACTAACTTAAATCAATATATTAGTCTAAATCCTAATCAATATAACAACACTAAATGGGAAAACTTTAATTTATCTCCATTTGGTCAAGGTTCTGGTACATTTGGATTACCAGGAGATTTTACACCTCCATCACGTTTTGTTAGATGTGCTTTTTTAAAAAATAATTTAACTAATTTAAATTGTGAAATAGATGGAGTAAATGGTATTTTTCAAGTATTATCAAGCTGCAACATTCCAAAGGGTGCAGTTTTAAAAATGGATAAATCTGAAGATAAAACTCTTTATACAGCAGTAATGTGTAGTGAATCTTTAAAATATTATTATAGTACATATAATAATAGACAAATTACATGTATAGATTTATCAAATGAAGACTTAAATATGAAAGAAATTAAATCCTATCCTTACAGAGATACACAATCTATTTTATTTGAAAATTAAAATATTTAATATATAAAAAAGAAGTGGTTTTAATTCCACTTCTTTTAATTAATTATTTTACTTAAATTTTTAAGTACTAATCTTCTAAAAAAATTATTTTCTGCTAATACTTTATCAACTATTTCTACCGTAATACCTTCTTCCTTTAATAAATAAGTTAAACTATAACTATTATTTGAAATTATATCATTATTAAAATGATATCCTTTAGTAATAAGAATAGGTATTATAGTTACCTTAGGAATCTTATCCCCTTTAATAGTATTTACAAGATTTTTATAATTATCTTTTTTATTTATTAAGGCAACATAATTTTGTTTTTTATTATTTTTTTCCATTGCTTTTTTTATATAATCTTCTTCTATAGATTTATTTGAACCATGAATTCCATGACATATAAAAATTATATTATTATAGCTTTTAAAGTACTCATCTATTAAAGCTTCATTTTCTTCAAAAACAGGTTTTGTTATTTTAATCTTTTTAAAATAATCTTTATATTTTTTTGTTATAGTTTCAATCTTTGAATATTCCTTACCTCTTGAAAAATATAGTGATTCAACATAAACTTCTTCATATTTTAAAGAAATTAAATTTCTTAAAGTATCTTCATAATTATTTATGACTAACTTTAATTTTTCTATCATTTTATCACTAGTTAATGAAATAAATATATCAAAATCTTCACCATATTTATCTTTGGCATCCTTTTTAAAGGGAAGAAGATATTTGTTAAAATCTTCTTCCTTCCCAGTTCCAAAAGCTACTATAACAATAGCCTTATTACTCATTTACTTTGTTTCCTTCTTTGCAAATCTTTCAAAGGCTTCTAAAAATTTATCAATATGTTCTTCTGTATGCTTAGTTGATAAAAATACAGCTTCAAATTGTGATGGTGCTATATTAAATCCTTCTTCTAACATATGACTAAAATATCTTTTAAATCTTTCTAGATTACACTTTTTAACATCTTCATAAGATTCAATTTTAGAATCATCTGTAAAAAATAAAGTCATCATTCCACCTACTCTATTTACAACTGTTCCAATTCCATATTTCTTTGAAATTTCTTCTATTCCTTCTTCAAATTTCTTTCCTAAAGTTTCTATATGATCATATACAGATAAATCACTCTTTAATTTCTTTAATGTTGCAAGCCCAGCTGCCATTACAATTGGATTTCCTGACATTGTTCCTGCTTGATATACTCCGCCAAGTGGAGAAAGTTCTTTCATAATTTCTTTCTTACCACCGTATGCACCACATGGAAGTCCACCACCCATAATCTTAGCATAAGTTACAAGGTCTGGCTTTTCATTAAATAAACTTTGTGCTCCTTTAAAGGCAGCTCTAAATCCACTCATAACCTCATCAAAAATTAAAAGTGCTCCATATTCATCACATAATCTTCTAAGAGTTTTTATAAAGCTATCCTTTGCCTTTATTACTCCCATATTTCCTGCAACTGGTTCTATTATTACACAGGCAATATCATCTCCATATTTTTTAAATAATTCTTCCATATTTTTTTCATCATTATATATTCCAATTAAAGTATTTTTTATGCTATCTTCTGGAACTCCAAGGGAACCTGCTATTCCTTCTGTTAAAACTCCAGAACCTGCCTCAACTAAAAATCCATCAAAATGTCCATGATAACATCCTGCAAACTTAACTATTTTATCTTTTTTAGTATATCCTCTAGCAAGTTTTATAGCACTCATTGTAGCTTCTGTACCTGAGTTAACCATTCTTATCATATCTACAGTTTCTAAGTTTTCGCACATAAATTTACTTAAATCAAGTTCAAGTTTTGTTGGTGCACCAAAGGCTAAAGCAATTTCTGATTCATCCTTTATAGCTTTAACTACATCTTTATCGCAGTGTCCAAGTATTAATGGACCCCAAGCTAAAACAAAATCTATATATTCATTTCCATCTTCGTCTTTTATTATTACGCCATTTCCTTCTTTTATTACTGGAGGATTTATTCCTATATCTTTAAATGACCTAACAGGACTATTAACTCCTCCTGGCATATATATTTTTGATTCTTCAAATATTTCTTTATTCATAGTAAGCTTCCTCCTATTTTCTTAAAAGTTTTGCAGCTTCTAATGCATGATAAGTAATTATTATATCTGCTCCTGCTCTTTTCATTGATGTTAAACTTTCTAAAATTATTCTATCTTCATCAATTAATCCCATTTTGCTAGCAGCCTTAACCATTGCATATTCTCCACTTACATTATAAACACATACAGGAGTATTTACTGAATTTCTAACTTCTCTTATTATATCTAAATATGAAAGAGCAGGTTTAACCATAACAATATCTGCACCTTCTTCAATATCATATAAAACTTCCTTTAAAGCTTCCCTTCTATTTGCAGGATCCATTTGATATGTTTTTCTATTACCAAAGGATGGTGCTGAATTTGCTGCTGCTCTAAATGGTCCATAAAATGCTGAACAATATTTTGCTGAATAACTCATTATTGGCACATTTTTAAATCCAGCTTCATCTAAAGCTTCTCTTATTCTATATACTCTTCCATCCATCATATCTGATGGTGCTATCATTTGAGAACCTGCCTTTGCATGAGATACTGCTATTTTACATAAATAATCTAATGTTTCATCATTATCAACATCTCCATCATGAATAATTCCACAATGTCCATGATCTGTATATTCACACATACAAACATCAGTAACAACTAAAAGATCATCAGTTAATTCTCTTATTCTTCTTACAGCCTTTTGAACTATTCCATTTTCAGCATAAGCTTCACTACCGCAACAATCCTTATGATTTGGTATTCCAAATAACATTACACCTTTAATTCCAAGGTCTACAGTTTCTTTAATTACTTCATCTAGCATATCAACTGAATAATGATATATTCCTGCTAATGATTCAATTTCATGCTTTATGCCTTCTCCTTCAACAACAAATATTGGGAAAATAAAATCTTCTGGGTTTAATATAGTTTCCCTAACTAAACTCCTAACATTTTCATCTGTTCTTAATCTTCTTCCTCTTCTCATTGTTATTACACTTCCTTTAACATATTTTCTATCTCTTTTAAAAAGCCATCTTCTGAATGTTCTTTGCAAACAAAAGCATTTATTCCGTCCTTTTCTAATGCCTTATTAGTTATAGGTCCAATTGCAATACATATCTTTTCCTTTATTTTATCAAGTCCAACTATTTCTTTCATGTTTTCAAAAGTTGATGGTGATGTAAATAATACTGCGTCTACCTCATCAAATATTTTTTCATTTTTCACATTTCCTACTATAACATCATATATATTAACTCTTGTAACTTCTGCTCCCATTTTTGAAAGCTCATCATTTAAAAGATTTCTTCCTTTTGATGATGATAATATAAGAACTTTATCGTCTTTTTTAACATAAGGTTTTATTTCTTTTAAAAGCCCTTCTCCTAAAAACTCCTTTGCCATTTTAAATGGAATAATTCCTTTACTTTCTAAAGCCCTTTTAGTTGCTTTTCCAACTACTGAACACTTTCCTTTTATTCTTCTTACATCAATCTTTTCTCTAATTAAATAATCAAAAAATATATTGACTCCATTTACTGATGTAAAAAGAATATGATCATATTCTTTAAGATTATTTTTATAATTATCTAAATTATTACTTGTATCTTTTATGGCAATAGAATTTATTTCAGTAACTTCAGCACCTAAATCTTTTAATCTTATTTTTAGGTTTTTAGATTGAGATTTTGAACGAGTAATACATATATTTTTTCCAAATAGGGGTTTATTATCATACCATGATAATTCTTTTTCTAATGAAACTACCTCTCCAACTACTATTATACATGGGGATTTTAAATTTGCTTCCTTTGCTTTATCTGAAATATTCTCCAAAGTTCCAATAACCTTTTTTTGCTTTGATGAGGTTCCTCTCATTACTACGGCCGCTTTTGTATTTTTATCTTTTCCATATTTAATAAGTTCTTCTACAATAAAATCTATATTAGCAAGTCCCATCATAAAAACTAATGTTCCATTTTCTTTAGCTAATGCTTCAAAGTTTACATTTAAATTTTTAGCTGACATTCCAGTAACTATATGAAAACTTTGAGCTATTCCTCTATGTGTTATAGGGATACCTGCATAATTTAAAACTGCAATTGGTGAAGTTACTCCTGGAATTACTTCAAATTCTATTCCAGCTTCTTTAAGAGCTAATACTTCCTCTCCACCTCTTCCAAATACATAAGGATCTCCACCTTTTACTCTACCAACTATGTGACCTTTCTTTGCTAAAGCTACAATCATTTCATTTATTTCTTCTTGTGTTTTATAATGAGCACCTGGCTCCTTTCCACAATAATATATTTCACAATTATCATTTAAATAATTTAATATATTATTTGATACTAATCTATCATAAAGTACTGCTGTACATTCACCTAAAACTCTCTTACCCTTAAGTGTTAAAAGTTCTTCATCTCCAGGACCTGTTCCAATAATGTATGCTTTGCTCATTTTCTACCTCCTACTATTTACCTAGTATTTTATAAGCTAATCTTCTTCCTAATTCTTCACTATCATATTTACTTCCAACTATGTCTTTTCTTATTACTTTTCCATCAACTAAAAATGTTCCTATCATATAAATATCATCATCATTTATTTCAGAGTAAATCCCTATCATACTATGACAATCTCCACCTAAAGCTTTCATAAAACTTCTTTCACCTAATACCTCTATTCTTGTTTTTTCATCATTAAGAGATTTTAGAATGTTTTTATGTTTAAAAGATTTTAAACATTCTATTCCTAAAGCACCTTGCCCTACAGCTGGAAGAAAAATCTTAGGATCAAAATAATCAGTTATTATATGTTCCATATTTAATCTTTTAAGTCCAGCTGCCGCAAGAATTATTCCATCCATATTTTCTTCTTTCATCTTTTTAAGTCTAGTTTGAACATTACCCCTAATTGGAACTATTTTTAAATCACTTCTAATTTCTTTAAGCATAGCTACTCTTCTCATACTACTAGTTCCAATAACTGCACCTTTTTTCAAATCATTAAAATGAATATTGTTAGCTGATATAAAAACATCTCTAATATCTTCTCTTTCAGGAGTACATATAAGTTCAAACTCATATAGCAATTCATGAGGAACATCCTTCATACTATGAACTGCAAGGTCTGCCTCTCCCTCTAACATTTTTTGTTCAATCTCTTTAACAAATAGTCCTTTTCCACCAATCTTACTTAGTGTTATATCAAGTCTTCTATCTCCCTCTGTTACAACTAAAAGTTTTTCTGATTCTATATTTTTTTCTTTTAAAAGTTCCATAACTCTTTCAGCTTGAACTTGAGCTAATTTAGATTTTCTTGTTGCTACAATAAACTTCATTATTTCACCTTAACTTAATCTTTAGATAATAATTTATTTACTAATTTTTTTTCATAAAATAATCTTAAGATAAGCTCTTCCTTTCCTTTACTTACAAAATATTTAAAATCATCATTTATTATAAAGTCTAATACTTCCTGCTTTTTATCCTTAATGTTTTTTACGTTATTTCTTATAATAGATGTAACTTTTATAAAATCATCCCATACTTTAGCTTCATTTAAAATATTGTTTCCAAGCATTTTTAAAGCTCTTGGATTTCCTCTTAAAGTATTAATTCCAATAATAGTTTCCTTACTTTTAATATTCATTGGAAGAACACATAATCCTTCCTTAGGAGTTTTACAATTTATATATAACTTATCTAAAGCTTCACAATCACAAATTATATCTTCTATAATTTTATTATCATCAATTGCAATAATAATAATGTGTTTCTTTAATAAAAAACTTTTATTATATTCGCTCTTTGTTAGTTTTAAATTACTACATTTTAAATCAAAAATATCTTTTTTTATATCTTTTGCTACAATTTCTACATTACACCCATTACTTAAAAATGTCTTTGCTTTAATAAAAGCTGCATTTCCTCCACCTATTATTAAAACATTTATTTTATTTGAAAAAAGAGAAAGCATAATGTAATCTAATTCTTCTCTATAAATATCTTTTCTAGAATTCTCATACATTCCTTACCACAACCCCTTATAGTTTCCTCTTTTAAAGTTTCTATGGCTCTATTTATGTAAGCATCTGAGGTACTTTTCATAAGCATTTTTACAAGCTTATCCTCTTTACCTTCTTTATTTTTAAAAGTCTCATATCTTTTTTTGTATATTTCTTCACCATGTTTTTTAAATTCTCTTATATAAGGCGTAACTTCTCTAAGACTTCTCCACTTATTATAGCCTTCTAAATATTCCTCTATTAAATAATAATATTCATACATTCTATCTCTTCTAAGATCTTTATTTTCATCATCAATTTTACTAATTTCATCTATATTATAAACGCAAACTCTATTAATATATTTAACATCTTCACTAACATCCCTTGGAAGAGCTAAATCAAAAATTAATAATTCTTTTCCTTCCTCTTCTATCTCATCTTTAGTGATTACAGTGTGAGGCGCTGATGTACAAGATATTATTGAATCTACTCTATTGATATATTCTTTTCTTTCATTAAAACCAATAACTTTAATATTTTCATATTCTTTATAATCTAAAGCTTCCTTATTTCTAACAGCAATAATTATTTTTTCAATGTTATGTGATAATAAATGTTTAACTACAAGCTTTCCAACCTCGCCATGACCAAGAACCATAAAACTTCTACATCCACTACTAATTCCCTTATTAACTGCTATTGAAGCTGATGATACTGGTATTTCATAAAGCTTAGCTTCATTTCTAAACTTTTTCCCACAAGTTATTGCTTCTTGAAATAATCTTTGAAGTTCTAAATTAACTGTTTCAAGTTTTATTGCTTCCATATATGCATCTTTAACTTGACCTAAAATTTGATCTTCTCCTAATATTTTTGAATGAAATCCGCAAATAACTTTAAATAAATGCTTTGCTGCACTATCTCCTGTTATGTAAAAAATATATTCTCTTAAATTTTCATCCCAACCTAAAACATCAAAAATTTTTTTTAATGCTTCTTCTTCTTTTAAAGAATGATTAAAATAAATTTCTGTTCTATTGCAAGTATTCAAAATAACTATTTCATCTAATATATTTTTTAATTCCTTCATAGATTTTTCTTTTAATTTTGGTTTTATAGAAAATTTTTCTCTTATTTGCAACGGAATATTCTTTTGTATTCCTAAAACTGCTATCATCTTCTCACTCCATTAAAAAATTATATAAAAAGGCCGTAAGATTTTTTATTTACTCACGACCCTCCATTTTATTATTATACAACTATTTCTTCTTATCTTCTATTATTTTATATAATAAAAATATCACTAGAAATATAACACTTTCAAATTAAATTGTAAATGAAATTCTAGTGATATTCAAATAATATTATATTATATTTAATATAGGTTATTATCTATATTAAAAATTGGATTATTTAAACATTTGGATACTTTATTCCGTTTCCCCAATAAATATTATCTTTTATAATGACTTTATCTGAAAGATCTACTCCTTCTAAGGCCCATTTCTTCCATTCCATAAAACCAGTTCTATCTATAATATATCCAATATGTTCTTTTCCACCTGGTGCATTTTTATCAATATATTCTTCAACATACTTATAAGTATTTAATATAATTTTTAATATGCTATCTTCATCAGCCCATATTAAAAAATCTTCTCCAAGTCTTGGATTTTTCTTACCTGTTCTTCCCATAAGTGTAAGTCTATAATATTTCTTTTCGCTTCTAGTCCAAGCTCTTGTAGGACATGCCATTACACATTCTCCACATCCTATACACTTACTTGCATCTCTTTTTACTTTATAGTTTTCAAAAGTTAATGCTCCAGTTGCTTTTTTCTTACAAGCTTTAACACAAGCCTGACAGCTTACACATCTATATGAATCATATTGTGGTTCTGTCATACCCATTATTCCAAAATCATGCATTCTTACCTTTGCACAATCATTTGGACATCCTGTAAGAGCAATTTTAAAATGAAGATCATTTGGGAAAATAGCATCTTCTATTTTTTTTGCAAAATTAGTTGTGTTATAGTTTGCAAATGGACAAAAATTATTTCCAACACATGATGTAACATTTCTTGTTCCTGCTGCTGTATATCCTTTTCCAGGAACTTCTTGATTTATTCCAAGACCTTCAATTATTGGTTGAAGCATTTTATTTACATTATCTATATCTTCCATTTTTATATCTGGAATTTCAAAGCCTTGTCTAGTTGTAATATTAACTACTCCGCTACCGTATTTATCTGCAATCTCTTGAATCATTCCTAAATATTTAGCATTCAATCTTCCTCCAGGAACTCTTACTCTTGATGCAGTGTATCCTCTTCTTTTAGTTACTCTAAATGCATTTTTCTTAAGCTTTTTTGTATTTATATCCATATAAGTTTTCCCCTCCTAATCCCTTAAAAGTTTACCTTTTGTATAATTAAAAACTGGTCCATCTAAACAAATATATGTATCATCAATTTTACAATGTCCACATTTTCCAAGTCCACAACACATCTTTCTTTCTTGTGAAATCCATATATTTTCTTCTTTTATTCCAAGTTTTAAAAATTCCATAACAGTAAACTTCATCATCATAGGTGGTCCTACAACTATTATTTGAACATTTTCTTTATCTTTAATTTCAAGTTCAGGAATAAATTTAGTTACAAGTCCTGTATGTCCTTTGTATCCTTCTTCTGCTGAATCAACTGTAACTATTAAATTTATTTTTTCATCCCACTTTTTTAAATCTTCTTTAAAAAGCATATCTTTAGGGCTCTTAAATCCTGTAATTAAAGTTGTTCCCTTATTTTCAGAAGTATTTTCTGCAAAATAATCTACAACTCCTCTAACTGGTGATAAACCTGTTCCTCCAGCAACAACTACTAGTTCTTTACCTTTATAAATATCTACGTCAAAACCATTTCCATATGGTCCTCTCATAAATAATCTATCTCCAACATAATTTTTGAATATTTCATTAGTAACTTTACCAACTCTTCTTATAGTTAAGTCAACAAAGTTTTCTCCAATACCACTTACTGAAATTGGAGCTTCACCATATCTTGGAATTGAAACTTCAAAAAATTGTCCAGGTTTTACATCACCTTTAAATTCCATTCTAAATGTATATTCTATATCTGTATGTTCAATTACTTCTAATATCTTTGAAGAAAATGGTATATAATCATTATTTGTCATTTAAAGTCACCTCATCCATTGCATCTTGTAATTTATTTATACATCCTGGTACGCTTATATATTCTGGGCATATATCATCACATCTTCCACAACCAACGCACATATGATATCCAAATCTTTTCTTATAGTCATAAACTTTATGCATGATTTTAAATCTCATCTTTTGACCATTAGGTTTTCTAAATTCATGACCACCTGCCATTGTTGTATATTCTGGAACTTGACATGATGCCCAAACTCTTCTTCTCTCTCCTACGTTTTCATTATCACTGTAGTATATATCTTGCATTGTATTACAAGTACAAGTTGGACAAACAAATGTACATCTTCCACAAGCTATACATCTTTCTGAGTATTCATCCCACATTTTAGAATCTATAATATCTAAACTTAAGTTATTTGGTATATTAACTTTGACTTTATTTTCTGTAACAAAATCTGGTTTAACTTCCATTTCCATTTTTGGAGCTTCATTAAAGTATTCTTTTAATTCTTCATCTTTAATATCTAAATAAACATAACCATCTTCCATTTTTAAGTAAGCATCATAATTATCAGACTTATTGCTTCCCATACTTACACAAAAACAGTTATCAAAACCTTTTTCACATCCAATAAGAATAAACTTAACCTTTTCTCTTATTTTTTTATAATAAGGATCCTCAAAGCCATTTCTTAAATATATATCATCAATTCTTTTTACTCCATGTAAATCACAACTTCTTACAAATATTATTTGAGGCTTTTCTGAAACTTTTGGTTCTGTGTATTCATCTTCAGTAAAGAAAAATAATGTTTGAGTAATAGGAAGTATAGCTTCCTTGTATGAGTAATCTGATTTTTTATTAAATTCTATTTCCTCTAACTTTTTAACTTCCTCATATCTTACAATATCTGTTTCTGAGGATCTCCCTATACCTTTTACCAAAACTGGAGCTACTATTTTGTAGCTACTTGATATTTTTTCAAAAACACTATCCACATCTTTAGTTCTAATTTTAAATCCCATAATAAACTCCTTCCTAATGAGCTTTTTTAATTCTTGAAATCATATAATATGGGATTGCAACAAAACATACTCCCCCTACAATATTTCCTAATGTTACTATAAATAGGTTGTACAAAATTCCAACTAAAGTAACATTACCATAAGGAACAAGATATCCTATTATTAATAATGTCATATTAGCAATGCTATGTTCAAAACCAACAGCTACAAACACATATATACAAAGTGACATTAATAATATTTTTCCAGACTCTTCTTTCATTCTATAGGAACACCAAACTGCTAAACATACTAAGGTGTTACAAAGAATTCCCCTTATAAATAATTCATTAGGTAAAACATTAATTTTTGACATAGCAGTAGTTGCTATATATTCTCCTGAAGTTCCTCTCCAAAGTCCAGATGCATAATAAAGAAAAGCTGCTAAAATCGATCCAAGAAAATTTCCTAAATAACTTATAATCCACACTCTTAAAACACCTTTGATTTTAACCTCTTCCCCTAAATAGCCTGAAGCCATAACTAAATTATTTCCTGTAAAGAGCTCAGCCCCTGCAAAAATAATTAATGATAATGCAACTGAAAATGATAGTCCCATAACTACTTTAGTAAATGGTGATTGAACTTCATTTAATGTTCCACCCACTGTAAAAGCGAGCATTATTCCAAATCCCACAAAAAGACCTGCAAGTACAGCACTTATTAAATATCCCTTTTTATTATTATTTAAAAAGTTTAATTTATTTTTTGATAATGCCAATAACTTACTAAAATCTTCTCCATACATTTTAAATTCCTCCTTATTATATTCCCTTTCATTTTTTATATCTGTGATAATTATCACAAACTTTTGAAATAATTTGATAATTTATCCCTATCTATTACAATAAATTTTTTCCTTTCTCTTCTTATTAACCCTTCCTTTTCTAAAATTTTAAGTGCCCTTGAAATTGTTTCCCTTGGCATTCCAAACATATCTGAAAGATATGTTATGCTTATATTTAAATTTATTATAGTTTCAGTACCACTTTCTACACCATAATCTTTGGATAGTTTCCATAGCTTAGCTGCAAGTCTTTTATCTATTTTTAATGGAGTAGAATTTTTCATTTGTCTATATAATCTTCTTACCTTTAAAGAAAGAGAATCCATTACTCTTTTAGTTAGTTCAAAGTCTTTACTCATAATGTTAATAAAATTCTTTCTATTAAAAACAAAGATTTCTCCATCGTCAAACATTTCACAGCTTATAGATGCCTTTTTTTCATCTAAAATCACTTCGTTAAGTATGTTACCTTCACCTAAAATAAATATAATTTTTTTATGAGCTGCTTCATTTAATTTATATAAAGATGCTTTACCACTAAAAACAATATAAATGCTTTCAATTAAATCCTTATCTCTAAAGACATGATCTCCTTTTTTAAAATGTGTTTTTTCTCCTATTAAAGATAATTCCTCTAAAGTTTTATCTGATAATCCTTGAAAAGACTTACACTTTTTTAATTCATTTAAATTTATCATAGTACCCACCTTACACACATCCATTTCTTATTAATATACTATACTTTACATTATATCTTTATTTCAACTCCTTTTTACAATTTGTCGTAGGATAATTTTTTTTACAATGTAAATACTAATAATAATTAAATTTTTATGAGGAAAAAAGTATGAGACTTCCAAATCATATTGGAGTAATTCCTTACGGAAATTTTAAACTTGTATAACAAGAAAGACATTACCCTTGGTGGATAATAATGCAAAAAAATTAAATAGCAATGAATTATTCATTGCTATTTAATGTAATCTTAAAAACGGCACCTTTAATTGTATTTAAAAGTCTAATTTCTCCATTATGTTTTTCTATTCCTTTTTTTGCTATGGCAAGACCAAGCCCTGTTCCTCCATTAGTTCCTCGACTTTTATCCCCTCTAACAAATTCATCAAAAACTATTTCTTTAATTTCTTGTGGAATTCCAACACCATTATCTCCAATTATAATTTCAACAGAATTTTTAGTTTTAAATAATTCTACTTTTATATATGTTGCAGTTTTATTATATTTAAGAGAATTTTCTAATATATTACTTATTCCTCTTCTTATAAGCTTCATATCTAAATCTAAAAATATTGGCCCCTCTGGTATATCTATTATAAGCTCTAAACCTTCTTTTTCAATTTCTTCATAAAACTCTAAAACAGTAATTCTAAGTTCTTCTGTTATGTCTACCTTTGATAAGTTAATTTTTGATTTAGGATTATCAAGTTTAACAAGTTCAAAAAGTTCTTCTATTAATTCACTAACTCTCTCTGATTTTTTATATAAAGTTTTATAGTATTCTTTTCTCTTTTCTTCATCATCAATCATATCTTCATAAAGAGCCATAGAATAACTTTTTATTGTTGTCATTGGAGTTTTTATATCATGAGCTAAATCAAGCATAAGTTTATTTTTACTCTCTTCTAACCTTTTATTCTCTTCTTCACTTTTTTTAAGTTTTGTTATTAAAAAATTTAGAGTTTCTTTTACAACTTCAAATTCTTCTTCACCTTTTAAATTTAAAGTTTCATCATAATTACCATTTATAATATCTAAAAGTGTATCATCAATTTTCTTTAAAGGTCTACTTATTCTTCTTGCAGTCCATGTACTATATAAAATTACACAAAATAATGCTAATCCTATTGCTACTAAAAACACCTTACCATACTCTTTATAAAATGGTTTACCTACACTAAAAGGCATCTGAAGTAATTTCACATTAAAAATAAATTTATCCTTTGGAAGCCTTAATATATATATATATTCTTCACCATTTTTATCTTTAACACTATTTAAAAATACTTGATAATTTTTCCATTGTTTTCTACTTGCAAGATTTAAAAGTTCTTTTTCCGTATAATGTTTCTTTTTAGCAGATATATTTCCAACTCTTTTTTTTACATTACCTGAAGTATCTAAAATTTCAATTTCACCATTTAACTTTTTTAATTCATTCACATTAATTTTATTATAATCTATGTACTTACCATTTATTATATCTATAACAGGTATACTATTTTTATCTATAACCTTAGTTAAACCTATTCCTAAATATATATAAGATAATAAATAAATGCATCCAATAATTAGTACAAAACTTACATATCTTTTGAAAACAGTTACTAAGAGTTTATCTCTTTTTTTTCTTTTCCTAAATATCCACATTTTTTTCAAATTTATATCCTAGACCTCTTACTGTTTTTAAATATTTAGGATTTCTAGAATTGTCCTCTAATTTTTCTCTAAGTCTACTTATATGTACCATTATTGTATTATCTCCACCTAAAAACACCTCATTCCACACTTCTTCGAATATCTGATTCTTAGTTAATATTCTTCCTGCATTTTCCATTAAATATTTTAATATTTTATATTCTATTGATGTAAGTTCAAGCTCCTTATTTTTAAAATGTACCTTTATATTATATCTATCTAATTCAACTTCACCAATTTTGATAATTTCTTTTTCTTCTTTTTCCTCATATATTAACTTATATACTCTTCTAAATTGTGCTTTAACTCGTGCAACCACTTCTAATGGATTAAATGGTTTTGCTATATAATCATCTGCTCCTATATTTAATCCTAAAATCTTATCCTCATCACTACTTTTAGCTGAAAGCATAATTATAGGAATATTAGAACTTTTTCTAAGCTCTTTAACCACTCTTATTCCATCTATATTGGGCATCATTATATCAACTATAGCAAGATTTATTTCATTGTTTTTATAAAATTTTAAGGCTTCAACTCCATCTTTAGCTTTAAATATATTATAACCTTCTTTAGATAAGTATAGCTCTAAAACATCTAATATCTCTTTTTCATCATCACACAATAAAATATTATATTTCAAACTTATCCTCCCTTTTAATAAAATATAAAATAAATAAAGAAGTCCAATATACTATTGGACTTCTTTATTATACCATATTTTTTCCTTTTAAATGAAAGATTTAACAAATACTATTAATATTAAAGCTGGTGTAATATATCTTACTAAAAAAGTAATAATTTTAACAACTGCTTCATTTTTTAATGTTCCATCATTATTTAACTGAGAAACATATATTTTATTACTTACTACATGCCCCATAAGTATTGTTACTAAGAAACCATTAATAGGTAATAAAACTCTTGATACTGCTGCATCAAAGAAATTAAAAAATGTTAATCCAAATATTTTTACATTCGCTAATAAACCTTCTGGGCTTGCTGATAATGCAGCAAGAGATCCAAATATCATAATTACACATATTATAATTAAAATTACAACTTTTGTGTTTAATTTAAATTGCTCTGAGAATGTTGCAATTAAAACTTGCATTATAGAAATCATAGCCATTGTTGCTGCCATAGCAGTCAATAAGAAAAATACTACTGCAAGTATTGTTCCCCCAGGCATTTTTGAAAATATTAAAGGTACTGTATTAAATAATAATCCTGGTCCACTTTTAGGTGTTTGACCAAAAGAAAATACTGCTGGAAATATTGCCGTACCTGCAAGTAATGAAACAAATGTATCTGCAAGAGCAACCTTAGTTCCTGTTGCTGCTAAGTTATTATCGTCTGTAAAATAACTACTATATGTAACCATTGAACCAGTACCAACTGATAGTTTAAAGAAAGCTAATCCTAATGCTGATAAAAATACAGCAAATGTTAATTTACTAAAATCAGGTTTAAATAAAAAATTTACTCCTGCCATTGCATTTGGTAATGTTAAACTTCTTATTGCACAAACTGCAAGTAATACTATAAGTACTGGCATTAAAGTTTTTGTTAATTTTTCTATACCACTTTTAACTCCCATTGTAAGAATTATTCCACCTACAACTAATGCTAAAAGCTGCCATAAAATTGGACTTACTGGTGCTGCACTTGTATGAATAAACATTTCAGAAACTCCTTGTGCACTAATTCCATTAAAATCTCCTGTTAAAGCTTTATATACATATGAATATACCCAACCAGTAACTACTGTATAGAAGAATAACATACAGAAGGAAGCAGTAATACCTATTATTCCTATTATTCTAAACATCTTCTTATCTGTTATACTTGATACAGCTCCGTAAATATTCTTTTTAGTTCTTCTTCCTAGAGCAAATTCACTAATAAGTGTTGGAAGTCCTATTATTAAAACGCAAGCTAAATACACAATTATAAATGCAGCTCCACCATTCTCTCCAACAACATAAGGAAACATCCATATATTTCCTAACCCCACACATGAACTTAATGTTGCAAAAAATATTGCTAATCCAGATGAGAACTTCTCTCTATTTTCTTCCACGCTATCCTCTCCATCTTTCTAAATTTGTCACTTATTGATTATATACACATAGTTATTATGTTTTCAATATTTTTATATTATTATTTAATGTTTATTCATTTTTTTAGAGTTTTTATCCAATTTATTAGTAAAATAAAAAATAATATAGTTGTTTTTTACAAATATTATAATTTCATATCATTTTTTACAATTTATTCTTTTAAAGCTTTACACTAAAAAAAGGATCCTAATAATAGAATCCTTAACTTATTTTACTATCACTAAATTCTTTCTTTAATTATAAATTCTTCTACAACTTTAGCTATTCCATCATTATCATTTGTATCAGTTGTATAATTTGCAATTTTTTTAATTTCATTACAAGCATTTCCCATAGCAACTCCAAGACCTGCATATTGAATCATTGGAAAATCATTCATTTCATCTCCTGCTGCAATTATTTCTTCTTTTTTAATTCCTAAATATTCTGCTAAAAGTTTTAAACCTTCACCTTTGTTTGCTTTTTTATTAAAAAACTCTAAGAAAAATGGTGCACTCTTGGCTACACTATATTTTTCATATACTTCTTTTGGTAATTTCTTTATTCCCTCATCTAATATTTCTGGTTCATCAATCATCATTGCTTTCATTATATCTTCATTATCATCTATATTTTTAAAATCATTTATATGAACTTCCATATTATTATGATGAGCTTCATAAGCAGTATATTTACTATTTTTAGGAGTAATAAGTCCCTTCTCCTTTGAAAAAGCATGTATATTTACATTTAAATTATCTGCTATATTTTTTAAATATTTTATATCTTTTCCTTTAATGGTAGAACTACAAACAACATCTTTATTTTTAGTTTTTTGTACTAAACATCCATTATAGCTAAGTACGTAATCATCTTCTCCTAAAAGATCTAATTCTTCTAAATATTTTAATAGTCCATCTATTGGTCTACCTGAAGCTAATACAACATAAACTCCAAGTTCTTTTGCCTTTTTTAAAGCTTCTTTATTTTTTTCTGATACTTTTTTATCTGAATTTAAAAGAGTTCCATCCATATCTAATGCTATTAATTTGTACATTTAATTTCTCTCCTAACCTTATTGCTAAATTTCAAGTATTCTAATTATATCATACTTTAATTTTTTTAATAGTTTTGTAAATAAAATATACACCTAAAAAAGTAAATATAATTTCAATAGCAATTTTCCCCTGGGCTATAATTCCATAACTAATAAAAACTTCTAATAATATAGATGGAATTTTTCCAATTAATGTTGCTATTGTATACCTTAAATCATCTATTTCTCCAAGTGATGCAGCTAATGTTACAAAACCTGAAGGTATAAAGGGAATAATTCTTCCTTGAAGTATTAAAAAAGCAGCCTCATTTCCTTTACTTTTAGATATCTTTTTTAAAAGACTATGTTTTTCAGTAATATTATCAAATCCTTTTTTAAAACCCTTTCTATATAACTTAAAAGTAATCCAACCTCCAAATACTTCTCCAAAAAGAGAAATTAAAAAACCACCTATTGGACCAAAGAAAAGTATATTTCCACCAGTTACAAAAACTGAAGGTACAATTCCCAATATAGAAATAATAATACTTAAAATTATACTTATAATTATTGCAAACTCACCATAACTACTTAATAAATTTACTATATAATCTACACTAAACATTCCTTTTCCCTTTCATTTTTCTTTATTATAAAACAAATTATAATATATAACTATTAAAACTTTATTGTGATTTGTATTTTTTATTTTATATTAATATTATAATTTTTATAATAAAAAATCTTTTATAACTTCATCACTTTTGTATATATTTGTCATAAAATAATATAACAAAGATTTTGAGGTGACTTTATGGAAGCTTTAATATTAGTTTTTTCCCTTGTAATAGATTCATTTGTTGCAAGTATCTCTTACAGTGCAAATAAAATAAAAATTCCTAATATATATATAATCATAATGAATATAGTATCATGTTTAATATTAGCAACATCTTTAATTCTAGGAAATTATCTAGAAGTAATTTTACCTGCCTATTTGCCCAAATATATAAGTTTTTTCATATTTACATCTTTAGGTATATATAAATTATTTGAAGGTTTCTTAAAAAAATATATGAGTAAATTTTCCAAACTCAAAATACCTTTAACTATTAAATTATTTGATTTTAAACTTGTCTTTCAAGTATATATAGATGAAACTAAAGCAGACTTTGATAAATCAAAGAATATATCATTAAAAGAATCCATTTATTTAGCTATAGCTCTTTCTTTAGATAGTCTTGCTGTAGGGTTTGGAGCTAGCTTTATTAATATAAATTCTTTATTTATGATACTTTTTTGCTTTATTTTCGGAATACTTTCCATTAAAATTGGATCTTATTTAGGCGAAAAATTTTTACCATCAAATTCTAATAGTAATTTATCTTGGATTTCTGGAATATGCTTATTATTAATTGCATTTTTAAAACTCTAAAAATAAAAAGTTATCTTTTTGAACTAAATAAAGTTCATTAAGATAACTTTTTATTCTAAACTAATAGTTCTTCTATTTGTACTAAATATTTAAAGCAGTTTGCACAAACTATAACTGTAACTATATAACTATCATCTACTTTACCTTCTAACTTTAATCTATTAAAGGTTAAATTTTCATACTCCTTAGAAATATTACTTATTACATACTTACCATCTTTACTGTAAATATAAAAGTAATATTCTAGATACTCACTAATGCTCTTTTTCTCTTTAAAATTACTATTACATTCCTCACATGGAGTATCATAATATGCCTTTTCAAATGAAACATTCTCTCCTTCATTTAGTAATCTTAAAATTTCTTCTATTTCTATTCCTTCTAATTTATTTTCTTCATCATTAATTATTTCTATAAGATTTTCTTTATTCAAATTATATTCTTTATCTTCATATTTTAAAATATAGTTCATTAATTATCTCCTTTTCCAAAATTTAAAATAATAAATATTAACTTTATATTTTGATTATATCATAATAATAATTATTTATTATAAATTATTTACTACTAAGCTTTTATAATATATATTATATAAATCATTATAACTTATATCTTCTGGATGATTTTTTAATTTCTCTTTGTTACTCCAAATTTCTTCTGTATACTCCTTAGCTTCTTCTTCTGTAATTGATATATTATTTTCTATTAACCTATTTATTGCTTTTTTTAAATCTTTAAGTGATGAAAAACCTAATATGTTTATTATATTATTAACCTTTTTTCTATCTTTAAATAAATCTAAATACTCACAAAACAAACAACTATTTGCTAATCCATGAGGAACTCCTTTATTATAAGTAAGTGGATATCCCATTCCATGAGGAATAGAGGTACCATTATGAGCTATTATTACTCCTCCTAAGGTAGATGCCATCATAAGATTTTCTCTATCTTTTTTAGTAATATTTCCTTTTAAAAGACTATCTAAAGTTTCTCCCCATATTTTTAATCCTTCATGTGAAAGGTTATCTGTATAATCAGTTGAATTACTATTTAAATATCCTTCAACTATATGAGAAAAAGCATCCATTGCTGTATTTCTTGTTACTTCTAAGTTTAGTTTATTAGTATATTTATAATCTATAAAGGCAACTTTAGGATATATACTTTGCCCTAAATTCTTTTTTTTCTTTATAGAATGATCTGTAACAATTGCATATTGAGTAACTTCACTTCCTGTTCCTGCCGTAGTTGGTATTGCAACAACTGGAACACCTATAAGATTATTTTCATTAAAAATACTCTTTTTATCTATATTAGAATTTTTAATAAATAATGATATTACTTTAGCAGCATCTAAAGCAGAACCGCCTCCTATACCTATTACAAAATCAGCCTTCACTTTTCTTCCTAGTTTTCCACCAATTTCAATTGTTTCTAAAGATGGATTTTCCTCGATTTTATCAAAAATATAATAATCCTTATTTTCATTATCTAATGCAAACAGAACATCACTTAATGCCCCATTTAATTTAGCTGATTTTTTTCCAGTTACAATTAAGGCTGTTTGCCCTAAGTTACTTAATTTATTATAATTACTTTTTATTATATCTTCCCCAAATAATACTTCTGTAGGAACTTTTAACTTAACTTTCAAAGTGATACCTCCATATAATATTTACAAAATACTCCTATTAATATATTTTTATATTTTTGATACTATAACCAAGACTCTATATATTTTATAATAATTATTAATATGATAAAATATTCCAATTTTTATTTAATATTTTTATATTTAGAAAACTTTAAAAATTATAGAAAAAGCTATAGAAATATAAAAATTTATTTCTATAGCTTTTTTATTATTTTTTTGCTATTTCAACTCTAAGCTTTTTACCTTTTATTGTTTTTTCTTTTAATTCCTTTAAAACTTTTTTACCTTTATTATTAAGTATTTCAACAGTTGAACCTGTATCATTAACTTCAATAATACCTATATCTTCTTTTTCTATACCATCAATACTCATTATAGTTCCAACAATATCAATAACTCTTATTTTCTTTTTCTTTCCACCATTTAAATATAGTTTAGTTATATTTTTTGTAATTTTTTTAGTTTGTTTTTTAATTGTAGGTTTGCTTTTTAATAATTTTATTCTCTCTTCTTTATTAAATTCTTTGTTATCTTCTTTATAATCTTCTATTTTAAATCCAATATATTCTTCAATTCTATCTAAATATTTATCTTCATAAGGTGTCATTAATGTTATTGATTTACCCTTTGTTCCTGCTCTTCCTGTTCTTCCTATTCTGTGTACATAACTTTCCTTTTCAACTGGAATATCAATATTTATTACATGAGTAATATTATGAACATCAATTCCTCTTGCTGCAATATCAGTAGCTATAAGAATTCTAAATTTTCCTTCCTTAAATTCATTCATTTTTTTAGTTCTATCCTTTTGAAGCATATCGCCATGAATTTTATCTACTGAATATCCTTTATCTTTAAAATAATTAAAATAATTTTCTACATTCTCTTTTGTCCTACAAAACATTATTGCAGTTTCCGGCCCTTCCTTTAATAATATTTCATTAACCTTTTCAAATTTATCCTTTTGAGAAACTTTAATTAATCCATGAGTTATTCTATCTGTAATTAAACTTTCTTCTTTAACTTTAATTACTACTGGTCTGTCCATATGTTTTTTTGTTAATTCATTAATTTTCTCTGGCATAGTTGCTGAAAAAAGCATTGTAACTCTCTTTCTAGTTACTCTTCTACAAACTCCTTCAACTTGACCTATAAATCCCATATTAAACATTTCATCCGCTTCATCTATAACTAAATATTTAAAAGCTTTACCATTTAAATTTCCATTATCTAAATGATCTAATACTCTTCCTGGAGTTCCAACAACTATGTGAACTTTTCCCTTTAAGCTTCTTTCTTGATCTTTAAAAGATTCCTTTCCAACTAAAGATACAACTTTAATCCTTTTATATCTTCCAATGTTTGTGATGTCATCTTTTATTTGCATTGCAAGTTCTCTAGTTGGTGCAAGTATAAGAACCTGTGGAATATTTTCTTCCCAATCTATCTTTTCACATAAAGGAATACCAAAGGCTGCTGTTTTACCACTACCAGTTTGTGCTTTAACAATTAAATCTTTATTAAATAATGCTTCCTTAATTACAAGTTTCTGAACTTCACTTGGTTTAATATATCCTAAATCATTTAATGAGTTAATTATTTCTTTACTTAAATTATACTTTTCAAATTCGTTTTTCATATTTTTCTCCATTACTTTTTATTTTACTTATTTACTATACCATAAATTTTTATTCATAAACAAAAAAAGCAATCTTAAAAGATTACTTTTTTTAATTATTTTTATATTTTAATCTATAATTTAAGTAAATTTTTGTTTTAGATAACTATTAAAACTTACTTAATTATATAGATATCTTCTATATTAAATTGTTTGTGGACCTATCTAATATTCCAGTTAAAAATGCAAGTACAACTCCATAGTTAGTTATTGGAACTTCCTTTTCATAACATTGTTTAACTCTATTTAAAACTGTTTTTCTATTAATCATGCAAGCTCCACAATGAATTATTAAATCATATTTTTCTATATTTTCTGGGAAATCATGACCTACTCTAAAAGTAAAATTAAGTTTTCCTCCAACATACTTTTCTAAAAGCTTTGGAATTTTAACTCTTCCTATATCTTCATGAGAAACATTATGTGTACAACTTTCTGAAATTAAAATATTATCATTAGGTTTTAAATTTCTTATTTTATTAACACCTTCAATAAATTTATTTAAATCTCCCTTTTGTCTTGCAAAAAGAATTGAAAAGCTTGTAAGTTTAATATCTTTAGGTACTATTTCACTTACTCTTTTAAAGGCTTGTGAATCTGTAATTACTAAATCTATATCTTTTAAATCTTTTAAAGCACCTTCAAGTTCTGTGTCTCTTACAACATAACTTTTAATTCCATTATCTAAACAATCTCTTATAAGTTGAACTTGTGGAAGTATAAGCCTTCCTTTTGGAGCCTCTGAATCAACTGGAACTACTAATACTACCTTTCCATTATAAGGAACTAAATCTCCAATTAAAGATTTTTCATCTTCTTCTTTTTCTAAAATTTCAACTAAATTTTTCTTTAATTCTTCTATTCCTGTATTAGTAACAGTTGATGTACAAATAACATCTTCATACTTATCTTTTAAAGTTTCAACAATTTCTTTATTTGCAACTTCTGCTTTATTTGCAACAATAATAAATGGAATATTATATCTTAAAGCTTCAATTTTCCATTTATTAAATGATTCAAAATCTGGACTTGATGCATCAAGAACAAAAACTGCAACATCTGTCTTTTTTAGAACTTCCATAGTCTTTTTAATTCTAAGAGTTCCAAGTTCTGATGTGTCTTCAAGTCCTGCAGTATCTATTAAAAGAATAGGACCAACTGGAATAAGTTCCATAGCTTTTTGTACTGGATCAGTTGTTGTTCCCATAACCTCAGATACTAAAGACATTTCTTGTCCAAGTATCTTGTTCATTAATGAAGATTTACCACTATTTGTATTACCAAAAATAGCAATATGCTTTCTATTTGCATTAGGTGTATTATTCATAAATTTCATCTCCTATTATAGGAAAAGGTCTCTTTTGCCTTCCTTTAGTTTTTTAATGTTATTTAAAACTATATTTTTTGTTTTTTCATTAGAAATTTCATTTGCAACCTTTTGGGCAGTTTTTAAAGCCTTTTCCTTAAATTCTTCATCACCATAATCTAAGGCATATTCTACAAGTGTTGTTATAGCATTAGGCTCACATACATTTTGTATCTCTCCACTCTTTGCAAGAGACATAAATCTGTCACCAGTTCTTCCTTTTCTATAACAAGCTGTACAATAGCTTGGTATATATCCATCATCTAACAATTCTTTAATAATTTCAAGTGGTGTTCTTTCATCTGATGTTTCAAATTGCTTATCATCATGACCTTTTTCTTCTCTTTCCTTATAGCCACCAACTCCTGTACTTGATCCTGCTGAAACTTGTGATACTCCATATCTTAGTACTTCTCTTCTCATATCAGCACTTTCTCTTGTTGAAAGTATTATTCCTGTAAATGGAACTGCTATTCTAAGAACTGCAACTACTCTTTTAAACATTTCATCTGTTAAAAGATGTGGAAAGTTTTCCATTGTAACTCCCTTTGCCTTTCTAAGTCTTGGAACAGAAATTGTATGAAAGCCAACTCCAAACTTTTCTTCTAAATGAGCATTATGCATCATAAGTCCTAAAACTTCAAACTTAGGATCATAAAGGCCAAATAAAGCTCCAGCACCAACATCATCAATTCCAGCTTCCATAGCTCTATCAAAAGCTGTTAAATGATATTCATAACTACTTTTTAATGACTTTGGATGCATTTTATCATATGTTGGTTTATGATAAGTTTCTTGGAATAATATATAAGTTCCAATTCCTGCTTCTTTAAGCATTTTATATTCAGAAACTTTAGTTGCTGCAATATTCACATTAACTCTTCTAATTTCTCCATTTTCATTTTGAGTACTATAAATTGTTTTTAAACAATCAAGAACATATTCTATTGGTGCATTTACTGGATCTTCTCCAAGTTCTAATGCAAGTCTTTTATGTCCCATCTTTTCTAAAATTCTAACTTCCTGTGCAACTTCTTCTTGAGTTAATTTTCTTCTTTTAAATGGGTTGCATCTTTGATAACCACAGTAAACACAGTTATTTACGCAATAATCACTTACATAAAGAGGAGCAAACATTACTATTCTCTTTCCGTATATGCTTAATTTTATCTCTCCAGCTAAGTTATATATTTCTTTTTCAATATCCTTATCTTCTATTGACAAAAGAATTGCTATATCTTTATAACTTAATTTTTCTTTATTTTTTGCTTTTTTTAGTACTTCTCTTGCTTCTTCTTTAGTTGGATTTTTTGTTTCTTCTAATATTTCATTAATTAATTCATGATTTATAAACATACTTTATTTGCTCCTCCAAAAGTGTTATTAAGATTTTTTAATTATAAAAATAAATCTCTTTCTCCATTTTTTAATCTTTCAATATTTTTTAATGTTATAGCTCTAGTTTTTTCATTTTTAATTTCACTAGCTATTTTAACAGCTGTTTTTAGTGCCTTTTCTTTAAGGTCTTCATCTCCATAATCTAGTGCGAATTCTACAAGGGTAGATATGGCGTTAGGCTCACATACATTTTGTATTTCTCCACTCTTTGCAAGAGACATAAACCTATCTCCAGTTCTACCCTTTCTGTAACATGCAGTACAATAACTTGGTATATAACCATCTTCTAATAAATCTTTTATTATTTGAATTGATGAATCTGCATCAAATAATTTAAATTGCTCATCATCATTTAAATTTAATGCTCTCTTCTTATAACCACCAACAACTGTACTTGATCCTGAAGAAATTTGAGATATACCATATTTTAGTGCCTCTCTTCTTATTTCAGCAGGTTCTCTTTCAGTAATTATCATACCTGTAAATGGTACTGCTATTCTAATAACTGCAACTACTCTTTTAAACATTTCATCTGTTAAAAGATATGGGAATTCTTCCATTGTAACTCCCTTTGCTTTTCTAAGTCTTGGAACTGATATTGTATGGAATCCAACTCCATATTTTTCTTCTAAATGAGCATTATGCATCATAAGTCCTAAAACTTCAAATCTTGGATCTGCAAGTCCAAATAAAACACCAGCTCCAACATCTTCAATTCCAGCATCCATTGCTCTATCAAAAGATGTTAAGTGATATTCATAATCACCTTTTATTGAATTTGGATGTACTTTTTCATAAATTGGTTTATTGTAAGTTTCTTGGAATAATACATATGTTCCTATTCCAACATCCTTTAACTTTTTATAATTTTCTTCTGTTGTTGCTGCTATATTTACATTAACTCTTCTAATTTCACCATTATCTTGTTGAGTGTTATATATTGTTTTTAAAGAATCTACAACATATTCAATTGGTGCATTTTCTGGATCTTCTCCAAGTTCTAATGCAAGTCTCTTATGTCCCATCTTCTCTAAAAATCTAACTTCTTCTGCAATTTCATCTTGAGTTAATTTCTTTCTTTTAAAATTATTACATTTGTGATATCCACAGTATATACAATTATTTACACAATAATCACTTATGTAAAGAGGTGCAAATAAAACTATTCTCTTTCCATATATACTTTCTTTAATCTCTCCAGCAAGTTTAAAGATTTCTTTTTCAACTTCTTTATCCTTTGTAGCTAAAAGTATTGCTATGTCTTTATAACTTAAAGTTTCTCTTCTTTTTGCCTTTTCAATTACTTCTCTTGCTTCCTCTTTACTTGGATTTTTTGTTTCTTCTAAAATTCCGTTTATTAACTCGTGATCTATAAACATTTTTCTCCTCCTAGTACTTTTTTAAATTATTTTTTTCCCAGGTTACGTTATCTCCTCTTGCTACTTCAACTTCATATCCAAATCTTTTCATTCTATTTGCTATACACATTCTACATTCAGCTGCCTCATCTCCAGTACAGATTTTCCCATCATATAAAGCATATTTATCCCTTACATCTGTTGGTGATAGATTTGGCATAACAACATTTGCTCCAGCTTTTATTCCCTTTTCCCTTCCTATAGGATCTATAGTGCCAAGTGCTGTAGTTGCAGGTAATAATAAATCTGGAAGTAAAAGTCTAACTAATGAAAGCATTATAACAGTTTTTTCAAGAGTTCCTCCTTTTTCATGTCCAAGTGGAGTATCTTTTTGAGGAATAAATGGTCCTATACCACACATATGAGGTTTTAATTCTTTTACATACATTAAGTCATTTACTAAATCCTCATTTGTTTGATCTGGTAATCCTACCATAAATCCTGCACCTATTTGATATCCTATTTCCTTTAAATTATTTAAACATTCTCTCCTATTTTCAAAAGAAGCACCTGGGTGAAGTTTCTCATATAATTTTTTTGTTGCAGTTTCATGTCTTAAAAGATATCTATCTGCTCCTGCTTCAAACATTTTTTTATAAGATTCATAACTTCTTTCCCCAATAGAAAGTGTAATTGCATTTTCTGGATGTCTTCTCTTTATTTCTTTTATTATTTCAACCATTTTATCATCTGTAAAATAACTGTCTTCTCCCCCTTGAAGTACAAATGTTTTATATCCCAATTTATCTCCAAGGTCAGTACAAGAAATTATTTCATCAAAAGTTAATCTATATCTGTCAGCATTTTTATTATCTCTTCTTATTCCACAATAACAGCAATTCATTTTGCAGTAATTTGTAAATTCAATAAGCCCTCTCATATAAACTTTATTCCCATAATTTTGAGTACGAATTTCATTAGCCTTTTTAGCTAAATATTGTTCTTCCTCTTCTGTAATATTATCTAAAAGATATAACAATTCTTCTCTTTTAGCATTATGCTCCTTATAAAGCTTATCAATAATATTTATTACTTTCATAACTTTTCCTTTCACCTAAATCTCCTTTTTTGCTATTGCAGTTTTAACTGTAACTCCATTTATATTGCCAAGTTTTCCTGTTAAACTATTTATTTCATTTAATTCCCCTGTAACAGTTATACAAATAACTGAAATTCCTTCTTCAAAAGGTATTCCCATTCTTCCTCTTACACTTCCTCTGAAGTTTGAAACTATTTTATTAAATTCCTCTTGACAAATTTCTGGAGATTCAAGTATAGCACTAATTACAGCAATTTTTTTCATAAATAAACCCTCCTGAATAAATAAAAAAGCTAACTTCCTTAAAATTAAAGAAAATTAGCTAAAATTGCATTACTAATAAGGATAATACTTAAACCTATCCCTACTATATTAAATATACATTTTGAATTAACTTTCTTTCAGATTAGACATCTCTTTTCTGTTAGATTTTAATTATAGATTTAAAGGAACAAATAGAAAAAGATTCCTCTCTTAATATTTGAACATTAATTATTATAATATATTTTTATTAAAATTTATATACCTAAATTCATTAAAACACTATCTATTATTTGTTTTTTCTTTTCTGTTAAATATTCTCCATAATAATTTTTATTTTCATCTAAATTATCTATATACATTAAGAAAAAGTTATCAAATTCCCATTTATATCTATCTTCTATTTCATCTACTATCTCTCTAAACTCTTCAATAGAATTACTTTTTTTGAATTTTCTTATTTTACTCTCAAGTAATGTATTGTATTCTTTTATTTTAGAACATATTCTTCCTATAACTTTTCTCTTATTTTTTAAGAAATACTTTTCAAATTCAGTTTTTAATGTGCAAAGCTCATCTATTGTATACCCTCTTCTTCCTATATACAGAATAGCTTGTCCTTTTAAAAATACATTATTTATTATGTCTTCAATAAATTCTGAGTCATTATTGAAATTATCTAAATATTCTTTTCCACCTACTATTTCTATAGCTTTCTTTAAATGTTTAACTGATTCTTCTATTCTTTTATCTTTTAATTCAATAATCATACATATCTCCTTCTTTTATTTGCACATACTAATTATATATATTATAATTGGTAAAAAAAATATTGTCTATGTTATAATAAAACATATTATTATTTACATAATTAATTATATCCTTATATTTTTAAGGATTTTTTATGTTAATCTCATACTTATACTAAATTGATAAAAATGATTATTGCGAGGTTTATTATGAACTTACTTAATGAGATAAAAGAAAGATTAAAGCCCTTTAAAAATTTATATGATTTTATACGAATAGTAGATCCAATTAACAATAAAGTAATTAACTCAGATAACGAAAAATTAGGATTAAAATTTAAAGATTTCTCTTGTTATAAATTTTGGGGTAAGAATAAAAAATGTGAAAATTGCATTTCTTATAATGCTTACTTAGAGAATAATACATTTGTAAAATTAGAAGTATTTGATTCTAAAATATTTTTAGTTATAGCTTCTCCATTTATTTCTAATGATAAAACTTATATTGTTGAATTATTAAAAGATATATCCAAAACAAGTTTCTTTAATACTGGTGAATCAAATCAAACTATTGATAGTTTAATGAAAAGTATAGAAACATCTTTATATAAAGATGAATTAACAGGTATTTATAATAAACGCGTTATATATGAAAAATTAGAAAAGCTTATTTCTTTAAATATTTCCCCTATATCTTTAATCATGTTAGATATTGATTTATTTAAATCTATAAATGACAATTATGGTCACATTATTGGAGATAAAGTTTTAAAATTCTTTGCATCTGTTATTGATTCTTGTATTAAAAATAAAAATCATTATTTAGGCCGATTTGGCGGTGAAGAATTTATCATTGTTTTAGCAAATTCTAACATGAAAGATGGAACTATTCTAGCTGAAAAAATTAGAAAAACAGTGGAAAAATCTACTTATGATAAAGATAATTTAAATATTAAATTATCTTGCAGTTTGGGTGGCTATACTATAAAGCATAATAATAATATATCTACTGAAGATTTTATAAACTTAGCAGATAGAAACTTATATATAGCAAAAAGAAATGGTAGAAATACTACTATTTTTTCAGAGGAAACATAAATAATAATATACCCCAAAATACATATTCCTTGTTATTTAAAAAAGGACTTTTCTATTAAAGAAAAATCCTTTTATTATTATCTTTTATTTCTTTTTTCTAAATTAACTTTAAGTCTTTCAAGTCCAATAATTATAGCTCCACCAATTATAAAATAAATTATACTAAAAGAACTAATATTCATAGGTGCTTGTGGAACTTTTAAAGAAGTTGGTCCCATAACTACTGCATATAATGAACCTATCATTAATCCTATAATACAATATATTGTTTGTGATCTATAATTAGCTAAAGCATATTTTACTCCCTTTATAGTAACTGCTATTCCAGTTAACACCCCAAGACCAAATATAATAACTATTGGTAAATAATCAAAATTAAACTTTATAACTTCCTTAACTGCTCCAAGAACTGGTGCATAAAGTCCAAATATTAAAAGAATAGTTGAACCTGATATTCCAGGCAAAACCATTGCTGATATAGCAACCATTGCAGCAAAGAATATATAAACTATAATTCCAAAATTTAAGTGATCAGTTGAAACTATTACACCGTTCCCCCCTGAAGAAGCTGGATTAAAATATGTAATTCCTACAACAATGAGTATTCCTATAATTAAGAAGATTATATTTTTATATTTACCAATGATGCTATTTCTTTCCTCTTTAAATATTATTGGAATTGCAACAATAATAAATCCTATAAAAAGTGAACTTATTTCATAAATATGACTTTCAAAAACTGATGTTATAAATAACACAGATAATATAAAACCTGTTACCCAACCTATTCCAAGTTTAATTAAAAATTTTATTGCATCTATTCTTTTTTCTTTTGTTCCAACAACGATATCATTTAACGAATTTATAAATTTATCATAAAATCCTAAAATAAAGGCAATGGTTCCTCCAGAAACTCCTGGAACACTATCAGCTAATGCCATACAGAAACCTCTTATGAAATTAATAATGTACATTACATCTCTCCTTTTAAACTAAATTTATTTACTAAATTACTTTATTAGTATCAGACTATATTTTACAATTTTTTCTTATAAAAAGCTACCTTTTTATTATTCTTTATAATAATTAAGGAGATAAAATTATTATAAAATTTATCTCCTTACATTTATACTATAAATAATTTTAATATTTCTACTGTTATACCAGAAATTATTGCACTTAGTGGAACTGTTAAAATCCAAGTCCATATAATATTTTTTGCAACTCCCCATTTAACTGATTTTATATTTTTTGATGCCCCAACTCCCATTATTGTAGTTGTAATAACTTGTGTAGTACTTACAGGTGCATCAAAAAGAGTAGCTCCAAGTATTGATGTAGCTGCACCAACTTGAGCTGCAAATCCACTTACTGGTGTAAGCTTTGCCATTCCACTTCCCATAGTTTTTATTATTTTCTTTCCTCCAATTGATGTTCCAAGGGCCATTGCCATAGCACAGGCTGCTATTACCCAAATAGGTACATCAAATGTACTTATAAATCCTCCACTTAATAAAGCCAAAGTAATTATACCCATTGATTTTTGTGCATCATTTCCTCCATGATTAAGAGCCATAAATGCTGATGCTATAATTTGAAGTTTTTGAAATAATCTATTTACCATTCTAGGTTTTAATGGTCTTAATATCCAATTTAAAGCTACCATTATTATATATCCTAATACAAATCCTGTTGCAGGTCCAAGAACTAACCATATTATTACATGATTAAATACATTTCCCCATTGAACAACGCTAAAAGCTCTATTAAACGCTATTCCTCCTCCTATTAAAGAACCAATTAAAGCATGGGAGGAACTACTAGGTATTCCAAAATACCAAGTTATTATATTCCATATTATACAAGCAATTAATACTCCAATTAAAACCCATTGAGGCATATATTTATGACTTACTATATCGTCCCCAACAGTTTTAGCAACTGCTGTTCCAGTAAAAGCTCCAATAAAATTAAATACAGCACAAAGTATTATTGCAGTTTTAGGTTTTAAAGCTCTAGTTGTAATTGTTGTTGCAACTGCTGTTGCTGTATCATTAAATCCATTTATAAAATCGAATGTTAAACATAAAATTACTATTGCTATAGTAATTATAATGGCTGTACTATGCATTCTTCATTACAACTCCTTCAACTATCGCTGCAATTTTTTCACAATCATCCAATGAAATTTCTAGAAGTGAATATATTTCTTTCCATTTTATTATTTCTAATACGTCATCTCCACTTTTAAATAACTTTGTAATTGTTTCTCTATAAAGATTATCGCCTTTATGTTCTATTTCATTAATTTTTTTAATTTTTTCTATTATTCTATTATTTTTCTTTCCTATCTTTTTAAGTTCTTCCATTAAATTTACAACTTCTTCAGTTATTTGAACAATCATATTACACATTTTTACAGCTTCTTCTCTAGACTCTTTTAAATCATACATAATAAGTCTACTTCCTGCTGAATCAATTGTATCTAAAATATTGTCCATCATTTTAATTAATTCATATACATCTTCTCTATCTAAAGGTGTTATAAAAGCTCTTTCAAGTTCCACTATACTATCATGAACTATCTTATCTCCCTTATGTTCTAAATCACCAATAGCCTTAGAATTTTCTTCTTTATTTTCTAATTCAACAAATCCCTTCTTTAATAATTTACCTGCTTCATGAATATTCTTTGCTTGCTCAACAAATAATACAAAAAATTTATCTTCTTTTGGATTTAAATTGAACATTTTTTTCACTCCTTAAATTAATAGCTAACAGTATTTAAACTGTTCCTTTCTTAGTATAAGCGTTAGTTTTTTTTATTTAAATGGTTTATGTATTTTGTTTACTTATTGTTTTATTAATTAACTTAAATTTAATATTAAAGGAAATTTTTTAAAATTTAAAAAGGTTTACAAATTGTTATCAAATTAAAATAATACCTAATCTTTTATAACAAAATAAAAAGACCTAGAGAAAAATCTCTCTAGGTCCTTTTGTTTTGTTATATTTTTATGATCTTAAGCGAAATATCTATCTAATAATCCTTTGAATGCTTGACCATGTCTTGCTTCGTCTTTACACATTTCATGTACTGTATCATGAATTGCATCTAAGTTTAATTGTTTTGCTAATGTTGCTAAATCTTTCTTTCCTTGGCAAGCTCCAAATTCTGCATCTACTCTTGCTTGTAAGTTTTTCTTAGTGTCTGCTTCTAAAACTTCTCCTAATAACTCTGCAAACTTAGCTGCATGTTCTGCTTCTTCAAATGCTGCTCTCTTATATGTTTCTGCTACTTCTGGGAATCCTTCTCTGTCTGCTTGTCTTGACATTGCAAGATACATTCCTACTTCTGTACATTCCCCTACAAAGTTTGCTCTTAATCCTTCTATTACTCTTTCATCAACGCCTTTTGCTACTCCGATTCTATGCTCGTCAGCCCAAGCCATTTCTCCTTTTTGTTCTACAAATTTATCTGCTCCTACTCCACATACTGGGCACTTTTCTGGTGCAGCTTCTCCTTCATAAACATATCCACATACTTGACATACAAATTTTTTCATAATTTTCTTCCTCCTCATTATTTAAAACACACATATATATAATTTATTTTTTAATCTTTACTAAATTCAAAGGTTCTTATTTTTTATTGTTCCCTTTGACAGTTATTATTATATAATAATTATTATCCGTTGTAAAGTTATTTTATAATTTTTTTTACTTACATTAAATAATAATAATTTTAATTATATATCTATTTTTAGCTATAAAAAAATCTGCTACACTATTTTATTAATGTAGCAGAAATTATTTATTGCTTAAATTTCTCTTGTATAAATTTTAAGCCATTCTTTTTCTTTCTCAGTTAAATAAGGAGATATTTTTTCATAAACTAATTTATGATAATTATTTAAATATATTTTTTCATCATTACTAAGATCTTCAGGATATATTGCATCTAAATCAATTGGTGCATATGTTACAGGTTCAAAATACATAAATTGACCAAATTCATTTTTATTTCCTTTTCTAACAATAAGTTCATTTTCTGTACGAATTCCATAAGCTCCATCTATATAAATTCCTGGTTCATCAGTTATAACCATTCCTTCTTCTAACTGATGAGTTTCATGTTTAGATGGAACAGCATACCATCTAAAACCAGCTGGTGCTTCATGAATATTTAATAAATATCCAACTCCATGTCCTGTTCCACATTTAAAGTCTGTTTCTATATTCCACATAGGTTCTCTAGCTAATACGTCTAGATTATATCCTTTGCATCCATATAAAAATTTTGCCTTTGCCAAATTCATCATAGACCTAGCCACAGCAGTAAAATGATGTTTAAGTTTTTCATCTACCTCTCCAAGGACTATTGTTCTTGTAATGTCTGTTGAACCTTCATAATAATTTCCACCAGTATCCATTAAAATAAAGCTACCTTTTTTAAGTTCTACATCTGTTTCTGGTGTAGATGTGTAATGCATCATAGCAGCGTGTTCTCCAAAAGCACAAATTGGATCAAAACTTTGCCATAAATAATTATCTTGCATTTTTCTAAATTCCTCTAATTTATTACAAGCACTAATTTCTGTAATTTTTATTTTACCTATATTCTCCTTTAACCAATACATAAACTTTGTAATGGCAACTCCGTCTTTTACATGTGCTTTTCTAATATTTTCAAGTTCTATAGAATTTTTAATAGCTTTAAATAATACAGTTGGATTATCCATTTCAACTTTCTTTGTATGTTCTGGAATATCTTTATATAATGCATAATTTATACGATCTGGATCTATAAGCACTACATCTTCAGCTTTAAATCCTTTAACATATTCATAAATATCATTATAAGGTTTTAAAACTACATTATCCTTATATAAAACTTTTCTAATATTCTCATTAATCTTTTTCTCTTCAATAAATAAATATACCTTATCCAAAGAAACAATTGCATAACAAAGAATTAATGGTGAATATTTAACATCATTTCCGCGAATATTTAAAAGCCATGCCACATCATCTAAAGTTGCAATAATATGATAATTAGCTCCTACTTCTTTCATTACATTTCTTAATCTTTCAAGTTTTGACGCTGTACTTTCACCAGAATATTTTTCTTCAAGAAGGAAAACAGGTTCATTTGCTAAAGCAGGACGATCTTTCCATACTTTCTCAACAAGATCACAATCATATTTTACTGTAACATTTTTACTTTTAAGATTTTGAACAAACTCTTCCCCTTCCTTCATTGCAATAAGACGTCCGTCAAAACCTAAACTACCACCATTTGGAATATTTTTTTCTAAATATTCTAATATAGTAGGAACACCTTCATTACCCATTTTAAAAAGCTTAATTCCACTATCTTCAAGCTGATAAGTAGCTTGTAAGAAAAACCTACCATCAGTCCAAAGTCCTGCTTCATCTTGTGTAATTACAATAGTTCCTGCATCACCTGTAAATCCTGATACATATTCTCTAGCCTTAAAAAATTCTCCTACATACTCACTTTGATGATTATCAGAAGAAGGAATAATATAAGCATATAATCCCTTTTCCTTCATAATCTCTCTAAGTTTTGAAATTATTTCTTTTTTACTTTTACTCATGTTAATTCCTCTCTTTCATAATTTATTAAATTTATTTATTTACTAAAGAATTATTAAACATTAGCAACAAGATTTTTATTTCTAAGAAGTTTTATGAGAATACTAGTTGTATATTAATCCTGTAAGCTTTTTATTTTATCAAAATAATAATTTTATACTAAAATTATTATTCATTTTCATTTAGCCATTTATTAAGAACTCTTATATACTTATTATTTTCTTCTACAAAAGCCATATGACGACTAAATTCAAATAACTCCCATTTTGAATTTGGAATTCTGTCATACATTGTTTTTGCAATAAGTGGTGAACAAAGATCAAGTAAACCACTTATAATTAAACAAGGTTCTTTAATATTTTTTATTTCATCTAAAAAGTCAAAATTTTTTAATGTTCCAGATGGTGTAAATTCATTTTCTCCCCATGCAGTTACATAAGCCTCTGTACCTGAAAATTTTGGTCTTTTTAAGCATTCTGGTGAATTTTCATCTATTGGACCTGAGCAATAACGAAGCATAAATTCATCTTCAGCTTCCTTATATTCCTTTGATGAATAATCATTATTTTCTTCTGCTTTTCTAATTGCTTCTTGCATTTGTTTTGGTAAATACTTAATTCTCCTTCGTTGCTCTTTTTCCCATAGTGCTGCTGATGGTAATGTGCTTGATAAAATATAACTTTTAATTCCCTTTGGTTTATATTCACATGCATATTGAATTGCTTGCATTCCTCCCCATGATTGTCCTAATAAATGAATTTCATCTAATCCTAAATATTTACGTAACTGAATTAGTTCTTCAATCCATGTTTTTGCACACCATAAATCTCGTCTAGAAGGAGTTCTTGATAAACCACATCCTAGTTGGTCATACATAATAACAGAACGTCCATCTTCTGCAATTTTATCAAGGACTTCAAAATAATTATGAGTAGAACCTGGTCCTCCATGTAATAAAAGTAATGGTTTTTTATTTCCTGTACATTCTCCAACTATACGATAATAAGTTTTATATCCTAAATATGGCATATACCCTTCAGAAATCTTCATATTTAATCCCTCCTATTTATATTCAGTTACATAACTTTTTATAAATTTCTAATTATAATCATAAAAAATTATTATATATTATTAACAAACTAAATCTATTAATTAAATTATATCACTTTTAAAATTTTGTATATTTTTTCAATTATTTAAAAATTCAATTAATTTATATTTAAATTCCATAAAAATATAAATAAGTGCTAAAATCTTAACACTCAATATAATTTAAAATATAAATTAATAAAAATAAGCATAAAACCTATAAATTATAAATAGATTTTATGCTTACTTTATTTAAATTACTTTATGCTTTTAGTAGAATAAATTTTCTGTTGGATATTCTGGATCACAAGTTATATCTATTCCAAGTTTTCTAAATGTTTGCTCATCATTATTACTAATTATTGTAGTTGAATGAGCTTGTGCTCCATTTAACATTGGAAGTTTTTCTAAAGCAACTTGGGCCATAGGGTTTGTAGCTGCACAAATACTTAATGCCATAAGAACTTCATCACAAGAAAGTGCTGGTCTTTTTGAAGCTAAAGTTTCTCTTTTTAAATTTATTATAGGATTTAATATTACTGGTGAAATTAAGTGAATATTGTCATCTATATTAGCAAAATGTTTTATTGTATTAATTATAACAGCTGCTGTTCCTTCCATAACTTCTGAAGTTTTTCCTGTTAAAATTGTTCCATCTTCAAGTTCAATTGCTACAGCTGGACAAATTTCTTTATTATCTTGAATCTTTTTAAGTTGTTCAGATTTTTCTCTAGCCTTAATAACAACCTTTCTATCATCTTCCTTTAAGTTTAACTCACTCATTATTAGTGAAACTCTTTGGAATGTTTCCTTATCAACATATCCTTTTTTATATTCACAAGCTGTTTTAAAATATCTTCTTATAATTTCTTGTCTTGATGCTTCTTTTACAACTTCATCATCTATAATTCCAAAACCAACTCTATTAACACCCATATCTGTTGGTGATTTATAAATAGATTCTTCTCCTGTTATTTTTTCTATTATTCTTTTTAAAACTGGGAAGCTTTCAATATCTCTATTATAATTTACAGCAACTTTATTATAAGCATCAAAATGGAATGAATCTATCATATTAACATCTTTTAAATCTGCAGTTGCAGCTTCATATGCAATATTAAGAGGATGCTTTAATGGAACATTCCATACTGGGAAAGTTTCAAATTTTGAATATCCAGCAACATTTCCTCTCTTATTTTCATGATAAAGTTGACTTAAACACGTTGCAAGCTTTCCACTTCCAGGTCCTGGTGCAGTAACTACAACTATTGGTTTACTTGTTTCTATGTAAGGATTTTTTCCATATCCTTCATCACTTACTATAGTATCAACATCTGTTGGATATCCTTTAGTTGCTCTATGCTTATATACTTTAATTCCTCTTCTTTCAAGTTTATTTATAAATATTTTAGTAGCAGGTTGATCATCATATCTTGTTATAACAACACTATTAACATCTAAATCATATGCTCTTAATTCATCAATTAGTCTTAAAACATCAGCATCATATGTAATACCAAAGTCTCCTCTTATTTTATTTCTTTCTATATCCCCTGCATAAACACAAATTACTATTTCAGCTTTTTCTCTTAATTTATGTAATAATTTTATTTTAGCATTTTCATCAAAGCCTGGTAATACTCTTTTAGCATGAAGGTCTTGAAGTAACTTTCCACCAAATTCTAAATATAACTTATCATAATTATTAACTCTCTCTAGTATGTACTTAGATTGTTCTTCTAAATATTTTTTGTGATCAAATCCTATCTTCATAATATCTCCTTTATTTAACCTAAATTTATATTCTTTTACAACAAATTATATTATTGCACAAATCAATTCTATTGTAAATTTGTATATTATTAAAAATATCTTTTAATTTTTAATAATATTGTATACATATTAACGCAATATTTCTATAATTTATTACTTTTGTTTAAATGTATATTTATATTCTGGTCTTCCAATATTTCCATAATCTATTGTAACTATAGCCTCATCTATACTTTCCAAATAATCTATATATTTTTTTATTGTTACATTACTTACTCCAGTTAAATTAGATATTTGTCTTATAGTCCAAAATTCCTTATTATCACTTTTTATAACATCATATATTTTATTTAATGTATTTCTATTTATTCCCTTTGGTAATTCATTTATTTTATCATCATTAGAATTAGTATCATTATATATTCTATCTACTGTACTTTGATCTAATTTATCTTCTCCTAAAAGCTTTCTCTTTTTATTATATTTATCAATAGCTTTCTTAAATCTATCAAATTCAAAAGGCTTTATAAGATAATCTATTACACCATATGCAAAAGCTGTTTTTATTTCCTCTGAATTATCTGCTGCAGTCATCATAATTACTTCAGTCAATATTCCCATATTTCTAATATATCTTAAAATTTGTATTCCATTCTCCTTTGGTAAGTAAACATCCATTAAAATTAGTGATACATCATTTTCATTTAAAATTTTTATAAGATCTTCTTTATTAGAAACTGTTCCTATTACTTTAAATCCATCAATCATTTCAACATACTTTTTATTTATAAGAGCTACCATTGGATCATCTTCAACAATGACAACTTTCTTCATATTATCACATCCTTTTTATTATAATCTTAAATTTCTTATGCTTTCTATATTCTTTAATCTCTATAGTTCCACCATATAAATCTACCCTTCCCTTAACAGTTGATAAACCTATTCCACGTCCCTGCCCTTTAGAACTTACACCATTTTCAAATAGCCTATCTTTAATATATTTATTTATTTTATTTCCATTGTCACTTACTTCTATTTCTATCTCTTTGTCATTTTCATCTATAAATACTTTTACCGTACTTTCTTCTTCATTTTCACTACAAGCATCAAAAGCATTTTCTATAAGATTTCCAAGAATAGTTATTAAATCAATTGAAGAAATATTTCCATGCTTTTCTTCCATATATGAATTTTTATCGATTATAAAATCTATATTTCTTTCCTTTGCAATTAATTTTTTACTAATAAGTACTGCACTTATTAAATTATCCTTTATATTTGCTACATTAGTTGAATTTTCTAAAACTTCCTTTTGACAATTAGCAATATATTTTTTTGCCTCTTCGTACTCTTCTAAATTTATTAATCCAAGTATTACATGAAGCTTATTCTTAAACTCATGAACATTTGCTCTAACATTTTTTAATACACCATCAATTCCTGTTATTTCTCTTGCTATTCTATTTATATTTTCACTTTTTACTAATGTTATTACAGCTCCTAAATATTTTTCTTTTTCCTTTATAAAGCTTAAACTTGTAAATACCTTTTCACCTGATAAAGTTATTTCCTTCATCTTTACCGCTTCATGTTTATCTATATATGAAGATAACTTTTCTATAAGTTCATCTATATTTAAGTTATCAAACATTTTAAGGCAATTATCATTTATTTCTAGAATTTTATTTTCAATATCTATTGCAATAACTCCCTCTTCTATTGAATCTAATATTATTTTCTTTTCACTATAAAGTCTTGCAATTTCATCAGGTTCCATCCCTAACATTTCTCTTTTTATTTTTCTTGCAAAATTTTCTGATAAAAAAATAGTTATAATCATTACTACAATAAAAAGTAATAATGCAACAAGAAGACTTTTTCTAGTTACTGCTTCAACATCTTTTAAATATTTTCCAACCATTACAAATCCAACTTGATGTCCATTATAATAAACAGGTTCAAAATACCTAAATGTAACGCCCATAGATCCTTTCATAGTTGAATAATAACTGCTGCCATATTTTATTACATCTTTATTATCTGGATTTACAAACTTTTTACCTATCTGACTTTTATCTAAATGTGAATATTTTTCTCCAGTCATATCACCAACAACAATAATATCAACATTATCGAATTTATTCACGTAATTCTCCACATATTTTTCAATTGAAAAATCATTTTCTTTTTTATATAATTTTTCTTCTACTAAAGGAGTATTTGATACAACATAAGCAATTTCTTTTAAATCTTTTTTTATTTGATTATTCATATCTTCAACTCTCAGATTCATAAAAAAAGCAAAGGTTAATATTAACGGTATTGCAGCTATTAATATACTTCGCTTTCTAACTCTTGTTTTAAAACTCATGTTTAATTCTCCTTAAATACAGTTTAATATATTAAATTATACATATTAATATTAATTTCTACAAACAATAAAAAAGTAGCCTCACTAGTTAATTATTAACAAGTGAGACTATTTATTATACTAAGCTATTGCATTTTTGCATTTATTTTCTGTTAAATACTCATTTAAATTATCATATGAAATACTAATCATATTTGTTAAGGCTTCATCTGTATATGATCCCATATGAGGAGTAAGTAATACTTTAGGGAACATTCCAATAAGTTTTTCTACATTCTTATCTTCAACTTCTTGTCCATTAAGATTTTTAAAGAATACCTTACTTTCTCCTTCAAGTACATCTGATCCAAATCCACCGATTTTTCCACTTTCAATACCTTTAATTACTGCTTCTAAATCTTGAAGTTCTCCTCTTGCTGTATTTATAAGAATTGCTCCATCTTTCATTTTTGAAATGAATTCATCATTTACAAAATGATAGTTAACTCCTTTAATGTATGGCATATGAATTGATATAACATCTGATCTTTGAATTAATTCATCTTCGCTTACAAATTCAACTATTTCCTTTGCCGCATCACTTTGGAATACATCATAAGCTATAACTTTAGCTCCTAATCCTTTAAAAAGTTTAGCAGTTGTAAGACCTATTCTACCTGCTCCTATTATTCCTACTGTACAATTTCTAATTTCTTTACTAAACATAGTTGCATCAATTGTAAAGTCTTTATCTTTAGTTCTATTAACTGTATATGCAGTATGTCTTAAAAGCATCATTGCAAGAGTTACAGCAAGTTCTGATATTGCATTTGGTGAATATCCAGGAACTCTTGCAGATTTTAATCCAAGTTCCTTAACTGCTTCTAAATCTACATGATCAAATCCTACTGTTCTTGTAAGTACATATTTTAAACCGTGTTTACTTAATAATTCTAAATTTTGTCTATCAGCCATACAGTTACCTCTAACCATAATAGCTTCAGCCCCAATTGCTTCTTTTACATTTTCATGATTTAATCCTTTATTTATAAGTTTTAAATCATATCCGTAATTATTTAATTTGTGGAAAAATTCTACTTCTGTTTCTCTAACTCCAAAACAAACTAATTTAATTGACATATAAGCCATCTCCTTTTATATATTAAACAAATAATCCTAAGTTTTTAATTACTTCTAATACAACAATCCAACATGGCATTGCAAATACTGCAACTATTGTTGATAATAATGAACAATTTGATGAAAGAAGTGATTCTTTATCAAAGCTTATAGCATATGCTGCTGCAACTGTAGCAGTTGGTGCTGCCATCATAATTACTATAGTAGCTAGTCCTACATATGAAACTGGTAATATTCCTGTTACATTTAATATATATAGTAATACAATATTTATTAATGGTACTATTATTACCTTTTGAATGCTGTATAACCATGAGTCCTTTGAAGCCATTGCTTCTTTAAATGGAATAGTTGCAAGTTTAGCTCCTATTGCAAGCCAAGCAAGTGGTGAACATAATGCACTTAAATAAGTTAATGGTTTATAAAGCCATGGTAATGTTTGGTCAATTCTTAAGAATGCATAGTTTTTAACTCCTGCCTTTGTAGCTACTGCAACTTGTGGTAGTGACTCTTGGAATAACCAAATAAATAATCCTAAAAATGTTGCAATAATAACTGGATTTAAGAACATAGTCTTTAAATTTTTCTTCATATTGTTCTTGTCCATTTTTACTCCAGACATTTTAATATATCCATATGAATAAAGGAATACTCTATAAGCTATGTTAAATATTGATGAGTACATAACTCCTATTGGTCCATAAACAGCTTGTACTATTGGTGTTCCAAAAAATGTTGTTGAACCAAATACTGTTAATACTCTTAATGCGTCTTGTTTATCACCTTTATATTTTGAGTAAATTAATTTAGTAATAATTATAAGTAATATGTAAATTACAAATCCCCATATTAAAATATTAATTCCTTCTTGCATGCTCTTCTTGTTTATATCTACAAGGAATGATTTTAATGCAAGAGCAGGGATTGCTACTGATAGAACTACCTTTGTTAATATTTTTGATGCTCCATCATTTATTATGTTTTTCTTTCTTAAATAAAATCCTAAGAAAATAATTGCTATTGATGAAAAAATTGCTCCGATAATTGCGTTATCCGTTAATGTTTTTCCTAAAATGCTTAAGATGTCCATTAATAAATTCCTCCTTTTATTTCTATTCAAATTTAAAATTTATTTTTGTTATTAATTTCACACTTATGTTATAACATTAACAATTAAACAACAATTATATTTAATTTTCTAAAGAATTATTTAAGTTAATTAAGTTAACAAGCATATATTTTGCACTTAATTAAATTAAATAATTAATTTTCTCGTTAATTTATCATCAATATATTTTTTAAAATAAAAAAGAGTTCTATTGAACTCCTAATATATTTACTATAAAATTTTCTTCTAATTCTTTTAAAACTATATTTTTAATTTTAAATTTTGCTTTAGCATTTGTATATTCTAATATAGGATCTGTTATATACGAGATATCGTCAAGGTATAATTTTCTTCCACTAAAAATATTAATTACTACTTCCTTTTGCGAATACAATGTTTTTAATTCACTTAAAATTTTATATACCCCCACTCCACAATCTTTAATAGGATTTTTTAAAGATAAATAAATCATTCCTTTAAAATTTATAGAAGGTTTATTTAACGAATCAATAAAAAATTTTAATATTTCACTTAATAATATATTTTGTTCCAAATCATCAATTCTATTTATTAGTTCTTTATCTATGAATACATCTATACATTTATTCTTTTTACTAATTAAACTATTTATAATTTTATCTCCAAAATTATTAGAAATTATAATTAAATTATCTTTTTCCCCTATCTCCTTATTAAAAATTCTCTCTATAAAATTTTCATTAGTATTTGATATATCTATTATTTCTAAATTATATTTATGAAAATTAATTTTAATTAAATTATAAAAACATATTATACTGTCTTTTAATATTATCTTTTTTTCACACTTATTATTTTTATTAATATATTTTCTTATATTAAGTTTACCTTTAAGATTATATAATATTTTTATATCATTCATAGCTAGCCCCTTTTTATTTAATAAGAGTATTTTACCATAAATTAGTTTTTTTAACACTTAATTTAAGGCAATTAATACTATAAATCACCTTATAATTACACTAAAAATATTTAGTTTTATTTAATCAAATCTCTATCTTAATAATTGCACTATATTAAAACGACACTAAAAATATTTGGTTTTATTTAATCTAAAATAAAATATGTACAAGTAAAGAAATACTTGTACATATTTATTAATCAAGGCATTTTATTTATTTTTATTTTTTTATTTTATTTACTTTCTTTTCTTTCTTAATAACACTCCACCAATAGTTGCAAGGCCAGCTCCTAAAGACAATCCTATACCTTCAAAACCTGTTTTAGGTAATTGATTATTAGAATTTTCTATTAAACTATTACTTTCCTTTGCTTCTAATTTATTAGTTTCTAAATCTTTCTTATTATTTACTTCATTATTATTTAATTTTTCTTCTTTAGCATTTTGGTCTTTATTTTTTTCTTTATTGTTATTTCCATTAGAATCTATTTTATTATTCTCATTAGGTTTAACATTAAGATTATTATCTTTTTCTAAGTCCTTCTTTGGTTCTTCTTTCTTTAATGCTATAGCATTTGATCTATCTCTAAATGCAATACTTTTATCCATAACTGATCTTGTATATAATGTTTTAACTACCCTATACTCATCACCATTTTTCATAGTTTTATCTTCATACTTACCATTTTCATCTGATTTATCATCAACTGAAGTAGTCATTAAAGTTACAAAGTTTCCATTTTTATCTTTCTTTTGTAATTCTGTCTTTATAGTCCAATCATAATTTTTTCCATTTAAAAAGTCCTCAACACTTTTTCCTTTTAAAAATTCTTTGTATTCAGAAATATTAGTTATTTTTTCATTAATAGGTCCTCTATACCAAGCTAAAAGATCTAACATTGATAAATCTTCTTTCCAAGTTATAATATTATCCTTTGCTGTTACCTCTAAATTTGATATAGTTTTTTGTGGATCCTTTTCCAAAGTTTTGTTCCAGTCACTTGGTACATTTGGAAATTTATCTATTTTGTTTAAAGCAATTTCTAACACTCTTAAATTAGGGTGAGTTTCAATTATGTTACTTGGTATTTCTTTAAGTTCATTGTCTGTTAATCTTACGCTTTCTAAATTTTTAAGTGAATCATAAACTTTACTTGGTATTTCTTTTATGTAATTTCCTGATAAATCTAACTCTTTTATGTTTTTTAAGTTTTCAAATCCTTCTGGAAGTTTTTCTAATTCATTCTTTTGTACACTTAAATATTTTAATTCCTTTAAATCTACTATGCTCTTTGGTAATTCTTTTAAATTATTTTCATATAAATATAATCCTTTTAATGAATTTAGATTTTTAAATATATTATCTGGAAGTTTTTTGATTCCGTTATTTGTTATTCCTATAGAATTTAATTTATCCAATCCACTAAAAGTATCCTCTTGGATTTCCTTTAGTTTATTGCTAGATAATACAATTTCTTCAATATTTTTTAAATTTTTAAATACTCCATTAGGTAAAATATCTATTCTATTTCCATCTAAGTATAGTACCTTTAAATTTGTTAACTTATCAAATACTCCTTTTGGAATTTCTTTTATTTTATTTCCATTTAAATATAACTCTGTTACTTCACTTCCTAAATTAGATAGTCTTGAAATATCTCTAATTTTTTTACCTGATAAATCAATTTCACCTTTAGCTTTACTTAATTCTTCATTTGTAACTATACCATCATAATTTGTATCTAATCCTAAACTACGTAATGCATCATTAAAATTCTTTTCATCATCTATTTTAATTCTATCCTCATCAAAACCTTCCCAACCTTTTTTAATTTCCTTGTTAAAGACTAAATCTAATTTTGTATATTTATCAAAATTACCTATATCAGTAGATTGTCCACCCATTGCACTAACTAATACCCCTGCTTTATGTGGATTTAAATTATCTATTTCAAGTTCAAAAAGTTTTTTAGTTGGGTTTCCTTCATTATCTAATTCTCCATATGGTTTCATAACATTTTTTGTATATTTATTATTTATTCCAATTGTAAAATCATATAAAAAATTTGATAATGCAATATTTAAAAAGCTTAATTTATATTTACCATCTTTAACTGTAAGTTTTATATTCTTATCAAAAGCTCCTTGAAGCATAGAGGTTTCTGTTTTGTCATTTTCCTTATATGCTCTAAATCCTAATGTATATTCTCCATTTTCTAATTTATCATTAATTGTAAGATTACTTTCTTTATTTAAATTTTCTCCACCATTATTATTTTCTGATGGTTTTACAGGAGCTTCTTCCTTTGGTTTTTCTTTTTCTACTTTAGTTTCTAAAGCTTTTTCACTAACAAGTTCTCCACTTTTTTTAATTTTTAAAAGGACATCTTTATAACCTTTAGATTTTATAATTATTTCATTTTCTTCTTTTGTTAATAATTTAGATTCTATACTTACTCCATAATAATGAGTTCCAATATCATTAAATTCTTTATCCCCTTCTTTAATTGATCTGCCATTTATAACTACTTCTTTTATATTTTTCATATAATCTTTCATAGCTTTATCTGAAGCCTCTGTAGCTGTATCATAATTTATTCTATATTCTACTGTTCCATATGCATCTTTTAATTCAGTTTCCATAATTTTTGGTGAATTACTTAACTCAATATTATTTACCTCTGTATTATTCTTATTCATAGGTGCTGCATAAGTGCTTACACTTAATAAATTCCCACTTACTGCTGACACAACTAATGCCATTGCTATTGTTTTCTTTAACATTTATAATCCCCCTTGTTTTTCTTATTTATATAAGCCTTTTGGCATAAAATAAATCTCATTTGTTTCTTTATTTTTGTTTAAAATTCCTTGAACTTTATAAACAGATTTTATTAAATCTTCATCTATTATTTCTTCTGTTTTTCCACTTCTTATTATTTTTCCTTCTTTCATTACCACTACATTGTGGCTGTATTTTATTGCTTGATTTATATCATGTAAAACCATTACTACTGTTAACTTATTCTTCTTATTTAATTCTTTAATAGTTTCTAATATTTCGATTTGATGAAATATATCTAAATAAGTTGTAGGTTCATCTAAAAATAATATTTTAGGCTTTTGAGCTAAAGCCATTGCAATAAAAGTTCTTTGCCTTTCACCCCCTGATAAACTCATAACCATATTTTCTTTTTTTTCTAAAAGCCCTGATTTTAAAATTGCCCAATTTATAATTTTAAAATCTTCTTCATTTAAACCTTCAAAATATCCCTTATGTGGCAATCTTCCATAACTAACAAGTTTTTCTACTGTAATATCATTTGGTACAGAATTATGTTGATAAACTGTAGCTATCTTTCTTGCAATTTCTTTATTATTTAAATTACTAATATTTTTATCTTCTAAAAAAATTTCTCCACATTTTGGTTTATTCAAATTACAAAGTACACTTAGTAAAGTTGATTTACCACTTCCATTTGGACCTATTATTGTAGTAATTTCTCCTTTTTTTATTTGTAGACTTATATTTTTAAGTATTTCTTTATTACCTTCGTAGCAAAAACTTATGTTATTAGCTCTCATCATTTTAAATATCACTCCTTTTTAGAAGATATAGGAAAAATGGAGCTCCAATTACAGCCATTACTATTCCAACTGGTATTTCATAAGGTTTAATTATACTTCGCCCTAAAGTATCAGCTAAAAGTAATAATACTGAACCTAAAACTCCACTAAATGGAATTAAATATTTATGATCTGAGCCTATAATAATTCTACAAATATGTGGTACTACAAGTCCTACAAAAGATATTATTCCTGCTATAGCAGTTGATATTCCAGCTAAAAAAACTGCTACAATTGTTATAAGTATAATTTGAAAGGTTGAATTATATCCTAAGCTACTTGCATTTTTATTTCCTAATACTATAACGTTACAAGACTTACTTAAAAGTATAGAAACTATTATCCCAACAACTGAATATCCAATTAATATTTTAAAATCTAGCCAAGATATTTTGGCTAAACTTCCTGCAAGCCACATTTGCATACTAGAAGCCCCAGGTCCTGCACATAATGTTACAATTACAGTTAATCCTCCAAGTAATGCATTTACAGCAGCTCCAGCTAAAACAATTCTAATTGGTGATAATCCATTTTTATAAGCCATTCCATATACAATTAAGCAGGAAATTGCTCCTCCTAAAAGACCAAATATAGGTCCAAGTTTAATTAATTTTGGTGCAAAAACTATTACTGAAACTACAACTAATGATGCACCTGAAGAAATTCCTGTTATATATGGATCTGCTAGCGGATTTTTTATTACTGATTGTAAAAGTACACCTGATATAGCTAAATTTGCTCCAACTAATACAGCTACAAAAACTCTTGGCATTCTAAGATCCTTAATTATTTCAACATTTCCACTTGGATTATCAGAAAATAATCCAAAAATAAGTTCTTTATAACTAATCTTTATACTTCCAATTTTTAAAGATATTAATACAGATAAAACTAAAAGTATTATGGCTATTGAAATATATATAAGTTTTGTTCTATTTTTAACTAATCTCATTTTATTTGTTCTCTCCATATAATATTTTGCCAAGAGTATTTAATGCTTCCATTACATTTAAATTTGCACTCATTCCAAAATATTCACTATCTAAATAAGTAACTTTTCCATTTTTTGTAGCCTTTATATTTTTCCATGTTGGATCATTTTTAAATTTTTCTTTTGCTAAGTTTTTAGCCTCTTCTGGATTTCCATGAGTCATAACTAACACTAAATCTGGTTTAAGTTTTGTAATTTCTTCATTGTTATAAGTATAAAATGGTAACTTATCTTCCTTAACTACATTTTCTCCACCTGAAATTTTTACTAAGTCACCTACATAGGACTTTGGACTTGCAACCATCATACTTCCTGGTGCTGAAAATACTATCATTACCTTCTTTTTACTTTTACCATCACTTAATTTTTTCATTTCTTTTTCTTTATTTTCTAAATCCTTTAATATCTTTTCACCTTCAGCTTTTTTAGAAAATTTATCACTTAGCTTAATTATGCTATTTTTTAATCCATCTAAACTAGTTAAAGTTACAAATTCACTGGGGATATTATTGTCCTTAAAAATATTTTTATAATCCTCTCCTAATGTATCAACAGATACAACAACACTAGGATTTAATGATTTTATTATTTCTAAATCTGGATTCATTGGATTACCAACTTTAACAGCATCTTTTGTACTTTCTGGTAATTTATAACTAGTAGTTGGAACTCCCTTTAACTTTACCCCTAGCTTATCTAGTATTTGAGTTACAGCAACAGATGTTGCTACTACATTTTCACCATTATCCTTATCTTTTCCTTTACTATCCTCAGCGTCACCTGAACAACCTACAAAAGCACAGGTCATTATTGCTACTAAAGATAATAAAAAATATCTTTTTATTTTCATAAATTATTCCCCTTAACCTTTAAATGTTATTTTTTTAATTTCCTTATAAATATTCCCCCTATAATTCCAGCAACTATAATGCCTCCAAAAACAGCTCCATATTTAACTTTGTTATTTGATTCATTAGCTTTTGGATCTTCACTTTTTGCTGCTTCCTTTTTATCCATACTATTTTCTACCTTTTTTTCTTCATTATTTTCATCATTATCTGATTTATTTTCAGATTTCTTCTTTTCATTCTTATCTGCTTTATTTTCAGATTTCTTTTTTTCTTCCTTAGTCTTATTTTTATTTCTTTCATTGTCTTGCTTTTTATTATCACTTAATTCTTTTTTTTCTTCCTTTGAATCCTTTTTATTATTCTTTGACTTCGGTTCATCTATTTTTTTTATTAGTTTCATTGTTTTCAAATTAGGAACAACTCCAAATCTAACATCCCTTCCCATAGGTTCAACATAGATTTTAGTTTCAATTTTAGAATTTATATCAGGTCCTTGAACTTTTAATGTTACTGTATTATTCTTTTTATCTTTTTTCATACTCTTTATAGGAACCTCTTTCCCATTTATAAGAATTCTAAAGTTTTTCATATATTCAGCTCCTGAAAATCCTATAGTAAAATCTACTTTGTCTTTATAAACTTCTACCTTCATTTTTTTATTTGTATAAGTTCTTGCCATGGACATTCCAACCTCTGAATCATGTTTTACATTATTTTCACATTCATAAATTCCAGAGGATATATTTTTATTAGCTGCATTAGCAACAGTAAAGCCGCTAATTCCTCCTATAAAGGAAAATATAAATACTAAAAATCCTACAATTAAATGTTTTATATTCTTCACAAAAAATTCTCCTTTTATATTTTTATTTTCTCTTTGAAATAATAGATAATGCACCTACTCCTAGAGCTCCTAATCCAGCCAAAACACTTCCTGCAAAATTCATTCCAGTATCAGGTAGTTTATTACTCATTTCTTTATTGCTATTTATTTTATTACCATTACCATTATCTGCTTTAGTTGAAGATGATTTATTTTCTGTTTTGTTATTTTGTTTATTTTCATTTTTTGAAGTGTTGTCCTTATTTTCTTCTGGCTTATTTGTAGAACCTTCTGATAAATTTACTTTTTTCAATGTATCTTCTTTTAATATTGTTTGGAAACTAACATCTTTATTCATAGCTGTTACAAAAGCTGATACAACAATTTTTGAATCTAAACTAGGAACCTCAAATTTAATTTTTCTATTATTTTCAGTAAAGTTTACATTTTTTCCGTTTACATTTATTTTTATATTCTTTAAAAATTCATATTGAACTTTATCAAATTCTAAGGTTGTATAAATTTTCCCATTGTTTATGTTAACTCCACTAGTTTTCTTTAAAACTCTTCTCGCCATACTATTTCCTATTTCAGCATTTCCGTTTCCTATGTATTTAACATCATTTTGTATTAAGTAATCTCCATCCTTTTGCTTTTTATTTTCAGTATTATCTTTATTAGTTTCTGATTTATCCTTTACAGTAACCTTTATATCTTTAGTTGAAACAAGTCCACCTTTATCTTCTGCTTTATATTTAACTTTGTATGTTCCACTCTTTACTGCTACTCCATTTTTTATAAAGCTTGTATCACCTAAAACTTTAACTTTAATCTTTCCATCTTCCTTATCTAACGCTGTTGCATTAGATAATAAATCTATCTTATCTCCCTTTGAAACAGTTATGTCTTTTGCATTTATTATTGGCATTTCATTTATTGTTTTTAAGGTACTCATATCATTAACTACAAACATTTCAACATCTCTTCCCATTGCAGTTATAAACATTCCTATATGAATTTTAGATTCTGGTGATGGAACTTCAAACTCTATACTTTTATCATCTTTATTTTCTTTTATTTTTATATCTTTTCCATCAATGCTCACCTTGATATTTTGCATAAAAGAATATAATGCTTTATTGAAATTTAATTTCATATATGTTTTTCCATTTTTTATTGTTAACTTTGTAGTTTTTTCTAAAGCTCTTCTAGCCATACTTTCCCCAGTTTCATTTCCTGGAGTTATGTAAGATGTTTTATTTTCAACTTCATAAATACCACCCCTAAGTTGCTCTACTATCTCCTTGTTATGATTTAATTCTGAAGCAAATGCACGTACTCCTGTTCCACCACCTATAAATACTGATGTAACTAATGCAACTGCAATTAACATACTTGCTTTTCTCTTTATCATAAAAATAAATCCCCCTATCTTTTTTTCTTATTTGACATATTAGAAATAATAGTCAATAATATTATTGATAATGATAATCATTTATGTTTTTATGTTACCACATTATTTATTTTTAGTTTTTATCTATATATAGTTTTTTTTAACTATATTTTATTTTTTAATAAATTTTAAAATTTTATTGAAAGGAGTTTCTATGATTTTTATAAATTCTCTAATAAATGATTTTTATAGTTGCTGTTATTTACCTATATGCGTATTAGATGAAAATCTTAATACTCTTTGCAAATGTGGATATACTAGTGAATTAGAAGATATTCTTAAAGAAATTGATATACTAAAAAAATTAAAAAACTTAAATTTTGATTCTTTAAAAAATGCTAATGATATTACATTTTTAGATTATCCTAAAGAAATAAAATTTGTAGTAACACCTTATTTTAAACATAATGACAAATCTATATGTTTTTTATTAGGCCCATTTACATTTAAAGAAAGTTCTTGTAAATGTAAAATATCAACTAAAAATTTAACTTGTATAAAATATATATATGAATTGCTAAATTTGATATTTAAAGAAACCGTTAAAGTAACTACTACAAAAAACTATTCTCCATATGTAAGAAGAGCTTTAAGTTATATAAATGAAAATTATCAAAATCCAATAACAATAGATTCTATTTGTAATAAATTTAATATAAATAAGAGTTATTTTTGTAACATCTTTAAGAAAGAAACTAATTATACATTTACTAATTATTTGAATTATTTTCGGATTGAAAAAAGTAAAGAACTTCTTTCAAATACAGACTTATCTATATTAGATATTGCTTTAATGGTAGGCTATACAAATCAAAGTTACTATAGTACTATGTTTAAAAAATTTACTACAATAACTCCTGTATATTATAGAAATAGATCATTACATATTGTATAAAATTTAATTAATATAAACTACATACAAAAAAGGCAAAATAATAAGACTTAAATAAAGCTATAAAACTTTATTAAAGTCTATTATTTTGCCTATATATTAAATATTTTCTTTATATCTTCTTCATTATAGTTAACTATTAATTCCTCTGGAAAATCTAATTCTTTTACTAGCTTTATACAGTTATCAAACTTACCAATATCATAACATATATGAGAATCACTTCCAAAAATAATTTTTGCCTTCATTTTTCTACATACATTTAACATTTCAATATCATTTTTCAAAGCACCAACTCTTGCTCCATTAGGCTTTAATGATGAATTATTAAGTTCTAATAAAATCCCCTTTTCCTTAGCTTTTTTAATTACCATTTCATAATGTACAGGATATCTTGCATCATCTAAATGCCCAATTATTTTAACTTTATTATTATTCATTGCATTTATTACAGCCATAGTATTTTCTTCCCTATTACCTGGATTTATGCAAGGAATATGAAGGCTTGCTATTGCATAATCTAATTTATTTAAATCATATTCAGATAAATCTAAATTTCCTTCAAAATCTAAAATATTAACCTCAGCACCACGCAATACTCTAACTCCACTTATTTCCTTTGGTATAACTTTTAAATTATGAAAATGAAATATATGTGGACTTCCTGGCATCTTTGGTCCATGATCTGAAATACCTAAATATTTTAATTTTTTTAAACTTGCACTATCTATATTTTCCTTTACTGTGCTATATGCATGCCCACTTGAAATAGTATGAGTATGCAAATCTATTAACTCTCTCACTTAAAATTCCTCCTATGCTTCTGTGTAAATATATTTTACCACAAAAGATATTTTCAATAAAAAAGAGTTTTAAGTTTTTATTTAATTAACTTTTCTCTAAAGTTTTATTTTTATCATTTACAGATAAATCTTTTTTATAAAATCTTATAAAAAAGATTCCAGTAATAGTTGCTGCTAAAACATCTGCAAATGGCTCTGAAAGTAATACTCCCTTTAACTTATCTTCAACAATCATTGGTAATATAAGTGCTAATGGTATAAGTAATATTATTTTTCTAAGAAGAGCTAAAAATAATGATATCTTTGCTTGTCCAAGAGCTAAAAATGTTTGTTGACATGCAACTTGAATTCCAAACATTAAAATTCCTGCAAAATATATTTTTATACTCCATGATGTTATCTTTATAAGATCTTCATTATTATTAAATATCATTACAAAAAATTGTGGTACTGTTAAAAGTAAAATCCACATAATACCTACATAAAATAAACAGCTTTTTATTAAAATTTTAAATGCATTTTTAACCCTATCTAACTTTTCTGCTCCATAATTATAACTCATAATAGGTTGTGCTCCTTGTGAAAGTCCAAGTAATGGTAATAATACTATTTGCATTATACTGCTCATTATAGTCATTGCTCCAATTGCAAGGTCTCCACCAAATTTTGAAAGCTGATTATTCATTATAATTATTACTAAACTTTCTGTAGCTTGCATAATAAATGGAGATACTCCAAGGGCCATAACTCTCAATAATATTTTTAATTCAGGAATTATATATTGTTTTTTTATTTTTAAAACACTTGTTTTTCCAAATAAAAATTTCAAAACCCATAATACAGAAATAAATTGACCAAAAACTGTTGCAAGAGCTGCTCCTTTAACTCCCATATTAAATCCAAATATAAATATTGGATCTAATATTATATTTATTACTGCTCCAACCATAACTGTTACCATACCAGTCTTAGCAAAACCTTGAGTATTTATAAATGGATTCATTCCTAAAGCAATTTGAACAAATATTGTTCCTATTAAGTAAAATCCTAAATATTCATTAGCATATCCTATTGTAGCCCTGCTAGCTCCAAAAGCCCAAAGTATAGGTTCTTTAAAAATTAAAAATCCTACAGTCATTAAAACTCCAATAATTATTAAAGCTCCAAAACTATTACCCATTATTTTTTCAGCTTCTTCATTATTTGATTCTCCCATTTTTATAGCTGCAGAGGAGCACCACCAGCACCAATTAATGCACTAAAAGCTGAAATAATCATTATAATTGGAAAGGCTACTCCAACTCCTGCCATAGCGATTTCTCCATTTGGAATTCTACCAATAAATATTCTATCAACAATATTGTATAGAACATTTACAATCTGAGCCATAATTGATGGAAAAGCTAACCTAAATAATAATTTTTTTACATTTCCCTCTCCTAAATCTTTAACCACATTCCCCATAAATTCTCATCCCTTTATAATTATTTTTTATATTTATAAACAAATTTTGTTATTCTCTTTACAGCCTCCATTAAATCTTCCATAGATGAAGCATAACATGCTCTTATAAAACCTTCCCCACAATCTCCAAAAGCATTTCCTGGAACTACTAAAACTTTCTCTTCCATTAAAAGTTTTTCACAAAATTCATCTGAAGTCATACCTGTTTTTTTAATACATGGAAAAACATAAAGTGCTCCTAAAGGTTCAAAACAATCTAAACCCATTTTTCTAAAGCCATTAACTAAAACTCTTCTTCTTCTATTATAATCATTTGCCATTTCTTTAACACTATCATCTCCATGTTTAAGTGCTTCAATTGCAGCATATTGAGCTGTAGTTGGTGAGCACATAATTCCATATTGATGAATTTTTTTCATAGCATCTATTAAAACTTTATTTCCACAAGCATATCCAAGTCTCCACCCTGTCATTGCATAAGCTTTAGAAAATCCATTTATTATAAGGGTTTTGTCTTTAACCTCTTCAAATTCTGCTATTGATACATGCTCTTTATCATAAGATAATTCTGAATATATTTCATCAGATAGAATAACTATATCCTTATCCTTTAATACATCAACTATTTTTGAAAGTTCTTCCCTTGTCATTATTGCTCCTGTTGGATTATTAGGAAAAGGTAGTATTACAACTTTAGTTTTTTCTGTAATTGCATTTTCAAGCATTTCTGGTTTAAGTTTAAAATCATCCTCTGCTTTTAAATTAATTACCTTTGATGTTGCTCCAGTAAAAGCAGTGCATCCTTTATAAGCTACAAAGCTTGGTTCTGGTATTATAACTTCATCTCCAGGACCTACTAAAGCTCTAAGGGCTAAATCTATTCCTTCACTTCCACCAACAGTTACTAAAATTTCATCTTTTGCTCTATATGAAACTCCTATTTTTCTCTTCATATAATTTGAAATTTCTTCTCTAAGTTCAATAAATCCAGCATTTGAAGAATAATGAGTATGCCCCTTTTCTAAAGAGTAAATTCCAGCCTCTACTACATTCCAAGGTGTTACAAAATCTGGCTCTCCAACCCCTAAAGATATAACATCTTCCATTTCATTTATCATATCAAAATATTTTCTTATGCCTGAAGGGGGCATATTTTTTACATTATCTAAAATCATATTTTCCATTATCATATAAATATAGCCTCCCTATCTTCTATCTTCTTATCCTTAAATATTGTTCCATGGTCTTTATATTTTTTAAGAACAAAATGTGTTGCAGTTCCTTGAACATATTCTTGTACAGCAAGTTTTTCTGATACAAACATTGCAACTTCCTTCATAGTTTTTCCTTCAACAATTACTGTTAAATCAAAACCTCCTGAACTCATTAAATAACATGCATTAACATTTTTAAATTTATATATTCTTTCAGCAACTTTATCAAAGCCTTGACCTCTTTGAGGAGTTATTTTAACTTCTATTAAAGCTGTAACTGTTTCTTTACCTGTATTTTCCCAATTAATTAAAGTAGTATATCCTGCAATTATATTTTTTTCTTCATAGTCTCTTATAGCATCTCTAACTTCTTCAACTGTTTTGCCAGTCATTATAGCTATTTCTTCATCACTATATCTACTATTTTTTTCTAAAACCTCTAGAATCTCTTCCATTTTTCATCCTCCCATAACCTTAATTTAATTAAATAATAAAAAAAATCTCCATCCCAGAAAGGGACGAAGATTATTAACAATTTCGCGGTACCACCCTAATAAGTAACTATATCACTATAAATACTCACTTAGTAAGAATACAAACATATTCTTTCCTCGTTAACGGGAGGTTACGGCTCTACTTAATTAAGTATATTTAAATACTTATTTCTCAATAGGCAATTCCAAGGCTGCTTCAGTTAGGAATAACTTACTAAAGTTACAGCAAAATCTTTAGCTCTCTTAAAGTATTCTTCTAACGTACTATTCCTCTTCATAATTTTTTAACATTTATTTTTTTTATATATTATATGACTATATTTTTATAATTTCAATAGTTTTTTATTAAATTTATCCTATTCCTCCTAGAATAATTCCTAAAATAATAATTATAATAGTTATTAAAATAAATCCATATTTTGCAAAATAATAAAATTTATTTTCTAATTTTTTATAAGAACCTCTATTTATTTCTATTAAAACCTCATCTTTATTTAACACATAATAAAATACTATCATAGTTAATAAAGCTCCTATTGGAGACAGTATTATAGTAATAAAGTTTGTAAAATTATTAAAAGTTACCATATTTAAATCTAATGGAATTGACAATAAAAATCCAATTAAAGCAACTAAAATTACTGCCTTTTTTCTATTTATTTTTATTTGAGACATTAAAGCTTCGCAAGGACCTTCAAGCATTGCTATTGAAGAACTTATTGCAGCTAAGAATACACTAAAAAAGAAAAATGCAGCTAATATTTGTCCCCCTGGTATTTTAGTGAAAATTGTTGGTACTGTAATAAATAAAAGTGGTGGACCTGCTAATGGATCAAGTCCACAAGCAAATACTGCTGGCATTATTACAAAACCAGAAAGTAATGCTGCAAGTGTATCAAAAATTGCTGTATAAATAGCAGTTCTTGGTATATTAAAACTTTTCGGAGTATAACTTCCATAAACAACTAGACAGCACCCAGTTAAAGAAACTGTAAAGAATGCTTGTCCTAATGCATTTACCCAAGTTTCTAATCTTAATAAATATTCCCATTTTGGTACTAATAAAAATTTTACTCCTTCTATTGCTCCTGGTAATGTTAATGATCTTATTGAAAGCAATAAAAGTATGACAAACATCATAGGCATAATTATTTTATTTATTTTTTCTATTCCTTTTACAACTCCAAAACAAACAATTAGTAATGTTATAAAAACAGCTAAACCATTCCATATAATTGTTTCAGGACTTCCAGCAAAGCCTTCAAAATATTTAGGTAAATCAACATTTTTGAATTCTCCTGATGCACTAATAAAGAAATATTTTAATATCCATCCTACTACTACATTGTAAAACATAAAAATTCCAAATAAACCAAGTACAGGTATAATACCAATTAATTTTCCTCCAACTAATCCTCTTTTCTTAAAAGCTATTTTTGTACTTTCTAAATTTCCTCTTCCAAACATTCTCCCAAAAGAAAATTCAGTTATAAGCCCTGTTGTTCCAAGTACTAATACAAAGAAAAGGTATGGTATTAAAAATACTGCTCCACCATTGCTGCCCATCCTATAAGGAAACATCCATATGTTACCTAAACCTATTGCTGCACCTACACAGGATAAAATAAATCCTCTACTACTTTTAAAATTTTCTCTTTTACTCATTCTAATCCCCCCAAAATACAAAAATGCCACATAGATTATTCTATGTGGCAAAACAAAAGCCACATAGTATTCCTATGTGGCTTAATTATTACTTAATTTAGAAACTTAGCCACCATAGATACATCTCCCTTATATTAAGGTCTGTATCTATGATGATTCACAAATACAAACCCTATCTAAAGTAGCTAAAGAAATTTATATTATTTAATTTTGCTATATTTTTAGATATTGTATTCATAATCATCCTCCTAAGTTTTTTTATGATTATATCACTTAAAATACTAAATGTCTATATAAATAATATAATTTAATTGTATTTATTAATATTTTTTTATTTTTTAAGGTTTTATTTTATTATTTTTTAATTTAATAAAATTTTGTACAAAACTAAAGACTATAAAGTTAAAAACTTTATAGTCTTTATAATAGATAAATGATCAATTATCTACAGTTCCAAAAATCACTGCAGTCCCATTCATCCCTGTCATCATCTCTATGACATTCTATTGTTTTGTCACAAACACAATTAGTTTTTTCTAACATTTCTCTAAGTTTTCTAATTAAACATTCAACTTCTTTAGTTCTTTCTTCAACTTGTTCATCTAAAAATTCAGCTTTTTCTTTAAACTTTTCAGATTCTTCTTGAAGACAAATTATTTCTCTTATCTTTTTTATAATGCAATCTAAGAATTTTAAATCTCTTTCTGACATTTCATCTAAGCATTTTTCTAATTTTTTGCATTTATTTTCTTTTTTAGGCTCACAGCAACACTTATTATTTACAAACCCACATCTATTTGCTCCGCAACAACCTCTAATATTTCTAGCCATAACACAAACTCCTCTCTTTTGTATACCTAATTTTTATCCTTAATATACTATATGAGAATCTAGTATTATTGTTACAGCTTAATTTGTCTATTTAATCTAGTTTTATAACCTTAGTGTTTCCATCCTGTACTCCTATTACGTCTTTATTATTTTCTATATAATCTTTTACTATATTAACTACTTCTTCTGTTATTATTTCTCCTGGAGAAACTAAAGGAATACCTGGTGGATAAGGTACTATACTCTCCTTTGCTATACATCCAATTGAATCTTCCATTTTTAAAGTTTTCTCTTTCTTTTTAAATACTTCATAAGGTTCAAAAACTTTTTCAGGAGTTATTTTTGAAAATTTTGAGTATGTTTTTTCCTTTAACTCTTCCATATTTAAATTTTCTATAACAGAGTATATTTTTTCAAAATCTGAATCTTTATTAAAGGTTGAAAAAATTAAAACTTCCCCTCTTGAAAAACTCATCTCACCTTGAATTTTTTTACTTCTTAAATAATCATGGAGTTTATGTCCACTATATCCCTTTGGAAGTAATATTAAATATCTACTTAAATCTATTTCATAACCTTCTTTTAAATCCTCTGGTAAAAGTATATGAACCTTTCCTAAAGAATTAATTTTATCCCTCCATATTTTAGCTCTATTAATTAATTTATTATAATCAGTTTCTCCATAATTATCCAAATAATGTCTTCCATAATCTAAAGATGCCATTAATAAATAAGATGGGGATGTTGTTAAAAATGCATTAAAGTAAAATTCCACATCACTTTCTAAATCATTTACTATTAAATATCCTCCTTGAGTTAAAGAAGGTATTGTTTTATGTGCACTTAAAATTATGTAATCTGCTATATCTGTTACTCTTTTAGGTAATTTTTCACTTATTCCAAAGTGTGCCCCATGGGCTCCATCAATTATTATTTTAAGTCCCTTTTTCTTTAAATCTTTAATTATATTTTCAATATTATAGCTTATTCCAAAATAATTAGGATAAGTTAATATTATTCCCTTTGGATTTTTAGAAGCTTTAATTGCTTCATAAATATTTTTTTCATCTGGTGGAAGAAATATCTCTCTATCTTCATCTATTACAGGCTCTATATATGTTACTTTAAGTTTTCTTAATATAAGTCCATTATAAATAGATTTATGGCAGTTTCTTTCAACTATTACTTCATCACCTTCATTAAAAGCACTAAAAATTGAAATAAGATTACCACCAGAACTTCCATTAACCATAAAAAATGCCTTTTTACCTCCATAGGTTTTTGCTAAAAGCTCCTGGCTCTCTTTAATTACCCCCTCTGGATGATGGAGATTATCTAAAGGATCATTTTCTGTAATATCTAAAAATCCCATATTATTTGCAAATTCTTTTCCTAAATCATCTTTTAAAAATCCAATGCCACATTTATTTCCTGGCATTGAAAGTATTAAATTTTCTTCTTTATGATATTTTAATAAAGCTTCAAGTAATGGTGCTTTTTTCATAATATTTCTCCTTAATATACCTTATCTAAAAAAGGCTGCCTTAAATTTTATTAAGGCAACCTATATATTATTTAATTATTTCTATTAAAGGTTTTTGTAATACCTTTTTAGCTGTTTTTAGAATAAATTCTAAATTAATATCATTTATATCTTCTGTTTCAGAAATATATATTTTATAATCCTTAAACATAGTATCATAAGTTGATAATTCTTTAGCTAAAACTATACTTTGCTCTTCTCTAAATAATCTTTTAAGTTTAAAACTCTTTTTCCATGTTAAAACATCATCTTCCTTAAGAGTTTCCTTTAAATTTTCTATATCCGAAATACATTTATCTATTAAATCTAAAGCTTTATAAATATTATCCTTTGAAGTACTAAGAGTTACCTTATAAAATTTAATTCCATTTTCATGACAAACTCTAGTTAAAACATCATAAACTAAGCCATTTTGAGTTCTTAAAACATCAAAAAGTCTTGAATTAATTCCTTCTCCAAAGTATTCATTAAATATTCTAAGTGCTTGTACTTCTTTTTCTGTTAATTTATTAATTGGATACATAATCTGAATTTTAGAAGTTTTAATATCTTCCCTTAAATCTTCAAAAGTTCCACTTACTCCATCTTCATAATAAACTTCATCTATAATATTTTTTTCCTTATTCCAATTACCAAAATATTTTTCAATAATATTTACTACACTTTCAAATTCTAGTGAAGTAACAATAGCAATTGAAGTATTACTTGGGAAATATACTTTATTATAAAATTCTTTTATATCTTCTAAAGTTAATGATTTTAATGAATCAAATGTTCCTATTATAGGATATTTTATTCTCCTTTTATTAAAGGCATTTAAAAATAATTTATCCTCTAAATATTGTTCTATATCCTCGTCCCATTCCTTAAGTTCTTCAACTATTACATCCATTTCTTCTTTAAATCCCTCTTTGGGAAATGTTGGATTTATAATAATATCTGAAAAAACATCTATTCCTTTTTCAAAATCCTCCCCTAAAAGAGTTCCATAATATATTACATAAGGATAGTTTGTCATGGCATTATGAAAACCAAAAATTCCACTTAACTCCTTATTAATATCCCCTTCACTTCTTTTATTAGTTCCTTTGAAAACCATATGTTCAGTGGCATGGGCTACTCCATACTTTTCTCCTTCACTTAATGCTCCTCCCTCTAGAGAAACACATATTGAAGTAAGGTCTGAAGTACTTTTTTGGTATATTAATTTAACTCCATTTTTTAAAATATAATCCTTCAAAGCTATTCAACTCCAAAATTTTTCTAATATTTAAAATTTATTCTGCTGCCTTTAATGCAATTGCACATTCAATTCTCTTCTTTTGCATTTTACATCCTATTTCATAAGGAATAGTTATATCATTATTAAAGTTTAAGTTATTTGCTTGGCAGCCTCCACTACAATAAAATCTAGCCCAGCAGTCTCTACATTTTGGCTTATTGTATATATGTGCATTCTTAAATTTTTTAGCTAATTCTGTATTATAAGTATCATCATATATTGTTCCAAGTTTATATTCTTCTCTACCAACAAATTGATGACATGGGTAAACTTCTCCTTGAGGAGTTATTGCAACATATTCAAAACCTGCTCCACAACCAGAAATTCTCTTATATACACAAGGTCCTCCATTTAGATCTATATTAAAGTGATAGAATCTAAATTCATCTCCCTCTTTCTTTCTTCTAACCATTTCATTATATAATTTATCATAATTTTCAAATATTGTAGGTAAATCTTCTTCTCTTAATGAAAGTGGATGTTCATCTGGTAATACAACTGGTTCTATTGATATTTCTCTAAAGCCTTCGTTTGCCATAGCCATAACATCTTCATAAAAATCTGTATTAGCTCTTGTAAATGTTCCTCTTACATAGAACATTTTATTCTTATTTCTCTTTTCAACCATCTTTTTGATATTTGGAAGAATATCATCATATGAACCTGAACCGTCAACTTTAATTCTTACATTATCATTTACTTCTTTTCTTCCGTCTAATGAAAGAATTATATTTCCCATTTCTTTATCCATATAATCCATCATTTCTTCATTTAAAAGAGTGGCATTTGTTGTCATTGTAAATCTTATATTTTTGTTCCACTTCTTTTCATTTTCTCTTGCATATTTAATTATTTCTTTAATAGTGTCCATTATAAGAGTTGGTTCTCCACCAAAAAGATCTATTTCTATATTTTTTCTAGGACCACTTCTCTTAATAACATAATCAATTGCTTTTTTTGCAGTTTCTATATCCATAACACCTTTGTGTCCATGATATTCTCCTTCATCTGCAAAACAATATTTACATCTTAAATTACAACCATGAATTATATTTAAACATACTGCCTTTATATAATCTCTATCATCCATTGAACTATGAGCTATATCTTCATACATATCTTTTGTATAAAGCATTCCCTCATCTACTAACTCTTTTATTTCATCATAAGCTTCACTAGCTTCAGCTTCATCATACTTATTTTTTAATTCATTTATAACTAAATTTTTATCTCTTAAACCATTATCATCAACTAAATCATATACTAGTTCATCAACAACGTGAACTGCTCCAGTATTTACATCCAAAACAAAATAATTTTCACCTTGTTTAAATTTATGTATTAATGCCATTTTAAACTCCTCCTGAAATTACATTAATAATTAAGCAGTAACTTAATAACTAAGTTACTGCTTATTTATTAGTTTTCGCATTCTAAGTTTGCAACTGTGCATGAAGTCTTACATGCTGATTGGCATGAGTTTGCACATTCTTTGCATCCTGGTTTCTTTAAACTATTTTTGATATTTGTTTTATTGATTGTCTTTATATGTTTCATATACATACTCCTCCACTACTAACGAATAACATACAAATTATATCACAATTAGTCATTATCTTCTATAATATTTACTATTATCCTAATTAGTTTTTATAATTACTAATATACTTTTTAATAATATGTTCATCTTTATAGAAATATTTTACTTTATTAAGGTCATTTAAAGTTTCACAACCTAAAGATCCCATAAGAATTTTTGTGCTTTCATTTAAATTTTTTATATATTCTCTTACTTTATCTATTCCACCTTCTAAATACATTTGAAGTATAGGTCCTGCAATCGCTGTGAGTTTACTACCTAAAATTAAAGACTTAATTATTTGACTTCCTTTATTAATTCCTCCAGATGATATTATATTTATATTTTTACTAGCTAATTTACAAAAAATTATAGATTCAGGAGTTGGTATTTCTATCTCTTGTATATCCTCTAAAAATTTATTTTTACTTCTTAAAGCTTCAATTTTAATAAAACTTGTTCCACCTTTTCCACCTACATCTATATATTTTGCACCTACACTTTCAAGTTTCTTGCAAGTTTCAAAACTTATTCCACTTCCAACTTCTTTTAAAATAACAGGAACATTTACATTACTAATTATATTTTCTATATTTTTTAATATTCCCTTAAAATTTCTATCTCCCTCTCTCATAACTAATTCTTGAGAGGAATTTAAATGAAGTTGTATTCCATCTGCTTCTATTACATCTATTGCTCTTTTTACCTTTTCTAATGAACTTAAAGCACTTAAATTAGAAAGAATAACACCATCTTTATTATTATCTCTAACTATTTTAAAAGTTTTTTCTAAAGTTTTATCTTTAAACATTATAGACTGAGAACCTACAGCCATTGGTATATTAAATTCTTTTGATAATTTACTTAAATCCCTATTTATATTAAAACTTAAGTCACAGCCTCCAGTCATTGCATTAATCATTATTGGCATATCTATTTCTTTTCCTAAGAAATTTGTTTTAAGGGATATGTCTTCATAATTTATTTCAGGCAAAGAGTTATTAAAAATTCTTATATCTTTAAAATAATCCTTATTCAAATATGCTTCCTTTGCAAACTTTATATGATCAATTTTTCTATCTTTACTCTTTTTTAAATCATCCATATAATCTCCTTTTAAATAACCTTAAAGTTATTTTCTTTAATCAATACTTATTATAACTAACAATATGTATTTTAAAATACAATTCTAAAAACCTATTGTAAACCCTATTATATTACCTTACCTATTATATTAAAATTTAATCAAAATAAAATTTACTAATAGAGGCTTACAAAACAATGAATAAACTATCAGTTATAACATTAAAATTTAATTATAATAATTTTACAAAATATTGAAATTATTTATATAAAGAGATAAAAAATATATCTTCTTATTACACAAATTTATCTACATAAAAAAGGGATTTCATAAATAGAAATCCCTTTTTTTTTATATATTAAAATTTATTTTTTCTCTTTTATACTTTAATTTTATAGTGCCTTAAGTGCTACTGAATTTAATAAGCTCCAAGGTTTATTAAAGTGTGGTTGGAAGAAGAAATCTGTCATTGCAAGTTCTTCAACTGTCATATCATTTTGAATTACTACTGATAAAGTATTCATAAATTGTGTTAAATCAACTTTTGAAATAATTTGTCCACCTAAAACTCTTCTTGTATCTTTATCAAACACTATTTTAACCATTGCTTTTTCATATGTTGGCATAAATTCTGGTCTATAATTTTCTTCAATAGTAGAACTTCCTACATTTATTCCTTTAACAAGTTTTGCTCCTTCTTCAGTTAAACCTGTTGATGCTATAGAATTTTCATATATTTTAATTCCTGATGTACCTTGAGTTCCCATATATTTAATTGTAGGTCCATTAATATTTCTTGCAACTAAAGTTCCCATTCTTACTGCATTTGTAGCAAGTGGAATATATCTATCCTCTTTAGTTGGATTAAATTTAACAACACAACAATCTCCTGCTGCAAAAACATCTTCTCTGCTTGTTCTCATATATTCATCTATTATTATAGCTCCATTTGGAAGAGTATCTAACTTTCCATTTACTAAAGTTGTATTTGGTCTAAATCCGATACATAATACAACTAAATCTCCTTCATAAGATCCCTTTTCAGTTATAACTTTTTTAACTTTTCCATTTTCCCCTTCAAAACTTTGAACCTTTTCTCCAAGTGCTAATTTTACTCCATGTTCTTTAAATGAAGCTTCTGCAATATCTGTAAATTCTTTATCTAAATATTTTGCCATAATTCTTTCTTCTGCATCAATTAAAGTAACATTTTTACCTAAAATTTCAAAGGCTTCTGCAAGTTCAACTCCAATATATCCAGCTCCAATTATAACTACATTTTTAGCTGATTTTCCTTTTTCAGTTATATCTTTTGCTTGATTATAATTTTTGCAAAGAACTATATTTTCTAAGTCTCCACCTTCAAATTTTGGAACTATTGGCCATGATCCAACTGTTAAAACAAGTTTATCATAACTATCCTCAAAAATTTCTTCTGTAACTAAGTTTTTAACCTTAACTTTTTTATTATCAAAATCTATATCTAAAACATCATGTTTCATATTTGTCTTAACACCAAGTTTAGCTAAACCTTCTGGTGAATTATAAAACATATCATTTAAATCCTTAACAACATTTCCAACATGAAGTGCTATACCACATGATAAAAATGAAACATTATCATTTCTTTCATAAACTGTAACTTCTGATTCTGGATATAACTCCTTTAAATTTACTACTGTTGCAGTACCTGCATGTGTACATCCTATAACAATAACCTTCATAATTTAATTCCTCCTAAAATCATATAACATTTATTACTATCTAATAATCTTTATTAATATCTTTGAATAAATAATACTTCTTTAAAGCTTATTTGTAAATAGTTTTTTGTTAAATTTTATACAAATATATTAATATAACTATAAAAAAAAGAGATACATAAAAATAATGTATCCTTTTTAAATAAATTTTATTATATTATTAAATAATTGATTATTAATTTATACTTGTAATTGTTCTACTACAACTTTATTTTTTTCCTTAACCTTTTTATTTACTAAAAATGCACTTACTATTATACAAGCACTTCCTAAAAATTGTAGACTATTAATTTTTTGTCCAAGCAAAATACAAGCTGCTATAACTCCAACTACAGGCTGAAAATTAACATAAGTTGTAATAATTGTTGGTCCAAGTCTTTGAAGGCATCTTATATATAAAACAAAAGCTATTATTGTACAAAATATTGAAAGATATATAATATTAAATATTGTTAATGGTGAAACCATTTTAGGTTTATCTAATAAAAGAGTTGGTGATAAAAATAATGCTCCCCATAATGATTGGTAAGCTGTTATAGTTATAGCACTATATGTTCCTTTAAGCTTACCTATAACTATATTATAAACAATCCAACTAAATACAGCACAAATTGTCATAACATCTCCAATTGAACCTTCTGAAAAGAGACTTATTTTTCCTTTTGATGCAACTATTAAAAATATACCAAAAACACTAATTATAACTCCACTACTTTTATATACATTAAGTTTTTCCTTAAAAAATATTCTTTGAACTAATAATGTAAATACAGGAGTAATTGCTATTAAAACAGAAACATTTAAAGAAGATGTATAATATACTGCAAAATTTTGAAGTGAAAAATATAGTGCAACACCAAATATTCCACCTAAAATTAAATATTTCATATCTCCTTTTATAATTTTATCTTTTTTAAATTTCCATCTTTTTATTAAATATAAAACTCCACCAGCTATTAAAAATCTATAAAAAGCTAATAGTGATGGAGGAACTTCTCTCATTGCTATTTCAGAACTTAAATATGATAATCCCCAAACTATCATTGTTAATAATGCAAGAATATGAAACACTAAATTTCTTTCTTTCATATATCTATCCCCTTTCTCTAAATTAAAATACAGATTTCAGTTTAACATAAATTTTTTCTTTGTCCATATAAATTTTAAATATTTATATAGTATATTTTTCTAAATATTTATTGTTATATATAAGTGAAATTATTTTTGTAAATTTTTTATTAAATTATTAACATCATGTTATTTTGTTAACATTTACACAAAACTTAGTGATATCATTAATAATGTTTATTTAAATATATTTTCTTTAATTACTAAAATTTACAATATAATTATATTTTTTTTATAATTTTATATAAAAGAAATACTTTTGCAATAAATTCATTGACAATATGTATTAAAATAAAATAAAGGGTGGATTAACTAAGGAGGAACTATGGCTAATTTTGAAAAAAAATTAAACAAAGCAAATAAATATTTTAAAGATAAAAATTATAAGGAAGCTTTAAAAATTTGCGACAAAATTTTAACTAAAGATTATAATAATGAAAAAGCCTTAGAACTTGAAGGTGAAATTTTATTTAAATTAGATAGAATTGATGAAGCAATATTAAATTGGAAAATTAATTCTGAATACAATAATAATCCTACAGCTAAAATGCGTCTTGCGGATATAGATAAAGAAACTAAAGAGAAAGCTTTAAGTTATGATAATCTAAATACTATAAGTAGTACACCAGAAAGTGAAATAGAGGATATAATAAATCCTAACGAAACATCAAAAGAAGGATATCCTTCACCAAACGAAGAAACTCCTAATGCTCCTGATGAAATGTGTGAAGAAAATAATAAAATTAAAGAAGAGCCTGCCCTTTCAGAGGATAAAGTAAAAGAAGATCCTGAAAATTTAGTTAAAGATAATACTGAAGAAGTAGTTAATAAACAAAATGAAAAAGTATCTGAAATGCTAGAAGAAAAGGCAACTGAACAAGCAACGGAAAAGATAGATGAATCTTCTGAAAATGTAAGTTTAAATACATCTTCTGTTAATGAAGAAGAAACTTTAAATAAAAATAATGATATCGATTCACCCAAAGAAGAAGTAATCAATGATGATTCCTCTAATACTGAGGAAACTTCTAAAAATACTAAAACTTCATTAAGTAAAGGCAAAAAATCTGCAATAATTGCTGTTTGTGCAATTATAGTAGTCGCTGCTTCCTGTGTAGCTGTAAAACAATTTAATAATTCTTCTACGAATAATACTGAACAAAGTCAAGCTATTAAAGAGGAACAATTAGAAAAAAATCTTAAAACTAATCTTGATAAAGCAATTAAAGATAAAGATATGAATGCTATTTATACTTTATTAAATGAAGTTCCTAAAGATAAAGTACCTTCAGATGCTAAAGATTCATATAATCAAGCTATTGATATAATGAAGAAAGATGGAGTAGAAAAATTCTACAATGAAGGACTAGACAGTTATAAAAATAAAAAGTATGATGTTGCATTAGATAGTTTTTCAAAAGCTTATAAATTCTGTGATGGAAGCTACTTAGAACCTCATATATTATACTTTATGGGTTCAACATATAACGCATTAGATAAGAAGGATGATGGTGTTAAATATTTTGAAGACTATTTAAATAAATACCCACATTCAGATTTATATACTGCTGAAGTATTATACAATCTATGCTTATATTATAATGATAAAGGTGATAAATCTAAAGCTAAAAAATATGCTCAGCATTTAGAAGATTCTTATCCAAGTTCACCATATTATAATGATACATCAAGAAAAATATTATATAACTAAATAAAAAAGGCAAGAAATTAATTCTTGCCTTTTTTTATTTATTGCTACTTGTTGAATTTCCTGTTTGATTATTATTTGATGTTTTATTGCTATTTTCTGTATTATTGTTAGATTGTTCAAAATAACTCATAGGAGCATTTTTTATTACCTTAAATTTGTATCCTTTATCTTTAAACATTTTTATAATTTGTGGTAATGCTTTAACTGTTGATTTTTTTGCAGCTGCATCATGCATTAGTAAGACTATATGATCTTCTCTCTCCATATAAAACCTAGCTCTAGAAACTAAATGATCTACTGAATAAGTGTTTGATTCTGCATCTCCAGTTTCTGCATCCCAGTCAATAGACATTATACCTTCTTTTCTTAATGCTTCATTTAATTGTTTTAAATGAGGATCATGATAATATACTCTTGACATATATCCACCTGGCATTCTTAAAACTCTTGCATTAAAGTTTGGTCCTAAAATATTTTTCATTTGCTCATTATTTTCATTTATTTCATTCATAAATACTTTTACATTAACACTATTTCCTGGATATAATTTATGATAATCGTGACTAAAAGTATGGTTAGCTATTGCATTTCCACTATCAATTTCATCCTTTAATAATTTTTGATTTTCAGGATTATTTTTAAGTTGTGAACCTAATACAAAAAATGTAGCATGTACATTTTCTTCCTTTAATATTTTTAAAATATTACTTGTATTTTCGCTTGGTCCATCATCAAATGTTAAGAAAACTTCTTTTTCATTATTTATAGGCTTTTTAGATTTCATCATTTTTAGGACGTCATTTGCAGGTACAGCATAACTGTTAGCTGAATTTATTATATTTTGATCCTTCATTATGTCTGTTGGCTTTGGTGCTTCTTCTGCTACATTATTTGTTGATGCACCTGATTTTTGTTTAGAACTTTCCTCTGTAACTGCTTTATTATCACTACTTTGATGATGAGCATAAGCATAAATTCCAACTCCGGATGCTAATAAAGCAACTATTATAATACCAGTTATCATTGCTCTTTTTCTTGCTTTTCTTTTTTTAAATCTTCTTCCATTTTTTCTGTTCATTTCCATTTAAATCGTTCCTCTACTTTGTTATCTTTTGCTCAAGATTTATTTATAATTTCTAATTATATTATATGTTTATATATTACTATTTATTTAAGTAAAAAAGATTAACATTTGGAAACAAAATGATTAATTAATAAAAGTTTAATAAATTTTCTATATATTTATATATATAGAGATATAAGCTACTATATATTATCTAATAGATTAATTTTATATATTTTACTATTTTCATAATTATAATTTTAGGTTATACTACTAGGTAGAGAGAACTATATGTTATAGCATTTAATTCTCAAAATAATAATTATATAAATATATGGAGGTTTTGCACATGTTAGTTTCAGCAAAAGAAATGCTAAATAAAGCTAGAGAAGGCAAATATGCAGTTGGACAATTCAACATCAATAATTTAGAATGGACTAAAGCTATATTATTAACTGCAGAAGAAAACAGATCACCAGTAATACTAGGAGTATCAGAAGGTGCTGCAAAATATATGTGTGGCTATAAGACAGTAGTTGGAATGGTTAACGGAATGTTAGATGAATTAAACATATCAGTTCCTGTTGCTTTACACCTAGACCACGGTAGCTACGAAGGAGCTCACAAGGCTATTGAAGCTGGATTCTCATCAATTATGTTTGATGGATCACACTATCCATTAGCTGAAAATATAGAAAAAACTTCAGAATTAGTTAAATTAACTTCAGGAAAAGGTTTATCATTAGAAGCTGAAGTTGGTTCAATTGGTGGAGAAGAAGACGGAGTTATCGGAGCTGGAGAAATAGCAGATCCTCAAGAATGTAAACAAATAGCTGACTTAGGAGTTACAATGCTAGCAGCTGGAATCGGAAATATTCACGGAAAATACCCATCAAACTGGAAAGGACTTAACTTTGATGCTTTAGCTGCTATAGAAGGTGCTACTGCTCCAATGCCATTAGTTCTTCACGGTGGTACAGGAATTCCTGATGATATGATTAAAAAAGCTATATCACTTGGAGTTTCAAAGATTAATGTTAATACAGAATGTCAATTAGCATTCCAAGAAGCTACTAGAAAGTACGTTGAAGAAGGAAAGGATCTAGAAGGAAAGGGATTTGACCCAAGAAAACTTCTTGCTCCAGGATTTGAAGCTATTAAAGCTTTAGTAAAAGAAAAAATGGAAATGTTCGGTTCAGTTAACAGAGCTTAATATTTATAAAAACCACCTTTTTAGGTGGTTTTTTATTTAAAGTTTTTTATAAAAATTATATATAAAAAGGTATTATGAAATTATAACAGTAGTTCCATCTGGTATATTTTCATATATCCATTTTGCATTATTTACTTTTAATCTTATACATCCATGACTTAATGCCATACCAAGTCTTCCATCTATTATATATTTACCTGTTTTATCATAAAGAATTGAATGATAATAATATCTTCCAATAATTCTTGTGGCATATTTAACACTATATAATTCAGTTCCAAACCCTCTCTTTCTTCCAGTTATTTTAAACATTCCTTTTACAGTTGGAGTTAACTGTTTACCTACTGTGCATATCCATTTATATAATTGAATCCAAGAATCGCCTTTCCTTTGAAAAATATAAGTATATTTATTTTGTAGTGATGTTACTATTAAATAATTGGTTTTGCTATTCAATTTATTTTCATTCACAAATTCTGTCATATTAATATTAAAATTTTTATAATTTAAAGATCTAAATTGTTCAGTTAAATTCATATTTACTTTTCCTTTATTTTAATTACTATATTTATATTAATATGTTTATATAAGCAGATTTATAAAAAAATAAAGAAACATTATTAATAAATAAATTTATTAATAGTGTTTCCTTACTATATTATTTTATATTTATTTCATTTTAAGAATTTTTAATCCATTATCAAAATATTCACTAATAGATGAATCAGTTAAAATACTATTTATTTCTGTTTCTTTATCTTTCCAGCCCCTTAATATGTCAAAAGAATTCATTGTTTTCTTATATAATTCATGTGGTGTATGAATACAATTATCTTTTTCATTTTTTCCTATATGTAAAACTACTTTTATAGCTTTAATTAACTGCATATCTAATCTACTTAAATAATCTATAACCTCATCTTTTTCTTCAGTACAGTGCTCATTAAAAATCTGTGAGATATTCTTAAAATCTACGTAATAATCACTTAACATTAACCATTTCCCCTTACTTATATTTTGTAATAATATGATTATACTATCAAAAAAAATAATTACAATATCTTTTTAAACTAAAATTTTTTTGTATACATTTACTTTTATTTTTTTATTTATTATATAATCACAATCGTCACAAAACTTATTTATTCGTCATAATATGATTGTAAAGTGTTGTTTTTTGAAAGGAGTTTTTTTAATGCACAAATACGATTATGAAAGTTTAATTTGTGATTGTGATGTTTTCCATGATTGCAAATCAGAAAAATACTGTTATGCCAAAGCATTTATTTTGCCTCAAAAATATGAACATTTATATTCTCTTGATGAGGCTATAAAAAAAGGAACTATTTTTAAAGACCTTTATAAGCCCTATTATAAAGATGAAAAATGTTAAAAATTTTATGAGGTGATATTTATGTATGAAAAGGATTTATTAAAAGATATAAGAAAATATCTATTTTATGCTGTAGAACTTAACCTATATCTAGATAATTTCCCTAATAATAGAAAAGCCATAGAGGACTATGAAGAAATATCAACTAATCTAAGTTGTTTAATTAGTGAATATGAAAAAAAATATGGACCATTAACAAACTTTGGTTCAGCTTTTGTAGAAAATCCAAAGGCTTGGGTAAATAATCCATGGCCTTGGGAAAATTGTTAGGTAGGAGGCTTTTTTTATGTGGTATTATACAAAGACATTAGAATATCCAATAAATCTTAAGTGTAAAGATCTTAAAATGGCAAAATTTCTTGTATCACAATATGGTGGTCCAGATGGAGAACTAAGTGCTGCTCTTAGATATTTAAACCAACGTTATACAATGCCTACTGGAAAATCTAAAGGTTTATTAACTGACATAGGAACTGAAGAACTTGCTCACGTTGAAATGATTGCAACTATGATATATCAACTTATGGAAAATGCAACTGTTGATGAACTTAAAGCTGCTGGTTTAGGTGAACATTACACAGACCATGGTAAAGCCCTATACTATACTGATGCAAGTGGAAATCCATGGACAGCAACTTATATACAAGCTAAAGGTGATGTAATTGCTGACCTTCATGAAAATATGGCAGCTGAGCAAAAAGCTAGAGCCACTTATGAATGGTTAATTAATTTAACTGATGACTATCAAATTAAAGAAATATTAAAGTTTTTAAGAGAAAGAGAAGTTGTTCACTTCCAAAGATTTGGAGAGGCTTTAATGGATGTTCAAGAACACATCTGCAAAAAATAACTTAAAATAACTTTTAAAATACCGTAAAGTTATTAATAGAATAATCTTACGGTATTTTATTTTAAATGTAATTTTTAAGTTCAATATTATTCATTCTTTTATAAACTGTTTTATATACCCAAAGTGAATTTAATAAAAGCAATGCACTTGTTATAAAAAATATATATTTTATCCCAAAGTTTGCTGAGATTTGTCCTCCTAAAACAGAACCACAAAATGTTCCCAAATATAATGCAGACATATTAAATCCAAAGGCTCTACCTGTAATAGCATCAGGAGTTATCTTTTTAATAATTGTATTTATTGAAGGTGTAAGTCCTGCTGCTGCTAATCCTAATATGAAACGAAGTCCCATTAACTGCCAAGGATTTTTTACAAAAGCTTGTGGAATAAATATAATTCCAGCAACTATAAGTGCCACTAGCATAACTTTATGTGCACCAATCCTATCAGATAATCTTCCAAGATGTCTCGCTGCTAATATGTTAGCTAAACCAGATGTTGAAAAAACTAATCCTGAAATAAAAGCAACATTTGTTGCATTTTTAGATAAGCTTGTTACATACACAGTTATAATAGGCTCTATTGAATAAAATGCTAATTGTAACATAAATGATGTTATAAACATAGAAATTACTAACATTTTATCTGGAATAATATTCCATACCTCTTTAAAGTTGAGTACTTTTACTTCTGAAGGTTTAAAATCCTCTTTCACAAAAATTAAGGATGCTATAAATGCAATAGATAACAAAGTACCTATTATAAAAAATTCATTTCTAATTCCTACAATCTGCTCTAAATATCCACCAATTACTGGTCCAAATAAAGATCCAGCTATCCCAGCTGTTGATAATGTACCAAGTGCTACTCCAGCATGTTCTTTATCTGTTTGTGTAGCTATTAAAGTTGTACACGCAGTACTATACCCTGATATAGTTCCCTGTAAAAGTCTAAGAATTATAAGTAATCTTATACTATGTGCAAATCCCATAGAAATAACTACTATTGACATCCCAAGGCTTGCTCTTAAAAGCATTGGCTTTCTTCCATATTTATCTGCAAGCTTTCCCCATATTGGAGAAAATATAGCTGATGTTACAAAAGTTAAACCAAAGGCTATTCCTGAAATTTGTTCAACTAACTTTATACTTGTAACTCCAAGCTCCTTAACATAAATGGGTAAAATAGGTGCTATTTGGCTCATCCCAATCATAGTAACAAAAGTTCCAAACCAACAAACAATCAAATTTCTTTTCCATTTTTCCATAAGCATATCTCCTATTTTGTAATATTAAACATTATATAAACTTAATAAATTTAAAATATTAATATATATTTTCTATTCAAATATAATAATTAAATTATAACACAGTGATTTCTTGGAATTATTAAGTATAAGGATTACATCTTTAAATTAATCCATAATTCCAAAATAAATCCTTCTAGATTTTATTGATATTTTTATAATTTAAACTTATTTTTTTATCAATTTATTATTTTATCCTTATTTATAAACAATATTTTTATTAATTTATAAAAATTTAACCAAATTCCCTATTGATTTTAATTTAAATAAGGATTATATATAATATGTAGATTAACAAAGGAGTGATATTTATGCGTTTTTTTGGTAAGAGTAAAAAATTTAGTTTTAAGGATGTTCAAAAATTAGAAGAGGTCAAATTATATAAGGATGAGGCCTATGACTATAAAGAAATCAAAAACGAAAGTGCCGATTTATTAATACTCAAGTCAAAAGCCATAAATATATAACTTTAAAATTAAATTTAGAAACTAAGCAAAGAGGTAGATATAAATTATATCTACCTCTCTTTTAATTATATAAATTTTTTAACTTCATCTACTGAAGCATTTATTTTAAATATTAAATCTTCATCTATTCTTAACTTACACTCTTCATTATTTATTTTTATTGTATCAAGATTTAATTTTCTAAAATTTACTTCCTTATATCTTGTTGCTGATAAATCTATATTAAACTTTGAATCTTTAGCTCCAGTAATTTTAATTGGAGCTCCTTCTTCATTATCAGACTTAACTCTTATAGTTATAATATTATTACCTTTAATTTTATTTAATCCTTCTACTGGGACTTGTTCTATTATAGCTTCTCCATTAAGAGTCATCCATCCACCGCTTAATTTTATTTTAGCTAATAAATCTAATTTATATTCTTCTCCTAATTTTTTTAAAAGTTTACCTAATTCATTTATAGTTAATTCAAATTTCATATTAAAATTACCTTTATAACCTTTCTTATTAAATTTCTATATATTAATTATACAATTTATATTTTATAAATCCATAATTTTATTTAAAATATATATTTAACAAAAAGGCTATTTTAACAAAATATTATTACATAAATAACAGTAAACTTATTGCCATAACAGCCATACCAGCTACTAAGCCATAAATAGACAAATGATGTTCTCCATATTTTCTAGCAGTAGGTAATAATTCATCTATAGATATAAATACCATAATACCTGCAACTGCTGCAAGAAGTACTCCTAATGTCACATCATTAAAAATATTTCTAAGTAAAAGATATCCAATTATTGCACCTACAGGTTCAGACATTCCTGAAAGAAATGAATATATAAATGCCTTTTTCTTATCTCCTGTTGCATAATAAATAGGAACTGAAACTGATATACCTTCTGGTATATTATGAATAGCTATTGCAATAGTTATTGGTATTGCTACACTTGCATTATCTAAAGCTGATACAAATGTAGCTAGCCCTTCTGGAAAACTATGTATTGCTATTGCTAGAGCTGTAAATATTCCAGTTCTTAAAAGATTTTTATTTTTATTAACCTCCTCATCATTTACATCCTCCATTGACTTTACTTCATGAGGATTTTCTTTATTTGGCACTAATTTATCTATAATAGCTATAACTGCTATTCCACCAAAAAATGAAAGAACAGTTATAAAGCTTCCAAGCTTCATTCCCATTACACCTATTAATGATTCTCTTGCTTCTTGAAATATTTCTATCATAGAAACATAAATCATTACTCCAGCTGAAAAACCTAAACTTACAGAAAGAAATTTTGTATTAGTTTTCTTAGCAAAAAATGCTATGCAACTACCTATTCCAGTTGCTAAACCTGCAAGCAAAGTTAATAAAAATGCTATTGTTACATTACTCATACTTATCTCCTTTCAACTGATAATTATTTTCATTTAATTATAAGTTATTTTTTGGAATTTGTCCATAGTAAAATTAATACTAAAAAACTTGTAAAAATATAAAACTGATTTATGATTGTCACAAAATCAGCTTTATATTTTTAATTTGAATATATATTTTTAATTACCCTTTATTCACTAACGTTATCTATATTTATATTTTTCTCTAAAGACTTTTCTTTAATAAATTTTAAAAATAATCCTAATATAAAACCTACAATTGATGGAATAACCCATCCAAGTCCCTGTGAATAAAGTGGTAATTTGTGTACTAAATCATTTATAAAACTTAAAGAAATTCCTGTATCACTTAATGCATAAATAACACTTATAACTCCTGTAAAAACAATTGTAAAAGAATATACAATTGAACTACTATTTAAAAATTTATCAAGAATAGCTAACAATATAAGAACTATAGCAATTGGATAAATTGCATTTAATACTGGAACAGATACTGCAAGAATTTTTGTAAGCCCCATGTTAGCTAAAACCATACTTGAAAGAGTAAGTACTCTTACAAAAGTTTTATAACCTACCTTTGGCATTAAAGTTTCAAAATATTGACTACATGAAGTTATAAGTCCAACAGATGTTGTTAAACAAGCAAGGGTAAATGTAAATGCAAGTAAAACGACTCCAGGTTTTCCAAAAATATATAACATTATATTAGCTAAAGTTTGAGCTCCATTTGCTGTTTCTCCAAATCTTCCACCACTTGCTGCTCCTAAATGAGAAAGAATAGAATAAATAACTATTAATAAAGTCCCTGCTATTAGTCCTGCTTTAATTGAACTTGAAACAACTTGTTTTTCCTCTTTAACACCTTTTGCTTTTATAGCTAGCGAAATTACTATTCCAAAATTTAATGCTGCAATTGTATCCATAGTTAAATATCCATCTAAAAATCCTTTAACAAAGGGTGAAGTTATATATTCCCCTGTTGCTTTTCCATATTCTCCAACTGGATTAATTAAACTTGCAATAAAAATACTTGATATTAAAATCAATAATGTTGGAGTTAAAACCTTTCCCATACGATTTACTAACTTAGATGGTGTTAAGCATAGCCAATAAGCTACTGAAAAAAATATTAAAGTATATATAAATAATGCTAATGTATTTGAAATTAATCCCTTTGGAAGAAATGGTGCTACTGCCATCTCAAAAGGAAGACTTCCTGCCCTTGGTATTCCAAGGCAAGGTCCTATTGAAAGATAAATTAAAACTGTAAATATAATTGCGAAGGTAGGATTTACTCTCTTTGCTAAAGATTGAAGTCCTCCTGATTTTGCTACAGCAATTACTCCAAGTACTGGAAATCCAACTGCCGTAATAAAAAATCCTAACATAGCAATCCAAGTTGATTCACCAGCTTGTTGTCCTAAAAATGGTGGAAATATTAAATTACCAGCCCCAAAAAATAATGAAAAAAGCATTAAGCTTACAAGTAATAAATCTTTTTTTGATAAATTGTTCATTTTAGTCGCCCCCAATTTTTTATTTAACTTTTTCAATTCATAATAATGTCTCCTTCTATGTCCATAAAAATTCCCCCTTAAATATAAAAATACCCCGTCCCTAAAATAAGGGACGAGGTTTAATCGCGTTACCACCCTAATTCTATAAAAATATAATAGAATATAAATATATCTTTATAGCTCTTAAGTTACGTACTAAATAATACGCTTTTCTTTTAACGGTGAAATGTCCGATAAAGCTTACTAAAACTTTCAGCCTTACTTCTCAGAGATGATTTTCAAATATATATTGAACATTGGCTTTCACCAAAATGCCAACTCTCTTTGGAACAATATTATAATTTACTTTTTCTCTTCACAGAATTTATTTAAAAAATTTATTTATCTAATATTATATTATTTAAAATTATTTGTCAATATGATTTTTTTATTTAATATTCTCTTTATTAATTTCATTATCTTTACTATCTTTTTCTATAATAACTCTAAATGGCCACCAATTTGCTTTACCAAATATTCTTACCATTGCTGGAATAAATAAAGGTAATATAACTACAACATAAAGTAATATACCAGTTAAAACAACCATTGATATTTCAACTAAAGATAATACTCCTGATGGAATTAGTGCTGCAAATGTTCCACTTAATATAATTACAGCAGATAATATTACTCCTCCCATCATCCTCATTGTTGTTATTATACGTTCTCTTATATCACTATTATCATCTTGATTAAATCTTGTCATTATAAATATTGAGTAATCTATTCCAAGAGCCATAAGGACAACAAATCCAAAGAAAGATGTTATCCATGATATTCCTGGATAGCCCATTATTTTTTCTACAACAAATTGTATTATACTTAATGATGTAAAATAAGTTAATATAAGTGATACCATTAAATAAATTGGCATTACTAAAGATCTTAATATTATAACTAAAGCTATTGATACCCCAATTATTACAAAAATCAATGCCTTATTATAATCTTTTTGTGCCATCATTTTAGTTTCATAAGTTGTACTTGCAATTCCTCCAACACCAATATTTGCATTTTCTAAATTAGTTCCTTTTATACTTTCATTTACAACACTTTCTAGCTGTGGAATTTCATTTACAGCTTCATTAGAGTATGGATTCTTATCTGTTATTACATTAATAACTGCAAGCTTACCATTAGAACTTACATATTGATTTAATGATTGTTGGAATTCACTATTATTAAATATTTGTACTGGAACACATATTCCTGAAATATTATAAGAAAGATTAGACCAATCATTAATAAAACCATTAGCGTATTTAAGTCCATTTTGTATTTCTTCTATACCATTAGAACCTGATTTTAATCCTTCTGATAATTCATTTACTTCACTTGAAAATTTTTTAAACCCATCTTCTATCTGTTCTTGTCCATTTGCTATCTTAGATAAAGCATCTGAAATTTCAGGTACCTTTCCAAGTATTTCTTCTCCACCCTTTGAGGATTTACCAAGTCCTGAATCTAAAGCATTTAATCCACTTTCAACTTGTGAAATTCCTGAATTAAATTTATTTAAATCATTCATTATCTGATCCTTTTTATTATTTAATTCTTTCATTGAATTATTTAGAAATTCAATATCTCCATTTAAATCTTTTATTTGATCAAATACATTTTTATTTAATTTTCCTTGTATATTATTTGTGTTATTTGATAAAGTATTTATATCATTAACAAACTTTTTGAAATTTTTATCTTTAGCTGCTTCAGGATGCATTGCTAAATATGCATTTAAGTCTTTTTTTACTGATGATAAAACATCCTTAAATTGACTGCTATCAACATTTACAATTCCTGAGCTATTAGCTATATTATTAAATTTATTTACCTTATCTAATATATTGCTTACCCTACCAGTTATATCATTATAAGCACTTTCTATTTCACTTTTACTTAATTTTAATTTATTTAATTTCTTTTGTGCCTTATCAACTCCATCTTTTAATTCTGTTGCACCATTATGTTCTAAATTAATGCTATTTTCTAATTCTTTTAAAGCATCTTGGAGTTCATTTACACCACTTTTAGTTTTTAATGTTCCATTTTCTAGTGTTTCTGTTCCCTTTTCTGCAGTCTTTAATTTTGATTTGGAACTGTCTATTTTATTTCCTGCTTTATTTAATCCATCTTTAATTTCATTTAATCCACCATTTGCTTTTTTTATTCCTTTATAAACATCTCCTGCTTGATTGTTTACGTATATTTGATCTAGTCTATCACCTGTTGGTCTTGTAACACTTAAAACAGAATTAACATCTTTATTAGAATTTTTTAGGTTGTTTGATATTTTCTCTATTAGTGCTATATATTCTGGCTTTTTCATGTCATCCGCATTTTGAATATATATAGATACAGGTGAAGCTTTTCCTATTCCAAAATCATCTGCTACAATATTAAACCCTTTTTTAGATGAATAATTATCTCCTATTTCATTTAAATTATTAAATGATTCATTCCAATTATTAAATAATATTGGGACTATAAGAATTATTACTATAATTATTAAAGTTTGTACTGGCTTACTAAAGGCAAAACTTCCAAGTTTTCCCCATAACTTATTTTCTTCAACTGAAATTTTCTTTCTAACTGGCCAAAAAATATTTTTGCCAAGAAGCATCATAACAGATGGAAATATTGTAAATAATGCAATTATTAAAAATACTATTCCTATAGCAACAGCCACTGCACTTCTGTATAAATTAAATCCTATAAAATTTAATGAAGCAAATACTACAAATACAGGAGTAGCACTAGATAATACAGTTTTACCTGCTGTTTTATATGTAATCTTTACAGCCTGAAATTTATCTTTTCCATTTGCAAGTTCTCTTTTAAATCTATTTAAAAGTAAAATAGAATAATCTGTTCCTATTCCAAACATTATACAAATCATAAATATTTGCGTATAATTTGAAAGAGGAAAATTATATTTAAAAGCTAAAATTGATACAACTGACTGTGATGCAAGATAGCTAATACCTACAGTTAATAAAGGTATAAATGGGGTTACAATTGATCTAAATAATATTATTAATACAATAAATATAAATGCAACTGTTATATTTTGTGTTTTATTAAGACCACTTTGTGCTGCTAAATTAACATCAGATTCTATTAATTTTTCTCCTGTAAGATATGTTTCAACCCCTGGTGTTTTTAATTTACTATCTATTGCTTTCTTTATAGTATTAGTTTGTGCCCCATTAGGATCTATTGTAATTAGTGCAATTATTGTTTTATTATTTTCTGATACTAACTGAGATTTTAGCTGTGGAGTATCAAAACTATCAACTACACTCTTTATATAAATACTTGATTTATCCTTTTTTAAGGTTTCAATAGTATTCTTAATATTTTCTTTATCACTTTCATTTAATCCATTATTAGAATGAAATACAGCTATATAACTATCATTACTATTAAATTTATTATTCTCCTTTAAAAGAGTAGAAATTTTTGATGAATAGTCGTCTGGTAATTGTATTCCACCTTTTTTAGTAACTAACTTACTAAGAGACGGAGAATTAAATAATAATATTAAAACTACTACACACCATAATATTAATGTTATAAAGCTAAAGAATTTCTTTAATCTCTTCTTACTTTTACCTTCTTCCATATATAATACCCCCTTTTCATTTTATTATTAGGTATATAAAGAAATATATCACTTTAGAGAAATTTTTTAAAAATAAAGATAAGTTTTAAATTTAGCTTTATTAAAATAGTTTATAATTTAATTATTTTATATATAAATTTTTAATATATTTTAATAAGGTATTGGTTCTTTTAATTGTAATTTATATGTAAATAACTTAATTTCAAAGTAATTCTATTATAATTTATAAAAATTTATATTATTTTATAGTAATTATTAATTTAAAAATTAAATTTATAATCATATTTCATATAAATAATATAATTTACTGTAAATATATTATTAATAATTTTTTATACAAAAAAGCTGTAGTTTCTCTACAGCTTTTTAATACTTCAAAAATTATTTTTTACTTTATCAATTAATTGTTAATATTAATTGATATTTTCTTCTATATCTGAAAATTGACTATTATAAAGTTTTGCATAAAAGCCATCCTTTTCCATAAGTTCTTCATGATTTCCTTGCTCTATAATACTACCTTCATTCATAACTAAGATTAAATCGGCACTACGAATTGTTGAAAGTCTATGAGCTATAACAAAACTTGTTCTTCCTTTCATTATATTTTCCATAGCTTTTTGAAGTAATATTTCAAGTCTAGTATCAACAGAACTAGTTGCCTCATCTAATATAAGAATAGAAGGATTTGATATTATTGCTCTTGCTATAGTTAATAATTGTTTTTCTCCTTGTGATATATTTGATGCTTCTTCATTTAAGAACATATTATAACCATCTGGAAGAGTTTTAATAAAGTGATGTACATTTGCTATTTTAGCGGCTTTAATAATTTCTTCTTTTGATGCTCCAAATCTACCATATTCAATATTTTCATAAATTGTTCCATTAAATAACCATGTATCTTGAAGAACCATTCCAAACATTGAACGTAAATCTTCACGTTTCATATCCCTAATATCTATTCCATCTATCTTTATAGCTCCACCTTTAACATCATAAAATCTCATTAATAAATTAATTAAGGTTGTTTTACCAGCTCCAGTTGGTCCAACAATTGCAACCATTTTCCCACTTTTAATTTCTGCATTTAAATCTTCTATAAGAATTTTATCATCATTATATCCAAAGTTAACATGTTCAAATGTAACATCTCCACGTAATTTTTTTATTTTAATTGGATGCTCTGGATCCTTACTCTCTTCCTTTTCATCTAATATTTCAAATACACGCTCTATTGCTGCAAAGGCTGCCTGTATACTTGAAGATAACTGAGTTATTTGAGATAAAGGTTGATTTATTTGCCATATATATCTAATAAAAGCTTGAAGATTACCAACTGTAATTATTCCCTTTATAGCATATATAGGTCCTATAATTGCCATAACTGCTATTCCTAAATATGTTACAAGGGAAACTAAAGGAGACATCATACTAGATACAAACTGCGCCTTAAATCCATTATTACAAAGTTCATTATTAATTTCTTTAAACTCTCTTATTGAATCTTCTTCTTTTCCATATAACTTTATTTCATTAAATCCAGTATACATTTCTTGAACTTTACCATTTAATTTACCTAAAGCATTTTGCTGTCCTTCAAATAATTTTTGTGATTTATTTACAATAAATTTTGAAACAAAATAACTTATAGGAATTATAAGTATTGCTATAAGTGTCATAGTTATATTAATTGTAAACATCATTGAAACTGCAAGCACAACAGCTAATATAGAATTAATTACTTGGCTAAAACTTTGTTGAAATGCATTAGAAATTGTATCAACATCATTAGAGATTCTACTTAATACATCCCCATAACTGTTGCTATCAAAATAACTTATAGGAAGTTTTCTAATTTTATTTTGAACAGCATTTCTTAAATCTCTCATAGTATTTTGAATTGCATTTGTTAATAAAAATGTTGCAGCATATGTGAAAAGTGTATATGAAATATAAAAGCAAGCTAATATAACAAGTATTTTAAAAATATAATTAAAATTTACACTAACTCCAGGTATTCCTTTTGCTATTTCAATTACATCATCTGTAAGTCTAGTAATTATAAGACCTTCAACCTTTGGAGAAATTGCACTTATTATAGCTGCTATAACTATAAATAAAATAGCAGATAAAAATCCTCTTTTATATTTTTTTACATAAGGAGAAAACTTTTTTAAATTAGTTTTTATTTTTTCAAATCTATTCATTATGCTAATTCCTCCTTTGTAAGTTGAGATGTAGCAATTTCATAATAAATATTACAATTTTTAAGTAACTCTTTATGAGTACCAATTCCTATAACTTCACCTTCATTAAGAACTATAATTTTATCTGCATTTAAAATTGAACTAATTCTTTGTGCAACTATTAAAACTACTGATTCCTTTGTTTCTGCCTTTAATTTTTCTCTAACCATTGCATCTGTTTTAAAATCTAAGGCTGAAAAACTATCATCAAAAATATATATTTCTGGTTTTCTAACTACTGCCCTTGCTATAGATAATCTTTGTTTTTGACCACCAGAAACATTTGATCCACCTTCACTTATCTCTTCATCAAATTTATGAGGTTTCCTTGAAATAAATTCATAAGCCTCAGCAACCTTAGCTGAGTATTCAACTTCTCCTGTCTTAGCATTCTTCTTACCAAATTTAATATTTTCTCCTATACTTCCTGTAAATAGTAATGTCTTTTGAGGTATAAATCCGATTTTTTTTCTTAAAGCTTTTAAATCATAATCTCTAACATCTACCCCATCTATTTTAATACTACCTTCTGTAACATCATAAAATCTTGGAATTAAATTAATTAATGTACTTTTTCCACTACCAGTACTTCCTATAAATGCTATTGTTTCTCCCTTTTTAGCTTTAAAAGAAATATTTTTAAGTACAGCTTCCTCTCCATAAGGATAAGTAAAAGTAACATTATCAAACTCTATACATCCTTTTTCCTTTGTATCTTTTACTCCATTTTTAGGATTCTTAATAAGAGGTTTTTCATCTAATAACTCTTGAATTCTGCTAGCTGAAACCTCTGCTCTTGGATACATTACAAAAACTAAAGAAAATAACATAATAGAAAACATTGCATGAAATAAATATTCTATAAATGCAACTAATTGACCAACTTCTAATGTTCCTGAATTTATCATTTTACTTGAAATCCAAAAAATTGCAATTATAGCTAGATTTAATAATAAGAAAAAAGTAGGTTGAGTAATTAACATAAGTTTGTTTAACTTTTTAGAAATATTTGTATAACTTTCATTAGTATCTTTAAATCTTTCTGCTTCATGATTATCATTACCAAAAGCTCTAATAACCCTAATTCCAGTTAGATTTTCCCTAGATATACGATTTAATTTATCTAAACTCTTTTGTTGACTAATTGACATTGGATGAGATATTTTAGCTACAATTATTACTCCCAATACTATAAATGGAATTGTTATAGCCAAAACTAAAGATAGTGGTAAGCTTGTTTTTATTATCATAACTAAGCTTATAGTAAACATTACTGGTGTTATAAATGCTACTCTTAAAATTGTATTTACAAACTGTTGTAGTTGAAAAGCATCATTTGTTGTTCTAGTAATCATAGAGGATATTCCAAATTTATCATATTCACTATGTGAAAATTCCTGTGACTTCTCAAATATATCATTTCTAATATCCCTAGTCATACTTGTAGAAATTTTAGCAGAACAATATCCAAGTAATATAGTTCCAAGAACACCTATTATAGAAATTATTATAATTACAGTTCCCATCTTTTTAATGTAGGAAACATCATTATGAACTATCCCAACATCAATAACTTTTGCTATTATTGTTGGTATTCCAAGTTCAACTAATGCAAATCCAAATACCGACAGAATATCTAGTGCAATTAATGCTTTATATCTTTTTAAATAATTTAAAATTAATTTCATTATCTAATCTCCTCCCTCTTTAAACTATATTTTAAATAAATATTTACTTAATATTTTACACAATGAATATAATTTTTTCTAATGTTTTTTGCAAAAATTGCAATTAATTTAAAAACTGTTTAAGATATATTTTATTTCTTAAACAGTCTTTTAGCAAAATAATATTATATAAAATTAAATAATAATTATATTAATTTATAATATAAAAATAAATATAAAAAAGTCACTACATTTTTTAGTAGTAACTTTTTATATTTTAATTTAATCTATTAATTTATTATTAGACTAATATAATATTTACATATAGTCCTTAGTTTCAAATTTTAATCCTTTTTTCTTTAATTTACCCTCTATAATTTCTTTAATTATAGAATAAATAATTGCAAATAAAGGAACTCCTATAATCATTCCTACTACTCCAAGGAACTTTCCAGCTACTAATATTGAAAATAAAATCCAGAAAGCTGATATACCAATTGAGTCTCCAAGTATTTTAGGTCCTATAATATTTCCATCTATTTGTTGAATTATAAATATTATAATTATAAGCCAAAATGCTTTAACTGGTGAAACAAATAAAACTATTATAACTGATGGTATTGCTCCAATAAATGGTCCAAAGAAAGGAATTATGTTTGTTATACCTATTATTACTGATAATAAAAGTGAATATGGCATTTTAACAACTGTTAATGTTAAAAAAGTTATTATACCAATAATAAATGAATCTAATATTTTACCAATTAAAAATTTACCAAAAGTATCATTGCTTCTATGAGTTAACTCTATAGTTTTATCTGCTACATTTCTAGGTAAAATTGCATAAGTCATTTTTTTATTTAAAGCAAAAAACTTTTCCTTTTCTATTAAAAGGTAAATAGATACTATAAGTCCTAATATTATATTCCAAATACTTGATAAAAACGCAGTTAAAATTGATCCAAACATAGGAATTAAATTTGTTGAAGTCTTTATAATATAATCTATTAAGCCATTAAATCTTTCATTTATTAAAGTTAAATAATGCTCTGGTATATCAAGATTACCTATTGTTTCATTAATAAAATTATTTGCATCTTTTATATATACTGGTACATCATTAACAAGTCCAACAATACTATCAATTAATTGTGGAAGTACAAATTGTATAAACAGTCCAATAAATACAAAGGCAGTAACATATGTAAATAATAATCCTAAGCCCCTTTTTGATTTCATCTTAATCTTTTTAAAAGTTTTTGTTTCAAATACTTTATTTTCATAAAACTTTAAAACAAAATTTAAAATATAAGCCATAGCAAATCCTAAAATAAATGGCTTAAGTATAGATATTACATTTCCTATTTTGCTCATTAAAGAACCCATTTGTGATATTGCTAAATAAAAAACAATACTTGCACAAATTACAATAAATGCATAAACAGCTATTGTATTATATTTTTTGTTCCAATCGATCTTCATTTTTCACCTCTTATTTTACTTCAAATGACACATTTATTTTTACCATTATTGGTAATTTTATTTATATTTCTATCTTTGTTAATTATAGCATATATTTTATAAAAATTTAATTTTTGATGTAATTATATAAAAACTAATTTAAGATTAAAAATCAAAAAGGATTAAAAGAAAAAATTGATTCTGATTTTTAATAAAAAATATAAAATAATTACTTACTTAAACATTAACCTTTAATTATTGACATAAAAATTTTAAAGGATTACCATTTAAATATAGAAAAATTTGCAAATATTAATAATTAAGGTGATGTTAAAATGAAAAAGGTAATATTATTAAGTGGAAGTCCAAATGCTAATGGAAATACTGTAACAACTCTAAAAAGATGTGCAGATGTTATAAGAAAAAATGGAGTAGAAGCAGAAGTTGTTTCTATAGCAGGATTAGATGTAAAAGATTGTATGAGTAATAGTGATAAATCTACTGATGGATTTGATGAAATAATTGAAAAAATTAAAAATGCACAAGGACTTATAGTTGGAGGTCCTGTATACTGGGGAACTGTAAGAGGCGAACTTATGGTTGCACTTCAAAGAATAGCAATGGCATCTAAAGATAATGGAAGGTTCTTGTCAAGAATGGTTGGAGGACCAATAGCAGTTGCTAGACGTGGAGGACTTACATCATCTATTGAAGAAATGATGATGTTCTATCTTACAAATGATATGATAGTTCCAGGTTCAACTTATTGGAATATTGTATTTGCTGGAAAGGAAGGAACTGCTTTAGAAGATGAAGAGGGCATTTCTACTGTTGAAAGATTCTCTGAAAATGTAGCTTTCTTAATAAATAAAATTAATGACTAATATTATTTTATAATGTATTTTTTTATTCTTTTCTAGAAATACTAAGTTTAATACTTAGTGGAGGTGAAAAGATGACAAAGGATAGTCAGCCAGATAATAAAAGTTCTAGAATGGAAAAATGTAATTATCAAACTCCTATAACTAGTGAAGAAGGAAAAAATCATAATAGAACTAATAAAAAACATTCAGTTAAACGTGAAGGTTTTCAAAGTCAACATATAAATTAATCAAAATAAAAGGCCTTACTTTATATTTTAAGTAAAGCCTTTTTATTTTAATAATTTTATACAAACTAAAAATAACAAATTACAGGAGTTCCATCTTGAATATTATTAAATATTATTTGTGCTACATTATATGGAGTATTTATACAACCGTGAGATCCATTTGTTTTATAAATATTGCCTCCAAAACTTCTTCTCCATGTAGCATCATGAATTCCTATTCCTCCATTAAATGGCATCCAAAATGTAACAGGAGTTGCATAATTTTCACCTCTTAATATTGCATTTTTTTGTTTATAAGTTAATCTATAAACTCCAGCTGGAGTTCCATAATTTTTACTTATATCTCCTGTAACTATTGGACCATCAGTCATAAGCTTACCATTTTTATAAAACCACATATGTTGTTTAGTTAAATTTATTTCTACATAAGTATCTCCAATATCATTAGCATTAGTTGATAGAGCTGTTTGTAGATAATTAGGTTCTTTAGTTATAGATTCACCTTTTTTTATATTTTCTATTAAGTCTTTAACTTCTTCTGAAGTATCAATTGCAAAACCATAGTTTCCTCCACTAACTTGTATAGTTGAGCCTAGTGAAGTTTTAAAATCTCTAGGTTTTCCAAAAGTATTATGTTTTTTTGCAAGAGAATCTACATATTCTTTAACTTTATCTTTATCAAAACTTATCTTTAAACTTTTATCAACTTTAATCCATTTATTTATTACATCACCATCTATAGTTTCTTTTCCTTTTGGAAATGTATAAGTAACTACCGTTGATACATATTTATCAAGATTTTCTTTTGTTTTCTTAGCCTCATCTGAATCTGCTTTATATTTTGGAGAATCATAACAATTAATTTCTTCTAAATTTATTTTTTTATCACCATTTATAATTGCATTAGATACATTTTTATATAAAATTTCTTTATTTACTTTATTTCCTGATACTTCATCTATAATTTCATAACTTTTATTATTGTAATTAAATTTAGGCTCCTTTGGCTTAACTATATTATCTTCATTAAAAAAACTTAGATTGTTTAATGATTTTTTCAGTAAATTTTCATTATAAGAAACTATATTAGATAGATTATAATTCTTTGGAGTAAAAATTTTAATTATCCAAGCAAAGGGATTTTCATTATCCTTTATTTTATAAAGTTCATCATTTAAATTATATTTTAAATCAATATTAAAAGCATTAATTTCTCCTTTCATATCTTCTCTACCTTCTAATTCAAGCTTGTACAAATTCGCTTCTGATAATATCTTATTTTTTGCCTCTTCCACAGTTTTACCAGACACACTAATAGAATTTATTTTTGTTCCAAAATAAAAATGACTTTTAAAATATATGGACATACCAAAATATATGACAGTTAAAATACAAAAAGAAACTATAAATCCTATCATAATTTTTCTATTTCTATTCTTTTTTCTCATAATGACTAATCCCCCTGAACACACATATACATTAACCTTTAAGAATATTTTCACCGCAAAATATTCTTGTAATATTATCCCATATAATACTTATTTTATCATATTTTTAAATAAAAATGCTAACACATTTTATAATATGTTTTATATATTAAATTTATTAATAATATTTATAAAAATAGGAGATTGCAAATTTTACAATCTCCCCATATATTTATACTTTATAAAATTTTTATTTCATATAAATTCCTACTAGTTTCATATCCTTATCATAAGATAATGTAAACTGAACCTTTCCATTTTCATATTTAGCTATTGCTATAACTACAGCAACACCATCCTTTTCTTGAAAGGACATCTTTTCTATACTTTCATACTTACCAACTTTATTTTTTACGCCTTCAAAGGCTTCTTTTAGTTTTGCCTCTGGTAATTGTTTCTTTAATTCATCACTACCAATATTAATTACATCTTTATATTTTCCATTGTTTAAATTAGTTATTACCTTTTCTGATGCTGATTTTAACTTATCTTCACTATAATTAGAACTTAACTTTGAAGCACCGCACCCTACAAATAAACTTACACAAAAAAGTATTGCTAAAATAGATACAAATTTTTTCATTATTAATACACTCCTTTAATATTCATTTAAGGCTATTTAAAATTAATACTTACATAAAACATAGCCTTATTTAAAATTTCATATAAAATCGCAGTTTTTTTAAAACATTTTTAAATTTTTAAATAACTTTCTAGACTTAATTGTAAAAATTAATAGACCTAAGTCAAAAGTTCCAATTAAAAGTTCACTAAAGACTATACTCATTCCACTCATTACAAATATTCCTGACATAAAGTCTATAGCACCATGTATTATTATTGCTAATATTAAATATCTAATTTGCTTTTTATTAATTCCATATAAAACTATAAGTGTTAATCCTATATGAATTATAATTGCTGATATTCTTTCAATTCCTCCAAATAATACATTTATATTGCTTAATTCTAAATATAATGATTTTAAACTTTCAGCATTTCCCCCTAAGTAAGCTCCATTATTTAAAGATATTAATGTAATTAAATTTTTTATACTAGATAATCCAACAATAAGTATAGATTCTATTCCTCCATGTCCAAATCCAAAAGCAATCCCATCTATCCATCTTCTATTATTTTTTAAAGCTAGTTTAAATCCTAAATATCTGCCACCTTCTTCAAAAATCCCTGCTGTAATACCTAAAAATAAAGCATATAAAACAGGATAAAAAACGGATAAATTATTATACCAATCCATATTTATTAAAACATTTTGAAGTAGTGGTATTCTTAAAAATACTTGTGTAATTAAAAATACTATTATCCCTACAATAAATGGCTTTATACATCTTTTCCTCTTTACTATAAAATATATAAATGCGCCTATAGGAATTCCAAAACTTATAATTATATTTATAAAAAAACATATCATTAAAGCTGTAAATTTCATAATATTAAACTCCTAATTATTAATTGGAATAATTATATTTACTTTAAACTTATCTTCATCATAATTAATTCTCATATTACCTTCATACTTCTCTAATGTAATACTCACATTTTCAAGTCCAAATCCTTTGTGATCTTTTTTAGTTGTCTTAAAAAACTTCTTTCCTTTTATAGGTTTACTATTTAATGAATTAATTATATTAATTACAATAAACTCATTAAACTTGTCTATTTTTAATGTTATGTTCTTACTATCTTTTATTTCTTTAGTTTCATCTATAGCATTATCTAAAAGATTTGCAAAAATTGTAGTTAAATCTATATCCTTTATAAAATCTAAATTTACATTACCTATTTTACAAATAAATTCTATATTATAATCTTTAGCCTTTAAAAACTTATCATTTATAATAACATTTAAAACTTTATTATTTGTATATTTCTTTTTGGAAAACTTTTCTAAAAGTAAATACATATCTTTTGTATATTCTTTCCCCTTTTCATATTCATTTGTCCTATACAAATTCTCTATTGTTTGTAAATGATTTTTTATATCATGAATTGTTTTTCTAGAACTTCTATACTTACTTTCTAGTGAATTATAATATTCATATTGCATTTTAGACTGCTCTTCATATAACATTATTTTATTTTTAAGTTCATTATTCTTTGATATAGATTCAAAAATATTAGTAATAAAAAGATTTAAAACTACAATAGATAAAATATTTATTAATAATAAAATCAAATCCTCCATAGACATATAAGTTTGAATGTACATCATTAAAGTACTAATATAAATTATGCTAAACAAAGGCAGTACAAAGAAATTTAAGTATTGTATTTTGGTTATTCTTTTTATATTTTTATTCTTAAAACATATTATAAAAAACCTTGAAACACTTAAATAAGTAAATTGAATTATTATAGAAAGTGTAATTCCATAAATCTCTATGTTATAAAAATTAATATTAAAATAATAACAAGCTATATTAAAAACTACAGACACTATAATTTGGAGGGAAAATAAAACCATTACATATATGCTGTAATATAAAATATATATTTTTTCATTATTATAAAGAAAATGTCCTATTATAACTGTTCCTAATAAACTTAAAATTAAATTTATTGTTCCAGTAAAAAATATATTACTTATAAAAAGAATTGCTGTAAATATTATATAAGCTAGTATGTAAACATACCTTTTATGATATATATTTCTTTTAAATCTTTTCATAAAATCAAATATTATATAAGTAGAAAAGAATCCTAATAAAATAGCTATTATTTGTTCTAAAATTTGTATAGAATTATTTAACATAAATTTACCCTACCTTTAAAACAAAATACAATTTTCTAAAAATATATTTAGTTTTTCTCTAAATTCTACTGACTTCTTTTGAGATAATGGAATTATATTTCCATCCATCATAAAAATATCATAACCTTTTATGGATTTTACATAAAATAAGTTAACAGTGAAACTTTTATGAGGCATTAAAAAATTGTATTTACTCATAGTTTCCGCAATTTTTGTTATCCTTTCCTTTAAAACATAAACTTTATCCTTTGTTTTAATATTTACTTTTCTATTTGTATATTCAAAATAATATATATCCTTTGGTCTTAATCTTAAAACCCCTTCTGTAGTAACAAACTCAATAAATTCTTCCTCTTTCTTTTCATTTAAATAAGAAATAACTTCATCTAATTGCTTATGTATATCCTCTTCATTAATAGGTTTATTTAAATATCCAAAAGCATGTACTCCAAAGGCCAAATTAACATATTCAGTAAAACTTGTTACATAAATTATTTTTACATTTTTATCATATTTTCTTATAAATTTTGCTGTTTCAATACCATTTATCTTAGGCATATCAATATCTAAAAATATTACGTCAAGATACCTTTTTTCCTTTAAAAGCTCTTCTCCACTATTATAAGTAATTATATTAAATGTTTTATCTTTATAATTATTTATATAACTTTCTATTCTATCTACAATATTTTTTTCATCATCACATATTCCAATTTTTATCATTTATATTCTCCACCAGTGTAATTTCTAAATTTTGTATCCTAGGTTATTTAAATTATATATTTAAAGAATTTTAATTACAATATGGATTGCATAAGGTATGGTTTTTCTTACATAAAATACAGAAAAAAATAAACCTACATTTAATGTAAGTTTATTAAAAACAATTAAACTCTATATTACAACCTATTTTCTAAAAAACTTTCTCAAAAGCTATTCTCTTGCTATTATCTTCTAAGTAAATTACGCCACAGTATTTAAAATCATTTTTCTTAAGTAACTTTTGCATAGGTATATTTTTTTCATGAGTATCTATTTTAATACTATGAATATTATTATCTAAACAAATCTCATAAACCTTTTGTAAAATATAAGATGATACACCAGTTCCTCTATATTCATTATCTATAGCAATTCTATGAATAACAGCATACTTTCCATTACTTAGCCATTTTCCATCATAAATAACATCATAAGTTTTCTCTCCATCAAAGGAAATTGCTAAAGTAGCTACAATATTATTATCCTTTAATACTACATAACTATCATTATTTAAAATATCACTCTCTATTGTTTCATTATTAGGATAACCATCTTGCCATTGATCTACCCCATTTTCTTTTAAAAACTCTTTAGCTCTATTAATAATTTTCATTATATCTTTAACATCTTCTTTTAAAGATTTTCTAATTATCATCTCATTCTCCTTTTTAAATATTTTTATTACTCTTAATTATTTTATACCAAATCTTGTTACCCTTAGTAAACTCTTTTATTAAAACTTTAATTTTTTATTATTTCTATATTTAATTACTTATATTAATTTTCAATTTATAATTATTGCTAAAATCAATAAAAAAATATACTACTTTAAAATTACGTAGTATATTTTCATTACTTTATTTTATTTAATCTTTATAAAGTTAAATATTATAATAATTTTTATATCTATTGTACCAATCTATATTCCATCCTTCATCTAAACAAAGATTATAAAGTTCTACTTCATCACAAATAGATTTATTTGTAATGATTTTATGTGTTTCTTTATTTACTATTAAACCATTTTCTATATCTGCTCCAATTTCAGTATATATAGCAAAGCTTCTAATATGAGAAAATTCTGCTGTTTTTTTAATTAATCTTTCTCCTGTTAATTCATCATACTCTATATTGTATTTTTTAATTCTCTTGTGTTTTAATTTCTTTCTAGCATCTTCTAATTTTTCATTATGTCTTGTTCTTAAAACTTCAGCACTATCACAATCTCTTATTGCCATATATATTTGCTCTGAATATTTCAAGTAATCTTTTCTTTTACACACCTTTTCATTTTGAATAAATTTATCAATTATATTTCTTATTTCATAGGCTCTAATATATATTTTATTTCCACTTCTTAAAATATCTTTATCATCTATATTTACAACTGTATGCTTAGCTATAGCTTTGCTTGTTCTTAATATATCAGATAGCCTTTCTGCATCTACCCACACATTCCCCTTGTCATCCATGTGTGAAAAGTTTACCCAAGCATTTTTCACCCTTGTACATGTTCCTTTATGGGCACTTTCAGGTTTATCTGGTATTTCAACTTTCATATCTATTACATGATTTTCAAATAAAACTATCTCTTTTGAATTGCTATCATTATCCTTATTACTCATTATTTATCATGTCCTCATATAATTGATTTAATTTAGATATAGCCTTATTTGCCTGTTTATTTTTGCACTTATCTGGATGAATTACTTTAGCAATAGAATCTCTCCATTTCTTTGCTTCTTTTTTATTTGAATAATGTTTTAATTGTATATTTAATTTATCAGCCCTAGCTTTTCCACTTAACTCTAACAAATAAAAAATATACTCTGATGCTTTATCATTAAAATATTCATTACAATCATTATTATTTTCTATAGCTGTATTTTTTAAAATAATAGTATCATTTACATAAGAAATTACTTCTCTTAATGCTACTACTTTCTCATAGAGACTTGTCCAACTTCTACTTTTTATAACAATCATTGATACTATATTTTTTTCTTTGCATTTTTTATCTTTAAATAAATTTTCTATATCTTTTTTTATTAAAGACATAACATTTTTCATTTTCCCAAATTTCTTTAATTCATCAACTGAACTTACATTTAACCATTCCATATATTAACCTCAAACAATTATTACATGTTAATATATGATATATAGTTAAGTTTTCATGACTCTTAATTTATTATTTTTTATAATAAATTTATTTATTGATCCCTTCCCTTTGTTGTCATCTATCATTTTATTATATATACTTTATATATATTGATATATTATATTTAAGGGAGATTTTGCTTTATGAATAATAAATTAACAGAAGAAAACATAAAAAAATTAAGAGAAGAGTTAGAATATAGACTAACTGTAAAAAGAGCAGAAATCGCAAAAGAAAAATTAGTTGCAGCTGCCCATGGTGATAGATCAGAAAATGCTGAATATAAAGAAGCTTGTGCAAATTATAGAGAAAATGACAATAGAATACAATACTTAATGACTATGATTTCTACAGCTACTGTAATAGATGAAGATACTATAGATAAATCAGTTCTTGGAATTAATAGTAAAGCTAAAATTAAATTTGTTGAAGATGATTATGAAGCTATTGTAACTCTTGTAACTACAATGGATTTAGACCCTGAAAATATGCTTATAAGTATCGAATCAGATTTAGGAAAAGCTTTATCTGGAAAAAAGGTTGGAGATGTAGTTGAAGTTAATGCACCTGGTGAAAATTACACTGTTGAAGTTTTAGAAATATTATAATTTTATAAAAAAGCTAACATAATTGTTTATGTTAGCTTTTTTATGTAACTATTTATAAATTTTCTTTAATATTACTAAATAGCCCAGCCCCTTTTATAATTTCTTGTTCTAAAAAAAGACTTGAAACAGCTTGATTATACTCAATTAAATTTTTAGACTTTTTAATCTTCTTCGCATACTTTTTATTGTTTGAAAATATGTAAATCATATATCCCCATAATTCTTTCATTCTAAAAATCGCATTTTTATCTTCATTAAATACTTCTCTGTATTTATTAAAAAGTTCATCGTGAAATTCTTTTAATGTTTTTTTATCTATAAATTTATCCTCTTTAATTTCATTCATTAAACCAGGATTAGCTAATATTCCCCTGCCAATCATTATTTTATCTACTTCTTCAAAATTCTTTATTAACTTATCATTATCTTCTTTAGTAAAAATATCTCCATTATAGCATACTGAATTTTTGCTTAAAGATAATGCATCCCTAAATACTTCTAAATTAGGTTTATTGCCATAAAAATCTTGTCTTGTTCTTGGGTGAATTATTAATTCTTCTAAAGGATATTTATTATAAATTTTTATAAGATCATAAAATTCATCCGGATTATCTTTTCCTATTCTAGTTTTTATAGAAATTTTCATATCATCTATTTTAAATATTTCCTCTAAAAATATATCAAGTTCTTCTCTTTTAGCTAAAAATCCTGACCCCCTATTTTTTGAGACAACTGTTCCAGATGGACAACCTAAATTTAAATTAATTTCATTATATCCTAATTGTTGTAACTTTCTAGCTGTATTAATAAAACCTTCTGAATCATTTGTAAGTATTTGAGGTACTATATTAATATCTTTATTATTTTCTGGTAATATATCTCTTAATTCTTTTGTTTTAAGACTTCTACTTTCATTTGGAACAATAAAAGGTGTAAAATATTTATCAATGTTACCAAAAAACTTTTTATAATAATTTCTATATATATGTCCTGTAATTCCTTCCATTGGCGCTAAATAGTATTTCATTTAATGTCTCCTTTGTACATATTCTAAAAAATATTATATCAATGTTTTTTATTGCTATCTACATTAAATTATTCTATTTATCATAGTAAAAATTTATTAAAAAAGTTTTTAACAAATAAATGGATAAAAATTCCATCCTTTATTTTATATTTTAGTATCTTACTTTAATAATATTATCTTCTACAATCTCTTTTTCCATAACTTTAACTTTTGATTTAAATCTAGGTATATAATTCTCTAAATATGTCTTTAATTCCTCATCACAAACATAAATATATGTTCCTCTAATTCCTCTAGTTAATAGAGTCTTATATATATTAAGAATATATCTTTTCAATTCATCCTTATCATTTATTGTACGCTTACCATTTTTATCATAATAATTATCTTTAATAATATCTATTTTGTTATTTCTATAAACTATTTCATTTCCAAGTATTACACCTGCATAATTTATATCATAACCTTGCGTTGTATGAATACATCCAATCTCCTGTAAAGATTTATCTGAATTTATCCAATCTTTGGTTTGAGAATTCCATCTAAACTTCTCTTTTCCTATTATTATGTCATAGTCATTAGGATTCTTTTGACTTTTCCATTCCCAGCTATATCCAGCAATCATACGGCAAAGCCCATATTCTCTATCTTTAACTACTATTTTTTTATACATTTCACCTAAATCGTCAAAAATATATACCTCATATTTTCCAAACCTTTTAGATTCTTCTTGCCTTTCATTAAGTATATTTTCAATATAGTTTATATAATCTTCTCCAGCCAAAACTCTCATTTGAGAAGTAATTTTATGCTTTTCAAAATTTATTTCTTCAAATTTTTCAGGCCTTACATCTGAAGGTTTTATTGATTGATTTCTATCATAACATAAAATCATATGTTTAGTTGAAAGCCTTATCCAATCAAGTTGATCACTCTCTTTACTAAGACCAAGCTTTTTATTGCAATCATCAAAGGATTTCATATTAGTTATATTTACTCTTCTATTTAATCTATGAGCTTCATCTACAATTAATATATCATAATCTTTACCAACAACTTCTGAAGGTCCTAAAACCATATTTGCTTTTAAATTCTTAATATTTTTAAATACTTTCTTTAAAGTTGATCTTAAAGATGTCATTGGAATTACTAATCCAATTTTTAAATTTTTTGTTTCCTTTTTCTCTATTAGATATTTTAATAGATAAATTGCAACAATAGTCTTTCCAGTTCCAGGTTCTCCTTGAATTAAATGATTACTTTTTTTATTATTAATTATACTTTTTACTATATCTTGTACAACTTCATATTGCTCCTCTGTTAATGATTTGTAAGGAGAATATTTAAATAAATCACTATTTCTAATTTCAAATAAACCTCTTTTTACAATATGTTTTTCCTTTAATTCCTTCCAAATAGAATCAAATTTTTTAACATATCTCTCCTTCTCATAATAATTATGTTTACTTAGTCCTCCATTACCATTTTGCAATAAATATTTTCCGTCAGCTGACATATATTCAATTAATAATGATTCAAATTCTAAAGTTACAGATTTATTAAAATCTTCATCTGCAATAATATCAATTATATTTAACTTAACTCTATCATCATTTTTCAAATGTTCTAAACTTCTATTATAAACTCTAGTAGACTCTCCAACGTAAGCTTCTTTTGAATTTCTTATAATATATACAACTGGCCAATTCAAACCATATTTATATTTTTTAATATTATCTAATAATTCTTCCTTATAATCAAAAGTTTTTATTAATCCCATAATTGCCTCTTTTATAACTCAGTATATTTTTTACTTGTACCTTTACACTTTTCAACTGGATATTTCTTTTCATTCTTATCCATTTTTTTATTTATTATATCCTCTATATTTACACCTAAAGAATCTGCCATATGCATACAATAAATAATTACATCTGCTAATTCATCACAAACTTCATCTTTATTAAAATTATCATCCCACAAAAAATGTTCTAATAATTCTCCAGATTCTATACTTATTGCCTTAGATAAGTTTTCTGGTGTATGAAACTTTGACCAATCTCTATCATTTCTAAACTTTCTTATTCTTTCTATTGTTTTATCCATATATATAATCCTCACCTTTATTCCCTTTTATTTGTATATAAATCAAATATTAGTGTTATTTCTAAATATAATTATATTACAATTAAAAACTTTGTCCAAATTATATTTCCATAAAAAAACAGCAGTAATATTTTGAAATATTACTGCTATTTTTTGTGATATTATGTATTATTCTAATTTTATATAATTAATCCAACAATAGTTGCTGTTAATATACTTACTAATGTTGCACCATATAATAATTTTAATCCAAAACGCGCAACTACATTTCCTTGTTCTGCATGAAGCCCCTTTACTGCTCCTGATATAATTCCAATTGATGAAAAGTTTGCAAAAGAAATTAAGAATACAGAAACAATACCAATTGATCTTGCTGATAAATGTATACTTCCAGTTTTTAATAAATTCATAGCAACAAACTCATTAGATACTAATTTAGTAGCCATTACACTTGCAGCTTGTATTGATTCATTTAAAGGTACACCCATTAAAAATGCAAATGGAGAGAAAACATATCCTAATATTTCTTGGAAGCTAATACCAAATATCCACTTAAATATCATATTAATCATAGCAATTATTGCTACAAAACCAACTAACATAGCAGCTACTATAACAGCTACTTTAAATCCATCTAATATATATTCCCCAAGAACTTCAAAAAATGTTTGCTTCTTTTCTTCGTCAACTACTAAAATATCTTCTTCTTCTGTTACAGTGTAAGGATTTATAATTGATGCTATAATAAATCCACCAAATAAATTTAAAACAAGTGCTGTTACAACATATCTAGGTTCTAAAAGAACCATATAAGAACCAACAATTGACATAGATACTGTTGACATAGCTGATGCACAAAGAGTGTATAATCTATGTTTAGGTAACAATCCAAGTTGTTTTTTTACTGAAATAAATACTTCAGATTGACCAAGTATTGCTGATGCTACTGCATTATAAGATTCTAACTTACCCATTCCATTAATTTTACTTAAAACTAATCCTATAGCTTTTACCACAAAAGGTAATATTTTTAAATATTGTAAAATACCAATTAAAGCTGAAATAAATATTATTGGTAAAAGAACACTAATAAAAAATGAAAATTGATTATTATTAACTAATCCACCAAATACAAAATTTACTCCTTCCCCAGCACATTTAAGCAATGAATCAAAACCATTTGCTATACCACCTACTAAATAATTTCCAACTCCAGTATTTAATAAAACAAAACCAAAAACAAATTGCAAAATAAGCATTATGATAATAGGCTTGATTTTTATATTTTTCTTACCACTGCTTGCAATCCAGGCAAGTGCTAAAACAACAATTAGTCCTATAATTCCAATAATATACTTCATTTTTTTACTCCTTCTTAAATACAATATTTTAACATTATTATGTTCTATATAAGATGTAATAAATACATTTTATTTCAGTAAATTTTTTATATTATTTTATTTTAATTTATGATTATATTTTAAAAATTTAAAATATTTTTATCATTTTCGATTTTTTTCGCCATAAGCACAAACATACCTATTATAATTTTCTATTTAATATTTGTAAAGAACTATTTCAAATTTTGTTCATATAGTACTTAAGTAAAAGTATATATTTTAATGGATATTTATTTTAAAGAACAAATTTGAAAATAATTACAAGCTAACATATTAATAAATTTTATATAAATAATTTTTAAAATATTAAAAAGCACTTTTTTATAATCGTTTTCCTTAAACAATTGTAAAAAAGTGCTTATATGTAAATTTATACAAAAATATTTTTTATATAATTTGTTTATCAATTTCTTTTGAATTATCCTTAACCTACTACAAAATATAAAAAATTTATATAAACATATAATTATCTCCATCATAATTATCTATTTGCTCAATTAATTTTTTTAAATATCTATCCTTAGCCTCATTATTTTTTTCATTTGCAAACCAAACATTAGCTTGTCCAAAGCCATATGATGGACCATTTTTCTTTGAAACTCTTGGCACCCTAAGTTATTATCAATCTTTTCTATATGAAGTTGGTTTTTACAACTTCCATTAGTTGATTTAGTTTCAAAAAAGCCTAAACAGTAATTAATTTCCTCTTCTTCATCAAATCTTACAGAATCAAAGTTATAAGCTTCATGTGCATCCTGCGTTGTATCTAAATAACTTCCTCCATTAACAGGAATATCATCATCAGTAACCCCTTTATATTTTTCCATCCATGCTATATTGCAAAATAATATTCTTCTCATATATCCTCCTTATAATCAAGCTTAAAACTATTAATTAAAATTTATAATTATAACTAAGTAAAGATTCTATATAAATTTTTAATTTCTATATCTTTATAAATGTAACACTCTCACCTAATTTAATGTCTTTTGTATTATAACCACTTTGTAACCAACTTTTTGCTTGAACGTGTCTATTATCATTATTTCCCCACCAAGCATTTTTGGTATAAGCTGTATTTGGTAATTTAAACCCTAATATATCCTCAATTTGCTTTATTGTTAATGTTAATTTTTCTTTTCTGCAATTACTTAAATATTCATTTAATAAATCATACTTACTCATCTTAAATCCCCTCCTATAGCATTTCTTTAATTATCTAAAGATACTCTTATTTCATCTGACATAAGTTTTGGTAATAATATGTCTCTTAAATTTTTTAATCTGTTACATATAATCACCTAAAGTGTTGTCCATATCATTTTCCAAAATGTTGAACATTTCTGCTCTATGTCTCCTTGACTTTTCTTCTGTCCACTTTCCATCATCAAACCTTGTAACTATTTCCATAACTTTTAATTTAAGACTTTGATTAATTATACTTGGATATGAATTTATTTTTCCAACAGGTGGCAAATTAGAAAACTTAGAGTTCCCAGAAATCGTTATTAAAGCTAAATTACCAAATCCGTCCAAGTCATCTTTAGCCCAACATTCCCCTTCTAATGGATGTTGTGGTTGGAAATGCTCAATGGAATTTCTAAATTGAAATTGCCAATCATCTTGAAGTGGTGATATAATTTCTTTTCCCTCATATGAATAACCATCTCTATAAATTAAATAATCAAGATAAGAAAATACAATTCTTTCAATTCCAAAACCACTTCTATTTTTATAATCAGAATCAGAAACCTTCTTCTTACAATATCCTTCTAACAATGCAATAATATCAACTTTCTCATTATCTAACAAGTTAGATAGAACAACAGAAATCCAATGCATAGTTTTGGGTGATGTATAAGTAATACGTAAACATGATTGAAGTGTTCGTAGCTTCTTATTATCATTACCCTCCTCTCCCAATGTACCAACATATTTAGGTTTATCGTTATTTTTCTTGTTATCCTGGTATTTCTCTAAACGCTGTAGTGACCATTTACCACTTTCTTTATAGTCTCTAGCAAACTCACGTTTTAAAATATATTTATCAAATAATACTCTACACTTCAATAAATGGAATAAAAACTCTTTTGCTTTTTCAGATGATGACCATGCCCAAGATATATTATCAAGAAAGTGTTTATCATCAAGACTTACATCTTCTTCTCCCAAATTTCTTATAACAGCATTAACTTGTAGTAGAAAGTTTGGAAATGAAATAGTTGATTCAAAACGTTCATTTTCATATTCTGATTGTGTAGTTGATACATTAAGCCTTTTATTTTCTTTTAATATTTCAATCAAAGATTTTTTATCTGTTAATTCATTTCCTGTTGAGATTTTACTTTTTATAGAATCAAAATCTTTAATTGATTTATCTAAACTGCTCCAGTTCTCTGTAAAAATATTTTTTCTTACATCAATATCAAAATTCATCTGAACATATGAATTCATATCAGAACAATTTTCCCAAATCAAATTTCCTATATTTTTATCCTGTTCACTTTCAAGAACTTCTAATAGCTTAGCTTTAGCAATTTCATGAAGTTCCAATTGTTCTCCACGGGTATTCATAACTTCAAAGTAATGGTTTAGGTCAATATTTTTTGGAACTTGAATTCGAACAATAAATACTTGTTTTAGCTTTTTGACAAAACTACTTTTATCCATATTTTTATTTTTGAAATAGTTTTTAATAATTTTAAAACCATTCAAGATTTCTGCTGATGATAGTTCCTCAATTAATTCAATATTATTACTGTTACTAAGATACGAAAGAGTGCTATTTGATTTTTCACGAGCCTCAAAACGTAATGCTTCTTTATCAAATACCATCTCTAAATACTTCTCAATAATGTATAAAGTCGTTAATCTTTGCTGTCCATCAATCACTTCATAAACATTATTATCAGTTTCATTAACAATTAAATTTCCTAAAAAATAGTTTTTATTATAACCATCAATATAACTTTCAATATCTTCAATTAATTGTACTATTTGAGTTTCACTCCAAGCATAATTTCGTTGGTAAATTGGCACTATGTATCTAATATTATCAAATATCTGTGCTACTGATATTATTTTTAAATCATTACTCATTTACTACCACCTATTCCATTCACTAAGTAATTTATATACTGCTTTATATTTTTCTTTATTATTATCAGAAATATCTGGTTTCTTAAGCACAAGTAACTTCAATTCTTCTGGATCTGACATTTCACTAATTTCAGAAAACATATTAATTCCATAATTTGCTCGCTCATGTTGACCTTTTGCATATTTATTAATAGTTTGAGGATATACTGCATTCATTGCTAATCTTAATGAATAACTCCATGAATAAAGTTGCTGTATCACATATTTTGTTAAGCTCTCAATACCAAACCTATCTGCAAAAAATAATAATGAACATTCATAAAGCTGCTTAATATAAATATCACCAGAACGCTTATCTGGAATTTCATCTTTTTTATAAATTCCATTAATCTGTTTTTGTATTTTTTCTAATAAAATTCCGTAATGAATTGTATAATTAAAAAATCGTCTTCCTGCTATTAATGGTTGTGTCAATTGAAATTGATTTAACTGTTTAAAAGCAATAAATTCATTGCTAACATTAGCATTGAATTGTTCTACATACAAATTACTAGCCTTATGATAAATTGCATAATCATATATATTTGTTACCTTAATTCCTTTAAAATAATCAATTTTACTTGAATTATAACCTAAACCATCTTTTCCCTTATACCATTGAATCAATGGATACAAATAACTTTTAAATAAATTATCTAAATCATCTTGGTCCATATTTTCCCACTTACTTATAATTTTAACTTTTTGATTTTCATCTTCACTTCTCATTTCCCGCAAATGGTATGATTTTAATAGATCATGTGGTGCTAACTCTTTACCACGAGAATTTTGTGAATCAAAAAACTGAAATGCCTCTTGCTCACTATCTGTTACAATTTGAACCATAGTACATTGATTTAAAAGATAATTTTTATATTTTTCACCTTCATCGTGATTTAATTCGTTAACTCTTTTAGAAAGAACCCCAAAGTTTGTTAAAATAACATCATTGGATAATTTACTATATTTTTCTTTCAATAAACTTTGGTTACAATAATCTAAACAATAAAGCAAAATTGATAATGTGGTAAGCCTTTGTTGCCCATCAACTATATTATATTTTTAAGAACATTCTTTGTGTAATATTACTGAGCCAAGACGATATTCATTAATTTCATCTTTAAAAGCTTCATATGTATCAATAAATAAAGTATTAGCTGACTTCACACTCCAACTATATGGTCTCTGATATGAAGGTAATACTAATTTCATATTAAGCAAGTCTTTTAATTTTGTTATTTTTAATTCATCTTGAATTAATGCCATAATTTATCTCCTAATATTTTTTACTTAATTCTAAATTTCTAATTATTAATTTTTTAATACCATTCCTCTGTTGATACCTCTTTTTATTTTACCATCCTTATATGATGACCTCAATTTATCAATTAATAAAGATCTATCTCTTTTATGCATAAAAAAATACACACCTAATAGTTAAAATTTCACTAAGAGTGTACGCAAATACCCAAAACACATAAAAAGAAATACAATATATATTAAAATCAATTTAAATTTTATCTCTAAAAAATAAAAACACAATGGAAAAGTATTGATTCCTCAATATTTTACCATTGTGTTTTTATTTAAGTTCTTATTTGGTGGAGGCGACGGGTGTCGAACCCGTGTCCGAAAGTAGATCCGTCTAGCTTTCTACGAGCGTAGTCTGTATATTAAATTTCGCTTACAAGAGTGCCTACAGACAGGCGCCTTGCTCGCTAGCTTCATAAGTTCCGTTCATAGCTCAAAGCTTTGCTAAGCTCGGTTCCCCACTAATTATGACACCAGTATCCTAAGCCGTGGGCAACCTAGGGCTGATGAGTAGCTTATATTAAGCTGCTAATGCAAAATTATTATCTTCTGCGTTTATCTTTAATGCATACTTTATTAACGAGGCACCATGCTTCCCTCGGCCCGCTTACCAAACCTCACTTACCCCCGTCGAAGCCAAAACGCCCCCATGTTAATAAATTTAGTTTTGTAAAACGCAAATAAACAATATTTAATTTTATTTCGTGTTTTAATTATATAGCACATAAACTTTACTGTCAACTTAACGAATTTATAAAACTATTTCACATTATGTTAAGTATTTTATAAATTATAAAAAATTTTTAAATTAACTTTTTTCTTCTAATTATTTTGAAATAATAGAATCTCTCTAAATATTAATTACATATAAAGAACTATCGAAAATCAACACTTCCTAAAATATAATCTTTTATTTTAAATAAAGACTGTTGCAAGTTTTAATACTAATTATTATCTATTACAACAGTCTCATTATAAAAATTTAAAATCTTATATAATCTGTTGAAACGTATCCATATCCATTTTTATATTTTATTTTATGCCAACCCTTTGACGTTGATACTATTTCTACTTTGCTTCCTCTTTTTAAACTTCCTATAATAGTATTTTTTGTTGATGGTCCTTTTCTTATATTTAAAGCACTTGCTGTTACTGTTCCTTTCCTTGTTACACTTTCTGGTTTTTCTTGTGGTTTACTATTTGAATTGCTTGAAGAGTTACTTGATGTACTATTTATTTTCACATAATCTGCTGATACGTATCCATATCCATTTTTATATTTTATTTTATGCCAACCATTTGATGTTGATATTATTTCTACTTTACTTCCTTTTTTTAAGCTTCCTATAATAGTATTTTTTGTTGATGGTCCTTTTCTTATATTTAAAGCACTTGCTGTTACTGTTCCTTTCCTTGTTACACTTTCTGGTTTTTCTTGTGGTTTACTATTTGAATTGCTTGAAGAGTTACTTGATGTACTATTTATTTTTACATAATCTGCTGATACGTATCCATATCCATTTTTATATTTTATTTTATGCCAACCATTTGATGTTGATATTATTTCTACTTTACTTCCTTTTTTTAAGCTTCCTATAATAGTATTTTTTGTTGATGGTCCTTTTCTTATATTTAAAGCACTTGCTGTTACTGTTCCTATCTTTGTTACACTTTCTGGTTTTTCTTGTGGTTTTTCTACCGGCTTATTGCCAGGAGCTTCTGGTTTACTATCAGGTTTAGATTCTGTAGTATTATCATTTCCATTTAACTTTATATTATCTTTTAAATATTTTTCTATACCATCTGCAACTGCCTTTGCAAGTTTGTCTTGATATTTATCATCCTTTAATTTTTCTGATTCAGCCTTATTTGATATAAATCCTCCTTCAAATAAAGAAGATGGCATTTCACTTTCTCTAAGTACTGCAAAATTTTCATTTTTAACTCCTCTATTATACGCACCAGTTTCCTTTATTGAATTATTTTGAATATTATCACTTAAAGGCTTATGATTTGATTTTTTACTATGATAATAAGTTTCTATACCATGTGCTGATCCTGAATCAAAGGAATTTATATGATTAGATACAAAAAGATCTGCTCCATATTCATTTGCCATTTTAGCTCTATCAATTAAAGAAATATATTTATCTGAACTTCTGCTCATTTTAACTTCTATTCCCTTGCTCTCCAGTCTTTTCTGTATCTTTAATCCTATTTTAAGATTTAGCTCATCCTCTTTAAGACCAAAAGCTGAACTTCCATCATCATGCCCCCCATGTCCTGGATCTATAAATACTTTATAATAATTTCTATCTACCTCATTACTTTTTGAATAAACTTTACCTTTATCATTTGAAACATAAACTTCTATTACATGAAGCTTGTCTCCTTTTTTTTGACTTAAATAAACAGTTCCTTCATTTTTAGGAGTAACTATTCCATTATTAATAGTTACTGTATGTTCATTTGACATTTTAAAATCATTATATTTTGATAAATCTAGTATTTCACCAAATTTCAAAGATATACCGTTTTCAACTATAATTTTTTCTCTATCATGTCCATTTGTTACTGACAAAAATTCATTTTCTAAGCCTAATTTAGAATCTGCATCTGTTATTTTACCTCCAATAGGTATTAAAGATATAGCCAACATAAATAAAGTTGTTTTAATTATTCTTTTTAGTTTTTCTCTTCTCAATTAAATCCCACCTTTAATTATATTTTATTTACATTATTCATACTTTAGTAACATTTTTATTATAAAATATTCTTCCTTTTTATTCAATATTTTACAATTAATTTATAGTTTAAAAATATACAAAGCTGATATCATATTAATCCTTTATATGAATTTAATATAATATCAGCTTTTAATTTATACAGTTACTCTTTTCATTGAAGTACTTATTATTTTAAAAATCATTGATCCTACAATTAAATTTATAACCATAGATGGAAGAACTATTAATATAAATAATGAAGTAAAACCTGCTGGAAGCCCAACTAAAATATTTGCAGATAACAAAAATGTTACCCCACTAATTAATGTTCCAATAGGAAATACTATTATACTTTCTACTACCCTTCTTTTACTTTCTGTCATATTCTTTAAACCTTTAATTTTATTAATAAAAATCATCATAAAAAATACTACATTTACGGTAATAATTTTATCTATCATATTAGGAAGTTGTCCCCCTGGAAACTTTGTTGTCATACCTGTAAATATTCCAGTTATTATTCCTGCAATTAAAGATGTCTTATAATCTCCCCTATTTAAAATCATAATTATAAATAACATTACAAGAGCAAAATCTGGCTGCATAGGTAATCCAAGTGCTGGTGTAATTTGATGAAGTATTGCTCCAATTCCAAGTAATAAGGCATTAGTTATCATTTTTTTAGTTTTTTCATTTTTTTTCATAATATCTTCTCCTTTAAAATAATTATTATTTTTTTGCCACTCTCCTAAACTTTCATCATTTCATAACACTTTGATCACCTCCTTTAATTTCATATAAAAAAACCGTCCTATTCTAAAAACATAGGACGGATAAATCTTCCGCGTTGCCACCTAAATTGTGTTTAATATATGTATAAATTAAACACCACCTTAATTTCAAGTACTAACATACTCTATCTGCTATAAGGTGCAGCCCACCATAAATGCTACTTTCTAAAAATTAGATTTCGTTTTATTCCTCCAAGGTCCATTCACTAAATCTCTTCTTGCTAGGATCTCACCACCCCTAACTCTCTTTATTAAAGCTTAATTTAACTACTCTTCCTTTTCATTGGATTATAATTATTAAGTTATCTTATACTATATAATATCAGATTATCAGTTTTTTGTAACTTATTTTTATAAATTTATTTTAAATTTTTGCATATTTTATTATATTTAAAACTGATTCATAAAAGAAACTTACATAATTATGCTTATCTTCTTCTTTAAATTCTTTTTTTACATCCTCTATCATAGGTACATCATCTGTAATTATATTATCTACCCCTAAGTAAATCATTTTTTCTGCAAGTTCTCTATTATCTATAGTAAATACATGAACTTCCTTTCCTAATGCATGAAGGGCATAAACTGTTTTAGGATTTACAAGTGATGATTCTAAACTAAAGAAATCTACATTAAGTTTTTCAAATTCTCCTATAGCTGCAATTACAATATATCCAACCTTTAGTTTTGGATTAATATTTTTCATCTCTTGAAGTGCCTCAAAATTATTTGATGATATTACAACTTCATCTTCCATATTATATTTTTTAATTATTTTATTTACATTTTTAACTAAAGGATCATCTTTTCCCTTTGGTTTAAGTTCAATATTTATTTTAATTTTTCCCTTTGCTTCTTTTAATACTTCATCTAAAGTAGGAACTTTTTCACCTTTATACTTTGTAGAGTAAAAAGAGCCGTTATCAAGCTGTTTTATTTGATTTAATGTTAATTCTCTAACTGTTTTATTTACTCCAGCTGTTCTTTTAAATGTTCCATCATGAAGAAGTATAGTTTTATTGTCCTTTGTTGTTTGTACATCAATTTCAGCAAAATTAGCTCCTTCTTTTTCTGCAAGTTTTATTGCTGATAATGTATTCTCTGGTGCTTTAACACTTGCTCCTCTATGAGCAGTTACAGCTACTTCATCATTAATTACTCTATGAAACACTACTCCATATCCAACAATACTGCTAAATATTACAAAAGCCAATGTTAATATACCTACAAATATATTGGAATATTTTTTAGAGATTTTATATAAAACATTTTTCTTATAATCTTCATAAGACTTAAATTCTCTTTCTTTTACATTATCTTCCCTTAAGTCATAATAAAGCTCTACTAAAAATGAAACAAAAAGAGGTGTTGATATAATGGATGCTAATACAAATATTCCATAAAATAGTATTAAAAGTCCACCTAAAAATATTTTACTTGAAAAAGATGTAGCACCTAATACATAACCTCCAACCAAAAATCCAATTCCAAGAATTAATACTATTAAAATTATAGATATTATAGATATTACAACTGCCCAAAGTGCTATTGCTCTAAATAACTTCCATCTATTTTTCTTATATATAACATAACTCTTTTTTACAGCATCTTTCCCTTTTATCTTTTCTATAACTACTATTGGAATAGATAAAATCCATCTAAGCAATAAAATTGCTAATCCAATTATTATAAATCCATATAGAATCTTTCCACCTATAGTTTTTGAAAGTTCTATTGTTATAAATGGAGGAATTGAATAATCTTTAATTAATGAACTACAAAGTCCTATTCCTGTTAAAGGTCCTATTACACCTGTAATTATTATAAGTGGAATTATCCCCCTATTTAATGTATCTTTTAATATTCCTATTACATTAAATATTCCATCTATCGCCTTAATTTTCTCACCTCTATGAGATTTTACTCCTATGTATGTTAAAACACCTATTTCTATAAATATTGTACAAAAAGCCATAATTAATAATATTAATATGCATATTATTCCTTGCAAACTTAATCCAAATTTTATGAAATCCTTATTTGTAAGTGTAAATAATCCTTCAGTTCCTATAAAGTATTTAAATATTAAATATAATATTGGAACAAATATAAAAGCTGTTAAAATCCTATAACACATTTCAAAATAAGTACATGCAAAAAAATTAAATTTAAAATTATTAAAGGTATTCTTAATTAGAGAAAGAATTCCTGTATCTTTATATGTATTTTTCAATATTCTCCCTCCTTTATTCTCATATTATTATCCTACTTATTTATAAAAAAAGCTACTTTATATAATTGTCTTCAATATAATTAATTAATTTTTATAAATTATTTTTTAAAATAAAAAATTAAAAGCTACTAGAAATTAAATTTCTAATAGCTTTTACATATTTCTTATATATTTAATCTGATGTTCTTGCAAGCCATATAGCTGCTATAATAATTAATAGTCCTCCAATTAATTGAAGTCCTGTTAATGTTTCTCCATAAACTAAATAAGCAAATAAACTTCCAAGTACAGGTTCTAATGCAACAAGTACTGATGCAACACCAGTCTCAATATAATCTGTAGCTTTGACATAAGAAATATTTGCTATAAATGTACTTAATACACCTATTGATAAAATATTAAGTACTACAAATATTGGTGATGCACTAGAAGTTATTGCATTGTCTATTCCAGTAAAGTTTGTAAAGAATGCTAAAACTATGGCACTTGCTATAAATCCATATATTAACATACTATCTTTAGTATATTTTCCTTCAAAAAATCTTGGTATTACAAGTTGAAGTGCAAATAAAACCCCTGTTGAAAGACCAACTAATAATCCAACTATATCAAGATTTTCAAATCCAACTCCAAAAATATTTGAAATTAAAAAGCAACCTGTTATTGCAAGAATAATTACAATTGCTTTCTTTCCAGTTATTTTTTCTTTAAAAAATATTGCATTAAATATTGTTACCCAAATTGGATTTGTAAACATAAGAACTGTTGCAACAGCAATAGGTACCCTTTCTACAGCAATATTAAATGTAGTAAAAGATAATCCAAAAGTTACAATTCCATAAATACTACTTATTATAATTCCTTTTAAATCTACCTTAAAGGCATCTTTGTTAAAAATAAATAGAAATATACCAAATCCTATTGAAGCTATTAAGCATCTAAAAAATGATATACTCATTGAATCAATACCTGCATTACCTAGTGTTCTACTAGTTACTCCCATCATTCCCCAGAATAATGTTGCAATTAATACAAGTATAATTCCTTTTTTCTTATTATTCATTTTTTTCTCCTTTCATAATTTAATTATGTCATCTAAAATCTGCTAAGGTTTACAAAATACTTTTATATTTTACTATAAACTATTACACATTTTTTTATTTTACAACATTGTTTACTGTTTGTACATATTTATATTTTAAATAAACAAAATAAAAATCCCCAATTCTATAACCAGACCGTGTACATTATAGATAAGGGGATTTTTTATTAATTTATAAACAGCCAAACTTATTTAAAGTGGCATAAGTTTATTATTAACTATTGTTCTTTTAAATATTCATCAATTGCTTTTGCAGCATCTTTTCCAGCTCCCATAGCTAGTATTACTGTAGCTGCACCTGTTACTGCATCTCCACCAGCATAAACTTTCTCTCTTGTTGTCTTACCTGAATGTTCTTCTGCTATTATACATTTTCTCTTATTTATATCAAGACCTTTTGTTGTAGAAGATATAAGAGGATTTGGAGATGTTCCAAGAGACATTATTACTGTGTCTACATCCATTACAAATTCTGAACCTTTAATTTCAACTGGTTTTCTTCTTCCTGACTCATCAGGCTCTCCAAGTTCCATTCTTACACACTTCATTCCTTTAACCCATCCATTTTCGTCAGTTAATATTTCTACTGGATTTGTTAAAAGATCAAAAATTATTCCTTCTTCTTTAGCGTGATGTACTTCCTCTACTCTAGCTGGAAGCTCTTCTTCACTTCTTCTATATACTATATGTGATTCAGCTCCAAGTCTAAGAGCAGTTCTTGCAGCATCCATAGCAACGTTTCCTCCACCTACTACTGCAACTTTATTACCTGTTCTTACTGGAGTTTCATAATCCTCTTTAAAAGCTTTCATTAAATTAACTCTAGTTAAAAATTCATTAGCTGATAATACTCCATTTGCATTTTCTCCCTTTATTCCCATAAATCTTGGAAGTCCTGCACCTGATCCTATAAATACAGCATCAAAATCTTCATCTTCTAATAATTCATCAATAGTTATAGTTCTACCTATGATTACATTAGTTTCAACTTTAACACCTAACTTTTTAATGTTTTCTATTTCACTTTTAACTACAGTATCTTTTGGAAGTCTAAATTCTGGAATACCGTAAACTAAAACTCCCCCTGCTTCATGAAGTGCTTCAAAAATAGTTACATCATATCCCATTTTAGCTAAGTCACCTGCACAAGTAAGTCCTGCAGGACCACTACCTATAACAGCAACTCTTTTACCATTACTTTCTTCTTTCTCTGAAAGATCAACTTTATGTTCTCTTGACCAGTCAGCTACAAATCTCTCAAGTTTTCCAATAGAAACTGGTTCCCCTTTTATTCCAAGTACACACTTTCCTTCACATTGATTTTCTTGTGGACAAACTCTACCACAAACTGCTGGAAGAGCACTATACTTTGCAATAACCTTTGCTGCTTCTTCAAATTTTTCTTCTGAAACCATTTTTATAAATCCTGGTATATCTATTGATACTGGACATCCTGTAACACATCTTGGATTTTTACATTGAAGGCATCTTTTAGCTTCTTTTACAGCTTCTTCTTCATTATATCCTAAACAAACTTCTTTAAAGTTTTTTGCTCTTTCTTTAGGATCTTGTTCTCTAACTGGTACTCTTTTCATTCTATCTTTCATATCCATAATTATTCATCTCCTCCACAATGTCCGCATCCACCATGATGAGTGTCGCCTTCCTCTTCTTTAAGGATTGCTCTTCCTTCTTCAGTCTTATACATAGCTTGTCTTCTCATAGCTTCATCAAAATTTATTAAATGTCCATCAAATTCTGGTCCATCAACACATGCAAATTTAACTTCATTTCCAACTGTTACTCTACAAGCTCCACACATTCCTGTTCCATCAACCATTATAGGGTTTAAACTTACTATTGTAGGAATGTTAAGTTCTTTAGTTAACATACACATGAATTTCATCATTATCATAGGTCCTATAACAATTGCTTCATCATAATGTTTTCCTTTATTTTTAACTAAATCTGTTAAACAATCTGTAACTCTTCCATTGAAACCATAAGATCCATCATCTGTTGCAATATAAAGATTTTTAGCAACAGCTTTCATTTCATCTTCTAATATTAATAATTCCTTATTTCTACTACCAACTATAACATCTACATCTATTCCATGTTCTTTCATCCATTTTACTTGTGGATATACAGGTGCTGCACCAACTCCACCTGCTACGAATATAAATTTTTTCTTTTTAAGATCCTCTATATTTTGTGATACAAATTCACTTGGTCTTCCAAGGGGTCCAACAAAATCAGCCACAGAATCTCCTACATTAAATTCAGCTAATTTCATTGTTCCATGTCCAACTGCTTGAAAAACTATAGTTACAGTTCCTTTTTCCCTATCAAAATCTGCAATAGTTAATGGAATTCTTTCTCCTTTTTCATCATTTTTTAATATTATAAATTGTCCTGGATTTGCGGATTTTGCAACTCTTTTAGCTTCTATATCCATTAAGTATATATTTTTTGCAAGTTCTCTTTTTGAAACTATTTTATACATATAACTAACTCCTCTTTTTTAATTTATATATTTCACCACCAAAAGCTCCCATGATATTTTGGGAGCTTTTGGACATTTATAATCTTTACTCTTTAAAAATCTACGTCTTCTCCATAGTATGCAGCATTGTAAATCTTTTCTATTAATTCAGTATTTACCTTTCTTGGATTAGTTGCTGTACATGCATCAAGTACTGCGTTTTCTGACATGTATTTTAAGTTTGCTTTAAACTCTTCTTCATCTACTCCATATTCTTTAAATGTTTTTGGTATATTTAATTCTGCATTTAAGTCTCTTATTAATTTAACTAATGATTTTGTTAATTCTTTATCATTATTTCCTTCTAATTCTAACATTTTAGCTATTTTTGCATATCTATCAGCACATTCAACTGAATTAAATTCTATTACTGATGGAAGTAATATAGCATTTGCACATCCATGAGGTACATGGAATACTCCTCCAATCTTGTGAGCCATTGAATGAACTATTCCAAGAGAAACATTACTAAATGCCATTCCTGCTAAACATTGTGCATCATGCATTTCTGATCTAGCATCTTTATCTCCATCATAAGATTTCTTTATGTTATCTCTAACCATTTCAATTGCTTTAAGTGCTAAAGGATCTGTAAAATTATCTGCAATTGTTGAAACATAAGCTTCTACTGCATGAGTCATTGCATCCATTCCTGTATGAGCAACTAATTTTTGTGGCATAGTTTCTGCAAGTTCTGGATCTACTATAGCAATATCAGGTGTAATATTAAAGTCAGCTAAAGGATACTTAATTTTTGCTGCATAATCAGTAATTACTGAGAATGCTGTTACTTCTGTAGCTGTACCACTTGTTGAAGCTATTGCTATAAATTTAGCTTTGTTTCTTAGCTTTGGTAATCCAAATGGAACTATTGCTTCTTTAAAAGTGAATTCTGGATGCTCATAGAATATCCACATAGCCTTAGCTGCATCTATTGGTGATCCACCACCTAAACCAACAATCCAATCAGGCTCAAATTCTTTCATTGCTTCTGCGCCTTTCATAACTGTTTCTACTGATGGATCTGATTCAACTCCATCAAATACTTTAACTTCAAGTCCTGCTTCCTTTAAGTTGTCCTCTATTCTTTGTAAGAAACCAAATCTTTTCATTGAGCCTCCGCCCATAACGATCATTGCTTTCTTTCCTTCAATATTTTTTAATACATCAATTGAACCTTTTCCATGATAAATATCTCTTGGTAATGTAAAACGTGCCATAATAAAACTCCCCCTAAAAATCTTTATTTATTATAATTTTTTATTTTTAAATTTTACATAATTTATATAAGCAAATTTTATGCCAAAAAATAAATTTGATAAATATCTCACAGTTACGTCATTTTTTTAACAAACTCTTTTATCTATTAATTTTTTAATGTACTAAAATATTACATAATTTTATTTTTGATGTCATATTTTAGTACATTGTTATATTTTAGTACACTTAATAAATCTTATATTTATCTAATTTATAATATAAAGTATTTCTACTTATACCTAACGATTTTGCTGTTTTACTCATATTACAATCATTAACTTTAAGTGCCTTTTTAATTAATATCTTTTCTATATCTTTTATATTAAAACTATTTCCTATTTCAATATATATTCCGTTTTCTTTTGAATCATTACTTATATCAATTGTTTTTTCTTCTATTTTTTTATTTTTGCATTCTTTCTCTAAGTTATCCGTAAATTGATAAGATATATTTCCATCTAAATTAACTATATTTTCTATACAATTTTCAAGTTCTCTGATGTTTCCTGGCCAAGAATAATTTAAAAGTTTATTATATAAATCATAACTAATTTTAGGTACTTCTTTATCTAATTTAAATGCTTTTATTCTTAAAAAATGTTTTATAAGCTTTTCTACATCACCTTTTCTCTCTCTAAGAGGTGGTAAATGTATTGGAATAACACTTAGCCTATAATATAAATCCTCTCTAAAATTGCCTTTTTTTATTTCTTCTTTTAAATCTTTATTTGTAGCTGCAATTATTCTAACATCTATTGGAATTTCTTTGCTACTTCCTACTCTACTTACCATTCCTTCTTGTATAACTCTAAGAAGATGTACCTGCATTTCTAAAGGCATTTCACCAATCTCATCTAAAAATATAGTTCCACCATTTGCTAATTCAAATTTACCAACTTTTCCACCTTTCTTAGCTCCAGTAAAGGCACCTTCCTCATATCCAAATAGCTCACTTTCAATTAAGTTTTTTGGTATAGCCCCACAATTTATTGCAACAAAATTCTTACCTTTTCTATAGCTAAAGTTATGAATAGCTTGTGCTAAAACTTCTTTACCTGTTCCACTTTCACCTTCTATTAAAACTGTGGAGGGACTATTAGCTATAATTTTGCAATTAGTAATAACGTTTAAAATAGCATCACTTTCTCCTAAAATATCATCAAATGTTTTATAAGCTCCAAAGGATTTCAAACTCTTATTTTCTCTTTCCTTGCACATTATAATTACAGATCCAACTACCTTATCATTTAATCTTATTGGTTTTATAGTTATTAGTGTCCTATAATTTGTATCATTTAAAAATTTTATCTCTTTTACATAAGTTTTATAATTAGATTCTTTAAATTTTAAATTAATAGTTTTCCAACCAGGTATTATAGTATCTATATTTTTATTTAGTAAATTTTCTGTATGTAGTCCTATTATTTCGCAAGCTAATTCATTAACATTATTTATATCTCCATCTGAATTTATAATTAAAATTCCTTTTCCTACGTTATTTATTACACTTCCTACATATTTATAAGTTTCTTCTAAAACTTCACTTACATGAACTCTTTCAAGATCATTTTCAATAGCTTTCACTCCAAATAAAACTAACCCTAATGTATGTGGATGCTTATTTACCCACCCGGAAGTTAAATTTAATGTTCCTATTATATCTCCATTTTTCCCATGAATAGGTGCTGCTGAGCAAGTTAATGTTTTAAAAATATTGATATAATGCTCATCTGCTGTAACTTGTACAGCTCTATTTTCTTCAATTGCAATTGCCATGGCATTAGTTCCTATATTTTTTTCATCCATATACATTCCAGGATATATATTTAATTTCTTATATTCTTTAATAATATTGTCCTTTCCAGATACATATAATATACATCCATCTTTATCTGTAAGAACTATTATAAATTTTTCATCTTTAAGTACATCTTTAAACATATTCATATATATTTTAGAAATTCTAATTAACTCTGAATTGTCAATTAAAATTTTATTTAATTCATCATCTTTTAGCTTTTTGTTAGACTCTTTATTATCTTTTTTTATGCCATATGCTTTGCTTCTTTCATGAGAACTTATAATTGTATTTTTTTTGTCAAAATCCATTTGAACTTCCTCCTAATACAATTTATTAAATATTACACTTCTATTATAATACTAAATTTGGCCATTTTTAACCAATTTACAAAGTATTTGCATTTATTTGAAATTAATTTTATTACATAAAAAAAGAGTATTCCTGTTATTAAAATACTCTTTTCCAAAACTAATATCTATTTCTATTTTTAAGTTCTCTTGCCATTTCTCTATTATGAGCTTTTTCAAGTAATGAATCTCTTTTGTCATAATTTTTCTTACCCTTACAAACTCCAAGGGCAACCTTAACCCTTCCATTTTTAAGATAAAGAGATAATGGTATAAGTGTTAAACCTTCTCTTGATACAAGACCTGCAAGTCTTCCTATCTCTCCTTTATGAAGAAGTAATTTTCTATCTCTTAGTGGGTCCTCGTTAAATATATTTCCTTGTTCATATGGACTTACATGCATTCCTCTAATAAATATTTCTCCATTTCTAACTTCTGCATAACAATCTTTAAGATTAGCTCTACCATTTCTTATAGATTTAACTTCTGTTCCAACTAAAACTATTCCACATTCAATTGTTTCTTGTATAAAATAATCATGTCTTGCTTTTCTATTTTCTGCTAAAGAATTTGAATTTTTCTTTCTTGCCATTTTGTTTTCACCTACTTTTTCTTTAAGCCTATATAATTTAATAAAATTATATTATATATTTAAATTATTATCAATTATATAACTTGTTAGTTAACTAAGAATAAAAATATTTAAATATTATTTTATAAATAAAAGGGCTATATTTAAATAAAATAATAGCCCTTTACTTTAATTTTACTCTTCTATATCTTCAACTTTTGCTAGTGCCTCTTTTACTTCTTTCTTTAAATGAGGTATTTTTTCATTAAATTCTTTTAATGATTCTTCATCATCTTCTTCATTCTTTATTAAATCAAAATATACTTCTCTATTTGCAATATCAACTCTACTACATTTAACCCTAACTTCATCACCTAATCTATATATATTCTTTGTTCTTTCTCCAATTAAAGCTAAATGATTTTCATCATATACATAGTAGTCATCTTCTAAAGAATTAATGTGAACTAATCCTTCTATTGTGCTTGGAAGTTCAACAAACATTCCAAATGATGTAACAGAAGATACAATTCCATCAAATTCCTCCCCAATTCTATCTTGCATATATTCTGCCTTCTTTAAATCATCAACTTCTCTTTCTGCTTCTTGTGCTACTCTTTCAGTTTCTGATGATTGCTTTGAAGCATAATCTACTATTCCAATTAACTTTTTAACTCTTTTTCCATCAATTTTACCATTTAGTTGCTCTTTTATAATTCTATGAATTTGAAGGTCTGGATATCTTCTAATTGGTGAAGTAAAATGACAGTAATATCTTGCTGCTAATCCAAAGTGACCAAGACTTTCTGGTGAATACCTAGCCTTCATCATTGATCTTAAAAGAAGTGTACTTACTACAGTTTCTTCCTTCTTACCTTTAACTTTTTCTAAAACTTCTTGAAGAGTTCTTGGATGAATATCTTGACTCCATTTCATTGTATAGCCTAAGTTATATATAAACTCTCTAAACTTTGCAAGTTTTTCTTCATCTGGATTTTCATGAACTCTATAAACAAATGGCAAGTTAGTCCAGTACATATATTCAGCTATTGTTTCATTACATACAAGCATAAATTCTTCTATTATTCTATTTGAAATTTCCCTTGGATATGGTTTAATTTCAATTGGCTTTCCTAAAGAATTTAGTGTTATTTTTGCTTCTTCAAAGTCAAAATCTATAGCTCCTCTTTTCATTCTTCTTTCATTTAAGATTTTTGCAAGTTCTTCCATTGCTAAGAAATCTTCATAAAGATAGTCATATCTTTTAATTAATTCTTCATCTTTATCCACAAGAATTTTAGTTACATCTGTATAAGTCATTCTCTCATTTGTTCTTATTATTCCTTCATGTATTTCATGATCTAATACTTTACCTTTTCTATCAATTGTCATAATACAACTTAATGTTAATCTATCAACATTTGGATTAAGAGAACAAATACCATTTGAAAGTTTTCTAGGAAGCATTGGAATAACTCTATCTATAAGATATACTGAGGTTCCTCTCTTTAAAGCCTCTCTATCTAAAGGATTATTTTCTTTTACATAGTGAGTAACATCAGCTATATGAACTCCTAATTTAAAGTTTCCATTAGGTAACCTTTCTATTGAAACGGCATCATCTAAATCTTTAGCATCTTCTCCATCTATAGTTACCATTTTAAGATCTCTAAAATCTGTTCTTCTCTTATATTCTTTAGGATCTATTTCTTCTTCTATTCCTTCTGCAAAATTTAATACTTTAGTTGGAAATTCTTCTGGAAGGGAAAACTTCTTAATTATTGTAAGTATATCAAGACCCTTATCACCTTTTTTTCCTAATACTTCTTTTATGATACCTTCTGGACTTCTTCTCTTTTCTGGCCATTTTGTAATTTCTACTATTACAACATCACCATCATTTGCTCCATTTTTATCTTTTTTAGATACAAATATATCTTGGTTTAATCTTGTATCTTCTGGAACAACAAATCCAAAATTTTTACTATTTTCATATACTCCTATAATTGTTTTGTTAGCCCTTTCTATTACCTCAACAACTTCTCCTTCTCTTTTCTTACCGTTTCTGTCATCTCTAGTAACTTGAACTAAAACCCTGTCTCCATTCATGGCACTATTCATACAAGATGAAGGAATGAACACGTCCTTTTCCCCTTCATTTTCTGGTATTAAAAAGCCAAAACCTCTTGAATGTCCTTGAAGTTTTCCAGCTATTAAACCTAATCTTTCCGCAGCTGCAAATTTATCTTTTTTTGTTTTTACTATTAGTCCTTCCTTTTCCATTGTTTTTAATACTTTTTTAAAAGCTCTATATTCATCTGATTTTATATCAAATACTGATGTAAGCTCCGATAAATCCATTGGTTTATATGCATCTTCACGCATAAAATCTAATAATGTATTTTTTATTCCCATTTTATTCCTCCGTTATTTATATCTATATTCTTAATATATGATAACCTTTCTTTTTCTATATTATACTATCTCTATATTAACACATTATGTCCTATAATTCCTCTTTTAGTAAATTGTCCTCCTAATTCCATCTATATACTTTGTTTTTCTAACAATAAATATAATTTTTTTATAAATCTATTTAAAATAAAATACCTCCAAATTTTATTATAATAGGTGCAAAAACTACTGACACTATTGTCATAAGTTTAATTAATATATTCATAGCTGGTCCTGATGTATCTTTAAAAGGATCTCCAACTGTATCTCCAACTACTCCTGCTTTATGAGCTTCACTTCCTTTTCCACCATGAGCTCCACCTTCAATATATTTTTTAGCATTATCCCATGCACCACCTGCATTTGACATAAGTATTGCCATCATAACTCCAGTTACAACTCCTCCTGCAATAAGTCCTGCAAGTGCCTCTTTTCCAAAAAGTAACCCTACAATTATTGGAGATAAAACTGCTATTATTCCAGGCATTATCATTTCTTTTAAAGCTGCTCTAGCTGATATTTCAATACAAGTTGAATAATTTGGTTTATCCTTCCCCTTTAATATTCCAGGTTTTTCTTTAAATTGCCTTCTAACTTCCTCAACCATTTCACCAGAAGCCCTACCAACCGATTCCATTGTAAGAGCACCAAATAAAAATGGAAGCATTCCTCCTATTAAAACTCCAACTAATGTTAATGGATTTAATAAATTTATTGATTTAAGATTTACTGCTTGAGTATAGGATGCAAATAAAGCTAATGATGTAAGGGCAGCTGACCCTATAGCAAATCCTTTTCCTATAGCTGCTGTAGTATTTCCAACAGAATCTAACTTATCGGTAACTTCTCTAACCTCTTCGTCTAATCCACTCATTTCAGCTATTCCACCTGCATTATCTGCAATTGGACCATATGCATCAACAGCAACTGTAATAGCTGTTGTAGCTAACATTCCAACTGCTGAAAGAGAAATTCCATACAATCCTATAAGAGGATCAACACCTCCTCCAGATTTAAAAAATGCAATTAATATTCCAACTATAATTAAAATTATTGGAATAACTATTGATTTCATACCAACAGCAAGACCCTCTATTATATTTGTTGCCGCTCCAGTTTCACATTCCTTTGCTATAAGTCTTACTGATTTATAATCTGAAGATGTATATACTTCTGTAATTTTCCCTATTAAAAGTCCAACAAAAACTCCAACTACAACAGGAATAAATAATTTTAAATCTTTAAATAAATATACACAAAATACTCCACTTAATAAAAGTGCAATAACTCCTGATAATAGACTTCCTATATTTAAAGCTTTTTGTGGATTTTCTCCATTATACATTTTAACAGAAATTATTCCAATAAGAGATGCTACTATTCCAATAGCTGCAATTATAAGTGGATATATTTGTGCTGACTTCCCAATATTTAATGAAACAAATCCTCCAAGAGTTATTGCAGAAATTATTGAACCTACATAAGATTCAAATAAATCTGCCCCCATACCACAAACATCTCCAACATTATCTCCAACATTGTCTGCAATTACAGCAGGATTTCTTGGATCATCTTCTGGAATACCAGCTTCAACTTTTCCAACTAAATCTGCACCAACATCAGCTGCCTTTGTATAAATTCCACCTCCAACTCTTGCAAAAAGAGCTATAGATGAAGCACCAAGTCCAAATCCTGTTATATATTCTGCATTTAAATCAAATATAAAAGAAAATATAGTTAAACCAATAACTCCAAGTCCTACAACAGAAAGCCCCATAACAGCCCCACCTGAAAAAGCAACACCTAATGCATCTTTTATTCCATGTTGAGCCGCTCTTGCTGTTCTTACATTTGCTTTAACAGCTATTTTCATTCCAACAAAACCTGCAATCATTGAAAATATGGCTCCAACTAAAAAGGCTATTGATGTTTTATTACTTAAAAATATTCCTATTAAAATAAAAATAAATGCTACAAATATAGAAAGATATTTATACTCTTTTTTTATAAAAGCCATTGCACCTTCTTCTATATATTTTGAAATTTCTTGCATTTTTTCATTTCCTGAATCTTTTTTTAAAATCCCTTTAGCAAGGAAAACTAAAACTATTAATGAAATAATTCCACAAACTAAAGGTAATATTAATAATTCCATAATTACACCTCTCACAATTATTTTTGTAAAAAATATTACATTATATAATTATGAGATTATCTTTAACATTAGAATTATTTTTTAATTTAAGATGTATTCTAAAAAAATAAAGCCAGTTTTTAAAAAACTGGCTTTTAAAATTTAACTTGTGATTCCCACACTATTTATATTAAATTTAAAACAATTGTATTGATAGCAAATAATAACATTCCTATTACTGTTACTCTCTCTAACATAACTTCTCTTGTTCTTGATTTATTTCTTGAGAAAAATGTATCATTATTGCTACCTTGAATCAATCCACTTAAAGCATCTGATTTGCTTGGTTGCATAAGTATTGAAACTACTATAATTATGCCAAGTAATACTTCAAGTACTAATAAAGCTGTTTGCATGGGAACACCTCCTAATATTTAAACGCTTATTTATACTATTTAACTCAATTAGTATATCATAAAGGATAGTTTATTTCCACACTAATTTCCAAAAATTATATAATCACTATAAATATTATTTTTTAATATTAAAGAATGCTTTCATTCCTCTGTATTCTGCTACATCGTCTAATTCTTCTGCAATTCTTAATAATTGATTATACTTAGCAACTCTTTCTGATCTTCCTGGAGCACCAGTCTTTATTTGTCCTGCATTTACAGCAACAACTAAATCAGAAATTGTTGTATCTTCTGTTTCACCTGATCTATGTGAAATTACTGCTGTATATCCTGCTCTGTTTGCCATTTCAATAGCATTTAAAGTTTCTGTTAATGTACCTATTTGGTTAAGTTTAATAAGAATTGAATTTGCAATTCCCATTTTAATTCCATTTTCTAATCTTTCAGTATTTGTTACAAATAAATCATCACCAACTAATTGGATTTTGTTTCCTAACTTTTCAGTCATTATCTTCCATCCTTCATAGTCTTCTTCTGCCATACCATCTTCAATTGATATTATTGGATATTTATTTACTAAGTTTTCATAGAATTCAACCATTTCACTTGGTGATAATGTTTTTCCTTCATGTTTTAATACATATTTACCATCTTCAAAGAATTCTGATGAAGCAGGATCTAAAGCAATAAACATATCTTTTCCTGGCTCAAATCCAGCTTTCTTAATTGCTTCAATTATAACTTCAATAGCTTCTTCATTTGATTTTAAATCTGGTGCAAATCCACCTTCATCACCAACACCTGTTGAATATCCCTTTTCGTTTAATAACTTCTTAAGAGCATGATATACTTCTGAACACATTCTTAATGCTTCTCTAAAAGTATCAGCTCCAACTGGCATAATCATAAATTCTTGAAGGTCAACTGAGTTATCAGCATGTTCTCCACCATTTATAATATTCATCATTGGTACTGGTAATACCTTTGCATTTACTCCACCAACATATTGATATAAAGGTAAACCTAAATAATTTGCAGCAGCTCTTGCAACAGCTAAAGATACTCCAAGTATTGCATTTGCTCCTAATTTTCCTTTATTTTTAGTTCCATCTAATTCTATTAATGTTTTATCTATAAATGTTTGATCTAAAGCATTTAATCCAACAAGTTCATCTGCAATAATTTCATTAACATTTTTTACTGCATTTAAAACTCCCTTTCCATTAAATCTTTCTTTATCTCCATCACGAAGTTCTACAGCTTCAAACATACCTGTTGATGCACCAGAAGGTACTGCTGCTCTTCCTACTGTTCCATCCTCTAAATAAACCTCAACCTCTACTGTTGGGAATGATCTTGAATCTAAAATCTCTCTTGCTAAAACATCTACTATTTCTGCATATTGTTTCATTTTTAATATCCTCCTTAACAATAAAATACATTAAATATTATTTACAATATTTATTTATTTTATTAAATATTTCATTTCTTTTTATTTATCTATATTATAATTCATTTTGTTGATATTTGCAATCAATTGATATTTGATTTCACTTTTAATGCACACAAATTTTCACTACTATTATAAAATTTTTCTTCATTAATAATATTGTTCTTGACTACATATTATCTTATATGTTAATCATATTCCAAATAAAAAACTATTTCAAAATAATTAATTGTAAAAATATTAAAGATAAAGTTAAAAATAATCCAAATATCAGATAATTTTTGTACTTATAAAATATTTTTTAAAAATTTTTGAAATAGTTTTAAAATTCAAATATTAATTATACTCAATATTATTTTTTTCAAAATATCTTTTAGCCTTTCTTTCCCATTCCCTTGCTAATTTAGGATTTTCACTTTCAATATGACTTAAAAATAAATTTAAAACATTAAGTGAATTTAATTTTTTCATTAAATGTCTTGGAAAGTCAACTTTTCTAGTATAAAAACCTTTTGGATCTATCATCATAAGTTCAAATTTATCTGTTACATAAATGTCCTTACATCTTGTATCTAATTTTACAAATCCCAATTTTTTAAATTCTTTAAGGAGCCTATATATTTTCATTGACATTTCTTTACTCAATCCATTTTTCTTTATGTATTTATCTAATTGTATCCCACATACTTTTTCTCTTACTATATATAAATCTCCATGGGTATATATCCTTGGAAAATATTTAGACTTTCTAGTTTTCTTTAAAATATTACCTTCTGATTTACAAACCTTCTCTTTTAAAAATATTTTTATAACCTTATTATTTGGAAGTTCATACACTATTCCATTATTACCTTGTCCTAGATACTTAGCTTTCTTAAATAATTTCTCAGTTTTTCTATCAAAACAGGCAGAATAAGCATAATTGGATTTCATATTATCATCTCATATATTATTCTTCTCACTATATATAGTATTAAATTTCTTCTTTATTGTGATAACACTTATGAGACTTATTATAAATATTAAATTAAAAAAACTATTAAAATCGTATATATATTAATCTATATTTTAAAGAAAATGTTCTTATATAAAAAAGGAACCTTCGTAAATTACGAAAGTTCCTTATAATAAATGTTTGAATTATTTTGTTAAAACGCTACCTGTCATTTCTTTTGGTGCTTCAAGTCCCATTTCTTTAAGCATTGTTGGTGCTATATCTGATAGCTTACCATCTTTTAATTCTTTTCCTTTTGAATGATTTGATACCCATACAAATGGAACTGGATCAGTTGTATGAGCTGTAAATGGAGTTTTTGTTTCAGGGTCTATCATAGTTTCAGCATTTCCATGGTCAGCTGTTATAAATACTGAACCATCTTTTTCTAATACTTTATCTACAATTTTTCCTAAACATTCATCTACTGCTTCAATTGCTTTAACAGCTGCTGGTATTACCCCAGTGTGTCCTACCATATCTGGATTAGCAAAGTTTAATATTATCATATCATATTTTTCACTATCTAATCTCTTTAGTAACTCTTCTGTTACTTCGTAAGCACTCATTTCTGGTTTTAAATCATAAGTTGCAACCTTAGGAGATGCAATTAATGCTCTATCTTCATTTTCATTTGGTTTTTCTACTCCACCATTAAAGAAGAATGTTACGTGAGCATATTTTTCAGTTTCAGCAATTCTTAATTGATTTAATCCCTTATTTGCAACAAATTCACCTAAAGTATTTTCTAATGTTTGAGCTTTAAATGCTACATTAACTCCATTAAATGTTTTATCATATTGAGTCATTGTTACAAATACTAAGTCTAAATCTTCAGCCTTAAATCCATCAAAATCTTTTTGAGTTAAAGCTCTTGTAAGTTCTCTTGCTCTATCTGGTCTAAAATTAAAGAATACTACTGAATCCCCACTCTTAACTGTTCCAGTTGGTTCATCATTTTCTAATATTACTGTTGGAACTACGAATTCATCTGTCTTATCATTTTTATATGATTCTTCCATAGCTTCTACTGCACTATTTGATGTATTTCCAGTTCCTCTAACTATTGAATTATATGCAAGTTCAACTCTTTCCCATCTATTATCTCTATCCATTGCATAGTATCTACCACTTACAGTGGCAATTTTACCTACGCCAACTTCTTTCATCATAGCTTCTAATTGTTCTATAAATGCTTTTCCTGATGAAGGTGCAACATCTCTACCATCCATAAATGCATGAACATAAACCTTTGAAATTCCTTCTTTTTTTGCAAATTCTAAAAGTCCTTTTAAATGATTTATATGTGAATGAACTCCACCATCTGATAATAATCCCATTAAGTGTAATGCTGAATTATTTTCTTTAGCATTTTTCATAGCTTTTAAGATTTCTTCGTTATTAAAGAATTCTCCATCTTCTATTGCCTTAGTTATTCTTGTAAGTTCTTGGTATACAATTCTTCCTGCTCCAATATTTAAATGACCAACTTCTGAGTTACCCATTTGTCCTTCTGGAAGACCTACAGCCATTCCTGAAGCTTGTAACATTGAATTAGGATATTCCTTTATTAATTTATCAAAATTTGGTTTTTTAGCTAATGAAACAGCATTTCCTTTTGAAGGTTCTGCTATTCCAAAACCATCTAATATCATTAGCATTACTGGTTTTTTTGCCATAATTCTACCTCCGAATTTATTTACATTTTAATTTATTTCTTTAATTATTATTTGCTTTTTTTATTTTATATTATACTATAACAAAATACGTTAAACAATAAAAGCAATAGTATGAAAGAATTTTTATTATCCAATCATGACTATTGCTTATAGACTAATACTATATTTTAGTAATTAACTATTGCAGCAAAATCTGAAGGTACTAAACTAGCTCCACCAACTAATGCTCCATCGATGTCTGATTGAGCCATTTGTTCTTTTATAGTAGCTGGCTTAACTGATCCACCGTATTGTATTCTAACTTTATCTGCAACTTCTTTTCCAAACATTTCAGCTACAACATTTCTTATAGCAGCTATTGTTTCATTTGCTTGTTCTGATGTAGCAGTTTTTCCTGTTCCAATAGCCCAGATTGGTTCATAAGCTATAACAACTTTTTCTGCTAATTCTTTATCTAATCCTTCTAAATCAGCTTTAATTTGTCCTTCTAAAACTTCTACAAACTTTCCTGATTCTCTTTGTTCTAAAGTTTCTCCACAGCAAAGAATTGGAGTTATGTTATGTTTAAATGCAGCCTTAACTTTTTTGTTGCAAGTTTCATCTGTTTCATTAAAGTATTCTCTTCTTTCACTATGTCCAATTATTACATAATCAATTCCCATAGCTTCAAGCATTGCTGGTGAAACTTCTCCTGTAAATGCTCCGCTTTCTTCAAAGTGCATATTTTGTGCAGCTATTTTAACATTTGATCCCTTAGCAGCTTTAACAGCAGCATCTAAACATACAAATGTTGGACAAAGAACTACATCACATGTAGCATCTTTAACTAATGGTTTAAATTCATTTATAAAGTTTACTGCTTCTTCAACAGTTTTATTCATTTTCCAGTTTCCTGCGATTATTGCTTTTCTCATTTAAAATCACCTCTAATTTTTTTCTCATAAAATAAAATCTATAGCCACCCTTTAAAATAAGCGTGGCTAATATTTACTTGTAGTATATTTAATAATTCGAAACTTAGTTGTTTAAAGCATCTATTCCTGGTAATACTTTACCTTCTAAGAATTCAAGTGATGCTCCACCACCTGTTGAGATATGAGTCATCTTATCTCCGAATCCTAATATATTTACAGCAGCAGCTGAATCTCCTCCACCAATTATAGTAGTTGCATTTGAATCAGCCATAGCCTTAGCTACTGCAATAGTACCTTTATTGAAGTTTTCAAATTCGAATACTCCCATTGGTCCATTCCAAACAACTGTTTTAGCGTCTTTGATTGCATCTGCATATAATTTTTCAGTTTTTGGTCCGATATCTAATCCCATACTTCCAGCTGGAATATTTTGATCTTCAGTTACAGTTGCTTCAACATCTTTAAACTCTGTAGCTACTCTATGATCTACTGGTAATAAGAAATTAACACCCTTAGCTTTAGCTTTTTCTATCATTTCTTTTGCATAGTCAAGTCTATCTTCTTCAACTAATGAAGTTCCAATTTCATATCCTTGTGCTTTTAAGAATGTATAAGCCATTCCTCCACCAATTATTAAAGTATCAACTTTATCTAAAAGGTTATTTATAACAGCTATTTTATCAGAAACTTTAGCTCCTCCTAAAATTGCTACAAATGGTCTTTCTGGAGTTTCAACTGCATTTCCTAAGAACTTTAATTCTTTTTGAATTAAATATCCACATACTGCAGTATCAATAAATTCAGTAACTCCAACTGTTGAGCAGTGAGCTCTATGAGCTGAACCAAAAGCATCATTTACAAATATTTCAGCAAGTGAAGCTAATTCTTTTGAGAATTCTTCTCCATTTTTAGTTTCTTCTTTTCTATATCTAGTATTTTCTAATAATACGATATCTCCATCTTTCATTTCTGCTACTGCTTTTTTAGCATTTTCTCCAACAACATTATTGTCTGCTGCAAAAACTACTTCTTTTCCAAGCATTTCACTTAATCTCTTAGCAACTGGTGCTAAAGATAATTCTGGCTTTGGTTCTCCCTTTGGTTTACCCATATGTGAGCAAAGTATTACTTTCGCACCATTGTCTACTAAATATTTAATAGTTGGAAGTGCTCCATTTAATCTATTTTCATCAGTTATAACACCATCTTTTAATGGAACGTTAAAGTCACATCTTACTAAAACTTTTTTGCCGTTAACATTTATATCTTCTATAGTCTTTTTATTGAAGTTCATTCTTTTCACCTCTAAAAAATTATATTTATATTTTAAAATAGTCTGGCCTTATAGCCTTATACTACAAAACCAGACTTATAAAACTTTTTATTTACTATCTAATTAATAGATTACTTTAAGTTAGCGAAGTATCCTAAAGTTCTGATTAATTGGTTAGTGTATGACATTTCATTGTCGTACCATGAAGCAACTTTAACTAATTGTTCTCCGTTAACTTCCATTATCTTTGTTTGAGTTGCATCGAATAATGATCCGAAGCTGATTCCGATAACATCTGATGATACTATTGGATCTTCAGTGTATCCGAATGATTCGTTAGCAGCAGCTTTCATTGCAGCGTTTACTTCTTCAACTGTAACTTTCTTGTCAAGTACACATACTAATTCAGTTAATGAACCTGTAATTACTGGAACTCTTTGAGCATTTCCGTCTAATTTACCAGCTAATTCTGGAATAACTAATCCGATTGCTTTAGCAGCTCCTGTTGAGTTAGGGATTATTGATCCTGCAGCAGCTCTAGCTCTTCTTAAATCTCCTTTTCTGTGTGGAGCATCTAAAGTATTTTGGTCATTTGTGTAAGCATGGATTGTAGTCATGAATCCTTCTTTTAATCCGAATGAGTCATTTAATACTTTAGCCATTGGAGCTAAACAGTTAGTTGTACATGAAGCACCTGATATAACTGTATCTTCTGCCTTTAAGATTTCGTTGTTTACGTTGAATACAACTGTTGGAAGGTCGTTTCCAGCTGGAGCTGAAATAACAACTTTCTTAGCACCTGCTTGTAAGTGAGCTGAAGCCTTTTCTTTTGAAGCAAAGAATCCAGTACATTCTAAAACGATGTCTACATTTAATTCTCCCCATGGTAATTCAGCTGGGTTAGCATTTGCAGTAACTTTAATTTCTTTTCCGTTTACTACGAAAGCTCCTTCTTTAACTTCGATTTCTCCATCGAATCTTCCTTGTGCTGAATCATATTTGAATAAGTGAGCTAACATTTTAGCATCTGTTAAGTCGTTGATTGCTACAACATTAAATTCAGGGTTGTTAATCATTAGTCTTAATGCTAATCTACCTATTCTTCCAAAACCGTTAATTGCTACATTTACCATATTGTAAATACCTCCTAAAAATAGCTTTTATAAAATAAAAATTTTTATAAACAATTTAATTATTTTGACTGCTTAATATTTTAAATATTTCTCTACCAGCAGCTTCATCGGTGATTAATACACCATTTTTGTTATTTCGCTGAGTAGCTATAATTGCTTCTACTTTATTTTTTCCACCAGCTACAACAATATGTGTTTTTATTTTTCTGGCTTCATCAACAGTTAATTCAACTGTAGTTGTATTTAAAACTACATTTGAATCCTTATCGAAATAACATCCAAATGCTTCTCCTATAGCATTAAGCTCTGCCAACTTAGAAATTCTTTCATCTGAAAGCTCTCTTTTTTTAGCCATTACAAAAGCATTTCCAACACCATATATAAATATATCTGCGTTATGTATGCTTTTAATAACTTCTTTTATAGATTCTTCATGTTTTAAAGAATTTAAAAGTTCTAAGCTAGCACTTTCAGGAACATGAAGCATTTTATAAGTTCCATTAACTTTTTTTGCAAGAGAAGCAACTAAAGTGTTTGCTTGTATTTCTACTGTTCTTCCAAGTCCACCTCTCGCTGGAACTACTAATACATTAGAGACATTTCTAATTGGTCCAAAAGATTCTACAACTTCTTTAACTGAACTTCCTCCAGTTAATGCAATAATTGAATTGCTTTTAATTACTTTTTTTAAATAATTAGAAGCTGCCTTTCCTATATCTTTAAGTACTGATGGATTACTATCTACATCTCCTGGAACTATTATTACTTTCTTTAAAGAAAGTAATTTTTTTATTCCATTTTCTATATCTGATAACCCTCTAAGTTCATGGATAAACATACTTAACTTATCAACTATTTCTTCTCCACTCTTAGTTACATTCATACCAGATGTATTTATTTCTATTAATCCTTGACCTTTAAGAAAACTTACTTCTGTTCTAACTACTCTCTCACTTAAAGAAAGTTCATTTGCTAAAACTCTTCTTCCTATAGGTTGATTTAAAAATATAGTTCTTAAAATAATGTACCTTTTTTCGAGTATCTCTACAAGCTCAGGAACTATTTTCTTTTGCAAACTTAATATTTCCTGCAACTTTCACCACTCCTTTGGTCACAAATCGTCCCACTCTCTTTGTATCCGTCCCACAATTATATTATAAGTTATATTGGTTAATTTTTAAAGTATAAATTTTAATTTTTTTTATTTTCTATAATATTACATATAATAAATTATTATTAAAAAAATTTAATTATAACCTTTTTCTTTTGCTTGAGGACTTAATTCCAAGTTCCTCTCTATATTTTGCCACAGTTCTTCTTGATATATTCATGTTTTCTTCTTTCAATTTATCTGATATAAATTGGTCAGAATATGGCTTTTTCTTGTTTTCTGAATCAAAAAGTTCCTTTATTCTATTTTTAATTTTTATAACTCCTAAATCTTCATTATCTGAAGATATTGAAGTAGTAAATAAACTTTTTATTTTTATTGTTCCCCTATCAAGTAAAATATATTTGTCTTTAATAGCTCTACTTACTGTAGACTCATGTACTTCTAATTCATTTGCTATTTCTTTTAAAGTCATTGGTTTTAAATAATTATTTCCATTTTTCAAATACTGTTTTTGTTTTTCAATTATCTTTTCCAAAACTCTATATAAAGTATTTCTTCTTTGTTCTATACTTTTAATCAAAAATATTGCTTTATTAAGTTTTTCTTTAACATACTCAGAATCTTTAGAGTTATAATCTTTACCTATAACTTCTTTATATGTTTTGTTTATTGATAATCTTGGAATTACACTATCGTTCATAATTATTATAAACTCATTATCAATCTCTCTAATTGTAGCGTCAGGTATTATAAACTTTACTTCTTCACCAGTATAAAATCCTCTTGAAGGTTTAGGCTCTAATTTTTTTATTACATCTCCATAACGTTGAGCTTCTCTTGGTGATATATTTAATGATTTACCTAATTGTACATATTTATTATCAGCTATATCTTCTAAATGATTATTTACTATTTCAACCATAATCTCATCATCCAAAGCTAACTTTTCTAGCTGTATTAATAAACATTCTTTTATATCTCTTGCACCAATTCCGTATGGTTCAAGATCTTGTACAATTTTTAAAACTTCTTCTCCCTTTTCAAGAGTAATGTTTAACTCCTCACAAATATCTTTTAAATCACATTCTAAATAACCTCTATGATCTAAGTTTTCTATAATATAATCCCCTATTTCCTTTGTGTATTTGTCTATTGAAAATTCTAATAATTGCTCATGTAAATATTCCTTTAATGATTTTTTTTCTGAAATAAAATTAAAGGGAGACACTTCTTCTTCATCATATGAACCATAGCTTTGAGCTCCATAATTATCAAATTCAAAATATTTTATCATTTCTTTATAATCATATTTATCCATTACTTTTTCTTCAATAATTGATGACTTTTCTTGATTATTGTCTTTAATATCTAATATAGGATTTTCTTCGTATTCTTTATCTATATATTGTCTTAAATCATTTACAGACATTTGAAGCATTTTTATAGACATTTGCATTTCTTGGGTCATTACTAGTTTTTGCTCTTGAGTTAAATTTATAGAATACTCCATTTTCATAATATCACTCATTCCCACTCATTTCTTAATTTATACCTTTATAAATTTATAATATATTATATCATACAAGCCTCTACTAATAAATATGTAAAGGCTTTCTATAAATATTCCTATTTTTTTATTATTATCCTTTAAATTCTATAACTTCAAATTCTTTTGTTGGTACTTTTATAGCTTTAATTGCTATTTTTTCTTTATATTTTTTTAAGTCTTCCATAGTTTTTTTAGAGACAGTTTCTTCTGTTGATGGAGCATAATCTATAATATTATCTTTCACTCCCAATACTTCCATATTTTCAATACCACTTTTAAAACTACCTTCTTTAACTTCTTTACAAGTGTCTAATACAGCTTTATCAACTTTCTTAATCATAGATGAAATTATTTGATCTTTATATTGTGGTATTTCTACTCTTTGATCAGTATCTACTCCAATTACGAATTTTCCTCTCTCTTTAGCAGCTTTAAAAACACCCATTCCAGCTTTTCCACAGGTTTGAAATATTATGTCACAACCTTCATCATAAAGTTCAATTGCCTTTTCATAAGCTTTATTTTCATCTAAAAAACTTTGAGTAAATCTCACATAAGTGCCCTCTATTATTGATTCTGACGCTTTTTCATTTACAGTTTTTACTCCTGAACAATATCCATTATAAAATTCTAAACCTATTTTATCATTTATTCCTCCAACAAATCCCACTTTATTAGTTTTTGTTTCATTTCCTGCAATAACTCCCATTAAAAATGACCCTTCTTCATGATGAAATGTAATAGACTTAACATTTGCTTCATTTACTTCAGTATCAAAGATTGCAAAATTTTTATCTCTTCTCTCCCTTGATACTTTTTCAATAGATTCTTTCATCTCTCTTCCCATTGCAATTGTAATTTTTGATGTTTCTGCAAGCTTTCTAAGGGCTTTTGTTATATTGTCTGTATTTTTTTTATCATCTTTTACTTCCATATATTTAGGAACAATGCCTATCTTCTCCTTTGCTTCCTCAGCTCCTCTTTTTGCTAACTGACCAAAGGATTTATCTTTAAAATTTTGTGACAAAACTCCCACATTTATTTTTTTGTTTGTAAAATCTTTAAAACCTGGACTACATCCTTCAATAAACGTAAATAAATATATACAAAATAATAAAACCAAAAAAAATGAAATTTCTTTATTATTAACTATTTTTTTCATATAAGCCACCTCAATAAATTTATATGGTTTTATTTTTTCCAATTTATATTTTTTAATGCAAAAATAAAAGAACATCAAAATTGATGTTCTTTTAAAATTTATAATTCCTTATTGTAACTTTTCACTTACAAAAAATAATCCAACTGCTTTATCTCCTGAATGTATACCTACTGAGCAGCCTACTGGACCTTCAATATAATTAATATTATTGCTTTCTAAATATTCCTTTAGTGGAATAGCTATCTCATCATTATTTACATTTACTATAATTACGGGTAAATCTTTTCTTGGAATTAATGTTTCCATATCATTTATAATTCTTTTAGCTGCTTTTTTACTTCCTCTAACTTTTCCCTTTACTGACATAACCCCATCTTTAACTTCTAAAATAAGTTTAATTCCAAGCATCCCAGTAACAACACTTACTGCTTTTGGAAGTCTACCACCTTTAACTAAATTATCTAAAGAATCAAAGCTTAAAGAGCTATTTATATATGGTTTAATTTCTTCTAATTCTTTAACTATTTCTTCTATAGGAAGACCTTTATCTATAAGCTGAGCAGCTTTTATTACTAAAAGTCCAAGTCCTGAGGTTATAGTTTGAGAATCAACAACATAAACATCATCTGTCTCTAACATTTGCTTTGCAATACATGCTGATTGATATGTTCCACTCATTCCAGAGGACATCATTACTGCTAAAACTTTATAACCTTCATCAATATATTTTTTAAATGCTTCTACAAATCTATTTGGAGTAATCTGTGCTGTAGTTGGAAAAACATCCCCACTATCTATTCTCTTAAAAACTTCATCTAAAGTTATTTCAATTCCATCTAAGTAACTCTTTTCTCCAAAATTTATAAGCACTGGTAAGACATCTACATTTAATTCTTTTAAAAGTTCCTTTGGTAAATCTACAGTACTATCTGTTATAATTTTTATTTTTTGCATTTTCTCACTCCCTTCTAATTACTTCATATTAGGAAATCCAAATTGTCTTAAGGCTTCATATGCAATAATTGCAACTGTATTTGAAAGGTTTAAGCTTCTTGTACTTGTTTTAATCATAGGAACTCTTATTCCTTCATGAGCTTTGTGTACACTTTCTGGCACACCACAAGTTTCCCTTCCAAACATAATGAAATCCCCTTCTTTAAATTTAACTTCATCATAATGTTCTCCACCATGTGTTGTAGCTAAATATATTTTTTTATCTCCATATTTCTCCATGAATTCTTCGTAGCTTTCATGTACTTCAAGATCTAATTCACTCCAATAATCAAGTCCTGCTCTTTTTAGTTGTTTTGAACTTATATCAAAACCTAAAGGCTTTATTAAGTGTAGCTTTGATCCTGTTAATACACAAGTTCTTGCTATATTTCCTGTATTTTGTGGTATCTCAGGTTGATACATAACTATATTTAAATTCAAAAAAATCACCTTCCATAATCAAATAAAAAGAAAAAAGAAGATGAATTCAACATTCATCTTAAGTTTCTCATAGTCTTGCTTAATAGGCTATAATAAAAATAATACTACATCACTTCTTTTTAGTCAAAAATTTATATTATAGAATTTTATACAATTTCTAAATTTAATATAAATAAAATTATACTTATTTTAATAATTTATCTTACTTTGAGTATAAACTTTTCAAGAGCTTTTTTTACTCCATCATTGTTATTTGTATCTGTAATATAGTCTGCTTTTTCTTTAAGTTCTTTAATTCCATTACCCATAGCAATTCCAAGTCCTGCATATTCAATCATAGATACATCATTTTCATTATCTCCTATGCAAATTATTTCTTCTCTACTAATTCCGTAATAGTCTGCTAAAGCCTTAACCCCATTACCTTTCGAAACTCCTTTACTGTTTATTTCTATACTCCTATCTCCTGAACAATAATATACTACTTCTTTTATATTATCTAACTCTTTTCTAAACATTTCTGTCTTTTTAGCAGAAGTTGAAAAGGTTATACATTTTATTATTTTTCCTTTATAATTTTTGAGTTTATTATTCCAATTATCTTCACTTTTAATTGTTGTTATCTTTATTGGGAAATCACTATCTTTAATTCCTGGCAAAACTATTCTTGCAATAATATTACTAAAATAACTATTTGTAAGAATCTCATTAATAGTATGTATATGTAATATAATTCCGCATTTTTGTGCTATCAAAATTAATTTTTTACAAATATTTATATCTATATCTTTTTTAAATATAATTTCATCACTATTTTTATTTCTAATTATAGCTCCATTACCAGCTATAACTGAATCAGATGCACCTATAAGTTTTGAGTAGTATGCTGCATTATTATAAAGTCTTCCAGTTGTTACAACAACTTTAATTCCTTTATCATTAATCTCTTTTATTACTCTTTTACTTTCATCAGAAATAGTCTTTCTTTTGCTAAGTAAAGTTCCATCCATATCTATACATACCATTTTATAATTCATATGTTAGCTCACACCCCCTAAATTAACTATTATAAAAAGCAAGTTATAAATTTATAACTTGCTTTATTATATAATTTTTTATAACTATATTCTATGAAAAATACTAATTTTTTATTTATTTAAATTATTATTAACTTATCTAGTTCCAACTAATACCTTTCTAGGTACCATTGCATAAGTATCTGTTGAAACTAATTCTTTATTTATAACTTTTCCATTTTTATAAGTTACTATATATCCTTTTGCTACATATCCTACTTGTCCTTGATTTTCCACTACTCTTCTTCCTCTTGGAAGACTTGGATCATTAACTATTTCTTCTGTAGTTGGAATTTCTTTTACTATTTCATTTACCATATCATAAGTTTTTCCACCTAATCCTTTAACATCTCCATATACTTTAAAACTAATAATTTTATTATGTGTAGTTCCTTGTATATAAATTGGAAAATCATATGGGTTTTTAAACTTATAATCTAAATATCCCCATGCTACTGTGGCATCAAGCCCTGGTTTTTCATACCCAACTGTTAATGAATGATTATGTCTTTCAGTAGGTCTTATATTAGCTCTCATTACAGCTCTATAAAGTGCTGAAGATACTTGACATATGCCACCACCAATATCTTTTTCTACCTTATTATTTATATATACATTACCTTCTTTATATTTACTCTTATCTTTTTGACTTGCTTTACTATAACTAAAAGTTTCTCCTGGCATTAAAACTGTTCCGTTTACAAATTCAGTAGCTACTTTTATATTATTTGATCTATTTTCATCTGATGATTGAAATGAAGAAGTAAATGAACCTATAACACCATTTATTTTACTTAAATCTTTTTTAGTTATTTTAGGCTTTTTTTCCTTTGCTTCTATTTCAATCTTTGTTTCTTCATTTAAGTTTCCATTTATTTTTTCTTTAAGTTGTTTATCTAGTTCTTCTTTACTTATTAAATAACCTGTCTTTTCTGATTCTATGTTTATACTTCCATTATCTGATATTATTAAAGTAGCATTTTTTGAAGGAAGATTAAATTTTTCCATTATATTATTTTCTAAAGCATCTAACTTTTTATTATTATAAGTAAATTCCATTTTAATATTATGTTCTTCTTGATTTTTACTATTTATTAAATAATTCTTTTTAAAAATATTTAAATCTTTTCCATAATCGAAAGCTTTGTTTATAGTATTATCAATATTATATTTAGGTTCAATTTGTAAGTAATTTGCTTTAAATTCCTTATCTGTATTATTCAAAACAACTATTATTTTTTTCTTATCAATATTTGTCTTAAATTTATTTTTAAGAATTTTTTTGGCTTCTTCTTTACTCATGCCTCCAATATTTATTCCTTGTACCATAACATTTGGATAAATTTTATTTTCCCACTTTTCTACTAATTTATTAATATATGAAATATAACCCCCTATGCTAATTAATAAAATTATAAAAAAAACAGATATACCAATTAATATACTCTTTTTATTACTGATTAGTTTATTTTTATCCATATCAGATTTATCAAAAATATTTCTCACTATATCTCCTCCTTTTACAGCAATTTATAAATTCTCTATATAACAAATTATATTATATATTATTAATTTGTAAATTTTAAGTCTATTTTGTTAATTTTATAAATTAATAATAAATTAATAGCCTTATAATTTAAAATTATAAGACTATTAAAAATTTTATATTATTTAATTCTACCATCTAGTCTATACTTACTTCTAATTTGGGATGTTTCTCCATCATAATCAAAAGCTTCTATAGTTATATCTAAAACTCTACTATTAGGTTTATAAATCTTGCTTAGTGGTATTCTAAATGTAGTATCATCCTTATCTACAGTTCCTACCCAATAATTATCAACAAATATATTATATCCAAGTAAATCTAAATCGCTATTTTTGTTCCACGAAACATATATATATTCATTGTCCATCCAAGCATTTAATCCTGAAACCTGTCTTGGTTGCATTAAAAGAGCTAAATTATTTGGACCCCAATTTGCATCTACAGGATTATCTACTCCAGATATAACTTGATTTTCACTATATTGCCATATTCTCCATCTAGTCCATCCTCCTATATCTGGTGGTATTTTAGGATTATTAGGAATATTTGTGTACATTGCAATCCATAAAGGCATATTTTTTAATGGATAAGTTCCATTACTTGACTTAAAATTATTATAAATTTGAATGAAAAATAATCCAGTATAAAGCATAAGCCTTCTTCTAGTTTTTTTCTCAAATCTTTTTCTAAATCTGTCCACCCAATTTAAAAGCGCATCTGTATCAATTTTAGGATTATATGGAGTTTCTACATCTATTACTGGAAATAAATCTCCATAATTTTTATTTCCAAAAGCTTTTTGTAAAACATTAATAAAATCATCACATTGAGAATCTGCTGTTAAAAGATTATAGGATGGAACAGCATAATGATATGCTCCAACTGGAATACCATAATTTCTACTTTCCCTTACAAACTCAACAAACCTTCTATCTTCTCTAAATCTGCCTGTTGCAGATCCAGAAGCTCTTAAATATAAAAAATCAATATTAGTTGCTAAAGTTCTAAAATTTACTCCCCTACTATATTCATTTAAGTCTATACCAAAAGTACTTCTAGCATTTTTATCTTGCATAGCTCCTCCAAGGAAAAATACTTATTCCTTAATAGAATATTAGTTTATAACATATAAGGTTACAGTAAAAAATTCTATTATAATTTTTTTATTTTTTATAGAGTATAAAAAAATTAAATCTTAAGCCTTATATAAAAGCTTATATCATTACCATAACATTCTCCCCATATCTTTCCTCCATGCATCTTAACTATATTCTTAGAAATTGCAAGACCAAGCCCTGACCCTCCAAGTTCTGCACTTCTTGATTCATCTAACCTATAAAATCTATCAAATAACTTATCAAGTTTTACTTGTGGAATATGCTCCCCTCTATTTTTAACTGCTATTGTTGCATATCCATCCTTTGCATATACTCCTATAATAACTTTTCCTGGTTTATAAGAATATTTAACTGCATTAGTTAACAAGTTCTCAACAACTCTAACCATCTTTGCAGGATCAATACTTACAATTATTTTTTGGTCTGTTAATGTTTTTACTTGTTCTATATTTGAACTTTCAAAATAAGGTTTCATCTCCTCAGAAACTTGGGATACAAAATCTACAAGATTAACTTCTGCTTTATTAAGCTTCATTCCATTATTGTTAAGCTTTGTATATTCAAATAAATCTTCTATTAAAACTTTAAGTTTTTCAGATTTATTATATGCAATGTCTAAATACTCATCCATAGTTTTTTCATCTTCATATTTTTTATCTTTTACAAGTTCTATATATCCCATTATTGAAGTAAGTGGAGTTCTTAAATCATGAGAAACATTTGTAATTAAATCAGCTTTAGTTTTTTCTGAAACTTCCTGTGCCTTAATTCTTCTATTTATTTCATCTGCCATATTATTTACATTTAATGCTATATTAGATATTTCATCATTTCCATCCTCTGGTATCCTATGGCTTAAATCTCCATCTGCAATATATTTAATTCCCTTTGCAATTTGGTCTAAATATTTAGTTTTCTTATTTGTTACAATTAAAAATAAAACAACAAATACTATTATCGAAAGCATTAAAGCTAAATAAGAATTGGTAACTTCATAGTCTACGTAGTTAATCCTTGCTGATGGAATACCACTATATATTAAGTAGTATCTCCCATTTCCTATACTAAGAGGATATAAAACTGTATATTCATTAGCCTCATGTTCATTTTTAGAAAATTTTGATATGTTTTTAAGTACATTAAATATATCTATTTTTTCTTCTGAAGCATTTGAATTTCTGTAAATAACCTTTCCATCAATATCTGATATATATACTTTATCTGAATTATTTGAATCACTTTTAATTATATTTTCAAAAAGCTTACTATCATTAATTTTTATTTTTCCAGCATGCTTCTCTCTTTCAATTTCATCAACTATATTTTGAGCATTATGATCAATAATACTATAATCATATTTTATTTGTGCATTAGTTTTAACACTTCTAAACATATCATTCATAATGCCATAGGATATTATAGCTATTAAAAAGCAAGCTCCAAAAACTAATACAAGTTCAAATCTAATACTCTTTTTTATTTTCTTATCAATATATTTAATTAACTCTTTTACTTTCCCAAATATTTTTAAATTTGAAAACTTATTTATTAATCTTCTTATAAATCCTTTCTTTTCCTCATTTTTATTTTTCAATTTTATATCCTACCCCCCAAACAGTTTTAATAAATCTTGGATTTCTCGGATTTTCTTCTATCTTCTCTCTAATTTTTCTAATATGAACCATTACTGTATTATCTGATTCCATATATTCCTGATTCCATACACTTTCATATATATTTACCATTGAAAAAACTTTTCCTCTGTTTTTTGCAAGTAAAACTAATATATCAAATTCTGTTGGTGTAAATTTAATTGATTTTTCTCCTAAAAATACTTCATGAGTATCTAGTTTTATTAATAAATCATCTATTGTTAATTCATTATCTTCTTTAACATGATAATTATTAAATTTTTTATATCTTCTAAGTTGTGATTTAACTCTTGCTATAAGTTCCAATGTATTAAATGGTTTACTTAAGTAATCATCAGCACCCATATTAAGTCCTAATATTTTATCTATATCCTCTGATTTTGCTGAAAGCATTATTATTGGCATTTCACTTTCTTCTCTTATTTTTAAACAAGTTTCTATTCCATTTAGTTTTGGCATCATAACATCTAATATAACTAAGTCAATGTCATTTCCTTTTAATAAATATAAAGCTTCTTCACCATCTTTAGCTTTTAATGTTTCATATCCTTCGCCTTTTAAATATATTTCAATTAAATCTCTTATTTCTTTTTCATCATCTACAATTAAAATCTTTTCTTTTTTCAATTTAATACTCCTCCTATGCATAAGTATTATTTTATAAATATATATTAATTTTAAAAATTACTTCTTAAATAATTATCTCATAAAATCTTAATAAATTCTTAAAGTATTTCATTTAAAGTAATATAAAAAATGGACTCTTTATAGTTAACACAAAAAGTGTATGTCTATAAAGAATCCATTTTAATTATCTTAACTTTTTATTTATCTTTTTTCTTTTAATGATTCTTCAATAATATTATCAATTAATTGGCTATAAGAAATATTTATTCCTGCAGCACTTTTTGGAAATAAACTATTTTTAGTCATTCCTGGTAAAGTATTTACTTCTAGAACATATGGAATAGAATCTTCTGTAACTATCATATCTACTCTTGCATAAACTGAACATTTTAATACTCTGTATGTTAAAAGAGCCATTTCTTCAACTTCTTTATGAAGTTTTTCATTTAATGTTACAATAAATTCATCTGCTCCTCCATCATTATATTTAGATTCAAAATCAAAAAATTCTGATTTTGGTTTTATAGCTAAAACTGGATACATTTCATTATTAAATATTGGGCAAGTTATTTCTTCACCTTTAATGAATTTTTCAATCATAACTTCACTGTCCCACTTAAAGCCTTCATTTACTGCATTTAAAACTTCCGACTTATCTTTTATTATAAATGTAGCTACACTTGAACCTCCATGAGTTGGTTTAATAACTACTGGATATCCAAGTTCTTCAATTTTATCAAAATTTAATTCTGATACATCTCTTAAATTTATCCAAGGAGCTGTTCTAATTCCAGCTGCTTTTAAAAGATTTTTAGTCATATCTTTGTCCATACATGTAGCACTACTTAATGGACCACATCCTGAATATGGTATTCCTAATGATTGTAATACTGATTGAACAGTTCCATCTTCTCCAAATTGACCATGAAGGGCTAGTAATGCAAAATCTATATTTTCTTTTTTTACTTTATTAATTATATCATCCTTTTTATCTATTACAATTTTAACAACATCATATTTATTAGTATCTATATTTTGTAGAATAGATTCACCACTATCTAAAGATATCTCTCTTTCTGATGAGATACCTCCCATTATAATTCCGACTTTCATAATTGTACCTCCAAATATATATTATATTTAAAATTACTTATTATAACCATTATATTAATTTAACCCTTAATATTATATCACTACTTTTAATTAAAATATATAACTTTAGTAATCAATTTGCATTTATATTAAGAATAGTATATTGTAGACATATAAAAATATAAGGAGATAAATCATATGAAGGAAAAAAATAAAGCAATTATATTATTAATAATTTCAGCTCTTTCTTTTGCTATTATGAGCACTTTCGTTAAGCTTTCAGGAAATATTCCATCAATAGAGAAAAGCTTTTTTAGAAACTTAGTAAGTTGCTTTGTAGCTTTTTATATTATAAAGAAAAGTGGAGATAGTTTTTTTGGCAAAAAAGAAAATAGAAAATATTTAATTGGAAGATCATTACTTGGAACACTAGGAATAATAGCTAACTTTTATGCAATTGAACATTTAATTTTAGCTGATGCCAATATGCTTAATCAACTTTCACCATTTTTTGTAATTATATTTTCTAGTCTTTTCTTAAAGGAGAAGATTACAAAAAATCAAATAATAATTTTATTAGTTGCTTTCATAGGAAGTTTATTTATAATAAGACCTTCTTTTAGTTTAGAAATAATACCTGCATTAATAGGTGTTTCATCTGCAATTTGTGCTGGAGGGGCTTATACATTTGTTAGATTTTTAGGTGGAAAAGAAAAAGGTCCTACAATAGTATTCTTTTTCTCATTCTTCTCAATAGTATCTACATTACCTTTTGTTTTAATAGACTTTAAGCCATTTTCTTATATACAACTAATATATTTATTAATGGCAGGTGTTGCAGCTTCTGTTGCTCAATTTGCTATAACAGCAGCTTACAAACATGCACCAGCTAAAGATATTTCAATTTATTCTTATACTCAAATAATATTTACTGCTTTTATAGGATTTATATTATTTGGTCAAGTTCCTACAACTTTTAGTTTTATAGGATATGCAATAGTTATTGCAGCATCTATTTCAATGTTTATATACAATAACAGATTAGCTAAAAAATCTGCTAATTAATTTTTATTTATAAAATTATAGTTTTAATAATTATCTAAAAAAAGTCAAAATAATAAAATTATTATTTTGACTTTTTTAATTATTATATTTGACTCTTATTTAAAGTAGTGTTGATTTTAGATAAAACTGTAAAACTATCTTATAAACAATTATAGTAAGCCTTAAGAGCTATCAAAAATCAACATTCACCTAAAACAGATATTAACTCCTAACTAAGTTTAAATATATTTTTTCTTATCTTCCCACTTACAAATATGATTTAATGGACATTCAAAACATTTTGGTCTTTGTGATGTACAACATCTTCTCCCATGAAATATTAAAAGATGATGAGTAAGAGACCATTCTTTTTTAGGTAATTCCTTTTGAAGTTGCTTTTCTACTTCTAAAACATTATTTGAATTTGCAAGTGCTAATCTATTTGAAACTCTAAAAACATGAGTATCAACTGCAATTGAAGGTACTCCAAAGGCATTAGATAAAACTACATTTGCTGTTTTTCTACCAGCCCCTGCTAAAGACATTATTCCTTCCATTGTTTTTGGTACTTCCCCATTAAAATTTTCTTTAAGCTGTCTGCACATAAGAACTAAATTTTTAGCTTTATTTCTATATAATCCGATTTGTTTTATTCTCTTTTCTAACTCCTCATTTGTAAGAGTTAAAAAAGAATCTAAATCTGGATAATCCTTAAATAAAGTTTCTGTAACTTCATTTACTTTTTTATCTGTTGTTTGAGCTGATAAAATTGTAGCAACTAAAAGTTGAAATGGTGAATTATAATTTAATTCACATTTAGCATCTGGATATGTTTCCTTAAGTATTTCAAGTATCTCTTTAGTTCGCTTTTTCATATTTACACCTCTAATCTTTATAAACACCTCTATAATTTTCAGGTAAAAGATTTGCTATAGACTTCATAAGTACATTAAGACATCTATCATCATACTCATGTTTAGTTTCTTCTTTTTCCTTCTTTGGAAGAACAACTGGATTTCCAAACTTAACTGTTACATTAGCATTGTGCCATACCTCTCCCCCCATATCTCCATTAGAACATATAGGTAAAAGTTTTTCTGTTCCACTCATCCCAATTGGAACTACTGTTGCATTTTTAATTTTTGCAAGAAGTAATACACCTTTTTTTCCTTCAATTAACGCTCCTGTTCTACTTCTTGTACCTTCTGGGAAAATTAAAATATTTTCTCCAGACCTTACTGACTTAACCATCTTAGTCATTGCATCTTTATCAGCAGTATTAGGTTTTATAGTTATATTCTTAACCATTTTTATTCCTATATTTGTTATTGGATCATTTGATAATTTAATTCCTGCAACAAAATATGGATCAAAATCCTTTTTTAAAATTTTATTTAAAACTAATCCATCTGAATTACTTAAATGATTGCATATAAATACTATTGGCTTATCTATATTCTTTAAATTTTCATATCCTGTAATTTTTATATTTGCATATTTCTTTATGTATCTATCTGTTATTTTTTTGCCAGCAAATACTACTAAATTTTCTGGTAATACTCCTATAATTTTCGCCATAAATGGTGATAACATAAGATATTCCACCTACTTCCTAAATATTAATCTAAAATATATTATATTCTAGTTATTTATAAAAGTCTATCTATATAACCCTTAATATAAGGAGACTCACTTTTTATATTACTTATGTCTTCTTTTTTAAATTTTTTCTTTCTTATTATGGCATTTCTTATTAAAGTATTTTTTCCTCTCCACCCACAAGAAGTTATTTTATAAGTATTTTTAAATTCTGCATTTTTAAGATTTATTATAAAATCTTCATTATCATCTCTCATAAATTTTTTTATTTTAAATTCTTCTAAATTAGTAAATTCAACATCTTTATTATAAGGACATTTCATTTGACAGCTATCACACCCAAAAATTCTTCCATTTAACAAATTAATTTCCTTATCACTTAAATCTTTCTTTTGAGTTAAGTAAGACAAACAAATATTTGGATTTTTTCTAAATGAATTTATTGATTTTGTTGGACATTCCTTAAAACAAATATTACATTCCTTACATTCATAATAATTGTTTATAGAACTAAAGTTAGCTTTATCTTCTTCATAAATTTCTAAATCAGTTATTATTTCTCCTAAAAAAACGTAGGAACCATACTTTTTTGTAATAAGCATATTATTTTTACCAATAAAACCTATTCCAGAAAGTACTCCAATATATCTTTCAGGTAAACTATTGCTATCTACTAATGCAACTGAATCTCCACCTAACTCCTTAATAAATTCACATATTTTTTCTAAATAAAAGTGTACAACTTTATGATAATCTAAACCTTTTGTATATATTGAAAATCCATTATCATAAAAACTTTCAGAAGTAGCATAAGGGAAAGCTATAGAAATTATAGTCTTTCCCTTTTCCATATAAATATTTGGTTTTATTCTTTTATCTATATCTTTCTCTTCAAATTCATTTTCTAGAGAAAACTTTTTTCTATTATTATAAAACTCCCTAAGTTCTTCAAAATCTCTACATTTTATAAAACCAATTAAATCTAAATTTAAGGTTTTGCAAAATTCTAATATTTTTTCTCTCTTTTCTATGCCTTTGCTCATTATATTTTATTGTCTCCTAAAATAATTGATTTTAAATAACCATATCATTATATATTCTTTTGCTTTCACCTTTAATATCTTTTATCTCTATTATTTTTGCTTCTGTCTTTTTTATAACTTTAGCTGGTATTCCTACAGCAGTAGAATTATTATTAATATCTTTTAATACAACTGAATTAGCTCCAATTTTTACATTATCTCCTATATAAATTGGACCTAAAACTTTAGATCCAGCTCCTATTATAACATTATTTCCTACAGTTGGATGTCTCTTTCCTTTATCCTTTCCAGTTCCACCTAATGTTACTCCATGATAAATCGTAACATTATCTCCAACTTCTGCTGTTTCCCCAATTACAACACCCATTCCATGATCAATAAATAATCCTCTTCCTATTTTTGCTCCTGGATGTATTTCTATTCCTGTAAAAAACCTACTTAATTGAGATATTAATCTTGCTAGGAAAAATAATTTGTGATTGTATAATTTATGAGCTAGTCTATAAGCTATTAAAGCATTAACAGACGGATATAGAAGAAATACTTCTATTTTACTCCTAGCTGCTGGATCTTCTTCTAATATTCTATTTAAATCATATTTTAAATTTTTAAACACAGCGATCCCCCTTTTTATTAAAACTTATTTTTTAGCTAAATTTTATTTTAATCGTATAATCCCATTGATATATATTTTTCTCCACCATCTGGTGCAACTAATAATACTTTCTTTCCTTTTCCAATTTCTTTTGCAACTTCAATAGCTACATGTAATGCACTTCCTGATGATATACCAATTAAAACACCTTCATTTACTGCAAACTCTTTAGCTGCTTTGAAAGCTTCATCATCAGTTACGCTTCTAACTTCATCTACATATTCACTTTTGTATATTGAAGGAATAAATCCTGCCCCAATACCTTGTATCTTATGTGGTCCTGGTTTTCCACCTTGTAAAACTTCTGAATTTTTTGGTTCTACTGCAATTGTCTTAAGTCCTTTTATATTTTCTTTTAATTTTTTGGATATTCCTGTAATAGTTCCACCAGTTCCAACACTTGCAACAAATACATCTAAATCAGGTATATCCTTCAAAATTTCTTCTGCAGTAGTTTCATAATGCTTTTCTGGATTTGCTATATTTTCAAATTGTTGAGGAATAAAATATCCATCATTTTTTGAAAGTTCCTCTGCCTTTTCAATTGCACCTTTCATTCCTTTAACTCCATCTGTTAAAATAAGCTGAGCTCCATAAGCCTTTATAAGTGCTCTTCTTTCTGCACTCATTGTATCTGGCATAACTATTATAACTTTATATCCTTTTAATCTTCCTATCATTGCAAGAGCAATTCCTGTATTTCCACTTGTTGGTTCTACTATAACTGATCCTTCTTTTAATAGTCCTAATTTTTCAGCTTTTTCAATCATTCCAAGAGCAGCCCTATCTTTAACACTTCCTCCAACATTAAACTTCTCAAGTTTTACATAAATATCCGCCATATTATCTTCAGTATTTTTAATTTTAAGAATTGGTGTATTTCCAATCATTTCTAAACTACTATTATAAATCATTTTAAGTTCCTCCATTTTTTTAATTTATTTTTAAATTTCAAATTTTATTTACTAGTAAAATTAACAATTAATAATTTTTATATTATTTTTAAATATAAAAAAACTCCCTCTCTAAAATTATAGAGACGAAGTAAAATCCGCGGTTCCACTCTAATTAAATTAGTAAAAACTAATTCCAACTCAATTCAAGTACATTAATATACTTTATCACTATAACGGGTGATTCCGGATAACCTTACTATAACTTTTAGGGTTTTCAACTCTAAAGGGCACTTCATATAAATTCTTGATAAAAAGTTCTCAGCAGTCCTTTTCTCTCTGTAATCTTCCTTTATATTACTCTCCTTTTTCTTAGTTTTTAATTCCGAGTATTCTGATATGTTTTATATTTATTATTATATTCCTTCTTTTTTTATTGTCAACACTTTTTTTTAATTTATAAAATAAAAAACTTAAAAAAAAGACTAAATATTTGAATTTAGTCTTTTTTAGAAAAATCCTTATTTTAATGTAAAGTAGTATAAATTTTAAAATGTTATTTCTTCTTCCATTGTGTTTCTTATATAATCTTCATCTATAAGAGAAGATTTAAGTAAAAAATCTGATGTAGCTCTATTCATTGCCACTGGTATATCATATAATACTCCTATTCTAAATAAAGCCTTAACATCTGGATCATGAGGCATTGCTGTAAGTGGATCCCAGAAAAATATCATAAAATCAACTTCTCCATTTATTATTGCAGCACCTATTTGCTGGTCCCCCCCAATTGGTCCACTTTTATATGGATGAACTTTTAATCCTGTTTCATTAGAAATAAGTTTTGCGGTAGTCCCTGTACCACAAAGATTATGTTCTTTTAATATTTCCTTATGCTCATTTGCCCATTCTATTAACTCTTTCTTTTTATTATCATGAGCTATTAAAGCTATGTTTTTCTTTTTTTTAATTGTTAGTTTCAATATTATTTTCTCCCCTCAAATTATTTTTTGTTTAAACAATATCAAACTATTTTGCTAATCAATACTGCATTTAAACATTTACATAATTATACCATATAATTTACTATTATTGAATATTTATGAAATTTAAATAAAAACTTTTTATGATTAAGATTTTTAAATGAGCTTAATCATAAAAAGTTATCAAAACTATTACTTCTCTTTTGCTTTTTTATTTTTCTTTTTCCATAATGGATATAAATATTCATCTATAATATCATGAATTATAACTATACCAACTAACCTCTCCTCTTCATCTACAACAGGCACTGATAAAAGATCATATTTGTTTGCAAGTTCAATGGCTTCTTCAATATCATCTTCATGTTTTAATACATTAAAATCATCTTCCATTATTTCTTTTAATTTTTTATCTCCAGCACTTAAAATTAAATCTCTTAAAGAAATTATTCCTTGAAGCTTATCTTCTTTATCTGTTATATAAATATAATACATAACTTCTTCATCTGGTTCCATTTCCTTTAATATATCAATTGTTTCTTTAACTGTTATATCTAAATTAAGGGAAATAAAATCCTTCGCCATTATACTACCGACTGTTTCATCTTCATATTCTAGAAGTTCTTTTACTTCATCAGCATCTTCTTTTTCAAGATTAACTAATATTTTTTCTCTTTCTTCCTCATCAAGTTCATCTAAAAGATCAGCAATTTCATCACTTGGCATGTTTTCCAAAAGCTCTGCTGCTTTAATTTCTGATAATTCTTTGATTATTTTACCTTTATATTCCTGTTCCAATTCTTCCAACGCATCCGCTGCTAAATCTTCGTCTAAAGATTCAAACACTTGCTTTCTTGATTTACTATCTAATTCTTCCAATATATCTGCAAGATCTGCTGGATGAAGTTTTGAAAGTTTTTTATATGGTACTTGAAGTTTTAAATTATTATTTATCATTTCTAATGACTCAACATCATCCCACATTAAAACTGTGTCATCATAGCTTTTGCCTAATATTTTATAAATAAATTTTGCAAGCCATCCAATTCCCATTCTTCTATATTTAGCAAGAGGTCCTGTTTCAACTGCAACAACCCTATATTCTCCTGCAATTTTTGCTATTCTTAAATCATCAACTCGAACAACTTGTTTTCCATTTATATCTACTATCTTCTTATCTAAAAGGTGTCTAGACAAAAGATAACTATAAGTTCTTGGAAGTATTTCTTTACTTCCTTTTGTTTTTATAACTACTTTTCCATCATTATCATAAAAATTGATATCTCTAAATTCATAATGATAAATAGAACCATCTCTTTTAACTTTATATCCTATTATTCTTGGATATCCATCTTCAGTAGTTACATAAACATCCTTTAATGCTCCAATAACATCATTGAATTCATCATATATTTTATTTCCTAATATATTAGTATATAAGAAAACTGTTAATTGTTTCATAAAATAGTTCATCTCCCCTCTATTATCTTAGAGAAACCTAATAAAACTATTTCCTAATTAACAAAATCTATCTATAGCTTAAAAATTAAATAGAGGTTTACCCTAAGACATATTATTGAGTTTTGGTTTATCTCCCAACTGAGGTCCAGCCTCCATTTAAAAACACCATCCTTATTTATTGAAATTTATAAATTATTGCACAATAAAAAATGGTTTTGCACATAACAAAACCTTAGTTAATTTTTAATAATAAAAATAATCTATATTTTTATTATATTATATTCGTTTAAAAAGGCAACATTTTTTCAAAATTAATATATAATTAATCTAATATTTATCTATTAATAAATATTATAAAAACCCTCATAATTTATGAGAGTTTATATTTATTCCTTTAATCCTAGAATTTCTATTCCACCCTTTATGCACTGAACTCTTAATGGAAATTCAGGTCCCTTCTCTCCATCAATATCAGTAACTATATCCTCATCACACTCAATTAAAATATCATCTGTCTTAAAATAAACTACCTTTTCCGAGTCTAAATGATCTCCTCTTAAAACCTTCAAGAAAAGAGGTAAAAGTTCAATTAATGGCACAGCCTTAAATAAGATTAAATCAAGCATACCATCTTGAGCATCTGCCTTTGTTGCTAGATTTAAATTTCCTGCCGTTTTTCCATTAAATAATAATAATAAGTACATTTCTCCATCATAATTATATTGTTTTGATTTTAAATTAACTTTAAGTTTTCTAAAATTAGGTAATTCTTCTAATCCTTTAATATAATAAGCTAGCTTTCCTATTGCATTTTTAAGATGTAAATCAGTCTTTTGTGATATATCAGTGAAAAGCCCTGTACTTGCAACATTTATAAAATATTTATCATTTATTTTACCAATATCCACCTTTTGTGGTTTTGAATTAATTATTCTTTTACATGCCTCTTTTACATTACTAGGCATATCTAAAAATTTACCAAAGTCATTTGCTGTTCCAACTGGAAGTATTGCTATTGGAAGTTTTATATTTCTCTTCATCATTGCATTTAAAACAGTATCCACTGTTCCATCGCCTCCCGCTATAAGAACATATGAATAACTTTCATCAATACAATCTAATGCTTCAATTATATCTCGTCCTCTTTCTATTCTATATGGAATTATTTGATATCCTGCATTATGATGAATTTTTATAACATTATCTAATTCATTTACTATTGCATTTTCTCCAGAATAGGGATTATAAATGAAACGTACTTTTTTCATTTTTTTCTTCCTCCTTGTTATAGCATTAATTTATATTATACCTGTCACTTTTTACATTGTCTACTAATTTAAAAACAGTATAAATTTATTAAAAATCAACACTACCTAAATTTTTTCTTAAATCTTCTTTTATACTTAGTAATATAATAATTTGTATGATATAATTATTTATTGTAAGTTATTTATGATTTTTAGGAGTGGTTATATGAAAAAAAGTTGTATTCCTAATATATTTACCTTTATTAATTTATCATGTGGAGTTTTATCAATTTTATCAACCTTCACTGATGGAGGAAAATATATTCAAGCTGCTATCCTTATATTATTAGCAGGTTTAGTAGACAGGTATGACGGAAGGATTGCCAGATACTTACAAGTATCAAGTGAAGTTGGTAAGGAATTAGATTCTTTAGCTGATCTTGTATCATTTGGAGTTGCACCTTCACTTTTAATATATTCTTTATTTAATTTAAATTCATTTGGTCCGCTAGGATTATTAGGTTACATAATTCTTTTAGCTTTCCCAATTTGTGGAGCTTTTAGGCTAGCTAGATACAACATATCTACATTTAATGGTGTATTTACAGGAATACCTATTACAATTGCAGGTTGTTTCATGGCACTTTTCGCAATTATAGCATGTTATATTAAAATACAAAATATTAATACAATAATACCAGTCATACTAATGATTTTAGGATCTTATTTAATGGTAAGTAATTTAAAATTAAAGAAATTATAATTTTTATATCCCAGGTTTTTATTACCTGGGATATTTTATTTTTCATCTTCTCTTTTTTCATAAGAAGCATTAAAAAAATTAAGTTCATTATTTATTTCTGTCTGAATTACTTCTGTAAGTCCATTTTTTATTTTCCCTTTTTCATAATTTGAAATAACTATATCATTTTTAAATTTACTATATCTTAAATAACCTTCTTGATATTTTTCTATTATATTAATTAGATCATCAATAACTCCACCTATTTCATTAACTCTATCTATAGCCCTTTCAACTTCCTTTGTTCTTCTTTCAGATATAGTGTTAAGTTCTGCTGCACTTGAAACTAAAAGCCTATAAGAATCTACATATCTTTTTAATAAATCTGTAAGCTTCACAAGATCATCAAAATGTGATGCCATTACCTTTTCATGCATAATATTCCTTCCCTTTAAATAAAATGGTACATCTTATATTATTAATAAATTATTTATTTTATTACATTTTCAAATTACATTCTAAAAAAAATAGTTGGTACTAATAAAAGTACCAACTATTTTATTTAGAAGTAATATCATTTGCATATTCATCATCTGTTTTAAGCCATTTTTTTAGATCAATTGGATATTCTTTATTTAATTTAATATGCTTTTCACAACTAATATTTTTATTGTAATTACAATATTTTTTATCCTTGTCTCTATAATTTTCATCAAAATCAATTAATTCTTCAAAATCTACTAATTCTTCAAAATTAATTATTTCACTTTCATCTATTTCAAAAAAGAAATCCCCTCCATCTGGATACCTACAATACATATGCTTTCCTCCTAAGCTTACTTAACCTTACAATAAGGCTTAAAATATTCTCTTTCATATTTACATAAAGGACATACAGCTGGAGCTTCCATTCCTTCATGAATATATCCACAATTCATACATTGCCAGTAAGTTACTTTATCAGATTTAAACATAGTATCTGTTTTTATTTTTTCGCAAAGAGCTAAAAATCTTTTTTTATGATTTTCCTCAACTTCTTGAAGTTCTTTATAAAAATCTGCAATTTCTTCAAAGCCTTCTTCCCTTGCTATATCTTCAAAATTTTTATATATACTTTCACTTTCTTCATTTTCAAAATAAGCTGCATCCATTAAATTATTTTCAGTACTATCTATTTTCCTAAGATATCTATCAAATACTTCTCTTGAGTGGGCATATTCATTTTCAGCTGTTTCATCAAATATTTCTCCAACCCACCTATATCCTTCTTTTCTTGCTTTTTCTGCATAAAGATTATATTTTCCTCTAGCTCTTGATTCTCCTGAAAAAGTTTTATAAAGGTTTTTTTCTGTTTTACTTCCTTTTAGATTCAAAATATATCTCCTAAGTAATCATTATTATAGTTTAAACTATTCACAATTAATGAAATTTGTTACTTTAAGAAATCGCAACTTTTCCATTATCACAAATTAATGTAAATTCTTCTCCTTCCCTATCTTTTGTATTTAACCTAACTCTATAACCCCAAAGTTTTCCTAAATATCTTAATGTTTCTTTGGCATAAGATAATTCTAATTCTCTTCCATCAAATACATGTTCTAAAGTTAATGTGTAATTTTTCTTATTTAAATCTATAACTCTTATATGAGGTATTCCTCCAACTCCTAATGATAAAGCTAAATTATCCCTAATAATTTTCCATCCTATATCATCAGAAACTTCTTCAACTACAAAATCAAAATTTCTCTTTCCATATTGGAATAAATTAAGTTCTTCGCAGAGTTCCTTTGTTAAATATCTTCTTATAAATGAAGAATCTCTATCTAAAGCTCTCACTTCAAAAATCTTTTCTCTACCATATCTTTTTTCTAAATCCATAAATATTTTAAAGCCAATATAATAAGGGTTAAGTCCACCTTCTATTGGAGCAACAACATCATTATGTCTTTTTAAAAATTCAAGATAAAGATCTTCTGAAAGTCCAAGTTCTTTTAAAATTGTATAATGGCAAAAACATGCCCATCCTTCATTCATTGTTTTTGTTTCAATTTGTGGTAAAAAATATTCTGTTTCCTTTTTAACTATTTTTAAAATATTTTTTTCCCATTCCTCTAATTTTCCATATTCAATTATAAATCCAAAAACATCATCCCTTGGCTCTAATGGAATTTTATCTATTTCTGGTTCAGAAATTTCTTTATCCATATCTAAAAATTCTCTATTTGCTATTTTTTCTTTATAAGCATTAATCCTTCTAAGTTTTATTTCTGAATCATTTAATTCCTTAACTCCAATACTTCTCCCTATACTATATCTAATGGCATGAGCTGCATCTAAAATTTTTTCTACTTTGTCATATCCAATAGAAGGATTATTTATATATCCTCTAATTATTTCTGAATCTAATTTAAACATTTCAAGAGCCATATTTGCTCTTGTCCCTTCTTTAAATAATCTATTATTTTTAAAAAAATCGTTATGTCCATAAACATGAGCCATTGTTAAAATCTGAAGTAATAATGTATTATCTTTCATCAGATAAGCTAAACAAGGATTTGAATTTATTACCATCTCATAAGGTAATCCTGTTAAATTTAATGAATATAATGTTTTATTTTTTTCATAAGCTTTTCCATAACTCCAATGTGGGTATTTAGAAGGCATACCTACATATGCTTCATATCCTATCATTTCATTAAATCCTATTACTTCAAATTCTTGAGGGTAATAATCTAATCCTAGTTCTTTAGCTTTCTTTTCTATTTTTTCATTCCATTTTTCTAAATCCTTTAAATTATATTCCAAAGTAACTTAATCCTCCTTAAGCTCTTCGTTAAGCATAAATTTTATAGCTTCCCATAAGTCTTTCTTTTCTTTAACAACAATAGGAATAAAATTTTCATTTTCAATTTCTTTATTAAATCTATAATACATTGTTGTTGAATAAGTTGATGGTAGTAACTCTGCGTATCCAAATCTATTACTTACGTCACATAATTCTCTAACTGCTCTCATTGCCTTTTCATTATCTTCAGTCCAGTTATCACCATCACTTGCATATACAGGATAAATGTTCCACATATCCTTTGGATAATCTTTCTTTATAACCTCTAAAGCTAAATTAATTCCACTTGATATATAAGTTCCTCCTGATTCTGCTTTATGGAAAAATTCATATTCATTAACTCTCTTTGCAACTGTAGTATGAGATATAAATTCAAAAGCTAAATTATCATATTTTCTTTTTAAAAATCTAGATAATACAAAAAATAATGATCTTGCTAAATATTTTTTTGTGCTATCCATGGATCCTGAAACATCCATTATAAATATCATAACTGCATTACTTTCTCTTTTAGGCTTTTGTTTAACTCTATAAAATCTTAAATCTTCTTCCCTAAAAGGAAATCTATCAATTTTAGCTTCTTCTTTTGGCACTCCTGCCTCAATTAATGCACGTTTTTTCCCTTGCTTTCTTGCAATCTTTGACATTACAGTTTTCTTTTTAGCAAGTCTTGGTCTTATACCATATCTTTGATATCCACTTCTTTTTCCTGAACTTTCTGATATTATTTCAGAATATTTTTTTTTATCTAAATTTGGAAGATTAATTTCCTCTGCTATATACTCAAGTAATTCTTCTAAAGTTATTTCTGTATCATAAATATCATCTCCAGGAGAATTTCCTGCTCCCTTATTACCTTTTCCTTGTCCTGGTTTTCCAGAACCTATTTTATCTCCACGCTTTTCTTCTCCAGTTCCTGTTACAACTCCCTTAGAATTTCTACCATAAACAAATTGATATTCTTTTATTCCCCTTATAGGAATTTTAAATTTTTTATTTTTTCCTTCTCCAATAATGCTTTCTTCTGATAAAATATCTCCTAAATTTTCTTTAATTGACTTTTCCACTAATTGCCTATGTCTTCTTCTATCTTCAATAGACCTATCATGTTCTACAGGATTTATTGTATTATCTCTAAAAATAGCCATAAACTTTTAACTAATCCTTCCAAAGATTATTAGCAGCATACTTTAAAATAACATCACAACAATGTAGGCAATAACCATTCTTTTGCATTTCATCTACCATAGCATTATATTTTTCAGTTTGTTCTTTATCCCTAACTCTTGATTTTGTAATTATTCTTGAAAGGTCTTTTACAGATGCCATAAGTTTCTTTTCAATTGCCTCTTTAATAGGTTCATAAGATGTATAATCTATCATTCCACCATTTCTAACTAAATAAAACATATAAGATGTAACATCTGCCCTAAATCCTTTTGCTGATGACTCTGAAATTCCAATTTGCTCCTCTATGCTTCTCATAAATTCTTCATCTGGATTCAATTCCTCTCCTGTTGAAGAATCTTTTATCTTACTCTTATTTACAAATGCTTCAGCATTATCAATATAATTATTAAAAAGACTTTCTGCCTGTTCTCTAAAAGAATGAATAAATGCCTTTGTAATTTCTTTTTCTAAAATTTTGTTGTACTCTTTTCTAATTGTATCTTGAATAAATCCTAAATAACGTTTTTTATCATCAGAACCAATATCCATTTCCTTAACTGATTTAATTATACTTTCCATTATGCTTAAAGGATTAATACAATTATACTCTGAATTTGAAAGGGCATTATCAATTGCTTTAATTATAAATCTTGTTGATATTCCCTTCATACCTTCATAAGAACCTGCCTCTTCCCTAAGTTCTCCTATATCAATTCTCTTTGTTGATCCCTTTTCAACTATTTCCTCTCCATTATAAATTTTAAGTTTAGTAATTGGATCAACTTTATTTGAAGGAGTAATTCTTGAAAGTATTGCAAACATTGCAGCTATATCAATTGTATGAGGTGCAATGTGAGCATTAAAACTGCTCTTTTTTAATATTTTTTTATAGATTTTAACTTCCTCATCAAGTTCTAAACAATAAGGAACTTCTATTTTAACTATTCTATCTAAAATAGCTTCATTTGTATGGTCTGCTTTAAATTTATTCCATTCAGCCTCATTTGAATGAGCAACAATTACTCCATCAAAATAAATCATAGAACCTTTACCTGGTGATGGAACTGACTTTTCTTGAGTTGCTGTAATAATTGTATGAAGATATTCAACATCATTTTTAAATACTTCTATAAATTCAACCATTCCTCTGTTACCTACATTAAAAGCTCCATTTAATGAAAATATTCTAGGGTCATCCTCTGGATACATATCCATTTTTGAAATATCAATTGATCCTGTAAGAATGGAAGTATCTTGGTTATTTGGATCAACTGGAGGTACAACTCCAATTCCCTTTCTTGATCTTATTGAAAAACCTTTCTTTTCAATTGGCATCTCTTCATATCTTCCACCATATTCATGAATAAGTCTGTATTTACATACTGGACAAAGATCCCCCTCAATTTTAACTCCTAAGAGATTTTCAAATTCTGGTCTTAAATGTTTAGGAATTAAATGAAGTGGTTCTTCATGCATTGGACAACCTTTTATACTATATATTGGTTCACATTCTTCTAATGCTTTCTTTAAAGATTCAACTAAAGATGATTTACCAGCACCAACTGGTCCAACTAAATATAAAACTTGTCTTGCTTCCTCACCTTTCATTGCAGCTGAATGAAAATAATTAACTAATTTCATTAATACTTTATCAATTCCAAAAAAATCGTCCTTAAAAAATCCATATTTTCTTATAACATCATTTCCATAAATTCTTTTTACCTTATAGTTTTCTTCTCCTTTTAATGTTTCAACACCATCTTTTCTTATAATGTCATATAATCTCTTATGAGAAAGTTTAGCTATATCTGGATTTTTCTTTACTATTTCTAAGTAATCTAAAAAGTTACCATTAAATTTTTCCTTTTCCCTGCTTTCTCTATCATTTTGAATAAATTCTTTAAAGTCCATATTCTACCCCTCCCTTTAATAAAATATATTCATCTAATTTACTAATCTATGACAAAAAAAAGAATTAGAAGTGTAAACTTTCTAATTCTTTTCCCCTTACTATTATTAATTTTTTCTTATTATAATTATAAAAAAAATGCATCTGATTAAACCTACAAATAATATAAATTTATAAGCTTAACTAAATGCATTTATAAATAAATTAAAACTAAAATTTCTAATTATAAAAATATTTTTTATATAGTACTTATTTCATACTATCTTTTAATTCTTTTGCAAATTCTTTTGCTTCTGCTGCTTCTTCCTTTAATTCATTATCTAATTCTTTATTTATAGCTTTTCCTAATTTATTAGCTTCCTTTTCATCTTCTTTATAAGCTTTACTATTTTCATTTACTACTTTTAAGTCTTCTTCGGCTTTGTTTTTAATTTCTTCTTTTAAATCCTTTATATCTTTTTTCATTTTAAAAACCTCCCCAAACTTCTAATCTTCAAAAGTTTATTAATTTGTATGTGTTTATTATAACAACTATTTTTACTAAAGAATCACTTTTGAATTAATTTTAATTTAAAAGAATAAAATTGTTTACAATTCAAATTTTTTATTCATTTTTATAAATATAACTATTATTTTCTAAAAATATATTATGTATAAGTAATATATTTTTATATCTTTTATAAATTTAAAAATTTCTTATTTATTATATAATCTCTAAAATCTTTAATATTATTATTTTTGCATTTTTCTTTATTCCAAGCCATATATATTTTTTTGTATCCAATATCTTCTTTTATGTTAACTATAGATATTTTGCTTGTACTTATGCTTGGAGTATATGGAACTATTGCAATTCCAGCACCTGCAGCTACTAATCCCATTAACATACTTGCTTTATTAGGCTCTACTGATATTTTTGGTGTATATCCAATAAGTTCAGAGTAAGAAATTTTTTTATTTTTTAAATTGTTATTAAGTATGATAAAAGATTCCTCTTTTAATTCTTTTAGTGAAACCTCCATTTTGTTAGAAAGATTATGTCCCTTTGGAACAATTAAAACATACTTTTCTTTTTTTACAAGTACAGCTTTAAGTTCTGGATAACTATTAATAAAATTGATATCATCTATAAATCCTAAATCTATTTCATTACTATTTAAACTATTTAATATTTCTAAAACAGAACCATTATTAAATTGAAATTTTATATCTGGATTTTCATTTAAAAAATCACTTAATATAAATGGAATAAATGTTGAACCTATACATTCAGTAGATGAGATTATTATTTTTTTCTCATCAATACTTTGTATATTATTTATTTCTTCAATTCCCTTTTCAATATTAAACAAAGCTAACTCAACATATTTTAAAAATATCTCCCCACCTTTAGTAATTTTAATATTACGTCCTTCTCTTTCAAATAAATCTACTCTTAATTCTTTTTCAAGTTTTAATATTGATTTACTTAATGCAGGTTGTGTTATTAATAATTTATTAGAAGCAACTGTAAAATTTTTAGTTTCTGCTAATACCTTAAAATATTCTAACTGTTGTAAATTCATAAATATCTCCTTCTTAAATTTCCATAACTTAAATTCATAGTTTTATGAATATTAGTAATTAGACTATACTAATTATATAGTGATATAATATCAATAAATTAATTTTAAATCTAGTATATAGTATGAATTTTATTCATATAAAGAACTTAAGGAGATGTTTATTAATGTTTAAAGTATCTAGTGAAAAATGTATAGGATGTACAAAATGTATCCAAGATTGCCCTGCAAATGATATATTTCTTAATAATGGTAAAGCTACTATTAAAAATGAAAATTGCTTAAAATGTGGACATTGTATTGCTATATGTCCAGTTAATGCTGTATCAACAGATGAATATAATATGGATGAAGTAAAAGAATATAATGAAGAAAGTTTTAAAATAGATTCTAATAACCTATTAAATTTCATCAAATTTAGAAGAAGTGTAAGAAAATTTAAAAATAAAGAAGTAGAAAAAGAAAAAATAGAAAAAATAATAGAAGCAGGAAGATTTACTCAAACTGCCAAAAATGATCAGGATGTATCCTATATAGTTGTTGATAAAAATCTTAAAAAATTAAAGGAATTAACTTATAAAAGCTTAAAAGAAAAAGGAGAATATTTATTAAACAATTTAACTCCTGAAACAGAACATTTAAAAAGATATGCCCTAATGTGGAGTAAAATGTATGAAAACTATAAATTAGATCCTGTAAATAATGATAAACTATTTTTCAATGCTCCGGTTTTAATAATAGTTACATCTACAAATCCACTAGATGGAGGACTAGCTTCTTCAAATATGGAACTTATGACTGATTCATTAGGTTTAGGAACTTTCTTTAGTGGATTCTTCCAAACTGCAGCAAAAGACAATAAAGAAATTTTAGATTTTCTTAAAATTAAAGATACAAATATAGCTTCATGTATGGTAATTGGATATCCTAATGTTAAATATCAAAGAACAGCTCCAAGAAAAGAAGCAAATATTTATTGGTGCTAAAATAAAATTTTTAATATAATAATTAACTTTAAAAAGTGTTCCATTTAATTTTGGAACACTTTTTATTATTGTATATAAACATTAGAACTACTTTATATAATTAATTAAATTTATATTTTTTAAATTCAATTAATTATTTTTTGAACATATTCCTTTTTCATATAATTTAAAGTAATTACTTCCCCTATTTCACTATAATAATTAATTAATATTTTACCTAAATTATATTTTTTTTGAAAAGGTGTTGTTTCAAATTGTACAGCTTGTATATCTTTTTTGTCTAAAATATATTTATTTCTTACAAAACCACCATTAACTGCCTTTATTTTATTATTAGAAATTTTTAAATTTAAATTTTTTCCTTTTAATATTGATGATGGTATTACTATTATCAATAGAATATTTAGTAAAAATACATAGTTAGTCCTAAAAATTAAATAGCCTATTAAAGATATTAAAATAACTATAATAGATGGCTTTAAAACTAACATTAATTTTCCTCTATTTATTCCTTCTCCATCTCCTTCTATTATCCAATCTGGTAACAGTTTTTTTAATAAATTAAAAAGTTCCTTTTCTTTGCCTATTGGATATAAAACTATATTTTCATCTCCAACTCCTGTATAACCTTTAACAACTACACTAAGTTCATTAATTTTAAATATTTGTCTTAAGAAATTTGATTTTAATCTTACCATTTTTACATTGTTTATGTTAAAAGAAAATTCTCTACTGTTTATAAGACCATATTTTACTTTTATAGTATTTAAATCTTTTGAAACAGTGAAATTATAATATTTAATCATATAATAAATAACTGCTATACCTTTAAGAATAATAAGTAAAATTATTATTCCTACTATACCAATAAATAAGGAAACATTTTCTGATAAATATAAAGTAGAACTTGAAATAACATCATTTACCTTTTCCCCTTCAACAAAATTTTCTAAAACACTATATCCTTTAAATATAAGAGCTATAATTATTAATATATTAAATGTAGTTAATCCATATATTAATAATTCTTTATTACTTACTTTTTTAACATATGTATTCTCTTTAATATTTTCTTCCATATCTAAAGCTTCTATATTTTCTAAACTTTCATTATAAGTATTTTTTGAAAAGGCAAAATCTTTTAATGTATCTATTTTTTCATTTGATAAATACATTTTTATCTCATCTAAATCTGCATCTTTAACTGGACTTTCTATTTTCACCTTGCTATATCTTAGAAGTTTCTCTAATAAATTTACAGATATATCCATAGATTTTATATTATTTTTAGGTATTATTATTGTATTTTTAGAAAAAATCCCGTAATGATACCTAGCATCTTCTTCACTTAATAAAAAATACTGGTTAAACCACTTCAAAATAATATAACCTATATCTAATATTAATACTACTGGTACTATTAAGTAAGCTAGTTTTTTCATGAATACAATTGCAAAAATAATTAAAAAAATATTTTCTTTAAGACTTAAAATAAATTTATATAATATACTTTTTATATCATTTCTAATTTTTTTATTTAATGAGGATTTATTATTAACTTTACTTTCCATATCTAAGATAACAACTCCTCCTTAATATTTTCATTAATCTTTTTTCTTAGAAATTCAACTATTTTATCTACTTCTTGTTTATCTAAATTTGGTATTTCAAAATCTCCACCGGCTGTTCCAATTTTTACAGAAGCAAGATTATACATTCTATTTATAGGACCTTCATTTAATTTTATATTTTGAATTCTAACTATTGGAATTGTTACACTTCTAGTAAAAAAGATTCCTTCTTTAAAATAAACTTCATTTTCATTAATTTTATAGCTCCATTGTTTATATTCAAAAAATGGTTCAATATAAGCCTCAATAACCGTTAATCCTATTATTATAAAAGAAATTATATTTATTGCTTTTATATGATTAGAAACAAAATTACTTACCCATGGAATACTCAGATTAGGTGTTATAAATCTTATTAAAATATAAATAAGTATAATAATTAATAAAAAAATTGTTCTTGAAAATATCCATGATTTTACTGCATTATTACTTAACTTTTTTTCTATATTCATTTTTCTCCCCCCTAAAATTCTTTTCATTTATGAAATTATCATAAAATATACTATTTAGTCAATTTTCATAATTTTTATAACATTTCTACTTAAAAAAAATAAAAAATGTATGAAATTACATAATTTCATACATTTTTTTATTAAATTAATAATGTAAAATTTTATAAGTGGAGCTTCTAACTTTGTAGTAAATCAACTTATTCCATTAATCCAAATTATTTTGAATTATATTACAATTTAACATTTACACTTGAAATTTTGGGAAATTGGAAGTATATTAACTATGCTACATATTTTATACTATAATTTGTTAACTTAATATTAACAAATTTTAATATTATTAAAATACATTATTTTCCTAATCAAACCTTAGTTTTTATTTGTTTTATCAAATTAAAATCTGCAAGAATTTATCATGGAAAACTATTTAATATTTAACAAATAAAAAACAATTGTATTTTTACGGGAATTTTTTTAAGTAATGAAGTAAAATTATAATGTAACTTTAATAACTCTTAAAAATTTATTACATTATGATAATTATAATATATATTTTTTTAAATAATAAAATTAATTTTTTAAAATCACTATATAATTTAAGATTTAATTTTTATTTAAATGAAAGGAGTAAATTATAAAATGAAATTAAATATTAAATTTCGTAGTAGGGGGAGATATTAATCATTATGAAAAGAAGGCAACACGATAAGCATTATACTAAAAACAAAAAAATTATTATAGGTATTATTATTTCTTTTTGCATTTTACTTGCCATATATATAGGAACATCACTATATTTTATCAATCATTTTTATTTTGGAACTGTCATAAATAATGTTAATGCATCATGTAAAACAGTTGATGAAGTAACTAAAGAAATATCATCCGGAATTAATACATATTCATTAGAATTAGTAGGACGAAACAATGTAAAGGAAAAAATCACTTCATCTGATATTGATTTAAAATACAATAAAAATGATAAAATCAAACAATTGAAAGATGATCAAAATCCTTTTGGATGGATTGTTTCAATATTTAAGAAAAATAATCATGAAGTACCTGGAATTATCTCTTATAACAAAGAGAAATTAGATAAATGCTTTAATAATTTAGCTTATTTTGATAAAAAAAATATAGTTAACCCTAAAAATGCTAGTTTAAAGTATACAGATAATGGTTATAAAATTGTTGATGAAGTTTATGGAAATAAAGTAAATTCATCTATTTTATATAAAGACATTGAAATAGCTTTAATTAATAGAGAAAAAACTTTAAACTTAGAAAATATTAATTGCTATGAAAATCCAAAGTATACTTCTAAATCACAAGAAGTTATGGATGCTAAAAAGACTCTTGATAAATATGTATCAGCAAAAGTAACTTATAAAATTGGTGATAATACAGAAGTAGTTAATGGATCATTAATTCATAATTGGGTTGGTGTTAATAATAACATGAAACCTTTTATTGATGAATCTAAAGTTAGAAATTATATAAGTGGACTAGCTAACACTTATGACACTCGTGGAAAAACAAGGAATTTTGCTTCCTCTACTGGAAAAACTGTTAAAGTTAGTGGTGGTACTTATGGTTGGGCAATTAATATTCCCGAAGAAACTAGCAGTCTAATTTCAATAATAAAAAAAGGTGAAACTGTAACAAAAGAACCAAAATATTCACAAACAGCAGTATCACATGGAGCTAATGACATAGGAAACACTTATGTTGAAATTGATCTAACAAGACAACATCTATGGTTCTATAAAAATGGTTCACTTGTTGTTCAAGGAGACGTTGTTACTGGAAATGAAAGTAATAAGCATGGAACTCCTCCAGGTGTTTATAGCTTATATTACAAAGAAAGAAATGCTACATTAAAAGGTCAAAATTATAGTACTCCAGTTGATTATTGGATGCCATTTAATAATGGTATTGGTATACATGATGCAAAATGGAGAAATAAATTTGGTGGAGATATTTATAAAACAAGTGGTTCTCACGGTTGTATAAATTCACCACATGAATTAGCTGAAACAATATTTAATAATATTTCAGCAGGTACTCCAATTGTATGTTACTTTGAATAATAAAAAATAAGTAAGACTTCTAAAGGTCTTACTTATTTTTTTAATTTAATCATATCAATTTTCATGAAAATTAACTAATTATTTTATCTTTCCTTCACTAGTTTACTATAAAGCTTAAGAAAGTCTTATTTTTATAAATATTCCTTATTACTTCTTAAAATGTTATAATTACAATAATTAGATATTAAGAAAGAAGGACTTATTAATGAATTTAATTCTTATAAATCTATTTTTATTATTTTTGATTATTGCTTTTACAATATATGCATTTATAACAAAAAAATCTTTAAACTATAAGTTAGTAGGTTTATTATTAATTGCATACTATATTGATAAAGATGTTAAGCTTATAGCACCAAATTATATTTATGATTCTTTAAAACCTTTTCTTTACTTTTTAGAAGCTACATTATTGATAATTCTACTAATTCGATTTTTTATTAATTTTTTTAAATCTAGAAAAAAATCAAAAAATACAAATTCTATAAAATAAAACTTTAATATATTATTTAAAGTTACAAAAAGGCAAAATGATAAATTTCTACTAGGTGATAAAATTTCACTAAGAATTTATTATTTTGCCTCTTTTATTATTTATTTTTATAACTTCTAATATAAATTTTTCTTATATATACAACAAATATTGTGGACAATAACACAATAACACTTAAAATATTCCATGTTTTCATATCATCCAAATATGATAAAACCTTTCCTACCATAATAGGACCTATATAATATCCTGCTCCCATTAAAATTGGAAGTATACCATTCATCCTTCCTCTGTGGGATGCTGGTGTATTATTAGCTATAAATGTATTAACATTTGTTGCTAAAATTATTTCTCCTAATGTAAATATAAATACTGATATAAATACCATAAAAATAGAATTAAAAAATCCAAGAAGTCCAAAACCTAATGTATAAAATAATCCACCATAGAATATATTTTTTAAATTTTCTACTTTATAAAATAACTTTGTTATTATTGGAGTCATAAGTATTACAACCACTCCATTAAAACTTGAAACATACCCGTAATATTTTGCTCCTAAACTACCATATACATTTGATAATTCAATAGGCAATAAAAATCCCCACTGACCATAAACTAAATCGTATCCAAATATAACAATTCCAAAATACAATAATATCTTTCTACCCCATAGAATTTTAAATATACTTCCTTCCTCATCCTTTTCTAAAACTCTATCTTCAGAAACTATTTCGCTTTTCTCTCTTCCTTTAGTTTCCCTTACAAATAAGCCGATTAATATTAATGCTATTGCTGTAGTACATGCATCTCCTATAAATAAAATATTTAAATATTTCTCAAATAAAAGTCCACCAACAAATGGACCTATTGCAAACCCTAAATTCCACCCCATATAAGTAAGTGCATAGGATGCATTTCTATTTTTAGGTTCAGTTAAATCACCAACCATAGAATTTATAGCAGGTGATACAAATCCTGAAGCCGCCCCAGCTAACATTATTAAATATATAGTTATCATACTTGGCTTTACAAATCCACAGGCTCCATAAAGAATGCAAGCTATTCCTTGAAATATAATAATAATTTTTTTCCTTCCAAACATATCAGTAAGTTTTCCACCTATAAGTCCAGTTGGTAAATAAATCACCCCAAATATACTAATATAAATCCCTGCAAGTTCTGATGATAGCCCTATTTTTTTAGTTAATATAAGAGTCATTAATGGTGCAATAAATGATCCTGCTGCATTTATAATATTTCCTATAAATAATATGTATATTTCTTTAGGAAGACCTTTGTATGGCTCTATTAATTTCTTTATGTAATTCATAAATTAAGCCCCCTTTTTATCTTATAATTACTTATTTTTATCCTATTAATCATCTCCTTATCTTTAGTAGACCTTTATTCATTTATTATATTTATAAATTTATCTATTATTTATAATACTTAACAAGCGGTTACGTAAGTCTCTGAATGACTATCTAAAATTAAAACTTACTTATCTACAGCCAATTTTTAATAAATTTATACTTATTATTAACATAATATACAATTTTGTAATTATATTCAAATATTTTTTAAATTTTATATTGTAAATATAAATTTAAAACAAAAAAAATAAAGGCAATATAATATTAAATTAAATAACCTTTATTTAATAATAATCTACTATTTGGGATAAAGTATTATATTTTGAAAAATAACTTTACTTTTACTTGTATTTTCAAAGTCCTCTTTAAAAACTACTTAAAACTAACTCATTAAAGTTATAAGTTTATTATTTTGCCTAATATATATTATTTTTAAAAATTTTTATCCAACTCTTGTTCCATTTGGTACAGGCTTTTCAGGTTGAGCTAACACCGGAATAATTCCATCTTGATATCCTATATCAAAAAGCATTCCTTCTGATATTTCACCAGCCATCTTTTTAGGTGGTAAATTTACAATAAATAAAGCTTGCTGTCCTTCAATTTCTTTAGGATTATCTCTCTCACCTTTCATACCTACTAATATAGTTCTAGTAAAACTTCCAAAATCAACAGTAAGTTTAACTAATTTCTTTGATTTTGCAATATCCTCTACTAATTTAATAGTCCCTACCCTTATGTCAATTTTATCAAGTATGTCTAAACTAATATTTTCTTTAACTTCAGCTCCCATAATAATTCCTCCTTAATTTTAATATTTATAATTAATTATTACCTTTTCTTTTTATTTGTAAACAATTTCCTATTGATTATACCATATTTTGTAAATTAAGACTATTATTATATTTTAAAATGATTGTACTATTTTTAAAATTTCATCCCCATATCTTTCAAGTTTCTTTTCCCCCATCCCTCTTATATTCATAAGTTCTTCTTTTGTATTTGGTTTTTTATTTGCAATTTCAATTAAGCTAGAATCTGAAAATATTATATAAGGTCTTATGTTTTCTTTTGTCGCCTTTATTTTTCTCCAAGACTTTAAGGCATTATAAACATCTTTATTTAATATTTCATCTTCCATTTTTTCAATTTTCATAAAGACCTTCTCTTCTGATTTTAAAACCTTCATTGATCTATTATTTAAAATAAGCATTGAATAAGTTCCTGGCTTTAATTCAACATACCCTAAATTCAATAAATTTTTAATAAAATCTCTAATAAATTTAGAACTAAACTCTTTCATAAGGGAAAATGTAGTAACCTTATCTAATTTATATTGAATTATCTTTGGTCCCTTTACTCCCCTTAAAATATCAATTAGAACAGAAATTCCAAACTTTTCTCTAGTTCTAAATACTGTAGATAAAATTATTTGTGCTTCCCTTGTAAAATCCTGAATTTCATCATTATTTAAACATATTGAACAGTTATTGCAAAAACTACTTATATATTTATTGCCAAAATATTTTAATAAAAATTCTCTATAACAACTATTACTTTCTGCATAATCAACCATAGCTTGAAGCTTTCTAAGGGCTATTTCTCGTCTGTTTATTCCACTGCTTTTATTTATTAAAAACTCAACTCTCCTTATATCATCTCTAGAATAAAAAAGATAGCAATCACAGTTTTCAGAATCTCTTCCCCCTCTACCAATTTCTTGGTAATAACATTCTAAATTTTTTGGAATAGTTGTATGTACTATAAATCTTATATTTGATTTATCAATTCCCATTCCAAAAGCATTAGTTGCTATCATTACATCCTTTTTCTCAAATAGAAACTCTTCTTGTGATTGTTCTTTTTCAGAATCCTTCATTCCTCCATGATATTTTAAAACACTATATCCTAAATCCTTTAACCTAGCATAAATTATTTCAACTTCTTTTCTTGAAATACAATAAACAATTCCTGATTCCCCTTCATGGGATCTTATTATATCTTTAAGTTCCTCTTCTTTATCCACCTCTTTAAGTACATTTATATTTAAGTTACTTCTATTTATATCTCCTAAAAATATATAAGGCTCCTTAAGTCCTAAAAGATTTATTGAATCTTTCCTTACTTCTTCTGTTGCAGTAGCTGTAAAAGAAGATATAATGGGTCTAGTATTTAAGCTTTCATAAAAGGGTTTTATATATCTATAGCTTTTTCTAAAATCATGTCCCCATTCTGAAACACAATGGGCTTCATCTATGACAATTTGAGAAATATTTAAACCTTTAATCATATTTTTAAAATAATCTGATTCTAATCTTTCTGGTGCTATATATATAAGTTTATAAAGACCTAAAGTTGCATCCTTTAAAATTTCTTTTATTTCTTCATTTTTTAAAGTGCTATTTATATAAACTGAAGGTATACCATTTTCTTTTAAGGAGTCTACTTGATCCTTCATAAGAGAAATAAGAGGTGAAATAACTAATGTTATACCATTAAATATAATTGCAGGTATCTGGTAACATATAGACTTGCCTCCACCTGTTGGCATAAGGCAAAAAACATCTCTTTTATTTAAAATTGTATTTATAATATCTAGTTGTCCTTCTCTAAAACTTTCATACCCATAAAACTTTTTAAGGGCATAATAAGCTCTTTGAGTATTATTCATATAACTTTACTCTCTTTCCTTTTTTCTTAATATTATTATACATTATTTTTATTTATATTTTCTTTTATGCTTATATAATTATTTCCACTTAATCTCTATAAAACTCTATTATTAAAAAAATTTTTTAAATAATAAATCAAAATTTATAATTATAAAAAAGTAAAAAACACTAACATATTGATTTAATATTATAAACCTTTCTTACTATTTAATGGTATAATATAAATATAATAGAAAACGATTTCTTGTTAGCTGAGGGGGGAAATTTTATGAATATTATAAGCAATTTAATTGACATTTTAATTCCTTTATCAATGATAATTTTTGGATTAATATTAATTTTTGATCCACCAAAAAAAATTAATGAATTTTACGGTTATAGAACATCACTCTCAATGAAAACAAAAGAAACTTGGGATTTTGCAAATAACCATCTTGGTAAGCTTTGGTTAATATTTGGAACATTTTCTTTTGCTTTTACATTTGCATTAAAGAGTGCTTTAACCTTTAATAATGAATTAGTTTCAATTATATGTTTAATTGTTTCACTTACATGTATGTTTATTCCTTTAGTAGTTGTAGATAAAGAACTTAAAGAAAATTTTGATGACTTAGGTAAATTTAAATCATAGATAAAATATTTTTAGAGCTATCTTAAATTTTAGGGTAGCTCTTTTTATATTAAATTATTTTAATATTTTTGTAATTGCACCTTATTTGCATTTATGGTATATATATTTTATGTTAATGCAAATGAATTGCATTTATATTTTATATGAAAAGGAGATTTAAATATATGAAAACCAAAATAGATATATTTTCTGGATTTTTAGGAGCTGGTAAAACTACATTAATCAATAAACTATTAAATAATAAAAATTATAATAAGGAAAAAATTGTTCTTATAGAAAATGAATTTGGAGATATTGGTATTGATGGAGATATGTTAAAGGATTCATCTATAAAGATAAAAGAAATTAATGCAGGGTGCATATGCTGTAGTGTTTCTAGTGATTTTACTAAAGCTATTAAAGATATAATTGATATGTACAAGCCTAACAGAATATTAATAGAGCCTTCTGGAGTTGCAAAACTTTCTGAAATAATAGAGATATATAAAAAGGATGATTTAAAGGACTTAGTTGAATTAAATTTGATTATAACAGTAGTAAATCCCCTTAAATTTAATGTTTACTTAAATAATTTTAGTGATTTTTATGTAAATCAAATAGCCAATGCAAAGATAATATTAATAAGTAGAAGTGACTTTTTAAATAAAAAAGAATTAGCTGACATTAAAGAAAAAATTATAAATTTAAATAAAAAGATAAAAATTATTACATCTTTAGATGAGTTAGATTTAAATAATATCTCCCCTATCACATTAAATGCTAACAATAAAAATTTTAAACCTATAAATCAACCTATTAAATTTAGTAATTTTAAAATTACTAAAAAATCATTAACAAAGAAAACATTATCCTCTTTTCAAACATTAAGTTTAAGCACTTCAAGAATATTTACTGAAGAAAACATAACTGCTATAATTTCTAAACTAAAAGATAAAAATTATGGAACTGTATTAATAGCTAAAGGCTTTTTAAAGTGTACTAACAACCATTTTATGCAATTTAATTTTATTCCAGATGAACTATCTATACAGAAGGCTAATTACGAAAAAGAGGGTAAAATTTGCATTATAGGATGCAAATTAAATAAAGATAAATTAAAAGAATTATTTTTAGGAGAATCTTAATTTATGTTTAATAAAACTAACATTGAACTGGTTACAGGCTTTTTAGATTGTGGAAAAACTACATTTATAAATTCTTTACTCTCTAAAACTTTAATAAAAAGTGAAAAAATAGTAATTCTTCTTTTTGAAAATGGAGAAGGAAAAATAGATGAAAAATATTCATTAGATTCTAATATTGCAATTGAATACTTTCCTCCAACAAAAGAAATTAATTTTAAATTATTAAATTATTTTAGGAGAAAGTATCATCCTAATAGAATAATTATAGAGTTTAATGGAAGTAGGGATTTAAACGAACTTTTAACTATGGTAAATTCAAAAGATTTTAAAAGGGTTTTTAAAATAAAAGAAATCGTAAATATTATTGATAGTAAATTATTTCCTATATATCTTAATAATATGGGAAGTATTATAATTTCACCTATAAAGCATGGAAATATAATTTTAATTAATAATAAATCTAAAGTTAGTTATGAAAGCTTAAATAATATAAAGAAAACTATTAAATTATTAAATAGAAAAGCTTATATTATAGACTTTGAATCAGTATCTAACTTAAATTCTAAAATACAAAAATCTTCTTTATTTTATAAAGATTTTTTTACTATTTTACAAATACTAACTAAAGATTCAAAGGAGATACAAAGATGATATTTAATAATATTATGACTATTTTTATTGGGATATTATTAGAAGCAATCCCCTTTATATTACTTGGCTCATTAATATCTTCTTTTATACAATTATTTATTTCAGAAAACTTTATTGCAAAAATTATTCCAAAAAATATTTTTTTAGCATTATTTTTCACTTCACTATTAGGAATTATTTTTCCAGTATGTGAATGTGCAATTATTCCAATAACTAAAAAATTAATAAATAAAGGTGTCCCTTTATCAATTGCAATTACTTTTATGCTTTCTGTTCCAATTGTTAATCCAATAGTAATTATGTCAACTTACTATGCTTTTGCAACTAATCACAGCATTTTTATATTTAGAACTCTTTTTGGAATATTAAATTCCATAATTATTGGCTTAATAATACATAAAACTCAAAAAAATTATCCATTACCTATTAGAGATAAAGAAGTTTCATATTATGAAAAATGTACTTGTGGTTGCGACGAAGTTACTTTTAATAATTTTTCTAAAATTAGATTAGTATTAAATCATACAACAATAGAATTATTTAGCGTATCTAAATACTTAATATTTGGTGCCTTTATTTCAACTTTATTTAAAGTTCTTATACCAAAAGAAATTCTTACATCTTTTGGAGGAAGTCCCTTCCTTTCAATAATAGTTATGATTTTCTTAGCCTTTACATTATCCGTATGTTCAGAGGCAGATGCATTTATTGCAAGTACTTTCATAGGTAAATTTACAACAGGTTCTATATTATCTTTCTTAGTACTTGGTCCAATGCTAGATATAAAAAATCTTTTAATGCTGTTAGGTAACTTTAAAGTTAAATTTGTTATAAAGCTTTCACTTTATATTTTAATAACAACCATTATTACAACATTCCTATTTAATATTATTGGAGGATTACAGCTTTGAAAAGATTTAATATATTAAATTTTATAGGTTTTATAATTTTACTGATTATTTCAATTTTCTTTTTCTATTTGTTATATACTGATAATATTTCATTATTTCTAAATCCTAGGATGAATAAATATGTTATTTTTGCATTAGTTACTTTTATTGCCCTTACTATTAATGAATTTCTTAATATTTTTGATGTATATATCAGAAAAGGAATTTTTAAGGGAATTTTAGTATTTTTTATTTTAATTACTGCATTTTCAATCTATTCTTTAAATAAATGGTTAACAGTTAAAAGAAACGATAAAATAATACAAGATTCCTATAACTATGAAAATAAAAATTTTGATAAAATTTATAGATTAGATAATGAAGCTATTTCAAACAATGCAGATTCTAATACATTAAAGTTAAATGATTCTAATTACCTTGATATTTTAGGAAAAATATTTGCAAATCCTGATTCTTATAAAGATAAAAATATCTCTATTGATGGTTTTATATATAGGGATAAAACTTTATCAAAAAATGAATTTGTTTTAGGTCGAGAGATTATGACTTGCTGTGTTGCAGATCTTCAAGTTGCTGGACCAAAATGTGAATTTAAAGATTCTTATAAATTAAAGGCAAATCATTGGTTTAATGTACATGGAAAAATAACATTAGGAAAAGATGGTGAACCAATAATAATTGTAAAAGAAATAACGCCAATAGCAAAACCTAAAAATGCTTATCTTTATCCTGGCGCCTTGAGATAATATTTATATAAATAGAAAACCCTACAGAGTAATCTTTTCATTAAAGTTTTACTCTATAGGGTATATTTTTTCCATAATATTTTTATTCTCTAATTTTTCTAGTTGTTTCTATACTTTTATGCATTCCAATTGGTTTAACATTAAAGTTTGATCTATATTCTGTTTCTGCCCAGAATATATTTTCAGCAACTAAAGCTTCTGGATTTAATTTTACTCCATCTAAAATTATTTCTTTAAACTTATGGTATCCAGCTCTATCTATTAAATGTCCACCGTGTAAATATTCTGGTTTATAATCTAGTGCCCATGCAGAGAACTTTTGCCAGTTAGCAAATATTCCAAGAACTACTTCTTCTGTAGCAAAATTAATGAATGTTTTCCCCATTCTTGGAGTTTGCTTTCCTGTTCTTCCACCTATAACTATTCTGTAGAATTTTTCTGGTTTTCTTGTCCAAGCACTTGCTGGACATGCAAGAACACATTCTCCGCAACCAACACAACAGCAAGCATCCTTATCAATTGTTCCTCTACTATTTAAGCTTAGTACTCTAGTAGCATGATGTTCACAAGCTCTAACACAAGCTCCACAACCAATACATCTTTCTGGATGGTATTCCATTCTTGCTTGTCCAATTACTCCAAAGTCTTGGAAGTGACCTTTTCCGCAATCATTTGGACATCCAGATACAGATACTTTTATATGATATGGTGAAGGAAAAATTAAATTTTCTATCTTCTTTGCCAATTCTTTTGTATTTACATTTCCTTTTATACAATGAGTATTACCTATACAAGCCATAATATTTCTTGCACCAATTGTTGGATATCCATTATCATCAACTTCCATATCACAATTACATTCTTCAACTTCAACTTCTTTTAAATACCCTTTAACAAAAGCATTTACTTTATCTATATTTTCATACTTAATTCCAGGAATATTAAAAGTTTGTCTCATTCCTATATGAAATGTTCCATTTCCCCATTTTTCTGCTATTTCTTGAACAGTTCCTAAATACTTAGCATTTGTTGTTCCACCAGGTACACGCATTTGAAACATAAATTCTCCAGGAACCTTAGATTGACGGAAGCAATTAGTTCTTACCTTTTTAATATCTATATCATGATTCATATATAACACTCCTTTTTAATCTAACAATGTTTTTGCCTTAGTATAATTAAATACAGGTCCTTCAAGACAAACATAAGTTTCATCTATTCTGCAGTGTCCACATTTTCCAACTGCACAAGACATTTTTCTTTCAAATGAAACCCAAATTTTTTCTTCTAAAACTCCAAGTTTTAAGAAACCTAGTGCTGTAAAATGCATCATTACTGGAGGTCCAACTATAATTACTTCATAGTTATCTCCAAAATCTTTAATAGGTAATTTGTCTAAATGAGTAGTAACTAATCCAGTTTCCCATCCTTCTTTTTCTCCAGAATCTAAAGTATAGATTGTATTAAATCTTTCTTTCCATTTTTCTAGTTCTTGCTTAAATAATATTCCATCTTCATTTTTAAATCCAAATATTAAATTTAAACTTTCTATGTAATTTGGTTCATTATAGAATTTATTTATTATACTTCTAACTGGTGCAACTCCTGTACCACCAGCAACTATAATAACATTTTTTCCTTTAAATTGTTCTACAGGCCAACCTACTCCATATGGTCCTCTTAAAAATAATGTATCACCTGGTTCTAATTTAAATATTTCATCTGTAACCTTACCAACAGCACGAATAGTAAAATCTAAATAACCTTCTCCAATGCCACTAACTGATATTGGAGCTTCTCCAAACTTTGGTATTGATAATTGTAAGAACTGACCATGTTCTGGAACTATATCAGTTTCTACTCTGAAAGTATATTCTAAATTGCTTTCTTTTGTTACATTAAGAATTTTACATGGCTTTGGTGTTAATATATTATTACTCATTACTATCCCCTCCACAAATTTCTTCAACAGCCTTTGCTACTTTACCAATTGTTGCTGTAATTGAAATATTTTCAGGACATCTATCTGTGCATCTTCCACAGCCAACACACATATGATTATCTCCAAAAGTTTCTTTATAATCATGAATCTTATGAAGTACTTTATATCTCATCTTGTCTCCTAAAGTATTTCTGAAAGTATGTCCTCCAGCCATTTCATCAAATCCATTTACGTGACATGATGCTGCAACTCTTCTTCTTTCACCAACTTTTCCATTTTCGCTATAAGCTATGTCAACAGTTGTAAAACAAGTACATGTACTACAAGCAATTGTACAACTTCCACATCCTATACATCTCTTATTGAATTCTTCCCACATAGGATGTTTCTTTAATTTTTCAAGTACTTCTTTATCCTTTATTTCGGGAATAGTAACTTTTGTCTTATTTTCTTTTATAAATTCAAAAGTAAAATCTTCCTTTTCTGATCCATTAAAGTAATCCTTAAACTCCTCATCGTTTACATTGAATAATACTGAATCATTTGAGAATCTAACGGCTAAACTATAATTATCTGTTTTATTGCTTCCCATAGATGTGCAAAAACATGTATCCCACCCTTCAACACATTCCATGCATACAAATTTAACTCTATCTCTCATTCTCTTATAAAATTCATCTTGAAAGTTTCCATTTTCTAGATACACTTTATCTTGTCTCTCTTGTGCATTTATATCACAAGGTCTTGCAAATATTAATATTTTTTTACTGTGAGGAATTTTACTTTCTCTGAATTCATCTTCTGTAAAATAATATAATGTTTGATTTATTGGAGTAACTACTTCCTTAGCAGGATATGTTGACTTTTCATCATACACTATTTCATCAACTGTGTTTATTTCAGCATACTTTATTATGTCAGTATCTGAATATCTTCCCTGCTTACTAAATCTTTTTGGTGCATAAATTTTGTATTCTTTTTTTAGCTCTTTAAACAACTCATTAACTTCTTGGATTTTTAACCTATATCCCATGCTACTACCTCCAAATTATTAAACCATATTAATTTAATTAATTGTGTTTTTTTTAACACTCTATATTTTGATACTACTACTATATTTTATATAATACAAATAGTATTTTTTTATAATTTTAATAGGTATTCAATTATATATTTTTAGATAAAAAAATATTAACTTACTCTATAAAACCTTATTTAAGTAGATTTACTAAATTTCTTTATATAACTAATAATAATTTTTCTATTTTATACAAATAATAAAGGTATACTAAGTTTTTAATTAGCATACCTCTACTTTCCTGTTTTAATATCTTCTATTTCATCTTTTAAATATTCTATTTCATTTATTAGTAAATTTATTTTATCTTTTAAGTCCTTTAATTCAGAATCATAATTAATACATTCTTCTCCATAGTCACTTGCATTATCTGTAGATGGGGCAGTTGTACAAAATGGATTACCTACATTTTTATATTTTCTATTATAGTATCTTCCAGGACCATTTTGAAAATACTGTTGCTGAGCACTATATGTTAATATAACTTGTCCTAGTAATTCAAACCAATTTCCTATTGAATTTTGTACATTAAATGGCATATTTCCTGCCATTATCTGCCCCATAACCTCACATATAACTACAAATAACTGAGGATGTAAATCTTGAAATCCTCCAGGTATATCATTACATCCTGGATTTTTATCATGTCCTTTTGAATTAGCATTTTTGTTATATTCATCAAAAGGTATCCCGCATTTTTTTAAAATATCTTCAAAACAATTAAATTCAAAAGAATCCATTTAATCTCCTAAAATTAAGTAATTCAATTATTATAATATTCATTTATATTAATCTTATTACATTATCATCTATTTAAATTTAGTAATAATTATAATTTTTATTTTTAAAATCGTTTTCAAAAAGACTATTATTTATGTTATATTATAATTATATTAAGAATATAATTTAACATAAAATGGAGGGGATTTTATGAACTTTTTAAGATATTCTGTTGACTATTTCATTCCAATTATTATGATTATTTTAGGAGGATTATTTATAATTAATCCACCAGATAAAATTAATGAACATTGTGGATATAGGACTAAACGTTCAATGAGATCAGTTAAAGCTTGGATTTTTGCTAATACTAATCTTGGCAAGCTTTGGGTTGGATTTGGTATCATTTCTATTATAATTATTTTTATATTAAAAACAACTTTAATAGTAAAACCTCAAATAATATCAATTATAGGAATATTACTTCCAATAATTTCAGTTTTTTTATCTCTTGAAATTGTTGAAGAAGAACTTAAATTTAATTTAGATAAAGAAAATTAAATTCATTATAGAATAAAAGCCTATTTCATAATTATTTAAATCATGAAATAGGCTTTTTTATAAAAATTAATATTTTAATTTTAAATAATTTTATATAAATGTACTATTTATCTCCAAAAACTTGTTTTTTTAGCTTAAGACCTGTCTTTGTTACTGCAACTCCCCCCATAGCAGTTTCTCTTAAAGATGGTGGAAGTTGTCTTCCAACTTTATACATTGCTGAAACAGTATCATCAAAAGGAATCTTAGATTCAACTCCTGCCATTATTAAATCAGCTGTGCAAAGAGCACTTACAGCCCCTGCTGCATTTCTTTTTGCACAAGGTATTTCAACAAGACCTGCCACTGGATCACAAACTAATCCTAATATGTTTTTAATAACTATTGCAGCTCCATCTAAACTCATTTTTGGAGTTCCTCCCATCATTGAGATTACAGCTGCACATCCCATTGCTGCTGCTGATCCACATTCAGCCTGGCATCCTCCTTCTGCTCCTGAAACTGTTGCATTCATTGCAATTATTGTTCCAACTGCTGCTGATGCAAAAAGTCCCATTACAAGTTCATCTTCTGTTTTATCAAGTTTAGCTCCTGCTGATAATATTACAGCTGGAAGTATTCCACAAGAACCTGCAGTTGGACACGCTACTATTCTTCCCATTGAAGCATTTACTTCTGAAGATGAAAGTGCCATTGCCATTGCCATAACAGTTGTTGTTCCAGTTAAAGTTTCTCCTTTTTTTAGATACTCATTAACTCTGTATCCATCTCCTCCAATTAATCCACTAACTGAATAAACTTCATTCTCCATTCCTTCAGTTGCAGAATCAATCATAACTTTCAAGGTATTTCTCATTTTATTTATTACTTTTTCCCTTGAATCACCTGACTTTTCCATTTCGCTTTCTATTGCATATTCACTTAAAGATATCCCTTTATCTTCGCATATTCTTAAAAGTTCTTCACCACTTCTTGCAATCATTATTCTTCACCTTCCTTTACAGGATTAATCATAATAACTCTACTTATATGTTCTATTTTCTTAATCTCTTCTATAATATCTTCACTTACACCATAATCTAGCTCAAATATCATATTTGCGCCTTGTCCTCTTTGTCTTCTAAAAACACTCATAAATGCAATATTTATTCCTTCATCATAAAGAAGTTTAGTTACTTTAGAAACAACACCAGGTACATCTTTTTGTCCTATTATAAGAGTTGGATAATCTCCTGTAAATTCCACTTTATTTCCATTAACCTCATTAATTTTAATGCTTCCACCACCAATAGATGATCCAACAACTTCTCTTGTTTTTCCTGACTTTGTTAACATAACAAATTTAACAGTATTAGGATGTACATCTCCTAAATCACTTTCTACAAAAGAAAATTTAAGCCCTTTATCTCTTGCAATTTCTAGTGAATTTCTTAATCTTTTATCACTTGGTTCCATACCAAGTATTCCAGCAACCAATGCTCTATCTGTTCCATGTCCTTTATATGTTTTTGCAAAGGATCCATGCAAATAAAATGTTACTTCTAAAATTTCATCACCAGCAACTGCCCTTGCAACCTTTCCAAGTCTTGCTGCTCCAGCTGTATGTGAACTTGATGGCCCAATCATTATCGGTCCTAAAATATCAAAAATACCTACATTATTCATGTTATTTCACCTTATTTCATTTATAAATTTTATTCAATTATAGTTTATCTATGAATGTATACTTTTTCAATAAATATTTTTTTAATTTTATCTCAATTTAATTTTTATCTTTGAATTTATAGGGTACAATAATAATATAATTTTTACTAGTCTAAAGAGTTTAGTTTTAATTTAATTTTAAATACTGTTAATTTTTTATTCATACAATGATGTTATATTTAATTTGCTATTAATACTAATTTTAAAAAGGAGGTAAGTTTTATGAATTTATTCTTAATTATAGAAATAGCCTTCATAATTATATATTCTTCTGCTATTTTAAAAAATTATTTTAAAAGATCTTCTTTAAAAAAAGATGGTCATTACGTAATAATTAAAAATCATAATTTATCATTTACAATAACTTTAATAGTTTTAGTTATTATGGCTTGTATTTATATAATTTGTGTTGACAAAAGTTCAATGATTGAAAAAAGTTTATCAGTTATAATTATTTTACTTTTAATACTAAATACATTCATAAACTCAGGAATATTACTTACACATAATTCATTATATTATATGTACTATAATGTTCCTTACAATGATATACAATCTGTTATATTTAAGAAAAAATCAGAAAATAGATATTTATTAAAATTAAAGTTTGAAAAAACAGCCTTTAATTTTTCAATAAATAAATCGTCTGCAGATGACTTCTATGAGTTATTAAAAGATAGAAAAGTTAAAGTTGAAAAACTTTAGAAAAAGAACTCGCAAAATTTTGCGAGTTCTTTTATTTAAATTTAATTCCTGACTTACTTACATTTGGATTAAATAAACTATTATAAAAATTATCAAATCCATCATCATTCATTTCTATTTTTGAATGATCATTTACATAAAACTTATTCATTGTTGATGTTATTAAGTCAAATTTTTTAACATTACCTTCCTCTAATAAAACATTATAAAGATATGCTAGATGATTTTGAAGATATTCCTGAATATCTTTAATTTCTTCATCTGTTAATTTTCCTTCTTCATATAACTTTTTAACTGGACCATTCCTAAATATAAAATAAGCTGATGCTTTAGTTATTTCCTTTATGTAATCTTTAGCTTCTTTATTTACCACAGATAAAACACCTCTTTTTCTAAATTATATATTAATTTAACTACATTTAGATAGTTTGTACAAGGTTCATTTATAAGTTAAATTCTATTATTTTAAGTATATTTAACATTTTATTCACACATTTATTCTCTTTTAGCTTTAAAATCTTATATGTATATATTTTAAGGAGGATTAATATGAAATATTTTTCTATTGTTTTAAATATAGTCATTGTTTTAACTTTATTATTTTTGGTAGGTAAAGCAATATATATTGAACACATATGCAGTAAAAAATCAGAAAAAACTACCTTTATAATATTTTCTGGGGTAGCTTTAATAAACATAGGTTTAATAATTATTCCTTTAACTTATATAAAAGCTAATAATATTAACCTATTCTCAATTAAATACATATTTATACTTTTAATATTAATATTATTTGTATTCCAAGGAATTCAAGCTTCAAGATTAGTTTTATTTAATCATGGCTTACTTTGTATGGGGCAATATATTGATTATAAAAAGATAACTAAATTAAGTATTGGTAAAAAACGTTCTTCTTCTATAATTTTAATAGAAGTTAATAAAGATTCTATTACTTTTAGAATAAGTAATAAAAAAATGGAACTTTTAGCAAAGAAATTAAGGGAAAATCGTGTTAATGTAAAAATATACGAATAAAATTAAATTAATAAATGGTTATAAATATCCATTTATTAATTTTTAATTATTGATTTAATTGTTTACATACTGTAAAAATCTGATATTATATAAATATCTATATATGTATAAGGAGGGGGATTTTATGAAAAATATGCCTATATTAGAAATACTATTATTTTTAGCTGTTGCTTTTTTTATAGGAAGAAGTCTTACAATTGAAAACCGTCATAAGAAAAAAGGACCATTTATAACTGTTAGAGTATTTTCAAATGTTGCAATTTTTAATATAGTTCTTATAATTTTTATATTAATATCATCATTTATAGCATTTAATAGTGCTACAAAATATTCTATTAATAACGTTATGAATTTATATATTTTGTTACCTGTAATATTTATAATTTATCAAACAGTGTTTTCTCTAAAATTTACACTTTGTCAAGATGGAATATGTTATATAGGACAATTTATAGATTATAAGTACATAAAAAGTGTCCAAATATCTAAAAGCAAAAACAAGTATAATATTGTTATTTTCACACAAAAATCAACACTTACTTTTAAAGTAAGTGAAAATAATAAATTTCTTATTGAAGAAGCTTTTAAAAAATATAAAATTAAACTATCAAAAATAAATTAATTAGCTAATGGGGTATCTTTAAAGATACCCCATTAATTTATTAATATTAATATTTATAAAAACAACTTCCTCCAATAAATTCACGTAATATTGAATTTTCTGGTACTTTATTCATTGGTATTTCTCTAAAAAAATTCAAAAATGATATTAATCTTTGAGCTTCATTAAATACAGTACTGTCTTTACTTATTTTCTTTAATTCCTTTAAAGCATATGGTTTTAATACACATAATTCATATACAAGAGTTGAATTAAACATATCATCTGCTTCCTCTTGATATGGGAATATATTCTTTTTCTCCCCTTTTTTAATTGAAGGCCACATTTTTAATGTTTCTTCTCCACCATATCCTCTTGATAGAAAATCTCTAACAATTCTTCTTATTTTTCTAACATCTGTTGTGTGTATTCTATTATGATTATCTAAATTTAATTGAGTTAAAGCTGATATATAAATTTTATGCTTATATTCTTCCCCAATTGCCTCAGTAAGCATAGGGTTTAGTGCATGTATTCCCTCAACTATTAAAACTCCATTTTGAGGAAGTTTCACCTTATGTCCATGCCACTCTCTTTTTCCTTTCAGAAAATTATAGGTTGGTATTTCAACTTCTTTTCCGTCTAACATTTTTTCTAAATGGTCATTTAAAGTTTTTAAATCTAATGAATGTATTGATTCAAAATCATAATCTCCATTTTCATCTCTAGGACTAAGTTCCCTATCAATAAAATAATCATCTAAACTAAGTGGCACTGGAACAAAACCATTAACCCTTAGCTGTATACTTAATCTATTTGCAAAGGTTGTTTTACCTGATGAAGATGGCCCTGCAATTAAGACTATTTTAACTCCACTTTTTTGTGATATCCTATCTGCAATATATGCAATTTTCTTTTCATGAAGAGCTTCTGACACAAGTATTAAATCTTTAAGATCATTATTTTCAATTTTTTCATTTAAACTTCCAACTTCACCAACACCTAATATATTTAACCATTTTTCTGTTTCATAAAATATTTTTGCAAGTCTTTTTTGTTCCTTATATGGTGGAAGGTTATCTAAATCTTCTTTATTAGGACTTCTTAATATAAATCCTGGCTCATAAAACATTAAATCCCATGCTCTTATAATTCCAGTCTCATATGCCATCTTGCCATAAAAATAATCATATCTACCTTCAAGTTCATAAAGCTTTACTTTATTGAAACTCATATGACTTAATAGTTTAACCTTATCTTCCATTCCATATTTATTAAAAATTTCTATAGCTTCCTGTCTTGATACTTCAATTTTATTTATTTTTACATTATCTTTTATTATTTTTTGCATTCTTTCTTTAATCTTTTTAACATCATCTTCATTAAGAACTTCTTCCTTATGAATTTCTCCAAAAATTCCTTTGCTTATAGAGTGTTCTATGGTTATTTTTGAATCTTTAAAAACATCAAGAGCTGCTTTAATAAATACAAACTGAAGTGTTCTAGTATATACATTCATTCCTTCTTCAGTGTTGAATCTAATTACTTCTAAATTTCCTCCATTATTTATTTCTTGAACTAACTCATAATATTCATTATTCAATTTACATAGTGCAATATTTTTTATTTCATCTTTATAATATTTATCTATTAAATCTTTAAATCTAATTCCCCTTTTAACTTTTATTATTCTTCCATCTTCAAGAGTTAAATTTATATTAGTCATTACATTTATCCTCCTTTAAATCTTTTCTATGATTATGTTAAAAGCTCAATTAAAGCATAGATTTTTCTATATATTAATACCATTATATTACATTTTGTTTCCTGTGAAAACTTATAAAATTTTATCTTTTGTATATAAAAATAAAATCTACAAATAATATTTTTGAGGTGTTTATTTATGTTTATTGTTTTTATAAGAACTGCAATTTTATATGTTTTAGTTATATTAGCAATGAGACTTATGGGAAAACGTCAAATTGGTGAACTTCAACCTTATGAATTTGTAATAACTATTATGATTTCAGATTTAGCATCAATTCCTATGCAAGATAGCAGATTGCCATTAATTTTAGGAATTATTCCTATAATTACATTAATGCTACTTAAAGTGCTTATTTCTCAACTACAACTTAAATGTCAATTTGCAAGAAAACTTATAGAAGGGGAACCTTCCATATTAATTTATAATGGGAAAATTCAATATAAAGCATTAAAGAGTCAACAAATTAATTTAGATGAACTTTTAGAAGAACTTAGGCTTTTAGAATATTTTGATTTAGACCAAATAAAATATGCAATACTTGAAAATAATGGGCATATATCCGTTCTTCCAACTGATTTCAATAATTCTTCAGGTAGTGGTGGAAATACATCTAGTGGTATATCTCAAGGTCAAAGTCAAAATCAATCTGAAAATAAGTCTAAAAATAAAAAGAAATCTAAATCTCAAGATCAAGCTAATAATATACTGCTTCCTAAAGTATTAGTAGCTGATGGAAAAATAAATAAAAATCCACTTACAAAAGTTAACAATGATAAGGATTGGATTAAAAAAGAATTAAAAAAACATGGTATTAACGATATAAAAAAAGTACTTATAGCTTTATATGATACTAATGGTAACTTTAAATATCAACTCTTTAACGAATATGAAAAGGAGAAAAGAAAATGAAAAATACAATAATTTCTCTTATTTTATTTTTTATAGTTGTTGGATTTGTTATTTTTGCAAATAATGAACTTATAAAACTTTGTGATGAAATTTCAAAAGAAAGCTCTCAAATTGAAGAATTACTAGATAGTGGTAACTGGAATGAATCCTATAAAAAAAGTGTTAAGCTTTTAGAACTTTTAAAAACTGATGGATTTGTATCATCTATTTATATAAATCATACTGATATAGATGAACTTATAAATAATACTGTTAGAGCTACTGTTCTTATAAAATGTCATGATAAAGCTGAATCATTATCAACTTTGCATCTAATTAAATATAATGCAGATAGAATCAAACAACTTCAATATCCAACTCTAAACAATATACTTTAATTTTTTCCTTTAATAAAATATAAATGTCCTCTTAAAACATTAAGAGGACATTTATTTTTATATTTAATATTTTTCTACAAAAGTTTCACATTTAGTATCACTTTCATCTTTACAATTATCACCAGATATATCAACATAATTTGCTATACATCTTTGTCTATCATTATACATACAATTTTTTGCATTACATTCTATTTCCATATTAGGATTAGGTCTTTGTTCCATACTCATAATAGAATAACTCATTTCTTCGAAATCCTTACACATTGTTTGTGATGAAGACATTGCTTCTCTTCCACTAACAGCTATTGATTCATTACAACAATAACTATCTTTATTGTGAATACATTCTCTAACTTGACATCTTAATGTAGCCATAAATATACAACTCCTTTTTTATTAATATACCCTATTATTATTTGTAAATTTTTATTTTTAATTCTTAATTTTACATCATAAGTATATTTTTATAGCTACACCTAATATTTAACCTTATTTTTCTATATAATTTTTAACATGTTTAATTACCATGTTTATACTTCCATCACCATTTCTTACAATTTCAAATTTACTTGAATCATTATAAGCTTCTTCATCTATATAAAGATCTATTTCTTTATCTATCTTTAATCTAACTCTTTTTAGTTTCTTCTCTACCCAAGTTTTATCTACGGAAACTTCATCTAAGCCTTGGGACTTTACAAAAGTATTAAAATTTTCTTTTTTAATTTCTTGATCCTTAAATAATTCTTCTGAAAATTCATCTATATTAATAACTTCCTCATTTTTAAGTTTATTTTTAACTTTACTTCTAACCTTTTCAGCCTGATCTGCATCCTCTGGAAAATTTTCTCTTGTCCAAGCTTCAGTAGCCTTTAAGAAAGTTTTTGTCATATCCCTTTCATTTGCAATTATAGTACATCCTAAAAAATTATTTATAAAATAATTTGCTCCATACTCATCTTCATTTTTGCTTTTCCTTTGTTTATCTAAAACCATCAAATTATAATTTTCGTCTTCTCTTATTGGTTTTATAAAAGCTGCCTTTTGAATCTTTTGAGAACTACCAGGAAGTCCTGCTGATTGTGGTACAATTCCAATTCCAATTTTATTATCTAAAAACTCAACATGATGAGTAAAATTTTTTATATAATCCATTTTTAAAATAGCAATCATAGGTCCTTGATCTGTTGTTATAGATGCAACTATAAGGTCACAAGAAGGAATATTAACATTCCCATTCATTATTGCAAACATCTGTCTTGCAAGTTCCTTTGAAAGATTAATTAAATCACTATCTACACCATTTAAATAATCTTGTGTTACTTCCTTTACAATACTTCTTCCTTCATTAAACTTAGCATATTTTAATTCTTCATCCTTAAAACACTTTTCTATATGCTTAAAAACAAATTTATATATATCCTCATTTAAATCTAAAAAATATTCATTTAAAACTGGCTCTCCCCCATTGCTATCTAAAATATGTATAATAGCCTCATTTATATTAATATCATTTATATATTCCATTTTTTAAATTTCCTCCAACTAAAAATCATTAACATTTTATATTGTATCATATATGAAATATAATTCATCTGGCAAGATTGTTTTCAATTAGTTTTATTATTTGGTAAATTTTGCTATAATATTTATAAACCTATTTCTATTTAATTAATTTAAAATTTTATAATGAATTTAAGGGGATTTTAAAATATGAAAGTAAAAAAAGTTATTATTGTTTATTCGATAATAGTAGCAGTTGTTATTATTTCTATTTTTTATCGTTATACATATAAAAATTTTGATTCTATACTTTTTGTTAATCATAATTCTAATTACTATTATGCTCTTAATCATAAAAATCTTAAAGAAACAGGTGATTATAGAATTAAATTTTTTAACTTAATTACATATAACAAACAAACTAAAAAAGAAAAAAATATAATTTTGAAAACTTAGGAGATACTAAAGATATAATTATAGATCCATCTAACATACAATCTTCTGATGATTGGATAATATTTAAAAGTTATAGTTAATATTTAGTAACTACTTCTATGATACAAATAATAATCAATTATATATTAGAAAGTTACACAAAACTTCCTATAAAACTTTAAGGCTTATACTTGGAGATTATATATTTGATGGAAATTCTAAATATGAAAAATTAAAAGAAAATAAAAATTATATTAAAGCTTCATCAGAAAATGAAATATACTAATCACTAATATTAATAAAATCCTCTTTTAATTAATATTTTCTATAACATATTAATTAATAAAATTAATATATTTTATTAATTATGATTTTAGTTAAAAATTATAAAACTAAAGTCAATATTAATATGAAAATTATAGGAGGATATTTATGGATAAAATTTCTACTTGTTCTATTAATTTTTATGATAAAAGTAATCTAATGTTATTTTTAGTTATTTCATTTATAAGCGTATTTATACTTTATAAAATAGTTAAAGGAAGACGACTTAAATGATTTTAATAAAAATTTTCTTATAAACAAAAACTTTCTATTGATAATTGTTATTATTAGATATAAAATATACTTAATAGAAAAATATTGAAATTTTTAAAGATTGGAGATGCTTAAATGAAAGATAAAGATAAAGTGACTAAAGACGATTTTTACGATCAAATTTTAGAGGAAGATAAAAAAGTTGATCCAACAGATCCTTGTGATCCATCACATCCAGATTATCCTTGGGTACCATGTGGACTAAAAAAAGATAATACTAATAAATAAATATTATAAAAAGAGGTTACAAAAAATATTTTGATAACCTCTTAATTATTTTTAATATACTATTTTTGTTATTCTAAACTTACCCTTCTACTGAACCTGCTATATTTACTGCATGATCTCCTATTCTTTCTAGATTACTTATTATATCTAAAAAGATTACACTTCCATAAGCAGTTGTTCTTCCGTTGCTAAGTCTTTTTATATGACTACTTCTTAACTCTTTTTCCATTACATCAATAGCATTTTCTAATTCTTTAAGAAGACCTGAATTTTTAATACTTCTATTTTCATAAGCTTTTATAGCCATTTCAATAGCTTCTAGAGTATTATTATACATAACCTTTAAATCATGTACATCTTCTTCATCATATTTAACTTTTTCATATATCTTTTCTCTTGCAAGATCTGATATATTTTTTGCATGATCTCCAATTCTTTCTATATCATTTATTATATTAAAAGCTGATGTAACATCTTTTGTTATATCATCTGATAATTGAGCTTCAGATAATTTAACTAAATAATCTGCAATTTCTCTCTCTAATGTATTTATAATTCTTTCGTTTTTTATAACTTTATCAGATAGCCCTTCATTTCCTTCAATAAAAGCATTCATAGCAAGTTCAAAATTTTCTTTAGCTTTATATGCCATTCTTACAGTTTCTTTTTCTGCCTGTATTGCAGCTATTACTGGTGTTTCAAGTAATTTTTCATCTAAGTATAGCACTCCATTTTTTTCAATATTATCTTCCCCTGGAAGTATTTTATCTGCAATAAAAACTAATACATTTGCAAAAGGTATTAAAATAATAGTAACTATAATATTAAATATTGTATGAGCATTTGCTATTTGTCTTACAACATTTCCTGAACTTATTACTTGAACAATTTCAATTAGCCAACCTATAAATGGTAAGAAAATAATAGTTCCTATAATATTAAATAATAAATGTATAATTGCTGCTTTTTTTGCTGTTTTATTTGTTCCTACTGCTGAAAGTAATGCAGTTACACAAGTTCCTATGTTACATCCTAAAATTATTGGAATGGCAACATAAAGATCTATTGCACCTGTTGTTGCAAGGGCTATAAGAATTCCTGTTGTTGCTGATGAACTTTGTACTACTGCTGTCATAACTAATCCAGTTATAAGTCCTAAAAACATATTATTTCCAACTAAAAATACAAAATCCTTAAACATATCTGATTCTGCAACTGGCTTCATAGAACCTGACATTAACCCCATTCCTAAAAATAATAAACCAAATCCTAATAAAATATTTGCAATATCTCTTCTCTTTTTGCTCTTGGCTACAAGAGAAATAAATACCCCAACTCCAATTATAAATGGAGCTATACTTTCTAAATCAAGCGAAACCATTTGAGCTGTTATTGTTGTACCAACATTAGCCCCCATTATTACTCCTGTTGCTTGAATTAAATTCATAATTCCTGCATTAACAAAGCTTACAACCATTACAGTTGTAGCACTTGAACTTTGAATAATTGCCGTAACTAATGCTCCTACTGCAACTCCAACAAATCTATTGCTTGTAAATTTCTCAACTATAGACTTTAGTTTTTCACCTGCTGCATTTTCAAGGCCATCTCCCATTAGCTTCATACCATAAAGAAATAAACCTAATCCTCCAACTAGACCTGAAATTATTCCTAATATATTCAATTATATTTTCCTCCAACTCTTTTTCTTTTGATGCACATCTAATTTTATCTACTATTGTTCATAAAGTTAATAGTATTATATAATTATTAAATATTTATTTACATTTATATATTATAATATTTAATTATTTGCTTTAATTTAAGTTTGTATTCATTTGATATAATATTAAAATAAGACTATTATTTTAAATAAAATTATAAAATCTATTTAGGAGGTTTGAATAATGGGAAAAGAATTAGAAACTAGAATTATAAATATAGATGTAGATAAAATTAGAGAAAAATTAGTTAATTTAAAAGCAGAAAAAGTAAAGTCTGAAAATCAAATAAATGATATATATGATTTTGAAGATGGAAGACTTTTAAAAGCAAAAGGATATGCAAGAATTAGAACAGTTAATGATCTTATCAATAATAAAGAAATAATATTTATGACAACAAAAAAAATGCTATCTCAAGGTGAGTTTAAAGAAATGGAAGAGAATGAAGTTATAGTAGATAATAAAACTATGGCTGAAGGAATATTTAAATCTTTAGGTCTTGTACTTCATCAATCTATAAAAAAATATAGAGAAAGTTATAAAGTTTTAGATGGCTTAGTAGAAATTGATATAAATGATAAGGACTTTTGTCCATTCCCTTATATTGAAATTGAAACCTCTTCTTTAGAGTCTTTAAATAAAATTTTATCTTTACTTGGATATACTATAAAAGATACAACTTCAAAAACTATTTATGAATTAATTGATGAATATAATAAAAATCATAAATAAAAAAATGGCTGGGCAAAGTTTATACTAAGTCCAGCCATAATTTTTATATCTAATATATTATATTCTACCATTATAATTTTGATAAATCTTTTGAAGGTCCAAACATTTCATAATGTATTGAATCATTGCTTATTCCCATTTCCTTTAAAGTATCATATATATGCTTCATAAATCCTAAAGGTCCACAGAAATAAAAGTCTCCATCTTTAGGTAAATTTTCTTCAATCCATTCTTTAGTAATGAATCCGACTTCATCATAATCTTCACCTAATATGTCTGCTTCTAATGGAGATTGATAGAATACTCCTGTTTTCATATATTTATTATTTTTCTTTAATTCTTTAAGTTCATTTTTAAAAGTATGTTGAGTTGAATTTAGAACTGCTTGAACAAATGTAACATCTCTTTTATCTTCTAAAGCCTTATATAACATAGACATAGTTGGAGTTACTCCAATACCTCCACTTATTAAAACTAATGGTTTATTGCTATCTTTTAATGTGAATTTTCCAAGTGGATCAGTTATAAATATTGTATCTCCTATTTTTACTTCATCATGCATATATCTAGATACTAATCCGTGTTCTTCTCTTTTAACACTAATTCTATAGAAATCTAAACCTGGTTTCATTGATAAACTATATTGCCTTATAGCTCCTTTATTTTCTCCTTCTTTAATTGGATTTACTGATATAAATTGTCCTGGCATATTCTTCTTTAATTTTTCACCACTTTTAGGTCTCATATAAAAAGATGTAACTACATCATTTTCTTTTACTTTATTAAATATTTCTACTTCTTTCATATTAATCATAATATATTCCCTCCTTTAAATTTTGAATAATTGTATTGTAATATATTATAAATAATAATTGTTAATTAATAAACTATTTTATCATATTTCTTTAATCTATGTATTATTTTTAAAAATATTTATTTAAACAATTTAAAATTTAAACAGATTCTGCAATATTTACTGAATGGTCTCCTATTCTTTCTAAGTTGCTTATTATATCTAAAAATACTACACTTCCATAAGCATTGGTTGTTTTCCCTGTACTAAGCCTTTTTATATGATTATTTCTTAATTGTTTTTCCATGTTATCTATATTATTTTCAATTCTATTTAAAAGTTCTCTATCCTTTACAATATTATCTTTATAAGCATCTATTGCCATTTCCATAATATTTAATGCACTTTTATACATCATATTTAATTCTTTTAAATCCTCATCATCATATTTAATTTTTTCATATATCTTTTCCAATGCAAGTTCAGAAATGTTTTTAGCATGATCTCCTATTCTTTCAATATCATTTATTATATTGAAAGCTGAAGTTATATCATTTATTAAATCATCAGATAATGTTTCTTCAGACAAACTAATTAAATAGTCTGCAATTTCTCTCTCTAATGAATTTATATCCTTTTCATTTTCCATTACTTTTTGTATTAACTTTTCATTATTTTCATTAAATGCTTTCATTGCATTTTCAAAATTGGTTTTTGCTTTATATGCCATAGTAATAGTTGCCTTCTGTGCTTGAACTGTTGCTATAACTGGTGTATCTAATAATTTTTTATCTAAGTATACTTCTTTTCCAGATTCAACACTTTTCTTATCTGGTAATATTTTATTTGCAAGTAATACTAATCCACTAACAAAAGGTAATAAAATAAGAGTTACTGTAACATTAAATATAGTATGTGCATTTGCAACTTGTCTTGGTATATCATTAGGACTTATATATTGAACTATTTTTATTAATATTCCAATAAAAGGTATAAAGATAATTGTTCCAATTATATTAAATAATAAATGAATAATAGCTGCTTTTTTTGCTGTTCTATTAGCTCCTATTGCTGAAAGTAAAGCAGTTACACATGTACCTATATTACAACCTAATATTATTGGAAGTGCAACATAAAGATTTATAGAGCCTGTCATTGACAAAGCTATAAGTATTCCAGTTGTAGCAGATGAACTTTGCACAATTGCAGTCATAACCAATCCTGTTAATATACCTAAAAATACATTGTTTCCAACTAAAAATACAAAATCCTTAAAAAATTCAGATTTTGCAATAGGAGCCATAGAATTTGACATTAGTTCCATTCCTAAAAATAATATCCCAAACCCTAATAAAATATTTGCAATTTCTTTTCTCTTATTATTTTTAGAAATAAACAATATAAATACACCAAGTCCAATTACAAATGGTGCCACATTCTCTAATTTAAACGATACCATTTGAGCCGTTATTGTTGTTCCAATATTAGCTCCCATTATTACTCCAGTTGCTTGAACTAAATTCATAATTCCTGCATTTACAAAACTAACTACCATTACAGTCGTTGCACTTGAACTTTGAATAATAGCAGTAACTATTGCACCTACTAAAACACCTATAAACCTGTTACTTGTAAATCTCTCAACTATTCCTTTTAATTTTTCACCAGCTGCATTTTCAAGCCCATCTCCCATTAACTTCATTCCATAAAGGAATAATCCTAATCCACCTATAACTCCTGAAAGTATACCTAGAATTTCCAAAACATTATCCCTCCAACCTTTTATTTTATAAACTAATCTAAAGTTTTTTTAATATTTTAAAAAATAATATTTTTATATTATCTTTTTTTCATTTCAAGTAAAGTCTATCATAAAAAATTTTTAATTAAATAAATTTAACATAACATTAATATTAATTAATATAGTTTTAATAATAAATATATTAAACAATTTATAAATAATATATTAATTTTAAAATTTACCTTTAATAAAAAAGAAGTTCTTTAAATGTTTATAGCCATTTAAAGAACTTCTTTTATTAAAGTATTTTTCCTTCGAACTCACTTATTCTTTTTACTTCTTTCATAAGTCTTTTAAAGCTTTCAGGCTTTATTGACTGTTGTCCATCACTTAATGCATTTTCTGGATCATTATGAACTTCTATCATAAGCCCATCAGCACCTGCCATTATTGCAGCCTTTGCTAAAGGTTCAACTAAATACCAATATCCTGTAGCATGACTTGGATCAACTATAACAGGTAAATGACTAAGTCTTTTAACAACTGGAATAGCACTTAAGTCTAATGTATTTCTTGTAGCTGTTTCAAAAGTTCTAATTCCTCTTTCACAAAGAATTACATTATCATTTCCACCAGCCATTATGTATTCAGCTGCCATAAGCCATTCTTCAATAGTTGCAGCTATACCTCTTTTTAAAAGTATTGGAGTTTTTGTTCTTCCAACTTGTTTTAAAAGATCAAAGTTTTGCATATTTCTTGCTCCAATTTGTATAACATCAACATTTTCAACAAAATCATCAATGTAGTCTGTTGACATAAGCTCTGTAACTATTGGAAGTCCTGTAACTTCCTTTGCCTTTTTTAAAAGTTTAAGTCCATCAAGTTCTAAACCTTGAAAGCTATATGGTGATGTTCTTGGTTTAAATGCTCCACCCCTTAAAAAAGTTGCTCCAGACTCCTTAACACTTTTTGCAATACTAATAATTTGTTCTTCACTTTCAACTGAACAAGGACCTGCCATAACACCAATGTGTCCTCCACCAATTTTATTTCCAAGAACATCAACTATTGTATCCTCTGGCTTAAATAATCTATTTGCCTTTTTAAAAGGTTCTTGTACGTTAACAACCTTTTCTACCCCATCAAATCTTAAAAGTTTATTTGGATCTATTATTGAAGTATCTCCCATAACTCCAACTATTAAATATGATCCCCCTCTTGATAGGTTTGTTCTAAGTCCTAACTTTTCTACACATTTACTAACTTTATTTATATCATCTGAATTAGCATCTGTATTCATAACAATTATCATAAAATATCCTCCTAAAATACTTCTTAGAAACACCTACTATACTTTCTATCCTAACTTTTTCTAAATTATATTATCTATTTAATAATGCTTCCATTGCAAGTACATATCCAAATTCACCAAAACCTGAAATCTGACCAATACATGCTGCTGCTGTAACTGATTTTTTTCTAAATTCATCCCTATTTTGTACATTTGATAAATGTACTTCTACTGTATCTATACTTACACTTTTTATTGCATCATAAATTGCATAACTATAGTGAGTATAAGCTCCTGGATTTATTATAATACCATCAAAATTTTCAAAATAAGCTCTTTGAATGGCATTTATTATTTCTCCTTCAATATTACTTTGAAAAAGAGTTATATCTACTTTTCTCTTTTCCCCTTCATTTTTAATATATTCTTCAACCTCTTTAAAACTTTTAGCTCCATAAATTTTCTTTTCTCTTATACCAAGCATGTTTAAGTTAGGACCATTTATAACCATTAATTTCATAATTAATTACTCCTTAATCTTTCCCTTTAACTTTAATTTAGTTAAATCAATTGTATCTCTTAAAAATCCTTCGTTAATAACTTCTATATTAGAACAATTTTTGTATTTTTCAAATCTTTCCTCATAAAGGCTATATAATTTATCTTTTCCTGATTTAAGTAAAGGTCTTTTTGAAATATCAATATCATTTAAAATTTTTTCAATTGGTCTATTTATAAATACAATGATACCATGTTCCTTTAAAATATTTATGTTAATATCTTTTTTAATTACTCCTCCACCAGTTGAAATTACACATCTATTTTTTTTTGTAAGTTCTAAACAAGCTTTAGTTTCTAATTTTCTAAAGGCATCTTCTGACTTTTTAAATATATCTTTTATTTGTATTCCTTCATTTTTTTCAATATATTCATCCATGTCATAAAAATTGTATTTTAACTCCTTAGCTAAAATTCTTCCTATTGTAGTTTTCCCACATCCTGGCATACCAATAAGGATAATTTTATCTCTCTTTTTCATAACTTCTCCTTGATTTAAACTCTTTAATAAGTTTGTTATATATATCTATTATAACCTTTTTATCAATAGTTTTATCTTGCCAAATCTCCTCTGCTTTAACGGCTTGCCCTACAAGCATCATAAGTCCACTACAAGTTATTTTATTATTTTCCTTACCTAATTTAATAAACTCTGTTTCTAATGGATTATATATTAAATCAACTAATACATCATAATTTTTTATTATTTCTAAAGTAACTGGTGAATCCTTCATTTTAGGATACATACCTACAGGAGTAGTATTAATAATAATATCCCCTAAAACTCCCTTTAAATCTTTGTATTCTATTACTTTTATTTTTTCTTCATTTTTGTATACATCTTTTTTCTTTCTACTAACTAATAGTATTTCTGATACATGAGAGTCTAAAAGATAAGTAATTACTGCCTTACTTGCACCACCAGTTCCAAGTACAGTAACTTTTTTCCCTGTTACATTAATATTTTTATCCTCTAACATATATTTAAATCCATAATAATCAGTGTTATAACCTATAAGTTTTCCTGATTTATTAAAAATTGTATTAACAGCTCCAATATTTTTAGCTTCTTTAGATATTTCATCTAAATATTCAATGACCTTTTCTTTATATGGAATTGTAACATTTACTCCTCTAATAGTTAAAGTTTTTAATGCCTCTCTTAAGTTTCCTATATTTTCTTTAGGTATTTCAAATAACCTATAACTATCATTAACATTAAGAGTTTCAAAAATCATATTATGTATTTTAGGTGAAATAGAATGAGAAAGTTTTTCTCCTATAAGTCCATAAAAATTAACTTGATTATCACTTTTTTCTTCTACTCTACCTAATTTTCTTTTTTGTAAATCCTTAGATACTTTCATTAAATTTATAAAAAATTCTTCAATTTCTTTAGTGTAATCTTTATTTTCTAATCTATCAACATTTTTTTTAATTACTTTTTCTTCTCTTTCTTCATTAAATATTGGAAGATTGTTTTCTTTTTTATATTCCGCTACCTTTAATACCACATTCATTCTTTTTTCAAATAACTTTGTTATTTCATTATCTATTTTATCTATTTCTTTTCTGTAGCTCTCTAAAGATTTCATTGTTATCTTCCTTTCAAAAGTTCTAAAATTCCAATAGCAGCAACACTTTCTATAACTGGAAGTGCCCTTTGAACTATACAAGGATCATGTCTTCCTTCTATTTTTAGTTCTTCTTCCTTTTTGCTTTGTAAATTTATTGTATGTTGAGGTTTTGAAATAGAAGCTGTAGGCTTAATTGCTACTTTAAATATTACTGGCATTCCATTTGTAATTCCTCCAAGTACTCCTCCATTATGATTTGTCTTTGTTCTAATCTCGTCTCCATCATAATAAAATTCATCATTTGCTTCTGAACCTTTAAGTTTTGAAATATTAAATCCATCTCCAAACTCTACCCCTTTAACTGCTGGAACAGAAAATAAAAGATGTGATAAGGTAGATTCTACAGAATCAAAAAATGGATTTCCAATACCTGCATTTATGTTAACTACCGCACATTCAATAACTCCACCAACAGAGTCTCCAGAAATTTTAGCATTTAATATTTCATTTCTCATATCATCTTCTAAAGATGAATTTACAAGAGGTAACTCCATATTTGGAAGATTTTTAATTAAATCTCCCTGTATATTTGTAGGGTTAAAAGAATCATCACAAACAGAACCTATACTTTTAATATGAGCTACTATCCTTATTCCCTTACTTTCTAATATTTGCTTACATATTGCCCCTGCAAATACTAAAGGTGCTGTAATTCTTCCAGAGAAATGTCCTCCACCTCTATAATCATTAAATCCTTCATATCTAATATTACCAGTATAATCTGCATGACCTGGTCTCATTAAATCTTTAAGTTTACTATAATCCTTTGATCTTCTATCACTATTTTTTATTATTCCACAAAGAGGTGTTCCTGTTGTCCTTCCATTAAATATTCCACTTAAAATTTCAATTTTATCTCCTTCTTTTCTTGCAGTTGAAATAGAGCTTCTTCCTGGTGCTCTTCTTTCCATTTCAAAATTTATTCTATCTATATCTAATAAAAATCCAGAAGGAAGACCATCTATTGTAATTCCAATGCCTTCTCCATGGGATTCACCAAAAATTGATAATTTTATGTTATTTCCCCACATTCCACTCATTAAATTGTCCTCCTAGCCTTTTAAAATCTTCAAAAAATTTAGGGTAAGATTTAGAAACACACTTATAATCTTCTAGTATTATTGGATTTTTACATCTTGTAGCTGCAATAGATAGCATCATAGCTATTCTATGATCTTTATGGCTCCAAACAGAAACGCCACCCTTAAATTCTTTAATTCCTTCAATTATTAATCCATCTTCTGTTTCTTTTATTTTGCCACCAAGCTTTGAAAGTTCTAAATTAATAGCTGAAAGTCTATCACATTCTTTTATTCTAAGTCTTTTAGCATTTATAATTTTTGTTTTTCCTTCTGAAAGACAAGCAACTACTGAAAGTATAGGAATTATATCTGGACAACTTGAAGCATCAATAATAGTTCCTTTAAGCTTATTTGAAACTCCAATTATTCCAGAATTACTTAAACTTAACTTTTCATTATTAAATAATACTCCCATTTTCTCTAATATTTCAATAACTTCCTTATCTCCTTGAAGGGATTCTCTATCTAATCCTTCACATATAACTTCATTACCTAAGGCATCTCCACATAAGAAAAAAGCTCCTTGGGAGTAATCTCCCTCTACTTTATACTCTCTTCCCTTATATTTTTGATTTCCTTTAATATTAAATTCCCTATAATTATTATTTTCTACAATAACTCCAAAATCTTTAAGAGCTTTAATAGTTAAATCTATATATCCCTTTGATTCAAGTGGTCCCTCAATAATTATTTTTGAGTTTCCATCTAAAAGTGGAAGAGTAAACATAAGTCCTGTTATAAACTGTGAGCTTATATCTCCTCTAACATGAAATTCTCCATTTTTTAACTTTCCTTCTGTTTTAAGAATTACTTCGCCTTCATTATGTAAATATTTAATTCCCTGCTCATTAAAAATATTATAATAAACATTAAGAGGTCTCTTACCTAAGTTTCCTCTTCCAATAAATTTATTTTTTCCATTATCTAAAGATGCAATTGGAATTAAAAATCTAAGGGTTGAACCAGATTCATTACAATCTATAATTCTTTCTCCCCTTTTCATATTCTTTATGTTTATACCTTTAACAATTAATCTTTTATCATCTAATTTAATTTCTGCACCTAAGGCTTTCATTCCATTTATTGTTGCAATTATATCATCTGATAAATCTATATTTTTTATTATACTTTCATCTTCACTAAGAGATGCACAAATTACTGCCCTGTGAGCCATACTTTTTGAAGGAGGAATAATTACTTCTCCCTTAAGTTTATTATTATATATTTTAAGACTTTCCATACTCTTAAAATTTCTCCTCCTATCTAAAGAAATCTACTGTTGTATTATAAATTTTTGCATTTCCTATTTCTTTCATAATTATTATCTTTAAGGTACTCCCCATATTCTTTTTATCTAAAGATATAGTTTCAATTATATCTTCCATATCATTAATTTCTACATTATAAGGAAGACCATATCTTATTAAAATTTCTTTAACCTTATCTGATAGATTTTCATTTGTTAATCCCTTTTTCTCTGCAAGTCTTGTAATTAAATACATTCCAATACTTACACCTTCACCATGAGTAAACTTTGAAAAACCATAATGCTTTTCAATAGCATGACCTAATGTATGTCCAAAATTTAAAACCATTCTTTCTCCAAGGTCTTTTTCATCTTTTTCTACAATTTCTCTCTTAATATTACAACAAGTATAAATTATCTCCTCAATATGTTTCATTACATCTTCTCTGCTATTTAAACTATTTAAAAGAAGATATAAATTTTTATCTTTTATAAAGCCATATTTTATAACTTCACCCATTCCATCTCTATAAAATTTATCTTCTAAAGTATTTAAAACATTAGGATCAATTAAAACTCTCTTAGGTTGATAAAAACTTCCAATCAAGTTTTTGCCTCTATCTAAATCAACTCCAACTTTCCCTCCAACACTACTATCAACTTGTGAAAGTAGTGTTGTTGGTATTTGAATAAAGGAAACTCCCCTTAAAAACGTTGCAGCAATAAATCCTCCAAGGTCTCCAACAACACCTCCCCCTAAAGTAATTATTAAATCCTTCCTTGTTAATTTAAAATCTAATAATTTATCATATATTAAGGGTAATGTATTAAATGATTTACTTTCTTCCCCTGGTTCTACTGCATATTTATCTACATTAAATCCATCTTTTTTTAAAGAATTTAAAACTATATCTCCATAAAATTTATCTACATTTTTATCTGTAATAATAAATATTTTTTCTCCATTAAAAACCTTTCTTACACTTTTAGAAACATCTTTAATTAATCCTTTTTGTATTTCTATATTGTAGGAGTTTTCTCCTAAATCCACTAATAATTCTTTCATAAAATACCTCTTACTTTATAAAATAGGAGCTAATAATCTAATAATAGACTCCATAATTCTTTGTCCTCTTGGTCTGTTAACAAATTCATCTAAGATAACCTCAGTTGAATCTTCTAAGTCCTTCATAAATTGCTCTTCACAAACCTTTGCTTCATGCTCATCAAATATAAAGGCATTAACCTCAAAATTTAAACTAAAGCTTCTTATATCCATATTAGCAGTTCCAATACTTACAACAGCACTATCAACTACTAAAGTTTTTGCATGAATAAATCCATTTTCATAATAATAAACTCTAGCCCCAGCCTTTAATAATGCTCCTATATAAGAATCTGCTGCCCATTTCATAAATTTATGATCTGGATTTCCTGGAATAAGTATTCTAACATCTACTCCTGACAGAGCTGATATTCTTATTGCCTCTAAAATAGGTTCATCTGGTACAAAGTAAGGTGATGTTAAATATATATTTTTCTTTGCATTATTAATCATTTTAAGATAAGCATTTTTAATGTATTCCTCATTATGATCTGGTCCACTTGTTACTATTTGTATTCCAACTTCACCATCTTCATAATCTTTATGAGGCATAAATTTACTAAAATCTTCAATATCTTCTCCTGATGCATAACACCAATCTAAAAGAAATCTTTCATTTAAATCATTAACGGCATTTCCTCTTATTCTTACATGAGTATCTCTCCAAAATCCTATTTTTTTATCTAAGTTTATATATTCATCTCCAACATTAAAACCACCAACATAACCATAAATTCCATCAATTACAACTATTTTTCTGTGATTTCTATAATTAACACGTGTATTTATATGAGGAAGTATTCCTGGAAAAAATATTGCAAACTTTCCACCTAACTCTAAAAATAACTTTAATTTTCTTTTAGTTATTGTATAAGATCCCATACTATCAACTAAAAGTCTTACTTCAACACCTTCAGCTAATTTTTCTTCTAATGCTTTAATTATTTTTGCTCCTATTTTATCTTTTCTAAATATATAATACTCAATGTGTATATATTTTTTTGCATTTCTTATATCTTCTAAAAGTTGCTTAAATTTATCTTCTCCATTTACATATATATCAATGTCATTTCCTACTGTATATCTTGCTCCGCTATTATTGTAATTCATCTTTCTAAGGTCTAAAAACTGTTCTCCACCATCATGACCACTATTGTCATTTAATAGTTCATTTAGTTCCTTTTTCTTATTTACATCTCTTATTATTTTATTCTTAAAGAGCTTTTGCCTACTAAAATTCTGTCCAAGGATTATGTAGATTAGAAAACCTAATCCTGGTAGCAATATAAATATTAAAAGCCAAGCCCAAGTTGTTGTAGGGTCTTTTCTTTCAATAAATATTAATGAAAATGCTAATACAACATTTAGAAATAATATTACTCCAATAACAGTTATATGAACGCTCACTCTCGCTTCCTCCTATAAATTATATTTATCTCTCATAAATACTCCGTTTATTTTAAAGTTTATCCTTTTTAATAGTTTTTATTTATTTATTTATTATAGCCTTTTTCAAAAGTCCAATCAAACATAAAGATTTAAATATTTATATATTTGTAACAATAAAATATTTTACTTCTTTAATAAGAAAGCAAAATAATAAATTAATAATTAAAATGAATTATTATTGAAATTAAATCATTTTTAAATTTACTATTTTGCTTTTTATTTTATAGGTTATATTTTAAAATTATGATAATTTTACTATAGTTATCCTTGTCAATAAATAACTTAAACAATTTTTACTTCCATTTATAAGTTTTATTTCTCCACAATTACATATATCTTCATATATATTTATTATAGCCGAACTAGCTAAATTTATAAGCATTCCTTTTCTACCGATTTCTCCTACCGCAATACTAAATATTTCTCCATTTACGCAAAGTCTTAATTCTGCAATAACACCTGAATCCCCTGTTACTGATGATGAAAAGTTTATTAAATAGCAACCTTTAGTAACCTCTATACATGAAGAACCTTCTTCATGATTTATAGAATCTCCACAAATAATCATATTATTATCTAATGGAATAGAGCATTGTCCAGAAATCATCTGGCACTTATTTGAAGTTATATATGCATTTTCACAAGTACATGAATTTCCGCAATCTCCCTTTGGTCCTATTGGTCCTCTTATACCTCTAGGTCCTATTGGCCCAATTTCTCCTTTTGGCCCTGGCTTACCTTGAGGACCTTCTGGTCCTTCAATTCCTCTAGGCCCCATTGGTCCTACAGGTCCTATTGGTCCCATTTCTCCTTTTTCTCCTTTTGGCCCTTCAAAACCTCTTGGACCTTGTGGTCCTATTGGTCCTGGAATTCCTTGTGGGCCTATCGGTCCTTCTTTTCCTTCCATTCCTTCTGGACCTATTGGTCCTACTTCTCCTCTTTCTCCTTGAAATCCTCTTGGACCTCTCTCTCCAATAGGTCCTCTTGGTCCTTCTGGTCCTACAGGACCCATTTCTCCTTCTTCTCCTTTTTCTCCTCTTAAACCTCTTTCTCCTATTGGGCCTTGTGGTCCTGTTGGTCCTATTTTACCTTCTGGTCCTATTGGCCCCTCTAACCCTCTTGGTCCTTCTGGTCCAATCGGTCCTACTTCTCCTCTTTCTCCCCTTTCTCCTTGAAATCCTCTTGGACCTCTTGGTCCTTCTGGCCCTTGCGGTCCTGTTTCACCTCTAGGACCTACTTCTCCTTTTTCTCCTCTTGGTCCTATTTCTCCTTTCTCTCCTTCTGGCCCTATCGGTCCTACTTCCCCCTGTTCTCCTGGATCCCCTTTTATTCCTTGCACTCCTTGAGGTCCTCTTGGTCCTTGTGGACCTGTTGCACCTATTTTCCCTTGTGGTCCAACTAATCCTTGTGGTCCTCTTTCTCCTCTCGGCCCTGTCGGCCCCATTATTCCTTGTGGTCCTATTGGCCCTTCTTCTCCTTGTTCGCCCGGATCTCCTTTTATTCCTTGTACTCCCTGTGCTCCTCTTGGTCCTTGTGGACCTGTTGCTCCTGTTGGACCTGTTGGTCCCACTTCTCCTATTTCACCTTTAGGTCCTTGTTCTCCTGTTGGTCCCATTATTCCTTGCGGTCCTATTGGCCCTTCTTCTCCTTGTTCGCCCGGATCTCCTTTTATTCCTTGTACTCCTTGTTCACCTTTTGGTCCTTGTGGTCCTGTTGCTCCTGTTGGACCTGTTGGTCCAATTTCCCCTTGTATCCCTTGTATTCCTTCTGGTCCTTGTATTCCTTTTGGTCCTTCAGGTCCTTCTGGTCCTATTTGTCCTGTTACCCCTTTGATTCCTTGAGGCCCCTTTTCTCCTTGTGGTCCTACTGGTCCTTCTTCTCCTCTTGGTCCCTCTATTCCTCTTGGTCCTTGCATACCTTCAGGCCCTATTGGTCCCATTTCCCCTGGAGGTCCCATTGGTCCTTGTGGCCCTCTTACTCCTTCTTTTCCTTGTATTCCTCTTTCTCCTTCTTCACCTTGTATTCCCATAGGTCCTATTGGGACTCTTTCCCCTATTGGTCCTGCTGGTCCTTGGCATCCTCTTTCTCCCTGTATTCCCCTTGGTCCTACTGGTCCTATTGGTCCTATTTCTCCCATAGGTCCTATTGGACCTTCTTCTCCTCTTGGCCCTTCTGGTCCTATTGGTCCAACAGGCCCAACTTCTCCTCTACATCCCATTGGTCCCTGTGGTCCCCTTGGTCCTTCCATTCCTAAAATTCCTTCTGTACACATATTACAATCATTTTTATAAAAAACATTCAATATAGGTCCAACATTACAAGTTGAAGATTCAAATACTAATTCACCTAAATTATTATTAGATATAGTTAATGTAATTCCATTATTATCAATTTTTTCTTCAATCCATTCTATTACAAGTTCAGTTACATCAATAGTTATATATTTATTTTCACATTTATTATCAATTAAAATATCCTTTCTAAAAACTTTAGTTAAAGGAGCAGTTAAATAATTAACTTGTTTATAATCATAACTTGATAAATTATATAAAATATCAATGCAAACTCCATCTTCATTGCAAGAATTAATTTCTTTTACATAAAATCTAAGTTCTGCATGTTTAATATCATACTCAAACAAATTTTTTGGTAAATCAAATTTAATTAATATATTGTTATTTTCTAATGTAGCATCACAATTTTCATATCTTGATACCAATAAAAGCCTTTCTCTTGAAAAATTTTTATTTGGACAACTTGAAGAAATAAAAGTATCATTTTTTGTTCTTATATTTTTGCTACTCAAAAAATCACCACCTTTAAATAATCACTACATTATATTCTTTATTTTTAACTTTGTTATTCTAAAGATGTTTTATTATTAAGTTATATATCCCAAACTAATATCTTTTTTAAATTTCTTTCCTTTATATTGTTTGATTTCATTTCATTTTTTAAAAACTTCCTATTATATTCAATTTTCTCTTTAGGTGCTGAGTATAAACTTGCAAGTTCATTATAATAATAAGCCTTTTCAATATTTCCTATTAATGAGTAACACACACACAGTTCTATAGCAGGAACCCATGTTGAATAAATTTTATTATTAAATCCTAAACTATTTTTATCTTCATCTAAATTAAGAGCACCTTTAAAATAAATTATTGCTTCATTAATAATATTTTTAGAAACAAAACATTCTCCAAGTAAACATAACATTTCACTATTTGGAGAATATTTTTTTAAACAATTAAAAATAAAATCTATTCTTTCATCAATTGGACTTTGTAAAAACTCAAGACATCTTACTAAATTAATAGTTGCCCTCTTTGAATCTTCAATCCAAATATCTTTTTTACTCAAAACTTCCTTATATTTTTCTAAAGCTTCATAGTATAAACTATTATCATAAAGTTCATTTGCATAATAAAATAAATCTCTTGTAGTAAAAGTTTCTCCTTTTTCTTCCATTCCCTTAAATATTAAAAGATTTCTATTTGTTCTAATTTTCTTTTTATCATGGTTTATTGTTATATCACTTTGAATTATATTTCCAAAGACATTTAGACATTCATGAACATGCCCTTCCCATTTAAAATTTTTATTTCTTTTAATAAGTCTATTACGTTTAAGTGAATATATCGTTTTTCCTTCTTCATCTCTAACTAATGAATAATTCATCATAACAGAATCTACACTTTTATCTAATTCTCCCTTTAATACAATTAACTTTTTAATATTTTCTGAATCAATATAATCATCACCATCAAGCCAAAGTATATAATCTTTAGTTCCTTTGCTAAAAGAATAATTTCTTGCCTTTGAAAAATTATCTTCCCAATTAAAATCATAAAGTTTTGCACCAAAGGATTTTGCTATTTCCTTAGTATTATCTGTTGATCCTGTATCTACAATTATTATTTCATCAACTAAATCACTAACAGAACCTAAACATCGTCCTAATGTTTTTTCTTCATCTTTTACAATCATGCATAAACTTATTGTTATCAAATAAATTTCACCTCTTTAAACATAGATATAATTCCACATACTATATTTTATAAATTTCCCTCTATAATGTGTTCAAACTTTAAAATAATATATTTTTTATAATTATTGTATTATTACTTTTTCATTTAAAAATTTAAAATATTGAATATATTAGTAACAAAACAAAAGGACCTAGAGAAAAATTTCTCTAGGTCCTTTTGTTTTGTTATATTTTATGATCTTAAGCGAAATATCTATCTAATAATCCTTTGAATGCTTGACCATGTCTTGCTTCGTCTTTACACATTTCATGTACTGTGTCATGAATTGCATCTAAGTTTAATTGTTTTGCTAATGTTGCTAAATCTTTCTTTCCTTGGCAAGCTCCAAATTCTGCATCTACTCTTGCTTGTAAGTTTTTCTTAGTGTCTGCTTCTAAAACTTCTCCTAATAACTCTGCAAATTTTGCTGCATGTTCTGCTTCTTCAAATGCTGCTCTCTTATATGTTTCTGCTACTTCTGGAAATCCTTCTCTGTCTGCTTGTCTTGACATTGCAAGATACATTCCTACTTCTGTACACTCTCCTACAAAGTTTGCTCTTAATCCTTCTATTACTCTTTCATCAACGCCTTTTGCTACTCCGATTCTATGCTCGTCAGCCCAAGCCATTTCTCCTTTTTGTTCTACAAATTTATCTGCTCCTACTCCACATACTGGGCACTTTTCTGGTGCAGCTTCTCCTTCATAAACATATCCACATACTTGACATACAAATTTTTTCATAATTTTCTTCCTCCTCATTATTTAAAACACACATATATATAATTTATTTTTTAATCTTTACTAAACTCAAAGGTTATTATTTTTTATTTTCCCTTTGATGGTTATTATTATATAATAATTATTATTCATTGTAAAGTTATTTTATAAATTTTTTAATATAATAAAAAAAGAGACTATAGATTAGTCTATAGTCTTTTCTTTATAATATAAATTATCTATTATTTCTTTGTTGCTTTCTTGCTCTTCTGCAATCTGGGCATCTTACTGGTTCGTTATCGAATCCTTTTTCTTTATAAAATGCTTGTTCTCCTTCTGAGAAGATGAACTCCTTACCGCAATCTTTACATACTATTGTTTTATCCATTCTAATTCCTCCTGTTTAAAGATTTAATTAAAATTTATAAATTCTCTAAAAGGAGAAAGTTATAATCTAATTTATTCTTTAAAAAAAATATTTGTATCTCTACCCTACTAACCTTAACACAGTGCAATAGAATATGCAAGAAGTTTTTATTATATAATCTTATTTATTCTTATTATTTTATTTAACTATGTTTTCTTTTATAAATAAAAATAAGACCTAAGAATTTTCCTAAGTCTTATTTTTATTTAATATAATTTTAATCTTAAGCAAAATATCTATCTAATAATCCCTTGAATGCTTGACCATGTCTTGCTTCGTCTTTACACATTTCATGTACTGTATCATGAATTGCATCTAAGTTTAATTGTTTTGCTAATGTTGCTAAATCTTTCTTTCCTTGGCAAGCTCCAAATTCTGCATCTACTCTTGCTTGTAAGTTTTTCTTAGTGTCTGCTTCTAAAACTTCTCCTAATAATTCTGCAAACTTAGCTGCATGTTCTGCTTCTTCAAATGCTGCTCTCTTATATGTTTCTGCTACTTCTGGAAATCCTTCTCTGTCTGCTTGTCTTGACATTGCAAGATACATTCCTACTTCTGTACACTCTCCTACAAAGTTTGCTCTTAATCCTTCTATTACTCTTTCATCAACGCCTTTTGCTACTCCGATTCTATGCTCGTCAGCCCAAGCCATTTCTCCTTTTTGTTCTACAAATTTATCTGCTCCTACTCCACATACTGGGCACTTTTCTGGTGCAGCTTCTCCTTCATAAACATATCCACATACTTGACATACAAATTTTTTCATAATTTTCTTCCTCCTCATTATTTAAAACACACATATATATAATTTATTTTTTAATCTTTACTAAACTCAAAGGTTCTTATTTTTTTATTGTTCCCTTTGACAGTTATTATTATATAATAATTATTATCCATTGTAAAGTATTTTTGTATCTTTTATTAATTAATAATAAAAATGTATTAACTACCATTTCTAAAAAAAACTTTTTACTAATAATTTAATTATACATTTTATGTGCAAAAATTACCACTTAATTAATTTATAAATAAAAAACTTATATATTTATTAATAAATTCTTTTTTAAAAGAATTTATTAATAATTTTGATATTTTTAGAATTTAAAAAGAAATTTGAATACATATAATAATTATTAAAATAATTAAAGTTCTAATTAAATCTTTTTATTTAGTATTTTAAACTTAAAATTTTCTTATAATAATATACTTCAAGTTAAATAATTTATTAATTAATATATATAAAAATAGAACTAGGATATTTAAATATCCTAGTTCTATTTTTATATATATTTTAAGGGGTAGTGTACTAATTATTTTTCAAAGTATCTATCTAATAATCCTTTGAATGCTTGACCATGTCTTGCTTCATCTTTACACATTTCATGTACTGTGTCGTGAATTGCATCTAAGTTTAATTGTTTTGCTAATGTTGCTAAATCTTTCTTTCCTTGGCAAGCTCCAAATTCTGCATCCACCCTTGCTTGTAAATTCTTCTTAGTATCTGCTTCTAAAACTTCTCCTAATAATTCTGCAAATTTTGATGCATGTTCTGCTTCTTCAAATGCTGCTCTTCTGTACATTTCTCCAACTTCTGCATATCCTTCTCTATAAGCTTGTCTTGACATTGCAAGATACATTCCTACTTCTGTACATTCTCCAGTAAAGTTAGCTCTTAATCCTTCTATTACTCTTTCATCAACGCCTTTAGCTACTCCAACTCTATGTTCATCTGCCCAAGCCATTTCTGCTTCTTGTTCTACAAACTTGCTTTTTGGTGCTCCACAAACTGGACATTTTTCTGGAGCTTCTTCTCCTTCAAAAACATATCCACATACTGTACACATAAATCTCTTCATAACTAATTCCTCCTTAAGTCATCTTATAACTTTAATTAATTTTTTAAGTTTAAATTTACCATATAAGGTTTGTTTAGTTATATTTCATAGCTATAAAATTAACAAATTTAAGCTTATATTTTATATTTTTACTCTTTTGTATTTTAAATTAATTTTCTTTTGTACAAATTACTTTTATTTTATATAATTATCTTCTGTGTATCATATTTTTATCTTTTGTTAATCAAAACTTTTTTTCTTCTGATACTATCTAAGAAGGCCTTCTATGGTTCTTATAATACACTTATTTTTTTATAATAAAAGGTTTTTTTCTTACATTTTACTCTTTGTTTAATCATAATTAAAATATAATATTTATTATTAATATATTCATATTATTTCTGTATTTAACTTCCTGTTTTTTATTTTTTTATATTATAATATTAAAATTCAACTATATTTTTATACTTAATTATTATATAATTCTAATATTTTTTTACATTCATTTATTATTTCATCTTTAATTTCTTTTGGTTCTAAAACTTCAACAAATCTTCCCATTTCAATTATCCATTTAACAACATCAGTTTTGCCTTCAATAATTCCTTCATATATAAGATAACCTTTATCACTATAATCTTCTATACTTTCATAAACTACCCATCTATGTTCTTTAAAACACTTTGCATAAGGATAGTATATTTTTAATTTTACTTTTACTTTTTCTCCATCATTATATATTCCTATTCTACTATTTAAATATTCTTTAACATTAAAACTTCCTTTATCAAATGTTTCATCTAATTTCTCAAGCTTTTCTATTCTTACAAGTTTAAAGTTTCTAATTTCTTTCCTAACTTCACAATAAGCAAGCATATAATTTGCTTCTTGATATAAATATATTGCATAAGGCCAAACTATTCTTGTCATAGATACATCATTTAAATTTGAATATAATATTTTAATTTTTTTAGAATTTACTATACATTCATTTATGATAAACCATTTTTCTTTTAAATTTTTATTATATTTATTTTTCCTTTTAACTTGAAAAGTAGGATTTTTGTTCCAAAATCTTTTTCCATTTACCTTTTTATAATTAGATAAAATCTTCATAACACCAGAATTAAATTCTTTTTTAAGTGGAAATGTTCCTTCTTGTACACAATTAATTGCAAGTTCTAAAGCTCTTATTTCATCATTAGTTAAATTTGCATTAAATGAAATATTTTCTTTTATACGATATCCACCATATCTTCCCCGCTCTTCTTCTATAATTATACCTGCCATACAAAGATCATCTTTATATCTGCTTATTTGTCTTATATCAACCTCTAATTCTTCTGCAATTTCTTTTCTAGTCATCTTTTCCCTGCTTTTAAGGAGCATTAACATATTTAAAGCATTATTTACCTTACCCAATATTCATTTACCTCCTCTTATTTTTAAATTATTTAGTTGATAGTAATTTCAAAATAAAAGTGGGATTTTGCCCCCTAGCAAAATCCCACTTAAAATAATTTCCACCTTTTGTCTTTTGTAATAAATGATAATTATAATATCTGTTTATTATTAATTCTTGAGAAAACTTTTAATAAATTATGACAAAAGTAATTATTTAGATAACTTAATAATACACTTTAATGATGACATATAAATGTAACAATAATATTTTATATTTTACGTAATATTCTATATATCATATTTAAAAGTAAAATAAATAATAAAATAAATATTTTAATTAAACTATACTTTTAAACATTAATTAAATTTATTTTGATATTAAATTTAATCCATATATAACATACTTATCTTTCCATCCACTAAAAATATATAGTACATAATTTCCTTTTCTATCAGGAACCTTTATTTGATTACTTGTTTTCCCTATTGATTCGAAGAGTTTTTCATCTAACTCAACATCCTTATCTCCATCTAATAAACAAACCCCTATATATTCTTGATTAGCTTTAGTAAAATTCATATTTATGTATTGTCCTGATTTTGCTATAACTTTAGGCAAACCATTTCCTTTTATAACATCTTCTTTTTCTTTTTTTACTATATTGGTATTGTCCTTTTTTAATGAATATAAAATTATCCTTCCTTTTTTAAAAACATTATCATATTTTATTGTTAATTCTGGAATACTACTTTTTTCTTCTTTAGAAATTCCTTTTTTAATATCCTCATTTTTTTCTTTACATTTACTAGAATAACTTTGTAAGTATGATTCCAATTCAGACACTTCTGTATCTTCTGTGAATGAATTAATTCTTTTTTCCCCTATTATACATCCAGATAATAATATCGAAACTCCTAAGGTAATAGTTAGTATTAAATACTTTTTAAAATTTTTATTCATTATTATTTCCTCCATGTAAGTCTATTAAAAATGTAACTATATTTACATTTTTATTTTATCATTTATAGATAAATATTCCAGTAGCCTTATAAATTTAAAACCACATAAATTTTTACTAATAACTAATATGAATAATACAAAGCTTTAAAGCATAATTTTCCAAGAAACTACTTTAGATTTTAAATTTAACATTGTTAACCTATTTATTAATAATATTAAGTTTAAAAGAATTAACTCTAATATGTAAAAACTTATTTTTAATAATTGATTAAATGACTTTATATGTATTTTCTCCTTTGATATTATAAATGTCATAAATATTTATGTTTATAAAAAATTATTAAAGGAGGTTAATAAAAAACTTATATCAATTACATCATAATTTATGAAAATTTAAAAGGAGGTGCTTTGTATGACAAAGTACAAAGGTTATATATACATTTTCCTAACTGCTCTATGTTTTAGTACTCAAGAAATAACTGGTAAATACTTAGCTTTAGATCATCTTAATGCATATCAAATAAATTCAATAACTTTTTTAATTGGCGCTATTATTCTATTGCCAATGGCTTTAAAGGATATAAAGCAAAATCACCTTAAACTTACAGCAAAAGACTGGGGATATCTTTTAATCTTAGGTCTTGTACAAGTTACTATAGGTATGTCACTTTTACAAGAAGCTTTATTATTTACTACTCCAGCTATTGTTGCTATAATTGTTTGTTCAAATGCAATGATAACTATTCCAATTGCAAGAGTTATCTTGAAAGAAAAAATAGATAAAAGATGTTGGATTCCTATAATAATGGCTGCAATTGGAATAATTATTATATTTAATCCATTATCAGGAGGATCATCTGGAAAAGGATTATCTGATCATATAATTGGTGTTACACTAGCACTTTTAGGAGCAATTTCAATATCATTCTTTAATGTATTAGCTACAAAAACAATAAACAAATATGGTAAAGCTGTAACAAATAGTTTTTCCTTCTTTCTTGGTGTAGCAGTAATGTTTATATGTATGCTAGTTCTTAATATTCCAATTGTAAAAGGTATACATCTACATGACTTAGCATTATTACTATATGTAGGTATAGTTGTTAAAGGATTAGGCTTCCTATTCTTTGTTAGTGCTATGAAAGAAACATCAGCAATAACTGCAACAAGTGTATTTTATATAAAACCAATTTTAGTTCCTATATTAATGTTTTTAATTATGGGACAAATGATTCAAACAAATGTTCTAATTGGAACAATTGTAATAGTTTGCTCATCACTTATACTTTACAAAATTAAAAAGACAAATGAATCACATAAACTAAGTCCTTCTCATTAAACTTATATATAAAAAAAGGATTATCTTTTATCACTAAAAGATAATCCTTTTTATTATACTAAACTAATTCTATTTCAGTAACTTCCTTACTTATTATTGCTGCTGAAACCTTTTTGACTAATGAGCCTCCAGATGTTACAAAAATATCACTTGAAATTATTAAATCCATTAATGAATTAACAGTTGTGTTATTTACATCATCCTTTATATCCTTAATAGTTATATTACTCTTTTTTCCTAGATCATTTTCAAATCCTATTACTAATGATTTTTCTAACATATTTATTCCCCCTTAATATTTATTTTTATCTTAAATTCTTACTCAGTTTTTGATAAAATGCTATCTTCTTCCCTTTCTATTGAAACTACTGGATACTTTACAATATTTGATAACGCCTCTCCTAAATTATATAAATTTTCATCTGTTGCGTTTAAGTTTATATTATTAAATCTTTGATATTTAATAATATCCTTTCCATTACCATCCTTCCCTCTTTTATAGCTAAATTTTAAAGCTATTTGATCAACTGTTTTTGTTATCATTCTTACCAACTCCTTTCACCTAAAATATATGCATATATAGAAAAAAACTAAAAAGGATATTAGAAGATTTAAAAAAATCTTCTAATATCCTTTTGTGATAGTTAAATTATTAGTTCATTTCACTAATAATCCACATTTTTATAAGTTTTTCATCTCTGAAAACACTATTACTCTTTTCCCTAAAAAAAACTCCCCTATTGCACATATCTTTTAACCATTTAACCATAATTTCTCCCCCTTTACACCTAGTAAACATTTTCATACTTAAACATATTATACCATATTATTCTTTTTTTTATAATATTTATATATAATAGAATAAATTTTTAATCAATAAAAAAGTTTTGTCTAAGTGGAACAAAAAATTTTATATTTTGTTTCACTTAGACAAAACTAATTTAATTTATCTTTTATTTCCTGTAAATTTATTTCAGTAATTACATCTTTGTCAGATTTAATATCTTGTTCTGTTCTCTTTCTTCCATTTGTAGTTTCAATTTTTTCTTTTCTTCTAGTAAAAAATCTTAAAGAACATCCACCTAATGATAATATTGAAACTGAAACTAAAATAGTCAACAAAACTGCTAACTTTTTCTTCTTCATTATTGCCTCCAATGTTTATTTTTATTTTTTACTTACATGAGTTTACATAATATTAATAAACATTATAATTTTATAATATTATTAAAATTTTTTCAATAAAAAAATAATCTTAAAGTATTTTATATAAATTTTAAAATTAAACTTATACGAAAATACTTTAAGATTATACTAAAATTCAATACTTACAGTTTATTTTTTCTTTTTAAAAATATTAAATATTGTAGCTCCTATTGCAACTGTAGCAACTCCTACTGCTAACTTTTTCTTATGTGGAATTTTAAACTTTTTAGGCTTCTTTGATTCTACTACAACTAAACTACTATCTCCTTGATTATTATAATTTCTATAAAGTTCTTTAAGTATTAAATACTTTTCCATAGAAAAATTAGTCATTAATTCAGTAGTATATCTATCAATATAACTTCCTAAACTTTCTTTATTCTTTCTTTTAATTTTTTTGCCATTATCTTCATCAAACACATCATTTTTTATTGCTTCTTCTTCTAATCTTTTAATTATAGCTTCATTCTCATTCCATAATAATGCATTTATTAATTGTTCCTTAATCATACCAATCCCCTCCGTTTACTAACTCTCTTTAATTTAATTATAATATTTTTATATAAATATTTCTCCTACAAACTTATTAAAATTGATTACAAATATATTACTTTTAATTAATAAAAAATGCTTACCACAAATAAAGTATATTTGTAGTAAGCATTTTTTTATTAGTTATTTTTATTTATTGCTTTATTTAATTCAATAACACTGTCTCTTTGATCTTTATTTAAAGTTTTCATATTAATTTTATTAAGTTCATTTTGTGCAGCCTTATATTTATTTGCTTTTATAAGCTTTTGTACTTTTTTTATATATTCATCATTTAATTTTTTCTTATTTTCCATTTCTGTAATTTTACTCTTTAAATTATCTATATCATCTTTAATTGCTAGATCCTTATAATCTACTGGTATTTCATTTAGCTCTTTCTCTGCTTTTTTATATTCTCCATCTTTAAAATTAACTACAGCATCTAAATAATTACTAACTATATTCATTAATGTATTGGCTTCTTTATTATTACTATCTTGATCTAATGCATTATCCAAAGCATCTTGTGCTTTCATATATTGCTTGTTATTTATATAATCTTTTCCTTGCTCAATTGATTTTGTAACCATTGAATTTTGACAACCTACTAAAGATAATCCTAAAAATACTATTGCAACAATTCCACTTATTTTTCTATTTAATTTTTTCATATTTTTTCCTCCCTTATTGAAGAATTTTATATTCTAATTATATAATAATTTCTATTAAATTAATTAAACTTAAAAATAAATTTTTTTAAAAATATATAATTTATTTTTATTCCTTTTAGTAAATATCAATTTTGTCTAGTGATTAAAATATATGGTATGTTATTATATTACTGTATATAAATAACTATATTGGAGGACTTTTAGTGGATATTTTGTGTGAAATCCAAAAAATATATAATGATTTTTCTGATAAAGAAAAGTGCATTGCAGATTATATTATAAAAAATAGTAATATGATTAAAAATATTAACATTAAAGAATTAGCTAAAAATACTGGAACTTCTGGAGCTACTATTACAAGATTTTCAAAAAAAATTGGTTGTGATAGCTTTGTTGATATGAAGATTAAAATAAATGCTAATAATGTAGAAAAACAAACAAATAATGATATGGATATGTTTTCATATGTATATCAATATTATAATGAAGTTATTAAAAAAACTAAATATTTAATAGATAAAGAATCAATATTTAATATAGTAACTGAAATTAAAAATGCCAATAAAATTTATATTTATGGTGTAGGTAGTTCTGGTCTTACTGGTGCTGAAATGATGCAAAGATTATTAAGAATGGGATTTAATGTTCATTGCATATCTGATTCTCATATGATGATAATAAATAGTTCAATAGCTTCAAAAGATGATTTAGTTATTGGTATTTCAATTTCAGGAGAAACATCAGAAGTTGTAAATGCACTTAGAATATCTAAAAAAAATGGAGCTAAAGTTGTTTCAATTACAAGTTTTGAAAATAGTTCTATAACAAAATATTCTGATATTAATTTTACAGTATATAATGCTAAATTTGTTGATAAAGAAAGATTTATAAATTCTCAATTTTCAATTATGTATCTTTTTGATTTAATTTCTATGGTATTACTTAGAGATGAAACATTAAGTAATAAGATGCAAATAACTATTGATGCAATATTAAAAGGTGTATAATATTATACACCTTTTAATATTTATAAATATTCATCTTAGATATAATAATGATTTAAAACATTAATTTGACTTTTATAATTATTTTATACTTATATTAACTAATGAACTTTTAGTAAACATTTACAAAACGTGAATAATTTAAAAGGATTTTTAATTATTTGTATAGAAGTAATAATAAAGGAAGGTGGTTATTATGAAAAAAAGATTATTATTACCCTTAGATGGAAGTGATAGAGACTTAATAGCCCTTAATTATGTAAGACATAATTTTAATCCAAAGGAAACAGATGTAGTATTACTAAATGTAGGAGAAATAGTATTTATTAATGGTATCGTAGTTCCCGAAATACTTACTGAAAATAAAAACTCAGGAAATGATATATTAAATAAAGCTTATATAGAATTAAGTGAATTTAATTGTGAAAAAGAATTTGCATTTGGATATGTAGATAAAGAAATTTTAGATTGTGCTCAAAGTAAAAACATTGATGCAATTGTTATGTCAAAGAACACAAAGAAAAAATTTGTAGCAATTGTTGGTTCTGTTACTGCTAAAGTAATAAAAAAAGCAAAATGTACTGTAATTGTACTTCCTCAATCTTAAAAAATAGTCCCTGTATTTTTACAGGGACTTTATCATATATAATAACTATATTATTTTAATAGTTTTCCTATTATTTCTGTTGCATCCATATATTTTGCAATAGATTTATCATAATTTAATCTATCAATTATTCTAGCTAAGAATTCTGACATGTCAACACCTTTAAACCATTTAGAATCCATTAATTCTTGTGGAATATATGTTAAATTAGTGCAATAAACTCTTGATATTACTCCATCTTCATAATATTTCTTAAACTTTTCTAAACCTTCTGTAAAGAATCCAAATGTTGTAGCTACATATACATTTCTAACATTTCTATCCTTTAATTCTTTTGCAATATCAAGAACTGATTCTCCTGATGCTATCATATCATCAACTATTAAAACGTCTTTTCCTGAAATTTCTCTTCCCATATATTCATGTTGAACAATAGGATTTTTACCATTAACAACTAAAGAATGATCTCTTCTCTTATAGAATAAACCAACATCAACACCTAAAACACTTGAATAGTATATAGCTCTATCCATTGCTCCAGTATCTGGACTAATTACAAGTAATTTTTCCTTGTCTAATTCTAATGAAGATTCATTACTTATAAGTGCTTTTACTATATCATATGTTGGGTATATATTTTCAAAGGATAGTAAAGGACAAGCATTTTGAACATTAGGATCATGTACATCAAAAGTAAGAACTTCATCAACTCCTAATCTCTCAAGTTCTTGAAGTGCTAATGCACAGTCTAAAGATTCTCTACCTTTACGTCTATGTTGTCTTGATTCATATAAAAGTGGCATTATTACAGTTATTCTTGCAGCTTTTCCTTTAATAGCTGATATAGTTCTCTTTATATCTTGGAAATGCTCATCTGGACCTTTGTGATTTATAAATCCAAACATCTTATATGTACAACTATAATTTCCAATATCACATAAAATATAAATATCCTTTCCTCTAACACTTTGAGAAATTTTAACTTTTCCTTCTCCATTAGAAAATCTTATTTCTTCAGTTGGTATTAGGAATGATTTATCAGAATATCTCTTCTCTTGAATATACTTATCAACGGCGTTACCTAATTCTGTGCAACTTTCTAACGCTATTATTCCTAATTCATGGTTTAATTCAGTCATTTATCTATCTCCTTTTTTATATTTTAAAATATAGTATATCATTTTGTTATATATAGTATATCATTTTTATTCTATTTTTCATATTAATTGTTTTGATTTTTATAAATTTTTTATTTGAATTATTTCTGTAATTTATTATTTATATAATATAGCATATCTCATTATGAAATAATAAAATTAATTTTAAATATTATACATAAAATATTTATACTATTTTTACTCAATTCTAATTATAATATGACCTATTTTATTTTCAAGTTATTTTTTATAAATATATATTATTATAAAAAAAAGAAAGCTAAAGTTTTTTAAACTTTAACTCTCTTCTTTATAATTTTAATTAACTAAATAATGTTCTTTCAAAATCTCTTATTTTTTCTTTATTTCCATAATCTACTTTAACTTCATAAAGACTTATTTCATTATCACTTATATCATATTCTTCAATGTCTACTGGATTTGATCCTGTTGCATAATCTTCTAATATATCTAGTAAAGCTGAAATAGGTGCCATAGCATCTTTTTCATAGAATCCTCCACTAATTAAATCTATATTTATACTCAACAATGAATCTAATGCTGTAGTTAATGTTTCATTATCAAGTCTCATATAATATTTAAGTATTAAATATAAAGCTGTATTTAATTTTTTACAATCTACATTTGGAAGTTTTTTAATTTCTTCTTCACTAAGTATAATACCATAATTTAATATTCCTTCTATTATTTTTAATCCTTGTAGACTTGTAACTTCTCTATAACTAATTTGTTTAATTAAACTTTCTTTATCACTATCATTTATGTTATTATCTATCATAATTATCTTTTTTAATAATTCATTAATATCAAATTTTTTCATTTCTATCATCTCTTTTCTCAATAAAATTTATCTATAATGTTATTTTAACAAAATTATTAGTACAGAAAATTAATCAATAATTATTTTTTTATAAATATTTTTTAACTTTTATTAATTTACCAATACTATTTTCAATTATCTCTTGAATTATTTCTATTTCTTTTATAGTAAGACTAAAATTATATTCTTCCTCTATCTCTATAAAACTATCTTCTATAGATTTTATAATATCTTTATTATTTTTTATATATTCTTTCTCTTTAGAAGGATCTCCATTAATTCCATGATTTAATATTAACCTTTCTATCATAACACTTATATGAATATATAGAAGCATTCTAAGATAAGATGAAAAAACTACATTAAACGAATTTTCAAGTTTTAATATTATTTTCTCAACATCATTTATAATTTTATTTGGATTAAGTATACTTAATTGATTCATTACATTTTGAAGAGAAAATATTTTAGTAAGATCTTTTTTTATATATTCTATTTTATCTTCTTCCAAAAACTCTAACAATACTTTATCTAAAATATAATCATTATTTGATGAAACTAAATCTTCTAATAAGATACAATTTATACCATCTATTTTTAAATCTGTTGTGCTTATTATGAGTTTAATATCATATTCTTTAAATATTTCATCATCAATTCCCCTATTTGCTAAATTTCCATATTCATAAGGAATTATATCAATGCCAGCATCTCCAAGAACTTTTGATAAAAGTTCTTTTATCTTAACAGATGTACCAAGTCCTGAAATACAAGTTGTAAGTATTGCCCTCTTCTTATTTTTGAATTTTATAAATTCATATTCAGTTTTAGAATTGTCATTGATAAAATTTCTAATGTTATTAAAGCTCTCTCCTTCTATTATCTTCTTTGAAATATTAATAACAAACTCTGTTGTAATATTATTTACAACTAAAATATTCCCCTTTATTAATTCTTTTAATTTCTCACCTATTGGTAATAAACTCTTCATATCAACTAATATAATTGTATCTTTATTATTATTTCCTTTGTCAATGTAACTTTTTATTAATTTTATTGTTTCTTCTAATGAGGTACCCATAGGCATATCAATAGCATCAAATATAAAATCACCAAAATATTTGTTTACTGCACTTGCAATACTGCTTCCTGTTGAATATCCATTTGAAATTATTATTCCACTTATTTCTGTGTTTTTATTTCCTATTAATGTGAAAATATATAAAGTAATGAACAATTTTATACTAAAATCTTCATGAAATCCTAAGTTATTACTAACATTTCTAAGTATTTTTTCCGTAATTATATATTCTCTTGAAAAATCTTTTATTTCTATATCTTCTAGTTTATTTTTAAGCTCTTCTTTTAGATTTAAATGTAATCTATTACATCCAGAGAAAAATAATAATATTCTACTAAGCACCTTTGAAGTACTTCCATAATATCTAATTCCATAACTTTCATTTATTATTTTTAATGTATTAGTTACTGTATTTAAATATATACTTTCTAAAATATCATTATTATATTTTTCGTTATACACTATATGACTTAAACATGTATTCATAATAATAGTAATTTTATGCCTTAATTCTTTCATTGATAATTGTTTTTCATTATATTTTAAGAGAATATCTATAAAATTTTTATATTCATCTTCTATATACTTTTCAAGAGTTCCCTCTCTCTTTTTTTCTTCTTCATAGTTTTCAACCACTTCTTTATGTAAAAAATAAACTGGTCTACTCTTTATCTTTATAACCTTATCCTCTGTTACTAAAAGGTTTAAATAATGACTAACAACATTTCTTCTTAAATTTAATTTTTCTGCAATTCTAAGCGCTTGTATTCCTTTAAAATCTTCATACTTAATTAGTTCTAAAGTTAATTCTTTTAAACATTTTTCTATTTTATCTTTATTGTTCACTTATTCTTCCCCTTAAGTTTAATTTAATCCTTTTCAAAAAAATTATATCATCTCCATAAAAAATGATACAGTATTTGTGCTATACTAAATAAAATTTATTTAGTTTTTCCTTTCTCTTTTTCCATTCTGGCATTACATCTTCTAAAATTTTATAAAAATTTTTACTATGATTTGCTTCAACTAAATGAGATAATTCATGACACATAACAAATTCAATTTCATAAATAGAAGCTTTTATAAGTTCACTATTTAATGTTATTATTCTTTTAGTAGGATTACATGAACCCCACCTGCTTTTCATTTTCCTTATTTTTATTTCCACATGAGGAATTTTATAATATTCGAATTTTTTTAGCATTCTAAAATAAACATCATTGAAAATTTCTTCACACTTATTTCTATACCATTTATTTAAAAGAGTATCTTTTCTTTTTTCATTATTATTGTCTTTTAAAAAAATATATATTTCATCTTTTTCTTGTTTTATACTTTCTTTATCACCTTTTGCAATTCGTACCTTATAAATATTTCCTAAATATTTAATTCTATCTTGTTTTATATTTTCTGCTTCTTCTAATGACTTTTGCCTTATTTCATAAAATTTTTCTTTATGCTTTAAAATCCAATCCATTTTTGTTCTTACAAAATCTATAATATAGTTTTCATTTATTTTATTATTTGCAGTTACAATAATATCCCCATTTAATTTAACCCTTAAATTTATATTTTTTACATTTTTTCTTATAAGAATAAAGGAAAAACTTTTTTCATTATAAGTTATATTAATCTTTTTCATAAATTTCTCCTAGTATTTTTAATATATAGTTTATATATTATAACTTTAATAAATAATTTACAACAAAATATAAGAAGGTATATACATTAAAGTCATATACCTTCTTATTAGGGTTATATTTCAAAAGAAACAAGTTTTAATTATTTCTTTTGGAGGATTCATAATCTTTAGTAAATTTCTCTATTCCTATATCAGTTAATGGATGTTTTATCATTTGAATTATTACTTTATATGGAATAGTTGCAATATTTGCTCCTGCCATTGCTACATCTAATACATGCATTGGATTTCTTATACTTGCTGCTATTATTTCTGTTTCTATTCCATGTATTGCAAATAGTTCTGCTATTTCACTTACAACATCTATTCCTGGATTTCCTATATCATCTAGCCTTCCTAGGAATGGACTTACAAAACTTGCTCCAGCTCTTGCTGCAAGTAATGCTTGAAGTGGAGAGAAGATTAATGTTACATTTGTTCTTATTCCTTCTTTTGAAAGTACACTAACTGCCTTAAGTCCTTCTTCACACATTGGTATTTTTATTACTATATTTTTATGAAGTTTAGCTAACTCCCTACCTTCTTCAATCATTTTATCGCTTTCAAGACTTATAACTTCCGCACTTATTGGTCCATCTACTATACTGCAAATTTCTTCGATAACTTCTTTTAAATCTCTTCCTTCTTTTGCTATTAGTGATGGATTTGTTGTTACTCCTGATAAAATTCCAAGCTTACTTGCTTTTCTTATGTCTTCTACATTAGCAGTATCTATGAATATTTTCATAAAAACTCACTCCTTTTAAATATTAAACCTTAATTTAATTATATACCATATATATCTTTTTAAATTTAAAAAACCATTTTATTTCACTCTAACTAATTTATTTGTTTTATATTTTTTTCCTATAATTATAGGTGATTTTTCAACTTCAACTATACTCGTATCTATTCCAAACCATTTTTCTGGTGATACTGTTATTTTTTTTACAAATAACTTAAAAGTTAATATAAAGCTATCCCAAGATGAAAGTTTGCTTTCATTAGACAATGTTTCTTCTAAAAGAACAAATTTAAAATCACCTACTGTAGGTCTATTATCATCATTTATCATATATTCCTTTGGTACAAATTCTAATTCTCCACTTGCTACTAAATCCTGTACAACTTGACCTAATAAACAGTTTATTCCTTGATCTACTCTAAATCCAAGCTTAAATCTTACACTAAAAATTTGATTTTTCACAATTGTTTTTACTCTATACTTTTCAGTATATGGTTCATCTGTAACATTAATATTTACAAACCAATAATATTTAGAACGCTTTGGTAATTTATTGAAAATTGAATATAATATTTTATTTTCAACTTCATTCCATTTATATGATTTTGTTAAATAAACCAAATTAGTTGAGTATAAAGGAATTTCTTTATCCTCTTCTATTGCTTTAAACTTATTTTTATACTTTAAAAGATCATCAAACTCGCTATATCTCTTTTTGATTTTTCCACCGTATATCCAAACATACATTATAAATATTAAAGCTCCTGCAATAACTAATGTTATATATCCACCACTTACTATTTTAAATATGTTTGCATATAAAAAACTTCCCTCTATTGTTCCAAAGACAATCAAAACTATTATTGAAATAATTGGTCTATTTTTAATAAATCTCATATATTGAGATAATAATATTGTTGTCATAAGCATTGTAACTGTAATTGCTAATCCATATGCTGATTCCATATTTTCTGATTTCTTAAAGTATAATACAAGTGATACACATCCAATACATAATAATAAATTTATAGCTGGAATATATAATTGTCCTTTTTTATCATTTGGATATCTAACATGTAATCTTGGAAAAAGATTTAATTTTATAGCCTCTGATACTAATGTAAATGATCCAGAAATTAAAGCCTGACTTGCTATAATAGCTGCAAGTGTTGCAATTATTACTCCAATTATAATAAACCAATCTGGCATTATTAAGAAAAATGGATTTTTTGATATTATCTTTCCATTATTCATTAAAAGGTATGCCCCTTGTCCAAAATAATTAAGTAAAAGACATATCTTAACTAATATCCAAGTATAATAAATATTTTTTCTTCCACAATGCCCAAGATCTGAATAAAGGGCTTCAGCTCCTGTTGTGCAAAGAAATACTGCACCAAGTACATATACACATCTATTATCTGCTGTAAGTAAATGTATTGCATAATATGGATTTATTGCTTTAAGTATTAATGGACAATGTATTAATTTCATAACTCCTAATGTTGCAAGCATTAAAAACCATATAAGCATTATAGGTCCAAAAACTTTTCCTATCTTTTCAGTACCAAATCTTTGAAATAAAAATAAACCTACTAATATAGTTATTACTATTAAAATTATTGTATCTCTTTCAAGAGGAAGAATAATATTTAACCCCTCAATTGATGATGTAACAGTAACTGGTGGTGTAAGTATTCCATCTGCTAAAAGTGCTGCTCCTCCTATAATAGCTGGTATTATAAGCCACCTAGAATGCTTTCTAACTAATGTATATAATGCAAATATACCACCTTCACCATTATTGTCAGCTTTTAATGTTAATATTACATACTTTATTGTTGTTTGTAATGTCAATGTCCAAAAAACTAATGAAACTCCTCCTAAAACAATACTTTCAGTTGAATAAAAATTATTTGTTGAAAGAATTGCTTGCATTACATAAAGAGGTGATGTACCAATATCTCCATAAACAATTCCAAGAGCTACAAGTAAGGATCCTATTGTAACTACATTCTTTTTCATCCCCCTATTTTTCCTCCTTTGTTTAAATATAATATTAGCATTTTATTTTCTTTAAAATTAATTGTCAACCTAACTAAAATATCTAAATTTCTATAATTTATAATTATTTATGCATATTTTTTAAATACAATAATAAAAAGCTAGTAAATTATTAATTTACTAGCCTTTAAATATTAATTATTTTGATTGATTATAAACTTCATAACCGCAATCTCTTAAAGCTTCTTCTATACCTTCAACATTTTTATTTTGAGTTCTTATTTTCTTTTCTCTATTATCATTAAAAACTAAAGTAAACTCTGCATAATCAATAGTTCTCTCTATTTGAATATATTCTACGCCTTCTGTATCTTCTAATTTTAGTATTTTCCCAATTTTTTTAGAACCTACATAAAATCCCCTATCATTAATAATCATAATTGATATATACATTATAAGTATTACGTATAGATTTTCTTCTTTTAAATAAGCAATAAGAACTAATCCTACTTGCAATAAAGTAAGTAAAAGTAAAAAATATGTAGAATTTGTTCTGCTCTTCCAACCTTTTTTAAGTAAGTCAATAAACTCAACACTATTATCTTTTAGATATCTTCTATTTTTCATGAAAGCAATAAATAATGAACAATTAAATACAGTAAGAACTGTAACTAAACATATATTAAAAACTTCCAAAATAACATCTCCTTCTTAACTTATAATAAACTTCATATGTTATTAATTTATATCTTTTTAATTAAATTTCTCTCTTAATTATTTTTATTGAATTTTTAAATTCTTTTTATATAAGAAATTTACTAATTCAAAATTATCACAATATTGATTATACAATCCTTTTCTAAAGATATTCTTAAATTTATCTTTATAATGTCTTATTTTAGTAATAAATTTATTAAATTATAAAATTTTATTAATGTTTTCTTTATTTAAAGCCTAATAATTTATATTTATTATTATTTTTCAATATAAATTCTAAGAAATAATTATTTTTTAAATAATATATTTTATTTCGCTTTGTGTAAAATATCCACTTATTTTCGCTGTAAATAATTCTTTTATTTCAAATAATATTAGTATTAAATACTACTGTTATTCCCAATTTCCAAACATAAAATTATAATTTAATAATTTTATTGTTAAATTATTTTGTTTACTTAATATTTAATTTACTTGTTAGTTTATCAGTTCCATTATATCTAATATTTAAATTAATTGTTAATATTATACATAGTTTTTATTTATATACTTCTCTATTGCTATAATTAAAATAATGACTTTTATTTAAAAAAGGGGGAATTAAAATGAAATTAAAGTCATTTTTCTCAAATCACAAAAAAGCTATAATAGCCTGTGTAATCGTATTATTTATAGGAATCTTTATTGGAAAAGTTAGCTCACATTCAGATAAAGATATAAGTGATATTAAATCTAGAAATATAGCATTAGCATCTGAAATTTCACAAAAAGACAGCTTATTAACTACTAAAAAAGCTGAAGTTTCTTCTTTGCAAGAAAAATCTAAAAACTTAGAAAGTAAAAAAGAAGATATTGAAAAAGAAATTAAAGATAAGAAAGAAGCTAATGCAAAGAAAGAGGCAGAGCTTAAAGCAAAAGAAGAAGCTAATGCAACTAGTAAATCAACCTCTTCTAAACCTAAGAAAGCTTCATCTGAAAACAAACAAAATAACCATGAAGTTGGAACTATGGTTTGGATAACTAAAACAGGACACAAATACCACAGAACTAATCATTGTGGAAATACTAACCCAAACACTGCAACAGAAGTTACTTTAAAGGAAGCTGAATCTATGGGGTTATCACCTTGTTCTAAATGTTTTTAATTTAAGGAGGTTTTTATTTTATGAAAAAAGTTATTGGTAAAATACTTTCTGTTTTTGTAATATTTATTTTCTTTTTTGTAGGTGTTGGAATTGGTTCAAATGATACAAATGCTTCAGCTAAAGAATCTTTAGAAAAAGAATATACAGAAGAACAAAATTCTCTTAATGAAAAAAATTCTGAATTATCTAAGGTAGATGAAGATATTACAACTTTAAACGATCATATCTCTGAATTGAACGATTATATAAAAAATAATTCTAAAAATTAATTCTTAAAGTAATATACTAATTTAATATATTATTTTAAAGCTTAATTTACATAATTATAAAATATAAAAAGGACTTTTAAAATGAAAAGTCCTTTTTTATTTTACAAATCAAAACTAACACATTATTTTTATTTAATTTTTTCTATAACTCGTCTAGTTTCTTTAATGTAATTTTTTGTTTTAGATATATTTTTCTTTGCAATTCCAAGATAAAGAATATCAATTAATGTTAATGCTGACATCCTAGAAGCTATTGCCCCAAGTCTAAGTGGCTTTTCTTCATTTGGTATGTAAAGTGATATATCTGAAATTTTTGATAAAATGCTACTGTTATTGTATCTAGTTATTGCAATAGTTTTTGCACCTCTTTCTTTAGCTTCACTCATTGCAACACTTATTTCTTTAGTTTCTCCACTATAACTTATTCCTATAGCTACATCATCTTTATCTATATGACATGCAGTTGAAAGCTGTATATGAGAGTCATGACTATACACAGCAGCTTTCTTTATTCTAAGAAGTTTATATTGAAAATCTAAAGCAACAAGTCCAGAGGCTCCAACGCCGTAAAGATACACTCTTTTAGCCTTACTTATAATATTTATAGCCTCTTCTACAGTATCTAAGTTCAATAAATTATATGTTTGCTCTAAAGTATTAATATTAGACTTTATAGCTTTTTTTATCATTGTTTTTGTATCATCATTTTGATTTATAATTTCTCCAAACTCAACTACTTCATCACCATTTTCCTTTGCAAGTTCAACCTTAAGTGCCATAAAACCCTTAAATCCTATCTTTTTTGCAAATCTTACAACTCCCGCTGGTGATACAGAAACTTTATCTGCTAATTCTTGAGCTGAAAAATTTATTACTTCATCTTTATTTGCTAAAATATACTTTGCTATTTTCTTTTCACTATCAGTAAAACTGTTCATTCCTTGTTTTATAATATATAAACAACTCATATCTTTTTCTCCTAAAAATCAGTTTTTAAATCAATAAAATTATAACATATTTTTGCTAGCTTTAATTGCTAGTATTGCCCCGCCTATATCTGCTGTATACTTAGGAGAACTTATTCTTCCTTTTTTGTTTAGATTATTTTTTAAAGGTTCTAATATATAATTTCCAGAATTAAAAACTCCACCAATATAAGAAACCTTTACGCTATTATTTTCAAAATCATTCAGTAGATAATTTCCCATTTGTGAAAGTTCAAATGCTGCATCATTAAATATTTTAATAGCATTTTCATCTCCTAAACTTGCCCCTTCATAGCAAGTTTTAGAAAACTCAGCTATTTTTAATCTATCACCTTTTATTTCTTCATTTATATATTTTATTAAATCATAATCATTTACAATAGATAATTTTTCTCTAATTAAATGGTAGATAGAAGTTTTTTCTTTCCTTCCATCTGCTTCTTTACTAAAAGTTTCAATAATCTTTTTGCCAATCCAATAAGCAGATCCTTCATCTCCAATTGAAAATCCCCATCCACCACATCTTTTATACTTTTCTCCTATTTTAGATAATGCTATTGATCCTGTTCCAGATACAATTACAATACCGTCTTCTCCATTTAAAGCTCCTAAAAGAGCTATTTGAACATCATTTTTTAATATATAATTAAAATCTTTAAATACTTCTTCTACACTGTTTTTAAGGTTTACCCTATGCTCTTTTATATTTCCATATCCAGCAAGTCCAATACCTACACCACAAATATCTCCTTTAGATATTTTACCTTTATTTATAATTTCTTCTAGTCCATCCTTTAAAACATTTCTAACTCCATTAAATCCTATTTGTTTAAAATGAGATGTTCCTTTTTTTACAGAACAAATAACTTCTAATTTTTCATTTACTAATGTAAATTGTGTTTTTGTTCCACCACCATCAATTCCTAAGTAATACAAGTTACATCCCCCTTAATATAAAATATAATTAGCTATTGATTTCTTAAACCATTTTCTATCCTCTTCAAATCTTTTATAAACATATTCTAATGAATTATTTAAAATATAATCACAACCTGTTAAATGATTAAAAAAATTATATTTAAAATCTACAGATTGTACATTATATTTAAAATCCTTTGGATAAAGTTTCTTAATTGCATATAAAATATTTATTGCTGTTTTAACAGGCAAAAATTTTTCATAATCTTTAATATGAATTTGAACTCCGCTACAAAGTTCTTTTTCATATTTTGAAAATGTTGGTATAAAATACACTGGCCTAAAATAAACTGCTTCTAAATTATTACTTTCATTTAAATATTTACTTAATTTATGACACTCTATCCAAGGTGCACCTATAATTTCAAAAGGTTTTGTTGTTCCTCTTCCTTCTGAAACATTAGTCCCTTCAAAAAGACATGTCCCACCATATATTAGGGCCGAATTTAAAGTTGGTATATTAGGTGATGGAGGAATCCAAGGTAAATCTGTTTCATAAAATGCAACCCCTCTCTTCCACCCTTTTACTGGAATTACATTTAAATCACACTTTATATTTTCAGTATCATTAATGTAGCTTGCTAGCTCTCCAACAGTTAAACTATATACATTAGGTATAGGAAGCATACCTACAAAAGAATCATATTTATGGTCTAATATATTTCCTTCTATTAATTTTCCCCCTAAAGGATTTATTCTGTCTAAAATAACAAATTTTACTTTATTATAGCTACATACTTTCATACATAAATACATTGTGTAAATATAAGTATAATATCTTATTCCTAAATCCTGAATATCATAAATGAGAATATCTATATTTCTAAGAGTATCATTGCTTGGAACTTTTTTATCACCATAAAGACTTATTACAGTTTTTCCTGTGATATCATCAATATAATTTTCAACTTCTTCTCCAGCTTGATATTCTCCTCTTAATCCATGCTCTGGAGCAAATAAAATTTCTAAATTATATAAATTATTAATTACATCAACAGTTGAATTATAATTCTTATCTACACCTGTTATATTAGTTACTAAACCTATCTTCTTGTTTTCAAATAAATAGTTATAATCTTTAATATTATCTATACCGCTTTTTACACATATTTTATTTATTTTCATTATATCCTCACTTTTAATTAAGGAACCAGAATAATCTGATTCCTTAATCTTTATTAATTAAAATAATATTATGCTAACTCCTCTTTTGATTTTTCTTCTGAAAGTAATTGACCTTCATAAGCTTTAAAAAATGGATAGTAAACAATTACATAAATTGCAAAGTTAATTATTACTAATACAACTGCTCTCCAATCATTTGTAGAAAGAAAAGCTTTAATTGGTGATGGTAAAGTCCATGGCGCCATAACTGATACTTTTGCGACTAATCCCCAAGCCATAGCAAAATATGTTACACAAGTTGTTATTATTGGTCCTATTATAAAAGGTATTGCAAGTATTGGGTTTACTGCAACAGGAGCACCATACATTATTGGTTCACTAATATTAAATAATCCTGGTATTATTGAGAATTTACCAACTTCTTTTAGATAAGCTGATTTAGATGTTAGTAATAATACACATAAAGCTAATGTACCTCCTGTACCTCCTATCCATAAAAATAAATCTAAGAATCCTTCTACTCCTATATTTTGAGCTTGTCCTCCAGCTGCAACAGCTGCCATATTTTGATCCATAAGTACTAACCAAATTGGTCTAACTATTGAACCTATAACAGAGTCTCCACTAATACCTGTTGTCCATAATAAGCACATTAATATTACTGGTATTAATAATCCAATTAAACTATTTCCTGCTATACCCATTAAAGGTTCAAACAAATTCATTAAGAAAACATTTATATCAAATCCTAATAAAACTCTAATTACCCATACTAAAACAATAATAAATAATCCTGGTATTAATGCTTCAAAAGATCTAGCAACTGAAGGTGGTACTTGTTCTGGCATTTTTATAGTTAAATTTCTAACCTTACAAAATCTAAGAATTTCAACTGCAATAAGCATGCATATAATAGCGACAAACATTCCTGAACCACCTAAATACTCCATAGGTAAAGCCCATCCTAATTCTTTTCCTGATGCAGCATCTAACACAGTTTTAGGAACATTCATTAAAACAAATGCAGCCATAGTTAATACTCCACCACTAACGCCATCTAAATTATAAGATTTTGCTAATGCGTATCCCATACCATAAGATGCATATAAAGCCATTAAACTTACTGTAGTTCTAAATGGTATTAAAAATACTCCTGCTTTTGGAGTAATCCATTCTTTCCATGAAGCTATTGGAAAGTTAAAAATAACTAAAAACATACAACCTATTAATATTAAAGGCATTGTAGATATAATTCCATCTCTTATAGCTCTTAAATGTTTAACCTCCGAAACCTTAGTTAATGGTGGTGTAATTTTTTCCTCAAAAAATTTCATAAACTTTTCCATAAACTTATTCATTTTTATTTTCCCCCCTTTTATACCTTATTTATTCAATATATTTTTTTAATATTTCTTTAATAATCTTTGGTGCACCTAATGGTGTATAAGCATTTAAAGGAATTTGTTCTACTGGAAGATTAATTTTATCTCCCTCTTCTTTAAAATATGGAAATCTATGCTTTACTTGTGGTGCAATTATAACTACTTCCGGATTAAACTGTGAAACATTTTCTAAAAATTCTGGTGTACCACACGCCATTATTTCTATTGGCAACCCTTGTTTATCAGCCTCTTTCTTTATAGCATTTACAACTATTGTTGAAGAAAATCCTCCTGAACAAACCATTAATACTCTCATAAATAATTCCTCCTTAAAATTTTATTACTTTATTGAAAAAAATTTTTCATCTTTTATAGTATCGATTTCTTTAGATTCTATGTTTGTTACTTTAAAAAATCCATTCCCTAGTTTAAGTTTTTCTTTTAATTTGGAAATGTTCTCCTCTTCCCCTTGTGCTTCTATTAATATAGTTTCTTCTGGCCCTCTTTTTGCATAACCAGTTAATTTAAGAGATGATGCTTTCATTTGAGCAAAATACCTAATTCCACCTTCACTAACATTACCACTTATAATTAATTTTTCTCTAATCATAATATTTCTCCTATTAAACTTTCTTTTTAACTGTTCTTTTTGCAAGCCATGTATAATCAAACATGGTTTTCATTTTATATTTTTCAACTTTAATTCTTGATGTTTCAAAAAACATCATAATTAAAAATAAAAATACCATTAAAAGTACTCTATTTATTACTTTAGGAATATTATCAAAAAATAAGTTTGGTAAAACTACAATAGAAAATCCAACAGCTCCATATATCCATCTATTAACTAAAATATTTTTCTTTTTATACATATAACTAGTTAATTTAATTGGAAGCATTGCAGTTACAACCACTGTTACTATATAGAAACTTATAATTAACAATCCTTTCATTTAGTTTCCTCCAATTTTTTCTCTAAATTATGAATAGTATCATACATTTCCATCATTTTTTTTACTAAAAATTGTTCTGACATTGTAGTCATAAATTGATCTTGTGCATGTACCATTAAAAGAGATACATTAATTCCTTCTGATGCTATATCTTCTTGAATTAGCTTAGTTTGCATGTTATGAGCTTTTGTTAAGTATTCCTCAGCAATTTTTTCAAACTCTTTTGCTTTTTCTTTATTATTTAGTCTAACTTCCTCTAATGCATTAAAAATATTAACTCTAGCTTCTCCGGTGTTGGATATAAGTTCAAATATTTCCTCTTCAAATTTCATCCTCTTACTCCTTACTTAAAAAATTGTGGTAAATAATCTTTATTTATTTCTAATAATTCATCTAATAATTTTTTAGCTATATCAATTGATGGAATTAATGGATTATTTACTAGTGCTATAAGAGCCTTTTCTTTATCCCCTTTTACTGCTGCATCTACTGCTGGAATTTCATAGGATTTAACTGAATATATTAATCCAATGGCTTCTTGTACTAATGGACTCTTTAATGTAAGTGCAGTAGCTCCTGTATTATCTATTATTGCATTAGTTTCTATTACACAATTATATGGAAGTTCTTTAATTACTCCACGATTTAATATATTAACTGTGTGTATTTCCTTTTTATTGTTATATATTGCACTAATTAAAGAAACTGCTGCATCTGAATAATATGCTCCTCCTCTTTTATCAAGTTCTTTAGGTTTTGTATCAACAGATTCATCCTTGTAAATTTCGAATAAATTCTTTTCTACTTTTTTTACTACCTCTGCTCTAGTTCCATTTCCATTTTCACTTGCAGCTTCCTTTTCTTCATTTACCATATCGGCAGTCATTAAATAGTATCTATGATATGGTGATGGTATCATTCCTATTGCTTGCAAATACTCCTTATCCCAAGCTATTGCTGGTATATTTTTCATTGATAAACTTTCAAAATCTGTCATTTCATTTATTAGTTTCTTTGTTATATCTTCTCCATTTAACCATATACTTTTTGCCCATACTAAATGATTTAAGCCTACATACTCTACAAATAATTCTTCTGGTTTAACTCCAAGTACATCTGCAAAAGTCATTTTCATATGTATTGGAACATTACATAAACCCAAACATTTTACATTTGTATATTTGTTTATTGCTTCTGTAACCATACCTGATGGATTTGTAAAATTAATTAACCATGCACTTGGACATACTTCCTCAATATCTTTACATATATCAAGTATTACTGGTATTGTTCTAAGTGCCTTTGCAAATCCTCCTGGTCCACAAGTTTCTTGTCCAATAACATTATATTTTAATGGAAATCTTTCATCTCTTCCTCTTGCATCTAATCCACCTACTCTAAATTGAGTTACAACAAAATCTGCATCCTTTAATGCTTCTTTTCTATTAAAAGAAACTGAAATTTTTGTATCTAACTTTGCTTTTTTTATCATTCTTTCGGCGAGCTTTGATACTATAGTTACCTTTTCTCTTCCCTCTTCAATATCAACTAGTATTATTTCTTTTACTGGTAATTCACTTTTTCTTTTTATAAAACCATTAATAAGCTCTGGTGTATAACTACTTCCTCCTCCAATTACAGTTACCTTTAAGTTTTTCATTAAATCTCCTCCTTTTTAAATAGAACCTATAGCCTTTGAAATTCTTCCATTACTTTTTTCCAATACTTCACTAGCCTTCTCTCTTTCCAATCCTGATAAAATCATAAAAATAGCAAGTTTAACGTTTTCAGAAGACTTATCTAAAAATTCTTCTGCTACTTCTCTAGAACAGCCTGTACATTCCTCTATTATGCTTTTACTTCTTTCTACTAACTTTTTATTCGTAGGCTTTAAGTCTACCATAAGATTTCCATATACTTTACCTGATTTTATCATAATTCCAGTTGATATCATATTTAAAATCATCTTTTGGGCAGTTCCAGCTTTCATCCTTGTAGAACCTGTTATAACTTCAGCACCTGTTATAACTTCTATTGGAATATCTGAATAATTAGAAATAACTCCATCTTTAACACAACATATTGAAACAGTTTTTGCATTTATTTTCCTAGCATATTCTAAAGCTCCAATAACATAGGGAGTTCTTCCTGATGCTGCAATTCCAACTAATGCATCCTTCTCATTAAAATTTATTTTTTTTAAATCTTCTGCTGCAAGTTCTTTTGAATCTTCAGCACCTTCTTTTGCCTTAAATATCGCCTCTCGTCCTCCAGCTATTATTCCTCTTACTAAATCAAAATCTACGCCATAAGTTGGTGGGCACTCTGATGCATCTAAAATTCCAAGTCTTCCTGAAGTTCCAGCTCCTATATAAATAAGCCTTCCTCCACTTTCAATTTGTTTATAAACTAAATCAATTGCCTTTGAGATACTATCTAATGCTTTTTCAACTGCAAATGCTACTTTTTTATCTTCATTATTTATTATTTTAACCATTTCTTTGGTAGATAGCTTGTCTATATTTTTACTATAATAATTTCGTTTTTCTGTATCTAGTTTATTTAAATCTACCTGCATATAATTCCCTCATTCCTAATTATTAAAATTAAATTTCTATTTTTATAAAAATTTAATGAAATTTAATTTCAAGTTTATTATATCAACTTATCTTTATATTTTCAATAGCTTTTTGAATAAAATTTCATATATTTCTATTTTATTTTGAAATTTTATTTTATATACTAATATTTAAAAAATAATTTTTTATTTAAAGTTTATTTCACAAAAAACACTTTATTAATAAATCAATTTTATTCAATTATAAAAATTATTTAATTTGAAAATAAAAAAGAGTAGTTATTAAAACTACTCTTTTTAAATAAATTTATATTTGAACTGGTAATGAATTTCTCTTTTCATACCCGCTATCTTTTTCTTTTTTCTTATTACATTTATCATTACCTTTATCTTTCTTATATTCATATATAACCTCAATAAGTTTTCCGCTTATTGTAACTGCTACTATAGAAAACAATATTTGAATATAATCTAAATAAATTAATGATAACCCAAGAACAATCCAATCGCTTAATATATATACATGATTCACCTTAAGTGGAGTAAACTTACTTCCTAAAAGAGCTATAACATCATCTCCACCAGATGCCCCTCCAGCTCTAAGTACAATCCCAACTCCTACCCCAACAAATATTCCTGCAAAAATACTTGATACTAACATATTTCCTGTTAAATTTGGAATTAAAAATCCTATACTTTCAAATATCCTATAAGAAATAGAAAAACATATTGATGCAAAAATTGAAAACAATAAAAACTTCTTTCCAAAAAATCTTGATCCAATTGCAAATAATGATAAGTCTATTACCAAATTTGTTATTGATGGTGATATGTCAAATAGATGTTTAAATAAAAGTATTAAACCTAAAACTCCACCTTCAGTTACATTGTTTTGATAATTAAAATTGTAGCTACCAAAAGCTAAGATACTTGAGCCTATTAAAATTAATAGTAAACTTCTCAAGTTCTTTTTCGTTGAATACAAAATATCACTCTCCTAAATTCTATTTACAAAAAAATTTATTATTTTTTATAAATACCATTACAAACATTATATTCCTTTAACTTATTAATATCAAAATTTTAAACTCTTTATATCATTTAATATATACTATTATAACGATTACCTTTTGTGAAATTACCCTAGTCCCATTTAATTAAGGCAATTAAAATCTACTCATGCTTCCTTTGTCCTCATAATATTTCCTTTATATTCCTATATAATTTAAAATAATCTCCTTATCCTTGACTTTATCCTAATCACTAATATATAATTAGAAGAAATATTACAAATAAATATTCTATTGCTATGATTAGAAGTAATACTATAATCTTGTAATTTCAGAGAGCTGCTATTTTGCTGTGAAGCAGTATTACAAATATGGGAACTTGTCTATGAGCTTACTTGAATAAAATCAAGTACGGTTTTAACCGTTAAATTATTGAGTGAGAAATTTATTTATATAAATTTCTAACAAGAGTGGTAACGCGGAAGTATCCTTTCGTCTCTTATTTTTAAGAGATGAGAGGTTTTTTTATTTTATTTAACTATTTAAGGAGGATTTAAATAATGGGAAACTATGGAACTGCCATAGATAAAAAATGGCAAGAAAAATGGGAAAAAGAAAATTTATATAAATTTGATCCCACAAAATTAGATAAGAAACTTTATGTACTTGAAATGTTTTCTTATCCATCAGGAAGTCAATTACATGCTGGACATTGGTTTAATTATGGACCAGTAGATACATGGGCTAGATTTAAAAGAATGAATGGATACAATGTATTCCAACCAATGGGATTTGATGCTTTTGGTCTACCAGCTGAAAACTTTGCTATAAAAACTGGTATTCACCCACAGGACTCAACTGAAAAAAATATAAAAACTATGGAAGCTCAACTTAAAGCAATGGGAGCTATGTTTAACTGGGAAAATGAAATAGTAACTTGCAGACCAGATTATTATAAATGGACTCAATGGTTATTCTTAAAACTATATGAAAAAGGGTTAGCCTACAGAAAGAAGGCTCCTGTAAACTGGTGTCCTTCATGTAACACAGTTTTAGCTAATGAACAAGTAGTTGATGGCTTATGTGAAAGATGTGATACAGAAGTAACTAAAAAAGACTTAACTCAATGGTTCTTAAAAATTACTGATTATGCAGATGAATTACTTGAAAAACTTGATGATTTAAACTGGCCAGAAAAAACTGTTGCTATGCAAAAACACTGGATTGGTAAATCAACTGGTGCTGAAGTTAAATTTAAAATTAAAAATCACGACTTAACATTTGATGTATTTACAACAAGAGCAGATACATTATATGGAGTTTCATATGTTGTTTTAGCTCCAGAAAATGAATTAGTTAATAAAATAGTAACTCCTGAAAATAAAGAAGCAGTTGAAGCTTACAAAGAAGAAGCTAGTAAACAATCAGAAATTGAAAGACAATCAATTTCTAAAGAAAAAACTGGAGTATTTACAGGGGCTTATGCTATAAATCCTATAAACGGAAAAGAAGTTCCAATTTGGGTTTCTGACTATGTTCTTGCAAGCTACGGAACAGGTGCTGTAATGGCAGTTCCAGCTCATGATGAAAGAGACTTTGCTTTTGCAACTAAGTTTAATCTTCCAATAAACAGAGTAATAGCTGCAAAGGATGGAAAAGAAACTGAACTTCCATACTGTGAACATGGAATATTAGTTAATTCAGAAGATTTTAATGGATTAACTACAAAAGAAGCTAAAGTTAAAATAGTTGAAGCTTTAGCTAAAAATAATGAAGGTTGTCAAAAGGTTAACTTTAGATTAAGAGACTGGCTAGTATCAAGACAAAGATATTGGGGTGCTCCAATTCCAATAGTATATTGTGATAAATGTGGAATTGTTCCAGTACCTGAAAAGGATCTTCCAGTTAAATTACCATATAATGTTGAATTTGCACCAGATGGTAAATCTCCTTTAGCAAAATGTGATGAATTTGTAAATACTACTTGTCCATGTTGTGGTGGCCCAGCTAAGAGAGAAGTTGATACATTAGATACTTTTGTTTGTTCATCATGGTATTACTTAAGATATCCAGATAACAAAAATGAAAATGCTCCATTTGATAAAGAAATAATTAACAAAATGCTTCCAGTTGATATGTATGTTGGTGGTCCTGAACACGCTTGTATGCACCTTCTATATGCAAGATTTATAACTAAAGCATTAAGAGATATGGGATATTTAAACTTTGATGAACCATTTACTTCATTAGTACACCAAGGATTAATTTTAGGACCTGATGGATTAAAGATGAGTAAATCAAAGGGAAATACTATATCACCAAATGATTATATAGAAGAGTATGGTTCTGATGTATTTAGAATGTACCTAATGTTTGGCTTTGCCTATGTTGAAGGTGGCGCTTGGAGTGATGATGGAATAAAATCTGTTGGTAGATTTGTAGATAGAATTGAAAGAAATCTTGAAAAAGCAAGAGAAGCAATTAATTCAGAAGAAGGTAAAACTACAATTGATAAGGCAGAAAAAGAACTTAATTTCTGGCTTAACACTGCAATTAAAGGTGTAACTGAAGATGGAGAAAAAATGCAATTTAATACTGCAATAGCAAGAATGATGGAATTTGTAAATGCTCTATCAAAATATAACAATGAGAAAACTAAAAACTTAGAATTCTTAAAAGATACAATAGAAAGTTTCATTAAAATACTTGCACCATTTGCACCTCACTTTGCAGAAGAACAATGGAGTTTACTTCAAAAAACATCTTCTGTATTTAATGAAGCTTGGCCAAAATTTGACCCTAAAGCTTTAGTTAAAGATGAAGTTGAAATAGCTATTCAAGTTAATGGTAAGATTAAAGCCAAAATAAATGTTCCTTCAGATCTTAATGAAGAAGGAATTAAAGAAGCTGCTTTAGCTGATGAAACTATAATAAAAAATACTGAGGGTAAAAACATAGTAAAAGTTATTGTTATAAAAGGAAGATTAGTTAATATAGTAGTAAAATAATATATAAAATAAAAAGAGTAGAATTTAATTTTAAAATTCTACTCTTTTAAAATTTATAACATTACATAACTTACTAATTTATTTATGCATTTAAAATCTCTTTAAAATCTCCTAATATTTTATGAACTAATTTGCTGTCTAATTTATTATACCACTTTAAATAACCAGATTCTTGAAGTGATACAAATATACTTTTACTAAGCTCCATCCAAATTTCAGGAATATAAACCCAAACTATTTCTTCATATCTGCAACTTAATAAAAAATGTTCAACTCCCCAAAACACATAATCCTTAATATTAAGAGCTTCATTAAAATGCCTATAGTCACTAACTACTTTATCTGTTAACTTATATCCATATATATCAACATAAAAATAATCAAATTCTTCTCCTCTTATATTAAATGCATCTTCTTTAATTATTTTTATCTTCTCATTCTTTTCAAAATTTCTTTCATAAAGCTTTATTACATCATCATTAGTTTCATAAACAATTATATCAGAAACTTTATTATTCTTAGCCATCTCTTGTGCTACATAACCAAGTCCAAGTCCTACAATCCCAACTCTTCCATGGGCGTATTTTATAATACCATATGAACTTTCAATTTCTTTAGGACTAATTTCCATAACATAGTTACCATTGTTTTTAAGCTCTAAAGTTTCTATGTCTATCTCATCTTCATTTTCATATAAATAACCACACTCTTTATTATTTAGTATAAATTTTTTTATAATTTCATGTGTTCCAATTTTTTCTTCTTTAATTTTATTATTATATTCTTTAATTTTTTCTAATATGAAATTTTTGTCATATGGTTTCACTAAAAACCATCCTTTCTAATTTTAATAATAATTTACTCTTATATAAATTCGCCCTAAATTTTAATATACCTTTATTTTTTTATTGTATACAAAAAATTTTAATTCTGAGTTGTTTACTTTGAATTAAATTGTGATATAATAATTATAACGTTAATTTAAATCTTTAAATAAGGATAGGTGAATAAAATGAAAAACATAACAATAAGTGAAGAAGCTTACAATGAATTTAAGGAATTCTTAGATGAAAATAAAGTTGATAATTATAATATAAGAATTAATTTAGCTGGAATGGCTTGTAGTGGTCCTGTATTTAACATAACTGTTGATGAAGGAACAGATGATGACATAGTAGAAGCTGTTAATGATATAAACTTTATCGTTGAGAAAAGACTAATTGATGAATTTGGTGGATTTATATTACTTTCATCAGCAGAAAATAACGGAAACGGATTAAGCTTAAAACCAGTAATTGCACCAGAAGGTGGCTGTGGTTCATGTGGTGGCGGATGTCACTAATATTTAAAAAAAAGAAGTAGGAAAATTTTCCTACTTCTTTTTATTTAATTTATTATGTTTTATTTGTTAACTTTCTTAGTAAAATCATAATCTGTATATTCTTTATTTACACTATTTATCTTATTTAAAATATCAATCCAATATTTATTTTTAACAACTACAGATTCTTTCTCTTTGCCTTCTACATTTGCTAATTTAACTTCATTAAAATCTTTAAATATTTTATTCATATTTAAAGATATATTTTTCATAACGTTAAAGTCATTTTTAACTTTACCTTTAAAAACTAATTCATCTTTTTCTGTATTCATTATATTAATTAAAGATTTTTCTAAATAATTGTAAATTCTAGAATAAATTTCATTTTCTAATATAGAAGTTGTATCTATTTTTTTCTTTGATAACTTACTTATAGAACTTTCTTTATAAAAACTATAATCATCCCAAAGTTCTATTATACAATCCGAAATATCCTTATAATTAGTATATAATGTTAGTAATTCCTCATTACTGATTTTATTAACTTCTAAAGATTTATTTATTATTTCAAGAATTTTATCATTTTTAACTTTAATACTCTCTATATTCCTATATGAGTTTACTCCAACTCTATGCTTATATGAGGAATTATTAATACAAAGAATTATATTTAGTAAAAAACTTATTAATAAAATCATTATAATTAGGATTGAATGGTTTCTCTTTTTTAGCCCCTTATTCATACTTTTTCTCCTACATATTATCTTAAAATAATTTTAACACAAAAGTTACAATTTTACCATATCCATATTATAATTTTGAATTTCATTAAATTATTTTTACCTTATATACTGCTTATCTAGCCCAATCATGGATTACTCCTCGCATAATCTGAAGTGCTTCAGCTCCATCTTGTTTCTTTTTATATTTTTGTCTAATATTTTTAATTATTCCTATTTTATTATTAAGAGAAAGGTTGTCATCTCCTGTTAACACCCATATTACATTTTTTATTTTGGGTTTTACTGTAAGTTCTTTTTCTCCAACTCCATCTGTAAAATAAATAAGAACTCTATCTGAAAGTCTATTATCATTTATATATTCAAATACCGGTGAAAATCTAGTTGCTCCACTTTTTCTGCTTCTTTTCACTATATCCTTTGGACTTTTTATATCATAAACTCTCCTTATTTCATCATCACATTCAATAATTTTAATCTTATTTACTTTACTTCTTGTAATAGCTAAAATTTCTACCATAATTTTATGAATTTCTCCATCATTCATACTAGCACTAATATCTATTGCAACAATAATCTCTTTAATAGTATCTCTTAGACTTCCTCTTAAATCTAATCTATTTGGCTGTCTTCTATCCCTTCTTACAATTGTTTTCTTATATCCACTTTTTACAGTTGGTAACATTCTTTTAAGACATTCTTGCCAATTTACAACTTCCTTCTCTTTATAAGCTGAAATAATATCTAATATATTTTTAGGTGCATTATCCTTTATAGAACTTATTGCAGTTTTTTTTGTAAGTTCCCTTGCCCTTTCCATATCTATATTAATATTCTCCCACATATCATGGGCTGATTCAGTATCATATTCTCTTTTTATATTGTCACTATATTTTTTCTTATCTTTATTTTTATTCTCTCTCTTTTTTATAGAACTATCTATTTCTTTTGCATAATATTCTAAAGGCATATCTTCCTTTAATTCAATGTTATATTCCATCTTTACTGAATCTATTCTCTTGCATTCCATAGGAAGATGTTTTATAAATTGATTTATTGATATATCCATAGCAATATTTACAGCCTCTTTACTATAGGAATCTTTAAGTTCTTTTTCTCTCTCATAATGATTAAACATTATGTGATATATTTCATGCTTAAATAATGCTCCCATTTCTCTTTTTGAATTATTAAGAAATAATATTGGGTTAAAAAACATTTTAAATCCATTCAAAGTTGGAATTGTAGCAAGTGGCCAAGAAATATCTAATTTAATTTCTCTATCAACTTTAAGCATAAAGTTTCCAAAAAAACTTTCTTCAAATTCCACTTGCTCAATTATAACACCTTCTACTAACTTAAAGAAATTTCTTGTAAATTTAGTTGAAATGTCATTAATCTCACAAAACTCAAGAGCTTCTTTTAAGAGAAAATTTCTTTTTTCTTCAAAGGTTGTACCCATATTAACTCTCCTTTATTTTGTATTTAGTCACATCTTAAATAAGTTTAATTAAATTAATATTTAAACTTAACATCCTTAAAAAAAATATATACTTTAATATTCATATATAGAAAAGAATGCATCTAAGAATTCCTCTTTATCTAAAAGACTTTCATAAACCTTTTTACTTCCTTCATTTTTAATTTCCTTCATTATTCCAAGCCTTAAATCCCTTGGATAATATTTTAAAAGCTCTCCAAAAACTGATAATTCATTATTAAAATCTTTTAAATTTTCAAGATATCCTAAACAGGATTTTGCTAAAATATAAAGTCTTGAATTATTCTCTTTTTCTAATCTTTCTTTAATATAACTTGGAAGTATATCAAACCCAAAAACTTCTTCTGCTTTTATCATAGGCTTCTTTTTACTATTTATAAAACTTGCAAAATCAGTTGAAATATTTACTCCTAAATTTCCTTTAACAGTACTTAAAAATACATCTAAAGAATACTTTTCTTTATTATTTTTATATAGTTTATAAGCTTTAGAAACTCTCTCATAACTTCTTGGTGTTGCTTTAATACTTTCATTTGAATTTGGAGTATTAAGATATTCTGGAAATATTCCTATAAATTCAATTATATCTTCATCAATATTTCCCTCCTTACTCATTCCCCACTTAATCCATTCCTTAACATCAACATCCATTTCAAGCCATACAAATCTATCTTCCTGTGCTGGGTCCATATCAACTACTGCATATTCACTATCTCTGAAATTTTCATATTTATTTGATGGATTCATTGCTGCAATTATTTTTACACCACTTGGAAGATTATATCCATTTATTTCTCTATTTAAAATTAAATTCATAAGTTCTTGCTGAACTGCATGTTCACATCTATTTAACTCATCAATAAATAATAAAACCTTTCTATTATCTTCTATAATTTTAGATACTTCTACAAGCTTACTATGAGTTGCATAAATAGTTTTTCCATTATTAACTGTTGGAAGTCCACCAATTTCTCCTTCCTTTAACAAGTTTGCATCTATTGTTATAAGAATATAATTATTTCTTTTTGCTATTTCCTTTGCTAAGGCAGTTTTTCCAATTCCACTTTCTCCTATTATTAGAGGAACATCATTAGCTTCAATTACTAACTCTGCTGCACTTACAATTTCTGAATATTTCATCTTTTGCCTCCTTAAAGCTTACAATCTACTAAAAGCTTCTTTGCTTCTTTATCTCCATATTCTCTAATAAAAGAAATTTTATTCATTTCTAAAATCTCTAAATCTAAGAAATCCTTCATATATTTTTTTGTCATCTCTTTATTATTTAATTTTTCAATTAATACATCTACTACAAGTTCTGGATCAATACTATCATAAATGTATTTAACTACATTTATATTGTCCTTTATAAATAATTTCATTTCCTCATAGGAATAACCTTGAATATAATTTATAGCTTCTTCATCTTTTATTATTGAAAGTCTTTTTACATCTATTGTTGGTTCTTTTATAAATCTTATAGCTCCCCAATAATTTAAAATTGCTTCTTTTTGTACTTTTTCACTTGGATTTTTTATATACTTTATAGCATCATAATCCTTTAAAACAGCTAAAAGACATAATTCTTCCGTAGGATCTTCAATATATTGAATTGCCCATCCCTTTCCTTTAATTGCTTCCTTTTTTATATTTTCACTTGGATTTTTTATATATTTTAAAGAATTCCATAAAGTTTTAACTGAAAGCAATGCAATATCTTCATCTAAGTTATCTATATATTGTATTGATAACGGATCACTTTTTACTGCTAATCTTTGAAGTTCTACACTAGGCTCTTTTATATATCTTATCATCATTCCATTTGATAAAATTGCAGCTTTTTTCATTTCTAAAGTAGGATTTTCTATTTCTTCTATTCTACTTGGATTTTGCTTTATCATATTTATTATTTTATTTTCATCCAAATCTAACACCTCATGATTATAAAATTTAAGTCATTTAATATTTATATAAAAGTTTTATAAATATTTTATATTAAATAATAATTACTATTAATTATATCATTTCTGACTTTTTTACTCAACATTGCAAATAAAAAAATCAGTATAATTTAATTCTAAAATCATACTGATCTTTTTTATATATTATTCTTTATATTTATCTATCTCTTTTTTAACTGAACTAAGTAAATTATTAAGCTCCCAAACATCACCATTTTCGATTAATTTATTTAAAGATTTTTCATAACGACTTGCCTCTGGAATCTTTCCTAAAGAAATAAGAACTAAAATATTATTCATTATATCAGAAATAATAGCTGATTTAACTTCAAATAATTTTTGGGCATCTTTTATTTCATCCTTTATCTCTAGCATTTCTTCATCAAGTTTAAATGCTGCATCTGCTGCACTCTTTAATTTTCTCTTAAGTTCAACTGGTATTTGTTGCTTATATTTGTAGTTTAATGAATGCTCTATTGTTGCCCAGAAATTCATTGCAAGGGTTCTAATTTGAAATTCTGCTAAAATATCTAATGGACCTTCTGCCATATTTACAGTATACTTTATAATCATATGATAACTTCTATAGCCGCTGGATTTTACTCCTCTTACATAGTCTTTCTCATACAAAACCTGCATATCTCCTCTACCGCGAATAAGTTCCACAACCTTGTCTATATCATCAACAAATTGACACATAACTCTTATTCCAGCTATATCTTCCATTTCAAATCTTATTCTGTTAACAGGTATTCCAAATTTATTAGCCTTCTCTAAAATACTTGAAACTTCCTTTACCCTTCCAGTAACAAATTCAATTGGAGAATATTCTTTTTTCTTTCTGTATTCTTTTCTTATACTTCTTAGTTTAACTTTTAATTCATCTACTGCCTGTTCATAGGGCATCAAAAAACTCTTCCAATCATTAATAGCCATAAATACCCCCACCTATTCTTATTACTACCCCTATATTATACCAAAAACTTTTTCTTCTGTAATTAGTTTAGCTATAAATTACATTTTATTCCATTATTGATATTGGATTAAAATCTAAGAAATCAGCTGATGTCATAATATATTCTACCTCATGAAATTCCCCTTCCAAAACTCTATTTAGACAATTTCCATGAAGATGGCCATAAATAACTTTTTCAACACCATATTCTTTGCATATTTCAGTAAACTTTGAAGGTTCAAATTTTTCATTTGTTGGAGGATAATGAAGCATTACAATAAACTTTGAAAATCCATGTTTTTTTGCTTCATCTAAAGAAAGTTTTAACCTTATTGCCTCCCTTAAATAAATTTTTTCATCATGAGATGTAAATTTATCACTACCTGGACAAATCCATCCCCTAGTTCCACAAATTGCATAGTCTTTATATTCATAAAAATTATTTTGTATAAATTTAGTTTTCTCAAACATACTATTTAATTTTGCAATACTTCCCCACCAGTAATCATGATTACCTTTTGATATTATTTTTCTACCAGGAAGATTTTCAATCCATTTTAAATCCTCTTCACTTTCATCAGACTTCATTGCCCAAGATATATCTCCTGCAATTAAAACAGTATCTTCTTCATTTATTTTTGATAACCAATTTTTTTTAATTTTTTCGTCGTGCTTTCTCCAATGTTCCCCAAATATATCCATTGGCTTATCTCCACTTAAAGCTAAATGTAAATCTGATATAGCATATAAAGCCATTCTTTAATCACCTTTCTAATTAATTATAAAATTTCATTAACATTATATCATCATATACTTAGTGATTTCCAATAACTTAATAAATATTATTTTATTTTAGAACTAATATTATATATTTTTAAAGCCCCTTAATTTTTATGTCTTATTGCTCTTTTAGACATTACTCCCTCTCCAATTTCCTTTGGACTTTTTAAGTTAATTCCTTTTTCATGACCTTTGTTTTTATTAATATTTTCCTTGTTTGCTACCCTATTTACTTCCTCTATATTTTCAGTTCTTATTTCTTTTATGAAAGCCATAACACTTAAAAATATAATTATTCCAAAAGGTAATGCCATTACTATTGTTGCTGTTTGAATCATTTCAAATCCTCCTGCAAATAAAAAAGCAATAGTAAGCAAACTTTGAATAACCCCAATTATTATTTTTCTAGAATTTTTAGGATTTAATTTACCATCACTTGCAATTACTGATAATACATAAGTTGCTGAATCTGCTGATGTAACAAAGAATGTAAATAATAATACTACTGCTATAATACTTAAAACCAATCCAATTGTTGAATACTCATTTAATACAACAAAAAGAGCAGTTTCGACCTTGAGAACAGCTTCTTTAGCTACATCTATTGGAACTGTCATTCCTAATGTTCCAAATACAGAAAACCACATCATACAAAATCCTACTGGTACCAAAAGAACTCCCTTAATAAATTCACCTATTGTTCTTCCTTTAGAAACTCTAGCTATAAATATTGAAACAAATGGTGCCCACGCAATCCACCAAGCCCAATAAAATATTGTCCATTTTGAATACCAATCTCCCTTTGCAAATATACTAAATTTATCTATAACAAGTGCTTGAGCATACTGTCCAAGTCCCATTATAGTATTATTTAATAAATCTATCTTAGGTACTATAACAAAGGCTCCTAAGAAAAATATCACAGCAACTCCTAAATTTAGATTAGAAAGAATCTTAATTCCTTTTTTAACTCCAGTAGTAGCTGAAATTAAAAAAAGAATCGTAATTAAAGTTATTATTATAACTTGTATAAATTTAGTTTCTGGAACATTAAAAAGATAATTAAGACCACTATTTATTTGAAGTGTTCCCATTCCAAGAGATGTTAATATACCTGCAATTGTAACAAATATTGTTAAAATATCTATTATCTTTCCTATTAGACCTTTTGCGTTTTTTTCTCCTATTATAGGAATTAAAACTGAACTTAATAATATTGGTTTTTTCTTTCTAAAATGCATATATCCGATTACAAGTGCTAAAAGTGCATAGCAAGCCCAAGCTGAAACACCCCAATGAAGCCATGACTTTCTATACGCAAATCCTATTGCCTCTTTTGTGCCACCTTCCATTCCTAATGGATTTAAATAATGAGTTAAAGGTTCAGCTAATCCCCAAAATACTAATCCAATTCCAATTCCAGCACTAAATAACATTGCAAACCAAGAAATATTAGAAAACTCTGGTTTAGAATCATCATCTCCAAGTTTAACATTTTTATACTTACTAAATAATAAGTATATACTAAATAAAAAGAAAAATGCCATTAAAATCATAAAGTACCACGAAAAATTATTGGTTGTAAATGCATAAGCACTATCAAAAAAATTTTTGAAATTATCTGTAAAAAATATTCCCCAAATAAATATTAGTAAAGATATTCCTATAGTCAAATAATAAGTTATATTATTTTTTAATCTAATCTTAAACTTATTCAACATACTTCCCCCTTTTTGAAAACTTATATTTTTTATAAAGTTGTTAGTTTTGTTAAAAAAATAAACTTCAGTAATATAAAATCTTTTAAATATATCTCTTGAAGCTTTAAATGTTTTAAAAACAACTATAAAATAAGTTGAAATTTATTAGATTTTATTAATCTGATAACTTTATATTATCATATAAGTTTTCAGATTGCAAATTATAGGTTTTATATTAAATAAAAAAGCCTATATTAATTTAATATAAAATTAGATAATATACTCTATTATGTTTCTACTATTTATGGTACAATTAGTCACTGATAGGAGTGATTAATATGGCAAGGAAATCATCAACTCCAGCATACTTAAAAATAGCAATTGATATTGCTTCAAGAATAGTAAATGGAGGATTTAAAGAAGGCGAAAAACTTTCTGGTCGTTCTACACTTGTAAGCCTTTACAATGTTTCTCCTGAAACAATACGTCGCTCAATTGCTTTATTAAAAGATATGGATGTTGTAAAGGTAGAAGAAAAAAGTGGAATAATAATTAATAGCAAAGAAAATGCAAATAAATTTTTAGAAAAATTTAAAACTAAAAGTGAATTTGCAAACATAAAAGAAGAAATATACAATATTATTAATGAAAAAAAAGAGCTTGAAAAATCTTTAGAGAATAATATTCAAAATTTAATTGAATTTGCTACTCAACTTAGAAATGTTGGTCTTATTGTTCCTTATGAAAGTTTGGTTCAACCTAACAGTTTAATGATTGGAAAGAACTTAGGAGAATTAAATTTCTGGCATAATACTGGAGCTACAATAATTGGTATAAAGAGAAATGAAAAATTGTACCTTTCACCTGGACCATATTTTGCGATAAATGAAAATGATATAATCGTTTATGTAGGTGAAAATGATGTTATAAATAATGTTAAAAACTACATAACTTCTAAAAAATAAAATAAAAAACTCCAAGAATTTTTAAAATCTTGGAGTTTTTTATTTATAAACTAATCTAAATTACTCAACTATTAATTTATAGAATTTTTTCTTTCCTCTTTTTATAAGAGCAGATCCTTCACTAAGGTCACTTTCTTCTAAAGTTCTCATAAAATCAGTAACTTTTTCATCATTAATTGAAACTCCACCTTGTTTCATTAATCTCTTTCCTTCTGCTTTTGATGGGAATATATTAACTGAAACTAATACATCTAATAAGCTATTTCCTATCATATCCTTTGATATTTTTTCTGTTGGAACGTTAGACATATCATTTCCACCTGCAAAAAGTGCTATTGCTGCTTCTTCTGCTTTTTTAGCTTCTTCTTCTCCATGAACTAATTTAGTTACTTCAAAAGCAAGTACCTTCTTAGCCTCATTAATTTCTGCTCCTTCTAAAGCTGAAAGTTTTTTAATTTCATCCATTGGTAAGAATGTTAATAACTTTAAGCACTTTTCAACATCTGCATCATCAATATTTCTCCAATATTGATAGAAATCAAATGGTGAACACTTTTCTGGATCAAGCCATAAAGCTCCTCCAACTGTTTTTCCCATTTTTTCTCCTTGACTATTTGTTAAAAGAGAACATGTCATTGCAAATACATTATCTTTTGATTTTTTTCTAACTAAATCAACACCTGCAATCATGTTAGACCATTGGTCGTCTCCACCTAATTCCATTTTACAGTTATACTTTTTGTTTAATACATAGAAATCATATCCTTGCATTAACATATAGTTAAACTCTAAAAATGAAAGTCCATTTTCAGTTGCAAGTCTTTTCTTAAAACATTCAGCTGCAAGCATTCTATTTACTGTAAAGTGTGCTCCAACTTCTCTTAAGAAATCTATATAATTAAGATCTAATAACCAGTCTCCATTATTTACAATAAGAGCCTTGTCATCTGAAAAATCTATAAATCTTTCCATTTGCTTCTTTATTGAATTAACATTATGTTCTATTTGCTCTTTAGTAAGCATTTTTCTCATATCTGTTTTTCCACTTGGATCTCCAACCATAGCTGTACCACCACCAAGTAATGCTATTGGTCTATGTCCTGCTCTTTGCATATGTGCCATAAACATCATAGCAATAAAGTGTCCAACGTGTAAGCTATCTGCTGTTGGGTCAAATCCTATGTAAAAAGTTATTTTTTCTTTTTCTAATAACTCCCTAGTTTCATTCTCATGAGTAAATTGTTTTATGTATCCACGTTCTAATAATTCGTCTAATACACTAGCCATATTTATGTCCTCCTAATTGTAATTTTTCCATACTTTTTCATATTAATAGTATATATTTTTTATTATACTTTTGCAATAAAAATAGTACTCATTTTAAACTTCACTATTATTTACTTTAATTATATATGAACTTATTAATTAATCTATAAAATACAAACTACCTTAAATATAAAATCATAAATTCTTTATTTTAAAATAAAAATTTATAATATATAAATAAGGTAGTGCTTAAATTTTATATAATTATCTTGAACTATATCCCATGCTAATATACTCAAGTGTATTTCAAATTTAAATATTTTAAAACTCTATGCAACATATAATTTTATAAACTCTGGAATTTTATCTTCTTGTTCGTAATTTATATTTATAAATATATTTATCCCAAATCTAGTTGAAAGTGATCTTAATTGATTAAATAAATGTGAAGTTTCATTAAGTGGACATGATACAATTCCAAGTAAACCATCAATATAAATATTTTCTATATCATAATTATTAGCAATAACTCCACAAAGCATTCCATAAAAACTATTACAATCAGTTACATTAAACTCATCTGTTGATATAAATCTTATTTTTCTATTTAATTGCCTAACGTATCTTGAATCATCATCTATATATACTAAATCTCCCTTTGCATATTCTAAATGAGAATTAGCAAGCTCAATTAATCTTTTTGTTTTCCCTGAGCCTCTTCTGTTACAAAATACTCTAATCATTAGGACCACTCCTTATTTTTAGTTATATTACATTATATTCATAACTTTTAATTTAATAATAATTTAAATTAAGTTTTTATTTATTATTAATTAAAGTTTTTAGGTAATATAACTTTAAAGAAGTTCTTAGATTTAGAATTAATAAATTTGACCTTATCTTTTCCTTTAAATGCTCCTTTAATTCTTAAAAGTCCTCTACCATCGTTTAAAAATCTTTTCTTTTTGTCTAAAGTTATTAACTTTTCATATATCCACATATTTCTTTTGCTACAAGAAAGTTTATTAAAATTAATATTTTTATCTATAAAACTTCCTGGACTTGTTATAGTTATGTTTTTATCTGTAATATTAACTTCAATAATTTTATTTACTTCTGTGTATTCTCTATATAAAATAGCATTTTTTATAGCCTCTACAATTGTATTTTTAGGATAGCCTTTAGGCAAAATTTTATTTATCTCTTCTTCTGCCTTATCTACCATAGTTAATAAGCTTCCTTGTATTATTTTTATATTATTTTCTTCGTTATCTGCAATTTTTATCATATTATTTGGAATTGCTAAACTATTCATTTCAGAAAAAACAAGAAGCCCACCATAAGTACACCTATAATCATTAAATTTATTTATATAATTTATTATTCCTGAACTTTCAAGAAGAAAATCTCTATTTGCATCGTTTAACTCTATTCCCTTCTGTTTAAAATACAACTTTAATAAATTATTATCTAACATATTTATACTGCTTCTTATTACACTACTTGTTTCAACAGTTAGTTCCATATTTTCCTCAAAGGCTGCTATAAGTTCACTTCTTCTCATAATATCAGTTGTTGAGCCTCTTCTAGTATAAAATATTCCATGTTCTTTTATTTGGTAAGGTTTTTGATCTCCATCACATATTGTAATTACACCTATTACTTTTCCATCAATATTAATAAAATCCACTATAAGTGGAATTGGTGGATCACATCTTGAAGAAATAATTTGTTGAACTTGCTCTTCTGTAAAAATATCTTTTCTTTTTATTCCCTCTATTTTTTTACTTTTATCTCTAACTCCAACAACTATATAACCTCTTCCTCCACCTGAATTTGCAATTGCACAAACATCCTTTGCAAATTCTTTTTTCCCACTTTCAGTTATTAAATCAAGTTTTAATTTGAAATCTAATTTTTGTCCTTCTTCACGTTTAATTAAGGAGTTTAATTTTTTTCTATCCACAACGTTTCTTCTCCTTTTTGCTAAAATATATAACTATAGTTTATTTATACATTAAATAATATTTAATATTACTATTTTTAAATTATAAAAGGTGATATATAAATGAATTTAATTACAAACTAACCTAAATTCATTTTATAATATATCACCTTTATTATAATAATTATTTATATATTTTAACTAATTTAAATTAAAAGAAACTATTCTTAACCTTTTCACTTCCATCAAGTTCTAAATCTATTTCAATTTTTAAATTAGTCTTAGAAATAGGATTTTTAATAACTAAATTAGGATATTTAATTTCTAATAATCTTTCAACTTGAAGAATATCTATATTTTTACTAGAGAATTTATAAAAAAATGTAGTTAAATAACTTTTTATGTTATCTTCTGCTTCTTCCTTTAACATTTCAATAGCTGCTTTAGAAGAAATAAATCTACCTTGTGCTTCTGCAATAGTAGTCTTTAATTTTATTTTTTTAGTAAGTATAACATTATTACCATCATATTCTATATCCGTTTTAGTTTTATTACTTAATATTTCTAAAGTAATAAATCCAGTATTCATCTGTGGATTTTGTACTTCTAATGTTCCTGTCTTTATATTATCTGTTAAAAAGTTATAGCTAAGTCCATCTTGTATACTTATTCTCTCTACCATAAAATTATTTCTCATAAGAGCTGCCCCTGAAACTTCTATTCTTTCATCTATAATATCTTTTCTAAGTTCTAAACCACTAATTAAAGCATAATTGTTTCCTATTTCTGACTTTACAAGATAGTCATTTATATTAGTAATTGTAAGTCTAGCATTAGCTTTATTTTTTTGAACTAATTCACTTAAGAATATTCCAGTATTTTCTTCGTCTTTTGCACTAATATTAATTAAATTCTCAATATCTCCAAAGTATACAAACATATAAGGTTTAACTTTAAATTCTTGATCATTATTTATTAAGTTTAAATATTTATTAATTCCTTGTCTTGCTGCAGCTTCTGTAAATATTATTGCTCTATTTTGTGAAAAATTAATCTTATAACTTGCAGCTACATTTATATCTCTTATTGCTTCTAAAGCAGTTTTTCCAACGCCCTTATATATTATCCTTTTTCCATTATCAGAGCTTTCATTTGTGTTTCTATATGGCTTTACACAATCTAAATATATAACTACTCTTCCTAAATCATCAATATCAAATATTGTACTTGTTGTAAACGTAACTGTATTAATTTCATTATAATTAAAACAACCAGATAATGTAGAAGCTATTAAAACAAATACTAAAAATAATTTAAATATTTTTTTTCCATTCCTCTTCATACTTTTGTCCCTTTCCAATTATAGTTCTAGATATTCTTTTAAGTTTTCCTCTAAAAAATACATCTTTAAATTTAAATGTATCTAAACTTCCAATAGGAAAAAGATAAGAGTATCCAGTTGATTTCAAATCTGCAAGTCTTGTTAAAAATACAAGAAATCCTATAAATATTGCTGGAAGACCATATAATGAACCTAAAATTACAAATATTATAGACCAAATTGATAACGCTCCATACATTTTGGGAATTAAAAAGTAACTTAATGCACTAAGGGCAACAACTATTATTGTTATTCTTGAAGCTATTCCTGCACCTACTGCTGCATCTCCTAAAATAAGTGCTGCAACAATACTCATAGCTCCTCCAATTGGTTGTGGTAGTCTAAGTCCAGCTTCTTTAATAATTTGAAAAGCGAGCATCATAGTTAAAACCTCAACTACTGTAGGAAGAGGTACTCCTGCCCTAGATACTGCAAGTCTAAATAAAAAAGATGATGGAATTAATCCAAAGTGGTGAGTTATAACTGCAACATACAATCCTGGAACAAAGGCAGCAAAAAAGAAAGCTAACCATCTTAGAAGTCTTGTGAAATTTGAAAATACTTTATTAGTATAATAATCATCAGGCATTTGAAAGTTTTCAATAAAAAAATAGGGTGCTGTTATTACAAATGGTGTCCCATCAACTAAAACAGCCACTCTTCCTTCCATCATTTTTGCTGCAACCTCATCTGGTTTTTCTGTATAACCAATAGTATCAAAAACTGAATTAGATTCCTTAAGCTGACTTTCTATATAATTACTATCTAATATAAATTCCATATCTATATTTTTTACTACATCTTTTACATAATTAATTAAATTTTCAGGTGCAACTCCTTTTATATATGAAATACAAACAACAGTTTGACTTTTATCTCCAACATAAATAGGCTCAAATTTAAGATCTGGATTCTTAACTCTTCTTCTAATAAGAGCGATATTATCGACGAATAGTTCATTAAAACCTTCTCTAGGTCCTTTTATTACTGATTCAGTAAGAGGAATAGATACACTTCTTCTTACAAACCCCTTAACTTCACAGTAGACTATTTCCTCATATCCTTCTACAAATATAACAACATCTCCAGAAACAATATGTAGCATTGCATCATCTATATCATTTTTGTCCTTTACAAAATCAGCAATATTAATTTCTAATACATTAGTAATTAAATCTTCCATGTCATAGCATCTTGTTTTTTTATTTTTTATTGGAGTTACTATATAATCACTAAGAAACTGAGTACTGCAAAGATTATCAATGAAAACTAAGGTAGTTTTACCTAATATTCCATTAATTTCTCTATATTTAATATCAAAACTATCCTTAAATTTTTCTTTAATTATATCTAAATTACTTTTCATACACATCACCTAAAAATATTATTCCTCAATAAATGTTTAATATTCATTATTTTGTTAATACTATATTTGAATATTGTAACTTACAATTTTAGAGGTGATGGAATGAACAAACTATCAAATAAACATTATTTATTTTTTATATTAATAGTATCTTCTATAAGTTTAAGAAGTTATTCTTCCGTCTTTATCAATTTAGGGGGAAGAGATACTTGGATTGCTAGCATAATTGCTGGAATTATATACATAGCTTATGTATATTTCATTATTTATGTATGTAAGCAAACAAATTCCTTTGATATTAAAGAAATTTTTAAAAATACTTACCCAAAAACAATTGGAAATATACTACTATTTATTTTTGCCTTTGCTTTGTTTTTAACTTCAGTTGAAACTGCTGCTGTCCAAAGTGATTCAATACATTCTACTATATTTCTTGAAACACCAATTTGGTATTGTTTATTGTTTTTTATAATACCAGCAGGATATTTAATTACAAGAAGAATTGAAACATTAGTAATTGTTATAATTATTACAGTAATACTAGTTTTTTCATCTATGTTTTTTGTTGAAGTACTTACATTAAAATATCACACATTTCAGTATTTGCTACCTTTTTTTGAATTAGGAGTTAATAGAAGATTTCTTCTTTCAATTTTATTAATACTAGGATCATTGTCATCAACTGCAATAACTTTTCCATTTTTAAAATATATAAGCAAAAAGGATAAAATTTTAAAATATAGTACAATAGGTACAATTATTATTGCTATTATTTCAACTTTAAGTATACTATCTGCTATATCTACTTTTGGGCCAATACGTGCAAGTAATATTTACTATCCTGAATTTTTAAGAGTTCAAAGAATTCAGCTTAATGGATTTATTGAGTTTGGTGATCTATTTTTTATATCCAAAACTGTTAGCGTATGGTTTCTTAAATATGTTTTATGTGCAGTTGCAATACTATATATGTATAAAAATGTTTTTACAAACAAAAAAATATTTGCAATAGGATATTCTTTTTTAGCTTATATATGTTCATATGTTATTTCAAAAAAACATTATTTACTATTTGATTTTTTAAAATATTACGAACTAATAGCTTTAATTTTACTTTGCATACTTCCATTTATAACCTTTCTTATTTATTATTTAAAATATAAGAAAAAATCACAGATAAATTCTAATTTTAAAAATAAAAATAATAGCTAAATAGAATTAAAAACTCCCTCTTTTAAACAATAGCCTTATAAATTGACATTACTTAGGTGTAAACATATAATTTATATTATGACTTAGTTTAAAATTTAAGGAGTGAAGTACTATGGAAAATAGCGAAGCTAAGAAGGTTATCTTTAGTGGAATACAACCATCTGGAGATCTTACACTTGGAAATTATCTTGGAGCTATAAAAAATTGGGTTAAACTTCAAGATGAATATAACTGTTATTTTTGTGTTGTAGATTTACATGCAATAACAGTACCTCAAAAAGCTGCTGATTTAAGAAGAAGAACACTAGAACTTCTTTCAATATATTTAGCTTGTGGAATTGATCCAGAAAAAAATACACTTTTCATTCAATCCCACGTACCTGCTCATTCAGAATGTGCATGGCTTTTAACTTGTAACTCATATATGGGTGAACTTTCAAGAATGACTCAATTTAAGGATAAATCTAAAAAAGCTGGTAATTCAGTAGGTGCAGGTTTATTTACTTATCCTGTACTTATGGCAGCTGATATATTACTATATCAAACAGATTTAGTTCCAGTTGGAAAAGACCAAATGCAGCACTTAGAACTTGCAAGAGATATAGCAATTAGATTTAATAATAATTATAGTCCTACATTTAAAGTACCAGAAGGATATATAGCAAAAACAGGTGCTAAAATAATGAGTTTACAAGAACCAACAAAAAAAATGTCTAAATCAGATGACAATTTAAACTCATTTATATTAATAATGGATCCACCAGATGTTATAAGAAAGAAAATTTCAAGAGCTGTTACAGATAGCATAGGTATAATAAATTATTCTGATGACCAACCAGGAGTTAAAAACTTACTTAATATTTTATCTGCTATAACTAATAAAACTCCAGAAACTCTTGTTAAAGAATATGAAGGTAAAGGCTATGCAGATTTAAAAACTGATGTTGCTGAAGCCATAGTTAATGAATTAGCTCCAATTCAAGATAAAGTTAAAGAACTTTTAAAAGATAAGAAAACATTAGAGACTATTTATAAAGATGGAGAATCTAAAGCATCTTATATAGCAAATAAAACATTAAGAAAAGTTCAAAAGAAAATTGGATTTATACCAAGATAAATATATAAAAAGCCCCTAAAATGTTAGCGGCTTTTTATTTTTAAATGAAAAAAGTACGTATAATAAAATACGTACTTTTTCTAATGCAGGTCCACTTAATAAAATTTATTAAAATCTTAAATCTACATTTTTAACTAAAATAAATGACAAGCAACAAAATGATCTTTTTCAACTTCCTTTAACTCTGGTTTTTCCTCACTACAAATAGGTTTTGCATACTTACATCTACTAGCAAATCTACAACCTGGTTTAGGATTTATAGGACTACTTACTTCACCTTCTAACTCTATTCTTTCCTTCTTCTTTCCACCATTATATTCCGCTACTGGTATTGAAGACATAAGAGCCTTTGTATATGGATGAATTGGATTTTTATATAACTCGTTACTTGGAGCTAGTTCCATTAAATTTCCTAAATACATTACTCCAACTTTATCTGATATATGTCTAACCATAGACAAATCATGAGCAATAAATAAATAAGTTAATCCCATTTTCTTTTGAAGATCTATCAATAAATTTACTACCTGTGCTTGTATTGAAACATCAAGAGCTGAAATAGGCTCATCACAAACAATGAATTCCGGTTCTACTGCAAGTGCCCTAGCTATTCCTATACGTTGTCTTTGACCTCCTGAAAATTCATGAGGAAATCTTGATGCATGTTCTTTATTAAGCCCAACTAAATTTAATAATTCATATATTTTTTCTGTTCTTTCTTTACCTGTGTATAGCTTGTGTATATCTATTCCTTCAGCTATAATATCTCCTACTGTCATACGAGGATCTAATGAAGCATATGGATCTTGGAAAATCATTTGAGATACTCTTGAGTACTCTCTTTTTTCTTTATTACTTAACTTAGTAATATTTTTCCCATTTAAAATTACATCACCACCTGTTGCATCATAAAGTCCTATAACAGTTCTTCCACAGGTTGTTTTTCCGCATCCTGACTCACCAACTAACCCCAATGTTTCACCCTTGTTTATAGTAAAACTAACACCGTCTACTGCTTTTAATGTTTTATCTTTTCCTACATTAAAATATTTTTTTAAATTTTTTACCTCTAAAAGTACTTCCTTGCTCATTGAAACCTAAACTCCTCTCTTTAAAGGTGATTCTATTTTTGGTGCATTCTCATGCATTAACCAACAATTTACCTTATGAGAATCAGTAATAATTGTCTCTTCTGGCATAGCTTCCTTACATATTTCCATAGCATACTCACATCTTGCTGCAAATGGACATCCTACTGGTGGATTTAATAAATCTGGTGGAGTTCCACTTATAGAATATAATTCACCTTTATGCTCTGTATCTAAAGTTGGCATAGATTTTAATAATGCCCATGTATATGGATGTTTAGAATCACAGAATATTTCTTTAACTGTTCCTCTTTCTACTACTATTCCCGCATACATAACCTGTATCTTATCAGAAAATTCTGCAACAACTCCTAAATCATGAGTTATTAATATTACAGAAGTATTGAATTTATTTTTTAATTCATCTATAAGATTCATTATTTGCGCTTGAATTGTTACATCAAGAGCTGTAGTAGGTTCGTCTGCTATTAATATTTTTGGATTACATGCAAGTGCTATTGCAATCATCATTCTTTGTCTCATACCACCTGAAAATTCAAAAGGATATTGATCTATTCTAGCCTCTGCATTTGGAATATTAACCAACTTTAATAATCTAATTGCTTCATCTCTAGCTTCTTTCTTGTTCATTCCCCTGTGTATTTTTAAAACTTCAGTTATTTGTTTACCAATTTTCATTGTTGGGTTTAATGAAGTCATAGGATCTTGGAAGATCATACTTACTTCTCCCCCTCTAAAATTTTGAAGTTCTTTCTTATTTAAAGATAGTACATCTTTTCCATCACATATAATTTTTGAATTCTTACCTATTTCAGCTGGTGGAGTAGGAAGTAATCTCATTATCGATTTAGCTGTTATACTTTTTCCGCATCCAGATTCTCCAACTATAGCTAATGTTTCTCCTTCATCTAGGTCAAAGCTTACTCCTCTAACTGCCTTAACCTCTCCAGCATAAGTATGAAATGATACCGCTAAGTCTTTTACCTCAAGTATTTTTGACATTTCCTTCGCCTCCTACTTATTGTCTTAATTTAGGGTCTAGTGCATCCCTTAAACCATCACCAAATAAATTAAATGCTAACATTGTTAGTGCAATTGCAAGTGATGGGAATATTAGCTGACTTGGGTAAAATTGCATAACCTGTTGTCCAGCTGATGCCATAGCTCCCCAACTTGTTTCAGGAGGTTGAATACCTAATCCTATAAAGCTTAAAAATGCTTCAGCAAATATATAACTTGGTATATCAAAAGTAATATATACTATTATTATTCCAAGTGTATTAGGTAACATATGTTTCATTATTATTCTGAAAGGACTTGCTCCTAGAGTTTTAGCAGCCATAACATATTCTGATTCTTTAAGTTGCATTACTTGTCCACGAACCATTCTAGCTATTCCTGTCCATCCTGTTATAACTAAGGCTAATAAAAGTGGTACTATACCATTTCCAAGTCTTACTGCTATTAATATAACTATTATTAAGTATGGAACACTGTTTAATATTTCAACAATTCTCATCATTACATTATCTATTTTTCCACCAAAATATCCACTTATTCCACCGTAGATAATTCCAACTAGACACTCTACTAATGTACCAACAAAAGCAATTATTAAAGAAACTCTTCCACCAATCCATAGTCTATCAAATAAATCTCTTCCTAGGTTATCAGTTCCAAAAAAATGTTTTGCTGAAGGTCCTTGATTTGCCTCAGCCATATTTTGAATTGCATAACCACCATTAGATATAATAGGTTGGATTATACACATTAATATTAGTATTGCCAAAATCAAAAGTGAAAACAATGCAACTTTATTTTTCTTAAGTCTTCTCCAAGCATCTTGCCAATATGTTAAATTAGGTCTTGTAATTTGCTCAGATTTTGTTTTGTCAATTCCAACAATTTTAAATTTGTCTTTACTTATCTCTGCCATATATACCCCCTACTTTCCCTCTAATTTTATACGTGGATCTATAACACTGTATAAAATATCAACAATTAATATTGAAAGTATATAAAGAGCTGAGAAGAATACTGTTAAGCCCATTATAATGTTATAATCCTTAGCGTATATTGCATCAATTAAAGCATTTCCTATACCTGGTATAGCAAATATTCTTTCAATTACAACTGTACCTGTAATTATTGTAGCAATTTGAGGTCCTAATATTGTAATTATTGGTAATATAGCATTTCTTAAAATATGCTTTACTGAAATTGCAAAAGATGATAAGCCCTTTGCTTTAGCTGTTAATATATAATCTTGACTTATAACTTCTAAAACTGATGCTCTCATATACCTTGCATATGTTGCAATTCCTCCAAAGCTTAAAGCTAATGTAGGTAATATTACATATTTTATTTGTTGAAAAAATGGAGTTGAAGGATCATACCATCCTGCAATAGGTATTCCATTTTTTCCACCAAAAGTTAATTGTATTAGTGTAGCTAAAACAAAACTCGGTATTGATACACCGAGTATTGCTATGAACATAACTACATAGTCTATAGGAGTTTCTCTTTTAAATCCGGCTATAACTCCAAGTAACACTCCAACAATTAAACCAAGAGCAACTGATTGAAGACCTATTCTAACAGAAGGTGGAAAATTATCTTTTAGTTTATCATTTACACTTATTCCTGGTGTTACAAATGAATCTCCTAGCTCTCCCTTTAATAAATTTTTAAGATATATTACATATCTTTCAGTAACTGGTTTATCTAATCCGTATTTAATTTCCATATTTTTTGCAACTTCTGCTGGCAACTTTTTCGCTTGGGATGTTACTGGATTACCTGGCATACTGTTCATCAAAAAGAATGTAGCAGTAGCTATGACAAATAAAGTAACAACCATTAAAGCTAACCTCTTTAAAAGATATTTAACCATATAGTATCGCCCCTTAATATTTTGCTTATTCTTGAATTGATGTCCATCTTAATTGATATGTTCCACCAAATTTAGGAAGTTGTAATCCCTTTACTTTTTTCTTTTGGAATGAGTATATATCCTTGTAGTAAGTAGGTGTTACTGCTGGATTTTCAACAACTTCTATCTTTTCAATTTCCTTGTACATTTCAAGTCTCTTCTTGTTATCTGTTTCAGTATTTAATTTTTGTAATAAATTATTTACTTTAGCATCATTGTACTTACCAGTATTGTTTGTATTTGATTTTCCAAATAAATCCAAGAAGGTCATAGGATCATTGAAGTCTGCTCCCCATCCTGCACTTGCAATTTCAAAATCTCCATTACCTACTTTAGTTAAGAAATCTGAGAAATCTGCTGCTGTAACTAATTCTATTTTAACGCCAAGCTTCTTTTCCCATTGATTTTGCATATATTCACCTTGACTCTTAGCTGTTGCATCACTAGTTTGTAATAAGAACTTAAAAGTATGTTTTGATGGATCTGGATTTAATCCTTCTTCTTTTAATCCTTCAATTAATAACTTCTTAGGATCTTTATTCATAACAGCCTTTAATGGTTCTTCAACCTTATCACGATAATCTACATCCCCAACAACAATTCCTTGTGGAACCAATCCATAAGCTGGAATTGCTCTCTTTAATACATCTTTAGTAAATCCATCTCTATTTGAAGCAATTGATAAAGCTAGTCTTACTTTATCATTATTTAAAGCTTTATTTTTACTCTTTAAGTTATATTGTCCATAGAACACAGATGGTGCTACACCTTTTATTTCATTCCACTTACCATCTTTTGCTCCTTCTTTAAGTTTATTTAAAAATTCTCCTGTACCACTTACTACATCCAATTGGTTATTAGTAAACATTTGGAATGCAGTACTTGGTTCTTTAACTACCATTAAATCTACTTTATTTAGTTTTACATCTTTTTCATTCCAGTAATTTGGATTTTTCTTCAATTCAATTTTTGATCCACGTTGCCAATTTGATACTGTAAATGGTCCACTATAAACAAGTTTTGATGGATCACTACCATATTTATCCCCTTCAGCTTTAACTATATCTTCTCTTTGTGGTGCTAAAGCTGGGAAAGCAACAAGTTGATCAAAATAAGGTACTGGATTTTCTAATTGAACAACTAATGTATTGTTGTCCTTTGCTTTTATTCCAACATCTTCACTCTTTGCTTTTCCATTAAAGTATTTCTTCCCATTTTTTACTTTAAATAAGAAGAATGAGTATGATGCTCCAACTTCAGGATTTAATAATCTTTTCCATGCATATTCATAATCTTTTGCTGTAAGTTCCTTTCCATCACTCCATTTTAATCCTTTTCTTAAATGGAAAGTATACGTCTTACCGTCTTTACTTTTTTCAAATGATTCTGCTGCACCAGGTACAGGTTTATTATCATTATATACAAGTAATGTTTCTTGTGTATTTTGTGCAATACTAAATGAAACTTCATCTGTTCCTTTTACAGAGTCAATTGTTTTTAACGCCCCAGTTGTTAATTTCAATGTCTCTTTATCTCCAGATGATGCTGATTCATTTTTTCCTCCACATCCTACAAATAATGATGCAGTTAATCCAACTACAATCAATGCACTGATAATTTTTTTCATTTTCATTTTTAATGCCCCCTTTTTTTAAGTTATATTTTATCAAATATTTCAGCTAAAAATTATATATTTTTTGAAAATTTTTTATTTTGATGTAATTTTAATAAAAATCAAACTAAAATTTTATCATATTTTTATATGTATTTCACGAAAATACATATGTATTTTAAAAGTTAGTGTATCAACTTTATACTATATTTTAATATTAAAAAAAATATATAATAAGTAAATTTAATACAAAACTTGAAAACAATTTATATTTAAATTAATTTTTCCTAAAATAAAAAAATCATCATAATTCCTTTTATATGCAAGGATTTATAATGATTTGCTTATTTTTATTTTAATATTTTATAATTAATACTAAAATAGTCATATTTATTTTTTAATTATTGTGTATTGATACACTTTTTTGTAATTTTTTCAATATATTATAATCTTAAGAAAATAATTATATATTTTCTTATTAAAATCTTTATATAATGTCTATATTTTAATAAAAATATAGTATTTTATATATTTTTATGAATTTTTATTCATAAAATTAATTTATTATTAACAATTTTTCTAATTATTTTTTATCATTTTTAGTACACTTTTTTATTGATAAAAATACAGTAAAATTTATCAAAAAAAAAAAAAAAAGACTATTTAGGATAAATAAATACTTTTAAATTTATCCTAAATAGTCTATTATTTTTATTTAAGAACTTTTTCCCACTTTTTATTTTCTAAATACTCTAATAATTGAGGTCTTAATTCATCTTTTTTTAATCCAAACTCTATTGTAGCTTGTAAAAATCCAAATTTATCTCCAACATCATATCTTCTTCCCTCAAAGTTATATGCATACATAGCCTCATGAGATATTAAAGTTTTTAAAGCATCAGTAAGTTGAATTTCATTTCCCTTACCTGGCTTAGTATTTTCTAATATTTCAAATATTTGTGGAGTAATTATATATCTTCCAAGTATTGCAACATTAGAAGGGGCTTCTTCCTTCTTTGGTTTTTCAACTAAGTCCTTAACTTTATACACTCTATCTTCTATATGGATTCCATCAACTATACCATATTTTGATACATCTTCTTCTGGTACTGTTTGAACTCCTAAAATTGAAGTTTTATATTCTTCATAACAATCCATAAGTTGTTTTAAACATGGCTTTTCACTATCAACAACATCGTCTCCTAGTAAAACTGCAAATGGTTCATTGCCAACAAAAGTTTTTGCACAATGTATTGCATGACCTAAGCCTCTAGGCTCCTTTTGTCTTATGTAATGGATATCAACCATATCTGAAATATCTCTTACAATTTCTAACAATTCAGTTTTTCCTGACTTTTCAAGTTCAAGTTCAAGTTCAATAGATTTATCAAAATGATCTTCAATACATTTTTTATTTCTTCCTGTTATTATTAATATTTCTTCAATTCCTGATGCTATTGCTTCTTCTATGATAAATTGAATTGTTGGTTTATCAACTATTGGAAGCATCTCTTTTGGTTGTGCCTTTGTTGCAGGTAAGAATCTAGTTCCAAGTCCTGCCGCAGGTATTATTGCCTTTTTTACTTTCATTAATTATCACCTTCAACTTAAAATTTTACTAAATATAACTTTTTATTAAAATTCTACATATAAATTTATTATATCATAAATTATGTTTTTTTTCCTATTTAACACATTAATATTATAAGTGGTATTTTTTTATCAATTTGTTATTAACAGTTTATTAATTTTAATATTTCAAATGGTTTTTTAAGAAAATTTGTTGATTTTTATATATTTCAATGATATTATAGTTGATATATTAATTTTAATTATTAATTTATAAGAAATTGTATATGATATTGATAATATATTTGATTTAATTATAGTTTAATATTTTAACTATATTAATATAAGAAAGGATTGAAATTATGAGTAAAAAAACAAAAGATTTTTTAGTAATAGGCTTTGCTTTATTTGCAATGTTTTTTGGAGCAGGTAATTTAATCTTCCCTCCTTATTTAGGAAATATGGTTGGAAGTCAATATATTTTTGCAATAATTGGTTTTACATTAACAGGAGTTGGAGTTCCTCTACTTGCAATAATAGCTTGCACAAAAGGAGATGGAACTTTTGAAACAATGGCTTCAAAAATCAGTCCAAAATTTGCAGTAATTTTTGCAACACTTTTATTTGTAGCAATTGGACCAATGCTTGGAATTCCTAGAACTGCTGCAACTACTTACGAGTTAACTATTCATCCTATAATACCTGGTATATCACCTCTTGTTTGGATGTTTATATATTTTGGAATAAACTTATTCTTTGTTTTTAGAAAATCAAGTATTATAGATACAATTGGTAAATTTTTAACTCCATGCTTACTTATTTTATTAGCAATAATAATTGTAAAAGGAATTATTTTCCCAATTGGTAATATTACTTCAACAGGTGCTACTTCAGTACTACCTCATTCTTTACTTGAAGGATATCAAACAATGGATGCTCTTGCCGCATTACTTTTTGCAGCTATAGTATCTGGTAATATATTAGCAAAAGGTTATAAAAATAAAGATTTAGTTCCAATGACTATTAAAGCTGGTGTTGTTGCTGCAATTGGACTAGCATTTGTATATGGAGGTTTAACTTTTATAGGAGCTCAAACTATAGCTTTAACTTCAGGAGAAGTTACAAAAACAGGTTTACTTCTATTAATATCTAAAAATATTCTTGGAAGTATTGGAACAATAATAATTGGAATAGCAATGGGACTTGCATGTCTTACTACTTCAATTGGACTAATAACAGCTGGTTCTTCATTCTTTGAAGAAGTATCTAAAGGAAAACTTCCTTATAAAGTTAATGCAGTTATTATTTCAATAATAAGTATAGTAATAGGATGCCTTGGCGTTGATAATATAATAAAAATTTCAGGTCCTATTTTAAATATTTTATATCCTGTTGCAATAACTCTTATAGTAACTACTTTATTAGATAATATAATAACTAATCTTAATGCTGTAAGACTTGGTGTTTATACTTCTCTAATATTTGGAATACTTGGACAAGTACCTGGAATTAATCTAAGCTTTATTCCTCTTGCAAGTTCAGGTTTTGCTTGGTTAATTCCTACTTTAATAGCAATAGTTATAGGTTATATTATTTTTAGAAATAAATGTTTAGCTACATCTGAAATGTAATTAAATTTATTAAGAAAAGACTAAAATACAAAAATATTTTAGTCTTTTTATTTTTTATATAAAATAATACCCTTGTAATTCATAAACTTTACATTATTTATTAATAATGATAGAATTTTCATAAACATATTAGGGTACAAATGCAAATAATAAAGGAGGCTATAATATGGCTATAAAATTAATTTGTATAGATATGGATGGTACATTATTAGATAATAACCACAATATATCAAAGGAGAATAAAGAAGCTTTACTTGAAGCTATAAAAAAAGGAATAGTTGTTGCTATAACAACTGGAAGACTTTTTGCATCTGCAAAATATTATTCTGATTTAATAGGAATTAACGCTCCAATAATCTCATCAAACGGAGCTTATATAAAAGAAAAAAATTCTTCTAAGGTTATATATGAAAGTACTTTTTCATTGGAAGAATGTTTAGAAATATATAACATAACAAAAGAATATAAATTTGATTCATATTTTAATACATATAATACAACTATTTCTTCAAGTGAAATAGAAAAAAATCATGCTTATTCAATTACAAATGAATTAGTTAGTGAAAAAGATAAAATTATATTTAGAATAACTGATGACTTAACAGATGTTTTAAAGGAATATAAAAATGATATATTAAAATTTATTGCAGTTGATCGTTCTGAAAAATATAGAAATGAAATAATTGAAGCTAAAAATAAATTTATAAATCTTAATAAATATGAAGTTGTAAGTTCTGGATTAAATAACTTTGAAATTATGAAAAAAGGAACTTCAAAAGGTACCGCTGTAAGTAAACTTGCAGAAATTTTAGGAATTTCAAAAGATGAAGTTATGTGTATTGGAGATAGTGAAAATGATTTATCTATGATCCAATATGCTGGTGTTAGCGTTGCTATGGGTAACGGTATGGACTTACTAAAAAAAGAAGCAAAATATATAACTGATACTAATGTAAATTCTGGAGTAGCTAAAGCAATAAAGAAATTTGCACTTTAGTTTTATAAAATTATATTTAACTATAAAAAACTACATATTAAAAATTTTAAAAGTCTAATACAAATAAATATTATTTTGTATTGGGCTTTTTTTATTATTACTAAATCATTTTCTTATGTATTTTATTTACATTTAAAACTTTAAATGGTATACTAAATTTGTATTTGTCAATTTTATACAATATATATTTGATAACAATATTTATTGAAAAATGAGAAGTATTATAAACTAAGTAAATATAATCTTTGTATGAGCTTGGTAATTTTAAATATAAAGTTACTAAGCATATTTTTTAAGATTAAATAGAACATACGTTCTATTTTCTTTCTAGTAAATTCCAATATATGCATATATATTAAATATAACTTATTTATTTTAGTATCATTTTAATAAAAGGGGGGACATAATATGTGTGACGTAAATTTAATAAAATTAGCTAAAGAAAATAATCTTGAAGCAAAGGAAAAATTAATTAATAAATATTCTCCTATTATAAAAAAGCAAATAAAAAAATATTCTTTTATAGATTGTTATGATAATGAAGATCTTATGCAATATGGTATTATGTCTATACTTAAGGCTATTAATACATTTGATATTGAAAAAAGCCCTTCCTTTTCAGCCTACGTAAAATTTGCAATTTACAATAACTTTGCTTATCTTTGTAGACAAAATAATATTAATAATAAAGCTTCAAGCTTAAATCTACAAACTGAAGAAGGTTCTGAAATTATAGATTTAATTGAAGATAAATTAACTGTTGAAGATATATTTATAAACAACTATGAAAACGATAGAATTTATAAGGCATTAAATATATTAAATTATGAAGAAAAAAGACTATTTAAATTTTTAATGTATAGCGGAATTAAATGTCCCTTAAAAAGATATTCTGAAATTTATAAAATAAAATATTCAACTTGTTTATATAAAAAAAGTAAATTAGCAAAAAAGCTAAAAAAAATTTTATTAACGATTTAAATATTAAAAAGGCATTGGAAGATATATAATTCTATCCATGCCTTTTATTTTAATATAATTTAATATCTATTTTATTATATTAAAATACACCTAATATTTTCTTTCTAACATTTATCCTTTTACCTAAAAACTCAACTAAATCACCATTAATTAAATTTCTAAAACTTTCTTCTATAACTTCACTACAACCTTCATATTTATCTATTACTTTTCTTATTTTGTCTTCAGTAACTCTATTTTTATTTATAAAATTATATATTCTATTTTTTAGAATAATTTTAGAAACCTTTCTAACCTTACTTCCATAATATCCTTCTAAACTTTTAGCATCTAATATAAATAAACAATTAGCATCAATAAAATCATTTATATTATTTACATCATTTAATATATTCTTTAGTTTTTCTGGATAAAGAATAATTGGTATATATCCATCTAATTGAATGTCATATATCTTCTTAAAGATACTAGGCAAATAATCTTCCTCTAAATCCAATAGCTTGTACATATCTAAGTTTATATTTTTATCATTAAATTGAATATTATCAGGATTATAGATACTTTTTATATCTATATCTTTAAATTTTATTGTTCTTTTCATTGCAAATCCTCCTACAAATATCCCTAGTATACAATTAGTTAGTATTTATTGATAATTTTATTTATAAAATTTCTATTTATTTTATAAATAAAAAGGGATAATTAAATCTTATCCCTTTTTTATTATTTAATTTTTTGTTTTTTCTTTTCCTTGTATTTCTGGAACTTCTGGTAAATCATTTTTCTTTGGACTTTTAAATCTTTTACTATTCCATGAAGATTGCTGATCTTTTTTAGCCAATAAAATCTCCTCCTAACAAAATACTCTTAATAAGTTTTTGTATTTAAGGACTTTTTTATTCTAATAATATTTTACTCCTATAAAACCTTATTTAAAATTACAAAAAAATTAATTTTATTTTTAAATTTAAATACTATTAATTTTTATTGTGGCAGTACTGTAAATCTTAATATAAATAATAAAGCTAATATATATACTATTGGATGTACTTCTTTATACTTTCCTGTAACTATCTTTACTATTGGATAAAATATTATTCCTGCTGCTATTCCATTTGCTATACTGTAACTAAAGGGCATAATTGCTATTGTAAAAAATGCTGGAAGTGCCTCTGTAAAGTCACTAAAATCTATTTTTGTTATTCCACCAATCATAAGAACTCCAACTATTACAAGTGCTGGTGCTGTAGCTTCTGCTGGAACTACTCCAACAAGTCCACCAAAGAATAAAGCTAAAATAAATAAAATTCCTGTTGTTAAAGAAGTAAGTCCTGTTCTTCCTCCTTCTGAAACTCCTGCTGTAGATTCTACATAAGTTACTACAGTACTTGTTCCAAGTGCTGAACCTACTGTTGTTGCAACAGCATCTGATAATAATGCTTTATGCATATTTTTAACTCTTCCATTTTTATCTACCATCTTTGCTTTTTGAGCTGTTCCTACTAATGTGCCTATTGTATCAAATAAATCAACTAAGCTAAAAGTAATAACTACCATAAATAAACTTGAAAACGCTCCAACTATTCCAGCCTTTCCAAGACCTAATAATCCTTTAAAATCAAAAGCAAATAAAGTTGGTGCAAGTGATGGTGGTGCACTTATAACATGTATTCCTGTTAAGTTAGTTACTCCAAGTGGAATACCAATTATTGTTGTAACAACTATTCCTATAAGTATTGAACCCTTAACTCCTCTAGCCATCATTATAGCTGTTATAACAATTCCTATAAGAGTTAGGATTGTATGTGGATTTGTAAAGTCCCCAAAACTAACTAATGTAGCTGGATTTGATACAATTATTCCACCACTTTTAAATCCTATAAGAGCAATAAAAAGACCTATTCCACCTGATATTGCAAGTTTTAAATTACTAGGAAGAGCATCAACAATTTTTTCTCTTATAGATGTTAATGTAATTATTATAAATAATAATCCTGAAATAAATACTGCTGCTAAAGCTTGTTGCCATGTATATCCTAAAGTTAAACATACACTATATGTAAAGAAAGCATTTAATCCCATTCCTGGTGCTTGAGCAAATGGTAAATTTGCATAAAGAGCCATTATAAATGTTCCTATAGCTGCTGCTATACAAGTGGCTCCAAAAACTGAAGCTATAACTGGGTCATTAATTGCTGAAAGCCCTGAATGAATTGCAGCCTCTCCCATTAAACCTTTTGAATTCATTCCAGCTTGCATAAGAATTGATGGATTAACAAATATTATATAAGCCATTGTTATAAAAGTTGTTATTCCTGCTATAATTTCTGTTTTTACTGTTGTTTTATTTTCTGTAAGTTTAAAAAATGAATCTAAAAATGATTTTTCTTTTTTATTTTCCTCTTTCTTCATATGTTATTTCCTCTCCTTTAGGTTAAATAATTTAATTGTCTAAAAAATAAAAAGATTCTATTTTGGATTTATGAGTAAATCCAAAATAGAATCTTTTAAATTGCAACTTTAGGATTCACCCATAGTCAGAGATTTATGGTGCTCTGGTAGATACTCCTAAACCTTATTTTTAGGATTATACGGATGAACTATTCTTTTTACAGTTGAATGTTATCACTATACACGAATATTGTCAATTTATTTTTATTTAATTTTAGTATATTTATAAATTTTTAATAATATTTACTTTATTTTTTATATTTATTATATAAATAACTTTTTTATAATTTCTATAATTCTTATCATATCTTCATCAGTATTTTTTGTATCTGATGGTAAACATACTCCCCTATTAAAAACATCCTCTGCTATAGATTTCTTACCCTTTGTAAAAAACTTATACTTATTATATAAAGGTTGCATGTGCATTGGTTTCCATATTGGTCTTGCCTCTATATTTTCCCTTTCAAGAGCTAAAATTATATCTATTGGTTTAACCTTTGATTCTCTAGATAAAGTTATACAACTTAGCCAATAATTCGGATTTCCATAATCCTTTATAGGCATCATTTTAATATCAGAAATATCTTTAAATCCTTCTTTATAAGTTTCAAAAATTTCTTTTTTCTTTTTAATTCTTTCATTTAAAACTTTAAGTTGTCCTCTCCCAATTCCTGCAACAATATTACTCATTCTATAATTAAAACCTAACTCCCTATGCTCATAATGCCTTTCCTTTTCCCTAGCCTGTGTACTCCAAAATTTAATTTTTTCAATTTTTTCTTTATTATTAGAAACAATCATTCCTCCACCAGATGTTGTTATTATTTTATTTCCATTAAAAGAAAACACACCAAAATCCCCTAAAGTACCTGTTTGTATACCTTTATAAGTCGCTCCTAAACTTTCTGCTGCATCCTCTATTATTTTGCAATTATATTTATTGCATAACTCAAGTATCTTCTCCATATTAGCTGATTGTCCATAAAGATGAACTACAATTACAGCTTTAGGAAGTTTTCCTTCCCTTTCACATTCTAAAAAAGCTTTTTCAAGGGCATAAGGACACATATTCCAAGATTCTTTTTCAGAATCTATAAATATTGGTTCTCCTCCTTCATATATAATAGGATTACAACTTGCAGAAAAAGTAAGGGTAGAACATAAAATTCTATCTCCTCTTTTTATTCCAATAGCTTTAAGTGCCATATGAATAGCAGCTGTTCCAGAAATTAAGGCAGCTCCACACTTTATTCCTAAATATTTTGAAACCTCTTCTTCAAAATTATTTACATTAGGTCCAAGTGGTGCAATCCAATTAGAATTAAAAGCCTCTTTAATAAATTTTTCTTCGTCTCCCCCCATATGTGGTGATGAAAGAAATATTTTCTTATATCCCATATGCCCTCCTCCATAAATATATAAACTACATTATTTTTGATAAAACTCTATCTGTATCTTTAGGTATTTCCACATATGTTGGTACTATTTCTTTCATCTTCATCCTTAAAGCTCTATTATCTTCATTTAAAGTAATAGTTAGTAAATCTTCTATATTCTTCTTTATATCATTAATATTAAATTTTGAAGGTTTTCCTATAAATATACTTTTATTTTTTGTAGCTTTTAACCCTTCCTCCTTCATAAGAAGTTCCTCATATAATTTTTCTCCAGGTCTTAATCCAATCTCTTCTATATAAATATCTTTATTAGGTTCAAATCCAGAAAGTTTAATAAGTTTTTTTGCTAAATCATATATTTTAACTGGACTTCCCATATCAAGAACAAATATTTCTCCACCTTTTGCATAAGCTCCAGCTTGAAGTACAAGTTGTGCAGCCTCAGGAATTAACATAAAATATCTTGTTATATCCTTATGAGTTATAGTAACAGGGCCTCCAGATTTTATCTGCTCTTTAAAAAGTGGAATAACTGATCCATTACTACCAAGAACATTTCCAAATCTAACAGCAACAAATTCTGTTTTACTTGAATTATTCATACCTTGAACTATCATTTCACAAAGTCTTTTAGTTGCTCCCATTATATTAGTTGGATTTACTGCTTTATCTGTAGATATAAGTACAAATCTACTTACTCCATATTTACTAGAAACTTCACAAGTATTTAATGTACCAATAACATTATTTTTTATAGCTTCTTCTGGATTTCCTTCCATTAAAGGAACATGTTTATGTGCTGCTGCATGAAATACTACATCAGGTTTATATTTCTTAAATATCTTTTCCATCCTAATTTTATCTCTTACTGAAGCTATAATTATTTCTTTATTTAATTCTTTAAAATTTCTAGTTAGTTCATTTTGCAAATTATATACATTATTTTCATATATATCTAAAATAATAAGTGATTTAGGTGAAAACTTAGCTATCTGCCTGCAAAGTTCTGAACCAATAGATCCACCTCCTCCTGTAACTAAAACTATTTTATCTTTTATATACTTTTCCACTCCACTTTTATCTAAAGTTATTTCTTCTCTACCAAGTAAATCTTTAAAATCTACATCTCTCATTTTGTTAATATTAACTTGTCCTTGAATATTTTCATAAATTCCAGGTAATATTTTAACCTTTGCCTTTGTTTCACTACATATTTCTATAATTTCTTTTTTATCTTTAGCTGATATTTTAAAAATAGCAATTAAGATAACTTCTATATTTTCTTTATCTACAATACTTTTTATATCATTTCTATTTCCAATTACTTTTATTCCCCTTAAGATTTTTCCGAGCTTTTTTTTATCATCATCTATAATTGCTACAGGCAACATATTTCTTTCTTCATTATTAAATATCTCTTCTATAACCATCTGCCCACAATATCCAGCACCTATAATTAATGTTTTTTTCTTATTTTTATAGTTTTTTATTTTTTTATATAAAGATAATCTAGTAATTATTCTATAAGATAATCTAGTTCCCATAATTAAAATAAATATTAAAATCGAGCTAATTATTATTACTGAATTAGGCATACCTTTATAAAATACTAAATTATAAATTAAGTTTAAACTTCCGCCAATTAAACAAGCAGTACCCCCTTTAATAAATTCATCAATTCCAGCACTACTCCATATGCTTTTATACATATTTAAAAAATATAATGGTATAAAATATAATAAGAACAATATTAAAATGACTTTTAGGTATTTGTCTAAATATATATTAGGTATATTCAAATCAAATCTTAAATGAAAGCTAAAAAAATATGCTAAGTTTATCGATATAAAATCTACAAAAAATAAAATTGGTAATTTAAATTTATTTAATAAACTCATATCTATTCTCCATAATAATCATAATAACTTTCTCTGCTTTTATCTCTTCCATTCAAAACAGCACCTAAAATTTTTGCATTAACTTTATTTAATGTGGATTTTGCTAAATTTAATGTTTCTATTTTTGTTTTTCCTGACCTAACAACTATTAATGTACCATCAACTTTAGTAGATATAATTTGAGCATCTGTAACTGCAAGTATTGGAGGACTATCTATTATAATTAAGTCATATATTTCTGAAAGTTTTTCTAAAAGCATGTCCATAGTCATTGATCCAATCATTTCTGATGGATTTGGAGGTATCTTTCCTGAAGGAAGAATATCTAGATATTCAGAATATTTTATAATAGCATTTTCCAAATTTCCCATATTCATAATTACATCAGAAAGGCCTATAGTATTTGATATGTTAAATTTTTTATATATACTAGGTTTTCTTAAGTCACAATCTATTATTAATGTTTTCTTTTTGTCTTCTGCAAAAACTAAAGCAAGATTTCCAACTGTAATTGATTTTCCTTCTCCAGGTTCTGAACTGGTTACTAGTATTTTCTTAATTTTATTATCAAAAGAAGAATATTTAATATTACTTCTTAATGCTCTATAATCTTCAGCTACTTGCAAATTTAAATTTTTATCTAATATAATCATTATTTATTCCCTCTCTTTTTATTTTTTGTTTTACTTACACAATTTTTTAAGTTTGGTATATCTCCTAATATTGCAATACCTATAATATCTTCCTTTGTTTTTATAGTATTGTCCATAAAGTCTAATATAAGTACTAATCCAATACTAATCATTATTCCTAAAATAAATGCTATGGATATATTCATTATCTTGTTAGGGCTTACTTGGTTAGTTGGTATTTTTGCCTTTTGTATAACTTGAATATTTCCCATAGGAATTAACTTTTTTGATTGTTCAGTAAATTTATCAACTAATCCATTTGCAAATTTAAATGCTGTATATTTGTCCTCATCTATATATGATACTTCAATTATTTGAGTATCCTCTCTTGGAATAACCTTTAAATTTTTATATACATTTTTATCTTCTACATATATTTTTTCTGAATTTAATGCCTCATTAATTAAATCTTCTGATTTCATAATTTCTGCATATGTAGTTAAAAGTCTTTTGTACATTTCTACATCACTACTATTATATTCTTCACTTAAGCTTCCTTCTTTTCCAATAAACAGTTTAGTTTTTACTTCATATTTAGGTGTTATTACAAAAAAACTAATTAATGCTGTAACTACTGTAATTAATGCTGTAATTCCAATAATTAATTTTATTTTTTTCTTCAAGATAGAAATAATTTTTCTTATATTTATATTTTCTTCACTCACTATAATTCTTTCTCCCCCCCTTTTAATTAAATTATTCTATATGGATATATAATATTTATTCAAACTTTAATTGATTAATTACTTTTAATTTTATTTAAATAAATTTTCATAAAAAATAAGTTAGAAACTATATTTCTAACTTATAAATATTCTAATTTTATTCTATTATTTCTTTTAAACACATTTTCCAACCAGAATTTTTTATTATTAATTCTTCTCTTTCTAGCACTAATGGTTTCTTTTCTTTTATAAAGCTTTCCATAAGATATGCTAATTCCATAGGATTAAATGGATCAAAATAGCATACATTTTTATATCCATATAATACTTCCTTTGAAAACTCACAATCTGAGGCTAGTATTATGGTTCCCACTTTTCTACTTTCAAGTAATGGAAGTCCTACAGTTTCTATATAAGATGGAAATATTAATATGCTTTTCTTATATATATCATATACATTATTTATATTTAAATTTCCCATAGCATATATGTTACTCGAATTTCTATCTAATTCCTCGGGATTTATAGTAAGAATTACTTTAAAATTATTTATTCCTTTATCATTTAATATTTTACATGCATTAAATATACAATTATGATTTTTATATATTTCATTTGATGCTGGATAAAAAAATAAATTATCTTTTATTTTAATTTTACTATCATTAATATCTTTTATTTTAATATCTGGTAATATAGTTACTACCTTTGTTTTATCTAAATTTGAATACTTTTCTATTTCTTTTTTCATCCATTTAGTTTGAACTATAACCTTATCTGATACACAAATAGATTTTTTTATAAACCATCCTATTATATATTGATAAATAGCTAGGATTCTTTCTTTTGATTTGAAAAATGAAAATTTTTTAGATTTTTGGAAAGGTATAGATTGATGTATATATAATATTTGAGGGATTTTTAATCCAAATATTGCTGTATTTTGAAGAGATATAACTCTATCTACCTTAAGATTATTTATTAACTTTCTTCCTGATATATAGTCAAATTTCAGTCTTTTTAGCCAAGATTTTTTAATATCTTTTCTAACTATTACTTTTATTTTTTCTGTATCTTTTAAATAGTCATCACCAATTAAAAAGATCCATTCATTTTCTATATCATTTTCTTTTACATACTCGTAAAATTCCTTTAATATTGTCAATGCCCCACCAGTACTTGCTGCTATATCATTTACTAAAATTCTCATTGCTTTCTCCATAAAAACTTATTTATTATTGGAGTGTATCCTTGAATAATATTTACGACTTTAGTGGATACATTAAAATCACTATAATCATTAACTTTAACTATTTCTTCATTACTACTCCTTTCTTTTGTTATAACTTCAATGGATTGAATTATACTGTTAGAATTTATTCCACCTAATATAAAAGATCCTTTATCAATAGCCTCAGGTCTTTCTGTACTTGTCCTTATTGATACTGCTGGAAATCCTATAATATTTGATTCTTCTGCAAGAGACCCTGAATCTGAGAGAACACAAAAAGATTCTTTTTGCAGTTTATTATAATCATAAAATCCAAATGGCTTTAATTTTCTTATATTTTCATGAAACTTAATGCCTTTTTCTTCTATCCTTTTCCAACTTCTTGGATGTGTTGAATATATTACAGGCATATTATAAGTTTTAGCAATGGTATTTAATGCATCAGTTAAATTTTTAAAATTTTCATCATTATCTATATTTTCTTCTCTATGTGCACTAACTAATATAAACTTTCCTTTTTCAAGATTAAGTTTTTCAAGCACATCACTTTCATCAATTTTATTCATATATCTTTTAAATACTTCTGTAAGTGGTGAACCTGTAACAAATGTATACTCTTTTCTCATTCCTTCTGATAAAAGATATCTTCTTGCATGTTCTGTATAAGCCATATTAACATCACTTGTTACATCAACTATTTTTCTATTTATTTCTTCTGGAACATTTTGATCAAAGCATCTATTTCCAGCTTCCATATGAAATACTGGTATTTTAAGTCTTTTAGCTGCAATTGCACTTAAACAACTATTGGTATCTCCGAGTATTAATAATGCATCTGGTTTTTCTTTAGTTAAAATATTATAACTTGCTGTTATAATATTACCCATAGTTTCTCCTAAATTATTACCTACAACTCCTAAATAGTAATCTGGTTCTCTAAGTTCTAATTCTTTAAAAAATATATCATTTAATGTATAATCCCAATTTTGTCCTGTATGAACTAATATATGCTCAAAATATTCATCACATTTTTTTATAGTTTCCGAAAGTCTTATTATCTCTGGTCTAGTTCCAACTATAGTCATTAATTTTAAACTTCTCATAAATAAATTACCCCTATTTTCTTAAACATTATATATCCATATTAATATTCATATTTCTATATAGGTATATTTCATCTTTATTAAATATACTTATATATTTATAATCTAAAATATTTTTACTAAAATATGATCCTTGTTCTAAAAAGCTTTTTGTATCTTTTATATATATACTGCTACAAATAACAATATAAAAAGCTACACAAATAATTCTTTTAGATAAATTTATTCCTTTTAAATAAGTTAATAAATTTGGTATAAGTATTACTTCAATTATAGAAAAATACTCTGTTAGTCTAGACATAATATTAATTCTGCAAAAAATAAAATATATAATTAATCCTATATAAATTAAGTATATTTGAAGCTTTTCAAAATTTCCCACACTATTCTCTTCAGAATTTATATAAAGGTATATGATAAACATTAATATTATTACCCTTAATAAAATTGCTAATATATTTACTTCTTGTGTCTTATAACCTATATTAAATAAAGTTACAAATAATCTCTCACCCTTAAATAAAAATATAGCTATAGCTATAAATAAAAAAAATATATTTAATTTTGTTTTTTGAAATAAAAATTCTATTTTTCTATTAATCAAAACTATAATTAAAGTTATTAAAATAGATTTGTGAAATAAGGCAGCAAATATTATTGAAATAATATATTTTTTATTGTTTCCATTTTTTAAATATTTATAAAATGCATAAATAAAGATACTTAATGCTATTCCTTGTCTTATTGCACTATTAATGTATATTTGATAATATACAGAATAAAATACAAATAAAGATAAAATTCTATTTTTTGAATTATTAATTATTATATAACTTACTAAAGCTATCATTATAAATGAAATAATCATTATAAAACCTTCAAAACTTATTCCAAGTTTCTTACTTATTCCCATTAAAATTCTATATCCTATATCCATATGATTATCAAATCTTATACTATTAATTACTCCTACAGAGTTATTCTTGTAATAATTTAAATACGCAATATAATCAGTACCAATTCCATACCTAAACATACTTAAAATAATAAAAATAGATGCAAATATAAAATAAATTATTTTATTATTTTTCTTGTAAATTGTACTAAAAAAAGCTATATACCCAATAACAATCAATATAGCTAAAAATATCATAAATTTATTCTATACCTCCAAAAAATAAGTATCAGGCTTATCTTTATCAAATATTTCATTTGCCCACATAATAGTTACCAAGTCACTTTTTCCTGTATTTATTATGTTATGGGTATATCCAACTGGAATATCTATAACTTCTAATTTTTTACCTGAAACCCTGTATTCTATAATTTCTTCACTATCAAACTTTCTAAATTTGATTATTCCTTCTCCAGAAACAACTAAAAATTTTTCATTTTTACTATGATGCCAATGATTCCCCTTTGTTATTCCAAACTTAGATATATTTACTGATATTTGTCCTCTATCCTCTGTTTTTAAAAATTCAGTAAATGATCCTCTATTATCTATATTCATTTTCAAAGGATAAGAAAATTTTTCTTTTGGAATATAACTAAGATAAGTGCTATATAACTTTTTAGTAAACTCATCTTTCATATTAGGAATCATTAAGTTTTTTCTACTTTCTTTAAATGATTTTATTAAATTAACTATATCTAAAAGATTAGAATTATATTCAACATCAACATTTAAATATCCACTAATAGAATTTTTATCTTCAATAACATTTATAATATTTCTTACAACATCATCTATATATACAAGTGTCATTTTTTTATTAGGATCAGATATCCATATACTCTCACCCTTAGCTATATTGTTACAAAAGGTAGCTATTGCTGAATTATAATTAGGCTTGCACCACTTTCCAAATACGTTAGGAAGTCTAAATATAAATATTTTAGCTCCAGTTTCCATGCTATATTTTATTAAAACTTCTTCAGCCATTCTTTTACTTTTTCCATAAGGATTATCCAATTTTGCTTGTATTGAAGAAGCTACAACTATTTTAGTGTTTTTATTGTTCTTCTTTAAAATATTTACTATACACTCTGTTAAATTAACATTTCCTTCTATAAATTCATCTTCGCTTTTAGGCCTATTAATTCCAGCTAAATGAATAATGAAATCTGAATCTAAAACGCATGTAGTCAATTCTTCCTTTGAATTATCTTTATCAATTTCTAAAATTTCATATTTATATTTCTTCTTATTAAATTCTCTTAAAGTGGCAATGAGATTTTTCCCAATAAACCCTTTTGCCCCTGTAACAAGAATTTTCATTATTTATTCCTCCAATCTTCCAATTCTTTTTTTATATAATTTAAAGTAAGTAATTTTTTCTTTACTTCATGAACATTAAGAATATTTGTATTATCAGAGTTATATTCAGAAACTAGACCTATTTTTCTATCACCTTTATTAAAATATTTATCATAATTTAAATCTCTCTTATCAGCTGGAATTCTATAAAAACTTTCCATATCTATTGCATTAGCAGCTTCCTCTTTAGTTAATAATGTTTCATACATTTTTTCACCATGTCTTATTCCAATAACCTTTATTTCATTATCTACATTAAATAATTCTTTTAATGCTTTAGCTAACACTCCTACTGTACATGCTGGAGATTTTTGAACCATTATATCTCCTGGCTCTGCATTTTTAAAAGCAAACATAACAAGTTCAACAGCCTCTTCTAAACTCATAATGTACCTTGTCATATTAGGATCTGTAACTGTAAGCGGCTGTCCACTTTTTATTTGTTCTATAAATAAAGGAATAACTGATCCTCTTGAACACATAACATTTCCATATCTTGTACCACATATTAATGTTTTGTTTTTTTGTACTGTTTTGGATTTAGCTATAAATATTTTTTCCATCATTGCCTTAGATGTTCCCATTGCATTTACTGGATATGCTGCCTTATCAGTTGAAAGACACACTACTTTTTTTACCCCTTCTAAAATAGCTTCTGTAAGTAAATTTTCAGTTCCTATTATATTTGTTTTTACAGCTTCCATAGGGAAGAATTCACAAGATGGTACTTGCTTTAGTGCGGCGGCATGGAATACATAATCTACATTATATATTGCATTTTTTATACTCTGAGAACTTCTTACATCTCCAATAAAAAACTTTATTTTATCATTTTTATATTTTTTTCTCATATCGTCTTGTTTTTTTTCATCCCTTGAAAAAATTCTTATCTCTTTTATATCTGTATCTAAAAATCTTTCTAATACTGCATTTCCAAAGGAACCAGTTCCTCCAGTTATTAATAAAGTTTTACCACCAAACATATATTTTTCTCCTTAATTAAAATGATTTTCTAATATAGATATAGATTTTTTTACGTTAAAATTTTCTTCTAAAAATATACGTCCATTTAATCCTATATCTTTCAAATGCTCTTTATTTATATAAAAATATTCTATACATTCTTTAAAATTATCAATATCATTTGAATAACACCACTTACCACATTTTGCTTCTTTCTCAATTAAATCTTTAATATCTGTATTTTTATCTGTACAAGCAAGTATAGGCATTCCCTTATCCATATAAGATAATGTTCTAGATGGATAATTAGGTATTGTAAATCTATAATCAAGAGATAAAATCCCAACATCACATTCTTTTATTAAGCTTTCATATTCTTCCTTTGGTAATACATCTATAAAAGTAATATTTTTTGTTTTGTTTGCAAAATTTTTAACATCTTCCTTTTCACTTCCATCACCAACTATAAAAAAATAAGCTTTATTATAGTTTTCCATGCTCTTTATGCCATTCATTAAAAATGATAATCCTTGAGGTTTACCTAAGTTGCCTCCAAAAACATATAGTATGCAATCATCTTTAACTCCATATTTTTTTCTATATCCTAAAGGAATATTTTCTTCCAAATTTGAAATGTTTATTGTATTTGGAAATAGTTCAACCTTCTTTTCATTTATTTCTTTATTATTTTTAAGTAAATACTCTATATTCTTTTTAGACATACATCCTATAAAATCTGATAATTTATATAATTTCTTTTCTTTTTTTCTAAAGAACTTATGAATAATTCCTTTATCTTTAAATAATCCAATATCAACTGCATTTTGTGGAAATATATCCTTTAGCATTAAATAAGTTTTACAATTATATTGTTTTTTTAAATATTCAATTACATTTGCAAAAGTTACTGGTGGAGTTGCATAAAGTATTAAGTCAAATTTCTTATATTTTAAATAATTTTTAATTCCTTTTTTAAACTTTTTTTCTATTAAAATATTATTAATTCCCTTCTTTATAAAATTAGCTCCAAAGAGGTTTCCGACTTTGATTCTAAGAACATCAATATTATCCTCTCTTGAAAAAATAGTTTTTTTTAGCACTCTTGCTTCATTTGCCATAACAAGAGTCATATTATGCCCTTTTTCTTTTAATCCATTTATTAAATCTTGATACAAACCTCTTTCTTTTAAATTTAAATTAGAAATTGTTAAGTATAAAATATTCATATTTCCATCCTTTTAATTTAAACTTTACTTTATTAATACAAAATCATGTTTTATCATATATTTATTTTCTTCATATTCTCCAATTCTAGATTTATTTTTTTCTCCTTTTATATTATTAAATATAAATTTAGGATAATTTTCATTACATTCATAAGCTAAGGGATATCCACCTCCAAACCTTGGGTTTATCTCGGATATTATCCATCCCTTATCTGTTTTAAAAACATCTATGTCAAAAACGCCCTTTAAATTAAGTATTTTTGCTAGTTTAGAAATTTTCTCAAATAAAACTTTATCCTTTATAGAAACTGCCTTGTCAGTTTCTCCTGATCTCATTTTTATTTTTTTCTTTATGAAAATAGAAATTACTTCATTAGATATTAAATCAACATAACAATCTACTCCATATTCTTCCCCATCTATAAATTCTTGAATTATAGTATCTTTATATAATTTGTATAGTAATTCTAAATACTTCATATCATTGACTTTATTTATTCCTAAGCTAGCACTTCCTTTTCTAGGCTTTACAAAAACCGGAAAATCTATCTTTTTATCACTATAATCTTCTTTAAATTTACTTAAAGATTTATAGGTTTTAGCGCATTTAAATTCATTATCTTTTAAAAACTTATAAAATTTATATTTATCAAAACAAAGTTCTGTTACATCATAATCTGAGCCAATTATCTTAACCCCTATTTCATCAAAAGCTTTCTTGTTTTTTGATAATAAACTTAGTTCTGGATCTATTAATGATAATATTCCATCTATTTTTTCTTTTTTGCATATTTCTAATAATTTCTTTATATAATTTTTGCTAGTTATTTTTTCAGTTACATAATACTTATCAGCTAAATACAATGTTGGTGCTAATTCATCACAATCTGTAACAACTATATTTCCAAAACTTTTAAATTCATTTTTAAAATACTTTATTAATTGTGTTCTTCTTCCAGAACTAGTTATTAAAAGATTCATATATACCCCCAATATTAATTTATTTTATTTAATTCATTTTCTTTTAACTTATCTTTTAATTTAATAATATAAGCCACTTCATTAAATTCATCATTAAAGAAAAAATATACAGTCATTATTATTACTAATAAATATATAAATCCTCCCATAATCCAATTTTTTAAATGTGATGTAATTAAAAATACTATTAAATTTATTCCTAAAAACATTATTTCATTTTTATTAGGAGCTAAATATTTAAAATCTTTTGCTGAATATAAGTACCAAGTAATAAATCCTAAAGTTGTAGCAACAGCTATTAAAATAGGATTATCTGATATAATTACAGCTAAAAAATTATATATAAATGAAATTATAAGCATACCTGTAACAACCTTTAAATACTTTTTTTCATCCTTTCTAGCCTTGTACAAATTAACAAATAGAGCATTTATAACTATCATATAAGGATATGCTGAGAATGAAATTGATATTATACTTAATGATGGTATATACTTTTTTATAATTAAATTAACTACTGCTGCAAAACCAAAATATAAAAAGCTTGAAAAACCCCCTAATATTATTAGATAATTTTTAAGTTTTTTTATTGATTCTTCTACTTCATTTTTTGAAATATAATTATAAAAAATTACTGATATTGAATTTACTAAAACATTTATTAAATTAAGCATAGATAAAGCAAAAGAATAATATGCAAAGTCCTCTACTGTAAAAAATATTTTTATAAACCATCTATCTAATCCATAAAATAACATTACAGATAAATTAGCCATTAGTATAAAAAAGCCTACCTTAAAGTTTTTTAAAATACTTTTATCATACTTACAACGTATACCCTTAAAATTTTTATAAACACTAAATTCAATACATATAGTAACTAATATGTTGGAAACTATTGTGGCTAAACAAAAATATACATAATTATTACTTTTAAAAATAAACACTAACAGTAAATTTAATATTAAATAGGTTAAAGTTTGTATATATATCAATTTAGTGTATCTTTTAAATTCCCCTATAGCTTGATAATTAGCTCTAAAAAAGCCAACCATATTAAATGGAATAATTGTTATTGCCATAAATATTATTATTTGGTTATTAATTAAAATTCCAACAATAAAAAATAGACTTGCAAATAGAACTTGTAATATTACATATGCTAAATGTTCTGTTTTAAGTAAATTCTTATCTAAATCTTTAAAATTCTTACCTCCATATTTTATATACATTCCTTCTTGAAAACCTAATGTAAAAATAGTTATATATGAAATATAAAAAGTATAAGTTTTTAAATTAGAATATTCATTTACTGATAAAGCCATAGGTATAACAAAGGCTATTACTATTCCTGAAATCATATTTAAGAAATTAGCTGAAAATACTCTTAATATATTCCCTTTTAAGCTCATCAAGTTATCTCCTTTAAATTTCAACTATGTTTCTAATTAAAATAATTTTTATTTAATTTAATATATTCTTCTTTTGTTAATTTAAGTTTTAACTCCATTATATGATGTGGTTTCCTATCCTCTACCTTTGGCAATTTCATATAGTCACCAAAAAATGTTTTTAGAAATTTATCATAATTATTTGGAGCTCTAAATTTATATCCTTCAAACTCAATATCAATAAGTGGAAAAATATCTTCCCTATGATATATATAATTATGAACTGATTCAATTCCATATCTTATATGATCTTCATTTTCTATATCATATTTCATATTTGAAAGATACATTTTTAATTCTTCATTTATATTTTTATAGTCATAATCTCTATTAATAGAAAAATAAATTCTAGCAAGTATCTTTATAAAATTACCTTTTATGTTTTTAAAAAAAGGTCTTTTTATTTTTGCATATTTCATCCAGTAAAATCTAATTTTTAGCATTAATTTATTTTTTATAAATATTTTAGAATCATTTTTAGTAAATGAGTCCATAGGAAATATATCAATAAATATTCCTGTGTGCCCTTTTTCTCTTTTGTTCATTTTTAAAATACTATTTCTATCTCTTACCTTCATAAATTGATTCTGAGAATTTTTGTCACTATAAATAGACTGAATAAAATATTTGTTATTTAACTTCTCTTTACCTATTTTCATGAATTTATTGTAATCTTCTCTCATCATAGATATATCTATATCATCATCCCATGGAATAAATCCCTTATGTCTTATTGCTCCTAGCAAAGTACCTGCAGTTAGCCAGTAATCTATATTATTTTCTCTACAAACTTTATCAACATCTTTAAGCATATTCACTAATATTACTTGAACTTCTCTTAGCTCATTTTGGCTATATTCCATTTGCTACCCACCTTATATAAACAAAATTAAGTAAATCACTATTTTACTTTTTTATTTATATTATTCAAAATAAGAATATATTCTTTAATTTGAAGTATCTTAAATAATAAATAACTATTTTAACCTAAAAAAGGCAACATCTTTTAAAATGCTACCTTTTTACTATAAAATTTTTAAGAAAATTAGTATCAAAATTATAAATTTTATTACTTTCTATAAATCATTATTTTTTATTTGAGCTTTTCTATATACATCAAAATCATCAAACTCTCTGCCTTTAGGCATTGTAATATTTTCCCTAAAAAATACTTTTTTTATAGTTAAAAATAATATTTTTAAATCATTTATAAAAGTTACATTTTCAGAATATTCAATATCATATTTAAATCGCTCTTCCCATCCTATAGCATTTCTACCATTTATTTGCGCTAATCCTGTAAGTCCTGGGAAAACTGAGTGTCTCTTTCTTTCTCTTTCATTATAATAATCTAAATATTTTACTAATAATGGCCTTGGTCCAACTATACTCATTTCTCCCTTTAATATATTAAAAAGTTCTGGTATTTCATCTAAAGAAGTTGATCTTAATATTATTCCAAATTTATTTAACCTTTCCTCATTAGATAATAGTTCTCCATTTTTATTTTTCTCATTAGTCATACTTCTAAATTTATATATATTAAATGTCTTTTCATCTTTTCCTACTCTAGTTTGTTTAAATATAATTGGAGAACCTAAATTAATTTTTACTAATATTCCAATAATAATATATATTGGAATAAGAAATATTATTGCAATAACTGAAAAAATCACATCAAATAATCTTTTAAAATACTTTCTATACATTACTCACCTTTTATAAATTAATTTTATACTGTAATTATTATTAATTTACATTAAAGTAAATTAATAATTCACTTTTTTATTTATATTATTTAAAATAAGAATATATTCTTTAAATTTAAAATATTTTAAAGTAAAAAAGTAGAAGAACCTTTTTATTAGTTCTTCTACTTTTAATAATATAAATAAATTATCTATATCTATAACCTACTTTTTCAGCCCAAGCTTCATCGCTCTTTGTTAAATAAATAATTCCTTCTATAAATGAAATAATTGATGGTATATATGTCCAACAAAATAATATATATAAAATCCCTTGAAATATTTTTCCTAAATAAAATTTATGTATTCCAAATCCACCTAAAAATATTGCTAATAATCCTGCTGTTACTTTACTTTTAACAGGGACTTTAATTCCAACTGGTTCTGTTGAGTGTATTGGATTAGAATAAACAGGATTTTGATATTGTGTCTGATTGTTATTAACTTCTTCATTAATACCATTATTTGTTCCACAATATTTACAAAACTTTGAATCTCCTTCTAAAGCTGCCCCACATTGACTACACACTCTTGCTGTCATAATTAATTCCTCCTAATAAACTATTAAATTATAAGTTTTTTTGTCTTTCTGCCACTTCTCCTGCACGTATTATAGAAAAAGAAATAGTTAAATATATTAATGTTACTACAAATATTATAGTAAGGTTATCTATGCCAAAAGATATTGGTATAAACATTAAATAAATTATCATTAAAATACCATAGATTCCTGTTATAGTTTTTAAACTAATATGATATGCTGAATCTATTTTTTCCTTTATAAATCTTTTATAAATATCTTTATGCACAATAAGTTGAGACATAAAAATAAATATTAATATTAATAATTTAGCTAAACCATAAATTGTAAATGTGTTCCAATCTATATATTCATAACCTATGTATATCAAAAATAATGAATATAAAGTAATCATTATCTTTGCCATATTATTCACCTACCCTTGCTCCACAGAAATTACAAAATCTTGCATCTTCTGAAAGTTCCTTTTTGCAGCTTGGACAAATTACTTCTTTTACTAATTTATTTCCACAACTTGAACAAAATTTTGCATCAATTTCATTTGAAGCCCCACAGTTTTCACATATTTTTTCTTGTATAAGTTTTTCACCACATTTTGTACAAAACTTAGATTGAGCTTTATTTATATGTCCACAAGAATTACATTTAACTCCATTTTCATATTTTGCACCTTCAATATTTCCTAAGCTTCCAGTATTCATAGAAACATTTGATATATTATTTGCAAGCCCTAAACCTATTCCAACACTTGCTGCTGTTGATGCTGCACCATTATCATTTTCTGCTGCTTTTTCATAAACATCAAAGCTTCTCTTTGTGTTATATCTTTCTTCTCCTATAATATCAAAAGCTGCTTTATCAACTAATATTTTATTTATCATATCAAAATCTTCTTCTGGAAAATTAATTGATTCAATAAAGAAATTAACTATATCTATTCCATATCTACCAAATTCTTCTTTTACTTTATTAAAAGCATAATTTGATAGTTCTTCTAAATGAACTGAAATTTCTAATGCAGAAATATTATTCTTTATTATTTCTGCTGCTATAATATTTTTAACTTTAGTTATTAAGGCACCTTTAAAAAAGTTTGATATATTTTGAGGATTACATACCTTATAAGGTCCCATGCTTCCTATAAGTTCTCTTAAGAAAACTGTATAATCCTTTATTTTAAATCCAAATTGACCAAAGGCTCTAACTTTTAATCTTACTTTATATTTAGGATCAACTATTTGAATTGGATCCTTTGTCCCCCAATATAAATCTAACTTTGATGTAACATTTAAAAAATATATCTCCGCTGTAAATGGAGTTTCCCCACCATAAGGTAAATTTATAAAAGCACTTAAAAATGGTATGTTTTCTGTAGTTAAAGTATATGTTCCTGGACCAAAAACATCAAAAATTTGTCCACCTTTAAAAAATACAGCAACTTGTCCCTCTGAAACTATAAGCTTAGTTGCAGTAGAAAGTTTTTCTGATGGATATTTACATACTAGCCAATTGCCATCATTAATACCATCAAATTTAACTCTATCTATAATAGGCATATTTATCCCTCTATTCTATATTTTTATAAATTTTAACATTTTTATGTTATCATTTTTGACTCAATTTAACAATTATATTTACAAAATATTAATGTTATAAAAAATCTGACTAAAAAATAAAATTAATTTATTTTTAATTAGCTTTCTTGTTTATTTTTTAATATGAATTTATTCAAATTATTATTAAAATACTTATAATATTACAATTTTACATTCTGGTCTAACTTCTTTAAGAAGTTTAATTACATAACTTTGTGGCATTGCAACACATCCTGCTGTTGCTCCTCTTTTGTTACAATGTATAAATATTGCTGATCCTCTACCACCATCATAATCAATTGCTATAGCATATTTATATGCAACATTTTCTTTAATTAATTTTTCTGCTGATTTCCAGTCCTTTTTAGTTCTATCAGCATCAACCCATTCATTATAATGACTTGAATGTGGATCATCTACCCAATAGTCACTACTTTTAACTCTCCTATATTCTAAGCTTGTACCTGGATTTGGATTTATACCAAAAGCAAAAAGCAATCCATAAGTTCCCCTTGGAGTAATTCCATCACCTTCTCCTCTTTTTCTACCTACTCCACTATATCCAACATAACCATCAGTTAAAAAATTCTTAGTCCATCCACCATTTTCCTTTGTATAAAGACCAATTGTGGCACTACTTCCACTAGATTTTACTACAATTAATTGATCAGTAGTTTTTGCTGCTGGTAAGTTGCTTACAAAACTATTATTTTCTACTTTCTTTGAACTTTCTTTGCTTCTATTATTTGAACTTGTTTTTTTAACTGTAGCTTTATTTTCACTTTTACTATTATTTTCTTTATTATTTTTATCCTTTGAATTATCCTTTACACTATCTTTTTTCTCATCTTTATTATTTTTAATTTCTTTATTATCTTTTTCCTTCTTATTTGAATTATCTTTTTTATTATTAATAGCTAAAGTATTTTTATCTATCTGCCTAGAATTAGATTTATTAGCTGATAAATTTTTTGCTTCATTATTTCTATTTATAAAATAATACCCTCCTGCTGAAATCATCACTACTAAAATTAAAGTTATTATACATATTAACTTTTTTCTTTTGTTCATAATATCGTCCCCTTTTATTTTTATATCTCATTAAAATTATAAAAAATCTTTTAAAACAGAATATAAACTTTAAGTAAACGTTTATTGTAAAATATAGATTTTTATAACAAATAATAACACCATATATTAAATAAAAAAGTATGAAAAAAAGCCTAAATATACTCAATATATTTTTAGGCTTTTTAATAATATTAAAAATAACTTTTAAAGTAAGTTAATCTTCAATTTTAATGTTTGATTTTTCAAATCTACTATATAATAACTTATTAACAACAACTGCAATTAAAACTCCAATTAAAACAAATGCAATTCTCATTGGAACAGAAACAGATGCATCAAACAGTATCATTGCAGCTGCTAAAGCATTTAATGTTACAAATATCATTTGAATTTTATATGGTTTAATAAATGTATATATATAGCTTAATACTAATAAAACTATACTATCCATTGATTTTGGTACTACAAAATAAAATAATATTATAAATAATATAGCACCTACTATAGTTCCAAGTATTCTTTCCCCTACTCTTTCTTTAGTTTGATCATAATGAGGTTGAGTTAATGATAAAACTGTTGCACTAATCCACATTCCTTTAACAAAACCAAATATTCCACCTATAAACATAGATATAGTTAATCCAATTGCCATTCTTAAAGCAAAATTGATTTGAAGAGGATCTTTATCTTTAGCTGAAAACATTTCTCTTATGCTTCTATGATCATCATGACAAATTTTTCTGTGACTAAAATAATAAATTACTCCAACAAGAATTCCTCCAATTAAAAGACTTAATATCCTAATTTCTAATTTTTCTGATGTTACAGGGTTTCCTTGAAGAAAAACATAACATAAAAGAAATGGTAGATATGCCTTTTCTTCAATTTTATTTGAAAATATATAAGCCATAATAAGTACTGATATAAAATTAATAGGTATTCCTAAAAATGGATTTATCATACTTAAATATGAAGTAAGTCCCATTCCAGTAAAAGCAACAATTATTGCAAGAATTGCATCTTTAAACTTTAAATTTAAATGCATAACATTAAACATAAGGATTGCAGTAATTATTGTTACTCCAACTAAAGTGTTTTCAGGTCCAAATATTTTAGAAAATAATGAAACAAATATTATTATTCCAATTATCATGATTAAGTTTCCAATAAGTTTTTTGCTGTCTATCTTTTTTGTAATATCCATAAAACATCATCTTCTCCTTTTTTAATGTAATACAGTATATATTACCACAAAATTTTTATTATCTATATAAAAAAGTATAATTTATCTAAAAATTATACTTTTCATTCATATTTTTTATTTCAGTAGCTATTTTTTCTACAAGTCTTTTTGGTTCTAACACTTTAACTTTGCTTCCTTGACTTAAAAGCCACATTATTATTCCATCCCCAATTACTTCAGTAGTAACTAAATATTTATTATCCCCTATAATTCTAACTTTTGATGTAGGAAGCCTGTCCTTAACAGCTTCAATATTTCCCCCTTCAAACTCAAATTGAACTCTGTTGTACTCTCCAGAATACATAAACTGTACTCTTTTCTTAAATTCTCCTTCTTTAAATCTATCCTTATAATTAACTTTATACTTTCTGCTTGTATCATTTATATCTTCTATTCTATCAACTCTTAATACTATAGTAGTATCACTATTTTCATAATTAGCCAATAAATAAAAATAAAACTCTGAAAATACTATTCCAAGAGGTGATAAACTTCTATTTACTCTTTTCCCATCACTTCTTTTATATTTAATATTAATTATTTTTTGTTCATTTATAAAGTAAGTCAAATCCCATATCTTATCTATAATATTACTTTTATGCTCCAATTCAACATAATTATAATTTTCATTTCTTATAAATTTATTTATAAATTTTCTATCTTCAGTTCCTACCCTCTTTAAAAGCTCATTTAAAATTAAATTCTTTTCTTCTAAATTAAAAGCTCTACTATCTAAAATTATTTTTAATAACAATAATACAACTTTAGAAATTCTCTTTTTATTTTCTAGCTCATATTTTTTTTCATTTTTTATTTTAATTACTTTTTTATTTTCAATTTTAAAATAATCTATATAATCATTTATAGTGTTTATATCTCTTCTTATAGTTCTCTCATCAACTTGAAAGCTTTCAGCTAAATTATTTCTATCTAATTGCTCTCCATCATTTAATTTATCATAAATTTTAAGTAATCTCATTACTTTACTATTCATAATTTTTGTCTCCTATTCTATTGTCAATGGTTTTTTGGTCAAATTTTGTCCAAAAAAAGGTTTATTATATAATTATAAACTTATTATACTATTTTATACAATATTATTTAACATTATTTAATTAAGGGGGAGTTTTAAGTGAAAAAAATAGGTATAGTTTTAATAAGTATATTCACTATATTAAGTCTGACTCTTATGGGCTGTGGATCTAAGGACCTATCATTAGGTACATTAATTAAAGACTTACAGAAAGGTAATGTAGAGGAAGCTAAAAATCTTCTAATTAAATCTGATACTAACGATGAATTTAAACTTTATAATTCTAATTTATCAAAGGATTTATTAAAAGAATATTATAAGAATGTAACTTTTAAGGTAGTAAAAATGAATAAAGAATCTAAAAGTGCTACTGCTAAGGTTAAATTTGAATATCCTAATATGAAAACCTTAGGTGAAGATGCATTTAAAGATACCTTTAACGGAAAAGAAATAGCATCTGTTAAGGATTCATCTAATACTATTATCAAAAATATTACAGAAAAACTAAGCAAAGGTTCTTTTAATAAGGAAAATAAAGAAATAGACATAAACTTTGAAAAAGGAACTGATAATTGGCTAATAAAAAATAATGCTGATTTAAATGACATATTATGTACTCAATTAAATTACATAACAGTTTTAACTGAAGGATCTAATTTTACAATGGAAAGTGTTACTGCTTTAAAGAACTTAGATGTTGATTGGTTCTCTAAACATAATCAAACTTTTAATCACAAATCAATTTCTGATATTAATAAAGTTAAACCATACTTAACAAAGATTTCTTCAAAGGATAAAATTAAATTTAATAGCTGTAGTATTGATGGTGATAAATTAAATGTTAATGTTACAGTAAGTACACCAAATATGCCAAAGCTATTAAGTGATAATTATGCTGATATTAATACTAAGTATGCTAATACTCCACTTGAAGCACAAACTGAAGAAAATGCAGCTAAAATACTTACTGATTATTTAAGTACTAGTAAATTCGAAATGCTTGAAAATAAGTTTGATATAGGAACTGTTTATAAACCTGATGATAATAAAATAGAATTAGCAAAGGATACTATATCTGGAGATACAATAGCAAATTACATGTTTGGTGATATGGATAACCTTGGAATGTAATCATAATATATAAAAAATAGCTAAAAGTAAATTTATACTTTACTTTTAGCTATTTTTATTAATTATCGTTACTATGTTTTGGTAATGGCTTATTATCATATATATAACTTTGAATTTCATTTAAAGTTTTCTTTTCGTTAAATACTAAATACCATACACCATTTATCATTTTACCTTGACAGTCTCCATTTAGAGGAAATCTTGCAAGTTCTAATTTTCCTTTTAATAATGGCATTGAATCCTTAGCTAAGCCTATCATATCTAATGATGACATATTTGTTTCTACATAAGGCAAAAATTCATTTATTAATGTTGGATATTCACTCTTTGGAGAATTATGCATTTTATTAAATATGGCTTCAATTACAGTTCTTTGTCTTTCTGTTCTTTTATAATCTCCACCAGCTGTATATCTTATTCTACTATAAGCAAGAGATTGAGTACCATTTAAATTTTGCATTCCGGTTCTAGTTACATGTGCAGAGTTAGTTTTGCTTACATGATTTATACTATCTATATAATTATTAATATACTTTAAATCAGCTTTAGTAATATCAATATTTACTCCGCCTATTTTATCAATTATTTTAGGAAGAGATGTAAAATTAACTGCCATAAAATCTTCTATATTAAGCTTAAAATTTTCGTTTAATGTTTTTATAGCAAGTTCTGGTCCACCATAAGCATATGCATGTGTAAGCTTTGTCTTACAATGGCCTGGTACATCAACATAAGAATCTCTCATAATTGATGTAAGTTTTATTTTATTATGCTTATTATCAATAGTTAAAATCATAACTGCATCAGAACGTCCTCTTGTTCCTTGTGGTTCATCAATACCATACAAAGCAATATTTTTTATTTCGCTTTTTGCTTTATCTTTTTCAATATTTTGATCTATTGAAAGATTATCTTTATTGACATCTATCTTTTGTACTTTACTAAGTTTAGAGTTTACATATAAGAATCCACCACCAAGTACAATAACTAAAATTGCAACTATGATTATAATAATAACTTTTAATTTACTTTTCTTCTTCTCCATAGTTTTCTTCCTTTCTTAATTTATTTTTCCAAAAAAATTTAATATCATGTAATATTTTACAACAAATTCATTTATAATTATAGTAAAAAGATTACATCAATATTAATATTGATGTAATCTTTTATTTTTAAATTAATTTATATTAGTAAATTTTCTTATATATTTATCAAAATTATATAACATAAAACACCACTAAAAGTATTTAGTAATATATCATTAACTTCAAAAAAACTACCTACATTTGTAATTAATATTAATTTAATATATTATATACATTCTATACTTATTGATATTAGTAAACACATTAAAAATATACTATAAGTTTAAGGAATGGAACTACTAATATAAGTTCACCTGCTATTTTATAAATAATTCCATTAAAATAATTTTATTATAAATATATCTTATTAATAAACTTTTTGATAAATTTATTAATTATGATATTTAATAATTCTTTAAACTCTTTATTTTGATGATATAAAATAAAAATAAGTATTGAATATATTAAACTAATTAATATTGAATCAAATATAAGATCTAAAAATATATTATTAATTATAATGCATCCACTTATAAAATTATAAATAAAATTTGAAAATCCAATTGCTAAAATATTTCTTATTAATATATTCAATGCTTGTTTAATATAATTAGATATTTTTATTTTAAATCCCTCCTTAAATAAAATATAAGGTTTCCATAATTCAACTATTATTATATTACTTATAATAGTTCCGATAAAAATTCCAACTATACCAGACTTCCAAGCTAATATAATTGAAAATATTAAATTTAAAATACTTTCAATTATAGGTGCAACCACATCCCAATATATTCCGAACCCATCTTTAAACCTATCTACAGTTCCTCTTGAAATTTGTATATATAAATTTATAACCAATACAAAAATAATATATTTAGGAAATAAATACTCTTTTCCAACCCAAAAAATAATAAATTTATTAATTAATTTATAAACACCAAAAGAAAAAAAACCTGCCAATAAATTATCTAATAAATATAGTTTTCTAAAAATCTTATAAGATCTTTCCTTACTTTCTTCTGCTATTAAATTTCCTATACCAGGCATAACACTTCCAATTACATTTCCTAGAAGTCCTGATAATGCATTTATTATCATAATATAATTTGTATATATACCAGTTTCTTTTAAAGTAGAAAAAATACTTATTAAAATAGCATCAGTTTGACATACAACAAATCCTGCAATTTTATGAAAAAATACATTACTTATATTTTTACCAATTTTAAAATTTTCTTTTTTTATAATCTTTATTGATTTATTGCTTTTATAATTTATACTATTTTTATATTCTAAATTAATTTTTTTATTTGCTAAAGCCATTCCTAAAACATTAAATGAAATCTCCAATAATATCCAATCAAGAAAACTTTCGGTAATATAAATTACTATACATTGAACAATCATTCTAATTATTTTTGTAATATTTAAATAATAAGCTATTTTATATTGCTTTTGATCTGCAATTATTAACGTTTGCTTATATGTAAATAAATATGAAATAGAACAATTTATAAGATATAAAAAATAATATAAATATGCTAATTTTATATTAACTTGTCCTTTTATTAAAAATGGTAAAAAAATTGATAAGAATGAACCTAATATTAGTATTATTTTAGTTATATTTTTATAATAATATTTAAATAATATCATTATATCATTTACTTTTTTATAGTTTTTTTTACTTAATGGTTCATATAATGAATATCCAACTGCGGCTCCTACTCCAAGTTCGGCTACATTTAGAAATCCAATTAAACTCATATATAAGCTATTTAATCCATTAATATCTGCACCTAATATTCTTATAAAAAAACTTCTTGATATAAACGAAAATACTATATTAAAAATATAAAATATAAAATTTATTTTAGCATTTTTTAAAAAATTATCCGTTCTTATGTTATCACATCCTAAATTAATTTTTCTTAAATAAAACTTGAATTTTAAAATACTATATCTGCTTTAATAAATAACTTCTAATCCACACTATAAAATTATCTATATTATAATAAAAAAAATATATAAGTTTGGATTTGTATCATAATAACTTATAAGTAATCTAACAACTAAAAATTATTATTTAATTTTATATATGCCAATAAAATTAAAATCCATTTATGAATTTATATCTAATAAATTATCTTAATTATAAATACGACTTTATTAATTAATGTAATATTATTGTATTTTTAAAGTTTCCAATTAATCTTTAAATCTATTTTTTTATTAATATATTTCTTCTATATAGTTTATTTTTTGTAAAATGTTATTGTTTTGTTATATACATTTTCTATATTATATTTACCTCTACTCTAATATCGCCTAAATTTTTCTACAACTATACTATTATTACTTTTATCTTATAATAATTCCATTAACAAATGAATTCTAATGTATTCAATTTTATCTATTAATAATATATTTATATTATTAACTTTACTTTTCTTTATACATATTTTTATAATACTTTTGATATTCACCAGATGTTATATTTTTCATCCAATCTTGATTATCCAAATACCATTTTATAGTTTTATTTATTCCAACCTCAAAAGTTGTTTCTGGATACCACCCAAGTTCTTCTTTTATTTTAGTTGGATCTATACCATATCTTCTATCATGTCCTTTTCTATCTTCAACATACTTAATTAAATTTTCTGTAACTTCTTTATCAACACTTTCATTAATATAATTAATAACTGTTTTTACTATTTGTATATTAGTTCTTTCATTGTGACCACCAACATTATAAACTTCCCCTAACTTACCGTTATTAATTACCATATCTATTGCTTTTGCATGATCTTCAACAAATAACCAATCTCTTATATTCATTCCATCTCCATAAATAGGCAAATCTTTATGATTTAAGCAATTATTTATTAAAAGTGGGATTAACTTTTCTGGAAATTGATATGGTCCATAATTATTTGAACATCTTGTTATATTAATTGGCATCTTATATGTATCATAATAAGCTTTAACCATAAAATCAGAACTTGCCTTACTTGCTGAATATGGGCTATGTGGATCTAATGGTGTTGTTTCAAAGAAGTATCCTTCTTCCCCAAGAGAACCATATACTTCATCTGTTGACACTTGAAGAAACTTAACTCCGTCTTTCCAGCCTTTTTCTATTTCCCATGCATTTTTTGCACAGTTTAGCAAATTTACTGTTCCTAAAACATTTGTTTTTACAAATATTTCCGGTTCAAGTATACTTCTATCCACATGTGATTCAGCTGCAAAGTTAACAACATAATCTACATTATATTTTTTAAAAATATTTGAGATTAAATCTTTATCACATATATCTCCTTGAATAAATATATACCTTTCATCATCCTCAACAGACTTAAGATTTTCTAAATTGCCTGCATATGTTAATTTATCTAAATTTATTATTTTTATATCTTCACATTTATTAAGCATATAAAGAATAAAATTTGATCCTATAAAACCTGCTCCACCTGTAACTAAATATGTTTTCATTATATCTCCACCTCTAATTATCAATTTTCTTAATAAAACTTTCTATAGCATCTTCCCAGTTTCTCATATTATCTCCAATCGTACATCTAAGCATCATATTATCTAATGAAGAATATTCTGGTCTTTTAGCTACTGTTTTAAATTCTTCTGAGGTACAAGGAACTATTTCACAATCGATATTTGAAAGTTCTATTATTTTCTTTGCAAAATCATACCAAGTACATTCTCCTTTTCCTGTACAATGGTATACTCCATATTCCTCTGTCTCTATAAGTTTTAATATATGATAAGCTAAATCATTTGCATTAGTTGGATTTCCAACTTGATCATTAACAACTGTTAATTTTTCTCTTTCTTGTCCAAGTCTTCTCATTGTATATACAAAATTATGTCCAACATATCCATAAAGCCATGCTGTTCTAACTATAAAATATTTTGAACATAATTCCCTAACAAATTTTTCTCCTTCAAGTTTTGTTTTGCCATATACACTATATGGTGAAGTTAAATCAAATTCTGTAAATGGAGTTTCTTGTGTTGATCCACTAAATACATAATCAGTTGAAACTTGTACTAATTTTGAATCATTTTCTTCTGCTGCAATAGCTAAGTTCCTTGAACCTAATGTATTAACTTTAAATGCAAACTCTTTATCTGTTTCACATCCATCAACATTAGTAGCTGCAGCACAGTTTATTATTACATCTGGATTTTCAACCTTTATAACTTCTTTAACTTGTGATAGATTTGTTATATCAAGCTTATCAACATCTAATGCTATAACTTCATACTTTTTAACATAACGTGATATATCTCCTATTTCTGACTTTCCTGAATTAATTGTTGAAATTAATTCATTACCAAGTTGACCTTTTGCACCTGTAATAAGTATTTTCATAATATATTCCTCCATTGCCTAATATACAAATGGTAAATCAAGTTCTTTTAATCTTTTTTGATTCTTATCTTTTTCTGATAATAAAATTTTATCAATTCCATCTAATGGCCATTCAACATCAATGTCTGGATCATTCCATAAAACTCCACCATCATATTCTGGTGCATAAAAATTTGTGCATTTATAATTAAAAGTGGCTTCATCTGAAATCACTAAAAATCCATGTGCAAATCCTTCTGGAACATAAAATTGCCTTTTATTCTCTGATGTTAAAAGCACCCCTTCCCACTGTCCATATGTTGGTGATCCTTTTCTTAAATCAACTGCTACATCATAAACGGCTCCACTTACAACCCTAACTAATTTACCTTGAGTATTCTTAGTTTGAAAATGAAGTCCTCTTAAAACTCCTTTACTTGACTTTGACTCATTATCTTGGACAAATTCCATAGTAAGTCCAGCCTCAAAGAAATCTTTCTTACTATATGTTTCCATAAAGTAGCCTCTTTCATCTCCAAAAATAGTTGGTTCTATAATATATAAATCTCTAATTTTTGTTTCAATAAAATTAAACTTTCCCATTCAACTAATCCTCCTTACTAAAAAATATCATAAGTATTTTAAAATATTTACTACTATTATTAAGTTTTATTAGAAAATATTAAACTTTGATTATTTTTAACTACAATATTACTAGGAATAGATTTATATATAATACATCCTTCCCCTATTACAACGTTATCTCCAATTACAACATCTTTTAATATAACTACATCTAATGCAATCCAGCAATTTCGTCCTATATTAATTTTACCTATATTAAATCCTTGATTAGATATTTTATCATCTAAGTTATCATACTTATGATTATAATTATAAAATTTTACATTTTCTCCAATTATGGTATCTTTTCCTATAGTTATTTCCCCAAACAATTTATAGAGCAATTATTAAAAAACAATTATCACCTATTTCTAAACTTCCATGACCTTCAATTATAATATTGAAATTTTTTCTAAAAGCTACTTTCTTTCCAAACTTTATTTTTGATTTAAAATTTATTCTGTAATAGCTTATTTTTAATATAATTCTTATTTTTGTTATAATTTTTTTAATCATATATCACCTAATGTTAATTCTTTCTTTAATTTTTTTGTATTTGCTTACTAGATATGACTTTAGTAAAGTTCTCTTATCCAAAACATCTAATTCCATATCTATGCTCCAATTTTCCGATAATCCATCAACTAATCCACCCCAATTTGCCATTACACTATCAATTGAATGTATTTCTTTTACTTTTGCCATACCTAATTTTGAGTTCCTTATATATTCCTCCTTTTAGCAACTCGTTATTTCTTTTATAAAAATTAAAATATGTAAGATTACATTTATTTTTTCTCCTAAATTATATATATTTTTTATATGTAATATCATTAAATATATTATTTATAGCATACCCCGGAGCAGTAATACTTGGTACTTCTAAAGCTGTTGACTCTAATATCACTGTCCCCATTACAATAACTATATTTGAATCTATAATAAAACTATGTAACTTTCCATATTCAATATCGCCTTTAAATATTATTTTATTATTTTTATATGCTTGTGTTTTTTTGCAAACTTTATTATATTTTTTTCTCTCATCCAGCTCCAATTATAATTAATTCGCAATTATTATTTACTTTTAAGATTTTTTCAAAATCTTCTATAATTCCATAAATATAACCCTTAAAATATACTAATAGATAATATTTTAAATTTTTCTTCTTTAATTTTAATCTTATTTTCATGACTATCATTAAAATTTACCTATCGATAAATGAATTATATTTCTATTATTAAGTGTCATATCATAAAATCCTTCCATGTACCTTTAATATTTCTTAATTAATATAAAAAATAAGATTCTTTGAACCAAGAAACTGTATTAATTTTTTAAAGTCTTGATTTTTAAATTAAACTTCTTTTCAATATGCACTAAGATTATATACTCCTGTAATAAATTTCGTATTCAATAATCTAAATAAAATAATCCTATATGTGAAAGTGTATAGGCCTATAACTTCTATTAGAAATATATCATGAACATTTTCTATATGCTGTATTATTTTATTTATAGTATTCATAAAATTAATAAATAATTATAAAATCCATCCTTAATTTAATGACATATTACTATTTTAGCACCTACTTATTCAAATAATTTATGTAAAATCCCACAACTGACTGTTATCAGAATGATTTTAAAATCATTTTTTACTAACCATTTAGTTTTTATGATTACTAAAGTTTTAATTCCTCTTGAATTAATATATGACTTAAAACCTACAGTTTTTTTCTATATTCATAAATACACCTTCTTTACATTCCGTTTATTATGTTATTAATTAAATTTTTTTTATTTTCATTAGAAAATTTACTTTCTACTATTTCTATTTCTCCAACCGATAATTTACTAAGCTCTTTCAAGTCTCTTGATGATATATCAATTATTTTATCAATTAATCCTTTTTTCTCAAATAACATTTCCTTATTATTAATCATCTCAGGTATTCCATCAATATTATTACCTATAACTATGGTACCCCTAGCCATAGCTTCAATAACAACAGTAGGAAGTGGATCTTGTCTACTAGGTACTATCAATAAATCTATTTTGTCATATATTTTTTTAATTTCATCAGGTTTTAAATTTTCATAAATAATTATATTGTTAGTATATATTTTTCTCAATTCATTTAATTTTTTATAGTATTTATAATCATATGAAGAATACGCTATGTGTACATTAAAGCCTAATTTGACTAAACTAGGTATACTGTTAAGTATTAAATCTATTCCCTTTCTTTTTATTAATGATCCAACAAATCCTATATTATTTATTCCATTGATCTTTTTATCTTTTTTTAAATATTCTTTATCCAATCCATTATACACAACCACGGATTTTTTAATTCCCCAACTTTCCTTGTTAGCCTTAGAAACATTTATGACTACATCATATTCATTTAAAGATTTAGATATAAAATTTCTTGTTATTATACTCTTAAAATTTCTTTTCATATCATGAATATGTGCTATGCTTTTTAAACTATTCTTTTTTATATACTTATTCATAAGCATAGCTTCTACTGTATTATTACAATATATAATATCTGGATTAACTTTACATATTATAGGTGTTATTTTTTCGTTAACTTCTTTTGAAATATAATCTGGCATAAATCTAATTAAATTTTTATTATAATTAATATTTAATGAAAAAACTCTATTTGAGCCATATTCTTCTATAAATTTATTCTTAACATTTTTATCTTTATAAATAATTATAAAAATTGGTTCTATATCTAAATTATCTTTAATGTATCTATTTAAAACTATTTCTGCACCTGAATATGCAATCCCCGATATAATAAAACATATTTTTTTCATATTACTCACTCTCTTATCTATATTATTTATATAATAATTAACATATAGTGTATATTTAATTGTCTTAGCTTAACTTTTTTTTAACAAATGGTATCATAAATATTATAGCTAATATATTTATTAATGAAACGGTAAAAGCTTGTATACCAATATTAATTAATTGTATTCCCATAAAATTCAAAAACAATAAAAATGTAATTATATTCTTATTCTTCAATAAACTTTTCTCTATACTAGCAAGAATTAATCCTTTTATAAAATATGAAATCATTATTATTACTATAGAATATCCTCCAAAATCTGCATATATCGACCCAAATTCTCCAAATGAAGGAGCTCCCTTCATTAGCATTGTTTGTTCTGGAAAAAACATATATGATATTCTAAATAATCCAAATATATCTGGCTTATTTGCACATAATATTCTAGGTAAAATTGAATATACATTATTCTCAAAAGTTATTAGCCCATTAAAGAAGCGATCTCCTATTTGACCTACTAGCATACTAAAATTTCTCACGTAATCACTATAACCAGACAAGCTTAGTATTACATTAAAAAAATCTTGTCCTTTTAAATATTGACTAGTTAAATAAAATATAACTACTATTATACTAGTCATTAATAACGCTATTTTAAACAATTTAAATATATTATATCTGTCTTTGTTTTTGCAATAAAAATAATAAAATATCAGTATACATATTGGTGATATCATATTTGCTTTAGACCCTGTAAAAAAACTAATTACAAATATCAAAACTATTTTGAATTTACTCTCATCTATAAATAAAGTTAAAATTAAATATAAATTTAAAAGAGCTACTAATATAAATGTTAGATATCCATATCCAACTCTAGTTTGCTCATAAAAATGTCTTGGATTAGAAAAAATACTAAATCCCATCTTAGATATTATTGTTGTTATTATTAAGATAATTAAAATTAATATAATTCTTCTAAACCCTATTTGTTTTCTTTTACTACATTCAAAGTTAATCTTTATCCTAGGCAAAAATTTCATACTTATTAAATAACCTATACAAAAAAAAATTAAGCTTGTGCCATAATAAATTAATATATATTTATAATCAAACTTTTGATTACTAAACATTTCATATATTATAGGTAATATACATATAAACACTATCACATTCGCAAACCTGTATAATATCCCATTTATATATGCATGTATATTTATACTTACAAAAATATACATGCATAAACTTAATATTAAAAGTCCTATTAAATACGCCATCTTTTTCCTACCTTTTTTTGTAATATTCTTATTATTAAACATTACATCATAATATTAATATATAGCTTTTATTTTATTATACGTAAATTAAATATTATCAAATATTTTTGATAACTGTTTTCCACACTTTTTCCAAGAAAACCTCTCTATATTTTTTAATCCCTTACCTATTAAGTTTCTTCTCTCAGTTTCATCTAAATTAAACATATACTCTAAGCTTCTTTTAATCTCATCTATATTATTTGAATCAAAATATACTGCAGCTTCTCCACCAACTTCCGGTAATGATGTCGAATTTGAAAGTAATACCGGTGTCTTATTTGCCATAGCTTCTAATACAGGTAGACCAAATCCTTCATATAAAGATGGAAATATAAAAAACTTTGATGCTTGATATAGCATTTCTTTTTCTTCTTCAGATACATATCCTAAAAATATTACTTTTTTATCTAAGCCATACTCACTAACAATCCTTTTTAGATACCTACCATATTCAACATTATAATTCCCTACTATTACAAGTTTACTTTTTGTTTCTATATCAGAATATGCTTTGATGACAGAATGTAAGTTCTTGTACTTGTAATTTATTCCTACCATTAATATATAATCATCTACATCAAATTGATTTTTTACAAATTCTATGCTTTTATCTATATCTACAAACTTTGGTTTATTATATCCGTTATACACAACTTCTATTTTCTCACTTGGAATTTTATAGTATTCGACCAAATCTTTTTTTGTATAATTAGAAACAGTAATTATCTTCTTACAATTTTTAATAACTTTTGGTAATATATACTTGTAATATATATATTGATGAATTCTACCTTGAGGATAGAATAGTGGTATCATATCATGAATAGTTATAATCTGATTTAAGTTTTTTCTTATAACTCCATGTTGAGTAGGAGAAAAAATAATATCACCATCTTCAAGTAAATTATTTATAACTTTATTGAATTTATAATTTCTTAAAAATATTCTTTTCAATTTATTTTTACTTTCTATATTTACTATAGTATTTTTTACAGAATAATTAAGTTTTTTATGAGATATAATAGTTTTTATTTTATTCTTATCTATGTTATCTAATACATTTTTTGTAAATACACCTAATCCGGTTGGATTTTCATCTAAAATCATCCCATTAAAAATTATATTCTTCATAATAATATCTCACTCAACTTTCTTAATTGTTATATTTATATTCTTTATAAAAACTTTTTATATTCTCTTAAATTTTCCATATAGTCTTTATTTACTATAAATATCGCATCATCTGTTTCAACAGTCATAGTATCTTCTATTCCTATCATCACAATCTTTTTATTATTATTTATCGCAATATTCGATTTCGACTCAATTACCTTAACATTTTTTGTAACTATATTATCATCTACATCTTTTTCTTTATATCTCTCAACTGATTTCCAAGTTCCAATATCATCCCAATTTATGTTACTTGGAATTACATATATATCATTTGATTTTTCAAGTATTGCATAGTCTACTGAAATTGCTTCAGTTCCTTTATAATTTTCATTTATAAATTCTTGAAGTTTTTCTTCTTTCACACTCTCAATTTCCTTTAATGCATCATATGTACTTGGAGTAAATTCTCTTATCTTAGTTAATATATTGTCTATAGTCCATATAAACATTCCACCATTCCAAAGATAAGAACCATCTGCTAAATATTTCTTGGCTAAGTCTAGACTTGGCTTTTCAACAAATTTTTCTACTTTTATTACTTCATTATTATTAACACGAACTTTACACTTAGTAAATTTAATATATCCATATCCTATTTCTGGTCTGTTTGGTATCATTCCGAAAGTAAGTATAGCACCATTATTATTTTTTAAGTATTCCTCACCATCTAATATTATTTCTCTAAATTTATTTTCATCCTTTATTAAATGATCTGAAGGTAATACAAGCATAGTTGATTCCTTATAATATCTTTTAATAACTAATGCAGATAAAGCTATACATGGCGTTGTATTTCTTCCTTGTGGTTCTATTATTATATTTCTTTCTGGAAGTTCTGGTAATTGATTTTTAACTAATCCAACATATTTTTCAACAGTACATATAAAAATCCTTTCTATTGGTATTATTGGTTTTATTCTATTAATAGTCATCTGTATCATAGTATTGTCACCAATAAGATTTAAAAATTGTTTTGGTCTTTCTTCAGTTGATAAAGGCCAAAATCTTGTACCCTTACCACCTGCCATAATTAAAGCACATAACATAATATAATCACCTCATAAGCAACTTTTTATATTTAGTTGCTGCAACTTCTTAATATGATCTGTTTTCAACTTCTTCAACAATATCAACTAAATATTTTCCATATCCTGTTTTCATTAAAGGTTTTGCAAGTTCTATTACTTTATCACAACTTATCCAACCTTTTCTATATGCAATTTCTTCAAGACAAGCAATATATGTTCCTTGAGTATTTTGAACAGCTTCAACGAAATTTGATGCCTGAAGCATTGATACATGAGTTCCGGTATCAAGCCACGCCATTCCTCTACCAAGCACTGTTACACTTAGGTTTCCTTCTTCCATATAAGCTTTATTAAGATCAGTTATCTCAAGCTCACCTCTTGATGATGGCTTTAATTTTTTTGCTTTTTCTATTACTGAATTATCATAGAAATAAAGACCTGGAACTGCATATTTTGATTTTGGTTTTTCTGGTTTTTCTTCAAGGGATAAAACTTTTCCGCATTTATCAAATTCAACAACACCAAAATCTCTTGGATCTTGAACATAATATCCAAATATCATTGCGCCATCTTTGAGATTAGCTGCATTAATTAACTTTTCTGAAAAACTTTGTCCATAAAATATATTATCTCCAAGTATCATAGCAACGCTATCATCACCTATAAATTCTTCACCAATTATAAATGCTTCTGCAAGTCCATTTGGTTGTTCTTGAACCTCATATTCAATATTTAATCCAATTTCCGAACCATCTTTAAATAGTTCTTTAAAGTTAACTATATCTCTAGGTGTTGATATAATTAAAATATCTTTTATTCCAGCAAGCATAAGTACTGACATCGGATAATATATCATTGGTTTATCATATATTGGAACCATTTGTTTTGAAATTGCTTTTGTCACTGGATAAAGTCTTGTTCCGCTTCCTCCTGCTAATAGAATACCTTTCATTATTTGCTCCCCCTTATATTATCTTTTTCTTTCCAATATGCTTTATTCAATGTAAATTTATTTATTAACTTATAATTTAAAAATTCATAATTTTTCCCAATATTACTTCCTATAAACCTTGCTCCAAAGTCAGGTAATATCCTTAATAAAACGCTTAAATTTTTATCCTGAATCGCTCTTTTAGTTATATACTTGGCCATTGCTATGCCATTTCCATTACCACTATAGTGATTAAATTGATTATTAGTTTTAAAAAATACTCCAGTATCAAAATACCTTCTAAACAAATCTTTCAATTTAAAATTATGAGAATGATATATTTCAGAATCTGAACAATATTTTATTCTAAATCCATTTGAAATTATCTTTTCAGCTAAATACATATCTTCATTTATTAATAATTTTTTTCCATCATATGCATTTAACTTCTTATAAATATTTGTTTTTATAGCCGAAGATGCATCTGAATAAAAGAATGTATATAAACCTAATCTACTAATATCATTTTTTGATACAATTCTTGATTTATCTTTGTAATTAAATTCTCTTGTATATTTTTCTATATTCTTATACTTACAAATTTGTCTGCTAAAACTGGCTTCACATTCATTATTCTTAATTGGTTTTATTAAATTTATTAACCATTTATTATTCTTAGGAATAATATCTTGCGATATAAATACTAATATATCATTTGCATATTTGAGAGCCATTTTTTCTCTTGTTAAACTATGAGAAAAATCTTCTTTTTTTACTAATTGATACTTTAAATTATTGTTTAATAAATATTGCAAAGTATCATCATTAGATTCTGTTAATGCATACACTATTTTTATATTATCGTCTTTATCTATTTTTTGATTTAGTATACTTTCATTTAATTTTTCTATATATTTTTCTGCATTATATAAAGGGCAAATAACTGTTATATCCATTTATATAGCTCCCTCTTTCTTTATAACTGATACTACCGTTTTAAATATTATCTTAATATCCATAGAAATAGATCTATTATCTATATAGTACATATCCATTTTTACTCTTTCATCATAACTTGTATTACTTCGACCATTTGCTTGCCAATAACCTGTAAGTCCTGGCTTTACACTAAACAATTTTTCAGAATAAACTCCATACTTATGGATTTCCTTCTCAACTATTGGTCTAGGACCAACAATACTCATATTACCTTTTAAAATATTAAACAATTGTGGCAATTCATCCAAGCTTGTTTTTCTTAAAAAATTACCCACTTTAGTTATTCTAGGATCATTATCCAATTTAAAGTTTGTATAATATTCTTTTTTTTGTTCTTCAGTAAATTTTTCGAAAACCTCTGCTGAATTACTTACCATTGTTCTAAATTTATAAACATTTATTTTTTCTCCATTCTTTCCTATTCTAATATGTCCAAAAATCGCCTTTCCTTTACTATCTATCTTTACTGCAATTGCAACAATAATAAATAAAGGACTTAATGCTATAATTCCTAAAAGTGATCCAATTATATCAATCGTTCTCTTGACTATGTTATAAACAACATAACTTTTTTGTTCCTGCAAAGTATTTTCATCGACTATTCCATTATTAACTTCTGATTTCTCCAAGCATTATTCCTCCTATCCTTACCTTGCTTCATTTATTTTAGAAGAACCCTCTTTTTTTAACTCTATTCCCTTCAAAGAAAATCTCTTCATTTTTTAAAAGTTTTTCTGTATTTTCTACAAATATTTCTTCTATTCTTCTGTTCTTCTTAAATACTTCCCTGCATTCATCTAATATTCCAGTTCTTCTTCTATTGTTATCATGAGCATCACTTCCAACAAAACCATATACACTATGTTTTATAAGAATTTCTGAAGTTTTCTTAACATCCCTTCCAAAGTCTCCCCTTATACTTCCTACATTAAGCTGAAAAAGACAACCTTCATCTATAAGTTCATTTAATCTTTCAGGATTTTTAATTACATCAAGATATCTTTCTGGATGTGCTATTATTGGTTTTATTCCTTTAAGATTAAGTTCATAAATATAATCTACTGCTTCTTTGGGAATCTTTCTCATTGGAAATTCCAAAAGCATATATCTACTATCATTTATAGTTCCAATAAGTCCTTTTTCTAAATCTTCAAGTATTCTTTCTGAAAAGTAAACTTCTTGTCCATAATGAACATTTATATTTAACCCCTCTGCATTAACAAAAGATTTTAAATAATTAACTATCATCTTAACCTCATTAAAAGGCGTTTCAAAATAGCCTCTCCTAAAATGAGGAGTTGCTACTATATCTTTAGTCCCAAGACTTTCTGCTCTTTTTATCATATCTAATGCTATATTCAAATGTTTTGGCCCATCATCTATTCCAGCTATTATATGTGAATGAATATCTATTATATTTTTCTTCATTTAATTTCCATAATAATAGTAGTATTTACCCTTACTACTTTCTCCTCCATTAAGTACTGTTCCAAGAATATTTGCTCCAACCTTCTCTAAAGCTTTCTTTCCATCAATGACTACTTCTTTCTTTGTTTTTTCAGCTCTAACTACAAGAATAGATCCATCAACCTTTGTCGAAAGTATTTGAGCATCTGTTACTGCATGAACTGGAGGAGTGTCTAAAATTACTACATCATAAATTTCAGAAAGCTCATCAAGTAATCTTTCCATAGATTTTGATCCAAGCATTTCTGATGGATTTGGTGGAACCTTTCCTGAAGGTAATATATGAAGATTATCTGTATACTTAATAATTGCCTTTGATATTTTGTTATTATCTAAAACTACATCTGAAAGACCTAAGTTATTTGAGATTCTAAACTTCTTATGTAAACTTGGTTTTCTTAAATCACAATCTATAATAAGAGTTTTCTTTTCATCCTGAGAATATGCAAGAGCAAGATTACCTGAAGTAGTTGATTTACCTTCTCCTGGTTCTGAACTTGTAACTAATATTTTTTTTATTTCTTTATCAAAGGATGAATATTGAATATTTGTTCTTAATACTCTATAAGCCTCTGCCGCAACTGATTTTGGTTGTTTTTCAACTATAAACATATTCTCACCTTACTTTCCATGTTTTCTTCTTCTTTCTATTCCCTCTTCTGAGCTAAGCTCAGGGATTGTCCCTAAAACAGGAAGATCTAAAGCCTTTTCAACTTCTTCCTTTGATTTAAATGTATTATCCATAAATTCTAAAAGTAATGATAATCCAACACTAACCATTAATCCAAGAACAAAAGCTATTAAAATATTAAGAGTTTTATTTGGACTTACTGGTTTATCTGGATAAGCTGCCTTTTCAACTATTTGAATATTTCCACTTGGAATAAGCTTCTTAGCTTCCTTTATAAATTCATCTGTAAGGTTTTTAACTATAGAAACATCTTCACTAGGATCCTTTCCTGTGTAAGAAATTTCCAATATTTGAGTATCCTGTCTTGGTGTTATCTTTAAATTCTTTTTAATATCTCTTACTTTTTCGTTTATATTTGCTTTATTCAAAGACTTTTTAATTAAATCATCTGTTTGTGCAACCTCTGCATAGGTAGTTAATAATTTTTGATACATCATTACATCATTACTATTATATTCTTGAGCTTTTTTATTTTCCTTACCTATAAAAAGTTTTGTTGTAACTTCATATTTAGGTGATATAACAAAAAAACTAATAATTCCAACAATTATTGTAAAAGCTAATGTAATCCCCACAATTATTTTCCATCTCTTTTTAATAGCATCTAGTATTTCGCTAATGTTTATGTTCTCTTCATTCATATACTATCTCCCATCCTAATGTCTTTTAAATTTCCTTAAATTTTTCATAATTCCTAAAATTTAATGTTTTTTTAATAAATACTAAACAATTATAACATAAACTATAATTCTTTTCCTTCTTATTCCATAATCCTTATAATCTGTTTTCTTTTTTTTAATATTTTATACATATTGTATTAATATTTTTGGAAATTAACTGTCTTTATTATATATATTACTATATATATAATTTTTTTCAATATTTTTAATTCTACAAATTCTCATATATATTCACAAAACTTAATATATTATTTTGTAAATATTAACTAAAATTATAATTATTAAAAAAATTATAATTTTATATTTTATAATTCACATTTTCTCTAAAAATATTTTTATTTACATTAATTTTAAAAATATAAAAAAAGCCTAAGAATATAACCATAAAGCTAGTTATTTATATATTCTTAGACTTTCAATATTTATATTTTTATGAAATTATTTATTAAAATATTTATCTATTTCATCTAAAATTCTTTTACATGCATTTCCATCTCCATACGGATTTTCAGCATGTGCCATTTCTTTATAAGCTTTTTCATCTGTTAAAAGTTTTTTTGCTTCATTATATATGTTTTCTGTTTCAACTCCTGCAAGCTTTATTGTTCCAGCTTCTACTGCTTCTGGTCTTTCTGTTTCTGTTCTAAGTACCATAACAGGCTTTCCAAGAGTTGGTGCCTCTTCTTGAATTCCACCTGAATCTGTCATTATAAGCTTAACTCTTGACATAAGATTTGCAAACTCTACATATTCTAATGGTTCTATAAGGTGAACTCTTCCTTTATACTTATCAAAATAATTATGTGCAAGTTCCCTTATTGCTGGATTTTTGTGCATTGGGAATATTACTTCAATGCTTTCATCTTCTTCAACTAACTTTATCATAGCCTTAAAGATATTTTCCATTGGCTCTCCCCAATTTTCTCTTCTATGGGTTGTAAGTAATATTACATTTTTATTTGTGTAATTTATATCATTTAAAACTTCTTGTTCGAATTTTAAATTTTCATCTATTACACTTAAAAGAGCATCTATTACAGTGTTTCCTGTTATAAATATTTTTTCTTTACTTACCCCTTCTCTTAAAAGATTTGATTCATTAGTTTTTGTTGGAGCAAAATTTAATGTTGCTATACATCCAGTTAATTTTCTATTTGCTTCTTCTGGAAATGGTGAATATATATCATAAGTTCTAAGTCCTGCTTCAACATGACCTACTGGAACTTTATTATAAAATGCAGCTAATGCTCCATTTAATGTAGTTGAAGTATCTCCATGTACTAATACAATATCAGGTTTTGCTTCCTTTATTACTTCATCTACTCCTTTTAAAACTTTGTTTGATATATCTACTATTGTTTGACCATGTGCCATTATATTTAAATCATAATCTTGTTTTACATTAAATATTTCAAGTACTGTATCTAACATTTCTCTATGTTGTGCTGTTACACATACTATTGATTCAAATCTATCATCTCTTTCAAGAGCTTTAACTAAAGGACACATCTTTATTCCTTCAGGTCTAGTTCCAAAAACTGATAGCACTTTTATCTTTTTCATTAATATCTACCCCTTTTAATAATTAATTCTCTGATTTACCTACATCTGATAATACAAGACCTTTATTATGTTCTAAAGCCCAGCTTATGCCCCAAGTATTTTGGAATATTAAAAGGTTTCTATCCTTTAGATCTTTAACCTTTTTAGTATCTGATGTAAGATTTAATTTATCTACATCAATATTTCCGTCATTTTCAATCCATCTAACAAATCTATATGGAAGTCTTTCCATTTTTATATCAACGTTATATTCATTTTTTAATCTATATTCTAAAACTTCAAATTGAAGCACACCAACAACTCCAACTATTATTTCTTCCATACCTATATGAAGTTCTTTAAATACTTGAATTGCTCCTTCTTGAGCTATTTGAGTAACACCTTTTATAAATTGTTTTCTCTTCATTGTATCTATTGGTCTAACTCTTGCATAATGTTCTGGTGCAAAGGCTGGTATTCCTTCAAATTTAAACTTTTTACTTGGTGTACAAATAGTATCTCCAATTGAAAATACTCCTGGATCAAATACCCCAATTATATCTCCTGCATATGCTTCTTCAACTATTTCTCTATCTTGAGCCATAAATTGTTGTGGTTCTGAAAGTTTAATTTTTTTGTTTTGTTGCATATGATAATAATCTTTGCCTTTTTCAAACTTACCTGAACATATTCTCATAAAAGCAATTCTATCTCTATGAGCTTTATTCATGTTTGCTTGTATCTTAAATACAAATGCTGAAAAATTATCATCAAAAGGATCTATTTTTCCTATACTTGAATTTCTTCCAGTAGGTGCTGTTGTCATTTCTAAGAAATGCTCTAAAAATGGTTCAACGCCAAAGTTTGTAAGAGCTGATCCAAAAAATACTGGAGTTAATTGTCCTTCTCTTACTTTCTCTACATCAAATTCATCTCCTGCAATATCTAGAAGTTCTATATCTTCCATAAGTTTTTCATGAAGATCTTCTCCTAATATTTCTTTAAATTTAGGATCATCAACTTCTCCTTCAATTGCCTTAACTTCCTTTTGACCATGTTCTCCACCTGTAAAGGCTATAATTCTTTTATTATCTCTTTCATATACTCCCTTAAAATCTTTTCCTGAACCTATTGGCCAGTTCATTGGATAAGTTTTTATAGAAAGTTCATTTTCAATGTCTTCTAATAATTCAAATGGATCTCTTGACTCTCTATCCATCTTATTTACAAAAGTAAATGTTGGTATTTCTCTTAAAGCACATACATTAAATAATTTTTTAGTTTGCGCCTCAACTCCCTTTGCAGCATCTACAACCATTACTGCAGAATCTGCTGCCATAAGAGTTCTATATGTATCCTCTGAGAAGTCTTGGTGTCCTGGTGTATCTAATATATTTATACAATGTCCATCATAGTTAAATTGCATAACTGATGATGTAACCGAAATACCTCTTTGCTTTTCTATTTCCATCCAGTCTGATACTGCATGCTTTGATGCCTTTCTAGCCTTTACTGAACCTGCAAGTCTTATGGCACCTCCATATAGTAAGAATTTTTCTGTTAATGTTGTCTTACCTGCATCTGGGTGAGATATTATTGCAAAGGTTCTTCTTTTTTCTATTTCCTTTCTTAAATCAGCCAAGAATATTTCCTCCTTAATTTATGTTAATTCAAATTGTATTCTTTATTATAATCCACTCTCGATTATAACATAAAAGTTTCTATTTTCTATAGTTATACTAACTATATTTAAAAAATTTTATTCTTATTCTCTTTTTTTCTATGATATTTTCCTTTTTAATAATTATACCATGCTTTAAACTAGTATTTATTTTAGATAGAACTTAAAGACAACCTTAAATAAGTCTAAAGGGCTATATAAAATAAATACTACATTAGAAGTATTTTTATAATATTTCATGGTATCATTTTCATATGCTGTTGAATTTATTATTAGTGTGCTTTAAAATAATACATAAAGATAGTAATTTTTAACTATTTCAACACACTAATCTTGTATTTTGTGCACACTTGTATTTTAAGGAGGGACAGCTTTGAAAAGAATTGACTTAGTTTACTCTACAGTTGAAAAATTAGATACAGGAAAAGGGGTTACTACAAATGAAGTCTCTGAAAATTTACATATAGAAAGATCTAATATTAGTAAAAACCTAAATAGTCTTGTTAAAAATAAAAAACTTTATAAAAATTCAACACGTCCAGTAAAATATTTTCTTAAAAATCCTAATGATATAAATTTTGATAATAAATCATCATTAGATAAAATATCTTATCTTTTTCCATCCCTTACAGATGCATGCAAACTTGCTAAAACTGCAATTCTTTATCCTCCAAATGGAATGGATTCTTTAATTATAGGAGAAACAGGTTCTGGTAAATCAATGTTTGCAAAACTTATGCATGAATATGCTGTATCCTTCTTTAATAAAAAAGATATTCCTTTTATCCACTTTAATTGTTCTGATTACTCAAATAATCCACAACTTTTAAGTTCTCAACTATTTGGAGTAAAAAAAGGAACCTTTACAGGAGCTACTGAAGATAGACAAGGATTAATTGAAAAAGCTAATGGTGGAATATTATTTTTAGATGAAATACATAACCTTCCAAGTGAAGGACAAGAAATGTTATTTTTATTTATGGATACTGGATATTTTAGAAGATTTGGTGAAGTTTCTAAAAAAATAAAATCTTCTGTAAGAATTATATGTGCTACAAATGAAGATATAAATGAAACTCTTCTTAGTACATTTTTAAGAAGAATATCAATTAAAATAAAGATTCCAAGTCTTCGTGAAAGAGGCTTAGAAGAAAGACTGACTTTAATTGAAACCTTTTTAAAAAATGAAAGTATAAATTTAAATAAATCTATTTATATTTCTTATAATACTATGCTTTGTTTTTTATCTTATGATTGTATATATAATGTTGGACAATTAAAAAATGATATAAAATTATGTGTTGCTAATGCTTATACTGAATATTTTATAAATAATAAAAAAAATATAAAAATAAACAGTCCTGACCTTCCAAAAGAAATTAGTAAATCTTTATCTCTCCCCTTAACTAAAGAAAAAAGTCTTTTGGAAAAACTAAAACCTGACGGAAATTATTTTGTATATAATAAAGATACTAAAATAGAAAGCCATTCTTTTCAAAACAAAAGATTATTAATGCTTAAATCTTATAGAAATTTGCTTATTGAAGTTAATCGGTTAGTTATAAATAAAACTTCTAGTGCTTTTGAGTTTAATGAATTACTAATAAAATATTTAGAGTGCATAAATAACTATGCTAATGAATATAAATATAAACTTCCTTATGCAACCTTTACTGAAATTAATGAAAAACTTTATGCCTTTGACAATAATATAAAAAAGTTTTTTAACATAGCTTTATACGAAAATATATTTAATATTCACTTAGATTTAATTTATGACAGAATAAACTTTATAAATATAGATATAAATAAACTTGAAAATAAATTAAAATTATTATTTCCAGAAGAAATTAAATTAGCTTCTGATTACAGAAAAATTATTGAAGATAATTTAAATATATATCTTCCATTTTCTGAATTTATATTCATTATTTTAATAGCAATATTTATTAAAAATAATTAAAAGGGGGTGTATTTTACACCCCTTTATAAATTTATTTATTTACATTAGCCATTTTTGCAATATCAAGTATTTTACTCATTTCATCTTCTGTAATATTTAACTCTTCTTTTATAACATCTTTTACATTTTTATCATTTTTAAGAGCTAATTTTGCAATATGAGCTGCTTTATCATATCCTATTATTGGTGCAAATGCTGTAACTATTCCTATACTTCTTTCAACTAATCTCTTACATAGGTTTCCATTTGCTTCTATTCCATTTATACAATTTACAGTAGCTGTATGTATTCCATTTGCAAGTATTTTAATTGATTGGAACATATTTGCAAACATTATTGGATAGAATGCATTTAATTCTAATTGTCCTGATTGAGCTGCTAAAGTTATTGTAGTGTCATTACCCATTATTTGGAATGAAATTTCTTTTAATAGTTCTGCCATAACTGGGTTTACCTTTCCTGGCATTATTGAAGAACCATTTTGTCTTGCAGGTAAAGTTATTTCTCCAAATCCTGTTCTTGGTCCTGATGACATTAAAATTAAATCTCCTGCTATTTTACTTACATTAATTGCACAAACCTTTAAATCTCCTGAAAGTGCAGCTATTATATCTGCATTTTGAGTTGAATCTACTAAATCATCTGATTGTTTTATATTTAATCCAGTTAAATTTCTTAAAGTAATAGCAATTTTCTTTTCATATTCAGGATTAGCATTTATTCCAGTTCCTATAGCAGTTCCTCCTATATTAACTACTAATAAATCATCTAATCTTTCTTTTAATCTATTTATATCCCTTCTAATTGCTCTTGCATATGAAGTAAACTCTGCTCCTAAACTAATTGGTACAGCATCTTGCATTTCAGTTCTTCCCATTTTTATAACATGTTCAAATTCCTTACCTTTATTTAATAGAGCTTCTTCAAAATTCTTTAATTGTTCTAAGCATTGTTTTAATAATATATGACAATTTATTAATCCGGCTGTTGGAATTACATCATTTGTTGATTGTCCCATATTTACGTGATCATTTGGATGAACAGGGTGTCTAAGTCCCTTTTCACATCCTAACATTTCATTTGCTATATTTGCAACAACTTCATTCATATTCATATTCATTGAAGTTCCTGCTCCCCCTTGTACTGGGTCTAATATAAATTGATCTATATATTTACCTTCAATAATTTCATCACAAGCTTTAACAATTGCATCTTTAAGTTTTTCGTCTAATTCTCCAACTTCATAATTTGTTATTGCACAAGCTTTTTTAACTATTGCTAGGGTTTTTATAAAATCCTTATCTAAAGTTAAGCCACTTATTCTAAAGTTTTCATAACCTCTTAATGTTTGAATGCCATAGTAAGCATCCTTTGGTACCTTTTTGCTTCCTACTGAATCCATTTCTTCTCTAAATTCCATGTCTAAAACCTCCAAATAAATTTTATTTACCCCAATCATTTATATTAACTAGCAATTGTTATGCCATACTTTGTGATTTTCTAAAGCCTTTAATTTAGTATGTATAATTTAATATATAAATTTTTGAATACAGTAATATTTATTTTAAAACTTTTTGACACACTTAATTATATAAATTGTCACACTATTTAAGAAAACATTTACATTAAGGCACAAACTAACTTTTAATTAATAAATATATACACAAAATAAAAAAAGGGATATAATCCCTTTTTATTTTTCTGGCATTGCTGCCTTTATTTCAATATCATTTATTCCTATGAATTTAAGTATTTTCTCTGATCTTTCTTTAGTTGAACCTTTTACTATTTTAAATTTAACATTTTCAGATTCTAAAAATCCTAAAATAGCTTTATCAATAGATTGTGCCATTTCTTCATCTTGCCATCTTACACCATCCTTTGCATAACCAAATTCTCTTGGTACAAAGAATATATAATCATACTTTTGTAAATCCCTCAATGCTAAAGCATATAAATCTTTAAGAATTTCTATTTCTTTTACTGTTCTTTCTTTATCACCTAACATAAATCTTCCATATATGTAAGGTACAAAAGTAGCATAATCTGTTATTGCATAATCAAACTCATTTAATCCTTCTTCTAATTGTGCTTGTCCTAAATATATACCATATTGTTCTGCAATTGTTTCTATCATACCTTTATCTCTTAAGTAATCCGTACTGTATTCAGTTGCAACTCCAACATTTAAATCTCTTATTTTTAGATCAACATATAATTGCTGTATTAATGTAGTTTTTCCACATCTTGGACCACCTAGCACTGCTATTCTTATTGGCATATAATCTCTCCTCTTTCATCTAATATCTTAATTTCTTAGAAATTAGAATCCCATGTTTTTTTGTTTTTAATTTAAGAAAACACAATAATTATATCAGCTTAAATATTAATTTTCAATTATTTTAAAAATCTATATATTTATAGTGGTATTTTATATATTTTTAAATTTTCTTATAAAAATATATTTTTTATGTATTAAATAATAAGATTTACAAAAGCTATATTTAAGGAGGAGATATTAATGAAAAAACATAAAAATAAAATATCACAAACTAAAAAACTTAAAGATGAAATAGAATCTAAATGTTATCTTCCTGAAAAAAGAACTGATTATCATCCAAAGGATAGTGAATTAACTAGTACAGCTCCAAATGGAGATACTACATTACTTCCAAATCCAGCAACAGATCCTATTGTTTGCAATAATATTTCTTATATGGAATTTGATTATACTCAAAGTATGGCAAATGAAATTGATGATCTTGAGTCAATAAAAGAAATAATAAAAAATGATAAAAAAAATTAAAATATCTAACCCTTATAAACTAAAGTAACCAAAATAAGGATCTCTCATATAAAATTATGAAACATATGCGTCTAATTTCATAATCTAGAGAGGTCCTTAATTTGTTTTTTCCTTATAGAAGTAAAATTAATTTACTTAATTTAAAATATGAATATCTTTATAAAAAAATAATGGAAAGTAAAATTACCTCCCATTATTTTAAACTTATACTATCTAGTTTCTAAGAATGCTACTAAGTTATTAACTGTAGCCATATCTGTTCTTTCTAAATCAGTTGGTTGAAGCTTTATTCCTAATTTTTCTTCTATTTGTAATAATACTTCTATTATTGCAAGTGAATCTAAAAGTCCTGCTTCAAATAAATTTAAATCTAAATCATCTCTTATTTCATCGCATCCTGTTACTTCTTCAAAAATTTCAATTACTTTTTCTTGCATTTTCTCTTCTCCCTTATCTCTTTCTTTAATTTAATATCTTAAGTATATACTATATATATTAAACTAAATTTGTATTTTTTATATAAATTTTATATAAATTTATTCTTAAAAATCTTTATTTCTATCTTATTTTACTAAAATATCCTGAGAATATTAAAAGTCCAAAACATGCTATATGGAATGTTAATACGATCTGTACAACTACAAACCATTTTTCCTTCTTATGAGCTTTATAGAACTTGGATTTTCTTTGATATATATCAGTTAATACTAATACGCCACCTTGATATAAACCATAAACGATATAATACCAAGTTAGTCCATGCCAAAATCCCATAGTAATCATTGTAATCATTTGGGCTACATGAGCTGCTGTTGTTCTCTTTTTAAATCTTTTCTTTCTCATAGATGATATAACAAATCTTGAAAATATATAATCTCCAAACCATCTTGATAGAGATATATGCCATCTAGTCCAGAATTCCTTCATATCTTTACTTATAAATGGTTTATTGAAATTATCTGGTGCTTTTATTCCAAATATGTAACTTGTACCTACTGCAAATAAACTATATCCACCAAAGTCAAAGAATAAATATAAACTATATGCATACATATAACTTAAAGCTCTCATTACAGTAAAATGATCAGTGTGTATTTTTGTAAGCCATAAAGTATTTATAAGGAAGGCTATAACAAATTTATAACCAATCCCTAAAAATATCTTTTTAATTCCTGGCATTAAATATTCATCTAAATATTCTTGTCTTGTTATTTCTTTATCTAAATCTTTTTCAAATCTTCTTGATCTATCAATTGGTCCTGAACTTAATGTTGGGAAGAATAATACGAAATAAAGAAATGTTGATAACTTTACTTCTTTTATTGCTTCATCATATATTTCAATAACCATTTGAATTACTCTGAAGTTAAGATAAGATATTCCTATAAATCCTATAACCCCAATTTTTGCATGAGGTATTATTTTACCAAATTCAGGTGAAATCTTATTTAATATAACAGGTAACATTGATCCAAAAAGGAATAATCTATAAATAAATTTGCTATCTGTCTTTCTTCTTACATGCAAATATCCATATACTATTATTAATTCCCATATAATAAATGCACATAAAAACTTAAATTGCAAGTGTGTGCCAACTATAAGGAATATCATGAATAATGTTGCAATCATTCCATAAAACTTTATCTTCTTGCCTAATAAACCTAAAACTACTGCTGGTATGGCTGTTAGAAACAATATATACAAATAAAGATAATCTCCATATTGTGAAAAAGTCATTACATTTCCTCCATAAGTTTCTTTCTATCTATTTTACCATTTATATTAGTTGGAAACTCTTCTATTATCTTTATATTTCTTGGAATCATGTAATTTGGTATAAACTTTTCTAAACCTTTTTTAATCATCATTCCATTTTTTAAATTACTTAAATCATTTTTTTCTTTTAATTGTACAATTCCTTGAAGATATGCAATCTTTTCATCTTTGTAAACTGGAAGGACAACTGCATTTTTAACATTATCAACTTTTCTTAAGTTGTTTTCTATATCTTCAATTTCTATTCTAAAACCATTAAGCTTTATTTGGAAATCCTTTCTTCCACAGTAATATATTCTACCGTCCATTAAGTATGCCATATCACCTGTTCTATAGGCTCTAAACTTTTCACCATTAAAGTCATCATAATAGAATGCTTCATTTGTTTTTACTTCATTTTTAAAGTATCCCTTTGAAACAGATTTTCCTATTATTATAACTTCACCTTTTTCTCCTTCTTTAACATCGTTGCCATTCTCATCAACAATTCTAATTTTTGTTGTTTCCATTACAACTCCAACTGGAAGGCTCTTTTCATCGTCAAGCATTTCTTGTGTTATATCATTAGCACTTATTCCAACTGTAGCTTCTGTTGGTCCATAACCATTTATTATTCTTGTATTTTCAAATCTCTCCATAAGTTCCTTTGAAAGGCTCTTTGGAAGAACTTCTCCTATAAATATCATTGACTCAAGATTTTTAAGCATCTTGCTATCAAAATCCTTCTCTGTAATACATACCCCTGCAAAAGATGGTGTTGAAACCCATATATTCATATTTGACTCTTTTAATTGAGAGAATAATTCTTTATAGTTTGCAAGAGTCTTCTTTGAAAGTGAGAATAATGTAGCACCATGAGTTAATCCTGGATAAATTGTTGTAACTGAAAGGTCAAATGAATATGCTGCTTGGTTCATTATAACTTTTTCGCTTCCATCAATATTTAAGTATTCACTTATCCACTCAACAAAATTATCTATATTGTTACTACTTATTTGAACTCCCTTTGGCTTTCCTGTACTTCCTGAAGTAAATAATATATAAGCATTTTCATCTTCTTTTACCCATGATTCTTCTGCTATTACTTCATCTTTATAATCTTCAATTATTTTAAGTAATTCATCTTCATTAATTACTTTTACATTTTCTCCAAATGCATCTTTTTCTAAATCACTAAAGTTGAATATTACTTGTGGTTTAACTTCTTCTTTTACATTTAAAACTCTATCTAATGGGAAACTTATATCTAAAGGTACATAAGCTCTTCCTGATTTTAAAGCCCCAATCATACATGCCATTATTAAATTATCTTTATTACCATATATAACTATAGGAGTGTTATCCTTATGAGTTTCTTTTAAATATGCTCCTATACTTTCTGAAAATCTATCTAAATCTTTATATGATAATTCTTGTCCATCACATTTTAGAGCTATTCTATTAGTCTTTGCGTATTTTTTAATTCCTCTAATTATTTCCATAGTAATTTCCTCCAAAGTTAAAATTCATTATATATAAATGGTATTTGTTTAAATGGTGCAAAAGTAAACAATAATATAGCTGCTATTATAACAACTGTTAACACTATGCTACTTATTAAATACTTGTGCTTCATTATATTGTTTGTACAATCTTTCACTTACGTCCAACCATCCTTTCGTTCCTAAATGCATTATGTCTCTTAGATAATAATCTGTATTTTCTTCATTCTTTAAATTCATAACATTAAAGCCTTTTTCTTTTGCTAATTTTGCAATAGTATCATAAAATTTATATCTTTCTTCTTTTGATATTCCTTTATAATCAAAATACCATGGAGAAACTGGCATTATTACTACAGTTGGCTTAACTCCTAGGTTTTCACATACTCTTAAGAAATACTTATAATCATTTAATTCTTCTGATTTTAGTAAATCAACCTTTGAGTATACATTTTTTAGTTTCTTCCACCTTGGTTTTAAAGTTTTATTATAATAATTATTGTCAATTTTAAATTTATTGTTTTTTACTCTCTTCTTAGCATCTTTTATAGCTATTTCATTTTCTTTTTTCCAATCTATTGGCTTTCCTAATTTATCATAGTTTTCTGACTTGTTAGGTAATTTTTCAAGTCTCCTATATAGCATACCCTTTTCCTTTAATATAACCATCTTTTCTCTAAATTTAAAATATGGTTTTAAAAGTACTTTTTCAACTTTCGCTAAAGTGGTATGTGAATTGTAAAGTCTAGCATATAATCTTTCACTAGCATATTCATCACTTCCCTTTAAAAGAGTATTGAGTCTCTTACATAGATGTTCTTTATTTTTCTTAGATATTTTAGGGTTGTTTAAAAATGTATACATTTGTACAGGAGAAAACCTTACTTGAAATGTATTTTTAACAATACCCTTTTTTTCAGTAAACCACTGCAAAGATACTAATAAAACAACTTTTTTATTTCTTATATTTGGATCTGTACTTCCTAATATAATTGCATCTTGTAATTCCTTTGTTCCAGCCCTACCTATTATAAATACCTTATCTTTACTTCTATTTGTATTAAAGTAACGTGAAGGATGCTGTTTAGTTGCATGTCTTAATTCTGATGAACCTAACATCATTATATCTCCACCTTCAAGGAAATGGTTGTTAATTAATACCCCTTTATCTTTTATGTTAGATTCAAATTCATCCATAAGAGGTACTAAGTTTTTACTTTTATATAAAGAATCAATCTTATGGTCTAAAAACTTATTTAAACCGAAAGCAAAACCTACCCCTATAATTAGTGGTATTATAAAATATAATACTTTTTTCATACCGTGCTCCTCTCTAAATATCTAAATAAAATTCATTTAACATAATATTACTATTACAAAAGATAATCAATCATATAAAATAAACTTTTTTTAATAAATAATGAATAAGAACTTAAGAAAATATAAAATTTTATTTTATAAATATAAATAACTTTACATACTTTCCATTTAAAGCTATAAATTTATATTAATATGAATTTATCTCTTATAAAAGTTTAACAAAATATTAATTAAATACTTTATTATAATTCTATAAAATAGTTATAGTTAGAACTTCTGTATATAAAGTTCTAACTACTTTCATATACGATATACTAACCATATTATATTATAATTTAAAAATACTTCATATACAATTACAAAATTAGAACAAAAAAATTAAAATTATTATTAATTTAAAAAATTCTCAAAAATTAAGAGCAATTTAGGATTATATTACATCCTAAATTGCTCTTATTATATAATAAATTAGTGTTTTACATGCCTTTTTCTATATTTCTGCTAGCTATAACATCTATTCCTGTTCCTAATACATTCTCTATTATTACATCTCCCATTTGAATTGGAGCTTCTACTTCTGTTTGATTTATTATATCAACACATTCAAAGTTTAAATGTTTTGGGATAGCACCATTTGTTTTTACTGGTACTACAGGAAGTTCTCCACCTTTTACCTTTACTGTTGATGTAACAACTCTAACTGGATTTGTAACTTCATTTATTCCATATACTTCTCCTCTTTTACAGGTATTACCTGTAACTGTCTTATTTTCTACATCCACTTTAAGATGACATCCCATTGGACAATTTATACAAATTAATTCTTTAATCATTATCCTATTCACCGTCCTAAACTATATAATTATTTTAATTATCTTTTGATCTTATACCTATTAAATTATTCTAAAGAAATTGTTATATCTCCCTTAACACCTTCTAAAAGCTTCTTAGGTAAAATTATTTTTTCCATTTCAGCTGGTGCTAAATGACTTCTCTTAAATGAAGCAATTTCTCTATCTCCTTCTCTAACTACTAAAACTTTGTCATGATAAATATTATTTACTCTCATAAATACTGTCATACTTCCATCAATAGCTTCTACATTAACTCTTTGAGGAACAGTGTAATTTATATTTTGACCATTTATTATTTTTATTTGTTCTCCTTTTGGAAGTTCGCCTTTAATATATTTAGCAGCTGACTTTCCTGCATGCTTTGATTCTTGAGTAACAAAATCAACTAGGTCATGAACATGTACAACATTACCACATGCAAATATTCCATCTATTGATGTTTCCATACTTTCTGATACAATAAGTCCATTTGTTCTCATATCTTTTTCTATTCCAGCCTTTGATGATAATTCATTTTCTGGAATTAATCCAACTGAAAGAAGTAATGTGTCAACATCAAATTCTTTCTCTGTACCCTTTATAGGTCTTCTATTTTCATCTACTTGAGCTATAATAACTTTTTCTAATCTTTCTTTTCCTATAATATCTACTACAGTATGAGATAAATATAAAGGTATATCATAATCTTCAAGGCATTGAACAATATTTCTGTTTAATCCATTTGAATATGGCATAAGCTCAACAACACCTTCAACCTTCGCTCCTTCAAGTGTCATTCTTCTTGCCATTATAAGTCCTATATCACCTGATCCTAATATAAGCACTTTCTTACCTGGCATATATCCTTCCATATTAATATATCGTTGAGCTGCTCCTGCTGTAAATACTCCAGATGGTCTATCTCCAGGAATATTTATAGCTCCTCTTGTTCTTTCTCTACATCCCATTGATAATATTATAGCTTTTCCTTGTAATACAATATATCCTTCTTCTGGATTAATAGCATGTACATTTTTATTATCATCTATTTCAAGTACCATTGTGCCAAGTTTAACTTCTACATTTGTATCTTTAAGCATGTTTATAAATCTTTGAGCATATTCAGGTCCCGTTAATTCTTCTTTAAAAGTGTGTAGTCCAAAACCATTATGGATACATTGATTTAATATACCACCTAATTCATTATCTCTCTCTATAATTAATATCTTCTTTATTCCATTACTATAAGCTTCATAAGCTGCTGCAAGTCCTGCAGGACCTCCTCCAACTACTATTAAATCGTACATTACTATCCCTCCTATTTTGTTTTTCCTACTAATATATATGATCCATCTTTTTCAAGATTAATATCTTCCATATTTAATTTTAATTCTCTTGCTATAATCTCTTGTACCTTTGGTCCACAGAATCCACCTTGACATCTTCCCATTCCTGGTCTACATCTTCTCTTAACACCATCTAATGTCATATTTCCAAAACATCTCTTTATAGATGCAACTATTTCTCCTTCTGTTATGCTTTCACATCTGCAGATTATTCTTCCGTATCGTGGATCCTTTTTAATTACTTCAGCCTTTTCTTCAGGTGATAATTCCATAAATCTTATTTCTCTTCTAATTGGATTAAAGTTTTTGTTTTCTTCTAAATCTAATCCACAATCCTTTAAAATAAGAACAACATCTTCTGCTATTGCTGGAGCTGATGAAAGTCCTGGAGATTTTATTCCTGCAACATCAATAAAGTTTTTAACATCTTCTGCTTCTTCTACTATAAAGTCTCCTCTATCTGATGTAGCTCTAAGTCCTGCAAAGTTTCTAATTGATTCTCTAAAGTTAACTTTGTTAGTAGTTTTTAGTGATTTTTCTCTTATAAATGCTAATCTTTCTCCTTCAGTCTTAACATCTTCTTTATCATCTAAATCTTCTGCATCTGGTCCAACTAATAAGTTGCCATGAACAGTTGGAGTTACTAAAATTCCCTTACCAAGTTTTGATGGACATTGGAATATTGTATGACTTACTACATTTCCTTGAGTTTTATCCATTACAAAATATTCACCTTTTCTTGGTGTTATTTTAAAGCTTTTCTTGCAAATTAAGTTGTGAACATCATCAGCATGTACTCCTGCTGCATTAATTACATATTTAGATTCAATTATTTTTCCATTTTTAGTAGTAATTTTAAATATATTATTTTCTTTCTTTATATCTGAAACTTCAGAGTTTAATAAAATTTCTCCTCCATTTGCTACTCCATTTTCCATTAAGGCAATTGTATATTCAAATGGACCAACTATTCCTCCTGTTGGTGCATATAAAGCTCCAACAACTTCATCATTAAGATTTGGTTCTTTTTCTAAAACTTCTTCTTTACTTAAAATCTTAAGTCCTTTAACTCCTATTTTATTACCATTTTCATAAAGTTTTTTGATTGTTTCCATATCCTCATCTGAAAAACCAATTATTAATGAACCATTTCTTTTAAATGGTACATCAAGATCTTTACAAAGATCTTCAAACATTTCATTTCCTTTTACATTGTACTTAGCCATTAAAGTTCCAACCTTTGGATCGTAACCTGCGTGAATAATAGCTGAATTTGCCTTTGATGTTCCCATTGAAACATCATTTTCTTTTTCTAATACTACTACCTTTAAATTGTATTTTGTAAGTTCTCTAAATATTGAAGCTCCTATGACCCCTGCTCCTATAATTGCAACATCATACATACTATAAAACCTCCTAGATTTATTTAAAATTGTTAATTAATATATTTTCATTTCATTAACTTAGCGATAGCGACTTCTCTAAGAAAATTTAACTAAAAAAAATATTTTTAGTTTATGTAACATTTGTAGTGAATCACATAATATTTGTTTTTATTCACGACAAAAAAGCCAAGCAAAAACTAAGGATTATTCATCCTTAATTTGTGTGCTTGACTCTAATTCTCTTAACACCAATATTTATTTTATATTAATATTCTATCATTTTTTATCTTTTTTGTCAATAATTTTTAAAAATTACTTTTATTGTTTAAAATTATTAATTAATTGCATAAAAATTTTACTATTCTACCCAATTGCCAACTCTTTCAACTGCCTTTTCCCAACCTTTACATAGTCTTTCTCTTTCTTCTTCTTTAAATGTTGGTTTAAATGTTTCACTTGCATACCAAGATTTTGATATTTCCTCTTTATCCTTCCAATATCCTACAGCAAGTCCTGCTAAATATGCAGCTCCAAGAGCTGTTGTTTCTGTAATTATTGGTCTTGTAACATTTGTATTCATTATATCTGCTTGGAATTGCATTAAGAATCCATTCTTACTTGCTCCTCCATCAACTTTTAAATTTTCTATTTTATATCCTGCATCTTCTTCCATTGCATGTAAAACATCCTTTGATTGATATGCAATTGATTCTAAAGCTGCTCTTATTATATGATTCCTATTTGATCCTCTAGTTAATCCAAATATTGCTCCTCTAGCATACATATCCCAATGTGGAGCTCCAAGTCCAACAAAAGCTGGGACAACATAAACTCCCCCATTATCATTTACTTTCTTTGCAAAATATTCTGTATCCTGTGCATCATTTACAAGCATAAGCTCATCTCTAATCCATTGAATTACAGCCCCACCTACAAATACTGAACCTTCTAAAGCATATTGTACTTTTCCATTAAGTCCTATTGCTATTGTAGTTAAAAGTCCATTTTTACTTTCAACCTTTTTTTCTCCTGTATTCATAAGTAAGAAACATCCTGTACCATAAGTATTTTTAGCTGAACCTTTAGTAAAACAAGCTTGTCCAAATAAAGCAGCTTGTTGGTCTCCAGCAATACCTGCTATTGGAACTCTAAAGCCTCCTCTTCCACCAAGGTTTGTATATCCATAAATTTCTGAGGAGTTTTTAACTTCTGGTAATATTGATTTTGGAATATCTAAAGCTTTTAAAATTTTTTCATCCCATTCTAATGTGTTTATATTAAAAAGCATTGTTCTTGAAGCATTTGTATAATCTGTTACATGAACTTTTCCATCAGTAAGCTTCCAAATAAGCCATGTATCCACTGTACCAAAAAGCAAATCTCCATTTTCTGCCTTTTCCCTTGCACCTTCTACATTATCTAATATCCATTTAATTTTAGTTCCTGAAAAATAAGCATCCAATATTAATCCTGTTGATTCTTTTATATAATCTTTTAGACCTTGTTTTTCTAACTGATCACATATATCAGCCGTTCTTCTACATTGCCAAACAATTGCATTGTATATTGGCTCTCCAGTATTTTTATCCCAAACAATTGTAGTTTCTCTTTGATTTGTAATACCTATTGCCGCAATTTCTTCTTGAGTTATATTGCTTTTTGCCATAGCTTCCTGAAGAACACCATATTGAGTTGCCCAAATTTCCATTGGATTATGTTCAACCCATCCTTCCTTTGGATAAAATTGAGTTATCTCTTTTTGGCTAACTCCTATTATGTTTTGCTCATTATCAAATATAATTGCTCTTGAACTAGTAGTTCCTTGATCTAAGGCTATAATATACTTTCTCATTTTACACACACCTTTTCCTAATAATTACAAACTCCTGATTATATTAATGTCTTATGAATATTTCTTATTGCTATTAATTAAATGTGAAGTCGCTATCGATTAATTAACGAATAAATTAAATATTCCATATTTCTTTTTTTGTTGTGGAAACAGATGTTGCTCCTGAATTTAAAGCCATCATAACCTCTTCCTTTGTTTTTATTAAGCCACCACAAATAATTGGCTTGTTTGATGTTTGTGATAATTCTTCAACAACCTTTGGTATTACACCTGGTAAAATCTCAATTGCATCTATTTCTGATAGTAAATGTCCTTTTGCTTTATTAAGTGATAATGTATCAAATACAAAACTTCTTAAAATACCAATAAATCCTTCTTCTCTAGCTATTTTTATTGTTTGAAATTTTGTACTTATTATCCCTTTAAATTTTGTTTCTTGTTTTAAATACTTAATAGCTGCCTCTTTTTGATTTAGACCATCAATTAAATCAATATGGACAATACCTATCTTGTTATTGTCATTTATTATATTACTGATTTTCTTAACACTAAGTATATCTCCAAAAAGGACAAATATAACTTGTGTGTCGGAGTTAATTGCTGTATTTAACTCTTCAAAGTCTTTTACTGCTGCTATAATTGGATTATCTGCTAATACTTCGTCAAATTTCATTTTTACTCCTTTAAATTACACTTTACTGTAAATGTTTACTTTTATTTTATTATTACATCTATAAAATTTTCTGTCAATTTAGATAATAATTTAACATTGATAAAAAGCTTTTATATACCTTAATTATTTTTTAACTTATAAGAAGGCTATTTTCTAGTATTTTTATAATTAATACTATATTATATTTTGATATTTTTTTAACTATATCATCTTATATTTTTTAAATTTACAATATAATTATGTTTTTTTATTAAATAAACTATAATTCAATTTGTAATATTTACAGTTTATTAATATTTAATTTAAAATTCTATTAAGATTTATTGATTATTTTTCAAATTTTTATTTATATTAACTTTTTGTTTATTAAATGTTAATTAATTATTTTCATTTGTATAATAAAATTAACTAAAGTAATTTTATTATGTTTGAAGGGTGATTTTTTGAAATATATTCTTACTATTATTTTCTTTATACTTTATCTTTATGTTGCTTATAGATTTATAATTACATATAAAACTTTTAAAGGGAAAAATTTTATAATAGTAAATTCTTTTTATAAATTTTCCTGTAAAAAATATTTAAAAATATTTTTTACACTTGAGTTTTTAATATTTATTGCATCTTTTATTCTTGGAATATTTCTTATATTTTCATATAGAAATTTTCCTATGTATTTATATGTTATTCCTTTTATTTTTTCTACTTATAATGAATTAATAATAATAACTGATGAATATATTTCAACTATATTTAAAACTATATCTACAAGTGATATTGACTGTATAAGAATTGAAAATGATCCTATTACATCATCTCACAGCAAAGCACAACTTATTTTATTTATAAAAAATAAAAATGAAAAAGTTAAAATCAATATTCCAAATAGAAACATTGAAACTGTTAAAAATTCTTTAAGAGAAGTTGGTTATGAAGTTCATATAACTACCAAAATTTCATAATGTAAAATAAAAACATATTTTTTTAGGCTATGTTTTACTAAAATAAAACATAGCCTTTAACTTTAATATCTCTTTTTAAGTGTAATATACTATTATATTAGTTTTTCCTAAATTTCTAGGTATTATATTTCCTTTAATTTCTTTTTCATTTATAATTATTTTCTTTTCATTTCCTCTTTTTACTTTAATATTGTATTCTTCTTTATCATTATTTATGTTTATCTCAAACTCATTCCAGTCTTTAGGTACACAAGGATCTATTATATATCCTTCTCCTTTATAATGTTTTAATCCCAATATATTTTCTAATCCAACTTTATACATCCACCCTGCAGTTCCAGTATACCAACTCCATCCACCTCTTCCACCATGAGGATCTCTTATATAAACATCTGCAGCCATTACATATGGCTCTAGCTTATATCTTCTACATTCTAATTCTGTAATTGTATGATTTATTGGATTTATCATATCAAAATATTTTAATGCTTTATCTCCCATATTAAGTTTAGTAAATGCTAATATTACCCAAGTTGCTGCATGAGTATACTGTCCTCCATTTTCTCTAACTCCTGCAACATATCCTTTAATATATCCAGGCTCTTCTTGTGATTTATCAAAAGGAGGTGATAAAAGTTTTATTAAATTCAAATCTTCATCTATTAATTTTTTTTCTACTGCTTCCATAGCTTTATTAGCTCTATCTATTTTTCCACCTTCTGATATTAATGACCAACTTTGAGCTAGCGAATCTATTTTACATTCATCATTTTCTATTGAACCAAGTGGAGTTCCATCATCAAAGTAAGCTCTTCTATACCATTCCCCATCCCATGCATTTTTTTCAATATTTTCTCTTATAAATTCTTTCATCTTAAAATATCTGTTTTTCTTTTCTTCATCTTTCATATAAGCACAAATATCTTCAAATTCTTTAAGTATTTTATAAAGAAACCATCCAAGCCACACACTTTCTCCTTTTCCTTTATTACCTACAGTGCTCATTCCATCATTCCAATCTCCACTTCCCATTAATGGAATATTATGCTCTCCAAATCTTAATCCTCTCTCTATAGCTTTTATGCAGTGTTCAAATATAGTTCCTTCTATATTTGATTTATTTACTATTGTATATCTTTCATCTTCTCCATCTTTTAAAGGTTCATCTTCTAAATAAGATGCTTTTTCATTTAAAATATCATAATCTCCAGTAAACTTTATATATTCTGCTGTAACATAAGGAAGCCATAACAAGTCATCTGAAAATCTTGTTCTTATTCCACTATTTATTATTGGATGCCACCAATGTTGAACATCTCCTTCTAAATATTGTCTTGAAGCACTTCTTAATATTTGATCCTTTGTTATTTTAGGATCAATTAAACCAAGAGACATTGAATCTTGAAGCTGATCTCTAAATCCATAAGCTCCTCCTGATTGATAAAAAGCTGTCCTTGCTAAATACCTACAACTATAATTTTGATATAAAAGCCATCCATTTAATAAGTAGTCCATCGACTTATTTCCTGTTTTTACTCTTATATTTCCTAGGAAATCACTCCAATAATTCTTCACGTTTTTTAATTCTTCGTAAGCTTTTGATATATTACTATATTTTTTTATAATTTTTTCTATATTTTCTTCTGAAGAATCTTCTCCTAAAAGTATTATTAATTCTTTTTTCTCTCCTTTTTTAAGAGTTATATCACACTTTGAAACTAAACAAGGATCAAAAGTACTTCCAGCTCTTCCACTTAAGTTATTATATTTTAATCCAGTAGGTTCTTCTAATGTTTCTCCAACACCTATAAACTCTCTCCTATCACAAGTGAAACTTGTTTTCTTTCCTCCAATTATTGTTGAATAAGCTTTCAGCTTTCCAAAATATTCAGAATAAGGGTTCTCCCCATAAATATAATTACCTTTATTATATGTAGTTATATATTTGGCTGTTTGATAATTTAAAACTCCAAGAACTAATTGAGCATAATAATATACTGATATTTCTCTATCTTTATCTTCTAAGTTTTCTAATAGAATTCTTTGAATTTTAACCTTTTCTTTCATTGGAATAAATATTGTCATATTACTTTTAATATTATATGCAGTATGTTGAAAGGATGAATATCCAAATCCATGGCGTATTATATACTCTCCTTTATCTCTAACTGGCTCTGGAGTTATTGAAAAATAATTTTTACTTTTATTATCCTTAATATATAATGCTTCGCCTAATGGATCTTCAATCCAATTATTACTCCATGGTGTTATTTTATTTTCTCTACTATTTTCACACCAAGTATGTGCTGAACCAACTTCTGAAATATGGAATCCAAAGTTATCATTTGAAATTACATTTATCCATGGTGCTGGAGTATTTTTATAATTATCAAGAATGATTACATAACTTCCATCTTTCTTATCAAAACCTCCATAACCATTAAAGAAATCTAATGAATTTTTTAAATCTTCTATTTTATTAATATTATTATGAACATCATCTTTAAAATTATTATGTATTTCTAAGTCTATTTGTTTATTTATAATATTGTTTTCTAAATTTATTTGATTTAATATTGGACCGTTACTACTATCTATACAAAGAGAAGAAATACCAATTAAAAAGTCTTTTATATCTTCTCCCATTGTTGATTTATTATAAAGGAATATACCTCCTTTTTTGTTGATAGAATTATCACCACTTAAAATATTAATATATTGAAGTATGTCTTTTTGTAGTGGTTGCTCATATGTTATATCTTCATCATTGTATATTATAAGATCAAATTTTAAACCTTTATTTTTTAAGTAGCTATGCATCTTTATCATAGATCTAACAATTTCAATATCTTTATCATCTTTTATTAGAACCATTACAATTTGTAAATCCCCAGAAATTCCATAAGCCCACAAGTCTTTTTGATGTTTACTTATACCTTTTATATAATTTTCTCTATTCTTTCTTTCATTATTTAAAAATAATATATAAGAAGCTAAACTTTGATATATATTTGCTTCAGCGGATTTAATACCAAAATTTCTAAGTTCTACTTGCATTGATTTATTATAAATCTTAAAAGCTAACTCTAATTTTTCTGAATTATTATATTCATTTGAAAAATTTATTACTTCTTCCCTACTGTCAGTTGTTCCTGTTATAAAATATATTGTTTTCTCTTCCTTTGCATTTAACTTTAATCTTGCTCTAATACTCATAATTGGATCTAAAACTATTCCAACAGTATTTTTTAATGAATTATCATCATCCATTGCTAATGGTGATTTTAAATTTCTATTTCTTCCTATAAAATTAACCCTTGAAGTTTCATAATTTATTTCCTCCTCTAAAGGCTCTTTAGTTATTACTTTGTGAAATATATAAGGTACTTCTCCATCTTTAACTCTTGCTCTTCTTTTTCCAATTAATGTTTTACTATCATAATCAAATTCAGTTTCTATAAAAAGATTTGAAAAGCTTGGATGGGCTGCATCTCCTTCAAAAGTATTTAATATTATTTCCATATAACTTGTTATCTCTAAAGTTATTTCTTTTTCTTCATTATTTTTTAGTGTTAATTTTCTAATATCCAAATCATCTTCTGGAGAAACAAAAACTTTCATCCTACTACTTATAGAATCTTTTCTATTGTAAAATTCACCTTTATCAACAGAAAATTCCACCTTATAATCTTCTCCTTCTATTTTGCAAGGCTCATATGTCGCACTCCAATAATCATTAGAATTTAAATTTTTAATGTAAAAAAATAAACCACTACTATCTGAAGTACTATCTCCTTTCCATCTATATAGAAAATTATCTTCTCTTTTTGAATAACCACTACCTGTTAATGTTAGCATTGTTGAAAATGTTCCATTTGATAATAGCAATACTTCTGGATTTTCTCTTAAAGCACCTTTATAAATTCTTTTTGAAAATTCTTCTTTTTTAAGCTTATTTTCTTCATTTTTAAATTCTTCTTCTCTTTCAAAGGTTATGAAATTTGGAATTTTCTCTTTAAGTAATATTTCTGTTGCCTTAACCTCTGGTATTCTGTGAAATCTTTCTTGTATAATGTTTTTATTTAAAATATTATCTAAAGCTAAAAATCCCATACCTAGGTGATGTACCATATAACATTGTACCTTTTTACCTTTTCTACTAACTTTTAAATCTAAGTTTTCATCATTTATATCATTTTTATCATTGTCCTTTAAGTCATTATTATTATTTTCTAAATAACTATCAAAAATTACTTCTTCACTTAGTGTTTTGTTTACTCTATTAGGAGTAAAATCAATTGACTCTATAAACCCATATCTTCCAAAGGCTCCTTCATCTTGTAGTAGTTTTAAATTTTTAATACACTTATCTTTATTCCATGAAAGAACCATTAATGTTGAATAGGGTGATATTACTAACTCATTTTCAAGTCCTCTTTTTAATCCAAGCTTTGATATTCCAAAAGCCTTATATTGATAGTTTTTATCAATATCAAATCTATAAAAAGCTGATTCAGATATTCCCCATGGAACCTTTTTCTTCCTTGCAAAATTAATTTGAGCTTTTATTACAGATTTATAAGTTAAATCTAACAAAGTGTTATTATAACTTTTCATAATTAAATTAGGCATAAAGTATTCAAACATAGTTCCGCTCCATGAAACTAAAGCTTTTCCTCTAAATGCATTAGTCATAGCCCTTCCTAACTTAAACCAATGACTTGTTTCTACTTCATTTCTTGCTATTGCCAAAAAAGAAGCTGTTCTTGCCTCTGATGCCAAAAGGTCATAATAAGAAGTTCCAAGTGAATCTTCCTCCAAATTATATCCAATAGAAAATAATCCTCTTTCCTTTTTATATAGAATTTTAAAGTTCATGTCTTTCATTATATTTTCTATATCTTCTATTATTTTGTTTATTCTATTTTCCACAGATAAATTGCAATCTATATCACTTATCTTATTTTCAATTTCATTTTGTAATTTATTTATCCAATAATTAAACTCATTATTATCTTCCTTATCTATTTTTAACTCTATTAATTCTTTTAACTTGTTTCTAAGAATAGTTACATAATTTTCCTTTGTAAGACCTTCTAAATCCTCTTCTGAAATATTAAATTCTAAATTTAATATTCCATAAATATCTTCTAATGCCTTAATCTCTTCTTTTCTTATTATTTTATTATTTTTATATTCATTAAGTGCTTCTTTAACTATCCACAAATATCCTAATAGATTCCCACTATCAACTGTTGATACATATCTTGGCCATAATGCATTTAAACTTTTTGTATCATACCAATTTAAATAGTGTCCTTCATACCTTTCTAGTTTATTCATAACTTTTAATGTTAGCTCAATTCTCTCTACTACCTTTTTTAAAGAAATATATCCTAAATCATAAGCTACTATATTTGATATTAATCCCATCCCTATATTAGTTGGGGATGTTCTATGTGCAACTCCCTTATAAGGTTTTTCTTGATAATTATCTGGCGCTAAATAATTATTTTCTTCATTTACAAAATCTTCGTAATAAGCCCAAGTTCTCCTACTTATTTCTCTTAAATATTTTCTTTCTAAATTATTTAAAGTAATACTCTCTTCTTTATTAATTTTACTAATTTTATAAGCTATAAAAGGAGAAAGCATCCAAATTATAGAAAGAATGCTAATTAAAAAACCAAAGGTTAATGAAGAATTAAAACTTAAAATAATAAATAATGCACCTATAAAAACTGATGCCCACATCTTTTTGTAATGATATCCTAATGTATTTTTAACTGTTTTTTCAGTTTCCTCAGCAGTTTGCCATTCTAACAAATTATTTTTTGAAATAAATAGTCTAAATAAAGCTTTTGATATTGAAACTATCATATTATAAGCTTGATATGGAATAAAACTTATAATAAAGAAAATTTGTTTTATATTTTTAATTGTTCCTATTAATTTATTTTTAGGAGTAACAACAAAATCTGTAATAGTAAATAAAAATGGAACTATTACTGCTAAAAATGTTATTACCGTTAATTCAATTCCTCTATTTAAATAAATTAAAGAAACTCCAAGTCCTATTAAAATAGATGGTGCTAATAAACTCCTTCTTAAATTATCGAAAATCTTCCACTTAGATAATAAAGATAATTTTGAAGAAAAAATCCAAGGTAAAAGCTGCCAGTCTCCTCTAACCCATCTACTTAGCCTTTTTGAACTTGCCATATATGTAGAAGGATAATTATCAATAAATTCACAATCAGTAACTAATGCACTTTTAACATAACAGCCTTCTAACAAATCATGACTTAAAACTCTATTTTCTGGAATTTCATCCTTTAAAACTCTATAAAATATATCTATATCAATTATCCCCTTACCAGTAAAGGAACCCTCTCCAAATAAATCTTCATAAGTATCTGAATAAGCTATTGAATATCCATCAACTCCACCTTCTCCTCCAAATAGATTTGAAAATTTACTTTTATTTTTACTTTCTAAGGATATTGAAACTTTAGGTTGCATAACTCCATATCCTCTTTTTACTCTATTATCTTTATATACTGCTTTATTTAAAGGATGGCACATTGCACCTATAAGTTTTTTAATTACTCCCCTTGTAACAAAAGTATCTGTATCTAAAGTTATTATGTATTTTGCATCTTTAATATTTTCTATTGAACTGCTTATTACATTAAATGTATGTTTACTATTTTCTCCTTTTAATAGAGCAATAAATTCCATTATTTTGCCCCTTTTTCTTTCTCTCCCCATAAATACACCTTCATGTGGATTGTAAATTCTCTCTCTATTAAAAAAGAAGAACTTATCCTTTTCTCCTTTACAATACTTATTATTTAATTTTTTAATTTCTTTTATTATTGAATTATTTATTTCATTATCTTTATCTTTAACTTTTTCATTACTATCTTGAAAATCTGCAAGTATTGCAAAATAAAGATTCTCTTCTTTATTTGATAAATAGATTACCTCTAATTTATCTACAAGTTCTTTACCACTTTCTACTGAGTTTATTATTGTTGGAACTATAACTATACTTTTTTGATTTTCTTCTATTCCATCTTTTAAATCTATCTTAGGGATATGCCTTATTGGAACCTTCTTTCCTACTATCCAGTTTATACATGTAACAACTATCTCACTTGCTGGAATAATTAGCATTACACCAGCTACAATATATTGATATCTATTGTATTCAGCTCCTAATAAATGACCTAAAATTAATACAATATCAATAGTTAAAAATGTACCTAATATATTTATAAAACAAAATTTAATAGGACTAAATTTATTTTTTATTTCAACTCCATGTTCTAATAATCCATTTAATTTATTAATGCCATCATCAATTAAATAGTATCCTACATGAGTTTTATATCCAGTTTTTCCATTTTCCCTTTCTCTATTTGCTAAAAATACTAGTTTTTCAGCTATTATTATTTCATTAATTTGATTTTTTCTTGATATTAATTCTATTTTATGACGATAATAATCCTTAGATTTAAAATCCATTTTCTCATAAGTTTTAGAAGGATCCTTTAAAAGAATTTTTTCTACCATAGATGTTTCATTAAAAAATCTTATCCAATTTATATTATCTATATTTCTAAGAGAATTTATAAAAGTCTCTATCTTTTCTTCCAATAATTCTTCTTTAAATGTATTTTGTATTTTATAATTTTCTTTTCTTTTGATATTTTCTATTAAACTATATATATCTTTATCATAAATAGAACTACTCTTTAATACTTTATAAAATTCCTCAATAAAAATACTTGATTTATCTTTAGTTTTATTTTGTAAAAAATCTTTTATTTTCTCCTTTTTACTTAAAGATATTATTTTATAGGCTAAATTCCTACCTTCTATTTTGCTTTTATGTATATCCTTTATTTCATCTAATATAATTGCAATATTTGTTATAATATTTACTCTAAGCATTAATGGAAATGCCCAAAGTTCTCCCATATTTAATTTATCGTTTTCCTTTAATATAAATTTAATTGAATCTTTTTCACTAACTTTTCCTTTAGTTTCTTCTAACATTTTCTTTGCTAATAAAAGTATTCTAGGAGATTTTTTATTTTGTACTTCCTCTATAAAAAGATTATCAAAGTATTCCTTTGGCATATTTTTCTTCACTGATTTATATTCTTTTTCAATTAGATAAATATTATCTAAAAGCCAATTTCCAGCTGGAATTATATTCTCTCCTTTATTTGATAAATCTTTAATATATTTATACGTATCTTTTATTTTAATAAAACTAAGCTTTAGCTCATTAAAGATATCTTTTCTACAGCTTAATGAATTACTCTTTTTCAATGTACTCTTCTCCTTTGCAAAGTTTTACTTGTAAGAATAGTTTTTACCAAAAGATTAAAAATAATTACCTGTATTTAAAATTATCTCTAAATGATTGCAAAAAAATAAAACCTAGCAAAGACTTTAAATTTAGTCTTTGCTAAGTTTTAATGTAAGTTTTAATTTTATTTTTTAAGCATTATGTTTAGTATTGTACTATCTGTATTATTTAGTCCATCCTTTACCAATACTTCAATATTCTTAATTGTTTCTTCTGCATCATCAAATACTATTCCGTCCTTTGATGATGGAGAAATTCCATTCATTGCAAGTGTTGCACATTGTATTGCTGCATTTGTTGCAGTTGCTATTTTTAATGCACAAGTACTCTTTGCTCCATCACATATAATTCCTGCAATATCAGAAATCATATTATTTATTGCTCTCTTTATGTTTTCAAGATTTCCTCCAAGTAAATAAGTTATACCACAACAAGCACCTGTTGCACCTGCTATACTTGCACCACAAAGTGGAGAAAGTCTTCCCATATATTCTTTTAAGTGTATAGTTATAAGATTACTTATAACTAATGCTCTTGCAAGATCTTCTTCTGATTTTTCTAATATTTTAGCTGTTTCAATTACTGGCATTGAGCAAGCTATTCCTTGATTACCTGAACCTGCTGTTGTCATTATTGGCATTGAGCATCCATCCATCCTTGCATCAGAGGCCGCTGCTGTTGCTGCAATAACTCTATTTGCCATATTATTAGTAAATAGATTAAAACCTTTATTTTCTATTATTTTACTTCCAACTTCTAAACCATATCCACCTTTAAGCCCTTCATCAGATACCTTTCTATTCATATCAGCACCTTGAAGAATAAATTTTATATCATCAAAAGGAATTTCTTTAGCAAAATTATATATTTCTTCAATAGATAATCCGCTACTTTCCTCTTTTTCTGTATTTTCATTATTTGATAAAGAACTTAAATTATCTAATATTTTTTCCCCATTTTTATCTATTAAAACAACATTAGTATGATCCTTTGCAATTATTACCTTAGAATATTCTGTTTTTCCCTTTGCAATAACTTCTATATATAATTTTTCATTAGTGTCCTTTTGAAATACTTTTATAATTTTATTTTCAATTAGTTCATTTGCCTTTTCCAATTCACTTTCTGAAAAATTTGATAAAACTTCTAATTTTTTATAAGATTTTTTTATAACCGCTCCAAGTGCAGCTGCTATATCAACCCCTACTTTTCCTGTTCCTGGTATCCCAACTCCAAGAGCATTTTTTATTATATTCATACTTAATAGTATATCTATACTTTCTAAGGGCTCGTTTAAATTTTCTACTGCCATTGAAGTTGCATAAGCAACTGCTATTGGTTCTGTACATCCTTCTGCTGGAACTATTTCTTTTTTTAATATTTTTATAAATTCTTTCCTCATATTTTTTCCTCTCTTCTCTAAAAAATTATGCCCCAAAAATTTATACCTTTTATTGTTGTAAATTAATTTTTCTATTAATTTTAGAATTTATTGCTTCCTGAGTTGTTTCATTACTTGATTTATCTCTAGCTAAAATAATTGTTGATGTAAGTATTAAAGCACCACCTAAAAATAATGAAAAAGTTATAGCTTCTCCAAATACAAATGCACCCATTATTATACTTACTATTGGTTCAAATGTTCCAAGTATTGATGCAGATGATGGACCTATTAATTCTATTCCTTTTAATAAAAGTACCATAGCAATTATTGTAGAAATTACAGCTATAAAAATATATGCTATTACTAACTCTAAACTTATTTTTGTTATTAATGAACCTGTTGATTCTCCATATATAAACATACCAATTGAAGCTCCAAAAGTTACATACATTGTTATTACTATATTATCTAAATTTTCTAATTCTTTAAGAGATAAAAGTATTATATTAATTCCATAAGAAAGTCCTGAAAATACTGCTAAAAATAATCCTAAAGTACTTAGTGTATTATTTTCAAAGGCTATTAAAGCATAAACACCTACTCCAGCAAAAATTAATGATAATACTTTATTCCTGCTCATATTCTTTTTAAAAAATAAATATTCTAATATACAAACAAAAGCTGGATATACAAAATGTAATGTAGTTGCTAATCCTACATTTAAATAATTATAAGACATAAAAAGTGTTTGAGTTGTTATTGTATATCCTATTAATCCAATAATTGAAAGTATTATAAATTGCTTTTTATTAACCTTTATTGATACCTTATTAATTACTAAGTATATTAATAAAATTAAAGCTGCAATTGTAAATCTGAAAAATAATACTGTGTTTGAATTTGATCCATGTAAATAAGCAAATTTAGCAAATATAGGCATTAAACCAAAAGCTGCTGATGCTAAAATTGCATATATAATTCCCTTATATGATTTCATAATCCATACCCCCCAGTTGCTCTATTTCATAAGTTGATTTTTTAAAGAAATTCCTTTCCCAATTACTCATTCTAAAACCCTTATTTTACATTGTCAATGAATTATGAAATTATTTTCAAATAAATATTTTTTTGTATATTTTAAATATTAAAATGGACTATTTTTAGGAATAACAACCCTAAAACTTGTTCCAACTGCAACTTTGCTTTTTACTCCTATATCTCCTCCATATATTATAGCTAATCTTTTGGCTATAGATAATCCAAGTCCATTCCCTCCAGTTTTGCTATTTCTAGATTTATCAACTCTATAAAATCTATCAAATAATAAAGGAATATCTTCTTCTGGTATCCCAATACCATTGTCTGTTACAGTTACTATTTTATATTCATAACTTTCAGCAAAACTAATGTTTATTTCTTTATTTTCTCCTGAATATTTAATTGCATTGTCTAAAAGAATTATTAAAATCTGCTTTAAATGTATATCCTTCATTGGAAATTCTTTTATTTTATTGTAGTTACAAGTAATATTATAGTTTTTATTTAAAATAGAAAAATCATTTAAAATTCCTTCAACTACTTCCTTATTATAACAATTTACACTAATTTTTTCATTAACTTTATCTAAATTAGATATGTCTAACAATGTCTTAACTAAATTTATAAGTCTATCTACTTCCTCAGTACTTGCTTTTATTGATTTATCTAAAACTTCTCTATCATCTTTTCCCCATCTATTTAAAAGAGATAAATGTCCCTTTATTATTGTAAGCGGGGTTTTAAGCTCATGAGATGCATCTTGAACAAATCTTCTTTCTCTATTAAATGAACTTTCTAAGTCATCCATTAATGAATTAAATAAAACACAAAGCTTTGAAATTTCATCATTACTTTTACTCACTTTAACTCTTCTATCAAGCCTTCCTTCTCTTTTAATTTCTTCCATTGTATTTGTAAGTTCACTTATATTTTTTAGTAATATTTTTGATATAAATAAAGCACCTAATATACTTATAATTAAAATAAGAATTGAAACAACTATAATTAAATATCCATAGGATTCAAATATATCTTCAAATATATGAAGATTTATTCCATACTTCTTTTTATGGTCTAAAAACCAGTCAAAAAATAAAAAAGTTTGTGCAAGAGTAATAAACATTAAAAATACTATAAATACTATTACAGATCCAATTGTTATTTTCCAAAATATTGGTAAATTATTATATCGCTCTTTAATTCTCATCTCTCATTACATACCCAACTCCTCTTACAGTTTGAATATATTTCTCCTTTTCATTTTTATCTAGTTTATTTCTAATATATCTAACATAAACATCCACTATATTGGTTTCTGCCTCTGAATTATATCCCCATACATTGTCTAGCAATATTTCTCTAGTTAAAACTCTATTTTTATTTCTCATAAATGTAAGTAATAATTGAAATTCTGTATTAGTTAATTCAATAATCTCTCCATCTTTTTTAACTATTCTTCCTTCAATATCTAGCTCTATATCTTTAAATTTTAATTTCTCTTTTTTAATAGCTTTATCACTTCTTCTAAAAATAACTTCCATCCTTGCAAGTAATTCCTCAATGGCAAAAGGCTTTGATACATAATCATCAGCACCTGTTTGAAGTCCTGTTACTTTATCCATTACACTATCCCTTGCAGTTAACATAATTATTGGAGTATCCTTTTCCTTTCTAATTCTTCTGCAAACTTCTAGCCCATTTATTCCAGGTAACATTAAATCTAAAAGTATTAAATCAAAATCCTTCTCTAAAGCTAAAGCAACTGCACTTCTTCCATCATTTGCAACTTCTACTTCATAGCCCTCATATTTTAATTCCATTTGTATAAAAGAAACCATATTTTCTTCGTCTTCAACTATAAGAACCTTCTTCAAAATTATTTTCCCTCCAATCATTATTTAATTAATATATAATCTTAAATATTTTTATATTGTATATCATAAATCAATACTGAAATAAAAAATAATATTAATTAATATCTTTAATTATAATTTTAATACTATATATAATTTAAAACATACTTATTAATAAAAAATTTAATAATATAAATTGCAAAATAAGAGAGGGGACCTTTCCACTCTCTTATTTGTTAATCATTATGATGGTCATCATCTTTTTTGTGATTATTTAAAGGATTATCTATCTCTACTATAGCTCCTGTCTTTCCATCAACAGTAACCTTTTGTAATACATTTTCTTTATCTTTTATTTTAAATTCATATTCTACAATTCCATCATCTACATCTTCTTTTCCTTTTACTACAGTTCCATTAATTTTTTTTAATGCAATTTCCTTTGCTTGATCTAATGAATAATTTGGTTTTTCTGCAAATTTCATTTCAACTTTTTTCTTTGCTTGTTCTATAGGATTATCGCCTCTATCTTCCATATAATCATAAATTGTAGCTCCTGCTGCAATTATTCCACCTAGTAACACAGCTAAAATAGAAAAACCTATTATTTTTCTTTTACTAAATCTATTACCTTTATTTTTTATTTCTTTATTTACATTTTCACTTGTTTCCTCTGTTTTCATCTCTTTTACCTCTACAATTTCTGTATCCTTGTTATTATCATTTACATTATTATTTTTATCCATTATAAAATTCCTCCTAAAAATCATTTATTTAATTTATGATTTAATAATAACAGTGGAAAATTAAAATATTCTTTAATAAAAATGAGAATTTTCTAATCTAAGGATTTTTTTAATCTTTTAACTTATACTTTTTATTATTTTTTTAAAAACATAAAGTATAAATTTCTTTATAATATTTTTAATTTGTTGCTATTTAAGTATTTATAATTAAAAAAGAGGCTACTACAAAATAATTGCAGTAACCCCTTTTTATATGGCTATGTTTTAAAAATAAACAGGTAAAAAACATAACCTTTAAATATTAATTTAAGCTAAAGAATTTAGTAAATGCTTCTATTGTATAGAAATTATCCTTAACTGTTGCAAGTTCTCTTACTGAGTGCATTCCTAAAATTGGTGCTCCCATATCAACAACTGGAATACAAAGGTCTGCTGCTGACATTGGTCCTATAGTTGTTCCACCTCTTACATCTGATCTATTAACGAATTTTTGCATAGGTACATTTGCTTCTTTACATACTGATTCAAATACTCCAGCTGCTACACCTTCTGTTGAATAACTTCCTGATGCTGCAATCTTAAGAACTGGACCATTTCCAAGTACTGGTCTATTGCTTGGATCATGCTTCTCTGGTAAATTTGGATGTACAGCATGAGCTAAATCAGCTGAAATCATTAATGAATTTGAAAGTGCTCTAAAGAACTCTTCTGTATTTTTTGAAAGTGCTATTGAAATTCTTTCTAATGTTCTTCTTATAAAGTTTGATTGAGCACCTTGTGCAGTTAAGCTTCCAATTTCTTCATTATCGATACAAATCATAACTTTAGTTGAATCTATATCTGTGCTATTCATTAATGCTTTAATTCCAGCAAAAACCATCCATTGGTCATCTAATTTCCCAGATGATATAAATTCATCATTTATTCCCATTATGCATCCTTTTTCATATTCATATAAGAATAAATCAAAATCTAATATATCTTCTTTATTAACTCCTAATTCCTTAGTTAAAAGACTTATTAAATATCCTTCTTTTTCTAACTTTTCATTAACAAATCCTACTAATGGTAAAGTATCTTTTTGTTTATTAAAAGCATATCCATCATTAACTGACCTGTTCATATGTATAGCTAAACTTGGTATTATTAAAACAGGCTTATTTACATTAACTAATCTAACTTCTGGTTTTAATGGTGATTTTCCCTTTAATATAACTCTACCAGCTATTCCAAGTGGTCTATCAAACCATGTATATAATATTGGTCCTCCATAAACCTCTGTATTTAATCTTACATAATGATCTTCTGATTTCATCTCTGCATTTGGTTTTATTTTAAATCCAGGTGCATCTGTATGAGATCCTATAATTCTAAATCCATCCTTTTCAATATCTCCATTACCTACTTTAAATGCTATTACAGCTGAATCATTTTTTACTAAATAATATTTTTTTCCCTTTTCTAAACTCCATGAATCCTTTTCAAAAAGTTCTGTAAATCCATTATTATCTAACATATCTTTTACTGATGAAGCAGCATGATATGCTGTTGGACTGTTGTATAAAAAGTCTATTAATTCTGTGGCTAATTTCTTTTCCATATTTAATCCTCCTTAATAATTTTTAAATTTTCTATTAATTACATTCTATCATATTTAAGTACATATTATATATTAATAATGCCATTTAATACTTTATTCAAACTATAGTTATATAATATAATAAATAATAAATTTATAAAAATTATTTATTATTTATTTTAAATTTATGTTTAATTAAATAGATTTGATTAATACTTATCAGTAAGATAGAATAAAATATATTATTCAAATCGGAGGGGAAATTTCAATGTTTTCAAAATTTTTAGTAAAAACCTTCATAAAAAATAGTGAGGATACAAAAGATGTAAATGTACGTAACAGTTATGGCTTTTTAGGTGGAGTAATTGGTATAATTGTTAATTTCATTTTATTTATAATAAAATTTTCTGTTGGAATGCTAGTTTCTAGTATTGCAGTTACTGCCGATGCCTTTAATAACCTTTCTGATGCAGGTTCATCAGTAATTACAATTGCAGGATTTAAAATGGCTAACATGCCTGCAGATGAAAAACATCCATTTGGTCATGGAAGAATGGAATACTTATCTGCCCTTGCTGTTGCTTTTATGGTAATGCTTGTAGGACTTCAATTTGTTAAGTCATCCTTTGAAAAAATATTACATCCTGAAATAATAAATTTTGAATGGATACCTTTCCTTCTACTTATTGTTTCAATATTTCTTAAATTATGGCTTGCAATGTTCAATAAATTCATTGGTAAAAAAATAGATTCAGGTGCATTAAAGGCTTCTTCTGTTGATGCATTAGGAGATGTATTTAGCTCAAGTTGTGTTGCAATATCTATTTTAGCAGCTAAATTTATAAGTGTTCCTATTGATGGATATATAGGTATAATTGTAGCTTTTATAATAGTTTATTCTGGATTTACTCTTGTTAGAGAAACTATTAATCCGCTCCTTGGAGAAGCCCCAGACCCTAAACTTGTTAAAAGTATAGAAGATATGATGTTATCCTATGATCACATTATAGGTGTTCACGATCTTATAGTTCATAATTATGGTCCTGGAAGATGTATGGCTTCAGCACATGCTGAAATTCCTTCTGATATTAATATTATGGAAATTCATAATATTATAGATAAAGCAGAACGAGATATTTCAAAAAAACTAAATATATATTTAGTTATTCATATGGATCCTATCTGTTTATCTGATGATGAAATTAATGATGCATATAAGGAAGTATCTAAAATCATTAAATATAATCCATTAATAAAATCATTTCATGATTTTAGAATTGTTGGAGAAGGTAATGAAAAAAATCTTATATTTGATATTGTTGTTAATTCAAAATATTTAAATAAAATTTCTAGTGAAGAAAAACTTAAAAATGAAATAATTGAATCTATAAAAGAAATCCATCCTCAATACAATTGTATAATCACTATAGATCATGATTATAGTGAAGTTTAATTTATATATTTAAAAATTACTAATTAAAATATATCTTAAATAAAAAAGCAAAGTAATAATTAATTATTACCTTGCTTTTTTTATAATATATTAAAATTCTTTTATTACTTTCCTGCAGTTGCAACCATTACAGCTTTAATAGTATGCATTCTATTTTCAGCTTCATCAAATACTACTGAATTTCTACTTCTAAATACTTCGTC
>NZ_JAGGJZ010000001.1 GCF_017873235.1 Clostridium moniliforme | reverse complement strand
ATATTATAATTAGCATTAATCTTTAATGTATAATTAATAATAGAGATTCATTATAAATTTTTATAATTTAATTTTAAAGTAAATTAAGTATAGTTATAACAATACATATTGTATTAAGTAATTATTTAGAGAGTGCATAAATGTTTAAAGTATGAAAAAAATTGCCCTCTCTTTTTTATGGTGAATATAAATACTAACATAAGAAAAATATTGTAAAATAATATAGCAATATTGTAAAAATAATAGAATGAATGATATAATTAAAAAATATGATGAATTTTAATAAATGATGAGCATATTTAGGAGGTAAAAATATGTCTAAAAAAATTATAGGTTTAGCAATAGCAACTGTTTTAATGGTTTCATTAGCAGGATGTGGAAATAATAAAGAACATAAAAATGCAGAAGAAAATAAAAAGCAGGCTGAAGTTAATATAGATAATCAAGATGATTTCAAGAATTTAAAAGGTGATTGGATAAAAGATTTTACACATAATGGTTTTGTTGATAAGAGCAATGAATTAATGGGTAAAATTGAAGATCAAACAAAAGAATTTGATTTAGATTATAAAAAAGATGATAAAGTTAAGCAAATTAATGGTGCAACAGCAAATGTAAAGTCTATATATTTAGATAATAAAGACCCAGAACCTAATAAACTTGAAAGTATGCAATTTGAATCACAACTTTTTGGAGATAATCAAAATTCTGGAAGAATACAATTAAAACTTTCACTTAAATTTGATGGTAAAAATGCAATAAAAGATAATAAATTTAATTTAGGAGATACATCAATAGCTAAATATGCATCAATAATGACTGGAGTTTCAGATAGAAATTATAAAGATATAAATAAAAAAATATTAGACATAATAAAAAATGGCAATGGTGAAGGGGTTATGAAAGATAATATAAATGGATTATCAGAAGAATTTGCAGTAAGCAAAGAATATATAGTATATACATTATCAACTAAAGTCTATAAATTTGTTAAAGATAATGAAGGAATAAAATAAACAGGAGGATTATTATGAGTAAGGATGATATGGACATTAAAAATAAAAAAGATCTTAACATAGATGAAGATATAAAAATTGAAGAAAAAATAGAAAAAAATGAAAAAGAACTTGAAGAAAAAATAGAAGTAAAAGAAAATGATGATATTAATACTATTGAAAATAAATTAGATGAAGATGATAATAAATATGAAATAGACGGATTAGATTCAAATCCATCATTTTTAAAGAAGTTATTTGCAAGTGTTTTGGATCAAGCAGTTATACTTGGTATATCAGCAATAATTTTATTAATATTTGATTTAGTAATAGGATTACTTGGTTATATGATAATTGAACCAACATCAATATTACTTATAATTTATGTAATAGTTAATGTATTTTACTTACCTTTATTTGAAATAAAGAACAAAAGAACTATTGGTAAGAGAATATTATCAATAGTATAATTTAATTGATAGGAGAAAAAAAGTGAGAAGAGGAAGCGAAGTAACAGTTAAAATAGAAAGAACTGAATTCCCATCAGTGGGTATATCAACTTTAAATGATAAAGAAGTACGTGTTAAAAATGTATTTCCTGGGCAAACAATAAAAGGAAGAGTTAAAAAAAATAGAGCTGAATATACAGACGTTAAGCTTTTGGAAGTTTTAGAAAAGGCACCTTATGAAATAGAATCAAAGTGTCCTTGTTTTGGAATTTGTGGAGGATGTTCATCACAAAATCTTACTTATGAAAAACAATTAGAGTTTTTAGGCAATGAGGTTTTAGAATTATTTAAAAATGCTGAGGTTACAACTGGAGAATATGAAGGGGTAACTGGAAGTGTAGAACAATGGGAATATAGAAATAAGATGGAGTTTACCTTTGGAGATGAATATAAAGGTGCAGAACTTTCTCTTGGAATGCATATGAAAAATGCAAGTTTTGGAATTATAACTGTTGATAAGTGTAAGCTTGTAGACGAAGATTTTAGAAAAGTAATTAAAGCTACAGTTGAATACTTTAAAGAAACAGGACTTCCTTATTATAGAGTAATGAAAAGGGAAGGCTTCCTTAGACATTTAGTTATAAGAAAAGCTAAAAATACAGGAGAACTTTTAGTAAATCTTGTTACAACAACACAGGTAGATTTTGATTTAACAGAGTGGGCTAATATTATAAAAGGATTAGATTTTGATGGAGAATTAGTTTCACTTCTTCATACAGAAAATAATTCATTTTCTGATGTAGTTTATCCAGAGAAGGTTAATCTTCTTTATGGAAAAGATTATATTATGGAAGAACTTTTAGGATTAAAATTTAAGATTTCACCATTTTCATTTTTCCAAACTAATACTAAAGGAGCAGAAAGTCTTTATAGTATAGTTAGAGAATTTATGGGTGATTCAGAAAATAAGGTTGTTTTTGACCTTTATTGCGGAACAGGAACAATAGGTCAAATAGTTGCACCAAAAGCTAAGAAGGTTATTGGACTTGAGCTTATAGAGGAAGCAGTAGAAGCTGCAAAGGAGAATGCTAAGCTTAATGGACTTGATAACTGTACATTTATAGCTGGTGATGTAGCTAAAACTATTAAAGAGGTTAAAGATAAACCTGATATTATAATTTTGGATCCTCCAAGAAGTGGAGTTAGTCCAAAGGCTTTAGAATATGTAATTGATTTTGATGCTAAGGAAATTGTTTATGTTTCTTGTAATCCTAAAACTTTAGTTAATGATCTTAAGGGATTAGTTGAAGCTGGATATAGAATTGAAAGAACTAGAATTAAAGATATGTTCCCTAATACACCACATGGTGAGGTTGTAGTTAAGCTTACAAAGAATGAAATAATGAAGTAAGTTTTTCAATATTAGTTAAAGTTTTCAAGTAGCAAGATATAATGAAATGATTTGATATAAACTTTGTTGAGAAGTTTGTAGATAAATTGATATAGTTTAATAATAAAAAATAGAGTTGTAAAAAAACGGTGAAATAGTAGAAGTATAATATAAAAAATTTTATAGTAATTAATTGATAAAAACATATGTGGAAAGGAATGTTAAAATGATATTTAAATTAGGAGAGTTATTTTGTGGTCCAGGAGGATTAGCTTATGGAGCTATATCAGCTGAAATTGAAAATAATGAATATAGGATAATTCATAAATGGGCAAATGATTATGATCGAGATACATGTGATACATATATACATAATATATGTCCTAATAATCCAGAATCTGTTATTTGTCAGGATGTAAGAAAGCTTGATATAAATTATCTTGATCCTATAGATGCATTAGCATTTGGTTTTCCATGTAATGACTTTTCTGTTGTAGGTGAACAAAAAGGATTTGACGGAGATTATGGTCCTTTATATACATATGGTGTAAAAATACTAAAAAAGTATAAGCCAAAATGGTTTTTAGCTGAAAATGTAGGTGGCTTAAGATCAGCAAATGCAGGTAAAGCTTTTAACAAGATATTGAGAGATTTAGAAAAATCAGGATATAAATTATATCCTCATTTATATAAATTCGAACAATATGGAATACCACAAGCAAGGCATAGAATAATCATTGTAGGAATTCGGGAAGATCTACCTTTTGTATTTAGAGTACCTTCTCCAGCACCATATTCTAGAGTGGATAATACTTCTAAAAGCGCATTAGAAATACCACCAATACCTGAGAATGCATCAAATAATGAGTTAACAAGGCAATCATCAATAGTAACTGAGAGACTATCTCATATAAAACCAGGAGAAAATGCATTTACAGCAAATTTACCTGATAGATTACAATTAAATGTAAAAGGAGCAAAGATAAGTCAAATATATAAGAGATTGGATCCTACTAAACCTGCCTATACAGTAACAGGATCAGGTGGAGGAGGAACACATATATATCACTATTCAGAACCAAGAGCTTTAACTAATAGAGAAAGAGCTAGGTTACAGACTTTCCCAGATGATTATGTTTTTAAAGGTTCAAAAGAAAGTGTAAGAAAACAGATTGGGATGGCAGTTCCAGCAAAAGGAGCAAAAATTATATTTGAAGCTGTATTAAGAACATTTGCTGGTATTGACTATGAATATGTTCCATGTAATATTAAGCAATAGGAGTGAGTTATTTGTTAAATTATTGGTGGGTAACAAGGCCAAAACGAAAATTAAATTCAATTCCGGATGTACTAGCAACTTTTTCAGAAATTGCATTAGATCAAGAGTGGAAAGGGCAAAGGGAATCTCATTTATCTTTTGAAGAAGCATTGGAACAAGCTGGGATAAAGCGTAAAGGTGAAAGAAGAGATCATACTGGTGGTGGCGCTAGAACATATAAGGCTTGGGTTAGTAGTTTAGGATTAATATTTACACAAAAATCTACAGGAAAGATAAAGTTAACATTAGCAGGTGAAGCTATAATGTCTGGGGATTCGCCTGTTGAAGTACTTAAGAATCAGATTTTAAAATATCAATTTCCATCTGCTTTTTCTTTAGGGCGTGGGGTTAAAGTTGCTCCAAGATTTAAAATTAGGCCTTTTAGATTTCTTCTAAAATTATTAAATGATAAAGAAATAGAATATTTAACAGAAGAAGAAATTGCTAAAATTATAGTTACTAAAGCAGAAAATGAAACTGATAAATGTTATAAATATATAGTAAATGAAATTTTGGAGTTTAGGCAAAGAGGAGATATTATTTATGAGGAGGATTATTTTGATAAATATAAACCATCAAAAGGAGAAGTTAATCCAAGTCATCCATTTAGTCATTTGATGGATTTAGCTAATACTATTGTAAACTGGTTAGAGTATACTCAACTTGTAAAAAGACACAGTGGACAAGTTCGTATTCTTGATGATAAGCGGTTGGAAGTTCAAAAAATTTTATCTAAATCTTTACCTTTTATTGATCGCCCTGAAGAATATGAATATTTTCAAAGAAAGTATGGTCTTGATCCGAAGCACAAAAAGGATACAAGAAATCTTACTGAGGCTAGAGTTATTACAGTAAAAATAATTGCGGAACAAAAAATTAAACAAGCCTATATTGCAGAATCATTAAAACATCCAATAACTAAAATAACTACTAATCTTGTAGATAAAATTGTTGAGCAAACAGGATTTAATGATAAATTGGTAGAAGAAGTGCTGTTGAAGTTATATCCAAGTGGATCTATTGGTGGGTTTATGACAGCGTATTTTGAAATGGCATTTAAGGGAAGGGATAAGGCTACAGATTTTGAAAAAGCAACAGTTGAGTTATTTAAAAATGTGTTTGGCTTTGAAACTAAACATGTAGGACCTATAGGTCTTACACCTGATGTGTTAATTTTATCTAATTCAGATGGCTATCAAGCTATTATAGATAATAAAGCTTATAGTAAATATACTGTAAGTAATGATCATCGTAATAGAATGATTTATAATTATATAAAAAATTTGAAGAATTATAGCAATTTTAGTGTTCCACTTTCATTTTTTTCATATATTGCTGGGGGTTTTGGAAATAATATTAATTCTCAAATTATGGATATTGTTAATGCTACTAATATAGCAGGATCAGCAATGAGTGTTTCTAATATGATTAAACTTGTTGAATTATATGAATCTAAAAATTATACTCATAAAAATATTAAAGATATATTTTCTGTAAATAGGCAGATACTGTTATCTGATTTATAATAAATTTAAAAAATAATAACATAATAAAAAGCTAGCTTTTTATTATGTTATTATTTTTTAAATTATTTCAAGGAGAATATCAGTTGGTGATGTCCAAGTAACTCTTACTGAATTATCTGTTGTTGCATTTTGATATTCATACCATGAGCCAATTAATTGTAGATTACCTTGAACAGAAAATTGCTTTGCATATATATCTCCAGAAGAACTAGAACCTTGTGCTAGAAGTGTCACGTTATTTAAAAAATTATCAGCTGATGAAGCGTGAAATAAGTTATATCCTAATCCTGTAGTAGTATTATTTGAATTAAATATATTAAATTCTCTAGCAAATCTTATAGGTAAAGGAATATAGCCTTCTCCATTAATAATAGATCTAGTGTTTGAATGTCTATAATTTCCCCATCCAAGATGAGACTGTTGTAAATTTACTGTGTAAGTATCTCCAGTATTAGCCATTAATACCAACTCCTTCATATAATTATATATTATAGTATAACATTTATAAGGTCAAAATACTAGAAAGTTTGTTATAATAAATAATATTATAAATTTAAAAATTACAAGAGGTAAGGAGTTTAACATATGAAGAATATAGAAGTAGTAGCAGCTATAATAAGAAAAGAAGATAAAATATTTATAACTCGTAGAGGATATGGAGAATTTATAAACATATGGGAGTTTCCAGGTGGAAAAATAGAAAAAGGTGAAACTAGAGAAGAAGCCTTAAAAAGAGAAATAAAAGAAGAATTAGAATTAGACATAAATATATTAGAGTTTTTAAATACAATAGAGTATGATTATCCAAATTTCCATCTAACAATGCATTCTTTTATATGTGAAATAACAGGTGGGGAGTTAGTGCTAAATGCTCATAATGATGTTAAATGGATTAAATTTAATGAATTAGAAAATCAAGAATGGATACCAGCAGATATTTTAGTTGTTAATGCCTTAAAGAAATTAAAATAGAAAATGCTAATTGCTAATAAAATTATTAGTAATTAGCATTTTCTATTTTATATAGACAAAAAATATTTAAGAAATACAACTTTTGTAGTTAACAATATAAATTATTATTCAAATAAGTGATTATTATAAATTATCTTGCTAATAAATATATTATAAAGAGAAAAATATATATAATTTTTAAAGGTATAAAATAAATTTTTATTTCATTATATTAGTATATAAGTATAAAATAACTTATTAAAAAGTAGGGGTGTATGAAATGGATAGTTTATCAAAAAGTTTAAAAAATAAAGTTGTTGTTGTAACTGGTGGAACTAGAGGGATAGGATTAGCTACAGTAAAAAAGTTTCTTTTAAATGGCGCAAAGGTTGCACTTTGTGGTTCAAAAAAAGATACAGTTGATAAAGCTATAAATGAAATACGTAATATTAACTCTAATTATGATGTAATGGGTTTTTATCCTGACTTATTAAACATAAAAGAAATAGACCATATGGCAGATTTAATTTTAGAAAAATGGGGAAGAGTAGATATTCTTATAAACAATGCTGGAATAAGTGATAATAAAACAATATATGATCAAACACAAGAAAACTTTTCCAAAATAATGGACATTAACGTTCAAGCTATATTTAATTGTTCTAAAATATTTTCAGAGATAATGAAAGAAGAAAAATCAGGAGTTATTTTAAATACAAGTTCAGTAGTAAGCTTATATGGACAAAAAACAGGCGTAGGATATCCAACATCTAAATTTGCTGTAAATGGACTTACTAAATCTTTAGCAAGGGAGCTTGGAAAAGATGGAATAAGAGTCAATGCAGTAGCACCTGGTGTAATAGCAACAGATATGGTTGCAGCTCTTGACAAAAATATAATAGATGGAATAGCTAGAAATATTCCTATTGGAAGAATAGGAGAAGCTGAGGATATAGCAAATGCTTTTTTATTTTTGGCATCTGATATGGCAAGTTATATAAGCGGTGAAATATTATCTGTAGACGGAGCAGTAGTAATCTAAATTTTGTAGAATAAAAGGCAAGTTAGAATTAAAAGAGGTATAACTTGCCTTAAAAAGAAAAAATTAAATTAATGTATTTTTATTATAATCGAAATTTTCAAATAATTCAAATAATATTTTAAAGGTTAGGGTTTATCAATTATAATACAATTAAATTAACAATTTTTCAAAAGATATACATTAAAAATAAATATAGTAAGCAAATGTATAAAGATAGAATATTAAGTTTAATATACTTATAAAAAATGGTAAAATAATAAAGTGGAATGAAATGGAATAAGGAGGATTGACTTATGAGTTTTTGTTGCAAAGCTTTATTTCAACTTAAATACTTTTCAAAAGCAAAGCTGTTAGCTGGAGAAAGTGGATTAGATAATCAAATTTCTTTGCCATATGTAAGGACAACAGAATCTATTTCAGAATGGCTTTATGGAGGAGAATTACTTTTTGTTATTTATAAAGATAATAAAGAAGAGGATGAAAACCTTTTACTTTTACTTGATGAATGCATTAATAAAAGACTATCTGGGATTGTTATTTTGATTGATGATAAACATTTAAATAGTATATCAAATAGTATGATAGATAGAGCAAATGAAAGGAGTTTGCCATTATTTATAATGCCTTGGGATATTAAATTAATTGACATTATACAAGAAATTTTCTTAAAGATAGAACAAAAAAGAGAAGAATCAAAAAATGGAAAGCATTTTCTTGAATCACTTATTTTTTCACAGGATAAATTACATGAAGATATTAATAGTTTAGCAGAATTTTATAATATAAAATTAAGACCTTGTCATTATATTTGTATGTTTAAAATTACAAAGTTGTCAACTATTTCTTACGATATAGAAGATGTCAGTAAGTATATAATAAATTCTTTAGGTGAAGTTTTAAATGAAAAAAATTACACCCTAATACATATGGAATATGCAAATCATTTAATGAGTTTAATATTTGCTAATGATTATGAAGATGCAAAAAAATCTTTAGAATATATTGAGGATATATTTAAACTTATAAGTTCTAGATATTCAGAGTATATTGAAATGAGCTTAAGTTTTAGTCGTATAAGAGAGAATAATTCTGATATAAAAACAAGTTATAAGGAAGCTTTTAAAGCTTTATCTATGATTGATATGTATAAAAATGATTCAAAGGTTATTAAATATAGTGATTTAGGTATTGTAAGATTACTTATTGAATTATCTGATGTTAAGGATATTAATCAATATTGTTATGAAAATTTAGGACCTATTTTAGAATATGATAAAAATCATGGTATGGATTTAATAGGAACTTTAAAATGCTATTTTAAAAACAATAGGCATTTATTAAAGACATCTCAGGAACTCTTTATTCATAGAAATACTTTACTTTATAGATTATCAACAATTAAAAATCTTCTGCAAAGGGATTTAGATGATGCTATGACTGATTTAGAACTTTTTAACAGCATATTGATTTATGAATTTCTTAATTTACAAAATAAAATATAGATAAAAATAGACTATACCAAAATATATTTTGGTATAGTCTATTTTTTGTATTATTGATTTGTGAGTGATTCATTTATTTTTGAATTATTTTGTGTTTTTTCTTTTGCAAAGGATAGTATTAAAACTCCTGCAAATATTAATGCACATGCAAGAACTTTGATTAATGTTATTTCTTCACCTAAAAGTATTGCTCCAAATATAACACTTGTTATAGGTTCAAAAGTACTTATAACAGCAGCTTCACTAGCACCAATATGTTTAATACCAACTTGTAGTAATGATAGGGCAACAACTGTGCATAGGAATGCAAATATTGCTGATAATCCCCAAGCTTTAGGTGTTAGTGAAGATAAAACAAGTTGATTTGTAATCATTCCATATATAAACATACCTATTGATGAAGATATTGCCACATAGAATGTTATTTTAAAAGGTGGTTCACTTTTTAAACCACTTTTATCCATAAATATAATATAGAATGCATAAAACATTCCAGATGCTATGGATAAAATTAAGCCAAGTAGTGTACTAGCTCCAAGAGATGCTGAAGTAAGTGCAGTAATGAAGAAACATCCTATACCAGACATAGCTATAATTAGTGCTAATACTTTTTGCTTACTTAATTTTTCATGGAAGAATATTACACAACCAAGTGTTACAAATATTGGGTAAGTAAAGTGAATTGGTGTAACTATTCCAACATCTATATAAGCAAAAGCCATATTTAACATTAATGTTGTTATTGCATTTCCAACAAAGCCAAGTATTATTAAATCTCTAAGTTGTTTTTTTGTAACCTTTAAGTTTATTTTTAAAAGCAAAATAATTACTAATAAAAATGGTAAACTTAAAAAGTTTCTCAAAAAGGTTAGTGTTACAGGGTTGCTTCCTTCAAGACCATAGGTCATAGGGCCAAGGGTAAAGGCAAAACCAAAGGTAATTGAAGATAGCATAGTTAAAATAATTCCTTTTGTTTTCATAATATACCTACTTTTTCTACATAAATTTATTAAATATTATTAACTTATTATATATTATTTAAAAGCTTTATCAATAATTTTAATAATGTTTGGAATAACATCATCAACGATTATTTTTCCTCTTTCAGCTGATGAAGATTTAGCTGATGCAAGTATTCCAGTTTCAGGAACAATATCCTTTTCTATTGGGTATCTGTAGTAAGTTGCAGGACTTTCATTTTCTGTATCTAATATTTTATCTTCTCTAACAAGTTCTGGTGCAAAATACATCATTAATGATGTTTCTGTAACAGCTGCATGTTCTAAAGCCCAACCTGGGAATGGTACTTCATCAAAAACTTTGTCAATTACATCAGGTGACATTGGATCCCACCAGTTAGTAAGAAGTAATTGAACTTTATCTCCATATTTTGCAGAACATAAATCCATAGCTTCTACAATAAATACTTCATTTTCAAAGTGAGCACTTAATATAAATATCTTTTTAAATCCATCACGAACAAATTCATCAATTATATCCATTACTAAGGCTTGTAATGTAGCTCCATTTAAATCAATAGTTCCTGGGAATAATGGACCACCACCACTTAATGGTTTTGATTTGTATCCATATGAAAGAGCAGGTGCTACAACACCATTTATTTTTTCAGCAATTCTATAAGCAAATCCATTAGCAAGTACAGTATCTACGCAAGTTGGAAGATGAGGTCCATGTTGTTCTGTAGATCCTATTGGTAATATAATTACGTCATCTTTTTTCTTTGCGAATTCTTTCCATGTCATGTTTTCCATTTTTACGTTTTCGTACATAATAAAGTCCCCTTTTCTTGTCTTAATATTATTTTTACTAAAGCGTATATTTTAATTGAATGTTGGTTTTTAGCTAGGACTATAAGAACATTTTAATAAATAGTAATTTTAAAATTTAAATATTTCTAAAGAGCTAGCTAAAAATCAAAACTGAATTAAATATAGCCTTATTTGAAATTTTTTTTTGTAATTTTTATTATGTTCCCAGTATACAGTTATGGAATATTAGTGACAATGTACTAAAAATACAAATCTATCTATAAAAATATGTTCTTTATGTGCACAGTAATATTAAAATATTATTGTATATTTGATACAATGACTGGGTAATATTTTCGTGATAAACTTCCCTTATTGAAAGGCTACTACTAAAAATAATGTAAATTATTAATAAAAGTAAATTGCCAAAACTGAAGGGAGATTATTTATAATGAAAGTTATTCTATTTAAAAATGCTAGATTAAAAGGAAATGAAACATTAGTTGATTTACTTGTTGAAAATGGTGTTTATAAAGAAATAGGTCCAAATCTTTCTGCAAAATATAAAGATGTAGAAAGTTATGATTTAAAGGGAGACTTAGTTGTACCACCATATGTTGATCCACATATTCACTTAGACTACGTATATACAGCTCGTATGCCAGGTGCAAGTAATGGAACAGGTACTCTTTTTGAAGGAATTCAAAGATGGTCTGAAACAAAAGGAAATATGACAGTAGAAGAAGTAAAAGAGCGTGCTAGAATTGCTTTAAAAAAGGAAATCTTATATGGAACTCAATATCTTAGAACTCACGTAGATGTAACAGATCCAAATTTTACTTGTTTAAAAGCAATTATGGAATTAAAAGAAGAAGTAAAGGATATTGTTGATATACAAATTATAGCATTCCCACAAGAAGGAATGTATTCATATAAAGGTGGAGATGAATTAGTAGAGGAAGCATTAAAAATGGGTGCTGATGTAGTTGGAGCTATTCCTCATTTTGAATTTACAAGAGAAATGGGAGAGAAGTCAGTTAAGAAAACTGTAGAGCTTGCAATGAAGTATAATAAATTAATTGATGTTCACTGCGATGAAACTGATGATGATCAATCAAGATTTGTTGAACTTTTAGCAGCAGAATCTTATATGAATGGAATTGGAGAGCTTACAACAGCAAGTCATACTTGTGCTATGGGTTCATATAATAATGCTTATGCATTTAAATTATTTAAACTTTTAAAATTATCAAAGATGAATTTCATATCATGTCCAACAGAAAATATTCATTTACAAGGAAGATATGATACATATCCAAAGAGAAGAGGACTTACAAGAGTTAAAGAATTAAATGATGCAGGAATTAATGTTTGTTTTGCACAGGATTCAATTTCAGATCCATGGTATCCGTTAGGAAATGGTAATTTAATGAATATATTAGATGCAGGAATTCATATATGTCATATGATGTCTTTTGATGAAATTAATAATGCTTTAGATTTAATTACAACAAATGGTGCAAAAACTCTTCATATACAAGATAAATATGGTATAGAAGTAGGAAAGGATGCTAACTTTATAGTTTTAAATGCAAAAAATGAATTTGATGCAATACTTGAAAGAGTAGGAGTTAACTGTTCAGTTAGAAAGGGAGAATTCCTATTTAAGAGAGAACCTGAAGTAATTGATACAAAAATAACTTTATTAAAATAGCTATCATATAAATTAAGGGTATATTTTAAAATATATCCTTAATTTTATCTTAATGAAAAAATAATACAAAAAGCCCATAGAGTATATTTTTTATATGTCTCTATGGGTTTTTTATATATTTTTAAAATTTATAATTATTTATATCCTTCAGAAGTTAATATTTTTAGAGCATTATCAATATCTTCTTTTGCTACTAAAACTACAGGGCCTGTACATCCCATACCACTTTCTGAATAAATAGAATTACTCCAAAGAACTTTACAAGCATTATCAAGTTCTAATATATCTATTCCAGCAATAGCTTCTGTTACTACCTTTTTAGGTGGCATTTTAATTTCTTTAGATTCTATTTTCTTTTCAGTAGTTCCTTTTGCAATTATTTCATCTAATTTAGCATTTTTAGCATTTTTAAATTCTAAATTAGCCTTTTCTAAAACTTTATTTTGAGCACAAGTTGCACAATATTTTAAAGCTTCACATATAAGTGGAGCACCAGATGCTCTTGAAACTATGTTTACAAGATAATTATAATCTTCTCCAATTCCTGGTCCATAACCTGCACCTAAAGTTTCATAATAGCCGCCAGTTGTAAAGGAGGAGAACATTTTAATTAATAAATTTCCAGTTAAAGAATCACATATCATAACATCAGGTGTTCCAGCTAATAAATCGTTACCTCTCATAACAGCACCACCATCAGCTCTACCTGATTTTGCAAATTCTATATTATAACCATTTTCTTTTAATTCCTTTAAAAGATTCTCAACCTTTCTAGCACCTTCAATATTTAAAATTCCAATTTTAGGCTCATTTATTCCTAAAGCTTTAGCAACACTTATTCCACCAATAGTATTTAAAATCATTCCTTCAATTCTATTAGTAGATGTTGTTCCAGTTGTTGTTGCAATTATCATTTCTTTTCCTTTTCCAGGAGTTAAAACTTTTCCAACAGTTGAAACACCTATTGGAAAATCAAAATGTTGAGTTACGCAACCATCTATATAACCACTTTCTAAAAGTTCAAGCATTTTATGGTGACTTTCTTCTGGAGTAGTAGCTTCAATTACTTCAAAATCAGGAATTTTATTTCCACCAATTAAAACTATATCGAAATCTTTATATTTGCTTTTTGCAAGTTTAGCTGCAGAAATCATTTCATCTATTCCATGTTCACTACCTAAAACAGTTAAACCAATTTTTACTTTAGGACCAAAACTACCAGTAGATATTCCATCGGCTATTTCATTAAATATTTCACCAATAAGTTTTTTTGCATTATTATTTTCCATGATATCACGCTCCTTAATTATTTTGCATTAAGTAAGCAGCAAAATCTTTCATAGCTTCTGCTACCATGGTCTTAACTTCTTCCTTAGTAACTTGATTTTCTTCTTTTTGTAGTCCTTCATTTTTTTCTACAACAATAGATACACCATCAAAAAGATTTGTCATTCTACCTAGGAATAGGCTACCTTTACCTATAATCATGAAGTTATTTAATTCACCATTTAATATTTTATCTACACCATGTCCAACTATTGGTACTCCTGATGGAATATGACCTTGAGTTGGAGCAAAGCCTGGATATCCTTTTTCTTTAACAAAGTTTGGTAATTGTTTTCTGTCTAATTGGCCTTTTTTAACTGCTAGAGCACCTATCATCTTATAGTTTTGAGTTGGAACATCACCAGCACCAGCAGGTTCTGTTATATCTGGAGTTTGCATTTCTGGAGCAAACTTATCTATATCAGTTATTTTAAGATTTGCTTTTTCTAATGGATCTAAAACAAGAGCTTCTAATACAGCTTGTGGAGAAGCACCATGACCTATTGTATGTCTTCCTACAATATCAGTTCTAAGAACTGGGTTTACACCATCATTTTCACTTACTAAAATTGCAAATCCACCAATACAATCTTCTAGTATTTTAAGACCTTTTTTAACGTGATCTCGTCCATTCATTCCAAGTTTTGCAGTACATCCACCACCAACTATAACTACATTTTTATATATTCCTGATTTTACAAGGGCAGAAGCAGTTATTAATGCATGGCTAGGACCTGCACAGAATCCTCTCATATCAACACCAGTAGCATTTTTACATCCAGCTACTTCACCAACAGCTTTAGCAACGTTACCTCCACCTCTTTGGTTCATATCTCCAATAGCTTCCTCAGAACATTCTATTATATAATCTATATCTTCAGGTTTTACATTATTTCCATCACATAAATGCATTAAAGATAGTGCACCTGATGCTTTAACTACTAAATTTTCAATTAAAGTATGAGAGTTAAGGTTTACATCAAATTCATGGGCTCTCTTAACACATCCTACTAACTTATCATTTATATATAAACCTTCTGCAATATGATTTTCTACTAATTTATTTATTTCACTAATATCTTCTCCCTCTTTAATAGAGGATAATTTATCTTTTAAAATAGGATGATTTAAAAGTTTTTCCTTTGTTAATTGTACAAAATCTTTTTCTAATTTAACTAAATCAAAAGAGTCAGATAATTTTAGTAATATATAAAATTCATCCTCTGGCATTATTTCTCCAAATTTACCATATCGAGAAGCGCCTTCTACATTTTCATTATACCAAGGTCTTTTTCTTTCAGATAATTCAACTGGATCCATGTTACCTATATAAGTTTGATTTGGAGCATACTCAACAACATCTTTAAAAGATCTCAAATGATTTTTTATTTCCTTTAAATATTCTGAATCAGGATTTGATAATCTTTCCATAGTTTGAGTTGTACCATTATGGATAACCATATCTGGTGTATTAATTAAAACATAAGAACTTTTTTTGATTACTGGAAAATCCATATTTATACCTCCTATATTTAAAAGGCACCAGGAACTTTTTAGCCTAGTGCCTTCAAATTTTTATTTAAAAAAATATTTGATTTTTATAGGTTAAAAACCTTAATTAATATTCAAAAATTTTTATTCAAATAATGTTTGGTCTTCAATTTCAGTTTGAAGAGCTTCTAAAGCTTTTTCAGTTAATCTATATCTCAATTCATACTCATCTTCTTTAGATAGTGCTGGGTTACCTAAAGGATGTGGTATTGCTATTGTTGGAACTATTCTGTTAGCACCAACTGTAAGAGAAATAGGTGTTACTGTACACATATGAACTACAGGTAAACCTGTTCTTTCAATTTCTTTAACAAGAGTTGCACCGCAACGTGTACAAGTTCCTCAAGTGGAAGTAAGTATAATGGCGTCCACTCCAGCATCTAATAATTTCTTTCCTATTTCTTGTCCGAATTTTTTAGCAGATGCAACTGCTGTACCATTTCCAACTGTTGAATAGAAGTATCTATAAAGAGAACCTATTTTTCCTTCTTTTTCCATACTTCTTAAAACATCAACAGGGATAACTCGGTCAGCATCTTCATTTGCATAAGTTGGATCATATCCACCATGTGCTGTTTCAAAAGTTTCTGCTGTTAAATCATCAATACCTTCAATGTCATATTCACCATATTTTGAAGCTGATGATGATTCAATATGATCTGGATTTCCTTTTGGAACTATACCACCAGATGTAACTATTGCAATTTTTGCTTTAGTTATATCTAAGATAGGTTTACTTGGAGTAACTCTATCAAAGTTTGGCATTTTAAATTCTGTTTGGAATTCCTCACCTTTAAGTTTTTTAACAAGCATATTAACAGCTCTTTTTGAGCCTCTTTCTTCTGCAAAATAATTTTCTCTTATTCCTCTTTCAATATAGCCTTCTTCAGCTGGACTTCCTATTTTCTCTCCCTTAGCTATTTTTAATGCAAGTTTAGCTATAACTGGAAGAGCTTTTCTCATACCAACTGCACTATTTTTTGTTTCAACAATGTATAAATATTTTTTAAATAAATCAACACCAGGATTTTCAGGATACATTGCTGTAAGAGTTTTAATGCCTAGTACATCTTCAACTTTTTTACATATGCTACCACAGGCAACTCCATATCTACCAGCATTAAAAGCAGGTCCTGCAATAAATAAATCTGCATTACATTTTTTAACCATTTCAATGATTTCAGCTTTTGCATCATCCATATTTTCATTAAAATATGAATCACCACAAATAATAGTGTTTACTATTTGTGCTTCTCCTTTAAATAGGCCATTTAATCCCATTCCTGGACCTACAAAACCTTCTCTAAGTTCTGGTTTATAATCAGCTTTTTCTTCGCCACCTATACCAGCATAGAATTGGTTTATATAGTGAACAACTCTAATCATTCTTTCTCCCTCCTTAGTTTTTATTTTATTTAAGGATTCTAGTATTTTTTATAAACCTAGATAAATTACTATTTATAATTTTTATAGAAATAGTTTAATTTGAAAATTATAGTTTATTAAACTTTGAATATTCATCTCTTACTGATTTAACTTCATTACAAATTTCATCTACATCTAAAACCATTTCCATCATGCCACATTGTTCATCATAAATAGTAGCATCACATTCTTCTTTTATTTCTGGTTCTACTATATGATAAACTCCTAATCCTAATGCAATTCCAGCTAAAGGTCCTGCAAATGTTGGGTCACCAGCACAAACTGTTTCAGCAGAAAGACCAGCAGCTTCAGCTTCAGCTCCACCTAATATAACAACTACATTTTCTGCACCATATTTTTCAGTTAAATCTTTTACTCTTTGTTGGATCTCCAGATCCATAGCTCCTGCGGCTGTTCAAACAAAGCATTCTGTTGATGCGAAAACTACTTCAGCTCCAGCACTTTTAACACATTGTTCTATAGCTGGACCTGGAATACCATCTCTGTCTCCAATAACTATAACTTTTTTTCCTTCTAGCATTTTTTATGCTCCTTTCAAAATAAATAAAATATTTTATTAATATCCTTTTGCAGATAAGTAATTAAAGCCAACTTCAGAAGTAGCTCCTGTAATAACTTGAATTTCTGCATTAATTGATCCATCTTCTTTTAAACTTCCCATATAACCACCGGCTATAATATTAGCAGCTTCAGGATGTCCTATTACCTTCTTCATAGGAGGTAATGTTATAACTTGATTTGCATTTCCAGCAGTTACAACAGCATCAGCTTTTTGAGTTGAATCTGCTAATGATTGAGATGAACCATCTTGTCCTGCGTATTCATCTGTAACTAATACAGTTTTAATTCCCTTATCAGTAATCTTATTACAGTTCATAACTAAATCAGCATCAGGGTTACCAAAACCTTCTTCTGAAATTATAACTGCATCAGCTCCTAAAAATTCAACTAGTTTAGCAGTCATGTTTGAACTTCGTTGTTTGTCTGCCAAATATACATTTTCATTTGTAATAACACAACCTAAGAAGTTTATATCTTTTCCATGTCGTTCATATAAATCTTCTATAACTGGATGATTTAAGTGAACATAAGTTGGGTTTTTATCACAAGCTGAAACACAGTTACCACTTATTATCGCTCCATCAAAAACTTCTGTTGGATAAATAAATGTTGGAATTATTTTTTTAGCATCTACTCCATATACGTAGGTATCATGAAGTAAGCCTTGAGTTTGTAGCATGTATACATAGACTACCTTTGGTAAGTCAGGATACTCTGCAATTTGCTTTAATAATGGTTTAGTTTCAAAAGTTTTAATTTCATCAGGTTCTAGATCTTTAGCACATTTTCCTAAATATGTTGCAGTTCTTAAACCTATCATTCTTAAAGTTTCTTCGTGATGATGTTTTTCTAAACCTTCAGCAACTTCACAAATTGCAACTAAGTTTACTGTCTTGGAAAATGGTGTATATTTTGCACCTTCTCCTGACATATCAATTATACCTTCTTGGAATCCAACTACACTTCCTGTTGTAACAACAGCAGCACCTTTTAATACATTAGTTCTTCCAGAACCTACAGTATCAACTTTGTTAATGAATCCTGGGAATATTCCTCCGTTTCCATTAACTTTAACTCTTGGTTCTAGTACGTCTTTTACAGGTATAATTCTTGTTTCATCTCCTGGTCTAACAATATCATAGTCAAGGGATTTAATTCTTTCATCCACATTGACCTCTTCTAGTAATTCTTTTTTATTTACATAAAGAACACCTTCTTTAACTTCTGTTTTTTCACCAAACTGTATGTCCTTAATGAAAATATTACCTAATTCTAGACGCATGTTTTCACCTCCATATAAATTTTAAATTACAATTTATTTAAATATTAAATTGCTAGCTAAATTAAATAGGGAATTATAAAGTTTCATAGAATCCTTTTATAAAGTTTTCTACATCATCTAATGAACTTATTTTATCTGGAGTAATAGTTTGAGCCTTTTCTCCATCTTTATAAATAGCCATTGTAGGTAAACCTAAAACTTTTTGTCCTATAGCAAGTCTTCTAGCTGATGATATATTTAGACTTGAAAATTTGATTTTATCACCATATTTTTCTTCTAATCCATGTACTCCCGGCATTAATTCTTTACAAATTTCACATTTGTCACCCCAGAAATCAACAAATACAGGTTTTTCTGATTTTAATACCTCATTTTCAAAATTTTCCTTATTTAGTTCTATCATTTTTAAATCTCCTTTCAATTCTGTAATTAATTTAATTTATTCATTTAAATAAGCTTCAGCAGATGTAGCAGCTTGTGCACCATCAGATGCTGCAGTAACTACTTGACGTAATGCTTTTTGTCTAACATCTCCAGCAGCAAATACTCCAGGAATATTAGTTCTCATATCTTCATCAGTTATTATATCTCCACGTTCATTCATATTTATTTTTCCTTTAAATAATTGTGAAATTGGAAGGAATCCAACAAAGACGAAACATCCATTTACTTCTAATTCTGATAATTCATTTGTTTTGACATTTCTTAAAATTAATTTTTCTAATATTTCATCTCCTATAGCTTCTTCAACTACAGAATCTAATATTAGTTTAATTTTAGGATTATTTTTAACTCTATCAACTAAAGATTTAGCTCCTCTAAATTGATCTCTTCTATGAATTATAGTTACACTTTCACCGAATTTAGTTAAATATAAAGCTTCAGTTAATGCAGAATCTCCACCACCTACTACGGCAATATCTAAATCAGTAAAGAAATCAGCATCACAAGTTGCACAGTAGGAGATACCTCTACCTCTTAATTCACATTCATTTTTAAATCCAGCTAATCTTGGGAAAGCACCAGTAGCTATTATTATTGTTTTACCTTGATAAGTATCTTTTTTACCATATAGAGTTTTAATTTCTCCTTCTAATTGAACTTCTGTAATTTCATCTTTTTCAAACTTAGTACCAAATCCTTCTGCTTGTTCTTTCATTCTTGCAATTAAGGATGGACCTGTACAATCAGTTATAGATCCTGGATAATTTTCAAGATCTGCTGTTGTAGCAGCTTGGCCACCAAATTTTGCTCTTTCAATAAGTAATGTATCTAATTTGCCTCTTGCAGCATATAATGCAGCTGAAAGACCAGCAGGACCACCACCAATTATTATGGTATCGTATACATGACTCATATATAATCCCTCCTTAAGGTATTTTTTTATTTATTTATGACATTATTTATAAGGTCATAGTCGATAATCATAAAATCCTTTTTGATTTTTTCATTCCAGTTTGGACATTTAAACATCTTCATAAATTTATCTAAAGACATTATAGAATCTTCAATTATTTGTAGAGAATCCATATCTATACTATCTTTTTTTGAATTAGAGATTAGTACTGTTCTATAAGGAGTCTCATTAGGTTTTACACTGCTCATTAAAGGATGAGTTAGTAAAATGTGTCCATTATGAATATAATCACGGACTTTTTTAAATACATTTTCCACAGTACCATCAATATAATCTAATTTAAGATATTCTGGAATATTTTCTTTTACCATAGGATTATTTGTTATTACTTTAGTATTAGTTAGCATTTTACATCCTCCTTTAAGATACTAAAAAAAGACAGAACAAATGCTATAACCATTTATCCTGTCTTAGGACCTGAGAGATTTACTCCTTCGGTGCTTTCGCTTTCCAGAAACGTGTCATTAACAGGTTCTTTTGCCTGAGAAATTCACAACGAAAGGTATTTTTCATTGCTTGTACCTTCGGCCATTATAATAAATCATTATAATAGTCTCCCTGTTAAATCAACCACATATATTACCTTTTATTTAATTATAGCAAGTTATTGTGGAAAAATATATATATTTATGAAAAATTTTAAATTTCATTAATTTAATATTTTACATAAAGGGTAGGTAAATTAATTAAATAAAAAAATAATTAGTTATTTATTATTAAATATATTTTATTTGAATTAAAAATATTTAAAATAATTATTTTAAATATAATATATTTTTTAGTTAAATTAAGATTTAATTTCAAAGGAATATTATGAATTAAATCAAAAATATATTTTGATCTATCAACTTAAAAATAATAACTATAAAGGATTTAAAAGTATTTAAATAATTTTTATGTATGTGATGTAATAATTTAGTATAATTAGCAATCGTAACTATTTAATATAATTAATAATTTAACAAAATTAGCAAATAAAATTAATTAAATATCTAATTTTTGTAATAAACTTTAAGAAAATTAAATAAAAATCCATAATAATATATATATTTTCCTTAATTAGAAAATATTTAAGAAAATGAGATAAATGATATATTTTTAGTGAATTAATACACAAATTGCATATTTTGATATTAAAAAGAAGTTTTTATTTTAATATTTATAATATTAGGGTTGCTTTTCCTATTTTTATTTTGGGATGACATTTCTTATTTGATAACAAATTATGCTAAATTTGTTAAAATAAACATTACATAATATTAAATTTAATATAACATAGGAGGAATAATTTGAATAAGAAATCAATTAATAAAATAATAGCAAAGGGATTAGTATGTACAGCTATTGTTGGTACAGGAGTAGCAGTGAATACAGGATTAGCTAATGCTGCTGAACCAAGTGCAAAACAAATTGCAGAGAAGGAAATGATACCTTCAAGAGAAGCGGAAGACAATATGATAAAGGATTAAGAAGATGCATGGGAAAAAGCAGCAAATAAAGCAAATGCAGAGAACAAAGCAATAAAAGATATGAAAGATGCTGGAAAAGCAGAAAACAATATGATAAAAGACCAAGAAAAGAAGGGTCAAGATGCATGGGAAAAGGCAGCAAATAAAGCAAATGCAGAGAACAAAGCAATAAAAGATATGAAAGATGCTGGAGAAGCAGAAAACAATATGATAAAAGACCAAGAAAAGAAAGGTCAAGATGCATGGGAAAAGGCGGCAAATAAAGCAAATGCAAAGAACAAAGCAATAAAAGATATGAAAGATGCTGGAGAAGCAGAAAACAATATGATAAAGGACCAAGAAAAGAAGGGTCAAGATGCATGGGAAAAAGCAGCAAATGAAGCAAATAATAAGAAAGATAATCAAAAGAAAGAAGATAAAAAAGTAGAAAATACTAAAGAAGAAGCAAAAAAATCAGATAATGCTAAGGAAGATGCAAAAAAAGTAGAAAATGCTAAAGAAGAAACAAAAGGAAATCTTCCTAAAACAGGTGTTGATGCAATAGCTAGTATTTTAGGTGGATTATCAATGGTTTCAGCTGGAATATTTGCAGCAGTTAAAAAGAGAAGATAATATTAAATTTATAATATAATTTTTATTTACTATTATAAATGTACTTATTATAGTAAATTAGAAAAATAGTAGGTAGATTGGTTGAAATCTAATTTACCTACTATTTTTTTGTTAATGATTATATGTATAGTATAAAATTTTAAATTTATACCTCAACTATTTTAGCAGATACTCCTTTTAATTCATTTAACTTACTTTCTAATTCTAATATTTTATCAGTATCTTCATTTAAAAGATCTAATATTATTAATCCGGATCTTGAGCAATTATCTATTGTTGCTTCGTGAAGTCCTAATCTTGTTTTAATTATACATCCATATTCAGTTAATAACTTTTGTACATTTGGTGCTATTTCATTTCTTGGTGATAGTTTTATTAGCATAATTGAGAACATAATAATACCTCCTAAATAATTATTGTTAATTATATATTCTATATTATAAGTTTAAAACCTTTAAATAATACATTTATATAATTATATTCTTAATAAAAATATATAAATTAAATCAGTATGCAAATAAAATAGTATTAAAAGATATAAATTTTATATAATTAACTACCCCCTAAAAAGTAGACAATAATAAAAAATAAGTTATTATTATTATAATAATGTTAAGATTATTGGTATTTTCTTTGATATATTGGAATCTTAAATATTCTTTTCCTTTAAGAAGGCTTGGTATTTTTTTAATAGATCAAGTTCTTCTTTAAGTTTTAAATTTTCTTCTTTTGAAGTAGCTAGAAATATATAAATTAAAAAAATAAAGGGGAATATATGCCCCTTTATTTTTTTGTAAAATTATATTAGTATAAAAAATTCTTATTATAGTTTTCTTAATGAGTCCTTTAAAAAATCAATAAAAACTTCTTCTGATGTAGAATATTTATAATCTTTATTTTTTATAAGATAGATTTTTCTATTCATTTCTATATTTTCTTTGAAAGGAATAATCTTAACTAATCCATAATTAACCTCATTTTTAATAGAATGATAAGATAGAACAGATACTCCAATATTTGAAATAACACCCTGTTTAATAGCTTCAATATTGCCTATTGTGAAAATGTTTTCTTTGTTGAATTTAAAATTTCCTAAATTTTCAATGTATTTTATAATAGAAGTTTTAGGGTTTGATATTAAGAATTTACTATTTTTTAGTTCAGCTATACCTATAGATTTTCTATCTTTCCAAGGGTGATTTTTACCTACAAATAAAACTACTGGATCTTCACCAATTGCTTCACAGGTTAAATCCTCTGTATCAAAAAATTCAGGCTGACTTATTAATGCAAAAGATGATGTATTATTCTTTATATTTTCTATTACATCTTTAGTATACTTAACGTCATTTAAGATTGATATATATGGAAATTTTTGATTAAATTTATATATTATTTCTGGAAGTATATATGTACCTGGTGTGCTAGAACATAAAAGGTGTATCTTTTGCTCTTTTAAATCATTTAATAATGAAATTTTAAGTTTAGCTTCATTTGATATGTCAATTATCTTTTTGGCATAGGGTAATAATTCTTTTCCTGCCTCAGTTAATTTTACATCTTTATTATCTCGCGAAAATAACTTTGCACCATAATAGGATTCTAAATTTTTGATTCTAAGGGATACAGCAGCCTGAGTGCAAAACAAAGCTTCAGAAGTTTTTGTAAAGTTATTATTTTCAGCAAGAATAAGGAATGTTTTCAAAGTTTCAATATTCATTGCAATACCTCTTAATATTTTTATTTTAATAAGATTATACTACATATTAAATAATAAGTTAATAAATTAGTAAGTTAGAAATATATAACTATAAAAATTTTTTATGATAAAATGAAAAGGATTTTTTTTAATAAGTATTTATAATTGGATAGAAAATTTAAATTATTTTACAATAGGTCTTGGGAAAACGAATACAAAAATTGAGAGGAGAAATGTATTTTGAGTAATTCAGAAAAAGAGGTAAAAATAAAAAAACAAAAAAGTCCTTTTGAAATAAAAATGGAGTTTTTTGGATTACCAATTGCACTTATATTATTTGCAATAATTTTTACAATGCCAACACCAAATGGTCTTTCTTATTCAGGAAAGATGGCTATGGGGGTATTTGTATTTGCATTAACTTTATGGATAACAAATAGTATTCCAAATTATGTAACAGCACTTATTACAATAGTTTTATTACCTTTAACAGGAGCTTGGGATGAAACTCACGTTATGGGAGTTTTAGGGTATGAAGTTATTTGGTTAACTTTTGCAGCCTTTATAATAGCTTCTGGTATGGAAAAGAGTGGACTTGCAAAAAGACTAGCACTATTTCTTATAACTAAGTTTGGAAAAAGCACTAACAGTATATTAGCACTTCTTATGGCAACAAACTTTTTAATTGCCTTTGTAGTACCATCAACAACAGCTCGTGCTGCAATGATGTTCCCAATAGTAATGCTTGTAATAGAAGCATTCCATGTTAATTTAGATGATCCTAAAAATAATTTTGGTAGATTACTAGCACTACAAGGAATTCAATCAAATAACTTATCAACTGCTGCAATACTAACAGCTACATCATCTCAAATACTTGCAGTTAGTTTTATAAGAGATCTTTCAGGTCATGAAATTTCTTGGGGAGAATGGTTTATGGCATCAGCCCCAATAACTATACTTACACTTATTGCTTCATTCTTTATAGGTAAATCATTATTTAAAGTACATAATAAAAAAGTTACTGAAGATGATATGAAAAAACTTAAAGACCAATACAATAGTCTTGGAAAAATGTCTATAACAGAAAAGAAAGCACTTATTATATTTGCTTTTACAGTTGTTATGTGGGCATTAGATAAAGGACAACTTAAAATATTTGGATTTAGATTAAGTTTAGTTATGGTTGCAATATTATCAGCTGCATTATTCTTTATGCCTTACATAGGAATATTAAAATGGAAAGAAGCTAAAATATCATGGAATTTATTAATATTTGCTTGTGGTGCATATGCAGGTGGAGTTGCTTTAAATGATACTGGAGTAGCATCTTGGGTTCTTAATAGTATTTTCTCTTCATTAGGAATTGAAAACTTAAGTTTCTATGCTTTATTTGCAGTAATAATGTTTATTTCAAGTTTCAGTCACTTAGTATTTACATCAAAAACAGTAAGAACAATAATACTTATACCAACAATAATAGCAATAGCAAAAACAACAGGTTACAATCCAGTTGCACTGGCACTTCCAGCAGCATTAACTATTGCAGATACAATTACATTACCACCAAGTAGTAAGGTTAACCTTATATACTATAACACTGGATATTTTACAGTATTACAGGAATTACTTTATGGATTACTTGTACTAGTAGTAAAATGGGGAATTTTAATATTAGCTTCATTTACTTGGTTTAAAGTATTAGGAATAGTTTAGGAGGAAAATTATATGAAAAAGCTACTGACTATATTAATAGCATTAATGGTATTAGTACCATCATCAATGCCGGTTTTTGCAGCAGATAAAGTAGGAAAGATTATATCAATAGATGATGTTATTACTAAAGATTCTGAAAATGCAAATATAAAAGAAAATATAAAGGCTATAACAGATTCAAATGGAAATATATATTTTCCATGCTACAAAAATAGCAAAATAAATGAAATTACAATAGAAAAAGGCACAAAAAACGGAGATGTTAAAGTTATAAAAAATGGAGATATAAAATATAATTCATTAAATTTTAAAGAAAAAAATGAAGAAGTTATATTTAATCTTGATATAACACAAGAAAAAACTTATGTAGAAGAAAAAGCAAAAATAGGTAACACAGTACCTGGTGGAGTAAAGTTAATTCAATTTAAAGGTAAGAATGATTCACCTTTAAATATTGATAATTACACAGTTAGTTTAGCAGCTCCTAAAGGATATGAACTTTTAAATATAGTAGACTTTGATGCAGAAAAGCCATATAAAGTTTTTGAAAAAGATGGAAAAAGTTTTGGAAGTTTTGTATTTGGAAAAATTAAAAGTGGAAGTGAAATTAAATTTTCAATTAATGTATATAAGAAAAATAAAGTATTTAATTATGTAGTTTGGGGATTTGCAATAGTAATTTCAATATTATTTATGATTAAAAACAAAGATTTATTAAAAAAAGCAAAAGAAGAAAAATTAAAGAAGAAAAATTTAAAAGTCAAATAGATGTTTTAAGTAGGTGAATGAATTTGAGAAAAAGACAAGGTATATTAATAATAGCAGATGGTCTTGGAGATAGACCAAACAAAGAATTAAATGGATTAACTCCACTTGAAAAGGCAAATACACCAAATTTAGATAAATTAGTATCAGAAGGTATGTGTGGAAATGTATATCCAATATCAGCAGGTATAAGAGTTGGTACAGATGTAGGACATTTACAAATATTTGGATATGATAGTAATGAAGTTTACCCAGGAAGAGGACCTCTTGAAGCTATGAGTGCTGGAATAGAAATTAAATATGGTGATGTAGCATTTAGAGGTAACTTTGGAACTGTAGATGAAGAAAATATTGTAATTGATAGAAGAGCTGGACGTATTAGAAAAGGTACAGATTTATTAGCACAATCATTAAATGGAATGGTATTAGAAGATGGAACAAAAGTTTTAGTTAAGGAATTAACTGATCATAGAGTAGCTGTTGTTTTAAGAGGAGAAGGACTTGGAAAAGATATAATTTGTACAGACCCTGGAACAGCTTGTGAAGGAGAAAAATTAGTAACTCCAAAGGCAATTGATGAAAATGATTTAAAGAGTAAGAAAACTGCAAAAAATCTTCTTGAATTTACATTAAAGGCACAGGAAATATTAAAAAATCATAAAGTTAATTTAGATAGAATTAAAGAAGGAAAAGAACCTGCAAATGTAATTTTAACTAGAGGTGTTGGACAAAAGAAATTCATGCCTAAAATTACAGATAAGTTTGGAATTAAAGGTGTTTGTATAGCAGGGGATAAAACAGTTTATGGTATAGCTAATTTAGCAGGGATGGAAGAATATACTGAAGAAGATTTTACTGCAAACTTTGATACAAACTTCAAGAAAAAGGGAGAAAAGACAGTAGAATTTATAAATAAAGGTTATGATTGGGTTGTAGTTCATGTTAAGGCAACTGATCTTGCAGGACATGATAATTTACCATTAAAGAAAATTGAAGTTATAGAAAATATTGATAAGATGGTTGGATATATATTAGAGAATATTGATAAATCAAAATGTTATATAAGTTTTACAGCAGATCATTCAACTCCATGTGAAGCAAGAGATCATACAGGTGATGGAGTTCCAACTATAATATGGGGAGAAGATGTAAGAAAAGATAATGTTAAAGAAGCTGGGGAAAAGTATTTTATGAGTGGTTCTTTAAACAATCTTACAGCATCAGATATATTTATGCTTCAAATGGATTTTATGGGCTTTACTAAAAAAAGAGGTGCATAAAAAAAGCTTACATATTAATTTATTTAATATAATACTTGATAAAATTTAAAATTATAACAAAAATGGGCTAAAGTTGTTATTTAAAATATCTTATTAAGAAATTATAAAATAATGTAAGGACATTTATACAAAAAAAACTTTTAGAATTCTTGGAACTGAAATTCTAAAAGTCTTTTTGTGTTTATGATACTAAGTTTTTGAGATTTTCTTTAATTTATTTTAATTGTTTATTAGTATAATCCTAGTATTTTCCACCATAAGAATCCTATACCAATCCAAACAACAAGCTCAAATACAGAAACTATAAAACCTAATTCCCACCATTTACTTTGTTTAACATAACCAGCACCAAAATAAACTGGAGCAGTTCCTGTTCCATAATGAGTTGTAGCAGCACACATACAAGTTAAAAATGCAAAAAGTAATGCTATTGGCATTGCTGGAGCTCCAAGGCCTATTAGTATTGATAAAAATGGAGCATACATTGCTTGCATATGAACAATTGTACTTGTGAATAGGTAATGAGAATAATAGTAAACTATGGCTAATATAATTGTTGCAATTTGCCAAGAAAGTCCATGAACATTTTCTTGAACTATTTTACTAAACCAAGCGATTACACCATATTTACTTAATTGAGATGCCATCATCATTAGAGGTCCAAGCCATAATAAAATATTCCAAGCACTTCTTTCAGAAGTAACATCTTTCCATTCTACTACATTTAAAATAAGTAAAATACATAAACCTATAATAGCTGTAATTGTAGTATTTACATGTAGTTGTTTTCCAAATACCCATAATATAATCATTAATATAAATGAAACGATCATTTGTTTTTCTGATTTTTTTACAGGACCCATTCTTTTTAATTCTTGTTTAACCATTTCTTTAGCTTCAGGCATTTGAGTCATTTCAGGACGATATAATGCGTAAAGTAATAAAGGTATAACTATCAATGAAATTAATCCTGGAATTAATGCGGCTAAGAACCATCCACCCCAAGTAATATCAACATTTGCAACATTTTTAGCTAATGCTATTGCAATTGGGTTAGTACCCATACCTGTTAAAAACATTGCACCAGTTATTAAGTTAGCGTGGAAACTTACAAGTAATAAAAATGCTCCAATTTTTCTAGCTGTACCATCATTAGGTTTAGAACCTAATGATTCAGAAAGAGATGTAGCTATAGGAAATACAACACCAGCTCCTCTAGCTGTATTACTTGGTATTAAAGGTGCAACAACTAAATCACATAACAATAATGAGTAACCTAGTGTTAAAGAATTTTTACCGAATATTTCAACCATTTTATAGGCAATTCTTTCTCCTAATCCAGTTTTTCTAAAACCGATTGAAACACAGTATGCTATTACAATAAGCCAAACTGTTTTACTGGCATAACCTGAAAATACTTCTTTTACAGGTAAAGTTTGTGTAACTGATAAAACTGCTATTCCAATTAATGCATATAACCCCATAGGTGCTGCATCTAATATACAACCAACTATAATTGATAAGAAAACAGCAAGGGTATGCCATCCAATTATATCAACCTTTAAAGGTGCAGGAACAAACCATAAAATAATTCCGACTAAAATACTGATTATAAATGGAATTGGTTTTAAAATCTTTTTTTTCTTTGCAGTAGTATCACTGTCATTAGTTTTCATAAATTTCCTCCTATTAAGTTAAATAATAATGTCCTTTTATTTAATATAAAACTTAATAAATTTTACATTAAATACTTTAATAATTTAAAAATTAATTTCAATAAATAATTACAAGTATACTTCAAAATATTTAACATTTGTTAAAAAAGATAACATTTGTTGAAATTAACAATTATATATTACCACGTTTTATAAGAAAATCAATGACTTTTATTAAATTTGTTTAGAATTTAACATATTAAAATAATATAATTTATAAAAATTTTTTATCAAATGTTAAAATAACTTAACATATGTCGAGAAAACTTATAGGAAAATATAAAAAAATTAGGCAATATAGGTAATTTAAAATTACCTATATTGCCTATGGAATTTAAATAAAGTTTTATAGTTATAATAAAAACTATTAATTAAACAAGTTAAGAGTTTATTCTAAAGGTTCTTCTGATAGTTTAGATGTGCAATGAGGACATCTTACTGCTTCTATAGGAATTTCTGTAAAGCAATAAGAACAAGTTTTTGTAGTTGGTTTTGCTTCTGCTTCTTTTTTTATAGCAAGTTTTTTTACTTTATTAATTTGTCTTATAACTAAGAATATAGAAAAAGCTATTATTAAAAAATTAATTATATTGTTTAAAAATAATCCGTAATTTATAGTTGCAGCACCTGCAGCTTTAGCTTCTTGAAGTGAATTAAAATGTTTCCCACTTAGATTAATGTAAAGATTAGAAAAATCAACTTTTCCTACAACAACACCAATTAAAGGCATTATTATGTCATTTACTAAAGAAGTTACTATTTTACCAAAAGCACCACCTATAACTACACCTATTGCTAAATCTACAACGTTTCCCTTCATAGCAAATTTTTTAAATTCATTCCACATAAAAACTCTCCTTTCAACATAAATTAAATATTAAATCATTATACTGCTGCTTTCTAAAGTAATGTTTTTAATTTATATTATATAAAATTAAATATTTATAAAAAGTAAATATTTATTAATATTATAACATCAAAATTAGTATTATGTTGAATGATTTTAAAAATTTTTATTTATATTTTGATATTTTTAAGAAATTTAATTAAAAAAATTATTTATAGTGTTTTATATTATTTAATTTTATCAATATAGATCAATATATGATATTATCATATTAATAAATAGCTTATAGAAGGTGAAAAAATGGAAAAGTTTAATTATGGTAAATTAACTGGAGAATTAATAAAAAGAGGTGATTTTAAATATGAAGATGCAAGAAGAGCTTGGAATAGAGCAATTCAAAAATATCCATTAGCTTTTATATATTGTAAGAAAAAAGAAGATGTTATAAATGCAATATTATTTTCTAAAGAAAATAACATACCTTTTAGAATAAGGTCAGGATGTCATAATTATGAAGGTTATTCAACTGGAAATGATGTATTAGTCATTGATATTAGCAGAATGAATAATATTTACATAGATGAAAAAAATAATAAAGTTACAATAGAAGGTGGAATTAGAAATAGGGAGTTATATGAAGCTTTAGGTGCTTTAGGCTATCCATTTCCAGGAGGAGGATGTCCTACTGTTGGAGTGGTTGGATTAGCTTTAGGTGGAGGCTGGGGATATTCTAGTAGAATATTTGGATTAGCTTGTGATAGCCTAGTAGAATTAGAACTTGTGGATTATTGTGGTAAAACAATAGTTGCTAATGAAAACATTAATAAGGATTTATTTTGGGCATGTAGAGGAGGCGGAAATGGCAACTTTGGTGTAGTTACTTCTATGACCTTTAATATTCCAAAGAAAATTGACATGGCAACATTAATAAGTATTGATTATAGAGATATTGATATTGAAGAAAATATTGAGTTAATAGAAGTTATTCAAAGAGAATTTAAAACATTAGATAGACGCATTAATTTAAAAGTAGCTATTTATAATTCAAAAGAAAATGGAAGAGGGGTTAAAATTACAGGAATTTTTTATGGAGATAAAAAAGAGGCTCATGAGATTTTAAAACCTTTTAAAAATTGTGTAAGTAAATTTAATTTTAACTTAGATTATAGAAGAGTAGTTGAAATAAATAGAGAAATACAAGATAGTCATCCTCCTTATGAGAAGTATAAATCAACAGGAAGATTTGTTTTTAGAGATTATAATAAAGAAGAAATAAGAAATATTATAAACTTGGTAGGGAATAGAGCAGAAGGTTCAGTATATTCAGCTATTTCTTTCTATGGGTTAGGTGGTGCAGTCTGTGATAAAGAAAAAGATAGTACAGCTTTTTATTATAGGGATGCAAAATTTATTATGGGATTACAATCTGTTTGGGAAGAAGATGAATTTGCTGAAGTAAATAAAGAATGGGTAAGAGAAAAATTTCTTTATATAAAGAAAATTACAAATGGATCTTTTGTTAATTTCCCTTTTGCAGAACTTAAAGATTATGAAAGAGAATATTATGGTGAGAATATTAATGAACTAAGAAAAATAAAATTAAAATATGATCCTTATAATATATTTAAATTTCCTCAAGTGATAAAATCTGAAAAGTAATGTAAGGATAATATATTATTTAAAAGCAATTATATAATTTGTATTAGGAACTGTATCTAATTTTTATTTGATATAGTTCCTACTTGTTTATAGAAAATGTTTTCTAGGTTGTGATACAATACTTATATAAACATTTATTTATAGCAATAAAATAGGAGATGAATTTTAATGTCAATTGAAGATGTTAAAGGGAAAAAATTAGAAAAATGTTTAGATAAAAAGAAAAAAACTATATGTATTAGTGATAATTTAAAGATTGATTTTATTGAAAAAAAAGTAATTTCTAATAAAGCAATAATAATAGATGCTAACATTAAATGTAGCGGAAATATAATAATTGAAAATTGTGATATATTAGTTAAAGAAAATTATAATAACTATACAGTTAACTTAAAGGAAGCTACTGTATTTATAAAAAATTCTAAAATTAAATTTACAGGAAAGAAAGATAATTTTTTTGTTAAATCTGAAAAATCTAATATAACCTTTGAAAATACTATTTTTGAGGGGTGTAACAGTTTTATTAAAGATAATAATTCTAATATAACTATTTTAAATTGTCATGGAATAGAATTAGATTTTGGGTTTATAAAGCAAAGTTATTCTGGAGGAATACTTAAAATTAAAAATAGTACATTTTTAGCTAAAGAAGATCAAGATAAAAATAATTTAGATGAGAACTTCTTAGAATTATTATCTTTTGAAATTGAAAATTGTAAATTTAATAATTTTATAAATTGTATAATAATTGAAATGGACTTATTTTCTGATAAATCATCAATTATAAGAAAGTGTATATTTGAAAATAATAAAATAGAAGATAAAGATAAAATATCATCAGCTAAAGTTTTTATAACTGAATCATTAATAAGTAAATGTTATTTTATAAATTATATAAATTGTATTAGTGGTAATTTTTTAATGAAGGATAAAGTTAACGTTAGAGATTGTTATTTTGAAAATTGTAAAAATGTTATTGCTGGAGTTAAAAATATTAGTGGATGTACATTTAAGAGATGTGAAAAAATAATTGATTATAAAAATACATTAGAACTTAGTAAGTGTAAATTTATAGAGTGTGTTGGAAAAATAATATATGGACTTAGTTGTATAAAAGCTAATATAGAATTTTGTGAATTTAAAGATTGTAAATTAAAGGATATTGATGATTATAAATTTTCTTATTTGCAAAAAAATTCAATGATTGAATTGAGCTCCTTTGAAAAAGGTTGTTCATATAAGATTTATAAATGTGAATTTAAAGGTATTCATATGAAAAATTCAAATGATAAACTAATAGTTACTAATATAGATAATATAAGTGATGAAACTATATGTGATATTTCGAATTGTGTATTTGAACAATCATCTCCTGTTAATGAGATGATAGAGTGTTATTCCGTAATTTATCGTACATTTGGAAAAGATAAAAATGTTAAATCAATATCAATAAATAATTGTAATGAAATATAAATATATAAAAGATACTTCTATAAAATTAGTTTTATGAGACTATTTTTATAGAAGTTTTTTTGTGCAAATAATATAAAATTTTTATTTATTCATCAAATATTAAGGTTAAGTTAATAATATAGTCTTTGAGTAAGAACTTTTATAAGATATATAATTTAAATATAGATGAAAAATTAGTAATAGACAGCTTAAGGTAAAAAAAGTGACGGATAGGAGGATAATTATGAATAATAAAATATCTAAAATGTATAAAATGATAAATAGTTCAAATTTAAGAGTAGTATTAGAAAGTATTTTAGTTGGAGGTATTGCAGGACTTATAGTATCTATTTATAGGCTTACATTAAAATATATAAATGTATATACTACTTTAGCATATGATTTCATGAGAGTGCACTGGTTTTATATAATTTTAGGGTTGGTTATATTAATGGGAATAGGATATATTGTAGGATATATGGTTAAGAAAGATTCTATGATAAGTGGTAGTGGTATTCCTCAAATTGAGGGAATACTTACAGGTTATTTTAAAAGTACTTCCCCTCTTAAAATTCTAATAAATAAATTTATTGGTGGAGTTTTAGCAATTGGGTCAGGATTATCTTTGGGTATAGAAGGTCCTTCAATTCAATTAGGTGCAAGTTTTGCTAATTTTTTTGGGGATATAACTAAAAGATTAAAACTAGAAAAAAGATTTTTAATATCAAGTGGAGCTGGAGCAGGACTTGCAGCAGCTTTTAATGCACCATTTGCAGGAGTTATGTTTGTTTTAGAAGAAGTACATAAAAAATTTACCCCTATATTATTTGTTTCAGCAATAGCAGCATCTGTAACTTCAGATGTTGTTACCTGGGCATTTTTTGGTAGAAAACCTATTTTAGAGGTTGAAGGTATTATTGCGATTCCATTTAAATATTATTTGTTTCTTATAGCTCTTGGAATTGTTGTCGGGGTTGCAGGTGCATTTTATAATTACGTTTTAATAAAAACAATAAATCTTTATGAAAAAATAAAGGTTTCACTTCCTATAAGAATGATGATTCCTTTTGTTGTTGCAATGTTTTTTGGGTTGTTTCTTCCAGAAGTTTTAGGTGGAGGAAATGAATTAATAAATCAAATATTAGTAAATGGAGTAATATTGAAGTTTGCAATAATACTATTAATAGGTAAATTTGTATTTTCAATGATAAGTTTTGCTTCAGGAACACCTGGAGGAATATTATTTCCTTTATTAACTTTAGGGGCTTTAATTGGGATTATATTTGGAGAGTGTTCAATACAGTTTTTAGGAGTAGATGAAATATATTTAATTAATTTTATTCTTTTAGCTATGGCAGGAATGTTTGCTTCAATAGTTAGAGCACCAATAACTGGATTAGTTTTGGTTTGTGAAATGAGTGGTTCATTTACTGAATTTGGATCTATTGTTTTAGTTTGTGGAATATCTTATTTAGTTGCAGAGTTATTAAAAAGTGATCCAGTATATGAATCTTTATTTAAATTAAGATTGGAGTCACAAAATGGTGAATTAAAATATGAAGATAATAGCGAGATAATGGTTGCTTATACTGTTTCAATGGGTTCAAAAATAGCAGGAAGAAAATTAAGAGAAATTAATTTACCTGAAAATGCACTTGTTGTATCTATTGAAAGAGAAGGTGATACTATAATTCCAAATGGTGATACAGTCATAATGGCAGGAGATTGTATAAATGCTTTAGTAAATGAGAGTAAAGAAATTATTTTGAGAAAAAAATTAGAACAACTTTGTGATTTGTCATAAAATGGTTAATGAGTATTAAATATAATAATTATATTTAATTAATAGCAGAAATTTTCAATATTTCTTGATTAGTATTGTTAAATAATGTACAATGTACTCTGTAAAATGAAATATTAAAAAATAGGTTTAGTTATATATTATATACTGATTAAAAGGGAAGTAGGTGAAAATCCTACGCGGTCCCGCCGCTGTAAAAGAGGAGTTTTTGCAATATGCCACTGAAATTTTATTTTGGGAAGGCTGTAAAAATTATGATACTTAAGCCAGAAGACCTGCCTATTTTTATACATCAAAGCTCTACGGAAGATAGGGAGGTGTTTTTATGGATGAGTTAAACTATTTTGATTCATAGAGCCTCTTGACGTTTAGTCAAGGGGTGTTTTTTATTGTTATGGAATTATAATGAGTTAAATTTATGAAAAATCTTATCAATATAGTAAAACTCATAATCCACGGAGTTAAATTTATATTAAGGGGCGAATTATTATGTCAAAAAGAATACAACTTTTTATAGGTATTTTATTAATGTTATTATTTATACCAACTAAAGCTTCAGCTATGCATATTATGGAAGGATTTCTTCAGCCAAGATGGTGTATAGAATGGGGAGCATTTACTATTCCATTTGTTATTTTTGGAATATTTTCAATTAAAAAAACAATTCAAAAAAATCCAAGACTTAAAATATTATTAGCTATGGCAGGAGCTTTTGCTTTTGTTCTTTCAGCTTTAAAACTTCCATCAGTAACAGGAAGTTGTTCACATCCAACTGGTGTAGGTCTTGGAGCAATACTTTTTGGACCAACAGCTATGACTGTTTTAGGACTTATAGTTCTTTTATTCCAAGCTATACTTTTAGCTCATGGAGGTCTTACAACTCTTGGAGCAAATACATTTTCAATGGCAGTAGTAGGACCATTTGTTTCTTATGGGATTTATAAATTAGTTAAAAAATTAAATGGACCAAGATGGCTTGGAATTTTCCTTGCAGCAGCACTTGGAGATCTTGCAACTTATATTACAACTTCAATACAATTAGGTATAGCATTCCCAGCAGAAACTGGAGGAGCTATGGCTTCAATTATGAAGTTTATGGGAATATTTGCAGTAACTCAAATACCTTTAGCAATTAGTGAAGGAATTTTAACTGTAGTTATATTTAATGCAATTGCAGCTTATGATAAAGAAGATTTAATGGATCTTAATATATTATCAAGGGAGGGAAAATAATGGCTGATAATAAAAAGAATAATAAAAGTATGGTTAAAACAAATATTATATTAATATTAATTGTAGTAGCCCTTGCAATTGTTCCTTTCTTTGTAGCAGGAGGATCAGAGTTTGGTGGATCTGATGATGCAGCAGAGCAACAAATAACAAAGATAGATAAAGATTATGAGCCATGGTTTTCACCTGTATTTGAACCAGCTAGTGGAGAAATTGAAAGTTTACTATTTGCTCTTCAAGCAGCAATTGGTGCAGGGGTAATAGGTTTTGGACTTGGATATTTTAAAGGACGTAAAAATAAAAGTAGCGAGGAAAACTAATGCTTAACATTGACAAGTATGCTTATGCTTCAAAACTTAAAAAGATAGATCCTATGGGAAAGTTTTTATTTTCAATAATTACTTTAGGAGTGTGCCTTTGGGCAAATAACTTAATAATTTCTATTGCTGTACTTTTTATTATGGGGTATTCTACTATTAAAATTGGAGGAACACCAATAAAGGTTTTTTTAAAACTTATGTTGATTCCTATGGCTTTTTTGATAATAGGAGTACTTACTATAACTATTAATTATTCAGACAGTAGAAATATATTTTTGTTTTCACTTCCTATAATGAATGGATTCATAGGAGTATCAATGGTTGGAATGTATAAGGCGGTAGAATTATTTTTTAAGGTTTTAGGATCTGTTTCATGTTTATATTTTTTATCTTTAAATACACCTATGGTAGATATTTTGGCTGTTCTTTCAAGATTTAAAGTTCCAAAGCTTATGATTGAAATGATGGGGCTTGTATATAGATTTATATTTATACTTTTAGATACAGCAGATACTATGTTTGTAGCTCAAAATTCAAGACTTGGATATAGGGATTTAAAAAGAGGCTATAAGTCTTTAGGATATCTTGCATCAACACTTTTTATTCGGTCCTTTAAAAGGGCAAATGATCTTTATACTTCATTAGAATCAAGAGGATATGATGGAGAATTAAATGTTCTTTTAGAACCATATAAAAAATGTACAAAAATATATATAATAACTATAATTATTAATATAGTTTTTATAATAGCTAAAGTCCTATTAATTAAATAGGAAGCAGGAGGATAAATTAATGAAGGATAATATAATAAAACTAGAGGATATACATTATAAATATCCTGATGGAACTCATGCATTAAATGGGATTAATATGGAAATAAAAAAAGGGGAAATAACTGCAATTCTTGGTGGTAATGGAGCTGGAAAGTCAACTTTATTTCAACATTTAAATGGAATTGTGAAACCTTCATCTGGAAAAATCTTATTTAATGGTAGTCCTTTAGATTATTCAAGAAAGGGACTTATAAAACTTAGAGAATCTGTTGGGATTGTATTTCAAGATCCAGATAGTCAATTATTCTCTGCAAGTGTATATCAAGATGTTTCCTTTGGTGCAGTAAATATGAAATTGTCTGAAGAAGAAATAAGAAAGAGAGTAGATAAGGCCATTGAAAGAACTGGAATTAGTCATTTAAAAGATAAACCTACTCACTGTTTAAGCTTTGGACAAAAGAAAAGGGTATCTATTGCAGGAATTTTAGTTATGGAACCTGAGGTACTTATATTAGACGAACCAACAGCAGGACTTGATCCAATTGGTGTAAGTGAAATAATGAAATTATTAATGGAAACTCAAAAGGAACTTGGAATATCAATTATTATTTCAACTCATGATATAGATATAGTTCCTCTTTATTGTGATAAAGTTTTTGTTATGGATAAAGGAAAGGTTGTTTTAGAGGGTACTCCAAAAGAAGTCTTTAATGAAAAGAAAGCTATTAGAAGTGTAAATCTTAGATTACCAAGAGTTATGCATCTTATGGAAATATTAAAGGATAGAGATGGCTTTTCATTTAAAGAAATACCAGTAACTATTGGAGAGGCAAGAAAAGCTCTTAAAAAATGGAGAGATGAATTTAAAAATAAATAATTCTACAAATATTAATATGTAAGTATTAATGAATTGTCAAAGTTAAAATGTGATATAATAAAATTAACATAACCCACAATAAACTATAATTAATTGGAAGTTTTGTGGGTTATTTTTTTATGAATAAAATTAAGGGGATGAAAAGGTATGGCTAGAAATTCAAGAGAAGAAGGCTTTCATTATAATAATACAGAGAAAAAAGATAAAAACTTTATGTATTCAAATTTAAAAAGAAGCAATTGTTATAACTGTAATTTTGCAGGTTCTAATTTTGATTATGTAAGTTTTAGAGGAGCTCATTTTAAAAATTGTAGTTTTTTAAACTGTAGTTTTAAAGGAGCAGAATTTGTTGGTGCAAATCTTAAAGGAAGTAAATTTAAAGAAGCACATTTTGAAGATACAATATTTGAAGGTGTAAAATTAGATGGAGTTAACTTTAAAGATGCAAAGTTTAAAAATACTATATTTGTAGGATGCGATTTAAAGTCTACAAAAAACTTAAATGTTAATGATACGGAAATAAGAGTATTTGAAAAAATGCCTGAAATAGAAATTAGTGAAGAGTTAAGAGAAGCTACTTTAAATGTAATGAAAAACGAATATGTAAAGAAGGCAAGAATATTCGATACAAAAGAAGGCAAACTTAATTTAATAACATTAATGATTCTATTAGAAAATTTTGATGAAAAAGATTTAATAGATGGATTAAATAATATTCAAAGTGAATTAGATAAAGATTTTCATACATTAAGTTACATAATTAAGTATTTAAAAAAATAAAAAATAATATATTAACAAAGGGAATAGATAAATATATCTGTTCCTTTTTTTATTTAAATGTTTTCACAAACAACAAATGTTACAAAATACAAACAAATGTTAAAAATGAATATAATAAAATAAGATAAAAAGTAAAAAGATAAATAAATATCTCAACAAATGTTATATAAATTAACAAATGTATTGACTACCTTTTTCTAATTTGATATTATATAAACAAGAGGTAGCTACTTAGGTGGCAAGTAATAAAATAGGAGGAAATAAACCTTAAGGTTTAATGAGCGTTTTATGAATGTAAAAGAAGAATCTTTAATAATGCACAAGAAAATGCATGGAGCTATAAAAGTAGAAGGAACAATGCCAGTTTCAAATAAAGAAGAGTTATCAGTAGCATATACTCCAGGGGTTGCAGAACCTTGTAGAGCAATAGCAGAAGATAAGGAAAAAGCTTATGATTACACAATAAAAGGCAAAAGTGTAGCTGTTATAACAAATGGTACAGCAGTTTTAGGACTTGGAAATATAGGACCTGAAGCAGGAATGCCAGTAGTTGAAGGAAAAGCTTTACTTCACAAAGCATTTGCTAATATAGATGCTTATCCAATAGCTTTGGATCTTACAGACCAAGAAGAGATTGTTAAAACAATAAAAGCAATATCACCTGGATTTGGTGGTATACATCTTGAAGATATAAAAGCACCAGAATGTTTTTATATAGAAGATAAATTAAAAGAAGAATTAGATATACCTGTTTATCATGATGATCAACATGGTACTGCTATTGCAGTTCTTGCAGGTATTTATAATTCTTTAGAACTATTAAATAAAGAATTAAAAGATCTTAAAATTGTAATTAATGGTGCAGGTGCATCAGGAATAGCAATTGCAAAATTATTACTTGCAGCAGGTGCAGAAGATATTGTACTTTGTGATATAAATGGAGCTTTAGTTGAAGGCGATGAAAGTCTTAATGTAGCACAAAAGGAAATTGCAAAAGTAACAAATAGAAAGTTAGAAAAGGGAAATCTTGAAGATATTATTAAAGAAAAAGATTTATTTATAGGAGTTTCTGTTGGTGGAATAGTAACAACTGAAATGATAAAAACTATGAATAAAGATTGTATGGTATTTGCTTTAGCAAATCCAGTTCCAGAAATAATGCCAGAAGATGCTAAAAAAGGTGGAGCTAGAATAATAGCTACTGGTAGAGGAGATTTTCCAAATCAAATAAATAATCTATTAGTATTCCCTGGAATATTTAGAGGGGCATTAGATTCAAGAATAAAGGATATAACTGATGAAATGAAAATAGAAGCTGCTAAAGGAATTGCTAATTTAATTCCAAGAAATGAAGTTAGTGAAGAAAAAGTAGTTCCTAGTGTATTTAATAAAGAAGTTGTTGATGTTGTTGCATCATCAGTTATGAAGATAGCAAATAAAAATAAATAATAAAGAAGGAGTACAGTTTTGGAATATTTAGATTTTGAAAAAGTTATTATTGAAGACAATGATAGTGTTCAATTAAAAAAAATAAAAAAGTTTTTAGAAGATCAAGAATTAAAGTTAGATTCTAATTTAGATTATACAATAGTCTTTTATGATGATGAAGACGAAGTAGTTGCAACAGGTTCTTTTAAAAAGAATATTCTAAAATGTATTGCTGTAAATAATAAATATAAAGGAAGCGGAGTTTCTAGTAAGATAGTTTCAGAGCTCATAAATGAAGAGTTTAGGAGAGGATATTCTCATTTATTTGTTTATACAAAGCCTAAAAATATAGATATATTTAAAGGGTTAGGTTTTTATGAAATAGAAACAGTAGAGAATAAAGTTACCTTACTAGAAAATCTGCCTAATGGAATAAATAAGTATTGTGAAAAGCTAAAAAAAGAAACTCCTAACATAAATGGGGATAAAATAGCTTCAATAGTTGTTAATTGCAACCCATTTACATTAGGACATAGATATCTTATAGAAAAAGCATCAAAAGAAAATGATTTAGTTCATGTTTTTGTAGTTTGGGAAGATGAATCTATGTTTTCTCCAGAAGTTAGATATAAGTTAGTAAAGGAAGGACTAAAGGATTTAGATAATATAGTTTTACACAAAGCTGAAGACTACATCATATCAGATGCAACTTTTCCATCATATTTTTTAAAGAAGAAAGATAATGTAGTAAAAATACATGCTAATTTGGATATAAAAATATTTCTAAATTATATAGTGAAAGCTTTAAATATAAAAAGAAGATATGTTGGAGAGGAACCTTTAGATTTCGTAACTAATGAATATAATCTAGCTATGAAAGAGATACTAGATAAAAATGGAATACAAGTTATAGAAGTGCCAAGATTGGAAAATAATAATGAAATAATAAGTGCTTCAAAAGTTAGAAAATTATTTGAAAATAGAGAGTTTTCTAAACTTAAAGGCTTTGTTCCTGAAAGTACATATGATTTTTTAGTATCAAAAGAAGGGGAAAAGTTAATAAAAAATAAGTAAATAATATTTAATTATAAATATTAACATAAGAGGAGGATAAGTTAATGGAAATTAAGAAAATAGCTATGGCTGGAACTTTAGAATCTAGTGATATTTCTATAGTAATTGAACCAAATGAAAATGGAATAAATTTAGAACTAACTAGTACAGTTGAAAAGCAATTTGGAAAACAAATAAAGAAGGTAATAATTGAAACACTAGAAGAACTTGGAGTTAAAAATGCAAATGTTAGAGCAAATGATAAGGGTGCTTTAGATTGCATTATAAAAGCTAGAGTAGAAGCTGCTGCATTTAGAGGAGCAGAAGTTACAAAAGTTAATTGGGGAGGTATGAAATAATGTACAAGCTTAGAAGAACTATGATGTTTGTTCCAGGTAGCAATCCTGGTATGGTTAAAGATGCTCACATTTATGGATCAGATTCTATAATGTTTGACTTAGAAGATTCAGTATCATTAATGGAAAAAGATGCTGCAAGATTAATAGTTTTTAATGCTTTAAAAAGTATAGATTATGAAGGAACAGAAACTGTTGTTAGAATAAATGCTTTAGATAGCGAATTTGGACTAGAAGATTTAGAGGCTATAGTTAGAGCACAACCAGATGTAATTAGACTTCCAAAAACAGAAAAAGCAGAAGATGTAATTGAAGTTGAAAGAGAAATTGCAAGAATAGAAAAAGAAGCTGGAATACCAGTTGGAAAAACTAAGATGATGGCTGCTATAGAAAGTGCTTTAGGAGTTCTAAACGCTTATTCAATAGCTAAATCTAGTGATAGATTAATGGGAATTGCATTAGGAGCAGAAGATTTTGTAACTAATATGAAGACAACAAGATCACCAGAAGGTGTAGAACTTTTAGCTGCTAGAAGTCAAATTTTATTAGCTACAAGAGCTGCTGGAATTTGTGCATTTGATACTGTATTCTCAGATGTAAATAATGAAGAAGGATTTATTAAAGAAGTAGAGTTAATAAAACAATTAGGATTTGATGGAAAATCAGTAATAAATCCAAGACAAATAGCTCCAGTAAATAAAATATATACTCCTTCTGAAAAGGAAATTAAAAAATCAATCAGAATTATAAATGCAAGTGAAGAAGCTAAGAAGAGAGGATCAGGTGTTGTATCATTAAACGGAAAAATGGTAGATAAGCCTATTATAGAAAGAGCACAAAGAGCATTAATGTTAGCAGAAGCTGCTGGTGTGGATTTAGAAAAATTCGGAGGTGAAGAAAATGCTTAATAAGTTAGGAAGAGAAATACCTGAAAAGATAGCAGGAATAAAAGAAGTAAAACCATTTGAAGGAGCATTTGCTATAAAGCCAACAGGAAGAAAGGTTGGAAGTGAAGTTACAGGTGCACCAAAAGGAAATAGTAAAATAGTAGATAGCATAAAAGAAGCAATAATTAAAAGTGGATTAAAAGATGGAATGACAATATCTTTTCACCATCATTTCAGAGAAGGAGACTATGTATTAAACATGGTTATGGACGTAATTGCTGAAATGGGAATAAAGGACTTAACAATAGCATCAAGTTCTTTAAATAAAGTTCATGAACCACTTATAAAGCATATTAAAAATGGTGTAGTAACACAATTAATAACTAGTGGATTAAGAGGAAAATTAGCAGATGAAATTTCTCATGGATTAATGGAAAAACCAGTAATAATACGTTCACACGGTGGAAGAGCTCGTGCAATAGAAATGGGAGATATTAAAATTGATGTAGCATTTTTAGGAGCACCAAGTTGCGATCAATATGGTAATGCTAATGGATATGATGGTAAATCATTCTGTGGTTCATTAGGTTATGGAATAATTGATAGTAAGTATGCAGATAGAGTTGTACTAATTACAGATAACTTAGTACCATATCCAAATACTCCAGCAAGCATATCACAAACAGATGTTGATTATGTAGTTGTTGTTGATTCAATTGGTGATCCTAAGGGTATAGTTTCAGGAGCTACAAGATATACTAAAGATCCAAGAGAACTTTTAATAGCAAATTATGCAGCACAAGTTATGGAAGCTTCAGGATATTTAAAACCAGGTTTTTCAATGCAATGTGGTACAGGTGGAGCATCTCTTGCAGTTGCTAGATTCTTAAAGGAAAAAATGATTAAAGATAATATTGTAGCAAGTTTTGGTCTTGGTGGAATAACTGGACAATTTGTAGAACTTTTTGAAGAAGGATTAATAAACAAATTATTTGATGTTCAATGTTTCGATTTAAAGGCTGCAAAATCAATAGGAGAAAATAAAGGACATTGTGAAATAGATGCATCTCTTTATGCAAATCCATTTAACAAAGGATGTATTGCAAATCTTTTAGACTTTGTTGTACTTAGTGCACTAGAAGTTGATACAGACTTCAATGTTAATGTAATAACTGGTTCAGATGGTGTTATAAGAGGAGCATCAGGTGGACACTGTGATACAGCAGCAGGTGCTAAATTAGCAATGATTGTTTGTCCATTGATGAGAGGAAGAATACCAACTGTTGTTAAGAAAGTAAATACAGTTATAACTCCAGGAGAAACTATAGATGTTGTAGTTACTGATAGAGGAGTTGCTGTAAACCCAGCTAGAAAAGATTTAATAGAAAAATTATCAAAGACAAAACTTCCACTATTTACAATAGAAGAATTACAAGAAAAAGCAGAAAAAATTACTGGAACACCAGAACCAATAGAATATACAGATAAAGTTGTTGGTGTTGTAGAATATAGAGATGGTAGTATAATAGACGTAATAAGACAAGTAAAATAGAAATGGTGTGATTTTATGACCCATGATGAGGTTACTCTATTACAAGAAATACTTAAAGGAAAAGAAAAAAGAGTTGAAATTCAACGAAAACTTATTGAAAAATATAATACAACTTTAATATCATTTACTTTAAATATACCAGGTTTTTATAAAATTAAAGACGAATATAAAATAGCCCATAATGCAGGTGTTAGTGCTTTAAAAGAAGAAATTAAAAAACGGAATTTGGAAATCATTCATTTAGAAGAAAATGTTACACCTGCTGGTTTTGAAACATTTATTTGTGTTGATGCTCCAATGGAAATAGTTAAAAAAATGACTATTTCCATTGAGGAAAACCATAAATTAGGAAGGTTATTTGATTTAGATGTCTTTGATAATAAATATAGACAAGTAAGTAGAACGGAATTTAATGTAAGCAAAAGAAAATGCTTAATTTGCGATGAGAATGCAAATGTTTGTAGAAGAGAAGGAAATCATTCACTTCAAGAAATATTAAATAAAATAGATTCATTAATAAGAGAATATAAAGAGTTTTAAAATAGCTAAAATAGGAGATTACTATGGATAAAAATTTAAAATATAATATAAATGAAATTTCTCTAGATATAGGTTCCCTAGCAGTTCAGGCAATGCTTTATGAAGTATCCTGTTTCCCATCACCTGGACTGGTCTCTCCTGTATCTAATGGTGCCCACAAAGATATGAATTTCTATACTTTTATTGATAGTACATCATCTATTTTAAAATATTTGATACTTTTCACTCAAAAAGGATATCAAGATAAGTCTTCCAAAGAAATATTTAATGAAATAAGAAAAGTTGGTATAGAAGCTGAAAAAGATATGTTTTTAAAAACCAATGGTGTGAATACCCATAAAGGAATGATATTTTTAATAGGAATATGTTGCGGAGCTGTTGGAAAAGCCATATATGACAACAAAAGTTCTTCATCAATACAAACAATTATTAAAGAGATGTGTGAAGGACTTACAGAAAATGATTTTGTTAATTTAAGATATAAAGAAAATCTGTCAAATGGTGAAAAATTATATTTAAAATACAATATTAAAGGTGTTAGAGGAGAAGCTGAAAGAGGTATTCCTTTAGTTTTTAATTATGCTTTAGATTTATATGAAAATACATCTTTTCTAAAGAAAAATGACAGGCTTGTACACACTTTAATTGGTATAATGCAATTTTGCGAAGATTCAACTATAATAAATAGACATTCCTTAGATGTATTAAATTATGTTAAAGATATTTCTAAAGACATAATGGAATTGGGAGGAATGAAAACAGAATTAGGAAAAAATAAAATAAAAGATTTGTGCAGAATTTTTATTGAAAAAAATATAAGTCCTGGAGGAAGTGCAGATCTTTTAGGAGTAACTGTTTTTATGAGTTTAGTTACAAATTATATGAAAACAATAAATAATTGTTAGAAAATATATATAAGCAAAAAAGTAAGAGAAACTTAAAAGTTTCTCTTACTTTTTTTACTTATGATTCTTTATCCATTGCTAAAACTTTAGTAGCTGTATCTTCATCAGTTATTAATACATTTATAAATTTACCTCTTAAAGCTCCTAATATAGCTTTTGCCTTAAATTTGCTAGAGGTTATACCGATTCTATATTCTACATGTAATAAAGTATTTAAATCTATACCTACAACTTTGTTATTTATGTTATTATCTATAAGATTACCATTTATGTCAAAAACGTAACCATAGACACATCCTACTGCGTTTTTAACTTTTAAGTCATGTATTAAATAATTAGACCATAAACTTGAAGCAAAAACTGCATCTGTGGTACCTATTCCTGTAAGAACTATATTTGCTTTATTAGCTAAAAATAAAGTATCATTTATTACAGGTTCTTGAAGAAGTGATTTTCTTGCATAATCGTTATCAATATATAAAGGAGCATATAAATATTTATATTTTCCATTGTATGCTTTAGCAACCATTCTTATTAAGTCTGGAGTATCAACTAAAGGGTCATCCTTTGCAGCTGCACCAACTACTGGAACAACAGTTATTGGTGGTTTACTTTTAGGATTAAGTTGTTTTATAACGCTAGAAATAGTTTTTCCCCATGTCATACCTAAGATAGTATTTTCTTTGATAATTCCTTGTAAATATTCAGCTCCAGTTTTTCCTATGGAATGAAGTGTTTCATCTATTGGAAGAGAACTAGTATTTAAGACTATAGCATTTTTTAAGTTGAATTTTTCTTTTAGTGATTTTTCTATTTCAAACATTCTCTCTCTTGGATAATTTATTGATATTTCAACAACATGATTATTACGAGCTTCTTGTAGGTATTTTTATATTTTAAAACGTGTAATTGAAAGTTTCGCAGCTATTTCACTTTGTGTCATGCCTAAGTCATAATACATTGTTGATAGCTCAGCTAAAAAAGTTAGCTTTTCGGTTTCATTCATTTTTTCGTAGTCACCAATCATAATAAATCCTTTCAAATTATAAAGTTATCTAAATTTTATTATAATATTATTTATATAATTCTTCAAGATTTATAAGGAAAGAAATCTTTTAACAAATGTTTTGAAAAATAACTAATGTTTAGTAGCGTTAAATAGTTAATGGCATAAAGAATAAATGTTCAATTAATATATCGCATAAATTTTATGAATTTAAAATATTGATGAATAAAATGTTAAAAATAATATTATCTTTTGTTAAAAATTTAAACAAATGTTGACTAAAAAATTTCAAGTTGATATTATATTTATGTAATAGACCTCTAGATATAGATAGTTTAATTAAAATAAATCATCTTTTATAAACAATTACATAAAATAAAAACTTCTAAACGAGGACTATTTAGAAGTTTTTATTTTTAATTTTTTGAAAACGTTTTTAAAGTTGGAATTAATTTACTATATTAATAAATTATAATTAAAAGGAGGATTTTAGATGTTTTTAAACAAAAGAAAAAAGTTATTTATTGCATCACTTGGAATATCATCAATGATGATAGTAAATTTGACAGGAGTAAATGCTTTTGCAAAGGAAAAAAGAAATGAAGTAACGGATTACAAAAATGTATTAAATATAAACGGAGAGCCAAGTAGTAGTCTGTATGGAGAGAATTCTAACAATAAATATAATAATTTTTCAGATAAGGGAGCTTGGCATGGATATTATTTACCTAAAGAAGGGGATAAAAATTATTATGGAGATTTTTTAGGACCAGTAATAATAGGAGAGGAATATCCAGTTAATTTATCAGATTCTTTAAGTAAAATAGTAATAACAAATGCAGACAATGGAAAAGTATATGATTTAGGTAAAGATAGTAAAGCTTCTTTTATATATTATCCAGGAAGTTTAGTTCAAAAATATGATTTAAAGGATTTTACTTTAAACTTAAAATTAATATTTCCAACAAATAGAACAGCATTAATACAAACATCAATAACAAATAAAAGTAATAAAAATTTAAACCTTAAGATAAAGTGGAAAGGACATATTTTTAATGAGTTTAAAGAAGATGGATATACAGTACCACTTAATCAAAAGGTTATTAAAACAAAAAAAGGAGTAGAATTTACATTTAGTGATATACAGTATGTTTGGAACTTCTTTTCAAGTAAAGAAACTAAATTCACAATTAATTATAAAGGTGATACTGAAACTAAAATAGATGGAAATAATTATGTAACTGAATTAAATAAAGAAGTTAAGATAGCACCAAAAGAAGATTTTAAAACTTATACTACAGAAAGTTATACTTTTACCAATAAAGAATTAAGTAGTGAAAATGAAAAGATAGATAATTTATTATCTAATGGAGATACATATTTTAAGGAAAATAATAATCGTTGGCAAAGTTATTTAGATAAAACTTTTAAAGGAACTAAAGAAACAAATTCTAAATATAATAATGTAGCAGTTAAAGCTATGGAAACTTTAACAACTAATTGGAGAAGTCCAGCAGGTGCTATTAAGCATGATGGAATTGTACCATCAATGTCTTATAAATGGTTTTTAGGATTATGGGCTTGGGACTCATGGAAGCATGCAGTTGCTACAGCTAATTTTGATGGAAATTTAGCAGAAAACAATATAAGAGCTATGTTTGATTATCAAATTAAACCAAATGATAAAGTAAGACCACAAGATGCTGGTGCAGTAATAGATGCAATATTTTATAATAAGGATTCAGAAAGAGGAGGAATAGGTGGAAACTGGAATGAGAGAAACTCAAAACCACCACTATCTGCTTGGGCAGTATGGAATGTGTATAAAGAAACTGGAGATAAAAGTTTCTTAGAAGAGATGTATCCTAAACTAGTAGCTTACCATGAATGGTGGTATAAAAATAGAGACCATGATAAAAATGGTATAGCTGAATATGGAGCAATGGTACATGATGCCCATGATTTACATGATAAAAATGGTAAAGTTATATTAGATAAGGATGGAAATCCTGAAATTGATCCTAATGCAATAATTGAAGCAGCTGCATGGGAAAGTGGAATGGATAATGCAACAAGATTTGATGTTAAAGGAATGGGAAAAGATGATGTAGGAGTTAAAGTATTCCAAAACAAAAATAAAAAAGGAAAGGTTATTGGATATTCTATAAATCAAGAATCAGTAGACTTAAATGCTTATCTTTATGCTGAAAAAGGATTTTTAAAATCAATGGCAGAAGTTCTAGGAAAAACAGAGGATGCTAAAAAGTTTGAGAAGCAGGCTGAATATGTAAAGAAATATGTTGATGATAAAATGTTTGATAAGAAAACTGGATTTTTCTATGATCTTCAAATTAATAATGATGGAAAAGAGAAAAAATTATTAGTTAATAGAGGAAAAGGAACTGAAGGTTGGATACCACTATGGGCTAAAATGGCAACTAAAGAACAAGCTTCAGCAGTAGAAAAGAATATTATGAGCCCAAACAAGTTTAATACTTATATGCCATTTCCAACAGCATCAAAGGATAATCCTAAATATGCTCCTACTCAATATTGGAGAGGACCAGTATGGCTTGATCAAGCTTTATTTGGAGTAGAAGCACTTCAAAACTATGGCTATAATAAAGATGCAACAACTATGGCAGAAAAATTATTTGATAAGGCAGAAGGCCTAACATCAGATGGACCTATAAGAGAAAATTATGATCCTGAAAATGGTGCTGGATTAAACTCTAAAAACTTTAGTTGGTCATCAGCTGTATATTATTTATTGTATAAAAACTTACTTGCAGCAGAAAAACCACATACAACATCTCAAACTGCCTTTGCAATAGAAGAAAATAAGCAGCCTTCTAATAAGGATGACAATAAAGAAAATAAAATAAATGCAGATAATAATAAAGCAAATGATACTAAAAATAGTAGTAAAGAAAAAAATACTGGAAAAAGTGGTAGTGAGAATAATTCAAAATTAGATAATAGAACAAATAGTAATAATAAATCTAAAACAAATTCAAGCACTAAAGTAAATAATAAAATTACAAAAACAGATGAAAAAGATAATATCAATAATTCAAAAAATAATATTCCTAAAACAGGTTATGAAATAGGACTATTAGCTACTATAATAGCAGCCATATCAATTATAGCAGGAGTATTTATTTTAAAGAGAAATAATAGAAAAACTGAAAATTAAATAAAAAGAAAAAGAGATGAATTTTATTAATTCATCTCTTTTTCTTTAATTATTTTTTTTAAGCTAATGCTTTTTTATTTGAAAAGATTTTAAATAACCACATAATTAATAAAGAAATTGCAATTAATGCTATGAAGATTACAAAACCTTTAGGGAAACCACTTAAGTCTTTTCCACTTTTATCTATAAATGAGGCCATTAAAGGAGGAATAACAAATCCACCAAAGGCTCCAATTCCACCAATCCATCCAGAAGCTCCACCTATTGCATCAGGAACTACATTTGGAACTATTTTAAATACAGCAGCATTAGCAACTCCCATTCCAATACCTAAAAGTAAAACACCTATAACTGCTATAGTTATTGAACCTGCAAAAGTCATAAATATAGCACCTACAAGAGCTATTATTAATGAGATTGTAGCAGTAGATTCTCCGCCATTTTTATCAGCTATTTTTCCACCATAAATTCTAGTTACTGATGTAACAATAGAATACATAGCAGTTAATAAACCAGCTGTTTTTATATTTAATGAGAAGAAACTCATCCAGTAATTTGGTAGCCAACTTGTAAGAGCTAAGAAACCACCAAAAGTTGTAAAGTATATAAGTACTAAAGCCCATGTTTTCCATGTTTTTGCAGAAGCAATTAAGCTTTCACTTACTTTATCTTTAGGGAATAATTCTTGTCCATACTCTGATGAAGCAATTTCCTTAGCTTCAGTTTTAGATACACCATTATCAAGTAATTGGAAGTACCAAGCATTTTGACCTATTTTTATGTAAATTATTGTTCCGACTATTAAAAATACTAGCCATGCTAAATAAGAACCTGATAATCCTAAGAAAGGAAGAGCTAAGTTTGGTATTAATAATGCAAATATTCCAGGTGCTAAATTACCTACTCCAGCATAAACTCCTAAAGCTACACCTTGTTTCTTTTGAGGGAACCAATAAGAAGTTTGACTAATACCAACAGAGAATGTAGCGATACCACAACCAGATAATATTCCAAGTAAAAATAATAGCCAGTAATATTGACTTAGATTTTCTCTAAAAAATGCCATTACTATGTATAATCCAGCCATACCTATAATTGATAATATTAATAAAACTATAAATGGCTTTCTTCCACCAGTTGTATCAACCCAAGCTGAAAATGGAATTCTTAATAAAGATCCAGATAAGGATGGTGCTGATATTAATAATGCTAATAAAATTGGATTAAGATCTACAAATACATGTTTAAATATTGCGACTGTAGGTCCATAAAGAGAAACTGCAGCAAATCCTATAAAGAAACCAATAGTCGCTCCTATTAAACCACGATTAGAATTACCTTTTAATGTTAAGTTATTCATAAATAATGCCTCCGTAATTTTAAGTAATAATTGTTAATTCTTTAACAAAATAACATAAAATAATGAACATTTCCGTGATTAATATCACAAAAATATAAATATTTTATTTTTATATGAAAAATAAATAAAATATTTGGATAAAAATATTAATATTAGTAATTTATAATAAATTTTAGAAATTAATAAATATTATAATAAAAATTAAAAAACTAATATTTATATATTTTTATTAAAAAAAATATGTGTGTTATACTTAAAAATAGATTATTATAAAATATTTTATAGAACTTATAATTATTTGATATAGATTTTGGAAATAATTTAAATTAATGTAGTTTAATTAAAAAAAGGAGATTTGTATGAAGATAGGACTAGTGCTATCAGGTGGAGGCGGAAAAGGAGCCTATGAACTTGGAGTATGGAAAGCTCTTAAAGAGTTAGATTTAGATAAGTACATAGATGTTTTTTCAGGAGCTTCAATTGGAGCTTTTAATGCAATTTTATTTGCACAAGATGATATGCAATCTGCTGAGAATTTATGGGATGAAGTTACTATGGATAAATTAGTTCCTATAAGTAAATTCGAACTTATAAAAAGAGGAGTAGAACTTGTAATTGGTGGTAGGCATCCAAATTTCGTGAAAAAATATATGATGAAAAAGTTAGAAGAAGGTGGAGTGCCAAAGGATGGAGCAAGAGAAATTATAAATAAATATTTAAATATAGAAAAGGTTAAAAGAAGGGGGAAGATATGTTATGCTGCATGTACTGAACTTCCAGATTTTACGCCAAAATATTTTAAAATTAATGATTATGAAGATGATTTAGCCAAAGAAATAATAGTTGCCTCAGCATCTCTTCCAATGATATATGATTGTACAGATATTTTAAATGGGAAATATATAGATGGTGGAGTTGTAGACAATACGCCTATTTTTCCTGTTTATAGAGAAAATTGTGATGTAATTATTGTTGTTCTTCTATCAAAGGATGTTAGAATTGATAAATCGCTTTATCCAAATACTAAAATATTAGAGTTAATTCCAAAAAATTTAAATGAAAATACATTAAATGGAACACTGAATTTAGATATGAAAGCTAAGAAAATGAGAATAAATGAAGGGTATAATGATACAATTACTTTATTAGAGCCAATACTTATGATAGCTAACCTAAAAAGGGAAAGGGAAGAAAGAAAAAATCATCCAAAACTTTTTAGAATATATAATTTTTTAAAGGGGAAAAATAAAAAGTAAAAAAGAGGTGTTATTTTGGCGATATTTTTTTATGAAACGAAAATAGGCAATATAGGAATAAAAGAAATAGATGGAAAGATATCTAATCTTTACTTTAAAGAGAATGAGTTTAATATAGATGATGAAATTAGAGAAGTACCAATATTAAAGGAAGCCTCAATTCAACTTAATAAATATTTAAATGGAGATTTAAAAGAATTTTCACTTCCTTTAGTTGTTAAAGGAACAGATTTTATGATCAAAGTTTGGAATGAATTAGAAAATATTCCTTATGGAGAAACTTTATCTTATAAAGAACTTGGAAAAAGAATAGGAAACCCTAAAGGTGCTAGGGCAATTGGTCTTGCTTGTAACAAAAATCCTATTCCTATATTTATTCCTTGTCATAGAGTAGTTGGAAGTAATGGTAATCTTACTGGATATCGTGGTGGGATTAATTTAAAAGTAAAGTTGCTTAATCATGAAAAAGGAAATAACTATATATAGCAAAAGTAATTTTTAAATATTAGGGAGATCATTAAGTATATCTTTTCTTGCATTTATTCTGTTCATATAAGCAATAAGGGTTGGGATATAGCTTAGTGAAATTTTTTTGTAAGGTAAAGAATGGTTATAATTTTCTTCAGTTTTTTCTTCAGAGCGTTTAAAAGCTGCTAAAGTAAATATAAATAAAGAAATAAATCCAAGAGTTTCACCAACATCTACATAAGGAGTTGCATCTAAAGGAGTTTCTTCTCCACTAAGTCTAATTCTTATTATTTCATTCCCTATAAAAGATGCTTTTAAATAATATATAGAAGATGTAAATGAAATTAAAGATGCCAAAATTTCAAGATTTGATATTTCTAAATCTATTTTTAAAAAATAATATTTTTTTTCTTCCTCTGATAAATTATTAATGTTTATATTAGAATTTGAATTAAAATAAGTGTTATTTTTAATATAAGATTCAAATATTGTATTACTTTCATTCATAAAAAGTTATTCCAAATATTAAGTAATGCTTTGATTTAATATATGTAAAAATATTATTGTTTGTCCCTTTTTAGGAATAGTATTTTATTTATAATTATAAAATAAAAATGAAAAAGAAAAGCTATTTTACGAAATATTTTAATTTTGCAAAACAGCTTTTAATTTTTTAAGTTATATTTCTTTTAATATAATTTGTTGCATACCCATTACCTGAGGCCATGTTTCATTTGGCGAAAGAGAACGTTGAACCCCTCCAGGAGTAATATTTTTTACTCTAAGTTCATAAGTTCTTAGGTTTATTAAAAGCAATGGATTACCAAGATTATCTTTTCCTATAACTTTGCATAATGTACCTTGATCTCTATAGTATTCTTTTACTGCTTTTAATAGAGTATCCATATTATAATATACGTCAGTAAGTTCCAACAAAACTTTTCTATTAAACATAAAAGCCCCCCTTTTTTATTTGTTTTTAATATAAATTTTTATAATTTTAAGAAATTTAATATTTTTTCTTTTAATTATAATTTACTTTAATAGGATATCTATGATAATATAAATTTTAAAAAATACCATATTTCAAAAATACCCCTCAAATTACAATATAAACTATAATTGTTAACTAAGAGAGTATTATAAAAGAAAAATATATTAATGTATCTTTTTTATAGATAAGTTTTTAATATATTATTAAAAAAATAATGGCTGTATACTGCTAAGTACAGCTTGGGGACATACCGTTTTAAATTTATCAAATAGTTCAAATGAAGGATCTATTACTTCAATTTCTTCATTATCATATTTAAAGGATATATAATTGCAATCAAAATCAAATCTTATATCTCCAGGTGATTCATCAATTGAATTATAATCATAATCCTTCATAAAGTTTATAATAATATCTCTATTTGAATTTAGCTTACAAAGTTCTAATATATACTTATTTTCAATTATAAATTTTTTTTCTATTTCAATAATAAAGGAACTTAAAATAATTATAGGTTTTATTATTAAATCTCCATCCGCGTCTAAAATTTCATATCCATCAATGGTTTCCTTAGCAAAGAAATTTTTATCTCTACTCATTAATATAGTTTCTTTAGTATCTTCTTTAAATTCTGCATATTCAATTTTTATTTTTTCAGATTTCCAATTAAATAATTCTGAAATATTACTGTCTTTATCAGCAAGAAGCTTATCTAATTTTTTTGCTTCAGAGTAAGTAGTATTTTCTTGAATAGCAGTTTTATATTCATTTAATTCTTTAATAAGCTCATCAATTTTCTTTATCTTAAGTTCTTTATTCAAGATATATCCCTCCCTTTCATTAAAAATATTATAACATTAAATTTGAAAAAATTCTTTGGAATTATAATTTATAAATAATTATTATTTATAAATTAGTCTTACAAAATATAATGATTTTAATAGAAAAATTTTGTATAATAAATAAAAATAGACATAAAATTTAGCATAAATTATACAAGGAGAAAAATTATTATGAATAATAAACATAAGAGAGAAACTATACTTATTGGCATAGGGCTCATAGCATTATCCCTTTTTCTTCATTATGTACATTTCTTAATTTTTAAGGATTTGCATCATACTTTAATTTTTTTATTTGCTGATATAGCATTTATTCCTATGGAAGTTTTTTTCACAGCATTTGTAATTGAAAGATTATTAGAAGATCGTGAAAAGGCACATAAGATGGAAAAATTAAATATGATTAAAGGAATATTTTTCTCAGAGTTTGGAACTGACCTTTTAGAGGAATTTTCAAAGGGTGATAGGGATATTGAAAATATTACAAAGGTTGCTATAGTTAATAAAGAATGGGGAAAAGATGATTTTAAAGAGTTAGAAAGAGTTATAGATGAACATAAATTCTCTGTTGATATTTCTAAAATAGATTTAGAAAAGGTTATAAATATTTTAGAAAGCAAGAAAGATATGATAATCTCATTTATAGGAAATCCAATTTTAATGGAACATGAAGTTTTTTCAGATTTACTTATATCTTTATTTCATCTTTTGGAAGAGTTTGATGATAGATATTACAATATAATATGCCAATGTTGTGATGAAAAAGCTCATATAGAGAAGGATATAAATGACTCTTATGAACAATTAGGAAGAATATGGGGAAGATATATGAAACATTTAAAAAGTGAATATCCTCAGTTGTTTATAAAAGCTATGCTTCACAATCCATTTGATAAAAGAGATATAAAAGATAAGTTAGAAAACTGTGGACTAAAATGTATAAATGAAAAGAATAAAAATTAATTTAAAATTTTATTTTACAATAGTGAAGCACTTAAAAAATTAAGTGCTTCACTATTTATTTTAATACAATTGTTCTATTAAATAGCCTTCATTTTTAAATTTATCTTTTATTCTTTCAATGTGTTCATATCCATTTGTTTCAACAGTTACTTCAAGTAAAGTATTTCTATACTTATTAACTGCTTTAAATTGATTATGTTCAAGTTTAACTACATTAGCATTAACTTCTCCAAGTATTTCAGTTATTCTATTAAGTTCTCCTGGAATATTTGGAAGTTCTAAAGTAAAGCAGAAAAGTCTTCCTCTAGATACTAAACCACTATTAATAAGTGCAGTTATTGTTAGCATATCAATATTACCACCACTTATTACAGAAACAACATTTTTACCTTCAAAGTTTAATTTTGATAAAGCAGCTAAAGATGCTACACCAGAAGCTTCAGCTACAAGTTTTTGTTTTTCACTAAGAGCTAAAAATGCATCAACGATTTCATTATCTGTTACAGTTACAATTTCATCAACATGTTTTTGAATTATTGAGAATGTAAGTTCACCTGGACACTTTACAGCTATACCATCAGCTATTGTGCATACAGATTGTAGATAAGATAATTCTCCACAATGAAAGCTTTTTTCCATTGCATTAGCACCAGATGCTTGCACCCCTATTATTTTGATATTAGGATTAATTTCCTTAGCAGCTAATGAAATACCACTAATTAATCCTCCACCCCCAATTGGACAAACTATTGCATCAACATCTTTTAAATCTTCAAATATTTCAAGAGCTATAGTACCTTGACCATAAATAACATTTATATCATTAAAAGGATGTATAAATGTAGCTCCTTGTTCTTCTTCGATTTTTTTTGCATAACTATAGGCATCATCGTAAACGTTACCATGTAAAATCACGTTTCCACCTAATTCTTTTGTTGATTGAACCTTTAGATATGGAGTAGTATTTGGCATTACTATTGTTGCATTAATTCCCATTAAGTTAGCGGCATAAGCAACCCCTTGAGCATGATTACCAGCAGATGAACAAACAACTCCTTTAGCTTTTTCATCATTTGTTAAAGTCATCATTTTATTAAGAGCACCTCTTAGCTTGTATGCTCCGGTTAATTGTAAGTTCTCACATTTCATATAAACATTATTGTTACTTGCCTTGGAAAAAAATTTACTATGTAATAAAGGAGTTTTTACTACTACATCCTTAATATTTTCCCTTGCAGCTTTAATATTATCTAAATGCATAAACAACACCTCTTTTTGATATACTTATATTTGTATTATAACATTTACAAAAAAATATTAAAAACTATAAAAATAAAAATTTTAAAATATTTAGACTTTTTATGAAAAATTTCCTATAATGGAAGTGTAGAAAACAAAGGAGGGAGTTTTATGAATAAAACAATAATTAAAACAAATAATGCACCTCAAGCAATAGGACCATATTCACAAGGTGTTAAGGTAGGAGATATGATTTATACATCAGGTCAAATTCCACTAAACCCAGAAACAAAAGAATTGGTAACAGAAATAAAAGCTGCTACAAAACAAAGTTTAACAAATATTAAGGGAATACTTGAAGAAGCAGGATCAAGCATGGACAAAGTTATAAAAACTACAGTTTTTGTAAAGGATTTAAATGACTTTGCTGCAGTTAATGAAGTTTATGCAACTTTCTTTGAAGGAGAACCACCTGCAAGAAGCTGTGTGCAAGTAGCTAAGCTACCATTAGATGCACCAGTTGAAATAGAAGTAATCGCTTTAGCATAATAAAATAAAATTAAAAATCTTTAATAAAAGTCTTGATAACTTATTACCAAGACTTTTATTTTATTTAAATATATTTTTATAAGAATATTCATTAATTTATTTATAAATAATATAATTAATGAATAACTTAATTACTTTTTGTGAAATTATTGGTTAAACAATTTATTATATTTTAGATATATACTATTATAATAGTATAAAATTAATTATAAATTTGGAGGATAATTTTTATGGATATCTTACTTATTAAAATAACAATAAGAAATTCTTGGGTAAAATCATTAAAGGAAAAGCGAATGATAGTTAAAAGCCTTATCCAAAAGTTAAAAAATAAATTTAATATTTCAGTTGGAGAAGTGGATAAGCAGGATAATCATAAAATTATGGTAATAGGTATTTCAGCAGTATGTGGAGATGTTAAGATAGCACATTCAACTAAAGAAAAAATATTAGATTTTATAGAAGATAATATAGAAGGTGAAATCATTAATATAGATGAGGAAACTGAAATTTTCTAAATTTATTAAATAAATATAATTTAGAAAATAACAATAAAAATTTATTATACTGATTTAAAGAAACTATTGTTTAATACATAATTAAACATAAAGTCATAAATTAAAAAATATTATATAAAAGGTTGTTAAGATACTTTAAATAAAAATATTAATACATTATTGTTGTTAAATTATAAGATAAAAATAATTATATTTAAATTATCGTTTAATAAAATATTAAAGAACAAAATGATAAATTTCTCACATTAAAAATATTTAATGAATTTTATTTAAATATTTTACTTATGGATTATTACTAAATTAATAGAGTAAATTTACTGCACAATACATTGTGCAGTTTTATTTTTTATTTAATAATTATAAAGTAAAAATTTAAAAAGCATTACAACATAAACTCATTTTTAATAAATATTATACAATTTACATTATTACTATAAAAGGTTAAAATAAAGAGAATAAAGTATTTTGGAGGAGAGTTTTTATGAATATATCAAAGGTTTGTGTAAATCTTACTGGAAATGATATTTTAACTATTATAAATGATTTTGTTCATGTAAAAGGTTTGTTTTTAGATGAAGTGATAATAGATAACAGTATTTTAGTGAAAGGAACTTTTACTAAAGGATTAAAAATAAAATTTGAGGCAACAATAGATGATATAAATGTTATAGATGGAAAAATTGTTGGAAGATTTTCTAAATTAAAGTTATATAAATTAGGTATATTTAGAATTTTTAGAAGCTTAGCTTTAAAGTTTGGATTAAATAAAGCTGGAGATATTGGAATAGAAGCAACAAAAGATAAATTAACAATTAATATGGACAAGATTTTAGAAAAAGTACCTTTTGTAAATCTATCAATTCAAGAGGTATATATAAAAGATGATTTAATTTTTGCAGATGTTCAAAATGTTAATGTAAATATTTCCGATATAAAAACAATAATGCAAAAGAAACCTGAAGTAGAAAAAGTTAAATGTAATGAATCTAGCTCTTCTTTAGAAAGTAATAATATTTATAAAGATGGAGATGAAGAATATATAAATAATGCTTTAGATGAAAATTGTATTGAAGTTCAAAAGTGTGAAGAAAATGAAGAAGAACAAAATGAAGAAGAAGAGTTTGAAGAAGTAATTAAAGATTCAAAGAAATGTGATGATTATTATTCTAAGGGGAGAGAAAATACTAAGGAGAAGATAGAAAAAAAATTACCTAATAATGCAAAGAAATATTCAGATTATTTATTTTTAGTACCAGATTTAGTAGCACTTATTTTTAGACTATTAAAGGATGAAAGAGTTCCTATGAAAACAAAACTTACAGTATCAGCATCAGTAGCTTATATAATTTGTCCAACAGATATGATACCAAATAATATTCCTTTTATTGGGAAAGTAGATGACTTAGCTGTATTATTTTTTGCATTAGATAGAATAGCAAAGGATGTTCCTTTAAAAGTAATAGTAGAAAATTGGTCAGGCAAAAATGAACTAATTTTAGTTTTAAAAACTGGGCTTGAATATGTTACTAACTTTACAGGTGCAAGAAATGTGGAGAAAGTTTATAATATTGTGGAACAATTATCAACATTATAATTTATAAGGAGAATTATATGGCAAAATTTTATTCAGTATTTAAAGGAAAATCAGGAGTTCCTAAAATCTTAAATTCTTGGGAAGAATGTAAAAAAGAAGTTATAGGATGTAAGGGAGCTATATATAAAAGTTTTAAAACTATGGAGAAAGCTAAAGAGTTTATTCTTTTAAATTTAGATAATAAAGAGCAAAATAATAATAGTAGTAATATTTCTACAAAATTAAATGAAAAAACATCTGAAAGCTTTTTGGCAGATGAAGGTTTAACTGTTTATGTAGATGGAAGTTTTTCTTTAGAAAAAAAGAATTTTTCTTATGGACTTGTAGCAATAGATAATGGAAAAGTTATTTATGAAGATAAAGGAATTGGCTTTGATGAAAAGGCAGTTCCACTTAGAAATGTGTCAGGTGAAGTTCTTGGAGCAATGAAGGCAGTAGAATATGCTATAGAAAAAGGATATGAAAAAGTAACTATAGTATTTGATTATCAAGGAATAGAATCTTGGGCACTTGGAACTTGGAAAAGAAATAATGAAATTACTTCAAATTATAATAAATTTATGCAAGAAAAGATGAAAGAGATAAAAATAAGCTTTAAAAAGGTTAAAGGACATTCTGGAGATAAATTTAATGATAGGGTAGATTCTTTAGCTAAGGAAGCTTTAGGAATAAAATAAAATTACCTAAAAATTTCTTAGTTTAAAAACAATATAATTACATACTATAAAGATAGCATCAAAAATAATTTTTTATTAAAGAGGTGTTATCTTATGAGTAAATTAATTAAAGGAATGGCTGCTGGTGCCTTAATAGGGACTGCAGTTGGAATGGCTATGTTACCACAGTTAGACAGAAGAACTAAGAGAACAATGAAAAGGGCTGGAAGAAAATTAGCAAATGTAGCTACTGATACAGTAGAAAATATGATGTCAATGATGAAATAATCTAAAAAAGTACTTACTTTCTAAGTAAGTACTTTTTTATTTTCTTTATATATTAAAATTAATTTAAATTTTAGTGTTAAAAAAACACACAAAGTTTAACAAGAATATTGTATATATTTATAAACACATGTTATAATAAATCTAAATTTATACAAAATGTAAATAAAATTAATAAATGGTTAATAAAATAAGAAATAACAAAGGGAAGAGATTATTATGAAAATTCTATCTTTAGGAGAAAAAATTAAAAGAAAAAGAAAAGAACTTAATATGACATTAAAGGATTTAGCTAAAGACAGAATAACGCCAGGACAGATAAGTTTAGTTGAATCAGGAAGGTCAAATCCATCAATGGATTTATTAGAGTATCTAGTAGAAAACTTAGATACTACAGTAGAGTATTTAATGGAATCTGAAGAGAGCCAAGCAAAAAAAATATGTACGTATTATGAACAAATAGCAGAGGCGTATATACTAAATAAAGAATACTCTATTGCAGAAAAGTATATAGAAGAGGCTTTAACTTATTCAGAAAAATATAAACTTGAAAATAAAAAAGCTAAGATGCTTTATTTAAGAGGAAGTATAAATGTTAGAGAAGGAAATTTAATTTTAGCAGAACAGTGTTTCTTATCAGCAAATATAATTTTTATAAAAAATAATAATCATAAAGAAATTATAAAAACTTTTTTAAATCTTGCCAAGATAACATTAGAGCTTAAATCATATTATTCTGCTAACAGCCATTTAAAACAAGCTGAAAAAGTATTTATAGATAATGATATTTGCAATGATTATCTTTTAGGAGAAATTTATTTTTACTTATCAAAAACATATTTTGCAATGAATAATTTAAGTAAATCAATAGAATATGCATCTTTAGCAAATGAACAATTTGAGAGAATAAATAATAAAGAAGCATATGCTAAAAGCTTATTACTTTTGTCAGAGGAACATAATAAAAAAGGGGATTTAGAAAAAGCAATAATATATTCTAAGAAAAGTTTAAAAATATATAAGGAAATAGAAAAATCTGACCATGTATATATAATAGAAAATGAACTTGGAAGATTATTTTATAATTTTGAAAATATAGATGAGTCATTTAAGCACTATGAATTTGCAAAGGATATAAAAACTTCAAATGATGACAAAAAATTAATTAAAACTTTAATAAATATATGTGAGAATTATTTAAAAATAAAAGATTTAGTTAAGTGTCAAAAAGTTTTAGATGAAATTTTTGGAAAAATTACTGATGAAGATATAGAAGAAAGAATAGATTGTAATTTAATAAAATATAGAATGTATATAATAAATGAAAAGAATATAGAAGCAGAAAATATATTACTAGATAGTTATAGATACTCAAAAGAAAATAATATGCTAAAAAAGGCTGGAGAAATTGCAATTATGTTAGGCAAATTTTATATAGATAATAAAAATGATGAACAAGCTAATAAATATTTAAATGAAGGGGTTAGTATTTTCAAAGACATAGGGATACTAAATAATTAAATAAGTGGGAGGCTGAAATGGAGATATATTCAACTGGAGAAAAAATAAAAAGAGCTAGAATATATAAAGGGATTACATTAAAAGAATTATGTGGAAAAAAGATATCAATATCAAAGATGAGCTGTATTGAAAATGGAAAAGTAAAGGCAGATGAAGAAATTTTAAGGTATGTTGCGGATATTCTTCAATTAGATTATGAATATATATCAAAGGATGTTTATGAGCAAATCATAGATAATATAAAATTTTTAGAAACTGAGGATATTTCTAAAAAAGATAAAGAAAAATATATACTTTTAAATTTAGAATATGCTATTGATTATGAATATTATAAGTTAGCTTTTGAATTAATTCATAAGTTATTTAATTACTATTTAAATGAAAATAAATTTAATGAAATATTAGATATAGTTTCTAAATATTATGATTTATACAGAAGAAATAATTCAAATGAAACTACTATAATATATTTTAAAGATATGGCAAATTATTTTTATATAAATAAAGAATATAGTGAAGCTAGATCATATTATAATAGAATTTTAGAAATATTAAGAGAAGATGATAATAAAGACTTAGATCTTTATTCTTATTTAATGTATAGAGAATGTATGTGTCTTTTAAAATGTGGAGAATATGAAGAGGCAAAAAAAACTTTAGAAAAAGCAAAAGAATCAGTAAAAAATCTATGTTCAAGGAAAATTAAAGGAAGAATATATTATGCTCATTCAATTATAGGAATACTTAATAAAGAAGTAGAAGAAGAAAATTTAAAAAAATCATATGAGTTTTTAGATGATAATATAAGAATCATAGAATCTAAAATAGATTTTTCAGGTGCCTATTTTATTGTTGGAGAGGAAGAGAAAGCATTAAAAGAAATAAATGAAGCTATGGAAATGCTACCAAATGATAATACTTATAAAGTTGGAATGTTGTATGTAAAGGGTGCAACTTTACTTAAAAGAAACAATAAAATAGAACTTGCAGAAAAATTTGCAGATAAAGCATTAAACATTTCAATAGAAATAAATAATATAGAATTAATTGAAAAAGCCTATTATTTAAAAGGAAAATTGCTTCAAAATCAAGGGAGATATAGAGAGGCAGAATTGTATATGAACTTGTCTTTAGATTCCCTTGTAAAGTTTGGAACTAAGAAAGATTTATATAATAGATATATAGAAATGGGAAATATGTATCATAAAACTAATGAAATAAGAGACTCAATAAAATATTTTACACTTGCAATGAAAATTCAAGAGAAAATATAAAATTACTTAATTATAATAAATTTTCAATTCAAAAACTGTTAGGAAATATTAAAAAATTTCTTAATGGTTTTTTTGTTTAATTAAAAAATTTTTTTCATGAATATAGTTATTTTATATAAGAAAAAATATTTTTGAATAAATTAAAGATAAATAAAGAAAATTAAAGCAATATAAAGTTTAAATTATATGAAAAGGAAATAATTAATTAAAACTTTAAAAATTATTCAAAAAATAATCTTTGACTTTCTTTGACTAATATAATATTATAAAAATAAATAAAGGAAAATTGTAAGAGGTGAAATAAAGATGGATGTAGAAAAAATGACTTTAAGAGTGCAACAAGCTCTAAATGATGCTAATTTAATAGCAGTAAAAAATAACAATCAACAAATGGATGTAATTCATCTTTTTGCAAGTTTAGTAGAACAACAAGATGGACTAATTCCAAATATATTTACAAAGATGGGTGTGCCAATAAAAAGTTTAGAAAATACTATTAATCAAGCAATATCATTATTACCTAAGGTAACATCATCATCAAATTCAGATTCAAATGTTTATATAACTAAGAAAATACAACAAGTATTAATAGATGCAGAAGATATTTCAAAGAAATTTGAAGATTCATATATAAGTGTTGAACATTTAATGCTTGCAATAATGAATATAGATAAAGATGGGGAAACTGGAAAGATTCTTAGAACTTATGATATAACAAAAGAAAAATTCATGGAAGTTTTAAAAGAAGTTCGTGGAAGTCAAAGAGTTGATACTCAAGACCCAGAAGGAACTTATGATGCATTAGCTAAATATGGAACAAATTTAAATGATTTAGTTAAAAGTCATAAATTAGATCCAGTTATAGGAAGAGATGAAGAAATAAGAAGAGCAGTTAGAATTCTTTCAAGAAGAACAAAAAATAATCCAGTTTTAATTGGTGAACCTGGTGTTGGTAAGACTGCAATAGTTGAAGGCTTAGCTCAAAGAATAGTTAATGGAGATGTACCAGAAGGATTAAAAGAAAAAATAATTTTCTCTTTAGATATGGGATCATTAATAGCTGGTGCTAAATATAGAGGAGAATTTGAAGAAAGATTAAAAGCTGTTCTTAAAGAAGTTCAAAATAGTGAAGGAAGAATAATATTATTTATTGATGAAATTCACACAATTGTAGGCGCTGGTAAAACAGATGGTGCAATGGATGCAGGTAACTTAATTAAGCCATTACTTGCAAGAGGAGAATTACACTGCATTGGTGCTACAACTTTTGATGAATATAGACAATATATTGAAAAAGATAAAGCATTAGAGAGAAGATTCCAACCTGTAATTGTAAATGAACCATCAGTTGAAGATGCTATTTCAATATTAAGAGGATTAAAAGAAAGATTTGAAATTCATCATGGAGTTAGAATTCATGATTCTGCTATAGTTGCAGCTGCAAAACTTTCAGATAGATATATTCAAGATAGATACTTACCAGATAAAGCTATTGACTTAATAGATGAAGCTGGTGCAATGATTAGATCAGAAGTAGATTCACTTCCAACAGAACTTGATGCTGTAAGAAGAAAGATATTCCAATTAGAAACTGAAAAAGAAGCATTATCAAAAGAAAAAGATGATAATTCTAAAAAGAGATTAAGTATAATTGAAAAAGAACTTGCAGAACTTAGAGAAGAAAATGATGGAATGACTGCAAAGTATGAGAAAGAAAAAGAACACATTGTAGACCTTAGAGATCTAAAAGAAAAGTTAGATGAAGCAAAAGGTGAACTTGAAAGATATGAAAGAAATTATGACTATAACAAAGTTGCAGAAATTAGATATAGTACAATTCCAAAACTAGAAGAAAAGATTAAAGAAAAAGAAGAAGAAGTTAAAGAAAATTCTGATGGCGCTTTATTAAAAGAAGAAGTAACAGAAGAGGAAGTTTCAGAAGTTCTTTCAAAATGGACTGGAATTCCAGTTTCAAGACTTATGGAGGGAGAACGTGAGAAATTACTTAGATTAGATGAAGAATTACAAAATAGAGTAATTGATCAAGAGGAAGCTGTAGAATCAGTATCAAATGCAATACTTAGAGCAAGAGCAGGGCTTAAGGATGAAAATAAACCAATAGGATCATTTATATTCTTAGGACCAACTGGTGTAGGTAAAACAGAACTTGCAAAAACACTTGCAAGAACATTATTTGATACAGAAGAAAGTATGATAAGAATAGATATGTCAGAATATATGGAGAAACAATCAGTATCTAGATTAGTTGGACCACCTCCAGGATATGTTGGATATGAAGAGGGAGGTCAATTAACAGAAGCTGTTAGAAGACATCCATATTCAGTAATATTATTTGATGAAATTGAAAAAGCTCATCCAGATGTATTTAATATATTTTTACAAATATTAGATGATGGTAGACTTACAGATAATAAAGGTAAGACAGTAGACTTTAAAAATACAATAATAATTATGACATCAAATATAGGTTCTCAATATCTACTAGATAATCATATAGAAGGAAAGATTTCAGAAGATGCTAGAAATTTAGTAATGAATGAAATGAAATCAAAATTTAAACCAGAATTCTTAAATAGAGTTGATGATATTATAATGTTCAAACCATTAACTCAAAGTGGAATTAAAAAGATAATTGATATATTCTTAAGGGATGTAGAAAGAAGATTAGTTGAAAAGAATATAAAATTAGAAGTAACAGATGGTGCAAAAGATATATTAGCAAGAGAAGGATATGATCCAGTATATGGAGCAAGACCACTTAAGAGATATATCCAAAACACTTTAGAAAATAGATTAGCTAGAATGATAATTAAAGGAACAATAGGATATGGTTCAATTGTAAAAATTGAGGGTGAAGGAGATAATTTAACAATTAATCCTATTAATTAAAAGTATATAAGTTACTAAAACTACAAAAAATAAATATAAATAAAATAAGGTAGGATGAAAGAGAGAATCTTTTAATCCTACCTTTTTATTAGATTTATAATTTGCACAGGAGGAATTTTAATGGAATATTTAAATTCAGAAGATAATTATTTAGTTGTATTTCCTGATGGTAGAGGTGTTACATTTAAGGATTTAGAGGGATGTCATAGTTATATAAATAGATATTATGAAGAAAGAATAAGATTACATGCAATGGATGAAGTTTATGAAAATTATGATTTAACAAAAGAGGATTCAAGACATAGAATATCTACAATAATAGGAGCTGAGGAAGGAGATGCAAAAATATATTATCTAGATGATGTATTTGAAGCTATACAAAATTCAGGAGCATTTTTAGATGAGCAGGAAGATGTAATAGGAAAACTTATGAAAAGAAATTCAAAAATAGATACAACTGATTATGGATTAGATAAAATATTATTAAATGTTGTAGTAGATGTAATAGAGGGAAGATACTAATTATCAAAAAATTTATAATTTATATTTTCAAATATCAATTAATTTTGATTTATATAAAATAGATAAATTTAAAATTTATATTAAAAAACTTAAATAAATAGGTTAATAAGGAAAAAACTATAAAATAGGTATAGATATTCCTGCTTTATGTAATATATTAATAAAATAATGCAATATAAATTGATAATTTAATATTATAGAAAAATTTTATTTACAAAAAATTATCTTAAAGTTTTTAAAAAATTTAAATATAAAATGTTAATTAATATATATACAAATTTTTAACATTTTAAAATAAAAACATATATGATATAATTCTTGAGGAATTAAGACAACAGGAGGTTATCGTAGTAAATGTTATCATATAAGTATTTACTTGATATAGCCATGATACTATTAAGTACAAAAATATTTGGGCTAATATCAAGAAAGTTTAAAATGCCACAAGTAGTTGGAGCATTACTTGCAGGTATTATATTAGGACCAGCATTGTTGGATATATTACATGAAACAGATTTTATTCATAAAATGGCTGAGCTTGGAGTTATAGTTCTTATGTTTACAGCAGGATTAGAAGCAGACATAAAAGAATTAAAGAAAACAGGAAAAGCAGCTTTTGTTATTGCAGTTTTAGGAGTTGTAATTCCTTTAGTAGGAGGATTTGCAGTTGCATATTTATATAATAATGGAACTGGTGTAATCGATAACAAAACATTGCTTCAAAATGTATTCATAGGAGTAATATTAACTGCCACTTCAGTAAGTATAACAGTTGAAACTTTAAAAGAACTTGGAAAATTAAATTCTAAGTCAGGAAATACTATTCTTGGAGCTGCATTAATTGATGATGTATTAGGAGTAATACTATTAACTTTAATAACAAGTCTTTCAGATTCTTCTGTAAGTTTATCAATAGTATTCTTTAAGATAATTGCTTTCTTTATCTTCTCAGGAGTAATTGGTGTTATATTTAATAAACTATTTAAACTTTGGTTTTCAAAATATGATAAAGATCTTAGAAGATTCATAATAGTTGCTTTTGCATTATGTTTAATTTTATCCTATATAGCTGAAGAATTCTTTGGAGTAGCAGATATAACAGGAGCTTTTATTGCAGGGCTTATAATATCTAATACTGAAAAAACAAAATATATTAATAGTAGATTTGAAACCTTATCTTACATGATTTTATCTCCAATATTTTTTGCAAGTATTGGAATAAAGGTTGAGATAAGTAGTATGACTATGAGCATATTAGTTTTTACAATAATTTTATTAATAATTTCCATACTTTCTAAAATACTAGGATGTTCAATTGGAGCAAAAATATTTAAATATACAAATAGAGAAGCAATTCAAATAGGTACAGGCATGGTATCAAGGGGAGAAGTAGCATTAATTGTAGCAAATAAGGGAATAGCAATAGGGCTATTAAGTTCAACTTTTTTAGCACCAATAGTTATAGTTGTTGTAATAACTACTATAATAACTCCAGTACTTTTAGAATTTGCATATTCAAAAAATAAAAATTTAAATACAGTTTCTTAAATATTTATATAATAAGTAAAAATACAAAATAGGATATGAAATTTCATATCCTATTTTGTATTAGAAATTTTTTTATTATTCTACTTCTGAGAATTGATCTTTACCAACTCCACATAATGGACAAACCCAATCTTCAGGTACATCTTGGAAGGTAGTTCCAGGATTAACTCCGTTATCTGGATCTCCTACCTCTGGATCATAAATATAACCACATACATCACAAATATATTTTTTCATAGTAATTCCTCCTAAATATATAATAAATATTAGGTAAGATTAATAAATTTGCATTTTAGCAAAAAATTATCTAACCTTTTAATATTTTTCATATAGATAATTTATTACAATTATTATCTATTATTTTAATTATATACTATATAACTAAAATTTTCATAACAATTTTTGTTAAATATTCTTTAATTAAGTTATTTTTTATATTAGGTAATAAAGATAATGAAATTAAGATAATATTTTTAGTTTAGTTTTTAGTATTTAATGATTAATTTTTAATTAGTATTTGAAAAAAACATATTAATTATTATGAAATAATATAATTAGATTATTTTATAATTTATAGTATTTATTATATATTTGTAGTATTTATTAAAAAAATAAAGATAATTTCTAAAAATGAGAATATTTAATAATGATAATCATTTTCAAATAAGTGATAATTGTGATAATATACCTTCATAAAGTATTTTATAGGAGGTAAGCCAAGATGGCAAAGATGAGAGGACCACGTTTTAAAATGTGCAGAAGATTAGGACTTAATGTTATAGGTCATCCTAATGCAATGAAACGTGCAGGCAGAGGCACAAGTAGAGCAGATAAAAAATTATCTGACTATGGTGTAAGACTATTAGAAAAACAAAGATTAAGAGCTTATTATGGTGTATTAGAAAAACAATTTGAAAGATACATAAATGAAGCTTTTAAATCAAAAATGCAACCAGGTGAGGCTTTATTATTAAGACTTGAATCAAGACTTGATAATATGGTTTATAGAATGGGTTTTGCAAATTCAATAAGAGCTAGTAGACAAATGGTTAATCATGGACATTTTCTTGTTAATGGAGAAAAGGTTGATATTCCATCATATAAGCTTAAGCCAGGTGATAAGGTAATGCTTAGAGAAAAATCTCGTAAGACAGAATTTTTCGTTAATACATTTAGAGATAATGAATTAAATACATTACCATATATAGAAAAAGATGTGGACAATTTCACTGGGATATTTACTAGAGAGCCAGAGAGAAGTGAATTACCAATAGAAATTGATGAACAATTAATAGTTGAATTCTATTCTAAGTAAATCTAATTTTATATAACATAATCTTCTTATAAAATACAGTATATTTTGCCATAGGATAAGTATTAAATTCGTGCAGGAATTTAATACTTATTTTTTTATTAAAATATGATGAATTAGTATAATTTAAATGTATAATAGTGTTATGATAGAATAAAAAGAGAAAGGGGATTAGAATAATATGCGTATAGGAGAAACAAATCCAGCATTAGAAAAAGGTTTTGAAAATATTATATCTAATAATACTACAATGTCTATAAGTGGGACTATAAGTAAAATAATAATTTTTCTTGCAATAGTTTCAGTTTCATTTACTTATAGTTGGTTTCGTATTCCATATAGTACAGGAATATTAACAGGAGTTGCACTTCTTACATTTATTTGTGCGATGATTACAACTTTTATGCCAAAGATAGCTCAATTTTCAGGTGTTATTTATGCAGCTTTTGAAGGCTTATTATTAGGAAGTATATCAAAGTTATTTAATAACTTTTATCCAGGAGTAGTCCTTCCTGCTATAATTCTTACAATAGTAGCTGTTTTAATAACACTTGCTGTTTATGGGAAAAAGCCAAGTTTAGCAGGTAGAACAAGAAAAGGTATAATGATTGCAATGGGAACAATTGTTGTTACATCATTAATTGGAATTGTATTAAGTTTTTTCAATATAACATTGCCAATATATAATAACGGGCCAATAGGAATAATATTTAGTTTGGCAGTTGTAATAGTTGCAACAATAAGTTTAATGCAAGATTATGACTTTATTTTAAGAGGAGCACAATATGGAGCACCAAAATACATGGAATGGTATGCTGCCTTTGGGTTAATGGTAACACTTATATGGTTGTACATGGAGATATTACAATTGTTAGTTAAAATTGTTTCAAATAATGATTAGTAAAAAGCTACTTTTATTAGTAGCTTTTTTATTTATATGTGATATTAGTAACAAAAAATGGATAAAATATAATTAATTTTAAATGTATGTGATTATTATCACATTAATTAAAAAAAAATAATGTTAAAATTATAACTAACTATGATTTTAGTGAAATATTGGCTTAAAAAGAGGAGATGACCATAATGGAAGTTAAACAATCTGTTTGTAATTATTGTTCTACAGGATGTAATCTTGATTTCAATATTGAAAATGGAAAGATAGTTAAAATAATAGGAACAAAAAATTATCCGGTAAATTCAGGAACAGCTTGTATTAAAGGATTAAATTTAGATAAACAATGCACTATATATGGAAAACAAAGATTACCTCTACTTAGAGGAAAAGATGGTAAAATGCATGAAATATCATGGGATGAAGCCTTTAAAGTATTTGCAGAAAGAATGACAAATATTAATGAAAAATATGGAGACGGAAGTTCAGCTTTCATAAGTACAGGACAATTACCAATGGAAGAAATGGCTTTACTTGGCTTAATAGGAAGAGGATTTATGAAAATGGAGGGAGATGGAAATACAAGACTTTGTATGGCAACATCTGTTGTAGCATATAAGCAAAGCTTTGGTTTTGATGCTCCAGGGTATACATTAAAGGATTTAGAACTTTCAGATACTATGATATTTATTGGAGCAAATCCAGCAATTGCCCATCCAGTTTTATGGGGAAGAATAAGAAAAAATAAAGATGCTAAGAAAATAGTAATTGATCCAAGAAATTCAGAAACTGCAAAGGGTTGTGATTTGTGGTATGGAATAAAGCCAAAGGCAGATTTAATATTTTTATATACATTAGCTAATTTACTTATTGAAAAAGGCTATATAAATGAAGATTATATTGAAAAACATACAGAGGATTTTGAAGGGTTTAAAGAATTTGTAAAGAAGTATACATTAGAGGATGTTTTTGAAAAGACAGGATTAACTAAAGAAGAAATTTGTGAAATTGCTGAAATAATACATAATGGTAAAAAAGTTTCTTTCTGGTGGACAATGGGAGTAAATCAAGGGTATGAAGCAGTAAGAACAGCTCAAGCAATAATAAATATTGCTGTAATGACAGGAAATATTGGAAGAGAAGGAACAGGTCCTAATTCAATTACAGGTCAATGTAATGCAATGGGTTCAAGATTATATAGTAATACTACAGGAATTTATGCTGGAAGAGATTATGCAAATGAGGAAGATAGAAAATTTATAACTAAGGTTATGGGAATAAAAGATGAATATATTCCAAAAAGACCAACAATTGCATATCCAGAAATAATACAAGGAGCTTTAGATGGAAAGATTAAAGGCCTTTGGATAGTTTCAACAAATCCTGCAAATTCATGGATTGATAACAAAAAGTTTAATGAAGCAGCTGAAAAAGTTGATTTTCTAGTAGTTCAAGATTTATATAGTGATACAGACACTGCTAAGATTTGTGATCTTTTCTTACCAGCAATTCCTGGAATTAAAAAGAGTGGTACTTATATAAATACAGAGCGTAGATTATCTGCCTTAGTACCAATGGTTCCTAAAGAGGAAAATGAATTAACAGATTTTGAAATTTTAAGAGGAATAGGAATGGCTCTTGGAAAAGAAAAAGAATTAGAAATGTGGAAAACACCAAGAGATGTTTTTGAACTTCTTAAGAAATCTTCAGAAGGTATGCCTTGTGATATAACAGGGGTAGAATATGAAATGTTAAGAGATGGAAGAGGAGTTCAATGGCCATTTAGAAAAGGCGATAAGCTTGTAGAAGATGAAAGAAGACTTTATGAAGATGGAAAATTCTTTAGACCAAATGGAAAAATGAAATTTATGTATGAAGATATAAAGGATAATAAAGAAAAGCAAACAGAGGAATATCCTTATATTTTAAATACAGGTAGAGGAACAGTTGGTCAGTGGCATACTCAAACTAGAACAAGAGAAATTCCTATAGTTAATAAAATTACACCAGCTGATCCTTATATAGAAATAAGTGAAGAAATAGCTAAGGATAAAAATATAGAAGATGGAGAGCTTATAGAAGTTTTATCATCTAATGGTAAAAAGGTTAAAGTTAAGGCTAAAATAAATAGTGGACTTAAGAAAAATCAAGCATATGGACCAATGCATTATATAGAAATAAATACATTAACTAAAGGTGATTTTGATGCTTATTCAAGAGAACCATCTTATAAATTTGTAACAATAAATATAAATAAATTATAGTTTAACTTATGTAAGATTTAACAGTATCTTTATTTATTATTTAATTAAGATTATTAGAAGTATAATATGTAAGATAAATTAATTTATTAAATATAATGCTCATTCTTTAAAAGGAGTGGGCATTATTAACTTTAAAGGAGAGTTATTTATGGTAAGTTTAGAAGAAGCTAGAAATTTATTGTTAAGTAAAGTAAAAAAAATTAAAGAAGAAGAGGTTAATATAGAAGATGCTTTAGGAAGAGTATTATATGAAGATATACATTCTAAAATAGATAACCCACCCTTTCCCCGTTCTCCTTTAGATGGATATGCTATAAGGGGAGATGATACAAAGGGTGCATCAAAGGATAATCCTATATACCTTAAAGTTATAGATAAAATATATGCTGGAGAAGTGTCAGAAAAGACAGTTAATGAAAAAGAAGCAGTTAGAATAATGACAGGTGCTCCAATTCCAAAAGGAGCAGACTGTGTTATAAGGCAAGAAGATACAGAAGAGAGTGATGGAGTAGTTAAAATAAAAAGTGAATTAGCTCCATATGATAATTATTGCTATAAAGGTGAGGATTTTAAAAAAGGAACAAAGCTTTTAAAAAAGGATACCTTTATTACTTCAGCAGAAATTATGACTATTGCTTCATTAGGATTAGATAAGATAAAAGTTTATAAAAAACCTGTTGTTGGAATATTAAATACTGGAGATGAAATACAAAATCCAGGATATCCATTAAAATACGGAAAGGTTTATAACAGTAATGGATATTTTTTGAAAAGTAGACTTAAGGAACTAGGATGTGAACCTATATTATATAATATTATTTTAGATAAAGATGAAGATATTATAAATGCAATAAAGGATATGGAAAAATACTGTGATATTATAATTTCTACGGGTGGAGTTTCTGTTGGTGAGAAAGATATAGTTAGGTTAAGTGCAAAAGAAGCAGGTTATGAAATATTATTTTGGAAAATAGATATGAAACCAGGTTCACCAATGTTTGGTGCTTTTAAAGGAGATAAAATATATATAGGTTTATCAGGAACACCAGTTGCAGCAGCAACAAGTTTTGAGCTTACTTGTAGAGATATAATTGCAAAAATGTTATCTTCAAATAAAATTTCTCTAAAAGAAAAAAAAGCCCTATTAATGGAAGATTATAATAAGGTAACTAAAAAAAGAAGATTTTTGAGAGTTAATTTAAATGATAATAATGAAGTCACTATAAATAATGTATACCAAACACCAGGTCAAGTTCACACTATGATTAATAGTAATGCCATTTTAGAAGTTAAACCTAATAAACACCTAAAAAAAGGTGATGTAGTGAAGGTTATAATATGATAAAAAAGACTGCAATAATATTATCTGGTGGGAAAAATAGTAGAATGAATTATAAGACAAAGGCATTTTTAAAGTTTAATGGAGATACTTTTATCCATAGAATTTTATTAGCTATTGCAGATTATGAAGAAAAAATAATTTCCTGTAATAATTTTAAAGCTTATAAAGATTTTAAGAATGAGGCTTTACTTGTATCAGATTCTTTTAAAGAAATAGGTCCAATTGGAGGGATTTATTCTTCATTAAAAACAAGTAGTTTTTCACATGCATTAATAGTTGCTTGTGATATGCCATTTTTAAATAAAGATATATTAAATTATTTAGGAAATTATGATTTTAAAGAAGATGCCTTAATTCCAATTGTTAATGGTAAAATAGAGCCTTTATGTGGAATATATAAAAAATCTTCTGTAAAAATTATTGAAAGTATGATTAAAGATAAAGATTATAAGCTTATGAATTTATTAAAAAATTTAAATACAAAATATTTAGATATAAAAGATAATGATAACTTTTTAAATATAAATAATCCAGAAGAATATAGTGAATTAATTAAAAAAGAAGGTGAGTAGTATGTCAAAAGTTATAAATGTAGTAAGTGAATGTTCAAATGTTGGAAAGACAACTTTAATTGAAGGACTTATAAAAGAACTTAAATTAAAAGGATATTCAGTAGGAACAATAAAACATGATGCTCATGAATTTGAAATAGATAAAAAAGGTAAAGATACTTATAGGCATAGAATGGCTGGAGCAGATACAATAATAATATCATCTAAAAAAAGAATGGCTATGATAAAAGAACTAGAATATGAAATTCCTTTGGAAAAACTTATAGCTATGATGGAAGATAAAGACTTTATTATAGTTGAAGGATATAAAAAGAGTTCATTAAGAAAGATAGAAGTGTTTAGAGAAGGAATAAGTAAAAATATTATAACTCCAAAGGATAAACTAATTTTTCTAGCAACAAATGTTACTAAAAATATTCCAAGTGTAAAAGAAGTTAATATAGACGATTATAAGAAGATGGTAGAATGTTTAATTAAACTAGAATATAATTAAAAAATATAGGAGATGGTGTATAGTGTATACCTTAGGAATAATAACAAGTAGTGATAAGGGATCAAAGGGAGAGAGAGAAGATAAAAGTGGAAAAATAATAAAGGAAATTGCAGAGAAGGAAGATTTTTTAGTAAAAAGATATGTAGTTATCCCAGATGAAAAAGAAGAATTAATAGAAGAAATGAAATATATGAGTGATGAATTAAAGGTGGATTTAGTTCTTACAACAGGAGGAACTGGTTTTAGTGAAAGGGATGTTACTCCAGAGGCTACAAAGGCTGTAATACATAAAGAAGCTCCAGGAATATCAGAGGCTATAAGAAATTATAGTTTTACAATAACAAAGAGGGCTATGCTTTCAAGAGGAACATCAGGAATTAGAAATAAAACATTAATAGTTAACATGCCAGGTAGTCCAAAGGCTTGTAAAGAAATATTAGATTATTTATTAAATGATTTAAAGCATGGATTAGATATAATGAAGGGGAGTGCCTTTGAATGCGCAAGAAAATAATGTCTTTAGTTTTATTTGGAACTATGCTTATTTCACTAGTTGTTTTATCAGGTTGTGATAAAAATGATAAAAAAGAAAGCAAACAAATAACCGTTAGTATAGCAGCGAGTCTTCAGAAGCCTATGGACAAAATAAAGGAAGAATTTAAAAAGGAAACAGGAATTGATGTTAACTATAACATAGGTGGTTCTGGTACTTTAAAGAAACAGATTTCTCAAGGTGCAGATGTTGATATATTCTTTTCAGCAAATACAAAATATGCAAATGAATTGGTAAAAGAGGGGTTAGTGAATAAAGATAATACTTATAACTTTTTAACAAATTCTCTTGTTTTAATTGGTGGAAAAGATGAAAACAAAAACATAAATTCATTAGATGATTTAAAAAATGTTTCAAAGAAAATTGCTATTGGAGAAATTTCAACTGTACCAGCTGGACAATATGCAAAACAAACTTTAGATAAATTAAAGCTTTGGGATGATTTAAAGGGTAAGTTTGTTTATGCAAAAAGTGTTAATAATGTAGTAAATTATGTTGATAGTGGAGATGCATCTTATGGATTTGTTTATAAAACAGATGCCATGAAAGCAAAAGATAGCAAAATAGTATATGAAGTACCGAATAAATATCATAAAAAGATAGAATATGTTTTATGTTTACTAAAGAACACTAAAAACAAAGAAGAAAGTGAAAAGTTTGTTGACTTTTTAAAAGGTGATAAAAGTAAGAAGATATTTAAGGAATATGGATTTGGAGTAGAATAGTAATATGATTTTTAATGCATTTTTTATATCTTTTAAGGTAGTAACTGTTTCAGTTATATTAAGTTTAATATTAGCTTTAATAGGAAGTTTTTTCTTAATTGAAAAAAACATAAAAGGAAAAAGTATAATAGAGACAATAATGATTTTTCCTATGTTTTTGCCACCATCTGCAGTGGGATATTTAATATTAATTAATTTAGGAAACAGGGGAGTTATAGGAGAATTTCTTTCTAATAATTTTAATTTAACTATTATATTTACATGGTTTGCAGCTGTAATTTCAGGAGTTATAGTATCTCTTCCTGTTATGTATCAAAGTATTAAGGCGGCACTTTTAGGAGTAAATGAAGATATAAAAAATGCAGCAAGAGAAATGGGTGCAAGGGATAATCAAGTTTTTAGAAAGATAAGTTTACCCTTATGCAAAAAAGGCATTTTAACAGGGTTAATACTTAGCATTGCTAGAGTTTTTGGAGAGTTTGGGGCTACTATATTAGTTGCAGGTAATATTCCAGGAAAAACGCAAACAGTTCCAATGGCAATGTATTATGCTATAGAAAATAATGATGATACAACTGCAAAGACTATACTTATTTTAATTGTGATTATTTCAATTATATTAACCATATCATATAACAAAATATTAAAAAAAGTAGTATAAGGAGAGAAAGGTATGAAGAGCGTTAGAGTTGAAGATGCAGTAGGAATGATATTATGTCACGATTTAACTAAAATAGTTCCAGGAGAATTTAAAGGAAGAGCATTTAAAAAAGGACATATAATACAAGAGGAAGATATAAAGGAACTTCTTTCAATAGGTAAGGAACATATATATGTTTGGGAAAATAAAGAAGGAATTCTTCATGAAAATGATGCTGCTGTAAGACTTAAGGATTTAGTGTGTGGAGAAGGTCTAGAATTTGGAGAGATAAAGGAAGGTAAAATTAATTTTAAAGCTGCAAAGGATGGACTTTTAAAAATAGATAAAGAAAAATTATTGGAAATAAATATGCTTGGGGATATAATAGTTTCAACTATACAAAATAATACCCCTGTAAAAAAGGGAGAAGTTATTGGAGCTACAAGAATAATTCCACTTGCAATTGATGAAGAAAAAATAATAGAAGCAGAAAAGCTAATTAAAGAGAGTATAATTAAAGTTATAGATATAAAGCCTAAAAAAGTTCATATGATAACAACTGGAAGTGAAGTTTATCATGGAAGAATAAAGGATGCTTTTGGACCAGCTGTAAGGAAAAAGGTAGAATATTATGGTTGTACTTTAGAAAATCAAGTTATACTTCCAGATGATAAGGAAAAAATAGTATGTGAAATAAAGAAGGCAATAGAGAGTGGAGCAGAAATGATACTATGCACAGGAGGAATGTCTGTTGATCCAGATGATGTAACTCCAACTGCAATAAAAGAATGTGGAGCAGAACTTATTACTTATGGAGCACCAGTACTTCCAGGAGCTATGTTTTTATTAGCTTATAGTGGAGATATTCCTATAGTTGGACTTCCAGGATGTGTAATGTATTGCAAAAGAACAATATTTGATTTAGTTCTTCCAAGAATATTAAGTGATGAAAGATTAAGCTTTAGAGATATAGCTTTATATGGACATGGAGGATTCTGTTTAAATTGTGATGTTTGTACATTCCCACATTGTTCTTTTGGAAAGGGAGAATAGTAAAAATGGATAAAAAATTCAATCATTTTGATAAAGAAGGAAATGCAGTTATGGTGGATGTAACTGAAAAGAATAAAACAGAGAGAGTAGCAATTGCAACTGGAAAAGTAAAAGCAAGTAAAGAAACAATTGCTCTTATAAAAAAAGGAGAAATAGGAAAAGGTGATGTTTTAGGTGTTGCTAGAGTTGCTGGTATTATGGCTATTAAGAAAACATCAGATCTTATTCCTATGTGTCATCCATTAATGATAAGTGGATGTAGTATTAATTTTGAAATAGATGAAGAAAATTCAGAAATAATAATAACATCAAAAGTTAAGATTTTTGAAAAAACAGGAGTTGAAATGGAAGCATTAACAGGTGTTTCTGTTGCAGCACTTACAATATATGATATGTGTAAAGCCGTAGATAAAAAAATGGTAATAGAAGATATACATTTAGTTAAAAAAACTGGTGGAAAGAGTGGCGAATTTAATTACTAGGGCAGAGATTTTAGTTATGTGTTTTTTAGATAGCCAATTATTAAAGTTTTGAGGTGAGTACGATAAAAGATAAATATGGAAGAAATATAGATTACCTTAGAATTTCTATTACTGATAAATGCAACTTAAGATGTATATATTGTATGCCAGAGAAAGGAAATATTTTTTGTTCAGAAGATAATAAACTTTCTAATGAATATATTTATAGAATTTCAAAGGAAGCTGCAAAGCTTGGAATTAGAAAAATAAGACTTACTGGAGGAGAGCCTTTAGTTAGAGATAAAATAGTTAACTTAATAAAAGATATAAATTCTATAGATGGGATAGAGGATATTGCTATAACAACAAATGGAATATTATTAGACGATAAAGTTAATGAATTAGTAGAAGCTGGACTTAAAAAGGTTAATATAAGTTTAGATACGCTTAAAAGTGACAGGTACTTTAAAATTACTAGAGGTGGAGATCTTTCAAAGGTTACATCTGCAATTAATAAATGCTTAGATAAAGGAATTAAAGTTAAATTAAATGTAGTTATCGTTAAAGGAATTAATGATGATGAAATAATTGATTTAATGAAATTAACAACAAAGAAACCTTTGGATGTTAGATTTATAGAATTAATGCCTATTGGAGAAGGGAAAAATTATAGCGGAATTTCAAATGAAAAGTTAATTGAGTTTTTAAAAAATAAAAAGATTAAATTTTCTTATATAAAAAGAAATTCCCATGATGGACCAGCAGAATATATAAAATTAGAAGATGGAATAGGTAAGATTGGATTTATTAGTGCCATGAGTAATTGCTTTTGCAAAGAATGTAATAGAATTAGAATTACAAATGATGGGCTCCTTAAGCAATGTTTAAATTGGAGAGGAAAAGTAAATTTAAAGGAGCTATTAGATAAAGGTATTAGTGATGACGATCTTAAAGAAGTACTTAAAGAAGAGATATACAATAAGCCAGAAAAATATCTCTTTAAGATAGAAGATAAAAATAAAGAAGAAAAGTTTATGAATGAAATAGGAGGCTAATTATGGGCAAGGTAGCAGCAATTTGCACAAGTCCTAAAAAAGGAACTGCAAAATATGAAGTTAAAGAGGCACTTTTAATTGAAGATTTTGGAATAAAAGATGATGCTCATGCAGGAAAGTGGCACAGACAAGTAAGTTTATTAGAATTAAAAAAAATAGAAGATTTTAATTCTGAAGGTGGAAATGTTAAATTTGGAGATTTTGGAGAAAACATTGTAGTAGATGGAATAGAAGTTGATAAATTAGATATTGGACAAAAGCTTAAAATAGGAGATGCTATTTTAGAAATAACTCAAATAGGTAAGAAGTGTCATAGTGAATGTGAAATATTTCATAGAGTAGGAAAGTGTATAATGCCTATTCATGGAGTATTTAGTAAAGTTTTAAAGGGTGGAAATATTAAATTAAATGATGAAATAGAATTAATTTAATAAAAATAGCTATACTTAAAGCAATTAAAATATTACTTTAAGTATAGCTTTTATTTTTACTTTTTTATAAATAAGGTAGTTTACTTAAGAATTTAAATTTTATTATTTAAATTCTTAAGTTTAAATATATTAATTTAAAGTTTTAGATTTTTTTTCGTATCTATCATAAAGAATTAAGGCTATAATAGTAAATACTATTGGACCTGCAATTTGGAAGATCATAGCTGTATAATCACCAGTAGTTAAAACTGGTTGTATAATTGTAAATATATTTGCAAATGTAACAGTTATAATAACAATTATAGTCCAAACTTTAGTTGATAAATGAGTTTTAAATACAACGAAAGGTTTTACTATATTTTCTTTCTTTTTGAAAGAAATAAATGCTAACGCAATAAATATATATGGTATAGTCATTGCAACATTACTCATTAATATTAAGTAATTGAAAAATTTAGAAGCTGTATCTCCACCGAATGATGAAATTAAAATAATGGCAACAACAACTATACATTGTATTATCATTGCATTTTTTGGCATGTTATTTTTATCAAGTTTAACCCATGATTTAGGCCATACTTCTTTTGGAGTTCCTTCTATTAATTGTTTTATAGGAGCATATACCATTGTAAAGAAAGCTCCAAGTAAAGCTAGAAACATTGAAAGACCTATAAATCTTGCAAATATACTATATAAAATTTGAGAAGTATGTACTCCAAGATGTAAAGCCATTCCTAAAGAATATCCTAAGTTACCCATTACAACATAAGCTACATTTGCCATATTTATATCACTACTATTTAATGCACCACTCCAATTAGTGAAAAATCCTACACAAAGTATTTCAATTGCATATGCAACAGCTATAACTATTGCTGCAATTTTTATTCCTTTAGGGAATGTTTTCTCAGGATTTTCAGTTTGGTCAACTAGTCCACCTATAACTTCTAATCCTCCATAAGCAAATATAGCAAAAACCATAAAACCTAAAAGTCCTATAGGAGATTGATAAGATGGATTTGGAGAAGTTATAAGAGCAGAAGCTGTAATTGGTTCTGCTAATTTAAAATGATTTAAAACTAAAACTAAAATTGCAAGAACAAATAATATAATATTTGAAAGGGCAACAAATGTTCCACCAATTGAAGTAATCTTTTTTATACTATTTAGTCCTTTAGTAGCAAAAATTGTTATAACTATAACTAATATTGATCCAAGAATAGCCATTGTATGTGGAGTGCTTAAACCAAATAAAGACCAAGTAGATGTAGTGTCTTTACCAGAAAAAACATTTGATAATGGTATCCATATAGATGATGATACAGAAACCATCCATATAACATTTGAAGCATACCACATAAATGTAACTATAAATGCATACTTAGGTCCAACAGATAAATTCATCCAAGAATATATACCACCTTTTTCATTTTTAAAAGTAGCTCCATATTCAGCCATCATAAATGCATAAGGTATAAAAAAAGTGATTGCTGAGATTATATACCAAGGTATTGCTGAATATCCCATAAGGTAAAAAGCTCTAGCAATGTTTGTAAATCCAAAAACAGAGGTAAATATCATCAAAATTAGTGATATTAATGTAAGTTTTTTAGTGTCTGTACTCATAAAGTGCCTCCTTTAAGTATAATATTTATAACTTTATCACAGTAAAGTTATAAAATGATTAAGCAATTATAAATATTTCATTAATATTACTAAATATACATTAAAAAATGATCATAATATTAAATTAATTTTATGTTAGACATAGAATGTTCATAAAAAATTTATTAACAATACATTTAAAATTGATAAAATTATGATATTGTCATTATTTAAAACTTTTGGAGGTGAAATATGAATAAAGTTATTTCAGTATTTAAAAGGGATATGAAAGCTATTATTAAAAATCCAGTTGCGATGTTAATAATAGTTGGAGTATGTGTAATTCCTTCACTTTATGCTTGGGTAAATATAAAGGCTTGTTGGAATCCTTATGAAAATACAAGTACAGTTCCAATAGCTGTGGTTAATAATGATAAGGGAACTATTATTGATAATAAAGAGATTAATATGGGAAATGATGTAGTTTCAGAACTTAAAAATAACAAGGCTATAGGATGGAGATTTGTTGATGTAAATGAAGCAAATTTAGGAATAATAGATGGAAAATACTATGCCATGATAGAAATTCCAGAAAATTTTTCAAAAGATTTAACTAGTTTAGCAACAGATAATCCAGTTAAGCCAGAAATTATTTATAAGGTAGATACTAAAGCGAATCCAGTATCAGGTAAAATAACTGGTATTGCAAAGGAGCAACTTGTTGATCAAATTAAATCTAATTTTGTGTCAACAGTTAATAGAATAATATTCTCTTCTTTAAATAAAGTTGGAGAAAAACTTCAAAAAAATAAAGGGGATATAATACAATTAAAAAATGCAATAATTAGGATTGATAAAAATTTAAATTTAATAATAGCATCATTAGATGATACTAAAAATAATGCTAAAAATCTAAATACATATCTTACTAGTATAAAGTCTACTCTTCCTCAAGTTACAAGTGGAATCGATGCTATGCAAGATAGTACAAAGCAGTCTAAGGAATTAACTAATTACACAAAAAATATTGTAAATACTTCTTTTAGTAGTTTATCTATTAATTTAAACCAAATAGAGTCTTCAAGTGATAGAATGAAAGCACTTTTAGCAAGTTTAAATGAATTAGCATCTAATGGCGGGGCAGAAGGTGCTAGTACAACAATAAGTTTTATGAAACAAGAAATAAGTTTTATGAATAAGAGTATTGATAATATTACTAATTATTTAAATGAACTAAATAAAAAATCATCAAATGCTGATATTTCAAAAATGATTGCTTCTTTAAATAAATTAAAAGAGTCTTTGAATTCAGAAAATCCAAAATTAGATGATTTAAATAATTCATTGCAATCAACAGGAAAATTGAGTAATGGTATTTTAAGTGATATTAATTCATTAAATTCTTCAATGAGTGGTAATGTAAATAAAATTACAAAAGAATACAATATAAATGCTAAAAAATCAATTGAAAAAATATGTAATAACTACATAAAAGCAACTGAAGATGCAAATAAATTACTTGGAAGTTCAAAAACAATGGTTAAAAATATGAATGGACTTATAGATTCAGCACTTAAAGGAACAAGTTTAACATATGATACATCAAATGATTTAGAAGAAAAGTTTAATTATTTTAAAAGTTCAATTGACTTTTTAAGTAAAAAACTTAGTGATATAAGTGATGATGATTTAAGTGAAATTGTAACTATACTTCAAAGTAAACCTGAAGTTATGGGATCTTATATATCAGATCCATTTAATGTAAAAGATGAGTCAATTTATAAAGTTCCAAACTATGGATCAGGGATGGCACCTATATATTCAGTATTAGCTATGTGGGTTGGAGGCCTTATATTAACTTCGCTTCTTACAACAGATGTAGCTCCTTTTGAAGGAAGTGAAAATCTTACAGTTAAAGAAAAATATTTAGGAAAACTTTTAACATTTTCACTTTTGGGAGTAATACAAGGTCTTATAATTACATTAGGAGATAAATTAATACTTGGAGTTTATACCGTAAACCCTGTACTTTTTATTATTTTTGGAATGGTAGCTTCACTTTGTTTTAGTATGATAACATATACCTTAGTATCATTGTTTGGAAATATAGGAAAAGCTATGAATATAATACTTTTAGTAATACAAATTGCAGGTTCAGGTGGAACATATCCAATTCAAGTTGATCCTAAAATATTTAGAATACTACAACCATTTTTCCCATTTACTTATGCATTAGGTGGAGTTAGAGAAGCTATAGCAGGACCACTTGTTAGTAGTGTAGTATTAGATTTTACTATGTTGTTTGTATTTTCAGCTATAGCATTAATAATGGGAATATTTTTTAAAGAAAAACTTTGCAAACATATAAGAAAGTTTGAGGATAAATTTGAGGAATCAGGAATATCAGAATAAAGAATTATTCTTTTAGGAGGAAAAAATGAGAAAAATATTTAAGGTTTTTAAGAGAGATTTAAAAAATATCATTAGAAATCCTGCTGCCATAATAATAGTTCTAGGACTATTCTGTATTCCTTCACTTTATGCCTGGGTCAATATAAAGGCATGTTGGAATCCTTATGTCAATACAGGAGAAATTCCTGTTGCAGTAGTAAATGATGATACAGGAGCAAGCATTAAAGGTCAAAGTATTAATGTTGGAAATGAAATAGTTGAACAATTAAAGAAAAATAAAAGTATAGGTTGGAAGTTTGTTGGGAATTGGCAAGGTAATTATGGGTTAAATGAAGGAGATTATTATGCTTTAATAGAAATCCCACCAACATTTTCAAGTGATTTAGCAAGTTTATTAACTAAAAATCCTAATAAGCCAGATATAATATATAAAGCAAATGAAAAGGTGAATGCAATAGCAACTAAAATAACTGAAGTAGCTAAAAATAAATTAACTCAAGAAATAAGGAGTAATTTTATTAATGCAGTTAATAAAGAAGCTTTTAAGTATTTAAATCAATTTGGTGGAGATGTTAAGAAGAATAAACCACAAATATTAGAACTTAAATCAACTTTAGATCAAACTCAAGATAATTTAAATAAAATAGAGAATCAATTAAATGCTTCAAGTGGAAATATAAATAATATTCAAAAATATTTAAATGAAGCTAAAGGAGAACTACCAACAGTAACTAACTCTATAAATTCTCTTCAAGGCATGGTACAAGGAAATAGAGATCTTATAACGAATACTCAGATGAGCGTTCAAGATTTAAGTAATTCAATGAAAAATGATTTACTACAAGTTCAAATGATTAATGATAAATATAATGAATTTTTAAATAAATTAAGAGATATTAACAATAATCCAGATAGTAATAAAGATTTAAATAATATCATAGATAAAATGCAATCTTCTATAGATGTATTAAATAATATAATTGAAGCTGATAAAAATTCTCTTAAAAAAATAAATAGACTATTTGAAAAAGATTCTATTGAAAAAGAAATAGCTAATTTAAGTGAACTTCAAGCAATATTATTTAAAAATAAGGCAACATTAAATGAACTTAAAAATGTTGTTAATTCAGGTAAGGATAAGGCTGCTATAAATAAAGTAATTGATAAATTAATGAGTTTAAGTTCAAATATATCAAGTAGTTTATCAGCTTCAAGTAGTAGTTTTTATAACAGTACACTTCCAGCCTTAAATTCAATAGGAAGTAGCTTAGTACAAGGAATCAATAGCACTAATAATGTATTAGAGGGAAGTAAGGTTATAATACCTCAATTAAATGCATTAGCCAATTTTGGAATAGCTAGTGGAGATGTAGCATCTTCCCAAATATCAAATGTAAACTTAAAGATTAACGAATTTAAAGGTAAATTAACAGGAATTGAAAATGATACAAAAGATATAACTGAAAATAGCTTAAATGACGCTATTAATATGATGGAGAAAAATCCAGAAACTATGGCATCATTTATGTCATCTCCTATAAATGTTAAAAATGTAGAAGTATATGATGCAGGAATTTTTGGAGTTGCATTAACACCTTTTTACACAGTTTTAGGTATATGGGTTGGAATACTTCTTATGTCAGCATTACTTACAACAGAGTGTGAAGATTTTGAAGATGGAGAAAAAATTTCTGTTATGCAAAAGCATTTTGGGAAAATGTTATTATTCCTTACAATAGGAATAATACAAACTATAATAGTTTTACTTGGAGATATTTATATACTAGGTGTTAAACCTAAAAATACAATGGTATTCTTTGGAATGGGATTATTAAGTTGCGTTGTATTCACATTTATAATATTTACTCTTGTTTCGTTATTTGGAAATGTAGGTAAAGCTATTGCAGTTGTAATTATGGTATTTCAAATTGCAGGTGCAGGAGGAATTTATCCAATACAAACAAACCCTAAAATATTTGAAGTGTTACAACCATTATGGCCATTTACCTATGCAATTGATGGATTTAGAGAAGGTATTGCAGGACCTATTTGGTCAAGTACAATTCATAATGTAGAAATGCTTTGTTTATTTGGAGCAATATTCTTTATACTTGGAGCTTTAAAGAAGCATATTTATAAAGTAACAATATTTATGGAACATAAATTCAAAGAAGCAGGATTGTAAAATAAAAGTGGTAGATTAAAAATCTACCACTTTTATTTTACAAAAAGATTTTTATTAGTTTTCTTTGAAAAACTTTTTTATTACGTGTAATTTTTATAATAATTTACTTGTTTAATATATCTTTATTTGACAACTCTTTTGATATTAATTTATTATTTGTATTTTCTTTAAGTAATTTATAAATTACTCCAAATAGAGGTATTCCTATAAGCAGTCCAACAAAACCAAGAAGACTTCCACCAACTAACATTGCAAACATAACCCAAATAGCAGATAGTCCAATATAATTTCCAACAACTTTTGGATAAATTAAGTGACCTTCAAATTGTTGAAGGACAATTATAAATATTATAAAGACAAGTGCCTTTATAGGATTTATTATAAATATTAAAAATGCTGAAGGTATAGTTCCAAGGAAAGCTCCAAATATAGGAATTAAACTTGTTACTCCAACTATAAATCCAATTAAAAGAGCATAAGGAAGTTTTAATATAAGCATTCCAATAAAGCAAAGAGTTCCTATTATAACAGCTTCTGTACATTGACCTGCAATGAATTTTTGAAAAGTTTCATTTGATAGCCTGCCTACTTTAAGAATATAATTTGCAGTTTTTTCTTTTAAGTGAGCATATAAAAGTTTCTTACATTGAAAAATAAGAACTTCTTTACTTGCAAGCATATAAATTGCAAATATTACAGCTAAGAAGAAATTAACTACTCCAGATGTGAGACTAACAGTTATATTAACTAAACGATTTAATGTAACTCCTAAAAATTGTCCTGCAAAGCTTAAAACATCTTTCCAAGCATTTAAAATATCATTCCATACTTTGTCAAAGCCTTGAAAATTTCCAAGATTTGAAGTAACTAAATGTTCAAATGATTGTACATAACTTGGAACACTATCAATTAATTTTGAAAAACTATCTACAAGTTGTGGTATAACAAATATTATTAAAGTAGTTAATAAACTAACTACAAGTAAAATAGTTATAACAATGGAAAGGGCTCTTTTAAAATATTTTAAAAATGGGAATTTTTTAGAGTTATCCATAAATTTTAATATTTTATTTTCTATTAACTTCATTGGTATATTCAAAACAAAAGCAATAGCTATTGCAAGTAAAAATGGACTTAGTATACCTAAAATTTTACCTAAAAATGTCCAAACTGTTGATAGGTTTAAAACTATATAAGCTAATACTATTATGTATGTAGCAATTAGCATATAAGGTTTAAGATTGTTTTTTATATATTTCAAATTATATCCTCCTTAAATAAAATTAATAACTATGATTTTTTATATAAAAAACATTATATAATGATATCCAATTTATAACAACTAAAAATGGATAAATTCATAAATTAAATTAAATAAAAAATGGTAGAAAGTTAATTCTACCATTTTTTATTTAATTTAATTATTATTTAATTTTATTTTCGTATTCTTGAACCATTCTCTTAACCATTTCTCCACCAACGCTACCGCATTGTTTTGAAGAAAGATCTCCATTGTAGTCAGTAAATGGAACTCCCATTTCGTTAGCCACTTCATTCTTGAATTTTGATAATCCGTCTTTTGCTTCTGGTACTAATTTTGTTGCCATTTTAAATTCCTCCTTAAGTAAATAAATTATTTTGTAAAGTTTGTTTGATTTACTTTACACTCATAGTTTGCTTCCTTTTAAGTTTTATAAACTATATTATTATAGCCATTTTTGGAATCTAAATATATATAAGGAAAAAATATCTTAATTAAGTTATTTATAGAAGCAAAAGGCTTTTATGTTTTACCCATTTTAATTTTGAAATATACTAATTTTTCAAATCATTAAAAGATGGAACTCCATTAATAGATGATGCCTCTTTTACAGCCCTAATAATAGCTTTTTCCATAACTTTAGCAGCAATCATTCCAACAGTTGATACATCGGAAGGTACTTCATTAGTTGACATTGTGAAAATTGTATCTCCATCAAACATTGTATGAGCTGGTCTCATAGTTCTTCCAAAACCATTATGAGCCATAGAAGCAATTTTTTTTGCTTGAGCTTTTGTGAAATCTCCATTAGTTACAATTACACCGATAGTTGTATTACCTTTAAATGGATTTTTAGGATTTTCTAAATTTTTTAACAATAGTTCTTCACTATTTAAGAAAGTATTAGTTTTTTTATCTAAAGCACCTGCAATAATTTCTAAGTTTTCTGGATTAACAACATCACCTAAACAATTAACAGCAACTATAGCACCAACTTTAAGAGGACCAACTTCAACAGCGTAGGTTCCTAATCCACCTTTCATAGCAGTAGATTCTCCTAAAATTTTACCAACAGTTGCACCATAACCTGCTCCAATATTTCCATTTGTGTCATCATTATATTTTTCGCTATTTATACAAGCTTCGTATCCCATTCTTTTATCAGGTCTTATTTTGGGATTACCAAGAGCTAAATCAAAAAGTACAGCAGAGCAAACAATCGGAACTTTAGTAACCTTTACATCAAAACCTATATTTCTTTCCTCAAGATATTCCATAACACCAGAAGAAGCATCAAGACCAAAGGCACTTCCACCAGATAAAACAACTGCATTTATTTTTTCAACCATTTCTGATGGATCTAAAAGATCAGTTTCCCTTGTGCCAGGTGAACCACCACGAACATCAACACCACCTGTTGCACCTTTTTCACATATTATAACAGAGCAACCTGTACATCCCACTTCATTTTGGGCATGACCAAGTTTAATACCTTCTATATCAGTAAATTTGATTTCCTTCATAAATAAAACCCCCCATTTTCATATTATAAAAAAGCTCCTATAAAATTTTATAGGAGCATAATATTTCTTATTTTTTAATTTTCTTAAGTGTAAGTACTACTGGTATTGTAATAAGTGCTGATAAAATTGCTTCTGGAATACCATTTGTAACTCCTACAGTAGCAATTGCTGCGCCAGTTGCAGATGGTGCTATACCTAAAGCATGTGAATATTTTTCTAAATAAATAAGATAAGTAAGACCTAAAACACCTACAGTATTAGTCATTGTTCCAATAACTGCAGCAATACCAATTGAAGTAGAATCTTTCTTAAATTTGTTTTTTAGAAATTTATAAACGTAGTAGGCAACTATTCCTATTAATACTCTTGGAATAATAGCAATTATTGGATTATAAAATATAAATGATGTTGGTGTTGGAGTTGTAAAAGCTTGATACATTGAAAATAAACCAAAAACTCCTCCTACTAATGCTCCAACTATAGGACCTTCAATTATTGCACCTATAATTACAGGTATGTGCATTATAGTAGCTTTCATAAATGGAAGTGGAATAAATCCAAGTCCAGTTAATCCCATAAAAATTGATATACCTGAAAGCATACCTATAATTACCATCTGGCGAAGTCCTAAAACTTTTTTTTGTGTACTTCTTTCCATTTTGTAACCTCCGTTCTTATTCCCCCATTTAGGATATAATTCGGCAAAAAACAATTTAAAAATTTTTGAATTTTGCGTTCAGTTTCTTATAAAAGAATACCGACATCATATATTTTACAATTAAGTAAAACTAGTTTCAATAGATATTGTTAAAGATTTGTCTATATTTAGCTACAAAATATGTAAAATGAGAGAATTACTAGCCTAGAAGATAAAAAATAAATTTATTCTGAAAATTTGAAAAAATAAGTTATTTATATGTAATTTATTAAATTAAGTTTTATAGTTTTAATAAGATTTTTCAAATAGTATAATAATTAATATATTTAAGTCTTGGAGGAGAGTATGAAAAAAGATAAATTCTTTGTAAAGGATTATCCAGAAAAATCTTGGAGTATATCTAAAATAAAAACAATAAAGTCTTGTTTAAGGGAGTATTACTATACATATTATGGTTCATATAGAGGATGGGAATACGAAGCAGATTATGAAAGGAAGGTAACTTGGAGATTAAAGAAGTTAACTAATATATGGATATATTTTGGAGATATAATTCATGAGGGAATTAAAGATATTATAAAATATAAAATTAATAATAAGGAATTAGAAGTTAATATAGATAGATTTAAGAATTTTATAAGAATGAAATTAAATACATTAGTTAAACAAAGTAATAGAAATGATAGAATATTGGAATGGAACAATTATCCTACAGGGAAAATGCTTCAGGAGTATTATTATAATGGAAAGCTTGAAAAAGATGATATAAATGAAATTAAAGAGAGAATAGAGCAATGTGTGGAAAACTTTTTTGAGAGTAAGAGTTTTAATGATATTAGAATAAGAAATTTTTGGGATGTTCTTGAAATTGATGAGAAAAAATTTGATTATATATTTATAAATAATATTAAAGTATTTGCAATTATAGATATGTTATATATTGATGGAAATGGAAATTGTATAATAGTAGATTGGAAAACTGGAAAAGAAAGTGAAGATGATAAAAATCAGCTTATAGTATATACCCTTTATGTAATGGATAAATATAAAATGCCTTTAGAAAAGATTATAGGAAGAATTGAATATTTATTTACTGGAGAAAATAAAGAATATAAATTTTCAAATAGTGATTTAGAAGAAATGAAGTTAAAGGTTAAGCAAGAAATTAATGTTATAGATGCAATGCTTGAAGATAAAGAACTTAACAAACCAAAACCAAAGGAAATGTTTGTTATGTGTGAAGAAGAATATAAATGTAAAAAATGCAAATACAAAAAATTATGTGAAATGGAAAGAGGAGATTTAAATGAAATTATTAGAAATTAAAAAGCAAACAGATAATAAGTATTTAAACATGTATGAACTAAAACTTGAAAATAAAAAGGGAAATTTAAAAAGATACTTTGTAGCAAGTAGAAGGGATGAAAAAGATCTTGCTTGTAAAACAAAAGATCATAATAGAGCAGATGGAGTTATGATAATTCCAATAACTAAGGATAATGAAATTATATTATTAAAACAATTTAGACCAGCAATTAATGATTATATATATGAGTTACCAGCAGGACTTATAGATCCAGGTGAAACTATGGAGGAGGCAGCTAAAAGGGAACTATTTGAAGAAACTGGCTTAAAGGCATCAAGTTATGAAGTGTTTTTAGATGCAAGTTATACTTCAGTTGGTATGACTGATGAAACAACTGCTATAGTAAAAATGGATGTTTATGGAGAAATAAGTACAAAAAACTTAGAAGAAAATGAAGAAATTGAAGTTATAAAATTAAAAATAAAAGATGCAAAGGAATTTGCACATAGTCATAATGTTTCAATAAAAGGAGGAATAATATTAAATCTTATAGGTAATGGAATATAATTAAGAATTAATATTCGTACATAATATAAATACACTTGTATTTCAATTAAGTACATGATATTATTATAGTATAAATTAATTATTTGTATTTAATGAAATAAATTAAGGGGAATAAAATTTATATAAATAAATTATTTATGAATAATTAATTATATCGAAAAAATTGGGGTCAGGTATTTATTATATAAAATTTTATGTAATAAATAGATTTAATAATTAATAAAAAATAATTGATATTATTAAAAAAGAATCATATAATAATGTGGCGTCAAAATATTAGGCGTAAATTAAACAATATTAATTATTAAATAAACTTTAGCAATAAGAAAAAAAGTGTTAGTAGTCGGGGCTTTAGGCTAAATACTTATTTGTAAATAAAATAGGGGTAATTGTTATAGAAGGTGGTAACAAATGAAAGGTAATTATTTAGTTATTGACAAAAAGGTTTTGCCGGAAGTATATGAAAAGGTAATAGAGGTTAAAAAAATATTAAAAGAAGGAAAAATAAAAGAAATAACAGAAGCCACAAAAAAAATAGGAATTAGCAGAAGTGTATATTATAAGTATAAAGATCATGTTTTTGATTTTGCAGAAAGTGTACAGGGGCGAAAAATGACTTTCAGTATGATAATAGAACATAAAAAAGGTGTATTATCAGATATTTTAAATTATATATCTGATAAGGGTGGAAATGTATTGACAATAGATCAGGGAATACCTATAAACGGTTCTGCTAACTTAAGTATAACAATAGATATGTCATCTTTAGAATGCGACTTAACAGGTTTACTAGGGGGACTTGGTGATATGCCAAACATTGAAAAGGTAGATTTTATAGCAATGGAGTAAAATAAAATCTTATATAAGCTTGATAAATAAAAGTGTAATATGTTTTTAGAAAACTTAAAGTCTAATAAAAATATGTTTCATTAATTTATCAAGCTTTTTTTTTGATAATAATTTTTAAAACACTAATAAAAATTAAAAAAATTTTAAAAAGATTTTTCTTATTAATATTTAATATAATGATACTATATTAAATATTAGAATTCTTTTAAATTAATATTTAATTTCAGTTATATACTATAAATTAAAATATATAAGGGATAAGAGGTAGTTTTATGGTTAATTTAAAAAAAGGAATAAATATTTATAAGTTAATTTGGATTTTTATGTTAGGATCTGTTTTAGGATATGCAGTAGAAATGCTTTGGTGCTATATTAGAAATGGTTATTTTCAAAGTAGACAAGGTTTGTTATATGGACCATTTAGTCCTGTATATGGTATAGGAAGTGTTTTATTGACTATATTGTTATATAGGTTTAGTAAAAAAGATGGATTATTAATATTTTTTGTAAGTGCTATTTTTGGAGGATTTTTTGAATATGCATGTTCATGGATTCAACAAAAAATGACAGGAACAATATCTTGGGATTATACAAGTAAAGCACTTAGTATAAATGGAAGAACTAGTGTTGAGTACTGTGTATTTTGGGGAATATTAGGTTTATTTTTCTTAAAGGAAGTATATCCATTTTTTGAGAAGATTATTTCACATTTCTCTGATAAATCTATAAGAATTTGGACATATATATTTATAATAATTATGGTGCCTAATATAGTATTATCAGCATTAGCTGTAAGAAGGGAAGTAGCTAGAATAAATCATATTAAAGCAAATAGTTTTATTGATAGGTTTTTAGATACACATTATCCAAATTCATATTTGAAAAAGATATATCCAAATATGATTTTTCCAAAGGAAAAAAAGTAAGAAAATATTAATCATAAATTTAATAAAATGAATAAATAATTATTACCCACATAGAAATATTAGTATAAATAATTATGGTTAAAAGCAATGGAAATAATATTCTATTGCTTTTAATAAAATAATATTATAACTATATACTATATATGGTATAATATAACATAAAATAAAGGTGGGGTATTATGAAATATATAGATACTAAAATAAAAGGATTTAAACTCAGAAAAACTTTTAAAGAAGATGTTGATTTAATATTAAGTTTAATAAAAGAAATTGCTGATTATGAAAATATGTTAGATGAAGTTATTGCAACAAAAGAGAGTATAAAAGAATCAATATTTGAAAAAAAACAAGCAGAGGTAATGATAGCAGAATTTAATGGAAACCCAATAGGTTATGTATTATATTTTTTTAATTATTCAACATTTGTAGGAAGAGCAGGATTTTATTTAGAGGATATATATATTAGAAAAGAATATAGAGGCATGGGAATTGGAAAAGAAATATTTAAAGTCATATCTAAAATAGCGCATGAAAACGGATGTAAAAGAATGGAATGGAGTTGCCTAAATTGGAATACACCATCAATAAAATTTTATAAAAGTTTAGGTGCAGTTCCAATGGATGGATGGACAGTATATAGATTAAATGAGGATAATATTAAAAATATTATAAATAAAAAATAGAGAATATATGGAATTGAGAGGAATTTATTGAGATGAGTAAATATTTTAATTCAATAAGAGAAGAAATTAATTTACTATATGATAATAAATATAAAGAAAATATTTATGATATATATCATTTAGATAGAGTATATAAAATGGCTAGATATATAAATTATAAAGAATCATTGGAAATAGATGAGAATATATTATGTTTATCTTGTTATATGTATAGATTAAATTTATTTTTTAAAAATATTAATGATAAAAATGAGTATATTAATAAAATTTTTGATAAATTAAATTTAAATGATAATATAATAAATAAAGTTAAAGAGTGTATAGAATATAAAGATATTAAAAATTTATCAGTTGAATCAAAAGTCTTAAAGGATGCAGTTAATTTAGATAAATTAGGTGCAATTGGAATAGGAAGAGCATTTATTATGGGAGCTTATAAAGAAGAAAGTTTATATAATCCAAATATAGAGCTAGAAAGTTATAAAGATAGAGAAATAGAAAAAAGTTCATCAACAATTCATTATATTTATGAAAAATTAATGAAATTAGAAGAAGATATGGAAACTGATATAGGAAGAACTATAGCTAGAAAAAGAATAAATTATATGGAAGAATATTTAAATAAGTTTTTTGAAGAATTTGAAGTGATATTATAAATTATAAGTAAAAATTAATAAATATTTTATAATAAAAAAATATTCTATCTATAATTTTAATATACTATGATAAAATGTGTTATAGATAATTTAATTTATTGAAGGTGAAAAAGATGAAAAACAAAAAGAAAAAAGTAATTGGAATTATAATAGCAGCTATAGTATTGGCCTTGTTAATATTTAATACGCAAAGAGAAACTAAAAAGATAAATGAGTTTAAAGTTTATTTAAATGGTCATAAAGCTGAATTTTCTCAATATATGATAGGAAAAGAAGAAAAAGAATATAAAAAATTAATAAAAAAATCAAAAGATGCTATTTCATACAGAAATGTTCAGGCTATGCCACAATTAGAAAAAGAACTTAATGACCTAATTGATAAAGCACAAAAGGAGAATGAAAATATTTTAATAAATCAATTAAATGGTATAAAAATTATTGATTTAAATAAAATAGAAAAAGATAAAAGAGGAAAGATAAAGGAACAAATAAATCTAGTAGATACTTTAATTAAAAATAAAAAGTACAATGATGCTAGTAAAATACTTAATGAATTAAAGAAAGAAATATATAATTCAATAAGTTTAGAAAATTAATAAAAATGCTCTGAATAATTTACTTTTCAGAGCATTTTTTAATTAAATTATATAAATAAACAATAAATATTTTTGTTGCAGTATATATTTAAAAATAGTAATATTTAATTGTAATTAAGAAATAATAATATTAACGGAGAAAGAAGATGAGAAGGACTTTAATATTTTTATCAGCTTTAATTGTAATAATTAGTGGAGGAGTATATTGTATTAAAAATGGTAATGATAAGCAAGTAGTACAAGCATTACAAAATTATAATGAAAATCCTAATGGACAACAAGTTACAAAAAAAATAGTAAAACATGCTAAAAATACAAATGATAAAAAGATTTTAGATGAGATTGAAGGTATTTGGGGCAATGGAATTATATATAGTTATATGAATGATTCAAAACATACAGATGAAGTTTTAAATAAGTATTCAATGTTAGCTAAAAAGAATGTTATAATATCTGATCATAGATATTTTAGCGGGTTCGATAAATTTAGTTATAATAAGGAATTTAGAGATCCTTATTATAAAATAAATAAAGTTAATGAGGAGAATATTAATAAAAATTTAAAGGGAACTCATATTATTAAAGAAAATTTTAATGAATCTTATATGAGTGGACAATATTATAAGATAACAATAATAGAAGAAAATAAAGATAGTGTAGAACAGAATAGTTGTCCAATTTTTTATACAAATGGAAAGGTTTTAATAATAAATTATAAAGGATGCTTTTTTAGATATACAAAACTTAATTAAATTTAAAATTCTTTCATGTAAAAATTTAATATAAGTGTATTTTTAATTCTTATAAAGAGAAAGATAATACATGAAGGGAGTGTTTAAGTTATGCCTAAAAAAGATAATCTTGGAACACCTATGCAAAAAGGTGAAAGAAGACAAAGACTACATGAAAAACAAAATAATGTTGGAAATGATAAGAATCCACCGCAATACAAAGATTTTAATGGAAATCCATTATAAATAGTAAATTAAGCGTTTTAACAATTAAATAAGTTATTACGCTTAATTTTTTAATAGATTTAGATAAATTAAATTTTAGGAGAGAGTATTATGAGATTTGAAGAAATTACTCTAGAACATTTAGACCAAATAGTAAGTTTTTATATTGAATCCTTTAATTCACCACCTTGGAATGATAAGTGGACAAGAACTACTGCAAAAAATAGATTAATACAAATGATAAACTGTGAAGGTTCTTATGGATTAGTTTGTTATTATGAGAATAAGCCAGTAGGTATGATACTTGGAAATCATGAGTATTATTATGATTGTATGCATTTTAATATTAAGGAACTTTGTGTAGATAATAGTAAGAAGGGAATGGGAATAGGAAAGAAAATATTAAATGAGTTTACCATTAGGTTAAAAGATAAGGGGATTAAAAAAATATATTTGTATACTTTAAAATCTAATATGACAGAAAAATTTTATATAAAAAATGGATATGAAACAATAGAAGAAATAATAATGATGGAAAAAACTATATAAAGGTTTTGACTTTAAATTATATAAATAATAATATTTATATAAATTTTGGAGGAAATTTATGGATTGGAAAAAGGAAATAGAAGAATATGTACCAGTAAATGATCAAGAAATAAAGGATAAAGAGAATATTCTTATGTGTATAAATAATTTTGAGGATGTGTTTACTAGAAAAAATGTAGTTTGTCATTTAACAAGTTCAGCTTTTGTACTTAATAAAAATAAAGATAAAGCTCTTATGGTTTATCACAATATATATAAGTCATGGGCGTGGACAGGCGGTCACATGGATGGAGATAAAGATTTTTTAAAAGTTGCATTTAAAGAACTTGAAGAAGAAACAGGATTAAAAAACGCAAAACTTTTATATAATGGAATAGCATCATTAGATGTCCTTCCTGTAAATGGTCACATAAAAAGGGGAGATTTTGTATCACCTCACCTTCATTTATCAGTAGCATATCTTTTTGAAGGAGAAGAGGATGGAAATATTAGAATAAAAGAAGATGAAAATAGTGGAGTTAGCTGGATACCTTTAAAAGAACTTAGAGAATACACAAAAAAAGAACCTTTTATGCAAAGGGTATATGAAAAAATTTTAAATAGGATAAATATTAAAATCTAAATGTAATTGAAAGAAGGGTTAATTGATATGAAAAAATTAATTGTTGTTAATGGAACAATGGGGGTTGGGAAAACTAAAACTTGTAAAGAACTAAATAAAAGGCTTAAAAATTCAGTATGGTTAGATGGAGATTGGTGCTGGAAGATGAATCCATTTATAGTTAATGAAGAAAATAAAAAAATGGTAAAAGAAAATATAGCCTTTCTTCTAAACAATTTTTTAAATAATTCAAATTTAGAAAATATTATTTTTAATTGGGTAATACATGATGAACAAATATTAGATGATATTTTAGAAATGATATCAAATAAGGATTTTCAATTAAAGAAGATAACATTAATATGTTCTAGAAAAGTTTTAAAAAGAAGGATATCAAGTGATATAGCAAAGGGAAAAAGGGACATAGAATGTTTAGAGAGAAGTCTTAAATATTTTGATTTATATGAAGATATGGATACAGAAAAAATTGATACAAGTGAAATGGCAACAGAGGAAATAGTAGAAGAAGTTATGAAACTAATTGAATAGTACATAAAAGTTATGGAAAAGGAATTACTTAATTGTAATTCCTTTTTATAATTAAGAAAATAAGGTTATAATTATAGTAATAGTAAATTTTAGGAGGATAATTTTGAAAAAGTCGATAGAAGTTTTAAAAAATTATTTTGGATATAGTAGTTTTAGAAAAGGACAAGAGAAAATAATTAATGAAATAATTAATGGTAATGATGTAGTTTCAATAATGCCAACAGGTGGAGGTAAATCTATATGTTATCAAGTACCAGCATTACTTATGGATGGAATAACAATTGTTATATCACCACTTATTTCTCTTATGAAGGATCAGGTAGATACATTAAATGGTACAGGCGTTCAATCTGCTTATATAAATTCTTCCCTTTCTAATTTAGAAATACAAGATATTTTTAAAAATATAGAAGATAAAAATATAAAGATTTTATATGTTGCACCTGAAAGATTAGAATCAATGGAATTTTTAAATGTTATATCAAATATTAATATTTCACAAGTAGCTGTTGATGAAGCGCACTGTGTATCAGCATGGGGTCATGATTTTAGAAGTAGCTATAAATATATAAGTAAATTTATACAATTATTAAAGAATAGACCTGTAGTATCAGCTTTTACAGCAACAGCAACCAAGGAAGTTAGAGAAGATATAGTAAAACTTTTAGATTTAAAAAATCCAAAGGTTTTTGTTGCTGGATTTGATAGGGAAAATTTAAAGATCATAATAGAAAAGGGCGTTAATAAAAAGCAATACATATTAGATTATGTTAAAGAAAATAAGGATGTTTCAGGTATAATTTATTGTGCTACAAGAAAAGAAGTAGATATGTTATATGATTTATCAAACTCAAAGGGAATACTTTGTGGGAGATACCATGCAGGGCTTACTGATGAAGAAAGAAAAAGAACTCAAGAGGATTTTGTATATGATAAAATAAATTTAATTATTGCAACAAATGCCTTTGGTATGGGAATAGATAAACCTAATATTAGATATGTAATACATTATAATATGCCTAAAAATATAGAAGGATATTATCAAGAGATAGGAAGAGCAGGAAGAGACTTTGAAAAGTCAGAATGTATACTTTTATTTTCACCAGGAGATGTTCAAACACAAAAATATATTATAGAAACAGGAACATTAAATCCAGAGAGAAAGATAAATGAGTTGTCAAAGCTTCAAACTATGACAGATTTAGTTTATTCTAATGATTGTTATAGAAAGTTTATATTAAGTTATTTTGGTGAAGAACTTAAAGAAAATTGTAATAACTGTAGTAATTGCGAATCTTCTGGAGAGGTTGTTGATAAAACTATTGATGCACAAAAAGTTATATCTTGTATTTATAGGATGAAAAGACCTTATGGTATAGGTATGATAGTAGATGTTTTAAGAGGATCTAAAAATCAAAAACTAATTGATTTAGGATTAAATAAATTAACTACATACAATATAATGGCAGATTATTCTAAAGAGGATTTAAAAGATTTTATAAATACTTTGATTTCTCATGGATATATTAATTATGGTGGAGAATATCCTGTTGTTAAACCTAATTCTAAGTCATTAAATATAATAAAAGGAAATGAAAAAGTATTATTTAAAGAAAAGAGAAGGATTAAAAAACTTAATGATAATAATGAATTATTTATTATACTTAAAGATCTTAGAAGAAATATTGCAGCTAAGGAAGGAGTACCACCATATGTAGTTTTTGGAGATAATACTATTAAGGAAATGAGTATAAGAATGCCTATAAATAATACTCAATTAATAGAAATTAGTGGTGTTGGAGAAAAGAAAATAGAGAAATATGGAGAAGTATTTTTAGATTATATAAAAAATTATATGAAGGAAAATAATATACAATCTAATTTTACATATGATGAAAAATTAGATTATGAAAAATCTCATAAAAGAACAAAAAGTAATTCTTCAAAACAAAAATCCTATGAAGTAACAATAGAGATGTTAAGGTCTGGAAAAGACTTTAAAGAAATTTCAGATGAAAGATCTTTAGCAATAACAACTATAATATCTCATGTGCAGCAATTTATGAAAGAAGGAAATGAAATAGATTTTAATATAGATTTTTCTACTTTATTTAGTAAAGAGGAAGAAAATTTAATTTTAGAAGCAATAGAGAAATATGGTTATTATAGAATAAAGCCTATTAAAGAAAATCTTCCAAGTGAAATATCTTATGACAAAATAAGATTTGTAATACTTAAAAAAATTATTAATGATAAAAAAGAAACTTTATGATAGAAATTCTATCATAAAGTTTCTTTTAATCTATTTTTAGGATTTTCCCATTTAGCAATTAAACTTATCATTAGTTTACGCATAACTTTACCAATTTTGTAGTATTCATAATCATCAAGATTTGCAAGGGATACTCTAAGGGACCATTCAGAATCATCAAATCCACTTCCAGATAATAAGATTATAGAACATTCTTTAGCTAATTCATAAAGTATATATACTAATTTATAATTGGTTTGAAGGTAATTTGCAAAGTCATTTCCAAAGCTAGTCTTAGCCCATTCAAGTAAATTTAATTCTGTATAATAATATGCACTATAAGGATTATCTTTTAATTCCAAGCCTAAACCTTCGAATAATAATTTTTCACGACGACGACATATTTCCATTGTTAAATGTTTATAACTATCATCAGAATCTAATAAAGAGAAGGCACAGAAAAAAGCCATTTGTACTTGTTGAGGAGTTGAAAGACCAGCAGTATGGTTTAAAGCTACCTGTCTACTATCTGCAACAATTCTATCTATAAAAGGTAGATTTTCACAATCAGTACGAAGTTCTTTATATCTTCTTCTAATAAGTTCTTTTTTATCATCAGATAGATTTTTTATTAAATCATCTAATACATTATTTTTATGAATAGCAATTGTTCCTAAACGATAGCCAGTTACTCCAAAATATTTTGAAAAAGAGTAAACGCCAATTGTATTATAAGGAAGGTCAGCCATTAAAGAACGGAAATTAGGAACAAATGTACCATATACATCATCAGAAATTATTATTAAATTTTTATTGTATTTTTCAACAATATTTATTAAATTTTCTTTACTTTCTTTTGTTAAAGCTACAGAGGAAGGATTTCCAGGATTAACAATAAATAAAGCTTTTATTGAAGTATCTTTAAGTTTATCTAATTCATTTTGAGATACTTGCCAGCAATTACTTCCATCTTTTGAATGTTCCAAGGCTTTAACTTGAACTATATCTAAACTATATCTTGGAATATGAGGAATTTCTAAGTAAGGAGTAAATATAGGTGTAATTATAGCAATTTTATCTCCTTTACATAAAATTTCATTAGCTTTTAAAGAATCAAAAATATAACACATAGCAGCAGTAGCACCTTCTACAGCAAATAAATTAAAATCGCCACATTTAAAGTCATTAGAGCAAAGTTCTTTTACCAAATAGTCGTGAACTATTTTTTCTATATAGGATAACATTCTATCTGGAAAAGGATAGTTATCTCCAATTATGCCATCTGCAAGTTCATAAACCCATTCATCTGGATTAAAACCTTTTTTATTTATTCCATATTCAATTATATTTACTAAAAGCTCCATTCCAGGGGCAGTTTTATTTTTATTTGCAAATTCTTTAAATCTATTATATATACCATTTGCATGAGGCATACCAGCAAGATCTCCTTCGCTCCAAACCCTTTGAGTTTCAGAAACTGCAAATTGTCCAAAAGTAAAAAAGGCTTGACGAGGAGTTGCAGCTGTCCAGTTTGGATTTCCTCTTCCAGCATCAAGAAGTGGTCGCTTACTTCCATCAATATCTTTTTTTGCTACTTTTAATAATTCATTTTTAAATTCAAAGGGACTTATTTTATCATAAATCTCTTCAATTTCTTTAAGTTTAATAGTGTCATTCATATTTAATCCTCCTAAAATTTATATATAAACTCTAGCCATAAAAAAACTATACAACAACTTTAAAATAATAAAAGAGATAAAAGGTAATAATATTGTTAAAATTTTTATTTAAAATTAAAGAATAAAATTTTTTCTTAATAATAATTATTATTTAACAAAATGCTTACAGTTTATTTATTGATTTAGCTTGGAAATAAAACTATAATTTGAACATGGTTCATAAAGAGGTGAAATGTGAATGCCAAAAATATTAGAAAGTCCTAGAGAAAAAATTTTAAAGGAAGCAAAAATTGAACTTGAAAAAAATGGATATAAAAAATTGAGTATGAGAGAGCTTGCTAAAACTTGCAATATAGGACTTGGAACATTATATAATTATTTTAAAAATAAGAATGAAATTTTGAAATGTATTATTAGAGAGGACTGGGATTATGTTATTGATGAATTAAAGGAGGTTAATTTATTAAATATAGGTTTTGATGAAAAAATAAAGTTTATATATGATAAATTAAATTGTTATATGCTTAAGTATATTGATATTTTTATTGAGTTTAGTAATGAGGAAAGAGACATTATATTTAAGCACGAAAATATATTTAGACCATTATATTTAATAACTGATGATATGATTTTATTTTATAAAAGAAATAAAACAATAAATAGTTCATTAGATGAAAGAACTCTTAGTAAATTTTTAATAACTAATATACTTACTATAATTAAAACTAAAATTTTTTCTGTTGATGATTTAATATGTATTTTAACTAATAAATAATTTGATTATATATTATTTTTATGAATTAAATGAACCATTTTTATAAAGGAGGAATTAAAATGGAAAATGAAAATGGATATGCTCCAAAAGTACAAAAAGCACTTATGATAATGTTTTTGCTTGGAATATTTATAGGAGGTATGGATTCAGGTATAGTATCTCCCGCTAGAACTGTAATAGCAGATGCTTTAGGAGTAGGGGCAGATACATCTGTTTGGATGATTACAATTTATACATTAGCCTATGCAGTTATAATGCCTATTTCAGGAAAGTTGTCAGATAGATATGGAAAGAAAAAAATGTTCGTATTTTCAGTTGCAGTTTTTGGTATAGGTTCAGCCTTATGTGGATTTTCAGATTACATAGGTGGATATGATGCATTACTAATAGCAAGAGTAATACAAGCTATTGGTGGTGGAGGAATTATGCCAGTTGCAACAGCTTTTATAGGAGAGAGCTTCCCAATTGCAAAAAGAGGTTCAGCACTAGGATTAGTAGGTGCAACTTATGGTATAGCAACAGTTCTTGGACCTACAGTAGGATCTGGAATAATAAATTTATTTGGGGCAGATAATTGGGGATTATTATTTTTTATTAATGTTCCAATATGTTTAATAGTTGTTATAATGGCAGCTAGAATTAGAATAGTTGAACAAAAACATATAGATAAAAAAATGGATACATTTGGAAGTATACTTGCAGCGATTATGATTTCATCAATTATGTATGCAGTTACAAATTTAAACTTCCATAAATTTAGTGAATCATTAAGATCAACTGATGTATATCCATTCCTAATTATTTTTGTAGTATTATTACCTTTATTCATATATCGTGAAAATAAGGCAGAAGATCCAATAATAGATTTAAATTACTTTAGAAATAGAAATATTTGTCTTACTTTACTTATGAGTTTATCTGTTGGATGTGGAATGATGAGTGTTGTATTTATTCCACAATTTGGTGAAAATTCATTAAGATTAGCACAAGGTTCAGGTGGATATTTAATTACTATAATGGCTGTGTTTACAGGTATAGCATCACCTATAGGTGGTAAGTTTATAGATAAGTATTCAGCAAAAGCAGTATTGTTAGTAGGATTTTCTTGTACAATTATAGGTACATTAATGTTGTCATTAATTGTTGCAAAAAATAATAGTATGATTGTACTACTTATAGCTCTTGCAATAATGGGTGCTGGTATGGGACTTACAATGGGAACACCACTTAATTACTTAATGCAAACTTACGTACCAAAAGAAAATGCAGCATCAGCACAGTCAACTCTATCTCTTATAAAGAGCATTGGAATTGCTATATCACCAAATATATTAATAAACTTTATTGCTGAAGCTGGTGATAAAATGCCAACAGAACTTATGAAAGTTATGCCTAAAGTTCCTGGAACAGCTGGAAGTATGGCTGGTTCAATTATAAATTCAGAAGTTCCAAAGCATATAATTGATTCATTTCAAAATGCAGATGTTACAAGTATTACAGGAGTAATGAAAGAATTTTCAAGCTTTATGTTTGATAAAGCAAAACCTGCAATTGAAAGAGGAATGGCAGGACATCTTCCACCACATACTACTATGAATGAAGCATTTGCCTCAATGAAAGCAAATTACTTAACTCAAGTGGATGGATCTAGAGTAGCTATAGAAAATACATTCCAACAAACAATGAATAATGGATTTACAAATTTATTTATTGCTTCAGCTGTAATTGCAGCAATAGGATTTATATTAGCTTTATGTTTAACTAATAAGAAAAAAGAGATAACTAAAAAATAACATAATAATTTAAATAATAAAAATTGAATCTATATAAATAGAGATTTTATTATCTATTATATAGATTCAATTTTTTATTTTATAAGTTAAAATTTAGTATTTTAACTTATAAAAAAATATTTTTATAAAAAATAGCAAATATAACTAGAATTAAAAAAATAATAAGTATTCCTAAAGCATGTTTAATAGAATTGGCGTTTGATTTATTACTCATATAAATTCTCCTTTAATATAATTTATAAAATTTTATGTAAGTAATTTGTTTAGAAAAATACATTAATAGTAAATTATATTATGAAAAGTTATATTTAATTACTTAATAAATAGAATAAAAAAGGAATTAATTACTTAATTTATTTATATATTTTTAGTTAATAAAAAAGTTAGATTAATGGTTCTGATACTTTAATTATGAATAAATAATAAAAAAAATATTTTATTATGCTAGATTAAGAGAATAAAAAAATAAGTATAATAGAATATCTAATGAATAAATTGAAAATAAAATTAATTTAATGTGAATATTGTATACAAATTGTATTATTTAAATGATATGTTAATTTGACAAAAAGATAAAAGTGAATAATATATAAAAGTGTACTTGTTCTAAGAAAATATTTTTCAATTTACAAAGAAAATATTTTTCAATGAATAGTATAAATAAAAGTTTATTATATTTAAATTTAATTAGTATAATAGATTTTTATGAAAATTAAATATTTTCAAGAAAGGAAGTAGTCTTATGAGCAGTGTTAAGAAACTTACACTATTCCAACTTATAGGGATAACAATGGCATTCTTTGGTACAGTAAGAAGTGTTCCTACGTTAGCTATCAATGGTTGGACACAAATTTTTTATCTTGTAGGAGCAGTCGTTGTATTTGCTATTCCTATATCATTAATAGCAGCAGAGCTTGCTACAGGATGGCCTGAAGAAGGAGGCCCTCATGTTTGGGTTAAAGCCGCACTTGGAGAAAAATGGGGATTTGTAACATCATGGCTTTTATGGGTTCAAATGTTCTTCGGTATGGTAATGGTTGCTTCAACAGTTGGAGTTTTACTTGGATATGTTGTAGGTAACGAAAGCTTATCAAAAAATAACATCTTTATATTTGTAGTTATACTTATTTCTTATTGGGGAGTTACTTTATTGAATCTTAAATTTGATATGGTTAAGATAGTTGGTAACTGGGGAGCAATAATTGGTGTTTATATTCCATTTATAGCACTTGTAGTATTAGGATTAATTTATTTATTTAAAAACGGAATACAACCTAATAGTTGTTTAGGAGCATTCGATTCAAGCAAACTTATACCAAATTTCCATGATTTCGGAAGTTTAACTTACTTCTCAGGAATTATATTTATATTTGCAGGTGTTGAAATATCATCAGTTCATGCTAATAATATTGAAAACCCAAAGAAAAACTATCCAATAGCTGTTATATCATCAGTTATTCTATTAGTTATATTTAACTTAATTGCAGGATTAACAGTATCAAATGCAGTTCCAGCTGGAAAAATGGAATTAGCAAATATAACTCAACCATTTGTTATATACTGTCAAAACCTTGGAATACCATCAATATTTAATAATATAATATCAGCTATGATAGCAATTGGTGTTCTAGTTCAATTAAGTGCATGGGTACTTGGACCATCAAAGGCAATGATAAAGGTTGCTGAAGAAGGAAACTTACCTCCAGTTTTCCAAAAGAGAACTTCAAATGGAGTACCAATAACATTTGTTTTAATACAAGCTATAGTTATTTCAATAATATCAATAACTTATGTTGTAACATCAGACGTTAATAGTGCATTCTTTATGATAACTGTAACAACAACTATACTTTACTGTGTAGTTTACATTCTAATAGCAATAGCAGCTATCGTATTAAGATATAAAATGCCAGAAGTTGACAGACCATTTAGACTTGGAGCTAAAGGTAATGGATTAATGTGGATTGTAGCATTACTTGCTATATTTGGAGTATCAATTACTGTAATAGTAAGTTTAATACCACCATCAATATTACCAACAAGTCAACATACTTTCTATATATCATTCCAAATCATTGGAACATTAGTAAGTGTAATAATACCATTAATTATATTCAAGTTTAAGAAACCTGAATGGAAGAAAATTGATAAATAATATTTAGTTTATATAAATAGTATTTAAAAAAGCATTATAAAATTTAAAAAAAGCATTATAAAATTTAAAGTTAAAAACCGTATGGTCATTTAAAATGAAGTTAATCTTTCATTTTAAATGTTCATATGATTTGTAAACTGACAAAACATATGAAAAGGAGCATTTAAAAATGAGTGGACAAGATTTAAACTTAAAAGCATTATTTTTAGGACCAAAGTCAGAAAACAAAGACACATTTGAAAAACATTTAAAAATGTTATTTGAAGATCATAGCCAATGGAGAAAAAACTATCATCCAGAAGATAATTGTATAATAAAAAATGCTGACAAGCATGAAGAAGATTATCTTATGACTGCTGAAAAAATGGAAGATGTTTTAACTGAATTATCAAGAAAGTTAAGATCACAATCATTACCATGGCATTCACCAAGATTCTTAGGACACATGAATTCAGAAACTTTAATGCCAGCATTACTTGGATATTTTGCAGCAATGTTATACAATGGAAACAATGTTGCTTATGAATCATCACCAGGAACTTCAGAAATGGAAGAAGAAGTTGGAGCAGATTTTGCAAGACTTATGGGATATGAAGAAGGAATTGGTTGGGGACACATCTGTGCAGACGGATCAATCGCTAACTTAGAAGGTATTTGGTATGCTAGAAATATCAAATCATTACCACTTGCAATGAAAGAAGTTGCACCAGAATTAGTTGAAGGAAAAACTGAATGGGAATTATTAAACATGTCAACAAAAGAAATCTTAGATTTAGTTGATAGAGTACCAGAAAAGTTAGATGATTTAAAAGCTAAATCAGCTAGAAGTGGTAAGAACTTAGGTAAGTTAGGAAAATGGTTTGTTCCTCAAACTAAGCACTATTCATGGCTTAAAGCTGCTGATATAATCGGAATTGGTTTAGAACAAGTTGAAGCTGTAGAAGTTAATGAACAATACAGAATGAATACAGAAGTTCTTGAAAAGAAAATAAGAGAATATGCAGCTCAAGGAATTCCTACATTAGGAGTTGTTGGAGTTGTTGGTTCAACAGAAGAAGGAGCAGTTGACGATATCCATAAGATCGTAGCTGTAAGAGATAAGTTAGCTAAAGAAGGAATTAACTTCTATTTACACGTTGATGCTGCATATGGTGGATATGCTAGATCAATATTCTTAGATGAAGATTATAGTTTCATAGCTAAAGATGAATTAAAGAAGAAATACTTAGAGCATGGAGTATTCTTAAATGAAGCAACTGAATGGCCTTCAGATGATACTTATGAAGCATTCAAAGCTATAAGCGAATGTGATACAGTAACAATTGACCCACACAAAATGGGATATATCCCTTATTCAGCAGGTGGTATAGTTGTAAAAGATAAGAGAATGAGAGAATCAATTTCATACTTTGCAACTTACGTATTTGAAAAAGGAATGGATATACCAGCACTTCTTGGAGCATTCATGCTTGAAGGATCAAAGGCAGGAGCTACAGCTGCATCAGTTTGGACAGCTCACAGAGTATTACCATTAAACATCACTGGATACGGAAAACTTATTGGAGCTGGAATTGAAGGAGCATTTAACCTTTATAACCACTTCAATGGAAAAGAATTTATGGTTGGAGATAAGAAGGTTATCCTTAACACATTAATAAGACCAGACTTTAACATGGTTGACTTTGCATTCAATGAAGAAGGAAACACTGATTTAACTAAGATGAACGAATTAAATCATGATTTCTATGAAGAAGCTTCATATGCAAAGGGTGGATTATATGATAATGACTTCATAACTTCACACACTGATTTCGCAGTACCAGACTATGGAAACAGCCCATATCCATTTGTTAAATCACTTGGATTCTCAAGAGAAGAGTGGGATAAAGTTGAAAAAGTTACAGTATTAAGAGCTTGCGTACTTTCACCATATATAAATGATATGTCAACATTTGATGAATACATGGAAAAAGTAGATGCTGCAATTCAAAAGAAATTAGAAAACATCTATGATGTAAGATAATATAAATAAAAAGAGGAACTCATATTATATGAGTTCCTCTTTTTATTTATAAGAAAGTATAAAGGGCTTTAATCAAAAAATAGAGTATAATTTATTAAAGATTAGCTATAAAAATATAATAATAATATAGAATATATGTAATATTTTAATTTAAGTATTTGTTATTAATAGTTTATAACCTAAACTTAATATAAGTTTACAAAAAAAACATAAAAAAAGAATATTTATTTTATAAAAAAATAAAATTGATTGTTAAATATAACTATATTTTAAAAAAAATAAATATATAGTTAATTAAATGTATTAAAAATATTAATAAAAAGTAAAATTAAAATAAATAAATTATATAAAAAGAAAAAAATATGTACATATAAAAATTATTAAAATCTGGGAAATTTGACAATGAATTTATTAGGTATAATATGGAAGTGTAGTTCAGCTACGTCCTTTAATTAATATTCTTTTGTTATAAAATTGGCGAAATAATTTTTGTAATAAAAGAATGGTTATTAGAGGCTTTATTAAAACTAAATATTTTTCGGAAAGGAAGTAGTTTTATGAGCAGTGTTAAAAAACTTACTCTAGTCCAACTGATAGGAATAACAATGGCATTCTTTGGTACAGTAAGAAGTGTTCCTACGTTAGCTATTACTGGATGGACACAAATTTTTTATCTTATAGGAGCAGTTATAGTTTTTGCTATTCCTATATCATTAATAGCAGCAGAGCTTGCTACAGGATGGCCAGAAGAAGGGGGACCACAAGTTTGGGCCAAAGAAGCACTTGGAGAAAAATGGGGATTTGTAACATCATGGCTTTTATGGGTGCAAATGTTCTTTGGTATGGTAATGGTTGCTTCAACAGTTGGGGTTTTACTTGGATATGTTGTTGGTGATGCAGAACTTGCACAAAATCACATATTCGTATTTGTAGTTATACTTATTTCTTATTGGGGAGTTACTTTATTAAATCTTAAATTCGATATGGTTAAAATAGTTGGTAATTGGGGAGCTTTAATAGGTGTTTATATTCCATTTATAGCACTTGTAGTTTTAGGACTTGCATATGCATTTAAATTTGGATTTCAACCTGATAGTTATTTAACTCATAGTAATGTTTTGCCTAATTTCAAGGATTTTGGAAGTTTAACTTATTTTTCTGGAATTATGTTTATATTTACAGGTGTTGAAATTTCATCAGTTCATGCTAATAATATTGAAAATCCAAAGAAAAATTATCCTATAGCTGTTATAGCTTCAGTAATTCTTTTGGTAATTTTCAATTTAATAGCAGGATTAACAGTATCAAATGCAGTTCCTTATGGAAAATTAGAATTAGCAAATATAACTCAACCATTTGTTATTTATTGTAAAGGTCTTGGAATACCATCAATATTTAATAATATAATATCAGCTATGATAGCAATTGGTGTATTAGCGCAATTAAGTGCTTGGGTACTTGGACCATCAAAGGCAATGATAAAGGTTGCTGAAGAAGGAAATTTACCTCCAGTTTTCCAAAAAAGAACTGATAAAGGAGTGCCTATAACATTTGTTTTAATACAAGCTACTGTTATTTCATTAGTTTCATTCGTATATGTAATTGTTCCAAATGTAAATAGTGCATTCTTTATGATAACTATAACTACAACTATAGTATATTGTATAGTTTATATTTTAATCGCCATATCAGCAATAGTATTAAGATATAAGAGACCTGATATTGATAGACCATTTAGATTAGGTTCACATGGAAACGGATTAATGTGGGTTATATCATTACTTGCATTGTTTGGTGTTGCAATCACTATAATAGTAAGTTTAATACCACCATCAATATTAGAACCAAGTCAACATGCTGGTTATATTATATTCCAAATTATTGGAACAGTGGTAAGTATAGTAATACCATTAATTATATTTAAATTCAAAAAACCAGAATGGAAAAAACAAAAATAAAAATTGAATTTTGATATTAATATAGCATTTAAAATTCATTAGCATTATTTTAAATGCTATATTATAAAATATTTAAAGCATTTAAGAATTTTTTACAAAGGAGAAGATTGAAATGAAGGGACAAGATTTAAACTTAAAAGCATTATTTTTAGGACCAAAATCAGAGAATAAGGAAACTTTCGAAAAATATTTAAAAATGTTATTCGAAGATCATAGTGAATGGAGAAAAAATTATCATCCAGAAGATATGCCAATAATAAAAAGAAGTGATATGAATAAAGATGATTTTATTTTTACCTCAGATAAAATGGAGGAAGTTTTAACAGAATTATCAAGAAAGCTAAGATCACAATCATTACCATGGCATTCACCAAGATTTTTAGGACATATGAATTCAGAAACTTTAATGCCAGCATTACTTGGATACTTTGGAGCAATGTTATACAATGGAAACAATGTTGCTTATGAATCATCACCAGGAACTTCAGAAATGGAAGAAGAAGTAGGTGGAGATTTTGCAAAGCTTATGGGATGTAAAAAAGGTTGGGGCCATATTTGTGCAGATGGATCAATCGCTAACTTAGAAGGTATCTGGTATGCTAGAAATATTAAATCATTACCACTTGCAATGAAAGAAGTTGCACCAGAATTAGTTGAAGGAAAAACTGAATGGGAATTATTAAATATGTCAACAGAAGAAATTTTAGATTTAGTAGCTAAAGTCCCAGATAAGTTAGATGAATTAAAAAATTATTCAGCAAGAAGTGGAAAAAATATTAATAAACTAGGAAAATGGTTAGTACCTCAAACAAAACACTATTCATGGCTTAAAGCTGCTGATATTATAGGTCTTGGATTAGATAATGTTGAAGCTATTGAAGTTAATGAACAATATAGAATGAATACAGAAGTACTTGAAAGAAAAATAAGAGAATTCGCATCAAAGGGAATTCCAACTTTAGGAGTTGTTGGAGTTGTTGGTTCAACAGAAGAAGGAGCTGTTGATGATATTCACAAAATTATAGAAGTTAGAAATAAATTATCTAAAGAAGGAATTAATTTCTATGTACACGTAGATGCAGCTTATGGTGGATATGCAAGATCAATATTCTTAGATGAAAATTATAATTTCATACCTAAAAATGAATTAAAGAAAAAATATTTAGAAAATGGAGTATTCTTAAATGAAGCAACTGATTGGCCTTCAGATGAAACTTATGAAGCATTTAAGGCAATGAGTGAAGGTGATTCAATTACAATAGATCCTCATAAGATGGGATATGTACCTTATGCAGCAGGTGGTATTGTAATAAAAGATAAGAGAATGAGAGATTCAATTTCATATTTTGCAACTTATGTATTTGAAAAAGGAATGGATATACCAGCACTTCTTGGAGCATTTATGCTTGAAGGATCAAAGGCAGGAGCTACAGCTGCATCAGTTTGGGTTGCACATAGAATATTACCATTAAATATTACTGGATATGGAAAACTTATTGGAGCAGGTATAGAAGGTGCATATAATTTATACAATTATTTTGAAGGAAAAGAATTTAAAGTAGGAGATAAAATAATTGAAATGCATAATTTAACAAGACCAGATTTTAATATGGTTGATTTTGTGTTTAATGAAAAAGGAAATACTGATTTAGCTAAGATGAATAAGTTAAATCATGATTTCTTTGATGAAGCATCATATGTTGATGGCGGATTATATTCTAACGACTTTATAACATCACATACTGATTTTGCAGTACCTGATTATGGACAAAGTCCATTATCTTTTGTTAAAGAATGTGGAATAACTAAAGATCAATGGGATAAGGAACAAAAGGTTACTATCTTAAGAGCTTGTGTACTTACACCATATATAAATGATCAAAAAGTATTTGATGAATATATGGGTAAAATTCATGAAGCAATTCAACATAAATTAAATAAAATTTATGGTGTAAAATAATAAAAAATAAAAATTATAAGTGGCAAGTTTTACTTGTCACTTTTTTATATGAGAATTTTAATAAAACTATTAAAATTCTCATATAATTTATAAAATGAAATAGGAAAGGTAATTATTAAAAACTTAAATAAAAAAGATTTTAATAAGTTAATAAAGATAATTAAAAAAAGAAAAAGGATATCGACAAAGCATTAAACATCGATATCCTTTTCCTTTTGCATTATAAAATGATTGACTTATTTAAACTTATAATTTTAAGTTATTAGCATTTTTATTTTTATCTATTTTTAACTTTTATGAACAGTGTGTTTTTATTTAAATTTTTAGCATTATAATTATTTAAATTAGCATTATTTATTTTTTCCGAATCTTTTTTATTAAAGCATTATTTTTTACATGTACAGTATAAAAATTTATTTAAGTAATTTATTTTATTATTATTTTTGTGAAACCTTTTTTACCTTTTTTAATCATTGCAAAACCTTCTTTAAAATGTTCTTTTTCTAGAGTTTTTGCAATATCTAAAACTTTTTCTTCGTTTATAGTTAATCCACCTTGATTAACAAATCTTTTAGCTTCTGATTTTGATGGGAATACATCAAATTCAACTAATACATCTAATAGATTGTTTCCTAAGTGATTTTCAGTTATTTCTATAGTAGGAACGTGTTCTAAATCTACGCCACCTTCAAATAAAGCTTGTGAAGCAGCTAAAGCTTTGTTTGCTTCTTCTTCGCCATGAACTAATTTAGTTACTTCAAAAGCTAATCTCTTCTTAGCTTCATTAATTTCAGCTCCTTCAACTGAGCATAATTCTTTAATTTCATCCATTGATACAAATGTTAATAGTTTTAAGCACTTTTCAACATCAGCATCATCGATGTTTCTCCAGTATTGGAAAAATTCAAATGGTGAAACTTTTTCAGGATCAAGCCATAAAGCTCCTCCAACAGTTTTACCCATTTTTTCACCTTCGCTATTAGTAAGTAAACTACAAGTCATAGCATATACGCTATTACCTTTTTTCTTTCTTACTAAGTCAACACCAGCAATCATATTTGACCATTGGTCGTCTCCACCTAGTTCCATTTTACAACCATATTTTTCGTTTAATACTACAAAATCATATGCTTGCATTAACATGTAGTTAAATTCTAAGAATGATAAACCTCTATCTAAAGCAAATCTTTTCTTGAAACATTCAGCGGCTAACATTTTATTTACTGTAAAGTGTCCACCAACTTCTCTTAAGAAATCAATGTAGTTTAATCCTCTTAACCAATCAGCATTGTTAACTAAGATAGCTTTTCCATCTTCAAAATCAATAAATCTTGACATTTGTTTCTTTATTGATTCAACATTATGATGAATTTGTTCATCAGTTAACATTTTTCTCATGTCAGTTTTTCCACTTGGATCACCAATAGTTACAGTACCTCCACCAATTAATACAATTGGTCTGTGGCCAGCTTGTTGCATATGTGCCATAAACATTAATGCAATAAAATGACCAACATGTAAACTGTCAGCAGTTGGATCGAATCCTATGTAGAAAGTAACTTTCTCTTTTCCTAATAATTCTCTTGTTTCTTCTTCATGTGTGAATTGTTTAATGTATCCACGTTCTTTTAGGATGTCTAAAACATTTCTTTCCATCATTACAACCTCCAATAACTAATGTATTTTCATAAATTTTGCATTAATTATTGACCTTCTTTAAATAAAACAATATAATAATATGTGTGAAATAATAATATTGTAGAAGAGCAATAATTGTGCAAATTTTTGACTCTTTTATTTGCTATATAAATTTTTATTTATAACTCTTTGCAACTTATGTTATAAATAATTACTTTATATAGTTTTTTATTTTTTATGAGCATTAATTTATTTTTATATAACAAAAAAAACCTCATCCATAATAAAGGACGAGATTGCTCACGTGGTACCACCTTAATTTATTATATATTTTAAATATATAACCTCATTAAAAGTTTTTAACGGCACTTAACCGATAACATCTAATATCTATAAAGTAGAGTTCAATGTACGACTCCAAGATGTATTCAAAATAAATGTCTTTGTTCCTCTCATCATCCGGTAACTTTCTGTAAAGACTTAGATACTTTTACTTGTTCTCTTCACTGTCTTTTTTTATTAATTTATTTAGCAACTTTTGTAGTGCATGTGCTTATTATAACGCCATAAAATATTATAGTCAACAGTATTTTTGAAATATTTGCATTAAATGTGAGTAAAATATAAGTACTTTAAATGAATTAATTGAACAAAAAGTAAATGAAAACTTAGTAATATTCAGTGTCATAGTAATTGCTACATAATTAATAAATATGTTGTATAATTATATAAAAATAATTAGACAAATGAAGAAGAGAGGTATCATTATGAAATTTTTAAAATACTTACTAATATTTATACCTATAAGTATAATTGGAGAATTTTTAAATTTATCTTCTACAATTTTATTTTTATTATCTGCTCTTGCAATAGTTCCCCTTGCAGGAATTATGGGGCAGGCAACAGAAGAAATTTCGTTTTATACAGGTCCAAAGATAGGAGGGTTTTTAAATGCTACATTTGGAAATGCAACTGAACTTATAATTTCCTTTTTTGCTTTAAAAAGTGGTCTTTTTGATGTGGTTAAGGCATCAATAGCAGGTTCAGTAATTGGAAATACATTATTAGTTTTAGGTGCTAGCATGTTTATTGGAGGACTTAAATTTAAGACTCAAAGCTTTAATAAAAAAGTTATTGATGTAAGTTCTAGTATGCTTTTATTTGCCGTTATTGGGCTAAGTGTTCCTGCAATATTTACTCACACAGTTAAACCAGAATTATTAAATACTAAATATGAAGGATTAAGCATTATAGTAGCTATAATTATGTTTTTAATATATATATTAAGTTTAGTTTTTTCATTTTTTACTCATAAAGACTTATATGAAAGTAGTGTAGAAGAAGGTGAAGAAGCAAAGTGGTCTTTAAAAAAATCTATAGGAGTATTAGCAGTTTCTACAGTTTTAATTGCAATTGAAAGTGAATTTTTAGTTGGAGCCGTTGAGCCTATGACTGAATCTATTGGATTAAGTCAATTTTTTGTTGGGATAATTTTAATTCCTATAATAGGGAATGCAGCTGAACATAGTACTGCTGTTGTTATGGCTCTTAAAAATAAAATGGATGTAGCAGTTGAAATAGCAATTGGTTCAAGTCTTCAAATAATTTTATTTGTTGCACCAGTTTTAATATTTTTAAGTCTTTTATTTACTCCTATGAGTATTGTGTTTAATTTATTTGAACTTGTATCACTTATAGTATCTGTTTTAATTGCTAATAAAGTAGCAAGTGATGGTGAGTCAAATTGGCTTGAAGGTGTTCAATTATTAGCTGTTTATATAATTATTGCAGCTGCATTTTTTGTAGTTTAAAGAGGAGGATTAGAATTTGGAAAAGTTATATTATATAGATCAATATATAAAAGAGTTTACAGCAGAAATTGAAGAAATATTAGAAAAGAATGATGGTTTTCATGTAGCCTTAAATAAAACAGCTTTCTTTCCAGGGGGAGGTGGGCAGCCATCAGACTTAGGAATGATAGGTGAACATAAAGTTAAAGAAGTATATGAAAAAGATGGCATAGTGTATCATGTAGTTTCTAAGAAACCTATAAAAATACATAAAGTTAAGTGTAAAATTGACTGGGATAGAAGATTTGATTATATGCAGCAACATTTATCCCAACATGTACTTTCAGGATGTTTCTTTAAACTTTTTAATCATAATACAGCAGGTATTCATCTTGGAAAAGAAAAAAGTACAATTGATATAGTTGGAGATGTAACAGAAGAACAAATAAGAGAAGCTGAAATATATGCAAATGAAAATATATTTAATAATCTAAAAGTTAATTTTTTATTTCCAGAAAAGAGAGAACTTAAAAAGATGGGACTTAGAAGAGCTCTTCCAAATACAAATGAAAAAATAAGAGTTGTAGAAATTGAAGGTTTAGACATAAATGCTTGCTGTGGAATTCATCCAAGTAATACAATAGAACTTCAATGTATAAAGCTTTTAAGACATGAAAGACATAAAGGGAATACAAGAATAGAATATTTAGGCGGAAGAAGAGCAATTAATGATTATTTTGAAAAAAGTGATTTTTCAAAGAAAATATGCAAATTTTTAAACTGTAATGAAAATGAAGCTATAAATAGTATAAATAATTTAAGTGAAGAACTAAAAAAATCAAACAATGAAAATAAAATTCTTAATATAGAATTATCAAGTTATAAGATAAAAGAACTTATAGAAAATGCAACTAAAGTTTCTGATGTTTCAATTATAAAAGAAATATATGATGGAAAAGATATTAAGTATGTAAGTAAGTTAGCTGCAAGCATTACAGAAAATCCAAAAGTTGTAGTGTTAATAGCTGTTAAAAATAAAGATAAAGCTAATTTGATATTTGCATCATCTAAAGATGTAAAAGAAGTTAATATGAATAATCTTCTTAAAGACTCAATTACTCTAATTGATGGAAGAGGTGGAGGAAGTGAAAATTTAGCTCAAGGTGGAGGAAAGAATAATAACAATTTACAGTCACTTTTAGATTACTCATTCAAGAAGGTAAAAGAGAGTTTGGTTTAAGGGAAGGAATAAATATGGAGTTTTTAAGAAAAAATACATTTAAGATGGCAGCTTCTGCAACAATTTCAATAATTATAGCAAATTTACTTGGAGTTAAGTTTGGAGTTACAGCAGGAATAATATCAATACTTAGCATTCAAGATACAAAAAAAGAAGCTTTATTAGTTGGAGGAAAAAGAATTATAGCAGCAACTATAGCAGTAGTATTATCTTTTGTATTATATATACTGTTAGGCAATAATCCATTAATATTTGGGTTGTTCTTGCTTACATTTATTCCTATAACAAAAAAATTTAAAATGGAAGAAGGTATGGTAGTTGGTGCTGTTTTATCAACTCACCTTCTAACAGGAAGCAATATAAATTTAAGCTGGATATTTAATGAAGAAGCTTTAACTTTAATAGGAATTGGTATTGCATCTATATTTAATTTATATATGCCATCATTAGAATCTAAATTTAATAAAAATAAAGAATTTATTGAAGATCAATATAAAGATATAATATATGATATGGCAAAAAGTCTTGTAACAAAATCTGTACCAATAAATGAAAGAAAAAGATTTAAAAAGGTTAAAAGTATTCTTGAAGAAACTAGGATTTTAGCTTATAAAATAAATAATAATTATTTATTTAAAAATGAGTTTTATTTTATTGATTATATAGAAATGCGTATAAAACAATTTGATACAATAAAAAGAATGAATTCGCATTTTTCAAGATTTTCAATAACTTATGATCAAACACTTATAATGTCTACATTTACTGAAAATGTAGGGAATAACATATATTCAGATAATGATTGTGTGGAACTTTTATATAAATTGAATAGATTAAGAGCTGAATATAAATGCATGGAATTACCAAAAACTAGAGAAGAATTTGAAAATAGAGCTATGCTTTTTCAGTTCTTAAATGATTTAGAAGATTTTCTTTTAATCAAAAAAGAATTTAAAAGAATGCATAGAAATATAAAATAAAGCTATGGCTTATAAGGTCATAGCTTTATTTTATAAATGAATTATTTCTATTTTTCTTTCACTAAAGTATACAGGTGTTAAATTTGCTTCAAGTATTATATCTCTTGCAATATTAAAATCTTTTCCTATTCTATTTTTGTTATGAGCATCTGAACCTACTGTTACATATTTACCACCAAGGTCTTTATATCTTTTACAAAGATTAAAAATAGAATAAATGAAATTTTTATCATCAAATTTCTTAGTGTTTATTTCTAAACATTTTTCTTTTTCTATTAATATTTTAAATATTTCATCAACATATTCTCCAAGTTCTGATAGGGTTATTGATTTATCTTTTCCTTTTAAGTACCTGCAAGGATAGTCAATGTGTGATAATGAATCAAAATTATCAAATTCTTTAATATCTTTTATCATTTCTTTAAAATATAAAGTAAGATATTCTGTTTTTGTAAGATTATTTTTACTTTCATCAGTAAATATATCTACATCGTTAACTGAATGGATTGAACCTAAAATGAAATCAAAGGGATAAGAAGTTGATAAATCATTATTTTTACTTAGAGAAGAGGAAGATAATCCAATTTCTACTCCAAGAAGAAGATTATCTCCTCTATATTTTGAGTATTCATTAAAAAATTTATTAGGGTCAAATTTAAATAAATCTTCTTTAGGATAATTATAATCCATATGTTCTGTTAAAATAGTTCCTATATTCAAAGTTTGTCCTTGTTTTATTACATCTTCAATTTGCATCTTACTATCTGATGAAAATTTTGTATGCATATGACTATCAAAAAACATTAAAACCCCTCCATTAAAATATATGAATTGCTTTTTTATATTATAGCATAGTATTATAAATGGTGAAGAATATGAACTGTATTAAGAGTATATATTAGGAGGAAGATAAAATGAAAGAACTATTTAAAATAAAAGGTATGTCTTTTTATGAAGAAGACTTTTTAGATGATATAAAAGAATATGAGGATATAATTCCTATAATAAAAGAATTAGAAGATCAATTAACTTATGAAAAAATAAGTTGTGTTGAAATTAATGAATGTTGTAAGGTTAGTAAAGATAATTATTATGTTGAGATTCATGGATATATAAATGGAGAAGATGAATTTATTACAAAGGAAGAAAAAGAAAAGTTTGAGAATGTATTAAATGATAAATCTTTAGATTTATTTGTTATAAGAGTTTATAAATGTGTTGATTGTGGTAAGTGGATAATTGATATATTAGAATAAAAAATATGCAAATATTGGGGAATTATTTGTATGTTATTTTAATTAGAAATTTATACAGGGGTGATTGGGATGGATTTAAAAAAATATATAAATAATATTAAACGTATATTTCTTAGGAAATATAATGAAGTTAAGAATATAAATAAAGAAAATCATAAAGAATTTTTTAAGAAAAATACTAAAATTTTAGTAGTAATATTTATTGCTGTATTTTTATTTTTAGGTTATATGGTTGGAAATACTAGAACTACTAAAGATCAGGTTTTAAAAAATCTTGAAATCGGACTTCAAAAAGGAAGCTTATATAAACTTGATAGTATAATAAGAGTAAATGATAAAAAGGTACCAAAAAATGATTTAAAGCCATTGGTACAGTATTATAAAGGAAAAAATTCTGAAGTAAATAATGTAATTGATGATTTAAAAGAAAATAATTCTAAGTCAATTTTTAAGTTAGAATCAGAAAAAGGATTATTTTTTGATAAATACTATGTGGAGCTTAAAACTTTTAATCTTAGTGTTATAAGCAATTTTGATGAAGCTGATATAACATTAAATAATAAAGAAAAAATTAAATCAGGAGAAACGTTAAAAAAACTAATACCTGGAAATTATAAATTAGTTGGGGTTGTAGATAATAAATATGGAAAAATAAAAAAAGAAGAAAATATAACTTTAATGAACAATCAAACTGTAAACTTAAAATTAGATGGTGTATTAGTAACTATAGATAGTAGTTTTAAAGATGCTGATGTTTTAGTTAATGGAGAAGATAGTGGAATTAAAGTTGAAAATTTTAAAGATGTAGGGCCAATGCCTTCAGATGGAAGTATAAAACTATCTCTTAAAAAAGAATTCCCATGGGGAGTGATAACTGGAACAGAAGAAGAAGTTAGAGAAATTTCAGATATTAATTTAAATTTAAATATTTCTAATGAAAAACTTTGGAATGATGTTAATAATTCAATAAGTGAGTTTTATAAAAGTGTATTTGAAGCTCTTAATGAAGAAGATAAAAATGTTATAACAATGTCTACTGAAGAGGCAAAAAATAAAATATACTCTGTATTAGAAAAAAATTATATTATATTAAAAAATAAATATAATATTAGTTCTTTAAACATAGATAAGGATAAAAGTAAATTTGAATATAAAGATGGTGAGTATACAGGAACTGTAGTTTGTAATGTGAAATATAATATAAGCAAATTTTTATTTGGACTTGGAAAAGAAGAAAATACAAAGAAATTTTTAACTAGAGTAGTATATAAAAATGGAGAATGGGTTATTAATAGTGTAGAAAACTTTTCTTTGTAAAGAAACTTGAAAAATTAGCTAGTGAATAATTTCATTGGCTAATTTTTTAAATAAAATAAATAAAAACCTGCACTATAATAGTACAGGTTAAAGGGTTATGTTCATTTAAGAAAGGGAATAAATGAACATTTTGTGGGGTTTATTTAAACTCTATAGCGTTTGCTAATAGAGTGGTATGGGCTTTATTTATAATTTATTTGTTAATATAATTATACTAGAAATGAAAAGGTATTCCAAGAGAGAAGAAATAAATTTACTTTTTATTAATAAATAGTTAAGAATATGTTTAAAAATGTAGAAATATGAATAAAAATATATTTAATAAATGAATAAAGAGATTTTATTTGTAAATTTATAATAATATACTTTAGAATGTTATTAAATTTTGTTAAAATATGATATTGTAAAGGAGGATTGTTATGTTAATAATAGAGAAGAAAACTCATTTAAAGGATACTCCAGAATATGAAGAATATTCAAATAATGTAGCTAAGCTTACTAAAGAAGAAAAAAAATCTTTAGGAATAAGAGAATGTAGTTGCAAATGCAAAAAAAGAAAAAGTAAGTAAAATATAATAAGTTAGATATTCTTTTTTAAAATAAATATTGTATAATGAATTTAGTATTAGCAAGTTTAGGAGGTAAATATTTTGGCTAAACCAAGTATTTTTAGTAGAGATTATGAAAAGAAAATGAAAAAAAGAAAGGCTAAAATTATAGTCTTGATTAGTATAGTTGCAACAATAGCTGGAGTTTTTATATATAAGTTTAAAATAGAAAAAATAGATTTTTCTAATGTAAGAGCAAAACTGCAAGCTTGGGCAGATAGTGATAATCAGATAGAACAAAAACCAAAAGAAGAATCTAAAGTTAATGAAGCTGAGACTAAACCAGAACCACCTAAAAAAACTTATATGGATGTGAAGCTTGGGAAAAATTTAGTTCTAAAATGTGAGTATAAAACTGTTGATGATAAAAAAGAATTTGTTTCTGTAGAAGATGTTAAGGGACTAAATTACGATATATCTCCTAATAAACAAATGATACTAACATTAGATGAAAATCAGAATATGCAACTTATAGATATAGATGGAAAAGTCAAAGATATTACAAGAAAAGAATATGTTTCAACTAAAGGACAAAAGTTTCATAAAGAATCTATCTTAAAAAGAGAAAAAAAATATTTATGGACTTCTGATGCAAAGTTTTTAGATGATGACTGCATTGTATATATAAGCAACCTACCTTATTTTGGGACAGCGGCTAAGAATCAATATGCATGGATATATAATATAAAAAATAATACAAACATTTTTGCAAGAAATACAAAAGCTAAAAACATAGAATTCGGGAAAGTTGTTCCAAAAAAAGGAATAGAAATAAAAATAGACAAAAATGAATATGTACTTAATGATAAGGGAAGTATTTTAAAGTAATAGTAAAAAACTCTATATATAATAAAGCATTTGATAATATGTAGAAATTTATGTTATAATAACGTAGTTAATATATGAGAATAAAGAACTATTTTAGGAGGAAAAGCAGATGGAAGCTAAAATGGAAAAAATAGAAGCTAATGTTGTTAAATTTGAAGTGAGAGTGGAAGCAGAGAAGTTTACTGCTGCTTTAAATAAAGCTTACAACAAAAATAAGAAAAATTTTAATATACCTGGATTTAGAAAAGGTAAAGTGCCAATGGCAATGGTAAAGAAACATTATGGAGTAGAAGTATTATTTGAAGATGCTATAAATACTGTAATAAATGAAACTTATCCAACATTAATACAAGAAAATAAATTAAAACCAGTAGACTATCCAAAGATAGATGTTTTAGAAGTTGGTGAAGGAAAAGAATTAGTTTACACAGCAGAAGTTACTTTATATCCAGAAGTTGAACTTGGAGAATATAAAGGATTATCAGTAAAGAAAAAAGAAGTTGTAGTTTCTGATGAAGAAGTTGAAGGACAACTAAAAAATATGCAACAACAAAATGCTAGAGTAGAAACTAAAAATGATGGAAAAATTGAAAAAGGCGATATAGCTGTTATAGATTTCAAAGGATTCATTGATGGAGTTGCTTTTGAAGGTGGAGAAGGACATGAATATCCATTAGAAATAGGTTCTGGTTCATTTATAGATAACTTTGAAGATCAATTAATTGGTTTAACTACTGATGAAGAAAAAGAAGTTAAAGTTACTTTCCCAGAAAATTATGGAAAAGAAGAATTAAATGGAAAAGAAGCTACTTTTGAAGTAAAGATTAAACAAATTAAATTCAAAGAACTTCCTCAATTAGATGATGAATTTGCTAAAGAAGTATCAGAATTTAATACATTAGATGAATTAAAGGCTGATATTAAAGGAAAGTTAGAAGAAACTAAGAAAACTTCAATAGAAAGAGAATTTGAAGATGAATTAGTAACAGCAGTTATAGAAAATTCAAATATGGATGTTCCAAATGTAATGATCGAAAAAGAAATTGATGCTATGGTTAGAGATCTTGAAAATAGATTAAAATACCAAGGATTATCATTAGAACAATATATGCAATTCACTGGAAACAATGAAGAAAAAATGAGATCATACATGAGAGAAAATGCTGAAAAGAAAGTTAAATCTGATTTAGTATTAGAAGCTATAGCTGAAGCTGAAAAAATCGAAGCAACTGACGAAGAAGTAAAAGAAAAAGCTAATGAAGTAGCTAAGATGTATGCAGGAGATGAAGCTGAAAAGATGGCTGAAATGTTAATGCAAACTCAAAGAGCTATGATTGAAAAAGATATAGTTGTAACAAAGACAATAAAGTTATTAGAAGATAACTGCAAATAATTGATATAATAAAACTAAATATATATAATCATTAGATAATTGCCAGAAAATATTTTTCTGGCAATTATTTCAAATAAAACAATTAACAAAATAATTATATTGATGTATAATTTTATTTAAGTTACATTAATAAAGGAGGGAACAGTTATGAGTTTAGTTCCAATGGTTGTTGAACAAACAAATAGAGGAGAAAGAAGTTATGATATTTTTTCAAGACTATTAAAAGATAGAATAATAATGCTTAATGGTGAAATAAATGATGATACTTCAAATCTAGTAGTTGCTCAGCTTTTATTCTTAGAAAGTGAAGATCCAGATAAAGATATATATGTTTATATAAATAGTCCAGGAGGATCAATTACAGCTGGTATGGCTATATATGACACTATGCAATATATAAAACCAGATGTTTGTACTATATGTATTGGATTAGCAGCTTCAATGGGTTCTTTCTTACTTTCATCAGGTGAAAAAGGAAAGAGATATGCTCTTCCAAATGCAGAGATAATGATACATCAACCTTTAGGTGGTTTCCAAGGTCAGGCAACTGATTTTGACATTCATGCAAAGAGAATTTTAAGAATAAAAGATAGATTAAATCAAATACTAAGTAAAAATACAGGTATGCCTTTAGAAAAGCTTAAAGCAGATGTAGAAAGAGATAATTTTATGGATGCAGATGAAGCTATGGAATATGGCTTAATTGATAAAGTAATTACTAAGAACGAAATAGAAAAGGCATAATAAATTTAGGGCTTGTCCTTAGTGAGGTGAAAAATATGGCTAAATATGAAGATAAAAAACAGTTAAAATGTTCTTTTTGTGGAAAGAATCAAGATCAGGTTAAAAGATTAATAGCTGGACCTGGAGTGTATATATGTGATGAATGTATTGAATTATGTTCAGAAATTATAGAAGACGAATTTGAAGAAACAAAAGAAGTCGTTTCAACAGATTTGCCTAAACCACAAGAAATAAAAGAATATCTTGATTCATATGTAATAGGTCAAGAAGGAGCTAAAAAATCATTAGCTGTTGCAGTTTATAATCATTATAAGAGAATAAATAGTAAGAAAGTCTCAAATGATGATATAGAATTACAAAAGAGTAATATATTATTACTAGGACCAACAGGTTCAGGGAAGACTTTACTTGCTCAAACATTAGCGAAAGTTTTAAATGTTCCATTTGCAATTGCAGATGCAACAACATTAACAGAGGCTGGATATGTTGGAGAAGATGTAGAGAACATTCTATTAAAATTAATACAAAATGCTGATTATGACATAGAAAGAGCAGAAAAAGGTATTATTTATATAGATGAAATAGATAAGATTGCAAGAAAATCAGAAAATCCATCAATTACAAGGGATGTTTCTGGAGAAGGAGTTCAACAAGCACTTCTAAAAATATTAGAAGGAACAACAGCTTCAGTTCCACCACAAGGAGGTAGAAAACATCCTCATCAAGAACTACTTCAAATAAATACTTCAAACATATTATTTATTTGTGGAGGAGCTTTTGATGGAATAGACAAAATAATTGAAAAAAGAACAAGAAAGAGTTCAATTGGTTTTGGAGCAGATATTCAATCAAAGAAAGAAAAAGATTTAGGAACATTATTTAAAGAAATAATGCCTGGTGATCTTTTGAAATTTGGATTAATTCCAGAATTTGTAGGAAGACTTCCTATATTGGTTACTTTAGAATCACTTGATAAAAATGCTTTAGTTAAAATATTATGTGAACCTAAAAATGCTTTAATTAAACAATATAAAAAATTGTTTGAACTTGATAATGTAGATCTTGAATTTACGGAAAAATCTCTAGAAACAATAGCTGAAGAAGCTATTAGTAGAAGTACAGGAGCTAGAGGGTTAAGAGCAATAATAGAAGAAATGATGATGGATATTATGTTTGAAATACCATCAGATGAGAGAATAACTAAGGTAGTAATAACAGAAGATACAATAAAAAATGGAGCTAAACCAGAGGTAGAAAGATTACCAGAAGGTGAAGTAAGGCCAATGCTTATTGATAAATCATCAAAAACTAAAGAAGATACAGAAACAGCTTAGATAAAATACTATAAAAAACACTCTTTAAAAGAGTGTTTTTTATTTATATATTACAATTATTGAAAAAACTTATGGTTATGGTATACTTATTAAGTCTAATAAAAATAATTATAAAGATTGGGGGAAGATAGGTATGACAAATGAAAATATTCTTCCTTTAATTCCTCTAAGAGGAATAACCATTTTCCCAAATATGGTTACTCACTTCGATGTTGGAAGAGAAAAGTCAAAGATAGCAGTAGAAACTGCAATGAAAAATGGAGAAAAGATTTTTCTTGCACCACAAAAAAATGTAGAAATAGATGATCCAAAAAAAAGTGATATAAGTAAGATTGGAACAATCTGTGATATAAAGCAAATAATTAAATTACCTGATAATATAATAAGAGTTTTAGTTGAAGGTAAAGAGAGAGCTAAAATAAAAAAATATCAGGCTAAAAAATCTTATTTAGAAGTTGAATTAGAGAGAATTAAAGAAGAAGAAATAGATAATATTGAGATAAGTGCTTACATAAAATCCTTAAAAGAAATGTTTATAAAATTTATGAAACTTACTGGAGAAAATTCAAAAGAGGTTGTAAAAGCTGTTGAATTTGATGATAAAGTTTATGAATTTGTAGATATGGTAAGTGCTGTAGCTATTACAAGAGAAGATTATAGACAAGAATTATTAGAAATTGTTAATTTTAAAAAAAGAATTCAAAGACTTTTAGTAATGATTGAAGAAGAAATTCAAATTATTAAAATTCAAAAAAAGATCGCTAATAAAGTAAAAGAAAAAACAGATAAGAATCAAAAAGAATATTTTCTAAGAGAGCAGCTTAAAGCAATTCAAGAAGAACTTGGAGAAGATGATGATGCTAAAAAAGAAATAAATAAATATGAAGAAAAGATTAAAGAACTAAAACTTCCTAAGGAAGTTTTAGAAAAAGCAGAATATGAACTTAATAGATTAAAAGGTTCTTCTGCTTCAAGTTCAGAAGAAGCTGTTATAAAGACATATTTAGATTGGATACTGGACATGCCTTGGAATAAGAGTAGTAAGGATACTATAAATATAAAAAATGCTGAGAAAGTATTACAAAGAGATCATTATGGTTTAAATGATGTTAAGGAAAGAATTGTAGAATATCTTGCTGTAAAGCAAATGAGTAACAGTATGAAGGGATCAATTCTTTGTTTAGTAGGTCCACCTGGAGTTGGTAAAACATCAATTGCAAAATCAATAGCAGAAGCTATGAATAGAAAATATTCAAGAATTGCATTAGGTGGAATGAAAGATGAATCTGAAATTAGAGGGCATAGAAAAACTTATGTTGGAGCTATACCAGGAAGAATAGCTTATGCATTAAAAGAAACTCAAACAAATAATCCCCTTATATTATTTGATGAAATTGATAAAATTAGTTCAAACTATAAAGGTGATCCATCTGATGCTTTATTAGAAGTTTTGGATAGTGAGCAAAATTTTAATTTTAGAGATAATTATTTAGAGTTACCTTTAGATTTGTCAAATGTATTCTTTATAGCAACAGCAAATAGTTTAGATACAATTCCAAGGGCTTTACTTGATAGAATGGAAGTAATTGAGGTTTCAGGATATACTTACGAAGAAAAATTTCAAATAGCAAAAAGATATTTAGTTCCTAAGGCTTTAAAGGAACATAATGTTTCAGAGGAAAGTATAAAAATAAGCGATTCTGCAATTAAAGAAATTATAGAAGGATATACTTTAGAATCAGGAGTAAGAAGCTTAAATAGAGTAATAGCTTCAATAATTAGAAAAGCAATTACAGAGATGCTTAAAAAGAATAAAGAAAAAGTAAGTATAAATTCTAAAAAAGTGGAAAGTCTATTAGGTAAAAAAGTATTTAATTATGAGAGAATAGATAAGGATGATAAAATTGGAGTTGTTACTGGTATGGCATGGACAGCTTATGGTGGAGATACACTACCAGTAGAAGCTATGGTTATGGAAGGTTCAGGAAAACTTCAATTAACAGGACAATTAGGAGATGTAATGCAAGAATCTGCTAAGGCTGCTTTTACATATGTAAGAGCTAATGCATCTAAGTATGGAATAGATATGGATTTTTATAAAAATAAAGATGTTCATATACATGTTCCAGAGGGGGCAGTGCCAAAAGATGGACCTTCAGCAGGAGTAACTATGGTTACAGCATTAGTTTCAGCTTTATCAAATAAAAAAGTAAGACATAATGTGGCTATGACTGGAGAAATTACTTTAACAGGAAGAGTTCTTCCTATAGGAGGTTTAAAAGAAAAATCTCTTGCAGCAGTTAGAGCTGGAATTGATACAATTATAATTCCTAAAGAAAATGAAAAAGATACAGAAAAGATACCAGCTTCAATAAAAAAAGGTTTAAAAATAGTGACAGCAGAGCAAATTGACACAGTGATAGATAATGCAATAATGCAATAATTGGAGATGATACCTATGAGGATAAAACAAGCAGAGTTTATTATATCAGCAGTAAAAAAAGAGCAATATCCAAAGGATAATAGAGTAGAAATTGCCTTTGTTGGAAGATCTAATGTTGGAAAGAGTTCAATAATAAACGCATTAACAAATAGAAAAAAATTAGCTAAGGTTAGTCAAACTCCTGGAAAGACAAGACTTATAAATTTCTTTTTAATTAATAATGATTTTTATCTTGTTGATTTACCTGGATATGGATATGCAAAAGTATCTAAGAGTGAAAAAGCTAGCTGGGGACAAACTATAGAAAGATACCTAAATGGTAGAGAAGAATTAAAGAGGGTTGTTCTATTAGTTGATTCAAGACATAAGCCAACTGCAGATGATATAATGATGCATGAATGGATAATGCACTATGGTTATGATGTAACAGTAGTTGCTACCAAAAGTGATAAGTTATCAAATAATAGTTTAAAAAAGAGTGAAAAAATAATAAGAGAAACATTAAAATTAACAAAAGATGATAAATTATATTTTTATTCATCACTTAATAAAAAAGGAACTGAACAGTTAATTGACAATCTTTTTGAAGATTTAGCAGAAGATACTGAATAAAATCATATTAATATAAGGTTCTAGAAAAAGTTATATAAACTTTTTCTAGAACCTTTTTTTTATTTGTAGAAAAATATAATATTTCTAAAAATTAGTGTCAATTTATTTTATAGGGAATAGTATATAGTATAAAAGTTAAATAGAAATAAGAATTAAGGAGGTTTGTATAGTTTATGGAAATTAATGATATCCTAAATGGCTTTAATGATTGTTCAGATGATAACAACTGTGATTGTGAAGATAACCTTTGTGGATTCTCTAACAATAATTGTGGCTGTAATGGATTCGATGGATGCGGAAACAACTCCTGGCTTTTATTAATTTTATTATTAGCTTGCTGTAGTAGAAATAATGGATACAGTGGCGGATATGGGGGATATGGTAATATGGGATATGGATTTAATGATTGTTGTTGTTGCTGTTGTTGTTGTGAAAAACCTAAATTTAAAAAATGTAAACAAACAGTTTATGTACCAGAAAATAATTGTGGATTAATGGGCGGATATAATAATTATCCTGGATATGGTAGTGGAAATGATGGTTTCGGTTTTGGCGGAGATAGCTGCTGGTGGATAATAATAATACTATTAATTTGTTGTTGTGGAAATAATGGATTTGGAAATTGCGGATGTAATAACTGCTAAATAAAGTTTAAGATATAGGAGGCGCGTATAATGTCACACAAAAAATGTTGTTGCGATAAAACAGTTATAGTTTCACCTCAAGGTCAAGTACCATATGGTGGACATGGTGGAGGTTATGGTTGCTGGTGGTGGATAATAATATTACTAATATTCTGTTGTGGATCTGGAAATAATAATTGTGGTTGTAATGATGGCTGCAATGATAATTTTAATGGATTCGGAAATTGTTGGTGGATAATAATAATATTACTATTCTGCTGTGGTGGATGCGGATATAACAGATTTTAATAAATTAATCAATTAAATATAATTGATAATTGTTGGAGGGTTTTTAAGACCCTCCAAAAAAATGCTTAAAAATAATAACAAAAATAGATTAACATACATAGAATGTAAATAAAATAGTTATTTTGGGAGGAGTTTAAATGTCAAAGAAGAAACATAAAAGCAAGAGTAATTCAAGAGAAGATGCAAAAGCTTTATTTAACAATAATTTAGCAAATAATCCTTTTGGGATAGATCCAAATCAATTAATGAGTATGTTAGGAAATGTAGATCAGAATAAATTAAATAACATAATGGCTTCCATGGAAAAAGAGGGAATTGATTTAAGTTCATTTCCTCCTATAAATGAACTTAATAGCGGAAATAGTAATATGAATAATAACAATATAAATAATAATGGAAATAATTGGGCTAATAATATGGGTGGAATGAATAATATGAATCCAATTTCTATTATAAGTCAACTTGCTAGAATGAATAGTGGCAATTGTAATAAAAATAATAATATGAATTCAAAAAAGAAAAATAATTATAATACTGGAGATCCTAATATGGATATGCTTTTAGCTTTAAGAAATTCTGTTTCAGCTGATAGAGTTGAATTTGTTGATAAAATAATAGGTATTTATAAAAAAGGAGATTTAGATTAAATTTTTTGAATAAAATATGTAATTAAAGTTAATAATATAATTGTATCGGAGAATAGATCTCCTACAAGTTATATTAAAATTATTGGATTTTAATATAATACCCCCCATCCCCCTTTTAGGCCGCATTAAGCGGCCTTTTATTTTACTAATAATTATTTTAAATATTATATTAGGAGGCGTTATAATGAAGTTTAATTGGAAATTTTATGGAATTTTAATTTTACTATCTTTAACTATTATAGGGTGTGGAAAAGGAAAAAGTAAGGAAAATAGTGTAGTAAAATTATATTACAATAATAATACAGTAAAATCTATAAATTGTATTGTTGAACTCATAAAAAAATATGAGGAAGAGGAAGGAAAAAAGATTAGTCTTATTCCAGTTAATAGTGAAGAAGAAATAGAAAAGAAAATAGGAGATGATAAAGAAGCTGCATTATTATTATTAGATGGATATTCATTTATAGATTTTAATAATAAAAATTATTTAAGAGATATAAGTTATTTGTTTAAGGAAAAAGAAAATAGAGAGAAATTTGCAAATATAAATAATTTGTATGGTATATATGAGGGAAAATACTATGGTCTTGGCATAACACCATTTAATTTAGAACTTGTTTATAATGAGGAATTATTAAAAAATAGAGGAATAGAAATTGAGGAGAATAATTATATAGAAGCACTAAAGAAATTAAATGAAAAAAATATTAAGATACCTACATACATAAAAAGTGAATATACAAAAGAAGTATTATTTAGTTCATTAGTTGCAAATGATACTATAGCTTATAATTTACATAAGGTTGAGGATGTAAATGTTATTGAAGACAAGATTAAACATATAGAGAATGGTCAAAAAATATTTGATACTTTACATGATTTATATATAAAAAACATAATAAGGGAAGATATGTTTCAAGATGGTGGAGAGGAATTAATTAAAAAATTTAATGAAGAAAAGATACCAGTATTACTTACAACAACATTAGTATCAGATAGTATAACAGATAAAAGAGGTATTGGAACAATTAATAAAATGCCTATAAATAATAAAAGTGTAAATTCAGCAGTAGTAATGGACTGTATTATATGCTCATCATCAGGAAAGTCTAATGTTGATGATTTAGATAATTTTTTTAGGTACATTATTCATAGTGATGTTTTTGAATCATTATCCAAAAAAAATTGTATTACTGGAAATAGAAAAGCAGATAGCAATTTAAAAGGAGTTCAAATTAAAATGGCAAACTCTATAGTTGGAGCAGATGACATAAATATGCCTTACTTTAATGTAATATCTAATGAAAATATTGAAAAGATAAATAAAGAATGTAAAAAAGTATTAAGTGGAAAATATGATGGAAAGGAATGGAGTAGGGTTTTAGGAAAATAAAATATAAAGAAATATAAAAAAATAAAAGCAAATCAATATTAGATTTGCTTTTAATAAAAACTTTTATTGACAATCTTTGCAAAGACCATAAAAATAAGTTTGATTTGATAAAACTTTATAATCTGAATTTTTTTCAACCTCAGAATTTAGGTTATCAAAAGAAAAGTTCATTAAATCATCTACTCTTCCACAATTTATACATTGTATATGTGGATGAGAAACTACATTACCATCATATCTAAAATTTCCTTCACCCACATTTAACTCTTGAACTAAGCCAACCTCAACAAGAGTTTTTAAAGCTTTATAAACAGTGGCTAAACTCATTGTAGGAAAATCCGGCTGAATAGATTTGTATATAACTTCAGCTGACGGATGCTCTTTAGTACTCATAAGATATTTATAAACAGCAAGTCTTTGAGGTGTTAATTTAAGTTTTTTTTCTTTGAAAACAGAAGAAATATTATTCATATTCTACCCTCCTTAACTTGGAATAATAATATTATAACTTTTAAAAAAAACTAAGTCAATAATTATTAATAAATTATTATACTTTGTAGATAATAGATATTAGTTATAAAATTAAATTATTTTAAAAGTTTCCCTTGATAAAATAAAAAAACAATGTTAAAATATAAACAAAGTTGTTAATTGATTAACAAATTCCGTGTTCATTTTATTTTGATAGAGTAACCAATGTTATTCTATCTTTTTTTTTATAAAATTTCAAATATATTTAAAATTTTATTTAAAATGGGTTAATTTATAATGACTAAAAAAGCATTTAGTTGAAAGTAATATTTCAAAGTGCTACTATATTACTATTAAACATAATTTGTTAAGGAGGAATTGTAATGTCTAAATATAAGGTTGGAGATGAATTAATAATAGTAAATGATCCTACTGAGGAAAAGGAAAAACTTAAGGAACTAACTACTTTATCTATTGATGAAGAGGATTTTGCACAAATTTCATGGGGAATTAAAGTAATCAATGTTGAATATGATAAGCCTAATGTTACACTTACATATAGAAATATAAATGGGGAAACTAATAGAGTTTTTGCTGTATGTAAGGATATTGCAAATTTTGATAAGCAAAAAGTTCTTGAAAAAGCTTTATTAAAAGCTTTCCAAAATGAAATAATTGATATTTCAGTTGGTAAAAATACAGGTTGTATAAGATAAATATAATATATAGAAAAGTAATCATATAATTTAAATTATATGATTACTTTTTTTACAATTAATCAAAAAAATGTAAAAAACTCTTTATTTTTAATTGTATATATAATATAATCTAACTAAATATTGGTTTCGTTTACAAGGTGGGGGTAATTATGAGAATTTGTCCGTTTTGGTCAGTAGCTAGTAAAAAAGTAGCATGCAACAATGAATGTCCTATGTATAATTTCGAAAATGAAGGAGAAGAATGTATATTTGAAACTTATTTAGATAATGTGGATTTTAATTATAATCATTTAATTTATGATAGCATGCTTGATATTGATGAAGAAAAGTTTGAAAAAATTGAAGCTTAAAAAAGATAAAAAGCAACATTGTCACTAAAATGTCAATGTTGCTTTTTGGTGAATTTTTATAAAAGTTTATTCTGAATAATTTTCTATTGTTGAGTGTAATAAGTTTTGTTTTAGGTTCCAAAGTTTATCAGATAAATCAACATAATATGTATGAGGATTTTCAAATCTTAAAACTTCAGGCCAAAGTTTTTCAGTTTCTAGTAAAGAAAATTCTCTAATATCCATAACGGCAGGAGAATCATATACTAAATTTCCTTTATCGAAAATTTTTACCATTAAATCTTTTGTATAGTAATTTTTAATTTTCTTCTTTTTCCATGTATGTATTGGATGGAATATTGTAAGAGGTAAACTCTCATCTATATTTTCATCATGAAGCATTATTAAATCAGCAATAGCTTTATGGGTAGTTTTATCAAAAATTCTAACTGTTTTCTTAAAACCTGGATTAGTTATTTTTTCATTATTTTCACTAATTTTAATTTTAGGAATTATTTCTCCATTTTCTTCAACGGCAACTAATTTATAAACTCCTCCAAAAACAGGTTCAGATTTTGCAGTTATAAGTCTTTCTCCAACTCCAAAAGAATCTATACAAGCACCTTGATCTAATACATCTCTAATAATATGTTCATCAAGAGAATTAGAAACAACAATTTTGCAATCTTCATATCCTGCTTCATCAAGAATTTGTCTGCATTTTTTAGTTAAATAAGTTATGTCTCCTGAATCTATTCTTATACCAACAGGTCTTTTTCCTTGAGGTTTTAAAATTTCATCAAATACTTTTATTGCATTTGGAAGACCTGATTTTAAAACGTTATAAGTATCTATAAGAAGTAGGCAATTGTCAGGATAAACTTCTGCCCAAGTTTTAAAGGCTGTAAATTCATTATCAAATAATTGAATCCAGCTATGAGCCATTGTACCAACTGCTGGAATATCAAAACGTTGATCAGCTATTGTACATGCTGTTGAGTGGCATCCACCAATTATAGAAGCTCTTGCACCGTATATAGCACCATCATATCCTTGAGCACGTCTTGAACCGAACTCCATAACTGTTCTACCTTCAGCTGCTCTACATATTCTATTTGCTTTTGTAGCTATAAGAGTTTGATGATTTACAGTTAGGAGAATCATTGTTTCTATAAATTGAGCTTGAATAACAGGTCCTCTAACAGTAACTAGAGGCTGATTTGGAAATACAGGATTTCCTTCAGGAATTGCCCAAACATCACATGAAAATTTGAAATTTTCAAGGTATTCTAAAAAATCTTCTGAGAATATATTTTTAGATTTTAAATATTCTATATCATCTTTTGTAAACTTTAGGGAACTTAAATACTCAGTTATTTGCTTAACACCAGCCATTATACAGTATCCACCATTGTCTGGTATTTTCCTGAAATACATATCAAAGTAGGCAATTTTATTTTGAAGATTTTTTTCAAAATAACCATTTCCCATAGTTAATTCATAGAAATCTACTAACATCGTTAGATTTCTATTATCTTTAACGTTAAAAGTTTTAGTATTATTCATAAGTTAACTCCTCTAAAAAAGTATTTAAAACTATTGTACAACTTAAAGAGAATTATTACAATATAGTTATTCCCCATAAAACGTGGCAATAATCAATAGTAAAGGAGGGAATTTTAGTGAATTTAGATTTATTTCAACAGGATGCAGTTAATGCAAAAGAAAGAAATGTACTAGTTGTTGCAGCACCAGGTTCTGGCAAAACTACAGTTATAATAAATAGAATAAATTATCTTGTGAATAAACTAAAAATATACAATAAAAATATTATAGTTATAACATTTACTAAATCTGCAGCTTTAAATATGAAGGACAGATATATTAAGAGCTTTAACCTTGAAAGAGCTCCTTTTTTTGGAACATTTCATGGATTATTTTATAAAATGTTAATTAGAGAAAATTATAAAATAGAAATAATTGAATCTTATAAGACACATAAATTAATAGAAGGAGTATTAAAAAAATACTTTGATGATATAAATGAGGATAAAATTAAAGAGGTTATAAATAATATTTCTTTATTCAAAAATTCTAGATCTAATTTAAATGAGTTTAAACCGTCACTAACAAAAGAAATTTTTCAAGAGTGCTATGAAGCTTATAGTAGTTATAAAAAGAAAAATAATCTTTGGGATTTTGATGACTTAGCATTAAAGGTATTAGAACTTTTAAAGGAAAATAAAGAACTTAGAAATGGGTATAGAGAACTTTTTAAATATATATTAGTAGATGAATTTCAAGACTGCGATGAACTTCAGATAGAATTTTTAAAAATGATGAATGAAGGGGATAAAAACTCACTTTTTGCAGTAGGAGATGAGGACCAATGTATATATTCATTTAGAGGTTCAAAACCAGAGTATATGGTAATCTTTAATAATATATTTAAAGGTGGAAAAAAGTATTATTTATCAAAGAATTATAGAAGTTCGAAAAACATAATAGATGGTGCTAAGAAGGTAATAGAATACAATAAAGAAAGAAATAAAAAAGAAATAATAGCAAATAAAGAAGATGATGGAATAATAAAAATTTCTTTTCCATATGATGAAAAAATTCAAGGGGAAGAAATAGTCGATAGAATAAAGGCTTTAATTAAAGATAATAAATATACTTATAAAGATAATATTATTTTGTATAGAACCAATATAGAGGCTATGAATTTTATAGATGTTTTTACTAGAAAAAAGATTCCTTTTACATTATTAGATAAGGAATATAACTTCTTTGAACATTTTATATGTAAAGATATATTAACTTATTTAAAATTGTCATTAGACCCTTTTGATAAAGAAGCTTTTTTAAAGATTATAAATAAGCCTTTTAGATACGTAAGTAAAAGTAATTTAGCTTATGTTAGAAATTTCAATGAGTATAAAGATCCTTTTGAAATATTAATGGAAAAGAAAGATACTCCTCCTTTTCAAATAAAAAAATTAGATGATCTTAGAAAAGATATACAATATTTATCTAAATTATCTTTAAGCAGTGCAATACAATTTATAATAAGTGACTTAGGATATTTAGATTATTTAAAAACCTACTGTGAAAAATTCAATCAAAGTTTAGATGATTTAGAAGAGATACTAGAAGAATTTAAAATATCTGCAAGTGGATTTAAAACTATAATAGAATTTTTCACTCATATTGAAAACATTAAAGAAGAGATTGAAATGTCAAAAAATAAAATTGATGAAGATAGGGTGTTATTAAGTACTATTCATAGAGTAAAAGGAATGGAATTTAAAAATGTATTTCTTGTAAATTGTAATGAAGATACTATTCCTCATATATCAGCTGGAGATGAAAATATAGAAGAGGAGAGAAGATTATTTTATGTTGGAATAACAAGGGCTATAGATAATCTTTATATAACAGCACCTAAAACAAAGGGTGGAAAGTTTAAAGAAGCTTCCAGGTTTATTAAAGAAACTGAATTTAAAAATGAAGAGGAAGAATCTCATGATTTAAAAAAAGGCACAGTTGTATATCATAATGGAAGAAAAGAAGAAGGAATAGTTGATTATTGCAAAGGAGATAGGATTAATATATTATTTAAAGATGGAATAATTAGAAGTTTTTCAATAAAGATTCTTTTAGAGAGAAATCTTCTTATGATAATAGAGTAAAAAATGGTATACTTATATATGGTATAAATTAATGCGGAAATATAGTTTATTACGTGATAGATATAATTATATAGTTATTGGAGGGATAAGATGATTAATTTTAAAGATGAAGCAAATAAACTTAAGAAAGATTTAATAGATATAAGAAGAGATATTCATATGCACCCAGAAGTAGGTTTTGAAGAGTTTAGAACATCTACTTTAATAAAAGAGTTTTTAAAAAGAGAAGGCATAGAATATAGAGAAGTTGCTGGAACTGGTGTATGTGCTTTAATTAAAGGAACAAAGGAAGGAACAAGTAATAAAACTATTGCTTTAAGAGCTGATATGGATGCTCTTCCAATTCAAGATAAAAAAGTATGTGAATATAGTTCAAAGGTTCCAGGAAAGATGCATGCTTGTGGTCATGATGCTCACACAACAATTCTTTTAGGTGCATCTAGAATATTAAATGCAAACAAACATTTATTTAGTGGAAATGTAAAATTGTTATTTGAACCAGCAGAGGAAACAACTGGTGGAGCAAGATTAATGATAGAAGAAGGAGTTCTTGAAAATCCAAAAGTTGATAGAGTAATTGGACTTCATGTATCAGAAGATACTGAATGTGGCACAATTAAAATTAAGAAGGGCGTTGTAAATGCAGCTTCTAATCCTTATACAATAAGGGTAAAAGGTAGTGGTGGACATGGTGCAGCACCAAATACAACAATAGACCCTATCGTTATTGGAGCTAATATGGTTTCAACTCTACAAACAATAGTAAGTAGAGAAATCTCACCTGTAAACCCATCAGTTGTAACTGTTGGAAGTTTTCATGCTGGAACTGCTCAAAATATAATTCCAGAAGAAGCGGAAATTTCAGGAATAATAAGAACTATGACACCAGATGATAGAAAGTATGCTTGCAAAAGACTTTGTGAAATAGCAGAAGGAATTGCAACTACTTCAAGGGGAAGTGCAGAAGTAACTATTGAAGAAAGTTATCCATGTCTTATAAATAATGATGAGTGTGTGGATTTACTTAAAGAATCTGCTATAAAAATACTTGGAAGAGAAAATGTATTAGAACAAAAAGCACCAAGTATGGGAGTTGAAAGTTTTGCATACTTTGCAATGGAAAGAGATGCTGCCTTTTACTTCTTAGGAACTTCAAATGCAGCTAAAGGAACAGGAAAAGCTGCACACAGTAGTTTATTTGATATAGATGAAGATGCAATACCATTAGGAGTTGCAATTCAATGTCAAGCAGCTTTTGATTATTTGACAATGGAGTAAATAAATATTAACCTATAAAAATGTAGAAAAAGATTCACGAAAGAAGTTTGAGTATTAGGAGTGATTATAGAGTGAAAATAGAAATAGGAGCTAATGAGGCAGGGCAAAGGCTAGATAAATTTCTAAGAAAATTATTAAAAGATGTCCCGCTAAGTGCTATATTTAAAGCCCTTAGAAAAGGGGATATTAGAGTAAATGGTAAAAAGCAAAAAGAAAAATATACATTAGAAATAAATGATGAAGTTGAAATAAGATATATACAAAGTCAAAAAATGACTGAAAAGAAGGAGAATTTTATAAAGGTTGATCCAAGATCATTAAAAGTTGCCTATGAAGATGAAAATCTATTAGTTGTTGAAAAATGGCCAGGGATTTTAGTGCATCCAGATAGTAATAAAAAAATACCTTCACTTACTGATTTTGTATTATCATACTTAAATGGAAAAGGTGACTATCTTCCAGAAAAGGAAATCACCTTTACTCCAGCACCATGTAATAGACTTGATAGAAATACTTCAGGAGTAGTTATTTTTGGAAAAAACTTTGAAGGATTAAGAGAACTTAATGAAATAATTAGAGAAGGTAAAGTTAAAAAATATTATAATACATTGGTTAAAGGAAAAATCAAAGATGGACTTTATAAAGGTTACATATTAAAAAATGAAGAAAATAATGTATCAAAAGTTTATGATAAGAAGGTTAAAGACTCAAAAGAAATTTCTATGGAAGTTAAAACTATACAAACAGATGGTGCTTTTTCATTTTTAGAAATTGATTTAATAACAGGAAGAAGCCACCAAATAAGAGCCCATTTATCTCATTTAGGTAATCCTATTATAGGTGATGAGAAATATGGTGATAGACAATTAAATTCATATTTTGTAAATAAATACGGTTTAGAATTTCAATATTTATATGCATATAAATTAAATTTTAAAAACATAGATGGAAAACTTGCTTATTTAAAAAACAAAGTTATAACAGTAACGTTACCACCTATATTTAAAAAGATTAAGAAAGATATATTTAAAATCAGATTATAGGATAGGGGATTAAAAATGAGGGAAGAGTCATCATCTACTAGAGGGTTTATGATACTATCTTTTGCTGGTATATTTGCAAAGGTCCTATCAGCCTTTTATGTTCCTTTATTAAATAGAATTATTGGTGTAGAAGGCGTAGGAATGTATGCTAGAAGCTATGATATCTTCATGTTTGTTTATGCAATAACAAGTATGGGATGTCAACCAGCAGTAGCAAAGGTTGTAGCTGAACTTAAGGCTCTAGGAAATGAAAGAGATACTATTAAAGCTTTAAAAATTTCAAGAAAAGTTTATGGATTAATTGGGGGATCATTAACTATAATACTTTTACTTTTTGCTTACCCAATTGCTAAAATAGGTGAAATACAAAATTCTACTTTTGCAATAATGTTTTTAGCACCAAGCATACTATTAACTGCTATATTATCTGCTTATAGAGGTTATTTCCAAGGTAAGAATGAAATGTCTGGAATAGCAATATCACAAATATTAGAACAATTACTAAATGTTTTTGTTAGTTTGTTATTTGCTTTTCTTCTTTATCATATAAGCCCCCCAATGGGTGCAGCAGGAGGTACAATAGGTACTTCTGTTGGAGCTGTATTTGCAATATTTTATCTTGTGTACATATATGATAAGAGAAAATTTGAAGAAGAAGCTTTGAATTCTTCAAAAACAGGTAGAAGAATTACTTCAAAGGCAATACTTAGAAAATTAGTTAGATATGCCTTTCCAATAACATTAAGTGCAGGGATACAAAATTTTGGCGGTATGGTTGATATGATGAATGTTAGCCGTAGATTAATACATGCAGGTTTTACAAATTCTCAATCAGAGATATTTTATGGACTTTTAAATAATTATAAAGTATTAATAGGAGTACCTCTTATTATTGTAACTGCTCTTACTACTATAGTATTACCAGCGGTATCAAAGGCATCAGCTTTAAAAGATAGAAAATCAATAAGAAGAAGTGCTAACTTTGCATTTAGAATTACATTTGCAATAACTATACCATCAGCTGTTGGACTTACAGTTTTAAATAAAGATATATATACACTACTTTATCAAAGTGATAGGGGAGCTTATATTATGGAATATGGAGCTTTTATATTGGTCCTTACTGCAATTGCACAACTTCAAAGTGTAATACTTCAAGGAATAAGTCAGTTTTATCCAATGATTATATCATTTTCAATAGGAATTTTTCTTAAAATTGTTGCAAACTTTATTTTGGTTGGAATTCCATCAATAAATATACTAGGGGTTTTAATAGGTAACTTCCTATGTTATTTTGTGCCTATATTAATAAATCATAGAATTCTAACAAGAAGTATAAGATATAAGGTTCCTATGTTAAAAAATTGTGTTAAGCCAATTTTAGCTTCAATATGCATGGCTATTGTAATATTTATTTTAAAACAACCTATAAATGTTTTAGGTGGCTTCCTTGGAAGTTCTAGAATAGTTATGTATTTGTATACAGTTATATACACATTAGTTTTAGTTGCTATAGGTGGATTTGTATATTTATATATAATGATACTATTAGGTGGAATAAGAAAGTTAGATATAGAATCTATATCACCAAGAGTATATACTATGCTTCCAAAATTTATGAGAAGAAAATTAATGTAAAAAATATTAAAAGATGTAGGGATTTTTCCCTGCATCTTTTTTAATATTCTCCAAATTTAGAGTAATAAATAAAAATAAGAAAAGTAATTAATATAACAAATAATGTTTCGAATGTATTAAGTGGGTATAAAAATCTTTTTATAAATATGTTTAAAATTAAAAAGGTTAATATAGATAAAAGTATAAATATTACAACATTAGTTAATGAAATGTCTATTCTAATTTCTTTTTTTACTTCGTGTAAATTTAAAAGTATAGAAAATGATGAAGTTATAAATAATGTTATACTATATCCATAAATATTTATATTTGGAATTGAAGTAAAAATAAATAAACAGATTACTTCTATTAATGCAATTATAAATGAATTTCTAACTATAATTCCTTGTTTATTTAAACCGTTTAAAACGCCAAACATTATTGATGAAGTAAAAAATATTGGTGCTGCTAAAGAAGCCATAAAAATAAAGCTACCTAAGTCATTTCTGCTATAAAATAAATTACCCAATTCATAAGGGATTAATGAACAAATAACTGTTGTTGATAATCCTAGCAAAAAGGAAATTTTCATAACTTTTTTTATTCTTACGGAAGCTTCATAACTATCTCCTCTACTTAATGACTGAGAGAGGTCAGGTATTAAAAGAGAATTTATAGAATTAACAACTATTAAAGGAATACCAATTAAAGTTACAGCCATTCCAGTATATTTACCAATTAAAGATAGAGCTTCTACATAAGAAAATCCAGCAACTAAAAGTCTTCTTGGAACAATTAATGTAGATAAAGTAGCAAAAATATTACTTAAAAATCCATTAATACATAATGGAAGGGAAATAATTAAAACATTAAAAAGAAGCTGGGCTCTTCCATCTGCTTTAACATTAGATTTAGGTAATTTTTTAATACATTTTCTATAATAAATAAATAATAGTACTAAGCTTTGAAATTCTCCAATGGCAAGAGAAACATAAGCTAAGGTTACAAGGGTAGTTAAATTATTTGTGCTAAAAGCATACACCAAAATAGTTATTGTAATTATTCTCATACCTTTTTCAAATATGTCTATAAGTGCTGGAACTTTAATTTTTGAAACACCTAAAAAATATCCTTTTAAAATATTACTAAGAGAAATAAATACCATAGCAGGACAGGTGACTTTTATTGCATTAATTGTTCTAATATCATTTATTCCGTACTTACTAATTAAAGGTGCAAGGAAGAAGACTAAAACACCTATTAAAAGAGCCCATATAATATTAAAAAGAGCAACTGAATTTATTGTTTTAGTTAAATTGTTAGTTTCATTACGTTCAGAGTAAACGGCAGATACCTTTGAAAGTGCAGCAACAATTCCAGCTGTCATTAAACATATAAATAGATTGTAAATTGGCATAATTATGTTATAAAGTCCTATTCCTTCAGCTCCTAAAATTTTTGACAAGTATATAGAAAAGGCAAAGCCTAGTAAACCTGTAGTTATATTTGAAGCTGTAAGCATAAATGAATTTTTAAAAAAGTTATCTTTCTCCAAAATAAAGTCTCACCCCTTTAAACAACAATAAATAATATTTAATTTAAGCCTAAGATAAAAAGGTTATTTCACTTTATATAAAAGTAAAAAAATGGTAATATAGAAATATATTATGTTAAAAGGGTGGGATTTATGAAAAAAACCTTAGTTTTAAATTTAGAAAATATAAAAATTAAAGGAAATATTTTAGATGTTGTATGTGAAGATTTAGAAGTTATTCATAATCTTTCAGAAGATATACAAGAAGAGATGGCAATTGATAATTTTGAAAATAGAGATATAAAAACATTAGAAAAAAATAAGTATGATGTTTGTACATTTTTCTTTAATCTTAATTCCTTTTGGAATATAAATAAAAAAGAAAACTTAATAAATGAAATGTCAGATTATATAAAAGAAAGTGGAGAAGTTTATATATGGGATATAAATAAAAATATAGGTGAATTAATTGATGTTAAACTTAAATGTATATTACCTAATAAAGAAATAAAAGAATATAAAATAAAAAATAATAATATTTTTTCATCATCTAATTTTGAAGAAACAAAAAAAATCCTTGAAAAAACCTTTAAAATAGAAGAAACTAAAGTTTGGGAAGATATTTATTTCATAAAAGGAATAAAAAAATAACTTAGAGAGGAAGAATTTTATGAAGATATTACTTACAGCTATAAATTCAAAATTTATTCATAGTAATTTGGCTGTTAGATATTTAAAAGCATTTACTAAAGATATGCCTTTTGAATGTAAAATAAGAGAATTTTCAATTAACGATAGAGAAGAGAGGATTCTAGAAGAAATAATAAAGGAAAAGCCAGATGTAGTTGCATTTTCAACTTATATATGGAATGTTGAAATGGTTGAAAGAATTTCTAATCTTATAAAAAAAGTAGATTCAAAAATAGAAATTTTATATGGTGGCCCAGAAGTATCTTATGATAGTATTGTTTGTTTAAAGGAAACTGTTGGAGATTATGTAATAGAAGGAGAAGGAGAAAAAACCTTTAGAGAATTTGTAGAGTTTAAGCTAGGAGAAAGAGAATTAGATAACATAAGAGGATTAGTATATAAAAAGGATGGAGAAGTTAAATTTAATGGAAGTAGACCTCTTATGAATATGGATGATTTAGTATTTCCTTATGAAGAGGGAGAAAACTTAGATAATAAAATAGTGTATTATGAAGCATCAAGAGGATGCCCTTTTAATTGTAAATATTGTTTATCATCAACTATACATGGAGTTAGATTTCATAAAATTGAAAGAGTAATTAATGAACTTAAGTATTTTATTGATAGAAAAGTAAAATTAGTTAAGTTTGTAGATAGAACTTTTAATTGCAATCATAAGTTTGCAATGGCAATATGGAAATTTTTAATAGAAAGTGATACAGACACACAATTTCATTTTGAAATATCAGCAGATATTTTAAAAAATGAAGAAATAGAGCTTTTAAGAAATTCACCAGAGGGAAGATTTCAATTTGAAGTTGGAGTACAAACAACTAATGATGAAGTTCTTTCAAATATAAATAGATTTGTTAATTTCAGTGACATTAAAGAAAAGGTAGAGGAATTACTATCTATAAGAAATATAAAGCAACATTTAGATTTAATTGCAGGACTTCCAGGAGAGGATTATGAATCTTTTAAGAATTCTTTTAATGATGTTCATTTGATTAGACCAGAAGAAATACAATTAGGTTTCTTAAAATTATTAAAAGGATCTTCTATGAGAGAAGAAAGTGAAAAATATGGAATGAAGTATTCACCATATCCACCTTATGAAATATTAAGTACAAATAAGATAAGTTATTTGGAATTAATAGATTTAAAGAAAGTTGAACATATGGTAGATAAGTATTATAATAGTCAAAAGTTTAATAATATACTTAAATTTTTCTATCCTAAATTTGAAAAACCTTTTGAATTTTTCCATGAATTATCAATTTTTTATGATAAGAAGGGATACTTTGATAGAAGTATAGGTAATAATGAATATTATAAAATTTTCTTAGATTTTAATAAAGAGATTTTAAATGGAGATAATAATATTCTAAGAGAAATAATAAGATATGATTATTTATTACATAATAAAAGAAGAGGAATTCCAGAATATATAAAAAGTGATATTTCAAAAGAAGAAGAGAAGGAAATAAAAGAAAATTTAAGAGAAGAATATTCTTTTAAAGAATACACAATAGAAAAATTTAATATTGATATTATTAAATTTATAGAAAAAAATGATATTGAAATGAAAGATATTTATGTACTTTTAAATAACGACAAAAAAATTATTTTTTTAGAAAGTAAGTAAACAAACAATTGCAAAATAATATATATATTTACTTTTAATTAAATAAGTTTACATTCTGTTAATTGAATTATTGACAAAAATAAAGAATTTTATTGAAATTATCTATAAAAAGTGTATAATTAGAGTTGTAGACAAAAAAGTAATTAATACTATATTAAGTATTAATTTATATATTATTATACATTTAAGTGCAAAAGGTGGTGAGATTTTGGCATTAGAAGCAATTAAAGAAATAAAAAAAGCAGAATCTAAAGCAGATGAAATGATTAAATCTGCTAATGTTGAAGCAAAAGATATACTTCAAAAAGCTAACATAGAAGCTACTGATAATTATAATAAGGTTTTAGTAGAAGCTAAGAATAAGTGCAATAGTATAATAAATGATGCTATTGAATCTGGAAATAAAGAAGCGGAACCTATTTTACAAAAGGGAAAGCAAGATGCAGAAGCTATCTATAATATTGAAGATAACAAAAAAAATAATGCTGTAAAATTAGTGATTGAGAGGATTGTGAAGATTCATGGCAATAGTTAAGATGAATAAATTCACTTTGCTTTCTTTTGAATCAAAAAAAGATGAACTTTTAGAAACCTTACAAGAATTCTCAGAAGTAGAATTTATAAATCTTCAAAACGAAGATTTTCTTGAAGATCATGAAGATCTTAAGGATTTAGTAAAAGATACTGTTGATTCAGAGTATGCAAAATGTGAAGAAGACTTATCTAAAGTAAGATTTGCTTTAGAGTTTTTAAAAGACTATGTACCTCAAAAATCCGGTTTGAAAGCAATGCGTGAAGGAAAGAAAACTTTAACTTTAGAAGAACTTAAAGAACAAGTAGATAAAAGTGCTTGGGAAGAGCTTTATGCTAAAGTTAAAGAAAAAGAAGTTCACCTTGCGAATTTAGATAATGAAAAAACTAAGTTAGAGGGAGATATAAATGCTCTTAAACCATGGGAAGGTCTAGATGTAGCTTTTAAAGATCTAGAAAATATTAAAACACCACATTTCTTAGGTTCTGTTGCAAAGCAATATGAAGAAAACTTAGTTGAAGGCTTATCTAATTGCTATTTAGAAATAATAGCAAGAAGTAACCAAGATATATTCTTTTTAGCTTTATGTAATAAAGAGGATAAAGAAGAGGTTGAAGAGGTTTTAAGAGGAATAGGATTTAGTTCATTTAAAATTGAACATACTGAAACTCCAATTAAAATTATCCATAATAATATGGATAGAATAGAAAAGATTGAAAGTGAAAAATTCTTTATTAAAGAAGAATTAGGAGCTTTAGAAGAAGAAGTTAAGTATTTAGAACTTGCTTATGAGTATTACTATAATATTTATACAAGAAAAATCGTAAAAAATAACTTCTTAAAAACAGATAAAGTATCTTTAATACAAGGTTGGACTCCAGTATCAGAAAATAAAAAATTTACAGAAATTGTTCAAAGTATACTAGGAGAAGATTATTATCTTAAATTTGATGAAGTACAAGAAGAAGAGATAGATGATGTTCCAATTAAGTTAAAAAATAATGATTTAAATTCTACATTTGAAAATATTACAGAAATGTATAGTTTACCAAAATATAATGAAATTGACCCTACCCCACTTTTGGCCCCATTTTTCTTAATATTCTTTGGAATGATGGTTGCAGATTCAGGGTATGGATTACTTGTTTTAATTGGATCAGTATTAGCACTTAAATTTCTTAATTTGGATGATAAGCAAAAAGGATTTGCTAAATTCTTTATGTATTTAAGTATACCTACTATAATATTTGGAATAATATATGGTTCATTCTTTGGTGATTTTATTAATTTAGATAAAGTTAGATTAATAGATCCAAGTAAGGATGTAAATACTATACTAGTTTTATCAGTTATATTTGGTGTTATTCAAATATTCTTTGGACTAGGAATTAAAGCTTATGTCTTAATAAGAGATGGCAAACCACTAGATGCATTTTTTGATGTAGGATCATGGGTTATAACATTAGTTTCAGTTGCATTATTTGCTTTAGGTGGAACAATAGGAACAATCGGTAAGTATTGCATGATATTTGGAATGGTGTTAATTGTATTAACCCAAGGCAGACATATGAAATCAACTGGAGCAAAGCTTGGTCAAGGATTATATGCTTTATACGGTATAACCGGATATGTAGGAGATTTAGTTTCTTATACAAGACTTATGGCTTTAGGACTTGCAGGTGGTTCAATTGCAGGAGCACTTAACCTTATAATAAGAATGTTCCCAGGAGTTTCTTTAATAATATTTGGACCAGTAGTGTTTATACTTGCACATATATTTAACCTAGGATTATCATTACTAGGTGCATATGTTCATACATGTAGATTAGAATATGTTGAATATTTTTCTAAGTTTTACGAAGGTGGGGGAAGAGCATTCCAACCATTTAAGACTTTAGATAAATTTATAAAAATAAAAAAAGTAAATTAATTGAAAGAAATAGGAGGATTTCATCATGGAAATGAGTTGGATTAAGTTTTTCTTAGAAAACAATGGAGGATTTATATTTGGAGCATTAGGAATAGCTCTAGCAGTAGGAATGTCAGGTATTGGATCAGCTAAGGGAGTTGGTCTTGTAGGTCAATCAGCAGCAGGATTAATGACAGAAGAACCAGAAAAGTTTGGTAAAGCATTAGTTCTTCAATTATTACCAGGTACACAAGGTTTATATGGATTTGTTATAGGTTTCTTAGTATTAAATAAATTAAGTGCACAAACTACTTTTGCACAAGGTTTATATTTATTCTTTGCTTGTTTACCAATTGCAATAGCAGGATTATGGTCAGGTATATCACAAGGTAAGACAGCAGCAGCTGGTATTCAAATATTAGCAAAAAAACCAGAACAAACAACTAAGGGTATAATCTTTGCAGCAATGGTTGAAACTTACGCATTATTAGGATTCGTTATGTCATTCTTATTAGTAAATAGCTTATTTTAATTAAGATTGGGGAAGTGAAGTTATGTCAAACATAAGTAATCTTACTTCTAAAATCATAAGTGATGCGGAAGAAAGAAAGGAAAGCATAATTAAGGCTGCAAATGAAGAAAAAGCTAAAATAATTGCAAAAAAACAATCTATTGCTGAGTTAGAAAAATCAGCAATGATTGAAAAAGCAGAAGTTGAAGCTAAAACAAGACATGAAAGAATAGTTTCAAGTGCAGAATTAAAAGCAAGAAATGAAAAACTTGCAGCTAAGCAGGTTGTAATAGATTCAGTTTTTGAGAAGAGCGTAGATGAATTATGTTCAATGTCAGATGAAGAAATGAAAAATTTCATGAAAAATGTGATAGTTAACTCAGATATAACTGGAGATGAAAATATTATTTTAAATGAAAAAGGTAAATCAATACTTGATAAAAAATTACTTGAAGAAATAAATAGTGAATTAAAATCAAATGGTAAAATTGGTGAACTTACTATAAGTAGTGAGGTAAGAAATTTTAAAGGTGGATTTATCTTAGAAAAGGATGGCATAGAAATAAATAATACTTTTGAAGACTTAGTTAACTCATTAAGAGATGATTTAGAATTCGAAGTAGCTAAAGTTTTATTTAATTAAGGAGGACAATAAATGAATTCAATGGAATTTACTCAAGTTATACCAAGACTTAGGGTATTAGAAACAAGACTCCTTGATAAATCTAAAATCGATAGAATGATAGATGGAGATTCTGCAAAAGAAGCACTAAAGGTGCTTCAAGAATCTGAGTATGCCAATGTGATGACAGGCGTTAAAAGGCCAGAAGATTATGAAATGGTGCTTGCAAGAGAACTTAAGAGAATATATGAACTTATGTATGATGCATCACCATCAAAGGCATTAATAGATATAATGAGCATTAAGTATGATTACCATAATATAAAGGTTATTTTAAAGGGAATGTTTCTCAAAAAAGATTTTGGAAATATGTTAATCCCAGTAGGAAAACAAGATCCATCACTATTAAAACATAACATTGAAAATAATAACCTTAGAGATTTACCTAAAGCAATGCAAAAAGGTATTGAAAAAGCTAAGGAAGATTTTGAAGTGAATAAAGATCCTCAAAAAATTGATATTATTTTAGATAATGCTATGTTTGAAGAAATGAAGGAAATAGCTAAGAAGTTAGATGATAGATTTGTTGATAAATATGTTAGAGTATTAATTGATTCTACAAACATAAAAACTTTATTAAGGGTTAAAAAGCAAAGGAAAGATAGGGATTTCTTAGTTGAAGTTTTAATAAAAGGTGGAGCGATAGATGAAGATATTTTAATTTCATTATTAAATGATGCTCCAGAAAATATATCTAATAAATTGTCTTTCACTGATTATGGAGAGATGATAAGGTTTGGAATTGAAAGTTATATTAAAACTGGATCAGCAAGTCTTTTAGAAAAGCTAATTGATAACTATATTATGGATATGATGAAGGAAGCAAAGTTTATTCCTTTTGGAGTTGAACCAGTATTGGCCTATATCTATGCAAAAGAAACAGAAATAAAAGTCATAAGAATTATAATGGTTGGTAAACTCAATAATATATCAGGGGAAGTAATTAGAGAAAGGCTGCGTGATATTTATGTATAAGAAGATCGGTGTAGTTGGAGATAAGGATTCCGTTTTAGCATTTAAAGCTTTAGGGATAGATGTGTTTCCGGTGGTAGAAGCTGATGAGGCTAGAAAAACTATAGATAAATTAGCAATGCAAGATTACGCAGTTATATTTGTTACTGAACAAGTAGCACAAGAAGTAGAAGAAACTATTGAAAGATACAATAGAGTAACACTTCCAGCTGTAATATTAATTCCAAGTAATCAAGGATCATTAAATATAGGAATGCAAAGAATAAGCGATAATGTTGAGAAAGCTGTTGGCGTTAATATCTTATAGGAAGGTAGGTTTTGTAAGGTGAAGACCGGGAAAATAATTAAAGTTTCAGGACCTTTAGTTGTTGCTGAAGGTATGGATGAAGCTAATATATATGACGTATGTAAAGTTGGAGAAAAAGGTCTTATCGGCGAAATCATCGAGATGAGAGGCGATAAGGCATCAATACAAGTATATGAAGAAACTTCAGGAATAGGACCTGGAGACCCAGTTGTAACAACTGGAGAACCACTAAGTGTTGAACTTGGACCAGGACTTATTGAAGCAATGTTTGATGGAATACAAAGACCACTTGATGCTTTTATGAAAGCAGCAGGATCAGATTTCCTAACAAAAGGAGTTTCTGTTAAATCATTAGATAGAGAAAAGATTTGGGAATTTGTTCCTACAGTTGAAGTTGGAGAAGAAGTTGCTGCTGGAGATGTTATTGGAACAGTTCAAGAAACACCAGTAGTACTTCATAAGATAATGGTACCTTTTGGAGTTGAAGGTAAAGTTAAAGATATTAAATCAGGAGAATTTAATATAGAAGAAGTAGTTTGTGTTATAGAAACTAAAGATGGAGATAAAGAAGTTACTATGATGCAAAAATGGCCAGTAAGAAAAGGAAGACCTTATGCAAATAAGTTAAATCCAGTTGCGCCATTAACTACAGGACAAAGAGTTATAGATACTTTCTTCCCAGTTGTTAAAGGAGGAGCTGCTGCAGTTCCAGGACCATTTGGAGCTGGTAAAACAGTTGTTCAACACCAAATAGCTAAATGGGGAGATGCTGAAATAGTTGTTTATGTTGGTTGTGGAGAACGTGGAAATGAAATGACAGACGTTTTAAATGAGTTCCCAGAACTTAAAGACCCAAAAACTGGTGAAAGCTTAATGAAAAGAACAGTTCTTATAGCAAATACTTCAAATATGCCAGTTGCAGCTAGAGAAGCATCAATTTATACTGGTATAACTATAGCTGAGTATTTTAGAGATATGGGATATTCAGTAGCTATTATGGCCGATTCTACATCAAGGTGGGCAGAAGCTTTAAGAGAAATGTCAGGTAGACTTGAAGAAATGCCTGGTGATGAAGGTTATCCAGCATACTTAGGATCAAGACTTGCAGATTATTATGAAAGAGCTGGTAAGGTTGTTTGTCTTGGTAAAGATGGAAGAGAAGGGGCAGTTACAGCAATAGGTGCAGTATCACCTCCAGGAGGAGATATTTCAGAGCCAGTTACTCAATCAACTTTAAGAATAGTTAAAGTTTTCTGGGGACTAGATGCTCAACTTGCATATCAAAGACACTTCCCATCAATAAACTGGTTAAATTCTTATTCATTATATGCAGATAGAATTGGCAAATGGATGGATGAAGAAGTTGCACCAGATTGGTCAAGTTTAAGAGTAGAGGCTATGGCGTTATTACAAGAAGAAGCTAACTTACAAGAAATAGTTAGACTTGTTGGTATAGATGCTCTTTCAGAAGAAGATAGATTAAAACTTGAAATTGCTAAGTCAATAAGAGAAGACTATCTTCAACAAAATGCTTTCCATGAAGTAGATACATATGCTTCATTAAATAAGCAACACAAAATGTTAAAACTTATACTTCAATTTAAACACGAAGCAGATAGAGCTTTAGAAAATGGAGTATATTTAGATAAGATTTTAGGTATGAGTGAAATAAGAGATAGAATAGCTAGAGCTAAGTATATCCATGAAGACGAGTTATCAAAAATTGATAAAATCGGAACTGATTTAACATCTGAGATGAATAAATTAATCAGCGAAGGAGGGGTTCTAGATGCTTAAAGAATATAGAACAGTTACAGAAGTTGTAGGACCTTTAATGGCTGTTGAAGGCGTTGAAGGTGTTAAATATGATGAATTAGTTGAAATAGAATTACAAAATGGAGAAAAAAGAAGAGGTAAAGTACTAGAAGTTAACGGTTCAAAAGCTATGGTACAAATCTTTGAAGGTTCTTCAGGAATAAACTTAAAAGGAACTAAAGCAAAATTTTTAGGAAGACCACTTGAACTTGGTGTTTCAGAAGATATGCTTGGAAGAGTCTTTGATGGTATGGGAAAACCAATAGATAATGGTCCAAAGATAATACCAGAACAAAGACTTGATATAAATGGTGAAGCAATAAATCCAGTTGCTAGAGATTTCCCATCAGAATTCATTCAAACAGGAATATCAGCAATAGATGGACTTAACACTCTAGTTAGAGGTCAAAAGCTTCCAGTTTTCTCAGGATCAGGACTTCCACATGCAGAACTTGCTGCACAAATAGCAAGACAAGCAAAAGTTTTAAATTCTGATTCAAAGTTCGCAGTTGTATTTGCGGCTATTGGTATTACATTCGAAGAAGCTCAATTCTTCGTTGATGAATTTAAAGAAACAGGAGCAATAGATAGATCAGTTCTATTTATGAATTTAGCTTCAGACCCTGCTATAGAAAGAATAGCTACTCCAAGAATGGCATTAACTACTGCTGAATATTTAGCATATGAAAAAGGAATGCACGTTCTTGTTATTATGACAGATATAACAAATTATGCAGAAGCACTAAGAGAAGTTTCAGCTGCAAGAAAAGAAGTTCCAGGTAGAAGAGGATATCCAGGATATTTATATACTGACCTTTCAACATTATATGAAAGAGCAGGAAGACTTAGAGGAAAAGAAGGTTCAATTACTCAAATTCCAATACTTACAATGCCTGAAGATGATAAGACACATCCAATTCCAGATTTAACTGGATATATAACAGAAGGACAAATAATTCTTTCAAGAGAACTTTACAAAAAAGGAATTATGCCTCCAATAGATGTTTTACCATCACTTTCAAGACTTAAAGATAAAGGTATAGGTAAAGGAAAAACTAGAGAAGACCATGCAGATACAATGAACCAATTATTCTCAGCATATGCTCAAGGTAAACAAGCAAAAGAATTATCAGCAATCTTAGGAGAATCAGCTCTTTCAGAAACTGATAAGGCATTTGCTAAATTTGCAGAAGCTTTTGAAAATGAATATGTTTCACAAGGCTTTACTACAAATAGAACAATAATTGAAACTTTAGATTTAGGTTGGAAGTTATTAAAATTACTTCCAAGAACTGAACTTAAGAGAATTAGAGACGAATACCTTGAAAAATATATGCCAAGAGAGGAAGAATAGGCTATGGCTAAGTTAAATGTGAATCCTACTAGAATGGAACTCACAAAGCTGAAAAAGAGATTAACTACAGCTACTAGAGGTCATAAGCTTTTAAAAGATAAGCAAGATGAATTAATGAGACAATTCATAAACCTTGTAAAATATAATAACTCCATAAGAAAAGATGTAGAAAATGAACTAGAAGGTTCTTTAAAAGATTTTGTTATGGCAAGAGCTGTTATGAGCTCAGAATTTTTAGAGGAAGCAATTGCTTATCCTAAAGAAAGCATTTCTGTAGATGTTGGAAAGAAAAACATAATGAGTGTTAATGTTCCTGTTATGAACTTTAAAAGACAGCTTGAAGGAGACGAAGGTAGTATCTTCCCATATGGATTTGCGAATACTTCATCAGAACTTGATGATGCAATAACAAAGCTTTATGGAATATTACCAAAGCTTTTAGAGTTAGCAGAAGTAGAAAAGTCATGTCAGCTTATGGCAGATGAAATAGAGAAAACTAGAAGAAGAGTTAACGCTCTTGAATATATGACAATTCCTCAATTACAAGAAACTATCAAGTATATAAGAATGAAACTTGATGAGAATGAAAGAAGTGCCTTAACTAGACTTATGAAAGTTAAGAGTATGATTGAAGAAAGAGGATAGTTATAATTATTATTACACCTTAGGTTTTTCTAAGGTGTAATTCTTTTAGTATTTAATAATATTAAAATAATTATTATCTATATTTGATAAATACTTAAAAGTAAATTAAAATTGTATTAATATAATTGATAATAATATATATTAATAGTATAATTCATTGTAGGTTATAATTTCTTTAACACAGAATTTACAATTGAGCGTGATTTAGGAGAAGGAATATATGTATTATTTTATAGAATTTATGGTTTCTTTTTTATTGGTTGCATTACTTATGCCAATATTAATGAAATTATCAAATAAAATAGGTTTTACAGACAAACCTACTAAAAGGAAGAAACATAATAAAGTAACACCATTATGTGGTGGACTTGCAATGTTTATAGTATTTTTTATAGTATATTATTTTGTAGCAAAGGAAGACAAAAATGAAGCTATATGGATATTTATATCATCTACACTAATATTACTTATAGGGTTAATAGATGATTCTTATAAGGCAATTGGAAAGGAATTCCCTATATTACCAAGATTAATAATTCAAATATTAGCGGCGATACTAGTATTTAATGCAGGAATTGCATTTAAAGGTTTTACAAATCCATTTACAGGTAATTATGTAACTCTTAATTCTTTTTTACAATTTGTTTTAAGTATAACTTGGATTTTTGGAGTTACAACAGTAATAAATTGGTCTGATGGAATGGATGGACTAGCAGGGGGAATTTCATTAGTTTCTTCAATTACATTTTTTATAGCAGCTATAATTTTAGGACAAAATTACTCAGCAACATCATCAATAGTACTTGCTGGTGTAATAGCAGGATTCTTATTATATAATAGGTATCCAGCTAAAGTTTTTATGGGAGACTCGGGGGCAAATTTCTTAGGGTTTATTTTGAGTATAATTGCCTTAGATGGTGCATTTAAACAAGCTACAGTACTTAGCTTATTATTACCTATATTAGCACTTGCAGTACCTATATTTGATAATATATTTGTTATATTTAAAAGATTTAATGAAGGTAAGCCAGTATATCAAGCTGATAGAAGTCAAATGCATTTTAGATTAGAAGAGAAGGGTTTAAATAAACCACAGGTTGTACATTTTATTGTAGGAATAAGTATAGTGTGCTCATTTCTATCAATAGTATTATTGTTTTACAACCATCCATAAAAAATAAGCATCACCTTAGAATTCTAAGGTGATGCTTATTTTTTTTTATTTTTTTGTTGTTAAGTTTTATTTAAATAAATATTTTATGTAAATATTGACATATAAATATGTTTTTGTTATTATTTATAGAAAATAAAAAGGGGGCATTAAAATGTATAGAGGAAAAAAGGTAAGACTTAGAGCATATTGTGAAGAAGATATAAAAATAGTTCAAAATTTTATTAATGATTTTGAAGTGAAGAAGTTTGTGGATCCTAATACACCATTTCCTATGACTTTTTGGCAAGAAGAAAATTGGGTTAAAAAAGATTGTAATTCAAATGATCAAACTTATGATTTTGCTATAGAAGATTTAGAAAGTGGACAAATAATTGGTGGATGTAGCATTAATTCTACAAATATAAAAAATAGAAATTGTACTATAGGAATTATGATAGGAAATAAAAATTATTGGGGTAAAGGATACGGTTATGATGCCTTATCTATTTTAATTAAATTTATATTTGAAGAATGTAATATGGAAAAAATAAAGCTAAGTGTATTTTCTTTAAATCCAAGAGCATTAGCTTGTTATAAGAAACTTGGCTTTAAGGAAGAGGGAAGACTTAAAAAAGAAATATTTCGAGAAGGAAAATACCATGATGAAATATTAATGGCTTTATTTAAAGATTATTATTTAAATAATATAAATATGTATAATTAATATTAAAATGTATATTAACTTTATAATTATACATAAGAATATAAATATCTAATTACTAAAAATAAAATAATACTAATTATAATATTATCTTCTATATATAAAATTAGACTTATATATTTTTTATTTAATATTTGTTTATTACTTATATATAAGTTAAGTTTACTTAAAAATATGTAAAGACATTTTGGTTATATTTTGTTATTTGGTTTAAATTTTAAAAAAATGGATACAATTAATAGTGATAGTATTTTTAAAATTTAAAATGTAGAATTTTTATTCAAAATTTATGCATATATTTACTAGGTTTAGTATATAGATAGAATAACAAATTTAATCAAGGCATAATAAAAGATTTATAATAGGAGGTAATATTATGAAAAAGGTAGAAAACTTTGATTTTGACATCAAAAAGGTAAAGGCACCATTTATAAGAAAATCCTGTATTTATGAGGGGGCAAATGGAGATAAGATAAGTAAATTTGATATTAGATTTTTGCAACCAAATAAAGAAGAGTTTTCAATAGAAGCTATGAATGCATTAGAACATCACTTTAACTATTGTATAAGAGAGGAATTAGATGGAGTAATAGAAATTTCTCCTATGGAATGTAGAACAGGATTTTATTTAAGTACTTGGGGAGATAAAGATTCTATAGAAATAAAAGCTGCTGTAGAAGCTGTACTAAGAAACCTATTGATCTCAGATAGCATACCAGAAGGAAACTCAGTAGAGTGTAATAATTATGAGGAAAGTTCTCTTTTAGGGATGAGAGAATGTGCAGAAAATGCAATAAGTAAGGGGTTTTCCCTAAATATATATGGAGAGTAGCAGAAAGCCTCTTATTTTTAATAATTTTAAAAATAATTTATTTTTAAAATATTTAGGATACAGAGGAAATAGAATGCGGCGAAAATATTATAAATTACAGGCGTAAAATATATTTAAAAATTTACGCCTGTTTTTTTATTAATATATATTTTAATTAGTGGTTATTTAAAAGTATATATTAAAAATACTAATTAAGGATTGATTAAAATTTGTATTATATTATATAAACATATAAAATCAAGGTATAGTTAAGTATAGAAATGAGTTGAAATATTTGAATATAAGAGAATATATTAAAGATAACATTTTAATATTTGATGGAGCTATGGGAACTATGCTACAAAGAAAAGGATTGAATATAAATAAAGGTACAGAAAAATTTAATATTACTCATAGTGAAATAGTAAAAAATATACATAAGGAGTATATAAAAGCAGGAGCTAAGGTTATAACTACTAATACCTTTGGTGCAAATGAAATAAGACTAAAAAACACACCGTATTCTGTTGAAGAGATAATATGTAGTGGAGTAAATATAGCTAAAGAGGTTATGGATAGGGAAAATGGCTTTGTTGCTTTAGATATTGGACCTATTGGAAGAAAAGTAGGAGAAAATGAAGAAATAGATTTTAATAGAGCTAAAAATATTTTTAAAAGGCAAATAAAAGAAGGGATAAAGTATGAAGTTGATTTAGTTATTATTGAAACTATGACTGATTTATATGAAATGAAAGCAGCAATTTATGGAATAAAAGAAGTTTGTGATATTCCTATTTTTGCAACTATGACCTTTTCCAAGGAAGGAATAACCTATGGTGGGTGTTTACCAGAAACTATGTCTTTAGAGCTAGAGAAGTTAGATGTTGATGGAATAGGTGTAAATTGTACGGAAGAAGGTAAAAATCTTGAAGATATAATAAAAAGAACAAGTAAGAATACAACTTTACCAGTTATAGCTATGCCAAATGCAGGAGTTCCAAAAGTTATAAATGGAAAATTAGAATATGATATTACTAAAGAAGAATTTAGTAAAGGAATAAAAAAACTTATTGATAACGGAGCCTCAATAGTTGGAGGATGTTGTGGAACAACCCCTGAATTTATAAAAGAACTTTCTAAAATATTATAAATAATTAAGATATTTTTATGAATAATTAAGAAATTCTTATAATTAACATATAAATTATAAATACTGATTATACTTACTTTACATTATTAAGTTTTTATGTTACTTTTATTTATCAAAGCATAGGTTATAAAAAATCAATATAAGTAGTTTAATAAGAGGAGTTAGAATGAGTAGAAGTAATAATATAAGCAAAATAAAGTTTTATATATTTTTAGTATTAGTAGCAGTTTGTTTATTCATATTAGTTAAAAACTTGGAATTTATAAAGAATTTAGATTTTGAAAAGGTGTCAAAGTTTATTAAAGAAAAAGGAGCCTTTTCTTCATCAGTATATATGGGAATTTTTGTATTAAAACCATTTTTTGTAGTTATTCCAACAAATTTAATTGCAATAGTTGGAGGAACATTATTTGGACCTATAAAGGGGTTTTTACTTACAATGGTAGGATTTTTTATATCAGGGACTATTGCCTTTTATACATCAAGGCTTTTAGGAAGAGATTTTGTTGAAGGTATAATTGGAAACAGATTTATTAAATTAGATAAAAATATAGAGAAGAATGGATTTAGAATTTTATTTCTTTTAAGATTACCACCAATACTTCCCTTTGATCCATTAAGTTATGCCTGTGGATTTACTAAAATAAAATATAAAGATTTTATTTTAGCATCACTTTTAGGAGTTATTCCAGAAACAATATGCTATTCAATTCTTGGAAGAAGCTTTAGTAATCCATTTTCAATTCAATTTTTAATTCCAATAGCAGTGCTTATTATTGGAGTTATATCTTCAAAATATTTAATAAATCAAAAGAAAAATAGCAGAACAGAAAGCTAATTAGAAGTGATCTTAAATTATAGTTTAAGGTCACTTTCTGATTATTATTAGATTTTTATTTTGCTATAGGAAAATTAGAATTAATATCATTTGAATTAAAATCTTTTAATTTAGGAAATTCACAATAATAAATTTTAAGGCTTTTTAGGAATTCTAATGATTCTTTAAGATTATTTTTTAGGGTTAATCCTTTTTCTTCAAAGAGTTCTATAAGATTTTCATTTTCCCATTCATAGTAATGATAATATTCTCTAGCTGCTAATTCATAGCTATGTATTAAATTATTATAATTAGCAGTATTTTTTATTTCAGTGCAAAGAAAAAAATTGCATACTGGAGTTCTAAATTTTGAAGGTATAGAACAGCCTTTCCCATCTACTACAAAAGGGCAAGATTTAAAATACAGAGTTTTATCTAAGGGTTCAGATTTATCAAATTTAAAATTTGGACTTTTTAAATAATTGTTATAACCTTCTTTATCAAAATATCCAACTTCTTGAATATAATAATTAAATATTTTAGCTTTTTTATTATTTAATATCTTATTAATAACAGGTTTACCTTCAGGGTCTTTAACCATTCTTTGTAAATCTACTAAATTAAATTTAGGATAATAAAAACAACAGCCTCTATGCTTGTATTTACATAAACTTACACCGATTTTACTATTACATTTATAGCACTCATCACAATTAAATCTTGGAATATTATCATAAATTTCAACTGATAATTTCAAAGTAATCGCCACCTTTTAAATTAAATTATTATTATAAGATAAAAATAACTATATATATATTTTATCAAAATATATATAGCTTAAATATTTCACTGATGTTAAAATTTAATTAATATAAAAATATAATGAGGTGTAGAGTATGAGTAATATAAATTGGGCAATATTAGGACCTGGAACAATAGCAGAAGAATTCGCAAAGGCATTAAATGAATCTAATATAGGAATTTATGCAGTTGCTTCAAGAAATATTTTAAAAGCAGAAAAATTTGCAAAAAATCATAATGTTAAGAAAGCTTATGGAAATTATACAGATATGCTAAAGGATGAAAATATTGATATAGTATATATATCAACTCCTCATTGTAATCACTATGAATATATAATGGAAAGTTTAAAAAATAATAAGCATGTACTTTGTGAAAAAGCAATAACTGTAAATAGTAAAGAATTAAAGGAAATAACAGATTTAGCGAAATCTAAAAATTTAATTGTTAGAGAGGCTATGACAATTTATCATATGCCTTTATATAAAAAACTAAAAGAAATAGTTGTTTCCGAAAAAATTGGAAAACTTAAAATGATACAAGTATCTTTTGGAAGTTGTAAAGAAAATGATGCTAATAATAGATTTTTTAATAGAGATTTAGCTGGAGGAGCTCTTCTTGATATAGGAACATATGCATTATCTTTTGCTAGATACTTTTTTTCAGAAAAACCAGAAGAAGTTTTAACAACAGTTAAGAAATTTGAAACTGGAGTAGATGAACAATCTGGAATAATACTTAAGAATTCTTTTGATGAAATGGGAGTAATTTCTTTAACTATGAGAGCAAAGATGCCTAAAAGAGGAGTTGTAGCAGGGGAATTAGGTTTTATAACAGTAGATAATTTTCCAAGGGCAGATAGAGCAACTATAACTTATTTAGATGGAAGGACAGAGGTCATAGAAGCTGGAGAGACTTCAAAGGCATTAATGTATGAAGTTTTAGATATTAATGAAAGTATTTTAAAGAAAAGAAATGATAATACTTTAGAATTATCAATTGATGTAATGGATATAATGGATAAGGTTAGAAATCAGTGGGGAATAAAGTATCCTTTTGAGTAAAAAAATTAAAATAATTAAAGGAGCATAATGAAGATTATTCAAATAATACTTAACATTAAAACTTATAATTAAATAGTTAAAAATTTTAAGCTAAAGGAACTTAATAGTTTCTTTAGCTTTTATTTTTTGAAAATATTAATCAAAAAATAAATAAATTATGCCTAGTAATTTTACCCAAAGAATATAATGGAAAAACCATTGAGAGTAAGTTATACTGCCAACTTTTTAAAAAATAAGAGTTTTTAGATTAGGAATATACTTGAAATTAGCCTTTACATATGAACTAATGGCAGTGATTTACTGTTATTTTAAGGTTAAAAGTATGTTATAAATATACATGTTAGCATTAGAAAAGTAAAAAGTACTTTAACTAATAAGATATTGGACCTATGTTGTAGGCCTGAAAAAATAAAAAGGAGTGGTACAAATGAAACAAAAACTAATTGCTATGTTAATAACTACTACATTACTAGGGGGAGTAGGAGCTACTGCTTATGCTTCTGCAAATACAGATGATAGTTTATCAAATTGTAAAACTTCTATTGAATGTAATAAAGATAATATTACTAATAATAGAGAACAAGCACAAAATTGCAACATAAACTATGAAAAAGTATCACCATTATCATTACAAAAAGATGGATATTTAAATAGAGAATGTATTTCATATTTTAGAGGAATATCAAAGAATCTTAGACAACTTATATATGGACAAATAGATTTTAATAACTTAAATTCATATGGAGAAAATGAAAGCTTAGTTCAAAACAATAAAGAAAATAATGATAGTAAAAAAGTAGAAGATAGAAAGAAAACTTTAAATAATAAAAAAGTTTCTAAAGTTGATAAAAGGACTAAAACTGTACAAAACAAGGAAGAAAATTCAAACAGATCACAAACACTAAAGAATACTAGCAATGCTAAAACAGCTATAAATAGTAGTGATAAATTCATGGAACAAGTACAAATTATGATATTTAAAAAAGTAAATGAAGAGAGAAAAAAGGCTGGAATTCCAGAATTATCATATAATAATACTATGGAAAAGTATGCAAAAATAAAATCTCAAGATATGGGAGATAGAAAATATTTTGATCATAAGGATCCAGAAGGAAATCTTATAACAGTTAAAATGAAGGGTGATGGAGTAAATTATAGAGCGTGGGGAGAAAATATTGCTTATATTGGTGGAGTATCTGATGCAAATGAATTAGCAAATCAATTTATGACTAATTGGATGAATTCACCAGGACATAGAGCGAATATTTTATCAAATAATTTTTCAAGTATTGGTGTAGGAGTTTATAAAACAGGAAATACAGTTTATGCAACCCAAGAGTTTTATAGATAGAAATTTATAATAATAAAGCTATGTGCTAAAATATGCACATAGCTTTTTAATATTAAAATAAATATTAACTTATAAATAAGGTGAAAATAATTAAAGAGGTGATTTTAAATGGAAATATTTACAATTGGACATTCTAATTACAGTATGGAAAGATTGATAGATATGCTAAAACATTTTAATATTGATTGTGTTGTAGATATAAGAGGGACACCTTATTCTAAATATAATGTACAATTTGATAAAGAAGCAATAAGATATTCCTTAAAAAATGCTGGATTTTTATATATTTATATGGGTGAAGAATTAGCTGCTAAAAGAAAAACTAAAGAATCCTATAATAAGGAAGGGTATGCAGATTTTAAAAAGATAATTAATGAAGATAGCTTTAAAACAGGTATTGAAAGATTAAAAAATGGGTTAAAAAAAGGATATAAAATAGCATTGCTTGGAGCTATGCAAGATCCAATAAGATGTCATAGAGCTATTTTACTTGGAAAGTTTTTAGAGGAAAATGGAATTAAGGTAAATCATATACTTGATGATTATTCAATAGCATCTCAGAAGGATATTGAACATAATCTTTTAGATAAATATTTTAAAACTAGAAATCAAATAACAATAGATTGCCTCCTTGGCAATGGATTAAATGAAGATGAGATGATAAAAGAAAGCTATAAATTAGCTAATAAAGATATTGGTTATAGAATAGAACACTTAAAATAAAAGATTTAAGGTTTTTTATGAAATATAATTAAGGATATTATAAGTAAATGAAAAATTAATTAAAGAACTCAGGTTATTTTGTATAATCTGAGTTCTTTAATATTTTATTGATTATTATTATTGTTTATAGGAACAAATACTCTTGTTGCAAGTTCATCATCCATCATATATATAGCAGCTGGATTTCCTTCAGATCTTCTAATTCTTTTTAGAAGAGAATTAAAGTTATTTTCTTCTTCAACTTGCTCATCAATAAACCAATTAAGTAAACTCATAGTTGAATGTTCTCTTTCTTCACTTGCAATATCAGCAAGTTCATATATTTTTTTTGTAACAAGTTGTTCGTGATTATATCCTTTTTGAAAAACATCTATTATATTATCAAAAGTAAGATCAGGTTTTGGAATTGTTTCTAAAGTTACTACACCATTCTTTTGGAATATGTAATCATAAAATTTCATTGCATGAGCTAATTCTTCTTGTGCTTGAACTCTAAAAAAATTTGCAAACCCACTTAAATCAACAGATTCAGCATAGGCTGCCATTGATAAATAAAGATAAGATGAATAGAATTCAAAGTTAACTTGTTTGTTAAGACTTTCTAATAAATTTTTACTTAGCATTTTTATCTCTCCTTTAATTAAAAATATCTATGAAGTTATTGTATATCTTTTAATAATAATTAGCAAACTTATACATAAATCAAATAGTATATAATATATATTTATATGAAATATATAGTATAGATTATATATATTAAATTAAAATATAGTATAAGTTATTGTGATGGAATTAAAATTAAGCTATAATTATTTTGAAAGGATTACAGGAATTGTTATTGAAGATTTGAAATTACTGGAGGACAAAAATGAATAATTGTGATGACGAAATTATTGAAAAATTAAAATATTTAAAACTTTTAGCCAAACAATATCCAACTATAGCAGAAGCATCAACAGAAATTATTAATTTAAGTGCTATATTAAACTTACCAAAAGGAACAGAACATTTTTTAACAGATTTACATGGAGAATATGAACCTTTTGTGCACGTTTTAAAAAATGGTTCAGGTGTTGTAAAGAGAAAAATAGAAAGTGTTTTTGGAAATTCCCTTAGAGATAGTGAAAAGAAAAGTTTAGCAACATTAGTTTATTATCCAGAACAAAAATTAGAAATAGTTTTAAAAGAAGAAGATAATATAGATGATTGGTATAAAATTAATTTATATAGATTAATAGAGCTTTGTAGAAATGTATCATCTAAGTATACAAGATCAAAAGTTAGAAAAGCTTTGCCTAAAGATTTTAGTTATGTTATTGAAGAGTTATTACATGAAGAATTTTATGGTGTTGATAAACATGAATATTATGATGGAATAATAAGTACAATTATAGACATTGGAAGATCTAAGGAATTTATTATTGCTTTATCTAATGTAATACAAAGACTAATTATAGATAGACTTCATATTTTGGGAGATATATATGATAGAGGTCCAAGAGCAGATATAATTATGGATAAATTAATGGACTATCATTCAGTAGATATACAATGGGGAAATCATGATATGTTATGGATGGGAGCAGCAGCAGGAGTAAAAACATCTATAGCAAATGTATTAAGAATAGCGACAAGATATGGGAATTTAGATACAATAGAAGATATATACGGTATAAACCTATTGCCTCTTGCAACCTTTGCTTTAGAACATTATAAAAAAGACCCATGTAAAGAATTTATCCCAAAATTAAATGATGATAAAAGATATGGAAAATTTGAAATAGATTTAATTTCTAAGATGCATAAGGCAATTGCAATTATACAATTTAAGTTAGAAAAAGAAATTATTAAAAGAAGACCAGAATTTAAATTAGACCATAGATTACTTTTAGATAAAATAAATTATGATGAAGGAACTATATATCTAAAAGGAAAAACTTATGAACTAAAGGATAAAGACTTCCCAACAATAGATCCTAAAGATCCTTATAAGCTTACTGATGAAGAAGAAAAGTTAATAGAAAAATTAAGAGATTCATTTGTAAATAGTGAAAAGCTTCAAAAACATGTTAAATTTTTATTTGCAAAGGGAAGTATATATTTAAAATATAATTCAAATTTATTACTACATGGATGTATACCTTTAAATGAAGATGGATCTTTTAAAAGTATGACAATTCAAGGTAAAGACTATAAAGGAAAAGCTTTGTTAGAAAAATTTGATGTTTTAGCAAGGGAAGGATATTTTAATAAAGTAGGAACAGAAGAAAAATTATATGGAATGGATATAATGTGGTATTTATGGACAGGTCCTGCATCATCATTATTTGGTAAAAATGAAATGACAACCTTTGAAAGATATTTTATTGAAGATAAGGAAACACATATAGAAAAGAAAAATCCATATTATAAGTTTAGAGAAAATGAAGATATTGTTAGAAAAATTTTAGAAGAATTTGATTTAGATATAAACGAGTCAATAATAGTAAATGGACATGTTCCAGTTAAGAAAAAGTATGGAGAAAGTCCAATAAAATGTGGAGGAAAAATACTAGTTATAGATGGAGGATTTGCAAAGGCATATAGGAGAGATACTGGCATTGCAGGATATACTCTTATATATAATTCCTATGGATTTCAATTAGTATCCCATCAGCCTTTTGAATCAATTGAAAATGCTATTATTGAAGAAAAGGATATTTTATCTACAAGTATTATTGTTGAAAGAAAAGTAAATAGAAAAAGAGTAGGAGATACTGATGTTGGAGCAGAATTAAAAAATCAAATAAAGGATTTAAAATTACTGCTTATAGCTTATAGAAAAGGATTTATAAATGAAATGAGATAAAATAGATGAGCTTTTTTGCTCATCTATTTTTTAGTTTAAACTAATTCACCATAAGATAAAGTTTTCTTTTCTATTTTTATGTTAAATTCTCTTTCATATATTCTAATAGCTGGGAATTCTTTTTTTGTAACTAAAGATATAGTTGTTCCATGAGCATTTCCTCTAGCTGTTCTTCCAGCTCTATGAAGATATTCATTGGCATTTACAGGAAAATCTAAATTTATAATATGAGAAATTCCATCAATATCTAAACCTCTTGCTGAGATATCTGATGAAACTAATATCTTTATCTTTCCATTTCTAAAGTTTTCAAGAGCTTGTTGTCTTTGTTCTTTTGTTATTCTTTTATGCATAGCAAAGGCATTTTGATTATGATATTTTAATTTATCTGCAATCATTTCAACATCAAATCCACGATTTATAAATACAATTGCCTTTGAAGGATTAACTGCAGCAATTAATTTTCTTAAAACTTCAGCTTTATCTCTTTCGCAAACTTCAATGTACATATGTTCAATATTAGGATTTAAAGATGCTTTATTTTCATTTTTAAAGATTATAGGATCTTTCATTAATTCCTTTGCAATAGGCATTGCTTTTGCACTTACTGTTGCAGAAAAAATTAAAAGTTGCCTATCTCTCATTGTACTTTTTATTATATCTTTTATAGTTCTTAAATGGGTGTTGTCTAATAAGTTATCGCCTTCATCAAGAACAATTGTTTTTATTGTATGAGCTTTGATTTTTTTCTTTCTAATTAAATCTAAAACTCTTCCTGGAGTTCCAACTACAATTTGTGGTTTAATTTCTTTTAATTTTTTAATTTGCTTATCCATGTTAACATCACCAATAATTGATATTGAGTTAACTTGTATATTTGAGTTTTTTGATAATAATTTTGCTTGTTTTTCTATTTGCATAACAAGTTCACGAGTTGGAGCAAGAATTAAAACTTGAAGGTCTTTTTTACTTGCATCTATCTTTTGGAAAAGAGGAGCTAAAAAAGCAAGAGTTTTTCCACTTCCTGTATGAGCTTCTCCTATAACATCCTTATTATCTAATATTTCAGGAATTGTTAAAGATTGAATTTCTGTTGGTACAGTAATTCCTTGTTTTTCTAAACCAAAAATTATTTTATCATCTAAATTTAATTCACTAAAGTTCTTCATAAATATATCCTCCTTTAAGAAGTTAGTCATAAATTATAGTATATACATAATATGACTAAAAGTGTACTAATTTTAGAAAATAAAGATAAATATATGTTGATTTAAGTAAAAAAATAATAAATTGTCTTAAATATAGGATAAATAATAAATGAATTTTATAAAAAAGATTATAAAAAAATAAAAGTTTACTATTTTGAAAGAAATTTTACATAGAAATTTTTTAGAATATTGCTATAATCTCTGTGTTAAAATTAAAAAAGTTTTATTTTATTTTAGTATTATTTAAAAAATATTTAGTAATTTTTATGAACAGAAGAGGTGAGTTATTTGAGTATTTTTAGAACTCAAAAAATTGAAAAAGTATCTCAAAGTGTTAAAGATAGTGAAAAAAATTTAAGTACATTAGATTTAACATTAATGAGTGTAGGCTCTGTTATAGGAACAGGCGTTATGGTTTTAACTGGAATAGTAGCAGCTAAAGAGGCAGGACCAGCAGTTACAATTTCTTTTGTAATTGGAGCTATTGCAGCAGCGTTAATAGTTTTATGTTATGCAGAACTTAGTGCAAGTATACAAAGTTCTGGAGGATCATATACATTTACATATGTAACATTAGGGGAATTCATTGCTTATATTGTGGGAATGAGTGTAGTAATTGGATATATTCTTTCAACAGCAACAGTTGCATCAGGTTGGGGAAGTTATCTTTTAAGTTTGTTAGATGTAGTTAATATACACTTGCCAAAAGCAATTACAACAATACCAGCAAAAGGTGGAATAGTTAACTTACCAGCAATTTCTGCAATAATACTTATTACATTTGTTATTTCAGGTGGAACAAAATCAAGTAAAAAAGTAAATGATGCAATGGTAATAGTAAAGCTTTTTGTTATTGCTTTATTTTTAGTAGTTGGTTCAATGCATATGAATACATCAAATTGGATACCATTTACACCTTATGGAACTTCAGGAGTTATGACTGGAGCTGCATCTGTATTTTTTGCTTATTGTGGATTTGATGCAACAGCATCAGCAGCACCTTATGTAAAAAATCCTAAAAAGGCATTACCAATTGGACTTTTAACATCATTATTTATATGTGCACTAGTTTATATGGGAGTTTCTTTAGTTTTAACAGGAATAACACCATATAGTAACTTAAATGTTCCAGATGCTCTTTCTTATACTTTAAAAATTGCAGGAAAACCAATGGTTGCTTTTGTTGTTTCATTAGGAACAATTATTGGAATACTTGCAGTAATATTTGCAGGAAATTTTGCAACTTCTCAAATACTATCAACAATGAGTAGAGATGGGTTAGTTCCTAAAGTTTTTAGTAAAAAGGATAAAAATGATGTTCCATTTGTTTCACTTTGGGTTATAGGAATTATATCATCAATTCTTGCGGGATTTTTTAACTTAAAGGATTTAGCTAATTTTGCAAGTATTGCACTTTTACTTGTTTATGGATTTGTATGCTTTTCAATAATTATATTTAGGAAAAAATATCCTAACATAAAAAGAAGTTTTAAAACACCATTTGTTCCTATACTTCCTTTACTAGGAAGTTTATGTTGTTTGTTTTTAATGTTAAATTTAAAGAAAACAACATGGATTATATTTTTAATTATATTAGGATTTATGATTATAGGATATTTTGGTTATGGTAAGAAAAATTCATTAATTACAAAAGAATTAGATAAATAATTAGCTATTATATAAGAAATGTTTAGCTTAAAATTTATTATAATATCTCATAAATTATTATTAATTTAAGATAAATTTATTATAATAGTAAATAGTAGATAATATTGATAGGAGGTATTATTATGTCAATTAATCATGGTGCTAACCTTTTTGAACTTTCAGATAAACTTGGAATAAATAGAAAAGAAATTTTAGATTTTAGTTCAAATATAAATCCTTTTGGAGCTTCAAAGAAAGCAAAGGAAGCTGTTATAAATAATATAGATATGGTTTCAATATATCCTGATCCTGAATATAAAAATCTTAAAAGTTCAATATCAAAATATTGTAACTGTAAGAGTGAAAATATTATTTTAGGAGGTGGTGCAACAGAACTTATAACTTTATTTATAGGTACAGTTCATCCTAAAAGAGCATTACTTTTATCACCAGCCTATTCTGAATATGAAAAAGAACTTAAAAAGATAGGATGTGAAATATCAAAATACTTTGCTAAAAAAGAAAATGATTTTAAAATCAATGTTAATAGTCTAAAAGAAAAAATAATAAAAGAAAATTATGATTTAATAATTATTTGTAATCCTAATAATCCTACAGGATTTGCTTTTAAAAAGGAAGAAATTAGAGAAATTTTAAAAGAAACAAAGGCTTTTGTTATGGTAGATGAAACTTATGTAGAATTTACTAATACAAAAGAATATTCATCAACAAGTTTAGTAGATGAATATAAAAATCTTTTTGTAATTAGAGGAACATCAAAGTTTTTTTCAACTCCAGGAATAAGGCTTGGATATGGATTAATATCTAATTATAAAATTAAAGATAGAATTTCATTTAATTTAGACTTATGGAATATAAATATTTTTGCAACTTTAATGGGAGAAAAAATGTTTAATGACACAGATTACATAAATAATACAATAGATCATATGACAAATGAGAGAAGATATCTTAATGAAGAACTAAGTACTATAGATTGGATTAAAATCTATGATAGTAAAGGAAACTTTATATTATGTGAAATAAAAAAAGAAGGATTAACAGCGGATTATATATATGATAAATTAATTAACAAAAAGATTATAATAAGAAATTGTGAATCCTTTGAAGGATTAGATAATAAATTTTTCAGAGTTTGTGTTTTAAAACATGAAGAAAATGAATTTTTAATAAGAGAACTTAAAAATATAAATTAATAGTAATTATAAAATTGAGCTAAGGCACTAAATAGTTAATGTGCATAGCTCTTTTTTTATTATAAAGTTTTATTAAAAAAATTAAAGTGCTTTAAAAATTTTTCCAATCAATATATAATGAGTATGTTAGTGTATATACACTAAACAAAAAAAGGGGGAAGATTTTTTATGAATAATAAAACAAAAGAAATGGTATATGCATCACTTTTAACAGCACTTGCAATAATAATTCCTATACAATTTAGTTTTTTAAAAATTTATATACCACCATTTAGTGCAACTTTAGCAGCTCATGTACCAATGTTTATATCTATTATGATATCACCAATGGTTGCAGTAGTTACAGGTATTGGATCTACTTTAGGTTTTTTTATAGCAGGAATGCCAATGCCAGTAGTTTTTAGATCAGCGACTCATATTATAGTTGGATATATTGGAGCAAAGCTTATACAAAAATATAAGTCTTATACAAAAATGACTGCAATAACATCAGTTTTACATTCTGGACTTGAAACTTTAGTAGTTATACCTTTTGTTGGATTTGATTTATTTCAGCTTTTAATTGTAACATTTGTAGGTGCATTTTTGCATCATATAGTAGATGCATTTATAAGTTATGGGCTTTTAAATGCTTTTGCAAAGGTTAGAAACAAGAAAATATATACAATTTTTCAGGAAGAATAAATAAAAATAATTCTACTAGATACCTTGAAGTATTTAAGTATATAATAAGTACTAGAAGTTTTATAGATAATATTTAAATTAAGAGGTATTTATTTTGAGTAATAGTGAATTAAATAAAGAAAGATTAATACTAAAAGAAAAAAGAAAACTTATAGATGAGGAAATTTTAGAGAAGCAAAATTATGTTGATCAAATAACTAATAAATTTACAGAATTAAGTAAGGCACTAAAAGGAAAGTATAACTTTGAAAAAGAATCTATAGAAAAAGCTATGAATCTTGCAAAAACTGATATACAAAAATATGAAGAAGTATATAATAGTCCTTATTTTGGAAGAGTTGACTTTAGAGAAAAAAGATCAGCAGAAATAGAAAATATTTATATTGGAAAGCATGGGATTAGTAGTTCTAAAAATGGAGAAGAAGTTGTTGTTGATTGGAGAGCACCAGTTGCAGATCTTTATTATAGTGGAACTGGGGGAGAGGCTTATTATAAAGCACCAGCAGGAATTATAGAGGGTGAACTTTCATTAAAAAGGAAATTTTTGTTTGATGAAGAAGGAATACTTGAAAGAATTTTTGATGAAAGTATAAATGAACTTATGATAAATGGAGAAGAAGGTCAAGGTTTAGTTGATGAGTTTCTTAAAATTAATCTAGAAGAAAGTAGAGGAAAGAAACTTAAGGAAGTTGTTGCAACAATTCAGAAGGAACAAAATGATATTATAAGATGGCCTAGGAATTTACCTATAATAGTTCAAGGTTCAGCAGGATCTGGAAAGACAACAATAGCCCTTCATAGGCTTGCCTACCTTATATATAGATATAAAGAAAATATGAGTGGAGAAGATATTCTAGTTCTTGCTCCTAATAAGTTATTTTTAGATTATATTTCAGAAATTTTACCAAGCCTTGGAGCTAATGAAGTAAAGCAAAGTACCTTTGAAGAAATGGCAAAATCTAAAGCTAAGATTAAAGGTAAAATATACAATAAAGATGAAAAACTTAAAAGTATAATGGAAGAAAATGATGAGTTAAAAAAGAAATTAATAATAAACTCAGCAAAAATAAGAGGATCACTGATTTTTAAAGTAATGATTGACAGATATATAACTTTAATTGAAGGAAGGGCTTTAGATATTAAAGATATAGAGATAGAAAATCAAATATTATTTAATAGAAAAGAAATAATGAGATTATATTTAAAGGACTTAAAATCATATCCTATAAATAAAAGAAAAGATGAAATAAAAAGATATTTAAATTTAAAACTTAAAGAAAAAATTCAGATAGTTCTTGAAAAGGTAAATATAGAATGGGACAGTAAAATAAGAAAAATAAAACTTAATGAAGAAGATTCAGAAGATAGAAGAAAAAGGCTTATAGAACTTTATGATGAAAGAGATAGAATTAAAAATTCTATTAAAAACAATGCTAAGACTGCAATGAATGATTACTTTAAGGCTTGGAGAGGTATAAATTCAAGTGATATATATAGAGGTTTTTATAATGACACTGAATTATTCGAAATAGCTACAGATGGTAAGATTCCAAAGGCTTTAGCAAAATTTATGAAAGATGAATTTAATAAAAGAGATGAAGAAGGAATAATAGATGAAGATGATTTAGCTGCACTTTTATATATTAGAGTTTTACTTGAAGGAATAGAAGATAATGAAAAGTTTAAACATATAGTTGTAGATGAAGCACAAGATTATAGTCCTTTTCAAATATATTTAGTAAATGAAATGGCAAAGGGAAATTCTATAACATTAGTTGGAGATTTAGCTCAAGGAATTTATTATTATAAGGGACTTAAAACTTGGGAAGATATAACTAAAGGATTATTTAAAGATAAAGCAACATTTATAAGTTTAACTCAAAGTTATCGTTCAACTGTTGAAATTATAGATTTTGCAAAAGGTGCATTAGATGCTCAAAATCTTGGACTTAAAGATGCAAAACCTGTTTTAAGGCATGGAGAAAAGCCAAAAATAATAAAATTAAAAGATGAAAAAGAAGTAATGCAGACAGTAGAAAATATAATAGATAAAGTTATAGAATCAGGGAAAAGCAGTGTAGCTTTAATAACAAAAGATTCAAAAGAAGCAGAAAAATTAGAAAAACTTTTAAGGAGAAAATGTAAATATAAATTCCAAAGAATTAAAGGAAAAGAAAAGGAAGCAAAAGGGGACAATATAATAATTCCATCATATTTAACAAAGGGATTAGAGTTTGATTGTAGTATAATTTATAATCCAAGCAAGGTTAGTTATAATGAAGATAGTATATTAGATCAAAGACTTTTATATGTATCTCTTACTAGAGCACTTCATACTGAATATATTATAGATTTAGAAGGTATAACTTCCTTAATTAAATAAATAATATTAAAGGACTACTTAAAAATTTTTTATATTTTTAGGTAGTCTTTTTTAAAATTACCTATATTAGGTTTGTATTTATAGGCAATTATAATTATAATAAGAACATAAAAATATTAGGAGGAATACATATATGGAAGAAAAAGAGATAATGTCTTTTAAAGATGAGGATGGAAATAAAGTAGATTTTGAGGCTGTTGCAAAAATATTTCTTGAAAAGAAGGAATATTTATTATTAACACCTGTTGAGGAAGATGCAGAAGACATATTTGTTTTTAGAATAGATAAAGTAGATGATAAAGAAGAGTTAAATCTTGTTGAAGATGATAAAGAATTTTTAGCAGTAAAAAAAGAATATAGTAAGCTTATATACTAAAAGGAGAGTAATAAAGATGAGAGCTTTTGATATTATTGAAATGTTAGAAGAAAATGGATTAACAGAAATTGAGGAGATTCTAGTAGATGATGATAAGGTAATAGTGGAATTTTTCTATGATTTTGATAGAGATGAGCTTAAAGCTGCTGAATCTTATGCAAACGAAGAAAGTGATACAGAAAAGGAAAGTGAAGAATGGAAGAAAGATTGGTATATACCTTATCTTTTAGATATTGCTAAAGATAATATTGAAAATATTATTGAAGATATAGGTGATGAATTTGAAGTTGAAGGAATGGCGCATGAATTAAATATAGATGGTAATAATACAGATTATATTAAATTTGTTGCAGTATTTTGTACAGAGGACTGTGATTTATCATTAGAGGATATGTTAAACGATTACTTATAGATAATAATTAATGTTATAGAGTTTTAATAAAAGCTTGAAATGATAAAAAAATGTGTTATAATAAAAGCATAACATTCCTGAGATGTTCGCCAAGCTTATCATGTTCAACCTACATATGTGAAACGGGATTTGCAACAGTATTAGTTATGTCGGGCTTCAAAGCTTTTGCTTTCACTATGACAGGAGATGGCAGAGATAATATGAGTGAAACCCACCTGTGAGGAGCAGGTTTTGAATATATAAGCAAACGGCATGTTGGGATGATATATTTGTAGAAACAATACCTCTTTAGTAGAGGTATTTTTTTTACAAATAATTAAATAAATTAAGCTGCTAAACTTTTTATTGTGTTACGTCTTTTTAATTTCTTTAAATGAAGTTTATACATAAAAACTTGATACCGACTTATGTCTTTATCTAAATTTTGAGAAAGTTTTATTATAAATTTATTAGATGGGCTTATAAATTTTAATAATATATTTAATAATAATTTTCTATTTTTAATTCTTTTATTTAATTTTTTTATTGACATAAAAATACCTCTCTTTACAAATTTATAGTAATATTATAACATTTATTACAATATTATGGTAATTAATCGTTATACAAATAGCGACAAAAAATAATTTTTTATGGTAAAAAAAGCTCGTTAATACTTATAAAATGATGGTTTTATAAGTATTATAGGGATATTTGTTGCATTAAATTATTCTATAAAATAAATAATTGTAAATAAGTTGTTTAAAAGTTAAAATCATTGGTGATAAAAGTTGATTATGTATAAAAATATTAGTAAAATAAGTATAAAGAGAAAATTTTTGATTTTGTAAGGAGTATTATATGAACAATATAGATAAGATGAATATAGATGAAGTAATAGTTAAAATAAATGAGTTGTACAAAAAGAGTAAAGAAGATGGATTAACAGAGGAAGAAAAAGAATTACAAAAAAAATTAAGACAAAGATATATAAATAATGTTAAGAAAAATTTTAAAGCTCAACTTGAAGGAATAGAGCTTAAGAAAAAGAAATAAAGGGTGGATAGTATATGGCAGTAACTGTTGAAAAATTAATTAAAGACTTCGACCTTGAAATATTGGTAGAAGGATGTGAAGGTGAAAAAATAAATGTAAGCGATATCAATAGGCCTGGACTGCAACTATCTGGATTTTATAACTATTTTACACCTGAAAGAATACAAGTTATAGGAAAGGCTGAATGGAGCTTTTTAGATGACATGCAAGTTGAGTTAAGAAAAAAGAGACTTAAAAAGTTTTTTAGCTTTGATATGAAGTGTGTAATAATAACAAGAGATCTTGTACCACATGAAGAATTAATAAAATATGCTGAAAAACAGAAAATTTGGGTTTTAAGAAGTAGCATGGTAACTACAAATTTTATTAGTAAATTAACTATTTATATGGCTGATAAATTAGCACCAGAAACTAGACTACATGGAGTTTTAGTTGATGTTTATGGAATAGGTATATTAATAACAGGAGAAAGTGGAATAGGAAAAAGTGAAGTTGCCCTTGAACTTATAAAAAGAGGACATAGATTAGTAACAGATGATGCTGTTGATATAAAAGAAATAGATGGTGAACTTATTGGTTCATCTCCTAGAATAACTATTGGAATGCTTGAAGTTAGAGGTATTGGAATAATTGATGTTTCTGCATTATATGGGTTAAGTTCAGTTCTTCAAGAAAAGGATATTAAACTTGTAATGCATTTCGAACATTGGAAAAGCGAAGGGGACTATGATAGGTTAGGAACAAACTATGAGTATATGGATGTTTTAGGCGTTCCAGTTAGAAAATTAACTGTTCCTATAAGACCTGGTAGAAATATTGCAGTAATTATTGAGGCGGCTGCAGTAAACTTTAGATATTCACTTATGTCTAAAGAGACACCAGTTGACATTATAGAAAACAGAATAAGTCAAATAAGCGATAATTAAAAATGTAATTATTATTATCAAAGATAATAATAATATAAATAACAAAAGATAAAGATAATAATATAATTAACAAAAGGGAGGAATTTTATATGGCAAAGAATGCTTGGAAAAAGTATGATGAGAAAGGAATTCAAGAAATATTTAATTTCAATGAGGGTTATAAGAAATTTATTTCAAAATGCAAAACAGAAAGAGAATGCGTTGTAGAATCAATTAAAATTGCAGAAGAACATGGATTTAAAAATTTAGAAGATGTAATAAATTCTAATGAAACTTTAAAAACTGGTGATAAAGTTTATGCAAATAATATGGGAAAAGGATTAGCATTATTTGTAATTGGTAAAGAAAAAATGGAAAAAGGTCTTAAGATTTTAGGAGCTCATATCGATTCACCAAGACTAGATTTAAAACAAAATCCATTATATGAAGATACTGATTTAGCTCTTTTAGACACTCATTATTATGGTGGAATTAAAAAATATCAATGGGTTACTCTTCCACTTGCTTTACATGGAGTTGTAGTTAAAAAAGATGGAACAAAAATAAATGTAGTTGTTGGAGAAGATGAAAGTGATCCAGTAGTTGGAATATCTGATCTTTTAATTCACCTTGCAGCAGATCAAATGGATAAAAAGGCTGGAAAAGTAGTTGAAGGAGAAGACTTAAATGTTCTAATTGGAAGTATGCCTTTAAAGGATGAAGAAAAAGATGCTGTTAAAGCAAACATTCTTAGAATATTAAAAGAAAAATATAACTTTGAAGAAGACGACTTCTTATCAGCAGAAATAGAAGTTGTACCAGCTGGAAATGCAAGAGATTATGGATTAGATAGAAGTATGATCATGGGATATGGTCAAGATGATAGAGTTTGTGCTTATACTTCATTATTAGCTTTAACAGAAATTAAGGAAGCACAAGATAAAACTTGTGTGTGCTTACTTGTTGATAAAGAAGAAGTTGGAAGTATAGGAGCTACTGGAATGCAGTCAAAATTCTTTGAAAATGTAGTAGCTGAAGTTATGGATAGAGTAGGAGATTATTCAGAAATAAAATTAAGAAGATGTTTAACTAACTCAAAGATGCTTTCATCTGATGTTAGTGCAGCCTTCGATCCAAATTATCCATCAGTAATGGAAAAGAAAAATACTGCTTTCTTTGGAAAAGGAATTGTATTTAATAAATATACAGGTGCAAGAGGAAAAGGTGGCTGTAATGATGCAAATGCAGAATATATTGCAGAACTTAGAGCTATGATGGAAAAACATAATGTATCTTTCCAAACTGCAGAACTTGGTAAAGTTGACCAAGGTGGCGGTGGTACAATCGCTTATATATTAGCACAATATAATATGGAAGTAATTGATTGTGGAGTTGCTCTTCAAAATATGCATGCACCATGGGAAGTTGCATCAAAAGTTGACGTATTTGAAACTAAAAATGGATATGTTGCTTTCTTAAAAGAAGCTTAATAAATAAAAAAAGCTTACCTTATTTTAAGGTAAGCTTTTTTTATTTTTGTAACTTAATTAATATACTTACATATATTAATAATACAAAGGAGGAAAGTATATAATGGATAAATCACGTTTTAGAAATTATGGTTTATGGATATCTATTGCTGCGTTAATTCCAATGGTTTTACATGCATTTGGATTTGATGTTTTACCAGATAATTATCAAGAAATAACAAGTGCTATACTTTCTATTTTAGTAATGTTAGGTATATTAAGTAATCCAACAACTGATTGCAAATGGTATATTGATGATAAAAATAAGTGTAATAAATAAAAATGACACCTCTTTAATTAAATAAAGGTGCCTATTTTACAATTATAATTAAAGTAAAATAGGCACTTATTTTATTTAGTATTTAATTTTTCTAGCAGTTTACTTAAATATTCATCTTTTAAAGTCATATCTCCTATATCACCATGACGTTTATCGTTTTTAAAATCACCATGACAATCAGAACCAGCAGAAACTAAAAGATTATGTTCCTTTGCAAAATTTAATAAGTATTTTTCATCTTCTTTAGAATTTAAAAAGTATATTGCTTCAATTCCATCTAAATTAAATTTTAAAAAATCTTCTAAAGGAGAATTTTTAATTAATACAGGGTGAGCTAAAAATACAAGAGCATTAAACTTATGAAGAAGTTCTATACCTTCTTCAATAGTTATTTTATTAGTTGGTACATAAGCTGGTTTATCCTTTCCAATAAAATTATCAAAAATATAATCATGAGTGTAAGGATAACCTGCATCTATTATTGCCTTTGCAATATGAGGTCTTGCAATTATATTTTTACCATGTTTTAAAACATCCTCAAAATTTATGTTTATATTAAATTCATCAGATAGTTTTTCTATCATTTTTTTTGCTCTTAATAGTCTTTTTTCTTGTATATTGTTTAATATTTCAATAAAATCTTCTGATTTATAACTATCATCTCCAAAAAATCCCAATAAGTGGATACTTTCATTGTTATAGTTACATGAAAATTCTATTCCAGGAATTAATTTTATATTTTTAACTTTTGCTTCATCTATTGCTTCTGAAAGACCATTTATAGTGTCGTGGTCTGTTATTGCAAGTATTTCTACTTCGTTTTTATATGCTCTATCAACAACTTCTTTTGGACTAAGTATTCCATCAGATTTATTTGTGTGTACATGAAAATCAACTTTTGGCATATAATTTAAACTCCTTTCTTAAGCTTATTTATTTTTTTAAGATAAAAAGCTATGCTATAATTTAAATATTATAAGTATTTTAGCATAAGATAAGATAAATGAATAGAAGTGGGGGATATTATGTTAGTGATGATAGATAATTATGATTCATTTGTTTACAATTTAGTTAGATATTTTAATGAATTAGATGAAGAAGTAAAAGTTTTTAGAAATGATGAAGTAAATAGTGACATAATAAATAATATTAATCCAGATGGAATTGTTATATCACCAGGACCTAAAAGTCCTAAGGATGCTGGAGAAGTTTTAAAAATAATAGAAGAATTTAAAGAAAAAATACCTATTTTAGGAATATGCCTTGGACATCAAAGTATAGGGGAATACTTTGGAGGTAAGATAGTAAAAGGTACAAGACCTATGCATGGGAAAATATCTAAGGTTTTAAATAATGGAAAGGGAATATTTAAAGGTATTCCAAAGGAAATTAAAGTTACAAGATATCATTCTTTAATTATAGAAAAGGAAAACTTACCTTCTGAATTAGAGATTACTGCAGTAACAGAAGATGGAGTTATTATGGGAATTGAACATAAATCTTTACCTATATATGGTGTCCAATATCATCCAGAGGCAGTACTTACAGAAGAAGGACATACACTTCTTAATAATTTTATTAATATTTGCAAAGAAAAAGGAAGGGAGAGAAAAAATGAAATTTAGTATAGAAGAGATTAAAACAAATTTATCTCCTTTTGATATATATAATTTATTTAGTAAAGAAAAAGATAGTGTTTTTTTAGATAGTTCAAAGGAAGATGAAAGGTTATCAAAATATTCTTTTATAGGAATAAATCCAATTGAAACCTTTGAAGTTTTAAATGGAGAAGTTTATATAAATTCTAAAAAAATAGAAGAAAGAGATGGCTTTTTAGAGTTAGAAAAGAGAATAGAAAATTATAAATTACATATTGAAAGTGATATTCCTTTAATTGGAGGATATATAGGATATATATCCTATGATGCAGGAAGATTATTAGAAAAGCTACCTAATATAGCAAAAGAAGATTTTACTATTCCTGATATGAGGTTTATATTATATAATAATATAATAATTTTTGACTTAATAAAAAATAAAACTTTTATAACATCTTTAGGATTAAAAAAAGAAGAGGATATAGATTTAATTAAAGAAAAAATAAAATATGCATCTCCTAAAGGTTATGAAACTATAAGAGAAGGAAAGAATGAATTTTATTCTAACTTCACAAAGGAAGAGTATATTAATGCAGTTAAGAAGATGAAGGAATATATAGTAAATGGTGATATATATATTGCCAATATGACTCAAAGATTTTATTGTAAATCCCTAGAGGATTCCTTTAAAATATATTCTAAATTAAGAAGTATTAATAAGGCACCTTTTTCAGCTTTTTTAAATTATGAGGACTTTCAAATTATAAGTTCTTCTCCTGAAAGATTTATTCAAATAAAGGATGGAAATGTAAATACTCGTCCAATAAAGGGAACTAGACCAAGAGGCAAAAATAAAGAAGAGGATGATATTTTTAGAAGAGAGCTACAAAATAGTGAGAAGGATAAGTCAGAATTACTTATGATTGTTGACTTAGAAAGAAATGATTTAAGTAAAGTATGTGAAAATAATTCTGTAAAGGTTAGTGAGCTTTTTAAAATAGAAGAATATGCAACTGTATTTCATTTAGTTTCTACAATAGAAGGAAAATTAAAAAAGGAAAATTCAGCAGTTAAATGTATGAAAGAAGCATTTCCAGGAGGATCTATAACAGGTGCACCTAAAATTCGTGCAATGGAAATTATAGAAGAACTTGAAGGGGTTAAAAGAAATCTTTATACAGGAAGTATAGGATATTTTGATTTAAGGGGAAATAGTGACTTTAATATAGTAATAAGAACTATACTAAAAAAGGATAACAAAGCTTACTTTGGAGTAGGTGGAGGAATAACCTTTGAATCAGATGAAGAAGATGAATATTATGAAACACTTCAAAAGGCAAAGGCATTAATGCAGGTGTTAAGATGAGAGAGATTATAATAGATAAAAATAAAATTAATTTAGATAATGGCGTTTTCTTTGGAGAAGGGGTTTTTGAAACAATTTTTTTTAATGAAAGCCCTTATTTTTTAGAATTTCATATAGAAAGATTGAAAAAAGCTTTAAAAATTTTAAACATGTCTCCTTTAATAGAAGAAGAAAAGGTAGTAGAATATATAAATAAATTAAAATTAGTAAATAAAGCATTAAAGATAACAGTTACAGAAAAAAATATTATATTAACTACAAGAGACAATAGTTATACTGATGAAATGTATGAAAAAGGATTTAACCTTAAAATTTCAAAAGTACTTAGAAATTCAACATCTATTATGCCTAGAATAAAGTCTACTAATTATATTGAAAATATATTAGAAAAAAGAAAGGCAGCAAAAGAAGGCTTTAATGATGCTATATTTTTTAATGAAAAGGGATATTTATGTGAAACTACAGTTTCTAATGTATTTTGTATAAAAGATAAAAAAATATATACTCCAAAATGTTCTAATGGATTATTAAATGGAACAGTAAGAGATTGGATTATAAGAAATTTTAAAGTTTCTAAGTGTAATATTACATTAGAAGAATTAAAAAATATGGATGAAGTATTTTTAACTAACAGTTTAATTGGTATAATGAAAGTTAATTTTATAGAAGATATAGAACTTAATAAAGAAGATGTTACAAATATTATAAGCAATAAGTATAGAGAAGATTTAATAAAATTGGAGGGCAAAGGATAAATGATAAACAAAGATAAGATAATTGAAGGGGCAAAATTAATAATAGAAGGAATTGGGGAAGATCCAAATAGAGAAGGACTTATAGAAACACCTGAGAGAATAGCTAGAATGTATGAAGAGATTTTTGCAGGACTTAATAAAGATGCTAAGGAATATTTAAGCAAAGCCTTTACTGTTTCAAGAGATGATTTAGTTATAGAAAAGGATATAGTTTTTTATTCAATGTGTGAACATCATTTTGTACCTTTCTTTGGTAAAGCTCACATAGCATATATACCAAATGGAAAGGTAGCAGGGCTTTCTAAACTTGCAAGAACAGTGGAATTACATTCAAAGAAACCACAGCTTCAAGAAAGATTAACTTGTGAAATTGCAGATGATATTATGAAGTATTTAGATGCAAAGGGAGTTATTGTTGTTCTTGAAGGAGAGCATACTTGTATGACAATGAGAGGAGTTAAAAAACCTGGAACAAAAACAATAACAACTACTTATAGAGGTGTATGTGAAGAGGATAGGGAACTTAGAGGAGAAATTCTTTCCCTTATGAGATAGGAGTCTGTAATTTATGGATAAGGTAAATGAGATTTTAAAAAATAATATTTTTAAGGAAAATATGAAGCTTTTAGAAGATCTAGAAATAGATAGAGAATTTTGTAGACATGGGTTAGATCACAGCTTAGATGTTGCAAGAATAGCATATATAAAAGCTTTAGAAGAAAATATTAATATTTCAAAAGAAGTTATATATGCAGTGGCTCTTTTACATGATATAGGTAGAGTTTTGCAATACAAAGAAAACATACCACACCATAAAGGAAGTGGAATATTAGCTGAAAAAATATTAAAGGAAACTTCCTTTAGTAATGAAGAACAAAACTTAATAATAAGTGGAATAGAAAATCATAGAGAAGATAATAATTCTAATTATTTTAATAAATTAATTAGAGAAAGTGATAAGCTATCTAGAAACTGCTTTACTTGTAAAAGTTATAATAAATGCTATTGGGATAAAAATAAGAAAAACAATATAATTAAGTATTAAATTAAGGAGTGAATTTAATGAAGATAGGAAATACTGAATTTAAATTAGGTGAAAGAACCTATGTAATGGGAATACTTAATGTAACTCCAGATTCTTTTTCAGATGGAGGAAAGTTTAATAATATAGAGGCAGCATTAAAAAGAACAAAAGAACTTATAGATGATGGAGCTGATATTATAGATATTGGTGGGGAATCAACTAGACCTAACTTTGAAGTTGTTAAGGCAGAAGAAGAAATAAAGAGAGTTGTACCTATAATAAAAGCAATAAAAGAAAATTTTGATATACCAATATCAATTGATACATATAAAAGTGAAACAGCAAAGGCAGCTATAGAAGCTGGTGCTGATTTAATAAATGATGTATGGGGATTTAAAAAGGATAAAAATATGGCAAAGGTTGCCTATGAATATGGAGTTCCTTGTATTTTAATGCATAATAGAGAAAAGGCTGAGTATAACAATTTAATGGAAGATGTTATAAGTGATTTAGAAGAAAGTATAAATATAGCATTAGAAGCTGGTGTTAAAAAGGAAAATATTATATTAGATCCAGGTATAGGATTTGCAAAAACATTAGAAGAAAATTTAAAGGTTATGAATAACCTAGAAAAAATTAGAGATATGGGATATCCTGTTCTTTTAGGTACATCAAGAAAGTCAATGATAGGATTAACACTAGATCTTCCAGTAGACAAGCGTTTAGAAGGAACTATAGCAACAACAGTACTTGGAATAGTTAAAGGATGCGAATTTATAAGGGTACATGATGTTCTAGAAAATAAGAGAGCTTGCGTTATGACAGATGCAATTTTAAAAGCTAAATAAGGTGGTATAGCTTATGGATAAAATTTATTTAAAGGATGTTGAAATATTTGCAAATCATGGTGTATTTCAAGAAGAAAAAAGTTTAGGACAAAAATTTATATTTGATATAGAGTTAGAATTAGACCTTTCAAAGGCAGGAAAAACTGGTGATTTAAAATCTTCTGTTCATTATGGAGAACTTGTATATGGAATTGAGAAGGTTGTATGTGAAAAAAGCTATGATTTAATTGAAACTGTTGGAGAAAGAGTTTCAGAATATATACTTAATGAATATAGATTTATTAAAAATGTTAAGGTTAAAGTAAAAAAACCATGGGCACCTATAGGAAGACATTTAAAATATGCAGCTATTGAAATAAATAGAGGATGGCATGAAGCTTATCTTTCAATTGGAACTAATATTGGAGAGAAAGAAAATAATTTAAGGGAAGCTATAAATTACTTAGAAGATATAAAGGGAGTTACTATAGATAAAATATCATCATTTATAAAAACTAAACCTTGGGGAGTTGAAAATCAGGAAGATTTCTTAAATGGGGCAATTAAATTAAAAACAATACTTTCTCCAAGGGAGCTTATGGATGAGCTTTTAAATATTGAAAAATTAATGAAGAGAGAAAGAATAATAAAGTGGGGACCTAGAATAATAGATTTAGATATTATATTCTATGATGATATTATAATGGATGATGATTATACTACTATTCCACATCCAAGAATGGAAGAGAGAGAATTTGTATTAAAACCTCTTTGTGAAATAGCACCTAATAAGGTTCACCCACTATTAAAAAAGAGAGTATTTAGATTACTTGAAGAATTAAATTAAAGTTTAGGAGTGCAAATTAATTGTTGCACTCCTATTTTTTGTTTCTAATATAATTACAAAAATCATAAAGATTAAAATGAAGGGGAAGATTACTCATGTCAATTATATCTTCACTATAATGACCATCCCAAGGATTGAGAGTGGCTATTTTATTATCATAAATTTTTATAATGTAATTTTCTTCTGGAAATTTAATAATAAGTCTAAAAACTTCTTTGTTTTTAATTTCAAATTTATCTAAAAAGGCACTTTCATCTAAAGTATTTATAAAATTTTTTAAAATATCATTATCCTTCTCATCTACTGGAAAATATTTATAAAGATTTGTGTCAAACACTTGAAGAGAATATGTTTTATTATCCATTAAATTATCTTTAATTTTATTAGAATAATAATTTTTTGAAGGACTTTTTTCAAAGTGAACATATCTTGAACTATTTAAAGTACAACCTTGTAGAAATATTAAAGCTAATATTAAAGATAAAAACTTAATATGTTTCAACTATAAAACCTCCCATTTAAAATCTCTTTAATAATTTATTCTAATTAATCTTTAATTAGAACATTTTGAAAGGTTATGAATATAATATAATAAAATTTAATCCTTGGAGGTATTATTATGAAAATTGGAATAGATATAAATTGTTCTGATATTTCCAGGGCTGTAAGGACAGAGCTTAAGAAAAAGGGATATTATATTGTTGATATGTTCTTGGAAGAGAAAATAACTATTGGAGAGGAAGTATTTAAAAAGGCAATTCTTATTAATACTTCAAAATTAGATTTCTTTTTGCTTGTTCAAATTAACGAGAAAGAGGAAAATACAAAAATTTATTACAAAGATAAGATATCTAAAGATTTTTCCCTGAAACTACAAAGAAAATTAAGGGATATTGGAATAAATAATATCAATTATAATAATGGAAATAAATTTTATTTAATGAAAAATACAGAAGTTCCAACTGTAATTATAAAAATGAATTTAGAAAAAATTCAAGAGAAAAAAGAAGAATTAATACAAATATTAATTAGCTGTTTAGAATCACTTAAAGATTAATTTAATTATATTTTTAAGTTTTTATTTTATTAATGATTTAAAAGGTAATTATAAATATTTATGGATAAAAATAGATGAACAAAAGTAACATTTATAGTAAGGGTAAAGAGGGGGATAACATTATGAGGATAATAGCAACTTTAGGACCTAGCATTAATGAAAAATTAGTTATTCAAGAATTGATTTCATCTGGAGCTAATACCTTCAGATTTAATTTTTCTCATGGAACAATTGAGGATTTTGATGCAAAATATAAATTAATAAAAAACATAAATAAAAATATACATATTATGGTGGATTTGCCTGGAAGTAAAATAAGAATCTCGGATAAATTACCATATATATATAAGGTTTATAATGGGGAAAAACTTTTATTTTGTGGAGAAGATGTTTATATAAATAAAGGATATATAGTAAAAAATGATAGGGAAAAGGTTATTCCTTTAAATATACAAAATATATTTTTAAAGGATAAAAATATAAGAAATATTTCTATGAAAGATAATACAATGAATTTTGAAATACTTTCTATAGATGATAATGGAATTAAAGTTAAAGTAAAAAGAGGAGGAATAATAAGAGCAGGAAAGGGAGTTAATATAAAAGGATTTTCAAGAGAAAACTTAAAACTTTCAGAAAAAGATAAGATTGCAATTTCCTGGGGAATTAAAAATAAAGCAGATATAATATGTCAATCTTTTGTTGAAGATTTATTTGATATAGAAAAGGTTAAAAATTTTATAAAATTAAATAATACGGAAGAAAATTATATGCCTAAAATATGGGGAAAATTAGAAACTAAAAAGGGGGTTAAAAATGTAAGTATTATTTCTAAAAGTGTTGATGGAATTGTAATTGGACGAGGTGATTTAATTCCAGAAAGTAATATAATAGATGTACCAATTTATCAAGATAAAATTTTCAATGATTTGAAAAGCTATAAAGGTGAGGTAATAGTTGCAACTCATATTTTAAATAGCATGAAAAGAGGGAAGAGAGCAGATTTATCTGAAGTTGATAGTATATATAATTTAATTTTAAAAGGGTGCAATGGATTTTTACTATCAGGAGAAACATCAATAGGAAAAGCACCTATAAAAACAATAAAATTTTTAGTTAGTCTTATAAAAAAATATAAATAAAAAAGAAAGGTTTGATTATATGGGAGATAAGGGTGTAGGGAAAAGTGTTTTATATACTAGAATTACTCAATTAGTATGGATATTTATTGGGGGATTGATGCTGTTTTTAATTTATAAGACTATGAATGAATTAATTTAAGACTATTTATTAATAAAAATGTAAGATTTAACCTAGATTTAATAAAACGTTTACTATAAATTGAAATAATTATGATAAAATTAAATAAATTTATAACTTAGGAAGAAGTGAAGTGGTTGAAAAAATTTATATCAATTTTTATTGCTATAGTAATGCTAAATGGGATATTTATTGGTTGTGGAAAATATGAACCAGATGAACTTGGAAAATATAATGTAAATTATATAGATAAGAATGATAGAGAAGATGATGGGTCATTTCCTATAATAAATATAAAAAATATAAAAAAAGAAAATGGAAGATTAATAATACAAATAGGATCTCCAACAATAAAACAATTAGATTATGCGTTTGATAATTTTTTATTTGTACAACTTATAGATGTAAATGGTAGTAGAATTGAATATGAAAAAATGCAATTAGATCCTGTTGAAACAAACATACAAGCTGAATTAAAACTTATTGGTGGAGATTTAAATAAGGTTGCTTATATAGAAATAGGACCATATAAAACAAAAAATGGTGGTCCATTAATTTTTAAGGTTAATTAGTAATTTAAGTAAATATAAATTTATGAGTATTTTAATAATATTGTATAAATAAAAACCTAAGAGAATTTATCTCTTAGGTTTTTATTTAGTAGTATTATATTAAAAAAATTATATATTAAAAGGTTATATTCAACACATAAATTATATACCTAATATACTATTTTTATTATGTATTTAACTTTGATTTTACATTAAAAATAAATATTTTTTTTAATGTTAACATACTTATAATAAAAGTAATTAACTTAAATAATCATAAAAAGTATAAAAATCCTTTTATAAGTAACTCGAAATAAAAATATTAGGTGTCTGTTATCACAGAAAAAATCATATTTATAAAATATAGATAAATGCGGATATAAAGGACAAGTTTAGTTACACGATAAAACATAAAAAAATAAATATTAAAAGTTATACTAAAAATTAAAAAATATTTATATATATAATAATGGTAAATTTATATTTTTTATTTGAATAGTTTTAAAGTTGATTAAATGATTAAAACTAAAGTGGTTTATTAAGGGGAGATAAAAGATATGTATGGGTATATTTATAAAACTACTAATTTGTTAGACAAAAAAATTTATATTGGTCAACATAAAAGTAAAGTATTTGATCCACATTATTATGGCTCTGGTTCTTGGTTTCGTTCAGTTTTAAAAAAATATGGGAAAAACAATTTCATTTGTGAGATTATTGAAGAATGTGAAAGTCCACAGAGTTTAAACGAAAGAGAAATTTATTGGATAGAGCATTTTCAATCAAGAAATCCTTCCATAGGATATAATCTTGCAAAAGGTGGAGAACAAGTTATTGTTGGATGTACAGACTATGAAATAAACCGTATTTCAGAATTACTTATTAATTCTACAAATGATAATATACATGATATAATTTTTGAATTGCAACAATATGGATTGAAAATTTATGAAAAAAATGAAAAATGGCAACCAACTAGTAATAATTCAAATGGTATTAAAATGGTTGCAATTGATAATTCTGTTGTAGTAAGCTTTTATACCAAAAATCAATGTTCTATAACTAAAGAATATGCAAATATATTAAATTGTTCTTATTGGAAGTATAATTTGATGGTTGAAATATATAAAATTCCAAGTTTGTTTAAAAAGCTTTCTATTGACTATAAATCTAAAAAAATAATTCCTGAGAGTAAAGGATCAGGAAGAGGAACATCAGGAATTTTTTTAGAAACTCAAAAACATACTAAAAGTGCGAGAATTCCAATTAATTTTAATTAATTCATTTCTAAGATATTTAAGAAGGGTATTTTTAATTAAAAATACCCCTTTGTTTGCTAGTAATTATAAATTGAATTTAAGTATAAAAAGTTAAAAGTTTTGATACTTATGTACTTAAAAGTCCAACCTTATGTAATCAAAAGTCTGAAAAAATATTAATCTATTAAAAATAATAAATAATATACAATATTAATTGTGACAATAAAAGTTATAATGAAGTAGCCGAACTTTTAGGCATAAGTAAAAGTACACTTATAAGAGAAAATAATAAAAGAAAAGCATAGAAGGGGATTAAACCTCTTCTTTTTTATAGTAACCATCCTACTTTTGAGTAGGGTGGTTTAATATTTAATTATTTTTCAGTTTAAATAATTTATAAAGACATTTATCATTTAGTTTAGTTCTACAATAACCATCACTAAAGTGTAAGATACTACCTATTTTATACCAAGTATATGGATTTTTACTTAAATATCGCAATTGAACTAATTGTTTTTCTTTATCATTCAATTGTTTTAGACCAATATCAATTTTAGATGTAATATCTTTATAGTATTTTTTATTATCATTTAGTAGTTTTAAATGATTGAGAGTATTTGTATCATTTTTAGTGTTAGATATATTTATAGTATTTATTTCTATGTCTAATATTTTTATAAGTGCAGTTAACATATTATAGCTACCTAATATATTTTTATATTTATTACGTTCTTCAGTAGTTAAGTGAATCATAAATAAAGCCCTCCTTAAATTAGAATAATTGAATTTAAGTTAGTAACTTTGATTTCTTTTTATTATTTATAAATTGATTTCTTGCAAATAGTCTATAGATATTTGTTTCGCTTTTAGGAATTGATTTTAAAGTTTCAGAAATATCAGTTGAGTTAATTTTTCTATTATTAATTTTAAAATTAGAGTTAGTAAGAATTTTTAAAGTTTGATTTACATTATTAGTTAGTATATATAATTTACAAATTATAATATCAATGGGTTCATTATTAGCTATAGATATAGAGTTAACAATATTAACAGTATCATTATAAATTTTAATTATAGGTTTATATTTTTGGTTAAGTGAATTTAATCTATTTTCTTTAATTAAAGATAAATCCATTATTCGACCTCCTTAATATAGTGTGTTTAGTGTATTATATAGCAAATTAAGTAAGTATACAATTATGGGAATTAAATACAAATAGGACATATTTAGAGTATGTGACATAGGGTTATTAATAATGTTATTAATATTAGATATAGTGGGGATTTAAAGAGATTTATAAAAAAGGACAAAACATATATTATGAGGCATTTATATATAGATATATGAAGTATATGTATAGCTATGAGGCGATATAAGGCTAATAGAATGTAATTTGTAAGCAAAGACAAGTATTTTATATATTAGCTTTAAGCAAAAGCCTGTATATGCATTATGAATAAGAATATAAGATAATATCTGTTATAGGGGAGGGGTATATTAAGAATTTTTATTTAATTAAGTAAGTCCATGGTTAGCACTTTTTCTCCGCGGATTTTCCCCATACGAATTTTTTCAGATTTATAATGCAAAATAAAATAATAAAATATAAGATGAATCAATCAACCAAGCCATTTTTATAAAGGTATAATGGTATAGAAATTTATTAAAATTATTAAAAAAAGTATATAAAATAGTATAAAAAATGCCTATTTATATAGCCCCCGTATTAAAAAAAATTATATTTTTATAACTGGTATCGGTCGGGTAATGGTAGAGACAATAGATATTTTTTTTAGTTTCACATGAGGGGGGGTATGCACCCTTAAAAAAAGGGTGCATTTTATACTATTTTTAGAAGAAATGAGAGAGTGATTATGAATGAAAAGTAAGTTTAAGTATTAGCGATAAGGCTTATAAAGACTATATTTAAATGGAAGGTATTTTACAATATGGGTTTATATATAAATACAATTAAGTTATGGAAAATGAGTTTAATTGGAAACGCAACTCGCACACAAAAAAATGGTGCAAAGTCTAAAAGGGTGCAATTGTTGGGAAATAAATTTTGTATTAATAAAATGTAATACATTGATAATAATGATTGTTTTAATATATAAATTAATCTATTATTCATAGAAGGAATTTTATATTAAATATTGAATTAATTTTTTTAGGAGGATTTATGAAAAAGAAATTTTTTATTATTAATTGTATTATGATGTTTTTATTAATAATAGTGTATGAAATTCCCGAATATATAATTAAATTAAATGATTTTGTATTATTAAATTGGGTTAATTTTGCATTTGCAAGTATTTTTACTATAATTAGTATTTTCAATTCTAATTCAAATAATTATTTTTTTATATAAGATTATGAGCAAGAGTAATGATAAAACATCTACACGGATTTTATGCAAAATTGGAATTTCATTAATAGTTTTAATTATAGGCATTTATATATTTATTGGATTTATTTTATATGTATTTGCTACTTATCCTGAGCATATTGTAGAAAAAGATGGTAAAAAGATGGTAGCTATTGTAGATAGCTTTTTACAGGTTAGAGTAGAATGTTACGATTATATAAATCCGTTCGTAAGAGATAATAAACTAAGAATATACGAGGATTATGGAATTGGAGGATATGATCCATTTGATTCAAAGGAAAAAATAACACCTAAAAGAATTACATATTATAATAATAATGAAGAGATAATTAATGAGATAGAAAAATAAAATGAATTTATGTATTAAATCAAAAGGATAAGATTAAAGATCTTATCCTTATTTTATTAGCATAGAAGGACTAGAAGTTATATTTTAGGTTTGAATAAAAGTAATATTAGAAAGTTTATTTTATTGAATTAATAATTTTAGGAACTTGATCTTTCATGCTGTTGTATGTAGAGTATTCCGAATTATTATCTGGAAAGCCTATATCAGTAGGGCCACCAATAAAATATTTATTATTTTTTATATTTATATATTTTTTGGAATTTATGCTGTCATATTCAGAGGAGTTTATTGATTCAGTATTAGCATTAGCAATAATGAATAAAAGACCTTTTAAATTATCTGACTTTTGTGGTTTAAAATATACAGATAATGAATCTTTAGATTCTTCAACCACATACTTATTAGTCCAATTTTTAGGAAATTTAATTGTTAAGTTTAAGGTTTTAGATTTATATGGAATAGATGGAATATTTGAATATACCTTATAACTTAATAATAAAAGTATCAATATTATTAGTGAAATTGATATAAATTTTTTCATTAGATTTTACTCTCCTTATACTATTATAAGTATATTTTAGGTGAATAAATTTTAGTGCACAATATATAATAAATAATTTAAAGAGAATGTTTACAATTAATAGGTTAGGAAATATAGTACTAAAAATTAAAAGTTTATAAGAGTAAAATATGATTGATAGGAGATTAAAGCTCGTATTCTTTTATTTATATATTGGTGTAAAATATTTAACGGATCTATTGATGAGAATAGGTAATTGAGTATAGAGAATTAATAATAAAGAGATTATATAAGAATTTAATAAATACAAGTAGTAACATATGCACATATATTTGTGTTTAGAAAAAAATTAGTTGACTATATTTTAAAATTTAAGGTAATAAAATTCTAGATTGTTATTAATATATATTTAAAAAATGTATGATTATTTTATCATTTTTGGGAGATAATATAATACTATATTTATTAAGAAAGCTTATTAAAATAATAGAAAAAGTTAACATGTTAATATATGAGAAAGTATTGAAAAATTTATTATCAATGGTACAATTTATGTAAGATATAGGTTGTACTAATTATAAATAGGAGTATGACTTATGAATAAAGGTTGTAAAAATGTTATATATAAAGAGGTGTATAATATGTGTAGTTCAAGATGCAATATTAATATGAAAATAGAAATAAAAGAAAATAAAATTAATAAAGAAAAAAATATGGATAAAATATACAATTTGCTTAATAAGGAAATAAGAAATTTGGAAAAATCATTTTATAGTGATGAAGAACAGTTGTGGGAATTAAGTATAATAAAAGAAGAAGCAGAAGAAATAAAAAAGAATATAATAAATAAGTTTTTTAACAATATAGTATATAAAAAATTTATTGATTACAAATATAGAGAATTATATACAAAAATATTTAATAATATAAAAAATATAAATAATAAAAAAATAGAGGATAGAGATAGTATAATGTTTGATTTTTTAAGTGAGATTTTTTCAAATATATATGATTATACAGATATTATTTTAAATAATTTTATAAATGAAACTAAAAATAATAATGGAAATAATTATGATACTGGGGAAAAAATAGATATACAAAAGTATTCAATAATAGTTAATAATAAAAAATATTCAAATACAAAAAATATATATAAAGATAATTTAGGTATAGCAGCATAGTATATAAATAAGGAGTTTTGTTTTAGATGGATAATAAAAAATATAGTGAATTTATAAAAAATTTGGAGATAATGGATATTAGGTTAAATGAAGTTAATACAAAATGTTTAAAGTATATTGAGGAAATAGATAGTTCATTAGAAGTAGAATTGACTTATGAATGTAAAGATATAGAAGTAAAGACTATTAATGAAATTAATATGTATCCTAAATTTAATGTTAAACTTAAAAGTGAAGATGGAGATGAAGTATGCTTAGTATTAAATTTAAAATTTAATATAAAATATAGTGTTAAAAATTTAGATTCATTTAGTAGAGAATATGTACAACATTTTACTGATAAAAATGTACCTATAAATATATGGCCTTATGCAAGAGAAATAATTAGTTCAATAACTTCTAGAATGGGTTATCCATCATTAATAATATCACCATACAAAGGATAAATAAGCTATGATAGAGTTTAAAACTAATCCAAATTCAACTAGAATAAATAGTTGTGAAATTGATAAATTAATTGGGTTTATATTTTCTAATAAGAAATATATAAAAATTACTATAAATATTCTTGCTAGAGTTAGATATAATATAAATGATAAAAATGAATTAAATAGTACAATTGATAATGATCCTATTTCAGAACTTGTAATAAAAGACGAACACATAGATGAGTATAAGTCTGTTATGTATGATTTTTATAATTGTGATGATGATGTCCTTAACAAAAGAAGAGGAAGACTTTTAGAAAAGATTATGGATAGAATAGGAGTTATCAATAATATTATAGAATTTGATAAAATAGAAGAGGCACTAGTATATAAAAATGGTGTATTAATATCAAAAAAGGATATAGATACAGTTTATAATGGTAATAAGATAGAATTGCAGGAATGTAAAGCAACATTAACAAATAATTGCAGGCCACCATTTTATAAAAATAATTCTGATAGAAAGAAATTTGAGTTGATGAATAGTATTAGAGACCATGTTGATAATGGTATAGAAGTGTTTCCTTATTTAGTAACATATTCAACAAGTACTAAAAAATGCTTAAGATTTCTTGCTAGATACAATATAAATAATTTAATGATTATATCAGGAAATGATATAGAAGAATTATGCAATAGATCTTTTGGATAAGCTTTAAAAGTACAAGCACTAGATTATAGAAGTTAAGAAGTAATAATTATATTTTGTAAATAGTGAAGAGTAGCCTATTATCTTAGATAGACTACTTTTTAATTTAAAGTTTAATAAATTTTTTTATTACTTTTTGAGATATTTATGTTTAAGAATCTTTAAAAGTTTTTATTGTAGAAGTGGTAAAAATAGTGGTAAACATAAAAAGAAAGCACTATCGAAATACTGATAAAGTAAGTGATAGTGCTATTCTTATAAAACTATGGTGCCACCAGTGGGAATCGAACCCACACGGTAAAACCGCATGATTTTGAGTCATGTGCGTCTGCCAGTTCCGCCATGGTGGCATAAAATAAATATAATATATATCAATGAAATAAATTATATCAGAATTAACAAAAAAATTCAATTATTAAATTAAATGAAATAAAAACTTACCAAAAATATAAAAAAATTTAATATTACAGTTGTTTGATTGGTGTACATTTGCTAAAATATAACTAGGATAAAACTAACCCAGTGGGATGGTTTTTGACCTAGCTAGAAAAGTAAACTAAGTTTTTGTACATAAAAAAACAGTTTATAATCTAATAATTAGGGAGGAGAAATTAGAATATGATGTATTCAACAGAAGTTCAAGAAATGTGTGTAATTGCTAAAGGCCCTAACCATGGTCCAGCACCAATTCCTGAAGAAGGAAAATGGGTTTTAGCTAAAGAAGTAAAAGATATCTCAGGTCTTACTCATGGAGTAGGTTGGTGTGCACCTCAACAAGGAGCTTGTAAACTTACTTTAAATGTTAAGGATGGTATAATCCAAGAAGCATTAGTAGAAACAATAGGATGTTCAGGAATGACTCATTCAGCTGCTATGGCTTCAGAAATATTACCAGGAAAGACTATATTAGAAGCATTAAACACAGACTTAGTTTGTGATGCTATAAATACTGCAATGAGAGAATTATTCTTACAAATAGTATATGGAAGATCTCAAACTGCATTCTCAGAAGGTGGACTACCTATAGGAGCTGGTCTTGAAGATTTAGGTAAAGGACTTAGATCACAAGTTGGTACTATGTATGGAACACTTGCTAAAGGACCAAGATACCTTGAGATGGCAGAAGGATATGTAACAAAAGTTGCTTTAGATGAAGACAATGAAATTATTGGATACAAATTTGTTCACTTAGGTAAAATGATGGAATTCGTTGCTAAGGGAATGAGTGCTAACGAAGCAATGGAAAAAGCATCAGGACAATACGGAAGAGTTGAAGATGCTGTTAAGTTAATAGATCCAAGACATGCATAATTTAAATTAATTTGTAAGGAGGAATTTAATCATGGCATTATTTGAAAGTTATGAAAGAAGAATAGATCAAATCGTTCCAGTACTTAATAAATACGGAATGGAAAAAATAGAAGATGCTAAGGCTGTATGTGATGAAGCAGGTATAGATCCATACAAAATCGTAAAGGAAACTCAACCAATCGCATTTGAAAATGCTGGATGGGCTTATACTTTAGGAGCTGCTATAGCTATAAAGAAAGGTTGCAAAAAAGCTGCTGATGCTGCTGAAGCAATTGGAGAAGGATTACAAGCTTTCTGTATCCCAGGATCAGTTGCAGATGATAGAAAAGTTGGTTTAGGACATGGAAATTTAGGAGCTATGCTTTTAAGAGAAGAAACTAAATGCTTTGCTTTCTTAGCAGGACATGAAAGTTTTGCTGCTGCAGAAGGTGCTATTAAAATAGCTGAAAAAGCTAATAAAGTAAGAAAAGAACCATTAAGAGTTATATTAAACGGTCTTGGAAAAGATGCTGCTATGATAATCTCAAGAATTAATGGATTTACTTATGTTCAAACTGAGTTTGATTTCTATACTTCAGAATTAAAGATCGTTAAAGAAAAAGCTTATTCAAATGGAGAAAGAGCAAAGGTTAGATGTTTTGGAGCTAATGATGTTAGAGAAGGTGTTGCTATAATGCATCACGAAGGAGTTGACGTATCAATTACTGGTAACTCAACTAACCCAACTAGATTCCAACATCCAGTTGCAGGAACATATAAGAAAGAGTGTGTAAATGCTGGAAAGAAATACTTCTCAGTTGCATCAGGTGGTGGTACTGGAAGAACTCTTCACCCAGATAATATGGCTGCAGGTCCAGCTTCATACGGTATGACTGATACTATGGGAAGAATGCACTCAGATGCACAATTTGCGGGATCATCATCAGTTCCAGCTCACGTTGAAATGATGGGTCTTATCGGAATGGGTAACAACCCAATGGTAGGAGCTACTGTTGCTGTAGCTGTTGCTGTAGAAGAAGCAATGAACAAGTAAAATAAGCTTTTTATGTAAAAGTATTAGATTATAAATATTTGTTTTTAAGCGCGTATTTATCTTATATAGATACGCGCTTTTTTATATACATTATATTTTAAATACAGAATTTATTAAAAAATAGTTTATTTAAAATTATTAAGTTTTTTAGTAAATATATTATTTTTAATTTTCCATTTGCCTTTTGATTTTTACAAAAAAATCATTTTTCTTGAATAGTGGTTGTATTTTGATTTTTTATATTTGTTGTAGCAAATGGTTATTTTAATGGGAGTTTATAAGTTATAATTGTATTTTCTATTAATAATGTAAGTATTTTTTGTTTTTTAGTAATAAGACACCAAAGTGTTGATGTTTTTTGTAAATATTTAATATTATAATAATATTATTAAATATAATTATTGAAATAAGTAGTAAATTTAATAAATTAATATAAAAAGACTAAATATTAACTTATTATACACAAAAAATTAATTAAATTAATTTTAAATATATAATTAAAAGGTAAAATAATAATATAAATAATTAATCAAAGGATGAGTAAAATGAGGAGAAAAAACATAAGGGACAATAAAATAAGAGTAGCTAAAATTAGAAATAAAAAAAGGAGGAGAAAAAATAAAAAAATAATTGTAAGCATTATAGCACTTATTTTAGTTATTTCAGGAATTAGTATTTTTATACATAGTAGCAACAAGTCAAAAGGAATTAATGCCACTGCAAAAGAACAACAAGTTAAAGAAGAAAATAATAATAAAAATTTAGATGCAAATAAAGAAAAATTAAATAATGAAGCTAATAATGGAGAAAATATTATAAGTTCAGCAGAAAGCTATGCAGTTCCAGCTAATGAAGTAGCTCAAATGATAGCTGGAAACAGTAAAAATAATGATAAGGAAATTTTCTTAACATTTGATGATGGTCCAAGTCCAAATACTACTAAAATACTAAAAATATTAAAAGAAAAGGGTGTTCATGCAACATTCTTTGTAATGGGAAATAATTTAAAAAATAATGAAAAGAATCAGAAATTATTAAAAGATGAATTTGAGTCAGGAAATGCAATTGCAAATCATACTTTAACTCATGATTACAAAAAATTATATCCTAACAATAGAGTTAATGTATCTTATTTTATGAAAGAAGTAAAAGATGTTAATAAAATGATGGAAGATATTTTAGGTTCTAATTTTGACTGTAGAGTTCTTAGAATGCCTGGTGGATATATGTCAAGACGTTATTATAAAGATGAAGGACTTCCAAGTTTAAATAAAAATTTAGACAATGCTCATATAACATCAATAGATTGGAATGCATCAATTGGAGATGGTTCTTCAAAACATTATACAACAAAACAAATAATAGCAAATTCAGCTAGATACATGAAAGAACAAAAACATATGATATTATTAATGCATGATGCTGGGGCAAAGGTTGAAACAGTAAAAGCATTACCAGAGTTAATAGATTTTTATAAAGAAAAAGGATATTCATTTAAAGTAATTAAAAATGCTCCAATAGATTCTTTTAAGGATTTACCTACAAATTCAACTAAAACAGATTCTAATCAAGGACAAAAAGGCAAATAAAAAATAGAGGTTTTTACCTCTATTTTTTTATGATAAAAACTATTCATAATTAATTAACTAAATGTTAATTGCAAAATATATTATATCAAAGTATTATTTGTACATAGTTAGTACGCTAATTAATAGTAATTTAGATAAAGTATGTATTAACTAAATTAGAATTTAGAGGTGAACTTTATGTCAGCAGAATTATTAAAGGCAATTATATTTATATCATCAGCACTAGTATTTTATACAATAGGTGTTTGGTCAGAGAAGAAACAAGGAATACTTAAAAAATGGCATGTTATAATATTTTATATAGGTTTAATTTGCGATGCTTTAGGTACACACTTTATGAGTAATATAGCAGGAGGTTTTAAAGCTAATCTTCATGGTGTTACAGGTCTTTTAGCAATTTTATTAATGCTTTTCCATGCAATATGGGCAACAGTAGTACTTATAAAGAATAATCCAGAATCAAAAGCTAAATTTCATAAATTTAGTATAATTGTTTGGGCAATATGGTTAATTCCATACTTTACAGGTATGATTGTTGGTATGAATAATATACATTAGCAATAAAAAGATTCCAAATTGAAATTTATAAAAAAATATGATAGTATCAATTTATTATATATTTTTAGGAGGATAAAAAATTATGGTAGAACCCGCCCCGGGGAGCATTATACCCCAATTAATATTAGTATTCATTTTAACAGCAATTAATGCATTTTTTTCATCAGCTGAAATGGCAATAGTGTCAGTAAATAAAAATAAAATAAAAATATTAGCTGAAGATGGAGATAAGAGAGCAAAACTATTAGAAAAGATAATAGAAGATCAAAGTAGTTTTTTAGCTACAATACAAGTTGGAATTACTCTTGCAGGATTTTTGTCTAGTGCAGTAGCTGCAACAGGTATATCAGGAATGGTTTTTGAAAAACTTAAAAATTTTAATATTCCATATAAGAATCAAATTTCAATTATTGTTGTAACTATATTACTTTCTTATATAACATTAGTTTTTGGTGAGCTTATTCCAAAGAAAATAGCACTTCAAAGAAAAGAGAAGATAGCATTATCATCTGTTAATATAATTTACATGACTTCTATAATAGCCAAACCATTTATAAAAATTTTATCGATATCATCTTCAATTATTTTAAAGCTTATAAGATTTAACGAAAATAAAAGTGAAGAAAATGTATCTAAAGAAGAGATACAAGCTCTAATTTTAGAGGGAGAAGCAGAAGGTGCTATAGATGAAGATGAAAAGGACATGATAAATGGTATATTTGAATTTAATGATAGATTATCAAAGGAAATAATGACATCTAGAAAAGATACTTATTTAATAGATATATGTGATGATGTAAATGAGTATTTAGATGATTTAATAAATTTTCAATATTCAAGAGTGCCAGTTTATGAAAATGATATAGATAATGTAATTGGAATACTTTATATTAAGGATTTTTTTGTTGAAGCAAGAAAAGTAGGTTTTGAGAATGTAAATATAAGAAAAATTCTTCACAAACCATATTTTGTTCCAGAAACTAAAAAAATAAACGAATTATTTAAAGAGTTACAAAGTAATAGAAATCATATGGCTATATTAATTGATGAATATGGTGGCTTTTCAGGAATTGTAACTATGGAAGACTTAATTGAAGAAGTTATGGGCGATATAGATGATGAATATGATTTAGATGGTCCAGATATAAAACAAATAGATTTAAATAAATATTTAGTTAAAGGAACAATAAATATTTACGAATTTAATGAAGAGTTTAATTCAAATATAGAAGAGGGAGATTATGATACATTAAATGGATATATAATAACCCAAATCGGAGAAATACCAAAGGAAGATATAGATATACAACTTACTATTGAAAATCTTATTTTGAAAGTAACTAAAGTTATGGATAGAAGAATTGAAGAAGTTGAAGTTGTACTTATTAATTAATATAAATTTAATTTAACAAATTTAAGATTAATCTAGATATAGTTTATTTAGATTAATCTTTTTTATTTTATAAATATTACTAAATATTATTTATTAGAAATTAATCTATAATATAAAATGTAGTATTATAATTATTTATTAAATATAGAGCAAAAATACTATAATTGGCAAAATACGTATAATAATTAACTTTTTAAGGGTATAAAGTTCGTATATTTTTATAAAAAACATAAAAAAAATTAAAAGGTTTAAAAAATATTCGGAAAAAGGGTGGAAATTTAGTGAAAAATATTATATTATAGTTTTCGGACAAAAATATTAATGAGAGAGTGATTAAATGAGAAACTTCTTTAAAAAAGATGGATTACTTGATAATTATTTTGAAATAACAAAAAGTGGTTCTACTACTAAAACAGAATGTGTTGCAGGTCTTACAACATTTATGACAATGGCTTACATATTAATTGTTAATCCATCAATACTTGCAGCTGCAGGCATGAATCAGGGTGCAGTATTTACTGCAACAGCTCTATCAGCTTTAGTTGCTACATTACTTACAGGACTTTATGCTAAATTACCATTTGCTCAAGCACCAGGAATGGGACTTAATGCTTTCTTTGCATTTACTGTAGTTGTTGGAATGGGATATTCATATCAATTTGCATTAACTGCTGTATTTTTAGAAGGAATTGTATTTATATTATTAACATTATTTAATGTTAGAGAAGCAATAGTAGATTCAATACCAGATTGTATAAAAAAAGGAATTTCAGTTGGAATAGGACTTTTAATAGCACTTATAGGATTAGAAGGAGCTGGAATAGTTATTCATCCAAAAGACGGAGGAACAATAGTAGCACTTGGAAATATTACAAAGGGTGCTGGACTTCTTGCAATAGTTGGATTAATAATAACAGCAATCTTATTAGCAAAAAATGTTAAAGGAGCACTTTTCTTTGGAATGATGATAACTGCAATTATAGGAATTCCATTTGGATTAACTCCAATGCCAAAAGCATTAATGAGTGCACCACCTTCAATAAGCTCAGTTTTATTTGATTTTGAATGGAATAATATTTTTTCAATAGATATGGTAATAGTTTTATTTACTTTATTATTTATGGATTTATTTGATACAATAGGAACTTTAGTTGGAGTTGCTACAAAAGCAAAAATGCTTGATAAAAATGGAAAAGTTCCAAATATTAAAAAAGCACTTCTATCAGATGCAATAGGAACAACTTTTGGAGCTTGTGTTGGAACAAGTACAGTAAGTACTTTTGTTGAAAGTGCAGCAGGAGTTGCAGAAGGTGGAAGAACAGGTCTTACAGCAGTAGTTACAGCTCTTATGTTCGGATTATCATTATTTTTTGCACCAATATTTGCATCAATAACACCAGCTGTAACAGCATCAGCTTTAATATTAGTTGGATTATTTATGATAGAACCAATTAGAGAAATAAATTTAGAAGATTATACAGAATCAATCCCAGCATTTTTAACAATGATTATGATGCCATTTTCATATAGTATTTCAGATGGTATTATATTTGGAGTAATTTCATATATTCTTCTTAAATTATTTACAGGAAAGTGGAAACAAATAAGTATAACAACAGTTATTATTGGATTTGTATTTATATTAAAGTTTTTAGTTTAGTATAAATATATTAATTAATATATTTAATTTATAATATTTAAGTAGCATTTATTAATTTAAGTGCTACTTTTTTGTATCAACTAATAAAATAGAACATAAACCCCTTTATTACTTAATGATTAAATTGTATAATAGTACAAATGATATATTTAAAAAGGACTGAGATTATGAATAGAAATTTTAAGATGGCAATGTACTTTCTAATTACTATTTTAGTTATTGGAGCAGTTGCTACTTTAATGATAACAATATTACCTTATGTAATACTTATTGGATTAATAATTTGGGCTATATTTAAAATTAGAAAGTATATTAATCAAAAGAAAAATAAATATAATACTTATGAAGAAACTACAACCTACACAAGCTCAAATGATAATATATATAATGAAGAAAATAATGATGAAGATTATGATACTTCAAAAGCAATAGATGTTGATTATGAAGATGTGGACAAAGAGTAGGCTATGGTATTTCCGTAGCTTATTTAGTTGAGGTGAAAATATGAATTTTAGAAAATTAAGAATATTTTATGAAACTGCTATAAATTTAAATATGACAAAGGTTGCAAAGTCTTTGTATATAAGTCAACCTTCTGTAAGTCAAGCAATACAAGAATTAGAAGAAGAACTTGGGGTAAAAGTTTTTGATAGAATAGGAAAAAGATTAACTCTTACATATGAAGGAAAAGTTTATTTTAATTATGTAAGAAGAATACTTAATTTATATGATGAAGGTGTTGATACAATACGACAAATAAACAATAAAGAGCAAGGGAAGATAGTTATTGGAGCAAGTACAACAATAGGAACATACATACTTCCAGCTATAATTAAAAATTTTGTGGAGAAAAATAAAGGGATAGATATCTCTCTTATAATTGAAAATACTGAAAACATAGAAAAAATGATTCTTCAAAATAAAGTTGATTTTGCCTTTGTTGAAGGAAATATTCATTCAGAAGAAGTAGTATATGAAAAAATATGGGAAGATGAGCTTGTATTCATAGCACCTTATAATCATAAATGGTCTAATAAAAAATATTTAAATAAAGATGACATAAAAAATGAAAAATTTATTATGAGAGAAAAAGGAAGTGGAAGTAGAGAAATAGTTGAGATTTATTTAAAAGAGCATGGAATTAAATATAAAACTTTTATGGAGTTAGGCAGTACAGAGGCTATTAAAAAAAGCGTAGAAGCAGGACTTGGAATAGGATGTATTTCTAAGGAATGTGCCCTTGAAGAAGTAGAAAGAAAAGAACTTATTAAAATTACATTTAATAAAGAAAGAATTTATAGGGATTTGTTATTAGTAGCACATAAAGATAAGTTTATAAGCAATAATATGCGAGAATTTATAGAAGAAGCAAAACAAAAAATTTAAAAAGCTTGGAGTAATTAAGCTCCAAGCTTTTTAGTTTAAAATGCAAAATTTCCGTCCTTAAAGACTTGAATTTCTTTTCCATCATGAGTTACACCAATTATATTAAGATCCTTTGATCCTACCATAAAGTCTACATGAGTTAATGAAATATTAGAAGATGCATTAATAAGTTCTTCATCATTCATTTCTTCTCCACCTTTTATGCAAGAAGGGTAAGCTTTACCAAGTGCAAGGTGGCAAGATGCATTTTCATCAAATAATGTATTATAAAATAAAATATTTGAATTTGATATTGGAGAATTATAAGGAACAAGAGCAACTTCTCCAAGATATCTAGATCCTTCATCTGTATCTAAAAGTTCTTTTAAAGCATCATAGCCTTCTTCGGCTGTAAAATCTATTATTTTACCATCTTTAAAAGTGAATGAAAAATTATTTATTAAATTACCACTATAATTTAATGGTTTAGTTGAATATACTATACCGTTTATAGCATCTCTTTTTGGAGTTGTGAAAATTTCTTCTGTTGGCATATTTGCAATAAATTCAACTCCTTCTTTAGTATGGTCAGCACCTCCACACCATATATGGTTTGGAGCAAGACCTATTTCTAAATTAGTTCCTAAACTATTTTTGTATACTAATTTATCAAAATTATAATCTTGAAGTTTTTTCATTCTTGACTCTAAACTTTCGCAGTGTTTTTCCCAAGCTTCATTTGGATTTTCTTCTTTAAGTCTCATAACAGAGAAAATAGCATCCCATAATTTATCAATAGCTTCATCTTCACTAACATCTTTAAATACTTTAGTAGCCCATGCTTTAGTAGGCATTGAAATAACACACCAAGAATTTTCATTATTCATTAATTTATCTGAATAATTTCTAAGGGAAATACTTCTAGCTTTAGATGCAGAAGCGATTTTTTTTGAGTCTATTCCATTGAAAAGGGATGGATTACTTGCAGAAATTGAAATGAAAGAAGCACCATTGTCAGTAAAATAGTTATATTTATCGATTTCATACTGAGGAATATTTGATAGAGTTTCACAACTTGCATTTTCAAATCTTAATCTTGTAAATAATTCATCAGAATAATTTATATATACATCCTTTGCTTGAGCTTTATAAGCTTCACTACATAAAAGTCTTGCAAAAGGTGCACATTCTATTGGTGAGTTAATAAATAATAACTTACCTTTTTGAATATTAACTCCTTTTGAAATAACTAGATTAGCATATTTTCCTAATAAATTTTCGAATTTATCCATTCTAAAACACCTCCCATATTTTAATTATAATTTTAACATATAAATTAAGTTGTTTGCAAAGATAATAGGTAATAATTAACCCTTATATTTGTTGTAAGTAAAGTTAATAAGTAATATAATATATTTACTTAAATTTGTTTAATTTATACATAATAGAACGGAGTGCTTTAATATGTTTGATATATTACAAAGGTTAGTAGACAAAAATAAAGTTTATGGAAAAGAAGGGCAGTTAGCTTCATATATTCCAGCATTGTTAAAAGCTGATGTAAATGATTTAGGAATCGCAGTAGTTGATTTGCAAGGAAAAGAATATTTTGCAGGTGAGTGTGAAAAAGTTTTTACTATACAAAGTATTTCAAAAATTGTGAGCTTAATGATTGCATTAAGAGATAATGGAAAAGAAAATGTACTTAAAAAAGTTAATGTTGAACCAACTGGAGAAGGATTTAATTCAATAGTAAAATTAGAAACAACTGATACAGGAAGACCATATAATCCTATGATTAATGCAGGTGCTATAGTCACAACTTCTCTTATTAAAGGAAAAACAGAAGAAGAAAAACTTAAAAGACTTATAGACTTTATAAAAAAAGCTACAAATAATGATAATATTACAATTAATGAAGAGGTTTATATATCAGAAAAATTAACAGGAGATAGAAATAGAGCATTAGCATATTTCATGAAAAGTAGTGGAATATTAGAAGGAAATGTAGAAGAGGTATTAGACCTTTATTTTAGACAATGTTCAATAGAAGCTAATGCAAGAGATTTAGCTAAATTTGGAGCAGTTCTTGCAAATGATGGTATAATTCCTTGGAGCGGTGAGAAATTAATAGATAAGGAAATTTGCAAAATAGTTAAATCTATAATGGTTACCTGTGGTATGTATGATGCATCAGGAGAATTTGCAGTAAATATAGGTATACCTGCAAAAAGTGGTGTAGGTGGAGGGATACTTGCTTCTGTTCCTAAAAATATGGGAATAGGCGTTTATGGACCTGCATTAGATAAAAAGGGGAATAGTATTGCAGGATTAAAAATATTACAAGATTTATCTAAGGAATTAGATCTTAGTATTTTTTAATTTACTTGTTACTTTTAATTTAATATGAAGTGTTATAATAAAGCATCGTGGGATATAATTATAAAAGAAATAGAGCTTAAGGCTTAAATAGGGAGGAATATATGAAAAAATTACTTATATTAGATTCTAACTCACTTATGAATAGAGCCTTTTATGCATTGCCACCTCTTACAAATAGTGAAGGTGTTCATACAAATGCTATATATGGGTTTACAAATATGTTGTTAAAGATGAAAGAGGATATTAAGCCAGACTATATAGTTGCAGCTTTTGATAAAAAAGCACCAACTTTTAGACATAAAGAATATGAAGATTATAAAGCAGGAAGAAAGAAAATGCCTGAAGAACTTAGAGAGCAATTTCCCTTAATAAAAGAAATGTTAACTCTTCTTGGAATAAAAATATATGAATTAGATGGCTTTGAAGCTGATGATATAATTGGAACAACTGCAAAACTTGCAGAAAAAGAAGGTATGGAAGTTTATGTTGTTACTGGAGATAAAGATGCCCTTCAATTAGCTGATAATCATATAAATGTTGTTATAACAAAAAAGGGAGTATCAGAAACCGCTGAGTACAATAAAGAATCATTTATTGAAGAATTTGGGGTAACTCCTACACAATTTATTGATGTTAAAGGACTTATGGGAGATAAATCAGATAATATTCCAGGAGTTCCAGGGGTTGGAGAAAAGACAGCTTATAAATTAATAAAAGAGTATGGTTCAGTTGAGGAAGTTTTAAGAAATATTGATAAAATTAGTGGTAAAAAATTAAAAGAAAATCTTGAAACTTATAGTGAACAAGCAATATTTAGTAAGAAGCTTGCTACTATAATGACTGAAGTTCCAATAGAAAATATAATAGAAGATATATCAGTAGAAAATATTATTAATAAAGAAGGTTTAAAAAAATTACTTTTAAAACTTCAAATGAAATCTTCTCTTGTAAAATTTATTGGAGAAGAGGAAAAAGAAGAAGTAAAAACTAAAAAAATAAATTCATTAGCTGAATTAAAAGATTTATTAAAGAAAGAAAAAAATTATTATATTACTTATTTAATAGAGGAAGCTCCTTTAAATTCAAAGAGAAGACTTAGAAAATTATATTTTGGAGAAGAAAATATAAGTATTGTATTTAATTTTGAAGACTTTATAAAAAGCAATGAAGAAGAAACAATATCTATATTAAAAAATTTCTTTGAAGATAAAAATAAGAAAAAAGTAATACATGATGGTAAATCATTAATTAAAATATTAACTAGAATGGATATAAACATAGAAGGCTTTTTCTTTGATACAGAAATAGCTGCCTACATTATAGATTCATCTAAAGGTCAATATCCTCTAAGTAGCATTATAGAAACTTACATTGGAGATGAAGTTAAAAAGGGTGAAGAAGGTTTACTTCAAAGTGTAAGCTTTATGAAAAAGCTTTATGAAATTCTTAATTCTAAAATTAAAAAAGAAAATATGGAAGATCTTTATTATAATGTAGAGCATCCTTTAATAACTGTTTTAGCTTACATGGAGGAAAATGGTTTTAAGGTAGATGAAGAAGTATTAGATGAGTTAGCAATTAAATTCAAGAGGGAAATTGATATAGTCCAAAAGGAAATTTATGAATTAGCTGATGAAGAATTTAATATAAATTCGCCAAAGCAACTTGGAAAAATTTTATTTGAGAAATTAGACCTTCCTGTTATAAAGAAAACTAAAACAGGATATTCAACAAATGTTGATGTTTTAGATAAACTTAGAGACAAACATCCTATAATAGATAAAATAACTTATTATAGACAAATGACTAAAATAAATTCTACTTATGTAGAAGGAATGAAGTCATTAATAGATGTAGATGGGGCTATTCACACAACATTTAATCAAACTGTAACTACAACAGGAAGATTATCAAGTACTGAGCCAAATCTTCAAAATATCCCAATAAGATATGAAATGGGAAGAGAAATAAGAAAAATATTTATAACTAGAGAAAAGACAGATAAACTTTTATCTGCTGACTATTCTCAAATAGAACTTAGAGTTTTAGCTCATATAAGTAATGATGAAAATATGATAAATGCATTTAAACATCATAGTGACATCCATACAAAAACTGCATCAGAAGTATTTAATGTACCTGTTGATGAGGTAACTCCATTAATGCGTTCAAGAGCAAAGGCAGTTAACTTTGGAATTGTTTATGGAATAAGTGATTTTTCATTAGCTCAAGATTTGGGGATTACTAAAAAAGAGGCAGGAGAATATATGGCTATATACTTTGATAGATATCCTAAAATAAAAGAATATCTAGAAAATATAGTTAAAGATTCTAAAGAAACTGGGTATGTAACTACAATATTAAACAGAAAAAGGTTTATACCAGAGATTAAATCTTCTAATAAAATAGTTAAGGCATTAGGAGAAAGACTTGCTATGAATGCACCTATACAAGGAAGTGCAGCAGATATAATAAAGATAGCTATGATTAATGTATTTAATAGACTGAAAAAAGAAAACTTAAAGAGTACTCTTATACTTCAAGTTCATGATGAACTTATATTAAATGTAAAAGAAGATGAAGTTAAAGAAGTAGAAAAATTAGTAAAAGAAGAAATGGAGAAAGTTTTTAAACTTAGTGTACCATTAGATGTAGATTTAAACTTTGGTGATACATGGTATAGCACTAAATAAAGGAGACGAGGTTTATTATGATAAAAGTTGGCCTTACTGGTGGAATAAGCACAGGAAAAAGTACAGTCTCTTTAATGCTTAAAGAAGCTAAATTTAACATAATTGATGCTGATGTAATATCGAGGAATGTTTTAGTAAAATATCCTGAAATATTAGAAAAAGTTAGAGCACAGTTTGGAGAAGGCTTTTTTGACTGGCGAGGAGACTTTAGAAGAAAAGAATTTGGTAATCATATATTCAGGTTTCCAAAACAAAGATTAAAGTATGAAAATATTATAATGCCTTATATAAAAAAAGAAATATTTTCTGAAATAGATAGATTAGAAAAAAAAGGTGAAAAAATAGTAATAGTAGACGCCCCTACATTAATAGAAACAAAACTTAATGAAGAAATGGATTTTGTTATATTAGTGTCAGTAGATCATTCAACTCAACTTCAAAGACTAAAAGCTAGAGACAAGTTAAGTAATAATGATGCACTAAATAGAATTAATTCACAAATGCCTTTAGATAAAAAGAAGGAAGTTTGTAATATAATAATAGATAATAATAAAGAGTTATTATATACTAAGGAGCAAGTAGATGATTTTATAGATTTTATAAATGAAGTAATTTGATAGGAGCATTAGAATGAAGTTTAAAAAGATAATAATCTGTTTGATGGTTATAGTAATTGCCTTTTTAGGTATAAAGGTTGGATTAAAAAAATATGTTTTTCCATACAAACATAAGAATATTATTAATGAATATAGTAAGAAATATAATTTAGATCCATTATTTGTATTATCTATAATTAAAGCTGAAAGTAAATTTAATTCTAATGCACATTCACATAAAGATGCAGTTGGTCTTATGCAAATAACAGGAGAGACTGGAAAGTGGATTGCAGGAGAAATGGGAATTAAAAATTATTCAACTAATATGCTTTATAATGAAGAAATAAATATAAAAATGGGTTGTTGGTATTTAAATAATCTATATAAAGAATTCAAAGACAAGGATTTAGTAATATCGGCATATAATGCAGGAAGAGGTAATGTTAATAAGTGGCTTAATGATCAAAATTATTCTAAAGATGGCAAGGCCATACATTATATACCATTTCCTGAAACTAAAAACTATGTAGAGAAGGTAAATATATATTATAAAATTTATAAATATTTATATAATTAAAATGTAGCTGATTATTTTTTGTAATCAGCTACATTTTTGAATAGAAAGAGGGGGAGATATTTGAAAAAATTAAAATACAAAAATTACGGAATAATATTTTTATTATTATTACTTGTCCTAATAGCTGTAAGAATAGCTATGCCTTACATATTACCAATTAATAGCGGAGTTACTTATAAAAATAATCCAGTTTCAGAAAGAGAAAATATATTACTAAATTTTTTAGATAATAAGTTAACTCTTAAAGATGGAGGAATTAAAACAAATTATAAAGATGAGAAATCACAAGGAGATATAACAAAGGGATATTCTGTTTTATCAGAATCAGAAGGAATGATGCTTTTGTATTATTTAGAAAGAAATGATGAAGAAAAATTTAATGATACATTAAAGTATATTAAAGATAATATGATTCTTAAAAATAATTTGATTTCATGGAGAGTTACAGGAAAAAATAAAGAATCTACATCAGCAACAATTGATGATTTAAGAATAGTAAAGGCACTTTTATTAGCAAATGAAAGATGGGGAAAATTTGAATATAGAAAAATGGCTGTTAAAACCTTCAAGGCTATAAGTAAAAATTTATTAGATAATAATTTATTAAGTGATTTTAATGATGGATACAATAAAAGTAATATAACAACTCTTTGTTATATTGATCTTCCTACATTAAAATATTTAAGCAATATAGATTATGCATGGAAAAAAGTATATACAGCTTCTATTAATGTTTTAAATAATGGATATATTAGTGATAAAGTTCCGTTATATAAAAAATCTTATAACAGAGAAACTAAAAAATATGATAATGGTGATGTTGATACATTGCTATCTTTAATTTGTATATTAAATAAAGCAGAAGTTTCTGAAAGTACATTTAAAAGTGTTAACTGGCTAACAGAAAAATTTAAAACTGATGGAGCAATTTATGCAAAATATAATTCTAATACTGGAATTAAATCATCTGATGTTCAATCAACATCAATTTATGCATTACTAGTAAGAATAGGAGAAAAAACAGGAAATAAAGAATTATATAATATGGCTCTTAAAAAACTTAAAGACTTTCAAATAATTAATAAAAATAGTCCAATTTATGGAGCCTATGGAGATCCTAAAACTTTACAAGTATACTCTTTTGATAATCTAAATTCTTTATTAGCATATAGATGTGTAAAATAATTATAAAATACTCTAGAGAATAAGTTTTTTTCTAGGGTATTTTTTTATAAAATAGTAAATAATAGATTTAAAATAGAAAAATATAATTTAATTAATGACTTATAGTCATTGAATATGTTATAATCTTTACATTATTAATTTTTAAAGAAAGGAAGGCTTTATGAGAAATATTTTAAAGATTTTTAAGAGGGACATAAAAAAAGTAGTTACTAATTGGGTTGCAATTGTAGTTCTACTTGGACTTATAATATTACCTTCATTATATGCATGGTTTAATATAAAATCATCATGGGATCCATATGGAAGTACAAAAGGCATTAAAATAGCAGTGGTTAATGAAGATAAAGGAGCAGATTTTGGAGGAAAAGATTTAAATGTTGGTAATAAAGTAACAGAAGAACTTTCAAAAAATGATAAAATTGGATGGCAGTTTGTAAATAAAGAAAAAGCAGATAATGGAATAAGAATGGGAGAGTACTTTGCAAGTATTATTATTCCAGAAGATTTTTCAAAAGATTTAATTTCACCAGCTTCAAACAAAATAGTAAAACCAAAGCTTATTTATACAGTAAATGAATCTTCAAATGCAATAGCACCAAAAATTACTGATAAAGGAGTTAATACTTTAAAAGAAAATGTTGATAATACAGTTTCAGAAACAGTAAATGGTATAATATTTAAAGTTTTAAATAATGTTGGCATAGAATATAAATCTTCTAGAGATAAAATTAGAGAAGTAGTTGACTTAATATATAAAGTAAATGATAATATGCCAGAAATTGAAAATCTAATAAATAAAGCTTATGATGGAACAATTACAATAGATCAAATGCTTACTAAAATAGATAAGATTATTCCTAATTTAGAGAGTACATTAAAGGATGCTAATGGTGCTTTAAATAAAGGAAAAACTTTTCTTGATAAATCAAAGGAAAGCTTTAATAGTCTTTCACCAATAATAAAAGAAGATCTAATATTTGGAAGAGATTTATTAAATGGATCAAGTGAGATTTTAGGTAACGTATCACAAAAATATGATAAGGAAACACTTCTTAAAGTATTAAATAATGCAAATAATAAACTAACTACAGTAAATAAAACTTTAAGTTCAGTTATAGATATATTAGAGTCTATAAATAAAATAAGTAATAAAGATTTAATTGGTAATACACTAACTAGATTAAAGGCAATTGAAAGTAAAATATCATCTGTAATAGAAGAAATAAACAAAGATATAAGCTTAGTAAATAATAATAAAGTATTACAACCTGAGTCTATTGTTAAATTAAAGAATAAAGTAGATTCAATATCATCAAATTTAGGAGAAATAATTTCAAAATATGATAGTAATATTGTACCTGCTATAAATGGATCATTAACTAAATTAGATGATATGTCTAAAAATGCTATATCTTTAATAGACAGTACTCAAAATGTAATGCCAGATGTTAAAAATGTATTATCATTACTTTCAAAGGGAACAAAACTTACAAATGAACAATTAATAAAAGTTAAAAAGGATTTTCCAGAATTTAAAAAGTCATTTAACAAAATGGCTAATCAAATAAAGAAAATAGATAATAAATCTGGAATAGATGAAATTCTTAAAATTATTACAGGAGACTGGAAAAAACAAACAGATTTCTTAGTTAGTCCTGTACAAATTGAAACTAATAGATTATTCCCAGTTCCTAATTATGGTTCAGCAATGTCACCATTTTATACAACTTTAGCATTATGGGTTGGAGGATTAATACTTGTTTCAATTCTTACAGTTAAGGTAAAACCTTTTGAAGATGGAGAAGTTCCAAAGCCTATTGAAGTTTTCTTTGGAAAATATTTAACTTTTGTTACAATAGGAATACTTCAAGGTGCAGTTGTTACATTGGGAGATATATTTATATTAAAAACCTATGTAATACATCCAGTATTATTTGTATTATTTGGAATGTTTGCAAGCTTAATATTTATAACTATAATATACTCGACAGTTTCTGTATTTGGAAATGTTGGTAAAGCTATATGTATAATATTTTTAGTACTTCAAGTTGCAGCATCAGGAGGTACATTTCCAGTTGAAGTTATGTCAAATTTCTTTAAGGAAATAAATCCAGTACTACCTTTTAAGTATGCGATACAAGGTATGAGAGGATTAGTAGGTGGAGTTGTACCAGAACTTATGCAAAGAGATATAATTATATTAATTATTGTAGCTTTAATATTTATGATTATAGGTATATTCTTAAAGAAACCAATAAATAAAACTAGTGAAAAGTTTGTTAATAAGCTTAAAGAAAGTGACATTGTAGAGCATTAAAATTTAGTACAAAAAAAGACTGGCATTTAATTTTTAACACTTAAATTAATTGACAGTCTTTTTGTTATTAATGCATAATTAAATAAAGGTTATGAATTTATGGAGGAAGGTTATTTTATGGAAACTTTTAAATTTAAAGATAAATTAGGAAAAGAAATACATGTATATAAGTGGATTCCTAAAGATAAAACTAATATTAAAGGTGTAGTACAAATAGCACATGGTATGGCTGAAACTGCATTAAGATATGATTATTTTGCAAATAAGTTAACTGATGAAGGTTATATAGTATATGCAAACGATCATAGAGGACATGGACAAACATCTGAAAGCAAAGAAAAACTCGGATTTGTAGGTGATAGTGATGGCTTTTTATTAATGATATCTGATATGAAAGAATTAAATGATATTATAAGAGAAGAAAATAAAGATTTAAAAATAATATTATTTGGACATAGTATGGGATCATTTTTAAGTCAAAGATATATGCAATTATATGGAGATACTATTGATGGACTAATACTATCTGGAAGCAATGGTAAACCTAAATTCATAACTAAGGTTGGAAAATTTATTGCAAAAATAGAAATGAAGTTAAAAGGAAGAAAAGCTAAAAGTCCACTTATGGATAAGTTATCCTTTGGAGGTTTTAATAAAAGGTTTCCAGATGCAAAAACAGATTATGATTGGATATGTGGCAATGAAGAAGAAGTTAAAAAATATATTGAAGATGATTATTGTGGTTTTATAGAAACAACATCATTTTATTATGATTTAATAAATGGAATTTGGAGTATACATGAAGGTGAAAATTTTAATAACATAAGAAAAGATGTACCAATATATATTTTTTCAGGAGAAGATGATCCAGTTGGAGATTTTGGAAAAGGAGTAAGAAATCTTTATGAATTGTATAAGGGTGCAGGTGTTTATGATTTAGATTATAAACTTTATAAGTCAGGAAGACATGAAATGTTAAATGAAAAAAACAAGGACGAGGTTATTGAAAATATAATATCTTGGATTAATAAAAGACATTTTGTTTAAATATTAAATAGATTATATAAATAACGTTTAATTTTTAGTGAGTAAATAATATTTTGCTCACTATTTTTTTTTTGAGGATTTTATCTAGTATAAATGAAGAAAATAAATAAAAAAATAATCTTGTTATTAAAAAGTTAAGTACAACAGCTCCATATTAAGCCTTCCTTTAAAGTAAAGTTTTAAAACTACTTGTAGGAAAGAAAAATATAGAAAATTTAGATGTCTTTATAACTAGCCTTAGAATAATTGTAAAAGACGTATCAAAAGTTAATACATATTAATTAAAAGCTTTATGGACAGCTGTTATAGAAGCTATAAAGAATATTCAATCTAAAAATAAGATATAGGGAAGCAAAAATTTAAAAAGATGCAGTTGAAATAATAATTAATAAATAGTTATAAAACAAAGTTAAATTATTTTAAGAAGGTTTTGTTCATAAAAACTTCACAAAATAGGAAAAATAAAGTAGAATATTAATGGTATGGAGGGTAATATGGAATTTAATAGAAGAATGAGAGATATTATATATATTAATAAGAAAAATTATTTTATTATATCTGCAACTTTTTTTTCAATATATATTTTTTTATATTTTATAACATCTATTTTTGCTGAAGAAACCATAAATATGTTGGATTTTATTATAAGAATATTTGTTTTAATATCAACATTTTCAATTTTGCTTTTAATATACTCTACTAAAAATGTATTTAATGTTAGAATATTTAAATTTTTATCAATTCATTTCCTTTCGATAGCTTTAATAAATATAAATCTATTGGTATTTGAATTGACTAATTTAAATATTAGTTATGATAATAAAGTTTTATATGAACATTTGAGCAGAATGATATTTATATTATTAATAGGATTATTTTACAAATATTTAGGTAATCCTAAGATAAAATTATTAGAAAGTATAAGTAGAATTTTAGTAATTATTTTAATTATGAATTTATTAAAAATATTTAAGATGTATTTTCTTTTGGATACATTTACTTTAATTATAATCTTATCAATATGCTTAAAAAATATTTTTATAGTAAATAAATATAAAATTTATTACAAATATAAAATTAATTATATATATTTATATGCTATTTCAGTTTTGTTAATAGTAATTGTAAATTATATAGCAGATATTTTTAAAAGTTTAATTATTGCAGAACTTGTTAATCTAATATTTTTTGTTTCTTTTTCTAGTATGGTTTCTTGTACTATATATATAATTATAAATCTTCCGTATAAGATTTTATTTAAAGAATTATATGAAAGAAATAAAAAATTAAATAATATAAATACTAATATTTTAATTAAAAATAGTGAACTTGAAGTATCTCATATTTTAATAAGGAAAAAAGAAATGATGTTTAAGGATTTTTTTAGGAGAATACCTGTTCCAATAATAATATTAAGTGATAACACAAGACGAGTTATTTATTGTAATAAATATTTTTTGGATTTAATAGGAGAAGAAAATATTAGAAGCATAATAAATAAAAAAATATCTAAATTAATTAAGTTTAATGAAGATGATATATTTAAATGTAAAGATATACCTTATAAGAAGATATATAGAGGAGAAATAGAATGTAATAATGATAAAAAATATTTAAATATAGAGATAATAGATCATAACAAGGAAAATGGAGAAATTATATTAAATGTAACTGATATAACATCAAAAATAAAAATAAACTCAATGAGAGAAGATATAGAAAGAAAGCTTGTACAAGAAAAAATCAAAAGAGATTTTCTTTCTAATATAAGTCATGATTTAAAAACACCTATAAATGTTATTTATTCAGCTATCCAATTAGAACAGATATTTATAAAAAACAAAGATAGACAAGCATTGTTAAAATATAATGGTATAGCTAAAAAAAATTGTTTGTCACTTATGAAGCTAACTAATAATTTGATAGATAGTAGCAAAATCGAATCAGGTTATTTATATCCTAATTTGAAAACAATAAACGTTGTTGAATTTGTAGAGGAAACTGTAAATAGTTTAATCTATTATGCAAAGCAAAAAGAAATTCAATTATTATTTGATACAAATAATGAGGAGATATATTTAAAATTAGATGAAAACTTTATGCATAGAATTTTACTAAATATTATATCAAATTCAATTAAATATATTTTAAGAGAGGGAAAAATATTTGTAGGAGTATTTGAAGATAATGATGATGTAAATATAGTTATTAAAGATAATGGGGTTGGAATGAGTAAAGAATTTATAGATAAAATATTCATTAAATATTCAATGGGTGAAAACAATAATACCATAGATGAAAAAGGAAGTGGAATAGGTTTATTTGTAGTAAAAAAGTTAGTTGAACTTCAATATGGAGATATAAATGTAAGTAGTAATAGAGGAAAGGGTACAAAAATTGTAATAACCTTTAAAAAGGAGAGTAGTTTAAATGAATATAAAATATAATATAGATTATAAAAAAAGTATTAAACAAAATTCATTTAATATTGCAATATTAGTACTATTATTATTTATTATATTTTATAAAATCTTCGGTATTAATATTCTATTCCATTATATGATAGGAATTTTTTGTGCAACCTTTGGAATATCATTATCAATAGTTACATTGCTTAGAAATACAAAGGGATATTATAATTATGTTGGTATTGGTTTTTTATTTATAGGTATTATTGAATATATTAAAATTCTAATAGGTAAAACTATTCAAGAAGGATTAGATATAACACCTATATTTGCCATTGAAATTTCAAATAATGTTTTATTGATGCTTGTAATATTAATAGCTTTCATACTTAATAGAAAAAGAGTTAGTAATATTAAATGTATAGAGATATACACAATTATTACTATATTAGTAATTGTTATTAATTATTTTTTTGTTAGTATATCAAAAAATAATAAAGAATTTTTTATAATATTCTTATATGTATCAAAATTAATTTTGATCTTTGGTGATATATTAGTAGTTTTTAGACTTAGAAAAAATAATGATAAATTAAAGTATATATATATATATATTTATTTAATATTTACTATACTATATCAGTTTTGTTATTGTATTGCATTATCAAATAAATATAATACAATATTTGAAGCAGATGTATTTAAGTACATGGCGTATTTCTCAATATATGAGGGAATAAAAAATAATGTATTAAAGCTTGCTTATTATGAAATGAAAAATAATTTAGAAAAACTAAGAGTTAAGCAAAGTGAACTTAATATTAAGCTTAAGCAAAGAAATATTATTTTAAGTGAGTTACAGGCTATAAATAAAAAGAGTGAAAAAAGATATTATAATTTAATAGAGGCTTTTAAAGATGGTATTCTAATATTTAATATGGGTAAATTAACATACATTAATAATGAAGCATTAAAGATTATAGGATTTAATTATAAAGAAGAATTACTTGGAAAAGATATTGAATTTGTAGTCGGTGTTATATGGGATGAGACTTATATTAAAGATTCAAATTTAATTCAGAAAATTGATTTAATATCTTTTGTAAAGAGTTTATGTAAATTTAGAAATAAAAGAAAGAATATTAGAGAAATTGAAATGCACTTAGTTAATGATGATGAAAAAAGACAAATTTTATATATTAGAGATATAGAGGAAGTAAATAAGTATAATAAAATGAGAAAAAAATATGAGAAATATTTAAGAGAAGAAGAAGTTAAAAATAAATTTTATTCTAATATATCTCATGAACTTAGAACTCCTATTAATGTTATAAATTCAGCATTAGCATTAAATCAAATACATTTAAATAATAATAGTATAGAGAATATAAGTAAAAATAATTATGTAATAAAACAAAATTGTTTAAGACTTATAAGAACTATAAATAATTTTATAGATACAAATAAAATTTCGGAAGGATATTTAAAACCTAACAAAAAGATTTATAATTTAGTTGAGATTATTGAAAATGTTACAATAGCAACTAATAAATATGTAAAAAAGATAAATAACTCATTAATATTTGATTCATCTCATGAGGAAATATATATTCCAATAGATAAGAATATGATAGAAAGAACAATGCTTAATTTATTATCAAATAGTGTTAAGCATGGAGAAAATAATAAAAAGATAGAAGTAAATATAAATTTACAAGAGGACTATGTTTTTATTATAGTTACAAATAATGCAAAACTAATAGAAAAAGATGAAAAGAAATATATATTTGATGAATTTACAAAGATAAATAAAGATTTAAATAGAACTAAAGAAGGAAGCGGTTTAGGATTATTTTTAAGTAAAACTCTTATAGAACTTCATAATGGATCTATTAAGTTTAAAGCAAGCAGACAGGGTGAAAATAAATTTATTATTAAAATCCCTTTAGAAGATACTTTAAATTATGATAGGGGAGAAAATAGTGAGATAGTTACATTAAATAGAAAGGTAGATATTGAATTTTCTGATATTTATATTTAAAGAATATTTTAATAATTAAAAAGTATAATAATATTATAAGTATATTTGAGGTGATATATGAAAAATATTTTTAAAGTAAATGGTAAATTTAATATTATAAGTTTTATTACTCTAATAGCATTGCCAATTGTTGGAGGTTTGCTAGTAGCAACTATTACGAAAGATTCTTTCATAATATATAAAAGTCTTATAAAAAGCCCATTTTTTCCACCAGGATGGATTTTTGGAGTTATGTGGACTATTTTATATATATTAATTGGTTTTGCATCATACAGAGTTTTTATGAGGTTAAAGGAAGAGAAAAAAAGTTATTTTGAATTAAGTGCTTATTTTATACAGCTTATATTAAATTTTTTATGGCCAATAATATTTTTTAAATTTAGATTATATGGATTAGCAGTAATAGAGATTGTAATTCTTATTATATTTATAATTATAACAACTATAAAATTTTTTAAAATTGATAAATTATCAGGAGTATTATTTATTCCATATTTAATATGGACTTTTTATGCAACATATTTAAATGTAGTAATATGGATTTTAAATGAAATGTAAAAACATTAAATTTGGAAAAATACAAGTTTCATAGTATAATTTTAATAAACCCTCAAAGTTTGAGGGTTTATTTTCTTTAGAAAGGAAATAGATATGGGAAAATCTTTATTTATAGCAGAGAAACCTTCAGTAGCAATGGATTTTGTAAAGCTATTAAAGGTAGATGGAAAAAGAAATAACGGATACATAGAAAGCGATAAAGCAATATTTACATGGTGCGTAGGACATATGGTAACAATGTCTTATCCGGAAGTTTATAATGAAAAATTAAAATATTGGAACTTAAAAGATCTTCCTTTTTTGCCCAAAGAATATAAGTATGAAGTAATAAATTCAGCTAAAGGACAATTTAATGTAGTTAGCAAGTTATTAAATAGAGCTGACATTGATAAAATATATGTTTGTACAGACTCAGGACGGGAAGGTGAATATATATATAGGCTTGTTGATGACTTATCAGGAAATCCAAACAAAGAAAAACTTCGTGTATGGATTGATTCTCAAACAGAAGAGGAGATTAAAAGAGGAATAAAGGAAGCAAAACCTTTAAATGAATATGATTCTTTAGCTCATTCAGCTTATTTAAGAGCAAAGGAAGATTATATAATTGGAATTAATTTTTCAAGATTATTAACTCTTATTTATGGTAAGCAGTTATCAAACATACTTAAGAAGGAGAAAAGTTCTGTTGTTGCAGTTGGAAGAGTTATGAGCTGCGTTCTTGGAATGGTAGTTGATAGAGAAAGAGAAATTAGAGATTTTAAAAAGACTTCATTTTATAAGATTTCAGGGAATTTTAAAAGAGAAGAAAAAGATGAAGAAATAATAGCTGAATGGAAAGCATTAGAAAAATCTAAGTTTAAAGATTCACCTAAATTATACAATGAAGGTGGCTTTAAAAATAAAAAAGACTGTGAAGAACTTATAAAAGAACTTGAAGTTTTAGAAGAGGGAGTAATAGCAAATATTAAAAAAACTAAAGAAAATAAAAATGCTCCATTACTTTTTAATTTAGCAGAACTTCAAAATGAGTGTTCTAGAAAGTTTAAAATAAGCCCAGATGAAACATTAAAGCATCTTCAAACTCTTTATGAAAAGAAGATGGTAACCTACCCAAGAACTGATGCTAGAGTACTATCTACAGCAGTTGCAAAGGTAATTAATAAAACATTATTTAAATTAACAAAATTAGATATTGGAGAAGAACTTTTAAATGCTTCAAAAACAATTTTAGATAATAAATGGTACACAAGTATTTTAAAGAGCAAATATGTTGACGATAAGAAGATAACAGATCACTACGCTATAATTCCAACAGGAGAGGGGAGTTCTATGATAAACTCTCTAAAAGAAATAGAAAGAAAAATGTACTTTTTAATTCTTAGAAGATTTATAGCAATATTTTATAAAAAAGCTCAATTTAGTAAACAGGCAATTACAATTGATGTTGGGGATGAAAGTTTTTATACAACAAAAAAAGTTTGTATAGAAAGAGGATATTTAGATATATTAGAACATAAAAAAGAAGATGATAGTAGTGAGTTTCCTAAGGATTTAAAAAAAGGGCAAAAGGTATTAATTAATTCATTAGAAATGAAAGAGGGAGAAACAAGTCCTCCTAAGAGATTTACAACAGGTTCAATAATAATAGCTATGGAAAATGCAGGTAAGCTTATAGAAGATGAAGAACTTAGAGAACATATAAAGGGAGCTGGTATTGGAACATCAGCAACAAGAGCAGAGATTTTAAAGAAGCTTATAAATATTGATTATGTTAAATCTAATAATAAAACTCAAACCCTTACTCCAACAGAGCTTGGAGAAATGATTTATGAAGTTATAAGTAATTCTATACCATCTCTTTTAAATCCAAAACTTACAGCTTCATGGGAAAAAGGTTTAAAACTTGTGCAAGAAGAAAATATAAAACCAGAAGAATTTATGAGTAAACTTGAAAATTATACTAAAAAATCAACTTATATGGTTTTTAGAGATAGTAAAATGGGATTTTTAAATAGAAAATTATTAGAAGTTAAGAAAGTTTATAGTAAAAACTAATTAAAAAACAGCTTATTAAAATTTTAATAAGCTGTTTTTTATTACAAATATATAAATTAATGTATTATTAATTTATATATAAACATTGCAATATTAAAGGCAAGAGGAGCAACAAAAACTGTCATCATTCCAGCTATACCAATTGAAAGTGAACTCATTGCACCTTCTGTTTCTCCAAGTTCTAATGCTTTACTTGTTCCAACAGCGTGAGCAGCTGTCCCAAGTGAAATACCAATTGCAATTCTATTTGTAATTTTACATATTCTACAGATAGTTGGACCTACTATTGCACCGATTATTCCAGATAGAATAATTGCAAGAACTGTAACAGGAACTATTCCATTAAATTCTTTACTTATAGCAATACCTATTGGTGTTGTTACTGACTTAGGCATTAATGATACTATCATTGAAACATTAAGTCCTAGTGAGTGTGATAAAAGTATTATTGAGAATATTCCAATTAAAGTTCCAAAGAAAATTCCAATAAAAATAGCTATAGCATTCTTTTTTAAAAGTTCAAATTGTTTATAAAGGGGAACTGCTAAAACTACAGTTGCAGGTCCTAAAAACATATTTATAAATTGTGCACCTGAATTATATGTTTTAAAATCAATATGAAATGCAGTTAAAAAAGCAATTACAATTACTATTGCTATAAGTAAAGGATTAAACAGTGGTAAATTAGTTTTTTTGTAAAAGAATAATCCAATCTCAAATGCAATAAGGGATAAAACTATGCTAAAGAATATGTTACTAGTTATTACACTCATTTTTTTCAGTTCCTTTCTTTTTTTTATTTAATAGGTTTACGACAAATTGTACTATTAAACCAGTTGAGGCAATGGTAATAGATGTTGTAATTACACAAATTATTATAATTTGAAGAATACTTGCTTTAATAATTCCAAGTGAATTCATTAAGCTAACTCCTGCTGGTAAAAAGAAGAAAGCTAAATGATCCAAAAAGAAATTTGTTAAAGTTTCAACTTGACTGACCTTTATGACTTTAGTACAAAGACCTATAAAAAGTAAAAGAAGTCCAATAATATTACCTGGTATAGGTATATGAGTTAGAGCAACTATTACTTCTCCTATTAAATAAATTCCGAATACAATAAGTGCTTCTCTAAATAATTTCAAGCTAATCTCTCCTTAGTATCTTTTGTACCATATTAATGTATCACTTTAAGTTAATTAAGTAAACAAAAAATAAACAAATAAAAACAAAGGATTTACAATATATAAAATCCCACAAATCCTTTGTTTTACTAAATGAAATGGTTATCTAATAAAAAGATTTTTAAAAAATGAATATATTGTTAATTATGCTTCTTATATTTATCTTCTGCAATAGATACCAATTTATACATTATAAAGGCAATTAATGACAGTATAACTATACTCATCATTACCATATTAAGTTGAGAAATTTGTCCACCATAAACTATTAAGAATCCAAGGCCTTCTCTAGCTACTAAAAATTCACCCATAATAACTCCAACCCAAGATAAACCAACATTTATTTTTAATGCAGATATTAAAACTGGTATTGTATATGGAAAAATTAAATATCTTAATATTTGAAATTTAGATGCTTGAAAAGTTTTCATTAATAAAAGTTTATCTTTATCAACTTCATTAAATCCAGTTAACACACTTATTATTGTAGTAACTAAAGATATTAATAAAGCTATAACAATTATAGCAGTAATTCCATTTCCAACCCAAAAAATTATTATTGGAGCTAATGCTACTTTTGGAAGAGCATTTAACACAACAAGATATGGATCTAATATTTTTGAAGTTGAAGGATACCACCATAAAATAATTGCAAATATAGTACCTATAAAAGTACCTAATACAAAACCTAAGATTGTTTCATAGGAAGTAACCCATATATGTGTCCATATAGTTCCTTCTTTAATAAAATCTATAAGCGAACTTAACATTCTAGATGGAGAAGATGTTAAAAAAGGATCAATTATTTTTAGGTCAGCTAAAACTTCCCATAAACAAATAAAGGTTATTAAAATAAAAATTCTAAAGAAAGTTATTTTTAATTTTTCTTTTTTTAACTTTTTTATATAAAGTTCATGTTCATTACTAATCACTATTATCAAGCTCCTTCCAAAGTAAATCAAAATAAATTTTAAATTCTTCTTCTTTTCTTCTATTAAAAGGAGTTAGTGGATCATTTTTAAAATTAATTTTAAATTCTTTTTTTATTAATGAAGGTCTTTTTGTTAGTACAATAATTCTATTAGAAGTAGAAATGGCTTCACTTATATCATGGGTTACCATAATAGCAGTTTTACCTTCTAATTTAATTATTTCAAAAATTTCATCACAAACATTAAGTCTTGTTTGATAATCTAATGCAGAAAAAGGTTCATCTAAAAATAATACTCTAGGGTTTAATGCAAGAGTTCTAATTAGAGCAACCCTTTGACGCATTCCTCCAGATAACTCTGTAGGTTTATGATCTTTAAACTTACTTAAGTCATAATTGTTTAATAAATTTTCAACTCTAGATATATTTTCATCTGTAAGTAACCCTTTAATTTTTAAGCCAAGAGTTACATTGTTCCAAACAGAAGTCCAATCAAATAAATGATCCTTTTGAAACATATATCCTATTTTATCTAAATTATCTTTTATAGGTTTATTATCAAATAATACTTGTCCACTTGATTGTGGTAAAAGACCACTCATTATATTTAAAAGAGTTGATTTACCACAGCCAGAAGGACCTAATATACTCAAAAAATCTTTATCATTTACATAAAAACTTACATCTTTTATAGCTTCAGTTTCTCCTTTTAAGGAATGATAACGCATTTTTATATTTTTAATATCTAATAGAGCCAATAATTTCACCACCTTTAATTTAAAAAGATATGTAAAAAATTATATAAAAGTTGATTTTAAAAAAATTCATATTAATATATTTCAATTTGTTAAAATATTATGATTTAAATAAAAAAGGCAAAATAACAAAGAAGGATTAAAAATTTATTATTTTTTAAAAGTTACTTATTATTTTGCCTTTTATAGTTAGAAGTTTTAATTTTTTAATTTATTTTTCGCTTGTAACTTTTTCTGCAAAACTATTATTTACTATATCATTAAAAGGTGGTCTAGAAGGGATTAATGATGAATCGTATTTAGTGATTATATCCATTAAATGATTTAATCCTTTTTCACTTAATTTAGGGTCATTTGCAACAGCATCAATTTTTTTATAGTTATCAATAACAGAAACCATTATATCTTTATCAGTTCCAGGGAAAAATGAAGATATAGAGTCTGCAATTTCTTCAGATGAATGTTTTTCAAACCAAAGTTGACCTTTATAGATAGCTTTTGTAAAACTTTCAATTACTTCTGGATTATCTTCCATGTAAGATTTAGTTGAGAAGAAACAAGTATAGGGCATTTCTCCAGAAGATTCTCCAATTGATGCAACTATTTTGCCAGTACCTTCTTTTTCAAGCATAGAAGCAGTTGGTTCAAATAGTGCAACATAATCTGCAGTACCAGCCTTAAAAGCACCAGCTGTTGCAGTAAAATCTAAATTTGTAACCATATTAACATCTTTATTAGGTTTTATATTATTTTTGTTTAATACATATTCAAGAGACATTTCAGGAACACCACCAGGTCTTCCACCTATTATGTCTTTTCCTTTTAAATTTGACCATTTAAAATTATCTTCAGTTTTTCTTCCAACTAAGAAAGAACCATCTCTTTTAGTAAGTTGGGCAAAAAGAACAGGATAGTCTTCTCTTCCTTGATTATAAATGTATACTACTTGTTCAGGTCCACAAAAACCTATATCTGAATTTTTAGATAAAACATTTTGCATAACCTTATCAGCACCTTGACCAGTAGATAAGTCAATATTTAATCCTTCATCTTCAAAGAATCCTTCATTTATTGCAATATACATTGGAGCATAGAATATAGAACGTACAACTTCATTTAGCTTTATAGTTTTTAATTCAGAAGTTGCATCCTTTTTATTGCAACCAATAAAGCATATTGAAAGAATAAATAGCGTCGATAATATAAGTGCTATTTTAGAAAATTTTTTCATTTAAAATGTCACCTCTAACAAAATAATTATTTATGCTTTATAGTATGACAAAATACGCTATATTGTTAAACGAAAAAAAGTGACATTAAACAATGCCACTTCTTTTTTCTTTGATTTTTTTCTTTAATTTTAAAAATATGTCTGCAGTTATAATTGTTATACAGACTATAACTATTTCTGATAGAATAAGTTCAATCAAGTTATTATATTTTGTAATTCCAATTCCAATTAATATATTACATATAGCTGCATGGGATAAATATAAAATTAATGAATTCCTTCCTAATGCAGAAAGATGAGTTTTAATGTTTGGAACTAAAGTTAAAATAAATGAACCTATTATAAATGCACCTAAGTAATGGAAAATTCTTGTTAAAAATGGTGGAAGCAATACATCATCATTAGCAGCAGAATAACTAAATAATTCAAATAAAAACTCTAATTTAATATATTTAGAAAATATATATAATAAAATAAGAACGATTATTGAAGATATTAAAAGTTTTAATCTATTCTTTTTTAAAACTTCTATATATTTTTTATCAAATGACATTCCTGCAATGAAAAATGGGAAATAAAAAATAGTTCTTTCCATACTTCCAAGACTTCCTATACTATTATCAAAACCTGCAATAAGAGAGAGAATAATTGCAAAGATAAGCCACTTTTTTTTATTTTTTACGTAATCTCCAAGAATATACCAACAGGTTAGAGATAATAAGTACCATAGTGTCCATTGAGGATACATAAATTCAAATTTATATCCGTTGCTTCTAAGTATATATCTATAAAAAATTATATAAGCTAGTTGAGCAAAGAAATATAATTTAAATGTAGATGCAGCTTTTTCAACTGTAGTTCTTTTACTTAGTTTTGAAAAATATCCTGATACAAAGGTAAACATAGGCATGTGAAACATATAAAGAAATAATAAAAAGTAGTGCGTGTCTATATTTTGTGGGCTAGCAAGCTCAATGGAATTACCTATAATAACGGATAATATAAGAAAACCTTTTAATGTATCAAAATAAAAATCTCTAGTACTTTTTTCTGATTTCATAATAAGCCTCCAAGCTAAAATCTATTAAAAATGATAGCATAAATATTCTGAAAATACAAATAATTTAGTCAGTTAATTTAAACTTATAATTAGTAATACAAATAGAATTTTGGTATAATAACCATTATATAATAGGGGGGATAATTAAGATGATAAAAGCAATATTATTTGATTTAGATGGGACTTTATTAGATACAAATGAATTAATATATGAATCTTTCAAGTACACATTTGATAAATGTTTTAATTTAAAACTTTCTAAAGGTGAAATTACAAGTCTTTATGGGATGCCATTAGAAGATAGTCTTATAGGTTATTGTAAAGATGAAGAAGAGTTAAAAGGAGCAATTAAAACATATAGAAATTATAACGAAAAAATTCATGATAATATGTGTTTTTCTTTTAAAGGTGTAGAGGAACTTTTAATCAATCTTAAAGAAAAAAATATAAAAATAGGAATAGTAACATCTAAAAGAGAAACCTTAGCTAAAAAAGGTATGGAAATAGCAGGAATAATAAAATATATGGATATAATAGTTACACCTGAGTGTACTAAAGAACATAAACCTAAAGGAGAACCTGCGTTATATGCTTTAAAAAAATTAAATGTAAAACCAGAAGAAGCTATTATGGTAGGAGATAGCCATTTTGACTTATTATGTGGTAAAAATGCTGGCTGTAAAACTTGTGGAGTTAAATATACAGCATTAGATATTAAAAAATTAGAGGAAGTAAATCCAGATTATTTTGTGGAATCTCCAATGGAAATTTTAAATTTAGTATAAAGGAGTAAAAAATGAATATACAAATATTTGGAACAAAAAAATGTTTTGATACAAAAAAGGCTGAAAGATATTTTAAAGAAAGAAAAATAAAATATGCATTTATTGATATGAAGGAAAAGGGTATTAGTAAAGGTGAATTAACTAGTGTTAGTAATTCAATTTCTGTTAATGAATTAATAAATGAAAAAAGTAAAGATTATAAAAAATCAAATTTAGATAAAATAAGAAGTAATGATATGAAACTTGAGATTTTACTTAAAAATCAAAGTGTAATAAAAACTCCAATAGTTAGAAATGGAAAAAAGGCTACTGTAGGATATAAACCAGAAGTATGGAAAGAATGGGAGTAATAAATATATGAAAAAAGAAAGTTTTAAAGGAAGTGTAGTTTTAAATCCAGTTCCTGTAGTTTTAATTTCTTCAAGAAATAATAAAGGAGAGGAAAATGTATTTACTGTTGCTTGGGCTGGAACTGTATGTACAAGACCACCTATGCTTTCAATATCAATAAGACCAGAAAGATTATCTTATGAATATATAAAAGAGAGCATGGAATTTGTAGTTAATATTCCACATGGAAATATGGTAAAAAAAGTTGACTTTTGTGGAGTTAGAAGTGGAAGAAAAATTAATAAAATAAAAGAAATGAATTTCACTATGATAGAATGTGATAATATTAATGCATCTTATATAGAAGAGTGTCCAATTAATATAGAATGTAAGGTTAAACAAATAATTCCACTTGGAAGTCATGATATGTTTGTAGCAGAGGTTTTAAGCTCTCATATAAATGAAGATTTAATAGATGAAAAAGGAAAAATACATTTTGAAAAAGGAGATTTGTTAGCTTACTGTCATGGAGAGTATTATAAATTACCTAGAACTTCAATTGGTTCCTTTGGATATTCTGTAATGAAGAAAAAAACATTAAAAAATAAAATTTCAGAAAAAAAAGTAAGTGATAAAAAAATAGAAAATAAAAAATTAAAATCTTCAAAACCTAAGAAAAAGATTAACGTAAATAAGAAAAAAATAAATAAGAAAAATAAAAAAAGAGGAAAGTAATTCCTCTTTTTTATTTAGTATCTTCTATAGTGACTATAAGATGATCTTCCGTAACGTCTTTTTCTGTAACGTCTCTTATTAATCATTCTTATTATAAATATTATTATAAGAATAACTATAACGATACCTAAAATTATTCCTAAATAAGCAAATATATTTGCCTTGAATAATTGTCCAAAGGATACTCCAATAGTACCTGCTAGAGCTGTTTTATATTCTTTAACTGAAAGATTAAGATTAACATTATTACTTGCAGCTACAGACCATGCATCTTTAGTATCTGAATTAAATGTTATCTTAGCATTATTTTCGTTAAATGAATTATTATAAAGCATAGCATCTTGTGATAAAGTTACTGGAGCTTTTATTGTCTTTTCTGGACCAAAAAATTTAAACATTTTATATTTTAAAGTTACATTATTTATTGAATCACCAGATTTTTTGTAAATTGATGGTTTTGCGGCATAACTATAATCCATTATTGCATTCATATCATTATATCTTGTTGTGTCATTGGCACTTACACTTGAATCTAAAACTACACCGATAAGTTGTCTACCATTTCTATCATAAACAGTAGCTAAACATTCACCAGCTTCATTAGTAGTTCCTGTTTTACCACCTATATTACCGTATTTACCTAGTGTTCTATTTCTATTTTCTAATTTAACAGGTTTTCCTGAAATATTAATAGTTGCATCTTTAGTTTCCATTACTTCTCTAACCCATGGATTATTAAAGGCAGCTTTAGTAAGCAATGCTAAGTCATAAGCTGTTGTATAATGATTTGGATTATGTAATCCATTTGGTGTTACAAAGTGACTATCTTTCATTCCAATTTCTTGAGCTTTTTTATTCATAAGCTTTGCAAAATTATCAGCATTTCCAGCAACATAATCAGCTATCATGTAAGCTGCATCATTTCCTGAAAACATTAATAATCCTTTCATAACATCATCAGCAGTCATTGTATCGCCGACTTTCATTTTAACTCCTGGCCAGTTTGAATGTAATGAATACTGAGGTTGAGCTTTTGCAGACTCAGTAAATTTAATTGGAGTGTCTTTTTGTGCCTTTTCTGCAAAAATTAGTGCTGTTAATAGTTTAGTTATACTTGCAGGATATGCTTTTGCATCTGCACTTTTTGAATATATAACTTCACCAGTTTTTAAATCCATAGTAATTGCATATTTTGCAGTTATATTTGGATTAGGTAATGTTGTATCTGCATATGATTTTGTTATTCCTAAAGGAGATAATAAATACATAGCAAAAACAAGTACCATTGTTTTTATTAATAATCCTTTCTTAGTTGAATTCATTTCTCCACCTCGTTTTTTATTTTGCTAGTATTAATGGATATGCCTATAAAAAAGTATAACATCTTAATTAAGTAATAACAATAAACAATAGAAATAAAAAATAATATAATTTATTACAATATAATTAAATAAAAATTAAGATTGTAGGAAAAATATATATAAGGTGGTGATATTATAAAAACATTTAAGAATATAGCCTTAGGCTTAGCAATTATTTTAATTATTACTTTAAATTCAGCTTATATTCAAGGAAATTGTAGTACATTAAAAAAGAAAGTTGTTTATTTAACATTTGACGATGGACCATCTTATGAAAATACAGGTAAAATACTTAATATACTTAATAAAAATAAAGTAAAGGCAACATTTTTTGTAGTTGGAAATAGTGTTATAGAAAATAAGGGGATTATTAAGAAATTAAAAAATAATAATATGGCAATATATCCTCACTGTAACGTTCATAATTATAAAAAAATTTATAAAAATAAGAACGAGTATTTTAAAGATTTGAATATTTGTGAAAAAAGAATAAAAAGTGTATTAGGTAAAAATACAAAATTAAATTTTGTAAGATTACCAGGTGGATCTACAAATACAGTAGGCGATAGAAGTGTTATAAATAGTATAGAAAAAGAGTTAAAGAAAAAAAATAAAATGTACATTGATTGGAATATTGATTCAGGAGATGCAAAATTTGCAAATGTACCTAGTGATGTTATAAAAAATAATATTAAAAGAAATGCTGGTACATATAATATTGAAGTTGTTTTAATGCATGATGCAGCAGGGAAAAAAAGCACTGTAAATTCATTACAAAGTATTATAAATGAATATAAGCGTATGAATTATGAATTTAAGACATTAGATAATATATCAAAAGAAGAAATTAAATATCTAAAGACTAATAGAGTAATAAACAGAAATTAAGAAAAAGAAACCTATAATATAGGTTTCTTTTTCTTAATTATCTTTATTTTCAAATCTTTTTATAATGGTTTCTTTAGCTTTAAGTTCAAGTTCATCATTTAAAGGTTGTAAATTAACTTCACCATATTTATTATTTAGAGCAAGGGTTAAAAATCTATCTGCAAGTTCAGGATTTTTAGAAAGTAGGGAACCATGTAAATAAGTACAGAATGTATTTTTGTAAATACAACCTTCATAACCATCTTCGCCATTATTTCCGTAACCTTCAATACATTTTCCAAGAGGTTTTAAATTATTTATATAAGTTCTTCCTGAATGATTTTCAAATCCAACATAAGTTTGAGATAAATCTTCATTTTTAATTATTGTATTACCAATAAAACGAGTATCTCCACCTTCAGTATATATATCTAATATTCCTAATCCTTCAAGTTTCTCTCCATTAGGAGCTCTATAATAGTTACCAAGAAGTTGATATCCACCACATATGGCAATTAAAACTTTTGAATCTTCTACATATTTAGTTAATGCTTCTTTTTTTCCGTTTTTTAAATCATCTGAAACTATTGATTGTTCATAATCTTGACCACCACCAAAGAATACAATATCATAATTATCTCCTTTGAATTCATCATTTATAGATACATCAATAATATTAACTTTTATTCCTCTAGCTTCTGCTCTAGACTTAAGTATTAATATATTTCCTACATCACCATAAACATTTAATAGGTCAGGATAAAGATGACAAATATTTAATTCCATAATATTTCCTTCCTTTTACCAAAGTTTTTTGATATATCCTTTTGAATGTAAATACTTTCTATAATTAATCATTGCAGTATAAGTTGCAAGCACATAAATATTAGTATCTTTACATTCTTTAATTTTATTTGTTAAATTTTCATAATCAGCTTCAATTATAAAGTTGTCAGAGTTAAGACCTGCAGTTTTAAGTCTGACAGCCATATCATACATTCTCATTCCTGAAACAAAAACATTATTTATTGAAAGGTTTTTAAGTTTTTCAAAATTAACATCCCATATCCAGGATACATCACGTCCGTCTGCATAATTATCATTTAACATAAATAATGCAGAAAATTCACCTTTGTTTAAACATAATGTATCTATTGCTTGGTTATATCCAGCAGGATTTTTTACAAGAATTATTTTTATATTTTTATTATCAATTTTTATAACTTCTTGTCTACCAAAACTTGAATCTTGTTTTCCTAGAGATTTAGATATTACACTATCATCTACGCCAAGTTCTTTTGCAATAGAATAAGCGCAAAGACCATTATATATATTGTAAGCTCCAGATTGACTAATTGTAATTGGAGTATTATTAATAACAACCCTTGAATATTCAGGTGTAGCCTCAATTATTTCATTAACAGTATATTTTAGAGTAGGTCTTTTATATCCACAATTAGGACAATAAAAATCTCCTAAGTGATTGTATGTAATGAAGTTATAGCTATAAGGAGACTTACAAAATTTGCAAAATTTAGAATCAGAGTTTACATCAACCTTTGTATCCTTTTGAATTGGAACATTAAATCCATAAAATTCGGTAGGATTTTTAATATCTAATTTTCCAAGTAAAGATTCATCACCATTTAAAATAAGCTTAGTCTCTGGTGATTTTTTAACTCCTTCTAAAATTTTAGTAAGTGTTGTATATACTTCTCCATATCTGTCAAGCTGATCTCTAAATAAGTTAGTTATAGTAAGAAGTTCTGGAGTTATGTATTCTGTAATAAATTTAACGTTTGCTTCATCAACTTCTATAACTGCATACTTAGAAGAATTGCTATCACTAAATTTAAAGTTATCTACAAAACAAGAAACAATTCCAGGAAAAAGATTTGCTCCTGTATTATTTGTTATTACTTTAAATCCATTTTCTTTAAGTATATTTGTAATCATACTGGTAGTTGTTGTTTTACCGTTAGTACCTGTAATAAGAATAACTTTATAACCTTTAGAAACAGTTTTTAAGATATTTTTGTCTATCTTTAAAGCAATTCTTCCAGGAAAAGTACTACCACCTTTTAAAAAGTTTTTTGAAATGAAAAGTACTATTTTACTAGAAATAATACTTATAAATGATTTTATATTAATAGTATTCACCACCCTATCTTTAAGTATTGACAGTTATTATTTAAATAATAATTAGTATAACATAAAATATATTATATCGAAATTTTATTTAATACAACATTTAATCTAATTATTAATAAAAAAATTATTATAATGTTGAGAGAAAAAAATTTTTATCGTATTATTAATGTATGTTAAATAATATAATTAAAAATGTATTCAAAAGAGAAAAGGAGAATATTTAAAATGTATCCAATTATATTTGAAAATTTATACTATGACAAGATCTGGGGAGGTAGAGACTTAGAAAATTTTAGAGATAACATGCCAGATGGTCTAATAGGAGAAACATGGGATATAGCGTGCCATAGAAATGGTACAGGAGTTGTAAAAAATGGTGAATTTAAAGGAATTAAATTTGATGAACTTATAAAAAAATTACAACATAAGTTAGTTGGAGATAAAATAGGAGTAGAAAACTTTCCTTTACTAATAAAGCTTATAAATGCTAACGACAAGTTATCAGTTCAAGTTCATCCAGGAGATGAATATGCAAAAGTTAAAGATAATGATCTTGGAAAGACAGAAGCTTGGTATGTTGTAGATGCAAAAGAAGGAGCATCTCTTATAGTAGGTACAAAAAATTGTGATAAAGAAATTTTTGAAAAGGCAATAAAGGATGGAAACTTAAGTCCGTACTTAAATAAAATTCCTGTAAAAAAAGGTGATATGTTCTACGTTAAAAGTGGATTAGTACATGCGATCTGTGAAGGAGTTGTAATAGCAGAAATACAACAAAGTAGTGATACAACTTATAGAGTTTATGACTATAATAGAGGAAGAGAAATTCATGTAGAAAAAGCTTTAGATGTTATAGATTTCTCATTAAAGGGAGAAAATATTAAAGGAATAACTATTCATAAAGATGGATATGATAAAACTATACTTTGTATAGGTGAATACTTTGCAATAGAAAAGTATGAAATCAAAGAAAGTGCAAAGGAAGAAAGTGATAAAAATAGATTTTTCTTATTTACTTGTGTTGAAGGAAATGGAGAAATATTATGGAATGAAGGTTCATTAGATATAAAGAAGGGAGATAGTATACTTATTCCTGCATATCTTGGAGAATATGAATTAAAGGGAAGCTTTACACTACTTAAAAGTTTTGTCCCAGATGTTTCAGAAGAAAAAGAAAAAATATTATCAGTAGTTTTAAAATAATATAATATAAATTTCTATAATATCTTTAAGAATAAGGGAGTTTAAATTTAAAATTTAAACTCCCTTATTCTTAAAATTTACTTAATTAAATTGATAATGTAGACAATATATTACAATATAACTTATAATTAATAAGTCGAAAATAATTTTGAAAGCGAGTGAGAATTAGTGGGAATAAATATACTATTAATTTTTAAGGCAATTATTATTGCTATAGTAGAAGGCCTTACAGAATTTGTACCAGTGTCGTCAACAGGACATATGATACTTGTGGGAAATTTAATTAACTTTACTGGCTCTTTTGCAAGTATGTTTGAAGTTGTTATACAACTTGGGGCAATTCTTGCAGTAGTAGTTTTGTATTGGAATAAAATTAGTACAAGCGTAGTAGAATTTTTTAAATTTATATTTACAAAAGGAGAAGAAGGGGAAACTGGTTTTAGATTTGGAATTAATGTAATTGTAGGTTCAATTCCAGCTCTTATAGTTGGATTAGCTCTTCATGACAAAATAAAGTCATTATTTACTCCAAGAGCTGTTATTTATGGCTTTATAGTTGGAGGTATTTTATTAATAGTTATTGAAAATATATATAGAAAAAGAAGACCAAAGGCAACAAATATAGATAGAATTACTGCAAAAGAAGCTTTAGTTGTTGGTGTCGCACAGTGCTTTGCAATGTGGCCTGGAATGTCAAGAAGTGCTTCAACTATTATGGGTGGTTGGATTGCAGGACTTTCAACTCCTGTTGCAGCAGAATTTTCATTCTTTTTAGCTATTCCTGCAATGGTAGGTTCAACTGGTCTTGATATGTTAAAGTTTGATTACTCTCAAATGAATGGAACAAAATGGATAGCTTTAGCTATTGGATTTATAGTTGCATTTATAGTTGCATTATTAGTAATGGATGGATTTGTAAGTTATTTAAAGAAGAAGCCAATGAGAATTTTTGCTATATATAGAATAGTAGTAGGTATAATACTTGCTGTACTTGTATTTACAGGATTTATGGTTTTACCACCTTTATAAATTTATAGAAAATTATAAAAAATTCAGCTAAACAAAATTTAGCTGAATTTTTTTTATAAAATAATAAGAATAAATCTGTTTGAATATAAATAGATAAAATAATATTTAATTATAATTTTTATATATTATAGAAGAATTATAAATAACTTTATAAATTAAAAAAAATGTGATATTATTATGTTGAAAGTAAATATTTTACATTTAAGTAAATAAATAAAAATAATTATACTACAAATGCTAAAGAAAAGGATTTATTTTATAAAATTATAAATAAAAAATAATTATCTATAATATAGTAGAGGGGGAGTTGAGAGATGTCAAATAGGGTTAAAAAAATAGGCTTGTTAACTGGAGGGGGAGATTGTCCTGGATTAAATGCAGTAATTAGGGCAGTAACTAGAACAGCAATATTAAATTATGGATATGAAGTTATAGGATATAAATTTGGATATCGTGGATTATATAATAATGATTTTATAAAATTAACCTTAGAATCAGTTTCTGGAATACTTCATAGAGGAGGAACAATTCTTTATAGTTCTAATAAAGATAATCTTTTTGACTACAGAGTAGAGGAAGATGGAGTATTTATAAATAAGGATGTATCAGATATTGCAGTTGAAAATCTTAAAAAAGAAGGAATTGATGTTTTAGTAGTAATAGGTGGAGATGGTACATTAACCTCTGCTAGAGATTTTGCAAGGAAGGGTGTAAAAGTTATAGGAGTACCAAAAACAATAGATAATGATTTAGCATCAACTGATGTAACCTTTGGATTTAATACTGCAATAGATGTAGCAACTGAAGCTTTAGATAGACTTCATACAACAGCAGAATCCCATCATAGAATAATGATTTGTGAAGTTATGGGAAGGGGCGCTGGATGGATAGCATTAGAATCTGGAATAGCAGGTTCTGCTGATGTTATTTTATTACCTGAAATTCCATACGACATAAATAAAATAGTAGAAAAGGTAAATGAAAGAAAAGCTGAAGGAAAGTTATTTACTATTATAGTTGTTGCAGAAGGGGCTAAGCCTAAAAATGGAGAAGTAATAATTTCCAAAATAGTTTCTGATAGTCCAGATCCAATAAGGCTTGGAGGAATAGGAAATAAACTAGCAGATGATCTAGAAAAAATAATAAAAGATCATGAAATAAGATGTACAGTTCTTGGACATATTCAGAGAGGTGGAACAACTTCAACTTTTGACAGAATACTATCAACAAGATATGGAGTAGAAGCAGTTGAAATGATTAATGAAGGACTTTTTGGAAATATGGTTTGTTTAAGAGGAGATAAGTTAACTTATGATAGTTTAGAAAATGTAATAGGTCAAAAAACTAAACAAGTTAATCCAAATTGCGAATTAGTTACAATTGCTAAAAAAATAGGAATTTCATTTGGAGATTAATTAATATTATAAAATAAATTAGATTAGAAAACAGTAAACTAAAGATAATATTTTAAATAAAGTAATATTTGTTATATACTTCAAAAAATTCTTTGAATATGCTATAATTTTATTAACAATTAGGACATATTTAAATTTGAAAGCTGGAGGATATTATGAGAGAGATTAAAAAATATTTAGAATCAAGAATTGGTACTTATAGTTTTTTCTTTGAAGATTTAGACAGTGGTTTTATTTATGGTTGTAATGAAAACGTTAAAATGATTGCTGCAGGTTGCATAAAACTTCCAATAGCTATTTCTTTAATAAAAGATGTTGAAAGAGGCAATGTATCTTTTATGGACAGAATAAAAATAGATGGTTCTGATAAAGTTTATGGAACAGGAATAATACATGAATTTGATTCAAGAAAATATACTGTATTTGAACTATTAGTTGCTATGCTTATCCAAAGTGATAATACAGCAACTAATAAGATTATTGATATTGTTGGAATAGATAGGATAAATGAAGACATAAGAGAAATGAATTTAGAAAATACTATATTAAATAGAAAGATAGCAGATAAAAGAAACAATAGTTCTGAAAGTGAAAATTTAACATCAGCTAGGGATTTGTCAAAAATGTGGAAGCATTTATATAAGGGAACTTATTTAAACGAAGAAAATAGTATTATGTTAATAGATATATTAAGAAGACAGCAAATTAAGAATAAGTTAGCTCTTTATATACCTGATGATTTAAAATATGAAATATCAAGTAAGACAGGAGATAAAACTGGAGTAGAGAATGATACTGCACTTGTTCAGCTTTCAAAGGGAACATTTTCTTTTACTGTTTTATCAATGGGCATACCAAATAGTGTATATGGAACAGTTACTCTTGCAAAAACTGGTAAAATGATGTGGGATAATGCAATGAATAATTGGAAATAACATTACAAATTTTAGGACATTAAGATTTAAAACAAAAATTAACATATTAAAAATATTTATAATTATTATTCTAAAGACATTAGATTAAATTAATCTAATGTCTTTTTTATATAAATTTTTAATAATTAACGTAGACTTACGAGTAAAATTTACTATGTTAAAATATAGCTAAATAATTCAGGTTAATATTTATTTTTTGCTTTTTGTTTATTATTTATACAAATTTATTTGCTAATTAATAGAAGTTTTACAATGAGGATAATTTTATATTATAAAATTATGATATAACTAATTTTAATAAGGAGAAAAAATTTATGAATATAATTAATGATATAGAAAATAAAGAATTTTATAAAGATATAAAAAAGAGAGGGAAAATTGAAAAGTTAGAAATAAAAACAATTAAAGATGAAATTGATGAATTAAGTGATGAAAAACAAAAATTAAAACTTCAAATAGAAACTATAGATAAAAAGATAGAAAAATTATATTTGAAAATTAAAGAAAAGGAGCAAAAGTAAAATTATATAAAATATTTTAGGAGGGATTCAGTATGGCAAATTTTTTAGAAATTTTTAGTGAGAAGGAACTTTTTGACTTGTGTTATTGCAATTTTTTAACTGGAATAATGGATGATAATGGATTTTATTCTGATGAATTATTAACAAAATACGATAATTTAGAAACTTCTTCAAAGATTAAACTTGATAAAATACTTGATAAAATAGTTAAAAGGAATATTACTAAATTTAAGATGTTAGAGAAAGTTGATACAACTGGTAATGATGATTTATTAAATGAATTACAAAAGGAGTTATTGGAAAAAATAATTCTTGATTTTAGAGTTATTTCTAAAATAGACTAATAGATATGCTTTTATTATTAAAGACCTTATGATATTTGATTATATTTAAACATAATTTTGTAAATGATATAGGTATATGATTATTAATATTATAATAATATAATATTTTACTTATTAAAAATATTGATATATAATTCATTTATAATTGATAAATGGAGGAGAAAAAGTGAATATAAATAGACAAATTTTAAGTAAATTAGAAAATTACCCTATAGGTATATGTGGTACTTCATTAGCTTTAATTACATTAGGTACTGCTTGGCAATTAAATGGAATACTATTCTTTAAACCATTAGCAATAGTATTTTCTATTTTTGCATTATTATTAATGTTTTTAAGAATAGTACTATTTCCTAAGAAAATATTAGAAGAATTAAAACATCCAGTTTTAGGCAGTTTTTATCCAACTATAGACATGGCACTTATGCTTATAGCAGCATACTTTTTAAATGTAACTCCTAATATAGCAAAAATAGTATGGCTTTTATGTATAGCAGTTCATATTGGATTATTTATTTTCTTTTCAATAGTTAGAGCAAAAAATTTTAAATTAGAACATATGGTTCCAAGTTGGTTTGTAATATGGATAGGAGTAGTAGTTGCAACAGTTGCAAGTCCAGGAATGGGACACGATGCTTTAGCTAGAGGATTATTTTATTTTGGATTTATATTATATATAATTACGTGGCCAATAATGTTATATAGAGTATATAACCATAAGGCTTTAGAAGCTCATACTTTGCCTACTATAGGTATAATGGCAGCACCAGCTAGCCTTTGCTTAGTTGGATATCTTACAGCATTTAAAGTTTTAAATCCAGCAATAGTAATAATTTTAGCTATAGTATCATTAATAAATTTAATTATTGTATATACTTATATAATTGATTTTATAAAAAAGGGTTTTGCACCAACATATGCTTCATTAACTTTCCCACTTGCAATAAGCATAATGGCTGCCTATAAACTTCGTGCATATTTTGGAATAGGTCTTTTTGCAAATATTTTTAAATTGTTAGGAGATATTGAAATATTTATAGGAACTGGTGTAATTCTTTATGTAACATTCAATTTCTTAATGTTATTTGCAAAGGCTATAAATCCTAATTTTGAAAATAATTTAGAGAAAGAAGAAAAATTATTCGAAGAAACAGCTAAAGAAGAAACTCTTTCAGATGATAAAGTTGAGAAATTAATAAAATAAACATTAAAAAATTAAAAATAAAATTATTGACATTAAATAGTATAAGTGCTATTATCATAGCAAAGATAACCTTTAATTTGATACAGAGAGATCATTAAGGAAGTAATAGTAGTACGATTGTTAATAGGATAATTGCGTCTTCCTTAGGTTTTCTAAGGAAGACTTTTTTATAAACAATTGTAGGAAAATATTTCCCTTTTAATTTAACACTGAGAGGTTAAGAAGGAGTGAAATTATGTTAAAAAACAAAGATTTAATTGAACCTATGGATTTTACCATAGAAGAACTAGAAGAAATTTTCGAATTAGCACATCAAATTATTGAAGATCCAAAAAAATATTCTCATATATGTGATGGGAAGATTTTAGCAACTCTATTTTATGAACCTAGTACAAGAACAAGATTTAGCTTTGAAGCTGCAATGATGAGACTAGGTGGAAATATCTTAGGCTTTTCAGAGCCAAATTCAAGTTCAACATCAAAAGGAGAAACACTTGCAGATACAATAAAGATGGTATCAATTTACTCAGATATTATAACAATGAGACATCCCAAAGAAGGATCATCAAAGGTTGCAAGTATGTACTCAAATGTACCTGTTATAAATGCAGGTGATGGTGGACATCAACATCCAACTCAAACATTAACAGATTTATTAACAATAAAAACACTAAAAGGAAATCTTGCAAATCATACAATAGGTATTTGTGGAGACTTAAAGTATGGAAGAACAGTACATTCTTTAATTAAAGCAATGTCAAGATATGAAGGAAATAAATTTGTTCTAATATCTCCAAAAGAACTTAGAGTACCAGATTATATGATAGAAGATGTTTTAAAGAAAAATAATATTGAGTTTAAAGAAGTTGAAAAGCTAGAAGATGTAATAGATGAATTAGACATATTATATATGACAAGAATTCAAAGAGAAAGATTCTTCAATGAAGAAGAATATTTAAGATTGAAAGATAGTTATATATTAGATATGGAAAAAATGAGACAAGCTAAAGATGATATGATAGTTATGCATCCATTACCAAGAGTTAATGAAATTGCAGTTGAAGTAGATAGAGATAAAAGAGCAGCTTATTTTGAACAAGCAAGATATGGAATGTATGCAAGAATGGCATTAATTTGCAAACTTTTGGGGGTGTGTTAGTATGTTAGAAATAACAAGTATAAAAAATGGATTAGTTATAGACCATATTAAAGCAGGAGTAGGAATAAAAATATTTAAACACTTAAACTTAGAAAAATCAGATTCAAGTGTAGCATTAATAATGAATGTACAAAGTAATAGATTAGGAAGAAAAGATATTATAAAAATAGAGGGAATTCAAGATATAGATTATAGTGTAATTGCAATGCTTTCACCAAATATAACTATAAATGAAGTAAGAGACGAAAAAATAGTAAATAAATTAATACCTGAACTTCCAGAAAGAGTTGAAAATGTTATAACTTGTGACAATGTAAGATGTATAACAAGTGATGAAAAATATGTTCCTCAAATCTTTAACTTAATGGATAGAGATAAGGCAACTTATAGATGTGAATATTGCGATCACATAATGAAATTGGTGTAAGAATTATTTTAAAGAGGTGCTTAATTTGAATATTTTAATAAAAAATGCCAATGTAATTGATTCTAGTCAAAATTTTTTTGGTGATGTTTATATAGAAAATGGAAAGATAAAAGAAATCGGAACTGAATTAAATAAAAATGGAGTAGAAACTATAGAAGCAAAAGGCTTAGTATTAATGCCAGCTTTTGTAGATACACATGCTCACTTTAGAGATCCAGGACTTACTTATAAAGAAGATTTAGAAACAGGGTCTAAAGCAGCACTTAGAGGAGGATATACAGGAGTTTGCTTAATGGGAAATACAAGTCCAGTATGTTCATCTAAGGAAGTTTTAGATTATGTAAAAAATAAAGAAAAAGATTTAAACTTAATAGACATATGCCAATGCGTTACAATAACAAAAAATTTTGATGGAAAAACAATTTCTCACTTAGAAAATTTTAAAGATGACCATAGAGTAAAGGTTATATCAGATGATGGAGTTGGCGTTTCAGATTCAAGAGTTATGATGGAGGCTATGAAAGTAGCTAAAGAAAATAATTGGGTTATAATGTCTCACGCAGAGTCAAAGGAATTTTCAGATATAGATATGCGTCTTGCTGAAAATATGATGACTTGGAGAGATATAACCTTAGCTAAAGTTACAGGAGCTAGACTTCATATGGCTCATGTTAGCACTAAGGAAGCTATGAGATATATAATAGATGGAAAATGTAATGGGGTAAATGTAACTTGTGAAGTTACACCCCACCATATTTCCTTAACTAATGATATTAATAATTATAGAGTTAACCCACCAATAAGGGAAAAGGAAGATGTAGGTTTTCTAATAAAGGCTATAAAACATGGTGATGTAGATTGCATAGGAACAGATCATGCACCTCATACTTTAGAGGATAAGAAAAAGGGATCACCTGGAATGGTAGGACTTGAAACTGCATTTCCAATATGTTATACAACATTAGTTAAAAATGGAGTTATTACAATAAACAGGCTTTCAGAGATGATGTCTAAAAATCCAGCAGAAATATTAAAAATGAATAAAGGAAATATTAGTATAGGGTTAGATGGAGATTTAGTTCTACTAGATCTTAATAAAAAAATAAAAGTAGATTCTACTAAATTTTACTCAAAGGGAAAAAATACACCATTTGAAGGTATGGAGTTTTATGGTGAAGTAGTTATGACAATAAAAGGTGGAAGAGTACTCTATAAAAGATAGGTGGGGATTTAAATATGAGAAGTAAAATTATAGATAAATTATATAAAAGGGTTGAAGAGAGAGGAGTGGTGTGTGTTGGTTTAGACACATCACTTGATTATATACCTGAATATATAAAAAATAACAATTCAATTAAGGATGCAATAGTAAAGTTTAATAAAGAGGTAATAGATAAAACCTTTGATGTTTGTGCCTGTTTTAAAGTTCAAATTGCTTATTATGAAGCTTTAGGAATTGAAGGATTAATGGCATATAAAGAAACTTTAAAATATCTTAGAGAAAAAGATTTAATTATAATTGCAGATATAAAAAGAGGAGATATTTCAGCAACTGCTAAAATGTATGCAAAAGCTCATTTTGAAGGAGATTTTGAGGCTGATTTTATAACCTTAAATCCATATATGGGGATGGATAGTATAGAACCTTACATTCCATATATAGAAAAAGGAGAAAAAGGAATATTTAGTTTAGTTAGAACCTCAAATAAAGGAGCTTTTGATATAGAATATATTAAAAATGAAGAAGGCAAGAATGTATATGATATAGTTGGTGAAAAGATTTTAAATATGGGAAAACCTTATATAGGTGAATGTGGCTATACTCCAATGGGGGGAGTTATAGGATGTACACATATAGAAGAGGGAGCAAAGATTAGAGAAAATTTAAAAGAAATGTTTTTCTTAATACCAGGTTATGGAGCCCAAGGTGGAAAGGCATCTGATGTGGCACTTTATTTAAATAATGGTAATGGAGGAGTAGTTAATTCATCAAGAGGTATACTTTTAGCATATAAAAATAAAGGTGAAAAAGAAGAAAATTTCGGCAAATGTGCTAGAGAAGAAGCTATTAGAATGAGAGATGAAATAAGATCAGCATGTAATAAGTAGGAGGATTTTTAGTTATGAGTATTGTCTATGAAAAGACTACTGTAATTAGTAATGAAGAGATAGAAAAGGGAATTTTTAAATTAATTATTGAAAATGACAATGATATAAATTGTGGTCAATTTTATATGATAAAAGTTTCCTCAGGAATACTTCCAAGACCTATAAGTATATGCGAAAAGACAGAAAATAAATTAACTTTTCTTTATGCAGTAGTAGGAAAAGGAACAGAAGAGATAAGTAAGTTAAAAACGGGGGATGAGATAAGTATAACAGGACCACTAGGAAATGGGTTTAATGTAAAAGAACCTTTAGGAAAAGTTGCTTTAGTTGTAGGGGGAATTGGAATAGCACCAATGCTTCAAGTTGCAAAGGAACTTAAAAATAATAAAAATTCAAGTAAAATAGATTTGTATGCAGGTTTTAGAGATGATACATATTTAACAAAAGACTTTGAAAACTATGTTGATAATATAAAAATTACAACAAATACAGGAAAACATGGCAAAAAAGGTTTTGTAACAGAAATTTTAAATCCAAAGGAATATGATGTAGTTTTATGTTGTGGACCTGAAATAATGATGAAAAAAGTTATAGATATGTGTAAAGAAAGTAATACAAAAGTATTTGTATCCATGGAAAAGCATATGGCTTGTGGAGTTGGAGCTTGCCTAGTATGTACTTGTAAAACAAAAGATGGTCATAAAAGGACTTGTAAAGATGGACCAGTTTTTGATGGAAATTATGTAGAACTATAGGAGGAAAGTTTATATGTTGAAAGTTAATATAAATGGAATAGAATTTAAAAATCCTGTTATAGCAGCTTCTGGTACATTTGGATTTGGAAAAGAGTACAATGACTTTTATGATGTGGGAATTCTAGGGGGCATTTCTTCAAAGGGACTAACAATAAATAAAAAAGAGGGAAATGAAGGTATAAGAGTATTTGAAACTCCAAGTGGAATGTTAAACTCTGTAGGTCTTCAAAATCCAGGAATAGATCATTTTATAAAATATGAATTAGAAGATATGAAAAATTTAGGCACTAACATAATAGCAAATGTTGGAGGGGGATGCCTAGAAGATTACGAAATGGCAATAAGTAAGTTAAATGATACAGATGTAGATATTATAGAACTTAACATATCATGTCCAAATGTAAAATGTGGAGGAATGGCTTATGGAATAAAATCAGATGTAGCTTATGATTTTGTAAGTAAAATAAAGAAAATATCAAATAAGCCACTTATGGTTAAATTATCTCCAAATGCCGAAAATATAGTTGATATGGCAGTTAAGTGTAGAGAAGCTGGGGCGGATTCTTTATCTTTAATAAATACATTAAAGGGAATGGCAATTGATATAAATAAAAGAAAACCAGTATTTAATAATGTTTATGCAGGGCTTTCAGGACCAGCTGTAAAGCCAATAGCACTAAGAATGGTTCATGAAGTTTCAAAAAATGTTGATATTCCGGTAATAGGTCTTGGAGGAATATCAAATTGGCAAGATGCAATAGAATTTATTATGGCAGGTGCAACTGCAATACAAATTGGAACGGTTAATTTTAGTAATCCTTTAGCTGGAAAAGAAATAATAAAAGGTATGGAAGAATTTTTAATAAGAGAAGGTATAAAAGATATAAATGAGATAATTGGAATTATATAATTGTTTAAAGTTTTGGAGGTTTCTTATGAAAGATTATAAAAAGGAATTCATTGAATTTATGGTAGAGTGTGGAGTACTTACTTTTGGAGATTTTGTAACAAAAAGTGGTAGAAAAACTCCATTCTTTGTGAATACAGGAAATTATAAAAGTGGAAGTCAATTAAAAAGACTTGGTGAATTTTATGCAAAAGCAATAAGAGAAAATTTTGGAGATGAATATGATGTTTTGTTTGGGCCTGCATATAAAGGAATTCCATTAACAGTTACAACATCAATTGCATTATCAAATCTTTATGATATAGATGTAGAGTATTGTTCTAATAGAAAAGAAGTAAAGGATCATGGAGATAAAGGAATTTTATTAGGAGGAAAATTAAAGGATGGAGATAAAGTTCTAATAGTTGAGGATGTTACAACTGCAGGTACATCTATATATGAAACTATGCCTATAATAAAAAGTCAAGGAGATGTTTCAGTTAATGGACTTATAATATCAGTAGATAGAATGGAAAAGGGTCAAGGTGAAAAATCTGCATTAAAAGAGATAAAAGAAAAATTTAACTTTAAAACTTGTGCAATTGTTACTATGAAAGAAGTAATTGATTATCTTTATAATAAAGAGATAAATGGAAAAGTTCTTATTGATGATAATGTAATGGAAAGAATAAATAATTATTATAAACAATACGGAGCAATCTAAATAAAACGTATAAAGTTTAGAAAATATTTTTAAAATATAAAAAAAGAGACTAATTGTTAAAATAAAATTTACAATTGGTCTTTTTTTATTTAAAATATAAATGTATAGAAAATTATAATATGATAATATTTTTCAAGTGAAAAATATTATTGACTATGAAAAATTTATCATTTATAATTTAATAGAATTTAAAAAGAAAAGAGGCGACGTAAATTAATGTTTAAAGAATGGGAAGGTTTCAAAGAGGGAAACTGGGAAAAACAAATTAATGTTAGAGACTTTATTCAAAAGAATTATACACCATACGAAGGAGATGCTTCATTTTTAGCTGGTGCAACTGAAAACACTAAAAAGTTATGGGATGATGTTAGTGAACTATTTAAAAAAGAAAGAGAAAATGGAGTTCTGGATGTTGATACTAAAACAATATCTGGAATTGATGCTTATAAACCAGGTTATATAGATGAAGCAATCGAAAAAATTGTTGGTGTACAAACAGACGCACCTCTTAAAAGAGCAGTTATGCCACAAGGTGGTATAAGAATGGCTGAAAATGCAGCTAAAGCTTATGGATATGAGGTAGATCCAAAAATATCAGAGATATTTACAAAGTATAGAAAGACACATAACCAAGGTGTATTTGATGTATATACAGATGAAATGAGATTAGCTAGAAAATATGGTATTGTAACTGGACTTCCAGATGCTTATGGTAGAGGAAGAATTATAGGTGACTATAGAAGAGTTGCACTATATGGTGTTGACAGACTAATAGAAGATAAAATAGAGCAAAAGAAGAGTTTAGAAGTTAGAACAATTGATTCTGATGTAATCCAATTAAGAGAAGAAATAACAGAACAAATAAATGCTTTAAAAGAACTTAAGGAAATGGCATTAAGTTATGGAATAGATATATCTAAGCCAGCAAGTAGTGCTAAAGAAGCAGTTCAATGGTTATACTTTGGATACTTAGCTGCAATTAAGCAACAAAATGGTGCAGCAATGTCACTTGGAAGAACTTCAACATTTTTAGATATTTTCATAGAAAGAGATTTAAAATCTGGGGCTATAACAGAAGAAGAAGCTCAAGAAATAATGGATCACTTTGTAATGAAACTTAGATTAGTTAAGTTCTTAAGAACTCCAGAATATAATGATTTATTTTCAGGAGATCCAACTTGGGTAACTGAATCAATAGCAGGTATGGGACTTGATGGAAGAACTTTAGTTACTAAAAATTCATTTAGAATATTAAATACACTTTATACTTTAGGACCATCACCAGAACCAAATTTAACAGTTTTATGGTCAAAAAGATTACCACAAAACTTTAAAGATTTCTGTTCAAAGGTTTCAATAGATACAAGTTCTGTTCAATATGAAAATGATGATTTAATGTTAGAATATTGGGGAGACGATTATGCTATAGCTTGTTGTGTTTCAGCAATGAGAGTAGGAAAGCAAATGCAATTCTTTGGAGCAAGAGTTAACTTAGCTAAAACTTTACTTTACACTATAAATGGTGGTGTAGATGAGAAATCAGGAGTACAAGTAGCACCAAAGATGGAGCCAATAAAGAGTGAATATCTAGATTATGATGAAGTAATGGAAAAATTTGATGCAATGACAGATTGGCTTGCAAATCTTTATGTAAATACATTAAATTGCATTCACTACATGCATGATAAATATTCATATGAATCATTACAAATGGCATTACATGATAGAGATGTATTTAGAACAATGGCTTGTGGTATAGCTGGATTATCAGTATGTGCTGACTCATTATCAGCTATTAAATATGCTAAAGTAAAGCCAATTAGAAATGAAAATGGAATAGCTGTAGATTTTGAAGTTGAAGGTGATTTCCCTAAATACGGAAATGATGATGATAGAGTTGATGAAATAGCTGTATATTTAGTTAAAAATATGATGGATAAGATCAAAAAGAACAAGACTTATAGAAATGCATATCATACTCAATCAATATTAACTATAACTTCAAATGTAGTATATGGTAAAAAGACAGGAACTACTCCATGTGGAAGAAAAGCTGGAGAACCATTTGCACCAGGTGCTAATCCAATGCATGGAAGAGATTCAAGTGGATCACTAGCATCATTAAATTCAGTTGCTAAGCTTCCATATGAACATTCACAAGATGGTATTTCAAATACTTTCTCAATTATACCAGATGCATTAGGAAAGTCAAAAGAAGAGAGAATATCTAATTTAAGCAACTTAATGGATGGATATTTTGGTCAAAATGCTCATCATTTAAATGTTAATGTATTTAATAGAGAGACATTATTAGATGCAATGGAAAGACCAGAAGAATATCCTCAATTAACTATAAGAGTTTCAGGATATGCTGTAAACTTCATTAAGTTAACAAGAGAACAACAATTAGATGTTATAAACAGAACATTCCATTCAAAAATGTAATTTAAATTTTAAAGTATCCTCTGCTAAAGTTTATTTGGCAGAGGATATGTATTATAATTTAAAAATATCTATGTTTTAGTAAATATTAAATTTCTAAAATTATTGGATATTTAAAGTTTAAAATTAGGAGGATATATATTATGACTACAGGGAGAATTCATTCAATGGAAACAATGGGACTTGTTGATGGACCAGGAATAAGAGTTGTTGTTTTCTTACAAGGTTGTTCTTTAAGATGTAAATATTGTCATAATCCAGATACTTGGGAATATGGAGCAGGGGAAGAATATACTCCTGAACAATTGGTAAGTAAGTTAAAAAGGTATAAACCCTATTTTAATACGTCTAATGGTGGAGTAACTTTTTCTGGAGGAGAACCTTTAAGACAACCAAAATTTTTATTAGAAGCTTTAAAGTTATGCAAAAAAGAAGGAATTCATACTTGTATTGATACTTCAGGATTTGGATTTGGAGAATATGATGAAATATTAAAATATACAGATCTAATTCTTTTCGATATAAAAGATGTAACAAGTGAAGGCTATAAAAATGTTACATTAGTTGATATAGATGAATCTTTAAATTTTCTTGAAGCTATGAAAAGAAATAAAACTAAAATATGGATAAGACATGTAGTTGTGCCAGGACTTACAGATGGAACAGAGCACATTAAAGAAGTAAAGAAATTTATAGAAACTATAGATAATGTAGAGAAGGTTGAACTTTTGCCTTATCATCTTCTAGGTGTAAATAAATATGAAAAAATGGGAATTAAATACCCTTTAGAAGGAACTGAAGCTATGGATAAGGAAAAAATAAAAGAATACAAAAAAATAATTGATGAATAAAAATTACTTATAAAAAAGAGGCTGCTAAAAAAATATATTGTATTTTTTTAGCAGCCTCTTTTCAGTTTGATACTAATATATTGTAAAAATATAAATTATCCTTTTACAATATTTGAAAAATATCCATGAGGAATTATTTTTCTTTTTAATCCTTCAATAACTACTAAATAAGTTGCAGCAGTATCAAATCTAGCATCATGATAGTTACCAGTACCTCCAAATAAATCTTTAGCTTTAGATTCTATTTGTTCCTTTGTAATATTTAAGTAGTTTACAACTTCCTCAAGCTTAGGATTTTTATAAGTGCCATTTGGCTTTAGTATTTTGCATATGTCTCTATAATAATCCATAGTGCAGAAAGTTCTCTTAGGTTCATAATTAGCACCTAAACCTAAAAGCTCACTATGCATAAACTTAACATCAAAGTTAACATTATGTCCTATTACAAAATCTGCATCTAAAAAGTCATCAACAAATTCAGAAACAGAATCTTCAAAATACATTCCATTTGATAATTCATACAATTTTTCTAATGAAAATCCATGAACTGCTTCAGCATTTGGATCCATTTCATCAACAGTAAAAAAGAAATTCTTACCTATAGTAGTTTGAGGTTTTGTTGATGTATCAACTGTTATATAACTTAACTGGCATATATGACCGGGTCTTATGCTTGTTGTTTCTGTATCAAAAAATAATAATTTCATTAAGATATCCTCCTAGGTTAGTTAAGTATACTAATAATTATATACCATATTTATTCATAATAAAATAACAAAATATCAGATTATTTAACTAAGAATTAATTGAAATCAATTATCGATTATAGTATAATTATTCCATAATAAAATTAAAAAAAATGGGCAAACTTAAATTGAATATTTAAGTGGGGAGGCATCGTATATGTTAATTGAAGGAAAAAGAAAAGTATCAATAATTGGAGCAGGATTCGTAGGAGCAACAACAGCTTATGCTTTAATGAATAGTGGAATAGCCACAGAAATTTGTGTATATGATATTAATATGGATAAGGCAATGGGAGAGGTTATGGACTTAGTTCATGGAACATCCTTTGTAAAACCTGTGAATATATATGCAGGATCATTAGAAGAAACTAAAAATTCAGATATAGTAATAATTACAGCAGGAGTTGGACCTAAAGAAGGAGAAACTAGATTAGATGTAATAGGTAAAAATTATGAAATCTTTAAAGGTTTTATTCCAGAAATAGCAAAATTAAGTCCAAATTCAATATTATTAGTAGTTTCAAATCCAGTTGATGTATTAACTTATATAACATATAAGCTATCTGGATTTCCAAAGGAAAAAGTTATTGGCTCAGGTACAGTTTTAGACACTTCAAGACTAAAATATATACTTGGAAAGTATTTTAATGTAAACAATAATAATATTCATTCATATGTTATTGGAGAACATGGAGACAGCGAAGTTGTTACTTGGAGTAATGGAAGAATAGGTGGAGAAAGTTTTGATCTTTATGCAGATCAAACAGATCTTGCTTGGGATGAAGAAATAAAGAAGGTAATCGAAGAAGATGTAAAAAATGCTGCATATGAAATAATTAATAGAAAAAAAGCAACATATTTTGCAGTAGCTCTTGCAGTTAATAGAATTGTAGAAGCTATATTTAGAGATGAGAATAGTATTTTAACTGTAGGCTCATTATTTGAAGGTCAATATGGAATAAATGATATGTACTTAGCAATACCTACTATAGTTAATAGATCAGGTGCGAAAGAGGTAATAGAAATACCATTATCAGAGGATGAAGAAGCTAGATTAAAAAAATCTGCTGAAATATTAAAATTACATCTAAATCAATGTCATATTTAAAAAGTGATAATAAAAGTATTCTTTATTTTAAAGAATACTTTATTTTTTATATTTTTTTGTATATAATAATAATTAAAATTAAGGAGGGCTATTTATGAAATTAGACGGAATTATTATACCAGAAGGATATAAAAGTAAATCAACATTAATTGAAACAGAAATTTATATTAAAGCTATAAAGGATTATTTTGAAAAGAATTTAGCTAAAAAATTAAATTTAGTAAGAGTATCAGCACCACTTTTTGTAGATTCTAAATCAGGATTAAATGATAATTTAAATGGTGTTGAAAGACCAGTTAAATTTGATGTTTTAGCATCTAACGAAGATGTAGAAATTGTTCATTCTCTTGCAAAATGGAAAAGGATGAGTTTACATAGATATAAATTCCCAGTAGGAAAAGGCTTATATGCAGATATGAATGCAATTAGAAGAGATGAAGAACTTGATAATTTACATTCTATTTATGTTGACCAATGGGATTGGGAGCTTATAATAAATAAAGAAGATAGAAACTTAGAATTCTTAAAAAACATTGTTTCAAAAATATATAGTGTATTTAAGGATACAGAAAAATATGTTAAAGAAAATCTAATAAACATAGATGAAGAATTGCCAGATGAAATATTCTTTATAACATCTCAAGAACTTGAAGACATGTATAAGGATTTAACTCCAAAGGAAAGAGAAAATGCAATATGTAAAGATAAAGGGGCAGTCTTTATAATGCAAATAGGAAAAACTTTAGATTCTGGAGAAAAACATGATGGAAGAGCACCAGATTATGATGATTGGGAATTAAATGGAGACATTTTATTTTGGAATTCACTTTTAGATAGCGCAATAGAATTATCATCAATGGGAATAAGAGTAGATGAAGAATCTTTAGCAAAACAATTAGAAGAAGCTAATTGCACAGAAAGAAAAGAACTAAAATTCCATAGTGAATTATTAAATGGAAAACTTCCGTATACAGTTGGAGGAGGAATTGGACAATCAAGAATATGTATGTATTTCTTAAGAAAAGCTCATGTTGGAGAAGTTCAAGCATCTGTTTGGGATGAAAAGAATGAAAGAATTTGTGAACAATATGGAATAGAATTATTATAAAAAATACCCAGTAGCTTATAGGCTATTGGGTATTTTAAGTTATATATTTTTAGAAGTAATTATTTTAATATATATGTTTAAAATTATATAATTAATGTTTATCTTATTTATATGTTAAATTTTAAATGTTAATTCTCCGCTTAAAACTTTTTTTATTTGTCCATTTGTTTCTTTAATTATAAGTTCACCTTCATTATCTATTCCAAGGCATATTACATCTTTTTCTTCTCTTGGAGTAATTAATTTAGCTTTTGTATTTTTAAATAGAGCATTATTTCTACATATATCTATCACTTCTAATAAATTATTATTTTCTAGAAAATCATCATAAAAATTTTCAAAGTTATTTAAAAATAAGGCTAATATTTCTCCTCTATTATATTTTTTACCTTTTTCTATTAATAATGAAGTTGCGTTACTTAAATCACCTGTAAATTCATCTTTAGTAATATTTATGTTCATTCCAATTCCAACTATAATGTAATTTATAGTGTCCATATCACAATTCATAAGTGTTAATATTCCACAAAGTTTTTTGTTATTAACGTAAATGTCATTTGGCCATTTTATTTTACTTTCAATATTTAAATACTTTAATGTTTTAAATACTGAAGCTGCTGCAATTAATGTAATTTTGTTTGCATAATTAGGTGAAAGGTTTGGTTTTAGTATTAAAGATGCCCATATTCCACCTTTAGGTGAGTGCCAATTACGTTTAAATCTTCCAGTACCATTAGTTTGAATTTCTGCTGTTATAATTGTACCGTGAGAAGTTTCTTTTTTAGCTAAATCTTTAGCCACTGTATTTGTTGAATTAATTTCTTTAAAGTAATAAAATTTTCTACCTAAAGTTTTTGTACTTAAAAATTTATTTACAGAAGAGAAATCTATAATGTCAGGACTTTTTATTAACTTATATCCTTTATTTTTAATTGCATCAATAATATAACCTTCTTCTTTTAATTTATTTATATGCTTCCAAATAGAGTTTCTAGAAACCCCTAAATAATTACTTATCTTTTCTCCAGAAATATAATTATTACTATTTTCTAGTAGTGTTAATATTTTATTTTTCACGGTTTCCCTCCCAAAAATAATATTTTTTTTATAATTATATCATATACATAAAAAGATAAAAAACAGCAGATTATAAAGACTTTTATTTAATAATATTAATAAATTTTAATTAAAATGTAAGAAAATTAAGTCTAAATATGCTGGTGTAAATTGAAATTATTTATTATAATAAAATTGTTATACTAAAATTCACGTTAATTTATTTTGGAAGAGGGTGTTATTTAGAATTATTTTCTTAATAACATTAGGGAGGTAAAAAATGCAAGATAAGGGAAATAATACACAGGGAAGAGAAACTAAAAAAAGAAAAATGTCCAAAAAGAAAAAAGTTTTAATTTCTGTGCTATCTTTACTTCTTCTTATTATAATAGGAGCTGGAGGAGCTTATATGTATATAAGAGGAAAAGTTTATGATGATAGTTCTAAGATACAGAATGTAGATTATAAAGAACAATCAGGTATTACAAATATATTATTAATAGGTACAGATGCACGTAAGGTTGATGAGGCAGCTAGAGCAGATGCTATAATTATTGCAACAATAGATAGTAATCATAAAAAGTTAAAATTAACTTCTATAATGAGAGATACTTTAGTTAAAATACCAGGTCATGGAGAGCAAAAGATTAATGCAGCTCTTGCATTTGGTGGACCAGATCTATTAATGCAAACTATTAAAGATAATTTTGATTTAACTTTAAATAAATATGTAATGGTTAATTTTAAAGGATTTCAGTCAATAATAAATCAAGTTGGTGGTATTGATGTAGATGTCCATGATTATGAAATAAAAGAATTAAATAAGTTTATTGGAGAATATGAAAAAAATAAATCTCCAAAGATAACTAAGCCAGGAATGCAACATTTAGATGGTCAACAAGCTTTAGCTTATGCAAGAATTAGAAAAGTTGGAGATGGAGATTATGAAAGAACTGAAAGACAAAGAAGAGTTATAGATTTAGTTACACAAAAATTTAAGGATTTAAGTGTTCTTAAATATCCATCTGTTATGTCAGACTTATTACCATATGTAAAAACTAATATAGAACCAGCAATGATTTTAAATTATGCTTATACTGTTTCTAAATTCCCAAGTTTAAAATTTGAACAATTAAGAATTCCAGTAAGTGAAGATATTTCTTGGGGAGGACTTTATAAAGCTAAAGGATGGGTTCTTATTGTAGATAAAGAGCAGAATGCTAAGATGATGCATGATTTCATATTTGATGATATAAAACCTACATCAAAGAGTTATAGTATTTCTAAGTGGAAGGATAAACTTGCAACATATATGAACCAAAATGAAGAGCATATTAAAGAAAATGGTCCATTAAAGGCAACTAAGGATGATGAAGGTTATGTTCCACCAGTTAGAAAGAAGAATAATACTGGTTTAAATAATAATATAAATAATGGTAGTGGTACAACTACAAATAAAAGACCTACAAATAATAAGAAACCAGCTTCAGGTAGTGGAAATACTACTACAACAGACAAAGGAAATAAAGGAGAGTCTGATTCACATAAAGGAGAGTCAAACTCACAAAACAATAAACCAAGTACAGGTAATCAAAATGAATCACATCAAAATGGATCAAATTCACAAGATAAAGAAAATACAAATAAGCCAAGTTCAGAAAATAACAAAGATAAATAATTAATTAATATAATAAAACACAGTTTGTTTTTTCAAGCTGTGTTTTATGTTATAATACTTTAAAATAAATAAAAGGAGAATTTGTAGATGAATTTTTTACTTGGGAAATTACTTATGCTCCCTGCTATATTAATTGGATTTACTTTTCATGAATTTGCTCATGCTAAAATGGCAGACAAGTTAGGAGATAAAACTCCAAGATTTCAAGGTAGATTAAATTTAAATCCTATAAATCATTTAGATCCAATTGGAACTTTATTAATATTATTTTGTGGAATAGGATGGGCAAAGCCAGTGCAGGTAAATCCTAGAGCTTTTAAAAATTATTATAAAGATGATTTAAAGGTAAGTATTGCAGGACCAATAGCTAATTTAATTGTTGCTTTTGTAGGTATGATATTATATGTTGCTATATATTTATTAGGTGGATATGAAATATTAAATGGAGCGTTGTTTTCAGTACTTTTGAGAATAGCTTATTTTATAATAATATTAAATATAAATTTATTTGTATTTAATTTATTACCACTTCCAGGATTAGATGGTTTTAGTGTACTTAGAGATTTAAGTCCTAAACATTTTTATAAGATTTCTGATTCAATTTATCAATATCAATTTTTAATTTTTATTTTTATAATAGTGTTTGGGGGATGGATTATCCAAATACCATCAGATTTAATTTTTAGATTTTTCTTTAAAATTGTAGGAATATTTTTTGGAATGATATTTTAAAAAAAGAGCAGTTAGTTTATAAAAAACTAACTGCTCTAATATATTAATCTATTTTTTCTATAATTAAATCTCTATTAAATGTTTCTTTAAAGGAGCAAGCACTTCTCATAGCTTGGCGTATTTCAAGTTCTAAGTTTAATGGAGATTTAAGATATATTCTAACAGAATCATCACCTATAACAGTTTTTATTTCTTTAACTGCACCTTCTAAGCTTCTATCAAGTCCTTCAGCAATTTTTAAAATAGTTCCAAGATATTCTATTGATTTAACATCAATTCTATTTAATATTGAACTATATTGAGGAAGGGGTATATGATACCTATTATTTCTATGACAAGCAGCTACAGCTGCACTTAATATTAGCTCTTTATGGGTTAATCCATTTATACATGAATTTAATATTATATAAAAGCTATGTTTGTGATGATTATAATAATCTATACTTATACCACAATCATGAAGTAGTGATGATGTTCTTATAATTCTTTTATAGGAATCATTTAACTTATGAAGGGGTTTTAAATCTTCAAAAAGAGTTTTTGAAATTTCATAAACATGTTTAGCATGTCCTTTATTAATATTAAGTTTATTCATTATTCCCTTAATACTAAAAATCAACATATCTTTTTCATAATTATAGTTTTCTTTAATATATTCATACATAATTCCATCTCTTAAACCTCTTGATGATGTAATTATATTTCTTATATTTGTTGCTTTAAGTATATTTTGAAATATACAAAGACCGGCAACAATTATGTCTGCACGTTCATAAGGAAGTCCCCTAATTTGATGACGTTGTTTTAAGCTTTTACATTTTAATAAGTTATATATTTCATGAACATCCATATCATTTAGTGTATAGTTATGTTCTATATCAAATGGATAACGTTTTTTAATTCTATCAATTTTTCCAAGGGCTTTTATAGTTCCACCTACACCTATAATTGAATCGAAGTCTCCATTTAAAAGCCAATCACATTCTGATATAGAATCATTTATTTTATTTGTAGCCTTTTCAATATCTTCTCTTACTATTCTGTCTTGCAAATTAAATTCAGAAGTTAAGTTTAATGTTCCAACAGGAAGGGAATGAAATTTTTTTATTTCTCCGTCTTTAATCCAAGCTAAATTAGTTACAGTACCTTCTATATCTAACATTAAGGAATTATCAAAATATAATGTATTTGTTATTCCTAAAAAATTATAATATATTTCTTTATCTATAGTTAATATATGAATATCTATATCTAATTCTTCTTTTATTAAATTTAAAAGTTTTTGACTATTTGAGGCACTTCTAAAAGTTTCTGTTGCAATAGCTATAATTTTTTTAGCACCAGATACTTGACACATTGATTTAAATACCCTTAAAGTTGATAGGGCTATATTTAGTTTTTCATTTGATATTTCAGTTCCATCTACTAGATCTTGACAAAGTCTTATGGATGTATTTAATTCATCAATTGTCTTAAAATAACCGTCTTCCTCTACTTCATTTAAGGTTAGAGTAACTGAGTTAGCACCTATTTCAATAACACCAATTCTTTTCATAACAAACTCCTTAAATAATAATTAAATTTATATATGTATTGTTATTATTATACAACATTTTTAAAGCTTATGTTAAAAATAATAATATTTAACTATTTGTTGACATTCATACGAAAAACTATGTATAATGTATGAAAGAAAGTAAAATATAAATTCTATGAAAAGGAGAGTAGAATAATTGATTCTTAGAGAGAGCAGGGGATTTTGCTGGAAGCCTTGTAGATAGATTATTTGAAGAGAACCTTGGAGAAGCACCTGAAATGAGTAGGGATCGCCGCAAATTTTAATCATTTGCGTTATCAAAAAAGAGTGGCATTTCTTTATGCAAGTAGAGTGGTACCGCGGAAAAACTAATAGAATAGTATTCCGTCTCTTATTTTTAATAAGAGGCGGTTTTTTATATTTTACGTAGCAAAATAAGGAGGAATAATTAATGGATTATAAACAAATTATTGCAGAATTAATAAAGCAACATGTTGATTTAAATGTAGAAGATATTAAAAAACTTATAGAAATACCACCAAAATCAGAAATGGGTGATTATGCTTTTCCTTGCTTTCAATTAGCAAAAGTTTTAAGAAAAGCTCCAAATATGATAGCTGAAGAGTTAGCATCAAAATTAAATAAAGATGGATTTGAAAAAATAACAAACTTAGGACCATATGTTAATTTCTTTGTAGATAAAACTACATTTACAAAAAATACTATAGAAGAAGTTCTTAAAGAAGGAGATAAATATGGTTCATCAAATATTGGTGAAGGTAAAACTGTATGTGTTGAGTATTCATCACCAAATATAGCAAAGCCTTTCCACGTTGGTCACCTTTGTACAACAGCTATAGGTAATTCTCTTTATAAATTATTTAAAGAAGAAGGATATAATGTAGTTGGTATAAATCACTTAGGAGACTGGGGTACTCAATTTGGTAAGCTTATAGCAGCTTATAATAGATGGGTAGATGAAGAAGCTTTAGAAAAGGATCCAATAGGAGAATTATTAAGAATATATGTTAAATTCCATGAGGAAGCTGAAAAAGATCCATCATTAGTAGATGAAGGAAGATTACACTTTAAGAGACTTGAAGATGGCGAACCAGAAGAAACAGCATTATGGAAGAGATTTAGAGATTTAAGTTTAAAAGAATTTAATAGAGTTTATGATCTTTTAGGAATTAAATTTGATTCATTAGCAGGAGAAGCATTCTATAATGATAAAATGCAAGATATAATTGATGAGTTAAGAGAGAAAAACTTACTTACAGAAAGTAATGGAGCTCAAGTTGTTATGCTTGATGAATATAATATGCCACCTTGTATTATATTAAAGGGAGATGGAGCTACTATATATGCAACAAGAGACTTAGCAGCTGCAAATTACAGAAAAAAGACTTATGACTTTGATAAATCAATATATGTAGTTGGAACACCTCAAGCATTACACTTTAAACAATTCTTTAAAGTATTAGAACTTGCAGGAAAAGACTGGGCAAAGAATTGTGTTCATGTAGGTTTTGGATTAGTTAAGTTCCCAGATGGTGGAATGTCAACAAGAAAAGGTAAAGTTATATTATTAGATGACTTATTACATGAAGCAATTGCAAAAACATTAGAAATTATAAATGAAAAAAATCCAGATTTAGAAAACAAAGAAGAAGTAGCTAAGAAGATAGGTATTGGTGCAGTAGTATTTACTTATCTTAAAAATTCAAGAGAAAAAGATATTATCTTTGATTGGAAAGAAATACTTTCATTTGAAGGAGAAACTGGACCATATGTTCAATATTCATATGCAAGAGGAAATAGTATATTAGAAAAGGCTAAAGATATTGAACTTACAAATATAGATTATAGTAAATTAAATTCAAAAGAAGAATTTGAATTAGTTAAAGCTATAGAAAGCTTTAGAAAAAATATCCATCTAGCAACTGAAAAATATGAGCCATCAGTTGTAACTAGATATGTTGTAGAAGTTGCTAAACTATTTAATAAGTTCTACAATTCTCATTCAGTATTAAATTTAGAAGATGAAGAACTTAAAAAAGCAAGACTTAGCCTAGTTAAATCAAGTCTACAAGTAATTAAAAATGGTTTAGGATTATTAGGAATAGATGTTGTAGAAAAAATGTAAAGATAATTATAAAAAATACTAGAAAGTTAACTTTCTAGTATTTTTTTGTGTCATTATAGAATATTAAAATTTTTAATGTATAATATAACTAAAAGAAAAATTAAAAGGTGGTGAACGGTTTGAAATTAGATAGAAACATAAAATATAAAGATATTTTAATTGCAGTTTTAATAGTTTTTATTGTCTATAAAGTTGTTGACAATTATCCTATATATTTAGCAATCTTAAAGAAGTTTATAAATGTTTTAACACCATTTATATATGCTTTTATTTTTGCTTATATTTTAAATCCTATAATGAAATTATTTGAAAAAAAACTTAAATTAAATAGAGGGCTATCAGTTGCTGCAACATATTTAATTTTTCTAGGAATATTAGTTATTATAGGAATATATGTAATTCCAAGTGTAATAGATAGTATAATATCAATAGCAAAAGAAGTACCAAGTTATATTAGTACAGCTCAAGGATGGATTAATTCTGCTCTGCAAAATGATAAGTTTTATGCAATAATGAAAGAGGCTGGTGTACTTCATACATTGACATCAGTATCCACAAAGTTTGGAGCTATTGCTGTAAATTTATTAGAAGGGGCAGCAGGATCACTTTTAACAATAACTACAGATATAATAATGATTGGTTTTGGTTTTTTAATATCAATATATGTGTTAGCTGATAAAGAAAGATTTATAAAACAAGGAAAATTACTTACAGTTATGATTATAGGTGAGAAAAGAGGAAAGTGGATACTAAACTTATTTAGAACATATAATTATATGATTGGAACATATATAGGGATTAAAGCTTTAGATTCATTAATAATTGGGCTAATATCATTAATAGGTCTTATAATATTAAAAGTTCCTTATGCAATATTACTTGCAATAGTAGTAGGATTTACAAATATGATACCTTATTTTGGACCATTTGTTGGTGAAGTTGTTTGCTGTATTGTTGCAATATTTATATCTCCATGGAAAACTCTTGGAGTTTTTATCTTCTTACTATTACTTCAACAATTTGATGCATGGTATTTAGAACCTAAATTAGTAAGCGGAAAGGTTGGAATAGGACCTTTTTGGGTTGTACTTGGCGTAACAATTGGGGGAGGATTTTTTGGTGCAATAGGAATGCTTCTTGCATCACCAACAATGGCAACAATAAAAATTTATTATGATATTATAGTAAATAGATTTAAGGAAAAACATAAAGATGTAGTAGATGAATTATAAGATAAATAAAAATATCAGTAGGTTAAAACCTACTGATATTTTTATTTTTTTATATTTAATTTTCTAGAAGGACAATTTTTGTTACAAGAACCACAATTACACTGTCCACTAGAGGATTTCTTAACATTTTTATATATTATAAAGGCAGCTAATATTACAATTCCAGCTGTTATTATAATTTCCATAATATCACCTTCTATTAAAATAATGAGGCTAAGTTGTAGAATATAAATGCAACAACCCAAGCAAGTACGAGTTGATAACAAACTGAAAAAAGTGTAATCTTATTTCCATATTCTTTCTTCATTGTACCTACTGCTGAAATACAAGGAACATAAAGTAAAGTAAATATTAAAAATGAATAAGCTGAAATTGATGTAAAGAAGTGAGGTAAAATAACTCTTAAATCACCACTAAATATTACTTCCATTGTAGAAACAACAGTTTCTTTTGCTAGTAAACCACTTAATAGAGAAACTGATGACTGCCAGTTACCAAAACCAAGTGGAGAAAAAACTGGAGCAATAAATGAACCAATTGAAGCTAATAAACTTTCATCAATATTTTCAACCATTCCATGAAAATTAAAGTTTGATAAGAACCAAATAAGAACACTCATAGCAAAAATAATTGTACCAGCTTTCTTTAAAAAGCCCTTACCTTTATCAAATGTTTGTTTTAAAAGTGATTTTACTTGAGGTAACTTATAATTTGGAAGTTCTATTATAAAAGGTTCTTCATCCTTTTTAAATATAGTTTTCTTAAATAAAATACCAAGTAAAAATGCTACTATAACACCTAACAAATAAAGTGAAGCCACAACTAAACCTCTATGTTCTGTGAAAAACACTGAAGCAAATAATGCGTAAACAGGAAGTCTAGCATTACAAGACATTAAAGGAACAAGTAGAGCTGTTAGCTTTCTATCCTTTTCGCTTTCTAATGTTCTTGCAGACATAATTGCAGGAACTGTACAACCAAAACCTACAATCATTGGTATAAAGGCTTTACCTGAAAGTCCCATTTTTCTCATAAGTTTGTCCATCAAAAAAGCAACTCTTGCCATGTAACCACTATCTTCTAAAAAAGTTATACAAATAAATAGTGCAAGTATTACAGGTAAAAGAACTAATATTCCACCTACACCGCTTATAATACCATCAATTAATAATGATTGAAACCAAGGTGAAGCACTACTTAAAACTGTATGCATCCAAGGGATAAATGAATCATTTAATAATCCATCTAGCCAATCTGATATAGGTTGTCCAACCCATGAAAATGTAAATTGGAACATAAATGCCATTATTATGATAAATAAAGGATAGGCTAAAATTGGATTTAAGAAAATTTTATCTAATTTTTCAGTTAAATTCTTTTTGTTTGAATCTTTTATCTTCAAACAATCATGAACCACTTTTTCAATATACTTATAAGCTTCTTTTTCATTTTTAAAATCGTACTTTGAATTATTATTGTTATAAGTAAAATTATTATTTTCTAATGTATTTTTAACTAAGTCAATGCCTTTTCCTTTTGAAGCCACAATAGGAATAACTGTAATTTCAAATTCTTCTGAAAGCTTTTTATAATCAATTTCATAACCTTTGTTATTAACAACATCTATCATATTAATGGCAAGAATTATTGGTTTATTAAATTGTTTAAGTTGAGTAGTTAAATATAAATTTCTATCTAAATTAGAACCATCAACAATATTAAGTATAATGTCTACATCGCCATCTTCTAAAAAGTTTTTTGCAACTTTTTCTTCATGAGAAAAAGTATCCATTGCATAAATACCAGGTAAATCTACTATTTTTATATCTTTGTAGTATCCTTCTTTCTTTTCAACAGTAACACCAGGCCAATTACCAACATATTGTTTTGAACCAGTTAATGCATTAAAAAGAGTTGTTTTACCCACATTTGGATTGCCAAGTAAAGCAATTGTTGTCATTTGTATTTCCTCCCTAAGTTAGTAAAATATTCTTTGCGTCTTTTTTCCTTATTGCTAAATCAAAGCCTCTAAAATTTACTATTAAAGGGTCTCCTAAAGGAGCTATTCTTTTTAGTGTTATTTCAGTACCTTCAATACAGCCTAAAGCTAACAACCTTTTGGCTAATTTAGCATCTCCACCAATGGCATTTATAACACCGTGCTCGCCAGGTTTTAGTTTTATTAATTCCATTTGTTTAACACCTCACAATGAAAATCATTATCATATTATATAATTATAATAGCACTATATGAATTTAGAAGTCAATGTTTAATATGAAAATAATATGTATAAAAAATTTTGTAAATATATAAATATATATTCTAAAAAGTATATAATTGTAGAATTATTTTGCAAAAAAATTTTTTATGGGTATAATATAAAGAAAAGTTAATTACTAAAGAGGATGAGGAGGTTTTTTTTATGGAGAAAAATATTGCAGCTTTTTTTGACATTGATGGAACTTTATATAGAGAAGGTTTAATTACAGAAGTTTTTAAAAAAATGATTAAATATGAAATAATTAAACCAGAAAAATGGTACAATGATGTTAGAAAAGATTTTGAAAAGTGGGATAGACGCCAAGGTGATTATGATACATATTTATTAAAAATGATTGATATATATATGGAAGCTATAAAAGGATTAAAGAACGATCAAATAGAATTTATAGCTAAGAGAGTTATTGAACAAAAAGGTGATAGAGTATATACATTTACAAGGGATAGAATAAAATGGCACAAGGAACAAGGACATATTTTAATTACCGTTTCAGGTTCTCCTATAGAATTAGTAAAAGAGATGTCATCAAAATATGGATTTAATGATTTTAGAGGTGCTAAGTATATATTAGATAAGGATAATAAATATACTGGTGATGTAATACCTATGTGGGATAGTGAAAGTAAAGAAAAAGCAATTAAGGAATTACAAGAAAAGTATAATTTAGATTTAGAAGAAAGTTATGCATATGGAGATACTGCTGGAGATTATACAATGCTTAGCAAAGTAGGAAATCCTTATTGTATGAATCCAACAAAGGAACTTTTAAAGAAAATAATATCTGATAAAGATTTGTCAGAGAGAATAAATGTTATTGTAGAAAGAAAAGATGTAACGTATAATCTTAATATAGGTGATATACAATTTGAGTAAGAAAGAGTGATACTGTGATTATAAAAGAAAACATTATACCTGTAGATAATTTAGAATCAGAAGATTTTTTAGAAAATGAATATAAGGTTTTACCAGAAGATATAATATTCTTTGATTTAGAACATTATGTATACAAAAAACCTAAATGTATAGGTGTCTTTGGAGCATGTGTATATAATAAGGAAAGAAAAATACTTCATGTAACTCAATATATGATAGAAAACAAAAAGGAAAGCAAAGATATTCTAACTTTAGCTCTAAATTATTTTACGAATATGAAAAAAGAAGGTAAAAAAGCTATATCAACATTTTCAGGTAATAATGATTTTACAGTAATAAATTACTTATTCAATAAAAATAATATAGCATATGATTTTGAAGAAGAATTTTTTTCAATAGATATTCAAAAGGCATATGAGAAAGAAATGAAAACTTCTATAGGTCTTAAAAAATTAGAAAAGATTTTTGATATTGATAGACAAGGGGAAGTTATTAGTGGTTCGAATTTAGCAAAGACTTTTCATAAAGTTATGAAGGACAATGATTATATAAAAAGAATGCCAAAGGAAAAGATAGAAAAAATTCTTCTTTACAATGAACAAGATGTTGTTAACCTATATTATATATATACTAACTGGAAAAAATATATTAAGTTAGAAGAAAAAGAAGAAGAGATAGAAAATAAAGAAGAAACTGATATATTAGAAGAAAAACACTTAGAAATAAAATAATATTTCTAAGTGTTTTAATTTTTACTTTTTAGTTATATCAGTACCATTACTTGAAAGAACTATAGTACCATCTTTATCTGTTCTATATATTTTAATATTATATTTTTTTAGTTTCCTTAATGTTTCTTTATGCGGATGTCCATATTTATTATCTATTCCACAGGAAATAATTCCAATGGAAGGATTTACTGCTTTTAAAAATTTATCAGTTGTAGAAGTTGATGAACCATGATGACCTAATTTTAAAACATCTGCCTTAAGGTTATAATTTTTACTTAATACATAATTTTCTTCAAGCTTTTCTGCATCTCCTGTAAATAGGAAAGAATTTTTACCATAAGTTATTTTCATTATTGGAGAGTAATTATTTAAATCACCCTTATCACCATAGCCATTGGCTTTAGGAGAATATACTGTAACTTTAGTATTTTTACCTAAGTCAATAGTATCAGTTCCTTCTTTAATAACATTGATTTTTAAATTCTTCTTTTTAAGAGCTTTAATCATATTTTCAAAAGTTCTTGTATTATGTTCTATTTTTGGAGCATAAAACTTTCCAATTTCATATTTGTTAATTATTTCAGCCATATTACCTATATGATCCTCATGAGGATGAGTAGCAATAACATAATCTAATTTTTTAATCTTAAGTTTATTTAAATATGAAATTATATCTTTTTCATTTGATCTAGGTCCAGCGTCAATAAGCATATTTTTCCCATTTACTTGTATAAGTTCTGCATCTCCTTGTCCAACATTTATGTAGTGAACTAACATATTAGATGAAGAATTTAAGTTATTTTTATCAGATGAATTAGTACATCCAAATAAAACAGTTGATAACAATAGCATTAAAATACATAATAAGTTTCTAAACTTTTTATTCAAAGAATCCCTCCTTATATAATATATACTGTAATAGTTTATCATCATATTGTATAATAATAAAGATAAAGAAAGGTTTTTATTATATTAAAGACTTAAGAAAAATGCTAGGAGGATAAGAAAATGCAAATATTTAAGATGATTAAATATGGAATATATATGATTTTTGTAAGATTAAAGGGAATTAAATTTAATTATATATATAAAACTAAAGGAGAAAAGGAAGCATTTAAGTATGGACAAGATGTTTTTGGTAAATGGAGTGAAGTTACAATAAAGACAGTTGGAATGGATATTGAAATAAAAGGTTATGAAAATATACCTGATGAAACATGTGCATTTATAGGAAACCATATGAGTATATTGGATATTCCAGTATTAAGATACGCATCACGTAGAGGTGTAGGCTTTATAGCTAAAAAAGAAGTACTTAAAATTCCTGTATTAGGATTTTGGGTTAAAAATATGAATTGCGTAGCTTTAGATAGAGATAATGTTAGAGAAGCAATTAAAGTTATTGCAAAAGGAGCAGAATTCTTAAAAAGTGGATATGATATGGCAATCTTTCCAGAAGGAACTAGAGCTAAAGATGGGAAAGTTCATGAATTTAAAAAAGGAAGTATGAAGCTTGCAACAAAAGCGAAAGTTCCAATAGTACCATTTTCAATAGATGGAACATCAAAATGCTTTGAAGATAATAGAAAATTTTCTAAGGGGAAAGTTACAATAGTTTTTGGAAAACCTATATATACAGATAGTTTAACAAAAGATGAAGAAAAAACATTAACTGAAAGAGTTCAAAAAGAGGTTATAGATAATATGATTTGGGTATAATAAAAGTTGCTTATAAAGCAACTTTTTTTTATAAAATTTATTATAAAAGATAAAAGGAACAATTTGAATATAAGCGAATATAATTTAAAAATGAAAAATTTTTATTCACAAAATTTCAAAAAGTGTGATATAATTGGTTTAAATCGATAAAAAAGTGATAAAAATGAAATTTTTAAAGTGTAAAAAATTCATGAGGGGGCAAAATTATGCAAAAAGAATTTTCAATGAGCAATGATAAAGTAATAATTAATTTCACAGCAAAGTATTGTGCTACATTTGAATCTTTGTTAGAAAGTGATGGGTTTAGGAGAGTATTAGATTTATTTTTAAAGAAATCAAAGAGAAAGAATTCTTTAAGTTATAGATATTTACAAAATTCATTAAATTGTGATGATGTTATAAAATTAAGAAAAGAATTAATAAGAATTTTTAAATTTTTAACAGTAATGAATGTAGAAGAAATAATTGAATTTAATGAACATTATAGAGGGCTATTAACAAATAAAGAAGATTTTATAAGATTAATTGAAGGATTTTATTTATTCTGGAGAAGACTTGAAAGATATACTTTAGTTCATGGTGGAAAAGTTGATGGTGGATTAGCTCAGATGAGCTTCACAGAAGCCAATGATGGATTATCAAAATTAATTTTACGTCTTTATAGAAAAATTGAAAAAAACATATTAGGAGTTCAACCAAAAGTATTTAGACAAATACCTGCTGGAGGAAATTCATGCCTTATGTTAAATAAAATAATATGGCCTGTTCCAGATGGATATGAAATATTAGAAAAGATACCATTTATAGATAGTATACTTTTAGAAACTCCATTTATTACTTATCCAAAGAGAAATACAAGAACAGGAATGTTTAGTGAGATAAAGGAAAATCCATTGAAATATGCAAGTATGAATAAAGACCATTGGTTCTGTTATCCTGCAAAGGTTGGAGAGCTTTTAGCATATATTTATTTCCACAGAGACTTTATGGAACATGGAATAACTTTATGTAATCTTTTTGAAATGGCTAGAAAAGAAGAGTGTAGAGGAAGAAAGCCAGATATGATTTTTATGTTTGGTGTTAAAGATGAAGAAAAAGATAGTGAATTAAAAACAGTATTTTATGAAGATAAGAAAAACGATATAATGGTAGGATATATAAATCATTCAGAAGAAATAGATTATTTTGGATATATGAAAAAGATGACACTTACACTTCATAACTTAATAATGATAAAAAGAGGAAATCTTCCAATACATGGGGCTATGGTAAATATAGTTCTTAAAAATGGCAAAACTGCAAATGTGGTAATTATGGGAGATAGTGGAGCTGGAAAATCAGAAAGTTTAGAAGCTTTTAGAGCACTAAGTGAAGATTATATTTCAGATATGACTATAATATTTGATGATATGGGTACATTCAAATTAAAGGATGGAAAAATATTTGGTTATGGTACAGAAATAGGTGCCTTTGTAAGATTAGATGATTTAGATCAAGGTTATGCCTTTAAAGAAATGGATAGAAGTATATTTATGAATCCAGACAAAATTAATGCAAGGCTTGTTATGCCAGTTGCACCATACAATGCAATTGTAAAAGGATATGATGTAGATTTATTCTATTATGCAAATAACTATGATAAAGTTTCAGATGGAGAGAATTCAATAAGTTATTTTGATAATGCAAACGAAGCTATTAAAGTATTTAGATCAGGTGCTAGAATGGCAAAGGGAACTACATCAGAAACAGGACTTGTTGAATCATATTTTGCTAATCCATTTGGACCTGCACAAAAACAAGAGGAAACTGATATATTATTAGATAAATATTTTAATGCAATGTTTGAAGGTAATGTTAAGGTTGGTCAGTTAAGAACTTGTCTTGGTGTTAAGGGAGAAGAAAAGAAAGGTCCAAGAGATGCTGCATTAGAATTATTTGAAGAAATTAAAAATTTATAAAATTAAATTTTAAGAGTTAAGTTAAAAAAGATAACTTAGCTCTTTTTTTATAGCTTAATAGAAAGTGAATTTTAATATCAATTGATAACAACAATTAAAGTAAAACTTATTAATATAAAGAATTAATGAGTTAATTAATTTATACAAAGATTGAAAAAGTTGACAAATAAGTTGAAAATGAATAGTATATCAGTAGTGATAATCAATATCAATAGAGGTGATTAGATGTTAAAACAAATTATAAGTTATATGTATAAAAGTCATGACTTTTCTGTAAAGGGAATAGCAAAGACATTAGATATAAGTGAAGAAATAGTAGCTCAATATAAAGAGAAATTAGAACTTAGTGGATACATAAAAAAAGAAGGTTGCAGTACGACAAAATGTGAAAAATGTGGTTGTGGATGTAGTAGTAAGTCATTAAATCCTATAGTTAAATGGGAATTTACAGATAAAGGTTTAGCTTTAGCTAAAAGAGATTAAAGTTAGCTAAAAAAATATTAAAAGAGGTGTTTTTATGAAAAAGATAGGTAATTATAATGTTGGAGATAAGCTAGTAGTTAAAGGGCTTAATAAGGATAGTTTAGTAAAGAGAAAACTTATGGATATGGGAATAACGCCAGGAGTTTCAATAGAAATAACAGGTAAAGCTCCACTTGGAGATCCAATAGAAGTTTATGTTAGAGGATATAAACTAACATTAAGAAAAGAAGAAGCTGATGCAATTTTAATATAAGGAGTGATTTTTATGATGCCAATATCATTTGTTCAAGAAGGAAAATCAGTAATGATTAAAGATATTAAAATGAATGAGAAAATGGGCAAAAAAATTAAAGAAATGGGAGTTAATAGAGGAACAGAAATTGAAATAATAAAAAATGATGGTTCTTCATTAATAATAGGAATAAGTGGTTCAAGACTTGCAATCAGCAAAGGAATGGCACAGAAAATTTTAGCAGAATAAAATGAGCTTTAAGGGGGAATCAAAAAGATGAAAATAGCTTTAGCAGGAAATCCAAATTGTGGGAAAAGTAGTATTTTTAATATTTTAACTAAATCAAGACAACATATAGGAAATTGGCCTGGAGTTACAGTTGAAAAAAAAGAAGGTATACTAAAACATAAAAATAAGGAATACAGTATAATTGATTTGCCAGGAACATATAGTTTAGGTGCATATTCAGAAGATGAAATTGTTGCAAGAGATTATATAATTAAAGACAAGCCTGATGTAGTTATAAATGTTATTGATGCAGCTAACTTAGAAAGAAATTTATATTTAACTGCTCAATTACTTGAACTTGGTGTAAATGTAGTATTAGCCCTTAATATGATGGATAATGCAAAAAGTAAAGGAATAAATATAAATTCTGATGAGTTATCTAAAAGATTAGGAATTCCAGTTGTTGAAACAGTAGCGACTAAAAAAGATGGAATAGATAAACTTATAGAAAAAGCAATTAATATTAGTGGTAATAGCAGTAAACACTTTAATATTAATGATAAACTAATGAAAAAGGTAGATATATTAAAAAGAAAACTAGAAGTTAATAGTGAAAATTTAGATTATTCATCAGAATGGATAGCTTTAAAATTACTAGAAAATGATAGTTATATAAGAGGATACATAAAAGAAAAAGGTTACGATAATATTATAAAAAATACCGACGAACTTATAGATGAATACATAGAGTCAGAAGGATTAGATCCAGAAATGGCTATAGTAGATGATAGATATAATTATATCAGTAATATAACTAAAGGAATACTTAAAAAACCTAAGAATTCTGTTAAAACATTATCAGACAAAATAGATGCAGTTGTAACAAATAAGTTTTTGGGAATACCAATATTTGCAATTATAATGTATATATTATATGATATAACTTTTAAAATTGGTGGAACTGTACAAGAATGGGTTGCAGAATTAATAGGAGATGCTGGAGGGTTTGTAGTTGAGAAATTACAAGGACTTGGAGCACCAGATTTCTTAACTGGATTTGTAGGAGATGGTATTTTTGCAGGTATTGGAGCTGTACTTAGCTTCTTACCTTTAATTATGGTTATGTATTTCTTAATGGGATTATTAGAAGATAGTGGATACATGGCAAGAGCTGCTTATATTATGGATAGAATTATGAGAGCTTTAGGATTACATGGTAAAACATTTGTGTCAATGATAATCGGATTTGGTTGTAATGTTCCTGGTATTATGTCAACAAGGACTTTAGAAAGTAAAAAAGATAGAATGATAGCTATACTTATAAATCCTTTTGTATCTTGTGGAGCAAGACTTCCAATATACTTAGTATTTATTGATGCATTCTTCCAAACACATGCTTCACTTATTTTAGTAAGCCTTTATGCGTTAGGAATTATAATAGCATTACTTTGTGGAAAACTTTTAAGTAAGACATTATTTAAAGGAGATACATCATATTTTGTAATGGAGCTTCCAAGTTACAGAGTTCCATCAATTAAAAATGTATTAACTTTAACTTGGGAGAAAGGCGGAGCTTTCGTTAAAAAGGCTGGAGTTATAATTTTCCCAGCAGTTGTAGTAATATGGCTATTATCAGTTTTACCATTTGGAGTAGAACAATATGGAGAAAATTCAATTCTTGGAATGGTTGGGAATTTTATAGCACCAATATATGCACTTGCTGGATTTGCTACATGGCAGGCTTCAGTAGCACTATTCTCAGGGATAATTGCAAAAGAAACTGTTGTAGCTACTTTAGGTATGTTATATGTCGGAGTATCAGAAGGGGCAGAGATTACTTCAGCAATAGCTGCACATTTTACTCCTTTATCAGCTATGTCTTATATGGTTATGACGCTTTTATTTACTCCATGTCTTGCGGCGCTTGGAGCAATTAAGAGAGAAACAAACTCAATTAAATGGACAGTATTTGCAGCTGTTGGAACATTTATTGTGGCTTTAATAGTTTCTACAATAGTATATCAAGTTGGATTAATCTTAGGATTTAAATAAAATTTAAATATTAAAAAAAGTATAAAAAAAGGTTGAATTCTAGAAAATTCAACCTTTTTTTACTTAATGATTAAAACTTTAATAAATAAAGATTTTACATAAAAATATTTTTATGTAAAATCCAACATGAATAGAATAATAAATTCATGCTATTTAAAATTTGATTAATCATTTACATATTTGCTTTTAGCAAAAAAGGAAATTGAATAAAGTCCAGCTATTCCGATAATTGAATATACAATTCTACTTAAAGCTGACATATCACCAAATAGGGCTTTAACTAAATCAAATTGAAAAAATCCAATAAGCCCCCAATTTATTGCACCTATTATTACTAATAAAAGTGCTAAAGTATCAAGAAATTTCATAAAAAAACACTTCCTTAAAATATTTTTTCATAACATAGTATTAGTATTTTAAGAAAATATTATTCATTAAGTTTATAAGTTTATAATGTTATATTTCTATCTAATGATTGAGAAAGAGATATAAATGTATCAGTTCTTTGAATTCCAGAAATATTATTTATTTTATTCATTAATACATCTTGTAAGTCAGCAATGTTTCTACATATTAATTTTGCAAACATTGAATAATTTCCTGTAGTCAAATGAAGTTCTACAACTTCAGTAATATTTTTTATTTCTTCAACTACATAATCAAATTAAGAAGTTTTATCAATATATATACCAACAAAGCAACAAACATCATATCCTAGCTTTGGAAGATTAAGAATAATACGAGTTCCTTTAATTATGCCCATATCTTCCATTTTCTTCATCCTAACATGAATAGTACCACCACTTACATGACATATTCTAGCTATTTCTAAATATGGTGTTCTACAATCCTTTATTAATAAATCTAATATTTGAAGATCTAATTCATCTAATTGTAAATTTGTATTTATAGCCATTGGATCACCTCTTGGAATTAATAAATTTATAAATCAAAATATATTTTATCAAAGAATCATCATTTCAGAAAGGTAAAATTGAAAAATGTTTAAAAAATTTAAGAAATATTATTATTTTAATAAAAACAACATAAAATTTACTAAAAAGTAATAAAATTTAAATAAAGTTAATTTCACAATTATTATACTTGAAAAGATTATAAATTTAACTTAATATTAAGTATATAAAATAAAATAGGAGGTAATTAATTTATGGCTGGAGTATTATTTACAATTTTACAATTTATAATAATGTTAGCAATTATATTTGGATTATATATCCTTTGTAAAAAATATGTATTTACTAAAATACGTATAAATAAGTTTATACCACTTGCAATAGCTATCATATTACTTGTTATACAAATGACAGGAATAGTTAAAATACAATGGGTTTCTTTAATTATGACACCTATTATTGTGGTTCTTTTCTTGTGGTTTTTAGATATACAACAAACTGGTGGACCAAAAGTAGAAAAGAAAATAGTTATAAAATCAAAAGCAAAACCAAATAGAGCTAAACATATGAAAGATAAAAATCCAAAGTAATAACTTTGGATTTTTTAGTGGACAAATATTGGAGAACTTATAGCTATTCTATCATCCTTTTGATATATTTTTATTAAAAACCAGCTTTCATCATTTTCTAATGTATGTTCGTATAAATATTTTATTTTAGATAAATTTATATTTGTTAAAGTATGAACTATTTTGCCATGATTTTTAATTATTTCTATTTTTTCTATAGGGTAATTTTTATCTTCCGCAATAATAGAAAATTTTATTTTTTCACAATAAGAAGGAAGAACTCCTCCCATTAAAGTATCATTTGCTAAAAAATAAAAGTTTAGGCTTCTTGACTCAGAAGAAAAAGTTCTACGTTTTCTAAAAGCTTCTATTAAATTATTTTTTGTTAATTTGGGGATAATTACCCCTGTAAGGTTGTCATAATCTCCAAAATCTAATTTTTTATTATTTTGACTATTTACTGCACCAAGTTTCCATCCTGCATCCAAAAGACTAAAATAATATTTTTCACGTCTACTGTAGCGATTTCCAAATGTACCATAACATACTTCTATTGACGTAATCATACTATTTAGTATTTTGCTATATGGAATTGATAAGGTAGTTTTAATAGGTCTTTTTATTATTATGAAGGCATTTGGATTATTAAGCATCCAAAAAATTAATAAATTAATATCTTTAATTTCTCCAGTAAAGAATGTATTTGAGTTTATTATATCAATATTACCGTAGGAGGTAGTTTTCCCTTCAAAGCCTAGTAAATAAACAAAGTTTTCTCTTTTTTTCATAAATTTTTTTCCTAGACTTTGGGCTGATAACCACTTAGATTTATTATTCTTGTCATAAGAAGAATTTTGAGCTAAAAGATCATTTTGATCTGTAGTTATTAAAAAATCTAAATTATTATGATAGCTATAATGAAGAGCATCATAAAGATTAGCTATACCTAAAGAATAAGAAGTGTAGCAGTTTGGTATCCCGTAAAATACATTAAGTTCTTTTGAATTAAAAATGCTTATATTAGTTTTAGTATGTTTACTCATAAATAATATCCTTAAAATTGTTTATAATTATATATAGTTATATAACATATAAAATAATGACAATGATTTGTTTAGATGATAAAATAGTATAAGAATTTTACATGGAGATGAATTAAAATGATTAAAAGTTTTAGAGATAAAAAACCAAAAATTAGCGAACTAGCATATATATCAGAAAGTGTAGATATAATAGGTGATGTTATGATAGAAGATGATTGCAGTATTTGGTTTGGAAGTAGATTAAGAGGAGATGTAAATAGAATATACATTGGTAAGGGAAGCAATGTTCAAGAAAATTCAGTTATTCATGTGGAAAATAACCATGAAGTAAATATTGGAGAAAATGTAACTATAGGACATGGTGCTATTGTTCATGGATGTACTGTAGGAGAAAATACATTAATAGGAATGGGTTCAATAATATTAAATGGAGCAAAGATAGGTAAAAATTCAATTGTTGGTGCTGGGGCATTAGTTACTCAAAATAAAGAATTTGAAGAAGGTTCTTTAATACTTGGTAATCCTGCAAGGGCAGTTAGAAAATTAACAGAAGAAGAAATAGAAGAAATAAAAAATTCTGCAAAACATTACATTGAGTTAAGCAAAGAATATGCTTAAATATAGGAGGAAAAATGATAAAAATAGGTGAATATAATAAATTAGAAGTTGTTAAAGAAAGAGATTTTGGCTTCTTTTTAAGTGATAATAAAAATAATGAAATATTATTACCAAAGTCATTATTAAATGGCAATACATTAGAAGTTGGTGACGAGGTAGAAATATTTGCATATATGGATTCTCAAGATAGACCAATTGCAACTATGAAAAAGCCTTTAATCGAAGTTGGAAAGGTTGCATACTTAGAAGTTGTTGATGAAAATAAATTTGGAGCTTTCTGTAATATGGGATTAGAAAAAGATTTATTTGTACCATTAAAGGAACAAAGATTTAAACTTTTAGTAGGTAAAAAGTATCTTTTCTATGCTTATTTAGATAAAACAGGAAGACTTGCAGCAACTACAGATGTTGATGACTATTTAGATCAAGGAGAAGGTTATAAAGTTGATGATATAGTAAATGTAATATCTTATGGAAAAGGAACATCAACAACAATTAAAGTTGCAATAGATGGTAAATATAGAGGCATAATACTTGGAAATGAGCATATTGAAACTATATATCCAGGAGATGAATTAAAAGCAAGAGTTAAAAGAATATATGAAGATGGAACTGTTGGATTATCAACAAGAAAGAAGAGATTAGATGCTAGATCTGAAATTCAAGAAAAAATTCTTAAGTATTTAAGAGAAAATGATGGAGTAATGGCATATAATGATAGATCTAATCCAGAAGAAATAAGAGAAGTTTTTGGAACAAGTAAAAATTATTTTAAGATGGCTTTAGGTGGATTAATGAAAGAAGGCCTAATTGAACAAAGTGAAGAAGGAACAAAATTAAAATAATAATACATTAAAAATTTTTAGATAAAAAACTAAACCTATATATAATGGAGAATCTTAAAAGATAATCTAAAATATATAGGTTCTTTTTATATAATAAATTTAATATTTAATGTTTTTTGTAAATATCTTACTTAATTCATTAATAATAAGAGGTACTAATGATATTAAAAATACAAAGCCAAAGTCTCCAAAGGAAAGTGGATATACTTTAAATATTGATGCTAAAAAAGGAACTGATATTATTACTAATTGAATAGCTATTCCTCCTAAAATTGAAAAGATTAAATATTTATTTTTAAATAATCCAATTTTAAAAATAGATTTTTTAGCATTTCTTATAGAAAGGGATAGGAAAAGTTGAGAAACACTAAGAACTACAAAAGCCATAGTTTGAGCATGAGTAATTGAATTTGGATAGTATTTTAATGCAGTTAAAAATGCAATTAGCGTAACTATTCCAATTGTTAGTCCATTTAGTATTAAAGTAATAAGTGTTCCCTTAGTAAATAATCCTTCTGTATTAGCCCTTGGAGGTTCATTCATAACATCATCATCTAAAGGGTCAACACCTAAAGAGAGAGCTGGAAAGCTATCTGTTATAAGATTTACCCACAAAATATGAATTGGCTTAAGAGGAGCTTGCCAGTTTAAAAGTATAGAAATAAATAAGGCAATTATTTCCCCAAAATTACAGGAAAGTAAGAATGTTATTGATTTTTTTATATTAGAATATATGTTTCTTCCTTCTTCAACGGCATCAACTATTGTAGTAAAGTTATCATCTGTAAGGATCATATCAGCAGCACCTTTTGCAACATCAGTACCTGTTATTCCCATAGCAACACCAATATCAGCAGACTTTAAAGAAGGTGCATCATTAACACCATCACCAGTCATAGAAACAATATTGCCATAAGATCTAAAGGCTTTAACTATTTTCACTTTATGCTCTGGAGATACACGAGCAAAAATTCTATATTTATTTATATTACTTTTAAGTTCATCCATAGAAAATTTATCTAATTCATTTCCTTCTATACATTCATTAAAGTCATTGCATATTCCAAGTTCTTTTCCAATTGCATAAGCAGTATTTTTATGATCACCAGTTATCATTATTGTTTTAATACCTGCTCTATCACAAAGTTTAATTGAATCTCTCACTTCTTTTCTTGGAGGATCAATCATTCCCATTAAACCAACAAATATTAAATCTTTTTCTATATCTGAAATTTTAATATCTTTAGATTCTATATCTTTATAGGCTGCCCCAAGTACTCTTAAGGCTTCATCTGACATTAAGTTTGATTTTAATAGTAGATCTTTTTTTATATCATCAGTTAATGGTTTAATTTCATCGTTAATTAAAATTTTAGTACAAATTTTAAAAAGGGAATCTATTGCACCTTTAGTATGAATCCTAAATTTATTATTATATTTGTTTAATGTACTCATAAGTTTTCTATCAGAATCAAAAGGGATTTCATCTAATCTTTCATACTTTTTATCTAAATCTTCTTTAAAATAATTAAAGGAACTTCCAACATCTAATAGAGCAACTTCAGTTGGATCACCTGTACCACCTTTATCAGAAGAGGTTGCATCATTACAGAGAATCATTGTTTCTAATAATATATTTGTATTTTCATTAATATTTTTAATAGATGAAGTATCCATTAAATCAGTATTATTATAAATTTTTCTAACAGTCATTTTATTTAAAGTTAATGTACCAGTTTTATCTGAACATATTATATTTACAGAGCCTAAAGTTTCAACAGCAGGAAGTTTTTTTATAATTGCATTTTTGCTAATCATTCTTTGAACTCCAAGGGCTAAAACTATAGCAACTATAGCAGGAAGTCCTTCAGGAATTGCAGCAACTGCTAAACTTATAGAAGTTAATGCCATTTCAAATAAATCTCTTCCTTGAAACATTCCAATAATAAATATAATAATACATATACAAAGGGCAGCTATACCTAAAATTTTTCCGAGGGAGGATAGCCTTTTTTGAAGAGGAGTCATATCTTCCTTTTCTTCTTGAAGCATTTTTGCAATCTTTCCAATTTCAGTATCCATTCCGGTAGCAGTACATACTCCAATTCCACGACCATAAGTTGAAAGGGTAGACATATAAGCCATATTAATTCTATCTCCAATTGGAGGTTCTTTTTCTTCTGAATTAAAAATTTTATTTGCATCTTTAGTTACAGGAAGTGATTCACCTGTAAAAGCAGATTCTTCTATTTGCAAATTAGCTGTTTCAATTAAACGTAAATCGCAAGGAATATATCTTCCAGCATCAATAATAACGATATCTCCAAGTACAACTTCCTCTGATGGAATTTCAATAATTTCAGAATCTCTTTTAACTAATGCTTTAGGAGTTGATAATTGTTTTAATGCAGCTAAAGCTTTCTCAGCTTTTGATTCTTGAACTACTCCTATTATTGCGTTTATTAAAATAACTATAAGTATTATTATTGCATCACTATATTCTCCCATAAAGGCAGATATTATGGCAGCAGCAATTAATATATAAATCATTGCATCCTTTAGTTGATCAAAAAATATATTAATAATAGTTTTAGAGTTTTTAGATTCTAACTTATTTAAACCATTTTTTTTCAATCTTAATTTTGCTTCTTCTGTAGTTAAACCTGTTATTTTATCTGAAGAAAATTCTATTAATACATTATCTATACTTTTATTGTACATATAAATTATCACCTCGTTATAAAATATGATTAAGGTTAAAAATATTTACTAAATATAGGGTAATCATATTAGGTAAAATAAATACATGGTAATTTTATAGAGAATTTTGCATTTTTTTGGTATAATTTAATTTAAAGCAAAATTTACTTTATGAAATATGCTATAAAGGCATACTGATTATAGCTTAAAAATACAACTTAATAATATAAGGGGGATATAAGTTATGAAAAAAAAGATAGCAAGTATTTTATTGATGATGGTAGCAGTCTTTACGTTAGTAGGCTGTGGTGAAGGTAATAAAAGTACTTCAGATGCTTCAAAACAAGCAAAGGAAATAAAGGTAATGGTACCAGATGGACCTCCAGCTATAAGTGCAGCTAAATTAATAAAAGATAATCCAAAGATAGAAGATGGATTTAATGTTAAATATACAATAGAAAAGACTCCAGATGCATTAGTAACTTCTGTAATGAAGGGCGAAGCTGACATTGCAATAGTTCCATCAAATGTAGCTGCAATACAATATAACAAAAAGATAGGTTATAAAATAGCAGCAACAACAGGTTGGGGATCTTTTTACTTAGTATCAACAGAAAAAATAAAAAATATAAAAGATTTAAAAGGAAAAGAAATTTATAATATAGGTAAAGGTCTTACTCCAGATATAGTTACTAGAGATGTTTTAAGCAACTTAGGCTTAAATGTAAATAAGGATATTAAGTTTAGTTATTTAAATGGAATTACAGAACTTGCACCAACAATAATTTCAGGAAAAGCAAAATTTGCAGTTGTTCCAGAACCAGCTTTAAGTCAAGTATTAGCTAAGAAGCCAAATTTAAATGTAATAATGAATTTAAATGATGAGTGGAAGAAAGAAAATAATTCAAAATACGGTTTCCCTCAAGCTACTGTAATAGTTAAGGAAGACTTAATTAAAAATGATAATAAATTTGTTGAAAAGTTCTTAGATAAATTAGATGACAGTGTAAAATATGCAGTAGAAGATAAAAAGGACCTTGGAGATATTTGTGAAAGCATAGGCGTTTCAGCAAATAAAAACATAATAGGAAAAGCTATTAAAAAATCAAATCTTAAATATGTTCCAATAAAGGATTCAAAGACAGAATATAATACTTACTTTAAAAAATTAGATAAATTTGATAGTAAGTCAATAGGCGGAAAGGTTCCAAATGAAGGAATCTACATGGAAAAGTAAATTTGAAATATTAATAGGAGGATTTATATTATTATTACTTTGGCAGGTAATTGCATTAAAAATTAATAATGATATATATCTTCCAAAGCTTCAAGAGGTGCTAACTTCATTATTTCAAATAGTAAAAGAAAAGGATTTTTTGCTAATTGTATTTTCAAGCTTTTATAGAACAATAATCAGCTTTGGAGTGGCACTTGTATTTGCAATAATAATGGGGGTACTGTCAAGTTTGTACCCTCTTATAAATAATCTATTAAAACCTTTGAATTCTATAGGAAAAACAATCCCAACTCTTGTATTAGTAGTTCTTGCCCTTATATGGGTTGATAAAGATAATGCTCCATTTATAGTAGGAATAGCAATTGTATTTCCAATTCTTTATGATGGCATTTTAAATACTTTAACTAAAAATGATAAAAAATTAGAAGAAATGATGAAAATATATGAAGTACCAACTTTAGAAAAAGTTAAAAAGGTATATGTGCCAAATATAATTTTTTATATACTAAAAATATTAGTTCCTACTATATCATTAGCCTTTAAGGTAGTAATTGCTGGAGAAGTTCACGGACAGCCTAAATATGGTATAGGGGCATCAGTACAGCTTGCAAAGATGAACTTTGATACTCCAACTATTTTTGCTTGGATAGTAATTATTGCTATAATATCTTTACTTTTTGAATTAGTAAATAAAATTTTAACTAAAAAATATTATAGGTGGCAAAAAGATGAGTAAATTAATACTTAAAAATGTATGTAAAAGTTTTGGCGAAAAGAAAGTATTAGATAATTTTAATTTAGTGCTAGATAATAGCAAAATTAATTGTTTAATAGGAGAATCGGGAAAAGGAAAAAGTACAATATTAAATTTAATTTCAGGGCTACTTAAATTAGATTCTGGAACAATAGAAGGATGTAATTTAAATAATGTTAGTTATATTTTTCAAGAAGATAGATTAATACCATGGCTTACAGTGTCACAAAATTTAAAATTAGCTTTAAAAAATTATTATAAAGGAATAGACCTTGACAATAAGGTTTTAGAGGTATTAAAAAAGGTTTCAGGAGAAGACTGGGTAAATACTTATCCAGATAAGCTAAGTGGTGGAATGAAGCAAAGAATTAATATTGCAAGGGCTTTAGGTAAACCTTCAAAGGTAATACTTATGGATGAGCCATTTAAGTCTTTAGATTATAAAACGAAATATTCTATTATGGATGAATTTAAGAAGATTTTTAATGAAGATAAGAGAATAGTTATTTTTGTTACACATGATGTGGATGAATGTATATATTTCCAAGGAAAGGTAATTGTTGTTGGAGAATCACCTTTAAAGGTTAAAGGAGTTTTCACAGAAGAACTTCAAAAACACAAAGGAGATATTATAAATTTACTATAAGGAGAGAAAATGTTAAAAAAATTTATTACTTATTATAAACCATATAAAAAGTTGTTTTTATTAGATTTACTTGCCGCATTAATTGCAGCAGGTTGTGATTTAGTATATCCATATATGACAAAAGAACTTATAAACATATCTATACCAGATAAAGATTTAAAAATGATAAGTTACTTTGGAATAACACTTATTTTAATATTTATTGTTAAAGCTATTTGTGGTTACTTTATGCAGTATTGGGGACATGTGGTTGGAGTTAGAATGCAAGGAGATATGAGAAGAGACTTATATACTCACCTTCAAAGACTTCCTAATACATACTTTGATAATAATAAAACTGGAGATATAATGTCTAGAATAGTAAATGATTTAAATGATATTTCAGAACTTGCCCATCATGGACCGGAAGATTTATTCATTTCAATTATAATGCTATTTGGTTCATTTATTATACTTGTAAATATAAATTTAATATTAACTCTTATTATATTTGCTTTTATTCCTATAATAGTTATTTTCACTTTAATTCAAAGAAAGAGAATGCATAGAGCCTTTCTTAAAACAAGGGAAGAAACAGGTTTTGTAAATGCGACACTTCAAAATAGTATTTCTGGAATTAAAGTTTCAAAGGCTTTTGTAAGTGAAAAGTATGAAATAGAAAAGTTTGAAGTTGGTAATACAAGATTTAAAAGAGCAAGAGAAAGGGCATATAAAGTTATGGCTCAGTATTTTGCAGGAGCTAATTTTTATGTTGATTTATTAAATTATGTAGTATTAATTTTAGGTGGAATTTTTACTTTATATAATAAGATTAATATTGGTGATTTTATGGCTTATGTTCTTTATATAAAGTTATTTACAGATCCAATTAAAAAATTAATAAACTTTATGGAACAATATCAAAATGGAATGAGCGGATTTAATAGATTTACTGATATTTTAAAGCTACCTAAAGAAAAGGATAAAGAAAATGCTAAGGATTTAAAGAATATTAAAGGGGATATAAAGTTTGACAATGTTCACTTTAGTTATGAAGATAAAAAAATATTAGAAGGAATTTCATTAGATATTGAAGCTGGAAAGATGGTAGCATTAGTTGGACCTTCAGGTGGAGGTAAGACAACTTTTTGTAATTTGATTCCTAGATTTTATGAAATAGATAGTGGAGATATTTTAATTGATGGAGAAAGTATTTATAATATTAAAGCTGATTCTTTAAGAAAAAATATTGGTATGGTTCAACAAGAAGTATTTTTATTTACAGGTACAATAAAAGAAAATATTCTCTATGGTAATATGGAAGCTACCGATGAAGAGATAATAGAAGCTTGTAAAATGGCAAATATTCATGACTTTATAATGGAACAAAAGGATGGATATGAAACTTATATTGGAGAGCGTGGAGTGAAATTATCTGGTGGTCAAAAACAAAGAATATCAATAGCTAGAGTATTTTTAAAGAATCCTAAAATTTTAATATTAGATGAGGCAACATCAGCACTTGACAATACAACTGAGGCTATGATACAAAAATCATTAGAGAAACTTTGCCTTGGAAGAACAACAATAGTTGTTGCCCATAGATTATCAACTATAAGAAATGCAGATGAAATAGTTGTTTTAACTGATGAGGGCATTGAAGAAAAAGGTAGTCATAATGAGCTTATGAATAAAAAAGGAACTTATTATGATCTATATACTTTAGCAATGAAAATTGATTAAAAAAATTATAAAAAAGGGACTTTTTATTATAAAAGTCCTTTTTATAATTATATTTTAATAAAAATAATTTAAGATATAATAAAAATAAATTTGAAACTTGAAAAATTATTATGAGAAACATTAAAAAGAATAGTTAAAAATAGTATTGACTAATAATATAAAAAGGTATATTATTAATAAAAAAAGATATACCCCTTGGGGGTATAAAACAGGAGGAAAAAATTATGCCAAGACATATAGGAGATAATGATTTTAATAAAGAAGTTATAGATGAAAAGGGAGTAGTTCTTGTTGATTTTTTTGCAACTTGGTGTGGACCATGCAAGATGATAGCTCCAATTTTAGAAGAATTAGAAACAGAAATGGAAGATATTAAGTTTATAAAGATAGATGTTGATGAAAGTCCAAATGTAGCAAATAAATATGAAATACAAAGTATACCAACAATAAAATTGTTTAAAGATGGAAAAGAAGTTGATACTGTTGTAGGATTTTTACCAAAGGATCAAATAAAAGCATTAATTGAAAAAAATAAATAAGAGGCTACTTTTATGGAAAAAAGATATGATATTGCAATAGTGGGAAGTGGACCTGCAGGTTTATCAGCAGCACTAAATGCAAAGATTAGAAATAAATCTTTTATAATTTTTGGTAGCAAAAATCTTAGTGACAAGTTAGAAAAAGCTCCAAAAGTTAACAATTACTTAGGTTTTACTTCAGGAACTGGTAAAGATCTTTTAAATGATTTTCAAAGTCATTTGGATAAAATGGGAATTGAAATTATACCTGAAAGAATAAATAACATTTATTCAATGGGTGATTATTTTTCTTTAATGGTTAATCAAAATATGTATGAAGCTAAAACAGTTATATTAGCAACAGGTACAGAGTATACTAAACCATTAAAGGGTGAAGAAGAATTCCTTGGTAGAGGAGTTGGATATTGTGCAACTTGTGATGCCCCACTTTATAAAGGCAAAAGGGTAACAATAATAAGTTATACAGAAGAAGGAGAAGAAGAAGCAAATTTTGTTAATGAGTTAGCAGGAGAGGTATTCTTTGTTCCAATGTATAAGGGTAATTATAAATTGAATGAAAGAATAACTATTATAGATGATAGACCTTCAGAAATTGTAGGAGATTCTAAAGTTTCAAAAATAATATTTAAAAGTGGGAAAGAGTTAGAAACAGATGGGATATTTTTATTAAAAAATGCTGTTCCACCAACTCAATTAGTTCCAGGTCTTGAAATAGAAGATGGACATATTAAAGTAGATAGATTAATGCGCACAAATATTAAAGGATGTTTCGCAGCAGGGGATTGTGTTGGTAAGCCTTATCAATATATAAAATCTGCTGGAGAAGGCAATATTGCTGCACTTAGTGCAGTTTCATATTTAGGATAATAAAAATGCCAGTTTATATATCTGGCATTTTGTTATTTATATTTCATAATTATAATATAAATAGGTATAATGTAATTAAATTTAAAAAGGAGGGTATTATATGAATTATAGAGAAGTATTTATATCAAGAATAAGAAAAAATTCATCTAAAAGTAAATACACAAGAAAAAGTCTTTCATCATTAAATCTTAAAGAATTAAAGACTTTATCAGAAAGATTATCTTCAAAATAGAAAGGATATAAATTTTTATGTTTATAGAAGATATTTAGAAAAGGGTAGTGATTTAATTAAATACTACTCTTTTCTTTTTTTGTTATAATAAATATTTACTTAAAAAATAGATTTATATTTTAATTTTATATAACTTTAGAATTCAATAAAAATATATTATAAAAAAAGCAAGGTAGATTAACCTTGCTTAAAATTTATTTTCTTTTTGTCGCAACTTCTACGTTAACTCTTCTTCCGTTAAGTTTTAGTCCTGAACATTTTTCAATTACTTTCTTTTGTATATCTGGTTCTACTGAAACAAAAGAGAAACTCTCAAGTATATCGATTTTATTTATTTTAGATCCGTTTACTCTAGCTTTATCTACAATAAATTTAACAAAAGTTTTAGGTGAAAGTTTATCCCTTTTACCTATTGAGAAGAATAGTCTAACTTCTTGTGATTTTGGAGATTTTAAAGCATTTTCTTTATAATCAAAAGACATTTCTTTGTCAAATTGCATTTTTAATAATGCAGCAATAGCATCAACTGGATCAAAGTTTTCAGCTATATTTTCAGCAAGAGGTAAGTATTTCTTATAGGCTTTCTTTTGAAGAGCTCCTTCTATACTTGAATACTTGTTTTTAAGTTTATTTTCAAGTATTTCATCAACTGTAGGTATAGTTCCCTTTTCTATATTGCCTTTAGTTACTTTTTTTATTTCTCTCATCATTCCATTTTCTCTTGGAGTAACAAATGAATAAGCAGTACCTTCTCTATTAGCTCTTCCTGTTCTTCCAATTCTATGAACATAACTTTCAACATCTTGAGTTAAATCATAGTTTATAACGTGAGTAACTCCATCAACATCTATTCCTCTTGCAGCAACATCTGTTGCAACTAAGAAGTTCAAAGAGCCTTCTTTAAATCTCTTTAAAGTTTTCATTCTATGAACTTGAGACATATCTCCGTGCATTCCCTCAACAACATAATTTTTACTTTGCATTTCTTGAACTAGCTCATCAACACCCTTTTTAGTTTTACAGAATATTATAGCGATTTCTGGAGTATCAAAGTCTAAAACTCTACATAATGCTTCAAATTTATTTTTATGATTAACTTCAAAGTATTTTTGTTCTATTTTTGATACTGTCATAGCAACTTTTTTAATTTCTATATGCTTAGCATCTTTTTTCATATACTTATTAGCTAATTTTTTAATTTGAGCTGGCATTGTGGCAGAGAATAAAAGTGTTTGACGTTCTTCTGGAAGCTCCTTTATAACACTTTCAATATCATCTATAAATCCCATGTTAAGCATTTCGTCAGCTTCATCTAATACTAAATATTTAGCATTATTTAAGATAAGCTTCTTTCTTCTTATTAAATCAAGAACTCTACCTGGTGTTCCGACAACTATATCAACATGTTGGTTTAATGCCTTTATTTGTTTAGTTATTGAATCTCCACCATATACAGGTAAGACTTGTAGTTTTTCATATTTAGTAAGTTTTTTAAATTCTTCATAAACTTGAATTGCAAGTTCTCTTGTAGGAGTAAGAATTAGTGCACCAACATTATTTGATTTTTCAAAAGTATTAAGTATTGAGCAACCAAATGCAGCAGTTTTTCCAGTTCCTGTTTGAGCTTGACCTATTAAGTCATATCCTTCTGTAGCTAGTGGTATACTTTGAGCTTGTATTTGTGATGGTGCCTCATATCCTAAGTCAGTTATTGCCTTTAAGATACTTGGTCTTAAGTTTAAATCTTCAAATTTTATATTATTCATTAAAATTTCCCTTCATTTATATATATTTGTACCGTACATTCTATAATTAATTATTATCAACTTACTAAGTATATCTTATAGAATGGGTAATTGTAAAGGAGGATTAATATATTTAATTAAGTAATCAATTACATAACAAGAAATTTTTAAAATAAGTTATATTTTAAAGGAAATAGTTGATTAAGTTATATTGTTAGAATAAAGAAAAATTTAATAAAAACTAAATGACTATTGACTAAAAAACTTAAAATTTGTATTCTTATAAATAGGGAATTTTACAGAAATATGTAAATAATATGGAAATTATATTTTTAAGGACAGGTGAGATATGTTGATAGTTGTTGGTGGAATGATAGGACTTGGAAAAAGTTCAGTGGCTAAAATTTTAGGAGATCATTTTGGGTCTGAAGTTTTTTATGAATGTGTAGATGATAATCCAATATTACCTTTATTCTATAGTGAATCAGAGGAAGAAATAAAAAAGAAAAGATATCCTTTCCTTTTACAATTATATTTTTTAAATACTAGATTTAAGAGCATAAAAGAAGCTTTAGTAAAAAATAATAATATTTTAGATAGATCAATTTATGAAGATTGGTATTTTGCTAAAAAGAATATGGAACTTGGAAGAATTTCAGAACTTGAAATGTCAATATATGAAAATCTTTTAAATAACATGATGGAAGAACTTGAGGAATTGCCAAAAAAAGCTCCAGATATAATGGTTTATTTAAAGGGATCTTTTGAAACAGTTTTAGATAGAATAAAATTAAGAGGAAGAGAATTTGAAATAGATGATAATTTAAAAGACTATTATAAATTTATATGGGAAGGCTATGACGAGTGGGTTGAAAATTATTATAATGCTTCTGATGTATTAATAATAGATATGGACAAGATGGATGTAGTAAAAAATAAAGAGGATAGAGAAGAATTAGTAAAATTAGTAGAAGCTAAAATTAATGAAATTAGAGAAAAATAATTTTTTAAATTTCATAATAAAAAAGAGTAACAATAAGTTACTCTTTTTTATTTAAATTAGTATAATAAAGAAAAATTTAATCTATATAATATATTTATCTGAAAGAGTTTACTGATGCATCAGATGGCATTCTAAAGTCACCACGAGGGCTTAAAGAAATACTTCCAACTTTAGGACCATCAGGTAAGGCACTTCTCTTAAATTGTTGAGAGAAGAATCTCCAAAGGAATTTATCAAGCCATTTTTCTATTGTTTCTTTTGAGTAATCATTTTTAAAGGCATGTTCTGCTAAGAAAAGTATTCTTTCCTTTGATGAACCATGTTTTATAAAATGATATAGGAAAAAGTCATGTAATTCATATGGACCTACAATATCTTCTGTTTTTTGAACTATTTCTCCAGTAGTTTCATCTTTTGGAAGAAGCTCTGGACTTACAGGAGTATCTAATATATCTAATAAAGTTTCACATACTTTTTTAGTAGATTCATTTTCTGCAACATATTTTACTAAATATCTAACTAATGTTTTTGGAATTGATGGATTAACTGAGTACATAGACATATGATCTCCGTTATATGTACACCAGCCAAGGGCTAATTCTGAAAGATCACCAGTACCAACTAATATTCCCCCTTCTTTATTAGCTATATCCATAAGAATTTGAGTTCTTTCTCTTGCTTGAACATTTTCATAAGTAACATCATGAATTTCTTTATCATGACCAATATCTTCAAAATGCTGTAAAGAAGCTTTAACAATATTTATTTCTCTTAAATCACAGCCAAGTTCTTTACATAAAGTTAAAGCATTATTGTAAGTTCTGTCTGTAGTTCCAAAGCCAGGCATTGTAATTGTAATTATATTTTTATTATCAATATTAAGTAATTTAAATGTTTTAACAATTACAAGAAGAGCTAAAGTTGAATCAAGACCTCCAGATATTCCAACAACAGCTTTTTTTAGATTAACATGTTCTAATCTTTTTGCTAGAGCAGAAGACTGAATATTAAATATTTCTTTGCATCTTTGTTCCATTTCTTCTTTTCTAGAAGGAACAAAGGGATGTTTGTCTATATATCTATCAAATTTATTTAAGGTTACTGATTTAAAGTCAAAGTTTATTATCCTTGGAATAAAAGGAGTTATTTTTGATGAATCTCTAAAGCTTAAATTTTTAAGTCTTTCAGCCTTTAATTTAAATACATCAATATCTGAATATATAATTTCATTTTCTCTTTGAAATCTTTCATTTTCTTTTAAAATTGTTCCATTTTCGCCTATTAATAAATGACCACTAAATAAAAGGTCTGTAGAGGATTCAAAAACACCAGCAGAAGAATATATGTAAGAGCAAATTGAACGAGCACTTTGATTTTTAATTAATTCTTTTCTGTAATCTGCTTTAGAAACAAGTTCATTTGAAGCTGATAAATTAAAAATAATATTTGCACCTAATAATGAAAGGTAAGAACTTGGAGGTATTGTTACCCATAAATCTTCACATATTTCTACACCAAAATTAAAAGAATCTGATGAAAAAATTAAGTCAGTTCCAAAAGGTATATTTTTTTGGAAAGGAAGATCAACTTTTTCGTTAATTATTCCAATACCTTCAGAAAACCATCTTTTTTCATAAAACTCACTATAGTTTGGAATAAATGATTTTGGAACTATTCCAAGAATTGTTCCTTTAAATAAAATATAAGCACAATTATAAAGAGTACATCCCTTTAAAAGAGGTGCACCAACAGCTATTAACATATCTAAATTTGATGTTTCAGATATAATTTTAAATAAGCCTTTTAAAGACTTTTTTATTAGTATATCTTGAAGAAAAAGATCACCACAAGTATAGGAGGTTATAGATAGTTCTGGAAAAACAATAGCTTTTACTTCCTTTTCTTTTGCGGAATTTATACAATTTAAAATTTCATTTACATTATATTCAATATCAGCAACTTTGGTTTTAGGGCATGCTGCTGCAACTTTTATAAAATCCATAAATTTACCATCTCCAATTAATTTACTAGTATTAATAGTTTTCACTATACATATAACAATAATAAGATGAAAATATTAGAAAATCAATGAAAACAAGAGAGAAGTTTATAAAGTCATCTTTAAATAGTATAAAATACCTTTTAAAGGGTTAAATTAAAATTTGTAAAGAAATAACAAAAAACATATAATAAAATTACAAAATATAAACAATAAAATTGAAAAACTAAAAGAGAATTATACATTTAAATGATATAATTTAAATAATAAAAAGGAGGGGAATATGTATTTAATGTTAGTATGGATTGGAATTGCTATTGCTATGGTTATCATTGATCTAGTTACTAGTGCTTTTCTATTTTCTTGGATTGGACTTGGAGCTATAGCTGCTGTAATTTTCAATCTATTAAAATTTAGTCTTTTAGTACAAATTATAATATTTGCTGTAGTTAGTTTAATAGCAATAGGTATTGGATATCCTTGGGCTAAGAAAAAATTTAAAACTGATATAAAAACAATTCCATTAATGGAAGAAACTTATATTGGTATGATTTTGGATTCAGAGAAAAATATTAAGGAAACAGCATTAGTTAAAGTAAGGGGTTCATATTGGACTGTAATAAATGAAGGAGAAGAAATTAAAAAGGGGGATAAATTTATTATTACAGGAATAGAAGGAACTCAGTTAATGATTAAAAAATACAAAAAATAGGAGGAATAATAATGGCTGGATTAATCGTTTTAATAGTTATTGTTGCATTAATATTAATAACTATTTTATCATCAATTAAAATTGTAAATACAGGATATCTTTATGTAGTAGAAAGGTTTGGACAATTCCATAGAGTTTTAGAACCAGGATGGCATGTAACAATTCCTTTTGCTGATTTTGTAAGAAAGAAGGTTTCAACAAAACAACAAATAATAGACGTACCACCACAAACAGTTATTACAAAGGATAATGTTAATATATCAGTAGACAATGTTATATTTTATAAGCTTTTAAATGCAAAGGATGCAGTATATAATATTGAAGATTATAGAGCAGGTATAGTGTATTCAGCAACAACGAACATAAGAAATATAATTGGTAATATGACTTTAGATGAAGTTTTATCAGGAAGAGATAAAATAAATCAAGAATTATTAATTATAATTGATCAAATTACAGATGCATATGGAATAAAAATATTATCAGTAGAAATAAAAAATATTATTCCACCAGCTGAAATACAAAATGCAATGGAAAAGCAAATGAAAGCAGAAAGAGATAAAAGAGCTATGATCCTTCAAGCAGAAGGATCAAGACAATCTCAAATAGAAAAGGCTGAAGGAGAAAAACAAGCTAGAATATTAGAGGCAGAAGCGCAAAAAGAGGCTCAAATAAGAAAAGCAGAAGGTTTAAAAGAATCTCAACTTTTAGAGGCAGAAGGTAAAGCAAAAGCTATAGAGGAAATAGCAAAAGCAGAAGCAGAAGCTGTAAGAATGGTAAATGCAGCAATATTAGATTCAGGAACTGATGAAAGAGTAATTGCATTAAAACAAATTGAAGCATTAAAAGAAATGGCTGCAAATCCAGCTAATAAACTTATATTACCAAATGAGACATTGTCTTCTTTAGGTAGCATAGCAGCAATTGCAGATATGTTAAAAAATAATAAATAAAAATAATAAATAAATATAATAATGGCTAAAAACTTCTAGAATAATTTATTTCTAGAAGTTTTTTTATATTAACAATGTGTAAAAGTTTAAAAAAACAGTTGAAAAATTTAATGAAAAAATCATAATATAAGTATATCTTTATAAAAGGAGGAGTGTATGAAGAAAAATTTATTTATAAATTTATTAGTTGTAATATTATTAGCTACATCGTTAATTGGTTGTACAAAAGATAATAAAGTTGAAGTAGATAACACTTCTAATAACGAACATAATATAAAAGATCAAGGAAAAAATATTTCTTTAAATATTGATTTTTCTGATAGAAACATACATAAAGATAAAAATAATATAGATAATTTAATAGGTGAATATAAACAAATAAAAGAAGACTTAGATAAAAGTAAAAATAACATACAAAATGAAATAAGTAATAATAACACAGTTACTGGACATGAAGATAAAGTAACTGGAACATTAAAAGAGTTACTAAATAAATAAAAAACTTCAAGGAGATTTCTTGAAGCTTTTTATTTATTTATTGACTTTATTAATTTAGCATGATAAAGTAATAAAGCAAGGAGGGAGAGTAATGAAAAAAGTAGGAGTTAATTTAGTTGCATGGATTTTAGTTGTATTAGTAGGAGCATCACTTATACATATTTTAAACAAAAATAATTATAAAAGAGATGAAAATACAATTGTAGTAGGATATGACGATACTTTCGTTCCTATGGGATTTATAAATAACAATGGAAAAGTAGTTGGATTTGATATAGATCTAGCTAAAGCAGTAGGTAAAAAGATAAATAAAAAAATAATATTTCAGCCAATTGATTGGACAATGAAAGAAACAGAACTTAGAAATAAAGATATAGATTTAATATGGAATGGATATTCTATTACAAAGGATAGAGAAAAAGAAGTAGATTTTTCAATTCCCTATATAGCAGACAGACAAGTTATAATTGTTAGAGCAAATTCAAAGATAAAAGATAAAAAAGATTTTAAAGGTAAAAAACTTGGAGTTCAAGCAGCATCAAGTGCAGCAGATGCTGTTATGAAAGATAAGAGTTTTGTAAATAGTCTAAATGGAGGAAATTTTGTATCTTACCAATCAAATAATGATGCTTTAATGGATTTGGATGCAGGGAGAATAGATGGAGTTGTGGCAGATGAAGTTCTTGCAAGATATTATATGAATGCACGTGGAAATGAAAAATATAAGGTTTTAAAAGATGACTTTGGAAAAGAATTTTTTGCTGTTGGAATGAGAAAAGGAGATACTTCTATGCAAAAGGAAATAAATAAAGGGTTAAAGGCTGTAATAGAAGATGGTAGTGCAAAAAAAATATCAATTAAGTGGTTTGGAAAAGATATAGTTCTTAAGGAGGGACAAAAATGATAAATTTTGAAGTATTACTTCCTCAAATATTAGGAGGATTAAAGATTACTCTTGGAGTATTTATTTTAACATTAATTATATCAATACCTTTAGGAATGATAACATCAATAGGTAGAATTAAAGGTAATAAATTATCTAAAGGAATTATTGATTTATATATTTTAATTATGAGGGGAACGCCATTACTTTTACAAATAATATTTATTTTCTTTGGACTTCCTCTAATAGGAATAAGATTTGGAAGGTTCAATGCAGCTATAATTGCTTTTGTACTAAATTATGGGGCATACTTTGCAGAAATATTTAGAGCAGGTATTGAATCAATAGATAAGGGGCAATTTGAAGCTTGTGAGATGCTTGGATTATCAGAATGGGATATTTATACTAGAATAATTATTCCACAGGCATTTAAGGTTGTAATTCCTCCAATAGGTAATGAAGTAATAAATTTAATAAAAGATACAGCTCTTGTTTACATAGTTGGACTTCAAGATATTTTAATGGTTGGAAAAATAGCAACAAATAGAGAAGCGTCACTTTTTCCATTAGTAATTGTAGGAGCAATATACTTAATATTAGTAATTATATTAACTAATATATTTAAAAGATTAGAGAAAAGAAATAGTTATTATAGATAGGAGATAATATTATGTTAGAGGTTAAAGGCATTAAAAAAAGTTTTGGAAATAACAATGTTTTTGAAAATTTAGATTTAAATATAGAAAGAGGTAAAACTGTTGTTGTTGTTGGGAGGTCAGGAGAAGGTAAAACAACTCTTTTAAGATGTATTACAGGTCTTGAAAAATGTGATGATGGAGAAATAATAGTAAATAATAAAGTATTTTGTAAAAATGGGAAATACGTTCAAGGAAAAGAATTAAAAGAAGTTAGAAAGGATATAGGGGTTGTATTTCAAAACTTTAATCTCTTTCCACATATGACAGTACTTGAAAATGTTATTGAAGCCCCAATTAAAGTATTAAAGAAAAGCAAAGAAGAGGCTATTATAATGGGAAAGTCTATATTAAAAAGTTTATCAATGGATGGTAAAGAAGATAATTATCCTTGTGAACTTTCAGGTGGACAAATGCAAAGAGTTGCTATTGCAAGGGCTTTAGCTATGGAACCTAAAGTATTGTGCTTTGATGAACCAACTTCAGCATTAGACCCTAAAACTACTCTAGAAGTTAGTGAGATTATAAAAGATTTAAATAAAAAAGGAATAACAATAATGATTATTACCCATGATATTTCCTTTGCAAATATAGTTGCAAATAAGGTTTTAAAAATGGAAAATGGAGCACTTCAATAAAATTTTTATTGAAGTGCTTCTTTATAAAAATAATTCTGAGTAAAATGATAAGAATTTTTCTAAAAAGTATTGACTTAAAAAAGAAAATGATATATATTATTAACAAATAATAATTATCGTTTACGAAGAGGAGAGGAATTATGAAAATTAATATTATATATCATTCAAGTACAGGAAATACAGAAGAAATGGCAAATTTAATTGCAAGTGGAGCTAAAGAAAGCGGTGCAGAAGTAAATTTAATTACAATGGATGGGGCATCAATTGATGATGTAAAAAATTGTGATATAGTTTTATTAGGATCACCAGCAATGGGAGCTGAAAATTTAGAAGAAACAGAAGTTGAACCATTTGTTGAATCAATAGAAGGAGAAGTTTCAGGAAAGAAAATGATTTTGTTTGGATCATATGGATGGGGCGGCGGAGCCTTCATGACTGAATGGGAAGATAGAATGTTAGATGCAGGAGTTGATCTTTTAGAAAGAGAAGTTGTTGTTCAAGAGTTTCCAGAAGGTGAAGCTGCTGAAAAGTTAGTTGAACTTGGAAGAAAAATTTCAAAATAGAAATTATTAAATTAAAAAAATACCCTTACACATTATGTGTAAGGGTATTTTTATTTTTAATATTTTATATGAACTTAAAATATAGAGTTAAATTTAGGTAACTTATTGACAAAATAAAAAAGAAATAATATACTATCAATAAATAATGATAATCAATATCAATTAAGAAAGAAGATGATAGTATGAAAATTAATATTATTTATTGGACTGGTAGTGGTAATACAGAGGAAATGGCAAATTTAATTGCAAGTGGAGCAAGGGAAGAAGGAGCAGAAGTAAATATAAAACATGTAAGTGAAGCATCAATTGATGATGTTGAAAATTGTGATGTAGTTTTATTAGGATCACCAGCAATGGGAGATGAAGTAATAGAAGAGTGTGAAATGGAACCTTTTATTCAATCAATAGAAGGTAATATTTCAGGAAAGAAAATGATTTTATTTGGATCTTATGGCTGGGGAAGTGGACAATGGATGACAGAATGGGAAGAAAGAATGTTAGATGCAGGAGCTGATCTTTTAGAGAGAGAAGTAATAGCAAATGAATTTCCAGAAGGTGAAGATAAGAATAAATTAATAGAACTTGGTAAAACTATAGTAAACAGATAATAAGTACATAGGAGTGTTGAAGATGGAGATAAAAATTAAGCAGTTTATGAACAAATTAAAATATATGAATGACATAGAACATTTTGATAAATATATGTTATTTTTATTAGCCCCTGTTGTAAGTGGACTTAAACCATCTTCAACAATTACTCTAAGTAAAGAAAGTATTGAATATATTACTTGGAATTATTATAAAGATGACTTTTTAAAAAAATTTAGCTTAAAACATATATTACTTAGAGAAGATAACAAAGCAATAATATTATTAATATACGAAGAAAACAGATTAAAAGATTTTATAAATAATGAAAGCACTGTAAATTTTTTATCAAAGTTAGGATATAATCTTAAATTAGACTTAGATGTTACATTACATAAATTAGTTGAAAGATATAACAAATTTCATTGTCCCCATGAACTTGGAGTATTTTTAGGTATTCCACTAGAAGATGTTATAGATTTTATGGAATGTACAACTAAGAAATGCCTGTTATGTGGATACTGGAAAGTATTTAACAACTCTAAAAATGCTGAAGAAATTTTTGAAAGTTATGATAAGTCCAAAGGTATTGTTTTAGACTATGTAATTAAAGATAATAAAGTAGAAGATATAATTTTATTATTAAAAAATCAATTTAAAATGGTATTTTAAAAGAGTCTTAATTTAAGACTCTTTTTAATATATAACAAATTAAAAATAATAAATTTACAAAATATAAAATAGAAAAATAATAAAAAATTAAGTGAAAAATGGAATATATAGTGGTTATATTTATAATTTCCCATATAATTAAAAGAAATTTAGAATTAATATGGTTAAATTACGATTAATGGTTGATATTTTAAGTTTTTTAAAGATAAATTTATTTTATAAAGATGTTAATAAGTTATATAATATAAAATGGACTGTAATTTAAAGGGGGAAGTATGATGAAAAAGATAAAAGAAGGAGTCAGTGATATTTTTCCCAATAGGAATAATTTAAAAATTAGATTAATATGGGAGTCAGCTCTTATAGGAATAATCACAGGGTTAATTATTGTTGCAAATAGATTATTAGTTGAAAAATTATCTCCTGTATTAATTAAATTTTATACATATTCTAAAGGGCATCCATTGACAATAATACTAGCTTTTGTAGTTTTAGGAGCTATGGGATTTTTTGTTGGTTGTTTAGTAAAGGGAGATTCTATGATTTCAGGAAGTGGTATACCACAAGTTGAAGGTATACTTATGAAAAAGCTTAAAGTTAATTGGCTTAGAGTTTTAGTCTATAAGTTTATAGGTGGGACTATGGCATTAGTAGCAGGGTTATCTGTTGGACGTGAAGGACCATCAGTACAGATGGGAGCTTCAGTAGGTCAAGGTTTTTCAGAAGTATGCAAAAGAGTAAACATAGAAGATAAATTTTTAATTACAAGTGGTGCAAGTGCAGGTCTTGCAGGAGCATTTAATGCACCGTTATCAGGAGTTATTTTTGCTTTAGAGGAAGTACATAAAAATTTTTCACCTTTAGTATTATTATCAGCAATGTCAGCATCTATTGCAGCTGATTTTATGTGTAAAAACTTTTTAGGACTTAAACCATCACTTGGATTTTCTAATGTAAGTGTATTTCCATTAAAATATTATTGGGCACTTATAATATTAGGTATAGTTGTTGGTTTTACTGGAGTAGCCTTTAGTAAAGGAATACTTAAAACTCAAGATATTTATGCATCTTTTAAAAAAGTTCCAGTTCAAGTAAAGGTTATGGTACCATTTTTATTTGCTGGAATAGTTGGTCTTACAGCACCAATTCTTTTAGGTGGTGGACATAAACTTATAATGAGCTTAGTAAATGGAGGCTTTTCAATACAAATTTTATTTGTATTTTTATTAGTTAAATATTTATTTACTTTTATAAGTTTTGGATCAAATGCACCAGGGGGAATATTTTTTCCTTTATTAGTTTTGGGTGCTATAGTTGGAAATATTTTTGGAATAATAATTTGTGGATCTACTAATATACCAACAATTTACATAATAAATTTTATAATACTTGCAATGGCAGGGCATTTTGCTTCAATAGTAAAAGCACCAATTACAGGTATAGTATTAATTACAGAAATGTCAGGATCTTTTGAACATTTATTAGCTCTTACTATTGTTGTAATTGTTTCATATGCAACATCAGATATATTAAAATCAGAGCCTATATATGAAAGCCTTCTTGAAAAGAGACTTAAAAATCTTGATAAAAATGAAAATGAAAGTGAAATTGATGAAAGTAAGGCATATACAAAAAAGACATTACTTGAAATATCAGTATTTATGGGAAGTAAAGTTGAAGGTAAGCTTATAAAAAGTGTAGAATGGCCAGACCATTGTCTTTTAGTTGCTATAAAAAGAGGTGGAAAAGAAATAATACCAAATGGTAGTACTAGAATATTGCCAGGAGACTTTTTAGTTGTTCTTGTAGATGAGGATAAAGCGGCAGGTGCATTAGAAAAATTACAGGAACTTTCATCAAAAGTAGAAATTGAAGAGTGATTATAATATATAATATTTTGGTAATACTAAAAAAGGAGTTAGATTAAATTCTAGCTCCTTATTTATATAATTAAAAAAGGTGTGATTAAATGGCCATTCTAGTTAAGATGAATGAAATTAAAAATAAAAAAAGATTGAAATTTGAATTAAATAAATTTTCAACAATATTTACTTTTTTAATTAATATGGTTATAGTTAAGTTTATTTTTGAACTAGTAAATAAGATTTTTAATATCTATATTTTATTAGGAGATTTTGAAGATTTAGTTATCATAATATTAGCACTAATTTCAACTTATATATATTCTAAAAAAAGATATTTAAAAAAACAATATGAAGATAGTAGCTTTACTAAATTAAAAATAGATAATGTTTTAGAAAATAATATTATTCCAAAAGTATTAGTTAACTTAAATGATGAAAATTACATATTAAAAAATTTAAGTTTTAAAGATAGGAAAGGAATAAATAATATAGATACAGTAGTAATAAATAAAATAGGGGCATTTATTATATATATTAAAAATGATAGAGGTGTAATTACAGGAAATTTAGAAGATAGCAAATGGAAATTAAATTTAAATGGAAGGATTAAAAAAATACAAAATCCTATATTTTTAGCAAAAAAACAAAGGGATAGATTTAAAGAATATTTGAAAGATAATGGTTACGATATAAATATTATACCTATAATATATTATAATAATAAAGAAATTGAAGTTAACTTAAAATATAATGTTAATGAAGTCGCGATCTTTAATGAGTCTGGAAATGAAAATTTAATAGAATATATAAAAAGTTATAAATCCAAAAATAATATAAGTGTTGAAGAAATATTAGATATTATTTTAAAAATAAAAGCTAAGTAACTAGTAATATTTTTTATTACTAGTTATTTTTTATATAAAAACAACTAGTAAATTATGCAAATATATATAATTTTTACTTATATATATTTTATATAAAAATAAATATTTCAAAATAAAATCCTGCAATTGTATTTTATAAAAAGGCATTTGTATTATATAGAAATACAATAAAAAAGTAATATATAAATAATTCAAAAACTAATAAAATAATCAATTTATTAATTTATTAATAAAAAATAGGCATTTAAAATAACAAAATATCATTATAAATAGACAAAAAAATTTAAAGGAATAATAAAGAACTTGAAATTTCAACTCTAAAATGATACAATTTCATAGTAACCAAAAAGAACAAAAAGAATTTTGGGATATAATTAATTGCAAAATAAGCAAAGACATAAACAAATGAAAAGGGGAATTTTTATGACAACATTAGACGTATCTGTTAAAAAGAGTAGGTTAAAACACCCACCAGGTCTTTATCTATTGTTCTTAACAGAAATGTGGGAGAGATTCAGTTATTATGGTTTAAGATCACTTTTAATGCTTTACTTAACAGTAAGCTTTGTACAAGGTGGTTTAGGATACAGTGTAAGTTCAGGTGCCTTTATATATGCAGTTTATACAGGTTTTACATATTTTACTCCTATAATTGGAGGATGGCTTGCAGATAATTTCTTGGGACAAAAAAAGGCTATAATAATTGGAGCAATTATTATGGCAATTGGAAATTTTGCTTTATTTGCAGATGGAAGCAGAATTGGTCTTTACATAGGATTAGCACTATTAATTGTAGGTAACGGATTCTTTAAACCTAACATATCAACAGTAGTAGGTCAGCTTTACGATAAAGAAGATAAGCGTAAAGATTCAGCCTTTACAATATTTTATATGGGAATTAACTTAGGATCATTAATAGCACCTTTAATATGCGGATTATTAGCAGAAGATATTTTTGCAAAAACTGCAAATGGTGCAATTATACATTACGGATTCAAATATGGATTCTTAGCAGCAGCTATAGGAATGGTACTTGGAGCAATTATATTTGTTACATTTTCACCTAAGTATTTAGCTCATGTTGGAGGACTTAATAAAGAGGTTAATAAGACAAATGAATATAAAAAAACTAATGCTAATAAACCTTTAACTAAACAAGAAAAGAGAAGAATTGGAGCTATATTAGTTCTTGCAGCATTTGTTATTTTCTTCTGGACAGGTTTTGAACAAGCAGGAAGCTCATTAACAATATTTACTCAAAAATTAACTAATAGAGAAATTGGTGGAATGACAGTTCCAGTTGCATGGTTCCAATCATGTAATCCAGTATTTGTTTTAATTCTTTCACCAATATTAGCTAAACTATGGATTAAATTAGCTAATAGAGAAAAAGGTGATTTATCAGTACCAGTTAAAATGGCAATGGGTATGATTATACTAGGAATAGGTTTCTTATTTATGGTTGGTGCTGTTCTTTCAATTGGTGGAGCTGAAAATCCAGTAGCAAAAGCAAGTATGTGGTGGATTGTATTAACATATTTCTGTAATACAGTTGGAGAGTTATGTTTATCACCAATAGGTTTATCAATGGTATCAAAACTTGCTCCTATTAAGTATGCATCATTATTAATGGGAATATGGATGGCTGCATCAGGTATAGCTAATCTTTCAGCTGGTCTTATAGCATCAAGATTAGAAGCTTTTGGACCTTTAGAAATATTCGGAGGAATATCAGCTGTTTGTATAACACTTGGAGTAGTATTATTATTACTTAGCAAAAAGATTTCAAAATTAATGGAATAAAATAATATATTAGAGCTATTTTCTAAAATTAGAAAATAGCTCTTTTTGTCTTTTATTAAAAAATAAATTTTTTTAATAAAAATATTGTATGAGTACATTTGACAAGTGTATAGGGTAATAATAATATAAAGAAGGAAATTATAATTGATAATTTGGAGGAAATAAAAAATGAAAAAAATGGGAACAAATAAACTTGTAATGATGGCTATGTTTGCTGCATTAATTTTTTTAGGGACTTATATTCATATAGAAATTCCAATAGGTGGAGGAGTTTCTATGATTCATTTAGGAACAACTGTTATATTTATAGTTGCAGTATTAATTGGAGAAAAGGCTGCTCTTCCAGCAGCAATAGGAAGTGCACTTATGGATGCATTAACTCCAGCATTTGCACTATGGGTTATACCAACATTTATAATTAAAGGAGCAACAGGATATGTAGCTGGTAAAGTTGCCTTTATGAATGGAAAAGAAGGAAAAAGCACAATACAAAATATAATTGGATTTATATTAGGTGGAATAGTATCTTTATTTGGATATTTTGTTGTAAATTGGGCAATATTTAAAGGGTGGCAAGGAGCAGTAACATCACTTTTAACTTCAATAACAACAACAGCAATAGGTATTGTTATAGCAATTCCATTATCAATGGCACTAAAATCAGCAACTAAAGGTTTTGTAGAAAAACTAAACTAAGAAAGGAAGAAAAAGTTTTGAAAAAACCTATAAAGAGAGCCTTAGTAATACACAGTTTATGTAGCGTTGGAAAAGCATCTCTTACAAATATTATTCCAATAATGAGTATAAAGGGAATAGAAGTATGTCCTATACCTTCTGTTATATTATCAACTCATACAGGAGGATTTACGAATATATCTAAATTAGATAGTAAAGATTTTATTGAAAAAGGAATTAATAGTCTGTTTTCTAATGAAATTAAATTTGATTTATTTTTTATTGGATATTTAGGAGACATTACAAAAGTAGGAGAAATTATAAATTTTTTAAAGGAAAGAGAAAATAAATTAGTTATATTAGATACTATATTTGGAGATAATGGAAAGTTATATAGTGGTTTTGATCTTAAATATGTAGAAAAGATTAGGGAACTTTTGAAATTTAGTTATGTTATTACTCCAAACTTTACTGAAGCATTATATTTAACTGGTAGAGAAGGGCAATATAATAGTTTTAGTTATGATGATATAAAGGATATAGCCTATGATTTAAGAAAACTTGGAGCTAAAAATATAGTAATTACATCTGTTCCTTGTAAGGATAACTTAATTGAAATAGCAGTTCTTGATGAGAATGGATTTAATATTATTTATCATGAAAAATTAGAGAAATCTTATCCTGGTACAGGAGATATTTTTGCAGCAGTTATGTCAGCAGAAATTCTTAATGGAAATTCAATAAAGGACAGTGTTAAGAAAGGATCAGATTTTGTAAAAGGTTGTATAGAGTATAGTATGAAATATGATTATAGTACAAAAGAAGGAGTACTATTAGAAAAGCAATTGTATAAATTAATTGAAAAATAATTAAAGGTGGTAAAATTACCACCTTTTTATTTTTTATGAAATTTTGATATATAGAAAGTTATTATTAATGTTAATGCATAATCAAAAATAATAAAAGCAAATTGTGCTGCAATTAAAAGTGCCCATAAAGGAAATTTAAAGTTAATATTTCCTACAAAAGATGTAAAAACATAATAACCTATAAATAACATAATATTTGAAAATACTAGTTTTAATATTATTTCTAAGGGCAACTTATTAAGCTTTTCTATATAGTATTTAATAAGACCATATATTCCAAAGTAAAGTATAAAAGGAATCATTATTTTTAATGGAATAAAGAAAAAACCTATAATAGAGGAAGCTACATAAACAAAAATACCAGTTTTTATGTTACTTCTCATTATTGCAATAGGTACATAACAGGATGAGATAGTAAGTATTGCAAAAGTATTTATTGGTATTATTAAGTTTATATATAAGGTTAAAATAGTTAATGCAATAAGTATTCCACCAACACTTAAATCTTTAGCTTTTAAATCCTTCATATAAATTAGTACCTCCTAAAATTACTAACAACAACCTATTAAATCGCCTCCAAAACATTCGCAAAGAGAATCTAAGCACCATAAATTTAAACAACAACTACAAGGATCAACTCCACCTGTTCCAGCTGTTCTATAAGGATTTCCGTAATTTACAGTTCTTTGATTTACTTGATTAAGCGCCTGTCTATATTCAAAATTATTAGGATCCATATTTACTGCTGTTTGAAGATACTGAACTCCTGAATCATACCATCCTCTTTGAATTTTACATATTCCCATTAAAAAGTTCCATTCAGCACTTCTATTAGACATTGAATTTAATTTGGATTCTGCTGCATCTATATTTCTCATTTGAATAAGTCTTCTTATTTCTTGAAAAGCATAAGCATCTCCTGAAGTTGAGTTATTATAACTATTGTTATTGTAACTATTATTTGTATTATATGAATTATTTGAAGAGTTATTACCTTTTGTTAGGGTATCATAAGCCTGATTTATCTCAGCAAGTTTTTCCTGTGCTAGCTCCTTAAGAGGATTATCACCATATTGGTCTGGATGATATTTTTTTACTAATTTTCTATATGCACTTTTAATTTCTTCTTGAGAAGCACCTTCTTTTACTCCAAGTATTTCGTATGGATTCATTTATATTTCCCTGCCTTTCTTTTTTGTACAATCACATTTATTTATTATTTTCATATATTTATCCATCATTCCAAGATTGATTATATTTTCTAAAATTTCTTTATTTCTTGCAAGTGGAAGTACTTCTAATATTTCCTTGCAAGTATATGCACAATTAAAGATACTAAATTCTAATCTCTTTTCTATATTTTCTAAAAATTCTTTATAAGGTAGATTATCTTTATTATATAAGAAATTAATAGGATTAAATTTGTTATTTTTAATATCCTCTTCTAAGTCATCTAATGCATCTATTAGATATATCCATTTTCCAAGGGAATATCCAAAGTTATAAAGATTACTTCTAAGTTCATCTGAATCTTTATTAATTGAATAAGGATATTTTGATAATATTTCTCCAACTATTTTGCTAAAGGGATCACATATTTCATCAATTGATGAAAAGTTCTTTTCCTTTTCAAATTTAGTTAAGAGGTTTAAATTCTCTTTTATTATATCATTTATATGTAGTATTTCCTTTTTAAATTTCTTTTTATAGGGTGATAAAAAGAATGCTTCTATTTTGCTTTTTACATTATTATCATCTTCTATATCATCTAATAATTTATAGTAAAAAAGAGATACATTCATACTAGCTGCATAAAAAAGAGCCTCATTATTTAAAACTATAGGTTTTTCTTTTATTGGATGAACTATACATTTTTTCATCTTAACTTCAAGCTCTTTAGGATTTAATCCATCTAATAATAGAGCTAAAAAAGTCATATCATAATTTAAAGTTATTCTAGGTATGTTTCCAAAATATTTTTTTATGTGAAAACAAACTCCACAATAATAACTTCTAAATTGATTAAATTCCCTAATTTTTAATTCTGGTTTTAATGGAGTAACATATCCAAACAATTATAAACAACACTCCTTATTTTAGTATAAAAACATTATACAATAGTTCCTTATAAATAAAAACACATTAAAAAACTAAAAAGTTAAGTTATAGGATATTTTCAAAATTTTATAAAAAGTGGAACAAATAATTGACTATCAGTCATATAGTGATATAATGAAAATATATTAAATGACTATTAGTCATACAAGGGGGGAGAGAACAGTGAAAAAAATTGCGAAATGGATTTCAAATCATACTAAATTGGCATTATTAATAACGGTCATATTAATAGTTCCAGCTATATTTGGAATGATAAGTACAAGAATTAATTATGATATTTTAAGTTATTTACCACAAAATCTAGATTCAACTAAGGGACAGAAAATTTTAGATGATGTATATTCAGATGCTGCAACTTCAATGCTAATAATTGAAGGTATGCCAGAAAAATATGTGGTAAACCTTAAAAATAAAATAAAGGAAGTTAAAGGGGTAGAAAATGCACTTTGGATTGATGATGTAGTAGATATATCTGTTCCAAAGGAGATATTACCAGATAAGGTTAAAAGTAAAATTTTTAGTGGAGATGCCACAATGCTGATTATAAAGTATAAGGGATCAGCAGCATCAGAAAGCACATTAAATGCAATTAGTGAAATAAAAACTATGATGAACAAGCAATGTTTCTTAAGTGGAATGTCAGCTATTATTAAAGATACTAAGGATTTAGCGGATAAAGAAACTCCATTTTATGTAATATTAGCTGTAATTATATCATTAGGAGTTTTACTAATTTCAATGGAATCTACCTTTGTACCAATAATCTTTTTAATTTCTATTGGAATTGGAATATTATACAATCTTGGATCTAATATTATATTTGGAGAAATATCCTATATAACGAAAGCTTTAGCGGCAGTATTGCAACTTGGGGTTACAATGGATTACTCTATTTTCTTAATGCATAGGTATGAAGAAGAACTTTTAAAATTTGATAATAGAAAAGAAGCTATGGCAGAAGCTATATCAACTACAATGTTATCTATTTCAGGTTCATCTTTAACAACAATTGCAGGTTTCTTAGCTTTATGCGCAATGGATTTAACACTTGGAAAAGATATAGGAATTGTAATGGCAAAAGGAGTTGTACTTGGAGTTATATGTTCAGTAACAGTATTACCAGCTCTTATACTAACTTTTGATAAATTAATACACAGATTTAAGCATAAGACAATAATTCCTGAATTTAATAAACTTTCAAAGGTAGTAACAACACATTATAAAGTATTTATAGGAATATTTTTAGTTATGCTACTACCAGCAATTTGGGGGTCAGAACATGCTAAGGCTTATTATAATTTAGATGAGACATTACCAAAGGATATGCCATCTATAGTTGCAACTAATAAATTAAAAGATAAATTTAATATGATGACAACACATTTTGTTCTTGTAAAAGATAATATTAAACCATATAAAATGAAAGAAATGACAAGTAAAATAGAAAAAATAGATGGTATAACATCAGTTCTTTCTTACGATAAATTAATAGGACCTGCGATGCCAGAAAGTTTTATTCCAAGTGATGTAAGGGAAACATTTAAAAAGGGTGGCTATAATCTTATATTAGTAAATTCAGAATATAAAGCAGCAAAGGACGAGGAAAATAAGCAAATTGATGAACTTACAACTATTGCCAAAGAATATGATAAGGAAGCTTTAGTTGCAGGAGAAGGACCTCTTACAAAGGATCTTATAACAACTTCAGATAGAGACTTTAAAATGGTTTCAATATATTCAATAATTGCAATATTTGTAATTATATTAATAGTATTTAAATCTATATCAGTACCAGTTTTATTAGTTGCAGCTATAGAGTTTGCGATATTTATAAATATGGGAATACCTTATTATACAGGCACTACAATACCATTTGTTGCAAGTATAGTAATAGGAACAATACAACTTGGAGCTACAGTTGATTATGCAATACTTATGACTTCTAGATTTAGAGAAGAACTTAGACGAGGTTATAAGAAACAAGAAGCAATTTTAATTGCAGTTAAAGGTTCAGCAAAATCTATAGTAACTTCTGGATTAACATTCTTTGGAGCAACAGGTGCCGTTGCAATAGTTTCTGATATGGCATTAATTAAAAGTCTTTGTTTCTTAATTTCAAGAGGAGCAATAATTAGTATGTTAGTAATTTTATTTATACTTCCATCATTATTATTAGTTTCAGAAGGATTAATTAATAAAACATCAATTAAATGGCGTACAGAACCTGAAAATTTAAAAGAAGAAACAGTATAAAAGGTAGGGGGGATAGATATGTATAAATCAATGTCTAAAAGAGTAATAGCATTAGTTATAATAGGAAGTATGTGTGCAACTACAGTTGCAAGTGCATCAGAAGTAAAGAAAGATGAGAGTGTTTATGTAAATTTAAGATCTAGTGGGCAAGTAGAAAAGATAACAGTAACTAACTGGCTACATTCAGATAAAGGAAATATAGATGTTACTGATAAATCAAATCTTTCTAATATACAAAATGTAAAAGGTGAAGAGGCTCCAGTTAAAGAAGGAGATACTCTTAAATGGAAAACAAATAGTAGTGATATTTATTATAAAGGAGATACAAAAGCTGAATTACCTCTTGATGTAAATATTAAGTATTACTTAAATGATGAGAGAGTTGAAGAAAAGGATATAGCAGGTAAGTCAGGAAAAATAAAAATTGAAATAGAACTTAAAAATAATAGTTATAAAAACGTTAAAATTGGAGGCAAGGATAGAAAAATATATACTCCACTTTTAGCAGCTACTGTAGTTACTCTTCCAGTAGATAAATTTAAAGATATAACTATAAACGAAGGAACAATGGTATCAGAAGGAAATAATAATGTTGTTGCATTTCCAGCCTGTCCAGGTTTAAAAGAAAGTTTAGATTTAGATGATAAAGATTTAGATATAAATCTTGACAACAAACTTGTTATAGAAGGATATACAGATAATTTTGAACTTGGACCAATAATGATAACTGCAACTACAGAATTACCTAACTTAGATAAAATAGAAAAGGCAGATTCAATAGATGAGTTAAAGGATTCTTTAAATAAATTAAAGGATGCATCAGATGAATTATTAGAGGGTACTGGAGCTTTAAGTGATGGTATTATGACAGCTAAGAAAAAACTAGATGAAGGCAAAGGTAAATTAAATGATAATACTTTACAAGAGGCTATAGGGATATTACAATCTGATGAAAAGATAAATAGAGCCAATAAATTAATTGATGATGCCTATTTTGCAAAAAATATTAATACTGAAAAAGGAAAACAAGTTTTAGGATTATTAACTGAAAATAATATTAATAATATTAATACTTTAGTTTCTGATGGACAAGCAATTTTAGTTCATAAGGGGCAAATAGAGGCAGCAGTTAATACATTTAAAGGACTTTCAAGGGATGATGGCTTTAATAAACTTTTAAATGATACTATGAAGGCTAAAAAAGTATATGAAAATGTAAATCCAAGTACCATTAAAAAGTTGAATAAAATGAGTGAATTAGCTACAAGTGGTAATTTAAATAAAAGTCAAAATCTATTAAAAGAGACATTAGAAATACAAAAGGAATTAGCTGGAGTTCAAGGTCCATTAAATTCACTAATAAATAATGCACCAGGAAATAATACGGAAGAGAAGGCTAATAACTTCTTAAATGGTGTTAATGGACAAATTAAGAAAACAACATTAATGATAAATGGAATTGATTCTAACAAAATGCAAGCAATGTCAAAAGATGTATCTAGTTATGGTGAAGGTTATTTAATCTTTAAAGGAATACTTGCAGGTGATGTTGCTACTTTTGCTAAACAAGGAGTAGAGCCTTCAAAAGCACTAGCAATGTCAAAAGCTAAGTTATGTAAGTATATAGATGGAGTTTATGGAGGTAATGGTGCTAAACTTAAAGCCTTAGTAAATAGTATGACATTAAAAGATATATCAAAAGAAGGTATAGGAAATGACTATACTAAAATGAATGCATATGGTAAAACAATGAATGGCTTGATGAAAGATGTAGAAACAGTTAAGGGATTAACACCAGTTTTGGATAAAACAAGTGCTTTTCTATCAAAGCCTGGACAAACAAAGAAATTTGCTAAATTCTATTCAGATATAAATAATAAAGAAAATCAAAAACTTATGAATGCAGCAGCAGAAGGTTTTTTAAGCTTAAATGAAGAAGACTTAAAGGCTATAAATTCACTTAAGGATAATTTAATGACAGTTTCAAAAGATATTGAGGAAAATAAAGAAAATATTGAAACTATAAATAAAATGGTTAAGGGGTTAAAAGATGATAAAGAATTAGTATCTAAAATAGAAAAGTTCTCTAATGATTTAAATAAATCACAAGGCACAATAAAACAAATAGAAAATGTTTTAGGAAATGGAAGCAGTTATGACATTAAAGAAGCTAAAAAAATGGGTGAAAAACTTTTAAGTATGCAACAAGATTTAAAAGATAGTAGTGATATTTTAAGAATAACTAAAACTTCATTAGATAAAAATAATGTTAATAGAGCTAGAGAGTTATTAAATAGCTTGCCATCATTAGAGGATGGAGTTAATAAATTAGCAGATGGAAGTCAAAAACTTAATGATGGAATGAAAAAATTCAATGAAGAAGGAATAGAAAAAATTTATGACAAAGGAAATGATGGAGTAGAAAATATTAATAATGCAATTGAAGTTAAAGATGAATTAGTTAAGATGTCAAAGGATTATAATACATTTTCAGGAAAAGAAAAAGATATGGATGGATCTGTAAAATTTATTATGAAAACAAATGAAATAAAAGCACCAGAAAAGGAAAAAGCTTCTGTTGATACAGAAGAAAATAAAGGTGGTTTTATAGATTGGTTAAAAGGAATATTTGAAAAAATATTTGGATAGTATATAAGGAAAATGTTAATAATAATATTGACCTTTCAAGGCTAGGAGGGTTACGTAGGTTTAAACAAAGGAAGCTGGTGATTTATTCACCAGCTTTTTTGTATTAACTTCTAATATATTTAGTGTTATTAGGCTTATTGAGATATATAATTTCTGGGTATAATTGTGATTAACTTTTAGTATATTGAGGCTTATTTAAATAAATAATAATATAATTAAATTTAATTTTATATATAAATTTATTATTTACAAAAAAGAGAAATGTTATCCATAAAAAGTAAATAAAACACAAAAATCCGTAATAAAAACTGAAATATATATAATATAATTCGTTAATACACGAATAATTATAATATATATATTAATTAATATTGACATTATTTATAGGCGGTGGTATGCTGAAATTACCAAAACAATTATTAAAAAACAAGTAATAATGTTCGTATTTTTAAAATGGTGGAGGGGAAGATATGGTTAATATAAAAACAATTTTCGTTGAAAAGAAAGATGGATTTAATGTAGAGGGTAAACTTTTATTAAATGATTTTAAAGAAAATCTAGGAACTTATAATTTAGAAAAGGTAAGAGTTTTAAATAAGTATATAATTGGAGAACTTAGCGAAGAAGATTACAATAAAGCTGTACATAGAATTTTTATGGAACCACCAGTAGATAATATATATGAAGAAAGTATTGAGCTAGGTAAGGATGAAACAGTTTTTGCAGTAGAGTATTTACCAGGACAATATGATCAAAGAGCCGATTGGGCAAAAAAATGTATAATGTTATTAACAAAGGATAACAATGAAACAGAAGTAAAATCATCAAAGGTTATTATTTTAAAGGGTAACCTGTCTAAAGAAGAAATAGCTAAAATAAAAAGCTATTATATCAATCCAGTAGATTCAAAAGAAGTTAATCTATATTCTAAAGAATTATCACAAGATTTCATAGTACCTAAAGATGTAAAAATATTAAATGGTTTTAGAGAAAAAAGTAGAGAAGAACTTAAAAGTTTTCATAAAGAACAAGGTCTTGCAATGAGTATTGAAGACTTAATAATGATAAGGGATTATTTTAAAGAAGAAAAAAGAGATCCAACTATTACAGAAATAAAAGTAATAGATACTTATTGGTCAGATCATTGTAGGCATACTACCTTTGAAACATCAATTAAAAAGGTTGAAATAGAAGAAAATAAATATACAATTCCAATAAAAAAAGCTTATGAGGCTTATATAAAATCTAGAGAATTTGTATATGGAAAAGATACAAATAGAAAAATATCATTAATGGATATAGCTGTTATAACTATGAAGGAAATGAAAAAGAAAGGTCTTTTAGAAGATTTAGATCTTTCAGATGAAATAAATGCTTGTTCAATAAAAGTAAATTTAGAAACAACTAATGGAACAGAAGAATATCTTTTAATGTTTAAAAATGAAACTCATAACCATCCAACAGAAATAGAGCCTTTTGGTGGTGCAGCTACTTGTTTAGGTGGTTCAATAAGAGATCCACTATCAGGAAGAACTTATGTGTATCAAGCAATGAGAGTAACAGGAGCAGCAGATCCAACAGTTAATATTAATGAAACATTAAAGGGCAAACTTCCACAAAGAACAATTACTTTAGGGGCAGCAAGTGGTTATAGTTCTTATGGAAATCAGATAGGACTTGCAACTGGACAAGTTGATGAAGTTTATCATCCAAATTATGTAGCAAAGAGAATGGAAATTGGGGCAGTTTTAGGAGCAGCACCTAAAGAAAATGTAGTAAGGGAAGAACCAAAATTAGGTGATGTTGTAATTTTACTTGGAGGAAGAACTGGAAGAGATGGAGTTGGTGGGGCAACAGGTTCATCTAAAGAACATACTGAAGATTCAATAAATGAATGTGGTGCAGAAGTTCAAAAGGGAAATCCAGTAACAGAGAGAAAGATTCAAAGATTATTTAGAAATAAAGATGTATCAACTATGATAAAGAGATGCAATGACTTTGGGGCAGGTGGAGTATCTGTAGCAATTGGTGAATTATGTAGGGGGCTTAATATAAATTTAGATAAGGTTTTAAAAAAGTATGAAGGTTTAGATGGAACTGAACTTGCAGTTTCAGAATCACAGGAGAGAATGGCAGTAGCTTTAGCTAAAGAAAATGCAGAAAAGTTTATTAAATTTGCAGAGAAAGAAAACTTAGAAGCAGTAATTGTAGCAGAAGTTACAGATGATGATAGATTAAAAATGACTTGGAGAGGAAAGACAATTGTTGATGTAAGCAGAAGTTTCTTAGATACAAATGGAGCTACAGCAGTTACTGATATAAAAGTTAAAGCACCTAAAGAATATCCATATGAAATTAAAGATGTAGATGTTAAAGAAAAATGGATAAATACATTAAAAGAATTAAATGTTTGTAGCAAGAAAGGTTTAATAGAAAGGTTTGATTCAACAATAGGAGGAAATACAGTTTTATTACCTCTTGGAGGAAAGTATCAAAAGACACCAGCAGAAGGAATGGCTGCAAAAATTCCAGTATTAAATGGGGAAAGTAAGGATGCATCACTTATGGCTTATGGATTTAATCCATACCTTGGAATGTGGAGTCCTTTCCATATGGCTTTTTATTCAGTTATAGAGTCAGTTACAAAAATAACTGCAATGGGGGGAGATTATAAAAAGGCTAGGTTAACCTTCCAAGAGTATTTTGAAAAACTTGGTGAAAATAAAGAGAGATGGGGAAAGCCATTTAGTGCATTACTTGGAGCATATAAGGCACAGGAAGATCTTAAAATTCCAGCAATAGGAGGAAAAGATTCAATGTCTGGAAGTTTTGGAGATATAGATGTACCACCAAGTCTTATATCCTTTGCAGTTACAGTGGAAAAGGCAGATAAAATTATTTCACCAGAATTTAAAAAGATAAATTCTAATATTGTTCTCCTTAAAGCTGAAAAACTTGAAGATGGAACAATTGAAATGGAAGGATTTAAGAAAAATTTAAATAAAGTTTATAAACTTATTTCAGAAGGAAAAATAATTTCAGCTTATTCTCTTAAATTTGGAGGAGTTGCTGAAGGAATTACAAAAATGGCAATAGGAAATAGAATAGGGGCTATATTAGATAAACTTTCAAAGGATGAATTATTTGGATTTAATTATGGAAGCTTAATATTAGAAGTTAAAGAAGAAGTTTATATAAAGGAAGCTTTTGAAGGAACAAACTATAAATTAATAGGAAAAACATTAGAAGAAGAATATATTAAATGTCCAGAATATAATGTTGAATTTAATTTAGAAGAGTTAGAAAAGGCATATGAAGAAAAATTAGAACCTGTATTTAAGTCAAAGATAAATGAAAATTGTAATAAAGTAGAAACTGTTTTAAAAAGTGAAAAAGGAATTATTTCACCAAAAATAAAGGTAACTAAACCTAAAGTAGTTATTCCAGTATTTCCAGGTACAAACTGTGAATATGACTGTAAAAGAGCATTTTTAAAAGAGGGAGCAGAGGTATCAGAAGTTCTTTTAAGAAATTTAAATAGAGAAAGTCTTTTAGATTCTATAGAGAATTTAAAAAAAGAAATTGATAAATCACAAATTATAATGCTTCCAGGAGGTTTCTCAGCTGGAGATGAACCAGATGGTTCAGCTAAATTTATAGCAACAATATTTAGAAATGAAAAAATAAAAGAATCAGTAATGGAATTACTAAATAATAGAGATGGACTTATTCTTGGAATTTGTAACGGCTTCCAAGGACTTATAAAACTTGGACTTTTACCATATGGAGAAATTTTAGATATAAAGGAAGATATGCCAACATTAACTTACAATAATATAAATAGGCATATGTCAACAATGGTTAGAACAAAGGTAGTTTCTAAAAAGTCACCTTGGTTTAATGAGGTAGACCTTGGAGAAATTCATACAGTTCCAATATCTCATGGAGAGGGAAGATTTGTGGCATCAGAAAAGGTATTAAAGGAACTTTTAGAAAATGGCCAAATAGCAACACAATATGTAGATTTAAATGGAGAAATTGCTATGGACATGCCATATAATCCAAATGGTTCAATGCTTGGAATTGAAGGAATAACAAGTGCTGATGGAAGAATACTTGGAAAGATGGCTCATAGTGAAAGAATTGGAGACAATCTTTATAAAAATATAGAAGGAAATTTTGATGAAAAAATATTTAAATCAGGAGTAAATTATTTTAAATAATAAAGGAGTGTTTTAAATGAAAGTAGCAATATTTTTTGGAAGTAAATCAGATATTGAAATTATGAAGGGAGCTTCTAATGCTTTAAAAGAATTTAATATTGAGTATAAGGCATATGTACTTTCAGCCCATAGAGTTCCAGAAAAACTTGTGGAAACTATAAAGGAAGTTGAAAATGAAGGTTGTGAAGTAATTATTGCAGGGGCTGGACTTGCAGCACATCTTCCAGGAGTAATAGCAAGTCATACAACTATGCCAGTTATTGGAGTTCCTATAAGGGCAGCAGTTGAAGGTATGGATGCATTACTTTCAATAGTACAAATGCCAAAATCAATACCAGTTGCAACTGTTGGAATAAATAATAGTTATAATGCAGGAATTCTTGCAATTGAGATGCTTTCATTAAAATATCCAGAAATAAAGAAAGATTTAATTGATTTTAGAGAAAGAATGAAAAAAAGATTTATAGAAGAAAATAAAGAAGGAGTGGAATTATAATGACTAAAAAACTTGAAATGTTATATGAAGGAAAGGCAAAGCAAGTATTTGCTACAGATAATAAAAATGAGGTAATAGTTCATTATAAAGATGATGCAACAGCTTTTAATGGAGAAAAGAAGGCTCAAATAGATAATAAAGGAGTTTTAAATAACGCTATAACATCTATGATTTTTGAAATGCTAAACAAAGAAGGAATAAAAACACACTTTATTAAAAAGTTAAATGATAGAGATCAGCTTTGTAAAAAGGTTTCAATAGTTCCCCTTGAAGTTATAGTTAGAAATGTTGCAGCGGGAAGTATGGCAAAGAGACTTGGACTTAAAGAAGGAACAAAGTTAAATACTACAGTTTTTGAATTATCTTATAAAGATGATGAACTTGGAGATCCACTTATAAATGATTATCATGCAGTAGCAATTGGAGCTACAACTTTTGAAGAATTAAAAGAAATTTATTCTATGACAGATAAAATAAATAATTTATTAAAAGAATTTTTTAAGAAACAAAACATTAATTTAATTGATTTTAAAATAGAGTTTGGAAAAGATGAAAATGGAGAAATATTACTTGCAGATGAAATATCTCCAGATACATGTAGATTTTGGGATGCCAAAACAGGAGAAAAACTTGATAAAGATAGATTTAGAAGAGATATGGGAAATGTGGAAGAAGCTTATGAAGAAATATTAAAGAGAATTAAAGGGTAAAATTAATTTTAAAGAGAGGTATGGCTTATGATTAATTCAAAAATTAATATTATAGATCCAGAAAATGATAAGTTTAAAGATGAATGTGGAGTATTTGGCGTATATTCAAATAATAAAATAAATGTTGCAGAACTTACTTATTATGGATTATATGCTCTTCAACATAGGGGTCAAGAAAGTACAGGTATTGCAGTAGCAAATGGAGAAGAAATAAAAGTTCATAAAGGACTTGGAATTATAACTGAAGCATTTACAAAAGAAGATTTAAAATCTTTAGAAAAAGCTAATGGTCATATTTCAATTGGACATGTTAGATATTCCACTGCTGGTTCTAAAACAATTGAAAATGCACAGCCTCTTTTAAGTAGAACAAAGCTTGGACCTATAGCAACAGCTCATAATGGCAACTTAGTAAATGGTGATGTTATAAGGGATTTATTAGAGGAAAGTGGATATGTTTTTCACACAACTGTAGATTCAGAAGTTATAACTAGTCTTATTGCAAGGGGAGCAAAAAGAGGAATTGAAAGAGCAGTAATAGATGCAATATCAGCAGTTAGAGGTTCTTTTGCAATGGTAATAATGACAAATAACAAACTTATAGGAGTTAGAGATCCTCATGGAATAAGACCTCTTTGTATTGGAAAGTTTGAAGATGGTTATGTATTATCTTCTGAAAGTTGTGCATTAGATACTGTTGGAGTTGAACTTGTAAGGGATGTAAAGCCAGGAGAAATAGTTGTAATTGATGAAGACGGAATTAAAAGCTATAGATATTCAGAAAATACAGTATGCCAAACCTGTTCCTTTGAGTATATATACTTTGCAAGACCTGATTCAGTAATTGATGGACTAGATGTTCATAATACTAGAGTAAAGCAAGGGGAAGAATTATTTAAAGAACATCCTCTTAAAGCAGATATAGTAATTGCAGTACCAGACTCTGGAATACCAGCAGCTATGGGATATGCAAGGGCATCTGGAATACCTTATGATACAGGATTTATAAAAAATAGATATGTTGGAAGAACTTTTATAACACCTTCTCAAGAAATGAGAGAAAGAGCAGTTGCTGTAAAACTTAATCCATTAAAGAAAAATATAGAAGGAAAAAAAGTTATATTAATAGATGATTCAATAGTTAGAGGGACAACATCAAAACATTTAGTTGAATCTTTAAGAAGGGCTGGAGCTTCAGAAGTTTACTTTTTAGTTGCATCACCTATGGTTAAATATCCATGTTACTTTGGAATAGATACACCTTATAGAAAAGATTTAATTGCTGCAAATAATACTTTAGAAGAAATAAAAGATATTATAGGATGTGATTATTTAGGTTACTTAACATTAGATGGTGTATATAAAAGTTGTAGCGGAAGAAAAAAATTATGTGTTGGATGCTTTAATGGAATATATCCAGTTTCAGCTCCAATGGAATCTTTAGATGATAATCTTGAAAGGTAGGGTTTTATAAATGATAACTTACAAAGATAGTGGAGTAAATATTGAAGAAGGATATAAATCAGTTAAGCTTATTAAAGAATATGCAAAAAAAACAATGGGAGAATATGTTTTAAACGGACTTGGATCCTTTGCTGGAATGGTTGAACTTCCATCAGGATATAAAACTCCAGTATTAGTATCTGGAACAGATGGAGTTGGAACAAAAATTGATATAGCTTGCAAAAAGAAAAAATATGATACCGTAGGAATTGATTGTGTTGCTATGTGTGTAAATGATATTTTATGCCATGGTGCAAAGCCTTTATTTTTTCTAGATTATATAGCTTGTGGTAAGTTAGAAGCTAATGTTTCAGCAAGTTTAGTTAAAGGGGTAGCAGATGGATGTATACAGTCAAACTGTTCATTAATTGGTGGAGAAACAGCTGAAATGCCAGGATTTTATAAAGAAGGAGACTATGACATAGCAGGATTTGCAGTAGGAATAGTTGATAAAGATAAAATTATAAATGGAAAAGATATAATACCAGGAGATAAATTAATTGGAATTAAATCCTCAGGTATACATTCAAATGGATATTCTTTAGTTAGAAAATTATTTAAAGATTTAGATGAAGAATATTTTGGTAAACCTATATGGGAAACATTATTAATCCCAACAAAAATATATGTAAAACCTGTACTTAAACTATTAGAGAAATATGAGATAAAGGGTATGTCTCATATAACAGGTGGAGGATTTATAGAAAATGTTCCAAGAATGTTTAGTAAAGAAGGTTTAACAGCAGTTATAAATAAAGATAGTTATCCACTTCCAGAAATATTTGAAAAGATGATAGAACTTGGAGTAGATAAAGATCATATGTATAACACTTTTAACATGGGAATAGGGTTTGTATTATGTGTTAAAGAAGAGGATGTAGAAAATATTTTAAGGGAACTCCTAGAAATGGGAGAGGTAGCATATGAAATAGGTTTTGTTACTTCTGGAGGTGAAGGAGTTTGTTTAAGATAGCAGTACTTGCATCAGGTGGTGGAAGTAATCTTCAATCAATAATAGATAATATAGAAAATGGATTTTTAAATTGCACTATAGAGATGATAATTGGAAGTAAAGAGGGAATTTATGCATTAGAGAGAGGCAAAGAAAAGGGGATAGAAACTTTTGTAGTTTCAAGAAAAGACTATGGAAATGATACCTCTGATAAAATTTTAAAACTTGCAAAAGAAAGAAATATAGATTTAATAGTTCTTGCTGGTTATCTTTCTATATTAGAAGGAAATATTTTAAAAGAATATAAAAATAAAATTATAAATATCCATCCATCTTTAATACCATCCTTTTGTGGAGAAAAAATGTATGGACTTAATGTACATAAGGCTGCAATAAAAAAAGGAGTTAAAGTATCAGGGTGTACAGTTCACTTTGTAAATGATGAAGTAGATGGTGGAGAAATAATTATTCAAAAAGCTGTTCCAGTATATTTTGAGGATACAGCAGAAGTTCTTCAAAAGAGAATATTAAAAGAAGAACATAAAATTCTTCCTCTTGCTATTAAATATATAAGCGAAGGAAAAATTGAAATTAAAAGTGGTAGAGTGAATATTTTAAAATAGGGAGGTACTTTTATGAAAAAGAGAGCTTTAATTAGTGTATTTGATAAAGAAGGAGTACTAGAATTTGCAAAATTTTTAAGTGATAGAGATGTTGAAATTATATCAACAGGAGGAACATATAGACATTTAAAAGAAAATGGAATACCTGTAATTGAAGTAAATGATGTAACTGATTTTCCTGAAATGTTAGATGGAAGAGTTAAAACTCTTCACCCAGCTATTCATGCTGGAATATTAGCAATTAGAGATAATGCAGAACATATGAGTACATTACAAGAAAGAAAAATTAATACAATTGATTATGTTGTAGTTAATTTATATCCATTCTTTCAAAAGGTTCATGAAGATATAAGTTTTGATGAAAAGATAGAATTTATTGATATAGGTGGACCTACAATGCTAAGAGCTGCAGCTAAAAACTTTAAGGATGTTGTAGTTATTTCAGATAAAGAAGATTATAAAACTGTAATGAAAGAAATACAAGAAAATAATGAAGTTTCTTATAAATCTAGAAAAACATTAGCAAGAAAAGTGTTTAATTTAATGAGTTCTTATGATGCTGCAATTTCAAACTTCTTATTAAATGAAGAATATCCAGAATATCTTTCATTATCTTATAGTAAGGTACAGGATTTAAGATATGGAGAAAATCCAACTCAAAGTGCAGCTTATTATAGTTCAAATGAATTTAAAGGTGCAATGAATAGTTTTAAAATATTAAATGGAAAAGCTTTATCTTATAACAACATAAAAGATGTAGATATTGCATGGAAGGTTTGTAATGAATTTGAAGAAACAGCTTGTTGTGCATTAAAACATAATACTCCATGTGGAGTTGCAGTTGGAGAATCAGTTTTTGAAGTTTATAAAAAAGCTCATGATGCAGATCCAGTATCAATATTTGGAGGAATAGTTGCAATTAATAGAAAAATAGATAAAGAAACAGCAGAGGAAATGAAGAAAATCTTTTTAGAAGTTATAATTGCACCAGAATATGATGAAGAGGCTTTAGAAGTTTTAAAAACTAAAAAGAATTTAAGAGTATTAGAGTGTAAAGTAGCTCCAAAGGGAAAAATGTGCATGGTTTCAGTTGATGGAGGAATATTAGTTCAAGAAGAGGATAGAAAACTTTTAGAAGAAACAAAAGTTGTAACAGAAAAATCTCCAACTAATAAAGAAATGGAAGATTTAATATTTGCAATGAAGGTTTGTAAGTATGTAAAATCTAATGCAATAGTAGTAGCTAAAGATGGTGTTGCTCTTGGAATAGGCGGAGGACAAGTTAATAGAATATGGGCAACAACTGAAGCTTTAGAAAGAGGAAAAGGGGCAACAGTTCTAGCATCAGATGCTTTCTTCCCATTTAGAGACTGTGTTGATGAAGCTGCAAAATATGGAATAAAAGCTATAATACAGCCAGGTGGTTCCATAAGAGATGAAGAATCAATAGAAGCTTGTAATGAGCATGGAATAAGTATGGTATTTACAGGAGTTAGACATTTTAAACACTAAGAAAAATTATAAATTCTAATTAATAATGGACAATTTATAGAGTATATTCTTAAATTGTCCATTGTAGGTTAAGGGAGATGGATAGTTTATGAAAATACTTTTAATAGGCTCAGGTGGAAGAGAACACGCTTTAGCATGGAAAATAGGAAAAAGTAATAAAGTTGATAAGATATATGTAGCACCAGGTAATGGAGGAACTGCAACTTGTATTAAATGTGAAAATATAAATATTACTGATATAGAAGAATTAGTAAAGTTTTCAAAAGAGAAAAATATAGATTTAACAATAGTTGGACCAGAAGAACCTTTAATAAAAGGAATTGTAAATAGATTTCAAGAAGAAGGACTTAAAATATTTGGACCTTCAAAGGAAGGGGCAAAATTAGAGGGAAGTAAAAGTTTTTCTAAAGACTTTATGAAAAAGTATGGAGTGAAAACTGCTGAATATGAAGTGTTTTATGATGAAAAAAAGGCTAAAGAATATTTAAAGGATTGTAAATATCCAACAGTTATAAAGGCAGATGGACTTGCAGCAGGTAAAGGTGTAGTAATATGCGAAAATAAAGAAGAAGCCTTTAAAGCAGTAGATTCCTTTATGGTAGAAGATGTATTTAATGGTGCTGGTAAAAAGATTGTAATTGAAGAATTTTTAAAAGGTATTGAAGCTTCAATACTTTCAATTACAGATGGAAATACAATAATTCCATTTCTTTCAGCAAAGGATCATAAACAAATATTTGATGATAATAAAGGACCAAATACTGGTGGTATGGGAGTTGTATCTCCTAATCCTTATGTTACAGAGGAAGTTTTAGAGGATTTTAAAAATAACATAATGGATAAAACATTAGCTGGAATTAAAAAAGAAGGATTTGATTTTAAGGGAATAATTTTCTTTGGAATAATGATAACTGAAGAAGGAACTAAACTTCTTGAATATAATGTAAGAATGGGTGATCCTGAAACTCAATCAGTATTATCCCTTATGAATAGTGATTTATTAGAACTTATTTGTGGAGCTTTAGATGGAAATTTAAAGGATATGAAAGTAGAATTTGAAGATGGATTTTGCATAAATGTTGTAATGGCATCAAAGGGATATCCAAGTAGCTATGAAAAAGGATATAAGATAAATATTGATGAAGATATAAAGGAAAATATATTTATAGCTGGTGCAACTTTAAAAGATGGAGACCTTATAACTAGTGGTGGAAGAGTTTTATCAGTTATAGGAAAGGGAAAAACTTTAGAAGAAGCTAGGGCTAAAGCTTATGAAAATATTTCTAAAGTTAATTTTGAAGGATCTTATTATAGAAAAGATATTGGAATAGCCAAATAAAAATATAAATAAGGATAAGTTTTAGTTGATTATTGTCCTTAAAAATCTATGTAAAACCAACAACAGTTAAAAACATAGAAATAAATATAAAACGTATAAAATCATTTTTATCTAAAGTGATTTTATACGTTTTTATTTTATTTAAATTTTAGAAAAATATACTTTATGAAGTATTAAAATAATAAAATTTATATTTTAAATTGTAAAATTTCAGTTAACAAAAATGTGATAAAAAAAACACAATGATTTATAAGGGATTAATTAAAATGTTATAAATTAAATGAAATTTTATTAAAATAATATTTCATTATAAATACAATAATATATGTGAAATTATTAATTGAAACAGATTTTGAAAAAATAATTATCATTGTTATACACTTTAAACATACTAATATATGTTAAAAAAATAACGCCTTTTAGCACTATGATATAATAAATAGAATATTTCGAAAAATGATAGATAATAAAAGTAAATCATGCAAATTAACAAAAATTCAAAAGGTGTTATAATTTAGTTGTAGAAGTTAAAATTTAGTTTTTTTAGGGGAAATATTTATTGCACATTAATAAAATTTAAAAAAGATTTAAATTAATATTTAATAATTTTTACTTTAAAAAGTTTGATTAAGAAACAATTAAGAAGGAAGGGAATGTATGTGTGTACAAACTGTAGTGATTGTGTAAAGTTTAAGGAATTAAATGAATTTATAGAAGCTCAAAATGAAGAATTTAAAGAATCATTATTAATTTCAGTTTTACATAAAGCTCAACAAATTTATGGATACTTAAGTGAAGATGTACAAAAATTTATTGCAAAAAAATTAGAAATACCAGAATCTAAAGTATATGGAGTTGTAACTTTTTATTCTTATTTTACAACAGAACCAAAAGGAAAATATGTAATTAGTGTTTGTACAGGAACAGCATGTTTTGTAAGAGGATCTGGAGAAATTCTTGAAGAATTTAAAAATAAATTAGGAATAAAAGAAGGGGAAACAACTAAAGACAACCTTTATACCTTAGATGTTTTAAGATGTGTAGGTGCATGTTCAATAGCACCAGTAGTTTTAGTTAATGATAAAGTTTATGGTTATTTTAAAAAATCTCAAGTTGATGAAATCTTAAATGAATTTAAGGAGTGATAATTAGAGATGAATAAAATAAAAAATTATGAGGAATTATTAGAAATTAATAAAAAATATAAAGATATTATAGATTTAAGGTATTGTAATGAAGATATTAAAGATTTAAATACAATAAAAGAAAGACAAATATTAATTTGTGGAGGACCAGGCTGTAAATCTGCTCATTCTTATGGAATAAAGGATGCATTAGAAGAAGAACTCAGAAAGAATCAAATAGCAGATAAAGTAAAGATTATAATGACAGGATGTTTTGGATTTTGTTCAGAAGGTCCAGTTATTGAAATAGTGCCAGATAATGTATTTTATGTAAAGGTATCCAAAGATGATGCCAAAGAAATTGTAGATAAACATTTATTAAATGGAACAATTGTAGAAAGACTTTTGTATGAAAATCCAAAAACAAATGAAAGAATTCAAAAGAAAAATGAAATTCCATTTTATAAAAAACAAGTAAAAATTGCTTTGAAAAATTGTGGAATTATTGATCCAGAAGATTTTACTGAAACATTAGGAGCTGGCGGATATAAAGCAATTGGAAAAGTATTAACAGAAATGACAAGAGAAGAAGTTGTAGAAGAAATTACAAAATCAGGACTAAGAGGAAGAGGCGGTGGAGGATTCCCAACAGGTAGAAAGTGGAATACAGCACTTCGAGCTAAAGGTAATATTAAATATGTTATATGTAATGCTGATGAAGGAGACCCTGGAGCTTTTATGGATAGAGCTATATTAGAAGGAGATCCACATAGTGTATTAGAAGCTATGGAGATTTGTGGATATGCAACTGGATCTAATAAAGGATTTATTTACATAAGAGCTGAATATCCATTAGCAGTTAAAAGATTAAAAATAGCAATTGATCAAGCTAAAGAGGCTGGATTATTAGGTAAAAATATATTAAATACAGGTTTTGATTTTGATATAGAAATAAAATATGGAGCAGGAGCCTTTGTATGTGGTGAAGCAACAGCACTTATTCATTCAATTGAAGGATTAAGAGGAGAGCCAACTATGAAACCACCACGTACTTCAGAAAAAGGATTATGGAAAAGACCAACTTGTGTAAATAATGTTGAAACCTTTGCTAATATTCCTTCAATTATTAATAAGGGTGCTTCATGGTATAGTTCTATTGGAACAGAAAGATCTTCAGGTACTAAAGTATTTGCACTTGCAGGAAAAATTAATAATGTTGGATTAGTTGAAGTTCCTATGGGAATACCACTAACAGATATTATTTATGATGTAGGTGGAGGAATAAAATATGATAAAAAATTAAAGGCTGTTCAAACAGGAGGACCATCTGGAGGATGTATACCAGAATCTCTTATAGACATCCCTATTGAATATGATACTTTAACAGAGATTGGTTCTATGATGGGATCAGGAGGTATGATTGTACTAGATGAAAATAACTGTATGGTTGATGTTGCTAAGTTTTATTTAGGTTTTACAGTAGATGAATCTTGTGGAAAATGCACTCCATGTAGAATAGGTAATAAAAGACTTTTAGAGTTATTAAATAAAATAACTGAAGGAAAAACAAAGGAAGAAGACCTAATAAATATGGAAGAACTTTGTAATGTAATTAGAGATACATCTCTTTGTGGACTTGGAGTTTCAGCACCAAATCCTGTTTTAAGTACAATTCAATATTTTAGAGATGAATATGAAGCACATATAAAAGATAAAAAGTGTCCAGCAGGAGTTTGTAAAGATCTTTTAACTTACAAAATAACTGATAAATGTATAGGATGTACAAAATGTGCTAGAAATTGTCCAGTTAGTTGTATTACAGGAAAAGTTAAGGAAAAGCATATTATAGATTTAGATAAGTGTATAAAATGTGGCACTTGCTATAACTCATGTCCAGTAAAAGCAATAGTAATTGAATAAAGAGGTGAGAGATATGAATACAATTAATTTAACTATAGATGGACAAAAGGTAGAAGTAGAACAAGGGACTTCTATATTAGATGCAGCTAAAAAAATAAATATAGAAATACCAACTTTATGTAATATGTATATGGGAACTGACAATACAAGAAATTGTAAGGGAACATGTAGAGTATGCTTAGTTGAACAGGAAGGAAGAGGTAAATTAATTCCATCTTGTTCAGTTAAAGCAAATGATGGAATGGTTATAAATACACATACAAGAAGAGTTATTGAAGCTAGAAGAACAATAGTTCAGCTTTTATTATCAGATCACCCAAAGGATTGCTTAAAATGTGATAAAAATGGTAACTGTGAGCTTCAAGATTTAGCAAAAAAATTAGGAATTATAAATAATAAATATGAAGGTGAAATGTCACAATATGAAATAGATAATTCTTCAAATGTAATTGTAAGAGAAATGGATAAATGTATTTTATGTAGAAGATGCGTTACTATGTGTAATGAAGTTCAAAAGGTTAATGTATTAACACCTATTAATAGAGGTTTTAATACTGTAATATCTACATTTTTTAATAAACCTTTAGTAGAAACAGATTGTACTTATTGTGGACAGTGTGTAGCAGTTTGTCCAACAGGTGCTTTAAGAGAAGCGAGAAGTTATGATAAGCTATGGAGTATTTTAGAAGATAAAAATAAATATGTTATAGTTCAAACAGCTCCAGCAGTAAGAGTTGCATTAGGAGAAGCCTTTGGTTTTGAAGTTGGAGAAAGTATTACTAAAAAGATGGTAGCAGCTTTAAGATTATTAGGCTTTGATGCTATTTATGATACAAATTTTGGGGCAGACTTAACTATTATGGAAGAAACTAATGAGTTTATAGAAAGATTTGAAGAAAAGAAAAATCTACCTATGTTAACAAGTTGTTGTGCGGCTTGGGTAAATTTTGTAGAAAGTAAATATCCAGAATTAATAAATCATTTATCTTCTTGTAAATCTCCTCAGCAAATGTTTGGAAGTATAGCTAAAAGATATTTAAGCAAAAAATTAAATATTAAAGAAGAAGATATAGTTGTAGTTTCTATAATGCCATGTGTTGCAAAAAAATATGAAGCAAACAGGGAAGAAATGACTAATGATGGAGTTAAAAATGTTGATGTAGTTATTACAACTAGGGAATTTATAAAAATGATAAATGAGGCTGGAATTAATATAAAAAATTTAAAAGATGATGAATTTGATAATCCTCTCGGAGAATCAAGTGGTGCTGGAGTTATATTTGGAACAACAGGTGGAGTTATGGAAGCAGCACTTAGAACAGCTTCTGAAATAATTACAGGAGAAACTTTAGAAAAGGTGGATTTTAAAGATGTAAGAGGCTTTAAAGGAATTAAGGAGGGTTCTATAAAAATAGGTAGACAAGAAATAAATATTGCAACAGTTAGTTCTCTTGGAAATGCTAAAAAAATAATGGATGAAATAAAATCTGGAAGATCTAAATATGATTTTGTAGAAGTTATGGCATGTCCTGGTGGATGTATAAATGGTGGTGGTCAACCTTTTAATAAAGCAGATGTTAATATGATTAAAAAAAGAATGGCAGGATTATATGCAGAAGATGAAAATAAAACTATTAGAAAGTCCCATGAAAATCCTTCTATTAAAAAAGTTTATAAAGAATTATTAATAGAGCCAAATGGCGATATAGCCCATGAATTATTACACACTTACTACAAAGCAAAATAATAAAAATTATTTTATAAGATAGAAATTACACATCATAGAAATATTTAATGTTAAATAAAAACATTTGTAAAAAATATTAATGTATATTTTTTAAATATAAAATTTTAACAGAGAGAATTAATGAAAAATTTTCTTAGACTATAAAAATAGTATAAATTTTAAGACCATAAATAGATTTTAGGTTTAAAAGAATTTATTTAGGGTCTTTTATTATATTGTTGTATAAAAAATTCAATCATGAACTTTACTTTATAATTTATAATGAATTAATTGTTTTTAATCAAAATGAGAAATAATATTAATTATAATATAACTATTAATAAATAGTTAAGTATAATAATAAAATATTTCTTTTAAAGAATAATAATAAAAATTAGAAAAAAATTTATAACAAAACACAATATAAATTGAAAAAGTTTTTTCTAAGAGTATACTTGATAATTAAAGAGAACTTTCATTTAAATATATTTAAATATTAAAATTAATATTTGATAGGAGGTAATTTAATGAAAAAGAAAGCTATATTAATAGTACTTAGTGTATTAATGGGGGCAAGCTTATTAGTAGGTTGTGGATCAAAGGATAATAAAACTACATCTAATACAGAACAAACTGAGCAAAAACAAGAAAATAAACAAAATACTCAAAAGGAAGAATATAAAAGTGGATTTTACGAAGTAGGAAAGGATTTACCTGCTGGAGAATATGTAATAATTTCAGATAAGAGAAATAAGCAAGCTGAAACTTCTATTGAAGTAACAAAGGATAGCAAAAAAGAAGATGAAATTTTTGATGAAAGTGTTTCAGGAAATATCTATGTAACTTTGTCAAAAGGTGAATATATAGAAGTTAAGAATGGAGATATTTTCCCAATAGATAAAGCACCTTCAACAACACCTAAAGATAAAGTTTATAAAGATGGTATGTTTAAGGTTGGAAGAGATATAAAAGCTGGAACTTATGAAGTAAAATCTATAGAAAAGGATAAAAATGATGATGCATCTATAGAAATTACTAAGGATAGTACTCATAGAGATAAGAGTGTAATTTCAAAGAAAGAATTTAAAAAGAGTACAAAAGTAACATTAAAAGATGGTGAATATATTAAATTAGATGATGCTGAAATTGTTGTTAAGTAGCATAAAAATAAAATAGAAAAGTTTAGATGTATTTGCAATTACTAATCATAAATTATAATTAATTTGATTAGTAATTGCTTTTTTTATTAAGCTATATTTTAGTTCTTATCAAAATATAGCTTTAAGTTTTACCAACCTAAGATTTTGTTGAAATGGGTTTAATCCTTTATAAATACTATATTTATAAGGGATTTATTTTTATATTTTTAAAATTAGTTTTTGGTTGGTATAAAACTATGGAATATATTGAATTTAGTTGGATTTGGAGGTATTATAAAATATATGAATGGCTTAAATGCTATGGATTAACTTTAACAAGAGTTGTATTTAAATTATGGTATTGGTTTACTTATTAGTTTTTTTAAAAGAGATTAACTTTAACAAGAGTTGTATTTAAATACGACATTCTGTGCAGAAACACTAGCACTTTTAGGATTAACTTTAACAAGAGTTGTATTTAAATTGAAATGTCAGAAGAACAGGTGGCTGAACTGATAAGATTAACTTTAACAAGAGTTGTATTTAAATGCCAATGGGATCAGCGGACTAGCATTTGCAGTTTGGATTAACTTTAACAAGAGTTGTATTTAAATTGTACAAATCTAATAAGTACATTCTTTAGTGATCCAGATTAACTTTAACAAGAGTTGTATTTAAATCAAGATATAGTTTATGGTTTTACTAGGAATTCTAAAGATTAACTTTAACAAGAGTTGTATTTAAATTAGAATTTTTTTTAATTATACCATATTTTTTTTGAGATTAACTTTAACAAGAGTTGTATTTAAATCAAAGTTCTTTTATGGTTATGCTTATACAACAATATGATTAACTTTAACAAGAGTTGTATTTAAATATTAAATTTTTTGAATCTGCAGCATTAGAACTATATGATTAACTTTAACAAGAGTTGTATTTAAATTAACTATTGTAACCTAATTCCCAAGTGCAAGAACTAGATTAACTTTAACAAGAGTTGTATTTAAATGTATCTAAGTAATTTTAAGAGGGGGTTATTCCCCGATTAACTTTAACAAGAGTTGTATTTAAATTCTCCTATAATGGAAAGCAACACCACCTAAAATTAAAGATTAACTTTAACAAGAGTTGTATTTAAATAAGGGTAAAGATTCTATATTAAATGGAATACAAAAGGATTAACTTTAACAAGAGTTGTATTTAAATTCTGCAACTTCTTTTATTGCAGGAGCTACAACTGTTGATTAACTTTAACAAGAGTTGTATTTAAATAATTTAATTCTGAATTAGATAAAGAAAAAGCTTTAGATTAACTTTAACAAGAGTTGTATTTAAATTAAAAATTAATAAGTTTAGCATTAAACCAATACTCTGATTAACTTTAACAAGAGTTGTATTTAAATATTAATGTATCTTCTATAATAATCCCTCCCTTAAAAGATTAACTTTAACAAGAGTTGTATTTAAATCTCAAAATATGCTTAATACGTTTAACAGTAGAAGGACGATTAACTTTAACAAGAGTTGTATTTAAATTTACATTTATAATTGGTAGTTAAAGCTAATATGTTTGATTAACTTTAACAAGAGTTGTATTTAAATAAGGATAGAGCTTTTACATTCACCATTGATAAGATGATTAACTTTAACAAGAGTTGTATTTAAATTAGTATACTCTGCCTTCTGCTAATGTTCCAGATATTCGATTAACTTTAACAAGAGTTGTATTTAAATCTTATATTAGGCGAAAAAATTTATTTAATGACAAGATTAACTTTAACAAGAGTTGTATTTAAATCTTGGAACGTTTATAGTGTACTTAGTTTGTATGCAGATTAACTTTAACAAGAGTTGTATTTAAATTTGGAAAAATAGGAGAAAAAATAACTTTAAATTTTTGATTAACTTTAACAAGAGTTGTATTTAAATTGCTAAACTTAATTTGAGGCGTTTAATTAATTCTAAGATTAACTTTAACAAGAGTTGTATTTAAATGCCAGGGGAATCAATGGACTAGCATTTGCAGTTTCGATTAACTTTAACAAGAGTTGTATTTAAATTACACGCCCTTATTATCTAAAGATTTTATAAGTACAGATTAACTTTAACAAGAGTTGTATTTAAATTATGGAAATGGATAGTTTAAAAAGTTTTCAATTAAAGATTAACTTTAACAAGAGTTGTATTTAAATTTAGTCCCAATAGGAAATTTAGAACCAATGGAATTATGATTAACTTTAACAAGAGTTGTATTTAAATTGTTATTAATATAGAATTTCAGACAATGCGAAAATTGATTAACTTTAACAAGAGTTGTATTTAAATTCTTTTACTGCCATATTAATCACTCCTTTAATTTATGATTAACTTTAACAAGAGTTGTATTTAAATTAGTTTTGATGTTCCATTTCCTTCTAATTTGTCACCGATTAACTTTAACAAGAGTTGTATTTAAATAAGAATTAAAATTATCATTAACAGGTTGTAAAAAGTGATTAACTTTAACAAGAGTTGTATTTAAATAATGAAGAAAAAGGGGATTGTTGGAAGTGCTTTAAGATTAACTTTAACAAGAGTTGTATTTAAATCTTCTATGGGGAGCAATCCCCATACCCCCGATTAAGATTAACTTTAACAAGAGTTGTATTTAAATAAAAGTTGGGCAAATAGCTCCTGGTGAGATAACAATGATTAACTTTAACAAGAGTTGTATTTAAATACAAGTGATGCCTTATAGTTTTTTAAGTAAGTTAGGATTAACTTTAACAAGAGTTGTATTTAAATACGTCCACGTTGAAAACTCTGCGGGGTTTTCATTTGATTAACTTTAACAAGAGTTGTATTTAAATGTTTAAGTTAAGGCGTTTAATTAATGCTAATGTTAATGATTAACTTTAACAAGAGTTGTATTTAAATCTCTTTGGGTTAATGGGGTTTTGAAGGATTGATTAGATTAACTTTAACAAGAGTTGTATTTAAATATGCTTTACAAAGATTAAACTTCTATTACAATTATTTGATTAACTTTAACAAGAGTTGTATTTAAATATACTTTGTTGTTTTGCTATGACATTAAATTGTATGATTAACTTTAACAAGAGTTGTATTTAAATTCACTCTTATCTAACATTAAGTTAGGGTTCTTAGGGGATTAACTTTAACAAGAGTTGTATTTAAATATGGAAATACTTTAAATGAAAATTAAAAATAAAGGAGGATTAACTTTAACAAGAGTTGTATTTAAATTTAATAGTGGAAACTTCTATTGTCCAGTGCCAATAAGATTAACTTTAACAAGAGTTGTATTTAAATATTAGAAGAAAATAGTAAATCAACTCAATTAGAACTGATTAACTTTAACAAGAGTTGTATTTAAATATTTTACTAGCTAATAAATCTGAATGTTTTGCTTGATTAACTTTAACAAGAGTTGTATTTAAATAATCCTCCACTACAATCTCCAACATTATTAGCTGCAGATTAACTTTAACAAGAGTTGTATTTAAATCGTGAAACATTGGAATTTTTTAGTATGTATATAGGAAGATTAACTTTAACAAGAGTTGTATTTAAATATACGGAGTTTATTGGAAGTTTCATATTGTTAATAGATTAACTTTAACAAGAGTTGTATTTAAATATTACAGATCCAGAGCAAATAGCTTTCCAGTTTGTGATTAACTTTAACAAGAGTTGTATTTAAATAAAGTCTTACCTAACGGAATAGCATTGCCAATAGAAGATTAACTTTAACAAGAGTTGTATTTAAATGCTGAAGGAACATTTAAATTAGCAGGTTCAATACGATTAACTTTAACAAGAGTTGTATTTAAATTTGCCAATATCTTTACAAGCAGGCAAATTTGAAGGAAGATTAACTTTAACAAGAGTTGTATTTAAATGTGATTTTTATTTCATTAGCTGAATCTCTTAAAGCGATTAACTTTAACAAGAGTTGTATTTAAATCCTTTTATAGTCTTTTTTAAAATTTCGTTTAATTTGATTAACTTTAACAAGAGTTGTATTTAAATTACAATGTCCTCACCTTCCTAGTCTAATTTTAGGCAGATTAACTTTAACAAGAGTTGTATTTAAATCCTGTTATATATATATCAATAAATTCTCTCTGTTTATGATTAACTTTAACAAGAGTTGTATTTAAATATACAAAGCAAAGTTTGATTTTCTTTGCCAGGAACAGATTAACTTTAACAAGAGTTAAATTTAAATTTCTATATTATAATATTAAAGTATTTAATTTATTAGTTAACAAATAATTAAAAAAATTAATCTAAAAAGCAATAACTTAATAAACAAAAGATAATGTTAAATAATAGTTTATAATTAAAACGATTATTTAACTAAATATGTATTTACATTAAAATAAATTAGATTTAACATAAAAATGTAAACATTAACATAATTATGTTTTTAAATTTATTAATAAAAGAATGGTTTATTAATTAACAGCAACATGAGATGTTATTTATTTTATTATATAATCATTATTAATAAAAGAATGAAAATATGGAGAAATTATATGAAAAATAAATATAGTTTAAATCTAAAAAATGAATATAAAGATGGAAAAATGATAACTGAAATATCAAAAAAACTTATTACTATTGATATTATTAAAAAATTAATTATAAATAGAACATTATAAAGGAGCTGGATTTATGCAAGTTTTTGAATTGTCGGTAAAAGTTTATTTATTAAAAAATATATTAGAAAATGAAATATTATCTCAAGAAGGTTTTTTAATAGACTTGGTTTTAGGTAAAAGTGAAAATTTTTTAGAATTACACAAAAAAAATTGCTTTAAAAATTATTGCTTTAATGGATTTTATCCTTTAGAAAATGACAAGGTTTATAAAGAAGATAATATTTATACATTTCAAATAAGAACCGTTAGTAAAGAATTAGCAATATATTTAGCAGAAGAACTTCCTAAAAACTATACAAATTATTTAAAAGTTTTAAAGGTTGATGAAAAAATAATTAAGAAAAAGAATATATCTAAAATATATTCTATAACTCCAATAATATTAAAGAACGAAGTAGGCTATTGGAGAGGAAATTATTCTTTAGAATACTTTGAAAATAGAGTTAAATCTAATTTAATTAAAAAATATAATAACTATACAGGAGAAAAAATAGAAGAAGACTTTCCATTATTTATAGCTATGGAATTTAAGAATAGAAAACCAGTAGCTATAAACTATAAAGGTAGAAAATTATTAGGAGATAAAGTTTCGTATAATATAGCAGATGATGAGAAATCTCAAGAGTTAGCTTATTTTGCATTAGGGGTTGGAGTTGGAGAATTTAATCCTAGAGGAGCAGGTTATATGAACTTTAGATACCTATAGAAAGGAGGAAAAAATATGATAAGTAAAGTTATGGACTCTATAAAATCTATTAAAAAAGATCATTTAGATGATGTAATATTAGATGGGTATGTACCAGCAGATGGAACATATATAATTATAGAGCCAGATGAAGGCGGTAATTTACATGAAACCTTTAGAACAGATATTTTAATGGATAAAAAGACAAAAACAGTAGATAGAACAATAGATAAGTTTAGTCTTTTATGTAAATTAGATTATAATAGTAAATTAGATATTCAAAAGGCTATTGATAGAAAAAAGATAATTCAGAGCAATAATTATTTAAGTTTCTTTATAAAGAAAGAAAGCTTAATTGAAGATAGTAAAACTAAGAAAAGAAAGCTTACAGAAGAGATAATTGATAACTATTATAAAATATTAGAAAATCCACTAATTAAATATGAAAAGAAACCTAAAGCTAAAGCTTTATATTTAAGCGTTGAAGAAGAACTTGGAGAAGTTGATAAAGAAAAAATATTACAAATAAAAAATTGGATTAAAGAAAATATATTTAATTTAAATATAGATTCAAGCAAAAATTATCTTAAGATATTTTTCTTTTATGATGAAGACTCTTTTGAAAGGGAAGGTAAACGTTATCTTATACCTAATATTTATAACAGTAATGATTTTAATATAGAAACTGAAGAGGGGATAATTGGACTTCCTAATGACAATATGGGATTAAATTCAAAAAAACCTTATCTTGAAAATAAAACAAGAAAAGTTAAAGTACCTTATTTAATAAATCAAGAAGAAGTTTTATTACAAAAGAAGATTTTTGATTATTTATTTAATTTAGCATCTGAAGGTAAATATAACATTTATATAGGAGAGGACGATATAAAGGCTTTAAAGGATGGAGAATCTTTAGAAAGAAACTTTAGTGGAATGTATTTAAGAATTAGAAAAGGTAAAGAAACTGAAATAATTGATTCTGATGTAATATCAAATTATAGTCCATATTTAAAAACATCCTTTGAATTTAAAAATGTTTTAGATATAGATACGGATATTTTATATAAGAACAAAAAAGAGAATGATGATGTTGAAGAATATGATAAGAAAATTAAATTAAGAGATATTGAAAGTCTTATTAATATATTTTTCTTTAATAGATTTTTAATTAAGAATTATTTTTCAGAGGATATTCCAATAAAGGAAGAGGCAATAAAAAGAGCATTAATAATGTCTAGAAATAAATTAGGTGAATGGTTTTATAAAGGAAACAATAATAATCTTTGGAATGTATTAAATAAATCAGCAGATTTAGTTATAAAATCAAATTTAGAAAATGGATATTTTATAAAAGCTATGAATGAATTTAATTTAAAGTATTCATTAAAAGAATACTTAGTGAAAGGTGATGAAAGTATGGCAGATATTTTAAGTTCTATAAAGGATAATTTAAGAATTAAGATATTTGAAAAGGGTGATTCAAAAATAGATAATGACAATGAGTACTTTTTTGCAGTAGGTCAATTAACAGGATTTTTATTAGGTAAAAGTAAGGGGAAAAATAAACCTTTATCATTAGCTAATCCAATAATAAATGCTAAAAATAATGAACTTATAAAAAGAAAACTTGGGCAATTATATATGAAATATAATTATGATTTAGATTTAGATAAAGATGTTAGATTTAAAAATTTATATTCAATGATTATTGGGTATGAAATTGAAGGGAATATTAATAAGGATTTAATTATTGCAGGATATTTAAGTAATAATATAATTTATGAAAAGAAGGAGAGTTAGGTAATTATGAATAAGAGAGTTTATGGAATAATTGGAATTTCATCAATAATGGCAAACTGGAATGCTGATTTTACAGGATATCCAAAGACTACTTCTGATGGGAATATATTTGGAAGTGATAAAGCACTAAAATATCCTATGAAAAAATCTTGGGATAATGCTGGAGAAAAGGTTCTTTATATAAAATCAATGAGATTTTCAGAAAATAAAAATGGAGAGCTTTCCCTAGTTCCAAAATCATTAAAAGAAAGATATGAGCAAATTTTTGAAGTGGAAAACTTGAAAGATGAAAAAGATGGAACAAAGGTTTTAAAAAATCTTTTTAATGCAATAGATGTTAAAAACTTTGGTGCAACATTTGCAGAGGAAGGAAATAATATTTCTATAACAGGTGCAGTACAAATAGGACAAGGATATAACATATATGAAGATGCTGAAGCTGAAGAACAAAAAATTCTTTCACCTTTTAGAGATGCAAGTGAAAAACTTGATAAAAAAATTAAAAAAGAAGATAAAGAAGATGCAAAAAATTCAACTTTAGGTAGTAAAATTGTAACACCAGAAGCACACTATTGCTATCCATTTGTTATAAATCCTTTAGCATATAAGGAGTTTGTAGATTTAGATTTAACTGATGGATATACAGAAGAGGACTATGAAAAATTTAAAGATGCAGCAATTTCATCAGCAACAGCTTTTGCAACAAATTCTAAGGTTGGCTGTGAAAATGAAATATCTATATTTATTGAAACTGATGAAACATTATATTTACCAAACTTAGATAAATACATTGAATTTATAAAGGGTGAAAATAAAAATATTTTTAAACTTAATTTTAAAGAAGTATTAGATGGTGTAGAAGATAGAATTAAAAGTATAGAGATTTATTATAACCCATTAACTATAGAAATTGAACCTGATTTTGAAGGAGCTAAATGCTACAATATTTTTAGCAAAAAAGAGGTGTAGTTAAATGCAGGCTTTAAAATTTACATTAAGGGGAAGTACAGCATTCTTCAAAAAGCCTGATGTTAATAGTTACCTTTATTTTACTTATGGGCATATTCATAAAGTTGCCCTTACAGGCCTTTTTGGAGCAATACTTGGATATAAAGGTTATAACAGTATGAACTCATATTGTAAAAAGAATAAAAAAGATAAAAAGGATCAAAACAATATAGATTTTCCAGAGTTTTATGAGAAACTTAAAGATTTAAAAATTTCTATTGTTCCAAATAATGAAAATGGAATAATCGATAAAAAAGTTAATGTTTTTAATAATTCTGTTGGATATGCTTCAAAGGAGCAGGGGGGAAATCTTATTGTAAAAGAACAATGGCTTGAAAATCCATCTTGGGATATATATGTGCTTTTAGATAATGAAGAAGCTATAAAAGTTTCAGAATCTATACTAAATAAAAGTTATATATATATACCTTATTTAGGGAAAAATGACCATATGGCAGAAATAATACATCCAAGTTTAGAAGAATGCGAAAAGATAACTCATGCTCATTATATTAATAGTTTTTTTATAAAGGGAACGTATAAATTAGAAATAAATTATGAAGATGACGAAGAAGATGATGATGAGAATGAGAAGAATATAAGGAATGTATTTAAATATGAAGAGAGGCTTCCTTTAAAACTTGATGCTGAAACTAATAAATATATATTAGAAGATTTAATATATACAAATAATTATTTAGAAGAGATAGATGGTAGTTTAAGCTATAAAGTTTTAAATAAAAATATTCAATTTATATAATTAATTTAAAGGAGGGTGACTATCCCTCCTTTAATTTTAAGTAAATATAAAAAAGGAGAAGGATATGTATATAGATTTAATTGATAAATTTAATATAGAAGATTTAATAAAAGAAGATTACAAAATTTTGGCACATATAAATGAAGAAAAAAATGATGAAACTTTAAGTTGTCATATTAATTTATGTAAAAAATATTTTAAAAAGATACTTGTAGATAAAGATTTAAATAATATTTTTTCTAATTTTGAAAATATATTTTTAAAAGAATGTAGTAATGATGAAAAAGATTTTTTCAAAGAAATGCTAATTTCAATAATAACAATGCATGATATAGGCAAAATAAATCCTATATTTCAAAAGAAAAAAATGAATAATAAATTGGATGTTGAAATTTCAAAAAATATTGATGATTCAAAGCATTCTATTTATTCTTCAATAATTTATATAGACTATTATTTTAAAAGAGCCTTAGAACTTAAAAAAGCAGGCTTAATTACGAAAGAAAATTATTATAAGTTTTTAGCATTAATACTTTTAAATTCTTATATTATATCAAGACATCATTCAGGATTAGATTCTATGAAAGAGTTTATTAATAAACTTTTAGAGAATTTTAATAAAGATAAAATTGATAGAACTAAGTCTATAATAAATCCAGTTTATTTTGAAATTTTAAATCTAAGTGAAGGGAAAATAGATAAATTATATAAAAGATATAATGAATTTAAAAATACTTTAAGTGAAGATGATAGTAAATTTATAGCTGAAATAACTATATATACTTATGTAAGATTTATGCTTTCAATACTTATAGCCTGTGATTATTATGGAACAAGTGAATATATGAGTGGAACTAAAATAAAGAATATAGGGAAAATAGATAATATAAATACCTTTTATGATGATTTTAAAAATGGTGAAATATACAAATCAATAAGAAAATATGAAAAAGAAGAATATTCAAAAGATAAAGATTTATCAAATGTAAGTAACATAAATATTCTTAGAACAGAAATGTTTTTAGATGCAGAAAAAGAATTAGAAAAAAATTTAGATAAAAATATTTTTTACTTAGAAGCACCAACAGGAAGTGGTAAAAGTAATGTAGCAAATAATTTAGCTTTTAAACTTCTTGAAAAAGATAAAAAGTTAAACAAAATATATTATGTATATCCTTTTAATACATTAGTTGAACAAAATATAAGTATTTTAGAAGAAATTTATAAAAATAATGAGGAAGTGCTTAATAATATATCAGTTATAAACTCATTATTTCCTATTAAAATTCAAAACAATAAAAAGGTAAAAGAGAATGAAGAACAATCCTTTGAAAGTTTTGAAAAAGCTCTTTTAAATAGAGAATTCTTAAATTATCCAATGATTTTAACAACCCATGTATCTTTATTTTCTTATATGTTTGGAAGTAGAAAAGAAGATATATTCCCATTTCATCAAGTTGCAAATAGTGTAATTATTCTAGACGAAATTCAAAGTTATAAAAATAAAATTTGGAGAGAAATTATAGAGTTTTTAAATGGATTTTCTAAAATATTAAATATAAAAATAATAATAATGTCTGCAACTCTTCCAAATTTAAATGATCTTATTATGGGAGAGAGTATATCCCATTCATTAATAAATAATAGAGGAAAATATTTTAATAACAAGCTATTTAAAGATAGAGTAAAAATTAACTATGACTTAATAAGAGATAAGGAAGATGTTAATGAAGAAAATGTATTTAATGATTTAGTAGAAAAAATAAAAGAGTATAAATGCAAAAGAATATTAGTTGAATTTATTAAAAAATCTAGTGCTTATAAATTTTTTGATAGACTTAAAGAAGAAAAAGAATTTGGTGAAATTAATAGTGAAGTTAGGCTTTTAACAGGCGATGATAATTCTGTTGAAAGAGAAAAAATAATAAATGAAATAAAGGGAAATAAAAAAAAGAAAGTAGATGGATTAAAAGATGTTATATTAGTGGCAACTCAAGTCATTGAAGCTGGAGTGGACATTGATATGGATATAGGATTTAAAGATTATTCTATATTTGATAGTGAAGAGCAATTTTTAGGAAGAATAAATAGATCTTGCCTAAAAGAAGATTCAATTGTATATTTCTTTAATTTAGATGCAGCAACTGCTATTTATAAAGAAGATGTTAGAAATAATGATGATGTAACACTTAAAAATAAGGAAATAAGAGAAATATTAGTAACTAAGGATTTTCCTAAATATTTTAAAAAAATAAATGTAAAGTTACTTAATAATACATCAAGGTATAATGAATTAAATACAGAAAGTTTTTTTAAAGAAGAGGTAGGAAATTTAAATTTTAAAAAAATTGAAGAGAAAATGAAACTAATAGATGATGATAAAAATGATATTCAAATATTTTTAAATTATAAATTAGAAAAAGAAAATAATAGTGGAAATAAAGAAGAGATAGTAGGTAAGGCTGTTTGGTATGAATATAGAGATTTACTTATGAATAATTCAATAGGTTTTGCAGAGAAAAAGGTTAAGCTATCAGAAGTTAAAGCAAAAATGAATTATTTTATATATAGAATAAGAACAAAGGATTCATTTAATTACAATGATAGAATTGGGGAACTTCTTTATATAGAAGATGGAAATGAATATTTTGATGAAGATGGAAAGCTTAATAAAGAAAAATTTGAAAGTAAAATAGGAGAATTTATTTAATATTAAAGTAAAGGGTGAAAAAATATGAAGGTTAATGGTACATTAATAAATTATTATTTTCATTGTAAAAGGCAGTGTTATCTTCATGGAAATAGGATTAACTTAGAAGATAACAGTGAGATAGTTAATATTGGAAGAACATTACATGAAGAGAGACAAAATAATAAAAATACAGAAATTGAAATAGACAATGTTAAGATAGATAAACTTACAAAAGAATACTTAACAGAAGTGAAAAAATCTGATGCTGATGTAGAAGCTGCAAAGTGGCAATTACTATTTTATCTTAAAGTACTTAAGGAGAAAGGTATTATTAGAAAAGGAAAACTTGAATTTATAGAAAAAAATAAAATAAAGAAAAAAACGGTAATAATAGAATTAAATGAGGAAGAAGAAAATAAACTTGATGAATATGTAAAAGAAATTGAGAATTTACTAAATAAAGATGAAATTCCTAAAGTTATAAATGAACTAAAATGTAAAAAGTGTGCTTATTATGAATATTGTTATATATAATAATAGTTTTTAAAAATAGTTATGTGGAGAATGGTATTTAGGAATTAAGATATTTAAGGGAGTGACAATATGGCAAGTACAAAATATATAACTTCAATGGGAGAGCTTACAAGAAAAGATAATTCTTTATGTTTTAGAAAAAATGGAAGAAATGTTTATATTCCAGTTGAGGGAACTAAAGAAATTTACTGCTTAAATGAAATTAGTATAAATACAAAACTTTTAGATTTTATATCAAGGAATAATATAATAATACATTTCTTTAATTATTATGAGGGTTATAGTGGAACCTTTTATCCTAAAAATAAATACAATAGTGGAAAACTTATTGTAAAACAAGTAAAATCTTTTGAAAATAATAGGATCACAATAGCTAAAAAAATAGTAAATGGAATTGGAGAAAATATTTATGAAGTTTTATACCATTACTATAAACATAATAAAAAAGAAGTAAAGGGAACCTTGGACTTTATAAAACTTGAGTTTTATAAAAGAGTTACAGAAGCAAATGATATAAATACTTTAATGTCTATAGAAGGAGAGGTTTGGCAAAGATTTTATTCAGAGTTTAAAGTTATACTTCCAGAAGATTTTGTTATGAATAAAAGATGTAAAAGGCCACCAGATAATCCTATAAATGCATTAATATCCTTTGGTAATTCATTGTTATATACAAAGACCATATCATCAATATATAGAACTCATTTAGATCAAAGAATAAGTTTTTTGCATGAACCATCTGAAGGAAGATTTTCATTAAGCTTAGATATAAGTGAGGTATTTAAGCCAGTTATTGTTTATAGAACTATTTTTGATTTAGTAAATAGGAAGATGCTTAAGGTGGATAAGCATTTTGATAGAAAGGTTAATTATTGTTTACTTAATGAGGAAGGAAGAAATATATTTATAAAAGCTTTTGAAGAAAGATTAGAATCAGTATTTGCTCATCCAAAATTAAAAAGAAAAATTAGTTATAAAACAGCTATAAAATTAGATTGTTATAAACTTATTAAATTTATAATGGAGGACAAAGAATTCAAGCCTTTTAGTCTTAAGGAGGGGTATTAATGGCTAATAAGAAAATTAATTATAATTATGCCTTTGTTTTTTATGATGTAAATGAGAAACGAGTAAATAAAGTTTTTAAGGTTTGTAAAAAATATCTTTCTCATTTTCAAAAATCTGTTTTTAGAGGAGAAATAACTCCATCAAAATTAATAGCTTTGAGAAAGGATTTAAATAAGGTTATAGATAAAAATGAAGATTTTATTTGCATAGTTAAATTGTTAAACGGAAACGTATTCGGGGAAGAAGTACTTGGAATAGAGGAAGTTGTTAATGGTGAAAGTTTAATAATCTAGGTTATTTAATTTAAAGGCTTTTACGTCTATTCTTATTTTGTAGAATGTTTAATTTACTATGGATTAACATTAACAAGAGTTGTATTTAAATAATATTAAAGAATTAAAAATAATCTAAAAATTACTCATTAGTATTTTGTATTATATTTAAATAAAAATTAATAAGATAAAATAAAAAAGTTAACAAAGTTTACATATATAATATTTACAATAAAAACCTATAGTAGTACATTATAAATGTACAAAATATTTAGAAAATTCAATTATTAAAAATGATTAAATAAGTATTATTAATTTAAAATTAGAAACCATTAGTTATAGGTCATCGAATATAAAAAAGTATACAAAGTAAATTAAAATTTATTAATATTATTAAATATTGGTATATTTTATTATATAAATTTAAATTATATAAATTAAGAAAGGAGGAAAAACTTATATAATATATATTTTTTTATTATTTGCAATAAGTAAATTTTTTTTGCCATGTTTGTAATTGTTTTCATAAGTTTAAACATAAATTAAAAAAATATATATTTAATTAAAGTATTAGTAATTAATTTAACAAAGGATGATTGGAGGCAGTATAATGGATTTTGAAAAAAGAGCTAAGCGTAATAGTTGGATGTTTATCATTGCATACATATTTATGGGTGTTTTAGGTGGAGTAGCTATGGATACAATGGTTACCTTCCTTGATGCATCAACAGCAACTAAAGGAATAGCAGCCAGTATGTCAATTATAATGGGAGTTGGATTTTATGGAGGCGCACTTATATTATTAATAATTCCTAAAATAGGATATAAAAAGACTCTTATTATTTCACCAATAGCTTTTATACTAGGAATGTTACTTATAACTAAATTTAAATCAGTTCCTGTAGTTGCTATATCAGCTTCAATTGTTATGATTGGAGTTTGTATGTTTGATGCTATTTTATCACCATTTTTAACATGTTTTACTACAGAGGAAAATAGAGAAAAAGTTTTTTCAACTACATTATGGACTAATACAGCAGGTATGATTGTTGGAACATGGTCAGGTGGAAAATTAATAGCTTATAGATTTGCCCAAAGATTAGGAATTAGCTACGATCAAGCAAGAGCATTAACAGAAAAAATTAAAAGTTTTGATTCAGTTCAATTACAAGCATATATAGCAGCACATAGAGATGCTTTACTTATGTATATAATAGTAGCTATTTTATGTTTAATACCAATTTTATTTATAAAAGAAATACCAACAGATTATAGAAGTGCTAAAACTAAAAAGAAGAAAGAAAAACTTAATTGGAGTGCTTTCTTAAATAAATATATAGTTCTATTTGTAGTTTTCGCATTTTTAATAAGATTAGGAGCATCATTAATAACTCCATACTTCTCAGTATTCTTAAGTAGAATGGGAATTGATAGAGCAACAACTTCATCACTTATTTCTTATCAATATTTTGCTATGGTTATATTTATGATAATATCACCTTGGATTGTTAAGAGGATAGGAAGAGTTACATCTTTAGGTGGACTAGCTTTATTATCTATACCTTTTATGTTGATAATTGCAAATGGTGCAGCTTTTGGAGCTCATATGGTATTAGCTGTTGGTCTTGGATTATTCTTTAGATCAGGATTTATGAATGCTGCATTACCAGTACAACAATCACTTCCAATGGAATTTGTAACAAAAGATGCAAGACCAGCTTATAATTCAGTAATATATATAGTTCAAGGTTTTGCACAAGTTATAGCAGGAATTATAGGAGAAACATTTATATTTGGGTTACCAAATGGATATGGAAAAGCTTATTATGTTACAGCAGTTATATATACAATAGCTTCAGTAATGTTATTAGTTGTATATACTAAAAAATATAACAGAGTTCCTAAAAAACAAGAAAGTCAAGTAGCTGTAGAAGCAGATGCAGAATAATTTTATAAAATAATAATACAAAAAATAATCCCCATTAAGTTAGTTACTTTATGGGGATTTATTTAAATTAATCTTTCATATAAGATGAAACTCGTCCATTTTTACTATAAAAATATATTGTAATAAATATTGTAATAAGTTCAGCAACTGGAATGGCAAGCCAAATACCATCTACTCCTATAAATTTTGGAAGAATCATTATGGTGGCTGCTACAAAAATAAGTGAACGAGAAATTGAAATAATAGCAGAAATTTTTCCGTTACCAATAGCTGTAAAATATCCAGATACAAATATATTTATTCCTATTATTAAAAATGCAAAGGAGAATAATTTAATTCCATAGGTTGCAATATTATAGACAGCTATGTCAGTTGTAAATATTCCAATTATATATTTTCCTAAAAACATAGATATTAAGAATATTAATATTGAACTCCAAGCTATAGTTACAAAACTATGCTTTAAGCTCTCTAGTATTTTTTCTTTATTTTTCGCACCATAATTAAAACTAATAATAGGAGATATTCCAACAGATACTCCAAAATAAATTGCTATAAAGAAATAATATATATATATTATTATAGACATTGCAGAAATACCATTTTCACCATGGAATGCTAAAATACTTATATTAAAAAGATAGGTACTTATTCCAGTAGATAATTCTGTAAACATTTCTGAACTTCCGTTATAACAAGAATTCCATAACAATTTTCCATAAAATTTTGTTTTGCAAAAATTTAAAAGTGAACTTTTACTAAGAAAGTAAAAGAGTCCAATTAGTGCTGAAATTGTTATAGAGAAAAAAGTTCCTAGAGCAGCACCGAGGATTCCCATTTTAAATATAACTATAAATAAAAAGTCTAAAATTATATTTAAAATTAATCCTAATGTGGACATTATAAGTGAAAGTTTAGGAGCTCCGTCTACACGAGCATAATATTCAAAATATAATTTAAACATCATTGGAATAGTCATTAAAACAGTAATAAATCCATAGGACATAGTATAAGGAAGTAACTTTTCAGTTGCTCCTAAAAATATAAGAATAGGTTTTAAAAATACTAATCCAAGTATTGTAAGTATTATAGCAATAACGCCTAAAGTGATAGTAATAAAGGAGAAAAGTTTATCTGCTTTTTTTTTATTTCCTTCTCCAAGTTTCATTCCAACTAATGCACCAGAACCTGTAGCTAACATTACAGCTATTCCAAAAACTATACAAGTTAAAGGAATTACTATGTTTATAGCTGCTAATGCATCTGAATTAACATATCTTGAAACAAAAAATCCATCTATTGTAGTATAAAAAGATAAAAATACCATTGTAACAATAGAAGGAGATACATATCTTAAAAATTCTATGTAATTTTGTTTCTCTGTAAATTCTTTTTTCATTTTATCGACCTCATCCCTTTTATTGACAATATCTATTTTAAAGGATATAGTAACTATATTGTCAATAATAAATTTGAAATTAAATTTTATATTAAAAATAATTTTAATGTTAAATTTAGGGTAGGTGATTAAATGGATATTAAATTTACAGTTGGCGAATTTGCAAAGCTGCATAATATGAAAAAACAAACTTTAATTTTTTATGATAAAATTGATTTATTTAAACCAGAAATTATAAATAAAAATAATGGATATAGATACTATACTCCTAAGCAATTAGAAATTTTAGATAGTATTCTTATTTTAAAGGAAATAGGCGTTCCTTTAAAAGAAATAAAACAGTTTTTAGAAGATCGAGATGATGAAAAAGCATTAAAACTTATGAAACAACAAAAGGAAGAATTAGATAAGCAAGTTGAAAAACTTAGTATTATAAGTGAAAGATTAGGAAAAAAAATTAAAACTTTTGAACAATTAAAATTTTTAGGTAAGAGAGTTTCTTTTAAGGAAGTTGATGAGGATTATTTAGCAATAAAGAGAGTTAATAAACCTTATGATCTAATAAAAACAGATATTGCATTAAAAAATTTATTAAAAAATGTAACAGATAAAAATTATCCATATAATTATCAATTAGGAGTAATGATTCCAATTGATAATATTAAAAATAAATTATATACATCAGCAGAATTTGTTTTTACTCCAGTAGATAGAAGGTTAAAAAAAGATGATATAATAATAAAACCTAAGGGAATGTATGCAATATCCTATCATAAAGGAAGTTATGATAGAGTTGGAGAAACTTATGAAGAAATACTAAAAGAAATAAAAAAGAGTAATTTAACTCCTTATGGACATTCTTATGAATATTGTATTTTAGATAGTTTAACTTGTCGTACACCTAAAGAATATATAACTAGAATTGAAATACCAATTAAGTAATTTTTAATATTATAAAAACTTTAGTAATAAAGATTTTTTTGGTAATATGAATATATGTTTAATCTTATATAAATGATATAGTTAATATAGTGTTATGTAAAATTTAATTTAAATAAATGATAAGGTGAGTATAAAAATATGGAAGATTTAAATAAAGCAATTAATGAAATTGTTAGTGAAGATATTTTAAAGTTAGTTATTAGTAATAAAGTAAATAAAAATGTTAAGTATAATAAAATAACATTTACTTTAAAGGTAAATAATAAAAAAGAATATTATCAAATAGAAAAGTATACTGATAAGCAAGTTTTTCATGAAAATATAAATAAAGAGATTTTAGAAGAAAAAGTTTTAGAATATTTATTAGAAAATTATAAGCAACTTTCAGCTTGGTCAAAAGACTATAATTTCGATTTGAAAATATCTAAAAAAGGAAAAATATTTTTAAAGAAGAAAAAAAGTGATAATAAAAATATTATTAAGAAAAGTCATAATAAAGAGAAAAATTATATACTTAAAGAAGGTATGATTATAGAGCCACTTATAGATTTAGGAGTTTTTACAAAGGAAGGTAAGGTTGTCAATTCAAAATATGATAAATACAAACAAATAAATAGATTCGTAGAAATTATTGATGATGAAATTAAAAAGAATGACTATAAAGAACTTACTATTTTAGATTTTGGTTGTGGAAAATCTTATTTAACTTTTGTACTTTATTATTATTTTGTAGAGATTAAAAAAATTAATGTTAAAATGATAGGCTTAGATCTTAAAGAAGATGTTATTAAGAAATGTAATGATATTGCCCAAAGATATAATTATGATAATTTACATTTTGAACTTGGAGATATTAATGGATTTAAATATAACAATAAAGTTGATATGGTAATTACATTACATGCTTGTGATACAGCTACTGATTATGCTTTATATAATGCAATAAAGTGGAACACTAAAATGATTTTTTCAGTTCCTTGCTGTCAACACGAATTAAATCATCAAATGAAGGCAGAATCTTTAAAAATACTTACAAGGTATGGAATAATACAAGAGAGGGTTGCAGCTCTTATGACAGATTCAGTTAGAGCAAATCTTTTAGAATGTGTTGGATATAAAACTCAACTTTTAGAATTTATAGATATAGCTCATTCACCTAAAAATATATTAATTAGGGCATCAAAAGGAAAGGTTTCTAATGAAAAAAGAGAAAAATCTTTAAATGAAGTAAAAGATTTAATGAAGGAATTTAATTTTAAACCAACATTATATAATTTATTAAAGGAAGATAATTTAATTTAAATTTAGTGTATTTAAAATTAATATTATAATAAATTATGTGAATAATTAATTAGAAAAGTAAAGTATATTATTATTTTTAATATTGTAGAATGATGACATTGATTATGATATAATAATTATTATTAGTTAGAAAAGAGGTAGAAGTTATGAGTGATAAAGTAACTTTAGTATATGAAAATGGAGAATATACAGTATCTATAAATGATAAAATAGTAAATGTAAATAAATATATGGATAATGCAATTGAAAGCTTTACTCAAGTAATAACTGATAATGCAGTTGTTAAGGGAATAGCTTGGGATAATATATTAAAAGATTTAGAAGATGTTAAAGATAATAAATTAGAAATAAATAATGATTATAATACATTAACTTTTGGAAATATAAAGTATTTTTATAGAACAGATAAGGTTTTTGATACTAGAAATGGAGAAATGTATCAGTTACTTGGAGGATATCATTTATTTTCATTTATTGTTAAGATGACTTGTGCAGGTTTTATAAAAAATTATGAAGAAGTTTTGGATTTTCTAAAAGAAGTATTAGAAAGAAAAGTAGTTTATAGGACTTCGGAAACAAGCATTATAGTAACAAGTCCTGCATTTAATTATGGATCAGCAGAATATAATTTTATAAGTGGAAAAATTAATAGAGGTGCAACTATAGAAAAGATGAGTTTTGACCTTTATAAAAAATATGTTTTAAATACAATAAAATAATTAAATTATAGTTATATTTGTAACTATTAAAAAATTATTTCTATAATTTTTATGTTCTATCACTTAGGTGGTAGAACATTTTTTATGCATTAATTAATTAAAAATGATAATATAGATTGTAGAATAATTTTAAAGGAAGCTTTTAGGGGGAATAAATAAATGAATGCAATTAATCATTTTAAAACAATTACTAATCATAAACTTCTTGTAATGAAATATTGTTTTAAAGTAGGTTTATATAAACAAGGTTTACTTCATGATTTATCAAAATATACTAAAGAAGAATTTAAGGCTGGAATAAAGTATTATAGAGGAACTAAAAGTCCAAATGGTGTTCAAAAAGAAATTGAAGGACTATCAACTGCATGGTTACACCATAAGGGAAGAAATAAACATCATTTTGAATATTGGATTGATTATGGAATGAATCCTGAGGATGGATTAAAGGGAATGAAAATGCCAGTTAATTATATTGTTGAAATGTTTATAGATAGAATGTCGGCATCAAAAAATTATCAAAAGGAAAAGTATACTGATAAAAGTCCATTAGAATATTATAATGCTAGAAAGGATTATTATATTTTACATGAAGAAACAAGAACTCTTTTGGAAAAATTACTTAATATGTTAGCTGTTGATGGAGAAGATAAAACTTTAATTTACATAAAAAATGAAATTTTAAATAAATAGAAATATATAACAATGTATAACTTGACATATTTTTTTATACAATTTAAAATTTAATGACATTTATATAAGGAGAAATTTAAATATGCTAATAGGTAGACAACATTTAGATGAAGAAAATTACTTAAAATTAACACAGAAAACAATAAAGGAATTATTAAGCAAATATATTGATTTAAGAGATATACAAGATAAGGAAATAGTAAAACATAGAAAATTTCTTTGGGACAATAGAAGTGAATTAGATGAAATAGAAATAAATGAAAATTGTAGTCAAGTTGCATTACAGGAAAAAATGCATTCAAGAAAGGTAAATAGAATTAGAACTCTTGAAAGACAACTTAACTCACCATATTTTGCAAGATTAGATTTTAGAGAAAATGGGGAAGAATTAGAAAGTTTTTATATAGGTTTATCTACTGTTGAAGATGAAGAAAATTTTGAATTTCTAGTTTTTGATTGGCGTTCACCAGTTGCAACAATGTTTTATGACTTTGAAATAGGAGATGCTTTTTATGAAGCACCAAATAGAAAGGTAACTGGAACAATTGAATTTAATAGACAGTTTAATATAAAAAATGGTGAAATAGTTTTTATGCATAACTCAAATGAGTCTTTATGTGATGAAGCTTTAGGGCAAATGCTTGGAGGAAATGCTACAGATAAAATGAAAAATATAGTAGCAACTATTCAAAAGGAGCAAAATGATATTATTAGAAATGATGATAGTAAAGTATTGTTTATTCAAGGGGCAGCAGGCTCTGGAAAAACATCAATAGCATTACATAGAGCAGCTTATATTCTGTATAAACATAGAAAAGATCTTAAGGCTGACAATATTTTAATATTTAGTCCAAATGAAGTTTTTGCAGAATATATTTCAGATGTATTACCTGAACTTGGAGAAACTAATATACTTCAAACTACTTTTGAGTTATATTCAAAGCCATTTTTACCAGCTAATTATTTATATGAAAATAAAAATTATCATTTAGATTATATTTATTCAAAACATAATAATGAACAGGAGTTTAAATTAAGAACTAAGGGTATGGAATATAAAAATACTATTGAATTTATGGAAGTATTAAATAAATTTACTATAGATATTCCAAATCTTTTAACTAAAGCTAAGGCAATCACAATTGATGATAAGGAAATATTAAGTAAAAGAGCTGTTGAAAATACTTTCTTGAAGAGATTTAACAATATACCATTTTTAAATAGAATAAAGGTAATTAAAGAAAGTTTATTTTCTCAGGTAGAAACTAAATATTTATCAAATAATGATGATTTTGAATATGTGGAAGATAAAAAACAGTTTTATGATTACTGTAAAGAGCAAGTTGATATACAAGTAGATGAAATGATTAAAACTTTAAATAATGTAGAAATTTATAAAATGTTATGGGAAAATATAAAAAAATATACAAATAAATATTTAGAAGATATAAAAGAGCTTACATTAAATCATTTAAATTATGGTGAAGTTAACTATGAAGATATAACTCCTATAATTTATATAAGAGCTTCTATGGAGGGCTTTAGAAATTATAATAGAGTTAAGCATATTCTTATTGATGAAGCTCAAGATTATAGTCCATTATTTTATGAAATAATAAAGAAATCTTTTAAGGATGCTTCAATTACAATTATGGGAGATCTTAACCAAAGAATTGATAAACACTCAAATGTTAAAGATAAGGATAGTATAATAAATATTTTCCAAAATGTAAGGAAGGCTGTATTAACTAAGAGTTATCGTTCAACATTTAATATAACTAACTTTACTAAAGAGATACTAGATACTCATGAACCTATTGAAGCTGTTGAAAGAAAGGGAAACAACCCGGAAATTCATATATTAAATAATGATTTAGAAGAAAAAATAGCTAAAATTATTTCTAGTATGGAGGAAAAAGAATACAAATCAATAGCTGTAATTTGTAAGAACAAAAGTATTTCTGAAATGGTTTATGAAAAGTTAAAAGGATTAATTTCTAATATAAATTTAATTGATAATGATAAGGCAGAATTTAAAGTTGGAGTTAATGTTATACCTTCTTATTTAGCGAAGGGTTTAGAATTTGATGGAGTAATTATAGCTGATGGAGAAAATTACTTAGGAGAAAATGATAAGAATTTATTCTATACAGTTTGTACAAGAGCATTACATGAACTTTATATATTATCAAATAGGGATATAAGTGAAATATTACCTAAGGATAGTAGCTTATATAATATGGTAAAATAATTTATTAGAAAATAGAAAGAGGCAAAATAATAATCTTGTAAGTTTATTATTTTGCCTTTTTGTATAAAATAATTTTTTATATATTAATTAATAATTTACTCTAACTAACCAAAATTTTATATCTTTATTGCTCCATCCTAAATCCCAAGGAACATTATTTCTATCTGTATTATGGCAAGTTACTAAAGGATATCCTTTTGAATCAGCACCAGTAACAACAGAAATATGAGTTATATCTCCTTTTTTTTCGTAGGCTATAAAATCTCCAGGGAGAAGTTTAAAGGATGATTTATACACTTTTTCATAACTTCCTTTAGAAAGAACATAAGCTCTACCACTATAAATCATATAATTATTAAATTTATCAGCATTTATCCAAGGACCTGTTGCACTTCCTTTATCATAATTCCATATAATATTTTTTTTAAAGTTTCCACCTTCATGAAGTATTTGTGATGCAAAATTTGCACAATCACCACCTTCACAATTAAAGTCCCTGTATTTTTTATTATATTTAAAATCATTTTTGTTATTGCTTGCAGAACCACAGTATTCCATTGCATATTCTACTGCTTTTTTTCTTCTTTCATTAATATTAGAAAAATCTCTAGTTTGTTGAGATTTAATATAATCTTTAATAGTATCTACCTTTATATTTTCAAGTTTTAAAGAATCAGCAAAAGGGTCAGTATACCATTCTTTTGTTATTATCCATTCATTATTATTTTTAGTTAGTTGAAGAGAATGATAAGTTCCTATAAATGAACTATTAACTTTTTTAGGTTCATCTTCATATATATATTTATATTCTGTATTACATAATATATAAAATGAAGATATTTTATTAGAAATCTTAGAACTTTTAAATATTATTTTCGGAGTAATATCTATAAATTTAACTCCTTGTTTCTTTGCCCAATTATTTATGTATTTTACTTTTCTTTCTTCGTATTCATAAGCCCATCTACCATATTTTGTATCAGTATTATATAAAGAACAAATAGAATCTAAATCTTGTGTTAATATAGACTTACTTTTTTTTATGAATATATTTTCTACAAAATTTTTTAAGTTGCTATGGTTTTGGTTATCATAAGAAAAAGCTTTTACTTTAAGAAAATTACTAATACAAAAAAATATTAATATAAATATAAAAAATTTTTTGTAAATTGAATAATTTTTTTTAAGTCTAGGTATTAGCATAATATGTTATCATCCCCTTTTTATAAAAATTTATTTTAGGCTACTTTCTATTATATTTATATACATCTTTGTATCTTCATTTAATGGAACACCTTCATACCACTTTTTATTACAATTCCAATTAGAAAAATATCTAGATTTTAATATTATTTCAGGTCTATATTCAAAATGTAATATATCAAAATGTTCCCATTTACCTCCCCAGATAAAATTATTTTTTTCAAAGATAGAAATTAGATCATCAGGATATTTAGAAAGTCTATCTTCCCCTTTATCCTTTGAAGTCCATTTCCAATAATCATTTGGGTTACTTTTTAAATCTATTGCTATTCCATAAGAGTGAGGACTTAATCTCCCAGTACCAGATATAACTCTGTAATTATAAGTTCCACTAGCTGGATAAAGTAAATTTTTTATATCAGGTCTATTTTTTGATATAGAAAGGAGTTCCTTTAAAGTATTTTCTAAATAGTTAATAGCATTATTTTTACTATTAAATAAATAATTTGTATAACAATATTTTAATGGCTTTAAGTTTTTTTCTATAGAATTTTTAGAGTTCCCATAAACTTCATTTAAAAGTTCATAGTGTCTAAATCTTCCAGGGTCAAAGTTTTTATCCATAATTTTATTTTTTTTATAAAGAGGGTAAGGTTGCTCTAATACATCCTGTATATCTGGATTTATTAATTTTTCATTATAGCTTTTTTGTTTTTTGTCATCATAAATAATTTTTTTGTTAGATTTAGTAACTAAATAAACTTTATTATCAATTTTTTCTATTTTTGATATTAAATTCGGGTAAGCTATCATTATAGTTAAAAGGTCTTGTTTCATTTCTGTAATATAATCATTATTTTCTATTGATTTTACTGGAATAGGTATATTAATTAACAAAAAACATACTATAAAAATGTTAAAAATTTTTTTCATATTATTCACTACCTTTTAAAAGATATATTAATAATAGTTTATCCTAGAAATTATTTTAATATGTAATTTTAAGGTTCATATAACAATTATATATTTCAGTAAATAAATGTAATTAATATAATAGCTTTTTTATATGTGATTAAAATGTTAAAATAAGTATATAGAATAAAAAAAGGAGATGGTATATATGAGTTTGCTTCTGATATATGAAGAATATAATAGTTTAAATAAAAGATATTTAGATTTTATAAATAATGTAATTGATCAAAATCTAGAAGAATATAGTGATTCTATATTGGAGGAACTTAGAGAATATAAGGTTAAATTTGAAGAAATACTTGACAAAACTACTTTAGAAAAAGAAACATCAGAGAATGAAGATAATTTAAATGATTTAAAGTATTTAACTCTAGATAGTTTATTTCTTGCAACAGATCTTTCTAACTTTTATTTCTGTAAAGAAAAAGAGAGATTTAAAATGAGATTAGTAAACTATATTAATAAAAAAAGAAGATCAGAACTTGGATTTTAAATACAAAATTAAAATTTATTATATTACATATTAAAAAAGCGGAATAATAAAACTTTTATAAGTTTTATATTCCGCTTTTTATTTTTAATTAGGTAATGATAAATCACAAACTGTTAGCATATTAATTGTGTTTTCAACATCTATTGGTATTCCAGCTAAAATTATTAAGTCATTTTCTTTAAGTATTGTATCAGCAGTTGGCATTATTTCTTCATCATCTCTAATTATTAGGAAAATTTTGCAACCTTTAGGGAAACGACATTCTTTTAATGATTTTCCAATATAAAATGTATTAGAAATTAAAAATTCTCTTATTATTATTTTTTCTTTTTCTTCTACTTGTTTAATAGTATTTTTATCTACAGTAATTAACTTTTCAAACAATATTGGAAAAAGAACACAAGATATTATAGCAGTTACTACAAATGCAGAGTAATCTGCTTCATTTATGTACTTTAAATTTAAAGCCATTTGAGCTCCTACAATTAATAAACTTAATTGTGTAGTTAATATCATTGATGAGGCTAAGGCATTTTTTGTTCCATATCTTTTCTTTAATAATAATGATGGTATTAGTTTTATTAAAAAGAACATAATTAAAAAAATTGGTATTTTAGCAATTGAGTTAGGATTTTTAACTATTGAAGTCAAATCTATATTTACTCCAATCATTATAAAAAATATTGGTATTAAAAATCCATAACCTATAACATCAAGTTGATGTGATATTTCTTCCTTTGCTCTTCCAACTACTAGTGAAAATATTATTCCAGCTAAGAATGAACCTAAAACTATTTCAGAACCAACCTTTTCTGTAATTGCAACTAATATTAAAACTAAAACAAAAGCTCCTCTAACACTTAAATGAAGATTTTTAAAAGCTAATGTAGAAAAATCTTCTTTTTTAAATATTATTTTAGATAAAAAATAAATAATTATAGCGGCAAAAAATATTATTAAAAATGTAAAACTTTTAAGTGAGAAACCATATTGCATAACAGATGAAATAAATGTAATGCCAATTAAACTTACTAGTTCGCATATAAGTCCAAATATTAATACAGTTTGACCTAAATCACTATTTAATATATTCTTTCCCTTTAATATTGGTACAAGTAATGCTGGAGTAGTAGCAGTAAAAAGCATAACAAAAAATAATCTTCCATTATTTATATTAATTGCTTTTAGTCCAAAAGATAAAATAAATGAAACCAAAAACGAAACCAAAAACATTTTTATACTAAGAAATATTTTTGAATTTAATATAGATTCTCCTTTTTTTAGTTTTAAATCTTCAAAGTTTATTTCAAGGCCACTTAAAAACATTAAATAAGCTAAGCCTAAATTTGAAAGAAAAATAATCCATATATCTGGTTTTATTATATTTAAGAAGCTTTTACCAATTATTATTCCTATAAATATTTCTCCAACTTGATAAGGTATTTTTAATTTTTTTAATTTTGCTACTAAAAATGGAGTAAAAAAAGCAACAACAGATAAAATTAGCAAAGAATCATAATTTAAACTCTCTTCCATTTAGTATTCCTCTTTTCTTAAGTTTTCAAATTACATTTTAAAACAAATTTATATAATTTATCAATAGAAAATAATAATAAAAATAAAATCATCCATTTTATGAAATATTTTTAATTACTAATTATATAAAAATAAAGTTTTATATAAAGAAAATTTTTATAGCTTCAAAGTAGTGAATTATGTATAATATAATAATCAAACTTAGGAGGAATCATATGAAATTAATTTTTAAAGCATTAGGCTCTATAATAGGAGCTATAATATTAATATTATTAGGTTATGTTGGATTTATGATAATAACAGATTATAAACCAGCAAAAGAAGAAATAGTTCAAATTGAAAATAATCAAAAGAAAAAAATTGAATTAAACAAAGAATACACAGTTACTTCATTTAATGTTGGATATGCTGGTATGGATAAAAATGTAGACTTTTTTATGGATGGGGGGAAGATGTCAAGGGCTATAAATAAAAATGCTGTTTTAGAAAACTTAAATGGTATAGAAAATATAATGAAAGATTTAAATTCAGATTTTTATTATATTCAAGAATTAGATAAGAAATCAACAAGAAGTTATGAAGTAAATGAATATGAAAGTATGAAAAATAAGTTTACTAATTATAGCACATCTTTTGCAAAGAACTTTGATGTTCCTTGGGTACCTCTTCCTTTTATTCATCCTCATGGACAAGTTTTAAGTGGAATAATGACAATGTCTAAGTATAATTTAAATTCAGGTATAAGATATGATTTACCAGGAAAAGAAGAATTTTTTAGACAATTGGGAGATCTTGATAGATGTATGTTAGTTAATAGGGTGAAACTTTCTAATAACAAAGAATTACTTTTAATAAATGTCCATCTTTCAGCTTACGATAAAGGAGGAAAAGTTAGAAAGGTTCAGCTTGGATTTATTGAAAATTTTGTTCAAAATGAATATAAAAAAGGAAACTATATAATACTTGGAGGAGACTGGAATCATGAACTTCCAGGAACTGATTCATCTAAATTTAAAACAACAGAAACACATCCTAATTGGCTAAAAAGAATACCAGATGATTTTGCTAAAAATGGATTTAAAATATATTCCGATAAAAATGTACCAAGTAATAGAACTGTTGAAAAACCATATACTGAAGGTGAAAATTTAAGATCAATAATAGATGGTTTTATGGTGTCTGACAATGTAGAAGTTAAAAAAATTCATGGAAGTGAATATAATTTTAGATATAGTGATCATAATCCAACAACTCTTACTTTTATTTTAAAATAGGAAAAGCTAAGGTATTATATATACTATTAAAAATATATTTACATATAAAAATAAGAGTAAATTCATAATATGAGATCCAGAGTTGAAAAATTTAAAATGTTATTATATAATAATTATTATTATTAATAAAATGAAAGCTTGGAAGGTGATATTATGGAAAATAAAAGTTTAGAAAAAGGTATGATAGCTCCAGATTTTAGTTTAATAGGATCAGATAATAAAGAACATAAATTAAGTGACTATAGGGGAAGAAGAGTAATACTATATTTTTATCCTAAAGATAATACTCCAGGATGTTCTTTAGAGGCTCAAGATTTTAAAAATCATTATCAAAAATTTTTAGATAATAATACAGTAATTTTAGGTGTAAGTAGAGATTCATTAAAATCTCATGATAAATTTATTACAAAATATGATTTACCATTTATTTTATTATCAGATGAAAATGAAGAAGTTTGTAAACTATATGATGTATTAAAAGAAAAGAACATGTTTGGTAAAAAAGTATTTGGAATAGAAAGAAGTACTTTTGTAATAGATAAAGATGGTAAAATAGAAGATATATATAGAAAAGTAAAAGTAAAAGGTCATGTAGAAAGCCTAATATAAATAAATTTATAAACTAGTATAGTAAAAAAATCGTACCTGAAAATTAGGTGCGATTTTTTTTTTTTTAAGTTTTTATACGAAATTCATGAGAACATCTTCTACAAGTTACAATTATACGTTTTTTACATCTAGGTAATCTTAATTTTTGTCCACAATTAGGACATTTAACTATTTTAAATTTAACTTTCTGATTTATATTATATTTTATTCTATTAAATAACATTGGTATGTTATCTAGACTTATTCTAGGTAAATTATAAGGTATTCTTTTTCCAAATTTACTTAAAGGCTTATTTATAATGTCAATAAATTTATTTAGTTCAGCTGTTCTTTTATAAATATTTTTAGAAAAAGCTCTATAAATAACTAATATTAATAAAACTGTACCTAAAATTTTAGTGTAATAATTAAATCCAAGAAGGCTAGTTAATAACAGCATAAAAATTGATAGTATATCAAAGCCATAAGCACCATAAAATATTTTCATATGTTCACCTCTCAAAAATATATAAAAATATTTTAACATAATATAATACAATTAGTAAGGTTAATGTTATAAATTAGAATTAAGATATATTTAAATTATATTGGATATTTAATCATAATTATGTAAAATTATATATATAAAATAAATTTTAAACTTATAATATGAATTAAAAACTATAAATTAGTTTTTAATTCATATTAAATTTATAAAAGTATAATAAAGTGAATATATATTTTTATAAGTTTTGTTAAGGTTTATATATTATATTTTTACATAGGAGGAATAAGAATGAAGAGTAATTACCATACACATAATTATAGGTGTAAACATGCAAAAGGGAAAATTGAAGATTATGTAAAGATGGCAATAGAAGAAGGTTTTGATGAAATTGGTATCTCAGATCATCTCCCTCATCCAGGAATGGATATTGACAATGGAAGTAGGATGAATTATGAGGATTTGCCAGAATACTTTAAGGAGATAGATGAAGTTATTAAAAAGTATGGAGATAAAATATCAATTAAAAAATCTATGGAATGTGAGTATTTTCCTCACTTTGAATGGTTATATAAAGAACTTTTAGAAGAGTATAAAGTTGATTATCTTTTATTAGGAGCACATTTTTTTCCTTACAATGGAGAGTGGGTTTATGTAGGAAGAGCTAATTTAACTCCAGAGAAATTAGAGTGCTATGTAGATTTTGTAGTAAAATCTATGAAGACAGGATTGTTTAAATGTCTTGCTCATCCTGATTTATTTGGACTTGATTATATAAATTGGGATGAACATACAATTAAATCATCTAGAAAAATACTTAAAGCAGCAGAAGAACTAGATATACCTATAGAAATAAATGTTAATGGTTTTAGAAAACCTAAAGTTAAATATAACAATGGGGAAAGATATAGTTATCCAATAAAAGATTTTTGGAAACTTGCAAAGGAATATAATGTGAAAATAATTGTTGGAATTGATGCACATAATCCTTGTGAAATGGCAGATTTAGATATAGGATTAAAATTTGCAAAGGAACTTGGATTAAGTTTAATAGATAGATTATACATATAAATATTAAATTTCAAATATTTAAATATGTTTTAAATAAAAGCTTATCTAAAATATATTTATAAAAATTATATATTTCAATATATAGTTATATATTGAAATAAAAGTTAATTAAGTAAATTTTATATTATAAAAAGATATATTTAAAATCTAAAGTTTAAAATGTGATAAAATATATCAAGGATAATTTTTATAAATTTAGGTATATAAGAAGAAGATTACTTTGGAGGAATAATATGTATGTAGTAGATATGTTTTTAGATAAAAAATCATCCAGATATGTTAAATCTATTTGGCAAGCTTTAAGTGAAAATGGAATTGATTCAAGTCTTATTAATATGGATGGACTTTTTCCACATATTACTTTAGCAGTTTATGATGATATAGATAAAAATAAATTTATAGAAAAGATGAAAGAATTTAAGTTGCAACTTGATGTTATTGATACAAAATTTGATGTTTTAGGGGCATTTCCAACGACAGGAGCTTGCATAACAACGCCAGTAGTAACAGAAGAACTATTAACTCTTCATAGAAAATATTATGATTATTTTAAAGAGTTTAATAGTAATGCAAGAGCTTATTATTTGCCAGACAATTGGAATCCTCATTGTAGCTTAGCAATGGGATTAGATAAAGAAAAGCTTATGGAGGCTTTTAAATTTATTTTAAATATGTATGAACCTTTTGAAGCAAGTTTGGAGGATATTGCTTTATATGAAATAGAGATGGAAAATGGAAAGTTTACAGATAGTATAAGATTATTTTAAATAAAAAAGAGTTATTTTATTTATTAAGTTAGTAAATAAAATAACTCTTTTTATTTATCAATTTAAAAATTTTCCATTAAATTTGATTTACATATAGTAATAACACAAGTAAACGGTGAATAAAATTAAATATCTAAGAAATTATATAAAGTTTTCATAAAATTATTAAAAAGATTCTAATATGTAAAACATATTTAAAATAAAAATAATATAGGGGGAATTATTTTATGAAAAAAATAAAATTATTGTCAACTATACTTGCAGCTACTTTAAGTATATCATTATTAGCTGGGTGTGGTGGAAAAAAGGCAGAAGATAAGGTTTCATCTAACCAAGTGGAAATAACTTGGTGGGCTTTTCCAAATTTTGAAACTAAAGATGGGGTAGTTGGTAAATATGAGGAAGAAATAGCAGCAGATTTTATGAAAAAGAATCCAGATATAAAAGTTAATGTAGAAATGTTATCTTTTAATGGTGGTGGTGAAAAAATAAATTCAGCAATAGCTTCAAAATCTGCACCAGATGTTTTATATGATGCACCAGGAAGAATAATTGATTATGCAAGAATTGGAGCATTAGCACCAGTAGATGATATGATAAAAGATTTAAAAGGTGATGTATCTGAGTCAATCCTTCAAGGTTGTAAATTAGATGATAAGTACTATATGTATCCATTTAATACAACTAATTTTATGATGTCTGCAAATAAGCAAATGTTTGAGGAGGCTGGACTATTAGATATGCTTCCTTTAGATAAAAAGGATAGGCAATGGACAGTAGAAGAATTTGAAAAAGTATTAAAGGCTATTAAAAAAGCAAAACCAGAAGTAATGCCATTAACATTCTTTAGTAAGAGTACAGCAGGGGACCAAGGAACAAGAGCTTTTGTTGCAAACCTTTACGGTGGAAGTGTAATGAATAAAGATCAAACAGCTTATACCTTTGATAAACCTGAAGCTATAAAATCAATGGAATGGGTTAAAAAAGCAATTGATCAAGGTCTTATTGGAAAGGGAACTGAAGCTTTAGCTTCAAATGATGCAATTGATTTATACTTACAACAAAAAGCTGCTATAAGTATATTATCTTCAACTGGATTAATAAAGAGTAATGAATCAAAGAAATCTACTAAATTTGATGATATATTACTACCAATACCTGCACCAAAGGGAAAACTAGCATTAGAATCTCTTATTGGTGGATTATGTGTATTTGATAATGGTGATGAAGCAAAAATAGAAGCTTCAAAAAAATTCATAGATTTTATGTGCAATGATAAAGAGTGGCAAAAGAAAAACTTAAAAGCAACTGGAACATTTTCAGTTAGAGATTCTGTAAAGGGATTATATGATGATGAAGAAATGAAGTTTGCAGAGAGAATGGGTAAATATACTGCTAAATATTATAATACAGTAAATGGATTTGCTGAAATGAGAACTCATTGGTTCCCAGCACTTCAAGAAATTACTTTAGGAAAAGCTTCTCCTAAAGATGCTTTAAAAGCTTTTAATGACAAGGCAAATGAAACTCTTAATAAAAAATAATAGAAAATAATAATGAATGGGAGTATAAAAATACTCCCTTCATATTAATAGATTATAAAGAAAGGATGAGTTTATATGAGCAATGCATTAAAAAATAAAAAGCATCATAATAAATTAGCAAGAAAAGAATGGATAGCTGCTTATTTATTTTTACTACCAGCTGCTGTATTCTTTTTTGGGTTTGTAATATTACCAATGATTGGTGGAGCTATTATGAGTTTTTTTGATTATAATCCAAAAACTTCAGAATTTATAGGATTACAAAATTATATAAATATATTCCAAGATGAAGTATTTAGAAAATCTTTATGGAATACTTTATTTTTAGTTATTGGAAATGTGCCTATAGTAGTAGTTTTTTCTATGTTTGTTGCTTTAAACATATTTAAAAAATCATCAAAAGTTAGATCATTTTTTAGATCAATTTTCTATCTTCCAGCTATAGCTTCTGTAGTAAGTATTACAGTTGTATGGGGATGGATATTTCATCCTAATTATGGAATATTAAATTATATTTTAAGTTTTTTGGGAGTAGATCCACAAGTGTGGCTTGGAGATCCTGGTATTGCAAAATGGGCAATATTAATGGTTCTTGTTACATTATCTGTTGGACAACCAATAGTTCTTTATATGGCATCTCTAGGAAACATACCAAAAGATTATTTAGAGGCAGCAGAAATTGACGGAGCTAATTCAAACCAAGTATTTAGACATATAACATGGCCTTTATTAAAACCAACAACATTATATATAGTTATTATAACTACAATAAATTCCTTCCAATGTTTTTCACTTATTCAGCTATTAACAGCAGGTGGACCAAATTATGCAACTACTACAATTATGTATCAAGTTTATGAAAGATCCTTTACTTTAGGACAATATGGACTTGCTTCATCTATGGGAGTTGTTCTTGCAATTATAGTTATGGCAATATCAGTAATTCAATATAAGTACTTAGGTACTGATGTGGAATATTAGAGGAAAGGAGAAAAAATTCATGTTCTTTAAAAAGAAAAAGGAAAAAGAAGAATTATATGACTGGAGAGATCAATGGACTCCAAAACATATTACTGCTTTTATGGTATTATGCTTATTTACTGTAATATTTATTTTCCCCTTTTATTGGATTATAACAGGAGCTTTTAAAGATCAAGGGGCAGCAATTGCTATGCCACCACAATGGTTTCCAGCAGACCCTACAATGCAAAATTGGTTAAGTTTATCAAAGCAACCTTTAGTAAGATGGACATTTAATAGTTTTTTTATAGCAATATCTACTACTTTTTTAGTTTGTTTAACATCAGCTTTAGCTGGATATGTTTTAGCAAAAAAAAGATTTCCAGGAAGAAAATTTGCTTTTTGGCTACTTATAGTAGCTATGGCACTTCCAAAACAAGTAATAATGGTTCCGTTATTTAATATACTAACTACCTTAGATTGGATAGACACTTATAAATCATTAATATTACCAGCTGTAGGATGGCCTTTTGGAATATTTTTAATGAAACAATTTAGTGAAACAATACCAACTGAATTAATAGAAGCAGCTAAAATTGATGGTTGTTCAGAACTTAGTATATTTAAAAATATAGTGATTCCTATAGTTAAACCAGGCATAGCAGCCCTTGGAATATTTACTTTCATAAGTTCTTGGAATGACTATTTTATGCAATTAATATTAATAAGAAGCAAAACAATGCAAACTCTTCCTTTAGGAATAGCTACAATGCAATTAGAATTTGCAACTGATTATGGTCTTATGATGGCAGGTGCTGCTTTAGCATCAATACCTATGATAATAATATTTTTAATGTTCCAAAAATCCTTTACCCAAGGTATAACAATTGGAGCTGTAAAGGGTTAATAAATTAGGAGGTAATATTATGTCAGCAGTAGTATTAAAAAATATCGAAAAAGTTTATGAAAATGGTTTTAAGGCTGTAAAAAATTTTAATTTAGAAATTGAAGATAGAGAATTTATTGTTTTTGTTGGACCTTCGGGATGTGGAAAATCAACAACACTTAGAATGATTGCAGGACTTGAAGAAATATCAGAAGGAGAATTATATATAGATGGAAATATTGTAAATGATGTAGAACCTAAAGATAGAGACATTGCAATGGTTTTTCAAAATTATGCATTATATCCTCACATGACAGTAGAGGAAAATATGGCATTTTCTTTAAAATTAAAAAAAGTACCTAAGGAAGAAATAAAAAGAAAAGTAAATGAAGCAGCTAAGGTATTAGATATAGTTCATTTACTTGACAGAAAACCTAAAGCATTATCAGGAGGTCAAAGACAGAGAGTTGCTATGGGAAGGGCTATAGTTAGAAATCCTAAAGTTTTTTTAATGGATGAGCCACTTTCAAATTTAGATGCAAAATTAAGAGTTCAAATGAGAACAGAAATAGCAAAATTATATAATGAATTAAATACTACATTTATATATGTTACTCATGATCAAACAGAAGCTATGACCCTTGGAACAAGAATTGTAGTTATGAAAGATGGAGTAGTTCAGCAAATAGATACTCCAAAGAAAATATACGAAAATCCTAAAAATTTATTTGTAGCTGGATTTATAGGAAGTCCACAAATGAATATATTAAATGGAGAATCATATGAAAAGGAAGGTACAGTATATTTAAAAATTTTAGATACAGAAATAAAATTGCCAAAGGAAAAGGGAGAAGTTCTTAAGAAGACAAATAATTTAAATACTAATTTATTTGTTGGAATAAGACCAGAAAATATAAGTTGCAAAAGAGAAGATATAGAAAATAAAGAAAATTCTGTATTTAAACTTAATATAGAAGTTTCAGAAAATTTAGGTGCAGAAACTTATTTACATCTTAAAAGTGAAGATAAAACTATAATAATAAAAACTGCAACAGCTGATAATATAAATACAAAGGGTTTAGTTGAATTTGTAATGGATTTAAATAAGCTTCATATATTTGATAAAAATAGTGAAGAGACAATATTTTAATAAATTAAATAATATATTATTAAAAGTAACATCATTTGTTAAATTTACAGGTGATGTTATTTTTATGGAATAAATTGAATTTAAATAATAAAAAATGGAATACTAACTAAGAGGTGATTTTATGAAATCGGTATGGAGTGAAAGTTTAAAGTTAAGAAAGAGAGAAACTTTAAGTAAAGATATAGAAACAGACGTAGTAGTAATAGGTGGAGGTATTGCAGGATTATTAATAGCATATTTTTTAAAGAAAAAAGGAAAAGAAGTGGTAGTTATTGAAGCTAAAGAAATTTTAAGTGGCAATACAAAAGATACTACTGCTAAAATAACATCACAACATGACATAATTTATAGTAAATTAATAAAGGAGTTTGGAAAAGATAAAGCAAAAGAGTATGCATATGCAAATGAATTAGCAATAAAAAAATATAAAGAAATAATTAAAGAAGAAAATATTAATTGTGATTTTGAAGAGATGCCAGCTTATTTATATTCATTAGATAATATTGATTTACTTAAAGATGAGTTAGAGGCAGCAAAATCTTTAGGAATAGATGCTGAATTAGTATATGATTTAAAACTTCCTTTTAAGGTTAAAGGAGCATTAAAGTTTAACAATCAAGGACAATTTAATCCTCTTAAATTTTTAAATGAAATAGCAAAAGAATTAGTTATTTATGAAAATACAATGGCAATAGATATTAAAGAAAACTTAGTTATAACAAATAAAGGAAAAATAAAAGCAAATAATATAGTAGTTGCTACCCATTTTCCATTTTTAAATGTTCCTGGTTATTATTTTATGAGAATGCATCAAGAAAGATCCTATGTAATAGCTCTAGAAAATGCAGATGATGTTTGTGGAATGTATATTGATATTAATAAAAATGGATATTCCTTTAGAAATTATAAGGATTTATTATTATTAGGTGGAATTCCAAAAAGAACTGGGCAAAATGAAAAAGGTGGAAGTTATGATGCTTTAAGGAAAATAGCTAAGGAGCTTTATCCAAAATCCAAGGAAAAATATTGTTGGTCTGCTCAAGATTGCATGACTTTAGATGGGATACCATATATTGGACAGTATTCGGAGAAAACATCTAATTTATATGTAGCCACTGGATTTAATAAGTGGGGAATGACTAGTGCTATGGTATCTGCAATGATATTAAGTGATATGATAACTGGAAAAGAAAATAATTTTTCAGAAATTTTTTCTCCAAAAAGATTTGATATGTCTTTATCAATTAATAATTTAATAGAAGATGGATTAGAAACAGCAAAAAATTATATAGCACAAAAGATATATATTCCAGATAGTGAATTAAAGGATATTAGAAATGGTTATGGAGGAGTTATTGAATATAAAGGAGATAAGGTTGGTGTATATAAGGATAAGGAAGGAAAAGGATTTTTTGTAACAACTAAGTGCCCTCACTTAGGATGTGAACTTCATTGGAATAGTGATGAATTAAGTTGGGATTGCCCATGTCATGGTTCAAGATTTGATTATAAAGGAAATTGGTTAGGGGGACCAGCAACTAAAGGACTTAAAGATGATTAATTTTCACGGATATAATAAAAAAAGAAACTTTTTTGAAGGATGGTATTTTAAGCATCAAACAAAGGAGAATACAATAGCCTTTATTCCAGGTATAAATATAGACGGTAAAGGATACAAATATGCATTTATTCAAGTTATAACAAATAAATTTTCTTATAATTTTAAATATGATTTTTCAGATTTTAAGGTAAGTAAAAATGAATTAAGAATAAAAATAGGAAATAATATTTTTTCAAAAGAAGGCATTTATATAGATATAAAGGATGAAAATTTAATAATAAAGGGAGAGGTAAAATATAGAGAATTAACACCAATAAAATATGATATTATGGGACCTTTTAAATATGTACCATTTATGGAATGTAACCATGGAGTTTTAAGTATGTATCATAAATTAAAGGGAAAATTTATTATTAATAATGAAAAAATAAATTTAGATAATGGAATAGGATATATTGAAAAAGATTTTGGAACTTCCTTTCCAAAGGAATATTTATGGACTCAATGTAACCTATTTGAAAATACTACAGAAGATTATAAATATTCAATAATGGCATCAGTTGCAAATATACCTTTTATGGGAGGAAATTTTAGAGGATGCATATGTATTGTTTATTATAAAGGTAAAGAATATAGATTAGCTACATATAATGGAGTTAGAGTTTTAAAATATAGTAATGATTCATTAGTATTAAAAAGAGGTAAATATAAATTAGAAATTAAAGTAATGAGCCAAAAACCACAAAAACTTTTAGCTCCTTTAAAGGGGAATATGGAAAAAATAATACATGAAAATCCATCATGTAGGGCAACTTTTAAATTTTATATAAATAATGAATTAGCATTTAATCTTTATAGTGATAATTGTAGTTTTGAATATGTCTAATAATGTATAATTATAATACAATAAATAGATATTTAGGAGATGAAATTCACTTAAACCTATTATTTTGAATACACTAATATTAAGTAGGGATATCTTAAAATTTTTTAAGATAGCCCTTTAAATGCTTATAAGGAAGTAGGTGTATTTTAAAATATGGAAAGATTAGAAAGAATTTTTAAAGAAGCTTCCCTTAGAGCTGTAATTTTTTCAAAAAAGAATTTAGGAATAAAGTTGGATTTTTCGGAGGAAAGTTTAAATTTCCTTGATGATATATTAGAAGTATTTCATAAAGAAATTGAATTAGATACTATTAATAATGATAAGATAATAGACTTATCAATGGCATTTGGAGGATACCTTGGAGAAGTAATAAGTAAGAATATTGGAGGAGTATGGGAAGAAAACAATGGGAAAATAATATTTCTAGAAGTTTATAATAACAAAGTATTACCACTTAATATAGTATATAAAAGAATAAATATTGGAGAAAGAGCTTCAATAAAGAGATGGTATACTAAATTTAAAGAAAAGATATGTTATATTTGAAAAGAGTGAAAAAATTAAGCTAGTAAAATAAAAATTACTAGCTTAATTTAATTTTTATATAAATTTTAATTAATATTATATTTTAAATATATTTAGAATATAAGAGTTTTTAATTTAAAAGCCTTCCTTTTTGGCCTCTATTCCACTTTCATTTATTCCTGGTTCTTTTGTTGTTGTAGTAAATGTATTTTTTGACCAATGTTGTTTATGTTTAAACCCATTTTCATTATAGTTTTCTTTAGAATAAATTCTTTTATGTTTACTTTTCATAATATCACTCCTTAAAAGTTTTATTCATTTATAGTATGTTAATTAATTTAAAAATTATATTATATTAATAATTCATTTTTTAATAAAAAAAGGTTATTTAAATATAATTTATATTAAGTAAATTTAAATTTATTGGAATTAAAAGAATATTAAAAGAATATAATTTTTGTATAAGGAGATAAGAATGTGAAACAGTAAATAAAAGGAGGAATTTAAACTTATGAATATGAATTCTATACCAAATATAGATAGTTATGTAGCAAAGTATATGGATGATAATGGATGCAGTTTTGAGGAGGCATGTAATGATTTAGGATTAGATAAAGAACTTGTTTTTAATCAAAAATATAATAGGGAGCTTGAATAAAAATTATTAATATATTTATACAAATAAGCAAAATAATAAACTAATAAATAAATTACAATTAATTTGTATTATTTTTAGGTTTATTATTTTGCTTTTTTAGTTATAATAATATTTTTAATTAGTATATCTTTAATTAAATTTAGTATAATTTTAATTAAAGATTATTATTTTTGAAAAAAATTTAGGTAATGGATATAATATAAATTAAGATATTATTTTGAAATAGAGGAAAGAGGTAAAAATATGAAGATAAATAGAAATGATAGTTGTTGGTGTGGTAGTGGCAAGAAATATAAAAAGTGTCATGCTGATTTTGATGAAAAATATGAAGCACTAAAAAGGCAGGGACATATTATGCCTTCAAGAGAAATTATAAAAAATGAAGAACAAATAGAAGGTATAAGAAGAAGTGCAAAAATAAATAATGAAATTCTTGATTTAGTTGGAGAAAAAATAAAAGAGGGAATGAGCACTGAAGAAATTAACAAGATAGTATATGATTATACAATTAGTAAGGGTGCTATACCTGCTCCTTTAAATTATGGTGGCTTTCCTAAGAGTGTTTGTACTTCAATAAATGAAGAGGTTTGCCATGGTATCCCAGATGAAAATATAATTTTAAAAGAAGGAGATATAATAAATGTAGATGTCTCAACAATAAAAGATGGATATTATTCAGATGCTTCAAGAATGTATATGATGGGTAATGTTTCAGAAGAAGCTAAAAGATTAGTTGAAGTTTCAAGAGAGTGTTTAAGAAAAGGAATTGAGGCAGTTAAACCTTGGGGATTTCTAGGAGATGTTGGAGCTGCAATTCAAGAATATGCAGAAGAAAATGGATATTCAGTTGTAAGAGATTTTGGGGGACATGGAGTTGGAATTAAGTTTCATGAGGATCCATTTGTTGCTCATGTAGGAACTAGAGGAGAAGGAATGGTACTTGCACCAGGAATGATATTTACTATAGAACCTATGATAAATCAAGGTGAATATGAAGTTTTTGTTGATGCAGATAATGATTGGACAGCAATAACAGAAGATGGTTCTCTTTCATCACAATGGGAACATACAATTTTAGTAACAGAAGATGGAGTGGAAATAATAGCATATTAAATATTATACAAAAATGTAGAAAGGTTTATTTTCTACATTTTTTGCTATAAAATTAAAAAAGTTAATCTAATTTGTAAATTAAATAATAAAATTATAAAATCGATAGAATTTCATTAGAAGTATGTATTAAAATATTGTATAATTATTATGAAATTAAGGTGATTATATGAATACTAAAAAAAGATTAGGTGATCTTTTAGTTGAGCTTGGATATATAACAGAAGATCAAGTAAAAGATGCGATAAAAGTTCAAAAAGCTACAGGAAAAAGACTTGGAAGAATTTTTGTAGAACAAGGACTTATAACGGAAGAAAGTTTATTAAATTTATTAGAACTTCAACTTGGTATTCCGAGAATAGATTTAGAATTAATTGATATTGATATGAAGGCAGTTTCAACAATATCAGAAGCTTTAGCAAAGAAATATAATTTAATACCAGTAAAATTTAGAGATGGAAATCTTATTGTGGCAATGTCTGACCCACTAAATATATTTGCAGAGGAAGATGTAGCATTATCTTCAGGATATAAAATAGAAGTTGGAATTGCTATGGAGAAAGAAATCAATGAAGCAATTGCAAAATATTATTCTAAAAATTATATGGAAAAAGCAGAAGCAAAGCTTAATGAAAGAGAAAAGTTAGAAGAAAAGAAAGAAGATCTAATAAAAAATGATCAAAATGAGTCTCCAGCAGTAAAACTTATAGATAGAATTATAGAAAATGCAATTAGAAATAAAGCAAGTGATATACATATTGAACCACAGAAAGATAAAATAATAATAAGATATAGGATAGATGGAAAGCTTAGAAAACAATTTGAAGCTCCAAAGGAACCGTTAAATTCAATGGTAACTAGAATAAAACTATTAAGTGGTATGGATATTTCAGAAAGAAGAGCTCCTCAAGATGGTAAAATTTTAGTTCGTATTGATGATAGAGAAATTGACTTAAGGGTATCAATTTTACCTTCTATAAATGGGGAAAATTTAGTTATAAGAATACTTGATAACTCTTCTTTTGAATTTACAAAGGAAAATTTAGGCTTTACAATAAAGGACATAGAACTTTTAAAAAAAATAACAAGAAATCCTTATGGAATGCTTCTTGTTACAGGGCCAACTGGAAGTGGTAAAACTTCAACACTTTATTCATTGCTTAAAGATTTAAAAACAGAAGAAAATAATGTAATAACTTTAGAGGATCCAGTTGAATATAGTATGGATGGTATAATTCAAGTAAATGTTAATACAAAGGCAGGGCTAACATTTAAGTCAGGTCTTAAAGCTATACTAAGACAAGATCCAGATGTAATAATGATAGGTGAAATTAGAGATGAAGAAACAGCATCTATGGCAATAAGAGCAGCTATAACAGGTCATAATGTTTTAAGCACTCTACATACCAATGATGCACCCTCAGCTATAATAAGATTGATGGATATGGGAATTCCATCATATTTAATTGCTACATCAATTGTTGGTATAGTGGCACAAAGATTAATTAGAAAGCTTTGCAATAATTGTAAAGAGCCATATATGGCAACTGACTATGAAAAAAAGTTATTAGGAGTAGATATTAATAAAGATCTTACTTTATATAAACCAGTTGGTTGTCCTAAGTGTTCTGGGACAGGCTATAAAGGAAGAACTGGATTATTTGAAATTATGGAAATAAATCATAATATTAGAGAACTTATTTCAAATAGAGAATCCTTTGATAAAATAAGGGAAGAGTCTATTAAGAATGGAATGAAAACACTATTTGAATCTGGAAGTGAAATTGTAAAAGGTGGAGTAAGTAGTATTAATGAACTTATGAGAATAACCTTAATAAGTAAATAAAGGAGATATAGAAAAATATGCCTTTATATAAATATAAAGCAAAAAATCTTGATGGAAAAGTAATTAAGGGAAAAATAGATATAGAAAATAGTGAGGAACTTAGAAAGCTATTAAGAGAAAGGGGATTCTTTTTAGTAGATTATGAGGATTCTGGAATGTCTATTAATATAGATTTAGGAATGTTTAGGAAAATACCTAAAAAAGACATATCAATATTTTGTAGAGAAATGTACTTTTCACTGACATCTGGTATTAGTATTGTTCAGAGCTTAGAAATTGTAAAAGAACAAATTGAAAATAAAAAGCTTAAAAATATTTTGTATAATGTTTTTGATGATATAAAAAGAGGAAGAATGCTTTCTGATGCATTTAAACAATATGATGATCTTCCAAATCTATTTATATATATGCTTCAAGTAGGGGAAGAAACTGGAAGATTAGATGAAGTAATGGGAAATTTAGCTGATTATTATAATAATCAATATAAGCAAGAAAAAAAAATAAAAAATGCTTTAATTTATCCTAAATTTTTATTATGTTTTTCATTAATTGTTGTAAGTATATTGGTTGCCTTTGTTGTACCAATATTTGTACAAAATTTATTGTCAGCAAATGAAGTTTTACCAGTTCCAACTAAAATTGTAATTTGGATAAGTAGTTTCATAAAAAATAAATGGATGTACATAATAGCATTTTTAATTGTAATTAGTATACTAAAAATATTTATTTTAAATAAAAATAAAAAATATATTTATTTTAAAGATAGGTTTATAGTAAATTCTAAATTTATTAGAACAATTTCAATGCAAATATTTACTTCTAGATTTGCAAGAACCTTTTCTATTCTATTTGGTGGAGGAGTAAATGTTACAAGGTGTATTGAAATATGTGCTGATGTTATAGGAAATGAATTTATAAAAAGTAGACTTTTGCAAAGTAAAGAATTTATAAGTAATGGTTCAAGTATTGCAGAAGGCTTAGGTATGGAAAATACTTTTCCTAAAATGCTTATACAATCAATAAGGGTTGGAGAAGAATCAGGAACAGTAGAAGAAATTTTAAAAAAAGCATCAGAATTTTATGATTCTGAGGCGAATTTTGCATTGGAAAAACTATCAAATCTAGTTGAACCTATAATGATTATATTATTAGCGTTTTTAGTAGGATTTGTTGTAATATCTTTAGTTTTACCAATATTCTCAATGTATGATGCTGTTAAATAGGCGAAAAGCTTATATATAAATATTTAAGGAGGAATAAATTATGAATAAACTTATGAAGAAGAAAAAGAAAGGATTTACATTAATAGAGCTTATAGCAGTAATAGCAATACTTGCAATATTAGCTGCAATTGCAGTTCCAAGAGTAATATCATATGTAGATAAATCAAAGAGAGTTGCAGTTCAAACAGAAGCAACAACAATATATAATGCTGCAGAAGCTGCTTATAATGATGGTAAAATAGTAGCTGCAGATAAAACGGCATTTGATGCTTTAAAAGTTAGTGATGTTGTTACAACTTTAGAAGGTGCTAATTTATTAAGTACTTCAACTAATTTAGATAAGTTTGGTAATCTTAAGGATACTCTAACACTTAAAAATTTAGCAGATATAATGAATACAAATGAAGCTAAATTAGCAGTTAATAGTCAAGGACAATTAACTACATTACCACAAGCTACTGATCAAGTTAGCCACTAAAATATGTTATCAATATGGATTTAAAAGGCTGTCTTATGGCAGCCTTTTAATGAATTATATCGTAAGGGGGAGCGTATATAGTGAAGAAAAAAGGATTTACGTTAATAGAACTTATAGCAGTAATAGCAATACTTGCAATATTAGCTGCAATTGCAGTTCCAAGAGTGATACAATATGTGGATAATTCAAAAAAAGTAGCTATACAATCAGAAGCAAAAGTAATATATAATGCAGCAGAAGCTGCTTACAATGATGGACTCTTAGTTCCTGATAGTAATAATGTATATGTTAAGAGAAATGAAGATGGTAAACCAGTGTCAAATGAAACAGTTAAATTTGATAATATGGTTCTTTTTTCAAGTTTATGTCAAGATGGTAAAGGTGGAGTATTAGAAATTTTAATTAAGAATAACCGTTTGAATGCAAATGAAATTAAGGATGATAAAATGTTTGGGCCGGCTTATACATTAGGAATGTTAAAAAATATAATTAATGCAGATCCTTCTAAATTAATTTTAGAAGATGATGGAAGTTTAAAAAATTGGTAATTGATAATAATTAAATTTATAAGATTAAAAAGATTTATTAAAAGAACTTTTAAAGGAGCAATAAATGATAGGATTAATATTTTTTATATTTGGATTAGTATTTGGAAGCTTTTTTAATGTATGCATTTATAGAATACCAAGAGAAGAAAATATAGCATTTCCTCCATCACATTGCGCAAACTGTGGTAGAGAACTTAAAGCATATGAATTAATACCAGTAATAAGTTGGGTTGTATTAAGAGGAAGATGTAGAAGTTGCAAAGAAAAGATAAGTTGTATTTATCCTTTAGTAGAGCTGATAACAGCATTTACTTTTTTAATTACATATATGAATTTTGGGATTTCAATTAACACATTTAAATATATAATTTTATTTTCAATACTTATAATATCAACATTTATAGATATAAAAACCAAAGAAGTTTATTTTAGTATTTCTTTGGTTGGATTTATATTTGGAATTATATTCATAGTAATAGATGTATTTAATGGAAAGCCTATAAAAGAAGGAATAATTAGCATATTAATACCTCTCATTATTGTTGGAATAATTTATTTAATAGCAAAAAGATTTGATGGCTTTGGAGGAGGAGATTTAGAAGTATATCTTTTTATAGCATTATATTTAACTCCTAAGTTAATAGGACTTACAATATTTTTCTCAATAGTACTTGGCGGAATTTTTTCTATAATACTTTTATGTATGGGAAAAAGAAAAGTTCAAATACCATTTGTCCCTTTTATTTCATTAGGAGCAATGATTGCAATATTATGGGGAAGCAATATACTTAATGTATATTTATCCTTATTTTTATAAGGAGGAAATGAATGTTTAGATTAAAAGAAAAAAATAGTATTGTTTTAGAGTTTAAAGATGACTTCATTGATATATTAGTTGGGAATATAAAGGAAGTTAAAATTTGTGATTCAATTCCTATTCCAAGGGGATTATGTGAAGAAGGATTTATTAAAGATACGAGAACTTTATCAGAAATTCTTCTAAAATATTTTTTGGAAAACAACATAGAAGAAGAAGAAGTTTCTTTTGTTATATTTGGAAGTGATGTTATAACAAGGTATATTCAAGTACCTTATATGAGAAAAGAAAATCTAAGAGAAACTATTGAATTTGAAATAAAAGAACTTATAAATGGAGAAGATTATTATTTAGATTATGAGATAATGAATAAAGATAATGATAAAAATAATCCTCAATTAGATATTTTAGTTGCAGCATGTATAAAGAAAAAAATAGATTCTTATGTTGAGTTAAGTAAGGCACTAAATAAAAAGTTAGACGTAATTGATGTTTTAACAAATACTATAAATAAAATTTTAGTAAATAGTTCTTTAATATATGAAAATAAAACAATTGCTATGTTTTACTTAGGATATAGCTTTAGTAATGTGGCAATTTCAGTAAATGGAATTTTAAAGCTTGAAAGAAATATACCTTTTGGTTTTCAAAATTTAATTAACGAATATCAAAAGGAACTAGAAGGTAATGAGGAAGAAAATTTATCATTAGAAAAAATATTAAGAGATATAAGTTTAGAGGGATATGATTTAAAAAAATTAGCTAATGATCATCCTAAGATAAAAGAATTAATAAATAATCTTTTATCTATTGTAGATAAAGCAATAAAATTTTATGAATCAGGAAATAGAGAAAAGAAAGTTAGTAAAATAGTAATATTATCAACATTAAATATTAATAAAGCTATAAGAAGTTACATAGAAAATTATTTTACTATAAGAAGTAATGTAATAACAAATATACAAGAGTTAGGTTTAGAAGTTAAAAATAACAATAGAGAGTTTATTAGATTTTTATCTCTTTATGGCTTGTTTTTAAGGAGAAATTGATATGAAGAAATATTTAAATCTTAATCCAAGTAGCATTGAAAAAAATAAAAAGAAAGATATAGGAAAGTTATTAATAGTAGTTTACATAATCTTAACTATTTTACTTTTAATAAATGCATTAGTACTATATTTAAATAATAGAAGCTTAAAACAAGATAGTAATACTTTAAAATCAGAAATTCAAAATTATACAACTCAAAATGGTAATTATAATAAAATATCTGATGATATTAAAGAAAAGAAGAACTTTATAGATGAAGTAAATAGTTTAAATAAGAATGTACAAGCATGGAAGTGGCTAGAAAAGTTAGGAGATTATGTACCAAAGGACTTAACATTAAGTTCTATAAAATTTGATGATAAAGGTATAAAAATGATTGGTATTGCTAACACCGATAAAGATATTGCGGTATTTTTGGCAAATCTTCAAATGAGTAAATTATATAAAAATGCAAGTGTTGTATCAATTGAAAAAGTAGATGATAGTATCAATATGCAACCATCTAGAAATGATTTAATTACTAGTAATGAAAAAGATAAAAATAAAGGTAATAATAATGATACTAATGCTAATACAGAAAATAATGCCTTGATTAATGTAGAAAATTATTTAAAAACATTAACAAAGGATAATGATTCAAATAAAAAATTTAGATTTACTATTTCAGTAGAAGGGGTAAAAAATAATGAAGAGAAATAAAAAAAATAATAGGTTTATATCCTATTTAAAAGGATTAAAGAAAAAAGAAAAATTACTTTTATTCATTAGCATATTAATTTTTACCTTTATAATTATACAAGAAGGAATAGTTAGACCATTAACCAAAGAAGAAGATAATTTACAAAATGAAATAGCAACTTTAAAAAGTAAAAAAATAGATGCTATAACTCTTAATGCACAAAAAGATAATTTAGAGCAAAAACTTCAAGATATAACTTTTGAATATAACGAAATAGTGAAAGCATTTCCAAAAACTGAGGGACAAGCATCTATAATAAATGATTTAATAACTATATCAAAAAAAAATAACCTAAATATTATAGGAGCAAAATTTAAAAGTGGAACTACTATTTTAGGACAAAAAAATAATGAAAATAATAATCAAGATGAAAATAACAATAAGACAGATAAAAAAAATAGTATATTAGTTCATAGCGGAACGGTAACTGTTCGTGGTGATTTTATTAGTTTAGTTCAATTTATTAAAAAAATTGAAAATATGAAAAGAGAAATAACAGTTACAAATGTAGAACTAAAGAAGGCAATTGATGGAAACAATAATAGCAGTGTACTTGAAGGGGTAATAACATTTAATTATTACAACCTAAATTACAAGGAGAATGAGAAGTATGATTTTAATAAAGGAAAATTTGGAAAACAAGATTACTTCAAATAAAAAAGGGTTTAGCCTTGTAGAGTGTGTAGCAGCAATTGCAATATTTATTGTTTTATTTATAGGAGTTAGTGGGCTTGTTATGTCGCTTATGAAAAGTCAGGAGTCAACAAATGAAAATTTAAAAGGAATAACTATGGCACAGGGAATAAGGGACACATTATATAAAGAAAATAATTCATTTTTTGATAAATATTTAAAAGATAGAAAAGTTAAGTTTGAAATAACTGATTTGTACTCTATAGAAAAAATGCTTACAGGAGAAATTCAAAATGGAAGAGTAAAAAAACTTAATGATAATAGTTATATTTCTAATAGTAACGAAGATGAACCTGTAAAGTATATTGTATATTTGAACACAAAAGAAATAAACAAAAATTTATATTCAATAGTTGTTACTATAGTTTCTCTAAAAAAATCTCAATATTATTACTATATAAATGGAAATAAAGAGGGTGTAGGTGCTAATTTAAATATAAATGAAGAAAAAAATGAAAGTTATAGCTTTAGTGAAGAAATGATTATAAGGCCAATTTAGGAGAAAAGAGTGTACTGTATGAAAAAGAGAGGATTTACTTTAATTGAGTTAATTGCTGTTATGGCTATCATGTCAATTCTTACATTATTTATTGGGAGAATATATGTAAGTTACACTAAAAGAAGTGAAGAAGTAAAAATAAAGACTGATATAGAAAACAGCTATAGAAATACATATGATATTTTAAAAAATTCAATTGAAAAAGGAGATAAGGTTTCTATACTAAATAAAAGCTTTACAATCAATAAAAATAATATTTCAAATAATTTAGTTGAAGATAAAGTTTGGCTTTTTATTAAAAATAATAATTCAAATAACAATATTTTAATTGCTACATTTAAAAATATAAGTACTAATGAAAAAAGTCTATATGCTATAAATGTAAATGAAGATTATGAAAATAATAGTGAAAGCCAGATTAAAATAAATAATATTTTATCTTTAAATGAAATATCAAAAAACATAGAAGAATTTTCATTAGGTGAGTTTAATAACAGTTTTTATTTTAAAATAGTATATTTAAAAGATAAAATAAGTATGCCTTATGAATTTTCAATAAATAAAGTTAAAGATAGAATAATAAATGTTACAGATAAAAATGCTGAAAATAATGGAGATACAGATAATCAGGTTTCTTCATTAAAAAGTTTTTATGAAAGCTTAAGTACATTAACAGTATTAAATAATAGTAAAATAAGAGTAAGGGGAAGTCTTTTTCTTAGTAATAGCTCATATTTTCTTAATGGAGTAGAAAGTTCAGATACAATATCTGATGCAAGACAATTATACAATGTAATAAGAAACAATGAAGAATTTTGGGGAACTGTTTCAATAAACAATGTTGAAAATAAAAATGATGGAAAATTAAATCCACAAATTCTAGATCTTATATTTAATAAAGAAAGTAATAAAAATTATAAATTAAATAGAGGACTAGAGGATGAAATTAAAGATTTAAGTTTAAAAGAATCTGGTTCGTATAAATTATTAAAAGATAATAAGTATCCTATTGGTGTAGTAATAAAAACTGGAGATAATAAATATGTAGTTTTAATAAATGGTAGTTTAACTATAGAAGATGAACTAGATAATTATAATAGTTTATTAATTTATGCAAGTAATAATTTAAAATTAGAAGGAAATGGGAAAATATTAAATAATAGTAGTTTAGTTGCTGGAAACAATTTATATATACAAACATCAATTATGATGAATGGAGAATTTACCGCTGATGATAAAACTAAAGAGTATATATCAGCATTTTTAAGAAAATAACAATTTACAGTGAAAAATAGGTGAAGTAAATGAAAAAGAAAAAAGGTTCTGCTCTTATTGTAGTTTTATTAATATTAACAGCATTAACTATATTAGGAGCTGCAATTTATTCTTATGTTGTAAGTACTAGTAAAGTTAATAACAATGAAAAAGAAAAGGAAATTAGAGAAACGGCAGCTATTTCAGCACTTAATGTTGGGGAGTATTATTTAATTGATGATAAAAACTATAAGTATATATATAAAAATGAAGTTAGTTCTGTTCCAGAAGATTATATAAAAAGTAAATTATCAAGCAATAATTTTAATGGATCAGAATATGTTTCAAAAAACAATAGTTTAGAATCTTTTAATTATAAAATAGATTTAAAAAATAATGGTAATAATAGTTATACTATAACAGCTATTGCAAAAAAAGGTGAGGCTGAAAGTAGAAGAAATAGCACAGTAATATTAAATTTTAATAATGGACCAACAATAGATGAAAAAATAGATTTATTTTTAAAAGCAAATAGTGGATTTACTATTTTAAATGATGATGATTTTGAAGTTGAATGGTCAGTAGTTCAGATTAACGATTCATCATTTAATTTTAAAAATATTTATTCTTATGGGAATGATGATGAGCAGTTATCTAAATATTTAAAAGATGATAATAGTTTTTCACTTTTAAGTTTTGCAACAAATATCATAAATAAAAATGATGGTAATGATAGAAGTTTAGGTTTAGACTTAAATTTTGGAAAGAAGGACTTAAGTATTTCAAGATCAGTATTTAAAAGTTTTATTAATAATGATCTTAGGTACAACAATAGTGTAGTATTATTTGATGGACCTGATGGTGAATTTTATGATTCAAATTTAAATAAAATAAATGATGAAATATTAAAAAAATATTCTGCAGCATTAATAAGATTAAATAGAGATAATTATGTTTTCTTATGTAATGGAGACTTAAATATAACAGAGGATTTACCAAATGATGTTAACTTATTTATATATTCAACAGATTCTGTTACTATAAACGGGAATTTTTGGGGGACTGTCGGTAATGTTTTTAGAACTTATAAAAATAATATAAGCATTATTGCAGGAAATGAGATAAATATTAAAAAATGTTATATTAAGATAGATGGAAATGAATTTAATATTGATAAAAATGAAAATGAAATTAAAAATTGCTTAAAAAAATTTACAAAATAGATTTAATTTACTAATTAAATCTATTTTTTTGTCGTATTTTAAGACGAATTAGGTGTAATTCGCCAAAAAATTATTGCTAAACTGTAAATTTTATGATAATATTTTAAACAAAAGAAGGGGAGGAATGTTTTTGAAAAAAATTGCATTAATAACTGATAGTAGTTGTGATTTAAAATTAGAAATAATAAAAGAATATAATATAGAACTGTTACCACTTAGAATTATATATAAGGATAAAGAATTTCTAGATAAAATTACATTAACTCCAAAAGAAATGTATGCTAAGCTAGAAGAAGAAATTCCTACTACATCTCTTCCAGATTTAAAATATACTGAAGAAATAATAAAAAAAATTAAAAAAGAAGGATTTACTGATGCAATAGTAATTACTGTTTCAAGTAAATTATCTGGAACATATAATAGTTTAAGATTAATATGTGAAGATCATGATGAATTAAATTTTCATTTTTTTGATACAAAAACATTAGGATATCCACAAGGAGTAATTGTTTTAGAAACTGCTAAAATGATAAAAGAAGACAAGCCTCTTGAAGAAATATTAGATAAGTTAGAAGATATTAGAAAAAGAACACATGGTTATATAACATTTAAGACTTTAGAATATTTAAAAAAAGGTGGGAGAATAGGAAAAGTTGCAGGAACTATTGGAGATATGTTACATTTAAAACCAATAGTATCATCTAATGATGAAGGAGTATTGTATAATTATGCAAAGGCTAGAGGAAGAAAAAAAGCTTTGTTAAAGATGAAAAATATATTAAATGAATATTTAAATAAATGTAAATGTAAAGTTTGGATACTTTCAGGAGATTGTGATGATGAGGCAAGAGAGTTTTTTGAGTTAGTTAAAAATCACCCTAATATAATTGAAATATCATTACAGGAAATTGGTGCAGCTATGGGAATTCATACAGGACCTGGAGCACTTGGATTAGCACTGTTAGAAGAAATATAAATAAGATTAATTATTAAATAGTTATTTTAATTTTGTTTATTATATAAGGGGTTAGCTTACTCTAAGTGAATATATTATTGTAAATTTGTATAAAATATTATTAGAAGGAGTATGTAACTACTCCTTTTTTAATTGGGTTAAATGGTTAAATTTGAAATTAAAGACTAAAAAGTGTATCATTAAATTAATTATAGTTACATATTGAAAGATTAAAAGAAAATTAACAAAATTTATAATAATACGAGAAAAACAAGGAGGACTTTAAAAATAGGTATGGAATATTGGATTTTATATTTTACTATCTATAGTATATTAGGATGGATAAGTGAATGTATATATTGTGCTGCTATAGATAAAGTATGGGTAAATAGGGGATTTTTAAATGGACCTGTATGTCCAGTTTATGGATTTGGAGCAATGTTAGTTATAGGGTTATTAGATTCATTTAAAAATAATGTAGTATTATTATTTGTAATGGCAGTAATTATAACTACTTTTATAGAATATTTAACAGCGGTAATTTTAGAAAGGGCTTTTAATTTGAAATGGTGGGACTATTCAAATTATAAATTAAATTATAAAGGTCGTATATGTGTATTAAATTCATTAATATTTGGAGTTTTATCATTATTTTTAATTGAAGTATTAAATCCATTTATTATATCAAAAGTTAGTCTTATAAAATCACAATATGTTCTAATATTAGTTATAATAATTATTATTATTTTTATTGTAGATATTATTGAAACGGTAACATCTTTAGTTGATATGAATGAAATGCTCAAAAAAATTACACAAACTAGTTTAGAATTGAAAAGTATAGGTATTTCAATGGAAAAGTTCAATGATATTGAATTTAATAAAGTCTTTAATACAATCAAAAAAAAGGGAGATATTAAAGGAATAAAGGAAAAAATAGAGGATACTTATAATTATTTTAAGAGAATACAAATAAAATCTAGTATTCAAAATAGACTTATGAAAGCATTTCCAGATATGAAGTCTAAATTATATGGAGAGCAATTTAAAAAATTCAAAGATAGTATATCAGATTACTGGAACAAAAATTAACTATATAAATTAATAAATTTATATAGTTAATTTTTAGAATTTATTAAAATATAATAAAAAAAATAAATTTACAGTTAATTAAACACATGATCACCTCTATAGGTATATAATATATACAAATGGAGGTGTTTTTATTTTGAGACAATTAATTGTATATTTTACTATATATAGTTTCTTAGGGTGGCTCAGTGAAACAATTTATTGTTACATAATAGATAAAAAATTTACATATAGAGGATTTTTATATGGTCCAGTTTGCCCAATATATGGTTTTGGTGGAGTTTTAGTAACTATATTATTAAGGGGAATGGGCTCCAATCCAATTAAAGTGTTTTTTGAAGGAATGATTTTGGCAAGTGTATTAGAATACATAACATCATACATACTTGAGAAGCTATTTCATATGAAGTGGTGGGATTACTCAAAGCATAAGTTTAATATAAATGGAAGAGTTTGTCTTTTGAATTCTGTATTATTTGGAATATTATCACTTGTTATAGTTGAAGTAATAGAACCAATGCTTAGAGGAATAGTAAGATCAATACCTGATAAAACAATATATCCACTCTCAGCAGTAATAACTACCATTTTTATAGTAGATCTTATTTTTACAGTTGCTCATTTAATTCATTTAAAAGAACATTTATTAAAAATTAAAAATATTAAGAATGATCTAAGAAAATTAGGTGTAGAATTAGAAGAGTTTACAGAAAGTGAATTAGAAAAATTAAGATTAGAAATTGAAAAAGAAAATAATAATGAAAATAAAGATAAGGTAAGAAATTTAATAGAAAAATTAAATTTACTTAAGAAAGAATCAAAAAGAAATAGAAGAATTCTAAATGCTTTTCCAAATGCAAAACACATGGAAGAACATAAACATTTAAATTATCTTAAAAATCTTATAAATAATAAGTAATATTAAATTTTATTGTTAATGACATTTAAAGTATGTATAATAATAATGAAACTTATGAAGATGGAGTGAACAAAAATATGAGAATGAGAAGGAAGCCTTGGGCTAGACCTGAACTAGAAGCATGTGATTTTTTTATAGTTAATCCAAAGGAATTAAAGGGAAAGTGGAATGAATCATATGTAAATAATAGTCCTATTTATTTAGAATTAGGATGTGGAAAAGGCACATTTATGGCGGTACATGCATCACAAAATAAAGATATTAATTATATTGCTATAGATATTAAAGATGAAGTTTTAGTTCTTGCAAAAAGAAATATAGAAAAGGCTTTTAAGGAAAAAAATGAAGTAATAGATAATGTTAAACTTATGGCTCAAGAAATTGCTTTAATCGATGAAATTCTTGGAGAAGATGATAAAATAGAGAGGATTTATATTAATTTTTGCAATCCATGGCCTAAGGAAAGACATAAAAAAAGAAGACTTACGCATCCAAGACAATTGACTAATTATAAAAAGTTTTTAGTTAATAATGGAGAAATTTGGTTTAAGACAGATGATGATGAGCTGTTTGAAGAATCATTAGAGTACTTTAAAGAGTGTGGATTTACTATAAAATTTATAACATATGATTTGCATAAAAGTAAATTTGAAGGAAATGTCACTACAGAACATGAAGAAATGTTTACAGCTAAGGGGATTAAAACTAAGTTTTTAATAGCCACAAAATAAATTATAAAAGGTCTCTCTTATTAAAATAAGGGAGGCTATTTTAATTTTTATAATTTTTTATGTAAAAAATGTTAAAAAAGTAAATCATTAATTAAATATACAGTATTATAGTAAAAACATTAAAGTATTATAGTATATTAATAAATAAACGAAAGAAAAGGAAACAAATGGAGGTAACTTTGTGGATTTTATGAAAATTCTTTTAGAAAATATACCTTTTGCTATATGGGAAACTGACAATAATGGGAATTTGGTAATAGTTAACAAAAAATTTTGTAATATCTTTAATGTTGATGAGGAAGAAGTAATAAATAATTCTTTAAATGATATTTTGGAAAAACAAAAAATACAAATTGATTTACACAAAAATTTAACTGAAGAAATAATATTTTATCATACTATAAAAAATAAACCTTTCGAGATTCATATTGTTCCTATTAAACAAAATAATGGTATAGCCACAATTGGAATAATTATTGATAAAACCAAAATATTAGAATTAAATAAAAAAATTTTAAATGAAAAAAACATGTTAGAGTTAATTATTGATTCTATACCTGAAGCTATATTTTATAAAGATAAGAATGATAAATTTTTAGGATGCAATAAAGCCTTTGAAAAGATTTTAGATGTAGATAGAAATAATATTATTGGAAAAGGTCCAGAAGTATTACCATATACAGAAGTAAAAAAGGATAGTATTCGGGAAAATGATAAAAATTTAATGAAATTTGGAAGAGTTGAAACAGTAGAAACTGAGTATATAAATAAGATAGGAGCAAAAAAGGTATTAGAAGACATGAAAGCTCCAATAAGAGATAAAGATAATAAAATAATAGGATTAGTTGGAGTTTCTAGAGAGATAACTCAAAGAAAAAATTTTGAGGATGAACTTAAGCATTTAAGTTATATAGATAAGTTAACAGGTCTTTATAATAGAGCATTTTTTGATAAGAAGGTCAATGAATTAAAGAAAGAAGGATGTAATTGTCTTAGTTTAATTATGGGAGATTTGAATGGACTTAAAATAATAAATGATTCATTAGGTCATTTTGAGGGTGATAGATTTTTAGTAGGAATATCTAATATAGTTAAAGAGGTTATTAAGGAAAAAGGTTTTGCTATAAGATGGGGTGGAGATGAAATTATTATATTATTACCAAATGTAGATAAAAAAGATTCTATAAAAATGACAAATTTAATTTATAGAAAATGCAGAGAAGCAAATTATAAACCGGTTCCACTTAGTATTTCACTTGGGGTTGCAACTACATGTAAAAGTAATAAAACAATTGATGATTTAATATTAATAGCTGAAAAGAAATTATACAAAAGAAAATTATTAAGTAATTCAAAAATTAGGGAAGCTATACTATCTTCAATAAAAAAGAACTTAGACGATAAAGAAGTTGGAACAAAAAACCATAATAAAAGAATTATTAAATTAGCAAAAAAATTAGGTGAAAAATTAAATTTATCACAAAAACAGATGGAAGACCTAATTTTAGTTATAATGTTTCATGATGTTGGAAAAATTGGAATCCCAGATAAATTGCTTTCTAAACAAGAACATTTAACAAAAGAAGAAATAGAATTAATTAATGAACACACAGAAAAGGGATATAGAATAGCTTTATCAGATCCAACTATATCTCATATTGCAAATAGCATATTATCTCATCATGAAAGATGGGATGGAAAGGGATATCCATTAGGAATTAAAAAAGAAAATATACCACTTGAAGCTAGAATAGTTTATTTATTAGATTCTTATGATTATATGTATAACAATGAAGATAATAGCAAAATAAGAAGTAAAAAAGAATGTATAGAAGAGCTAAAAAGACAGTCTGGTAAAAAATTTGATCCTTTCTTAACTAAAGAGTTAATTAAAATATTAGAAGAATAAAATGTAAATAAAATAAAAATAAATAAACAAGACTATTGAATATTTATTTATTTTAGAAGATAATAATAAAGAAAACAGACATAATAAGAATGAAATAATTGAGGTAGAGGAGCAAATTTAAATAGTACTATTAATGAGGTAAGCACTATGATTTAATAGGAAAGGTAAATTTGCCGAAGTATATAACTGATGCTTTAAGGTTATATTGCTGGTCTTATATATAATATATATAAGATTGTCACAAATATTTGTGGAGAGCTATCATTCATAGGACTAATTAGTTTAATTGTATCGCATATAATAAAATGACTTGTTACCCTGAGTGATAATTTCCTCAGGGTTTTGTTTTTATATGTTTAAACTAAGGAGGAAAAAAATGAGTGATACAGAAAGTGGAAGTAATGAATTAAAGAGAGGACTTAAAGCAAGACATTTAAATATGATTGCATTAGGTGGATCTATAGGAACTGGTATATTTCTTGCAATGGGAGACAGTATTCATCAAGCAGGAATTGGAGGTTCAATAGTAGCTTACGGCGTAATTGGAATAATGGTTTATTTTCTAATAACAAGTTTAGGTGAAATGGCTACATATATGCCAGTATCAGGTTCTTTTGGAGTTTATGCAACTAAGTTTGTTGATCCAGCATTAGGATTTGCTCTTGGATGGAATTATTGGTATAACTGGGCTATAACTATTGCAACAGAAATGGTTGCAGGATCTTTAGTAATGAAATACTGGTTTCCTAATGTGCCAGGAATTATTTGGAGTAGTATATTTTTAGTACTTATAGTTGGATTAAATCTTTTATCTGCAAAATCTTATGGTGAATCAGAATTTTGGTTTGCAAGTATTAAAGTTATTACAGTATTAGTATTTATAGTAGTAGGAGTTCTTATGATTTTAGGAATCATGGGAGGAAATGCTGTTGGATTAAAAAACTTACATGCTAATGGGGGACCATTTGTAGGAGGTATAAAATCAATATTTTCAATATTCTTAATTGCAGGTTTTTCATTCCAAGGAACAGAACTTATTGGAATCGCAGCTGGAGAATCTGAAAATCCAGAAAAAACAATACCAAAGGCTGTACATACAGTTTTCTGGAGAATATTATTATTTTATATTGGAACAATAATTGTTATTGGATTAATAATACCTTCAACACAAGCAGGTGTTAATACAAGTCCATTTACAATGGTATTTGAAAAGGCAGGTGTTGCAGGTGCTGCATCACTTATGAATGCAGTAATTTTAACATCAGTGTTATCAGCTGGTAATTCAGGAATGTACGCTTCAAGTAGGATGTTATATGCAATGGCAAAAGATAAAATGGCACCAAAGATTTTTGCAAAATTAAATAAAAGAGGTGTTCCTGTTAATGCAATAATCTTAACAACAGTTGTTGCATCAGCTTGTTTTTTAACAGGAGTTTATGCAGAAGATACAGTTTATGTGTGGCTTGTTGCAGCATCAGGTCTTGCAGGTTTTATAGCTTGGCTTGGAATTGCTTTTTGTCACTATAGATTTAGAAAAGCTTATATACATCAAGGAAGAGATATAAAGGATTTACCATATAAGGCAAAAATGTTTCCAATAGGACCAATAATAGCATTAGTACTTTGTGCAGTAGTTATTATTGGACAAGGATTTTCTTATATTAAGCCTGAAGGAATAGAATGGATGGGGATAATTTCATCATATATAGGAATACCATTATTCTTCATTTTATGGATTTCTTATAAAATAAAAAATAAAACAAAGATTGTAAAATTAGATGATGTTGAATTAGATACATGTATGAAAAATAAAGAAGCATGTGAAGAAGATATTGAAGAATTAGTTCTTGAAGAAAACTAAATTATAAAATAAAAGTTCTCATAACTTATGAGAACTTTTATTTTAAATATTTATACAAATAAGGATAGTTTTAAATTTTAGAAAAGGTTTTCTGTAATAAAAATATATGATATAATTATGACAGAACAGTAAAGGAGGAATTATTTATGACACAAAAAGTACCAACACCACATAATAATGCAAAACTAGGAGATATAGCAGAAACTGTACTTTTACCAGGAGATCCATTAAGAGCTAAATATATAGCAGAAACTTTTTTAGAAAATCCTGTTCAATATAATACAGTAAGAGGTATGTATGGATATACAGGAACTTATAAAGGAAAAAGAATATCAGTTCAAGGAAGTGGTATGGGAATACCATCAATAGGAATTTATTCATATGAGTTAATACATTTTTATGGAGTTAAAAATCTTATAAGAATTGGTTCAGCAGGAGCAATACAAGAAGATTTAAAACTTCATGATGTTGTAATAGGAATGGGAGCTTGTACAGATTCAAATTTTGCAAGTCAATATGGTTTACCAGGAACTTTTGCACCAATTGCAAATTACAATTTAGTAGAAAAAGCTGTTAGTGCAGCAAGAGATTTAAATGTAAATGTAAGAGTTGGAAATATTTTATCAAGCGATATATTCTATCATGAAGATGGATTAGATACATTAAAGAAGTGGCAAAAGATGGGTGTACTAGCTGTTGAAATGGAATCAGCAGGACTTTATATGAATGCAGCTAGAGCAGGTGTTAATGCATTATGTATATTAACTATATCAGATTGTCCATTCACTGGAGAATTAACAACTTCAGAAGAAAGACAATTAGCATTTACTAACATGATGAAAATTGCATTAGAATTAGCATAAAAGTCTTTTTATAAAAGCTTGTATCAAAATTGATACAAGCTTTTTTGCATAATAAAACATTTAATTATAGCAATATAAATAAATTATTTGTATTATTCTAATTAAATTATAAGGAGGGTATATATGAAATTAGATAATGGATTAGATTATAATGAATTTTTAAAAAGTGCTACTTCAGAGGAACTTAATATGATTAAGTCTCAAGAGAGGGTTTCAAATTTATGTAATAATAAATTAGATTATATAAAAAATTTAAATTCAAAGTCAGAGATAATAGTTTTTTCAGAAACAAGATGTAAAGATGCAGCAACAGTTATCCCGATACTTTTAAAGTTAAAAAAGTTTAATAAAAATATAAATGTTAGATTTTTTAATATGGAAAAGTATAAAAATATGTTAGAAGAAAAATTTGGAGAAAGTAGAATTCCAACAATATTAAAAATAGATGATAAAGGAAATATTTTAGGAGAGTATATAGAATTTCCAAAGTGTATAAAAGAAAGATTAAAAATTGAAAAAAGAGAAGAGGTTGTTAATGAATTTAGACAGGGTAAATATTCTAAACAGATTCAAGATGAACTTATAGATATAATATTAAAGTAATTACATTTTAAAATTGTATCAAAATATAAAAAATTAAAATATATTATAATGAGAATTAATATATAAAGGACTAAATATAATGAATGGTATTAATCCATTACTAAACATGTTATTAGGTGGAATGGGACAACAAAATTTTATGGGGAATAATCCATTTATGGGAAATCCATTAATTAATATGCTAATGGGTGGAATGTTTCCCATGGGAAATAGAATGTTTCAACAGATGAATGGAATGAATAATATGCAAGGTTCTAATCAATTATTAAATATGTTGATGAGTAATATGAATAATATGGGATCTGTGAATACAAATATGAACAATAATTTTGGAAACAATAATTGTATTGATTCAAATGATATTAATAGGTTTATGGAAATTATTATGCAAAATATGAATAATAATAGTTACAATAATTCAAAAACTAATAAAAGGCATAGAAGATAGGATACTTGTATAAGCCACTTTAGATTTTATTCTAAAGTGGCTAAATTTATATCTTTATAAGATTTTAAAGTAAATTTATAAAAATATTATGAGAGTATAAATTAAAGTATTAAAGTTAACTAATATTAATTAAAAGTTCATTAAAATTTAATAAAAGTTACAAAAAATATTGAATTACATAATTTCCTATTGTATAATTGTGGTGTAAATTGCATTATTTTAGATAATGAGAGGATTTTGGGAGGGGAAAAAATGAAAAGAAAGTTTATAGCGTTAGCTCTTACATTAGTTATGGCTACTGGATTAGTTGCATGTGGAGGTAGCGGAGAAAAGAGTGGAGATGGAACAACATCTGCATCAAAATCAGATTTAAAGGTTGGAATGATAACAGATTCAGGTACAATTGATGATAAATCATTTAATCAAGGTACATGGGAAGGAATTGAACAAGCTGAAAAGGAACTTGGAATTGCAAAACCTAAATATTTACAACCTAAAGGTGAAAAAGAAGCTGATTACTTAAAAGAAATAAGTAATCAATATGAAGCTGGAAATAAATTTATAGTTACACCAGGATTTAAATTTGAAACAGCTATATATAAGGCACAAGAAAAATATAAAGATGCAAAGTTTGTAATATTAGATGGAAACCCACATAGTGGAGATCGTAAACCAGTAGTTGCAGATAATACTGTATCAATATTTTTTGCAGAACATGAATCAGGATTTTTAGCAGGAGTTGCATCAGCAGTTGAAATGCAAAAAGGTAATTTTGGATTTATTGGTGGAATGAAAATACCAGCAGTTCAAAAATTTAACTGGGGATTCCAACAAGGAGTTAAATATGCTAACGAAAAGTTAGGAACTAAGATAACTATAAAGAAAGAAAATGTTATATATGAAGGATCATTTAACAACACAGCAGGTGGACAACAAATAGCAGCTTCAATGTACGATAGAGGTGTAGATGTAATATTTACAGCAGCAGGTGGTACAGGAGTTGGAGCTATAACAGAAGCTAAATCTAGAGCTAAAAAAGGTAAGAAGGCTTGGGTAGTTGGTGTTGATGTTGACCAATATTCAGAAGGTATATATAAAGATAAAGATGGAAATGAAAAATCTGTTATCTTAACTTCAGCTACAAAAAATATTAAAAAATCTACTTTTGACATGATTAAAGATGAAACTGAAGGAAAATTCCAAGGTGGAAAAACTTTAATATATGATGCTAAAAACGATGGTGTTGGATTACCAGAAAAAAATCCTAATTTAAGTGAAAAAGCTACTAAAGCAGCTGATGATGCTTTTGCAAAAATGAAAGCAGGAGAAATTAAGGTTTCAGATAAACAAGGAAAGTTACTTGAATAATTTAATACATTAGGGGCGATATACGCCCCTTTTTTATACATCACTTATGGGGGAGGATTTAAATGGAATATGCAGTAGAAATGCTTAATATTCGAAAGGAATTTCCAGGCATTGTTGCAAATGACAATGTTACTCTTCGATTGAAAAAAGGTGAGGTTCATGCACTGTTAGGAGAAAATGGTGCTGGTAAATCAACTTTAATGGGGATGCTTTTCGGAATGTACCAGCCAGATAGAGGAACAATAAAGATAAATGGGAAAGAAGTAAAAATTACGAATCCAAATGTTGCAAATGAATTAGGTATAGGAATGGTTCATCAACATTTTAAATTAGTAGAAAATTTTACTGTTACAGAAAATATAATTTTAGGTTGTGAGCCTAGAAAGGGATTAGTAGTAGATATAAAAAATGCTGCTAAAAAAGTAGAAGAATTATCAAAAAAATATGGGCTAAATGTTGAGCCTTATGCAAAGATAGAAGATATTTCAGTTGGTATGCAACAAAGAGTTGAAATACTTAAAATGCTTTATAAAAATGCAGATATTTTAATATTAGATGAACCAACAGCTGTTTTAACACCTCAAGAAATAATTGATTTAATGAAAATAATTAAGAATCTTGTTAAGATTGGAAAATCAATCATAATTATAACTCATAAACTTAAAGAAATTAAGGAAGTTGCAGATGAGTGCACAGTAATTAGAAGAGGTAAATATATTGGTACTGTTAATGTAAAAGAAACATCAGAAGAAGAAATGGCAAAAATGATGGTTGGAAGGGAAGTAAATTTTAAGGTAAAAAAGGAAGAAAAAATTCCAGGAGAAACAGTATTAGAAATTAAAAATTTATTTGTAAAAAATAATAAAAAAGTTTTAGGACTAAAGGATTTTACACTAGATGTAAAGTCTGGAGAAATACTTGGAGTTGCTGGAGTTGAGGGTAATGGTCAAAGTGAGCTTGTTGAAGCTATAACTGGACTTAGAAAGGCAGAAAGTGGAAGCATAATTTATAAAGGCGAAGATATAACTAATGAAAAAATTAAAACTAGAATAAATAAAGGTATAGCACATATACCAGAAGATAGGCATAAGAGAGGTCTAGTATTAGATTATTCTTTAGAAGAAAATATGATAATAGAAGTTTATGATAAGGAACCTTTTTCAAAAAGGGGAATATTAAATAAAGAATCAATTAGAAATTATGCCAAAAATATAATAGAGGAATTTGATGTAAGATCAGGAGAAGGGCCAATTTCAAAATCAAGAACATTATCAGGCGGAAATCAACAAAAAGCTATTATTGGACGTGAAGTTGAATTAAATCCAGAACTTTTAATAGCAGTACAACCAACTAGAGGTCTTGATGTGGGTTCTATTGAATATATTCACAAAAGACTTGTTGAGCAAAGGGATAAAGGAAAGGCTGTACTCCTTGTATCTTTAGAACTTGATGAAGTATTAAATGTTTCAGATAGAATTGCAATTGTAAATGGTGGAGAACTTATCGGAATTGTAAAAGCTAATGAAACAAATGAAAATGAAATAGGATTAATGATGGCTGGAGTAAAAGGGGGAGCAAAAAATGAAAATTAATAAGGGGTTAATATCCATATTAGCTGTTATCTTAGGATTGTTTACAGGGTCATTATTAATGATTGCTATGGGACATAGTCCTATAGAAGGATTCATTTATTTGTTTCAAGGTGGATTAAAAAGTATTGAAAGAATAGGAAATACCATTGCAACAGCAACTCCTTTAATTTTAACAGGGCTTTCAGTTACATTTGCTTTTAGAACAGGATTATTTAATATTGGTGCAGCTGGTCAAATGTTATTTGGAGCTTTTTGTGCAACAGGAGTTGGATTAACAGTTAATGCTCCAAGACCAATTCTTTTAATATTAATGATAGCTGCTGGAATAGCAGGAGGAGCCTTAGTTGCAATAATTCCTGGAATACTTAAAGCAAAATTTAATGTTCATGAAGTTGTATCTACAATAATGATGAATTGGACAGCATATTGGTTTGTTTATTATATGATACCAACTTATTTTAAAGGAGAATATGATACAGAGTCTAAACCTCTTAGTGCATTTGCAACTTTAAATATGGAATGGCTTACAGAATTATTTAAGGGATCATATATAAATCTTGGAATAATTTTAGCTATTATAGCAATAATTATTGTTGGGTTTATTTTAAATAAGACAACCTTAGGGTATGAGCTTAAGGCTGTAGGATTAAATAGGGATGCGGCTGAGTATGCAGGAATATCTGTAAATAAAAATATTGTAATTTCAATGATGATATCAGGAGCACTTGCAGGACTTGCGGGAGTAGTTGAGTATGCTGGTAATGCTAATATAATGCAAATTGGAGTTTTACCGCCTCAAGGATTTGATGGAATAGCAGTATCACTTCTTGGAGCAAATACACCAATTGGAGTTTTATTTGCAGCACTTTTCTTTGGTTTACTTTATACAGGAAGTGGATTTATGAGTGCTATGACAGATATTCCACCAGAAATAGCAGATACAATTATGGCTACAATAATTTATTTTGCAGCAACAAGTATTGTAATTGAGAGAATTATGAATAAAATAAAACTTAAGAAAAAACAGAAAAAACTCATGATGCCAGTTAATGGTGAAGAAATAGAAAGGGAGGGAAGATAATATGTTAGATACATTACAGCAAATATTTCCTTATGTTATTTCATTTACAATACCATTATTAATTACGGCATTAGGAGCTCTTTATAGTGAGAGAAGTGGAGTTACAAATATTGGTCTTGATGGACTTATGATAGTAGGTTCTTTTGTTGGTGCATTTACTATTGTTCAACTTCAAGATAAATTAGGAGGAAATCTTCCATTATGGATAGGACTATTGGTAGCTGTTGTTGCAGGTATTATATTTTCACTTTTACATGCTTTTGCAAGTATTAACCTAAATGCTGATCAGATAATAAGTGGTACTGCAATAAACATGATAGCAGGTGCACTTACTATATTTTTAGCTAGAAATATAACTGGAAGTGGAAATATAAGAATAATGCAAGGATTTATACCAAAAGATATACCAGTTTTAAGCAATATACCTATAATAGGAGAATTTTTCTTTAAAAATACTTATGCTTCAACTTGGCTTGCATTAGTGATTTTTGGTGTTTTAACATTTGTTCTTTATAAAACTCCTTTTGGAATGAGATTAAGAGCCTGTGGAGAACATCCACAAGCAGCAGATGCAGCGGGGATAAATGTTTATAAGATGAGATATATTGGAGTTATGATATCAGGTGGACTTTCAGCACTTGGAGGAGCCATAATGATAGTAACTTATTCAGGAGAATTTAATGGTAATGTTGGAGGTCTTGGTTTCTTAGCTCTTGCAGCTTTAATATTTGGACAATGGAAACCAATTGGAATATTAGGAGCAACATTGTTTTTTGGATTTGCAAGTACAATAGCTAATGTATCACAGGTTATACCAGAACTTTCATATTTTCCACCAGTAATATTAAAAATATTCCCATATGTAATGACTTTAATTGCATTAATTATTTTTTCAAAAAGTTCAAGAGCACCAAAAGCTGTTGGAGAACCTTTTGATAAAGGAAAGAGATAAATAAATTTTAGGGAGAAATTATTTATATTTAATTTCTCCCATTTAATTATAAGTATGTATGAAAAATTTTAAAAAACTATAGAAAATTTTTATTAGCCATAAAACTAAAAATCAAAAAGATTAAAAAAATAGAATGGTTAGTTTTGATATAGATTTTGATGCAATTATAAATATTAATCTTCAAAAATTGTATTCGCAACAGTCCATTGTTCAAATCTAAGCTTAACAACTATACCATAAAAACCCATTGTTATAATCATTAAAAACCACCATAAAATCCAATGATTTATTAATTCCTTAGGTTTACCTATAAATTTTAATCTTTTACCACAAATCACTGTATGCTTACATCTTGCTTTGTTTTTTATACAAAGAATCCAAGGATAGGCTAATCCTAATGTAATTATTCCAAGAAATATCATTTTCAAATGCAATATTATATAATCTTTTAATTTTTTATCAAAAAATGAATTATATTTTTCTTTATTAATTATAATTGATGATTGAAACATAATTTTAAAATCCTTTCTATGTATTATTAATTATTTTATCTTTTTATCTAAAAAATCTCATCTTAAATTAATTAACTTTTTCGATTTTATCTATTTTCTTACAAATATATAGTTTACCATTTAAATACATTTTAGGAACATCTTTAAATATATCACTAAAAATTAATAAGTGTTTTCTAATAATTTATAAAACATTGGTATATTGATTAAATAATCAGTATCCTTATCTGAAAAATTTGATAGCTCGTACATTTATTTGTAATTATTTAGCTTTTATTATATTTATTTTAGTTATTATTTAATCTCTCATTGACTTTGTCCAAAATTTAAGCCATCTTTTTGTGATATATATTTTTTATTAAAATAAGATTTAGAAAAAACTAAAACTATATGAAAATTTGGATTATAAGTATTGAAATTAGATTCTAAGTCTCCTATTTTTAAATTTAATTTTATATAATAATAGTTCTTTTTTGTTATTATTATTCATCATTAATTGTAATTCTTTTGTTCTGACAAAAGGATATAAAAAATAAATAAAAAAGCCCTATTGGAACTAAAAGAATTTTATTCTTTTTTAATTATTTTATTTTTTGAATTCAATACTTAAAATTATAAAATAGTAATGCAAAAAAATCAAATTTTTTAGCTTGCCCCAAGTGTTTTCAAAGATTTTATTTTTTTTATTGCTCGATAGAAATATTATTAATATAGCCAAAAATTAAGTTAAAGAACTTAAAAATAAAGGTGCTGATGTAATTGGTTCTATTGCTCATGTTTGAACAGATAAAAAGTTAGATAACAACATAAGATATCGCAGAGAATATTAAAAAACTTATGTAATAGTAGATGGTCATAGCCATATAAAATTTGAAAATGGATTTTATGTGAAATAATATAGTAGTGAGCAATTGGAAATATAAGGAGAATATTGGAGGATTTCAAATGGTGGTGGAATTATGGTAAGTATAAATAGATGAACTATTACAAAAGGAGATGTTATAGATGCATTACCTTTTGTAATTTTTAAAATAACTAAAAAACTTAAATGTTCTGAAATTAAGATGTTATTGAACATAGAATTAAAAATTATTCAATATGCTGGTTAATTTACCTATATATCGGGAATTAAGTCTAAATTTGATTCAGACAAGAAGGCTTTAAATAGATTTAATAGTATAAAAATTAAGTGTTTTAAATTATAATGTTGAAAGCAGAATAATTATGAAAAAAATGTAAGAAACAAAACTAGAAAAAACAAGCAGACCAAATTAAGCAAGAAGTTAATTAAAGGTATATTTAATAAAATTTAAATTAATATTGTTTACTTTTTATTTTGTTATAATTATAAGTATTAAAAGTTTTAAGGAGTAGTAATATGAAAAAGACAATAGGAATATTTGCTCATGTAGATGGAGGAAAAACAACATTTTCAGAGCAATTACTTTATCACACAAAAAGTATTAGAACTAGAGGTAGAGTTGATCATAAGGATGCTTATTTAGATAGTAATAAAATAGAAAGGGATAGAGGAATAACAGTATTTTCAGATATAGGTATATTTAAATATAAAGATTCTGAATATTATTTAATTGATACTCCAGGACATGTAGATTTTTCTTCAGAAATGGAGAGGGCAATAAGTATATTAGACTATGCAATATTAATAGTAAGTTCTACATGTGGAATTCAAGGACATACAGAAACTATATGGAATTTATTAAGAAAAAATAATATACCAACTTTTATATTTATAAATAAAATTGATGTGATAGGTTCAGATTTTAATAGGACTTTTGAAGATTTAAAAAATAATTTAAGTAAGGATATAATTTATTTAGATAAAATTAATAATGAATTAAATGAAGAAAACATAGAATTTATAGCAGAAAGAGATGATGACTTATTAAATATTTATTTAGATAAAGGATATAATAGTGAATTATGGATTAGAAGTCTAAAAAAACTTATAAAAGAAAATAAAATATTTCCTTGTTTTAAGGGATCTGCATTATTAGATGATGGAATAGAAGAATTTTTAGAAAATTTTGATTTATTAACATTTACAGAATTTAATGATAATAAAGATTTTAAAGGTAGAGTGTTTAAAATAAAATATGATGAAAAAGGAAATAGGATTACATTTATAAAATGTTTAGCTGGAAGTTTAAAAGTAAAAGATATACTTAAGTTTAATGTAAATAATAAAGAGATAATTGAAAAAGTAAATGGAATAAGAGTATATAATGGGGAGAAATTTAAAGCTTTAGATAAAGTTTCTTCAGGAGATGTATTTGGAGTTATTGGAATTGAAAGTTTAAAGGCAGGAATGGGAATTGGAGTTGAAGACAATTTTTCTTATGAGATGACGCCTACATTAAAGGTAAAAGTTATTTATGATGAGAAAATTAATCCTAAAGATGTTTTAAATATTTTTAAAATATTAGAAAGTGAAGATGAAAGTCTAAATGTTTCTTGGAATGAAACTTTAAAAGAAATCCATATAAGTATAATGGGAAAAATTCAACTTGAAGTATTAAAAGAAATTATAAATGATAGATTTAATTTAGAAGTAGAATTTGGTGTGCCAGAAATTTTATATAAAGAAACAATTGAAGGTGAAATTTTATGCGGAGGTCATTTTGAGCCATTAGGACATTATGCAGAAGTTTATTTGAAATTAGAAGAAAATAAGAGAAATACTGGAATAGAGTTTATTAATAAATGTAGTAAAGATGACTTAACTTCTGGGAATCAAAACCTTATAAAAACACATATTTTTGAGAAAGAGCATAATGGAATACTTACAGGAAGTCCCGTTACAGATTTAAAAATAACACTAATTACAGGGAGATCACATAATAAGCATACTAGTGGTGGAGATTTTAGGGAAGCAACAAAGAGGGCATTAAGACAAGGATTAGAACAAGGAAAAAGTAGATTGCTTGAACCTTATTATAAATTTAAGATAAGTGTTAAAGGAGATTTAATAGGAAGAGTTTTATCAGATATACAAAAAATGAGTGGAAGCTTTTATGATCCAATAAATAATGGGGATAATGTTATAATAAATGGAAGAGGACCAGTATCAGAATTTATAAATTATGGTATAGAGTTTGTTAGCTTTACAAAGGGTAAGGGATCATTAAGTTTTAATTTTGACGGCTATGATTTTTGTCATAATGAAGAAGAAGTAATTGAAAGAAAAAAATATAATAAGGATTCAGATATTGAATATACAAGTACTTCTATTTTTTGTTCAAAAGGACAATCTTATTTAGTAAAAGGTGAAGATGTTATGGATTATTTACATTGTTTGAAGTAATAAAAATTTTACATGTGATTTGTTATATAAAGTCATAATAAGGACTACCTTATAATTATAATTGTTGTATAATATAAATATAAGTTTATTTTGAAGGGAGTTTATGATATGAAAAAAGTTGAAGACAGATTTTTAGAGTATGTAAAAGTTGATACAAAGTCAGATGAGACTACAAGAGTTACTCCAAGTACAGAAGGTCAATTAAAATTAGGAAAAATTTTAGAAAGTGAACTTAAAGAAGTTGGATTAAAGGATGTTCATGTAGATAAATTTGGATATGTTTATGCTACACTTCCAAGTAATTCAGAAAATAAAAATATTCCTACAATAGGATTTATATCACATATGGATACAGCACCTGATATAAGTGGTAAAGATGTAAAACCACAAATTGTAAAAAATTATGATGGAAGTGTAATTGTTTTAAATAAAGAATTAGATGTAAAATTAGATCCAAAAGAATTACCTGAACTTAAGGATTATATAGGTAAAACACTTATAACTACAGATGGAACTACACTTTTAGGTGCAGATGATAAAGCTGGTGTTTCAGAAATAATAACAGCTATGGAATATTTAATAAATCATCCTGAAATCAAACATGGAGAAATAAAAGTTGGATTTACTCCTGATGAAGAAATTGGAGAAGGTGCAGACCACTTTAATGTAGAAGGATTTGGAGCAAAATATGCTTATACTGTTGATGGTGGAGCACTTGGAGAATTAGAATATGAAAACTTTAATGCAGCAGGAGCTAAAGTTACAATAATAGGAAAGAATGTTCACCCAGGTAGTGCAAAAGGCAAGATGATTAATTCAATATTAGTAGCTCATGAATTTTTAGAGTTACTTCCATTAGATGAAGTTCCAGAAAAAACAGAAAACTACGAAGGTTTCTCATTCCTTTTAGATATAAATGGAGAAGTTGAAAAAACAGAAATGTCATTTATAATAAGAGATTTCTTTGAAGATGAGTTTAATAGAAGAAAAGAAGAATTTGTAAAAGCAGCAGAAACATTAAACAAAAAATATGGAAAAGAAATTGTTAAAGTAGAAATTAAAGATCAATACAGAAATATGAAAGAAAAGATTGATCCTGTAATGTTTGTAGTTGACATTGCTAAAAAAGCAATGGAAATGGCAGATGTAACTCCAAAGATTCAACCAATAAGAGGTGGTACTGATGGAGCTAGATTATCATTTATGGGATTACCAACACCAAATATGTTTACAGGTGGAGAAAACTTCCATGGAAGATATGAATATATAGCAATAGAATCAATGGAAAAGGCTGTAGAAACTATAATAAATATTGTAAAATTATATAGTGAAAGATAATAAATAAAAAAATACTCTGGGAGTTTTCCTAGAGTATTTTTATATAAATATATGTTAGCTTTCTTGAATACTTCCAACAAATAAACAAAAAGATCCACTTAATATAGTAGTAATAGCTAATCCACTATGTGTATTTATTACGGACATTAAATCAAATATAAAGGATGAAATACCACACAATATACAAATAGTTCCTAATGTAGTAAGTATTGATTTAGGAGAAACAACTTGGTTTTTATTTTTTAATTTAATCATAAAAAGCATCCCCTTTTATAATATATTTATAAATTAAGCTTATGGAATAATTAATATATTGTATATTAATAGTATACTATATTTTAAAACTTGTGTAAATGTTTACTTAGACTATATGTAAGGAAAGTAAAATAATAGCAACATAATTATTTTATATTTTAACAGGGAATTATTTTAAATAAATTTTATTTAAAATAATTCCCTTTCTATATTATAATAAAGAATTAACTAATAAATTTAATGGTTATGCATTTCTATTTTGAATTTGATAAATAGAAATATTTAAATTTAAATTAATCTTTTCAACTATTGTGTCAAACAAAGTATTATCTTCATCATTTTCACAAGTTGTTTTAGAAATTAGTGCTTCATTTATAGCATAGCTATTTAATCTACAAGTGAAAGGTTCTTGTAATGCAATAGTTTGAGAATATAATTTTTCACAATCAGATTCACTTATAGTTCCACTATCACATTGTTTATGACAATCCTTAAATACTGACCTTTCAGTAATTAAATTTGTTGTAGGAGAAGTTGGAACTAAATTAAAAAGAGTTACTGGAACTGCAAAGTCGAATTTAATTTTTGCTGTTAAATCATTATAGTCATTTCTAAATGCTAAACATTCTTCTTCCCCACAACATGGAGTTGGAGGAGTAGGTGTTGTAGTTATTGGAGTTGCATACTGCACATTTTTTAAAATATATCCTTCTACATATAGAGTACCAGTAGCAGGAGTTGCAACTGGAGTATTTACAACAACATAACATTGAGTTAATATAGGTCTTCTTGAAACTGCCTTTATACTATAAAATCTTTCAGGAATGCAAATTGAATCTCTTATTGGTTGATTAACAACTGCATTTGCAACTAATACAGGAACCCTAATCTGAGAAGGAGGAGCAGTTGTAGGAGCTGTATTAACAGCGTTAAAAGATTGGGAATTAACAATTATATCTTCAGCACAAGCATTATCTGGAAATCTTTCGTCACATACTGAGTTCATTTTATCACCTCATAATAATCTTTTGTTTAATTAAAACTATAGTATATAGTATTAAATAGAACATAAAAAGTTACAAAATATAACATATATTTGTTGAAAATTACATTACAATTATTTTTTGAAAAGTAGTAAATCATAATTTACATTTATAGTCATATTAAATTCTTTGTGTAAGTTGATAAATTCTTCTAAAGGTTTGTTATCTAAGTATATATTTCTCATATTGAAAGAAATGTTAGAAAGTGAAAAGTTTAAATTATAAAAAGTATTTTCATTATTTGTAATTTCATATTGTAAGTTAATAATAGATGATATTTTAAAAGGAGTTCTTATTACATAATTACTAATTTTACATCTTAATGGAAGATGAAAACATAATGGTATTGAATAGTCAATGTTAGTTTCTAAATATCCATCTAAAAATAGAGTACCTTCATTTCTTTTATTAATATCAATAAGTAAAAGGTTTTCTGTTAAAGTCAATTTATTCTCTATATTAGTTATTTCATATATATAATCAGAAAATTTTATAGTTCCTTTAAAAGAATCATTAATATGGCATTTAGATAATAATTTTAAAACCTTTATGTTAGATTTATTTTTTTCATTATTTAAATTTGTATTTTTATAATCAATTATTTCATTATTAGTTATGATAGTACTATTTTTAAGATGATGAATATCATTAGTAATGTTTTTAATAAAATCTGTAATAGTATTAAATTTAGTACTGTTATATGTATCTGAAAATAAGGTGTTCTTATCTTTTATATTATAGTTAAATTTAGTTTCAGATTTTTCAGTTTTATTTATAAAATTATGATTAAGTTTTAATTGTTTATTTTTATTAATAGTAGTTCTATTATTTTTTACTTTGTAATTAATAGTATTATTATTTAAATTAGACGTAGCATTATTAAAGTTAGTTTTATTTTTACCGTTTTTATAGATTAAAAGTAATAATAAAATAGATAAAATATTGTTATTATTTTTATAATTTAATTTGTTAAGCTGATAAAGTTTAGATATATATATTAAATTCATTAAAGCATCCTACAAAAATTACTCTTTATATAAAATATTAAAAAATATAAAGATTTATTAGTGATATAATAAAATTAAATTTAATGTAATGGGGAGTATAAGTATATGAAAAATAAATTTAATAGTGATGAATTTTTAAGTAAATATCCTATTTGTAAGGAGATTATTAAAGAAAATAAAATTAGAATGGAGAATTTAGAAGAAATATATAATGATTATATAAAATATATAGAATCTTATGAAAACCAAGCAAATTTTATAGCTAATATTTTACGTTCTAATGATAACGTACATTCTGTTAAATCAAGAATAAAGATGCCCTATAGGTTAATTGAAAAAGTTATAAGAAAAACAAAAAATAGAAAAGAAAAGTATGGAGATGAATTTTCTTTTACAGTTAACAATTATAAAAATGAAATTAATGATTTAATAGGAATAAGAGTTATACATATATTTAAAGAACAATGGGAAGAAATTCATGATTTCATAATTAATACATGGAAAGTAATAGAAATAACAGCAAATGTTAGAGATGGAGATAATACAAAAATTTTTGATGATTTAGGAATAGAAGTTAGATCAAGACAATCAGGATATAGGTCAGTGCATTATTTAGTGGAATTTTATCCAACAAATCAAAAAGTAATTGCAGAAATACAAGTTAGAACTATTTTTGAAGAAGGATATGGAGAAATAGACCATAGATTAAGATATTCTAATAATGAAATACCTGAATTACTAAAATCTAATTTACTCCTATTTAATAGAATTGTTGGAAGTGCAGATGAGATGGCATCATTAATAAATACTCTTAATAAGGAATGGGATAAAAAAGAAGTTGATTATAAAAATTTAATTGAGGCAAAGGAAGAGGAAATTAAAGAACTTAGACGTCAGTTAGAGATGATAGAAAAATAGTAAATATTATAGTAAAATAATGAATTAATTATAAAAAAAACTTTTAATTAATCATAAAAGTTTTTTTTGTTATTTTATATATTAAAATGATTAAAATTTTATAATTAATTAAAAAATTAACTTATGTCAAAAGTTTTTTTACCTTAAAATAATATGATATAATTTATACAATTATATAAAATGGAGGAAAAGGTATGAGAATTTCTAAAAAATTAATTTTATCAATATTAATGGTTTTTGGAATGTCAATATTTTTAATGGGATGTACAAGTACCAATAAGGCTAATGAAGCATTCAATACTTATAAGCAAAAGTGGAGTGAAAAGGATTTTAAAGGAATGTACCAAATGCTTAGTAGTGATTCTAAAAGTAAGATTACTGAAGAACAATTTGTAAGTAGATATACAAATATATATGGAGCAATTGGAGCAAGTAATATATCAATAACCCCAGGAGAAGCTAATAAAGATGATGGTAAGGTAGATATACCATTTACATTAACTATGGATACTGTAGTTGGAAAAGTTGATTTAAAAGACTTTAAAGCTGTTATAGTAAAAGGTGATGATGGATATAAAATTCAATGGAATGATGACTTAATATTCCCTAAAATGGTTAATGGAGATAAGGTTAAAGTTGAAACTTATAAAGGAACTAGAGGAAAAATATTAGACAGAAATGGAAAAGTATTAGCAGAGGATGGAAAGGTTAGTATTATAGGAATACATCCAGCTGTATTTAATCAAAAAAATAAAGAAGCTAAAATAAAAGATATGGCAAAAACTCTTGATATAAGTGAAGATACAATAAATAAAAAACTTGAGGCAAATAAAGACCCAGGACAATTTGTAGAAATAGTTAAAATTCCTTCATCAGATGATAAAGTTAAAAAGTTTGAAAATCGTGAAGGTGATGGAATTTTAGTTGAAAATACAATTTCTAGAATATATAATGGTGGAGAAGCTTTTGGTAGACTAGTAGGATATATAGGACCAATTACAGCAGAAGAACTTGGAAAAATGAAAGATAAAGGATATACACAATCTAGTTATATAGGTAAAAGTGGACTAGAACAAGTTTATGAAGATACATTAAGAAAAGAAAATGGGGGAGAAATATATATAGAAAGAGGAAATGAAAAAATACCAGTATTTAAAAAGGATGCAAAAAACGGTAAAGATATAAAACTTTCTATAGATTCAAAACTTCAAAAGAAAGCATATGAAGAAATGAATGGAGAAAAAGGTGCAGTTACAGCTGTTAATCCAAAGACAGGAGAAATATTAGCAATGGTAAGTGCCCCTTCTTATGATTCAAATATGTTTACAACATATATGACAAAAACTGAAAAGAAGAATTTAGAAGATACAAAATATGCAGCAGAACAAAATAGATTTAGTAAGGCATATTCACCAGGTTCCACATTTAAACTTATAACTGCTGCAACTGGTTTGGAAGATGGAAAGATTAAATTAGATGATGCAAAGAATATTAAAGGAACTACTTGGCAACAAGATAGTACATGGGGAAATTATAAAGTTACAAGAGTTGATGATCCAGGAAAACCAGTAAATTTACTTGATGCAGTTAAGTATTCAGATAATATTTATTTTGCTCAAGCTGCCTTAGATATTGGAAGTGAAAATCTTATAAATGGTGCTAAAAAATTTGGAATAGGAGAAAAACTTGATTGTGGATATCCAATGGAAAATTCTCAAATTTCAAATGATGGCAAAATAAAAGATAATATAGCTTTAGCAGATACAGGATATGGACAAGGTCAAGTTTTAGTAACACCTTTAAATATAGCATTAGCTTATAGTGCACTTGGAAATAATGGAGATATTATGAAGCCAAGGTTAGTAACAAGCATTGATGGTGAAGCTAAGGTTTGGAAAAAATCTGCAATTGATAAAAAATATTTAGCTGATCTTATAAAAGTTTTTGAAGCTCCAATAAATGGTTCAGGAGGAACAGCTACAGATGCAAAAATACCAGGAATTAGTTTAGCTGGTAAAACAGGAACTGCTGAAATTAAAAGTAGTCAAAATGATAAAAATGGAAAAGAAAATGGATGGTTTGTAGCAGTTGATACAAAGGATTCAAAAATTGCAATTTCAATGATTTTAGAAGATGTTAAAGATCAAGGTGGATCTCATGCAGTTACACCACGAGTAAAGAAAATTTTAGAATCTTATTTAAAATAATTTTAAAAAGGAGATAGTATAACTGTCTCCTTTTTTTTATTTTAATTAAATATTTACTAAAAATATATTAAAATTTTTGTTGATAACGTTTAAATAATGATATATAATTTCTTTGTACTACATATTAAAGGGGGAGAGTATTAGTGAAATTAAAAATTAGTAAATATAAGAGAAGAATTGCTGAAATGTTATCTTTTGTATTTTTATTTAATTTATTTATGCCAGGCACATTAGCATTAGCAGATGTAAATACAAAAAATAACTTAGTAAAAAATAGTACATACTTAGATGAAAATTTAGATAGTAAACCGGATTACTGGAATGTTTATGCAAAAGGAAATAATTATGACATTTCAATATCCGATAAAGACTACAAAAAAGAACCAAATTCATTAGTTATTAATCTAAAGGATAAAAATATTAATCCTGTAATAGTACATCAAACAGTTAAATTATCTAAAGATGAATTAAATAAAAAATACATTTTTACTGAATGGATAAAAACTGAAAATTTTAAAGGTGTTGGAGCACATATTAGATTACAAATAGTAAATAGTAGTAATCAAAAGCTTGATATATTTGAATTATCTCCTAAAGTTAATGGAAACTCAGATTGGAAGGAACTAAAATATGAACTAGATATACCAGATAAAATAGGTGGGGTAGAGGTTTGCGGATTAAAAATAGAAAATTATACTTCTAATAATAGTACGGGAAAGGTATATTTTAATAATCCAACATTAACTGCAGTTAAATCTTTAGAGACTTCTAAAGATGATAATAAAGGTAATAGTATTTTAGAAAATAATAATTTTGAAATAGCAAAAGCTGATGGAACTCCAGATAAGTGGGGTAAATGGGAAAGTGGAAGTAGTAAACTTTCAATGACTATTGATAAGTCAGTTTTTAAAGAAGGAAAATCTTCAGTTAAGATTGAAAACTCTATAAATGGAAAAACAGGTAGAGGAACACTTAATCAAACAATTAGAAATATTCCAGATGAATTACAAGGAAAATCTATTAAAGTAAGTCAATTTATTAAAACAGAAAATTTTAAAGGAAAGGGACTTACTTTAAGACTTCAATATAAAGACCCTAAAGGAAATAAAATAGAACCTATGGGAATGGCATCTATAAATGTTAATGGAACAATGGATTGGAAGAAATTCGATTATATTATAAATCTTCCAAAAGAAAATATAGGAAGTATAATTTTTGAATACTTATATGATGATGCAGAAGGTAAGGTTTGGATTGATGATGTAAACATTACTAAATATGTTAAATTGAATAAAATATCAGTCAATCCTACATTAGTTAAAATTAATAAAGGTGAAAATAAAAAATTATCATTAACATACAATCCTAGTGATTCAACAGATAAGGATGTTACTTTTGAAAGTTCAAATACAAATATTGCAACTGTTGATAAAGATGGAGTTGTAAAAGGTATTAATAATGGAACAAGCAATATAATTATAAAACATAAAAGTGATAATATTAAAATTGAGGTACCAGTAGTAGTTGGTGAATCAGATAAAATCAAAATAAATGATATAGGAACTTTAAAGGGAAAGGAAAATAAAACTATTGAAGGAAAAGTAGAAGGTAAGTCATTAACCGGTTTACAAATAAATTATTCATTGTTAAGTAATCCTTCTTTTGGAGATGTGGATTTTAAAGAAGATGGAAGCTTTACTTATTATCCTAATAAAGATTATAGTGGAAAAGATAGTTTTACAGTAGTTATAAAGGATAAAGATGAAAATTTTGCAGTTTATAAGGTGGATTTAGAAATAGAAAAGGTTAATAAAGCTCCTGAATTTAAAAACTTTAATATTAAATTAAATGAAAATGAATTAGTAAATGATAAAGATTTTAATGCAAAGGATCCAGAGGGAGATAAATTAACTTTTGAAATAGTATCTGTTCCTAAAAATGGGAAATTTACTATTAATAAAGATAAATATAGTTATAAACCAAATAAAGACTTTAATGGATATGATTCTGTTAAGGTTAAAGTTAAAGATAGTTATGGAAATGAAACAACAGCAGAGGGAAGAATATTTGTTGCTCCTTCTTTAAATGAAATTAAGTCATTAGTTAAAAATGAACATCCAAGACTTTTAGCATCAAAAGATGATTTTAATTCACTAAAAAATCTTGTTAAGACAGATAAAAATGCTAAAGAGTGGTTTAATACTTTAAAGAAAAGAATAGATAATATACTTACTTCAAAAGTAGTTCCATATAATAAACCAGATGGATTAAGACTAGATACTACTGCATCAAAAAATATTGTTGATTTATCTTTTATGTACAGAATAACTGGAGATAAAAAATATGCAGATAGAGCTCTTTTAGAACTTGAAAATGTATGTTTAAAATATCCTGATTGGAGTTATCAACATTTCTTAGATGCAACTATGACATCCTTTGGTGTATCTATAGGCTATGATTGGCTTTATGATTATATGAATGACAAACAAAAAGAAATGATTGAAAATGCTTTAGTTAAAAATTGTTTAAGTATAGGACTTGATTATTACAAAAATAATTCACATTTCTTTGTTGAAGATGGATATAATTGGAATTTTGTTTGTAATACTGGATTGACTGCTGGTGCTCTTGCAATTATGGGTGAAAAACATGATAAGATGGCAGAAGAAATTGTTCAAGAATCATTTAAATCTATTCAAAATGGATTGACTCAATATTATCCAGAAGGAGATTCAATAGAAGGAATTTCTTATTGGGATTATGGAACAAGATATTTAGTTTATTTCTTATCTTCTGTAAGTTCTGCAATGAAGGGAGATAATCCATTTATAAATGCACCTGGAATTAAAGAAACACCAGATTATCCAATATTTATGACAGGAAAAGACGGAGAATATAACTATTCAGATAATGATAAAGATTTATTACCAGCTGGATATTTAAGTCTTTGGTTTGCTAAAGAATTAAATAGACCAGACTTAACATGGTATCATAAATATTATATGTCAAAAAAAGATCCAGTATTAAATGTATATGATTTATTATGGTATAAACCTTCTTTATACAAAGGAGAGGCTCCTAAGGAATTAGATAAAGCATATCCTAGTAGACAAGCTGTTATAACAATGAGAAAAGATTTTAAAGATCCTAATTCAAGTTTTGTTGGATTTAAAGGTGGATTAAATGGATCACCTCATGGTGATTTGGATATAGGTTCTTTTGTTTATGATTCATTAGGTGTTAGATGGGCACTTGACCTAGGAAAAGGAAATTATAACCTTCCAGGATATTGGGAAAAAGAAAAGGGAGGAAGAAGATGGAATTATTATAGAAAGAGAGCTGAAGGTCATAATACTTTAATAATAAATCCAGGTTCAGGCTATGACCAAGAAGTTGGTGCTTTCTCTCCAATAATTGATAGTAGATTAAATAATACTATGAGTCCTTATGGAATAATTGATATGACTAAGGCATATGAAAAAGAAGCTTTAGACATAAAAAGAGGAATAAAATTTATAAATAGAAAAGAATTACTTATAAGAGATGAATATAAGTTAAAACAACCTGGAGAAATAGCATGGCAAATGCATACTAATAAAGATATTCAATTAGTTGAAGGTGGAAAGGCTGCTATATTAAAAGATGGTAATAAGAGACTTTATGTAAAAATTTTAACTAAAGGAAATTCAGTTTTTGAAGTACTTGATGCTAAGTCTTATTCTTTAACTAAAAATCCAGAGGAAAAATCTAATGCAGGAATAAAGAAATTAGTTGTAAAGGTTAAGGGAAAAGAAGGTAGCATTGATATATGGATGTCTCCATTTATAGAAGGAGAAAAAATTCCAACTAAGGAACCTGTGATATTAGCTCTAAAGGATTGGAAAAATGAAAAAATTGATAAAGATAATCCTTTAAATAAAGAGGATAAAAATCTAATTAACAATAAAAATGATATAGAAAATAAAGAACCTAATAAAGATAGCTTAAAATCAAATAAAGAAATAGCAAATAAAGTTTCTAAAAATAACAACACAATAGATAAAAATAAAACAAAAAGTATTTCAAATAATAACTCAAGTGATAAAATTTATTTGAATAATAAAGATAAAAAAGATTTGCCAAAGACAGGAACTGATTCAACTAAATTTTTAGTATTTGGAATTTTATCTGTATTGGTAGGAATATTAATTAAGAGAAGATAATTCAATAATTTTAAAAATAACCTAGAAAGAAATCTAGGTTATTTTTGTATGCATACATTTAAAAAATATTTATTTATATGTTAAAATTAAAAAATAAAATAAATAGTTTAATATAGTATAATAATTTATTTTTTATAATTATAACTAAGGAGGAAATTATTATGGAATATACAGAAAATGATAAAATAAAAAAACTTATTTTAACTGGACTTATGATTGCTATAGTTTTTGTTTCAGGAAGTATAATAAGAATACCTACATTAAATGGATTTATGCAACCAGGAGATTGTATGGTTTTATTATCAGCTGTTTTATTAGGTAAAAAGTATGGAACAGTAGCTGGTGCTTTTGGAATGGCTTTAGTTGATGTGCTAAGTGGTTATTTAATTTGGGCACCATTTACATTTGTAATAAAGGGAGCTATGGCTTTTGTAACTGCACTAATTATAGAAAAATATAAAAATGATAAAATTAAAACTTATTTAATTGCTTTTATAACTGGAGGGATAGTGGATGTTATAGGATATTTTATAGGAAATGCAATTATGGGTGGATTAATACTCGGTGCTTCTAATGGATTTTTAGGAAGCATTATATATTCAGCATTTCATGTTCCTGGAGATGCTGCTCAAGCTATACTTGGAGTAGTTTTAGCTTTTTTATTATCACCATTTGTTCGTAAAATAAAAGTAGTTTAATATAAATATTACTAATTAGAATTTTCGATAAATTATAACAATAAAATAAAAAAAGATAATAATTTAAAATAAATTTTTATTTAATAAATTTATTTTAAATAAACTTGTTGAATTAATAACAAAATGGTTAAAACATATATAAAAAAAGGTTACAACACATATAAACATATTGTGTTAAATTAAAACAAATAATATAATTCACTCATAATATGTAAAAATATACAAAATGAATTAAAGGGGTTAATTCAATGGGTAATAAAAGTAGAGAAATATTAGAAACTATGTCGATGACTTATTTTTATTGTAAGATTATAATTGATGATAATAATAAAGTTAAAGATTTAATTATCGAAGAAAGTAACTATGATATTACAAAAATTACTGAAGATATGCAATTAGTATTTAAAGAAAAGGGAATTTTAAAATTTAATATGCATTTACTTAAGTATTTGATTAATATTTTAAATAATAAGAGTGAACATGTTTTAGAATGTTTAGAAATAAAAAACTTAAGTAAAGATTATATTGTTTTGTGGTATAAAAAAGATAATTTAGGAGAGATAAATAAACTAAAAAATGAAAATTATAATAGAAAATTTTCAAAACATCTAAAAAGAAAAAAAGAAAATGCAGTAAATAAGTTTGATTATGATATATATGATTTAGATAAAGTTAAACAATTTAGAGAAATAGATAAAAAAAATATAAAAACACCATGTTTTCACGAATGCTATAATATTTCAGAATATATTAGAATTTCTAATGATATATGTTATGAAAAAATATTTGAAAATAGATTCATGAAAAATAAAAAAGCAGTTTTCAATATTCTTAATTACTTAGATGATGTAGTTATAATTAAAGATAAAAAGAAAATACTATTTATAAATGATGCTTTTGAAAGGTTATATGGAATAAGTATTAATGAAATTAATGAATCTAATGAAGTATTAGTAGCTTATGATAGGATACACCCAGATGATAAAAAATTATTTAAAAATATAAATTATGATGAACCTTTAGATAAAGTAGCTAGAATAATTAGGAAGGATAATGAAATTAGATGGGCTTGGTTTAGAAGCAATCCTATAAAAGATGAAAATAATAATACTTTAAGGATAGTTATTATTATAAATGATATTACTAATAAAATGAATGAGGAAATGGAATTAGATAAGCTTAAAAGAGATTTTTTTGCAAATCTATCACATGAGTTTAAGACACCAATAAATGTAATTGCGACTTCTTTACAACTTCTAAATTTTAAAATAAAAAACCCTGAAATAATAAATAAGTATGATTATTTAAACTATATAAATTCTTCTCAGAATAATGTATTTAGAATGATAAAGTTAATAAATAATTTAATAGATAGTGTAGAAATAGAAGCAGGATTTTTTAGATATAATCCTAAATTTATAGAAATAGTAAGTTTTATAGAAGAAATATGTATTAAAGCATCAAAGATTGCTATAAAAAAATCTATAGAGATAATTTTTGATACACAAATTGAAGAAAAAATAATTTTATGTGATTTAGAACATATGGAAAGAGTAATATTAAATATTCTATCTAATGCTATAAAGTTTAGTGAGAATCCAGGTAAAATAGAAGTTTATATTTTTTCTAAAAATGGTATGTTGGAAATAAAAATTAAGGACAATGGAATTGGAATATCAAAAGACAATTTAGAATTTGTTTTTGATAGATTTAAAATAATAAATAATAGAATGACAAAAATAAGTGAAGGTTTTGGTATAGGACTTTATATTGCAAAAAAATTAGCAATAATAAATAAAGGGGATATAGAAATAAGTAGCGAACTTGGTGTAGGAACTGAAGTTATTGTTAAGATACCAGATATTTTAGATGAAAATTATAATTTAGAATGTGCATTAACAGAAATTAACAATATAGACTATTTAGGTGTAGATAGAATGAAAATAGAATTTTCAGATATATATTTATAGTAAGTTTTAAATATAAAATTATACAGATCTTTAAATTTTATATTTATGTAGCAAAAGATATAATAAATTTTAGTTATAACAACATAGATTATAGGGTAAAATATAGTTATAAACATTTAATATAAAATTTTAAAGAGGGATGATTATGAAAAAATATAAAAAATTAAGTAAAAGACAATTAAAAGAGGAACTCTCAAATTTACAATATAAAATTACACAGGAAAATGGAACAGAGCCTCCTTTTGGCAATGATTACTGGGATAATTTTAAGGAAGGAATTTATGTTGATATAACTAGTGGGGAGCCATTATTTGTATCTAGTGATAAATTTGATTCAGGATGTGGATGGCCAGCATTTTCTAAACCAATTGATAGGAGCCTATTAAATGAAAAGAGAGACACGAGTTTTAATATGGATAGAATAGAAGTAAGAACTAAAAATTCAGATTCTCATCTTGGACATGTATTTACAGATGGACCTGAAGAACTTGGTGGATTAAGATATTGTATAAACTCTGCAGCTTTAAAATTTATAAGAAAAGAAGATATGGAAAGTGAAGGCTATGGTGAGTATATAGATTTAATAAAATAGAGATTTAATAAAATATAAATTTAAATATAAAAGCAAAATAATAAACTCTTAGGAATTTAAAATATTTCTTTGATGTTTATTATTTTGCTTTTTAACTAAAAATATAATTTTAGTTAAATAAAGATTTTATGTCATCTAATCTTTTTATAGCAAGATCATAACCATTTTTATAAGCTTCTTTAAGTTTAGTTATATCTTTTTCAAAGCTATTAATTGCTTGATCTTCAGATGGTCTTAAAATAATTGCTTTACCTTCTTGTTCTAGTTTTTCACAATACCTTACTGTTTTATTATATAGTTCATGACGAGTTAGAAAGGCATTTTTTAAGTTAGAGTATTTTCTTCCTACTAATTTTGCAGCTAAAATATTTCCACGACCTAATTTTTTTCTATAACTTTTAGGTCTTGTAAGTATAATTAGATGTTTATCATTACCATCTTCAATAGCCTTTCTTATAGGAATAGGATCACATAGTCCTCCATCATAATAAAAATTATTATTTATTTTAATAGGTGGAAAGAAAAGGGGTATTGCACATGTTGCTCTAAGCATAGTATTTTTATTATCAATTTTTTTGCCATCTAAATATTCTGTTTTACCGTTTTTAGCATTAGTTACACCAACTAAAATTTTACCTTTATAATTACAAAGAGCTTTGTTATCATAAGGAAGTAATTTATTAGGTATCTCATCAAAAACAAAATCTAACCCAAAAATACTTTTACATTTTAAAAAATTTCTTAAACTTAAATATCTACTATCATTTCTATAATTTTCTAAAATATCAATATTTCTTCCCTTCTGATTGGAAAAATAAGAAAAAGCATTTGCAATACCTGCTGAAACCCCAATACAATATGGAAACATTATATTATTATCTAATAGAGCATCCATTATACCAGCACTAAATATTGGTCTAAAGGTACCTCCTTCTAATATTAAACTAGGCATAAATCCTCCTTATAAATTTAATTATTTTAATATAACAAAAAGTATATAACTAACTTTTATAAATATCAAATTTTATGTTTACAAAAATAATGAAAAATTAAACAAAAGTTATTATATATAAAATACTAACAATTATATTAGTTGTAAGTCATAACAATTTTTTTTATAATTATTATTATGTATACTAATATATAATAATAATTTATAAAGACTAGGAGTTTAAATTATGATAAGAAGAGGAAATTTAGAGGATTTTGATATACTTTTTAAATGGATTAATGATGAGGATGTAATAAAGTTTTCACGCTATAGAAAGAAAATGACTTTAGAAGAATTTAATAGTTGGTTTGATGATAGAATAGATAAATTATTTATTTTAGAAGAAGATTTATTTCCTATTGGACAGATTTGTTATGATGCAGTAGGAGATGAAGGTATAATTAATTATTGTGTAGATAAAGAAGAAAGAGGAAAAGGGTATGGAAAGAAGTTAGTAAAGTATTTGGTAGACTTTACTAAAGAAAATATAGATGAAATAAATAGATTAAGTGCTTTTGTTTATAAAAATAACATACAATCAACTAAAATATTTAAATCTTTAGGTTTTAAAATAGAGGAAGAAAAAGAGGATTATGTAAAATATACTTTTATAATAAAGTAATATAAATTAAAAAATATATATAAATAAATTCATATATGAAAAATTTACATGTTTTCAAAAATAGTTTATTTAAAAATTAAAATCTTTCATTGTTTATTCTTTGACTTATATTTGTTTTAGCACTAAAATTAACATAAAAATTTAGAATATTGTTAATTGGAGGAAAAGTCATGAATATTTATATGAGTATATTCTTTCGTTTAGTTCCTTTACTTATGGGAGCTATATGTTTAGGTTATGGATTTTATGTAGATAAATTAGAGCAAACAGTTGGAACTCAGTATATTGTTGCAAGTCATGTTTTAATTGCATTAACAGCAATATGCATTGCATTATTTACAACAGCTGCAACTATAATTAGACAGTTAATAAAGAAATATAATAATTTTTATAAATTTATTTTACCTCTAATAGGTTATACAGTTGGAGTTACAACAGCAATTGTAGGGATTTATTTTTGGACAATTTATAAAAATAAACCACCATATTTTGTATCAGGAAATATTATTTTTGGTATTGGATTAATAGCCTGTTGCATTTCTACTGTAGCAACAGCATCAACTAAGTTTCTTCTTATACCAAAAAATTCTGCAAATTTAAAAGAAGGTGAAATTCCAAAAGGAGCTTTTAAAGATAAACAAGGTAAGGTTTTAATTTCAGTTCCAATTATATGCTCACTAGCTGGATTAACTAGGGGATTTTATCTTATGTTTAGTTCATCTTCAGTTCCTAATTCTATTGCAGCTCATGTTTTAATTGGAATATCATTAATATGTGTAAGTCTTATTTCGTTAGTAGTTAGTATTGTAAAACAAATTCAAAATACTTTCAAAAATAAAGAAAGATGGACATGGTCAAAGATTGTATTGTTAATGGGAAGTATAGATATAATATGGGGGATAGTAACATTAATTACTTGTAATAATGAAGCACTTATAGCTCCAGGGTTTGTTTTAATTGGGTTAGGTCTTATATGTTATAGTATTTCAAGTAAGGTAGTATTACTTGCATTAGTATGGCGTAACAAATGCGATTTAGCAAAGAGAATACCAATAATACCAGTAGTAACAGCACTTTCTTGCTTATTTATAGGAGCATTTTTGTTTGAAGCTGCATTATTTAATCCAGCTTATTTTATACCAGCACGTGTTATGGTTGGATTAGGAGCAGTATGTTTCACTTTGTTTTCAATAGTATCAATATTAGAAAGTGGAACATCTTCATAGATATATTAAAACATAAACTTTTATTAAATATTTAATATTAAATTTAAGCAAAAAACTATGAAATTATGTTTATATATGATTTCATAGTTTTTTGTTTTAAGCTTAAATAGTATTTTATATATTATGGAATAATAAAATATAGCAGTAAGGTTAAATGATAATATGTTAAGAAATAATTAATAATACAAAAAGAGTTAATTAATACTTTATTATATAATTGATATATTGTATAATTAAAATATACTATAAATAATAAACAGTAATTGGAGGAGATATCTATGAGTAGTATAAGTGAATTAAAAAATCGTGCAAGAATGCAATTAAGGGGAAAATGGGGAATAGCAATTGTAACATTTTTAATTTATAGCTTGATAATAAGTACAAATATTCCTAAAGATGTAGGAGATAATTTTGGTATTTATAAATTGTCATTTTTTATAAATGCAGTAGCATTTTTACTTGGTGGTCTTATTACAGTTGGAATAAGCAAATTTTCATTAAATCTTGTAAGAGGTAAGGAATTAAGTATAAAAGATTTATTTTCTAATTTTGATATTTATTTAAAAACTTTAGGATTATATATATTATTAGGAATTTGTATATCTTTAGCAACAATATTTTTTATAATTCCTGGAATTATAGTAGCAATTATGTTTTCACAAGCTTATTATATTTTAAGTGATGATAAAGAAAAATCTATAATTCAATGTTTATCAGAAAGCAGAGAATTAATGAAAGGATATAAATGGGATTATTTTATGTTACAACTAAGTTTTATTGGTTGGTGGATATTATCAATTTTAACTCTAGGAATAGGTGCATTATGGGTAGTACCATATCAAGGAATAACAGAAACAAACTTTTATTTAGAATTAAAAGAAAATAATAATAGAATTTATTAAAAATATCTAAGTGCATATATAATATACGAAAATGAAATAATGTATCACATTATTTCTAATAAATATATTATTTATTAGAGGTGTTTTTAATGAAAGGAAGATATAAAAATAATATTAAAGGCTTAGATATTAGTGCCTGGCAAAATAATATAAACTTTGCAAGTGTTAAGAAAGAAGGCATAAAAGTAGTCATTATAAAAGCCACAGAAGGGGTAAATTTCGTTGATAAGAGATTAAATGAACATTATGTAGGAGCAAGTAAAGAAGGGCTTAAAATAGGCTTTTATCACTTTATGAGTGATAAAACAAGCCCGAAGGAACAGGCAAGAGATTTTTGGAGTGCAATTAAAGACAAAAAATTTCATATTATCCCCGTTCTTGATATAGAAAGAGAAACAATGGGAAGAGGTAAAACAGAAGTAACAAATAGATGTTTGGAATTTTTAAAGGAGTTTAAAGCTTTAAGTGGTTATGAGTGTATTGTATATACTTATACATTCTTTGCTAAATCTAAATTAGATAGTAGGTTAAAAAGCTATCCTCTTTGGATAGCTCATTACGGCGTGAATACGCCTAGTAATAATGGAATATGGAAAGACTGGGTAGGCTTTCAATATACGGATAAAGGAAAGATTAATGGCATTACTGGTTATTGTGATTTAAACGAATTTACCGAAGGAATATTTATAAAAAAATCTAATAGCTCCAGCTCTAATAGTAATAGCTCCAGCACTAAAAAAGAATTATGGCAACTTTCTATATGTGGTCCAATTGTATCTGACTTACAAATGGAGCTTAACAAACAATTTAAAGCTAACTTAAAAGTTGACGGTTATTTTGGATCTAATACATTGAAGAAATGTATTAATGTTTCTTTAGGAGCTAAAGGAAACATTACAAAAATAATTCAGAAGAGGTTAACTGCTCTTGGGTATAAGTTAAAGGTTGACGGAATTTTTGGGGATAAAACAGAAAAAGCAATTAAAGAATTACAAAAGAAAAATAAATTAAAGATTGATGGAATAGTCGGAAAAGATACGTGGAAGGTATTATTTAAGAAATAGATTATAATTTAATTTAAAATATTATATAAAGATATCTAAAATTTTAAGGAACTGAAAAGATTCTTCTTTTTAGCTCCTTTTTTTATATAAATTAAATATTAACAACAAGTTAAATTGTTAACGTTTTCAAAATAATTTTTTAAATAATGTTATAAAAAGAAAAAATTGATTTTATTATTCTATAATAGAATATAGAAGGCATTTTAGCTTTTATCTATAAAAGTTAAATTTAGAAAAGAGGGATTGTATTATGAGAAAAATGAAGACTATGGATGGTAATACTGCAGCAGCTCATATATCTTATGAGTTTACTGAAGTTGCAGCAATCTATCCTATAACACCATCATCACCAATGGCTGAACATGTTGATGAGTGGGCAGCACAAGGAAGAAAAAATATATTTGGACAACCTGTTAAGATTGTTGAGTTACAATCAGAAGGAGGAGCAGCTGGTGCAGTTCATGGATCATTACAAGCTGGTGCATTAACTACAACTTATACTGCATCACAAGGTTTATTATTAATGATTCCTAATATGTATAAAATTGCTGGTGAATTACTTTCTGGAGTATTTCATGTAGCTGCTAGATCACTTGGAGCTGCAGCTTTAAGTATATTTGGAGATCACCAAGATGTTATGGCAACAAGACAAACTGGTTTTGCAATACTTGCTGAAGGATCAGTTCAAGAAATAATGGATTTATCAGCAGTAGCACATTTATCAGCTATTAAATCAAGAGTACCTTTCTTAAGTTTTTTTGATGGATTTAGAACTTCTCATGAAATACAAAAGATTGAAGTATTAGAGCAAGAAGACTTAAAATCATTAATTGATATGAAAGCCTTAAAAGAATTTAGACAAAGAGCCTTAAGTCCAAATCATCCAGTAACTAGAGGTACTGCTGAAAACTCAGATGTTTATTTCCAACAAAGAGAAGCTGTAAATAAATTTTATAATGCTGTACCTGATATTGTTGAAGGTTATATGGCTGAAATTACAAAACTAACTGGAAGAGAATATCATTGCTTTGATTATTATGGTGCAAAGGATGCAGATAGAGTAATTGTTACCATGGGATCATGTATAGATGTATGTGAAGAAACAGTAGATTACTTAAATGCACATGGACAAAAAGTTGGTGTTGTTAAAGTAAGACTTTATAGACCATTTGATGCTGAAAAATTAAAGAAAGCTATTCCATCTACAGTTAAGAAAATAGCTGCTTTAGATAAAACTAAAGAGCCTGGATGTAATGGAGAACCATTATACTTAGATGTTTTAAGTGCATATGCAAATGAAAAAGATGCTCCTTTAATTATTGCTGGTAGATATGGATTAGGATCAAAAGATCCAACACCAAGTCATATTGCAGCAATATATGATAATTTAGCTAAGGATGAACCAAAGGATAAATTTACTTTAGGAATAATTGATGATGTAACTAATACTTCATTAGAAGTTTATGAAGATATAGATGCAACTAAAGAAGGAACAGTTGCTTGTAAGTTCTGGGGACTTGGATCAGATGGTACTGTTGGTGCAAATAAGAGTGCTATTAAGATTATTGGAGACCATACAGACATGTATGCTCAAGGATATTTCTCATACGATTCTAAGAAGTCTGGAGGAGTTACAGTATCACATTTAAGATTTGGTAAAACTCCAATTAAATCACCTTATCTAATAGATAAAGCTGATTTTGTTGCTTGCCATAATCAAGCATATGTTCATAAATATAATGTTTTAGAAGGATTAAAGAAAAATGGAACCTTCTTATTAAATACAATTTGGACTCCAGAAGAAATAGATAAGCATTTACCAGCTTCATATAAGAGATATATAGCTAAAAATAATATTAAATTCTACACTTTAAATGCTGTTAAGATAGCACAAGAAATTGGTCTTGGTGGAAGAATTAATATGATAATGCAATCAGCATTCTTTAAATTAGCTAATATTATTCCTGTAGAAGATGCAGTTAAATACTTAAAAGATGCAGTTGTAACTTCATATGGCAAAAAAGGACAAAAGGTTGTTGATATGAATAATGCTGCAATTGATAAAGGAATAGAATCAGTAATTGAAATAAAAGTTCCAGAAGAATGGAAAGATGCTAAATGCGAAGCTAAAAAAGATGAAAAATCAAGAACAGAATTTGTAAAGAGAATTGTTGATCCTATTAATAAATTAGAAGGATACGATTTACCAATATCAGCATTTAATGGAATGGAAGATGGTACTTTTGAACCTGGAACAGCTGCCTTTGAAAAAAGAGGAATAGCTATAAATGTACCAGAATGGGATAAGGATAAATGTATACAATGTAATCAATGTTCATACGTATGTCCACATGCTGCAATAAGACCATTCTTATTAAATGAAAAAGAAAAGGAAAATGCACCAGAAGGATTTAAGTCAGTAGCTGCTAAAGGCTTAAAAACATCTGAACAAATGAATTTCACAATTCAAGTAGATCCACTTGATTGTACTGGTTGTGGAAATTGTGCTCAAGTTTGTCCAGCACCAGGAAAGGCTTTAGTTATGAAACCAGCTTATACTCAAGAAGTTGAAATTCCTAATTGGGATTATGTAGTTGAGAGTGTTAAACCAAAAGAAAATCCTATGAATAAAAATACAGTTAAGGGTAGCCAATTTGAACAACCATTACTTGAATTCTCAGGAGCTTGTGCAGGATGTGGAGAAACTCCATATGCTAAACTTATAACTCAATTATTTGGAGATAGAATGATAATAGCTAATGCTACTGGATGTTCATCAATTTGGGCAGGTTCTGCACATTCAACTCCATACACAACTAATCATAAGGGATATGGTCCTGCTTGGGCTAACTCATTATTTGAAGATAATGCTGAATTCGGACTTGGAATGTTCTTAGGAGCAAAAGCTATAAGAGAAAGATTAGTTGAAAAATCAAATGAACTTATAGAATCATTAGAAGAAGGAGAAGCAAGAGAAGCTCTTAGAGACTTTGTAGAACACGTAGAAGAAGGAGCAGGAACTAGAGAAAGGGCAGATAGAGTAATAAATGCTTTAGAAAAATTAGATAATAAACTTGCAAAAGAAATACTAGAAGAAAAAGATTTCTTAATAAGACCATCACAATGGATATTTGGTGGAGATGGATGGTCTTATGATATAGGGTTTGGTGGAGTAGACCATGTACTTGCATCTGGAGAAAATGTAAATATATTTGTATTTGATACAGAAGTTTATTCAAATACTGGTGGACAATCATCAAAAGCAACTCCAACAGCAGCTGTTGCTAAATTTGCAGCATCAGGTAAGAAAACTAAGAAGAAAGACCTTGGTATGATTGCAATGAGTTATGGTTATGTATATGTTGCACAAGTTTCAATGGGAGCTGATAAGAATCAAACTCTTAAGGCTATAGCAGAAGCTGAAAATTATGATGGACCATCATTAATTATAGGTTATGCTCCATGTATTAACCATGGTATTAAGCTTGGAATGGGTAATAGCCAATTAGAAGCTAAGAGAGCAGTTGATTGTGGATATTGGAGTTTATATAGATATAATCCAGAATTAAAGGGAACAGGTAAGAATCCATTTACTTTAGATTCAAAAGAACCAAAAGGAGATTTTAGAGAATTCTTAATGGGAGAAGTTAGATATGCATCTCTTGCTAAGTCATTCCCAGAAGCTGCAGAAGCATTATTTGAAAAGACATATAATGATGCTATGGAAAGATTAGAAAACTATAAGAAACTAGCTTCAAAATAAGATCTTTATAATTATAAAATTTACAATTAAATAGTGCGTGTGATCCTAAAATATAATATAAATAAAGAGGTAGAATAATTTAAAAAATCTACCTCTTTTATTTTATTTAAGTTTTATCATCTTATAAATAAAGTATGCTAATGTTAAGAATATAATTAAAATAAATAAGGACATAAAATTTATGTTAGATGCATTACCTAAACTAATTTCAACTGTTTTATAATCCATATAAAATAAAAGAATTAAAAACTCACTTAGAAGAGAAAGCACTAAAGTTACTGCATTTTTATATTGCCTTTTTGCATTTTTAGGTGTTATTGTAACTAAATAATTATAATGATTAGGAATACGAGTAAGTAGCATAAATAATATATAAAATATTATTGAAATAATTATTAAAATAAACAGGTTTCCCTTAGAACCATAAGAATCGGGGATACCATTTAAATTAAAATGAGTAGGTATAACATTAGGAAGTTTATTAAAAACAAAAGCAATATATATTAAATGAAATGCTAAAATAATTGTGGATAATACAATTAAAAATTTATGAAATAAAGTTTTTTCTATTTTGATTTTAGGTCTATTCATATCAATAAAATCATCTCCTATTTATAAAATGTATAAATCAATTGTACATCTAATTTACCTAAAAATTCTATAAAAATAATACAAAGTAAAATATTTAATAAAATATATTTAAACATTAACAAATATATAGTAAAAATATTTAGTAAAAAAGCAGTAAAAAATATTGAAAAAATTTTTCTAAAGTATTATTATTTAAGTATAAACATTAATTTTAAAGAAGATAACTCATCTTACTATTTTTATTAAATAGTAATTAAATAAATAGCTAAGCGATTATTTGCTTAGCTATTTTTAAAATAAAGGGGGAAGGGATTTTATGATTAAAATGTCAGAACAAAAAGTTTTTGACTATAAAGGAAAAGACATAATTGAATATACATTAAGTAATGGAGATGTTGATATTAAGGTTCTTAATTTAGGTGGAGCTATAACAGGTATTTTCACTAAAGATAAAAATGGTAAAAAGGAAAACATAGTTGTAGCATATGAAGATTTAGAAACTTATATTGAAAGTCCATCATACTATGGAGGAATTATTGGAAGGACAGCTGGTAGAATTAATAAAGGAGAAGTAACTATAAATGGAGAAAAGATTACATTTAATAAAAATTATGAAGTATGTCAGTGTCATGGTGGAAATATAGGATTTAACAAAAAGGTTTGGGATGCAAAAACAGAAATAGGAAAAGAAAAAGTAAGCCTTATATTATCTTATAAATCAGTAGATGGAGAGGAAGGGTATCCAGGAAATTTAGATGTTAATGTAATTTACTCTCTAAATAAAGAAAACGAATTCATGATTGAATTTAAAGGAATAAGTGATAAAGATACTTTAGTAAATATGACGAATCATTCTTATTTTAATTTAAGTGGTGATTATAAAGAATCAGTTTTAGATCATAAATTAATGGTTACATCAAATGAAATTTTAGCTATAGATAATAATAGTGTTCCAACAGGAGAAGTGATAAATACCTTTAATACTGCCTTTGATTTTAGAGAAGAAAAAAGAATAGGAAAAGATATAGATAATAATGAAGAACAAATAAAACTAGGTTCAGGTTATGATCATACATTTTTATTTAATGATAAAAGAAATATTGTTTATAAAGATGATAAAAGTGGAAGAGAAATGCAAATTGAAACAAACAATGAAGCAGTAGTTATTTATTCCATGAATTTTATAGATGGCAAAAAAGTATATGGAAATAAGGATATAGAGAGAAGATATGGAATATGCTTTGAATGTCAAAATCCTCCTATAGGATATGAAGATGCTTTTAAAGAAAGTTCTATTTTAAGAGCAGGAGAGGAATATAATAAGTATATAAAATATAAATTTATATAAAAGTAATTAATGTATAGAAATGAGAAAGTGTTTAGGGAAAATATTAGTAAAAATTAAGTAAAATTATTGAAAATGTTTTCCTAAAGTGATATTATTTAAATATACAATATTTGAAAGAGGGTAGAGGAATATTATGAAAAATCAAATAAAGGATACTTTTATTAAAATATTTGGAGATAAAGAAAATTTAAAAATATTTTTTTCACCAGGAAGAGTTAATTTAATTGGAGAACATACAGATTATAATGGAGGAAATGTTTTTCCATGTGCACTTAGTTTTGGTACTTATGGAGCAATATCATTAAGAGATGATAAAAAAGTTAGAATGTATTCAAGCAACTTTGAAGATATTGGTGTAATTGAATTTGATTTAGATAGTATAAAATATGAAAAAGCACATGATTGGGTAAACTATCCAAAGGGTGTTATAGATGTTATGAAGAAAAATGGATATAACATAGATAGAGGATTTGATGTAGCTATATGTGGAAACATTCCAAATGGAGCAGGACTTTCATCATCAGCATCTTTAGAATTGCTTATTGCAGTTATGATGGACAAGTTATTTAATTTTAATATAGATAGAGTAGATTTAGTAAAATTTTCTCAAAAAGCAGAAAATGCTTTTGTTGGAGTAAATTGTGGAATAATGGATCAGTTTGCAATAGGAATGGGTAAAAAAGATAGTGCAATACTTCTTGATTGTAATACTTTAAAATATAGTTATTCAAAGGTTGATTTAAAGGATGAAGTATTAGTTATTTCAAACACAAATAAAAGAAGAGGTCTTGCAGATTCTAAATATAATGAAAGAAGAAGTGAATGTGAAACTGCATTAGAGGAATTAAAGAGTAAATTAAATATTAATGCATTAGGAGAATTATCCATTGAAGAATTTGAAAATAATAAGGATCTTATAAAGGATGAAGTAAGAAGAAAGAGAGCTAAACATGCTGTTTATGAAAATATAAGAACTTTAAAGGCTAAAGAAGCTCTTGAAAAAAATGATTTAATTACTTTTGGAAAACTTATGAATGAATCTCATATTTCTTTAAGAGACGATTATGAAGTAACTGGAGTTGAACTTGATACTTTAGTTGAGCTTGCATGGAATGAAGAAGGTGTATTAGGAAGTAGAATGACAGGAGCTGGTTTTGGAGGATGTACAGTTTCTTTAGTAAAAAAAGATAAGGTTGAAGATTTTATAGAAAATGTAGGTAAAGGATATAAAGAAAAAATAGGCTATGATGCTAGTTTTTATATAGCTAATATAGGTGAAGGAACTAAAGAAATATAGGAGGAAAATATGAATATTTATAAAAATATTGAAAGATTAATTCAATATGGAATTAAAAAGAACTTAATAAAAGAAGAAGATAAAATATTCATAAGAAATAGTTTGCTTGATGTTTTTAATATTGATGACTATGAGTATGTTGAAGTTTTAGAGGAAAATCTTGAAACACCAACTTCCATTTTAAATGATCTTTTAGATTATGCCTATGATAAAGGACTAATAGAACATAATACTCCAATATATAGAGATCTTTTTGATACTAAAATTATGGGGATATTAGTTGGTAGACCATCAGAAATTATTAAAGAGTTTAATATTAATTATAATGAGGATCCTAAAAAGGCAACAACTTATTTTCATAATATGAGCAAGGCTTGTGATTATATAAGAACAGATAGAATAGCTCAAAATCTTATATGGAAATCAAAAAGTGAATATGGAGAAATGGATATAACAATTAATTTATCAAAACCAGAGAAAGATCCAAAAGCAATTGCAGCAGCAAAAAATCTTCCAACTGCAAAATATCCAAAATGTCTTCTTTGTAAGGAAAATGAAGGGTATAGGGGAAGACTTAATCATCCTGCAAGACAAAATTTAAGAGTTATACCATTAAATTTATGTAATGAAAGTTGGTTTTTTCAATATTCACCTTATGCATATTACAATGAACATTGTATAGTGTTTAAAGGTGAGCATGAACCAATGACTATAAATAAGAAAACCTTTGATCGAATATTAGAGTTTGTAGAAAAGTTTCCACATTATTTTATAGGTTCAAATGCAGATTTACCTATAGTTGGAGGATCAATATTAACTCATGATCATTATCAAGGTGGTAATTATACTTTTGCTATGAATAAAGCAGAGGATGTTTATAAATTTAAAATTCCAAACTATGAAAACATAGATTTATCAATAGTTAAATGGCCTTTAACTGTTTTAAGATTAAAAGGGGAAAATAGAGAAGAATTAAGCGTTCTTTCAGAAAAAATACTAAAACATTGGAGAGAATATAGTGATTCTGATGCTGACGTATTAGCTTATAGTGAAGGAATACCTCATAATACAATAACTCCAATTGCAAGATTTGAAGAAAATAAATATGTTTTAGACCTTGTTCTTAGAAATAATAGAACAAGCAATGAACATCCAGATGGAATATTTCATCCTCACAAAGAATTACATCACATAAAGAAAGAAAATATAGGACTTATTGAAGTTTTAGGACTTGCAGTTCTTCCATCTAGATTAAAGGATGAACTTGAAGTTATAAAGGAAAATCTTCTTAAAAAGGATGAGAGTTTAATAGATATAGAAAAAATGAAAATCCATTTAGATTGGTTTTATGAAATAAAAAAGAGAAATCCTAATATAAATAAAGAAAATGTACAAATTATAATTGAAAAAGAAGTTTCAGATATATTTGTAAAAGTTTTAGAGGATTGTGGAGTATTTAAATGGAATGAACAAGGTAAAAAATCTATGGAAAAATATATTAATACTTTAAAAAATGAAATAAAGTAAAGATTTATTCAGATAGAGTTTTTAACTCTATCTGAATTTTAGTTAAAAGGAATTGTTATAAATAAAATTTAGTAAGTATTAATATTTAAAAAATTAGTTATGTTAATATATAATGTTTTTATAAAAGGAGGTTATTTTAAGTGGTTACAATAAAGGATATAGCAAATGAAGCTGGAGTTTCAATTTCAACAGTATCAAGAATACTTAATTTAGATAAAACATTAAATGTATCAGAAGAAACAAGGAAACGAGTATTAAAAATATCAGAAGAAATGAACTATGTTACACTGAAAAATAGAAAAAACAAGAAAAAAATTTATAAAATAGGAATTGTAAGTAGTTATGTAGAGCTGAAGGAATTAAATGATCCATATTTTTTATCAATAAGAATAGCAATAGAAAAAAAATGTAGTGAAAAAAATATAGATTTTAAATCATTATATATGGCTAATATTATTAATGAAAAATCTTCAAGATACAATGATTTAGATGGAATAATAGCAATAGGAATTTTTAAAGATGAAGAAATAAAAAAATTAGATGATATAACAGAAAATATTATATTTGTAGATTCTTCTCCGAATGAGTGGAAATATGATTCTATAGTTATTGATTTTAAAAATGGAGTGAAAAGTGCATTAAATTATCTTTATGATTTAGGCCATAGAGATATTGGGTATATAGGTGCAAAAGTTGTTCCTCATAGTGATTCTAATGGAAAGGAATTGATCAATTATAGAGAAAAAACTTATAAAGAATTTATGAATGAAACTAATAATTATAAGGAACAATGGGTTTATAAAGGAGATTTTACTTTAGAGGATGGATATAATCTTATGAAAGAAATGCTAGGTTTAGATAATATGCCATCAGCAGTATTTGTAGCAAGTGATCCAATGGCTATAGGAGCATATAAAGCTATAACAGAAAAAGGATTAAAAATTCCAGATGATATAAGTATAATTGGATTTGATGACATTATGACAGCGAAATTTTTGACACCAGCCCTTACAACTGTTAAAGTATATACTGATTTTATGGGAGAAACAGCACTTGATACATTAATAGATAGAATAGGTAATAATAGAGAACTTAGTAAAAAAATAGTTCTTCCAGTTAAGCTTATAGTTAGGGAAAGCTGTAAAGCTAAATATTAATAATGTAAAATAAAAATATAATTTTTATATTTATTCATTTAAAAAGTAAAATATTTTTATAAGTTTAATAATTAGTTTATAGTATTTATGTAAAAAGGTTTAAAAATATAAACAATATAGAAAAAAATTGAAAAATATAGTATAATGTAAAAAGATTAATTGAAAAATTTCACTTAAATTAAATGCAAGAAAGAAAGGACAGCTAATGTTAGAAACTATAATAATTGCTTTAATAATTTGTAAGATAAAAGGATATAAGATTAGTCCTTTGTTTAAAAGTTGGACAATATATCCCATTGTATTTATGGAATTTTTAAACATAATTTTTCAAGTGAATATATTTATAAAAAATTATGAATTAATAAAATATGCAGGAATATTGAAGATGATCTATTTATGTTCCTATTTGCCATTAGTATTTAAGTATAAAGAATATATTAGTGCTATTATAGGTTCAATTTGTATTGTTTTTGGAGGCATTTTAAATGATATAGCAATAAAAGCTAATAATGGTTTTATGCCAGTATTCCCAAAATTATCATATTTAACTGGATATGCAACTAAGGAATCTTTTTCTAAAGTAAACGATATACATATTTTAGGTGGAACTCATACAAATTTAAAATTCTTAACAGACATATTTGATTTAGGGTATAGCATTTTAAGTATTGGAGATATATTTATACGGCTGTATGTTTTTCTTATTATATATAATGCAGTTAAAAATATAAATATATTAAAATTATATAAAAAAGTGTAAAGGAGAAATCAGTATGTTAGCAGTATCATTCTTGGAATTAATTGTTAGGGGAGTCCCAGAGAGCTTTTTATTTGTATACTCAGTTTATATATTATCAAATACAAAATTTAATAAAAAATTATATTTTTTGACTAGTACAATTTTAGTTGTAGTAACATTTTTTATTAGAAGACTTCCTATAAGTTATGGTATACATACTATATTAAATATAATTCTATTAGTTATATTAACAACATATATAGATAAAATTAATATACTAAAATCTATAAAAGCTGGAATAATAACTGCAATTATAATGTTTATATGTGAAGGAATAAATATGTTTTTTATCCAATGTTTATGTGGAAATAATATAATTAGAATATTTACTAATCCTACATTGAAGACAATATATGGATTACCATCATTAATAATATTTTTCGTAGTTATTTTAATTATTAAATTCTTACTGTATAAAAAAGAGGAAAAGTAAAATGATTGATATAGAAGTAATATCAAATAGAATTGCAGATAAAATTGCAGAAGAAATAAAAGCAGATAATGAAAAAAAAGAAGTTATAGCCTATGGAATATTTGGAATAATACAAACATTATTATCAATTTTACTTGTTGTTATTTTTGGAATTATATTCAATGTTCTCATAGAAGGACTTATGATGTCATTTAGTACGGGCATTTTAAGGAAATATTCTGGAGGAGTACATGCAAGCAATTCTAAAACTTGTATGATCATTGGAACATTTAATTGCACGATAGTTCCAATTGTAATAAAATACTTACCTCTTACATTGAAAATGATAATTATAACTGGAATATTTACTTTTATATTAGCTTATTTTTTAATATTTAAGTTAGCTCCAGTTGATAGTATAAAAAAACCTATAAAAAGTATAAAAAAGAAAAAGATATTAAAAAAGAAATCTATAGTAGTATTAACTTTCTATTTAACTTTAGTTTGTATTTTTATATTTAATTATTATAATTTACTTAATAAAAATATGCTTATTTATTGTATTTGTATTTATGCAGGTATAATGTGGCAAGTTTTTTCAATTACTAAGGTGGGATATATAGTATTGGGTAAAATAGATTCTTTTTTTAATAAATTTATTTAAATATTATAAATTTAGGAGGTTTACATATGAAAAAATTAAATAGTAAGTTGTTAATGGGAATTGCAACTATTGCAACTGTATTTGCAGGAGTTATATCTACATCTGCTTGTATGTGGTATTTCTATCAACCAGAAGAACCAAAGAGTCTAAGAGAAAAGTAGAAATATGGCCGGAGTTTTACCGGCCTTTTAAAATATGAGGATTAACATACATGGATAGAATCGAAAAGGATAGACGTAAACAAATTGATGAAATAGTAGCAATAGTAAAGCTAGGTTCTTTATTATTTGCTGGTTTAATATTTTTACAATATTTTTTTAAGAAATATAGTAAAATTGAGAATTACTTATATGCACAATATAGTGTTATAGGTTCAGGTGCTATAGTATTTTTGTTATTACTAATTTATTTAATATGGACATTATCTACTTCTAAAAAATTAAAAGGAAAAAATTCGTTAACTATACAAATTGTTGAAAACATTATATTTGTTATAATATTTTCTATTGCTATAATAATATCTGGGGCAAATGAGAGTGAATACAAGATTATTTTTTTATTTATAATAATAACAACTACAATACAATCAGGAATTAAAAAAGGATTAATATTTTCTGTGATAGCATCTTTTATAATATTATCTATAGATATTATATATGTCCCTTTAGATAATATAAATGTATACTTTGAAAATGATTTAGTTCTGTCAGGAGTATTTATATTAACAGCATGGCCTCTTGGATTTTATGTTAAAATTGAAGGAGAACATATAAATAGACTTATAAGTTTAGCAAATGAAGATGGATTAACAGGAGTATATAACCATAGATATTTTTATGAAGCACTAGACAGAAAAATAAAATATTCTAAAGAAAATAATGAAAAAATATCTATGATATTTTTAGATATAGATTATTTTAAACATTATAATGATTTATATGGTCATCAAGAAGGAGATAAAGTATTAAAGAAAATAGGTAAAACACTTAAAGAAATAACTAGGGATTGTGATATAGTATCTAGATATGGTGGAGAAGAATTTGCAATAATTTTACCTAACACTGATGAAAAAGGTGCAACTGAAATAGCAGAAAAAATTAGATATAGTATAGAAAATACATATTTTTATGGGCAACAAAATCAGCCTAATAAAAATTTAACAGTGTCTATTGGAATTTCAGTTTATCCAGATAAAGCAACAAATGAATTTGAATTAATTAAAAGTGCTGATGATGCTCTATATAGGGCAAAGTTTTTTAACAAAAACAGAGTTGAAACTTATGTATCAATATTAGATGAATTAAAAAATGAGATAGATGAAAGTGAAATTGAATTGGTTGCATCTATAAAAACATTAGTAAGTGTAATAAATGCAAAAGATAGGTATACATATGGACATTGTGAAAGATTAGTTTTTTATAGTAGACTTTTAGCAGATAAATTAAATTTAAATAAAGAAGATAAAATGACATTAGTTTATGGAGCTTATATGCATGATATAGGTAAAATAAATATTTCTAAAGAAGTTTTAATAAAGAAGATGCCATTAACTAATGAGGAGTGGAATATGTTAAAACAACATCCACAAAATGGAGTTGACATTATAAAGCCAGTAGCATCATTACAAAGAATAGCACCTTTAATATTGCATCATCATGAAAAATATGATGGAACTGGATATCCATCAGGATTGAAAGGTGAAGCTATACCATATCTTGCAAGAGTTTTAACTGTTGTAGATTGTTTTGATGCTATGACATCAAATAGACCTTACAATAAGAGAAAAACTTATGATGAAGGAATTGAGGAGCTTAAAGCTTGTAGTGGAACTCAATTTGATCCTAAAATAGCTAAAGTTTTTATTGATTTAATAAATGATAAAAAAGATAAATTAGGTGAATTATATTAGAATTAGTAATAAAAAGTTATACATTTTAAAATGTATAACTTTTTTTATTACTAATTTAAAGGGAAAATAAGGTAAATTATAGAAATATATTAGTGAATATGCAAATATGGAGGAAGGTATGGGAAAGTTATATCCAAGTATTGAAATTATCGAGAAATTTATACCATTTACTAATGAAGAAATAAATTTAATAAGATATTTAAAAGATAATTTAGATGAGAATTTTAATATATTTTTCAAACCAAATTTAAATGGAGACATTCCAAAGATTATAATTTTAAAGAAGGACTCAGGAGTATTAATTATAGAAATTGAAAGTTTAAAGCTAGATAATTATATATATAGTAATAAAGATGATGAAAGCAAATATGGACATATTATTTTAAAGGATAGAAAGGAAGTATGTTTTATAACTCCTTTTGAAAAAGTTATAAATTATAAAGATAATATTTCTATTTATCACATTGAGGACATTTTAAAAAAGAGTATATTAGATAATGAATATAATAAAATAATAAAAACATGTGTTTATTTTTATGAAGAAAAAGAGGAAGATATAAAATATAAGTTTAGAAATAATTATAATATAATAAATGATGTAATTATATGGGGAAATGATTCTGATATTATAAATAGTATAAATTCGGCATTTAGGTATAATAAATTATTTAGTGAGGACTTATACGAAAAATGTTTTAATAAATTTAATTTTAAGTATCATAAAAAAGAAAAGGGAAAATTCATTATATTAGAAAAAAAGAAAAGAAATTTAATGAGAAGTAAAGAAAATACAAGTGTTAAGATAAAAGGTATAGCTGGAAGTGGTAAAACTATATTATTAGCTAATAGAGCAGTTGGAGCTTTAAAAAGAACTAAAGAAAAGGGGAAAATTTTAATATTAAGCTATAACAGTACATTAAAAAATTATATAGAAGAAAAAATTAATGATATTAATGAAGATTTTTGCTTTAGAAATTTTTATATAACAAACTTTAATATGTTTATTAATCAAAAAACTATGGAATATGGGAGAAATATTAAAAAGGACTTTAATAATTTTATAAATTATGAAAGTTATGATTTTTTTAAAGAAAATGTTATAGAAGAAGATAGGTATGATGGAATATTTATAGATGAGGTACAGGATTTTAAAAGAGAGTGGCTTAACTTATTAAAAGATATATTTTTAAAAGAAAATGGAGAGTATGTACTTTTTGGTGATGAGAAGCAAAATATTTATAATAGAGCTTTAGATAATAAGAAAATGGTAAAAACAAATGTTAAAGGAAGATGGAATGAATTAACTAAATCTTATAGAATATCAACTAACATAGCAAAACTTTTAAGGGAGTTTCAAAAAGAATTTTTTTTAAATAAATATGAGTTAGATTATATTCATATTGAGGAGCAAATTGGATTAGAAATTAATGATGATAAGATAGAGTATATTTATAAACCTAATATAAGCTTTTCTGAAGCCTTTGATATAAGTGAAGAATATTTTTACAAAAATAATATAGATTATAACAATACTTGTATTGTTGGAAATAATATAGAATATTTAAGGGATATGGAGTATTATGCAAGGAAATTATATAATGTACAAGTTGAGAGAATGTTTGAAACAAAAGAAGAGTACTCTAAGCTTTATCTTGATATAGAAAATGAAGAAAAGATAGATCTTTTAAGAAAATCAAGAAAGTATAATTTTATTGTTTGTGGAAGTGGAATAAAAATGTGTCAAAGTGAAAGCTTTAAAGGTTGGGAAATAGATAATTTAGTTTTAATATTGGATAGGGAAAATAATAAAAATAATGAACTTATATATACTTCAATAGCAAGATGTAAAAGAAATTTATTTATAATAAATAGAGGAAACAGGGAGTTTGATAATTTTTATAATAGTATAAAAGAAAAAATGAGTTGCTTGTAAGGTATATAGTTATACCTTACTGGCATCTCATTTTTATTATATTAAGCATTAACAACAGCTAAAATTGTATCAGGGTCAGTTACAAGTTCTACCCCTTCAGGAACACAAATATCTTTAGCAAAAACTTTGTCTTCAAAATTCATACTTGAAACATCAAATTCAATTTCTTCAGGTATTTTTTCTACATTTCCATGGAACTCAAGGGTCGGATTGCAAATTTCAAAAACTAGATTTCTGCTCTCTATATTTTCTTCTCCTATAAATTTAACTGGAATCTTCATTTTAATAACTTCATTTTGTTTTACAAATTGAAAATCTAGGTGAATAACTTTTCCTAAATTATCTTTTTGAATTTCTTTAATTACACAATTCATAATTTGTCCATCAACATCTAATGGAATTATTGAACCTGGAGTATTCTCTTTAAATAATTTGAAAAGTTCAGAGTTATCAATTTTTGATATAATTGGAGTTTTTAAAAATTCTCCATAAATTATACATGGAGTTTGTCCATTTCTTCTTATTTTATGTGTACTTTCATTTGAATTTCTTTTACATATCTTAAATGCTTCTTTTGCCATAATAAATTCCTCTTTTCTTTTGATAATAGTAAGGTTTATCAAGTGCTAAGCAGATTAAGATTTTAAAAATATTTTATTTAATCGTTATAGCACTTGGTTTCTTAAATCCACCATTTGCATACGCCTCCTTAAATACAATATATTTACATTATATCACAATAAAAAATAAATACTAATTTATGTAGAACTTAATATAAAGTTTTTTAGATTAATATTAATTGTAATACATTACATAATAAATTATACTTAATATAGAAAATAATATATATTATATATATGAGGGGGAGAAATATGAAAATAACAGCAATTGGAATGAATGACAAAATGGAACTAGAGGATAATGTTTTAAAAATAAAAGGAGCATCAACTTTTAAAGAAAAAGAATATATTCTTGAAAACTCAAAATTTAATATAGTAAAATTTAAAGATGCAAAAAATAGATTTTTAGGTGGATACTTTATATTAGAGATAGAAACAGAAGGAAAAGTTAAAGTATTTAATATAAGTTTTAATTATAATGAAAGAAATAATTTTAAAAGAATATTAAATATATTAAAAGATGGATATAAAGAAGATTAATATTATGAAAATACATATAAAAAAAGATGTACTTAATCAAAATTAAGTACATCTTTTTTATATATTATTTAGCTAACTCACCAGTAGCTATTTTTTCTTCTAATTCTTCAATGTCATATATTATTTTATGAGCAACTTTTTCTAATTTAGGCATAAAAAATTGTATTAATGGTCCTGTAAGAAGAGCTGCAATTATAGTACCAACTCCAATAACTCCTCCAAGTAAGAAACCAACAACAACAAAAGTTACATCTAATCCTATACGAACAAAACGATATTGTATTTTTATATTATCAGATAATATAAATGGAATAACATCATTTGGAGCAACTCCTAAATCAGTAGCTTTAAGTAATGAGAAACCTATTGCAATAATTACACAACTAAGGACTAAAAATAACATTTTAATTATAATATTATAACTATCAAAGTTAATATTTTCAAAAATCTTAAGCATTAAGTCAATAAAAGGTCCAGCAGATATCATTGCAAGAACAGTACCTATATTTATAGATTTTCTTGAAAATAGTAATATAATTACAAGGAAAGTAAAAGTAATAAGCATATTTGCCTTACCAGGAGTTATATTAATAACATTAGATATTCCTTGAGTAAATACTGTAAAGGGATCAGAACCTATTTTAGTTCCTATAAATATTGCAACACCTGTTTGAATTATCCATACACCAAGAAAAAAGAATATAAGTTTCTTAGTTAATTGTTTACAATTTAGCTTCTTCATTAGTTACCTCCAAATATAAAAAAATATAAGTGCTTAAATTTAATTAATTAACGAGGTAAGAATAGCATAAAAGAATTTATAAATGAAATGTTAAAAATTCAAAATGTGCATGTTTACATATAATGTTTACAAAAAATATATTAAAATAATAATGTTTTCATATAAAATATTAATAATAATATATAAAATATATTATTATATTAATAAAATTTTAATAAAAAATTATCTGTCATTATGTAAAGAAAATAATAGAATAAATGTATAAAAATACTGTGACACAAAGATAAAGTGTCACAAAATATTAAATAACAATATAAAATTGTATAAATATGGTAAAGCGATAAATTATATGGTATATTAAAATTAATTTTAATTATTAGGGGGTGCCTATGGAAAATAAATTTAAAGAAATATTATTTTCAATATATATTTTCTTATTTTCACTTGTAACTTCAGTTATAGCTGTTGTAAATACTACTTCAATATATAAATTTTGTATAACTAAATATTCTATAGAAAGTGCTAGTGGAGTAAAAAGAGAAGTTTTAATTAATGAGTACACTAAAATAATTAGATACTTAAGAAATCCATTTATCAAGGAACTTAATTTTGAAAATTTTCCTATGAGTTATGAAGGAAAATATCACTTCTTTGAGGTTAAAAAAATAATATTTACTATAGAAATATTATTTTGTATTTTTTTAATAATTGGAATTATTTTGTTTATTTTATATAAAAGAAAGAAATTTAAATTTCCAATTAAGAGTTTAAGTTATATGTTTAATTTTGTAATTGTAGGGTTCTTTTCACTTTTAGTTTCTTTTTATTTTGATTTTTCTTATGTATTTAACAAATTTCATGAAATTCTTTTTAATAATGATTATTGGATTTTTGATGAAAGGAAAGATCCAATAATTAAAGCCTTACCAGAGGAATTTTTTATGGTATGTGGAGTAGTTTGTATATTAATTGTTATAATTATTTCAATAATTTCAAAATTAATATATTTATATTATAAAAATAAGATAGAAATTAAAATGGATTAATTAAAATAAAAAATATTATGGCAATAGAAGAAAATTGTTTAGTTAAAATAAAAAATAAATCTTAATATTTTAAAAACAATAAAAGAAACTTTTATTTTTATAATGGTTTATAATTATAATTAGTTTAAAGAGGAGGCAGAAAAATATGATTGAAATATTTAAACTAAGTATACTATTTACTCTAGGAATAATTGCTTCTTTAATAGTTTTTGGATTATTAATAGGATATATTGAAAGAAAGAGTAGTAGTTTAATATATGGAAGACTTGGGAAAGGTGGAATAATTTTTACAGGTATTATAGGAACTACAGTTCATGAATTTAGTCATTTTATTATGTGTAAGTTATTTCTTCATAAAGTTACAGATGTTAAATGGTTTTCATTAAATATAAATAATGGAGGAGAACTTGGATATGTAAGACACTCTTATAACTTAAAAAGTATTTATCAAAGGATAGGAAACTTTTTTATAGGAGTTGCACCAGTTTTAATAGGAACTTTTATTTTAATTATTGCATATAAGTTTTTAATGAGAGATAGCTTTAATGAATTTATAAAAACTATTAATTTTAAAAACTATTTAGAAATTGGTAAAGATTTTAGTATTATAAATTTTCTTAATTATATTATTTTAGAATTTAAAAATATTATGGAGTCTTTGTTTACATTGCAAAATATTAAAACTTTAAATTTTTGGATATTTATGATTGTAGCTACTTCAGTAAGTACTCATATGTCATTAAGTAAAGCAGATTTAAAAAATTCCTTAGATGGAATAGGATTTATATTTTTATTTAGTGTTATACTTGGAATTTTGTTTTTTATATTCAAAGTTTCCTTTAGCAAGGCAGTAACTATAGTTTGTGTTTTTAATATAATAATTATTTCCTTTTTATCTATTGGATTATTATTTTCATTTATAACATTTTTAATAGTAAAACTTATATCTTTTTGTTTATAATTAAATCTCTAATTTCTTTTTCTTTTTTTGTAATATAGTGATCTTTTTTTAAGGCTAAAGATATATAAAAAGGAACAGATTTTTTTAGTGGTATTGTTTTTATTCCAGGCATATTTTTGACTGCCATATCAATCATAATTCCAACACCAAGTCCTGATGCAATTAAAGATTTTGCTGTTTGAATTTCATCAGTATGATATATGTTTTTAGGAATTATATCATTTTCTTTAAAAAGATTATTAAGTACTTTGCTATGTATGTAAGAGTTTCCTAAAACTATAAATTGTTCATTTTTAAGGTCTTTAAAATCTATTACTAATTTTTTAGATAAGTGATGATTTTTACTTACACATAACATAAAAGAATCTTTTTTTAAGAGTTTTGAATCTATATTATCATCATTTAAAGGTGATAAGGAACCTATAAAAGCTATATCTACTTTACCTGAATTTAAAAGATTATTCATTGCAAGAGATCCTGTTTCTACAAACTCAATACATTTTATAAAATCATTTTTAACTAAATCATCAATAAATAAAGGAAAGAAATAAGCACCTATAATAGGTGGAATTCCAAGTTTAATTTTATCATTATGTATTTTAGCAATTTCAAGTTTTGCTTCATTCATTTGATATAAAATATTTTTAACACGTTTTTCAAATACCATACCAGATTCTGTAAGAGTAAAAAGTTTTTTTGAATGATCTCTTATTATAAGTTTTGAATTTAATTCTTTCTCAAGTCTATGAAGGGACATAGTAATAGAAGGTTGTGATACATAAAGTTCCTTTGCAGCCTTTGTAAAACTTTTTGTTTTACATAAATGATTAAAGTATTCTAAATCTCTTATATTCATACATACAACTCCTTTCATATTAGAATACACTATTATAGTTATAAAATAATGAACAAAAAGTAAAAATTTGAACTATAATCTACACCATATTGTTTTTATAAATATATTTTTAAAATACTATTTTGCTTTTATAAAAAAATACTAATTTAAATTACAGTTAAAATTAAAAGGAGATAAAGAATGTAAATTTACATTCCTTATCTCCTTTAATTACTATTTAATTAGAATTAAAAAATTAATATTTTGCTTCCCAGATTTCTTTAAGTACTGCTTCTTTTGGATCAGAAATTTCAGCTCTATTTATACCTTCTTTAACAGCTTCACGTACAACTGCTGTTGCAACTAATTTTGAAGCTTCCTTAAGATCTTTAACAGGAGGTAAAATTGGCGCTCCAAGTTCTGAAAGATCTTGAAGTGATGCAATACCATGTGCAGCTTGTGATAGCATATTATCTGTAACAGTCTTTGATTTTGCAACAATTATTCCAAGACCAAGACCAGGATAAAGTAGGGCATTATTAGCTTGACCTATTGTATAAGTAACTCCATTATATGTAACAGGATCGGAAGGGCTTCCAGTTACAACTAAAGCTTTACCTTTACTCCATTTTATAATATCAGAAGCTTTTGCTTCACAAAGTTTAGTTGGATTTGAAATAGGCATAATAGCAGGTCTTTCATTAATTTCAGACATTGCCTTAACAACTCCTTCTGTAAAGGCTCCAGGTACACCAGAAGTTCCTATTATAACAGTTGGTTTAACTTCTCTAACTATTTCTTCAAGATCAGTTAAAGGTTTTTTAATTTCACCTATTTCTCTTGCATATCGTTTTTGTCCTTCTGTAAGATCATTCATATCTTTAGTAAGAAGTCCTTGTCTATCTACTAAATAGAAGTCTTTTTTAGCTTCTTCTTCACTTAAGCCACTTATCATTTTTTCAAATAATATTTGATCAGATACTCCAACACCTGCAGTACCACCACCAAATACTAAAATTTTATGATCTTTTACTGGAATTCCTGTAACTTTAGCTACAGCATTTAAAGCAGAAACCATCATAACTCCAGTTCCTTGAATATCATCATTAAATGTACATATTTTATCTCTATATTTTTCTAATATAGTTCTAGCATTAGAACGTCCAAAATCTTCCCAGTGAATAAGAACTTCAGGGAAAAGTTTTAGTGATATATTAACAAATTTATCTATAAAATCATAATATTTTTCTCCTGTAATTCTTTCATGTTTATTTCCTAAATAGAAAGGATCATTTAGAAGCTTTTCATTATTAGTACCAGCATCTATAACTATAGGTAATACACTTTTTGGATTAACTCCAGCAGCTACAGTATAAACTGCAAGCTTACCAATTGAAATATCAACTCCTTGTACACCCCAATCACCAATACCAAGAACACCTTCACCATCTGTAACAACTATTAATTTTATTTCATCAAGATCTTTTAAAGCAGATTTTATTGAAGATTCAATAAGTTCAGGATGGTCTACAGATAAAAATACTGCATCTTTTGGTGTATCAAAAGTTTTTGAATAGTTTATTACTGCATCTCCTATAGTTGGTGTATATATTATTGGAAGAAATTCTGTTATATGTCTTCCAACAGTATAATAAAATAATGTTCTATTTGTGTTGTAAAGGTTCATAAGAAATAAATGTTTATCTAAATTATTATTGAATGTTTTTGTTTTTTCATAAACTAATACTTCTTGTTCCTCTATCATTTGCACAGCACTTGGTAAAAGACCATTTAAATTATATTTTTCTCTTTCTTCTTCTGTAAATGCTGTTCCTTTGTTTAAAAAAGGATTTCTTAAAATATCTTGTTCTTTTAAATTACTCATAAACTATACACTCCTTTTATATTTAATATATTCCAAGTAGTTTCCACCACAAGGAACCAATACCTAACCAAATTATAAAATAAAATAATCCTAATATAAAGTTTAATCCCCACCATTTATTTTGTGGAACATACCCTGAACTGTAAAGAATAGTTGCAGGACCATTTGCATAGTGAGTTGTTGATGCAAATAGATTTGCAAATAAAGCAAGTGAAATAGCTGCAAGCATTGGAGGAACTCCTTCAGCTAAAGCTATACCAAGAAATGCTGAATACATAGCACTTACATGGGCAGTAGCACTTGCAAATATATAATGGCTATAGAAAAATACTACAACTAAAATAATTAATATTATAGGCCATGGGAAACCTGTTAAATTTACTTTTACTATATCCCTAAGGTAAGAGATTAGTCCAAGCTTATTTAATTGATCTGCCATCATAACAAGAATAGAGAACCAAATAAGAACATCCCAAGCACCTTTCTCTGATTTAACATCATCCCAATTTAATATATCAAATATTAAAAGTAGAGAAAATCCAATTAAAGCTGTAAGAGTTGTATTTATATGTAAGAATCCTCCTAGTATCCATAAAACTAATACAAGAATAAAAATCAAAGCCATTATCTTTTCAGAATTCTTAAGTTTTCCCATCTTTTTAAGAGCTTCTTCTGCAATTTTGGGAGCATCAGGAGTAATCTTAATTTCTGGTGGAAATAATTTATATATTATAAATGGTATAACTATTAAAGAAATTACACCTGGAACTAAAGCTGCTAGAAACCAACTAAACCAAGTTATTTGTATACCAAAACTTGCAGCTAAACTTTTAGCTAATGGGTTTGCAGCCATTGCAGTCATAAACATTGCTGAAGTTATAATATTTCCATGGAATTCTGAAAACATAAGGAAAGATCCAATCTTTCTTTCTGTTCCATTTTCAGGGTCAGATCCAAAGCTTTTAGCAAGTGAAGTAACAATTGGTGAAATAATTCCTCCAGCTCTAGCTGTGTTACTAGGAGTTGCAGGGGCTAAAATTAAATCACAAAAAACAATTGAATAGCAAAGACCTAAAGTTTTTTTACCAAAATGTTTTATAAACTTATAAGCTATTCTTGAACCTAAACCAGTTTTTGAAAGTCCTCTTGATATAAAGAATGCCATAACAACAAGCCAAATTATATTTTTACTAAAACCACTAAAGGCAGTTTTCATTGTAATTGTATGAGTTATTATAGCTAAAGTTACACCGATTATTGCAACTGCACCAATAGGAAATGGTCTTAAAATAAATCCAAGTATTGTTGCTATAAATATAGCTAACATATGCCATGCTATACTTGAAACGCCAATAGGATGTGGAATAAGCCAAATTATAATGGCAATTGCAATACATAATAAGAATTTTATATACTTACTTGAGGGCAGAGAATTAATATTATTTTTTTCCATTATTTAAGCTCCTTTCATACTGTCTACATAATAATTATAAATCTATAATTAAAATAAATAAAATATTGTTTATTTATTTACTCATAAACAAATTTTATAAGTAATGTAATCATTTTAAATACAAAGTTTTTAATTTATTAATTTTAAATATATAAATTATTAAAAATATTATCAATAATTAATGTATAATAAAAAACAATATTAATAATAATTTATTAATAAATAAACTTTAAAAAATTAAGGAGAGATTATGGATTTTATAAAAATTTATAGTGATATTTTAAAAAAAAATATTAATAATCCAGAAAAAATTAAAAAGATGCTTAAGTTTGGATATAATCTTGAACATTTTAATTTAAAATTTATAGGAGATAAAGAGTTACCAAAATCATTAAGATATTTATCTAAACTTTGTATGGAATTTACGTTAGCTCCTATGAATAATCCAGATAATTCAGCCTTTGTAAATGTATTTACTCCAACTGAATTTTTGCATGCTTTTGATATTAATCCACAGCTTATAGAGGCATTTTCCTCATATATATCAGGAACTCAATGTGAAGATGTTTTAATAGATAAGGCAGAAAGCTTTGGAATATCAGATAGCTTATGCTCTTATCATAAAACCTTTATAGGAGGTGCATTAACTGGAATAATAAATAAACCAAAATTTGCAATTACAACATCCACAGCTTGTGATGGAAACATAAATACATTTAGATGTTTGTCAGATATATATAATATAGATAAATTTGTAATTGATATTCCTTATGAATATTCAAAGGATGCAGAACAATATGTAAAAGTACAATTAAAAGAAATGGTAACTTTTATTGAAGATCATGTACATAAAAAATTAGATGAAGATAAGTTAAAAGAAATTATAAAAAATGAAAATAAATCTATTGAATATTATTTAAAATATTTAGATCTTTTAAAGGATAGATATTTTACAAATACATTAACCTGTGAAATGTTTAAAGTTTTTGCAACTCATATGGGAATGGGCAGGAAAGACACTTTAGAATTTTTTAGATTACTTTTAGAAGATGTAAAAAATGCTCCTAAAAATATTTCAGGAAAAAGGCTTCTATGGGTTCATTTACTTCCATTTTATAGTGAATCAATAAAAGGATTTTTAAATAAAAATGAAAAATATCAACTTATAATGTCAGATATGAATGGAGACTATCTTCATAAGTTAGATGTAGATAACCCTTATGAATCAATAGCTAAAAAGCTTATTCTAAATTCTTTTAATGGACCTTATGAAAGACGTGCTGAAAATATATTAAATCTTTCAAAAAATCTTAATGCAGATGGAGTTATTAATTTTTGCCATTTTGGATGTAAACAATCAAGTGGAGGAGCTTTAATATTGAAGGAACTTCTTAAAGAAAATAATATTCCAGTTCTTAATTTAGATGGAGATGCAGTTGATAGAAGAAATAGTCAAGAGGGACAAAATAAAACAAGGTTAGAAGCCTTTTTTGAAATGCTTGATAATGATAATAAGGGGGATAAATAAATTGATAGCTTGTATTTGCAAATATAGTCCATTTGCAGTGTTTGATGGATTTTCAGAAGAGGGAATAGTTATAGAAAGTGAAATTAATGGGTTTAAAGATTCAGAAATTTTACTTCATCCTAATATGTGTTCATATAGTAAGGTATTAATAGATACTATAATTGATAAAAATATAGATAAGGTATTTTTAGTGAACTGCTGTGATTCAATAAGAAGGCTTAAAGATACTTTAGAAAAAATACCTTCAATAAAATTTGTATATATGATGGATTTACCTAGAAAAAATAATTGCTGTGCAAAAGAAATTTTAAAAAATGAAATACTAAAATTTATAGATGAATATGAAAAATTTTCATTAAAAAAGTTTGATTTAGATAAATTCAATAAAAGTTTATATAAATATTTAGATTCAAATAATTTACCTGAAAATAAATATGTTTCTATACTAGGGGCAAGAGCTTCAAAGGATTTAATTCAAAAGATAGAAGATTCTTTAAGCTATCCATTAGTAAATAATACTTGCTCAAGAAAGCATTATCTAACTAATATAAAAAATTTTAATAATAAAGAGGAAGCAATAAGTTGGTATGCAAGTGAAATATTAAATTATACTCCTTGTATGAGAATGGAAGATATTACAAATAGAAGAGCTTTATTAGAAGACCCTAATTTAAAAGGAATTATTTATAATACAATTAAGTTTTGCGATCATTATTCTTATGAATATATGAGTCTTCAAAGAGGAAACTTACCTATACTAAAAATAGAAACAGATCTTACAAATCAAAGTAATGGGCAAATAAAAACACGTATAGAAGCTTTTAATGAGCAATTAGGTGGAGGAAACATAAAAATGAAAGATATTAAAAATAAAGATAAAATATATGTTATGGGAATAGATAGTGGTTCAACATCTACAAATGCTGTTGTATTAGATAAAGATAAAAATATATTAAGTAGTATAATAGTAAAAACTGGTGCTAAAAGTATGGATTCAGCATTTAAAGCTTTTGACCTAGCATTAGAAGAAGCAAATCTTAAAAAAGAAGATATATCTCTTATAGTTGGTACAGGATATGGAAGGTATAATATTCCTTTTGTAGATGAAAATATAACAGAAATAACTTGTCATGGAAAGGGAGCTCATTTTTTAAATCCAGAAGTTAGAACTATAATAGATATAGGTGGTCAAGATAGTAAAGCAATAGGAATAGATGAAAATGGAAATGTAAAAAGTTTTGTTATGAATGATAAATGTGCAGCAGGAACTGGAAGGTTTTTAGAAATGATAGCTAAAACATTAGAAATTGATTTAGAACAAATGTCAGAGGAAGGACTTTCTTATAAAGAAGATTTAACAATAACAAGTGTATGTTCAGTTTTTGCAGAATCAGAAGTTGTTTCTTTAATTGCAGATAATAAAGAAAGAAAAGATATAATTCATGGAATAAACAAATCAATAGCAACAAAAACAGTTGGTCTTGTAGAGAGAGTTTCAAGAAGGGAAAAGTATATGATGACAGGTGGAGTTGCAAAAAATAAAGGTGTTATAAAAGCTTTAGAGGAAAGATTAAATAGCAAAATATTTATAGCAGAAGAGCCACAAATATGTGGAGCCCTTGGAGCTGCTATTATAGGAATTGAAAAAATATTGGAAAATTAAGTTTTAACATTTTTAAGTTGGGAATAATTAAAATTATTCCCAATTTAAATTTAAAAATTATATTGAATTAAATTAATTTTAGCAATATAATATTTAGTATTGTAAAATTTTTAAAAGGAGATGAGGCTATGTTCAATATAGATGATTGCATTGGTTTTATAACAAATAAGGGAGCAAAAAAGTTGTCAGATGAATTTAATAAAAGAGTGCAACAATATGGCATGACAAGAGTTCAATGGATAGCCTTATTTTATATAGGAAAATCAGATGGTGTTTCTCAAAAAGAACTTTCTGACCTTATGAATGTAAAAGAGTCATCAATGGTTAGGTTAATTGACCGTATGGAAAAAGAAGATTTAGTTATAAGAAAAAAACAAACAAATGATAGAAGAGTTACAAGTATATTTTTAACTCTTAAAGGAAAAGAGCTTAGAGAAAAAGTATTACCGTTAGGACAAGAATTTCAAGATGATGCTACAAAAGGAATTTCATCAGAGGAATTAGATAATTTTAAAAAAGTTTTAGAAAAAATGATAAAAAACATTTGTTAATAAGTTGACAATACCATCTTTTGGTGGTATTTTTATATTAACAAATACTTGTAATGCTAAGAATTAATATTACAAGTATTAATACTGCAAGTATTTAAATTAAAAATATTTTAGGAGGTTTTTTTAATGAAAAAAGATGTAAGAGCAATGTTAAATAGTTTTATGAATGGATTAAATGATTTAGGAGAAACAAATGGTGAAAGTGTTAACGCTTTTATGAATCTTTTAGGTACAAATTATGCAGAAGGTGCTGTAAGCACTAAAACAAAAGAATTAATAAGTGTTGCTATAGCTGTTTATAATAGATGTGAATATTGTATAGTATTCCACACATATAAAGCATTAGAAGCTGGAGCAACTAGAGAAGAAATATTAGAATCAGCAATGGTATCTGTTGCCTTTGGTGGTGGACCAACTATGGCATATTCTGTTACTTTATTAAAAGACTCACTTGATGAATTCGAAAAGGATTTTAAATAAGAATAAATTTAATTAATTTTTTATAGGTTGCTCTAAAAGTTATATATAATTTAATTTTTTTTAGATTTTTAGAAATTTTAAGAAAATTAAAATTTAAATAACTTTTAAAGTAGCCTATTTTTATTGCAAATATTTAAAATAAATTTATTAAGGATTGAGGGATAAATATGGATATAAAATTAGAGACTATAAGTGGACACAGTAAAACATCAAAAATTGGAAAAATAAATGTTAAAGTAGGAGATCAAGTTAAAGTTAATGATGTATTGCTTCAACTTGAAACTAATAAGGGAAACAGTCCTTTTAAAGCAAAAGGTAATTTTAAGATAGAAGAAATCAAAGTTTCAGAAGGTGATGAAGTAAAGGTTAATGATATTTTATTTGTAGTAAGTGGAGAAAATAAAATAAATAGTAAACCAAAAGTTGATTATTTTGGAAATATGATTAAAGGTAAGAAAGAAGATATAAAAACTGACCTTTTAATTATTGGAGGAGGTCCAGGAGGATATGTTGCAGCTATATATGCAGCAAAAAAAGGATTAAACACAGTGTTAGTAGAAAAGGGAGAACTTGGAGGAACATGCTTAAATGTAGGATGTATTCCAACAAAAGCTTTAGTAAAATCTTCTGAAGTATATAAAGATGCTCTTTTAGGTGAAGAGTTTGGTTTTGAAGTAGAAAATATAAAAGTTAAAATGGATAAGGTTATAGATAGAAAAGATAAAATAAAAGGAAATTTAGTTTCAGGAATTGATTATTTATTAAGTAAAAATAATGTAAGAGTAATTAAGGGAAGTGCATTATTTTTAGATGATAAAACAGTAGTTGCAAAAAAAGGAAAAGATGAGTACAAAATAGAAGCTAAAAATATTATTGTTGCTACAGGTTCTAAAATTTCTAAAATAAATATTAAAGGTATAGACTTACCATTTGTATTAAATAGTACATCTGCATTAGATAATAAAAATTTACCAAAATCTATTACAATAATTGGTGGTGGAGTTATTGGAATGGAATTTGCATTTATATATTCAAACTTTGGTGTAAAGGTAAATGTAGTTGAATATATGGATAGACTTCTTACAATGGTTGATGATGATATATCAGAAGAAATTAAAAATATAGCAAAGGATAATGGAATAAACATATATACATCTTCAAAGGTTACTAAAATTGAAGAAGCAGAAAATAAAGATGCAATTGTATTTTTTGAAAATGAAGGAAAGGAAAAATATTTAATTTCAGAAAATGTTTTAGTTGCAATTGGAAGAGAACCAAATATAGACGGATTAGATATTGAAAAAACTTCCATAGAATTAAATAATAGAGGAAGAGGAATAAAAGTTGATGATACATTAAAGACTAATGTTCCTAATATTTACGCAATAGGTGATGTTAATAATAAAATGCAACTTGCACATGTTGCCTCTCATCAAGGAATTGTTGCAGTAGACAACATACTTTCAAAGGATAAGAAAATGAAATATGATTGTGTTCCTAATGTAATATTTACAGCGCCAGAAATTGCATCTGTTGGATTAACAGAAAGAGAATGTATAGAAAATAAAATAAATACAAAGATAAGTAAATTCCCATTTTCAGCTAATGGTAAGGCACTTACAATGGGTGAAAGTAGAGGATTTATAAAAATAATTAAAGATATTGACAATAATAAAATAGTAGGGGCTTCATTAATAGGTGTTGATGCATCTTCACTTATAAGTACATTAACAGTAATAATAAAAAATAATATAAAAGATGAGGATATAATAGATACAATATTTGCTCACCCAACAACTGGTGAAGTAATTCATGAAGCAGCCCTTGGACTTTCAATTGGAGCTATACATTATCATGAATAGACTTGTTATATCAGAGGAAACTAATCCATATTATAATTTAGCATTAGAAGAGGAGCTTTTAAAAACTGTAAGAAATAATGAAACTATATTATATCTTTGGCAAAATGATAAAACTGTAGTTATAGGTAGAAATCAAAATCCATATTTAGAATGTAATATTGATTATATGAATGAAAATAATATATTTTTAGCTAGGAGAATTTCAGGTGGTGGAGCAGTATTTCATGATTTAGCTAATTTAAACTTTACATTTGTAACAAAGGAAGAAAATGTAAATTTAGAAAAACAAATGAAGGTTTTAAAATTAGTGGTAGAAGGTTTTGGATTGAAGGTTGAATTTTCAGGGAGAAATGACCTTTTAGTAAATGGAAGAAAATTTTCAGGTCATGCTTTTTATAATGAAGATGGAAACTATTTTCATCATGGAACATTAATGGTTAATGTAAATGTTAATATATTAGGAGATGTTCTTAATCCTTCTAAATTAAAACTTAAGTCAAAGGGAATAAAATCTGTAAAGAGCAGAGTTATTAATTTAAATGAATTAAATAATGAAATTACAATTGAAAGTTTAAAAAATTCTTTAGAAAAAGCCTTTGAAAAGATATATGGGAAAATATCAGAAAAAGATATTTACAATGTTAATTTAAAAATCCCTAAATTTTATGATAAATATAAAAATCCATTATGGAACTTTGGAGAAAGCCCTAAATATGATGTTATATTAGAAGAAAAATTACCAATAGGAAATATTCAAGTAAATTTAAATATAGAAAATGGAATAGTAAAAGAAGGAAGAATACATTCAGATACATTAAAAAATATAGATTTTAAAAATATAGAAGAAAAATTAATTGGGAAAATATTTTTAAAAGATAATATTTTAAATATAATAAGAGAAGATTTAATGTAGAAAATTATTAAATTTAGCTATGATTTAAAGTAGTGTTAATTTTAGATACTGCCTTATGCTTATTTAAATTTTTTTAGAGCGGGTTTTTACTATCCATTTCATAATAATAAAAGGACAAGTTATCTTGTTCTTTTATTATTTTATGCAAAAAATTATATAAAATAATAAATAAATTAAAAAAATATCTTTTTTTCTTAAATTAAAGTATTATAATAGAGAAATATGCTTTATAATATTAAATTGGACTAAAATTTGAATATAGATGTTAATAATATAGATAGAAGGTGATAATATGACAGAAAATAGATTTTTACCAATATGTAAAAAAGATATGGAAGATAGAGGTTGGGAACAATGTGACTTTATTATTGTTACAGGAGATGCCTATATAGATCATCATAGCTTTGGTACTGCAATTATTTCTAGAGTATTGGAAGATGCAGGATATAAGGTTGGTATAATTCCTCAACCAGATTGGCATAGTACAAAAGATTTTATGAAACTTGGAAAACCAAGACTTGGATTTTTAGTTAACGGTGGAAACATGGACTCTATGGTTAACCATTATACTGTAAGTAAGAGAAGAAGAGACAAAGATCTTTATACTCCAGGTGGAAAGATGGGAGCTAGACCAGATAGAGCTACTATTGTTTATTGTAATAAAATTAGGGAAGCTTATAAGCACGTTAATTTAATTATTGGAGGAATTGAAGCAAGTCTTAGAAGATTTGCTCATTATGATTACTGGGGAGATAATGTAAGAAATTCAATTCTTATAGATAGTGGAGCAGACCTTTTAGTATATGGAATGAGTGAAAGACAAATAGTTGAAGTAGCTAATTGTTTAAATGATGGATTTGAAGCTAAATACATAAGACATGTAAATGGTACTTGCTATGCAGTGGAATCCTTAGATGAAGTTTATAATTATTATATTGAAATTCCATCCTGTGAGGAAGTTTCATCTAACAAAAGAAAATATGCAGAAGCTTTTAAGATTCAATATGAAGAACAGGATCCAGTTAGGGGAAAACAAATTATTCAAAAACATGGAAATAGATATGTTGTTGTAAATAAACCAGAAATGCCATTAACTAGAGAAGAACTTGATAAAGTTTATGCCCTTCCATATGCAAAGAACTATCATCCTATATATGAAAAGGATGGAGGAATTGCAGCAATAGAGGAAGTTAAATTTTCAATAGTAAGCTCAAGAGGTTGCTTTGGTAATTGTAATTTCTGTGCTATAACATTCCATCAAGGAAGAGCAGTTCAAAGTAGAAGTGAAGATTCAATTCTTAAAGAAGCTGTTGAAATAACAAATCTTAAAGATTTTAAAGGATATATTCATGATGTAGGTGGTCCTACTGCAAACTTTAGAAAGCCAGCATGTAAAACTCAGCTTACATTAGGTGCATGTAAACATAAGCAATGTTTAACTCCAAAGCCATGTAAAAATATGATTGTAGACCATTCAGAATATTTACATTTACTTAGAAAAATAAGAAAACTTCCAAAGATTAAAAAAGTATTTGTACGTTCAGGTCTTAGATATGATTATATAATGGCTGATAAAGATGATACTTTCTTTAGAGAATTAATAGAACATCATGTAAGTGGACAATTAAAAGTTGCACCAGAACATGTAGCTCCTCAGGCTTTAAAGTATATGAATAAGCCGGCTGGAAAAACTTATGATAGATTTAGAGAAAAATTCTTTAAAATAAATAGGCAACTTGGAAAAGAACAATATTTAATTCCATATTTAATGTCAAGTCATCCAGGTTGTGGATTAAAAGAAGCAGTAGAACTTGCTGAATATTTAAGAGATACAAAGTATCAACCAGAGCAAGTTCAAGATTTCTATCCAACACCAGGAACAATGTCAACAACAATGTTTTATACAGGACTTGATCCTTTAACAATGGAAGAAGTTTATATTCCAAAAACTAGAGAAGAAAAAGCTATGCAAAGGGCACTTCTTCAATTTAAAAATCCTAAAAATTATAATTTAGTTCATAAAGCATTAGAACTTGCAGGAAGGGAAGATTTAATTGGAAACGGACCAAAATGTTTAATTCAATCAAGAGAAACTCGCTATATTGCAAGTATGCATGGTAAGAAGAAATCTTCTTCTGGATACAAAGGAAATAAAAATAATGAAGGTAGACACGATAAAACTTCTAACAATAAGGGAAGAGGAAATAAAGAAAAGTTCTCAAAAGATAATGATTTTAGAAGTAAGAAAAGTTCTAGAGTAGATGATGCACCAAGATATAAAGGTAAAAAAAGTAGAGGACCTGCAAGACTTAGAAATAAAAAGAAAAGATAAAAATAAAAAAGCATGCTTATCTTAAATTTAAAGGATAAGCATGCTTTTAAATATATTAATAATTAAATTGAAAAGGCATCAACAGTTTTATTTTCATAAGGACAAATCTTTTTAGAGTGTTTAATTAAGTTCTTTTTTGAAAGATAAGAACAAATTGAATCAATATAAGTTGAAGGATCAGTTGAATTTATACTATCATTTAGCATTAATGTTGCTTTTAAATGACTATATGATATTGAATTTAACATTGCATCAATTTCATGGGAAGTAAAGTACTTACCAGGATTTTTAGCAAGAAATAAATTAACATCATTTGCTAATGAGTATAATATCTTTTCTTCATTTTTATTTGTTTCTATATTCATAAAATCACTCCTCAAATAAAAAAATAATTTTAATATAACGTTTTATAAAATACTATAAAAATATTTTATGTAAATGTTTACTATAGTATAAGTATATCAGATTAAGTAAGAAAATTAAAGGATGATACAAAATAGATTAATAAATTGATATAATATATTTAGGGAGAAGAGGGTATAGAACTTTAAGGAGGTTTTTTTATGGAAGTAATAGATTTTAATGAAATACATAAGAAAAAAATTGAGGAAAAAGCCTATGAGAATTTTGATATTATAAAAATTGAAGATGACAGTTATTTAATAAATGATAATAATGCATTTTCAGATGAAATAGAGTATGATTTTATTGATGATAATAGATTTACAGAAGAACTTGCAACAAAAATTAGAGAACTAAGTTGCTGTGAAGGAGATTGTATAACTGTAACAATAAGATACTATGAAAATGAAGAAAATAATGTATTAGAGGTTATTAATTTATCAAATGAAGATATTATAGAAATTAATACAAATATGAATTTGGATTATGATACAAGAAGAAAGATTGTTAATTTTATAGTGTATAATCTTGAGGAAGATGATATAAATGTTTCTTTTTATCTTCACTATAATTTTGAATTATTAAGAGATTTAGTAGAGTCTATTTCTGAATAAGTTAATATAATAGATAAAATATTAAAATATTAATATAGTTTATAGATTAAAAAGTTTTTCTAAGTTTTTAGAAAAACTTTTTTGTTATAGTGATGAATTAAATTGTCAACTAAAAAATAAAATTAAGTTGACAATTTAAATGTAAAAAGTTATTATTCTAATATACTTTGATTATCAAATTAAATCACAATGAAAATAAAAATATTTACTTGGAGGAAAATTTATGAAGTTAAAAACTAGAGATTTAATACTTATTTCAATGTTTGCAGCTTTTACAGCTGTAGGAGCTTTTATTAGAATTCCTATACCAATTGTACCTTTTACACTTCAGTATTTTTTTTGTGCTTTAGGGGCTATAATTTTGGGAGCAAAAAAAGGAGCATTAGCTCAAATATTATATGTTGTAATTGGACTTATTGGAGTTCCAATATTTACACAAGGTGGAGGCCCTCAATATATATTTAAGCCTACATTTGGTTATTTAATAGGATTTATATTTGGAGCTTTTATAATTGGAAAAATAACAGAAAAATCTAAGAATTTAAATATATTTAAAGTTTTTATAAGTTGTATTTTAGGATTATTAGCAATTTATTTATTTGGAATTATTCATATGATTATAATTTATAATTTTTACTTAAGAGAAACAATGAGTATTTGGACAGCAATTAGTGTTGGAGCTATTACTTTTATTCCAAGCGATTTCTTATTAAGCCTTGTAACGTCTATAATTTCTATAAAAGTCTTACCACAATTAAAAAGGTTAGGTTATATAAATTAAATATTATATTTTAGTTTATATAAAGTTTAGAAAATAAATATTAAATAAAAGATTTAAAATAAGTGTTATAGAAAAAAATCTATAACACTTATTTTATTAACTATTTAATATTGTATTTAAATCATCAATTAAAACTTTTAAATCGTAAGCATCTTTAGGAATTAATATTCTATATTTATCTTTATCTTTTTCTTCATACTTTGATTTTATTTTAGCAAAATAATTTTTTATTTCTTGAGATTTATTTTCGCCTAATTCTTTTTCTTTTTCTAAAGTAATTTTATGAAAGATAGTTGAAGAGTTTTCATTATCTTTACCCTCTTGTTTTTCTATTTTTATGTAATCTTTTATATTTTTCATAATTATCACCTCTATTATATTTTATCATTTAAAATTTAATCTATGGCAAAAATTTATATTATTTTACTATAAATTAATAGTATGTATTTATAATATATAATAAAAAGTATGATAACTAAAAGTTAGTTATCATACTTTAAATTAATCTTCATATAAATATTTTCTAGTTAATGGAAGATCATTATTTATTCCCTTTGAATATAGTGTTTGATGTATATCTATAGTCCAATAATGGAAAGCAGCAGCACAAGAACATAAGTATATATGCCACATTCTTAAAAATCTTTCATCAAACATTTCTCTTTCTTCATCAATATGTTCTTCAAAGTTTTTAACCCATTCTTGTAATGTTCTCATATAGTGAAGTCTTAAACTTTCTACATCAATAACGTGGAAGTTATGATCAGCAGAAATAGAAATTTCTTCTCTTAAAGTTGGTAAGTATCCACCAGGGAATATATAAGTAGTAATCCACTTATTACCTTCAGTTTCAACTAAATTTGTAATGTTGTGAAGTAGGAATAGTCCACCTTCTTTTAAAACAGCATCTACATTATCATAAAATAAAGGAATATTTGTATGACCTACATGTTCAACCATACCAACACTTACAACTCTATCAAACATTAATCCAGATTTTTTTAAGTCTCTATAATCCATTAATTTTACAGTAACTAAATCTTCTAAACCTTCTTCTTTAATTCTTTCATTTGCTTTTGCAAATTGTTCTTCACTTAAAGTGATTCCCATAGCTTTAACTTTATAAAGTTTAGCAGCTTCAATAATTAGGTAACCCCATCCACATCCAATATCAAGAAGAGATTGACCTTCCTTTAAATTTAGTTTCTTTAAAATATGTTTTATTTTATTCATTTGAGCATCATAAAGGGTATCATCTTCATGTTCAAAATATCCGCAAGAATAACTCATAGTTTTATCTAGCCAAAGACTATAAAAGTCATTTCCTATGTCATAATGATGAGCTATATCCTTTTTTGATTTTAAAAGTGAAGGAGCTTTAATTTTTCCAGCAAGCTTTAATAATGTACTATGATTTAAGAAACTATCTTTATTTCTCATCATACTTTCAAATATTTCTTGTGGATCACCTTCGAAATCTATGTATCCATCCATGTAAGCTTCACCTAAAGCTACACTTGCATCGGAAAGTAGTTCTTTTTTACTTGGAAATTTATTTATTATTATTGTAAATTTAGGATCTCCATCTCCAACTTTAACTACTTCTCCATCCCATAATTTTAAATTGAAAGTTTCATCAGCTAAATGTTTAGCAAATGTTTTAACTATACTTTTGTTCATTTCCATATTTTACACCTCATTTATTTAACGGTTCCCCTAGATTATATCTATTATTAATTTGTTATTTAATTCTCAAAATTATACGTATAATGATGTTTTATGAAATATAATATAAATATTTTATAAAATGCTATGAATACCTTAAAAATACTAATGATTTCTAATTTTTGAATAATATTTAAATGACCTTATCTAAGTAATATAAAGCATTTAGAGAGATTATATTTTTATTGTTCAAAAAAAATATATATAATAAATTTTAATGAAGTTAGTTGTATATTATTTAACAAGTTTAAAAAAAATTCATATGTAATTGATTTAAATTTCAATTGTTAAATAAATAATAAATAAATATGAGAATCAGTTAACAAATTTAAAATTAATAAATATATTTAGTAATTTTAGAGTAAACAAAATGTAAAAAATATAAAAAGTACTATAAGTTATTTAATTAATGTATTATCATTAAATTAAATAAAAAAAATTAATACATATAAAATGAACCACTAGGGATTAAAAATTGCTTCTTAGTGGTCCTTTATTTGTAATTAAAAGCATTTATAATTGTATGTAGGATTAAGGTTTGAGGTGATATTAATGAAAGAACTTATAAGGCCAGTATGGGCTGAGATAAATTTAGATTCATTAGCATATAATATGAAAAACATTAAAAAATTAGCTAATGGAAGAGAAGTAATAGGAGTAGTAAAGGCAGATGCTTATGGACATGGATCAGTAGAAGTTTCAAAAGTACTATTAGAAAATGGAGCATCAAGACTTGCAGTTGCAATTATAACTGAGGCAGTAGAACTTAGAAAAAATAATATTAAAGCTCCAATTATGATATTAGGATATACTCCTTTAGAATTTGGAGAAACATTAGTAAATAATGATATAGAACAAACTGTATATGATTTAGAATATGCAAAAAGCTTATCAGATATAGCTATAAATATGGGGAAAAAAGCAAAGATTCATATTGCATTAGATACTGGTATGGGTAGAATAGGATTTTTACCTAATGAAGATAGTTTGAATAAAGTTTTAGAAATTGCTTCATTAAAAGGTATAGAAATTGTAGGAATATTTACTCATTTTTCTACAGCTGATGAAGAAAATAAAGAATATACTTATGAACAATTCTCAAAAATTAAAAATTTCAATAATATGCTTTTAGAAAAAGGATTAGATATTCCATTAAAGCATGCATCAAATAGTGGAGCTATTATAGATTTACCTGAAACTTATTTAGATTGTGTAAGAGCTGGAATAATTTTATATGGATATTATCCATCTGATGAAGTTAAAAAGGAAAAACTTCCTTTAAAAACAGTTTTAACATTAAAAACTAAAATAGTTCATGTTAAAAAATTAGATAAGGATATGTATATAAGTTATGGAAGAACTTTCAAAACAGAAAGAGATAGCATAATTGCAACTATTCCAATAGGATATGCAGATGGATATTCAAGACTTTTAAGTGGAAAAGCTAAGGTTATTGTAAATGGAAAGTTTGCAAAAGTTGTAGGAAGAATATGTATGGATCAATGTATGATTGATGTTACAGATATTGAAGATGTAAAAGTAGGAGATGAAGTTATCTTACTTGGAGAAGAAAATAATTTAAAGTTTAATGCAGACGATATGGCTAAGATTATAGGAACTATAAATTATGATGTCCTTTGTATGATAAAGCATAGAATACCTAGAGTGTATATTAAAGACAATAAAATATTTAAAACAATAAATTATATTTAAAAGAAAATTAAGTTAAAAATAAGTATTTAAGATATAATAAAGGAAGACAAAATTAGAAAAGAAGGTGATTTTTTTGATTTTTTCCTCCTTTAAAATAAATGAAGAAGAAAAAATACATGTTCAGATAGAAAATCATATTAAAGAAAATATAGAAAATGGAATACTTCAAAAGGGAAGTAAACTTCTATCTACTAGAGAAGTAAGTAAATTTCTTTCAATAAGTAGAAATTCAGTTATTACTGCTTACGAAGAACTAGAAAGTGAAGGAATAATTAAAAGTTTAAAAGGTAAGGGAACTTTTGTTGCAGTTGAAAAGAAAAGTAATAAAGGTGATTTAAATATAAATTGGGAAAATATGATAACTGATTATGGGAAAGTATGTGAAAATTTAGATATAGTAAAGAATGAATTACCTTGGAAGAAAGGAATGATTTCTTTTAAAAGTATTGCACCTGATGAAAAACTTTTTGATTTAGAAGAATTTAAGAGAGCTTTTTTAAGTGTATTTTCATTAGAAGGAGATAAACTTTTAAATTATGGATATGCTAAAGGCTATAAACCATTAATTGAATATTTAAAAGGTTATATGAATAAAAAAGGTGTTAATACAGAAAAAAAAGATATTTTAATTACAAATGGTTTTACAGAAGGCTTTGATATTTTAATAAGTTCCCTTACAAATAAAGGAGACATAATAATTTGTGAAGAGCCAACTCATAATACAGCATTAAAAATTATGAAAGCAAATGGAATTAATATAAAATCTGTAGAAATGGATAAGGATGGAATAAATATTGAGCTTTTAGAGAAGGCATTAAAAGAAGAAAATCCAAAGCTTGTTTATTTAATTCCTTCTTATCACAATCCAACTGGAATAGTTATGAAAGGGGAAAAAAGACAGAAGGTATACAATCTTTGCGAAAAATATAAAGTACCAATATTAGAAGATGGGTTTAATGAGGAACTTTTATATTCTAGTTCTCATGTAGCTCCAATAGCTTCTCTTTGTGATAATGGAAACGGAGTAGTATATATAGGTAGCTTTTCAAAGGTACTTTTTCCAGGTATAAGAATTGGATGGATTTTTGGAGATGAAAAATTAATATCCAAATTAGAAAGTGTAAAAAGGGCAAGAAATATACATTCTTCATTTTTAGATCAAGCAATTTTTCATAAATATATGGAGAGTGGAGCCTTTACAAGATATATGAAAAAAATAAGAAAACATTATAAAGAAAAGTATAACTTTACTCTTCTTCAAGTAAAAAAATATATTCCATATGAATATATTTTAGGAGAGGGAGGATTACATATATTTATAAAGTTAAAGGGGGTTAAAGGAAGGGATGTCCTAGAAGAGTGTTATAAAAGAGGGGTAGTATTTATGCCAGGAGATATTTTTTATAATGAGTCTGATGGTTCGGAAAGAATAAGAATTGGATTTTCTAGGGTAAGTGAAGAAGATATAGAAAAAGGAATAAAAATAATTGGAGATGTTGTTTATAAATTAACTAAATAAAAACTTATTATAACCATTAATTTAACCAAAAATAATTAGAAATAATATTTCCAAAATAAGAAAAAATTTATTATGATAAAATAAAAAAAGGACTTTTCATTTAATTGAAAAGTCCTTTTTAAATAAAATTTTATATTATTTATTTCTGTATTTTTCTAATTCTTCATCTAAATTAGTTTTTTCAAGTTCTTCAAACTCATCATCTAAAGAAGGAGTTTTTAAATCTCCTAAACCTTCAGCATAACTTTCTTCTTTAGTGATTTTTCTTTCAATATCATCTAAATTAATTGAATTTTTCTTTGTTTGAACATTTGCCATTATTTCATTAACTTGTTTAGTTGCATTTGCAGTATTAAGTCTAGCAGAAGCTTCATCTCTATAACTTCTTGTTTTATCTATTTCTTCTTGAAGTTTAATTAAATTTTCCTTTAAAGTATTTGCTTTAATACTTAATTCTTCATAAGATTTATTTAAAGTTTCATATTTTTTATCTGCATCAAGTTTTAACTTAAGAGCTTTTTTAGCAAGTTCTTCATTTCCTTTACTCATTGCAAGTCTTACTTTTTCATCATATTCATTAGATAATTCTTTAGTTTTATCCATTTCTTTTTGTGTATTTTTTAAATTACCAAAAATTTGAGCTGAAGATATTTTTGCTTTATTTAAACTTTCCTCCATATCTCTTATTTTTTGATCTAATAATTCTATTGGATTTTCCATATCGTCTAAAGCGGCATTTGTTTTTGCTTTAACCATATTTGATATTCTATTAAATATACCCATAATAAATAAGCCTCCTTTTTTCTTATAATTATAATACTTAAGTTAATTAAAATAATAGCTAAAAAATATATAATTAATAAATTATTAATTAAAGAAGAAATAATATATAACTATTAATATAACAGCAATAATGCAAATTATAACTATTGCTTTAAATATAAATCCAAATCCCATACCCATTGAATGTCCAAATAGAGAAAAGCCTGGGATAATGCTGAATCGTCTTCCTCCATAATTATAATCATCAGTATATTGTTTAGAATTATTATTTGAATTATCATTATTTTGTTGATTATTAGTTTTATTATTACTTTTGTTTGTTGAACCATTATTATTGTATTTATCTGATGTTTTAAACTTTGAATTTATTTTATCCTTTGAGTTATTATAACTTTTTGGATTACTATATTTATCAGAAGTATTAAATCTTGAATTCCATTTGCTACTTGAGGAACTACTTGGACTTTTACTTTGACTATAACTTGAACTATTATAGTTTGATGAACTTTTAAAGCCAATAGCATAAGCTGGCATAACTGAAGATAAAAGATTCGTTAAAAATATAGTAAGTATAATAAGAAATTTAATAATAGATTTTTTCTTATTTTTCATTAATATTAAAGCTCCTTCCTAAATATAGTCTTATATTTAATTTACTATAAAAAATATACAATTTTAAAAACAAATAATTAACAATTTGTATTATTTTATTAAATTAACATTTATTTTACTAAAAAAGTATTAAAATTAATAAGAGGTGAAAAATAATGAATATAGATAAAGCTAAAGAACTTATACAAAAAGAGAAAGACTATTGGGTTGAAGATTATACTAATTTAACATTTTCTATAAATGATATAATTGAGTTTGAAGAAGGAACAGATATTAAAACAAGATATTTTGTAAAAAATATAAAAGTTCTTGATAAATATATGGAAATCCTTGATAAAGGTGAAAGTATATTAAATAAGAAGAAAAAAGTATTATTTTTTACTGTAAATGATGCTGATTCTAATGATATAAACAAGGCTATTAATGAATTTATGGATTATAAAAACAATTGTAAAGATATATTAAATAAACTTAAATGTTGTTCTAAATGTGAATGTTTAAAATGCTTAAGAGATTGTAAGTTTCATAGCTGCTTATCTTGTGGAAAAACTGGAAGGGTAACTGAATGTGATAAAGAAAAATATAATATAACAATGTTTAAGGAATATTATACTGAATTATACAATTCAGAAACTAATTCAAATGATAGAGTAAAAGTTCTTTGTCAAGTAGATGTGCTTTCAGAAGAAACTTCATTTAGAGTTATTGAATCTTCTGGAGATTTCTTAATACTTACATATACAAATAACATAGATGGAAATGATAACTACGGTGCAGTAAAGGATAAGGAAATATTTAATTTTATAGCTGATTTATATGAAAGAAATATTGAAAATTTAGTATAAGAAAGTCAAAATAATAAACTAATAAGAATATTGCAATAAAAAATTTGCTTTATTTCTTAAAGATTTATTATTTTGGCTTTTTTTAAACTACAATCACAATTTACATAAAATAGTTTTTATTAAATTTTTATATATTATCATTTGCAATAGTTAAAGTTTCTTTTTCTGTATCCACAACTTTATTTTTTTCAAAATTTCTATAAAGTAAATATGCAACTATTCCAAATAATAAAGGTCCACCACCTACCCAAAGGCTTTTTTGTAAATCACCTTCTAAAGCTGGTTCTATAATTGAGAAGATATTAGTAAATGTAACAACTACAAAACACATAACGCCAACTATAAGACCTTTCTTCTTAGAGAAGAATTGATATTCTTTTACTATATTATCATTTCTTTTAAATTTTATATATGAGTAAATTATAAATGAAAGAGGAACTGTTCCTGATACGAAAGTCATAAGAGTCATCTTATTAAATATAGAAGATACACTTCCACCTCCAAATCCTAAAAGTAATACGAAGAATACTATTATACATGTTTGAAGAATTATTGCGTTTTGAGGCATACCATGTTTATTATTTTTTAAAAGTTTATTAGGTAAAATTCCTTTTGGAAGACCTTCAAACATATGTTTTATTGGAGTATAGATTCTAAGTGGAACAGAAGTTAGGGCAATAAGAGATAAAATTTTCATAAGTCTGTTTACCCATTGTCCAAGTAAAATAGAATCAGCATTATTTAATCCTAATATTACTCCTAGTCTATAAAATTCTTGTTGGTATATATATACTGAAAAGTTTGCAAGGTTTACTTTGTCAGAACCAAAAGTATCATTCCAGTTACAAACCATACCAAGTATTAATACACTCAATATGTAAAGTATTGTAATTACAATAGTGGAAAGTATAATTGCTTTAGGAACATTTGTTTTTGCATTTTCAACTTTATCAACTAATCCGCCACTATTTTCCATTCCAGCAAAAGTAAATATAGAGAAGACTAAAAATGCAAGTGCTGGTAAAAAACTTGAATAACTAGGATTTGGTCCATAAAAATATGAATGAACATTTGAAAAATCAAAGCCTTGTGCAAATTTACATCCTTGAAGAATAAATATTACTAAACCTCCTCCTAAAATAAGTATATGTGAAAGAATTACTGTTATCATTGATATATTAGAAAGAAAAGTTAATTTCTTCAATCCTCTTGTAGCAATAAAAGCAACAATTATCATATAAATAGCTCCAACTAAAGCTAATGTTTGAGGAGAGTTAAATCCTAGAAAATGCCAATCTGAAGTGGTATCAACACCATAAACTGCAACTGATAGAGATATACATATTGTTGAGGCTCCAAACCATAATATAACAAAGCCTCCATACCAAATAAATGTACCGATAAGTGCGAATTTTTCACTTACACTTTCACGCATCCAAGAAAATATTCCACCAGATTTATCTTTAAAGGCCGAACTCATTTCTGCAACTATAAATGAATAAGGAATAAAAAAGAATACTGCAGCTATTAAGAAATAAGTTATTGAAGCATAGCCCATTTGATAATAAACTTGAAGACTATTACCAAGTCCATATACAGTTAAAAATATCATTGAAACAAAACTCCAAAAAGAAATTGAATATTCTGTCTCAGCTTTAGTTTTTTCTAAATTTTTTTCTTTAGTTTTACTCATGTCTTCGCATTTTTGATTTTAAAATAAGCTAAAGTTTATGCCAATCAAAAATGCTACCCCCTTCCATTTGTGTATATTTATACATTTCTATAACTTAAATATGTTTTTTAACGAAATACAAATGTTTTTGCGATTTAAATTAATCTAATTTTACTCTATATTTTTTAATAAAGAATATACAAAATATAGATAAAATATAAATTTTAAAATTTCATATGTATAAAAAATGCATAATTAAACTTAAATAACTTTGAATTATTAATTAAGGTTTTTTATTGAGAAATTATTATTATAAGATCCTTATAACTATATTTATTTAGAAGTTTTTATATAATATTATTGAAAGAAAAAGTAAGTAATAAATTATAAAAATATTTTAATTTAGAAGGTGAAAATATGGATAAGGATAATTTTATAAATTCTTTAAGCAAAATGGTTCAACATGAAACAATATCTATTGAAGGAGAAGAAAATATAGATAAGTTTAAAAGTTTTCATATATTACTTAAAAACTTATTTCCTTTAGTACACAGTAATTTAGAGATTGTAAATATAGATGGAAATTTATTGTATAAATGGGAAGGCAAATCAAAAGAAAAATTACCGATTCTTTTAATGAATCATATGGATACAGCGCCGATAAATGGAAAGTGGAAATATGATGGATTAAGTGGAGTAATAAAAGAAGGATATATATGGGGAAGAGGAACTTTAGATACAAAAGGTCCTTTATGTGCAATATTTTCAGCTTTAGAAGAATTATTAGAAGAAGGTTATAAACCTTATAGAGATATATATTTAGCTTCTTCAAGAAATGAGGAAATAGCAGGAGACGGAGCACCTAAAATAGTAGAATATTTAAAAAGTAAAAATATATGCTTTGAAACTTTATTAGATGAAGGCGGAGCTATTCTGGATAAACCATTACCTTTATTAAAAAAGAAATTTGCATTAATTGGAGTTGGAGAAAAAGGACATGTTATATTAGACTTTTATACTGAAGATAATGTTAGTTTAAAAGATAATTTTAAATATATAAAAAAATATCTCGAGGAAGATTCACCATTTAAAGGTAAAATAAATGATGTAGTTAGAGATATGTTTCTTGAAACAAGTAAAGAAATGAAAATGCCATTATCCTTTATATTTAAAAATTCGAAGAAATTAGAAAAGGTATTAATTAAAGTATTATCTAAGGTTAGTAAAGAAGCAGGAAGTATTATTAAAAGTACATGTAGTGTAAAATTTAATGAAAAAGAAAATAAAATTAGAGTAGTAATAAAGGTAAGTAAGGAGGATGGACTTGATTATTCAATAAACTTAGTTAAGAATATAGGAGAAAAATATAAATTAAAAAGTAAAATCTTATATAAGTATCCTCCTTCAGAAATTTATTCTATGAACAGCAAAGGATTTAAAAAAGTTAAAGAAAGCTTAAAAACAGTATATAAGGATGTTGGAGTAGCGCCTTATCTTATGATTGCAGGAACTGATGCAAGACATTATGATTCTATAAGCAAATGTTCTTTAAGGTTTGCTCCTTTGGATTTAAAGATGGAAGATTTAAAAAGGGTACACAATGTAAATGAAAGATTAGAAGTTAAGAATTTTTACAAGATGATAGATTTTTATAAAAATTTTATAAAAGGGTATGATAATTAGAATTTATAATAAACAATATAAAAGAGGTGTTTTTTTTTGATAAATAAAAATTCTATTAAAAAAGTTGAAAGTAGTAATTATGAGGAACTTAGAGTTCCTCTATATGATAGTTATTGCTTTTCTAATATATTTGGAACAATAAAAAGTTTATTTAATATAAAAACATCAAAATTGTTACCATTAGATGTTATTGGAGAAAAAAATATTTCATCAAATAAAGTAGTATTCTTTCTAATAGATGCTTTTGGTTGGAGTTTTTATGAAAAGTATAAGAACTATTCAAAATTTTTATTAGATATTGAAAAAAGAGGTGTTGTTTCAAAATTAACTTCTCAATTTCCATCTACAACAACTGCTAATATAACAACTGCTTTATCAGGATTACCTGTCTATGAACATGGAATTTATGAGTGGTTTTATTATGAAAAGGAAGTAGATGATATAATAACAGCATTTCTTTTTAAAGAGGCTAGAAATAATAAAAGTCAAAGTCTAAAGGATAGGGATATAGATCCAAAAAAATTTCTTCCAGATAGCATATTTAAAGAATTAAGTAAGTTTAAAATAAAAAGTTATGTTTATCAGCCTTCATATATAAACAATAGTGAATATACAAAAACTATGTGTGAAGGAGCTAATTTAAAAGGATACAAAGAGTATGAGGATTTATTTAGAAACTTAGCTGATGATTTATTTAAAAATAATAATAAAGAATATTATTATGTATATTTACCTGAAATAGATTCTATAGCCCATGAGTTTGGGTGGAAGTCTAAGGAATTTGACCTTGGAGTAATTAAATTACTAGAATCTTTTGACAAATTTTATGAAGAAATTAAAATGATAAATGATATTTCAATAATAATATCAGCTGATCATGGACAGATAGAAACAGATTTAAGTAAGAAAAATTATTTAAATGAAATTTTGCCAGAAATAAAAAATTATCTAATGAAAAATAAGAATGGAGATTTTATGTCGCCAGGAGGATATTGTAGGGATTTATTTTTAATAGTTAAAGAAAACTACTTAGAAGAGGTAAAAAAAATAATTAAAGATAAACTAAAGGATTCTGTGTATGTTTTTACTTATGATGAATTAATAGATATAGGATTTTTTAAGAAGAATAATAAAAGATTAATGGATAGGTGTGGAAATATTATCATTATTCCAAAAGAAAATAATAATATTTGGTGGTATGAAAAGGGATTTTTTGAAGTTTTGTTTAAGGGTGTTCATGGAGGAGCTAGTATATCTGAAATGGAAATACCATTTTTATATTATAGGAAAGAAAAACAATAATTGATAATTTTTAGTACAATTTTTTATTAACTTTTAGTTCATAAAATTAACTAATTGACAATAAATGTTCATTATGTAAAAATAAATATGTATTTGAAGTAAAATGTCGAAAAGTGGGGAGCTGGAAGCTATAAATAAGAAGAGGTTACTAAGTTTAATATTTCTAAGTATATTTTTAATAAGCAATTTTTTATGTATAAAAACATCAGCAGAAGAAAATAACAAATATTTAAAATTTACTAATATATCAACCAATGATGGATTGTCACAAGGTTCAATCTATTCAATATATAGAGATGAAGATGGATATATGTGGTTTGGCACAAATGATGGTTTAAATAGATTTAATGGCTATGATTTTGAAGTTATTAAGGCAAATTATAAAAACGAAAATACATTATATCCAGGAATAATAGGTTGTATAGTTGAAGATAAAGAAGGATTTTTATGGGTTGGTACAAGCGCTGGACTTTGTAAATTAGATAAAAAAACATTAAAAGTAGAAAGAATTGAAGCTGATATTAATGATCCTAAAAAAACATCTAATAAACATATTTGGAGTTTATGTATTGATTCCAAAAATAATCTTTGGGTTGGAACTGAAAATGGATTAAATAAATATAATTTTCAAACTAAAGAATTTAAAAAGTATTTTAATGATAAAAATAATAATGAATCTTTAAGTGATAATTTTATAACTAGTATACAAGAAGGTAATAATGGAGAAATATATGTTGCTACTAAAGATGGACTTAATATTTTAGATACTAATACAGATAAAATTATAAGGGTACCTAAAGAAAAGCTACCAAGTGGTTATATAATAAAGCTTTATAAAGATTCAAAAAATAATATGTGGATAAGTACACAAAATAAAGGAATAGTTAAATTAAATTTAAATACAAAAAAATTTGATAATCTAGAAAAAATTAATAAATTATATGGTTTTGAAAAATTTGCAATAAATGATATGTATGAAGATTTTCAAAACAATATATGGTTAGGTAGCAAAGGTGGATTAATAAAATATTCTTTAGATGATAATGAGGTAGAAAAATACGTAAATAATCCATATGATAGAGAAAGTTTAATAAATAATAGTATACAAAGTATTTATAGAGATAAAGATGGACTTATGTGGATTGGAACATATAATGGAATAAGCATAGTAAATCCAACTGAGAGATTTATACATTATAAAAATAAACCAGGAGAAAAAAATACTTTAAGTGGTAATAGCATAGGTGGTATATATGAAGATAAAGATGGAGATATGTGGATTGGAACCACTAATGATGGATTAAATTATTTAAATAGAAAGACTAATGAAATAATTCATTATCAGTTAGATAAAAATAATCCAAATAGTATAAGTAGTAATACTATCTTTCAAGTAACTGGGGATGATTACGGTAATATATGGGTTGGAACTAAAAATGGACTTTGTAGGATAAATAAAAAAACTGGTAATATAAAAAGATATAAACATAATGACAATAAAAATTCATTAGTAAATAATGATGTAAAAGAAGTTTTTGTTGATAATAAAGGTTATTTATGGATTGGTACTAGAGATGGATTAGATGTATTTGATATTAAAAAAGAAAAGTTTAAAAATTTAGATTATTTATTAAAAGAAAATAATATTGAAGAAACATTTATAAGAAGAATATTTCAAGATTCCAAGGGAAATTATTGGATAGCTACAGGATGGTATGGTGGACTTATAAAGATTGATCCAAATAAGAGAAAGGTAATAAATTATAAATCAATTAAAGGAAATAAAAATTCTATAAGTGATAATGCAGTAAAAGGAATAACTGAAGATAAGGAAGGAAATATATGGGTTACAACCTCTTTTGGACTTAATAAACTTAATCCTAAAACAGAAGAATTTAAAGTTTTTACAGAAGAAGATGGACTTGCAAATAACTATGCTTATGGAGTTTTAACTGATGAAGATGATAATATATGGGTAAGTACAAATGGTGGATTATCTAAATATGATAAAAAGAGTAATACATTTAATAACTTTACCTTTGTAGATGGTATACAAAATAATGAGTTTAATGGAACAGCTGAATATAAATGTAAAGATGGAGAAATGTTTTTTGGTGGTATAAATGGAGTTACTGCATTTTATCCAAAGAATATAAAAAATAATATAACAACTTCAAAGGTTACAATAGGAGATTTTAAAGTATACAATAATAAAGATATAAGATTAAATGGAGATAAAGTAACACTTAAAAATAATGAAAATACTTTTTCTTTTGAGTTTTTTCTTCCAGATTATAGGAGGCTTAAATCTTTAAATTATGAATATATGCTTGAAGGATTTGATAAAGATTGGGTTTTCTTAGATAAAGGAAATTATGTAAGATATACAAATATTGCTCCTGGAGATTATGTGTTTAAAGTAAGGGCTAGAGATAAAAATGGTAATATAGGAGAAACTAAAAGTGTAAATATAAAAATTAATAAACCTTGGTATAACTCTAATTTAGCTTATATTATCTATATATCAATATTAATAGGATTAATATATTTTATAATAAATTATTTTAAAATATTAAATGGATTAGTTAAGGAAAGAACTGAGGAGTTAAATAAAGAACTTTTAGAAAATGAAAAAATGTATAATAAACTTTTAAAATATGAGAAATATAGGAATACTTATTTAGTTAATTTATCTCATGAACTTAGAACTCCTCTTAATGTAATACTTTCAAGTGAGCAGTTAATTTCAGCATTAAATAAAAAAGAATCTAAAATACCTAAAAAAGATTTAGATAAGTATATGAAAATAATTAAGAAAAATTCTAAAACTCTTTTAAAGGTTATTAATGATTTAATTGATAGTTCTAGGATTACTTCAGGAAGTTATAAACTTAATATAGAAAAAACTGATATTGTTTATTTAGTTGAAGAAGTTGCATTATCAATGAAAAGTTATATAGAAAGTAATGGACTTGAACTTATAATAGATCCTGAAGTTGAAGAAAAGATTATTGAATGTGATAAAACAAATATTGAAAGATGCGTCATGAATCTTATATCAAATGCTGTAAAGTTTACAAGAGAGAAAGGAACTATATTTATTGGAATTGAAGATCATGGTGATACCGTAGATATAATAGTTAGAGATAATGGAATTGGAATACCTAAAGAACATCAAAATATAATATTTAATAGATTTTCTCAATTAGAAACACAAGTTTCAAGTAAACATTGTAGTAGTGGAATTGGTCTTACTTTAGTTAAAAGCTTAGTTGAACTTCATAATGGAAAGATAACTTTAGTAAGTGAAGTTGGCGTTGGAAGTGAGTTTAGAATAACTCTTAAAGTAAAACCAAATTCAGAAAAGTAATTAAAAAGCCGTACAGTTTGTACGGCTTTTTTGTTATTAATAGAAAGTTTATAATAAAGTCCTTTAAAGAAAATAATAAAGAGTTATTATGTAAATATAAAGAGTTTTTTAAGGAGTGAATGAGAATGATTTTAAGAGCAAGAACCAAAACTTTAGAAGCAAAGCTAAAACAAGAATATAAAAGATTATTTCATGATGAAGCAACAATAGAAGAGATGGAAAAGGCTGTTATTGATCATTATTCAAGTGAAGGAAAAATTATTGATGATTTGTATGATTTCTTAGAGCAAAATTGTTAGAATATTTTAGAAAGTTAGCTGATAAAAAATATAAATATAAATTTTAATCAGCTAACTTTTTATTTAAATAAATATGTTTAACAATAATTAAAGAAAAAATATTATCAAATAGTATATTATATTAAAAGAAAAAGCTTTACTACATAACTATATTCCTATATAGTTATATAGTGGAGGTGAAATAATGGAAAAGATTGATTTAACAAAAGGAGATATTACAAAATCGCTTTTAAAATTATCATTACCTATAATAGCTACAAATTTTATACAAATGGCTTATGGAATGATAGATATGATTTGGATTGGAAGAGTTGGAAGTGGAGCAGTTGCAGCTATTGGTACAGCCAGTTTTTTTATAAATCTTGCAATGGCTTTGTTTACTTTAATAGTTATAGGAACTGGAGTTAAAATATCCCATGCAGTTGGAAGAGGAGAAGAAAAGGAAGGAAAAGATTATATAGCAAATGGATTTATTCTTTCAATTACACTAGCTCTTTTATATATAATATTTATTTTCACTTTTAAAAATAAACTTATAGGATTTTATGAACTTGGTAATGTTGTTGTTGAAAATATGGCAAAAAATTATTTAGTTATTTCTTCCATTGGAATTATATTTATGTATTTTAATTCCTTATTAACTACGATTTTTAATAGTTATGGAGAAAGTAAAATGCCTTTTAGAGCAAATACTATAGGTTTTATATTCAATATAGTATTAGATCCAATATTAATTTTTGGATTTGGCCCAATTAAGCCATTAGGTGTTTTTGGAGCAGCTCTTGCAACTTTAATTGCAAGAATTGTAGTTTTTACAATGTTTTTAAGAATTTCAAAGGGAAGATTTTCATTTTTAAGAAAAGGAATAAAATTAAATATAAAAAAAGCAAAAGAAGTTATTCATATGGGTTTACCAATAGCAGCACAAAGAGTTATATTTACTCTTATATCTATAATTATAGCTAAAATTATTGCTAACTGGGGTGCAACTGCAATAGCAGTTCAAAAAGTAGGAGTTCAAATAGAATCAATATCCTATATTACAATTGGAGGACTTCAAGGAGCCATAGCTGCCTTTGTTGGTCAAAATTATGGAGCAAAAAAAGAAGAAAGAATAAAACTTGGATATTATAAAGCTTTAAAATTAACAATTATATTTGGGTTTTTAGTAACACTTACTTTCTTTATTTTTTCAAAACAAATATTTGGAATATTTTTATCTGAAAATGAAGCATTAAATATGGGGAATATATACATGAAAATACTTGGTCTTTCACAAGTTTTTATGTGTATGGAACTTTTAACAGTAGGTGCTTTTAATGGAATAGGAAAAACTTATGCTCCACCAATTATAAGTATAATTTTTAGTGGACTTAGAATACCAATGGCAATGTTTTTATCAAATGAAAATCTTTTTGGATTAAATGGTGTTTGGATGAGTATAAGTGTTAGTAGTTTATTTAAGGGAACAATACTAGTTACTTGGTTTTTAATAGAACTTAAAAAATTAAAATTTAATATTAAAGAAAGGTAGAAAGAATATGTACAGTAATTTATTAAATTTAATAAGAGATAATAATTTAAGCAGAAAACTTTTAAAAAGTGGTTTTGGTCTTGAAAAAGAAAATTTAAGAGTTTTTGAAGATGGAAAGCTTGCAATAACAAAGCATCCTAAAATTTTTAAAGAAGATAATCCTTATATAAAAAGGGACTTTTCTGAAAGTCAAGTTGAGATGGTTACACCAATATGTAATTCAATAAATGAAGTTTATGATTTTATGGAGAACTTACATAATATAGTTTCAACAACATTAAAGGGAGAATACTTATGGCCACAAAGTAATCCTCCAATAATACCAAAGGATGAAGAAATACCAGTTGCAATACTTCATAATGAAGATGAAATTAAATATAGAGAAGAACTTGTAAAAAAATATGGTGCAAAAAGACAATTAGTAAGTGGAGTTCACTTTAATTTTTCTTTTAATGAGGATTTAATAAAAGAACTTTATAAACTTACAAACTGCAAAGAAGATTATAAAGATTTTAAAAATGGTATTTATTTTAAAGTAGGAAGAAATTTAATAAAATATAAATGGTTTTTAATATATTTAACAGGGGCAAGTCCAGTTTTTCATAGAAGCTATAAAGGAACTTGTAATAAGCAATCTAGAAAAATAGGAAAAGATGATTATTATTTTAAAGGAGTAAATTCTCTAAGAAATAGTGAATGTGGATATAAAAATGCAGAAGATTTTTATGTTTCATACAATAATGTAGAAGAATATGTAGAGGATATTAGAAGGTTAATTGATGATAAGTGTATTCAAGGAGCAAGGGAGTATTATAGTCCAATTAGATTTAAAACTAAAGAGCAAGGAGATATGCTAGAAAATCTTCTAAATGATGGAGTTAAATATATAGAAATTAGATTACTTGATTTAGATCCTTTAAGTCCTATTGGTATAAGTAAAGATACATTAAATTTAATTTTCTTATTTATATTATTTACAATATTTACTAAGGATGAAAAATATACAATTCAATTACATGAAGAGTATGTTGAAAATGAAAATAGTGCTATTGAAAATCAAGAGTATAAATTAATTAAACTTAATGGTAAAAAAGTAGGATTAAGAAAAGAAGGACTTAAATTATTAGACGAAATACAAGATATTTGCGATAAATTATTTAAAGGAAATGAAGATTTACAAAGAGCTATTAATATTTCAAGGGAAAGATTTAATAATTACAAAGAAACTATAGCAAGTAAACTTATTAATGGAATGAAAGAAACAAATTATATTGACTACTTTATGAATTTAAGTAGAGAATACTTAAAATATAGTGAAAAAAATGTATTTAAATTAAAAGGATATGAAGATTTAGAACTATCTACTCAAATTTTAATTATAGATAGTATAAAAAGAGGAATAGAATTTAATGTTTTAGATAGAAAAGATAATTTTATATCTCTAGAAAAAAATAATCATGTAGAATATGTAAAACAAGCTACAAAAACTTCAAAGGATAGTTATATAACAGCTTTAATTATGGAAAATAAGCTTGTTACAAAAAAAGTATTAGAGAAAAATAATATAAGAGTTCCTAAAGGGGGATTTTATGATAATATTTCTGATGCTTTAGTAGATTTTTATAAGTATAAAAATAATAAAATTGTTATAAAGCCAAAATCTACAAACTTTGGAATAGGAATAACAATATTTAAGGGAGATTTTTCAGAAAAAGAATATAAAAGAGCCTGTGAAATAGCCTTTGCAAATGACAATGAAATATTAATTGAAGAATTTATAGAAGGAAAAGAATATAGATTTTTAATTATAGATAATGAAGTTGTAGGTATACTTCATAGGGTTCCAGCTAATGTGTTAGGTGATGGAATAAGTACAATAAGAGATTTAGTTAATGAAAAAAATAAAAATCCTCTAAGAGGAAAGGGCTATAAAACTCCTCTTGAAAAAATCTCATTAGGAGAAGCTGAAGAAATGTTCTTAAAAGAACAAAATAAAAACTTTGATTACATTCCAAAGAGTGGAGAAATAGTATATTTAAGAGAAAATTCAAATATAAGTACAGGTGGAGATAGTATAGATTATACTGATGATATTCATAATAGTTACAAGAAACTAGCTATAGAATCTACTAAGAGTGTAAATGCTAAAATAACTGGCGTTGATATGATGATTAAAGATATAAAAGAAGAGGCAAATGACAATAATTATGGAATTATTGAAATAAACTTTAATCCAGCTATTCACATACACTGTTATCCATATAAAGGACTTAACAGAAAGGTTGGAGATAAAGTGTTAGATTTACTTTTTAAGGAGAAAAATTAAAATGGATGAAAAGACAAGTGAAATATTTAAAGCTTTAGCCCATCCAGTTAGAATAAAAATAATCAAACAACTTTATAATGGACCTATATGCGTTTGTCATATTAATAGAAATATTGATTACTCTCAAGCTAATATTTCTAAACACTTAAAAATTTTAAAAAATGCTAAAATAGTAAAATCAACAAAAGAGGGAATGTATCAGTATTATAAATTAACAGATGAAAATGTTAAAAAAATAATAAACTTAGCAGAAGACATAATATTAAAATAGAAAATATTAATATAGCTATATAAAAATTATATATATTTATATAAGAGTATACAAACTTATATAAATTATTTAAAATATATTTGAGACTTGCAAATTTATTATATGAATATTTTTTAATATTTAGGGGAATCTATAATAGGGTTCTATACCAAGAGAAGATTAAAGTTGAGAATATTTTGAAAATTATATTGAAATGATAAAAATAGTATGATATACTAATATTGTAAATTAAATAAAGTTTCAAGTAGTTAAATATTTTCTTGTTTTAGAGTTTTCTCCAAAGGTATAGAAAAGATTAATTATTTAGAACACTTTATATTTTTTGGAGGAATGAAAAATGGAAGATAAGACTATTGTATGTAAAGATTGCGGAAAAGAATTTGTTTTCACAGTAGGAGAACAAGAATTCTACAAAGAAAAAGGATTCGATAACGAACCAGTTAGATGTCCTGAATGTAGAAAAGCTAGAAAACAAAGATTTAACAATAGATAGTATTTGTTAATTACAAGTCATAGAACTTTTGTTCTATGACTTTTTTTATTATGCAAATTTTATGTAATATTATGTTAAAAATAATTAAGATAATATTATGTATGATGAATAAAAATTTAATTATTTATATAATTTATTTGATATAATTATTTCATAAATAAACTAAGGAGAGAAAATTTAAATGAACAGTTATTTATTTAATAATCATATAAATTTGGCTAGAAGTTTTAAAGAAGAAGGAAATAAACTTAAGGCACTTCAATTTTATAAAAAGGCTTATAATTTAGAAGAAGGAAAAAAGGATGTTGAACTTCTTTTAGATATGGCACTTTTATATCATGAATTAGAACAAATTGATTTAGCAGAGGAAAAGTATAGGGAAGTTTTAAATATAGATAAGAAAGATGAGAGAGCCATTTATGGAATTGGAACACTTTATGATGAAGATGGTTTTTTTGAAGAAGCAAAGGAATATTATAAAAAGGCTATAGAACTTAATAAAAATTATGATAAAGCATATTTTTTTCTAGCAAATATTTATGATGAAGAAGGAGAAAAAGAAAAGGCAATAAGTCTTTATAAAAAGGTACTTGAAATTAATCCTATGGATCTTTGGGCAAATGCAAATATTGCTTGTATAATGGAGGAACTAGGTAGACTTAAAGAGGGGGAAGAATATAATAAAAAAGCATTAGAAATAGAGCCAAATCAATTTAGAATATTATTTAACATGGGAGTTATACAAAAAAGATTAGGAAATATTGAAATAGCTAAAGAATATTATATAAAGTCTATAAATAGTAACCCTAAATATCCTTTTAGTTATTTAAATCTAGGAGTTATTTATAGAGAAGATAAAAATTATACTAAAGCCATAGATATAATTTCAAAGGGAATAGAAGAAAATCCAGAGGTTGGATTTTTATATTATAATAGAGCCTGCTTTTATGCATTAATTGGAGAAAAATATAAAGCGCTAAAAGGTGTACTTAAATCTATAGAATTAGATGATTTTTTTATAGACTATATGAAAAAGGATAATGAATTAGATTGTATAAGAGAATTAAAAGAATATAAAGAAAAATTTTTATAAATAATTAATATCAAATAAAATTAAGAAAAAAGACTAAATAATATACTTTAAAAGTTATTATTTAGTCTTTTTTTAGTATAAGAATTAAAAGAAATAAATATGAAAAGATGCATAATATTGATAATCATTATCAAATGTGATATATTATTGTAGTAATTGTTAGAAAGGAGTAAGTTATTATGATGATAAATAAAAGACTAATAAATTTATGTAGTGAATCAAAAAAATATATAGGGCTTACGGTACTATCAAGTTGGATTACTACAATATGCAATTTAGTTATGATACTTTTAATAGGTAAAATAATAAATATTGTATTTTATAATTTTAATTCATTGAAAGGACTAAACTTTAAAGAATTTTTAGAAAAAGAAATAGGCTTATATTTAGGAATATTTATTATTTTATTAATAGTAAGATTTTCTTCTAATATACTTTATGGATATTTTTCTAATAAATCTTCAGAAGTTGTAAAGGTAAAGCTTAGAGATAAAATATATGAAAAGTTATTAAAACTTGGATTAGATTACAACAAAGAGCTTTCAACTTCATCAATTGTTCAAAGTGCAATAGAAGGTGTTGAGGCTTTAGAAATATACTTTGGTAAATATTTATCTCAGTTATTTTATTCACTATTAGCTCCAATAACTTTATTTTTTGTAGTTTCATTTATTTCCTTAAAGGCTGCTATTATTTTTATATTATGTGTGCCTTTAATTCCATTATCAATTATTGCAATAATGAAATTTGCAAAAAGACTTCTAAAAAATTATTGGAATAATTATTCAAATCTTGGAGAAACATTTTTAGATAATCTTCAAGGCTTAACAACTTTAAAGGTTTTTAATATTGATGAAGAAAGACATAAAAAAATGAATGAAGAAGCAGAAAGCTTTAGAAAAATAACAATGAAAGTTCTTAGTATGCAGTTAAACTCAATTACTGTTATGGACCTTATTGCTTTTGGAGGAGCAGCTTTTGGATCTATAGTAGCTCTTTATGCCTTTAAAAATGGAGAAATAAATTTAGGACAAACTATAGTTATAATATTACTATCTTCTGAATTTTTTATACCACTTAGATTATTAGGTTCATTTTTCCATGTAGCTATGAATGGGGTAGCTGCATCAGATAGAATTTTTAAACTTTTAGATAGTGAAGAAAGAATAAAAAATATTAATAATGAATCTAAAAATTTAGATAATATTAATATAGAAATAGATAATGTAACATTTTCTTATAATGGAGAAAGGGATATTTTAAAAAATGTTTCATTAAATATTAAAAATAAAGGATTTACTGCTATAGTTGGAAAAAGTGGAAGTGGAAAAAGTACTATTGCAAGCCTTTTGTTAAATACATATGAAGTAAATAAAGGAAAAATTCTTTTTAATAATACAAATATAAATAATATAGCTTTTGATGACATATATGAAAAGATAATTCTTATAAGTACTAATAGTTATATTTTTAATGGAAGCATATTAGACAATTTAAAGGTTGCAAAAGAAGATTTAAATGATAATGAAATTCAATATGCCTTAGAAATATCAAATTTAAAAGGTTTTGTACAAGGTTTAAAGGATGGAATTAATACTAAAGTTGGTGAAGGAGGATCACTACTTTCAGGGGGACAAAAACAAAGATTAGCTCTTGCAAGGGCAGTTCTTGCAAATAGAGAAATTTACATATTTGATGAGGCAACATCAAATGTAGATGTTGAATCAGAAGAAATAATTTGGAATGCAATAAATAAATTAGCTAAAGAAAAAACTGTAATTGTAATATCTCATAGATTAGCTAATGTTAAAAATGCAGATATAATTTATCTTTTAGAAGAGGGAGAAGTTTTAGAAAAGGGAAATCATAAAGAACTTATAAATAGAAGGGATAAATATTATAAGATGATAAAAGAACAGGAATTATTAGAAAGAAGAGAGGTGATATAATGGAGAGAAAATCTGGATTTTATATTATGAAAAGATTAATTTTAGAGTTAAAACCATTAATACCATTTATGATAATTACAGTAACAATTGGAGTTTTAGGATTTTTATCATCAATTGCAATTACTTCCTTTGGAGCAGTAGCTATATTATCCGTAATTAATAGTAGCTTTAAAATATCTTTTATGTTAGCTGTTGTAATAATGATAGTTTGTGCTCTTTTAAGAGGGCCATTAAGATATGGTGAACAGCTTTCAGGACATTATATTGCCTTTAAAATATTAGTTATTTTAAGAGACAAAGTATTTACTGCCCTTAGAAGACTTGCACCTGCTAAACTTGAAAATAAAGAAAAGGGAAATTTAGTATCATTAATAACTTCAGACATTGAACTTTTAGAAGTTTTTTATGCCCATACTATTGCACCAATTTCTATAGCTATAATTACAAATACAATAATAGCTATAATTCTTTATAATATTAATCCTTACTATGGGTTAGTATCATTAATTTTATATATTATAATTGGTTTTTGTATTCCTTATTTTACTTCAAGAATTGGTAAAAAAGCAGGAATGGAATATAGAAATAAATTTGGAAAAACAAACTCATATCTTCTTGATTCTTTAAGAGGGCTTAAGGAAGTTTTAGTATTTAAAAATGGAGAAAAGAGAAAAGAAAATATACATAAATATTCAATGGAGTTAAATGAAAAACAAAAGAAAATAAAATTTCATGAGGGAGTTATAAGAGCAACAACTGATTTTACTATAATGATAGGAATGATTGGATTTTTATTATTAGGTATTTATTTATACTTAAATGGAAGTATAGATTTTGGAAAAATGATATTAGCTATTGTTATTTTATCTTCATCCTTTGGACCTGTAGTTGCTTTAAGTAATTTATCTAATAATTTATTACAAACCTTTGCTTCAGCAGAAAGAATATTTAATCTTTTAGATGAAAAGCCAGAAGTTTATGAAAATGATGGAGATAGAGCTTTAAATAATACTGATATATCTTATGAAAATGTTACTTTTGGATATAAGGGAAGAGAAGAAATATTAAAGGATTTAAATATAGAAATTAAAAGAGGAGATAGCATTTCTATAGTTGGAGAAAGTGGAAGTGGTAAAAGTACCTTTGTTAAATTACTTATGAGATTTTGGGATGTAAATTCAGGAAGTATAAAATTTGGAGGAGAAAACTTAAAAACTTTAGAAACAAAAGCCTTAAGAGAGCATCAAGTATTAATGAGTCAGGAAACTTATCTTTTTAATGAAACAATTGAAGATAATATTAAAATAAGTAAATTAGATGCAACTTATGAGGAAGTTAAAGAAGCTGCAAAAAAAGCAGCAATAGATGATTTTATTGAAAGTCTTCCAAAGGGATATAAAACGAAGGTTTTAGAACTTGGTGGAAACTTATCTTCAGGAGAAAAACAAAGAATTGGACTTGCAAGAGCATTTTTAAGTAATGGTGAAGTTTTAATACTAGATGAACCAACAAGTAATTTAGATACATTAAATGAAGGAGAAATATTAAAATCTATTAACGAAAATAGAAAAGATAAAACTATAATTTTAATAACTCATAGAAAATCAACTTCTTCAATATGTGAAAAAGTATATAGGCTTCAAAATAAAAATTTAGTTAAAGAATAAAATAAGGGGTGTTTTGATTTATGAATAAAATAAAAAAATGTTTTTATATTATTATAGGTTTTATTGCACTAGCACTAGGAGCTGTAGGAGTAGTCCTTCCAGTTCTTCCAACAACACCTTTTCTTTTATTAGCATCTCTTTGTTTTGTTAGAGGATCAGATAAGTTTGATAGATGGTTTAAAGGAACAAAATTATATAAGAAGCATTTAGATGGCTTTGTTAAAAACAGGGAGATGACCTTAAAACAAAAGATAGTTATATTAGTATTTGCAGACACTATGATGATGATTCCAGTTATATTAATAGATTCTACAATTATGAGAATATCAATTTTACTAGTTATAGTAGTAAAACTATGGTATTTTATATTTAGGATTAAAACTGTAAAAAAAGAAGAATTATCAAAGGATGTAGTGTAAATGAAAAAGAAAAATAGGATAGAAAAAGAAAAAGAGATAGTTAAACTTATGATAGAAATTTATTGTCATAAAAAGCATGGAAGAAAATCTGGAGAGTTATGTGATGATTGCAAAGAACTTTTAGAATATGCTCAAAAAAGACTTACTCTTTGTAAATTTGGAAATGAAAAAAGTTCCTGTAGCAAATGTCCTATTCATTGTTATAAAAAAGATATGAAATTAAAAATAAAGGAAGTTATGAAGTTTTCAGGATGGAGACTTATAATTTATAAGCCTAATGAATTTATAAGACATATATTTAAATAGGTTAAATTTTTATATTATTTTAAAACCAAATTTTAATTAAGTGGTTTTAAATATATTCTATTTTGAAAAAGGTGTTAATTATATTATAATTTGTATAATTAATACCTTTTTTGAGGTAAACTTATAATAATTAAATAAATAAAGTAAGGTGACTTAAATATGAAGGAAGTAAAAAAAGTTATTTTTATGATTTTAGGTATTTTATGCTTAATATTAGCTTTAATAGGAGGAATGCTTCCAATAATGCCAGGTGCAATATTTTTAGTTATTGCAGGAGTTTTTTTTGCTAAAGGATCTACTAAATTTAATAATTGGCTAAAGAAAACAAAAATTTATAAAAAGTATTTAAAAAAATATATAGGAAAGCATATTGATGATAATAATAAAGATGATTAAAGGAGTTAAGAGAATAATATATCTCATTAACTCTTTTTATTTATAAATTTTAAGTATTAGTGTAGTATAATAAAAGAAATAAGTTAAAAAAGAGGAAGGAAATAAAGATTTATGAAATCATTAGTTTTAGCAGAAAAACCTTCAGTAGGAAGAGAACTTGCAAGAGTTTTAAAATGTAACAAAAAGGGAAATGGATTTTTAGAAGGTGATAAATATATAGTAACTTGGGCACTAGGACATTTAGTAACATTAGATGCACCAGAAGGATATAATCCAGAATGGAAGAAATGGAGCATGGAAACTCTTCCTATGTTACCTAAAAATATGAAACTTACAGTTATTAAAGGAAGTTTTAAACAATATAAGATTGTAAAAGATCAAATGTATAGAAAAGATGTAAATGAAATAATTATTGCAACAGATGCAGGAAGAGAAGGAGAGCTTGTTGCAAGATGGATTATAGATAAGGCACATGTTAAAAAGCCGCTAAAAAGACTTTGGATATCATCTCAAACAGATAAGGCAATAAGAGATGGATTTAAAAATTTAAAGGACGGAAGAGCTTATGATAATCTTTATCATGCAGCACAGTGTAGAGCAGAGGCAGATTGGATTGTTGGACTTAACGTAACAAGAGCATTAACTTGTAAGCATAATGCACAACTTTCAGCAGGTAGAGTACAATCACCAACTCTTGCTATGATAGTTAATAGAGAAGAAGAAATTAAAAACTTTAAACCAAAGGAATATTATACAATAGATGTAAAAAGTGATAAATGTAATTTTACTTGGGTAAATAAGGATAACAATTCAAGAATATTTAATAAGGAATTTGCAGAAAAGGTAGAAGGAAAACTTAGAAATTGTGAAGGAAAAATTGTAAAGATTACAGAAAGCAATAAAAAGACTTTTTCTCCAAAACTTTATGATTTAACAGAACTTCAAAGAGATTGTAACAAAATATGGGGATATTCTGCAAAGCAAACTTTAAATATAATGCAAAGACTTTATGAAAATCATAAGCTTTTAACATATCCAAGAACAGATTCAAGATATATTTCAAAGGATATTGTAGCTACAATTCCTGAAAGACTTAAAGGAATAGCAATAGGAGAATATAGAGCCATTGCAACAGAATTACTTAAAGGAAAAATAAATGGTAATAAAAGTTTTGTAGATGATACAAAGGTTTCAGACCACCATGCTATAATTCCAACAGAAGAGAGAGGTAACTTAGCAAATCTTAGTTTAGAAGAAAGACACGTTTATGATTTAGTAGTAAAAAGATTTTTATCAGTTTTAATGCCTCCATTTGAATATATTCAAACTACATTAGAGGGAGATGCAAATGGAGAAAGACTTATAGCTAAAGGAAAAGTTGTTAAAGCTAAGGGATGGAAGAGAGTATTTGATAGAGATGAAGAAGATGATGATTCAGATATTAAAGAACAAAATCTTCCTAAATTTAATAAAGGAGATACCTTTAAAATAAAAGAAGTAAATCTTAAAAGGGGAGAAACAAAGGCACCTTCAAGATTTAATGAAGGAACACTTTTATCTGCAATGGAAAATCCTCAAAAGTATGTAAATATAGATAAAAACTCAGCTAAAACTTTAGGAGAAACAGGTGGACTTGGAACAGTTGCAACTAGAGCAGATATAATAGAAAAATTATTTAATTCCTTTGTTATTGAAAAAAGAGGAAAAGAGATTTTCCCAACATCAAAGGGAAAACAACTTATAGAGTTAGTTCCTAATGAGCTTAAATCACCACTTCTTACTGCAAAATGGGAATTAGAGCTTGAAAAAATTTCAAAGGGTAAGGAAGATCCACATAAATTTATAAAAAATATGAAAAATTATTCAACAGCATTAGTAGAAGCTGTAAAAGAAGAAAGTGTTAAGTTCCATCATGATAATTTAACAGGAAAGAAATGTCCAGAGTGTGGAAAGTATATGCTTGAAGTTAAAGGGAAAAATGGAACTATGTATGTATGTCAAGATAGAGAATGTGGGCATAGAGAAAATTTATCAAGAATTACAAATGCAAGATGTCCAGAATGTAAAAAGAGATTAGAACTTAGAGGTAGTGGAGAGGGTAAAATATATGTTTGTCCAAACACTAATTGTAATTTCAGAGAAAAGGAATCTCAATTTAAGAAAAGATTTAATAAAAACGATAAAGTTAATAAAAGAGAAGTAAATAAAATAATGCAAAAAATGAAAAAGGAAGCAAAGGAAGATATAAATAATCCATTTGCAGAACTTTTAAAGGAATTTAAATAAAAATAACTCTAAAGAAAAGATAAAAAATAAAATTTATACTATCTTTTCTTTAGAGTTTTAATATTATTTTAAATCCATAACATTTATTCCAGTTTCAGAATCTACATATCTTCCTACTTCTCCATCAAAGACAGTTAGAAAAATTTCAGAAGTTCCACTTATAGTACCTTCTACAAAGTGTCCACCATAAGTTGTACAATCTTCATCTGAAAAAGTTATATGAAGATGAAGATAAGGTTCATTATCTTTTGTAGTTACATTTCCTAAAAGACTTGTTACTTCGTATTTGTCAGTAAATACTTTTTCATTATAAACTTTTGTATTTAAGTTAAAGTAACCTATTTTTATATCTGTTGCAGCACCTATTCCAGATATTGAAGCAAGTTTTATATTATTTTTTTTGCAGAAATCTTTTATAGAACTTGCAATTTGTTCACCTTTATTAATTTTTAATATCCAGTTATTGTTTGCTTTTTTAAAATCCATTAAATCCCCTCCATTATTATATTTTTCTTTAGTTTACAATTTAATTATAAACCTAAAAAGTTTACATTAAAAGTTAATAAAGTTTTATATATGTTATAATAATATGTAAAAAATAAGTTGGAGGAATAAAATGATAAATCCTAAAAGAGATTGGACAGAATTTAAATCTAAAGAAGAAAAGTTAGAAAAATTAAAGGAGTTAAAAGTAATATCATCAAAATCAAAAGAGGTTAAAGATTTATATTATAAAGGTATTTATACAGAAGATGCTACACTATGTGATGTTGTAGGATTTGTAGATGATAATGAAATAATTTTAAATATAAATGGAGAACTTCATAGTATACATCCAGAATATTTCATAGATATGCAGAAAAAAGAAAGATTTATAATTGTTGATATAGAAACTCCAATGAGTTTTAAAAAGGAAGATGGAATAAGGGAAATAGCAGCAGTTGTAGTAGAAGATTATAGGGTTATAGAAACTCTTCATTTGGCAAAAGTAATTGATGAAGAAGAATATAAAAAAGGTTATGGAAATGGTTTAGAAGCAATAGAAGAAAATGAAGAGTTTAAGGATAAGTTTAAAAAGTTAGTAAAAAAATATAAATGTCCTTTAATAGCTCATAATGCAGACTTTGATAGAAGGTTTTTAGTTCATTGGGGATTTATAGATGAAGATCAAAAATTTTATTGTAGTTTAAATACAATAAGAAGTATGGTTAAATTAGATAGTTATAAACTTGTTAATTTACTATCCTACTATGGAATAAAAGAAGGACAAGATCACAATGCCTTACAGGATGTATTAGATTTATTAGAACTTTTAAAGAAATTAAAGCCAGAAAGATGGAAGACAATAGAAAAGAGTGGTAATTATTATAGTTCTTATAAAAATAATAATAAAAAAGATATAGAACAAAAACAACCAGCTAAATTTGTAAGGAAGAGTAAGGCTGATAGAGAAGAAGAAAAAAGAAGATTAGAAAAAGCAAAAGAAAATATAATTAAAAATATTTTTGATGGCAAAAAAATAGTTTTTACTGGGGACACAAAAAAGGATAGAATAGAACTTCAAGAATTAGCAATAATGTATGGAGGGGCAGTTACTCAAAGTGTTAGTGGAAAAACTTATATGGTAGTTATAGGTGAAAATCCAGGTAATAGTAAAATTTCTAAAGCTAAGGATCTTAATGTGAATATAGTTAAAGAAGAAGATTTTTTAGAACTTTTAAAATAATATATAAATTTACTAAGCTATTGTAATATATTTTATTGCAATAGCTTTTATTTGTATTAATATGTAAAAAAACTATTAATAAACATTAACTTGAATTTACTAATTTACAATACTATAGTTAAATTATAGAAATAGATGAATAAAAAAATTTTTAGGTTAAATACTAAAATAATTGATGTAACAAGTTCAAAGTAAGCTATTTTAAATACAGATTTAACAATAACTATTATTTCTAGCAACAAACCTCTTGTATTATAAAAATAATGTAAAAAAGAGTAAAATAATAATTAGAAAAAAGGAGTTTTCATTATGAAATATTTAATTATTTTATTTGGGTTAATTATAATTTTAAAAGTATTAACTTCAAAAAAATCTTTGACAAAAATAAAAGGAGATTTAGGAGAAAAGAGAACAAAAAAAGTTTTGCTTTCATTACAAGGGTATAAGGTATTAGATGATATACTTTTAGAATCAAAAAATGGAACGACTCAAATAGATCACATTTGTATTGGACCTAAAGGAGTATTTGTAATAGAAGATAAAAATTATAGTGGGTGGATATTTGGTGATGAAAACTCAAAATATTGGACTCAAACTATTTATAAAGAGAAAAATAGGTTCTTTAATCCAATTAGACAAAACTATGGACATATAAAAGCTACAGAGAATGTAATAAAAAATGTAATTGATGTAGTTCCAACATCTATAATTGTTTTTTCAGATAGTTGTGAATTTAAAAGGGTAAATACAGTTACTGAAGTTTTACATAGAGCTGATTTAAAAAGATATTTAATGAGGTATAACTCAGAATATAATTTAAGTGAAGATGAAGTTAATAAGATATATGATGCTTTAAATAATGCCAATATAACCGATAGAAATCTTAGAATGGAACATTTAGAGAGGGTTAAAAGTATTAAAGCTTCATAGAAAAAAGGTGCTAATAATTTTATTGGCACCTTTTTTAGTTGGAAAATAGATTTTTAAAATTAAACTTTTAAATTTTTTTGTTGTATAATATTTAGTGTAAATTATGGTATTAATAGAATTTTATATAAGATAAATAACTAATTAAGGAGAAGATACTATGGTAAAGGTTAAAAATAAATATGCAGGACAAATAAAAATAGTTAATGGAGAGGTTAGCAGAAAACCTTATCCACATCAAATTGAAGCAATGAAAGCATTAAGTTCTGAAGTAGAAAATAAAGAAGATTATAAGGGGCTTTTAGTACTTCCAACAGGGGGAGGAAAAACTTTAACTGCTGTTCAATGGATATTAAAAAATGTAATAAATAATAAAAATAAAGTTTTATGGATTGCCCATAGACATGAATTATTAGACCAAGCATTAAAATCTTTTATAGATAATAGTTATAGTAGTTTAGTTCCTAATAGAAGTTTTTATAATTATAGAATAATATCAGGTAAACATGATAGGCCAGTAAATATAAAAGAATATGATGATATTATAATAGCAAGTAAAGATAGTTTAAGAAGTGGAATTAAGTATTTAATAAAAAATTGGGTTTCAATTTTAGAAGAAGATATATTTGTAGTTATAGATGAAGCTCATCATTCAGTAGCAAAGGGATATGTTGATATATTAAAAGAAGTAGAAAAAAGTGCAAAGTGTACTGTAAAGGTTTTAGGACTAACAGCAACTCCTTTTAGAACATCAGATGATGAAAAAGGTGCTTTAAAGAAAATATTTAAAGATGATATTACATATGGTATAGATTTAAGAAAACTTATAAATATGCAAATACTTTCTAAGCCAATATTTATAGAAGAGAAAACAAAAGTGGATATGAGTTTGGATTTAACTGATAAACAGCTAAATTTAATAAGAAATAATGATATACTTCCAGAAAGTATTGCAGAATATATTGTAAAGAATAAAGATAGAAATAGGTTTATAGTAGATCATTATATAAATAATAAAGAAAAATATGGTAAAACAATAATATTTGCAGTTAATCAAAAGCATGCAATCGCATTAAAAAGTATTTTTGAAAAGCATGGTATAAAAGCAGAATATGTTATATCAGGAATTAAAACAGAAGGAACACAAGTTGCTATAAGTAATGAGGAAAAGGATAGAATAATAAGTTCATTTAAAAATGGAGATTTAGATATATTAATAAACGTAAATATATTAACAGAAGGAACAGATATACCTAATATACAAACAGTATTTTTAGCAAGGCAAACAACATCAACTATACTTATGACTCAAATGATAGGAAGAGCTTTAAGAGGTAAAAAAGCAGGAGGAACTGAGGATGCTTATATAGTTAGTTTTGTAGACGATTGGAAAGATAAAATATCATGGGTAAATCCTAAAGGATTAATTGAAAGTAATTATAATGGAATTGGAAAAGATTCAAAAGAAAGAAATAAGAATATAATACGATTAATTTCTTTAAATAAAATTGAAGAATTTGCAAGAATTATGGATAATACAGTAAATACAGAAGAACTAGAAAAGATATCTTTTATCAAAAGAATACCAGTTGGAATATATTCTTTTAGTATTTTATTAAATAATGATGAAGATGAACATAATGAAAAAATATGCGATATATTAGTTTATGATTGCTTTAAAGATGAGCTTAATAATCTTATAGATAATTTAGGAGATATATTTAAAAATTGTAACATAGAAGAAAAAGAATATTTAAGTGATAAAGAAGTAAATATTCTTTGTAAGTATGGTGAAGATAAATATTTAAAAGAATCAGATACTTCAATAGCTTACAATGAGGATGATATAAAGGATATTATAATTTATTATTCTCAAACAGGAGAAAAGCCTAAGTTTATGCCTTTAGAAGAAAGAGAAAAGTTTGATATATCAAAAATAGCTAAAGAAATATATGATAAGGATTTTGGGGAAAAGGCAAAGAAAGAATATATTGATAAGTTATGGAAAAATGAAAATAACTTTTTAAAATTATTTTTTAATGGGAATAAGAGAATGTTATACGATATTTTAAATAAAGAATTATCAAAAATAAGTTTTGCAGAAGAAGAAGGTATAGATTGTATAGAAGTAGATTATGAAGAGGTAGAAGATAAAATATTAACTTTAAAAGAATTAGAAGATCAAAATCCAACTAAAGCAAAAGAATTAAGAGAAGCAGTTTTTAATAAATTTAAAGATGAAGATGGATATTATCATTCAGCTATAAGTGATTATAAAAGTAAAAGCAAGGTGAATTTTCAAATAGATCACATAATTCCAATATCAGAAGGTGGTCTTACAGAATTTAGCAACCTTCAACTTCTTACAAGATGGGAGAATATGAAAAAAGGTAATCTTTTAAATTGTGATAAAGAAGATATAAGAGAAAATATTAATGATGCTTTTGATGAAATAATTGAAGAAAGTTCTAAGGAAGCTATTGAATTTTGTAATAATCTTATAAAAGAAAATGAAAATCCTGATATTTACCTTAATTTAGGTGAGGCATATTTTATAGATGGCAATTTTGAAAAAGCAATAAATGTAATAAAAGAAGGATTAAAAAAAGGAGCTAAGGATAAAGTATATGGAAATAATACTTTAGGACAAATTTATTATTATTTAGAAGATATGGATTTAAGTAAAAAGTATTTTAAAGAGAGTTTATTAGAAGAAAATGAAAATGCTTATGCATTAGATTCTTTAGGAACAATATATGCAGACTATGATAATGATTATAAAAAGGCATTAGAAATGTTTCAAAAAATAGTAAATTCAAAGGAAGCATATGTAAATGAAAAAATAGATGCATTAAGTAGTATTGGACATGTATACCTATATAATTTAGGTAAACCAAGATTAGCATTAAAAACTTTTAAAGATGCAATAAATTTGGACGAAAATAATTATAAAGGATATTTAGGATTAGGAAAGTGTTATTTAAAAAATGAAAACTATAAAAATGCAATTAAATACTTAAAGCTAGCAGAATATAGGGAAGAAAATGATTCTGATATATATTTAAGATTAGCAGAAGCTTATAAAGGATTAAAACAATATACATTTGTTGAAGAACAGTTAAATATGGCAGAAACTATAGATCCAGAGAATACTGAGGTTTTAGAAGCTTTAGCAAATGAAATGCAAAGAAAAAGAAGATATGATAAATCTATAGAATATTTTAAAAGGGCTATAAATTTAGATGAGCAAAATGATATTTTTTGGAATAACATGGGGGTAAGTTATGATAGGAAGAAAGATAATATTAAAGCATTAGCATGTTATAAAAAAGCACATGAATTAAATCCAGATGAAAAATTGTATGTTAAAAATATTAAATTGATAAATAAAAATATGGGAAAACAATAAAATAACTTAAAGGGGAAATAATAGAAGATGAAGAAAAGAAGTATAATTATTTTAGTATTAGTTTTTATGTTACTAGGAGTATATGGGTGTGGAAATTCAACATCTAAAAAGGCTATAGAGGAAGGAAAAATAGCAATTGCTTCTAATGAATATGATAAAGCTAAAAATTTATTTAAACTAGCAATGAATGAAAATGGTGGATCACAAGCTGAGGAAACTTATAATATGTTAAATAGTTATTTAGAAGCAGAGAAAGAATATAAAGATGGAAATTATGATAAGGCATTAGAATTACTAAATAATATAAAAAAAGTTGGAGATTATGAGAATTTAAATAATGATATTAAAAATTTACATGAAAATATAGAGAAAAAAGAAAAAATAGATAAAGAATATAATGATAATATTAAAAAAATAAATGAATTATTAAAAGAAGAATCATTAAATAAAGCAAAGGAATTAGTAAATAGTATTGATATAAAAGATTTATCAGATAAGCAAAAATCTGAAGTTAATAAGGTAAAAGATGAGATTACAAAAAAGCAGGAAGAATTAAAAAAGCAAGAACAGAAGAAAGATGAAGAAGCAAAGAAAAAAGAAAATTCTAAAAAAGAAGATAATATAAAAAAAGGATTAAAGATAATAAATTCTAAGGGATTTAAGAATGTTATTTATAAAGAAATAGTAAAAGAAAACTTTAATATTCCAGAAATGAATAATAAACCTTTATATCATTATATTCCAAAAGAATTTACAGGACCAAATGAATTTTATTATAATCCACAAAATAATAAAGTATATATGATAAATCAAGGAATGTGGCTTATTATAAATGAAAATTATAAAAACGTTACTCCAAAGGATGAAAATAATAGTTATGAGTATGCAGAAGATTATAGAAAAATGTTATTAAAAGAGAAAAAATAAAATATACAATTATATAAATAAATACTATTAAATTTGAATTGAAAAACATTATAATAATATACTATAAAAATTGAGAGGGATATAAAATGAAGGCTAATGAAAAATGGTTATTAAGATTTTTAGATAGTTCAGATACAAACTTTGTAATACCAGTATATCAAAGAAATTACGATTGGAAAAAAGAACAATGTAAGCAATTATATGATGATTTAGTAAATGTAGTTAAATATGATTACAAATCACATTTTTTTGGAACTATAGTTTCAATTTATAATGATTCATCAAGAGATAGAGAATATTTAATTATAGATGGGCAACAAAGAATAACAACAGTATCTTTAATACTTCTAGCTATCTATAATATATTAAACAAAGGTAGACTTAAAAGCGATAAAATAAGAAAAGAGAAAATATATAATCAATATTTAGTTAATCCTTATATGGATGATGATAGCAAGTTGAAATTAAAACCTATTAAAGATGATAGAAAAGCTTTTGAAAATATATTTAATGATGAAGAATTAAATGAAGAATCAAATATATCATCAAATTATAAATATTTTTATGAGAGAATTATTGATGGAGAAATATCTTTAGATGAATTATATTCAGCAATAGAAAGATTAATGATTGTTGAAATTGAACTTAAAAATGGTGAAGATGATCCACAGTTAATATTTGAAAGTTTAAACTCAACAGGGCTTGATTTAACAGATGCAGATAAGGTTAGAAATTTTATACTTATGGATAAGACATCAAAAGAGCAAGAAAATCTTTATAATAATTATTGGAATAAAGTTGAAAAAAATACTCTTTATAATGTAACAAGTTTCATAAGAGATTATATGACAATGAAAGAAAAAAGAATTTCTAATATAAGTAAAGTATATATAAATTTTAAATCTTATATAAAGGATAATAATATAGATATAAAAGAGTGTTTAAAAGATATTCTTAAATATTCAGAGTATTACAATAAGATATTAACGAGTAATACTGGAGTAAAAGAAGCAGACGAGCACCTACAAAAGATTAATAAGCTTGAAGTAAGAGTTTCATATCCTTGTTTACTTGAGGTAATTGATGATTATAATAATGGAACAATAACATCAGAAGATTTAACTGAAATATTTAAAGTAATAGAAAGTTATATTTTTAGAAGAATAATGTGTGGAGTGGCAACTAATGCTTTAAACAAAGTATTTATGAATTTATGTAAGGAAATAAAATCTCATAGGGATTATGAAAATAATTATGTTGAAGTTTTTAAATATGTGTTAGCTAATAAAAATTTATCTCAGCGTATACCAGATGATACGGAATTTAAAAGAAACTTTCTTGAAAATAATGTTTATAATTGGAAAAGTAAAAATAAGCTTTATCTTTTAGAAAGACTAGAAAATTATAATAATACTGAAAAAGTTGCTATAGAGAAATTAGTAGAGCAAAATGAATTAAGTATAGAACATATTATGCCTCAAAATTTAACTCCAAGTTGGATAGAAATGCTTGGTGAAAACTATGAGGAAGTTAAAGAAAAATATCTTCATACAATAGGTAATTTAACACTTACAGGATATAATTCTCAAATGAGTAATAGACCATTTCATGAAAAGAAAAATATAGAGGCTGGATTTAATAATAGTAGATTAAAACTCAATAAATATGTTGCATCAGTAGATAAATGGAATGAAGAAGAAATAAAGAAGAGAGGCGAAATTCTATTTGATTTAGCTAAAGAAATATGGGAATATCCATATACTGATTATAAGATAGAAAAGGAAAAAGAAAATTTATTTTATCTTTCAGAAGAAGAAGATTTAACAAATTCAAAAGTTAAAGGATTTTCATTTATGGGAATAGAGAGGTCTTGTAAAACATGGACTGAACTGTTTGAAGAAGTATGTAAGATGTTGTATGATTTAGATTCTGTTATATTTAGAAAAATAACAAAAAAAGATTTTGGTGATGAGTATTTAAATAAAAGATTTAGTTCAAGTAATAAAGATATAAGAGCTGAAGTAAGACTTGCAGAGGATGTTTATGTAGAGAAAAATTTAAATACTAATGCAAAAATATATACTTTAAGAATTTTATTGGATGAGTATGGAATTGATTATAATGAATTAAGTTATTATATAGAATAAGTAGTAAAAAAGGTACTAATTAAGTTTCTTAATTAATACCTTTTTTATGTTTAAATTTATACTTTATTCTAATATATGTTAAAATATTTACATAAAACAAATAAGGAGAAAATTATGGATTGTTTATTTTGTAATTACAAAAAAGAAGACTACATAGCAGAAAACAATTTATGTTTTGCTATATATGATAAATTTCCAGTAAATGAAGGACACGTTCTTATAATACCAAAAAGACATTTTCAAAATTATTTTGATGCCACAGAAGAAGAAATAAAAGCAATGTATAGCTTATCAAAAGAGATAAAAGAAATTTTAGATGAAAAATACAATCCAGATGGATATAATATTGGAGTAAATGTTGGCTTCTATGGTGGACAAACTATAATGCATCTTCATATGCACATTATTCCAAGATATAAGGGAGATATAGAAAATCCAAGAGGTGGAATAAGAAGAATAAAAGAGCAATTAGTTTTTTATAATGGTTAGGAGAAGTTATGAAAAATAAAGCAATAGAAAAAGAGATTAGTATAACAGAAATAAAAGAAAAGGGAATAGAAGAAAATATTAATTGTATAACAGGTGGAGATAGTAATTTTCTTATACATAAATTAAGAGATTCTTTTAAAAGAGAAAAAAGGGTTGATATAATTGTTGCTTTTTTAAGAGAAACAGGAGTTAAGCTTCTAAATAATGATTTAAAGGTTGCATTAGAAAATGGATGTAAAATAAGAATACTTACAGGTAATTATCTTGGTATAACAGAGCCATCTGCTTTATATTTAATGAAGGATATATTAGAAGATAAAGCTGATATGAGATTTTATAAGGACTCTAAAAGGTCTTTTCATCCTAAAGCATACATATTCTATTATGAAAATGGAAAGGGAGATATATTTATAGGCTCATCAAATATTTCAAAATCTGCTTTAACATCAGGGTTAGAATGGAATTATAGACTTAAAAAAGAGCAAAACGAAGAAGATTTTAATTATTTTTGCAAAGAGTTTGAAAATTTATTTTTAAATGAGTCAATAATATTAAATGATCAGGAACTTAAAAAATATTCTAAGTCATGGAAAAAACCTAAAATATATAAGACAGGGAATATAGAGGATAATAATTCTTGTGATAATAATATTATTCCATTATTTTCTCCAAGAGGTGCTCAAATTGAAGCTTTAGTAGAACTTAAAAGATTAAGAGAAGATGGAATGGATAAGGGGATTGTTGTAGCTTCAACTGGTATAGGTAAAACTTATCTTGCAGCTTTTGATTCTTTGGAATTTAATAGAGTATTATTTATAGCTCACAGAGAGGAAATATTAAATCAAGCTGAAGAAAGTTTTAAAAATGTACGAAATAATTTAAAAACAGGATTTTTTAGAGGGGAATCAAAGGATAAGGATGCAGATGCTCTTTTTGCTTCTGTGCAAAGCCTTGGCAAGGAAGAATATTTAAATGAAAATTGGTTTTCTAAAGATTATTTTGATTATATTGTAATAGATGAATTTCATCATTCAGTTACAAAAAATTATCAAAACATAATAAACTATTTTAATCCTAAATTTTTACTTGGTATAACAGCAACGCCAGAGAGGATGGATAATAGAGATGTATTCTCAATATGTGATTACAACATAGCCTATGAGATAAGGCTTAGGGAGGCTATTAATAAAGGTTATCTTTGTCCTTTTAGATATTATGGTATTTATGATGAAACAGTAGATTATAACAATATAAATATTAAAAATGGGAAATACAATGTTTTAGAACTTGAAAAAGCTTTAATGCTTGATAGGAGAGCTAATTTAATACTTAAACATTATAAAAAATTTAATTCAAAACAGGCTTTAGGATTTTGTTCTTCAAAGGCTCATGCTGAATATATGGCAAGATATTTTAGTGAAAATGGAGTAAAATCCTGTGCTGTATATAGTGATTCAAAGGGTGAATATTCTTTAAATAGAGAAGAAGCTCTTAATAGGTTAAAAAATAATGAAATAAATATAATTTTTTCAGTTGATATGTTTAATGAAGGTGTAGATATAAAATCTTTAGATATGGTTATGTTTTTAAGACCTACAGAATCTCAAACTGTATTTATGCAGCAGCTTGGAAGAGGTTTAAGATTAGATAAAAATAAAGAGTATGTAAATGTACTTGATTTTATAGGTAACTATAAAAAGGCAGATATGATTCCAAAGCTTATTGGAGGAATTAAGCCAAAGGATAGAAGCATTTCTAATAATCCTAATTATTTTGAATATCCAGAGGATTGTTATATAGATTTTGATTTTGAACTTGTGGATTTATACAAGAAACTTTTAAGTAAGGAAATGAAGTTTGAAGAAAAATTAAAGGAAGAATTTTATAGAGTTAAAGAATATATAAATAAAATTCCAAACAGAGAAGAATTTATAACTTTAATGGATGGAGAAATTTATGGAGAAGTTAGAAAAAAAGGAAAGAAAAGTCCTTTTAGAAACTATTTAGCTTTTTTAGATTCTATTGATGAATTAAATATTTACGAAAAAGCTTTAAAAGGTACAATTGCAGAAGAATTTATTAATTATATAGAATCAACCAATATGAGTAAAACTTATAAAATGCCAATACTTTTAGCCTTTTATAATAATGGAAATATGAAACTTTCAATTAGTGAGGATGATATATATAAATCTATGAAAGAATTTTATAGTAAACCTTCTAATAAGCAGGACATTATAGGTAAAAATAATAAAGATTTTTTAGAAAAATGGGAGAAAAAAGACTATATTAAAAAAGCTAAAGAAATGCCTCTTAAATTTTTATTAAATTCTGGCAGTAAATTCTTTTCTTTTGAAGGAAAAGATTTTACAATAACAAAAGAATTAGAAGAATTCTTAAGTAATGATATATTTAAAGAAAATGTTATTGATTCAATTAATATGAGAGTAATTGAATATTACAAAAATAGAGGAATAAATAATGCTAATGAGGAGGACTAATATATGAAAAAATATAATAAATTAGTTAGAGATAATATACCAAAAATAATAGAAGATTCAAATAAAACTTGCGTAATAGAAGTTGTAACTGGAAAAGAAAAAGAAGAATATTTAGAGGAAAAATTAAAAGAGGAAGTAAATGAATATTTAGAAGATAAAAATTTAGAAGAGCTTGCAGATGTAATGGAAGTTTTATGTGCCCTTGCTGATAATCTAGGATATAAGGAAGAAGATCTTTTAAATAAAAGGGAAGAAAAAAAGTTAGAGCGAGGAGGCTTTAAAAAAGGAATAATACTTAAAGAAGTTAAATAAATAAAAAAAGTACTGTTTAAATTTAGACAGTACTTTTTTATTTAAATTATTTAGTTTTAAAATCTATATTATTAATTAATATAAAGTTAACAATAGTATTTAGTTTATAATTGAAAAATTGTGGTAATATTTAATTGTATACGTTACCATAAATAAAAATTAATGCATTTAAAATAAATTGTAAAGGGGAGTTTAGAATTTATGGATTTACAAAAGAATTTACCAGAAATATTCAATGAATTTGGAGAAGGAAGAAGAAATGCCTTTATAAAAGCAAAGGAATTAAAGGATAAGGATATTCCTTTAATAGGAGTATTTTGTACATATTTTCCACAGGAGTTAGCATTAGCAATGGGAGCTGCAACTGTATCACTTTGTGCAAGTTCAGATGAAACAATACCAGATGCTGAAAAGGATTTACCACGTAATTTATGTCCATTAATTAAATCAAGTTATGGTTTTGGAAAAACTGATAAATGTCCTTTCTTTTATTTTTCAGATTTAGTAATAGGAGAAACAACTTGTGATGGTAAGAAAAAGATGTATGAATATCTTTCAGAATTTAAGCCAGTTCATGTTATGCAACTTCCAAATTCTCAAACAGAAGATGGATTAAAATTATGGAAAAATGAGATTATAAGACTTAAAGAACGTCTTGAAGAAATGTTTAATGTAAAAATAACAGAAGAAGATATTAAAAAAGCAATTAAAATAAAAAATAATGAGAGAAAAGCATTAAAAAGATTTTATGAGCTTGCAAAAAAGGAACCAGTTCCAGTGCTAGGACAAGATATATTTAAAGTTTTAAATGGAACAACATTTAGTTTTGAAAGAGATAAAATACCAGCTCAAATGGATGAATTAATTGAAAAGATTAATACTGAATATGAAAAGGAAAAGAAATATGATAAAAAGCCACGTATACTAATTACAGGATGCCCAATAGGTGGTGCTACAGAAAAGGTTATTAAAGCAATTGAAGATAATGGTGGACATGTTGTTGCCTTTGAAAATTGTAGTGGAGCAAAGGCTGTTGAAGATTTAGTTGATGAAGATAATCCAGATGTTTATGATGCATTAGCTCGTAAATATTTATCTATTGGATGTTCTTGTATGACAGCAAATCCAAACAGAATAAAACTTTTAGATAAAATGATTGATGAATATAAAGTTGATGCAGTTGTTGATGTTATATTAACAGCTTGCCACACATATAATGTTGAAACTTTATCAATAAAGAGATTTGTAAATGATGAAAAGAATAAACCTTATATGAGTGTTGAAACTGACTTCTCAGAATCTGACATTGGTCAATTAAATACTAGAATGGCTGCATTTATTGAAATGCTATAGGAATTTTTATGAATACTTATACTTTAGGCATTGATTCAGGATCAACAACAACAAAAGGTGTTTTATTTGATGGTAAAAATATAGTAAAGACTTTAATTATAAAAACAGCAGCAAAACCAAAGGAGAGTATTTATAAAGTTTTTAATGAACTTTATAGTGATTCTGTAAAATATGTAGTAAGTACAGGCTATGGAAGAAATCTTTTAAAAGAAGCAGACAAAAAGATAACAGAAATAACTTGTCACGCTCAAGGAGCAGCCTTTTTAAATCCAAATATTAGAGCTGTTATTGATATTGGTGGACAAGATTCAAAGGCTATTTTATTAGATAGATCTTTAAATGTTGTAGATTTTTTAATGAATGATAAGTGTGCAGCAGGTACAGGTAGATTTATTGATGTTATGATGAGAATATTAGAAGAAGATATTAATAATATTGATGAATTTGTAGAAGGTAAAACTCCTGTTAATATATCAAGTATGTGTACCGTTTTTGCAGAAAGTGAAATAATAAGTCTTCTTGCAAATGATGTAGATAGGGGAGATATTGCCCTTGGAGTAGTTCATTCTATAAGTAAGAGAACTTCAAATTTTGCACAAAGGTTAAATATAGAAGGCGATGTATTTTTTAGTGGTGGACTTGCTACATCAAAAGTTTTTAAGGAAACATTAGAAAGTTACTTAAATAAAAAAGTTTATACTCATAAATTAAGTCAATTTGCAGGTGCAATTGGAGCTGCAGTTATAGGATTTAGAAAAATAAAATAGTTTATAAAAATAAGATGTATAAAAAAGAAATTTTTATACATCTTATTTAATTTAAAAAGCAAAAATATAATGGATTTATAAAGTGTTTAATTTAAAGTGTATTATAGTAAATAATTATTTAGTAAAATAATTTATACCTATTGCATCACGAACTTCAGTAAGAGTTTTTGATGCAGTTTCACGAGCCTTATTACTACCATCTAAAAGTATTTTATATAAAAGCTCTTTATCTTTTGCAAATTCTTTTCTTCTATTTCTAATTGGCTCAAGTTCAGCTTGTAAAACTTCATTTAAATATCTTTTTACCTTAACATCACCAAGGCCACCTTTTGTATATTGAAGTTTAAGTTCTTCTATATATTTTTTATCCTTTCCAAAGGCATCTAAATACATAAATACTGGATTGTTTTTAACTTCCCCAGGATCTGAAACTTTTATATGATTTGGATCTGTATACATACTCATAACTTTTTCTTTTATTACATCAGCTTCATCTGAAAGATATATAGCATTTCCAAGAGATTTACTCATTTTAGCTTTACCATCAATACCAGGAAGTCTTTTACAACTAGTTTGTGGAATTAAAGCTTCAGGTTCTACTAATACATCACCATAAATTGAATTAAAACTTCTAACTATTTCTCTAGTTTGTTCAATCATAGGTAATTGATCTTCTCCAACAGGAATTTTAGTTGCTTTAAAGGCAGTAATGTCAGCAGTTTGGCTTACTGGATATATTAAAAATCCAGCTGGAATACTTGTATTAAATCCTCTTAATTTTATTTCTTCTTTTATAGTAGGGTTACGTTCAAGTCTTGAAAGAGTAACTAAATTTAAATAATGCATTGTTAATTCATTTAATTCAGGTATTTGAGATTGTACAAAAATTGTTGTTTTACTTGGATCTATTCCAACAGCTAAGTAATCTAAAGTTACTTCTAATAAACTATTTCTTATTTTTTCAGGGTTTCTAGCGTTATCAGTTAAAGCTTGTTGGTCTGCAATCATAATAAAATTTTCATAATTTCCTGTTTCTTGTAATTCATATCTAGTTCTAAGAGAACCTACATAGTGTCCTAAATGTAATTTACCAGTTGGTCTATCTCCTGTAAGCATTATTTCTTTTTTCATATTAAAAAACTCCTCTCATAATTAAAAAATAATAAAAAAACTCCGTCCTAAATAAATAGGACGGAGATAATATCCGCGGTACCACCTAATTTGCATAATAAATTAATTTATTATACCTCTTAATTTCAAGTACTAACATACTCTAACCTTTGTAACGTAAGGTAAACGATATAAGATACTCTCTTTTAAAAAGATTTCCCCCTATTCCTCTAAGGTCCATTCATTAAATTCTTTCTTGCTAAGTTCTCACCAAAATACTTAAAGCTCTCTTTATTGAACCTAAATTTAATTACTTCTCCTTATCAACGGATTAATGTATTAGATTTAAATAAATCTTAACTCTTATAATTTTTTTTGTCAATAGGTTACATTTAAGAAATTAAAAAACAATTTATAAAGTATTTATGTTATTATTTTATTTAAGAAAGTAAGTAATAGGAGGAAAATATGATAGTAATTTTATCACCAGCAAAAAAAATAGAAATAAAAAAATTAAATTATAATATAGATTTAACAGAAGTAAGATTTAAAAGTGAAGCAAAGAAATTAAATAAAAGATTAAAAGAGTTTAATCCAGATGAATTAGCTTCTTTAATGAAAATTTCAGAAAAATTAAGAGATGATACTTTTTCAAATATTCATAAATGGACTATAGAAAAAGAAGAGAACTTATTTCCAGCTATTTTAGGATTTAATGGTGAAGCTTTTAGAGGACTTAATATAGAATCATATTCTAAAGAAGATTTAGAATATGCAAATAATCATTTAAGAATTTTATCAGGTCTTTATGGAGTTTTAAGACCTTTAGATTTAATAGCTAGTTATAGATTAGAAATGGGAACTAAATTAACTATTGGAGATAATAAAGATTTGTATTCTTTTTGGAATGATAAAATAAACAAGCTATTAATTAAGGATATAAAAGAAAGTGAAAGTGATATTTTAGTGAATTTAGCATCTAATGAATATTCAAAATCTGCAAAATTATCCAAAATGAACGGAATTAAAATAATAAATCCTATATTTAAAGAATTTAAAAATGGAAAGTATAAAGTTGTAACTGTTCATGCAAAGAGAGCTAGAGGTCTTATGGCTACATTTATTATAAAAAATAAAATAAATGATATTTCAGGATTGAAGAAATTTAATGAAGAAGGGTATGTATATAGAGAAGATTTAAGTAACAATACTGATATGGTATTTACTTTAGGATAATTAGCATTAAGTTAACAATTTAAACATAAATAAATATGTTAATATATTAAAGTAAGAATTTTTAAACTGAGGAGGATTATATTATGGTATACTTAGTAATTGCGAATATAATTATAGTTATTGTAATGCTTATATTATTTTTTATAGCATCAAGTATTTTCAGAAAGGTTGCTGAAGGTAAAGGAAGTATGGAAGTTGAAGGTAAAAAGGCAAAGAAGTATATGATTACCTCTGTCATATTAGTTCCTATCAGTTTATTGTTAACTTTATATATGATATTTACTATATTAAAATAAAAATGAAACCCTATTAAATTTAATAGGGTTTCATTTTTTATTTTTTTTATTTAATGTTTCATCTCTAGATTTTTTTATTCTAATGATATTACGAGTCATTAAAATTATTACAAATATTAAAGGTAGTCCAATTATTAAATATAATAATAGTTTCATAAGATACCTCCTATTTTATTTAATTAATATAATATACATTCTACAACATATGTATAAAATACTCTATATTATTAAATATAAGATTTAAAATTTATGTGAAAATATGATAATATGTAAATAAAGGTTAGGAGGGATTTTATTATGTTATTATTAGCAATTATTATTATATTAATGATTACATTTTTTATAAAATCTATAAGTACATTTAAAAAGGCTAAAAAAGAAAATTGTGATGAAGATAAATTAAGGGAAATAAATAAAAAGGCAAGCAGATATATGATTATATCCGTTATATTAGTCCCAGTTTTTATATTTCTTTCATTTAAAATTATTATTGAATATTTCTTATTTTAAAAAAGCAACTCAAAATAATTTGGGTTGCTTTTTGTACAAGTTACTTTGTAATTTGGATAATATATTTAAATATAGTATCATATAATTAAGCAAGATATGAGATTATTATTATATTAATATGAAAGGATTTTTTGCTATGAGTAAAGTTTTGGTATTTGGTGGGACGAGATTTTTGGGAAAGGAGCTTGTAAAAGAGCTTTTAATTAATGGACATGATGTAACAATAGCAACAACAAAAGAAATGGAGGATAGTTTTAAAGATAAAGTTAAACGTATATTTGTAAATAAAAGAGATTATAATGATTTATCTAATGCTTTAAAGGATAAAGAATATGATGTAGTTTATGATACTATTTCATATAGCTCAAATGACGGAATAAGAATGTGCAAAGCTTTAAATGGAAAGATTAAAAAATATATAGTTGTTTCTTCAATTGCAGTATATGATTATGGTAATAATTTAGGTGAAAAATGTTTTGATCCTAATAAATATAATATAGTTATGGGAGAAAAGGAAGATTTTTCATATAAAGAAGGTAAAAGATTAATGGAAGCTTCAACATATAAAAATGCTAAATTTAAAGTAATAGCTGTTAGATTTCCAGTTGTTATAGGAAAAGATGATTCTTCAGAAAGACTTTTAACATATATTAAAAAAGTAAAAAACAAAGAAACTATTTATTCTACTAAATTAAATTCATATATGAATATGATAACTCAAAATGAAGCAGGAATATTTTTAGCTTGGCTTTTAGATAAGGATATACACGGACCTATAAATGCTGCTTGTATTGGAAAAATAAGTATAAAAGGAATAATAAATTCTATTGAAGATGAATTAAAAATAGAAGGAATTGTAAACAACAATATAGATAAAGAAGAAACTTCTCCTTATAATAAATGGACTGATATTACAATGGATATAAAAAATATAATGGAAATTGGTGGATATAGGTTTAAAGAAGTCCATTCAGAAGTTAGAGATATTATAAAATATTATAAAAATAATTTTAACATATAGATTATTATATTTAATTAAAATTAACGTTCTATTTTTATAAGGCTCCTTTAACATTATGCAAAATATTAACATATAATGTATTAAATATTACTTTACCATAATGGAGGGAGAGATATGGAAGCACATATGTTATTAATTATAGGGATTATGTTATTAGTTGTTTCTATAGTTTTATTTTTTGTTAAATATAATATTTATAAAAATGGAATAAGAGTATTAGGAAAAGTAATAGATATTAAACAATGCAATGAAGCAATATTAGATGAGTTTAATCAAGCAACCTTTATAACTTTATATAGACCTGTAATCGAATTTACCACTTTAGATGGAGAAAAGATAACATTTATTCACAATGATATTAAAAGTGAAAAAAGCTTAGCTGTTGGAAATGAAATTAAAATCGTTTACAACAGGAAGAAGTCGAAGGATTTTTATGTAGATGATAAGATGGAATTTTTTAGACTTCCTATAATTTTAGTAGTAGTGTCAATATTATTTTTTGCTTTTTCAATTACTTTATATTTGATTTAGTAAAAATTACATTGCAAAATTCTAGAATGTTGTAGTATAATGATTAGAAAAGAATATACCCCATATAAGTCTGATAATAGGGTTCAGATGTTTCTATGAGAAAACCATTAATTTTTTCACTATGGGTAAAAAGCAAAGTGAATTTTAAAACTAGTATTGGTTTATCTAAAACCTACTAGTTTTTTTATTTTATACAAAATAAAATGGAGGAAAATAATGAAAAACATTATAGAAAAAGTATTTAAACTTAAAGAAAACAAAACAAATGTTAAGACAGAAATAATTGGTGGTTTAACAACTTTTGTTACATTTGCATATGCACTTTTAGTAATTCCAAACATATTAAAGATGGGGGGAATGAACTCAGCGGGACTTAAAGGTGATGCAGCAGCAAATCTTACAATGGCTCATGACCCAATTATTGCATCTGCTTTTGCATCTGTTTGTATAGCAGCAGCAGTTGGAACATTAATAATGGCATTTCATGCTAATTTACCTTTTGTTTTAGCCCCAGGTTTAGGATTAGTATCATTTTTTGCTTATAATATATGTTTAAAATTAAATTTTTCATGGCAAGAGGGATTAGCAGCAGTATTTATTTCAGGGGTTTTATTTATAATTATTACCTTAACATCTATTAGAGAGAAAATAGTACAGGCAATCCCTAAAAATTTAAAATTTGCAATAACAGCAGGTATAGGGCTTTTTATTGCTTTAATAGGATTAAAAAGTGGAGGAATAGTTGTTGCAAGTGAAGGAACATTAGTTGCTTTTGGAGATTTTACTAACAAAGCAGTTATTTTAACAATAATAGGATTAATCATTGGAGTTATTCTTATGGCCAAAAGAGTAACAGGTGCAATGCTTATTGGAATAATTGTTACAACAATAATAGGTATTCCAATGGGGGTTACAAATCTTCAAGGAATGAAGATTTTTTCAATTCCTACTATAGGAAGTACATTCTTTGCAATGGACTTAAAAGGATTGTTAACAAGTAATGGTGGTGGATTTTTAGGTGCTTTACTTACTGTATTTATGGTTGTAATTACTTTAAGTTTAGTAGATCTTTTTGATACAATTGGAACTTTGCTTGGAACGGCTCAAAGTTCTGGTATGGTTGAAGCTGACGGAGAAGTTAAAAATTTAAGAAAAGCTCTTACATCTGATGCAGTTGGAACAACTTGTGGTGCTATACTTGGAACTACAACTCTTGCAACAGTAGTTGAATCAGCATCTGGAATAGCAGCAGGAGCAAGAACAGGTCTTTCAAATGTTGTAGTAAGCATAATGCTTATATTATCATTATTTTTTAGTGGATTAGTTGGAATAGTTCCTCAAAGTGCAACAGCACCAGCTTTAATTATTGTTGGTATACTTATGATGAGTGCAGTTACTCAAATTGATTTTTCAGATTTTACTGAAGCAGTTCCAGCATTCTTTACTATAGCAATGATGCCATTTACTTATTCAATAGCAAATGGAATAGCAATAGGAATGATTTTTTATCCAATAGGAAAGATAGCTACAGGAAAAGGTAAAGAAGTACATAAACTTTTATATATATTTGCAATATTATTTATTTTAAGATTTATTCTTATGCCAGATTAATAAAAATAACCTATGTAATAAAAATACATAGGTTATTTTTTTGTTTTATAATATGCGAAAAATAAAGTAGATAATTATTTTACAAGTAATAAAAATTATTTAATGAATTTAATAAATGGATTAACTTTAAATAGATTATATTTTTTTTAAGACTTTGATATAATATAGTTGGAGGGGATGCAATGGAGAAAAAGAGGAGAATATTAACAATATCTACAATAACTGTAGTATCATTAATTATTATTTTAGGAAGAGCTAAAGGAGCAAAATTTTTTGCAAATACTAAAAAATATGAATTTAAGAAAAATACTATTAATCAATGTAATCAATTAAAAGATGAGGAAAAAACAAAAAAAGATAAGAAATTGCAATTAGTTTATGATAAAGAGTTTACAAAAATTAAAGATACTATAGATTATTATGTAAAGGATTCAAAAGATTATGGAATTTATTATAAAGATTTAGTTTCAAAAAATACATATGAATATAATGCAGACAAGCCATTTCTTGCAGCTAGTACAATAAAGGTTTCATTAGTTATGGATATAGCAGATAAAATTCAAGAAGGAAAGCTTTCTAAAAATGGGAGTGTAAGGTATATAAGTTGCGATTACGAAGGAGGATGTGGAGTATTACAAGGAAATACAGCAAAGCTTAGACATCCTATTAAGTATACAGAATTAATGAAATATGCTATTGTTTATTCAGATAATATTGCAACACATATGTTACTTAGGTTATCTGGAAATCTTGATAAATACATAAAAAATATATGTGGTGAAAAGAGAAAGTCTGGAGGAAATTATATAACGGCAAAACAACAAGGACTTATTTTGGAAAGGTTATATAATAATCCCAAAAAGAATCCTATGTATAATGATATAATTAAAAACATGAAAAATACAGTATTTCATGATAGACTAGATAAATATATACCACATGAAATATGTGCCCATAAAATAGGTGATTATAAATCCTGTGTTCATGATACAGGAATAATATTTACTAAAAATCCTTATATAATAACTGTTTATACAGAAAACAGGATATCAAGTGCAGATAGAACAATTTCAGATTTATCTAAAAAAATATATGACATACATATAGAAAGTGAAAAAGAAATTAATAATATAGAAAAGGATTATAAGAAAAAAATTAATGAAATAGAATCTAAATATAAAAATAAATAGAATTAGTTATTAAAAGGCAAATGGTATAAGATAGTATAATATTATCATTTTGCCTTTAATTTTTAGTATAGGAGTATTTGATTTATGAAGATAACAACTGTTATTGAAAACAATAAAAAAGAAAATAGCAATTTAAAGAATGAACATGGCTTATGTTATTTTATTGAAGAAGGGGATTTAAAAATATTATTTGATACTGGACAAACAAAAAAGGCATTATCAAATTTTAATAAATTAAACTTACCCCTTGAAAAAATAGACTATATAATATTAAGTCATGCTCATTATGATCATGCTGGTGGATTTAAATATTTTATAAATAGTATTGAAAATAAGCCAATGGTTATAATTGGAGCTAATTTTTTTAATAGATCAAATAAATATCATTTAAAAAATGGTTATGAAAAATATATAGGGATTAATTTTGATGAAAAATTTTTAAAAGAAAATAAAGTAGATTATAAAGAAATATATAATATTTTTAAAATTGGAAATCATATGTATGCAATTTCTAATTTACAAAGTTTCAAAGAAGAAGAGATAAATCTTAAAGATTATTATGATATATTATATAGAAAAGACAATGGTATACCTAAAAAAGATAATTTTAAAGAAGAAATAGTTTTAGTAATAGAAAAGGAAGAGGGGATAGTTCTTATAACTGGTTGTGCCCATACAGGTATTATTAATAGTATTTCAAAAGTTCAAAAAATTATAGGTAAGAAAGTAATTGAAGTAATAGGTGGAATTCATCTTTCAAAAAATTCTTTAGAGGAAAATATGAAAGTTTCAGAGGAGTTAAAAAAACTAAACATTAAAAAATTTTCTTTATGTCATTGTAGTGGAGAGAAGATTATTAACATTTTAAAAAATGAAGGAAATAAAGTTATAGAAGTTTTTACGGGAAGTGTAATTAAATAAATTAATACATGAATTCAATATTCCTTAATAAAAAATTAACTAAATAATACCATAGTTTTTTCTAAAAACAAGTAAATGTTTTATTGACAAATTAAGTTGTTTGTATTATATTTTGATTATCAAATAATTTGAATTATAAAATATTTGACATAATTGATTTATTCATTAAAAATATTTATAGTATATATAGAATATACAAAGTATGGAGGATTTATTAATGGATAAAAATAAAAAAGTATTAAATGAATTATTGGTACAAATTTTTAATGATATACTTCAAATTGAAGAGAGAGCATTAAAACAAGGAGTAATTAATGATTTATCAGTAACAGAAATGCATACAATAGAGGCAATTGGAATGTATACAGAAAGAACAATGTCAGAAGTAGCTGGAGATTTAAAAATTACTGTTGGAACATTAACAACAGCAATTAATAAATTAATTAAAAAAGAATATGTAGAGAGAAAAAGAATCGAAGAAGATAGAAGAGTTGTTTTAATTAAATTAACTAAAAAAGGAAAGCTTGCGTATAGATTACATGAGAAATTCCATAGCGATATGATTAATGCAACTATTAAAGGACTATCAGAAGATGAGGAAAAAGTTCTTATGTCCTCATTAGAAAGATTAAATGAGTTCTTTAAAGTGGAGTACAACTTAAATAATTAAGGAGAAAATAATGAAGAAAGTAAAAATTAAAGGTGTAGGTTCTTATATTCCTTCAAGAATAGTTACTAATAATGATTTAAGTGAATTAGTAGAAACAAATCATAAGTGGATAATTGAAAGAACAGGAATTTGTGAAAGAAGGATATCAGAAGGTGAAGATACATCAAGTATTTCTTATAAATCAGCAATTGCTGCACTAGCATCATCAAATATTGAAGGTAATGAATTGGATTTAATAATAGTTGCAACTATTACTCCAGATTCATTTACTCCATCAGTTGCATGTATTCTTCAAAAGAAATTAGGAGCGATAAATGCAACAGCCTTTGATATTAATGCAGCATGTACAGGATTTATTTATGCATTAGAAGTTGGGGAAAGTTTACTTAAAACAGGTAGATATAAAAATGCCCTTATAGTTGGAGCTGAAACTCTTTCTAAAATTGTTAACTGGAAAGATAGAAGTACTTGCATACTTTTTGGAGATGGTGGAGGAGCTGCTGTTATAGAAGTGTCTGAAGATGATGAAAGTGGAATTATAAATACTTATTCAATTTCAGAAGGAGATAAAGGAGATGCATTAACTGCAGAAGCAAATAGTGTAATAAATCCTTTTGTAAAGGAAGAAAACATTAAAGAGCAGTATATTAAAATGAATGGAAGAGAAGTATTTAAATTTGCAACTAGAGCAATGGTTACGTCTATAAATAAAGTATTAGAAAATACAGGCTACACATTAGATGATGTAGATTATATTATTCCACATCAAGCTAATTTAAGAATAATAGATTATGCTGCAAGAAAGCTTAATCTTGAAATGGAAAAGTTTTATACAAACTTAAATAAAGTTGGAAATACATCATCAGCATCTGTTCCAATAGCACTAGCAGATTTAAATAAAGAAGCCAAATTAAAGACTGGAGATTTAATTGTGTTAGTTGCTTTTGGTGGAGGATTAACTTGTGGTGCTACATTAATTAAGTGGTAATTATAAATTAAAATATATAGATTTTTGTAAATTATGGAGGTAAGAAATATGATATTTGAAGAAATTAGAGAAGTTGTTTGTGAACAATTAGGAGTAGATGAAAGTGAAGTAACAATGGACACTACATTTGAAGATTTAGGAGCAGATTCACTTGATTTATTTCAAGTTGTAATTGAAATTGAAGAAAAGTTTGGAATTCAATTAGAGGATGCAGAAAGCATTAAAAGCATAAAAGATGCAGTAGACTATGTTGAAAAAAAGAAGAATAACTAATTATTTTTAAGGCTACAATCTGTTGCTCATGGTAGTTTTAATTAGAGTTAACAGAATATTCTGAAAATAAAATCGGGCCTTAATTTAAAGCCCGATTTTATTTATTATGGATAAATTAAGTTTTATAAGTAATTTTAGGAGGAACTTTAATGAGTAATAGAGTTTGCAAAATATTAAATATTAAATATCCAGTACTTCAAGGTGGAATGGCTTGGATTGCAGATGCATCTTTAGCAGCTGCTGTAAGTGAGGCTGGTGGTCTTGGAATAATTACTGGAACAGCACCAATTGAATGGATAAGAGAAGAAATAAGAAAAGCTAAAAAAATTACAAATAAACCTTTTGGAGTAAATATAATGCTTATGTCTGAACATGCAGATGAAGTAGCAAAACTTGTTTGTGAAGAAGGAATTTCAGTAGTTACAACAGGTGCAGGAAGTCCAGGAAAATATATGGAAATGTGGAAATCTCATGGAATAAAGGTTATTCCAGTTGTTGCATCAGTTGCTCTAGCAAAGAGAATGGAAAAGATGGGAGCAGATGCAATTATTGCAGAAGGTAATGAATCAGGAGGTCATGTTGGTCAACTTACAACTATGACTTTAATTCCACAAGTTGCAGATGCTGTAAAAATACCAGTAATAGCTGCTGGTGGAATAGGAGATGGAAGAGGAACTGCTGCTGCCTTTATGCTTGGAGGAGAAGGAATTCAAGTTGGAACTAGATTTTTAGTTGCTAAAGAATGTACAGTACATCAAAATTATAAAAATAAAGTTTTAGGGGCTAAAGATATTGATACAGATGTAACTGGAAGATCAACTGGTCACCCTGTTAGAGTAATAAAAAATAAATTATCTAGAGAATTTCAAAAATTAGAAAAAAATAATGGAACAATTGAAGAATTAGAAAACCTTGGAAAAGGATCTCTTCCAAAAGCAGCAATAGAGGGAGATGTTATTAATGGTTCTGTTATGGCAGGTCAAATATCTGGACTAATTAATAAAGAAGAAAGCTGCAAGGAAATAATAGAAGATTTAATTAATGGAGCTAAAGATACAATTTCAAAATTTGGAGGTTTATATGAGTAGTGAAAATATTGCTATATTATTTGCAGGTCAAGGATCTCAATATATAGGAATGGGAAAGGATTTATACGAAAATATTAAAGAGTGCAGGGAAGTTTTTGATAAAGGTGAAGAAATATTAAATATGAATATTAAAGATTTAATATTTAGTGGTAATGAAGATAATTTAAAGCTTACAGAAAATGCACAACCTGCTATATTACTAACTTCTTTAGCGATCATAAAAGTATTAGAAAAAAATGGAATAATTGGAGATTATACAGCTGGACTTTCCCTTGGAGAGTATGGAGCTTTAATTTATGGAGGAGCATTAGACTTTTCAGATGGATTAAAACTTATAAAGGAAAGAGGCAGAATTATGGGAAGCTCTCTTCCAAAAGGTCTTGGGAAAATGGCAGCTATATTAAAATTAAATAATGAAAAAATAGAAGAACTTTTAAATAGAGCTTCAAAGTTTGGAATAATTGAATGTGCAAATTATAACTGTCCAGGTCAAATTGTTGTATCAGGAGAAAATAAAGCAATAGAAGAAGCTGTAAAAATAGCAAAGGAACTTGGAGGGCTTGGAGTACCACTTAATGTAAGTGGTCCATTTCATAGTTCATTACTTAAAGATGCAAGTTTTGAATTTTTAAAGGAACTTGAAAAAGTTAAATTTAATAAATTTAATAAAATAGTTTATTCAAATATTTCAGGACTTCCATATAAAGATGAAGATAATTTAAAAGATATTTTAAGAAAACATATAATGTCATCAGTATTATTTGAAAAAACTATAAGGGATATGTTAGACAAAGGTGTTGATACATTTATAGAAGTAGGTCCTGGAAAATCTCTTAGTGGATTTGTTAAAAAGATTAATAGAAAAGTAAAAATTTATAATATAGAAAATTTGGAATCATTAAATAAAATTATAAAAGAAATGAAGGAGCAATAGGAGGGTTATATGTTAAAGGATAAATGTGCAATAGTGACGGGAGCTTCAAGAGGAATAGGAAAGGCAATAGCAAAAAAGTTAGCTTCTCTTGGGGCAAATATTGTTTTAAATTATAGAAGTAATGAAGAAGAGGCAGAAAAGGTAAAAGAAGAACTTCTAAGTATGGGAATAGATGTACTTTTATATAAATGTGATATAAGCAATAGTAAAGATGTAGAAGGAATGATTAAGGCAGCTAAAGAAAAGTTTGGGAAAATAGATATAATGATTAATAATGCAGGTATAACAAAAGATACTTTAATTTTAAGAATGAAAGAAGAAGATTTTGATAATGTTATAGATGTAAATTTAAAGGGAGTATTTAACTGCTTAAAAGGTATAACACCAGTAATGGTTAGACAAAAATATGGAAAAATAGTTAATTTATCATCTGTTGTTGGATTAGTTGGAAATGCAGGTCAAGTAAATTATGCAGCATCAAAAGCTGGAGTAATTGGAATGACTAAGTCATTAGCTAAAGAAGTTGGTAGTAGAGGAGTTACAGTTAATGCTATAGCACCAGGATTTATTGATACTGATATGACAGATATTCTTGGAGAAAAATACAAAGAAGAAATAAAAAAAAGCATACCACTTAAAAGACTTGGTAACCCTGAAGATGTTGCAAATATGGTAGCATTTTTAGTATCAGATGAAGCATCGTATGTAACAGGTCAAGTTATGAATGTAGATGGTGGAATGGTAATGTAAATTTTTTGGAGGAATTTTTTTATGAATAGAAGAGTTGTAGTTACTGGAATGGGAGCATTAACTCCAATTGGAAATAATGTAGAAGATTTTTGGAATAATGCAAAAATTGGAAAGCTTGGAATAGACTATGTAACATTAGTTAATAAAGACGAGGTTAGTGTTAAAGTTGCTGGAGAAGTTAAAAATTTTGATGGAGCAGCACTTTTAGGTAAAAAAGAAAGTAAAAGATTAGATAGATTTTCTCAATTTGCACTAGTTGCAACAGAAGAAGCAATTAAATCATCAGGATTAGATTTAGAAAATATGGATAAGAATAGAATAGGAGTTTTGGTTGGTTCTGGCATTGGAGGATTTCAAACTATTGAAACTGAAATAACTAAAATGGTTGAAGGATCAAAAAGGGTATCTCCATTTTTTATACCAATGGCAATAATAAATATGGCAGCTGGTAATATATCTATAAAATATGGATTTAAAGGACCTTCAACTTCTATTGTAACAGCTTGTGCTACAGGGACTAACAGCATAGGTGAAGCTTTTAGACAAATAAAACATGGTTATGCAGATGTTATGATAGCAGGTGGTGTTGAAGCACCAATTACTAAAATAGGAATAGAAGGTTTTGCAAGTCTTAAAGCTCTTAATACATCAAATGATCCAAAGAAGGCATCAATTCCTTTTGATAAAGATAGAAGTGGATTTGTAATGGGGGAAGGAGCTGGAATATTAGTTCTTGAAAGTTTAGAATCTGCTAAAAATAGAGGGGCTAAAATTTTAGCAGAAGTTGTTGGGTATGGAAGTACTTGTGATGGATATCATATAACATCACCAGATCCAGAAGGAGAAGGCGCTGCTAGAGCAATGCTTGATGCAATAAATGAGGCTTCAATTAAAAAAGAAGAAATTTCATATATAAATGCTCATGGAACTTCTACACCTTTAAATGACAAATTTGAAACAAGAGCTATAAAAAAAGCATTTGGAGAAGATGCTTATAAAATACCTGTTTCTTCAACTAAATCAATGACAGGACATCTTTTAGGAGCAGCAGGTGCTATTGAAGCAATAATTTGTGTAGAAGCTTTATTAGATAATTTTGTGCCACCAACAATTGGTTATGAAACAGCTGATGAAGAATGTGATTTAGATTATGTACCTAATATTGGAAGAGAAAAAGAAGTTAATTATGTTTTAACAAATTCATTAGGATTTGGTGGTCATAATGCAACACTATTATTTAAGAAGTGGAATGAAAAATAGGAGGTTATTTATATGGATATTAGTGAAATTAAAGAACTTATTGAACTTATAAATAATTCAGATCTTGCTTATTTTGAATATAAAGATAAGAATTCAAATATAAAAATGGATAAATCCTTAACAAGAGAAGTTAATAACCTAAATAAACAAGATAATAATAAAAAAATAAATACAGGGGATAAAGTATTAGAAAAAAATATTTTAGAAAAAAAATTAAGTGATGAAGTAAAAGAAGATAAAACAAATAACCTTAAAGAAAACATTAATGAAAAGGAAGAAATTTCAGGAAGTATAGTTACATCGCCTATGGTTGGAACTTTTTATGGGTCGCCTTCACCAGATAGTGAAAGCTTTGTAAAGGTTGGAGATCCTGTTAAAAAAGGTGATGTCCTTTGTATAATTGAAGCAATGAAACTTATGAATGAAATAGAAAGCGAATTTTCAGGAACTGTTGCTGAGATTTTAGTAAAGGATGGGGATATGGTTGAATACGGTACTCCATTATTTAAAATAAAGGAGGGTATTTAATATGATGGGAATAAAAGAAATTAAAGAGATACTACCCCATAGATATCCATTTTTACTTGTGGATAGAATTACAGAAATGGAAGAAGGAAAATTAGTTAAAGGATATAAAAATATAACTTTTAATGAAAGTTTTTTTAGAGGACATTTTCCACAAGAACCAGTAATGCCAGGCGTTTTAATACTTGAAGCTATAGCACAAGTTGGAGCAGTTGCAATACTTACAAAGGAAGAATTTAAAGGGAAGATTCCACTTTTTGCTGGAGCTGATAAGGTTAGATTTAGACAAAAGGTAGTTCCTGGAGATAAATTAGAATTAAGGTGCGAAATAATAAAACTTAGAGGACTAGTTGGAATAGGAAAAGGTATAGCTACAGTAGATGGAAAGAAAGTATGTGAAGCAGAAATAATGTTTGCTATAGGATAGGTGAAATATATGTTTAAGAAAGTATTGGTTGCAAATAGAGGAGAAATAGCAGTTAGAATAATAAGAGCTTGCAAAGAGCTTGGCATTTTAACAGTTGCAGTATACTCTGAGATAGATAAAGAAGCACTTCATACACAAATAGCTGATGAAGCTATCTGTATTGGACCTTATCCTGCAAAGGATAGTTACTTAAATATAAAAAATATATTAAGTGCGTGTGTTTTAACAGGAGCAGATGCTATTCATCCAGGATTTGGGTTCCTATCAGAAAACTCTAAGTTTGCTAAGATGTGTAAAGAATGTAATATAAAATTTATAGGACCTGATTATACTTGTATAGAACTTATGGGAAATAAAGCTAAAGCAAGAGAGTTAATGAAAAAAGCACAGGTTCCAGTTGTTCCAGGTTTTGAAGGAATAATTAAGGATGAAAAACATGCATTAACTATTGCAAAGGAAATAGGCTATCCTATTATGATAAAAGCCTCAGCTGGTGGTGGAGGTAAAGGTATTAGAATAGCAAAAAATGATGAAGAATTTAAAAAAGGCTATAATACAGCAAAGGCTGAATCATTAGCTTGCTTTGGTGATGATACTTTATATATTGAAAAATTTATTGAAAAACCAAGACATATAGAATTTCAAATATTAGCAGATGAATATGGAAATGTAGTTCATTTAGGAGAAAGGGAATGTTCTCTTCAAAGAAAAAATCAAAAGGTTCTAGAGGAAGCTCCATCTTCAGTTTTAAATGAAAAACTTAGAAGAGAAATGGGAGAAGTAGCTAAAAGAGCTGCTAAAGCTTGTAATTATAAAAATGCAGGTACTATAGAATTTTTACTTGACAAAGATAATAATTATTATTTTATGGAAATGAATACTAGAATTCAAGTTGAGCATCCTATAACAGAGATGGTAACAGGAGTAGATCTTTTAAAGGAACAACTTAAAATTGCAAGTGGTGAACATTTAAATTTTACTCAAGAGGATGTTGAAATTAAAGGTTATGCAATTGAATGTAGAATAAATGCAGAGGATCCAGAAAATGATTTTAGACCTTGTCCTGGATTAATAAATGAGCTTTATATACCAGGGGGATTAGGAATTAGATTAGATTCTGCAATTTATTGTGGTTATAAAATTCCTCATTGTTATGATTCAATGCTTGCAAAACTTATATCATATGGAAAAGATAGAGAAGAAGCTATAACAAGAATGAAAAGAGCTTTAAGTGAATTTGGTGTAGGTGGAGTTAAAACAAATATAGAATTTCAATATTCAATTTTAGAAATGGAAGAATTTTTAAAAGGGGAATATGATACCTCATTTTTAGAAAATAAGATGGTGAAGAGAAATGCTTAAGGATTTATTTAGTAAAAAACAAAAATATGCCACAGTAAAAAAAATAAATACAGAAGAAAATGAAAAACCTAACATACCTTCAGGAATGTGGACTAAATGTGATAGCTGTCACTCAATAGTTTATCATGAGGATTTAGTAAATAATAAATATGTATGTACAAATTGTAATCATCATTTTAGACTTAGAGCTAATGAGAGAATAGAAATATTTTTTGATAAAAATTCTTTTAAGGAGTTTGATAAAAACTTAAAAACTAAAAATCCATTAGATTTTAATGATTATGATAAAAAATTAGAATCTGCTAAAGAAAAAACTAAAAGTAATGAATCAGTTGTTACAGGAACTGGTTTGGTTAATGGAATAAAAGTTTGTGCAGGTATTATGGATAGTTTTTTTATGATGGGAAGTATGGGAACTGTTGTAGGAGAAAAATTAACTAGAATGATAGAATTTGCAACAGAAAATAAACTTCCAATTATAATATTTACTACTTCAGGTGGAGCTAGAATGCAAGAGGGAATATTTTCTCTTATGCAAATGGCAAAGGTGAGTGCAGCTTTAGCTAAACATAGTGATGAAGGACTTCTCTATATAACAATAATTACTGACCCTACAACTGGAGGAGTTACTGCAAGTTTTGCAATGGAAGGGGATATAATTTTAAGCGAACCTAATGCATTAATTGGATTTGCAGGAAGAAGGGTAATTGAAAATACAATAAAGGAAACCCTTCCAGAGAATTTTCAAAGGGCAGAATTTCTTTTAGAGAAAGGCTTTATTGATAAAATAGTAAATAGAAAAGATTTAAGAACCTGTGTATATAAGTTATTAAAGTTACATGAGGTGAATATGTATGAATAGAATAATGCCAAGAACAATGAAAGCTTGGAATAAAGTTCTTATTGCAAGAGATAAAAATAGACCAACAGGAAAATTTTATTTAGAAAATATATTAGATGAATTTATAGAACTTCATGGAGATAGAAATTTTAGTGATGATAAATCTATAATTGGAGGAATTGGTGAAATAAATGGTATAGCAGTTACAGCTATTGCTATTACAAAAGGTGAAAATACAAAAGAAAATATAAAAAGAAACTTTGGCATGCCAAAACCAGAAGGATATAGAAAAGCTTTAAGACTTATGAAACAAGCAGAAAAATTTAAAAGACCTATAATTTGTTTAATAGATACCCCAGGAGCTTTTTGTGGTGTAGATGCAGAAGAAAGAGGTCAAGGCTCAGCTATAGCTGTAAATTTATTTGAAATGAGCAAATTAAAAACTCCAATAATATCAGTTATAACAGGAGAAGGAGGAAGTGGTGGTGCTTTAGCTCTTGCAGTTGGAGATAAAGTAGGAATGCTCGAACATTCAATATATTCTATACTTTCTCCAGAGGGGTTTTCTTCTATTCTTTGGAAAGATAGTGATAGAGCAGCAGAGGCAGCTGAAGTTATGAAAATTACAGCTGAAGATTTAAGAAAGTTTAATATTATAGACTTTATAGTTAAAGAACCTAATGGAGGAGCACATAAAAATCCATTAAGGATGGCTAAAAGTTTAAAAAAATCTATTATATCAGAACTTATATATTTAAAAAAATTAGATTTAGAAGAACTTTTAAAAAAAAGATATAATAAGTTTAGAAGTTATGGGACAGGTTTTTAAACTTATTAAAGAGAAAGAATTAGGATAAATATTTATTCTAATTCTTTTTAATTTTATTGACAGTTATGTTATATTAGAAATAATATATAAATATATAAATTTTAAGTAATAATTTTATGAGGATGATGAAATGGATATTGAGCTGAAAGAGAAAGTAAAAATTTTTATTGAACTTAATGATGAATTTAAAAGAAATTTAAGGTGGGATGGAAAGGAAATTAATTGCTTAGCTTCTTTAATAGCAAATGTTTCAGAAAAAGGTATTAATGAAAAGCAATTAAAGGTTATAAGGAAACATATTAGAAAGAACACTAGATTTAATTCAAAATTCAGAGGAGAGTTTAAAAATATTTTCTCTATTCTTATGAATGGCAGAAAAGACTATGAGGAAGTCTTTGAAAATACCAAATATATAAATTATTCTTTAATAGATAGAGGCTTTAAGGATAATAAAGAAGCAATTTATGCTTCATTTTTATTGTCAAAAAGATTTAAAGGAGAAGAATTAGAGGATAAGTTAAGCAAATTATTTAATATAAAATATGAAATAGAAAAAAATAAATATGATTCTTTATCAAATGAAGATTATATAATTTATAGTTATTTAACAATAATAAATAAAGATTTTGATAAAATAATAGAAGATGTAAAGGATATTTCATTAAAGATAAAAAATTTAGAATTAAATATTAAAGGAAATTTAGAACCTTTTTATGTATCATTATTAATTACAAATTTAGATTTAGAAAATAAAATTGAAAGAGCAATTAAAATTAGAAGAACTTTAATGGGAAATTATGATTTTATTGATAATGATATATTTCCACTAATAGGACTTGCATCTAGTTTTGTTAAAAATGATGATGTGTTTTCTAAGGGAGTATGTAATATTTATGAAATGTTAAGTGAAAAGAGTAATTTTAATAGCAATGGATTATCAAAGAAAAGTATATTTAAAATTTCTTTGTGTATTGTATTAATTAGATACTTAGAATATATAAAAGGTGATATAATTGATATAGGTACAGAAGAAGAGAAGGATCTTATATATATAATTGAAGAATATATAGTTTTTTCAATTATTTTATAAATTAAAGGTTAAAAGATGGAGAGAAGATGAAAAATGAAGAACACTAGCACTGAAGTAGCTAAGATAGCTACAAAAATGGCAATTTCAAGTAGAGAAGAAGAAGAAAATTTAAAATTAGAGTATAAAGAAAAGGATTGTTTAGTTACTGCTGTAAATATTGGAGGAAATATTAATGATTCAATTCATAAAATTTTAGAGAGAGCACTTGTTGCATCAAAAAGAAACGGACTTATAAGAGAGGAACATCTTCATGAAGGAGCTGTAATTGGAGCTACTAGAGATGCATTGATGCAAGTGGAAAGTAGAGCTAATGGTCAAAACGTAGGAGGAAAAATTGGAATTGCAAGGAAAGGTGAACACCTATCAGTTTGCATTTTTTTAAGTATAGGATTACTTCATTTAGATGAAGTTGTAATTGGAATAGGACATAGAGCAATTCCATTATAGAATTAAAAAGATCTGTTCCTAAAAGAAAGGGAGTAATGTTTATGTATATTGTGTTTGGAAATAAAATTATGGATACAAAAGAAATTGGTGAAAGTATTGAAGCAAATACGGAATTTAAAGTTATTAAAGATATGACTAATGGAATAAAGAGAGAAGATGTTTGTGCATACAATTTAAGTATTTCAGTAGATATACTGAATGAAGAAATAGAAGAATCTTATAATATAAATGATATTGATGAAGATACCCTATTTGAAGAATATGTAGCAATAGCAGAAGAGATTGCTATGGAAATAGAAGAATATTTACCAGAGGAAAGCAAAGTTAGATTTGTAACATATAAATGGGATTTATCAGACAATGATATTAAAGGAATACTTGTAGTTGGTAATGATGAAATAAAAGAAAATAGAATGATGGATGTATTAAAAAGACTTTTAAAACAAGTAGAATAGTATATAAAAAAATTTGCTCTATAAATTAGAGCAAATTTTTTTATTGAGATAATTTATAATATCTTTTAATATCTTTAATAAGTTTTTCAACGCTAAAATATCTAGCTTCTCTTAAGTATTCTTTTCCATTTATATATAAAAGAATTGCTGGAAAGGTAAATATATTAAAATTTGCTAATATTTTTTCAGTATTAAAAGGTGGAATTTCATAAGCTGAAATGTTAGGAAATTTAACTAATTCTACTTCAAGTTTAGATTTTATTGCAGCACAAGCACTGCAAGTTGGTGAAGAAAAATATAATAAAGTTATACCTTTATTTTTTAATAAGTTTTCTATAGTTTTCTCATTATCTACAATAACCATATTAACATCTCCTTTATTTAATTTTAGCATATATGTCAATTTAATTTACTGGAAAATATTCCAATAAACATATAAATTTAATGAACAGTATATATAGAATTTCATTGTTGGGTTTTTATAATTTTAATAAAGAATATATAAAAACGTAATTAGTGTAGAAAATTTATGTAAGGTAATAAAAGAAACCGGAAAATAGATTATTTTGAATTTATATAAAGTTTTAATCATTTTTATAAAAGTGATAAAATAAAAAATGTATGTTATCTTTCAAAAGATAGGAGATGGTTATTTTGAAAATATTTAAAAAGACATTAGTATTTTTAATAATATTAAGTCTTTGGGAATTAGTTACTTATTTTAAAGTTTGGAGTGGATATATATTACCATCACCTATTACTGTTTTAAAATGTTTTTTTACTATGCTTAATAATGGAGAAATATTTATTAATATAGGATCAAGTCTTTATAGAATAATAATTGGATTTTTTATAAGTGCTTTATTTGCTGTTCCATTAGGATTTATTTTTGGACTAAAGCCTAAAATATATGAATACTTTAAACCATTATTTGAGTTTATGAGAAATACTCCACCATTAGCTCTTATACCAATGCTTATATTATGGTTTGGAATAGGAGAGAAATCAAAGATTATAGTTATAATTCTTGCATCATTTTTCCCAATATTTTTAAATACTTTAAATGGAGTTCTTTCAACAGATAGTAAACTTTTAGAAGTTGGTATAAGTTTTAAATTAAATAGAAAGGACATTATAAAGAAAATTATAATGCCAAGTGCTATGCTAAATATTTTAGTAGGTTTAAAACTAGGAATTGGATATAGCTGGCGTGCAATAATTGGAGCTGAAATGATTGCAGCCTCATCAGGTCTTGGATATTTAATACTTGATGCAAAGGAAATGTCAAGAAGTGATGAAGTTATAGTTGGAATAATTTTAATTGGAACTTTAGGAATTTTAACTGATAAATTATTTGGTATGATTATAACTAAATCTAAGTATGGAAGGAGAAGCAAAGCTTTTGAGTAAGTATTTAATAAAAAATTTAAGTAAAACATACAAAAAAGATAACAAAGAAATTATGGTACTTAAAAATATTAATTTAGAAATAGACGCTAAAGATATTACAGTTATTATAGGCAAAAGTGGTTGTGGAAAAACTACTTTTATAAGATTACTTAAAGGATTAGAAGAATATCAAAGTGGAGAAATTCTATTTAAAGATGATAATGATAATTATTGTGAACCTAAAGCTGCTATGGTATTTCAGGAAAGCAGACTTATGCCATGGCTAAATGTTAAAGAAAACATATTAATACATGGTAAAAATGAGGAGAATCTAGAAAAAGTATTAAAGTTAATTAAACTATCAGGTTTAGAAAATGCATATCCAGATGAATTATCAGGAGGTATGGCAAATAGAGTTTCTATTGGACGAGCTTTAATATACGATCCAGACATATTAATTATGGATGAACCCTTTGCTGCATTAGATTATTTTACAAGAATGGACATGCAAAAGGAAGTTATTAAAATCTATGAGGAAACTAAAAAAGGAGTTATTTTTGTTACTCATAATATCGAAGAGGCAATGCTTATTGCTACAAAGATAATTGTTTTATCAAAGAAAAAAGGAGTCTATGAGTTTAGTATTAATAAAGGGTTTAATAGAGATATTGATGAGAAATATTTTATAGAATTAAAAAAAGAAATTCTAAATATTTTAAAGGAGTAGATACATATGAGAAAAAAGAAATTTTTAGCTTTAATGTTAACAGTTGCAATGGGATTATTCCTTTTTGCAGGATGTGGTAATAATAGTGGCAAAAATGATAAAAAAGAAGCTAAAAACCCTAAAGAAATTAATATTACTTATGTAAAGGCACCACTTAATGTACCATCAATACTTGAAAAAAATGATAAGTTATTTGAAAAGGAATTTAGTAAAGATGGAATAGGTGTAAAATTTCATGAAATAACATCAGGACCAGATCAAACATCAGCTTTAGCTGCAGGAGAATTAGATTTTCTTCATGCCCTTGGAGGAACATCAGCTATTTTAGCTGCATCAAATGGTGTTGACTTAAAAATATTAAATGTATATAGTAGAGCACCAAAGGGATTTATGATATTAACTAAAGATAAAAAGATAAAGAATGTAAAAGATCTAAAGGGTAAGAAAATAGCAGGACCTAAAGGAACAGTTTTACATCAACTATTAGTTTCAGCTTTAGATAAAAATGGTATGAGTATAAAAGACGTTAAGTTTGTAAATATGGGAATACCAGAAGCTAGTGCAGCTTTAAGCAATGGAAGTGTTGATGCAGCATTACTTGCAGGACCAGCAGCTCTTAAAGCAGAAAATAATGGTGCAAAATTAGTTGTAAATGGTGAAGGATTAGTAGATGGAACAATAGTTACAGCAGTTAGCGGAAAATTCTTAAATGAACATCCAGACCTTGTAAAGAGATTTGAAAAAGTTCATAGTGAAACTATAGAGTACATGAAGAAAAATAAAGACAAAGTAATAAAAGAAACTGCAAAGGAAGTTGGATTAACAGATAAGGAAACAAGAGAAATGTATTCTTGGTATAACTTTGATCCACAAATAACTAAGTCAGATATTAAGGATTTAGAAAAAACACAAGATTTCTTAATTAAAAATGGTATGCAAAAGAAGAAGATAGATATAAATAGTATAATATTTAAATAATTTAAGTGTTGATTTTAGATAGTTCTTTAGACTTACTTAATTGTTTATTAATATGATTTTATAGTTCTATGTAAAATTAACATTAGTCTTAGTTGTAACTAAAAATGAAAAACACAGTAACAAATCTATTTTTAATATTTGTTACTGTGTTTTTTGTGTATTAGTTTAAATGAGTATTTTATTTAATTATAACTATAATCTGATATAATTGTTTTTGATAAATAAAATTATAAATGAGGGATTTTAATGTTTAAACCTTTAGCAGATAAAATAAGACCTGAAACTTTAGAAGAAGTATTTGGTCAAAAGCATATATTAGGAGAAAATAAAATTTTAAATAGAATAATAAAAAGTGGAACCATAAATAATATGATTTTTTATGGACCACCTGGAGTTGGCAAAACTACAGTTGCAAATATTATTTCAAAGAGAATAAATAAAAAGTTTTATAAATTAAATGCTACAACAGCTTCATTAAAGGATATTCAAGAAATAGGAAAAGAGTTAGATACCTTTATGGGAAGAGATGGAGTAGTTTTATATTTAGATGAAATTCAAAACTTTAATAAAAAGCAGCAGCAATCTCTTCTTGAATATATTGAAGATGGAAGAATTACTTTAATTGCATCAACAACAGAAAATCCATATCATTATATATTTAAAGCTTTATTAAGTAGGTCAACTATATTTGAATTTAAGCCATTAACTGAAGAAGACGTAATCTGTGCTCTAAAAAGAGCTGTTGAAATTGAAGAAAAAGAATATGAAAATTTAAAAATAAGTATTGATGATGATGCTTATAAATATTTTGCAGCATCTTCAAATGGAGATGTTAGAAAAGCTTTAAATGGATTAGAGGTTGCAATAAATTCTACAAATCCTAATGAAGATGGAGAAATAATAATAGATTTAGAAGTTTCAAAGGAAAGCACACAAACAAAGGTTGTAGCTTATGATATGAATGGAGATAGTCATTATGATATTTTAAGTGCATTTCAAAAATCTATTAGAGGTAGTGATCCAGATGCTGCAATTCATTATTTAGCAAGACTTATTAAAGCAGAGGATTTAATTTCAATATGCAGAAGATTACAAGTTATTGCAAGTGAAGATATAGGGCTTGCTTATCCACAGGCAGCTATGATAGTAAAATCATTAGTTGATTCAGCAAGGGAACTTGGATTTCCAGAGTGCAGGATACCTTTAGCAGAAGCTACAATACTTTTAGCAACAAGTCCAAAGTCTAATAAAGCATATCTTGCAATAGATTCTGCTTTAAGTGATTTATACAACATGAAAATAGATGATATTCCAAATTATTTAAAAGATGCTCATTATAGTGGAGCAGAAAAACTTGGAAGAGGACTTGAATATAAATATCCTCACAATTATGAAAATTCATATGTTAAGCAACAATATTTACCTAACAATATAAAAAATAAAAAATATTATAATCCGGGAAACAATAAATTTGAAAAAGCTATAGAAGAATATTGGAATAAAATAAAAAACTAAAATGCTTTAAAGTGTTTTAAATTTATGATAGTTTTATTTAGAAAATTAGACAAAAATTTTGTTCATAATTAATTAATATATGATTATTGACAATAGCAGAGTGATTTGGTAAGATATAAACAGAAATCGTAGTAAGTTACTCTACTTTAAGGGGTGATAAAATGAAACTTTCCACAAAAGGAAGATATGGTGTTAAAGCTATGGTTGATTTAGCAATGAATTATGGAGATGCACCAGTATCAATAAAGACAATTTCAAAAAGACAAAATATATCTGAATATTATTTAGAACAACTTTTTAGTCCCCTTAGAAAGGCGAAGCTTATTAAAAGTATAAGAGGAGCTCAAGGAGGATATGTACTTAATAGAGAGCCTAAAGACATAAAGGTGTCTGATATTATACATGTTTTAGAAGGTCCTATTGAAATTGCAGATTGCATAGAAGGAGCAAAATGCGATAATATAGATTGCTGTGCAACAAGAATTCTTTGGAAGAAAATTAAAAATAGTATAGAGAGTGTTATGGAATCAATAACACTTGAGGATATAGTAAATGATTCTAAAGAAATAAAACAAAAAAATGAAGGAATAAATTTTATAAATAGAGGTGAATAGAAATGAAACCAGTATATATGGATTATGCTGCAACAACATATGTTAAACCAGAAGTTTTAGAAGAAATGCTTCCATACTTCACAAATAAATTTGGAAATCCATCATCATTCTATGAAATATCAAGAAAAACAAAAATGGCAGTAGATAAAGGAAGAGCACAAGTTGCAAAAGCTTTAAATGCTGATGAAAGTGAAGTATATTTTACAGGCGGTGGATCAGAAGCTGATAACTGGGCTATAAAAGGTATTGCGTCTGCTTATAGAAATAAAGGAAATCATATAATAACAACTAAAATAGAACATCATGCTGTATTACATACTTGCCAATACTTAGAAAAATTAGGCTTTGATGTTACTTATTTAGATGTTGATGAAGAAGGATTTATAAATTTAGAAGATTTAAAAAATGCAATTACAGATAAAACTATATTAGTTTCTATAATGTTTGCTAATAATGAAATTGGTACAATAGAACCAATTAAAGAAATTGGTAAGATTTGTAGAGAAAGAAAAGTATTATTCCATACAGATGCTGTTCAAGCAATTGGAAATGTAAAAATAGATGTTAAAGATATGAATATAGACCTTTTATCACTTGCAGGTCATAAAATTTATGGACCAAAGGGAATTGGTGTTCTTTATATAAGAAAAGGTGTTAGAATCCATAACCTTATCCATGGAGGCGGACAAGAAAGAAATAGAAGAGCTGGAACAGAAAATATTGCTGGAATAGTTGGACTTGGAAAAGCTATAGAACTTGCAACAGATAATTTAGAAAATCATATTAAAAATATGACAGTTTTAAGAGACAAATTAATAGACGGTCTATTAAAGATTCCTTACTCAAGATTAAATGGACCAACAGGAGATAAAAGACTTCCTGGTAATGTCAATGTATCATTTGAGTTTATAGAAGGAGAATCAATATTACTTTCATTAGATTTTGAAGGTGTATGTGCATCTAGTGGTAGTGCTTGTACATCAGGTTCATTAGATCCTTCACATGTATTACTAGCAATAGGTTTACCACATGAAAAGGCTCATGGATCATTAAGATTAACTTTAGGTGATAGTTCAACAGAAGAGGATGTTGATTATTTACTAGAAGTTTTACCACCAATTATTGAAAGACTTAGAAGTATGTCCCCACTTTGGACCGACTTCATAAAGAAGGGAGAAAATTAATTATGATATACAGTGAAAAAGTTATGGAGCACTTTAGAAATCCAAAAAATGTAGGAATTATAGAAGATGCAAATGGTATAGGAGAAGTTGGAAACGCTAAATGCGGAGACATTATGAGAGTGTACCTAAAGATAGAGGATGATATTATAAAAGATGCTAAATTTGAAACATTTGGTTGTGGATCAGCTATAGCTTCATCATCAATGGCTACAGAATTAATAAAGGGAAAGCCAATTAAAGAAGCATGGCACTTATCAAATCAAGCAGTTGCAGAAGCATTAGATGGACTTCCACCAGTAAAGATGCATTGCTCAGTATTAGCTGAAGAAGCAATTCATAAGGCTATAAATGACTACAGAAATAGACAAGGATTAGAACCTTGGGATTTCAAAGAACATGGAGATGACCTACATGACCATGTTCATGGCCAAGAATAGGTGATGGAATGGAAAAGAAAAAAGTAGTTGTAGGTATGAGCGGCGGAGTTGATAGCTCCGTCGCTGCTTACCTTTTAAAGAAACAAGGATATGATGTAATAGGAATTACTATGCAAATTTGGCAAGAGGATAAGGAATATGAAGAAAGAGAAGGTGGATGCTGTTCTCTATCTGCTGTAGAAGACGCTAGACGTGTTTGCGAAAAATTAGATATTCCTTTTTATGTTTTAAACTTTAGAGATTCATTTAAAAATAAAGTTATTAAATATTTTGTTCAAGAATATATAGATGGAAAAACTCCAAATCCATGTATTGCATGTAATAAGCATTTAAAATTTGATGAACTTTTAAGAAAAGCTAGAGGAATTGGAGCTGAATATGTAGCAACTGGTCACTATGCTAAAATAGAAGAAAGAGATGGAAGATATCTTTTAATTAGATCTGATGATGATAAAAAAGATCAAACTTATGCTCTTTATAATTTTACTCAAGATCAATTAGCTCATACATTAATGCCTTGTGGAGAGTACACTAAGGATAAAATAAGAGAAATTGCAAAGGAAATAGGTCTTGCAGTTCATAATAAAAAAGATAGTGAAGAAATATGTTTTATACCAGATAACGATCATGGAAGATTTATAAAGGAAGAACGTCCAAATGAAGTTAAACCAGGAAACTTTGTTGATAGTAAAGGAAATATACTAGGAAGACATAAAGGAATAGTTTATTATACTATAGGTCAAAGAAAAGGTCTTGGATTAGCTCTTGGAAAGCCAGTATTCGTAATAGGAATAAATCCTAAGAAAAATGAAGTTGTTATAGGATCAGAAGAAAATATATTTAAAACAGATTTAGTAGCTAAGGATGTTAATTTTATTCCTTTTGATGAATTAAAGGAAGATATGGAAGTTCAAGCTAAGGTTAGATATGCAGCAAAGCCTGCAGATGCTATAATTTCACCACTTAAAGATGGAAAGGTTAAAGTTTCATTTAAAGATAAGCAAAGAGCAATAACAAAAGGTCAATCAGTAGTTTTCTATGATGGAAATGTTGTTGTTGGCGGTGGAATAATAGAAGGATTAGCATAAAATATGGTAAATAAAAAATATTCAGTTTTAAAGTGTCAATTTTATTGGCACTTTTTTTTATAGAAAATAATTTTTGTTTGTATATGATTAACATTAAATAGTATTATTATGGAATTTGATAAAGAGAGCCATATTATAAATAAATGATGTTTTCTCTAAATTTAGATAATTGGATAAATAGAGTTTTATTTGTAATATTATGTAAAATGAGATATAATTATCGTAATAAATAATTTAGTATAAGAGGTGTTGTTATGGATAAGCCAATAATATTTATTTCTCATATAACTGAAGAGAAAGATCTAGCATTGGAATTAAAGGCTCTATTAGAAGAAAGTTTTTTAGGCATGATGGATATATTTGTTTCATCGGATGATACATCTATATCAGCAGGAGCAAGATGGTTAGATAATATATCCAATTCATTAGGAACTTGTTCAATAGAATTGATATTATGTAGTCCTAAGTCTGTTAAAAAACCATGGATAAACTTTGAGGCAGGGGCAGGTTGGGTTAGAAATATACCTGTAGTACCTTTATGTCATTCTGGCATGGAGCCAAACAAATTACCAATACCATTAAATTTATTACAAGCAATAAAGATTTCAGAAATATCAGGATTAAAACTTTTATTGCCTTTACTTTCAAGTTCAATAGGTTCAAAAGAGCCTAAGGTTGATTTTAGTGATTTTACAAATAATGTTAAAAACTTTGAAGAAACCTATACATTTTGGGATGACTGCAATATATATTTTGAAAAATTATTAAAAATTAATCCTAATATAGTTAATGCATTAAAGCAAGGAGAGAGTATACGAATAGAACTAACAGAAAGTCAAATAAATTATTTAGAACAGCTTATGGAAGAATTTTTTAATAATTATGAATTAATTAAATTTACAAGAACAGGTACTACTACTATTACAACGACTGGAATATATTTTACATGCTTTATAGAGCGATTGGGAAAACTAGGAAGTGTGTTGAGTAATTCTAAATTTAAAATTTAGAGTTTTTATAAGATAATTAGTAATATTAAGAAATATATATTAAAAATATTTATTATAAATAGGATAAAGCTAGGTAAAATATGAGTATTATTTTATTTAGCTTTTTTAATTTTCTAGAAGAGATAAAAGTTAATGAAGAAAATTTATTTAAATAAACAATTAGGAGCGTTAAGGAATTATCCTTTAGAAGTAATTAAAACTATGACGAGAACAGAGATGTAGATGATGTAATACCTATTTCAGCAGATGTTTATTTGGGTGAGAGAAAAATATTAAAAGAAAATTTTGAACCTAAAGATAATAAGGAAAGAGAATACTTTATAAAACAGGTTAAAGATATATTAGATATGTTTTTGATTGATTATAGAGATTTTATAACACTTATATATGGAGAGTTAGAGTCATATATAGATAAATATATCAAAGATAAGAATCGATATAAAGTTTTTGAGAAAAATCACAATAAAAAAAGTAAATTATATAATAAGGTTCAATATTTAATAGAAATACAAGGGATTTATTTAATGGATGAAGAAAAGAAAATATTTAAGTTTATAAATACTAAAATTAGACCTAAAAGAAATAGTTTAGCTCATGAAGGGTTACCATTTAATAAAGAAATTGATGCTGAAGAAATATTAAATAGTGGACAGATAACTAGTATATTGAAGACAATAGAGTTGGAACATAAAGACAATAAAGATATAGTATTATTTATTGTAAAAGAATTTCTAAATATAATAGATAATAAATTTGTTTACGGGAAATCTCACTCAATACAGTTACGGAGAGTTCTATTATAAGCAATAGCAAAGTAAAGTTATCTTAGAAATTATAAGTTATTATATTGTATAAGTAAAAAGGAAGAAGTATATATGAATGATACTCCTTTTTCTTTTATGTAAAGAAATATTGGAATGAGTATATTAAATTTAGATATTTGAATATAAATAGTTGACAAAAGAATGGTATAAGAAGATTAAAACATATATAACTATAAATTTTAAAGTATACATTAGGATAAATTATTTGAAAATATAGTTTAATAATTTTAATAGGTATATAATTTAATTATGAGCAGTTATAGAAGGAAGAGAATAAAATGAAAGCTATATATCCAACATATGGATATCCCAAAGGAATACAAGCGACACCTTGGTTTGAGATTAGATAATAAGAGTTAACTATAAACGATAATTATTTGATTATACAATTAAAGAAGGAGTGCTCATAAATGATGCTCCTTCTTTTTTTATGTCAAGAAATATTGGCATAACTATGTTAAACTTAATAATTGATATATAATATAAATTAAAGTTCTAATTGTAAAATCAGTGAATATATATGAGGTGATTGAGTTGTGTAAAGGAATATTTGATATAGATAAAAAATATTTAAACTTGAAAAAGATTTAGATGAATTTTCTATAACAATAGATAAAAAATTAGATGAAATTGATAAAACTTTCAATAAAGATGAAAAAGAAAAGGCAAAGCTAAAGAAGAAATATTATTTAAAACAGTTAGATAAAATATGTGAGGTATTAATTAAGGAAAATATAGAAGCAGAGGAACATAATATTACTAGAGCTATATTTGATATAATAAAATACTGTATAGTAGCTGTTATTACGTTTATGTGTACTAAAGATGTAGTAGTAAAAAATATTATGAATATAGTACAACTTGACTTGTTTACTGCAAGTTTATTATGTCTTTTAACTATTATTATTGTTTCAATGTTATTTGTTTTACCTCAATGGGCAGTTAAAGCGGATTATAAGAGAAAAGTAAATAAGAAGTTTTATTATTAATTCGAAATTAGAGCTGTTATTCAAGAGAAATTTTTGTGAGTAGATTAAAATATTTTAATTTAAATGCAATAAATATTATAATATTTATAAATATTGTAAGGTTTGATATATGGAGGACGATGAAATGAATATAGAAAACAAAAAAGAAGCTGCTAGAAGAAAATCATTAGGAGAACTTGGTGAATTATTTGCAATTAAAACACTAGTTGATGGACAATATGATAAAATTCGAAATTTAAATGATGAACATATGAACGAAGCATATGCAGATATATATTGTGAAAAAGGAGATAGACGTATAATAATAAGTGTTAAGGCACGAAATAAATTTAGAAAAGATGGGAAACTTAATTCTAGATATAATCTCGGAACTAATGCTTATGAAAAAGCAAAAAAGGCATCTGAAAAATATAATGCAGAAGCCTATTGGATGGCTATTCAATTCGATATGCATGATTATTCTGTATACTTTGGTTCATTAGAATGTCTTAATAGCACAAAAGCTATACCAGTGGATAAATGTGAAAAAGGGGAAATTGGAACAATACTTGTGGACAAGAAGACACATTATTTTGATTTTAACTTTTATAAGAATAAAAAAGAATAGTATAAATTTTAATTTTTAGAGGTGATATGAGATGAATACAAGAACTATTATGATTTTTTCTGAATTTAAAAATATTGATGTTATTAATAATATCCGTAAGAAATATGAGTCTTTAGCAGATTTAGTATTACCACATATTACTTTGGTTTTTCATTTTTATAGTGAAATTACTAATGAGGAACTTAGTTTATATTTAAAAGAGTGTTAATGTAATGATAAATTTAGCACTATGATTAAAAAAATATCTGTTGAAATGATTGGTGAGCATGAAGAATCAATTATTATAATAGAGTTAGGAATTAAATTAATAAATTTCAAAAGGAAGAAGGGCTTTATTATGCAGGTAAATAGATTATTTGAGATTATATATATTCTTTTAGAGAAGAATATTGTAACTGCAAAAGAATTAGCAGAAATATTTGAAGTGTCACAAAGAACTATTTATAGAGATATTGAAGCACTTTCGACAGCAGGAATTCCAGTATATATGAGTAAGGGAAAAGGTGGAGGTATATCTATATTATCAGGCTTTGTATTAAATAAAGCTATATTAACAGAAGAAGAAAAATTAGAAATACTATCATTTATAAGAGCTGTTAATGCTATAAGTTTTAATGATAAAAAGATTGAAAAGGTTTTTAGAAAATTAAATAATATATTAGGCAAAAATGATACTGATTGGATAGAAGTTGATTTTTCAAATTGGGAAATGCAGAAAAAGAAACTTTTAATAATCTTAAATATTCAATATTAAGTAAAAAAGTAGTGAATTTTAATTATAGTAGTGGCAAAGGTGAAAATATTAGCAGGGAAGTATGTCCATTAAAATTATATTTTAAAGGGCAAAGTTGGTATATGTATGGATACTGTAGAGTACGAAATGATTATAGATTTTTTAAATTAAGAAGGATAAAGGATTTATATATTTCTGAAGAAAGCTTTAATATTAAAACATCAACAAAAATAGTGAAGGAAGATAAGATTTTTAATGGCGAATTTATTACTTTAAAAATGAAAATTTCCTCTAAAATGGAATATAGGGTTTATGATGAATTTGAAGATTTTAAGAAATTAGATGATGGTAGTTTTCTTGTTACTATTGAATATCCAAAAGGAGAATGGCTTTTTAGCCATATATTTTCATTTGGAGAAGAATGTGAAATTTTAGAACCACAAGAAATAAGAATGGAAATAAAGAATAAAATTGAAAAAATGCTTTTAAATTATTCTTAATATGACATGTAGTTGTCATATTAACTTAAGTATAATAGCCTTATCAAATATATATGGAGGTTATTAATATGAATTATGAAATTGTTAATTTAGAAGAAAAAATAGTAGTAGGAATTAGCGCGATTATAAGTAATGATGATCCTAATATGGGGAAAGTTATTGGAGGTCTTTGGGGAAAATTATATGAAGATGGGATTAACGAAACAATAAAAAATAAGGTGAATGAATACGCCATAGGACTTTATTCAGATTATGAAAATAATAAGTATACAGTTACAGTAGGCAATGAGGTATGTAAGGCTGAAAATGAAGAAATTACAATAAAGAAAATTCCTTCAGGAAAATATGCTAAGTTTTTTATTGAAGGAAATATGCAAAAAGTGGTTGCAGAAGCTTGTAATGAAATTTGTCAAATGGATTTAGATAGAAGTTATGAAGCAGATTTTGAAGAATATTTAAATGCAGATTTTGATAATGCTAAAATTAATATCTATATTTCATTGAAGTAATTATTAAAAGATACAATTTGTTAGAAGGGAGTTATGATTATATGCATGATGTTATAGTAAAGGGTATTTTATCTAGTAATAATGGAATAAATATTTATAGGGGATGTACTCATGGATGTATATATTGTGACTCCCGAAGTATTTGTTATGGAATGAATCATATTTTTGAAGATATAGAGGTTAAGACCAATGGACCAAAGTTACTAGAGAATACACTTATGAGAAAAAGGAAAAAGTGTATGATTGGAACAGGTGCAATGAGCGATCCATATATTCATTTAGAAGAAAAACTTCAAAATACCAGAAAATGTTTAGAAATAATTGATAAGTATGGTTTTGGACTATCAATACAAACTAAATCAAATAGAATATTAAGAGATTTAGACTTATTAAGAAGTATAAATAATAAAGCAAAGTGTGTTGTACAGATGACATTAACAACTTATGATGAAAAATTATGCAAGATTATTGAGCCAAATGTTTCTACAACAAAAGAACGATTTGAAGCTTTAAAGATATTTAGGGATAACAAAATTCCTACAGTAGTTTGGATAACTCCTATTTTACCTTATATAAATGATACTGAAGAAAATATAAGAGGGATTTTAGATTATTGCATAGAGGCTGAAGTTAAAGGGATTATAGTATTTGGTATTGGGCTAACATTAAGAAATGGAAATAGAGAATATTATTATAAGAATTTAGATAAGCATTTTAAAGGTTTAAAAGAAAAGTACATAAGGCAATATGGAAATAGCTATGAAGTAATAAGCAAAAATCATGGAAGCTTGATGGAAATTATTAAAGAAACATGTCAGAAAAATAATATTATTTGTGACATAAAAGAAGTTTTTAATTATATTAGAGCTTTTGAAGAGAAAAATAATGAAGTTCAAATAGGATTTGATATATAGAAATAAAATGAGTAAAGATATGAGAAATTCATTTCTTATTTGGTCAATAATTTTAATTTTTGGAGCTACAACATCTTATTTTATAAATGAATATTTTGCTACTTTTTCAATGATAATTTGGGTAATTCTTTTTATAAAGGATGTCCATATTGATCCAGAAAAGGCATTTGATAAATATAAAATATAATAAATTTTAAACAAGTTCTGTATAAATTAGGGGGCTTGTTTTTTATTTATATAAATAAGAAATAGATATAAATATTAAGACTTTTAGAATTCTATATGATAAAACAAAAAATATTTAATTTTCTTCTAATAAATAATTAGTAATTTAGTTTAAAAAAGGAAATTTAGGGAAAGATAAAGTTAATGAGTTTAGGAGGAAATTTATGCTTAGAAGTAAAGATTTTTATATGAAAAGTGTATATGATGTTAGAGGAAAAAAGATTGGAATAGTAGAGGATTTATTTATTGATTTTTTTGAGGGAAAAGTTAAAGGGTTAAAGGTATCAAATTATAGTTTATTTTCTAAAAAAAACTTTGTTGAAATTAAAAGTATAATTTCTATAAACAAAGAGATAATAGTAGAAGAAAGTATTAAAGGTGAGGGTATAGAATTTAAAAATATTAAAGCTATGGATATAATAGATTCAAATGGTGATATTAAAGGTGTGGTTGAAGATATAATAATTGAAGAGGAAAACTTTTATATAAAAGGACTTGTAATAAGTACAGGAATAATAGAAAGACTTATAAAGGGAAAGAAAATTTTACTTATAGGTGAATGTATACTAGGAGAAGAATATATATTATACATGGGAGAAGATGGTGTTACTTTAAAATCTATGCCTAGGAAGGTAGATAAAAATGAAGCTACCAATTAAAAATAAAAGATTAATAATAAGATGTGTTTTAATATTAATTATAATTTTATTTATAATTTTATATCTAAAATGGAATGTATTTAGAGAGGTAGTAAATATTATAATTATATCCTCTATTTTAGCTTATATATTAAGACCTTTAAGAAATTTAATTATAGGAAAAGAAAGAATATCTAAAAGAAAAGCTACCCTTATAATTATGTTTGGAATAATTTTAATATTAGGTTTAATTTTTTACATATTAGTTCCGAAACTTATGAAAGAAGTAGGAAACACTGCTTTAATTATAGATAAGATTTCAATTTATATAAATAATTTTATAGAAAATTTAAAAATAAAAAATTCTTCTATTGCACTAACTATTTATAATGAAGTAGAAGAAAAGTTATGGGCATATATTATGAATTTATCTCAAAATACAATAAGCTATATTATTGATTTTACAAGCAATATAGCTTCAATTGTTATAATACCTATTGTTACATATTATCTTTTATCAGATGGAGAAATTCTTTCTAATAAAATGTATTTATTAATACCTGTCAAAAATAGAAGAATAGCTAAAAAAATCATAGAAGATGTTAATTTACTTTTAGAAAGATATATAGTAAGTCAAGTTTTGTTATCTATTGCTACAGGAATTATGTGTTTAATATTGTTTTTAATATTAGATATAAAGTTTGCTATATTTCTTTCCATTATAAATGGAATATTTAATATAGTACCTTATTTTGGAGCTTTATTTGGAGGTATTCCTGCTGTTTTAATTGCATTTTTTGATTCTGAAGCAAAGGGTCTTTGGGCAATAATTGGAATACTATTAATTCAGCAAATAGAGGGAAATATATTAGCACCTAAAGTTACAGCAGATAGTACCAATATACATCCTCTTTTAATTATAATATTACTTCTTATAGGAGAAAAGTTAGGGGGAATTACAGGTATGGTTCTTGCTGTTCCAATTGGAGTTATTTTGAAGGTGATTTATGATGATTTAAATTATTATCTTTTTTAATCATTATGTATTTTAGAAAAATCACAAAAAATTATGAAAAATATTGACATATTTAAGTATATAAAATATAATTTCTTTAGTTAATTGAATATTTAGCTATGATTAGGATGAGTAAATTTGATTTTATTTTTTTAGAGAAGAAGTGGTTGGTGAAAACTTTTAAATAATTCATTTTGAAGCTACCTATGAGCTATAACCATTTAAAGTGATGTAAATTTAATTTACATAATTAGGGTGGTACCGCGGAAGAGTTAGCTTTCGTCCCTTAAGTCTTTTGGGATGAAGGCTTTTTTTATATTGTAATGGAGGGAAAATATATGAAGTATATGGGAACAAATGAGCTTAGAGAAGCTTATTTAAAATTTTTTGAAGGAAAAGGACATTTAAGATTAAAGAGTTTTCCTTTAGTACCAAAAAATGATAAAAGTTTATTATTAATTAATGCAGGTATGGCACCACTTAAGCCATATTTTACAGGTATACAAAAACCACCAAGAACTAGAATTACAACATGTCAAAAGTGTATTAGAACAGGAGATATTGAAAATGTTGGTAAGACATCAAGACATGGTACTTTCTTTGAAATGCTTGGAAACTTTTCTTTTGGAGATTACTTTAAAGAAGAGGTAATTCCATGGGCATGGGAGTTTATAACAGAAGTTCTTAAAATGCCAAAAGATAAGTTATATGTAACAATTTATTTAGATGATGATGAAGCTTTTGAAATTTGGAAAAATAAAACTGATATAGATACAAACAGAATATTTAGACTTGGAAAAGAAGATAACTTCTGGGAACATGGTGCAGGTCCATGTGGTCCATGTACAGAAATTCATTTTGAAAGAGGAATAGGAGTAGAACCAGTTAAGACAGCAGAAGAATTTGTTAAAGCTAGTGATGAAGATAGAATAATTGAATTCTGGAACTTAGTATTTACTCAATTTGATGGAGATGGAAAAGGAAATTACGAAAGATTAAAACATCCTAATATTGATACAGGAATGGGACTTGAAAGACTTGCTACATTAATGCAAGGTGTTGAAAATATATTTGAAATAGATACTGTTAAAAATATATTAGGAAAAGTTTCAGAACTTTCAGGTGTTGAATACGGAGAAGATCCTCAAAAAGATGTGTCTCTTAGAATAATAACAGATCATGTTAAATCAGTTACTATGATGATTTCAGATGGTGTTCAACCAAGTAATGAAGGAAGAGGATATGTACTTAGAAGACTTTTAAGAAGAGCTGCAAGACATGGAAGAGTTCTTGGAATAAAAGGATTATTCTTAAAGGATATAGTAGAATCAGTTGTTGAAAATTATGGCGTTGAATATGATGAGCTTGTATCTAAAAAAGATTATATTAAAAAGATAGTTACTTTAGAAGAAGAAAGATTTAATGAAACAATAGACTCTGGAATGGGAATACTTTTAGAATACATTGAAGAACTAGAAAAGGAAAATAAGAGTGTATTAGATGGAGAAAAAGCATTTAAGCTTTATGACACTTATGGATTCCCATATGAATTAACAGAAGAAATATTAGAAGAAAAAAATATGACAATTGACAAAGAAGCTTTTAATAAGGAAATGCAAGAACAAAGAGAAAGAGCTAGAAGTGCTAGAGGCGAATTTACTTATATGGGAAGTGAAGAATCACCAATTAACTCAATGAATAAAGAAATAAATTCTGAATTTGTTGGATATGATAATGATGAGATCGTAGGAAAAATATTATTTTTAGCAACTGATGAAGAAGCTGTTTCAGAATTAAAAGAAGGACAAAAGGGATATATTGTAACTGACAAAACTCCTTTCTATGCAGAAATGGGAGGTCAAGTAGGTGACAAGGGAATAATAAAAGGACATAGCTTCGAAGCTTATGTTTATGATACTAAAAATAATGTTTCAGGAAAAACTATTCATTATGTAAAAATTAATAGTGGAATAGTTAAATTAAATGAAGAGGCTGACTTAAAAATTGATGTAAAGAGAAGAAATAATATACGTAAAAATCATACAGCAACTCATATGTTACATGAAGCACTAAAGGAAGTTTTAGGAGAACATGTAAATCAAGCAGGTTCATATGTTGATGATGAAAGATTAAGATTTGATTTTACTCATTTCCAAGGGTTAACTAAAGAAGAAATTCAAAAAGTAGAAAATTTAGTTAATGAAAAGGTAATGGAAACTTATAAAGTAGATACAAATCTTATGACATTAGAAGAAGCAAAGGCTAAAGGTGCTATGGCTTTATTTGATGATAAATATGGAAATAAAGTTAGAGTTGTAGAAGTTGGGGATTACTCAATGGAATTATGTGGTGGTACTCACGTATTAAATTCAGGAGAAATTGGACTATTTAAAATAGTTAACGAATCAGGAGTTGCAGCAGGTGTTAGAAGAATAGAAGCATTAACAGGATTTGCAGCTATTAAATATGTTGAACAAAAACAAGAGATGCTTATGGAAGCTTGTGTAGCATTAAAATGTAATGAAAAAGATATAATAAACAAAATTTCAATGCAAAATTCAGAAATAAAAGAAAAAGAAAAAGAAATATCAGAATTAAAAGCAAAACTTACAAGTGGTGCAGAGGATGATATATTAAATTCAGCAAAAAATATTAATGGTGTTAGTGTAATAGCTTATCCTTTAGAAGATGTTGATGGTAATGCTTTAAGAGATCTTGGTGATAAGATTAGAAATAAAGAGCCAAAATCAGTAGTTGTATTAATAAGTAATGTAAATGGTAAGGTTAATTTAGTTGCAATGGCAACAAAGGAAGCAGTAGCATCAGGAATTCATTGTGGAAAAATAATTAAAGAAGTAGCACAAGTTGTAGGCGGCGGTGGTGGTGGAAGACCAGACATGGCTCAAGCTGGTGGAAAACTTCCAGAAAAAATTAATGAAGCAATAGAGAAATCATATTCCATAATTGAAAGTTTAGTAAAATAGTGTACTTTTAAAAAAATATGGGTTATAATTAACTTATAAGTTTTGTATATAAGATAAATTTATGGAGAATACTATTTGTATATAGATTTCCTTTAACACAAGGTAAGGGGGTGAGCTGCTTTAGAAGCAGCGTGAATATGAGTAACAATTTAGAGCATACAATGCAATTTGATTTATCAAAAAATAAAGAAGTGTTAACAAAATCAATCTTAACAGAGGTTTATAATTCACTTCAAGAGAAGGGGTATAATCCTATTAATCAACTTGTTGGTTATCTAATATCAGGAGACCCTACTTACATTACAAATTACAACGGAGCAAGAGCTTTAGTAAGAAAACTTGAAAGAGATGAAATTCTTGAAGAAGTTATAAAATCTTATTTAGAGATAAAATAAAAAAGGTGCCCTGTTGAGGGCGCTTTTTGTTTTCAAGGAGATAATATGAGAATATTAGGATTAGATGTTGGACAAAAAACTATAGGTGTTGCTATTTCAGATCCTTTAGGCTATACTGCTCAAGGAATAACAACTATAAGAAGAACAAAAAAAATTAATGATATAGAAGAAGTAAAAAGGATATGTAATGAATATTCAGTTGAAACTATAGTTGTTGGTTTACCTAAAAATATGAATGGATCAATTGGGTTTGCAGGAGAAAAAATACAAGAATTTAGTGAACTTTTAAAAGAATCAATTAACTTAGAAATAGTTTTTTGGGATGAAAGACTTACAACTGTTGCAGCTCATAGAGCAATGCTTGAAGCAGATTTATCAAGAGGAAAAAGAAAGAAAATAGTTGATAAAGTTGCAGCTACTTATATTTTACAAGGATATTTAGATAGAATAGCAAATAAATAATTATTAATTGAAAATAATTATTGACAACACTTGATTATAGTAATTAAAATATATAAAAAGGAGAATTATTATGGAAAAAGATATAGAATACATTGATTTATTAGATGAGGAAGGAAATGAGTTATCATTTAAAGTGATAAGCTTTTTTAAGATAGATGATTTAAATAGTGAATATGTAGTACTAACTCCAGCTGATGAAGATAGTGAAGAAGCTGTTGTTCTTAAAGTAGTAAATGATGAAGATGGAAATGATAATCTTATAAATATAGAAGATGAAGCTGAATTTGCAATGGTAGAAGAAGCTTATAATTTATTAATGCAAGAAGAGTAGAACATAGAAAGAGGTGTTGTAAATGGAAAGCTTAATTTCAGTTGACATGCAAGAACTTAAAGAAGATTTAAAGAAAAAAGGATATAAATTAACTCCTCAAAGAAGAGCAATAGTTGATACTATAATAAAAAATGAAGGTAGACACTTAACTGCTGAAGAAATATATGATGAAGTAAAAAAAGATTGTCCAGAGATTGGATTAGCTACTGTATATAGAACAGTATTATTACTTGAGGAAGTAAAATTATTATCTAGATTAGATTTAAGTGATGGATGTAGCAGATATGAAATTATTCATAAAGATGAAGAACATAGACACCACCATTTAATATGTAATCAATGTAATAAAGTTATAGAAGTTGAAGAAGATTTACTAGAAGCATTAGAAAAAAGAATTGAAACAAAGTATAAATTTAAAATTCAAGATCATAGTGTAAAATTCTTTGGTATATGCAATGAATGTAGTGAAAAGGAAAAGGAATAATTGAAGGAGAATCCTCTCAAAATAAAAAAGAGATGAAATCCTTTGTTTATACATATTCTTGAATAAGGAGGGGAAATATGAAAAATGAAAGAGCTAAGGTTAAAATAATTCCTTTAGGTGGAATAGATGAAATTGGGAAAAATCTTACAGTTGTAGAATATAAAGATGATATTATTATTATAGATTGCGGCTTGAAGTTTCCAGATGTAGATATGTATGGAATTGATATAGTAATACCAGATGTTTCATATCTACTAAAAAATAAAGATAAAGTTAAAGGAATATTTTTAACTCACGGACACGAAGACCATATTGGTGCACTACCATATGTTTTAAAACAATTAGATGTACCTATATATGGAACTAAACTTACTTTAGGTATTGTAGAAACAAAGTTAAGAGAACACGGTCTTTTAGCTACTACAAAACTATTTGTAGTAAAACCTAAAGATAAAATAAAATTACAAAATGTAACAGTTGAATTTATTAAAACAAATCATTCAATAGCTGATTCTGTTGCAATAGCTATTCACACACCACTTGGAGTTGTTCTTCATACAGGAGACTTCAAAATTGATTATACGCCTATAGATGGAGGAAAAACAGATTTTGCAAGATTTGCAGAACTTGGTAAAAAAGGCGTTCTTGTAATGATGGCAGATTCTACAAATGTAGAACGTCCAGGTTATACGAAATCAGAAAAGGTAGTTGGAGAAAATTTAGAAAGATTATTTAGTAAAGCAAAAGGAAGAATAATTGTAGCAACTTTTGCATCAAATATTCATAGAATCCAACAAATAATAACTGCAGCTGAAATGTATGATAAGAAAGTTGCTGTATCTGGAAGAAGTATGGAAAACATTGTTCAAGTAGCAATAGATCTTGGATATTTAAAAATTCAAAAAGATACATTAATAACAATTGATGGAATACAAAAATATAAAAATGAAGAAATTGTTATTATAACAACTGGAAGTCAAGGAGAACCAATGTCAGCCCTTGCTAGAATGGCAGCTTCAGAGCATAGAAAAATAACAATTGTTGAAGGGGATACTGTTATAATATCAGCAACACCAATACCTGGAAATGAAAAATTAGTTTCAAAGGTTATAAACCAGTTATTCAAAAAAGGTGCAGAAGTAATATATGGAGCTAATGAGAATGTTCACGTTTCAGGTCATGCATGTCAAGAAGAATTAAAGCTTATGCAAACTATTATAAGACCTAGATTTTTTGTTCCAGTTCATGGTGAATTTAGACATTTAAAACAACATGCAGAATTGGCGGTAAGTGTTGGATTAAATCCAAGAAATTACGTATTACCTGAAACAGGAGACGTAATTGAAATTACTCGTAATTCAATTAAGAAAAATGGATCTGTAACATCAGGGCAAGTTCTTGTAGATGGATTAGGTGTTGGAGACGTTGGTCATATTGTATTAAGAGATAGAAAACATCTTTCACAAGATGGTATATTAACTGTAGTTGTAACTCTTGATAGAGAAAGTGCTTCAGTTATTGCAGGACCAGACATAATTTCTAGAGGCTTTGTTTATGTAAGAGAATCAGAAGGACTTATGGATGAAGCTAGAGAAATAGTTAAAGATGTATTAAGTGAGTGTGAAAAATCAAAAATTACTGATTGGGCTACTATAAAAAGTAGAATTAGGGATGAACTTAGAAATTTCTTATATGAAAAGACTAAGAGAAAACCTATGATACTTCCAATAATAATGGAAATTTAACAGAATAATCACTTTGTTAAATTATCATTTATATTGACTTTTTAAAAAGTAAATATTAGAATATAAAATAGTGCGAGAATTGGGTACACACAAAGTATCCAATTTTCTTTTTGAAAAAAAATATTATAGGTTTACATAGAAAATATTGAAAAGTAAAGCTAAAAAGATGGAGGAAAATAATGGAATTATTTAAGAGAGAAGATATTAGAAACATTGCAATCATTGCTCACGTTGACCATGGTAAGACTACATTAGTTGATGCCTTATTAAAAGATAGCCATACTTTTAGATCTAATGAAAAAGTGGCAGAAAGAGTAATGGATTCAAATGACTTAGAAAAAGAAAGAGGTATAACTATTCTTTCAAAGAATACAGCTGTACATTATAATGGAGTAAAAATAAATATTGTTGATACTCCAGGACATGCTGACTTTGGTGGAGAAGTTGAACGTGTACTTAAAATGGTAGATTCAGTACTACTAGTTGTTGACTCATATGAGGGACCAATGCCTCAAACTAAATTTGTTCTTAAGAAAGCACTAGAATTAGGATTAAATCCAATAGTTGTTATAAACAAAATAGATAAACCAGATGCTAGACCAGAAGCTGTTATTGATGAAGTATTTGAATTATTCTTAGAACTTGGAGCTAATGATGAACAATTAGACTTCCCAATAATATACGCTTCAGCTAGAGAAGGTTTTGCAAGAGTAAATGTTGAAGATACAAATACAAATATGATACCTTTATTCGATACAATAATTGATCATGTTCCATGTCCAGAAGGATATATTGATGGACCTTTCCAAATGCTTGTTACAACATTAGATTCAAATGAATATGTTGGTAGAATAGCAATTGGTAAAATTCATAGAGGGACTATAAAGAAGAACCAACCAGTAGTTTTAGTAAAACAAGATGGAAGTACATCAAATTATAAGGCTACAGCTTTATTTGGATACAATGGACTTAAAAGAGAAGAAGTTCAAGAAGCTAGCATGGGAGATATTATAGCATTAAGTGGTGTAACTGATGCAAACATTGGTGAAACAATAGCTGATTCACAATGTCCAGAAGCTCTTCCATTCGTAGAAATTGATGAACCAACACTTAGTATGAACTTTATGGTAAATGATTCACCATTTGCAGGACAAGAAGGAGACTTTATAACTTCAAGACATTTAAGAGATAGATTAATGAAAGAGTTAGAAACAAATGTTAGTTTAAGAGTTAGAGAAATAACTCCAGACTGTTTTGAAGTATCAGGAAGAGGAGAACTTCATCTTTCAGTATTAATCGAAACAATGAGAAGAGAAGGATATGAATTACAAGTATCAAAAGCTAGTGTTATATTTAAAGAAGAAGATGGTAAGAAGTTAGAACCTATGGAATATTTAACTATAGACGTACCAGAAGAGTTTATGGGACCTGTAATGGAAAAACTTGGACCAAGAAAAGGTGAAATGGTTAATATGACTTCAGCTGTTAATGGTTATACAAGATTAGAGTTTATAATACCAGCTAGAGGGCTTATAGGTTTCAGAAATGAATTTATGACAGATACTAAAGGTAATGGAATAATGAACCATGTATTTAATGGATATTCACCATACAAGGGAGATATTCCAGGTAGAAGTAGAGGATCAATAGTATCATTTGAACAAGGAGATGCTATTGCATATGGATTATTTAATGCTCAAGAGAGAGGATCTTTATTTATAGATGCTGGTGTTCCAGTATACCAAGGAATGATTGTTGGAGTATGTGGAAGATCAGAAGATATAGATATAAATGTATGTAAAGGAAAGAAACTTACTAATACAAGATCATCAGGAGCAGATGATGCTGTTAAATTAGTTCCTCCAATAAAGATGACTTTAGAAAAAGCACTAGAATTTATTAATAGTGATGAGTTGGTTGAAGTTACTCCAAAGAGTATAAGAATGAGAAAGACTATATTAGATAGTGCTGAAAGAAGAAAGAAGATTAGCAGAAGTAAAAAATAATCTAAAAAGAAAGTATCTTTATAAAATGTAAAAAAAGTATTATAATAAAGTGAATAGCCAAAATATAGGCTATTTACTTTTGTATATAGGGGGATTTTATGAGAAATTTTAAGAAAAAGTTTTTAAGATTTTTTATAGTACTATTAATTATATTAGGTGGTATCATCTTTATGTATAGTAGAACTATAAATCATCCCTTAAAATCTAATGAAGACAGTATTGAAGTTCAAATAAATCAAGGAGAAGGCTTTTATTCATTGCTTAATGAGTTAAAAGATAAAGGCTTAATAAAAAATGAGTTTTTTATTAAAGTTTATCTAAAGCTAAATAATATTGTACCGAAGGTGGAATCAGGAACGTTTACTATAAAAACAGATGTAACATTAAGTGAATTTCTAAAAACTTTAGAAACTAAAAGTGTAACAAATGTTGTAATTCCTGAAGGATATACTGTGGTACAAATAGCAGATGTTCTTCAAAAGGACGGATTATTTTCAAAAGAACAATTTTTAAATGCAGTTAAAAATTATACGCTTCCAAGTTATATAAAAGAATCAAGTAAAAGAAAATATAAGTTAGAAGGATTTTTATTTCCAGATACCTATTCATTTGAAAAAGGAGTTACACCAGATCAAGTTATAAAGACAATGCTTGATAAATTTCAAGAAACTATGAAACAAGTTGAAGTTGAAACAGGTGTAACTATACCTAATAATAAAATTGATGAGGTAGTAACAAAGGCATCGTTAATAGAAAAAGAAGCAAGAATAGAAAAAGATAGACCTCTTATATCATCTGTTATTGATAATAGATTGAAAAAGGGTATGCCCCTTCAAATAGATGCAACTGTTATTTATGCATTAGGGAAGCATGTAGATCAAGTTTTATATAAACACTTAAAAATTGATTCACAATACAATACTTATAAGTTTAAAGGATTGCCAGTTGGACCAATTGCAAATCCAGGTAAACCATCATTAATTGCTGCAGTTAAACCAGCAAAAACAAATTATTTATATTATTTATTAATTCCTAATTCAGATGAACATAAATTTACATCAAGTGGTGTTGAATTTAATAAGTTAAGAGAAGAATATGGATATAATAAATAATATTGGAGGAATATATGAGCGGAATTACTTATGATTATATGGAAGAATATTTAAGAAAACTAATTGGAGAAAATAGTGGTAAACTTAAGGAAATGGAAAATTTTGCAAAAGAAAATGGAGTGCCTATAGTTCAAAAAGAAACAGGTAGATTTTTAGAATTTATGGTTAACATGAAAAAACCACTTAAAATTTTAGAGCTTGGTACTGCAATAGGTTATTCTTCTATACTTATGTATGAAGCCTCAAAAACAAATCCTGATATTATTACAATAGAAAGAGATGAAAAAATGATTAAACTTGCAAAAATTAATTTTGAAAAGTTTAATCTTCAAGATAAAATTAAAATCAAAGAAGGAGATTGTCTTGAAATTTTGGAAGATCTTAATGAAGAATTTGACTTAATATTTATGGATGCTGGAAAGGGGCATTATAATCATTTCCTACCACATTGTTTAAGATTATTAAAAGAAGATGGGATTATAATAGCAGATAATGTTCTATTTAGAGGTATGGTTCCTTCTCAAGAGTTAGTAAAAAGAAGGAAGATTACTATAGTAAAAAGAATGAGAACTTATTTGGATATGGTTTCAAATGATGAAAAATTAATAACCTCTGTCATTCCAATGGGAGATGGTATTGCAATTACAAAAAGGAGGTAAAAATTTATGAAAAAACCAGAAATACTTGCACCAGCAGGAAATCTAGAAAAATTAAAAATAGCAATAGACTTTGGAGCTGATGCTGTATACATAGGTGGAAGTAAATTAAATTTAAGAGCTTTTGCAGGAAACTTCACAAATGAAGAGATAGCTGAAGGTGTTAAATATTGTCATGAAAGAGGAAGAAAACTTTATGTAACAATGAATGTTTTTCCACGTAATTTTGACTTAAATGGAATAGAAGATTATATAAAAGGAATTGAAAGTTTAGGTGTTGATGCTATTATAGTTTCAGATCCTGGAATTATATCAACAGCTAGAGAAGTAGCACCAAACTTAGAAATACATTTAAGTACTCAAGCTAATACTGTAAATTGGAAATCTGCAAAGTTTTGGTATGATTTTGGAGTTAAGAGAATAGTTCTTGCTAGAGAATTAACATTTAATGAGATACATGGATTTAGAGATAATTTACCAGAAGGCTGTGAATTAGAAGGATTTGTTCATGGTTCAATGTGCATGGCTTACTCAGGAAGATGTTTAATATCTAATTATATGTTAGGAAGAGATTCTAATAAGGGTACATGTGCTAATGTTTGTAGATATAAATACTTTTTAGTTGAAGAAACAAGACCAGATGTATATTTCCCAGTAGTAGAAGATGATAAGGGAACATATATAATGAATTCAAAAGATTTATGCATGATTAAGCACATACCAGAACTAGTTAATAGTGGTATATATTCATTTAAAATAGAAGGAAGAATGAAGAGCGAATTTTATGTTGCATCAGTTGTAAAAGCTTATAGGGAAGCTGTAGATAGTTATTTTGAAGATCCAGAAAACTATAAATTTAAACAAGAGTGGATGGATATATTATTAAAGGTTAGTCATAGACCATATCATACAGGATTTTTCTTTGGAAAAACTGGAGAACAAAACTATGAAGATTCATCATACATAAGAGAATTTGATATAGTTGGTATGGTTAAAGATTATGATGAAGAAACAAAAACAGCTACTATAATGCAAAAAAATAGAGTATTCACAGGTGATAAAGTTGATGTATTAAGACCTTATACACCAAATTTTTCAATAGAAATGAGTTCAATGTATGATGTTGAAAAAGATGTTGAAACTAATGTTGCCAATAGAGCACAAATGATCTTTAAAATGAAGGTTGATACCCCATTAAAGAAGAATGATATGCTCATTAAAGGAAAACAAACTTTAGAAATTGGAGATAAATAGGAGGAAAACTGATGAAAAAACCTATACTTATTGGAATAACTGGAGGAACTGGTTCAGGAAAGAGTACAATTGCAGATGAAATTTATAATAGCTTTAATGAAGATTGTATAGCTATGATACAACAAGATGCTTATTATAAAGACCAAAGTCATCTTACAATGGAAGAAAGAGTAAAAACTAACTATGATCATCCAAGAGCTTTTGATAATGATTTATTAATTGAACATTTAAAATCTTTAATAAATGGAAAAGCTATAGAAAAACCAATATATGATTTTACTGTTCATACAAGAGCAAAGGAAAAAGTTATAGTTAATCCTAGAGATATTATAATTGTTGAAGGTATACTTATTTTAGAGGATGAAAGAATAAGAGATTTACTAGATATAAAGGTATATGTTGATACAGATGCTGATATAAGAATACTAAGAAGAATGATTAGAGATATAAATGAGAGAGGAAGAACTGTAGACTCAGTTGTAGAACAATATCTTTCAGTAGTTAGACCAATGCACATGCAGTTTACTGAACCAACAAAAAAATATGCAGATATAATTGTTCCAGAAGGTGGACACAATAAAGTAGCTATTGATATATTAGTTTCAAAAATTAAAGATATATTAAAATAAAATATATTATAAATTAGCTGAATAAAACATCTTTTCTTAGTCAAGAATCGTCTAAGAGGAGGTGTTTTTCCTTTTTATGAAAAGAATAAATTTATATAGGTGTAAGATTTTATTAGGATTATTAATTAGTATATTTTTTGCCTTGTCAGTAAGATTATATTTTTTAAATATACATCCTACAGAAAGAGTTGAGGCCAATTATAAAAATCATCAAACTGAAAGTATAAGCGATAATAGATATATGTTTTTAGACACAAATGGTAAAGATTTAATAGATTATAAAAAGACTTATGTTCTTGTAATAGATTCCAAACCCTTTAGTTTAAACAATTATGGAGAAACCCTAGAGGATTTAATGGCTTTGAACTTTATTATGAAAGGTGAAGATAATACATTTAATTATGTTGATGTAATGAAAAGTCAAGGAAAGCTTTATTATACGATATCTGAAGAAACTTATAATAAAATAAAAAAATTAAAGAATTTAAAAGGGGTTTATACTTTTATTAGAGATAATGTTGATAAAAAGGAAGCGTGGTCAGTTAATGGAATGTTATCAAATATAAATGATAAAAATATTGTAAAAGGGTCTATAGAAGAAGAAATATACAATAACATAAAATATAATGAACTTCCTAGAAAAAAATTTTATTTAGATGAGAAAAATATTTACTCAACAAGTGAACTAGATATTAATAAAAATAATAAAAACTTAAAGCTAACAATAGATAAGGAATTTGAAAATAAAATTAGAAAAGTTTTATCAAATGAAAAATATTTAAAATATGATAATATTGGCGTAATAATTATGGAAAAAGAAAGTGGTAAAATTAAATCACTGGTACAAAAGAATGAAAGTAAAGCTAACATTAATTTAGGAATTGAGGGAATTGGGTATGAGCCAGGTTCAATATATAAATTAATAACTTATGGGGCTGCGCTTGAAGAAGGTCTAGTAACACCTTATAATACTGTAAATTGTAATGGGAAGATGTGCAATGGAAGAGTCCATGGAAATATTACTATTAGTGATGGACTTACAAAGTCATGCAATGATGTTTTTGGAGCTATAGGACGGAAGGTTGGGTATGAAAAACTTATGGAATATAGTGAAAAATTAGGTTTGTTTAAAAGAGTTATTGGAATAGAAGGAGAAGGAAGAAATGAAACTAAAGGAGTTAAGCCTTTAAATGAAGATCCTACCAATAATAATAAAATGGCACTTATTCCAATTGGTCAATCAATTAATGTATCTCCAATACAGATGTTAGGGGCTATTAATACTTTTGTTAACAATGGAGTTTATGTAAAGCCTTATATATTAGAAGGAATATTAGATACTGAAGATAAAGTAATTAAAGAATATAATACTAAAAAAGAAAAATTATTTACAGAAACAACTAGCAAAATTCTTAAAAGTGGAATGCAACAAGTAGTTTTAAATGGAACTGGAAAAAGTGCCTTTGTAGATGGAGTGAATATGGGAGGAAAAACTGGATCATCATCAAGTAGTAATAACACAACTCATGGGTGGTTTGTTGGATATTTTACAATGGAGAATAAAGAATATACAATGATAGTTTTTATTCCTGACCTAGTTGAAAAGGAAAATGAAGATATAGGGGGAGGAAATACTTCAGCACCTATATTTAAAGATATTGTATTAGAATTAAAATCAAAATAAAAAATTACTATAATTAAAATATAATTTTTTTATAAAAATTTATATTTTTTATAAGTTGAAGCAAGTTTCTTATAAAAAAATCATATGATAGTATTAAGCACTATAAGGAGGATGAAAGTGTTAGTACTATCGAATTTTATTAATTTATTATGTAATACTGTATTTTTAACAGGGTATATATCTAACAATAACACTTTCCCAACACCCCTTGATGAAAAAGAAGAGGAAAAATATTTGAGAAAGTTAAAGGCTGGAGATAAGAAGGCTAAAAGTGTTTTAATCGAAAGAAATTTAAGATTAGTAGCTCATATTGTAAAGAAGTATTCTTTTCCAAATAAAGATGTTGATGAATTAATATCTATTGGAACAGTTGGGCTTATTAAAGCAATAGACTCTTTTGATGTGGATAAGGGAACAAGGCTTGCAACATATGCATCTAGATGTATAGAAAATGAAATACTAATGCTATTTAGAAACAACAAAAAACAAAAAGGGGAAGTGTATTTACAAGATCCTATAGGAATCGATAGGGAAGGAAACGAAATCTGTTTAATAGATGTTCTAAGTAGTGAGAAAGATTCAGTTTTAGAAAAGGTAGAAAATAATCTTCAGATAAAAGCATTATATAAAAAAATGGAAGAAATACTTACAGAGAGAGAACATGATATAATTATCATGAGATATGGACTTAAAGATGGGAAAAGTAAAACTCAAAGAGAAATTGCTGCAAAGCTTAATATTTCAAGATCTTATGTTTCAAGAATAGAAAAAAAGGCTTTAAAGAAATTGCAAAAAGTTTTATATGGAAAGTGTAACTAAACTTGTTCTAAATTCCTCTATAAAAATAGAGGAATTTATTCATTTATTATAGAAATAAAATTTTATAATTAATATGGAGGAAAAAGATGATTAAATTAAAAGAACTATTAGAAAAAACAATAGAATTAGATGCATCAGACTTACATTTAACTATTGGAATGCCACCAATAGTTAGAGTAAATGGTAATTTAATTCCTTTAAATAATGAAGATTTAAGTAAAGAATTAGTAAGAGAATTTGCAAAAGAAATTTTAGGAGATGAATTTGAAGAATATGTAAATATAGGAGAAATTGATGCTACTTATTCATTAAATGAAAAAGGAAGGTTTAGAGTAAATGTATTTAAAGAAAAAAATGGAGATGCAATAGCACTAAGATCAATAAAATTGAAGGTTCCAACTTTGGATGAACTTGGATATCCAGATATTATTAAAGGTTTGACTAAAAAGCAAAGGGGGCTTGTATTAGTTACAGGACCTACAGGAAGCGGTAAAAGTACAACTTTAGCAGCTATGATAAATGAAATTAATTTAACAAGAAGCAAAAATATAATTACAATAGAAGATCCAATAGAATATGTTCATAAACATAATAAGTCTATAATAAGTCAAAGAGAAATAGGAAGAGATACTAAAAGTTATGAAAATGCATTAAGAGGAATTTTAAGAGAAGATCCAGATATTATATTAATAGGTGAAATGAGAGATCTTGAAACAATAAAAATAGCTATAACTGCAGCTGAGACAGGACATTTAGTTTTTTCTACATTACATACAATAGGTGCTGCAAAGACAATAGATAGAATCATTGATGTTTTTCCAACTTATCAACAACAACAAATAAAAATTCAGCTTGCATCTGTTATACAAGGAGTAATATCACAGCAACTTATTAAAACTGAAGATGGCAAAGGAAGAGTTGCAGCTTTAGAGATAATGACTATGACTTCTGGTATACAAAATCAAATTAGAGAAGGAAAAACATATCAAATAGAATCTGCAATACAAACTGGTAGCAAATATGGTATGAAAACTATGGATATGGCTCTTGCAGAGCTTGTTAAAGAAGAAAAAATATCATACGAAAATGCAATGGAATATTGTATTGATAAAGAAGTACTAGAAAGAATGATAATATTAAGATAATCAATAATAAAATAAAGATTTTATTAAAATATTAATATTAGAAAATTTTAAAAAGGAATTTATAAATGTATGTTGAATATATAAATTGTATGAAGAAATTAATTGACAGGAGGGAGGGCTAAAAAATGCAAGAATTTTTAGTTACAGCTGTAGATATAGGAACTAAAAAAATTTCAGCTTCATGTGGAATATCATCAATTGGAAAGGAAGTTGAAATATTAGGAAGTTCTTGTGTTTATTCAGAAGGCGTTGAAAATGGACAAATAGTTGATATTTATAGGTGTCGAGAAAGATTTCTTGAAGTTTTAGATAAATTAGAAAAAAATATAAATAGAGAAATTAGAGAAATTTACATAGGTATATCATCTTCAAATATTAAACTTAAAGAAGAGAATGTTGAAGTGGATATAGATGGTGAGGTAACACCTAAACATATAAATGAAGTAAAAGCAAAATTAAAAAAAGAGATTTTTTTAAATGAAGATGAAGCAATATGTGATATTGTAATAAACCATTATAATGTAGATAATAAAAAAGTATCTAATCTATCCGAAAAATTAATTGGGAAAAAGCTTGTAGTTAATGCCACAATTATTGTATGCAAGAAAAATATAATTAAAAGGTATATCGATTTATGTATAGGTACAAGATATCAAATTAAAGGTTTTGTAGTTAACATAATGTCACTTAAAAATATATTTTTATTTAAAGAAAAGCTAGGAAATAGAGTCTTAATAGAAAGTGGGGCATCTTCTACAGAAGTTGCAATTTTAGAAGATGGAGTAGTTAAAGAAGTGTATTTTATTCCATTAGGTGGAAATAATATAACAAATGATCTTACTATTTGTGCAGATATTTCTAATGAAGTTGCTGAAAAAATTAAATGTAATTATAGTGCAACTTATAAAAGTATTTGTAATCAAAAAGATGAAGAAAGTATTTCTTTTGAGGGAAGTAAAATTAATAAGGAACTTTTTTATAAAGTTTGTGAAGCAAGAATTGAAGAAATACTTAATTATGTAAATAATAAGTTAAAAAATACTAGTAATTACAAGGATTTTTGTAGTATAATTTTATGTAGTGATTCTTTAACAAATTTTGAAAATATAAAGGAATTATCAAATAAAATTATAGGTGAAAATGTTCATATAATTACAAAAAATGAGTTTAATATGCAAAGTTTTTCAAATATTGCGTCTTTAGCTATTGTTAAAGAGGTACACGATAGGGTAGAATTAATATATGAAGATTTTACAAATGAAGTTAAAGATAATACTTTAAGATTTGAAAATTTAAATGATATAGATAAAAAGCATGAGTGTGTGCTAGGTGATACTAGTGATAAAATAGAAAAAAAGAATAAAGGCATTATAGGAAAATTAAGAAGTTTACTAGAGGATATTTTCTAAAGGAGGAATTGTTTTGTTAGATTTTGAAGTGGATATGCAAGAATTAACTAATATAAAGGTAATAGGTTGTGGAGGCGGAGGAAGTAACGCCGTAAACAGAATGATAGTTGAAGGATTAAAAAATGTAGAATTTATAGCTATAAATACTGATAAACAAGCACTTATGTTGTCACATGCTAATCAAAAAATTCAAATAGGAGAAAAGCTTACTAAAGGTCTAGGAGCTGGAGCAAACCCAGAAATTGGACAAAAGGCAGCAGAAGAAAGTAGAGAGGAAATAACAGCAGCTATTAAAGGTGCTAATATGGTATTTATAACTGCTGGTATGGGTGGTGGAACTGGAACTGGTGCTGCACCAGTTGTAGCTGAAATTGCAAAATCATTAGAAATACTTACTGTAGGTGTTGTAACTAAACCTTTCCCATTTGAAGGAAAGAGAAGAATGAGACATGCTGAAATGGGTATTGCTAAATTAAAAGAAAAAGTTGATACATTAGTAATAATACCGAATGAAAGATTATTATTTATGGCAGATAAAAAGACAACTCTTTTAGATTCTTTTAGACTAGCTGATGATGTTTTAAGACAAGGTGTTCAAGCTATTTCAGACTTAATAACTATCCCAGGAGTAGTTAATGCAGACTTTGCAGATATAAAAGCTGTTATGTTAGATAAAGGATTAGCTCATATGGGTGTTGGACATGGTAAAGGAGATAATAGAGCCTCTGATGCCGTTAAGGAAGCAATTGCATCACCATTACTTGAAACTTCAATTGAAGGAGCTACAGGCGTTATTCTTAACTTTACAGGTGGTTCAGATCTTGGAGCCTTAGAAGTATATGAAGCAGCAGATGTTGTAAGAGAAGCAGCAGATGCTGATGCAAACATAATATTTGGTGCTGTTATAGATGAAACTTTACAAGATGAGATAAGAATAACAGTTATTGCTACAGGATTTGAAGCAGATGGAATTGGAGCTCCATCAAAGGAAACTACCAAAGTTGATGTTAAACCTCAAATAAAACAAAAGGCTGAAGAAAATATAGAAACACCTAAGGAAGAGGTTGCTGCAACAACTGAAGATAAAACTGTAAGTTCAACAATTACTTACACAGAAGAAGACTTATCAATTCCTACATTCTTAAGAAGACCAAGAAGATCAAATTAAAATATATTTTAAAATAAAACCTTGAAAGTTAAATTTCAAGGTTTTATTTTTGTTCATTTAGGTTACAAAAAAATTAAGAAAATGTGAAAAAAGAAAGAATGAAGCTGTTTAATAGAATAAAAAAATATGGTAAAATTAAAAGGAATATTAATAAAATAGAAAAATAATGTAGTATATGGGGAGATATGTATGAATAAGAAGAAAATTACAACAATGTTGTTGGTTGTAGCAGCTGCTACTAGTTCATTACTCTTAGATAATACAAATGCATTTGCAGATAATCATAGTCGTAATAATAAAAATAATATTAGGTCTTTTGCAGCAGAAAGCAGTTCACATAAAGGAAAAGTAATAAATGTAGATACTAATTTAAGAGTAAGAAAAGGACCAAGTACAAGTGACAGTATTATAGGATATCTTAGAAATGGACAAATCTTTGATATATTAGGTAGAGATGGTTCATGGTATAAAATTAAATATGAAGGGAAAAGTGGATACATTCATAAAGACTACGTAAAAGAGTTGAATAATGATGTAGAAAAAGGAAAAGTAGTAAATATAACTTCAGTTTTAACTTTAAGAAAAGAAGCATCAACTAAAAGTAAGTCTATAGGATATCTTAGAAATGGACAAACTTTTGATATATTAGGTAGAGAGGGTTCATGGTATAAAATAAAAGTTGATGGAAAAGTTGGTTATGTTTACGGAGAGTATGTAAAAGTAATTAAAGAAAACAATAGTAAACCAGAAAACAAGCCAAGTAGTAAGCCAGAAAATAAATCAAGCAGTAAACCTTCAGAAAGTATAAAGACAGGAAAGGTAATAAATATAACTACTAGTTTAACAGTAAGAAAAGATTCAAGTACAAAATCAAAGGCAATAGGATACTTAAAAAATGGAGAAAAACTACAAGTAGTTTCAAAAGCAGGTTCATGGTATAAAATAAAATATAAAGGCGGCTATGGTTATGTATATGATGAGTATGTAAAAATAGTTGAAGAAAACAATAGTAAACCAGAAAACAAGCCAAGTAGTAAGCCAGAAAATAAACCAAGCAGTAAACCTTCAGAGAGTATAAAAACAGGAAAAGTAGTAAATATAACTAGTAGTTTAACAGTAAGAAAAGATTCAAGTACAAAATCAAAAGCAATAGGATACTTAAAAAATGGAGAAAAACTACAAGTAGTTTCAAAAGTAGGTTCATGGTATAAAATAAAATATAAAGGCGGCTATGGTTATGTATATGGTGAGTATGTAAAAATAGTTGAAGAAAACAATAACAAACCAGAAAACAAGCCAAGTAGTCAGCCGGAAAATAAACCAAGCAGTAAACCTTCAGAGAGTATAAAAACAGGAAAAGTAGTAAATATAACTAGTAGTTTAACAGTAAGAAAAGATTCAAGTACAAAATCAAAAGCAATAGGATACTTAAAAAATGGAGAAAAACTACAAGTAGTTTCAAAAGTAGGTTCATGGTATAAAATAAAATATAAAGGTGACTATGGTTATGTATATGGTGAGTATGTAAAAATAGTTGAAGAAAACAATAACAAACCAGAAAACAAGCCAAGTAGTAAGCCGGAAAATAAACCAAGTGAAAAACCTTCAAATAAATTCGAAGGAACAGGTAAGGTTATAAATATCACAAGTAACTTAAGAGTAAGAAAAGGACCAGGAACAAACTATGGAATAGCTGGATATATGGTAAATGGAGATACTTTTGATGTTTTAGGAAAAGAAGGATCATGGTATAAAATAAAAAAAGGAAGTTTACAAGGATATGTAAGTGAAGATTATGTAAAATTTTATTCAAAGGATGAAAAACCTAATAACAAGCCTGATAGTAAACCAAATGTAAAACCAGAATCAACAAAAAAATATGGAAGAGTTAATGTAAGTAGTGAACTTAGAATTAGAGAAAAGCCAAGTACAAATTCTAAGATAATAGGTAACTTAAGAAATGGAGAAATAGTTGAAATATTAGGAGAAGAAAATGGCTTTTATAAAATAAAAGATGCTGGAATAACAGGATATTCATCAAAAGAATATATAAAAAAGGTTTCAGAAGGTGACATAAATAATAATATTACTCCTGATAATGGAACTAGCATTCATACAAATTATCATATGTCAATGAGTTCTTATATAAAGTTACAACAAAAAAGGGTTTCTTCATATAGTTATGATTACTTTGAAAAATATATTAATCCTAATAAAGCAAGTAATATAGAACAATTTTTAAGATTAGATGAATTTAGAAATGTTAGTGTAAGTAAATTAAATAGTTATTTAAGTAATTCTGGTATTTTAGCTGGACATGCTAAAGGATTTGTTGATGCTTGTAAAAAGTTTGACATAGATCCAATATATTTTATTGCACAATCAATTCATGAAACAGGTCATGGAAAAAGCAAACTAGCTATGGGTGTTAAAATAACTGAAATAGCAAATCCAAATAAAGAAATAAAAAACAGTAAAGGTGAATTAATTGGTTATGAAATGATAAAATTAGATAAACCTGTAACAGTATATAATTTATTTGGAATAGGTGCTTATGATAATTCAAAAGCTTTCCCTAATAGGGCGCTAATACTTGGAACAACATATGCTTATACTCATGGTTGGACAAGTGTTGATAAGGCAATAGAAGGAGCTGCAAAATTTGTATCAGATAATTATATAAATAGTTCAACTTATAAGCAAAATACACTTTATAAAATGAGATTTATTCCTAATGTTGATTTAATTTGGCATCAATATGCTACAACTCCATGGTATGCTAAAGAAATAGGAGATTTAATGCATGGAATGAGAGGTATGTATTCTGGAAAAAATGATTTCGTTTATGATATGCCTAAATTTAATTAGAAAATAAAAAAAGTTTAATATTAAAGACTTGTATTAATAAACTAAAATAGTTTATTAAATATGAGTCTTTTTTTTATGCAAAAAAACTTAAAAGATGAATTATAAATTTAAATATCAATAAAAAGTAATAAAAAAATAAAAACATATTTTAGTGTAATTAAATGTAAAAAAAATTAGTATAAAACTATGATTTATAACAATTAATATGACAAAATTTTAAAGAATATAGTTATATAATTTTCTTAGGGGGTATGAGTGTGAATATATATGTAGATGTTTTAATAATTGAAAATTTGGTAGTTAATTTATTTTTATTAATAATATCATATAAAGTAATTAGAGAAAGATATTCTTTTAAAAAATGTATATTCTCAGCATTTATAGGGGCTCTATATACTTTAACTATGATTTTTAATGAATTAAATTTTTTATCTAATAATGTATTTCAAATTATAGTTTCATTAATTTTAGTTTATATTCCAATTCATAATAAAAAAATAAGTAATGTTTTAAAAAGTTGGCTTATGTTTATATCTGCATCTTTTTTATTAAGTGGAATTTGTTTTAAATTTGCTATATTAACTAAAGAATATTCAATTAAAAATGGAATCGTTATAAATAATTTCAATATTAAATATTTAATTTTATCAGCGGGAATTATTTTTATTTTTCTAGAAAGAACTACAAGTTATATTAGAGAAAAAAATATTATAAGAGATTTTTTTTATGATATTGAAATAAGATTTAAAGGTACAGAAATATCAGTAAAAGGATTTTTAGATTCTGGTAATGAGTTAAGAGAACCAATTACTAATTTACCTTGTATTTTAGTGGAAGAGGCTTATTTAAAGGAGTTAGATATTAATAGTGAGGGTGCACTTTATATTCCATATAGTGCTATTGGATATAATGGTAGCTTAAAAGGATTTAAGGTTAATAATATTAAGCTTAGGAAAAGTGGAGAATTATTTAGAGAAATAGATGCAATATTATGTCCTTGTAAAGATACTTTAAGTAGGGACAATGAATTTAATGCATTATTATCAAGAGGGGTAATATAAGGAGGATTTTATGGGAAGTATACAAATTTTATTAAACAGAATATTAGAAAAATTAGGGCTATTTAGGAAAAAACTTCATTATGTAGGAGGAAACGATGCACTTCCACCTCCATTATCTAAAGATGAGGAAGAAGAATTAGTAAATAAGTTGAAAGATAAAGATGAAAGTGTAAGAAGCATATTAATAGAAAGAAATTTAAGATTAGTTGTTTATATAGCAAGAAAATTTGAGAATACTGGAGTATACGTTGAGGATTTAATTTCAGTTGGAACAATAGGGCTAATAAAAGCTGTAAATACATTCAATCCTGAGAAAAAAATAAAACTTGCAACTTATGCATCAAGATGTATTGAAAATGAAATACTTATGTATTTAAGAAGAAATAATAAAATTAAAGCAGAAATATCATTTTATGAACCTTTAAATATAGATTGGGATGGGAATGAGTTGCTTTTATCTGATATATTAGGAACAGAAAATGATGAAGTTTACAACTTAATTGAAGATGAAGTAGACAAGCAATTATTATTTATTGCATTAAAAAATTTAAATGAAAGAGAAAAGGAAATTGTAAAATTAAGATTTGGATTAAATGGGAAAAACGAAAAGACACAAAAGGAAGTAGCTGACATATTAGGAATATCTCAATCTTATATATCAAGATTAGAAAAAAAAATAATAAATAGACTTAAGAAAGAAATAAGTAAAATGGTTTAGGTTGTCTTTAGTATAAAACTTTTCTTATAAGGAAATACTTCTTATTGTGATGACATAACTTCTAAGGAGCTGATGATTTTGATCATTAATAAAGTTGAAATATGTGGAGTAAACACTGCAAAACTTCCTATACTTAAGGAAAAGGAGAAAAGAGAACTTTTATTAAAGATGCAATCTGGAGATAGCGGTGCAAGGGAAACCTTTATAAAAGGTAATTTAAGATTAGTTTTAAGTGTAATTCAAAGATTTAATAATAGAGGCGAAAACGTAGATGATTTATTTCAAGTTGGGTGTATTGGACTTATGAAAGCTATAGATAATTTTGATTTATCTCAAAATGTTAAGTTTTCAACCTATGCAGTTCCAATGATAATAGGAGAAATAAGGAGATATTTAAGAGATAACAATTCAATAAGAGTTAGTAGATCTTTAAGAGACATAGCTTATAAAGCATTATTAGTAAGAGATAAATTAGTTAAAAATAATAATAAAGAGCCAAATATTTCTCAAATAGCAAAGGAATTAGAACTTCCTAGGGAAGATGTTGTTTTTGCATTAGATGCAATTCAGGATCCAGTTTCTTTATTTGAGCCTATATATCATGATGGTGGAGATGCAATATATGTTATGGATCAAATTAGCGATTCAAAAAATACTGATGAGAATTGGCTAGAGAATATATCAATAAATGAAGCTATGAAAAGATTAACAGATAGAGAAAAATTAATATTAAATCTTAGGTTTTTTAAAGGAAGAACACAAATGGAAGTAGCAGATGAAATTGGGATATCACAGGCACAAGTATCTAGATTAGAAAAGACAGCACTTAAACACATGAGAAAGTATGTATAGAAAAAGAACTCCTAGAGAGTTCTTTTTCTATACATAAATATTAATAAATAAATATATTTTAGAATATAAATTAAAATATAGAAGGGAGAGGTATGTATGGAAGAGAGTTTACATTCAATTAATTCAATGAGAAATATGGAGATAATAGATATAAATACAGGAAGGAAATTAGGATTTATAGCTGATATTAAACTTGATTGTGAAGAAGATAAAGTTGAATCTTTAATAATTCCAGGAGAAGTAAAGAGTTGGTTTGGAAAAGGAGAAGAAATAGAAATTCCATGGAAAAATATAGAGAAAATTGGAGTAGATGTTATATTAGTTTCATTAGACGATGTTAATATAATTACCGGAAAGTAGAATATTTATAATAATATCTAGTCAGGAATGTAAAAAATATGTATAATAACCATATAGGATAAGGTAATGTACAGAAAGGTGGGAATGCTTTATGAAATGCCCTTTTTGTTCTTTTCAAGAAAGTAAAGTAGTTGATTCAAGATCAACAGATGATAATACTACAATAAGAAGAAGAAGAGAATGTTTAAATTGTAATAAGAGATATACAACATATGAAAAGGTAGAAGATATTCCAATATTAGTCATAAAAAAGGATTCAACTAGAGAAAATTTTAACAAAGAGAAGATTGTAAATGGTTTAATTATAGCTTGTCAAAAAAGACCTATTTCTAGAAAGCAAATAGAAGATATTGCTGAGGATATAGAAAAGACTATATCAAATAAAATGATGACAGAAGTTCAATCTAATTACATAGGAGAAATGGTAATGGAAAGACTAAAAGAAATTGATGAAGTTTCATATGTAAGATTTGCATCTGTTTACAGACAATTTAAAGATATTAATACCTTTATGGAGGAAATAAATAGATTAATGAAATAATAATAGGCATTTTAATTCTAATGAAAAGAATTAAAATGCTTTTTAAGTTAAAGTTAAGTAAAAAACTATTTGTTTAATAGATAATATATGTATTAAATGTTAAAATAATATTAAAAGATAGGGAGGATATTATGAATATTATCAATATAGAAGATTTTAATGAAAAAAGAGATTTTTTAGTTTTAGATAAAAATAAATCAAAAATAGTTTTTTCAACAGCAAAAGAAAATAGAAGTTTTAATAGATATACAGAAGATGGAATTAAAGCATTAAATAGTATAAAAGAAGATTTCTTAGTAGATGAAGTAATTTACTTAAATCAAATTCATTCAGATAAAGTTTTAGAATATGATGGAGAAGAAAATTTTATTGAAAATGATGGGGATGGAATAATAACAAATAAAAGAAATGTTGCAATAGGAGTATTTACTGCTGATTGTGTTCCAGTAATTATTGTAAATGAAGAAAGTGGAGTAATAGGTGCAGTTCATAGTGGATGGAAAGGTACTTTTAATTCAATTACAAAAAAAGCTTTAGAAAAAATGAGAGATTTATATGGAGTTAATCATGAAAATACAAAAGTTTATATAGGAGCTCATATAAGAAAATGTTGTTATGAGGTATCTGAAGAACTAAAAGAAAAGTTTTTAAAGGAAAAAGATATAGATAAAAATATATTATTTAAAGGAAGAAATTTAAATTTAGAAATTTGTATTGAAAAAGATGCAATAGATAGTGGAATTTTAGACAGCAACATTTATAAATTAGACCTATGTACTTATTGTGAAGAAAAAATAAAGCTTCATTCATATAGAAAGTCATCAGGGTCTTATGGAAGATTATTTTCATTTGTAATATTAAAATAAAGGGGGTAATATTTTGGCAAAAGATAAAATTTTAATAGTTGATGATGAGGAACATATATTAGAATTGATAAAATTTAATGTTAAAAATGCAGGATATGAAGTTGTTACAGCAAATAATGGAATAGATGCCTTAAAAATTGCAAAAGAAGAAAAGCCAGCATTAGTTTTATTAGATTTAATGATTCCTGGAATGGATGGTTTCGATGTATGTAAGGAAATAAAAAAAGATAAAGAAACTAGTAATACTGCCATAATAATGCTTACAGCAAAGGGAGAAGAACTTGACAAAATATTAGGTCTAGAACTTGGAGCAGATGATTATATAACAAAACCTTTTTCAATTAGAGAACTTTTAGCAAGAATTAAAGCAGTTCTTAGAAGAAGTTCAATTTTAAAGGTGGACAAAGAAGAACTTTATTATGAAAATGGAAGATTCAAAATAGATTTTGAAAGACATGAAGTTTTAATTAATAATAAAAAAATTGATGTTACTTTAAAGGAATTTGAACTTTTAGGAATATTAATTAGAAATAGAGGAAAAATATTAAGAAGAGAAATTTTATTAGATAAAATTTGGGGATATGAATATATTGGAGAAACTAGAACTGTAGATGTTCATATAAGATATTTAAGAAAGAAAATAGAAGAAGATGATAAGAATCCAAAGCTTATTGAAACTATAAGAGGAGTAGGATATAGATTTAACGGGTAAATGTTATGAAAAAGAAAATTATAACTTCAGTAATAATTACAGTAATATTTGCCCTTGTAATAATAACATCTTCTTTTATGGCATTATCAAGTATGCAAGAAATCCAAAACACAAGAAATATATTAAAAAATTACAATGAAATAGTTGCAAATTGGAAAAGTATAAGCAAAGAAGATTTAAATAAGCTTAAGATAAATAATACAAACATAAGATTTAGCATAATAAATAAACATGGAAAAGTAATATTTGATTCTCTAGAAGAAGGTGATTATAAAAATCATAATGAAAGGGAAGAAATAAAAAAGGCTAAAATAAAAGGTATTGGATATGCAGATAGGTATAGTAACACCCTAAATACTGATATGATTTATTGTGCAACAAAATTTAAAGATGGCACAATAATAAGAAGTGGTGTACCAGAATCTACAATAAAAATATTTTATGAAGGAAATATGAAATATTACATAGTTGCAAGTATTATGGTTTTAATTTTTTCAATAGCTTTAGCTTTTAAACTTGTAAGAATAATAGTAGATCCAGTTAAACATTTAGAAAGTGTTACATCGAAAATAGCTAATGGAAATCTTCAAACTAGAGTTAATATTTCATCTAATGATGAACTTGGTCAGCTTGGGAAAACCTTTAATAATATGGCAGATCAGCTTCAAAGCAAAATAAATGAAGTTTTAGATAAACAAAGTGGTTTGGAATCTATTTTAAATTGTATGCAAAGTGGAGTAATTGCTGTAGATAATGATAATAGAATAATTACAATTAATCCTTATGCACAGATTATATTTGGCATAAATTTTGATGTAACAGGAAAATATTTAATTGATTGTATTAAAGAAAAAAATATAAAAAATATTTTACAAGATGAAAGCGACAAGGAAGTTGAAGTTAAAATTAAAAATCCAGTTGAAAGATTTTTAAAAATAAAAAGAGCATATATAATTAAGGGATATAAAAGAATTGGTCGTGTCATTGCTATTCAGGATATAACAGAAATGAAAAGATTAGAAAATATAAGAACTCAATTTGTTGCGAATGTTTCACACGAACTTAAAACCCCTCTTACATCAATTAAAGGATTTGCTGAGACTTTGAGGTATGTTGATGATGAGAAAACTAAATTGAAGTTTTTAGATATAATAGATAAAGAATCTGTTAGACTTACAAGGCTTATAAATGACATATTAGTTTTATCTAATTTAGAAAGTTCTGTAGTTGAAGAAATGGAAGAATTTTTACCAGATGATATAATTGATGATGTAGTTAATATACTAAATGATCAGGCAATAAAAAAAGATATTAAAATATATTTTCATAAAGAAAATGCAAACTATATATTAGGACAAAAAGATAAATTTTTTCAAGTTGCTATTAATATAATAGAAAATGCCATAAAATATTCAAATGAAGGTTCAATTGTTAATGTTAGAAGTTATTCTTTTAATGGTTATTATACATTTGAAGTTGAAGATAATGGAATAGGAATACCGGATGAAGATATACCAAGAATATTCGAAAGATTCTATAGAGTAGATAAAGCAAGAAAGAGTGGCGGTACAGGTTTAGGTCTTGCAATAGTTAAGCATATAGTTAAAAGTTTTGGAGGAACAATAAAAGTTTATTCTAAATTAAATGAAGGAACAAAATTTGTTTTGAAAATTAAATATAGATAGATTTATTAAATTTAATTAAAAGTGTTAGAAAAATATAGTTTTTTTCTAACACTTTTTACATTTTTATTAGAAAAATTTGTATTATAATAAAAGTAATATTACTAAATAATATTTAGCAAAGGAGAACATTATGAAAAAGTATATTAGATTTGAAATTGTAACAGAAGACAGACTTGGTATAACTTTAGATATATTAAAGCAATTTTATAAATTTGATATAGATATTATTGCACTAGAAGTATTTTCTGAAAAGGTTTTTGTAAAAATGAAGGAGTTATATAGGAGTAAAATTAATTTTTTAATTAATGAGCTATTTAAAATAAAAGGAATAAAAAAGGTAAGCACTATTGAACTATTAGAATATGAAAAAAATGAAAAAAAACTTCTTGCAATTATTGATGCTATAGATGATGGAATAATGTATATTAATAGAAATTCAGAAATTGAAATATTTAATCGCTATTGTGAAGATGTATTTAATATAAAAAAAGAAGATGTATTGGGAGAAAATTTAAATAAAGTAATAAAAGATAAATCAATTATAAAATTACTTAATAATGGTGGTAGATATTATAACATAGAAATGAAATTAAAAAATAATAAAGAAGATAATAGGTATTTAATTGCAGGAGTACCAATAAAAGATGATAGTAACAAAACTATTGGAGCAGTAGCTTCAATAAGAGATTTTAAAAAGGCAATGGAGATTGTAGATGTTGTTTCAGATTCAGATAATGGAGTATTTAAAGATATTATTGGAAGTAGTCCAAGTATGGAAAGAGTAAAGGAAATAATTAAAGCTGTATCTAAAAATAATTCTACAATAATGTTAAGAGGGGAGAGTGGAACAGGAAAAGAGCTATTTGCAAAGGCAATTCATAAGTTTAGTGATAGAAAAAATAAAAAGTTTGTTCCTATAAACTGTGCTGCAATTCCTAGTAATTTAATTGAAAGTGAACTGTTTGGTTATGAAAAGGGGAGCTTTACAGGAGCAATTAAAAGTAAAGATGGTCTTTTTAAAGAAGCAGATGGAGGTACTTTATTTTTAGATGAAATTGGTGAACTTCCATTACTTATGCAAGCAAAAATATTAAGAGTTTTACAGGAAGGTGTTGTAAGAAGAATAGGAAGCAATATAGAAGAAAAAGTTGATGTTAGAATTGTTTGTGCAACAAATAGGAATTTAGAAGACATGGTGAAGGAGGGGGAATTTAGAGAAGATTTATATTATAGATTAAATGTAATACCTATATTTATTCCACCATTAAGAGAACATATAGAAGATATTCCTAATTTAGTTACATTTTTTATAAATAAATTAAATAAAAAGTTAAACAAACATATTCTAGGTGCTGACATTGAATTTATAAATAAACTTTTGGCATACACTTGGCCTGGTAATATTAGAGAATTAGAAAATATAATAGAAAGAAGTATGAATTTATGTAATGAAGATTTTTTAAAGGAAGAACATTTTATAATACATTTTAATAAGAATTTAAATAAAGAAAACAGCAATAATTTAATGGAATTTAAAAAAATTGATGATAACTTAAAATTAAAGAATATAATTGAGGTTTATGAAAAAGAAGCAATTATAAGAGCTTTAAAGAAAAATAAAACTTTTAGGAAAACAGCAATTGCCCTTGGAGTATCTCATACTACTGTAATTAATAAAGTTAAAAAATATTGTATAGAGTGGAAAGAATAATTTACACTCGTAAATTATTTTTACACAAAAAACTAATATAATGGATAAAAAATTTTACATATTAAAAATTTTTAAGAATAAAATCCTTGCTAGATAAAGTTTTCATAAACTGTGAAATAATTGGCATAATAAATGCTAAGTATATAAGTGAGAAATTAGATTAAAAAATTAATGTAATTAAAAAAATCTAAGGGGGATTAAGTTTATGAGTAAAGATTGTATGAAGAACAAAGGATTTGGAACAAAAACTATCCACGGAGGACATAAGAAAGATGGTCTATACGGAGCACTTTCAACACCAATATGTCAAACATCAACCTTTATATTTGATTCAGCAGAACAAGGGGGAAGAAGATTTGCTGGTGAAGAAACAGGATATATTTATTCAAGATTAGGAAATCCAACAGTTGCAGAGTTAGAAGAAAAGGTAGCTTTATTAGAAGGTGGAGAAGCTGCAGCTGCAACAGCTTCAGGAATGGGAGCTATATCATCAGCATTATGGACAGCTTTAAAGGCAGGAGATCATATAGTTGCATCAGACACTCTTTATGGTTGTACATTTGCATTATTAAATCATGGAATTACAAAATTTGGAGTAGATGTAACTTTTGTAGATATTAGTAATGAAGAAGAAGTTAAAAAAGCTATTAGACCAAATACTAGAGTAGTTTATTTAGAAACACCTGCAAACCCAACTTTAAAAGTAACAGATATTGAAAAAATATCAAAGATTGCTCATAAAGTAAAAGACTGTTTGGTTTTTGTAGATAATACATTCTGTACTCCATTTATTCAAAGACCTTTAGAACATGGAGCAGATGTAGTAGTTCATTCAGCAACTAAATACATAAATGGACATGGAGATGTTGTTGCTGGATTTGTAGTAGGAAAAGAAGATTTTATAAACAATGTTAAACTACAAGGAATAAAAGATATGACAGGCTCAGTTATGAGTGCATTCGATGCTTTCTTAATTATAAGAGGAATGAAAACATTAGAAGTTAGAATGAAGAAACATTGTGAAAATGCAATGCAAGTAGCTGAATTCTTAGAAAGTCATCCAATGGTAGAAAAAGTTTATTATCCAGGACTTAAGAGTTTTGAATATCATGACTTAGCTAAGAAACAAATGGATTTACCAGGTGCTATGATATCTTTTGAAGTAAAGGGTGGAGTAGATGGAGGAAAAACAGTAATGAATAATGTTAAACTTGCAACACTTGCTGTAAGTTTAGGAGATACTGAAACATTAATTCAACATCCAGCATCAATGACTCACTCACCATATACAAAAGAAGAAAGAGAAGCAGCTGGAATTAGTGATGGATTAATAAGATTATCAGTTGGTCTTGAAACTGCTGAAGATATAATCTCTGACTTAAAACAAGCTTTAGATTTAATTGAAAAATAGAATTTTTATATAAGTTAGTAAGTATTCCTAAAAGTATAAAATAAAATGAACATAGGTTGATTATTTAAAGGAAACTATTTTTAAAGATAATTAAATTTATTTTTAATGATAGTTTCTTTTTTTATATTAAATTATTAAAAAATATTTTATTAAAATAATAGTAAAAAGTAGTTATTTTAATAAAAGTGTTAAATTTATTTAACTAAATCTATTCATTATTTAACTTTTGAATAATAATGTTTTAACTTTCAAAAGATAATATAAAGATGTGGATAACAAATTCATTAAATTATTTTATGGAGGAGATTAAAAATGAAAAATAAAAATCTTAAAATTCTTGTAGCCACATTATTAATAAGTGCAATGGGAGGATTATTAGTAGGTTGTGGAGGTAAAGAAGCTTCTAAACAAGGTGGAGAAACAATTACAATAAGTGGCTCTTCAGCTCTTTTACCATTAATGGAACAATCAATAGAAAAATTTAATGAAGTAAAGCCAGGAAATACAATTAATGCACAAGCAGGTGGCTCTGGTACAGGATTAACTCAAGTATTAGAAGGATCGGTAAATATTGGAAATTCAGATGTATTTGCAGAAGAAAAATTATCAAAAGATGATGCAAAGAAATTAGTAGATCATAAAATTGTAGCACAAGGTTTTGGAGTTGTTGTCAATAAAGAAACAGAAGTAAAAAGTTTAACTAAAAAACAAATTCAAAATATATTTTCAGGAAAAATAAAAAATTGGAAAGAAGTTGGAGGAAAGGATATGGAAATATTAGTTATTCATAGACCAGCTTCTTCAGGAACAAGAGCAACATTTATTGAGAAAGTTTTAGATGGTAACAAAAAATTAGAAAATGATTCAATAGGTGCTCTTCAAGATAGTAATGGAGCAGTTATAAATGCTATGAAACAAAATAAAGGTTCAATAAGCTATATAGCTCTTTCTTATATGAATAATAAGGAGGCTAAGAATACATTAGATTTAGTAAAAATAAATGGAGTTACTCCTAATTTGGAAAATATAAAAAATGGTAAATATGATTTTTGGTCATGGGGACATATGTATACTAAAGGTGAAGCAACAGGTCTTTCAAAAGAATTTATTGATTTTGTAGGAAGTAAAGAAAATATGGATAGTATTAATAATCTTGGATTAATTCCTGGAAATGAAATAAAAAAATAACTATGAAATATAGATAGGAATGATAAATGTGAAAAAAAGAAGTTTTAAAGAAAGGTTTTTTAATGAACATTTAGGAAAAATATTTTCAAACTTCTGTGGAATTTTAATAATATTAATTACAGTACTTATAATAATATTTATAGGTTCAAAGGGGATACAAATATTTACTAAAGGGGAGTATGGGTTAACACAGTTTTTATTTACAAATAATTGGAATCCAACAGGGAATCCTAAAAGTTTTGGTGCTCTTGCATTTATATTAGGTTCAACATTAGTGTCTTTAGGCGCAGTTATTTTAAGTGCTCCAGTTGCAATTGCTTTAGGTGTATTTGTTAATGTTATTTCTAAAGGCTTTGGAGAAAAGATAATTAAACCATCCCTTGAAATATTAGTTGGAATACCATCTGTAGTATATGGATGGGTTGGAGTTTCAGTTTTAGTTCCATTTTTAAAGGATAACTTTGGAGGCATGGGATTTTCACTTTTGGCAGGAATATTAGTTTTATCTCTTATGATTCTTCCAACTATAGCAACTCTTTCAATAGATGCAATTAAAGGAATACCAAGGGAGCATATTGAGGCTTCCTATGGACTTGGGGCAACGAGATGGCAAACAATTAAAAATGTAATAACGCCTGGAGCAAAATCTGGAATACTTACAGGAGTTGTACTTGGAATAGCAAGGGCTTTTGGAGAAGCTCTTGCAGTTCAAATGGTAATTGGAAATGCTATAAAAATTCCAAATAGTTTAACATCATCTGCTGCTACTTTAACTAGTATACTAACAATGGATATGGCAAATACAGTAAGTGGATCAGCTTGGAATGATGCCTTATGGACATTAGCTTTAATATTATTAGTAATATCATTTATTTTTATATTAATAATTAGAAGAATTGAAAAAGGAGGAGTTAATTAAAATGGACGCAAAAAAAATAGATAAGATAGCAACTGTAGTCTTTTATTTAATAGCTGCCTTTGTAGTTTTTATACTTGGTTTATTTCTTATTTATATTTTATATAAAGGTTTTGGAATGTTAACTCCTTCATTTATTTTTGGAAAGCCTACATTAACAAGAGCAGGTGGAGGAATTGGACCACAAATTTTTAATTCCCTTTATATGTTAGTTATTTCACTATTAATAACAGTACCAATAGGAATAGGTGCTGGAATATATTTAGCTGAATATGCTAAGGAGGGTGTTATATTAAATATAATAAGATTATCCCTTGAAACAATGTCCTCTTTACCTTCTATAGTAATTGGAATGTTTGGTCTTTTAATATTTGTTAATTTCTTAGGTTTTGGATATTCAATAATTGCAGGTGCTTTATCAGTAAGTATTTTAAATATACCATCAATGACAAGAATATCTGAAAATGCAATAAGAAACGCCTCTAAAATGGTTAAGGAAGCTTCTTTAGGACTTGGTGCTACAAAATGGCAAACTATAATGAAAGTAACTATTAAGGTAGCTATGAAAGATATTTTAACTGGAATAATACTATCATCTGGAAGAATATTTGGTGAAGCTGCAGCATTTTTATATACAGCAGGATTAAGTTCTGGAGGTTTAAACTTTAGCAATATAAGTTTAACAGGAAGTAATTCAGCTTTTTCACTTTTTAGACCAGCAGAAACTTTGGCAGTTCATATATGGAAATTAAATTCAGAAGGTGTTGTGCCAGATGCTGCAAATATTGCAAATGGAACAGCAGCAGTTTTAATAATAATGATTTTATTATTTAATTTATTAGCAAAATTAATAGGAAATAGAATGCTAAAATCATATAGTGGGGAATAGGAGGAAGTTATGAGTATAATAGAAACTAAAAATTTAAATCTTTACTATGGAACAAATAAAGCTCTTAAAAATATAAATATAAAGTTTAATAAAAATGAAGTTATAGCCCTTATAGGACCATCAGGCTGTGGTAAATCAACTTTTTTAAGAACAATAAATAGAATGAATGATCTTATAGAGTCAGTAAAAATAGAAGGAGAAGTACTATTTGAAGGAAATAATATTTTTGATGATTATGATGAGATTAATCTTAGAAAAAGAATAGGTATGGTTTTTCAAAAGCCAAATCCATTTCCAATGTCAATATATGATAATGTTGCATATGGACCAAGGATACATGGGATTAAAGATAAGAAAAAATTAGATGAGATAGTAGAAAAAAGTTTAAAGGGAGCAGCACTTTTTGATGAAACTAAGGATAGACTTAAAAAAAGTGCAATGGGATTATCAGGAGGACAGCAGCAAAGACTTTGTATTGCAAGAACTCTTGCAGTTTCACCAGAAGTAATACTTATGGATGAACCAACATCAGCCCTTGATCCAATTTCAACTAATAAGGTAGAGGAATTAATTGATGAATTAAAAAGGGATTATACTGTTATAATAGTTACTCATAATATGCAGCAGGCAGGAAGAATAGCTGATAAAACAGCATTTTTCTTAAATGGTGAAATTATAGAGTATGGAAAGACAGAAGATATATTTTATAAACCAAAAGATAAAAGGACAGAGGATTATATTACAGGAAGATTTGGTTAATAAAAATAATTAAGAGGTGATTTTTTTGATAAGGGAATCTCAAAAATTTAGAATAAATAATATAAATAGCAATTTAAATAAGATGGCAAATTTAGTTAAAGAACAACTAAATTATAGTATGTTAGCTTTAAAGGATAGAGATACTACATTAGCAGATAAAATTATAAAAAATGATGATAAGGTAGATCTACTTCAAAAATTAATTGAAGAAGAATGTATTAAGTTTATTGCAACAGAACAACCAGTTGCCAAAGATTTAAGGAGAGTATTTACTGCATCTAAAATAGTTACAGATTTAGAAAGAATGGCAGACCATGCAGTTGATATATGTAAAATTGCAAAAGATGTTGAAGTCAAAACTTATATCTCTGAAGCAAAAAAACTTTGGCTTATGGAAGAAAAAATTCAAAACATGATAACATTAGCTTTAAAGGCATATGATAATAGGGATGTAGATGGGGCTTATAATATATGTAAATTAGATGATGAAATAGATTGTATATATAATGAAGTATTTAAAGAAACATTAACTTATATAAAGAATGATGAAAGTAAAGTTGATGTAGGAGCTAAATTATTATTTGTAAGTAAATATTTAGAACGAATTGGAGATCATGTAACAAATATTTGTGAGTGGATAATATTTAGCAAAAAAGGAAAGTACGTAGATTTAAATGAATAATTTAAAAACCACGCTATAAAGGTAGTGTGGTTTTTATTTATAAATATTTTAATTATATTACTTTGAAATATATAAATACTTTGTTTTTAGTTAGTTTTATTGACTAACAAAGTATATTAATGTAATATAACAAAAGATACACTAGTTGTAATGGAGAAAAATGAACATATTAAAATTTAATAGAAATATATTTTATAATAAGTATTGAAAAAGAATTTAATATAATTTTGTTACATTGACAAATATAAAATAAAAGGATATAGATATAATTATAATATGTAAAAAAGAAACTTAAAAATAAAAACACAATACTTATAATAATTATTGTGTTAAAAAACAATTTAAAAGAATATATGAATTAGCTCCAGAGAAATGTATTAATTTACATAATTATATTTTGGTATTTTAAAGAAAGTTTTAATGGTTAAACTTACAGAAAGTTATTACTCAGGAGATAGTTTTATATATAATAAATAATTACAATGAGGAGGAATAATAATGGGAAAACCGATTGTTGCAATAGTAGGAAGACCAAATGTTGGTAAGTCTACATTATTTAATAGATTAGCAGGAAAGAGAATTTCTATAGTTGAAGATACACCAGGAGTTACAAGAGACAGAGTATATGCAGAAGCAGAGTGGCTTAATTACAATTTTACAATGATAGACACAGGTGGTATAGAACCTGAAAGAGATGACATTATAGTTAAGCAAATGAGAAGACAGGCAAATATAGCAATAGAAACAGCAGATGTTATAGTATTTATAGTAGATGGTAAAGAAGGACTAACATCAGCTGATAGAGAAGTAGCTACAATGCTTAGAAAAAGTAAAAAGCCAATAGTTCTTGTAGTTAATAAAATTGATTCACTAAAAGAAGAAGAAAATGGTTGGGAATTTTATAATTTAGGAATAGGAGATCCTATTACAATATCAGCATCTCAAGGTTTAGGACTTGGAGATATGCTTGATGAAGTTGTTAAAAACTTTGATTCTTCATACTTAGAAGAAGAGGAAGATGAGTATATAAGAATAGCTATGGTTGGAAAGCCAAATGTAGGTAAATCATCTCTTATAAATAAACTTTTAGGAGAAGATAGGGTAATAGTTTCAAATGTTCCAGGAACAACAAGAGATGCTATTGACTCTTATTTAGAAACAGAAGAAGGCAAATTTATTTTAATAGATACAGCAGGTCTTAGAAGAAAGAGCAAAGTAAAAGAAGAAATTGAAAGATATAGTGTTATAAGAACTTATGCAGCTATTGAAAGAGCAGATGTTTGTATCTTAATGATAGATGCACAAGAGGGAGTAACAGAGCAGGATGAAAAAATAATAGGATATGCACATGAACTTAATAAGGCTATTATGGTAGTTGTTAATAAGTGGGATCTTATAGAAAAAGATGATAAAACTTTAGATAAATTAAAGAAGGAACTTCAAGGTGAACTTAAATTCTTAAGTTATGCTCCTTATGTATTTATATCAGCACTTACTGGACAAAGAACTAATAAAATATTAACAACTGCAAAGATGTGTTATGATAATTATTCAAAGAGAATATCAACTGGAGTTTTAAATGATGTAATAAATAGAGCTGTTCTTATGAAAGAACCACCAATTGTAGGACTAAAGAGAATGAAAATTTATTATGCAACTCAAGTTGCATCAAGACCACCTAAGTTTATTTTCTTTGTAAATGATGCTAATGCAACACATTTTTCATATCAAAGATATTTAGAAAACCAATTAAGACAAAGTTTTGATTTTGAAGGAACAGGTATACAAATAGAGTATAGAGAAAGGAAAATGTAATTATGAGTAAAGTAGCATTTATTGGAGGAGGAAGTTTTGGTACAGCATTAGCTGTGCAGCTTAGCCAAAAAGGTAATAAAGTAAATATATTTGATAGAGATATTAATGTTTGCAAAGACATTAATGAAAACAGAAAAAATGATAAATATATTAAAGACTTACATATTCCAGAAAATATTACAGCCTTTAATAATATAGATGAGGCAATAGAAGGAGTAGACTATTTAGTTTTAGCAGTTCCTTCTCATGTAATAAGAGATGTTACTAAATCCTTAAAAGGAAAAATTAAAGAAGATGTAGTTATAATATCAATAGCTAAAGGGATTGAACCTAAAACTAATAAAAGATTATCAAAGGTTATAGAAGATGAACTTAAAAATCCTGTAGTAATACTTTCAGGGCCAAGTCATGCAGAGGAAGTTGCTATTAAAATTCCAACTACTTTAGTTTCAACTTCAAATAATATGAAATATGCAGAAAAGGTACAAGAATTATTTATGACACCAACTCTTAGAGTATATACAAATGAAGATATAATTGGAGTTGAAATAGGTGGAGCTGTCAAAAATATTATCGCATTAGCTGCAGGTATTAGTGATGGTGTTGGATATGGAGATAATTCAAAAGCTGCACTTATGACTAGAGGGATGAAGGAAATTTCAAGAGTTGGAATGGCACTTGGAGGAAAAGCAGAAACATTTTTTGGACTTACAGGAATGGGTGATTTAATAGTTACTTGTACATCAATGCATTCAAGAAACAGAAGAGCTGGTATTCTTATAGGAAAAGGTGCATCATTAGATGAAGCATTAGAAGAAGTTGGAATGGTAGTTGAAGGCGTTAAAGCTTGTAAGGCTTTTCATGAATTAAATAAAGAAATTGGAGTTAGTATGCCAATTACTGATGCATTATATGATGTACTATTTGAAGGCAAAAATCCAAGAGAAGTAGTTAATGAACTTATGCTTAGAGAAAAGAAAAATGAAACTCATTAATAACATATAAAGGTGATATAATTTTTAGTTATGTCATCTTTTTTATTTTTTTATTAATTACAATAAAAATACAATTATTTAAAAATTTATAGATACTAAAAATTTTTCTAAGTGCAAAATAATTATATAAAATAGTATATAATTTTAAACTTCCGAATATATATATATTGTTATAAATAGTTAGGAGGTAATTTCTTGGACAATTTTAAAATCTATAAAGATATATCAGAAAGAACCCAAGGTGACATATATGTAGGGGTTGTTGGACCTGTAAGAACAGGAAAATCAACATTTATTAAAAAATTTATGGACCTTATGGTAATACCAAAGATAGATAATGAGTTTAAAAAAGAAAGAGCTAAGGATGAATTACCACAAAGTGGATCTGGAAAAATGATTCATACTACAGAACCTAAATTTGTCCCAAATGAAGCTATTGAAATAAACATTGAAGATGAAATAAAATTTAAAGTTAGAATGGTTGATTGTGTAGGATATATAGTAAAGGAGGCTTTAGGCTATATTGAGGGAGAAAATCCTAAGATGGTTAATACTCCATGGTATGATTATGAAATTCCATTTGAAGATGCAGCTGAAATAGGAACTAGAAAGGTTATAACAGATCATTCAACAATTGGTTTAGTTATAACTACAGATGGAAGTATAACTGGCCTTAAAAGAGAAGATTATATTGAGGCTGAAGAAAGGGTAATATCTGAATTACAATCAATAAATAAACCATTTGTAGTAGTACTTAATAGCGCAAGAGCAAATTCAAAAGAAACACAAGAAATAAAAAAAGAAATGGAAGAAAAGTATAATGTTGAAGTTCAAATAATGGACATAGCCAATATGAATGAAGATGATATAGAAAATCTATTTAAGAATGTTCTTAAAGAGTTTCCAGTAAAAGAAGTTAATATTGATATGCCAGAATGGCTTGAAAAGTTAGAATCTGAACACTGGCTTAAAAAAGATTTCTTTAACATAATAAAAGGAATGAGCAAAAACATATCAAAAGTAAGAGATGTAAAAATTTCTCTTGATAATTTAGATGAGGAATTTTTAGGTGATACATTTATAAAAGAAATAGACCTAGGTATTGGAACTGCTAATGTTATAATGAAACCAAAGGATGGAATATTTTATAATGTATTAAGTGAAATATGTGAATTGGAAGTACATTCAGAGAATGATCTTCTTTCAATAATTAAGGAATTAAATTATGCTAAAAAAGAATATGATAAAGTTAAAGATGCTTTAAATGATGTTAATGAAACAGGTTATGGATTAGTTGCACCTCAACTTAAAGAAATGAAATTTGAAGAGCCTGAAATAGTTAAGCATGGTTCACAATATGGAGTTAAATTAAAGGCTAGTGCCCCATCATTACATTTTATTAAGGCTAATATCCAAACTGAGATTAGTCCTATAATGGGTTCAGAAAAGGAATCAGAAGAGTTAGTTAAATCTATACTAGAACAATTTGAAAATGATCCAACAATGTTATGGCAAAGTAATATGTTTGGAAAATCATTAGAAGTTTTAGTTAAAGAAGGACTGCAAAATAAACTTTATAAAATGCCAGAAGATGTTCAAGTGAAAATACAAAAAACACTTCAAAAAATAATAAATGAAGGTAACGGAGGATTAATCTGTATAATTTTATAGATAGTAAAGAGGCTAGTATTTTGTTTATCATTATACTAGCCTTTTACTTATTATTAGATTATATTCAAATTAAATAACATATAATATAGTATATATTACAAAAATATAATACAAAAAGGCATGGTGAGGTATTATGATTAATAAGTACAAAAATTATAAGAAGGTTGGATCAATAGATAAAGATATAGCAGATAAGGTAGGATTTAAATTTTATGGTAATGTCTATGCTTCACCAGGGGTATTAAAGCATATAATAAAAAAACATGGAAAACAACTTACAAGAAATATAAAAGATAATTTAAAAGTAATAATTGAAAGAATAATAATAAATCCAGATTTTATAGGAATGAATAAAAGAAATAGTAAAGAAGGATCGTTAGAACTTGTTAAAAAAATAGATGCGTATATAATGCTTGTTTTAGCAGTAGATATAGATAAAAAATATATTTATGTTTCTAGTATGTATCCAGTAACTAAAAGCAAAATGAAAAATAAAATATATAGTGGAAGTTTAAAAGAAGCAGTATAATACTAATATTTCCTTGAAAAATATTTGATTATGTATGTATAATGAAAGTAGATAAAAATTTTTGAGGTGAGCAAAGGCTCCTCACGCGCTAATAAAATTAGTAACCAGAGATGTAGGATACGCCGACCTACCAAAAATATTTAAAGACTTTTGGGAAGATCCCAAAAGTTCTTTTTAATACAAAAGATGATTAGGAGGATGATGTTATGAAAAAAGTTGCAGTTGTATTTAATGGTGGAACAATATCAATGAAGGTTGATGAAAGAATAAAGGCAGCGGTTCCAAGCCTTAGTGGAGAAGAAATTATGGCTATGGTAACTGGGATAGAAGATTACGCTGAAATAATAAATTATAATTTTTCTTCCCTTCCATCACCACATGTTAGTCCAGAGATTATGCTTGAATTATCAAAATTTGTACAAGAATTAGCAGATAGAGAAGATATTTCAGGTATAGTTATAACTCATGGTACAGATAGTTTAGAAGAAACAGCTTATTTTTTAGATTTAACTGTTAAAACTGAAAAACCTGTAGTTGTAACAGGAGCCATGAGAAGTAGTTCTGAACTTGGATATGATGGTCCCTTTAATTTAGCTACATCAATTTGTACAGCAATAGCAGAGGAATCAAAGGGAAGGGGTGTAATCGTTTGCTTTAATGGAGAATTAAATGATGCAAGAGAAGTAACAAAAGCAAATTCAATGGCTTTAAATGCTTTTAGAACTCCTAATTTTGGACCTGTTGGAATAGTTGATAATAATCAGGTTATATTTTATAGAAAAGGTAAAAAGGGAGAAAAATTATCTCCAAAAAACATGGATAAAGATGTAGCACTTATAAAATGTGTTTCAGGAATGGACTCATCTTTTATAGATTTTGCTTTAGAAAAGGGATTTAAAGGAATTGTAATAGAAGGTATGGGAAGAGGGAATGTTCCTCCTACAGTAGTTCCAGGTATTAAAAGAGCTATAGAAAAAAATATACCTGTTGTTCTTGTATCTAGATGTTTTGAAGGAAGAGTTTTTGAAAGTTATGGATATGAAGGTGGTGGAAAGCACCTTATGAATCTTGGAGTAATATTCGGAGATACTATGCCAGGACAAAAAGCTAGAATAGAACTTTTAGTTGCAATAAATTCAGGTAAAACAATAGATGAAATAAGAGGTTTATTTGAAGAAGGATTATATGAACATAATTAACAATATGAATGAACTTAATTCATAAAATGAAAATATTCATACTGGTAAAAATAATAATATAACAATATATTGACAATATTCGGATTTATTAATAGAATAGTAATTGAAAGAGGATACTCATATAATAGTGGTAATATGGACCACTAGTTTCTATCAGATGCCGTAAATATCTGACTATGAGAAGACTATTTGAATAATAAATTCAAAAAAGTCATTATGAGTTATCTATTAAGGTGCTTATAATGACTTTTTTATTCTGTGGGGGGAAAAGATATGAGAACAGAAAAAAGATTTTTTGAAATTCTTGAAAATAAGAATGTTAATTTCAAGAAAGAAATTATTGCAGGTATAACTACATTTTTAACTATGGCTTACATAATAGCTGTAAATCCAAGTATATTAGGAGCTACCGGAATGGATCAAGGTGCATTAGTTACAGCAACTTGTTTAGCTGCAGCTATTGCAACAATCTTAATGGGAGTATTTGCAAATCTACCTTTTGCTTTAGCATCAGGTATGGGTCTTAATGCTTATTTTGCTTTTTCAGTAGTTATAGGACAAGGGATATCATGGAAAATTGCGCTAACTGCTGTATTTGTTGAAGGGATTATATTTATACTTATGTCACTATTTAAAGTTCGTCAAGTTGTAGTTAAAGCTATACCAATGAACATGAAATATGCAGTTACAGCAGGTATAGGATTATTTATAGCATTTATAGGACTTACAGGAAGTAAAATAGTCGTTGCAAATCCAGATACATATTTATCATTAGGTCATTTTTCTACTCCAACAGTTCTTATAGCATCTATTGGGGTTATAGTAATTGCAATATTAGATAAAAAAGGAGTTAAGGCTTCAATCTTATTTGGAATTGTTGTCTCAACATTAATTGCATGGGGATATGCAATGTTTGATCCTGAATATGCAAAGGTACTTGGAATATTTTTGCCAAATGGAATTATAAAATTTGAAAGTATAGCACCAATTGCAGGAAAAATTGATTTCCACTATATGTTACATCCAAGTACAATATGGAGCTTTATAACAATAGTTTTTACATTTTTATTTGTTGATTTCTTTGATACTATTGTAACATTAGTTGGAGTATCATCAAGAGCTGGAATGCTTGATAAAGATGGTAATATACCAAATGTAGGAAAAGCATTATTAGTTGATGCAGTTGGAACAACAATAGGAGCTTGTATTGGAGTATCTACAGTAACAACCTTTGTTGAAAGTTCAACAGGTGTTGCTGCAGGAGGAAGAACTGGATGGACATCAATAACAACAGGAATGTTATTTTTAGTTGCAATCTTCTTTTCACCTATTTTTGTGGCAATTCCAGCATGTGCAACTGCACCAGCACTTATATATGTTGGTTATCTAATGCTTGGAGCAGTTAAAAATATTGATTTTCACGAAATAACAGAAGGTTTCCCAGCATTTATAACAATAGTTGCAATGCCATTAACTTACAGTATAGGGGATGGATTAACTTTAGGAGTACTATCTTATGTATTTGTTAATATTTTATATAATATTTTATTTGTTAGAAATAGAGAAGAAAAGAAAAAAGTATCTATAGTAATGATAGTTCTTGCTTGTATATTTTTATTTAAATTATTTTTATTATAATAAAATTATTAAGGCTACCGAAAAGGTAGTCTTTTTTATAAATGTAAATAATGTGTTAACAAACTATTGACTTTACTTTGTTCCTAAAATAATATGTATTTAAAGATTAGATTTTGTAGTAAGGAGGGAAGATAATGGTTAAAAGTATGACTAGTTTTGGAAGAGCTAGAAGCGAAGAAGGAAGAAATAGACTTTTTTCAATTGAAATGAAAAGTGTAAATCATAGATATTTAGATATGAATATTAGAATGCCAAAGTCAATTTTTCCTCTAGAAGAAAAGATTCGTAAATTAATAAGTGCTAGATTAAATAGAGGAAAAGTTGATGTTTATATAAATTTAAAAAACTTTTCAAACGGTGGAGAAGTTGCAAAGCTTAATGAAGAACTGGCTAAAAGTTATTTTGAATGTTTAAATAAAATAGCAGAAGGACTTTCAATTGAAAATGATGTTACTACAACTAAGATAGCAAGATTTCCAGATGTCATTTCAATAGAGGAAAAAGAAGAAAATATTGATGAAATTTTTGAAGAAATAAAAATATTAATAGAGGCTTCTCTTGACAAAATGGTTGAGATGAGAGTTCGAGAAGGGGAAAAACTTAAAGAAGATATATTAGGAAAGCTTCAAGTAATTGAAGAACTTGTTTTTAATATAGAAGAAATTGCAGATTTAATTCCAAAACAATATAAAATAAAGTTAGAAGAAAGAATAAAAGAACTAACTAAAGGAATTGAAATAGATGAAAACAGAATTGCAACTGAAATTGCAATTTTTGCTGATAAAGCTGCTGTTGATGAAGAAATTATAAGGCTTAGAAGCCATATATCTCAAATGAGAAGTACTTTGAATTTAGATGAACCAATAGGTAGAAAACTTGACTTTATAGTTCAAGAAATGAATAGGGAAGCAAATACTATAGCTTCTAAATCAAATGATATGAAAATGACTAATATAGTCATTGACATAAAAAATATAATCGAAAAGATTAGAGAACAAGTTCAAAATATAGAATAATAGGAGGAGAAACATGGGTATTAAATTAATAAACATTGGTTTTGGAAATATAGTATCAGCTAATAGACTAGTTGCTATTGTAAGTCCTGAATCTGCGCCAATAAAAAGGATAATCCAAGAAGCAAGAGATAGAGGAATGCTTATTGATGCAACTTATGGAAGAAGAACAAGAGCAGTTATTATAACAGATAGTGACCATGTAATTTTATCAGCAGTTCAACCTGAAACAGTAGCTCATAGATTATCAAGTAAGGATGATCATGAAGATGAGGTAGAAGAATAATGAAAAAAGGTGTTTTATTAGTTATATCAGGTCCATCTGGAGCAGGTAAAGGAACAATATGTAAGGCATTATTAGAAAAGCATAAAGACATATATTTATCAGTTTCAGCAACAACTAGGGAACCAAGAGTTGGCGAAGTAGAAGGAGTAAATTATTTCTTTACAACTAAGGAACAATTTCTTCAAAAAGTTGAAGAAGGCGATTTTTTAGAACATGCAGAGGTTTATGGGAATTATTATGGAACACCAAAATCTAGTGTTCAAAAAATGCTAAATGAAGGAAGAGATGTAATACTTGAAATAGATATACAAGGTGCATTAAAAGTTAAAGAAAACTGTGAAGAAGGTATATTTATTTTTATACTTCCACCATCAATGGAAGAATTAAAACAAAGAATCATTAAAAGAGGAAGCGAAACGCCAGAATCTTTAATGAGAAGATTTAAATCAGCATATAAAGAAATAAATTATATTTCAAAATATAATTATGCTGTAGTAAATGATGAAATAGATACTGCTGTTTCAAAACTTGAAGCAATAATAACAGCAGAAAAATGTAGAGTAGATAGAATGAAAAATAAAGTAATAGATTCTAAGGAGGGTTTTATACATGAACAACTCTATGATTAATCCATCAGTAGTAGACTTATTAAAAAAGGTAGATGACAGATATTCATTAGTTATTGTAACTTCAAAAAGAGCTAGACAAATAATTGCAGGAAGTGAACCACTTATAAATATAGATTCACAAAAACCTTTAACAATAGCAATAAATGAGGTAAATGAAGGTAAAGTAAGTTATGAAATACCAGAATCTTCAGAAGGAAAGTAGTATACAATGTATAAAGATAAATGTGTTGTATTAGGAGTTTGTGGAGGAATTGCAGTTTATAAAGTTTTAGATGTTGTAAGTTCTCTTCGCAAAAAAGGTGTTGAAGTTAGAGTTATAATGACAAAATCAGCTACTGAGTTTGTTACTCCTTTAACTTTTCAATCAATGAGTCAAAATATGGTTATAACAGATATGTTTGCAGAACCAAAGGCTTTCGAAATTCAACATATAAGTTTGGCACAAAAGGCTGATGTAATGCTTATAGCCCCAGCTACTGCAAATATAATTGGTAAGGTTGCAAATGGAATTGCAGATGATATGCTTTCAACAACTATTATGGCAACTAAGGCAAAAGTAATTTTTGCACCTGCAATGAATACAAATATGTATGAAAATAAAATAGTCCAAGAAAATATTAAAAAGTTAAAGGAATATGGATATGAATTTATTGAGCCAGATTCTGGTAGACTTGCTTGTGGTGACATAGGAAAAGGTAAATTGCCAAAGCCAGAGGTTATATTTGAAAATGTATTAACAGCCCTTTACCCTATTAAAGATTTAGTATCTAAAAAAGTACTTGTTACAGCAGGTCCAACTAGAGCTAACATAGATCCAGTTAGATTTATTACAAATAGGTCTACTGGTAAGATGGGATATGCAATTGCAGAAGAAGCTAGAGACAGAGGAGCTGAAGTTGTACTTGTAACTGGAGCTAAAAATATAGATAAACCTTATGGAATAAAGGTTATAGAAGTAGAAACTAACTCAGAAATGAGAAAAGCTGTCCTTGAAAATTATTCTTCATCTGATATTGTTGTTAAATCTGCTGCTGTTGCAGATTATAAACCAAAGGAATACAGCAGTGAAAAGATTAAAAAAGGCGAAGGGAATTTAAATATAGAACTCACAAGAGATGTAGATATATTAAAGGAACTTGGAGAGAAAAAGGATAAGCAAATATTAGTTGGATTTGCAGCTGAAAGTAGCAACTTGATAGAAAATGCAAAAGGCAAATTAAGTAGAAAAAATCTTGATTATATTATAGCAAATGATATTACATCAAAGGAAACTGGTTTTGGAAGTGATCAAAATAAAGTTTTTGTAATTTCAAAGGATAGTTCTATTAAGGAACTTGATATAATGAGCAAAAGAGAAGTAGCTAGTAATTTGTTTGATATTATTTGTGGAAAGCGCTAATATGCGCTTTCTTCTATTATTACAAAGTTTATGAAAGGGTGAACTTAAATGGAACTGTATGCTGAAGTAATTGTAAATAGTGATGCTGTAGATATAGATAAACCATTTACTTATAAAGTTAAAGATGAACTTATATCTTTAATTAGTGTAGGTCATAGAGTAAAGGTTCCTTTTGGCACTAAAAGTAAGCCTACAGAAGGATTTGTTATTTCTCTTTCAACTGAATTTAGTAATGAATATAAACTAAAAAATATATTTAAGTTATGTGATGAAGAACCTATTTTAACAAAAGAAGATTTACTTTTAATAGAATTTTTAAGAAGAAAAACCCTTTGTAAATATATAGATGCAATAAGGGTATTAATACCTACAGGACTTACTAAAGGTCTTAAAAGTAAAAAGAAAAATGTTATTAAATTTATAAATGAATTAGATGATGATTTTAAAAATAAGGATAAATATAAAAAGTTAATAGAATTTATTAAAGAAAATGATAGTATATTTTCAAAAGCAGAACTTTCAAAAGAATATGGATTTTCTACATATGTGATAAATAAATCTATAGAAAAAAATTTTTTAGAAGTAGAAGAAAAAGTAATTCATAGATTTAATAAGAGAGTTTATGAAGAAGATAATTTAAAAGAATTAACAGAAGAACAAAAGAAAGCAATAATAAAAATTGAGAATACAGACAAAAATGGAGTGCTTTTAAAGGGAGTAACAGGTTCAGGAAAAACAGAAATATATATGAATTTGGTACAAAAAGCTTTAAATAAAGGAGAAGGTGCTATTGTTTTAGTACCAGAAATATCATTAACTCCTCAAATGATTGAAAGATTTAAAGGTAGGTTTGGAGAAGATGTAGCTCTATTTCATAGTAAACTTTCAGAAGGTGAAAGATTTGATGAATGGTATAGAGTTAAAGAAGGAAATTGTAGACTGGTAGTTGGAGCTAGAAGTGCAATATTTTTACCAGTAAACAATTTAGGATTAATAATTATTGATGAAGAACATGAAGGAACATATAAATCAGAACATAACCCCAAATATAATACAAAAGATGTAGCAGAATTTTTAAGTGTTATAAAGGGATGTAAATATATATTAGGATCTGCAACTCCATCTGTTGAAAGTTTTGCAGATGCTATGGTTTCAAAGCTTGAATTAATAGAACTTAATAATAGAATAGATAATAAGCCTCTCCCAACTATGGAAATAGTGGATATGAGAGAGGAGTTAAAGGTTAAAAATCTTTCTATGTTTTCAAGAAAACTTTATAAAGAAATGAAGGAAGCTTTAGACAAAAAAGAACAAATTATATTATTCTTAAATAGAAGAGGTTTTTCTACCTTTATATCTTGTAGAAGCTGTGGATATGTCTTTAAATGTGATAAATGTGATATTGCAATGACATATCACAAAAATGGATATTTAGTTTGCCATTATTGTGGGAAAGCAGAAAAGCAAGTTAAAGTATGCCCAAAATGTAAAAGTAAATATGTTAAATTTTTTGGCGCTGGAACTGAAAAGGTAGAAAATGAAGTTAAAAAATATTTTAAAGATGCAAGAATTCTTAGGATGGATGCAGATACTACAAGAAGTAAAGATTCTTATGAAAGAATATATAATTCCTTTAAAAATGGAGAAGCAGATATTTTAATAGGAACTCAAATGATAACTAAAGGCTTAGATTTTAAAGGAATTACTTTAGTTGGAGTATTAGCTGCTGATATGTCCCTTAATATACCAGATTATAGAGCAGGAGAGAGAACATTTCAATTAATCACTCAAGTTGCAGGAAGATCTGGTAGAGGAGATAAGGAAGGTAAGGTTATTATTCAAACTTATAATCCAGATCATCCTAGTTTAAAATATGTAGTTAACAATGATTATAAAGATATGTTTAAAGAAGAAATTGGAATAAGAAAGAATATGGGATATCCACCTTTTGGAAAAATATTACTAATAAGAGGAATTTCAAAAGATGAAGAAAAATTAAAAAAATTTATGAATACCTTAGGAAAAGAAATAAAAAAAATATTAAATGATGAAATAAATCTTTTAGGACCTACTCAGTGTATAGTAGGAAAAATAAAAGATAAATATAGATGGCAAATTTTAATTAAAGGTAAAATAACAGATGAATTAGCCAAAAAAATTAAAGATAGACTTTATGAAATGAACAAGAGTGTATATAATGAAATAAGAATAAATATTGATATTAATCCAAACAATTTATTATAGGAGGAATTTATTATGGCAATTAGAAATATAAGAATTGAAGGCGACGAAATTTTAAGAAAGAAAAGTAAGGCTATTGATAAAATAGATAATAGAACAATAACATTAATAAATGATATGATAGAAACTATGTACGAAGCTGATGGTGTTGGACTTGCAGCTCCTCAAGTTGGAATACTTAAAAGAATTTTTGTTATAGATGTTTATGATGGTGAAGGAATAAGAGTATTTATAAATCCAGAAATACTTGAAACAAGTGGAAGTCAAGTTGGAGAAGAAGGATGTCTTAGTATACCTGGAGAATGTAAAGAAGTAGATAGAGCAAACTATGTTAAGGTAAAGGCTTTAAATGAAAAGGGAGAAGAATTTATATTAGAAGCAGAAGAACTACTTGCAAGGGCAATCTTACATGAAAATGATCATTTAGATGGTATATTATTTATAGATAGAGCACAATAGGTGTAAAATAAGGAGGAATATTTTTGAAGATTGTATTTATGGGAACTCCAGATTTTGCAGTTCCATCATTAAAGGAATTAATAGATAAATATGGAGTAGAAGCAGTATTTACTCAACCTGATAGACCTAAGGGTAGAGGAAAGAAAATAGCATTTTCTCCTGTTAAAGAAGAAGCATTAAAGCATAATATTAAAATTTATCAACCAGAAAAACTTAAAGATGAAAAAGAAATGATTGAAATGCTTAAAGAAATGAATCCAGATTTTATTATAGTTGTGGCCTTTGGTCAAATTCTTACAAAAGAAGTTTTAGATATTCCAAAGTATGGATGCATAAATTTACATGGATCACTTCTTCCAATGTATAGAGGAGCAGCTCCTATAAATTGGGCAATAATGAATGGAGAAAAAGTATCAGGAAATACAACTATGCTTATGGATGTTGGTTTAGATACTGGAGATATGCTTTTAAAGGATGAAGTAGAAATTACAGAAGATATGACAGCTGGAGAACTTTATGACATTCTTAAAGAAAGAGGAGGAAAGTTACTAGTAGATACTATTGAAGGAATAGTTAATGGTACTATAACTCCAGAAAAACAAACAGAAGAAACTTTTTATGCAAAGATGCTTAATAAAAAAATTGCCCAAATAAATTGGAATAAAAGTGCTAAAGATATTAATAATATGATTAGAGGATTAAATCCTTGGCCAATTGCCCATACTTTATATAATGGAAGCACTATGAAAATTTTTGAAAGTAAAGTATTAAATAAAGAAAGTAAGGAAGAATGTGGAAAAATAATAAATGTTTCAAAAGATGGAATAGAAGTATCAACAGGGGAAGGAACTCTTTTAATTAAAAAGATGCAATTTCCGAATTCTAAACCATTAACAGTTAAGGAATATATAAATGGGCATGAAATTAATACAGAATTTATTTTAGGTAAATAAAGGAGAGATGTTTTATGTATTATCCATTTTATTTTGATAAAACAATGCTTATATTACTTCCAGCCCTTTTAATTAGTATATGGGCTCAAGCAAAGATTAGTTCAACATACAATAAATATAGAAATGTAAGGACAAGAAATGGATATACAGGAGAGCAAGTTGCAAGAATGATGTTAAATGAAGCAGGGCTTTCCTTTGTAAACATTGAGGTAGTTAATACAAAACTTGGAGATCATTATGATCCAAGTCAAAAAGTTTTAAGGTTATCACCAGAAGTTTATAGTGGAACATCAATTGCATCAGCTGGAATTGCAGCTCATGAAGTAGGTCATGCAATACAGGATAAAGAAGCATATCAACCACTTATATTAAGAAATTCAATTGTACCAATTGTAAATTTTGGATCAAGTATTTCTTGGATTTTATTTCTTGTAGGAATTTTTATGGGAAGTAGTTTATTTCTTAATTTAGGAATATTATTGTTTTCAGGAGTAGTAATATTTCAATTAGTTACACTTCCAGTAGAATTTAATGCATCTAAAAGAGCAATTAATATACTTGAAGGAAGAGGTATACTATATGGAGATGAAGTAAGTGGAGCAAAAAAAGTATTAGGAGCAGCTGCTATGACATATATTGCATCAGCATTAATGGCAATTGCACAATTATTAAGATTAATAGCAATAAGTAATAATAATAGAGATTAAAAAACTAAAGGAAGAGGTATTTTATGAATAGTAGAAGCATAGCTTTAAAGGTACTAAATAGAGTTTTTAATGAAGGTGCCTACTCAAATTTAGTCTTATCAAATGAACTTAATAATTCAGATTTAAATGATAAAGACAAAGCTTTAGTAACAGAAATAGTTTATGGAACTATAAGGAGAAAAAGAAGTTTAGATATTCTTATAGAATCCTTCGTTAGAGATATAAGCATAATGGATAAAAGAATATTAAATATATTAAGAATGGCTCTGTATCAATTGAAATTCTTAGATAAAGTTCCAAGCTATGCTGCATGTAATGAGGCTGTAGAAGAAGCTAAAAAAATATCTGAAAAATCAGGTAAGTTAGTTAATGGAATTTTAAGAACTTATGGCAAAAAAGGAGAAAGTAATTTAAAATTTAAAAATAGAATATATGAATTAGCATATATTTATTCCTTTGAACCATGGCTTATAAGATTGTTTATAAAACAATATGGAGAAGAAGAAACTATAAAAATTTTAAAGGGATTAAATATAACACCTAAAGTTACAGTTAGAGTAAATTCTTTAAAAGGTAATTTTGATGAAGTATTTGAAGAGTTAAAAGAGAGCGATTATAATGTAGAAGAAGGAGATATATGTCCTGAAGCTATTTTTATAAAAGGTGGAAAAAGTATAGAAAATAACAAAGTCTTTAATGAAGGTAAAATTACTGTTCAAGATGAAAGTGCAATGTTAGTTGCACCTCTTTTAGGAGTACAAAAAGGGGATACTGTATTAGACTTATGTAGTGCACCTGGAGGGAAAACAACTCATATAGCAGAACTTCTTGAAAATACTGGTAAAATATTAGCCTTTGATTTACATGAAAACAAATTAAGTTTAATTAAAGAAAACTGTGATAGATTAGGAATAAAAAATGTAACTCTTAAAGAAATGGATGCCACAAAAATAAATGTAGACCTTGTAGGACTTGGTGATAAGATTTTATTAGATGTTCCTTGTTCTGGACTTGGAATAATAAAGAGAAAACCAGAAATAAAATGGAATAAAAACCGTGAAGATCTTAAAGAAATAATTAATGTTCAAAGAAAAATTATGGAAAATGCTTGGCAATATTTAAGAGAAGGTGGTAATATAGTATATTCAACATGTACCTTAAATAAAGAAGAAAATGAAAAAAATATAGAATGGTTTTTAAATAAATATAAAAATTGTAAGTTAGAAAAAATATTTATAGGTAATGGTGAGAACTTAAAGTATGAAAATGGAATGCTTACAGTATTACCAAATGAATATATGGATGGTTTCTTTATAGCTAAACTTAAGAAAATTTAAGCAGGAGAAAAAATATGAAAAACTTATTAGATTATACTTTAGAAGAATTTTCATTATGGCTAAAAGAAAATGGAGAAAGTGCTTTTAGAGCAAAACAAGTATTTTCTTGGATTTATAAAAATGTATGGAATTTTGATGATATGAAAAATTTGCCTGGAAATTTAAAGATAAAATTAAGTGAAAACTTTGAAATTGTTATTCCAGAGGTAGTTCATGAATTTAAATCATCAGATGATGACACAAGGAAGTTACTTTTAGCACTTAAAGATGGAAATTTAATAGAGTGTGTAATTATGAAATATAAACACGGAAATACAATATGTGTTTCAACTCAGGTTGGATGCAGAATGGGATGTAAATTTTGTGCATCAACAATAGATGGTAGAGTTAGAAATTTATCATCAGGAGAAATACTTTCTGAAATAATGATAGCTCAAAAGATTTTAGGCGAAAGAATATCAAACATTGTTTTGATGGGAAGTGGAGAACCACTTGATAATTATGATAATGTTTTAAAATTTTTAAAAGAAGTCAATGCTGAATATGGATTTAATATAGGTCAAAGACATATTACATTATCAACTTGTGGATTAGTACCAAAAATTTATGAGTTAGCAGATGAAGAAATGGCTATAACTCTTGCAATTTCTTTACATGCTTTTAGTGATGAAAAGAGAAGACAGATAATGCCTATTGCTAATAAATATTCAATAAAAGAAATTTTAGATTCTTGTTATTATTATATTAATAAGACAAATAGAAGGATAACTTTTGAATATGCTTTGGTAAAGGATGTTAATGATGGTGTAGAAGATGCTAAAGCATTAGGTAATTTATTAAAAGGTATGCTTTGTCATGTTAACTTAATACCTGTTAATGAAGTAAAAGAAAATTCTTTTAAAAGATCTTCTAGTAAAACAATAGATACCTTTGCTGAAATATTAAAGGAAAGAGGTATTGAAGCTACAGTTAGAAGAGAAATGGGTAGTGACATTAATGCAGCATGTGGTCAATTGAGAAGAAGTTACATTAAATCCCAAGGTTAGGGGGAAATTATATGGTAGGATATAAAAGTGATGTTGGAATAAAAAGAAAATTTAATGAAGATAATTTAGGTTATTTTGAATGTGACTTATATAGAATATATATAGTTGCAGATGGAATGGGCGGACATAAAGCTGGAGAAGTTGCAAGTAAAATGGCAGTAGATAGCGTCATAAAATTTATAAGTGAGAATATAAATAAATTTGATGACAATGTTCTTGAAGAAGCAATAAAATATGTAAACTTACAAATTTATAATCATTCAAAGGATAATGATAGTCTAAATGGAATGGGAACAACAATAACTGCTTGTTTATGTTATAATAATAAAGTAATAGTGGCAAATGTTGGTGATAGCTCCTGTTTTGGAATTAAAAATAATAAAATATATAAATTGACAAAAGATCATTCTTTAGTTCAACAGCTTTTAGATGCAGGAAGCATATCTGAAATGGAAGCTATGAATCATCCAAATAAAAATATTATTACAAGAGCTGTTGGAACAAGTGAAGAAGTTGATGTTGATATTTTTAAGTTTAAAATTGGCGAGTATGATAGATATTTGATATGTTCAGATGGGCTTACTAATGAAGTATCAGTAGATAAAATAATTAGTATATTAAATACAGAAAAAGATAATAAACTTGCCAGTGTAAAATTAGTAAATGAAGCTAATGAAAATGGAGGCAGAGATAATATTACAGTAATGTTGTTTGGAGGAGAGATAATATGAATGGGGAAATATTAGGGGATAGATATGAGCTAATTGAAAAAGTTGGCGAAGGTGGAATGGCTATCGTCTATAAGGCTAGAGATAATAAGCTAAATAGGTATGTTGCAGTTAAAATATTAAAAGATGAATATTCAGATAATGAAGAAATAGTAAATAAATTTAAAAAAGAAGCTACAGCTATTGCAAAGTTATCTGATAACAATATAGTGAATGTGCTTGATGTAGGTACCCAAGATGAAACAAATTACATTGTAATGGAATTTGTAAGTGGAAAAACATTAAAAGAAGTTATTGGTGAATTTGGTAAAGTTAATTATGAAACTGCTATAGCAATTGCTTTACAAGTAGCAAAAGCTTTAGATTGTGCTCATAGAAATGATATAATTCATAGAGATATAAAACCTCAAAACATATTAGTTACTGAGAATGGATTAGTTAAAGTAACTGATTTTGGTATTGCTAAATCCTCAGACTCTGCAACACTAACAAATACAAGTACTATTTTGGGCTCAGCACATTATTTTTCACCTGAACAGGCAAGAGGAGGCTTTATAAATAACAGAACAGATATATACTCTTTAGGAGTTGTAATTTATGAAATGTTAACAGGAAAAGTGCCTTTTGAAGCAGATTCTCCTGTAACAATAGCTTTAAAGCATCTTCAAGAAGAAGTTGTCCAACCAAAAAATATAAATAGTAAAATTCCAGATAGTTTAAATGAAGTAGTTTTAAAATGTATGGAAAAAGATGCTGATAAGAGATATCAAGATGTTAAAGATTTAATTTCAGATCTTGAAAAAATAAAAGAAGATCCTAATGCTAAAATAGGAGAAGGAAAAAATAAAGAAACAAATGAAAATGATGTTACTGCTCAGCATACAATTATTATGAGTCCAGTAAAAGAGCCAATTATTACAAAGGATGATAATGAAGATTTAGATGATGGTGATTTAGCAGAAGATGATGATTATTATGATGATGACTATTATGATGATGATTACTATGATGATGCGGAAGAAGAAGATTCAGCTAAGAAAAAGAAGAGTAGAAAAGGCAAAAAGAATCTTAAAGGCATTATAATAGGAGTTGTTTCAGTTGTTGTTATTGCCCTTTTAGGATTTGGAGCATATTCTCTTTTTGGAAATTCGAAAGAATCTAAAAAAGTAAAAGTTCCTAATTTTGTTGGAATGACTATGGATGAAGCAAAAAAGGAAGCAGATAGTGTAGGTCTTAAGGTAACTAAAGCAAAAGAAGTAAAAAGTGATGAAAAGAAGGGAACAATTATTGAGTCAAATCCTAAAGCTGGTGAATCTGTTGATGAAGGAACAACGGTTGAAGTTACAGTAAGTGGTGGAGAAAAAGTAAAACTTCCAAATTTAGCAGAAGATGATTTAAATGATGCAAAGGCAAAATTAGAAGCTTTAGGAATTACAAATATAAATATAGATGAAGAATATAGTGATAGCATTTCAAAAGGTCAAGTAATATCACAATCACCAAACAGTGGAGAAGAAGTTTCTAAAGATACAACTGTTACATTAGTTGTAAGTAAAGGCCAAAAAGTTACAAATGTAACAGTACCAAAGGTAATTGGTATGTCAGTAAATGATGCAAAATCAACTCTTTCAAATGCTGGATTAAGTGTTACTGTTGAGAGTAAGAAAACAACTGACAAGGATTCAGATGGTAAAGTATTAGATCAAAAAGCTTCAGCTGGAACAACAGTTAATAAGGGATCAAATATTACTATTATAGTTGGAAATTATGAGGAACCAAAGAAAGATACTATTACAGTAGCACCAGTAACAGGTTTATCTCAAGATGTTGCTATAAATAAACTTTCAGGATTAAATGTTAATGTTATTACACAAGATACAGATGATAAATCATTAGATGGTAAGGTAATATCACAATCTCTTCAAGCGGGAGCAAAGGTTGATCAAAATACAAGTATAACTATTAAAGTTGGAAAATATAAGGCGCCAGACAATGAAAATAGTGGAAACAATGAAGATCCAAAAGGTCATAAAAAGGAATAAACTATAAAATATATTAAAAAAGTGTACTTAAAATGTTTATGAAATAATAATATTTTAGGTGCGCTTTTTTATTTCAGTATATATTAATAAATCATATATTATAAAATACACTAATACCTTATTTAAAATTTAATTTAAAAGTAAAAGGTTGCAAAAATAAAAGAAAAGTGTTTATATAAAAAGGTAAGAAATAATTTTTTGGAGGAATTATGAAGGGAAAAATAATTAAAGGAATAGGTGGATTCTATTATATAAAAACAGATGAAGGAATAATAGAATGCAAAGCTAGAGGAAAATTCAGACACAAATCACTTAAGCCAATAGTTGGAGATAATGTAGAAATTAAAATAGAAAATGGAAAAGGAACAATTGAAGATATAGAAGAGAGAAGTTCAGAGCTTATAAGACCAACTGTTGCAAACGTAACTCAAGCTTTTGTTGTTTTTGCAATAAAAAATCCAGACTTAAATTTTGATTTATTAAATAGATTTTTAGTTTTATGTGAAAGTAATAATATAAAAGTTGTAGTAGCTTTAAATAAAATTGATTTAGTAAATGATGAAGAAAGAGAAGAATTAAAGCAAAAAATTAATTCTATAGGCTATGAGGTTTTATTTATAAATGCCAAAAAAGGAATAGGTATAGAAGAATTAAAAAATAGATTAGAAGGAAATGTAACAGTTCTTTGTGGTCCTTCAGGGGCTGGTAAATCAACACTTATAAATACACTTACTGAAAGAAGTCATATGGAAACAGGAAGTGTAAGTGAAAAAATAGGTAGAGGAAAACATACAACAAGACATAGCGAACTTATTGATGTTTTAAATGGATATATAGTTGATACTCCTGGATTTTCAACACTTGATGTAAACTTTATAGAAAAAGAAAATTTAAAATATTGTTTTCCAGATTTTGAGGAGTATAATGATAAATGTAAATATAGAGGATGTCTTCACTATAAAGAGCCAGGTTGTGCAGTTAAAGAAGCTGTAGAAAATGGTGAAATAAATAAATATAGATATGAATTTTATATAAGAACATTAGAAGAAATATTAAAAGGGAGGAAGTATTAATGATAAAAATAGCACCATCAATTTTATCATCAGATTTTTCAAAGCTTGGGGAGGAAATAGAGCTTTTAGACAAAGGAGGAGCAGACTATATACATATAGATGTTATGGATGGAGCCTTTGTACCTAATATAACTCTTGGAGCACCTATAGTTAAAGCTATTAGAAATAGAACAGATAAGGTATTTGATGTTCATTTAATGGTAGAATCACCATCAAGATACATAGATGATTTTGTAGATGCAGGAGCAGATATAATCACAATTCATTATGAAGCTGAAAAACATATAGATAGAGCTATTCAATATATTAAATCAAAAGGAGTTAAAGCAGGAGTTGTTTTAAATCCTGGAACTCCAACTATAATGATTAAAGATTTAATTCAAAAATTAGATATGGTTTTAATTATGAGTGTTAATCCAGGTTTTGGAGGACAAAGTTTCATTGAATATTCTTTAGACAAAGTAAGAGAAATAGATGAGATGAGAAAGAAATATAATAAAGATTTAATAATAGAAATAGATGGAGGCGTTGGCGTTAATAACATTAAAAAAGTTAGAGAAGCTGGTGTTGATGTTGCAGTAGCAGGTTCAGCTGTATATAAAAATGGAGAGGTATTAAAAAATATTAGCGAACTAAAAAGGAATGCATAAAATGAGAGCAATTATAGTAAGTGGTGGTACTCCACCATCTGAGAAGTTACTTAAATCTTATTTAAGAGAAGATGACATTATAATTGGAGTAGATAGTGGATGTAATACATTATATAAACTTAATATAATGCCCAATTTAATACTTGGAGATTTTGATTCAATAGATAAAAATGTTTTAAATTACTTTTTATCTAAAGAGATAAATTTAGAAAGGTATAGTTCCCATAAAGATTATTCAGATACTCATTTAGCATATAGAAGAGCTAAGGAAATTTATAATGTTTCAGAAATTCTTATGTTTGGAGTTACAGGAACAAGACTTGATCATACTTTAGGAAACATTGGATTATTATCTAATGGTCTTAAAGATAATATAAATATTCAAATTATTGATGAACATAATAGAATGTTTATTGTAGATAAAAGTTCTGTAATAAAAAAGGAAGAAGGAAGTTATGTATCTTTTCATGCTTTAAGTGAAGTTGTTAAAAACTTTACTATAAGAGGTGGAAAATATGATTTAACCGATTATAATATGAAACTTTTAGAGCCAAGGGCTATATGTAATGAATTTTTAGATGGAGATATTAATATAACTTTTTCTCAAGGTATAATACTAGTTATGTATACTAGAGATTAATTGTAACCAATATTTCTTTTTCACATATAATGTAAAAAGGGATATTGGTTTTATTATTAATTATATTTGGAGGAAAAATGAAGATTGTAGCAATAAAGTTACCTAAATTTATATCTAATATAATAAAATTTTTTAGAAGAAAAAAATAATATACATAAGAATTTATGGTATAAAAAAAATGCAGTGCTTATGCAATGCATTTTTTTTATTTGAACTATATTGCTCTTTCAACCTTACCAGATCTAAGACATCTTGTACAAACATGAACTTTCTTTGGAGTTCCGTTAACTAAAGCCTTTACTTTCTTTATGTTAGGAGCCCAAGTTCTCTTTGATTGACGATGTGAATGGCTGTATTGTACACCTGAAACAACGCCTTTATTACAAATTTCGCATCTTCTTGCCACTTGAAAACACCTCCTTGTTAAGTGAAGATATATTTCTCTTCAATAGGACAGAATTCATTGTATCATAATATTATAGCTTTTTGCAAGTATATATTTAAAAATTACACATAATATTTTCTATATTTATATATAAATCTTGAATATTAAAAGTTTCTAATATAAAATATATATATGATATGTATGAGGAGGAATAGAGATGGTAGGATTTTCAAGAGAAAATGGAAAAGTTCACTACTCAGAAGAAGTATTAGCTAAAATTGTTGGCTTATCAACAATGGAATGCTATGGTGTAGTAGGTATGGTTTCAAAGAATGCTACAGAAGGTCTTTGGGAGTTAATTGGAATAGAGCATTTTAATAAAGGTGTTAAAATAACTGTTAATGATGATGATAAATTAGGAATAGAATTATTTGTTATGGTAGAGTATGGAACAAAGATATCCGTTATAGCAAACAACATAATTCAAAAAGTACGTTATAATGTTGAAAACTTTACTGGATTAAGTGTTTCATCAATATCAGTAAATGTTCAAGCGGTAAGAGTCTAGGAGGTAAAAAACTAATGGAATTTAATAAGATAAACGGCCGTGATTTTTACAACATGGTTGTAAATGCTAGCAACAAATTGGCTGAAAAAAGTGATTTTGTTAATGCATTAAATGTATTCCCTGTACCAGATGGTGATACAGGAACTAACATGTCAATGACATTTAAAGCAGCCGTTAAAGAAATTGAAAATATAGATTCTGATTCTATAGGAGAAGTATCAAAAAAACTTGCTAAAGGTGCTTTAATGGGAGCAAGAGGTAATTCAGGAGTAATCCTTTCACAAATTTTAAGAGGAATTTCAAAAGGATTAAATGGAATTGATGAAGCTTCAGTTCATGAATTTGCAAATGCATTACAAGAAGGATCAAATGCTGCATATAAGGCTGTTATGAGACCTACAGAAGGTACTATTCTTTCAGTTGTAAGAATGGCAGCAGAGGCTGGAATGCATTCAAGAGCTAATAATATAACAGAACTTTTGGAAGAAGTTACAGTAGCTGCAAAGGATATGCTTGATAAGACTCCAGATTTATTGCCAGCACTTAAAAAGGCAAAAGTTGTTGACTCAGGTGGTATGGGTCTTTATATAATACTTCAAGGTATGCTTGAAGCATTAAAAGAAGGAATTGTTGCAGAAATTAGCGATATAAAAATTGGTGAAGGTGGCGGAAGTGTTACTGGAGCTAAATCTACTGGAGATGCAAATATTAAATTTGGATATTGTACCGAGTTTATAATACTAGGAGATGCAACTCATGCAAAAGAATTACAAGATGAAATTGAACCTTTAGGAGATTCAATGATAGTTGTTGGTTATGATGATGTAATAAAAGTTCATATCCATACAAATGATCCAGGTCTTGTTTTGTCAAAGGCAGTAAAAATTGGTGAACTTTCAAAAATAAAGATAGATAATATGAGAGAAGAACATAGAGAACTTTTAGCAGAAGAGATGAGAGAAGATCAAAAGAAACAAGAAGAAGCTGCAATTTCAAAAGAAAAGAAACAATATGGTTTTGTAACTGTTGCAATGGGTAATGGTATTACAAATATATTTAAAGATCTAGGAGTAGACTATGTAATTGAAGGTGGTCAAACAATGAATCCTTCAACTCAAGATATTTTAGATTGTGTAGAAAAGATTAATGCAGAAAATATTTTTATCTTCCCAAATAATAAAAATATAATAATGGCTGCAACACAAGCTAGAGATATATCAGAAAAAAATGTTATTGTTATACCAACAACAACAATTCCACAAGGTATTACATGTGTATCAATGTTTAATAGAGATGCAGATGTATCTGAAAATGAAGAAGAACTAAAAGAACTTATGGAAACAGTAAAAACAGGTTCAGTAACATATGCAGTAAGAGACACTGAGATTGATGGAATACAAATTAAAGAAGGAAATATGCTTGGATTAGTAGAGGGCAAAATTAAAGAAGTTGGGGAAGATAAATTTAATGTTGCTTTAAGAGTTCTTGAAAATATGATTGATGATGATAGTGAACTTATAACTATATTCTATGGTGAAGGTGTTTTAGAAGATGAAGCAAATTCATTTGTATCAAAATTAGAAGAAAAGTATGAAGACTGTGATATTCAATTATATAAAGGAGATCAACCTTTATACTATTTCTTAATGTCAGTAGAATAATAAGTTAAATTTTATCTATATAAGCTTATAATTTTAAGCTATTACTTTTATTAGATAATAGTATTAAGATGCTTTATATTAAGATAAATATTAAACTAAAAATAAAAGGCACCGAAAGGTGCTTTTTATTTATGGAAAAGAGGTGGTAAAAATGAATATATATACACCTGTAAATAATATAAAAGGTGTTGGTCCAAAAGCTACAGAAAGATTAAATAGAGCTGGTATTTTTAGTATATTAGATTTGCTTTTATATTTTCCAAGAGATTATGAGTTTGTAAATGGAAATAGTGATCTTAAAGATATAGATGAAAATGAAAAACAAATAATAACTTGCTATATGAACAGAATTAAAGGAGACTTTAGAACAAAAACAGGAAAGATAATAACTACAATTGAATTTAAACATAATGAAATAACAATTGTAGGCAAATGGTTTAATCAACCTTATATAAAAACAAAATTTAAACGGGGAGAAAAATATAATTTATTAGGTAAGTATAAGAAGGTTTCAAATATTCTTGAAATAGTTAATCCTCAAATAAGCTCTAATGAAGCTTTAAAAAGTGAAATAATCCCTAAGTATTCTTTAAAGGGTGAGCTAACTAATAATTTTTTAGCTAAAATAGTTGGAGAAGTTTTAGATAATATTGTTGTAGCTGAAAATCTACCTAAAGATATTATAAAAAGATATAATTTAATTTCTCTTGATGAATCAATAAGAGAGATACATTTTCCAAAGGATAAAAGTAAATTAGAAAAATCAATAGAAAGATTAAAGTTTCAGGAATTATTTACATATTCTATGAAGTTACTTTTATTAAAGCAGAAGTCAAGAATTAAAAATGGAATAGGATTTAATTGGAGCGAAGAACTTAATGATTTAAGAGAGTCTCTTCCTTTTAAGTTAACAAATGCACAAGCAAAGGTAGTTAGAGCTATACTTAAAGATCAAAAATCTTCTTATCCAATGAATAGGCTTGTTCAAGGAGATGTTGGTTCAGGGAAAACTATAGTTGCGCTAATTGCAATATTTAATGCTTATAAAAATGGATATAAATCAGCTTTTATGGCACCAACTGAAATACTTGCAAATCAACATTTTAAAGAAGCTAAAAATATTTTTAAAAACTTTAATATAGAAATAGAACTTTTAACTGGAAGTACTTCTATGAAAGAGAAGAAAAGAATAAAGGAGAGAATAAAAGAAAAGGAACCTTTAGTTGTAGTAGGTACCCATGCTCTTATTCAAGAAGATGTTGAATTTAATAATTTAGGTCTTGTTATAACAGATGAACAACATAGATTTGGAGTTGAACAAAGAAGTAAACTTATAAACAAAGGTAAAAAAACTGATGTTTTAGTTATGACTGCAACACCAATTCCAAGAACTTTGGCCCTATATGTTTATTCAGATTTAGATGTATCTATAATAGATGAACTACCACCTGGAAGGAAAAAGATAGATACAAGATTTTTCAGTGATGAAGCTAGAGATAAAGCATATAGTTTAACTTTAAGTGAAATTAAAAAGGGAAGACAAGTTTATATAGTATGTCCTCTTATTGAAGAAGATGAAAAAGAACAGCTAAATTCAGTTGAAAGTGTATATGAAAAATTAACTAATGGAATATTTAGAAATATTAAGGTTGAGTATCTTCATGGAAAAATGAAGAGTATTGAAAAAGATGAGATTATAAATAGATTTAAAGATGGTGATACTAAAGTTTTAATTTCAACAACTGTTATAGAGGTTGGAGTTAATGTACCAAACGCTTCTGTTATGATAGTTGAAAATGCTGAAAGATTTGGTTTAGCACAATTACATCAGCTTAGAGGTAGAGTTGGAAGAGGGGAATATGAATCTTATTGTATTCTTATTGCAAAGGCAAAAAGTAATACAACCAAAAAGAGAATGGAAATACTTACAGAATCAACAGATGGATTTTACATTTCAGAACAGGATTTAAAAATTAGAGGTTCTGGAGAAATGTTTGGAATGAGACAAAGTGGAGATGAAGGATTTTTACTTGCAGATTTATATAATGATATGAAAATTTTAATGAAAGCTAGGATGGAAGCTAATAATATTTTAATTAATGAAACTGAAAAAAATAAGCTTTTAATAAGGGAGATAAAGAATAATTTAGAAAAAAGTAGTAAATATATATGTTTTAATTAATTATAAATTGTATAAAAAAGCCTATTATGATAGAATAAAAGATATATAGCACCAAGGAGGATAAAGTAGTGAGAATAATAGCAGGAAGAGCAAGAGGACGTAAATTATTATCACCAGCAACATACGAAACTAGGCCTACATTAGATAGGGTAAAAGAGGCTATGTTTAGTATGATTCAAGGATACATACCAGACGCTACAGTTGTTGATGTTTTTGCAGGAACTGGAAGTTTAGGTTTAGAGGCTGCAAGTAGAGGAGCTAAGGAGTGCTACTTATTTGACAAAAGCTCAGTAACTTTTCCAATATTAAAGAAAAATGTTTACAATCTTAAATTTGAGGATTTTTGTCATCCGCTAAATATAGATGCATATGAAGGACTTAAAATTCTTGCAAAAAAGGGAAAAGTGTTTGATATAATATTTATTGATCCACCTTACTGTAAAGAGATGATTCCAGAAGCAATAAAGGTAATTAAAGAAAATAATATGCTAGATAATAATGGAATAATAGTTACTAAAATAGATAGTATAGAAGAAATATATGAAGGTTATGAAAATATAATACTTACTAAAAGTAGAAAATATGGAAATACTACAGTTTGTTTCTATAAGATTAAAGGAGAAGAATAATGAGAACAGCAATATATCCTGGAAGTTTTGATCCTATTACTAATGGGCATTTAGATATTATTAAAAGGGGAGCAGAAATTTTTGATAAGATTATTGTTGCTGTACTTATTAATGTAGATAAAAAAGGATTATTTAATATAGAAGAACGTGTAGAACTTATAAAAAAAGCAACTTATGATATTAAAAATATAGAAATTATAAGTTTTCAAGGTCTTCTTATAGATTTACTTAAAGAAAAAAATTCTAATGTAATATTAAGAGGATTGAGAGCTGTGTCAGATTTTGAATATGAAATGCAAATGGCATTAATGAATAATAAATTAAATTCAAATGTTGAAACAGTATTTATGATGACATCGGCTGAAAATTCATTCTTAAGCTCATCAGCAATTAAACAAGTAGCAAAGTTTGGTGGGAACATTAATGGATTAGTTCCAAATAATATTATTAAAGATATTGAAAAAAAGATTAATAGGGAAAAATAGGAGTGTTTTCAATGGATAAGCAAGAAATTAATATTATTGAACTTTTAGAATATTTGCAAGATCTTGTAGATAATTCACCAAAGGTGCCTATGAGTGGGAAGACTATGATAGATAAAAAAGAATTTTTAAGTGTTATAGATCAAATAATAAATTATCTTCCAGATCAATTTAAAAAAGCTCAATGGGTAATGAATGAAAGAGAAAGAATACTTGCTGAAGCAAAGAGAGAATATGATTCAGTTAAAGAAGAAACAATGCAACTTATGAGACAGAATATAGAAAATCATGATATTGTTAAAGAAGCTAAAATAAGAGCTCAAGAAATTTTAGCATCAGCTAAAAGGGATTCTAAAAAAATTAGAGTTGGAGCTAGAGATTATGCAGATGAAATTTTATCAGATTTAGATAGAGAAATGGAAAAAAATAAAATGGAGCTTATAAAATCTCTTCAAATAAGCTTTGAGGATACTGCAAAGGAAATTGATGAGAATCTTACAAATGCATGCTCCATTGTAAAAGAAAATATCAAGGAGTTAAGAACTATGAATTAATTCTATTAGATAATATTTTTATTATTAGTGTAGTTAATAATAATATTACTATTGGAATTGAATATAAAAATATATTATTAAATAAATTAGTTGATAATACAGTTGGTGAAGTTTCTATAGTTTTAAATATTAATTTTGATAATATAAAACTTAAGGCAAAACTGAATATTCCTTGTATAAATTTTAATAATATATATTTAACTATAGATATATTATTTTTACTTATAAAAGATGAAGTTTGTGCAATTGCTGATAACCCAGCAAAAGAAGCAAAAAAACTTATTATAGCTAATTTAAGATGTATTGTGATATTACTTGAAGCAATTATGTTGCAACCATTAGTTAACTCAATGCTACCTAAAAATGTTCCATATAAAACATTTTTAGGTATATTAAAAAATTTTTCTATATAGTTAAAAAAGTTATACACAAAAGAAGTATTTTTTAATATAGATATAACTACAGAAAATATAACTACATAACCACATACTGATAAAGTAGTATTAATTGCATTTTTAATTCCTTCATCAATTGCAAGTCCGAAATTTATATTAGAATTATTGGAAGTCTTTTTCTTTAAAGTATTATAAGAAAAAGACTTTTTTTTAGTTATAAAAGCAATAAAAAACATTGATATATAATTACTTATTAAAAGAAAATAACCATATCTAGGACTACCTAAAAGAGCAGCACCTACAGCACCTATTAAAAATATTGGTCCTGCATTAGATGCTATATTAATAAGTCTTGAATATTCACTTTTATTTATATAGCCAAGCTCATATATATCAGATGTATACTTAGCCCCTAAGGGATAGCCACATAGCATACTTGCTACAATAGGAAAAGAACAATTTTCTGAAAGATTTAATGGTTTGCATATAAGTGGACCTAAAATTTTTGAGTATATTGATATTCCATCATAAGAAATAAGTAAATTACAAATTAAAGAAAAGGAAAATACAGTTGGTATAATAGCTTTAAAACAAAGTTTACAGCCTTCCATAGCAGCTGTTATTGATGTTTCAATATTAGATACAAATAAAATTATGAATATTGTAATAATAAAACAAAAAATATAATTTTTTTTAATATTAAGTAGTTTTAACAATATAAAAGTAAAAATAAGTATAAAAAAAGATAAAATAAAAATACTATTCATGAAATCACTCCCATCAATAGTATTTATATGCACAAAAAAAAGTTAAATTCTTTATAAAATATATGGGCTTTTAAAATAATCTTCCATAGGTGAGACAGAAGTGTTAAGTAATGAATAGGCTTTTGAACCTAACAAATCTAATTTTAACATTTCATCTTCAATATTTTTAGGAAATTTGGTTAATATAGTTAGATTACTATTGTTTTTTATTTCTTTAAGTATTTTGGCTCCTTTTTTATTAAAAGCAAGTGGTCTAATATAATTTATAGGCTCATTTTGTATAGTATTTATATCATATTTTTCAAATCCTATGAAAAATTGAGATAAAACTCTACATATTCTAGTATAAGTATATCTTTTACTCTTAGATTTTAGTATTAATTCATTTAATGAATTAGAATTTAAAATTTCTCTTAAAATTTTATTGTCTAAACCTTCTGAAATATCGTTAATAAGATTAAGACTTTCTCCACAAGTTAAAAGTTTATATTTTATAAAAGGAAAAAGTTTTTCTTCGAATACAAAATTATAATTTTCATTATATAATCTTTTAAATTCATTATAAGTTTCTATAGGTAAAGAATCTTTTATAGATGATAAATTAAAATTATTTTTTAAAGTTTCCCTAATAGAAGTTGCAGATGAAAATTCAGTATTTAAAGAAGTATCATTATAATCGCTTCCTTCTCTCTTTAAAGTAAATGGTTTAATTTTACTATTTAGTTTTAATAATGCCTTAATATATTCAATAGCTAAAATATTATTAGAATTTCCTATAATATTATTTGCATCTAAATTAGCATTTAGTGAATTTAATGCATTCATTCTTGCAGTATGAAAAGGCAATCCTTTTTTTAATTCAACTTTTAATAAATTTTTATAAAGATTACTTTCATTTTGTAGTATTTTTGCAATATTAATTAATTTATTTATATCTCCACTTTCACTTCCAAAGTAAATATTATTTATACAATTTAATGAATTAAGTAATTTTACACCACCATAAGCAAAATTCTCAGCAGAGGACAGAGAATATACTAGTGGAAGTTCTAAAACAAGATCAACTCCATTTAAAACAGCTATTTTTGCTCTATTAAATTTATCTATTATTGCAGGATTACCTCTTTGCATAAAGTTTCCACTCATTACACATACAATACCATCAGTTTTTGTATCTTTTATGGAATTTTTAAGGTGATATTTATGACCTAAATGAAATGGATTATATTCAGTAACAATTCCTGTTAAATTCATGAGAATATTTCCTCCTAAAAAAATAATATTAATAAGTATATCATAATTAAAAAAAAATAGCACTTTTAAAGGATTGAGATAAATTTTCAGAAAATTAAGAGTATTTTAAATCTAATGAATTCAAGTAAAAAGAAAAATTTTAAGCCCTAAAGGTTGAAAATAAATAGTATTTAGGAGTATAGTAGTATGTGGAGATAAACACGGATCTTTGAAAGGAGAAATGAACATGGAACTTATGAACAAAATATGGGAAGCTGCGAAGTCAGATAAAAAGAAAATAGTTCTTCCAGAAGGTAATGAAGCAAGAACTGTAGTAGCAGCTAAGAAAATAGTTGAGGAAGGAATAGCAACACCAATATTAATTGGTAATAAAGAAGATGTATTAAAAGCTGGTAAAGAGCAAGGGGTAGATCTTAAAGGAATAGATATAATAGATCCAGAAGATTCACCAAAGCTTAATGAGTACATACAAGCTTTTTATGAATTAAGAAAGAAAAAAGGTATGACAATAGAAAAGGCAGAGAGAATAGTTAGAGATCCTCTTTACTTTGCTACAATGATGGTAAAATTAGATGATGCTGATGGAATGGTTTCAGGAGCTGTTCATACAACAGGAGATCTTTTAAGACCAGGTCTTCAAATAATAAAGACTGCACCAGGAGTTTCAGTAGTATCAAGTTTCTTTATAATGCTTGTACCTGGATCAAAATATGGTGAAGAAGGAATGCTTTTATTCTCAGATTGTGCGGTTAACCCAAACCCAACATCAGAACAATTAGCAGCAATAGCAATAGCTACAGCAGAAACTGCAAAGAGTCTTTGCAAAATGGATCCAAAGGTGGCTATGCTTTCATTCTCAACAATGGGAAGTGCAGATCACGAATTAGTTGATAAAGTTAGAATAGCAACAGAAAGAGCTAAAGAATTAAGACCAGATTTACAAATAGATGGAGAAATGCAATTAGATGCAGCTATAGTTCAAAAAGTAGCAGATCAAAAAGCACCAAATAGTAAAGTTGCAGGTAAGGCTAATGTATTAGTATTCCCAGATTTACAAGCAGGTAATATTGGATATAAATTAGTTCAAAGATTTGCAAATGCAGAAGCTATAGGACCAGTTTGTCAAGGATTTGCTAAGCCAATTAATGACTTATCAAGAGGATGTAGTTCAGAAGATATAGTTAATGTTGTTGCATTAACAGCAGTTCAAGCTCAATCTACAAAATAATATTGATAAAAAGTTTACATTGAAGTTGGAAGGGAGTTTTCAAAAATGAAAATTTTAGTAATAAATTGTGGAAGTTCATCTTTAAAATATCAATTAATAGATATGGAAAATGAAGAAGCATTAGCTCAAGGATTAGTTGAAAGAATAGGAATAGAAGGATCAATCTTAACTCAAAAAGTTGAGGGAAGAGATAAATATATAATAAAACAACCAATGAATGATCATAAAGATGCAATAAAATTAGTTTTAGATGCATTAATTGATGAAAATAACGGAGTTATAAAGTCAATGGATGAGATTTCAGCAGTTGGACATAGAGTTGTTCATGGTGGAGAAAAATATTCAGAATCAGTTTTAGTTAACGATGAAGTTATGAAATACTTAGAAGAATGTGTAAAACTTGCACCACTTCATAATCCAGCAAACATAATAGGAATAGAAGCTTGTAAAGCTTTAATGCCAAATACACCAATGTCAGCTGTTTTTGATACTGCATTCCATCAAACAATGCCAGAGGAAGCTTTCACATATGCTATTCCTTATGAGTATTATGAAAATAATGCTGTAAGAAGATATGGATTCCACGGAACTTCACATAAATATGTTTCAGCTAAAGTTGCTGAAGCTATGAATAAAAACATAGAGGATTTAAAAATTATAACTTGCCATTTAGGAAATGGAGCATCTCTAACAGCTGTTAAGGGTGGAAAGTCAATTGATACTTCAATGGGATTTACTCCTCTTGAAGGTGTAGTTATGGGAACAAGATCAGGAAATATAGATCCTTCTATAGCAACATATTTAATGTCAGAACTTAACTGTTCAGCAGAAGAAGTAAATACAATTTTAAATAAAAAATCAGGTGTTTTAGGAATTTCAGGTGTAAGTTCAGACTTCAGGGATATTGAAGATGCTGCATTTAACCATAATAATCATAGAGCTAAACTTGCATTAGATGTATTTGAATATAGTGTTAGAAAACAAATAGGTGCATATGCTGCAGCTATGGGTGGAGTTGACGTTATAGTATTTACAGCAGGTGTTGGAGAAAATTCAATTGAAACTAGAGAAAATGTTCTTAAGGGATTAGAATTCTTAGGAGTAGAAATAGATAAAGAAAAGAATAACGTAAGAGGAAAAATTGCAGAAATATCAAAAGATGGTTGCAAAGTAAAAGCCTTTGTTATTCCTACAAATGAAGAATTAATGATTGCTAAAGAAACTTTAGATTTAATAAAATAGTAATTATTGATAAAATTTCTTGACTTTTTATACACCTCTTTATATAATAAATTGTGTTTGTTCAGTAAATATTTTAAGCTAAGGGGTGAAAAAAGCGCTTTCGCTCGAGCTATATCAATTATTTTGGTATAATGTGCTTATTTAAGCATAAGGATTTTATCCAGAGCATTAAAATTATGAAGTTACAATTTTCAGATTTTCTTTCAAGAAAAGAAAGAGAAAAAAAGATTAGCTATCAATTTGATATGGATAATTTTCACTTTGAAGGCGAATTAATGGAACCAGTTTCAAAGGTTTCTGTTGAAGGAGTTATTTCTTCAAGAGAAAAAGAGCTTGTGATTAGCCTACACGTTAGAACAGAGCTTAAGATTGCTTGTTCAAGATGTTTAGAAACCTTTATCTATCCAATAGATTTTGAAATAGAAGAAAGGTTTACAAATATTGACGAATCAGCTAATGATGATGTAATATTTGTAAAGAGTGATGAATTAGATATCACAGATTTTGTTGAAAGAGAAATAATTTCAACCTTACCGATTAAAAGACTTTGTAGTAGTAATTGCAAAGGCCTTTGTCACAAGTGTGGTAAAAATCTTAACATTGAAACTTGCACTTGCAATAGTGAAGATGTAGATGTAAGATTAGCAGGTCTTAAAGCACTGCTTGAAAATAAGGAGGTGTAAGCATGGGAAATCCAGCAAGAAAAACATATAGAGCAAAGAGAGATTCAAGAAGAGCTCAAACTTTTAAAGCGAGCTTACCAGGAATAGTTGAATGTCCACAATGTCACGAAATGAAGCTAGCTCACAGAGTTTGCAAAAACTGTGGATACTATAAGGGTAAAGAAGTAACATCTTCAGAAGAATAAAAGAAAGTCATATGACTTTCTTTTCTTTATATATAGAGAAAAGAGGTGAGCTAAATGAAAATTGCAATAGATGGAATGGGTGGAGATAATGCACCAATGGCAGTAGTCAAAGGGGTAGTTGATGCTGTAAAAGAATATAATGATATTGAAATGTATATAACAGGACCAAAGGATAAAATAGAAAAAGAATTAAATAAATATAGTTATCCAAAAGAAAGAATTACTGTAATTGATGCAAATGAAGTAATAACAACAAATGAACATCCAGTTATGGCTCTTAGAAGAAAAAAAGATTCAAGTATTGTAAAAGCTTTAAATCTAGTTAAATCTGGAGAGTGCGATGGAATTATATCAGCTGGAAGCACAGGAGCATTTTTAGCAGGTTGTACTCTTATTGTAGGTAGAATTAAAGGAGTAGAAAGACCAGCCTTAGCTCCAATTATGCCAGGAAGACGAGGAAGCTTTATGATAGTAGATGCTGGTGCTAATGTTGATTGTAAACCTAATTATCTTGTTCAGTTTGCTAAAATGGGTAAAATATATTATGAAAGTGTATTTAATAAAAAAAATCCATCAGTTGGATTAATAAATATTGGTGCTGAAGAAGAAAAAGGTAATGAACTTACAAAGACAACATATAAGATTTTAAAAGAAGAAAAGTTTAATTTTGTTGGAAATGTTGAACCTAGAGAAGTTCCAACTGGAGATACAAATGTATTAGTTTGTGATGGATTCGTAGGAAATACTGCCCTTAAACTTTATGAGGGAGCTGCAAAAAATCTACTTGGAATAATTAAAGATGAAATAATGGGAGCAGCATTTATTCCTAAATTAGGAGCAGCTTTACTTAAACCAGTATTTAAATCTCTTATGGTCAAGTTTGATTATAAAGAAGTTGGTGGAGCTCCATTTTTAGGTGTGGATGGAATTTGTATTAAAGCCCATGGAAGTTCAGATGAAAGAGCATTTAAAAACGCAATAAGACAAACTATAATATTCCATAATGGTAAGGTAATAGAAAAAATAAAGGCAGAAATAGGACAAAATAATTAAAATTTATTATTATAGAATATTGACTGTATATTTAATATATAATATTATCTAAGGGAAGGAATTAGGAGGTGATAATATGTTTGAAAAAATTCAAGAAATTATAGCAGAAAAGTTAAGCATAGATGCTAGTGAAGTTACACCAGATGCATCTTTCATTGATGATTTAAATGCAGATTCACTAGATATAGTAGAATTAATAATGGCATTAGAAGATGAATTAGATATGGAAATTCCAGATGAAGATGTTGAGGGATTTAAAACTGTTGGAGATGTTGTAGAATACGTAAAAAACCATGTTGAAGAGTAGTAAAATCCCGCTCATTTTGCGGGATTTTATATTTTAAAATTAAATAGTTTATTCTTGAATTTGTTTACCTAAAGCAAACTGAAGAATAAACTTAGAGGAGTGTATAAAATGAGTAAATTAAAATTGAAAGAGTTTGAAAACTCACTTGGAGTGAGTTTCACTAATCTAAGTTATTTAAAAGCGGCGTTAACACATAGTTCTTTTGCAAATCAATATAAGGACGTTGAGTATAATGAAAGATTAGAATTTTTAGGTGATTCTGTTTTACAATTATGTATAACTGAATATTTATTTATTAATTATAAGGATAAAGCAGAAGGGGAATTAACTAAGATTAGAAGTCTTATAGTTTGTGAAAATTCTTTATTTGAAATTGCTAAAAAATTAAATTTAGGTAGTTTTATTAGAATGAGTAAAGGTGAAGAACTTACAGGGGGAAGAAATAGGACTTCAATACAAGCTGATGCAGTAGAAGCTGTAATAGCTGCAATATATTTAGATAAAGGATTAGAGTTTACTAGAGAATTTATTTTAAATCAGTTTAAAGACATAATAAACAAAGCAATAGAAAATAAAATAATTTTAGATTTTAAAACAAAGCTTCAAGAACATTTGCAAAAAAATGGTGAAGTAAACATAGTATATGATTTAGTAAAATTTGAAGGTCCACCTCATAGAAGAAAATTTTTCACTAAAGTAATTATAAATGGTGAATGTATGGGAGAAGGAGAAGGATACTCTAAAAAAGAAGCAGAGCAGGCTTCTGCAAAACAAGCTTTGAAAAGGATGGGGGCAATAGATGAGTAAAGAACATTACATTATACCTATATTTGTTCCACATGAGGGATGTCCGCATAATTGTGTATTTTGTAATCAAGATAGAATAACTGGTGTCAAAGACAGAGTAGATGCTGAAAAGGTTAAAAATATTATAGAAGAGTATTATGAAACAATAGAAAATAAAGACGCAATTATAGAAGTATCTTTTTTTGGAGGAACTTTTACAGCTATAAGAGAAGAAAAACAAAGAGAACTATTAAAAGTTGCTAAAGCTTATAAAGATAGAGGAATAGTCAAAAAGATTAGAATGTCTACAAGACCAGATTACATAAATGACTATATATTAAGTTATTTAAAAGAATATAGCGTAGATATAATAGAACTTGGTATACAATCTTTAGATGATGAGGTATTAGTAGCTGCTGGAAGAGGACATACAGTTTTAGATGCTATTAATGCATCAAGACTTATAAAGGAGTATGGAATAACTTTAGGGCATCAATTAATGCCTGGACTTCCAAAGTCAAATCCAGAAAAGGATATAAAAAGTGCAATGGATTCTTTAAAAATGGAACCTGATATTGTAAGAATATATCCATCTCTTGTTATAAAAGATACTCCTATGGAAAAAATGTATTTAAGAGGAGATTATACTCCATATACATTAGAAAAAGCTGTAGAAGTAAGTAAAGAGATATATAGTATCTTTAATGAAGCAAGAGTAAATGTTATAAGAATAGGTCTTCAACCAACTGATACAATAAATACTGGTAAAGATATAGTAGATGGACCATTTCATCCAGCTTTTAGAGAACTTGTTGAAAGTAGTTTAATTATAGATAAAATAAGAGATGAAATTAGTAAAGATGAAGTTTGTACTATTTTAATTAACAATAAAGATCTAAGCAAACTTTATGCTAACAAAAAAATATATTTTAATAAACTTAAAGATGCAGGTTATAATTTAAAAGTAAAAGTAGAAGACAATATTAATAGAGGAACTATAATTATTAAAGGAAAATATGAAAAAAAAATAATGATATAATAAAAGCGAGAGGAAACTCTCGTTTTGTGCCATTATTGTTAATATTTAATATAACGTTAAATTAGAGGTGATTTATTTGAGAAAAAAAACTAGAGAAAAAGTGCAAGTTGCCCTTGCTATATTTTTAGTTTTAGTATTTTTAGTAACCTTAATACCAATATTTTTATAATAGGGAGTGGAGTGCTTGTTTTTAAAATCTTTAGAACTTAGAGGATTTAAATCCTTTGCTGATAAAACAGAATTTAAATTTAAAAAAGGTGTTACAGCAGTTGTAGGACCTAATGGTAGTGGTAAAAGTAATATTTCAGATGCTGTAAGGTGGGTTCTTGGTGAACAGAGTGTAAAAACTCTTAGAGGTGGAAAAATGGAGGATGTAATTTTTTCAGGCACTCAATATAGAAAACCTCTTGGATTAGCTCAAGTATCTATTACATTAGATAATTCAGATGAAGTTTTAAAAACTGATTATAATGAGGTGAAAGTAACTAGGAGAATTTTCAGATCTGGAGAAACTGAATACTTATTAAATAATAATAAATGTAGACTTAAAGATATAATAAATCTTTTTATGGATACAGGTATTGGTAAAGAAGGATATTCACTTATTGGACAAGGTAAAATAGAAGCTATACTTAGTGGAAAAGCAGAAGACAGAAGGGCTTTATTAGAGGAAGCGGCTGGAATTGTTAAATATAAGTATAGAAAAAATGAAGCAGAAAAAAAGTTGTCTAATACAGATGATAATTTAGTAAGAATAAGAGATATAATTTCAACTTATGAAGAAAGATTAGAGCCTTTAAAAATTGAAATGGAAAAAGCATTAAAATTTAAAGATTTATCTAATGAATTAAGGGAGAAAGAAGTTTCTTTAATAGTAAATACTATTAAAAATATAGAAAAAGATTTAAATGTTTTTAATGAAGATTTAAATAATAGAATAAAAGAAATAAATTTAAAAAAAGAAAAATTAAAATTAAAAAGAGAAGATTTAAAAAATATAGAAGAAAATATTGAAGAGTTAGACAGAAAAACAACAGATAAAAAACTTGAATATTTTACAAAAAAAGAAGATATAACAAAGGCTAAAAGTGATATTGAACTTTTTAATGAAAGAATAAAAAATTTAAATAGTATTTTAGAAAAAAATAAATTCGAAGAATATGGAATTAATAGTAAAAATACAGATTTACATAAAGAAAAAGAACTATTACAAAAGCAGTTGTTAAATAAAAAAGAAGAAGAAAAAAATATAAATGAAGAAATTTTAAAATTAGAAGAAAAAAATAAAGCTTTAAATTTAAAAATAAATAATTTAGAATATGAACTTAAAACTTTAAAAAATAATGAATTAGAGTTATTAAGAGGAAATTCTAATATAAAAAATAAAATAACTGAAGTAAAAAGTAATATAAAAGGAAAAGAAGAAAGAAAAGATAGAATAGATTCATCTTTAAAAAATATTGATAGTAATATAAAAATAAATAGATCCAGTTTTAATGGATTAAAGTTAAAAATTGAATCAGAAGAAAAAGAATTTGAAATTTTAAAAGAAAAACTTTATTCAAATAAGCAAAGTTTAGGAAAACTTAATAATATTTTTTCTAAAAAGGAAAATGAAATAAAGGCTAAAAATATATCTTTAAGTAAATTGCAAGCTAATAAGACAATATTAGAAGGTCTTGAAAATCAATATGAAGGATATAATAGGTCTCTTAAAAACCTAATGGAAAGTGTTTCTAAAAATTTAACCCCTCATACAAAAGGAATAGAAGTACTTGGAGAAATTTTTGAAGTTCCAAAAGGATATGAAACTGCAATAGAAACTTCTTTAGGATCTGCTATTTCAAATGTAATTACTGACACTGAGAATGTTGCGAAGGATTTAATTGAATACTTAAAGAAAAATAAGTTAGGTAGAATAACCTTTCTTCCTCTTAACATAATAAATGGTAAGAGAATAATTATTGATAATAGAGTTAAAGAAATAGATGGATATTTAGGAATTGCATCTGAAATAGTCAAATTTGATAGTAAGTATACAAAAATCATGGATTATTCTTTAGGTCGTACTTTAATATGCACTAATATGGAGAGTGCTTTTAAAATTGCAAAGATTACTAATTATAAAAATAGAATTGTAACATTAGAAGGGGAAGTTTTAAATGCAGGTGGTGCATTAACAGGGGGAAGTATAAAAGGGAAAGCTTCAAACATACTAAGTAGAAAAAGAGAAATTGATGATCTTAAAAAAAGAATTTCAATTGAAAAGGAAATACTAGAAAGTCTTTCTAAAGAATTAGAAAAATTAAAAAATGAAAGAAAAACTATTGATGAAAAAATACTAAATTATACTGATAAAGCTCATGAAATAAAGATAGAAATAGTTACTAATAAAAGTGAATTATCAAATTTAGAAAATGAAATAAAAAAATTAAATATTAATTTAAATTCATTACAAGATGAAAAAAAATCTTTAGATGAAGAAATTTTATCTTTAAATAAAAAATTAGAAGAATATGAGTATAATCTTAATAAGCTAACAGATGAAAATTCATTAAATAAAGAAAGAGCCGTTGAACTTGAAAATATTATTGAAAAAGAAAAAGAATATATTAAAGAATATAACTTAAAATTAACAGATGTAAGAATAGCAAAGGCTTCAGCGGATGCAGATATTCAAAATAAAATAAATGAAATTATAAGAAAAGATAATGAATTTAAAGATGGAGAATTAAAAATTGAAAAAATAAAAAAAGAAAATAAAGAAGCTTTAGAAGATATAAATAGAAGTAAAAAAGAAATAGAAGAAAAGAAAAATATTATAGAGGAAAATTCTAAAAGAATAATTATACTTGAAGAAATATTTAAAGAAGATGAGATAAATAAAATAAAATTTAAAGAAGAGTTTAGAAAAATTGATAGTTTAATTATAGAAATGAGAGAAATAATAAACAAAGAAGAGGGAGAACTTAATAAAAGAGAAATTCTTAAAGCTAAAAGTGAAATGGAAATAGAAAATTATTATAAAAAGCTTAATGAAGAACTTGATCTAACTTATGAAGAAGCATTAGAAATAGCAAAGCCTATTGAAAATTTAGTTCTTTTTAAAGAAAATGTACATTCAATTAAAAGAAGAATTTCTTCCCTTGGAACAGTAAATCTTGCTGCTATTTCAGAATATGAAGAGGTTAGTGAAAAATATAATTTTATGACTTCTCAGGAACAAGACTTAGAAAAAGCAAAAGAAGAACTTATTTCTGTTATTTCAGAAATGACATCAAAAATGAAAGTTTTATTTAATGAGAATTTTAAAATATTAAATAAAAATTTTAATGAAACTTTTAGAGAACTATTTAAAGGTGGAAGTGCTGAACTTATTTTAGGAGAAGGTGATGAGCTTACTTGTAATATTGAAATAAATGTTATGCCTCCAGGAAAGAAACTTCAAAATATAAATTTAATGTCTGGAGGAGAAAAGGTATTATCTGCAATAGCATTACTTTTTGGAATATTAAAGATGAAACCAACACCATTTTGTATATTAGATGAAATTGAAGCTGCATTAGATGATGCAAATGTTTATAGATATGCAGAATTTTTAAAGAAGTTTTCAGAAAAAAATATTCAATTTATAGTAATTACTCATAGAAAAGGAACTATGGAAGTAAGTGATATAATGTATGGAATCACAATGGAAGAAAAGGGAATTTCTAAAGTTGTATCTGTTGATTTGACAAAATAAATATTTAAAATTGGAGGACTTGAGATGTTTGGAAAATTATTTGAAAAATTAAAAACAGGATTAAGTAAAACTAGAGATGGATTACAAGATAAAATTAATGAGGCTTTAAATTTAGCTGTAACTATAGATGATGATTTATATGAAGAATTAGAAGAAATATTAATAATTTCAGATATTGGAATGGATACAACTATTGAAATTATAGATAGATTGAAAGTTAAAATTAGAAAAGAAAAGATAAATGATCCTCAAATGGTAAAGCCAGCACTTAAAGAAGTAATAAGAGATATGCTTTTAGAAGGCGATAATGAAGAAAATGATGAAGAAAACAAAAAAGAAGTTTTACTTGTAATTGGGGTAAATGGTGTAGGTAAAACAACTTCAATAGGAAAACTTGCAGCTAAAAATAAACAAGAAGGTAAGAAAGTTTTACTTGCAGCGGCTGATACATTTAGAGCAGCAGCTATTGATCAATTAGAAGTTTGGAGCGAAAGAGCACATGTTGATATAGTTAAACAAAATGAAGGTTCAGATCCAGCGGCAGTTGTCTTTGATGCAGTTCAAGCTGCAAAAGCTAGAAATGTAGATGTTTTAATTTGTGATACAGCAGGAAGACTTCATAATAAGAAAAACTTAATGAATGAGCTTTCAAAAATAAATAGAATAATAGATAGAGAGTATGGAGAGGCTAAAAAGCAAACTCTTCTTGTTTTAGATGGAACAACAGGACAAAATGCAGTTATTCAAGCTAAGCAATTTATGGAGGCTTGCCCTATTGATGGAATTATATTAACAAAATTAGATGGAACTGCAAAGGGTGGAGTTGTTATATCAATAAAACAATCTCTTAATATACCAGTTAAATATATTGGTGTTGGTGAAGGTATAGATGATCTTCAAAAATTTGATGCAGAAAGTTTTGCAGAAGCATTATTTTAAAAATTTTCAAAGGTGTTAAGTAAAAATACTTGACACCTTAAAATATATCTGTTATTATCTCTTTTGTGGGTAAGGTGATTATATGATGGAAGATAGGGTTGAGATTTCATTATTAATGGATTTTTATAAACCATTATTAACTGAAAAGCAAAAAAATATCATGGAACTTTATTTTGAAGATGACTTATCCTTAGCTGAAATTGCTGAATTAAACAACACAAGTCGTCAAGCCATTCATGATTTACTTAAAAGATGTTATAAACAACTTTTAACTTATGAGAGTAAATTGAATTTACTTCAAAAGAGTATAAATCGAGAAGAAAAAATTATAAAACTTCTAAAAAACTTTAAAAAAAAGTATTCTATTTCTGATAAAGAATGTGATATGCTAAAGAAAGAACTAGAAGATTTATAACATAGGAGGTTTAATATGGCTTTTGAGGGATTATCAGAAAAGCTTCAAAATACCTTTAAGAAATTAAGAGGTAAGGGTAAGCTTAATGAAAAAGATATTAAAGAAGCTATGAGGGAAGTAAAACTTGCTTTATTAGAAGCTGATGTTAACTATAAAGTAGTAAAAAAGTTTGTTAAAAGTGTTGGAGAAAAATGCGTTGGAAGCGATGTGTTGCAAAGCTTGACACCAGGACAACAAGTAATTAAAATAGTTAACGATGAACTTACTGAACTTATGGGAGGAAGCGAAAGTAAAATAAATTATTCAAGCAGTGGAACTACAGTAATAATGCTTGTAGGACTTCAAGGAGCTGGTAAAACTACAATGTGTGGTAAGCTAGCATTAAATCTTAGAAAGAATAATAAAAAACCGCTTCTTGTAGCATGTGATATTTATAGACCTGCAGCTATTAAGCAATTACAAGTTGTGGGAAAACAAATAGATATACCAGTTTTCTCTATGGGAGACAAAGAAAAGGCAGTTAATATTGCAAAGGCTGGTATAAAGTATGCAAAAGATAATGGAAATAACGTAGTTATTATAGATACAGCCGGAAGACTACATATAGATGAAGGCTTAATGGAAGAATTAAAAGAAGTAAAAGAAGTTGTAAATCCATCAGAAATCTTACTTGTAGTAGATTCTATGACAGGACAAGATGCAGTTAATGTTGCAGAAAGTTTTAATAATGATCTTGATATATCAGGAGTTATTTTAACTAAACTAGATGGTGATACAAGAGGTGGAGCTGCACTTTCAATTAGATCTATAACTGAAAAGCCAATAAAATTTATTGGTGTTGGTGAAAAGATGAATGATTTTGAAGTATTCCATCCAGATAGAATGGCATCAAGAATATTAGGGATGGGAGATGTATTATCTCTTATTGAAAAAGCACAATCTGCAATTAATGAAGAAGAAGCAGCTGATTTTACTAAGAAAATGATGGGCCAAGGTCTTAATTTTGAAGATTATTTGACAGCAATGGAACAAATGAAAAAACTTGGACCACTAAATAAATTAATGGAGATGATTCCAGGTGTTAATTCTAAAGAATTAAAAGGAATTGACTTTGACCAAGGGCAAAAGCAAATGGAAAAAGTTAAGGCTATAATTCTTTCGATGACAGCAAAGGAAAGAAAGAATCCTTCCCTTGTAATTAGTAACTCTTCAAGAAAGAAAAGAATTGCAAAGGGTTCAGGTTCAACAATTCAAGATGTTAATAAACTTATTAAAGGATATGAAATGATGAGGAAAAACATGAAACAAATGAAATCATTTCAAAAGGGAGCTAAAAAAGGTCTCTTTGGTAAAATGCCTTTTATGAGTTAATATATAATTATTATTTAAAGGAGGTGAAATTTAAAATGGCAGTAAAGATAAGATTAAGAAGAATGGGAGCTAAAAAAGCACCTTTCTATAGAGTAGTTGTTGCTGATTCAAGAAGCCCAAGAGATGGTAGATTCATCGAAGAAATCGGATACTACAATCCAGTTTCAGAACCAGTTGAAATAAAAATCAACGAAGAAAAAGCTAATAAATGGCTTCAAAATGGTGCTCAACCAACAGAAGTTGTTAAGAAGCTTTTCGTAAAGGCAGGCCTAAACAAGTAATTTTAGGAGGTGAATACTGCAAATAGTACATAAACTAAATGCAGGACACTTATGAAAGAATTAGTTGAAGTAATAGCTAAATCACTTGTGGATAATCCTGATGAAGTTAAAGTAAATGAAGTTGCAGGTGAGCAATCAATTATACTAGAACTTAGGGTTGCACCAGAAGATATGGGAAAAGTTATTGGAAAACAGGGAAGAATAGCAAAAGCTATTAGAACCGTAGTAAAGGCTGCAGCAATAAAAGAAGAAAAAAGAGTAGTAGTTGAAATTATTTAGAAGAGTTAGGCCTGTCCTAACTCTTTTTATATAAAGTTTAAAATTTTTAATATTAAATTCTTGTAATATAAAATAATAAAGTAGTATTATAAATTTTAAAAATAATATAAAATAATAATATGTTTTTAAGTTATTATAAGAAGAGGTGAATTTATTGGAAAACTTTTTTAGAGTAGGAAAAATAGTGAATACCCATGGATTAAAAGGGGAAGTTAAGGTTATGCCTTCTACTTCAGATGTTAATAATTTTAAAAGGTATGGAACTGTTTTTATAGATGGTGTAGAAAGAGCTATTGAAGGAGTTAAATTTCAAAAAGATAGAGTTATTTTAAAAATTGAAGGTATAAATTCCATTGATGATGCAGAAAAATATAAAAATAAATTAATAGAAGTTCCAAGAGAGAGAGAACCAGAACTTCCAGAGGATACTTTTTATGTAACAGATCTTATAGGTATTCATGTTTTTGATACAGAGGGAAAGGATCTTGGACCAATATATGATGTTATAGAAACAAAAAATAATGATGTTTATTGGATAAGAGAACCAAAGGAATTATTAATTCCAGTACTTAAAACGATAGTTTTAGATATAGATTTAGAAAATGAAAAAATTGTTATAAGACCTGTGGGAGAATGGCAAGATGAAGATTAGTATATTAACTTTATTTCCTGAAATGTTTTCTATATTTGATCATAGCATTATAGGAAAAGCAAAGGAGAGAGGAATTGTTGATATTGAATGTTTGAATATAAGAGACTTTACTAAAAATAAACATAAAAAAGTTGATGACTATCCTTATGGTGGTGGTGCAGGAATGGTTATGGCACCTCAACCAGTTATAGATACAATAAGAGAATGTAAAAAGAATAATAAAGGTAAAGTAGTTTTTTTAGGTCCAAGAGGAAGAAAATTTAATCATTCAATTTCAAAGGAACTTGCAAAAGAAGAAGAACTAATATTTTTATGCGGACATTATGAGGGAATTGATGAAAGAATATACAATTATATAGATATGGAAATTTCTTTAGGAGATTTTATATTAACAGGTGGAGAAATGGCTGCAATTCCTATAATAGATTCTGTACTTAGATTAAAACCTGGTGTTTTAGGAAAAGAAGAAAGTTTTATGGAAGAGTCATTTTCTAATGGTCTTTTAGAGTATCCTCAATATACAAGACCAGAGGAATTTGAAGGCATTAGAGTTCCAGATATATTATTATCAGGTCATCATGAAAATATTAGAAAATGGAGACGAAAGCAATCCTTAATAAGTACAAGAGAAAAGAGAAAAGACTTATTTGAAAAAATAGAGCTTAGTAAAGAAGATAAAAAATTGTTAAGAGATAGTAACAAATAAAATGTTGCAATAGGTAATATTTTGTGCTAAAATATGCTTTGTGCTAGTACGGGCGGTCCTCTTCCGGATTATAGCTTCGGAAAGAACGTCACATTAAGTTTAGGAGGGAATGCACAATGAACGAAATTTTAAGAGCAATAGAACAAGAACAAATCAGAACTGATTTACCAAGCTTTAATGTTGGAGACAACGTAAAGGTTCACCAATTAATAAAAGAAGGTAACAGAGAAAGAGTTCAAGTATTTGAGGGAACTGTTATAAAGAAACAAAACGGTGGTTTAAGAGAAACTTTTACTGTAAGAAGATTAGCTTATGGTACAGGTGTTGAAAAGACTTTCCCAATGAATGCACCAATGATCCAAAAGATCGAAGTGTCAAGAAAAGGTAAAGTAAGAAGAGCTAAGTTATTCTACTTAAGAGACAGAGTAGGTAAGGCTGCTAAGGTTAAAGAATTATTAAGATAATTAACCATAAAGAAGAGGCTTAGAAGTAAGTCTCTTTTTTTTCTATAAATATATTTTAAAATAATTAGGAGGTTTTTATGGCAATTAATTGGTTTCCAGGGCATATGAAAAAAACCCAAAGAGAGATTAAAGAAAATTTAAAACTTGTAGATGCAGTTATTGAAATTAGAGATGCTAGAATTCCAAGAAGTTCTGCTAATCCAGATATAGATAAATTAGTATTAGATAAACCAAGATTAATTCTTTTAAACAAAAGTGATTTAACAGAAGGAAAGGTTACTAAACAATGGATGAAAGAATTAACTAAAGATAATGTTATGGCAATAGAAGTAAATTGCCTAAAGGGAAGTGGACTTCAAAAAATAAAACCAGCTCTTAATGAACTTTTAAAAGAAAAGCATGAAAGGCTTAAAGGTAAGGGTTTAAAGGTAATTATGACTAGAGTTATGGTTGTTGGAATACCAAATGTAGGTAAATCTACTTTTATAAATAAAATGGCAAAGAATAATATAGCTAAAACTGGAGATAGACCTGGTGTAACTAAATCTAAAAGATGGATAAAAACATCAATGGATATAGAAATGTTAGACACTCCTGGAGTTTTATGGCCAAAATTTAAAGATGATGAAACAGCTTTAAATCTTGCTTTTACAGGAGCAATAAAAGATGAAATTATGGATATTGAAAATTTAGCATATAAACTTGTTGAAAGACTTCAAGAATTTTATCCAGAAAAGTTAATGGAAAGATATAAAATAGATACTGTATATGAAAATCCATTAGAAACCCTTGATGCAATAGCTATAAAAAGAGGAGCTATAATGAAGGGAAGAGAAATAGATTATAATAGAATAGCAGTAATTTTATTGGATGAATTTAGAGGTGGAAAGATAGGTAATATATCTTTAGAAAGACCTTAATTTGTCTATTTGGAGGGGTTTTATGGAACTTCTAAATATGAATTTAGAAAATATGAGTTATAAGTCAATAAAAGAAGAGTTTGATAAAATAGAATTTGATTTTAATGATGAAAAAATGATGATGTTAAGTAATATTTTATTATCTGATAAAAGAAAAAATGTTCAAAGCTTAGGAAATAAAATATTAAAGGAAAAGAAAAAGATAGAAAATGAACTTGAAAGAGTAAAAAAAATGTATGATTTTGATAGAGGCTTTTCAAAGGGTAAACTTTTAGCTGGAGTAGATGAAGTTGGTAGAGGGCCTTTGGCAGGTCCTATAGTGTCAGCTGCTGTTATACTTGATTTAAATGTTATAGATGATGAAATGATATTTTATTTAAATGATTCTAAAAAGTTATCTGAAAAAAAGAGAGAAGAACTTTCAAAAATTATAAAGGAAAAAGCAATAGCTTACTATATAAGTGAAGCTTCTAATGATGAAATAGATGAAAAAGGTATTGGAGTTTGTAATAATGAAGTATTTCTTAAAGCAGTATATGGACTTATCACAAACCCTAGTATTGTATTATCTGATGGATACAAAGTTAAGGGAATTAATATAGAAAATAAATCAGTAATAAAAGGTGATACAAAAAGTGCATCAATTGCAGCAGCTTCAATTATTGCTAAAGTTTACAGAGATAATTTAATGAAGAAATTATCAGAAAAATATCCAGAGTATGGCTTTGAACATAATGTTGGATATGGAGCTAAAACACATGTTGATGCAATAAAAAAATACGGAGCAACTCCTATTCATAGAATGAGTTTTTTAAGGAATATATTAGAAAAATAGTAATAACTAAAAATAGTTATTACTATTTTTTTATGTTTTATCTATTTTTTAGTGAAAACTTAAGGGTAAATAGTATTTAATACTTTTGACATTAATAGATTTATATTAAATTATCTAAAAGCATCCTTTGTATGAATTATATGATTTTTTGAATTTTCATAATTAAAATAAATTTCTATAACATCAAATCTAATAAAATAGCTATTAAAATTATAATTTAAAAGAAAATATTTTGTTAATTTTTTTATGCTATTCTTTTTATAGTAATTAATAGCTTCTATTCCTCTTCCAAAGTTTTTAGAATATCTACTTTTTACCTCTATAAAAGATAATATATTTTCTTTTGAGCATATTATATCTATTTCTCCAAATCTATTAGAGTAATTTCTTTTTATAATTTTATAACCATTTTTAATTAAATAGTCTGATGCAATATCTTCTCCATAATATCCAATATCTTTATTATATTTTTTCAATATAAACACCTCTATAAAAAGTATTGACAAAATTAATACTAATAATTACATAAATAAATAATTGATTAAAAATATTTTTAATTGGTAATAATCCACTATGAGGTGAGTAAAATGGCTGTAAATATAAAGAGTGCTACGAATATTGGAATAGATAGTTTAATAATAAATGTAGAAGTCGATATAACTACAGGTATACCGTCTTTTGCTATAGTAGGATTAGCAGATGCTGCTGTAAAGGAAGCTAAAGAAAGAGTTAGAACAGCAATTGTAAATTCAGGATTTGAGTTTCCTTTAGGTAGAATAGTTATAAATTTAGCACCAGCAGATATTAGAAAATTAGGAACTCTTTTAGATTTACCTATAGCAATAGGAATACTTATGGAGTCTAATCAAATTCCTAAAAAAGATTTGGATGAGTACTTATTAATAGGAGAGCTTTCTTTAGCAGGAGAACTTAAAAAAATTAGAGGAACAATATCAATAATACTTAAAGGGTTAGAATGTGGAATTAAAAATTTTATTATTCCAAGAGAAAATATACATGAAGTATCAGAAATAGAAGAAGGAAATTTATATTTAATTAGTACATTAAAGGAAGGGATAGATTATATAATTTATAATGATTTATTACCTTTAGATTTTAATGAAGAATATAAAAAGGAGCCTATAAAAATTAATAATGATTTTAATTCTATAATAGGACAATGCTCTTCAAAAAGAGCATTAGAAATTGCAGCTGCTGGAAGACATAATTTAGCATTGTTTGGAAATCCGGGATCTGGAAAAACAATGCTTGCAAAAGCATTTCCATCAATATTACCTCCACTTTCTAAAAAGGAAAAAGTTGAAGTTGCAAAAATATATTCAGTATGCGGAATGATAGATACATATAAAAATATAGATATTCCATTTAGAGAGCCTCATAACACTATTACAAAAATTGCTCTAATTGGAGGTGGAAAGGATATAAAACCTGGAGAGATAACTCTTGCACATAATGGAGTGTTATATTTAGATGAGGTTCTAGAATTTAAAAAAGAAGTATTGGAAGTTTTAAGATTACCATTAGAAGAAGGGGTAGTTAGAATAGATAGATTAAATGAAAAAGTAGAGTTACCAAGTAAGTTTCAGCTTATAATTTCTTTCAATCCCTGTCCCTGTGGCTTAATGTCTATAATAGACAAAGGATCTGATAAATGTGAATGTAGTGAATATGAAATACGAAGATATCAAAAAAGACTTTCTAAGGCACTAAAAGATAGAATAGATATGTTTAATTATGTTCCAACATTAAATCTTGAGGATTTAAAAGAAACTCATAAAGGTGAAAGTAGTATAGAAATTAGGAATAGAGTAATAAGAGCAAGAAATTTGCAAGAAGAAAGATTAAAAGGAACTTGTTATAATTTTAATTCAGATATAAAAGGAAAAGATATATTTGAATTTTGTAAAATTTCTAAAAATGCAAAAAAAATTTTAGAAAATTATTTTAAGGTAAATTCTCCTTCACTAAGAGCATATGGAAAAGTAATAAAAGTTGCTCAAACTATTGCAGATCTTGAACTTCAAGCTGAAATAAAGGCTGAACACGTAATAGAAGCAATAAGTTATAGAAAAGATGTTAATGGAGAAATAGTTTAATTAGAGAGGTAGACAAATGGAAAAATATATATTATGGTTAATAATGTTAGAATGTACAAATCTTCAAAAAATAAAGTTACTTAATATTTTTTCAAACGAAAAAGAGATATTTGATAATTTTGAAGAAATAATAAAACTATACCTAAGTAATTATAGAAAATTTGCAAATTATGATAAAACCAAAGAAATGAATAAAATATTGTCTAACATGGAAAGTTTAAAAAAGGAAGAAGTAAATTTTATAACAATTAGTGATCCTATGTATCCAGAAAGTTTAAAAAAGATTGAGGAACCTCCGTATGTATTATTTTATAAAGGAAATTTAGAATTACTAAATAAAAGAAGTGTTTCAATAGTTGGAGCTAGAGACAATAGTTTGTATGGAGAAAAAGCAACTAGAATAATTACTAAAGAATTAGTAAAAAATGATATATGTGTTGTAAGTGGAGGGGCTAGAGGAATTGATACAATAGCCCATGATGAAACTCTAAAAAATGATGGAAAAACAATAGCTATATTAGGATGTGGTATAGATATATGTTATCCTAAAGCTAATAAAAGATTATTTAATGAAATATCTAGAAAAGGATTATTAATTTCTGAATTTTTTCCAGGCACTAAACCATATTCATATAACTTTCCAAGAAGAAATAGAATAATTAGTGGATTATCTGAAGCTATTATAGTTACTGAAGCTACAGAAAAAAGTGGATCCTTAATAACAGTTTCATGTGCTTTAGCTCAAGGAAAAGATGTTTTAGTTGTGCCACAGTCAATATTTTCAAAAACAGGGACAGGAGCTAATCTTTTAATAAGAGATGGGGCATTTATATATACTTCAATTGAAGATATTTATTTGCTTTTAAATATAGAAAAGAGTAAGGTAGAATATAAGAGTGATGAAATCGTTAATAATGATATTTTAAAAATAATTAAAAATGAACCAATTCATTTTGACGATATATTCATAAAGTCACAGGTTGACAGAAATACTTTATATGGTTTATTATTTGAACTGCAAATTAAAAATGAAATATTAAGTCTACCTGGCAATTATTATGTCAGAATAACATAAGTTTAAGGGGGTGAATAACTCCATTATAAAAAATTGGAGTTAGTTATGGGCCAAAAGTTAGTAATAGTAGAGTCACCAGCAAAGGCAAAAACAATAGGAAAATATTTAGGAAAAAATTATATTGTTGAAGCTTCAATGGGGCATGTTAGAGATTTACCTAAAAGTAAATTAGGTGTTGATATAGATAACGATTTTGAACCAAAATATATAACAATAAGAGGAAAAGGTGAACTCCTTAAAGTTTTAAGAAAAGCAGCTAAAAAAGCTGATAAAGTTTATCTTGCAACTGACCCAGATCGTGAGGGTGAGGCAATATCATGGCATTTAGCGAATCTTTTAAATATTGAATCTGGAGAAGAATGTAGAATAGTTTTTAATGAAATTACAAAAAGTGCAGTTAAGAATTCCATAAAAAATGCAAGAAAAATAAATCAAAACTTAGTTGATGCTCAACAAGCAAGAAGAATATTGGATAGATTAGTTGGTTATGAAATAAGTCCAATTCTTTGGAAAAACGTTAAATGGGGTTTAAGTGCAGGAAGAGTTCAGTCAGCAGCACTTAAATTAATATGCGAAAGAGAAGAAGAAATAAAAAAGTTTATTCCAGATGAATATTGGACAGTTGATTGTTCATTAAAAAAGGGAAGAAAGAAATTTCCTATAAAATTAATATCATATAAAAATAATAAAATAGATTTAAAAAATGAAGAAGATACTAATAAAGTTATTAATAAAATAGACAAGGATAATTTTTTAATTAACAAAATTAAAAAGGGAAGTAAATTAAAAAATCCTATGGCTCCATTTACAACTAGTACACTTCAACAAGAGGCTAGTAAAAAACTTAATTTTATGACAAAAAAGACAATGTCAGTAGCACAAGGATTATATGAAGGTGTAGAAGTTAAAGGATATGGAACTATTGGTCTTATTACTTATATGAGAACTGATTCTGTTAGAATATCAAAGGAAGCACAAGATTCTGCAAAAAGCTTTATATTAAGTAATTATGGAGAAGAATATTTACCAGAAGAAACTAGAGTTTATAAAGGAAAGAAAAATATACAAGATGCACATGAAGCTATAAGACCAACTAATATAGAAATAACACCAGAAGTTGCAAAAGCTAATTTAACAGCAGATCAGTATAAATTATATTCATTAATTTGGAAAAGATTTGTAGGATCACAGATGGCATCATGTATACTTAATACTAATTCAATTGATATATTAAATGGTGATTACAAATTTAAAGCTAGCGGATCTACAATTAAATTTGATGGATTTATGAAAATATATGAATATGCAATGAGTGATGAGGACGATACTTCATTACCAGAACTTGAAGAAGGGGAAATTTTAAAAGCAGCATCTCTTGAAGGTAAACAACATTTTACTCAACCACCTGCAAGATATACAGAAGCTTCTTTTGTTAAACTTCTTGAAGAAAAAGGAATAGGAAGACCAAGTACTTATGTACCAACAATTTCTACATTATTAAGTAGAGATTATGTAAATAGAGAAAAGAAAAATTTAGTACCAACAGAGCTTGGATTTATTGTAAACAACATAATTTGTGAATATTTTAAACAAATAGCCGATGTAGATTTCACAGCAAGTATGGAAAGAAACTTAGACCATATTGAAGAAGGAGAAATAGAGTGGAAATCTGTTGTTGGAGAATTTTTTAAACCTTTAAAGATAGAACTAGAAAAGGCTGAAAAAGAAATGTCAAAGGTAGTTATTGAAGATGAAGTAAGTGATGTTCCTTGCGATAAATGCGGAAGAATGATGGTTATAAAAAGAGGAAGATATGGTAAATTTCTAGCTTGTCCTGGTTATCCAGAATGCAAAAATGCTAAACCTATAGTAGAAGAAATTAAGGCACCTTGTCCAAAGTGTGGTAGAAAGGTACTTGCAAAAAGAAGTAAAAAGGGAAAAAGATTTTATGGATGTTCAGGATATCCTGATTGCGATTTTGTAAGTTGGAATGAGCCAGTTGAAAAAAAATGTCCAAAATGTAATTCATATATGGTGAAGAAATATTCAAAAAAATCAGGAGATTATATTGAATGTTCAAATAGTGAATGCAAATATAAAGAAGAAATTAAGAGCGATAAAACAGAAAACAAAGAATAAACAAATATACATGTGATAATATGACTAAAAAAATCCTTTTGGCAAAAAGAGAAGAATATTATTGAAATATGCAATTTAGTATGATAAACTGTATTAGTATTACGGATTTGTTAAAAATTAAAAAATTTTTGAATGTTATAACAAATGGCAATATGAATCTGAAATTATATAGATACCAAGGAGGATTTTTAATGTCATCATTACTTAATAAAGCGAGAAGATTAAATAAAATATTACAAAAATCAGGTACTGAACCAGTAGCATTTGAAGATATTTGTGAACTTTTAAGTGATGTTTTAGCCTGTAACGTTTACCTTGTAAGCAAAAATGGGAATGTAATAGGTCATAGTTTCTCAGAAAGTTTTGAATGTGCTATAATGAGAGAAAAAGTACTTGATGAAAAGAGATTTCCAAACGAATATAATGAAAAGTTATTAAAGGTATCTGAGACCTTATCTAATTTGCCTAATAAAGGGGAATGTGTTTTTGAAGGAATAGGAAATTGTACTATGGAAGACAAGCTTTCAACAATTGTTCCTATAATTGGAAACAGAGAAAGGCTTGGTACTCTTCTTTTAGCTAGATTTGGAGAAGTATTTACAGATGATGATTTAGTTCTTTGTGAATATAGTGCAACTATAGTTGGAATGGAGATGCTAAGAGCTAAACAAGAAGAACTTGCCGAGGAAACAAGAAAAAAGGCTGTTGTACAATTAGCAATAGGAACTCTTTCTTATTCTGAATTAGAAGCAGTAGAACATATTTTTAATGAACTTGGTGGAGATGAAGGATTACTTGTAGCATCAAAAATTGCTGACAAAGTAGGAATAACAAGAAGTGTTATAGTAAATGCTTTAAGAAAATTTGAAAGTGCTGGAGTTATAGAATCAAGATCATTAGGTATGAAGGGAACTCATATAAAGATATTAAATGACAGATTACTTGATGAATTAAAGAAGATAAAATAATAAATTATAAAAGTGACTAATTGATTTTAGTCACTTTTATTTTGAAAATAAAAAAATTTAAAATTATGTTGATAGAAAAAAAAGCTTATGTTATACTATCATAGGTAACAAAATACACACATTATCGAATTTATAAGTTAGGTGCCTTTGATTTTAAGGTTTCTTATAAGTGCAACGATAGTGGAGGAAAAAACCAGGAGGTAACAAAATGTCAGTTATATCAATGAAACAATTATTAGAAGCTGGTGTACACTTTGGACACCAAACTAGAAGATGGAATCCTAAAATGGCTCCTTATATCTTCACAGAAAGAAATGGAATCTATATAATAGATCTTCAAAAGACAGTTAAAAAAGCTGAAGAAGCTTATAACTTCTTAAAAGAAGTTTCAGAAGAAGGAAAAGATGTATTATTCGTTGGAACTAAAAAGCAAGCTCAAGAAGCTATAAAAGAAGAAGCAATCAGATCAAACATGCACTTCGTTAACAACAGATGGTTAGGTGGAATGTTAACTAACTTCAAAACTATAAGAACAAGAATCAAGAGATTAGAAGATTTAGAAAGAATGCAAGAAGATGGAACATTTGATGTTCTTCCTAAAAAAGAAGTTATTAAATTAAAAGGTGAAATGGAAAAGCTTGAAAAGAATCTTGGCGGAATAAAGAATTTAGATGCAAGAAATATTGGAGCTATGTTTGTTGTAGATCCAAGAAAAGAAAAGAATGCTATTTCAGAAGCTAAGATATTAGGAATTCCAGTAGTAGCTATAGTAGATACTAACTGTGATCCAGAAGAAGTTGACTACGTAATTCCAGGTAATGATGATGCTATAAGAGCTGTTAAATTAATAGCTGCTAAAATGGCTGATGCTATTATAGAAGGAAGACAAGGTGAACAAATAGCTGAATAATATCACAAAGTATGTACAAAAAGGTAGGTGAGGATTTTCTTCATTTACCTTTTAACCTAAGTGATAAGGGTTACTTTTTAAAAATAAGGAGGAATTTAAATGATTACTGCAAAGCTAGTTAAAGAGTTAAGAGAAAAAACTGGTGCAGGTATGATGGACTGCAAAAAGGCTTTAACAGAAACTAATGGAGACATGGAAAAAGCTGTTGAAGTATTAAGAGAAAAAGGATTAGCTGCTGCTGCTAAAAAAGCAGGAAGAATCGCAGCTGAAGGTTTAGTTAAAACTTTCATATCAGAAGATAATAAGAAAGCTTCAATCGTAGAAGTAAACTGTGAAACAGATTTCGTTGCAGCTAACGAAGAATTCGTTAATTTTGCTGATGAAGTAGCAAAATTAGTTGCTAACACTTCAGTTCAAACTGTTGAAGAATTATTAAATGAAAAGATGGGAGATTCAACTGTACAAGAAGTTCTTACTGCTTTAGTTGCTAAACTTGGTGAGAATATGACAGTTAGAAGATTCGAAAGATTATCAGTTGAAAACGGAGCTATTCAAAGCTACATTCATGGTGGTGGAAGAATAGGAGTTTTAGTTGAAATTGCAACTGAAGGAGATGCTAATGTAGCTTCTGACGTAGCTAGAGAAGTTTGTATGCAAGTTGCTGCTGCAAACCCATTATTCTTAAATAGAGATTCAGTAGATCAAGAATCTTTAGAAAAAGAAAAAGAAATTTACAGAGTTCAAGCTTTAAATGAAGGAAAGCCAGAAAAGATCGTTGAAAAAATGGTTATGGGAAGAATTCAAAAGTACTTCAAAGAAGTTTGCTTAGTTGATCAAGTATGGGTTAAAGATGGAGACAAGACAATATCTAAGTTATTAGAAGAAAAGTCAAAAGAAGCAGGTGCTCCAATGACTATAACAAAGTTTGTTAGATTTGAAAGAGGCGAAGGAATCGAAAAGAAGGAAGAAAACTTTGCTGAAGAAGTTGCAAAACAAATGGGTAAATAGTAACCTTAAAAAAGAGAACACCTTGTGTTCTCTTTTTTTAAAAATAACAATGAATATTTCGGAGGGATTATAATGGCAGATTGTAAATATAATAGAGTAATATTAAAATTATCTGGAGAAGCTCTTGCTGGAACTAATGGATTCGGACTAGACTTTAATGTTGCAACAAGAATAGCTTTAGAAATAAAGCAATTAATAGATGCAGGTGTAGAAGTTGGTTGCGTTGTTGGTGGCGGAAACATTTGGAGAGGCAGAAGTGGTGAAGGAATGGATAGAACTACTGCTGATTACATGGGAATGATGGCAACATGTATAAATGCATTAGCTCTTCAAGATTCATTAGAGCAAGTTGGAGTAGATACTAGAGTTTTAACTGCTATTGAAATGAAAGAAATTGCGGAACCATTTATAAGAAGAAGAGCTATGAGACATCTAGAAAAGGGAAGAGTAGTTATATTTGCAGCAGGAACAGGTAATCCATATTTCTCAACTGATACTACAGCAGCTCTTAGAGCAGCAGAAATAGAAGCTGATGTTATTCTTCTAGCTAAAAAAGTTGATGGTGTTTATGACAAAGACCCTCATAAGTATTCAGATGCAAAAAAATATGATAAACTATCATATATAGAAGTTTTAGAACAAGGATTACAAGTAATGGATTCTACTGCAACTTCTTTATGTATGGATAATGAAATTCCAATATTAGTATTTGGTTTAGATGAGCCAGGCAATATTCAAAAGGCTATTAGTGGAGAAAAAATAGGCACATTAGTGTCAAAATAATAAGGAGGATATTTATGAGTAAAGACATTCTTAAAAATGCTGAAGAGAAAATGAAAAAAACAATAAGTGTTTTAGAAAGCGATTTGTCAACAATGAAAGCTGGAAGGGCTAATCCTACAATGCTTGATAGAATTCAAGTTGAATATTATGGAAGTATGTGCCCAATAAACCAAGTGGCAAACATATCAGCTCCAGAACCAAGAGTTCTTCAAATAACTCCTTGGGAAACAACACTTTTAAAAGATATTGAAAAAGCTATTCTTACTTCAGATTTAGGATTAAATCCTTCAAATGATGGAGCTGTTATTAGATTAATAATACCAGAATTAACAGAAGAGACTAGAAAAAATCTAGTTAAAAATGTTAAAAAAACTGGAGAAGATTCAAAAATTGCTTTAAGATCAATTAGAAGAGAGTCTAATGATAAAATCAAATCTTTAAAGAAAGATGGAGATATTACAGAGGATGAAACTAAGAGATTAGAAGATGATATTCAAAAAATTACAGATAAATTTGTAAAAGAAATTGATAAATTAATAGAAGCAAAAGAAAAAGAGATAATGTCAATTTAGTTTAAATAAAAAACCTGCTCTCTAGCAGGTTTTTTGTACTAAGAAAAGGTGGGAGGAAAACTCATGCTTAAGTTTTTTAAAGGGGAAAAAGTTAGTGAGAATGAAGATATAAGTCTTGATATGGATAATATTCCTAAACATGTTGCTATTATAATGGATGGTAATGGAAGATGGGCTAAAAAAAGAAAACTTCCAAGAACTATGGGGCATAAAGCAGGTGTTGAAACAATTCGTAGAATATTAAAAGAAGCGGATAAGCTTGGAATTAAGTATATGACTCTTTATGCATTTTCAACTGAAAATTGGAAGAGACCTAAAGATGAAGTAAATGCATTGATGAAGCTTTTAGTTCAGTATTTAAGACAAGAAATAAACGAATTACATAAAAATGGTGTAAGGATAAATGTTTTAGGTGATATTTCTAAATTGCCAAAAGAGTGTCAAGATGAAATAGAAAAGTCTATTGAGAAAACAAAAAATAATGTTGGAATAACAATGAATATTGCATTAAACTATGGTGGAAGAGATGAAATATTAAGAGCAGTAAAATTAATTTCTGAAGATGTTTTAAATGGAAATATAGATTCTTCAAATATAGATTCAAGTTTATTTGAAAATTATTTATATACAAAAGGAGTTCCAGATCCTGATATAATAATAAGACCTTCAGGAGAACAAAGACTTAGTAATTTTCTTTTATGGCAATGTGCATATTCAGAATTTTGGTATTCTAATATTTGTTGGCCAGATTTTAAAGAAGAAGATCTTCATAGAGCTATTTATGATTTTCAAAGAAGAGATAGAAGATTTGGTGGTATAAAATAAAATAAATGAGGTGATTTTTAAATGAAATCAAATAACAGATATTTAGGTGCTTTAATGATTGCTCCATTTATTGTTTTTGTATTTTTAGGTGGAGTATGGCTTGAAGGGTTTACGATAGTATTGTCTTTACTTGGAATGTATGAATTTTATAATGCATTAAAACAAAAAGATTTTCATCCAATTCCTATTATAGGATATATACTTGTATTATTTTATTATTTTACGAAAACAAACTTTAGTATATTAACTTATATATTTGTATTTGCAACATTTATACTTTTAATGATACCTGTTATAAATTTAAAATATACGTTTATAGATGTATCTTTAACTTTACTTGGTTTTTTATATGTAGGAGTGTTTTTCAGTTTCATTTACCTTGTGAATAAGAAAATAGGTGGAGAATATTTAGTGTGGCTTATATTTATAGGTTCTTGGATTACAGATACAGCTGCCTATTACTCAGGAAAGTTTTTTGGAAAACATAAATTATGTCCAAAAGTAAGCCCTAAAAAAACAATAGAAGGATCAATTGGAGGAATTTTAGGTGCAACTATATTTTGTGGAATTTTTGGTTTTATAGTATCTAAAAGTGAGAATTTGTTCCCATTATATAATTATTTTATAATAGGGGCTTTATGTGGTGTGTTTAGTCAATTTGGAGACTTAATAGCATCATCTATAAAAAGGTATGTTGGAATAAAAGATTACAGTAACTTAATACCTGGTCATGGTGGTATATTAGATAGATTTGATAGTATACTTTTTTCAGGACTTGTAGTATTTTATTATTTAACATTTATTATAGGAATATAAGAAAAGAGTTCTAAAAGTAAAGCTTTTAGAGCTTTTTTTTATAAAATTAAATATTTATATTATTAAAAAATAAAAGAAAAAATAATATTTTATTATTACATAGTATATTTCTAATTTATAAGAGCACAATATATTTATAAGAAAAACTTATAAAGGAGGAATTTTAATGGATGATAATAAATATACTCAAAGGAAAGATTCAAATGGTAATAGTTTTATTGGATGGATAGTAAGACTTATATTATTTGCAATAGTATTAGGGATAACATCATTTTTTACACCTGGTTTTTCAATTAATGGATTATGGTCATTTTTATTAGCTGCATTTATAATAACTGTAGTAGATTATTTAATAGAATCATTTATGGGTGTAGATGCATCCCCTTTTGGTAAAGGAATAAAAGGATTTGTAATAGCAGCTATAATAATATACTTAGCACAATTTTTAGTTCCAAATATGAGAGTATCAATAATAGGTTCAATATTAGCTGCAGTAGTTATTGGAATAATAGATGCAATATTACCTGGAAAAGTGATGTAATATATAAAGTTTTAATTTAAACAACATAAAAATCTATATAAAAATTTTAAAGATTATAAGCCTTAGAAAAATTCTAAGGCTTTTTTTATTGCATATAAATATAAAATAAAGGAGGATTAGTAGAGGTGAAGTTAAAAGAGGACCATAAAAAACTTTTAGAATCTTTAATATTATTAATAGGTATATTTATTTTTGTAATTATTATTAAAAATTATTTTAAGCCATTTTTATGGATAGTAATAATATTTGTATTAAGTAGTCCTTTATATAATATTTTTACAAAACTTAAAATAAGTAAAAAAATAGCTGCAACTTTAAGTTTGTTAATTTTAAATATTTTTGTCTTTTTATTTATTTATTATTTAGGAAGAAATATTTTTGAAATAATAAATAATATTTATATTAGCAATATAAATATTGTAAATAAATTTTTATTAGATATTACTGAATTATTAGAGAGTATAATTGGAAATATTAATATTAGTAAAGAAGCTGTTAAAATTTTTCATCCTAAAATTATCACAGCTGGGGCATTAACTACAGGAGAAGGGATAATAAGTTATTTTATAGGTAATATTTGTTCATTTTTTATTTTAACTGACAAAGATAAACTTAAAGTATATATGAATAGACTTATACCTAAAAATATTCTAAAAAGAATAAATAAGGGAAGTAATAACATAAAAAGTATTATATCAATTCAAATTATATTAGTTTTAATATCAACTTTAATAATTATTATAGGATTTATTATACTTAATATAAGAAATTCTTTTATTTTGGGAGTAATTTGTGGTATTTTAGATTTACTTCCATATGTAGGAACCATAATTGTATTTATACCAATTATAATATACAATATTATAGTAAAAGATTATTTGATTGCTTTTGGACTTATATGTTTATATATATTAGTTCAAGTTATAAGAGAAATATTAGAGGCAAAACTTTTAAGTAATAAATTTAATGTACATCCTTTAATTATATTTCTTTCAATTTATATTGGAATAAAGGTTTTTGGTATTCTTGGAATTATTATAGGGCCTTTATATAGTATGATGGTTAGAGATATATTTTGTGGGGATTAAGAAATAGACGGAGGAAGATAAAATGAGAAATATTTCAATATTAGGAGCTACAGGCTCTATTGGAACACAAACTTTAGATGTAATTAGACATTCAGAAGGAATAAATTTAATAGGGGTAACTGCAAATACTTCTGTTAATAAAATAAAAGAAATAATTGATGAATTTTCACCAAAATATGTAGCTATGATGGATGAGATTTCAAAAAATGAAATAAAAGAATATGTAAAATATAAAGGATTAAATATAGAAGTTCTTTATGGTATAGAAGGTCTTAAGAAAATAGCTTCTTTAGATGAAATTGACACAGTTGTGACATCTGTTGTTGGTATGATAGGATTAGAGCCAACAATTGAAGCAATAAGACATAAGAAGGATATTGCCCTTGCAAATAAAGAAACTTTAGTAGTTGCAGGAGAACTTGTTATGAATGAAGCTAAAAAATATGGAGTAGAGATACTTCCAGTTGATTCAGAACATAGTGCAATATTTCAAAGTCTTAGAGGAAATTCTTTAAATACATTAAAGAAAATAATACTTACAGCTTCAGGTGGACCTTTTAGAGGCAAAAAGATAGAAGATTTAGAAAATATTAAAGTAGAAGAAGCATTAAATCATCCAAATTGGAGTATGGGAAGAAAAATAACAATAGATTCATCTACGCTTATGAATAAAGGACTTGAAGTAATAGAGGCTCATTGGTTATTTAACTGTCCTTATGAAAATATTCAAGTTTTAGTTCATCCTCAAAGTGTTATTCATTCTATGGTAGAATATTCTGATAACAGTATAATTGCGCAAATTGGTTCAGCTGATATGAGACTTCCTATTCAATATGCACTTAATTATCCAGATAGGAAAAATTCTGTTGCAAAGGGAATAGATTTTTATGAAATATCAAAACTTACTTTTGAAAAGCCTGATATGGATACATTTAAATGTCTAAAATTAGCTTTTAAAGCAGGAATGGATGGAGGTCTTATGCCTACAATTTTAAATGGAGCAAATGAAGAAGTTGTAGATTTATTTTTAAATGAAAAAATTCCTTATATTAAAATAGCAGATATAATAGAGGAATGTATGGAACACTTTAAAGAAGAAGGTAAAAAGGAAGTAACTTTAGAAAATGTTATCCTTTTAGATAAGAAAGTTAAAGAATATGTGAGAAAGAAATATAATTAGGAGGAAACTTAATGTATATATTATATGCAGTAATAGCTTTTAGCGTACTTATAATAGTTCATGAATTTGGTCATTTTATACTTGCTAAAATAAATGGAGTAAAGGTTGAAGAATTTTCTATAGGTATGGGACCTAAAGTATTTTCTATAGATGGAAAGGAAACTAAATATTCATTAGGTATATTACCAATAGGTGGATATGTAAAAATGCTTGGAGAGGAAGAGGAGGTTAATGATGATAAAAGTTTTTCTTCTAAATCTCCACTTAGAAAGATTACAATTATTTTAGCAGGTGCTATAATGAACATAGTTCTTGCATTAGTAATTTATACTGCATTATCAGCACATTTTGGTTTTGCATTACCAAAGGTAGCAACTGTAGTAGATGGAAGTCCAGCTTACAAAGTTGGTATAAAACCAGGAGATGAATTTAAAAAAATAGATGGTCATAAGATTTTTACATCAGAAGATATTACAATTGGAGTAAGTCTTGCAAAGGGTAAGGCTGTAAATTTAGAGGTTGAGCGAGATGGAAAGTTACTTAACTTTGATGTAAAACCAGAATATAATAAAAAAGAAAAAAGAGATTTAATCGGATTTGGATTTGAAATAGTAAAAAAACCAACAATAGGTGAAAGTTTTAGAGAAAGTTTTAATCAAACAGCATCAGCAATAAGTCAAACATTTAATGGACTTAAAATGATAGTTACTGGTAAAGCAAACTTGAAAACTGATGTTGGAGGTCCTGTAACTATTATAAGATTATCAGGTGCAGTTGCAAAAACAGGAATATGGAATTTATTAAACTTTACGGCACTTATAAGTATAAACCTTGCTGTATTTAATTTATTACCATTACCAGCTTTAGATGGTGGATGGACAGTAATACTTTTAATAGAACTTATAACTAGAAGAAAAGTACCAGAAAAAGTAGTAAATTCTTTAAACTTTATTGGATTTGCAATGCTTATGGGACTTATGGTTTTAGTAACAGTTAAGGATATATTATTCCCAATAAAATTTTAGGAGAGAACATAAATGGATAGAAATATAACAAGAATAGTTAATGTTGGAGGGATTTTAATTGGTGGAGAAGAACCAGTTGTTATTCAATCAATGACTAATACAGATACAAGAGATGTAGATAAAACATTAGAACAAATAGATAAATTAGTAAAGGAAGGCTGTCAAATTGTAAGATGTGCAGTACCTGATATGGAAGCTTGCGAGGCACTTAAAGAAATTACAGCAAAATCTAAGGTGCCAATAGTTGCAGATATTCACTTTGATTATAGATTAGCTCTTAAAGCAATTGATAATGGAGTAGCTAAGCTTAGAATAAATCCAGGCAATATTGGGAGTGTAGATAGAATAAAAGCAGTTGTTGAAAAGGCAAAGGAGAAGAAAATACCAATAAGAATTGGGGTTAATTCAGGTTCTTTAGAAAAGGATATTTTAAAAAGAGATGGTAAACCAACAGCTAAAGGATTAGTTGAAAGTGCATTAAGACATGTTAAGATATTGGAAGATTTAGAGTTTTATGATATAGTTATTTCAATAAAATCTTCAAATGTTCCTATGATGATAGAAAGTTATAGACTTATGAGTGAAAAATGTAATTATCCATTACATTTAGGTGTTACAGAGTCTGGAACAACATTTAAAGGAACAATAAAATCAAGTGTAGGTATAGGAACTCTTTTAGCAGAAGGAATAGGAAATACTATAAGAGTATCCCTAACATCAGATCCTATTGAAGAAATTAAAGTTGCAAAAGAAATACTTAAATCTTTAGGATATATAAAGGAAGGAATAGAGTTTGTGTCTTGTCCTACTTGTGGAAGAACTGAAATAAATTTAATTAAAATAGCAAATGAAGTTGAAAAAAGACTTGAAGGCTCAAAAAAGAATATAAAGGTTGCTGTTATGGGATGTGTCGTTAATGGCCCAGGAGAAGCAAGGGAAGCTGATATTGGTATTGCTGGTGGAAAAGGCGTTGGCATAATCTTTAAAAAAGGCGAAATAGTAAAGAAGGTAAAAGAAGAAGATTTAGTTGATGAACTTATAAAGGAAATAGAATCATTATAAGGCTCATACTATAAAATAACCCTCAAAATTAAATTTATTTTGAGGGTTAATATTTTTAATAGAAAAAAGGAGGGAATCCTTTGAGCGAAGAGTTCATTAAGAGACTTAATAAAGAAATAAATAAAAAGGAAAATTTAGAAGATAAAGAAATAAAATTAAATAGATTTCAATTTTATAAAAAAAGCAATGTTTTAAAGGTTATATTAAAGTGTAAGGAAAGTTTAACTGAAAGTGAAGAAGAATTTCTTAAAAAATTAATAGTAAAAAACCTAGGCATTAATATAAATGTAGAATTACTAGTTTATAAAGATGTAGAAGGGGCTAGTATAAAGGATATATTAGAAAAATATTGGTCTGATGTTGTTTTAAATATAGTTAAGAAAAATCCATTATCTAAAAATGTTTTATATTCTAAACATAAAGATATAGATAAAGATGTAATTATAATTAGATATGGTAGTGAAGCAATAGTAAAACATTTAAAAAATAAGGATATTGAGAGAAAAGTTTCAGCTAGAATTCATGATATTTTTGGAGTTCATGTAAGAATTGAATTAAAATATGATAGTTTGCTTGAAGATAATAATTATGAGGAAAATAAAGCAAAAGAAAACAAGAAAATAGTTGAAGATGTACTACAAGGAAAGATAGTTCAAATGAATTCATCCTCTTCACAAGAAAATAAAGAGAAAAAAGAAAAGAGAGAAACTTCTTCTAAAAATAATAAAAATGAAGGATATCAAAAATATAAAAGAGAGCCTAAAGGTGAAAACACTATTTTAGGAAGAAATATAAGTCAAGAAGCAATGAAAATATGTGATATTGATGAAACTTCAGGTTATGTTGCAATAATTGGAGAAGTATTTAAAACTGAAATAATTGAAACTAGAACAGGAAAAACAATTTTAACATTCTTTATAACAGATTATACAAGTTCTATAACAGTTAAATGTTTCTTAAAAGAAAAGGATAAAGATGAAGTATTAGAAAATGTTAAAAAGGGACTTTACTGTAAAGTAAGAGGGGAAGCTATATATGATACTTATGCTAGAGAAGTAGTAATAATGGGTAGAGATATAGTTAAAATGAAAAAAATAGAAAGAATGGATGGGTCTTTAGAAAAGAGAGTAGAACTTCACTTACACACAAATATGAGTACTATGGATGGAATGACATCTGCAAGTAGACTTATTGAAAGAGCTGCAAAGTGGGGTCATGAAGCTATAGCTATTACAGACCATGGTGTAGTCCAATCTTTCCCAGATGCTCAAAGTGCCTCAAAGAAATTTGGAATAAAGGTTCTTTATGGAGTTGAAGGATATTTAGTTGATGATGGTATTCCAATAGCTCTTCATGAAAAGGGAGAAACTTTAGATAGTTCTTATGTAGTATTTGACTTAGAAACTACAGGGTTTTCTCCTAAAAATGATAAAATAATTGAAATTGGTGCAGTTAAAATAGAAAATGGAAAAATTATTGATAGATTTAGTGAGTTTGTAAATCCAAAAAGAAATATTCCATATAAAATTACTGAACTTACAGGAATATCAGATGATATGGTAAAGAATAGTGAGGATATAGAAACATTACTTCCAAAGTTTTTAGAGTTTTCTAAAGGAAGTGTTTTAGTTGCACATAATGCTGCTTTTGATACTGGATTTATTAAAGGAAATTGTAGAAGATTAGGATTAGATTTTGACTTTACTATATTAGATACAGTTCCTTTAGCTAGATTTTTATATCCAGAACTTAAAAAAGTAAAACTTAACATTGTAGCAAAACATTTAGGAATATCTTTAGAAAATCATCATAGGGCTGTAGATGATGCAAAAGCTACTTGTGATATATTATTAAAGTGTTTTGAAAAGCTAAAAGAAGAAAAAGAAATATATGATTTGAAAAGTTTAAATGATGAGTTTTTATCAAACTTTGATATAAAAAGGCAACCTACATATCACATAATCATACTAGCAAAAACACAAGCTGGTCTAAAGAATTTATATAAATTAGTTTCAGAGGCGCACCTTGAAAATTTCTTTAAAAGTGCTAGAACTAAAAAAAGTAAACTTCAAGAAATGAGAGAAGGACTTATAATTGGATCTGCCTGTGAAGCAGGAGAGTTATATCGAGCTATATTAGATGGAAGAAGTGATGAAGAAATTACTAAGGTTGCAGAGTTTTATGATTATTTAGAAATACAACCTATTGCAAATAACAATTTCTTAATTAAAAAAGGAAATGTTGAAGATGAAGAAGAATTAAGAGAAATAAATAGAAAAATATACAATATCGGTAAAAAACTAAATAAACCTGTTGTTGCAACAGGAGATGTTCACTTTTTGGAACCACAAGATGAAGCATTTAGAAGAATAATAATGGCGGGAAAAGGATTTAAAGATGCAGATGATCAACCACCATTATATTTTAAGACAACAGATGAAATGCTTAAAGAATTTTCATATTTAGGAGAAGAAGAGGCTAAAGAAGTTGTAATAACAAATCCAAATAAAATTGCATCTGAAGTTGAAAATATAAAGCCAATTCCTGATGAAACTTTCCCACCTAAAATAGAAGGTGCGGAAGATGAAATTAGAAATATGGTAAGAAAAAAAGTACATTCAATATATGGAGAAAACTTACCAGATGTTATACAAAAAAGATTGGATAAGGAATTAAACTCTATTATAAATAATGGATATGCGGTTTTGTACCTTATAGCACAAAAACTAGTTGCAAAGTCGCTTAAAGATGGATATTTAGTTGGTTCTAGAGGATCTGTTGGATCTTCTTTTGTAGCTACAATGTCAGATATAACAGAAGTTAATGGACTTCCACCACACTATGTTTGTCCTAAATGTAAGAATTCAGAATTTTTCTTAGATGGTTCTGTAAGTTCAGGTGCTGATTTACCTCCTAAAAAATGTCCAAAATGTGGTGCAGATTATAAAAGAGATGGTCATGATATTCCTTTTGAAACTTTCTTAGGATTTGAAGGGGATAAAGAACCTGATATTGATCTTAACTTTTCAGGAGAATATCAAGGGGTAGTGCATAAGTATTGTGAGGTTTTATTTGGAAAAGGTTATGTATTTAAGGCTGGTACAATTGGTACAGTAGCTGAAAAGACTGCATATGGATATGTTAGAAAATATTTAGATGAAAGAGATATTAGGGTATCTAGTGCAGAAATAGAAAGACTTACAATTGGATGCACTGGAATAAAAAGAACAACAGGACAACATCCAGGTGGAATTATGGTTGTTCCAAGTGACAATGAAATTTATAATTTTACTCCAATACAACATCCAGCTGATGATAATGATACTGATATAATTACTACTCATTTTGATTATCATTCAATAAGTGGTAGACTTTTAAAACTTGATATACTAGGACATGATGATCCTACAGTACTTAGAATGCTTCAAGATTTAACTGGGCTTGACCCGAAAACTATTCCTTTAAATGATGAGAAAGTAATTAGTTTATTTACAAAGCCAGATGCTCTTGGAGTTACAAAGGAAGAATTAGAATGTGAAGTTGGAAGTTATGGTCTTCCAGAGTTTGGTACAAAATTTGTTCGTCAAATGCTTGTAGATACAAAGCCTAAAAGTTTTGCAGATTTAGTTAGAATTTCAGGTCTTTCTCATGGTACTGATGTTTGGCTTAATAATGCACAATATTTTATTAAAGAAGGATATACTACACTTAAAGATTGTATTGCAACAAGAGATGACATTATGGTTTATTTAATGCACAGAGGACTTCCACCTAAAATGGCCTTTACAATAATGGAAAAAGTAAGAAAAGGTAAAGGCCTTAGTGAAGAACATGAAAAACTAATGAGAGAATATAATGTGCCTGATTGGTATATTGAATCTTGTAAAAGAATAAAATATATGTTCCCTAAAGGTCATGCTGTTGCATATGTAATGATGGCAGTTAGAATTGCTTATTATAAGGTATATTATCCTAAAGCTTATTATGCAACTTACTTTACAGTAAGAGCAGATGATTTTGATGCAGATCTTATTTGTAAAGGTGAAGGTGCGGTTTATGAAAAACTTCATGAATTATATGATTTAGGAAATGCAGCTACAACAAAAGAAAAAGGAATGATAACATCTTTAGAAATGGCTTTTGAAATGTACAAGAGAGGATTTAAATTTCTAAAGGTAGATTTATATAAATCAGAAGCTACAAAATTTATAATTGAAGGAAATGGTTTGAGGCCACCAATTAATGCTCTTCAAGGTGTTGGAGATAATGCGGCAAAATCTATTGTAGAAGCTAGAGCCTTTGGAGAATTTATATCTAAGGAAGATTTAAGACTTAGAGCAAAAATTACAAAAACTGCTGTTGAGATGTTAGATAATCATGGATGTTTAGAAGGATTACCAGAAACAAATCAATTATCTTTATTTTAATATTTTGTAGATTTGTAAATTATTCAAACATGCTTGAAAAAATATATATTATATGATAAAATAAAAAATGATGATTATTACTAATAGCTAGATTAAAGGAGTGGGAAAGTTATTTACCCGCTCTTTCTGTTTAAAGCGCAACTACTTTAGTTGCGTTTTTAATTAAAATAGATTTTTAGATATTGGAGATAATATAATTATAAAATTGAATAGCGAAGAAGGAGGTTAACATATGAAAAAGGATGCCTTAATAGAAAAATTAGAAAATCTAGTTAAGCCAATAACTGATGAATTAGGTTACGAATTATATCATGTAGAGTTTGTTAAAGAAGATGGAGAAAATTATTTAAGAATATATATAGATAATGAAGAATCAGGCATTACACTTAATGATTGTGAAAAAGTTTCAAGAAGAGTTAGTGAGATGCTAGACCTAGAGGATCCAATTTCTGTTTCATACTTTTTAGAAGTTTCTTCACCTGGTATAAATAGAGGTTTATATAAGGAAGAACATTTTAAAAGATTTTTAGGAAGCAAAGTATTTATAAAATTTACAGGATCAGTAAGTGGAAGAAAGAGTGTAAAGGGTATATTAAAATCTTGTGATGGAGATTTTTTAGAAATTGAAAGTGATGAGATAATAAAAATACCAAAAGATAAAATAAAGTCAGCTAATTTAGAGGGTGAATTATAAAAGTAGGGAGGATAATAAAATGAACGAAGAGTTTATAGGTGCTCTTAAAGAGATAGTTAAAGAAAAAGGAATATGTGAAGATTTAATATTTACAACAATTGAGGATGCTATGGTTGCAGCCTATAAGAAAAATTATGCAAACCAATATACTTCAGCTCAAAATGTTAAAGTTACAATTAATAGAGAAAGTGGAGAAATTGGAGTTTATGCACAAAAAGTAGTTGTAGATGAAGTTTATGATGAAGTAACTGAAATAAGTTTAGAAGAAGCTAAAGAGTTAAATCCTAAATATGAAGTGGATGACGTTGTTGATATAGAAGTTACACCTAGAAACTTTGGAAGAGTTGCAGCACAACTTGCAAAACAAGTAGTAACTCAAAGAATAAAAGAAGCAGAAAGAAATATAGTGTATAATGAATATAAAGAAAAAGAATTTGACATAATAACAGGAACAATTCTTAGAAAAGATAAAGGATTAGTATTTGTTAATCTTGGGAAAATAGAAGGAGTTATAGGTCCTAACGAACAAATGAAGGGAGAAGAATATAACTTTAATGAAAAATTAAAATTATATATAGTTGAGGTTAAAAATGCTTCAAAGGGTGCTCAAATTCATGTTTCAAGAACTCATCCAGGATTAGTAAAAAGATTATTTGAACTTGAAGTTCCAGAAATATATGATGGAATAGTTGAAATAAAGAGTATTTCAAGAGAAGCAGGTTCAAGAAGCAAAATAGCAGTATATTCAAATGATGAATCAGTTGATGCTATGGGTGCATGTGTAGGACCTAAGGGTATAAGAGTTCAAAATATAGTAAATGAACTTAAAAATGAAAAAATAGATATAATAAAATGGAGCAATGATTCAGCAGAGTTTATAGCAAATTCTTTAAGTCCAGCAAAGGTTTTAAATGTTGAAGTTAATGAAGAAGAAAAATCAGCTAAGGTTATAGTTGATGATAATCAACTTTCACTTGCTATAGGAAAAGAAGGCCAAAATGTTAGATTAGCAGCAAAACTTACTAACTGGAAAATAGATATAAAAAGCAAAAGTCAAGCAGAATTAGAAGATGAAAAGTCTTTATCAGAAGAAGTAGATTCAGAAGAAATATAAAAATAAGAGAGGTGTTTTGATGAAAACAAAAAAGATACCTTTAAGAATGTGTACTGGATGTATGGAAATGAAGCCTAAAAAAGAGCTTATTAGAGTTGTTAGATCAAAAGATGGCGAAGTTTCAGTTGATTTAACAGGTAAAAAATCAGGTAGAGGAGCATATGTTTGCAAATCTTGTGAATGCTTAGAAAAGGCTTTTAAAACAAAGAGATTAAGTAGAAATCTTGATATTCAAATAAACGAAGAAATATATGACAGACTAAGGGAAGAGATGGATGATGAATAAATTTTTCAATTTTCTAGGCTTAGCTAAAAGAGCTGGAAATCTAGTTGAGGGTTACAGCAAATGTAATGAATTAAGAAATAAAAAAAGGATGTATCTTTTTATTATTTCAAATGATGTGTCAGAATCAACAAGAAATAAATTTAAAAAACATTGTAATGAAAATAAAATACCATGTATTGAAGATTTCTCTAAAGAGGATTTAGGCATTAGTATAGGAAGAGATGAAATAAAAATCCTAGCTGTGCAAGATGAAAATATGGCTAAAAAGCTAATATCTCTTTATGAGGAGGAAAGTATATGTAGAAATTAATCGGGGGTGACTGTATGTCAAAAATTAGAGTATATGAACTAGCAAAGGAACTTAATATAAGTTCAAAGAAATTAATTCAATTGTTAATGGATGAATTTAACATAGAAGTCAAAAATCATATGAGCGTAATAGAAGATGAAGATGCAGAACTTATAAAAGAACTTTTAGGAAATGAAACTGGTGAACCTATAAGTGAAAATGAAGTAGTAGAAGAGTATGAAAAAATTATTGATGAAGAAGTGAATAAAGGACCTAAGAAAAAGAAAAAATATAAAAAGAATTCTGAAGAAAGAAAAGAAGACGATGATGATTCTGAAAAAGTAATAGAAGTTGGAGAAACAATATTAGTTAAAGAATTAGCAGAAAAGTTAAATAAACCAACAGCAGATGTAATTAAAACTCTTATTTTTACAGGTGTTATGGCTGGAATAAATCAAGAAATAGATTTTGAAACAGCAGAAAAAGTATGTGAAAAATATGAGGCTTTAATAGTAAAAAAAGAAGAAACAGCAGAATTAGATGCATTAGAAATGGAAGAAGATAGTGAAGAAAATCTTCAAAAGAGACCTCCAATAATAACAGTAATGGGGCATGTTGACCATGGTAAGACATCACTTTTAGATGCAATAAGAAAAGCTAAAGTTACAGCAACAGAAGCAGGTGGAATAACTCAACATATAGGTGCTTATACTGTTAATGTAAATGGAGAAGAAATTACTTTTTTAGATACTCCAGGCCATGAAGCTTTTACAGCTATGAGAGCTAGAGGAGCTCAAATTACAGATGTTGTTATATTAGTTGTTGCAGCTGATGATGGTATAATGCCTCAAACAAAGGAAGCTATAAACCACTGTAAAGCTGCTGGAGTTCCAATAGTTGTTGCAATAAACAAAATTGATAGACCAAATGCTAATATAGATAGAGTTAAACAAGAGTTAACAGAATATGGCTTAATTGCAGAAGACTGGGGTGGAGACACAGTATGTGTTCCTGTTTCGGCAAAACAAGGTGAAGGAATTAGTACATTACTTGAAATGGTTCTTTTAACTTCAGAAATGCTAGAATTAAAAGCAAATCCAAATAGAAAAGCAAAAGGTACAGTAATAGAAGCAAAACTTGATAAGGGAAGAGGTCCAGTTGCAAGTCTACTTGTTCAAAATGGTACATTAAATGTAGGAGATTCAATACTTGTTGGATCAACATATGGAAGAATAAGAGCTATGTTTGATGATACTGGAAAGAAAATTAAATCAGCAGGACCATCAATTCCAGTTGAAATATTAGGGCTTTCAGAAGTGCCAGCTGCAGGAGATAGATTTAATCAAGTTAAAGATGAAAAAACTGCAAGAAATATGGCAGACCTTAGAAAAGAAAAAATTAAAAATGAAAATTTAAATGCTAGACATAGAGTATCTCTTGAAGACTTATATAGCCAAATAAAAGAAGGTACTGTTAAAGAACTAGATATAATTGTAAAAGCTGATGTTCAAGGTTCTGTAGAAGCTATAAGACAATCTCTTGAAAAACTTTCAACAGATGATGTTAAAGTTAGAGTTATTCATGGTGGTGTTGGAGCTATAACAGAAACTGATATTACATTAGCTAGTGCATCAAATGCAATAGTAATTGGATTTAATGTAAGACCTGATTCAAATGCAATTTCAGCATCTGAAAAAGAAGGCGTTGATGTTAAAACTTATAGAATAATTTATGATGCTATAGAAGATGTTAAATCAGCTATGGTAGGAATGCTAGAACCTGAATATAAAGAAGTTATTGAAGGAAAAGCAGAAGTTAGAGAAACTTATAAAATTTCAAGTGTAGGAACAATTGCAGGATGTTATGTTCTTGAAGGAAAAATTACAAGAAACTCTGATGTTAGAATAATTAGAGATGGTATTGTAGTATTTGAATCAACTTTAGCTTCCCTTAAGAGATTTAAAGATGATGCTAAGGAAGTAAGAAGTGGATATGAATGTGGATTAAGCATTGAGAAATTTAATGACCTTAAAGAAGGAGACATTATTGAAGCCTATACTATGGAAGCCATAGAAAGAAAAGAACTTTAATTGATAAGAGGTGATACTTATGGCTAATTATAGAAGTGGAAGAATAAATGAAGAAGTCAAAAAGGTAGTAAGCAATCTAATTCAAAATGAGATAAAAGATCCAAGATTAACTGCTATGATATCTGTAACAGCAGTTGAAGTAACTAGAGATTTAGGATATGCTAAAGTATTTGTAAGTATATTTGCAAATAGTGAAGAAGAAAAAGAAAATAATATAAAAGCATTAAAGAGTGCTAGTGGATTTATTAGAAGAGAAGTAGGCAAAAGAGTTAAATTAAGAGTTACTCCTCAAATAATTTTTGAATTAGATGAATCAATTGACTATGGAATGAAAATTGATGGATTAATAAGAAAGGCTAAGGAGCAATAGTATTATGTCACTTAAAGATATAAAAAAAATTATCATTGAGGCTAATAAAATTGGAATTACCTTTCATACATCACCAGATGGGGATGCAATAGGGAGTGCATTAGGACTTTTAAACGGATTAAGAGAACTTGGAAAAGAAGTGTATATAATTTCAAAAGATACACTTTCAGAAGATTTTTCATTTTTACCTTATTCAGAAGAGATAAATGGAGAGGTAAAAGAGCCAATGGATGGTACTGACTTAGTTATAGTATTAGACTGTGGAAATTTAGAAAGAATTTCAGCAGACCTTTCCAATTTTAATGGAATGATAATTAATATAGATCATCATGTATCTAATGATAAATATGGTTTTATTAATTATGTAGATACTAAAGCAGCAGCTACAGCGGAAATAGTATTTTTGTTATTAAAAGAAATAGGATATGAGTTTTCTGTTAAAGAAGAAATATTAAAAAAAATAGGAACATGTCTTTATACATCATTAATAACTGATACTGGTTCTTTTAGACATTCTAATGTTACAAAAAGAACTCATGAAATAGCTGGAACATTAATTGGAGTAGGAGTAAATAATTCAAGTATATATAATAATTTATTTGATAACAGAAGTATAAATAAATTAAATCTTATGGGATATGCTTTTGAAAATGCAAAACTATACTTTGATGGTAAAGTTGTTTTGACAGTATTGGATAATAATATATTAAAAAAATTTAACAGTGAAAAGGAAGATACTTCTGATATTATTGGAAATCTTTTAAGTTTAAAAACTGTAGAAGTTGCAATTCTTTTAAAAGAAGTTGAAGAAGGCGTTAAATGTAGTCTTAGATCTAAATATGACTTTGATGTTAGAAAAATAGCAGAAGTTTTTGGAGGTGGAGGACATCCTAAAGCAGCAGGATTAATGCAAAAAGGGATTTTGCTTCATAATATAAAAGATAATATTTTAAAAGAAATTGAAAGAGAGATTTATCTATGCAAGGAGTAATAAATATTTTCAAAAATTCTAAAATGACATCATTTGATGTTGTAAGAAAAGTAAAAAAGATTGCTCATGAGAAAAAGGTAGGTCATACAGGAACATTAGATCCGGAAGCAGTTGGAGTGCTTCCGGTATGTTTAGGAAAAGCAACTAAAATAATAGATTATATAATGAAGGCGCCTAAAACATATAAAGTAACTTTTAAATTAGGTTTAAAAACAACAACTTACGATTTAGAAGGAGATATTGTTGACAAAAAAGACATTTCCAATATAAAAGAAGATGATATATTAAAAGTTATTAATTCTTTTGTTGGAACATATAATCAGATTCCACCTATGTACTCTGCTATTAAAAAAAATGGAGTTAGACTTTATGAATTAGCAAGGCAAGGTATTGAAATTGAAAGAGAAGGAAGAAATATTACTATTTATGAAATAAAAGATATTAATATAAAGTTACCTGAAATAACAATGACAGTAACTTGTTCAAAAGGAACATATATAAGAAGTTTATGTTATGACATAGGAGAAAAACTTAAAGTATATGGGACTATGGTAAATTTAAGACGAATAGCTACATCAACTTTCAAAGAAGAAGATAGTATAAATATAGATGATTTAACAGAAGAAAATATTAAAGATTATCTAATTCCAATTGAAAAGGCTTTAGATTCATACCCTAAGGTAAGGATTAATAATAAGTTTAAAAATCTTTTAATAAATGGAGCAAAAGTTTATGATAAAAGATTATTAAAAGAAAATATTGAAAATAATATATTGTATAGGGTTTATGATGAAGAAGATTTATTTATTGGTCTTGGTAAAAAAGATGAAGAGGGATTTAAACTTGAAAAGTTATTAATATAACTTAGGAGAAGACTAAAAAGATATGAAGGTAATTAATATAGAGAATTTAGATAAAAATGATGAGTATTATGTTGCACTTGGAAGTTTTGATGGATTACATAAAGGACATTTGTCATTAATTCACAAGTGCATAGAACTTTCAAAAGAAGATAATTGTAAGAGTATGGTTTTTACCTTTAGTAATCATCCAAGAACTGTAATAAATCCAAGTGGTAAATTAAAATATTTAATGAACAATAAAGAAAAATTAAATATTTTAAAAAAAGAGGGGATAGATAAAGTCGTTCTTAAAGAATTTAATAAAGAATTTATGAAGCTATCACCAGAAGGATTTATAAAAAAACTTTGTAGTGATTATAAGATTAAAGGGATAGTAGTTGGATTTAATTATAGATTTGGACACAAAAATTTAGGAGATATAAATCTTTTAGAAGAATTTTCATCAAAGTACAATTATAAATTAGAAGTTATAATTCCATTGCTATTTAAAAATGATATTATAAGTAGTACTAGAATTAGAAATGCATTAATTGATGGAGCAGTTGAAGAAGCAAATGAAATGCTTACTAGACCATATAGTCTTACTGGAACAGTAGAACATGGAAAGAAAATTGGAGGAACCTTAATTGGATTTCCTACTGCTAACTTAAAAATTTTAGATAAAAAAATTATACCAGCAAAAGGTGTATATTATACTAATGTAAAATGGAAAGATAACATTTATAAAGGTATAACATCAGTTGGATGTAATCCAACGGTTAATGGCAATAAATTAACTATTGAAACATTTATATTAAATTTTAATATGGATATATATGATAATGAAATAATTATATATTTCATAGAGAAAATAAGAAATGAAAAAAAATTTAATTCTATTGACTGCTTAAAAGAGCAGCTTAAAGAAGATGAAAAATATGCAAGATCAAAAGAATTAGTTGTTATTGTATAAATATTATTTACAATAGTATATTGTTTTGTTATAATAATAGCGGAAACCTAGTCCTATGTTATGAGGTGCCATCTTATTACATGGAACTAAGGGGATAATTTACACGGAGGTGCACTTATGGATAAGGCAAGAAAGCAAGAAATAATTAAAGAATTTGGAAGAAGTGAACAAGATACAGGATCAGCAGAAGTTCAAATCGCATTATTAAGCGAAAGAATTAATGAATTAACTGAACACTTAAAAGTTCACAAGAAAGACCATCACTCAAGAAGAGGATTATTAATGATGGTTGGACAAAGAAGAGGTCTTTTAAATTATTTAGCAAAGCAAGATATCGAAAGATATAGAGCTATAATCAAAAAATTAGGTTTAAGAAGATAGCTTAGAGCGGGTAAAACCGCTCTATTATTTTAAAATCATTAGAAAAATTTGTAAATGGAAACGAAAGGAGGTCCCTTTATGAGGAACACACTTAGTACAGTAGTAGCTGGAAGAGAAATGAAGGTTGAGTTTGGTGGATTTGGTATGCTATCAGATGCAGCAATATTTTTTAGTTATGGTGATACTGTAATATTAACTAATGTAAATAAATCAGAGGAACCAAGAGAAGGCATAGATTTCTTTCCTTTAAGCGTAGAATATGAAGAAAGATTATACGCAGTTGGTAAAATACCAGGAGGATTTATAAAAAGAGAAGGAAGACCATCAGAAAAGGCTATTCTTCATGGAAGAGCAGTTGATAGAACAATAAGACCACTATTCCCAAAAGGATATAGAAATGATGTTCAAGTTGTTTGTACTGTTGTTTCAGTTGAAAAGGATAATTTGCCAGAAATATTAGCAATTAATGCAGCTTCAATGGCGTTATGTTTATCAAGTATACCATATGATATTCCAGTTGCAGGAGTTCAAGTTGGTTTTATCGATGGTAAATACATTTTAAATCCAACATCAGAAGAAAGAGAAAAAAGTACTTTAGACCTTACTGTTTGTGCTACAAAGGAAAAGGTTATGATGATAGAAGCTGGTGGAGATGAAATTCCAGAAGATACAATGATAGAAGCTATCAAATTTGGATTTGATGCATGTCAATCAATAATAGCATTCCAAGAAGAAGCTATGTCTAAGTTTGGAAAGACAAAAGTAGAACCAGTTCTTTTTAAAGTTGATGATGAAATAGAAAATGATGTTAAAGCTTTTGCAAGTGATATGATAAAAGAAGCAATGTATATCATGGATAAAGACGAAAGAAATGCTGCAATAGAAGAAGTAAATAATAAGGTATTTGCTGAATTTGAAGAGAAGTATGAAGGCAAAGAAGGGGATATTAAAGAAGTTCTTTACACAATGCAAAAGAAAGTTGTAAGAAACATGCTTTTAAATGATAAGAGAAGACCTGATGGTAGAGCTTTTGACGAAATAAGACCTCTTAGCTGTGAAGTTGGAATTTTACCAAGAACTCATGGAACAGGATTATTTACAAGAGGACTAACTCAAGTAATGACTGTTGCAACTTTAGGTTCTGTTGGAGATATTCAAATTTTAGATGGTATAGATGAAGCAGAATCAAAAAGATATATGCATCATTATAATTTTCCAGCATATAGTGTTGGAGAAGTTAAACCTCTTAGAGGACCTGGAAGAAGAGAAATTGGTCATGGAGCACTTGGGGAAAAAGCCCTTGCACCATTAATTCCTTCTGAGGAAGAATTCCCATATACTATAAGATTAGTTTCAGAAGTATTAAGTTCAAATGGATCAACATCACAAGCATCAGTTTGTGGATCAACATTAGCTTTATTAGATGCTGGAGTTCCAATAAAAAGACCAGCTGCAGGTATTGCAATGGGACTTATAACTTCAGATGATTTAAGTGAAGAAGAAGTTCTTACAGATATCCAAGGAATAGAAGATTTCTTTGGAGATATGGACTTTAAAGTTGCAGGTACTGAAAAGGGAATAACTGCAATTCAAGTTGATACAAAACTTAAAGGGTTAAGTTTTAATGTTGTTAATACAGCAATAAAAAATGCAAGAACAGCTAGAATGACAATTTTAGAAAAAATACATGAATGTATAGCTGAACCAAGAAAAGATGTTTCAGAATATGCACCAAAGACATCAATTATAAAGATTGATCCAGAAAAAATTAGAGATGTAATTGGAGCTGGTGGAAAGGTTATTAATAAAATAATCGAAGATACAGGAGTTAAGATTGATATAAAAGAAGATGGAACAGTATTTGTATCTTCTGTAGATCATGAAAGCGTAAATGAAGCGTTGAAAATAATAGAAGGTTTAACAAAAGAAGTAAAAACAGGAGAAGTTTACTTAGGGAAAGTAACTAAAATAGCTACTTTTGGAGCTTTTGTTGAAATTCTTCCAAATAAAGAGGGATTAGTTCATATTTCAAAACTTGATAAGAATAGAGTTAATAAGGTTGAAGATGTAGTTTCAGTTGGAGATGAAATTCTTGTTAAGGTTACAGAAATAGATAATCAAGGAAGAATAAATCTTTCAAGAAAAGACGCACTTAAGGATAATGAAGAAAAAGAAGATAAATAATATTAAAAGGGCAATATAATTGCCTTTTTTTGCTAAAGGGAGGCATTCATGCATAAAATTTTTACACTAAAAAATGGACTTAGAATAGTAACAGAAAAATTGGATGGGGTTAATTCAGTTAGTGTAGGAGTAATGATTCAAAATGGTTCAAGAAATGAAACATTAGATATAAATGGAATATCTCATTTTATTGAACATATGTTTTTTAAAGGTACTTATAAAAGAAATGCAAAAGAGATTGCAGAAGAAATTGAAAATGTAGGTGGGCAGATAAATGCCTTTACAAGTAAAGAGTTCACCTGCTATTATATAAAAGCTTTAAGTACTCATTTAGATATATCATTAGATGTATTATCAGATATGCTTTTAAATTCAAAGTTTTATGAAAATGATATAGAAAAAGAAAAAGGAGTAGTAATTGAAGAAATAAATATGAATGAAGATAGTCCAGTAGAAGTATTGGATGATATACATTCAAAGGCATCTTTTGAAGATAATTCTTTATCATATCCTATTTTAGGAACTATAGATAAGATAAAAAAATTAAAAAGAGAAGATATAATTAACTTTATAGAAGAAAAATATACTCCATATAATTCAGTTATATCAATATGTGGAAAATTTGATGAAAAAGAAGTAATTAAATTAGTAGAAGAATTCTTTGGCAAATGGGAAAGTAAAAATGTATATAAGCCTAAATATGAACCATCAAATATTAAATCCAATTCAGTCTTTTTGAAAAAAGATATTGAACAGTTGCATATCGCTTTAGGACTTCAAGGATTACCTTTTGAAGACAATAGAGGTTATGCGTTAGTTCTTCTTAATAATATTTTGGGTGGAGGTGCTTCATCTATTTTATTTCAAAAGGTTAGAGAGGAATTAGGACTTTGTTATTCAATTTATTCTTACATACAACCATTTCAAAAATCAGGATTAATAGGTATATATGTTGGATTAAGTAAAGAATATGCAGATAAAGCATTAGAAGTTATAAAAAGAGAGATTGAAAAATTTTCTAATAATGGAATAACAGAAGAACAATTAAAAATTAATAAAGAAAAGATAAAAGCAAATTATATTTTAGGATTAGAAAGTACTAGTTCAAAGATGTTTGCAAATGCAAAGTCTTTACTTTTAAGAAATGAAATTAGAACAGAAGAAGAAGTAATTAGAAAAATAGATTCTATAAGCAAGGAAGATATAGATTATGTTCTTAAAAATTGTTTTGGAAAAGGTGTTATAAATACAGCTTATGTAGGAAGTGAAATAGATAAAGATTATTTGGATTCATGTATATATAAATCAATAGAAGCTTATAAGTAATAAAAATCCTTACTAACTCATATTATATTTTATCTATGAAAGTTAGAAAGGAAGTTTTTATATGTATGTGCAAGGTGAAAAAAATATAAAGTATCTTAGTGAATTAGAAAAGTATGAACTTATAAATATTAATGATGGAGAAAAATATGATTGCTTACAAAATAATGATTTAGTAATAGATGATGATGGCAATATAAGATATCTTTTAATAGATACTTCTTCTTCAAAATTTAGTATTTTTGGTGGGGCTAGAGAAATACTTGAAATAGATTGGAATGCAGTCCAAAAAGTTGGAGCAAAAACAATAATACTTGATGCTGACGAAAAGAGTATAAAAAGAGCAAAGGTATGATTTTTAAGGGGGAAAGACAATGAAAATTGTAGTACAAAAATTTGGTGGCACATCTGTATCTACAAAAGAGAGAAGACAAAGAGTAATTGAAAAAGTAAAAAATGCTATTGATGAGGGACTTTCTCCTGTTGTTGTTGTATCGGCAATGGGAAGATATGGAGAACCATATGCAACAGATACCCTTCTTTCATTAGTTGGAGATAAATTTAAATCAACAAATAAACTAGCATTAGATCTTTTAATGTGTTGTGGAGAAATAATAAGCTCAGTAGTTATGAGCAATGATTTATTTAATGAAGGTATTGATGCACTTCCATTAACTGGAGGTCAGGCTGGAATAAAAACTGATAGTGTATTTACAAATGCAAAACATTTAGAAGTTAATCCTAAACAAATATTAGATGCAGTAGCTAAAGGTAAAGTTCCTGTAGTAACAGGATTCCAAGGAATGAATGAAGATGGATTTTTTACTACACTTGGAAGAGGTGGAAGTGATACAAGTGCAGCTATATTAGGAGTTGCACTAAATGCAGAAAGAATAGAAATATATACTGATGTTGATGGAATTATGACAGCTGATCCAAGGATAGTAGAGGATGCATCATTAATAAATGTTATTAGTTATAATGAAGTTTTCCAACTTGCAGAACAAGGAGCTAAAGTAATTCATCCAAAGGCTGTTGATATTGCAATGAAGAGTAACGTACCACTTTTCATTAAAAATACAATGAGTAATGCAAAAGGAACATTAATTAATAATAGTGGAGATATAAATAACGGTAAAATAATTTCAGGTATAACTTATCAAAACAACAGAATACAAGTTAAAATTAAAGCCTGTGAAAATTTAAATAATGAAAAATATAAAGACTTATTAAGTTTACTTGCTGCAAATAAAATAAGTTTAGATTTGATAAATATTTTTCCAGATCAGCAAGTTTTTACAATTGGGGAAGATAAGAAAAAAGATTTAGAAAGCATATTAAATGCAATTAATATAAAATATTCATTAATTGAAAACTGTAGTCAAATAGCATTAATAGGTTCTAAGATGAAAGGAATACCTGGTGTTATAGCAAGTATAGTAAAAACATTAAATGATAATAATATTGAAGTTTTACAAACAGCTGATTCTCATATGACTATATGGTGTTTAATACATTCAGATAATGTTAAGGAAGCTATAAATTCTTTACATAAGGCATTTGAATTATCATAAATTTAAAGGTCTTTATATAAGTATAAAATAATTCCTCTTGTACAAAATAAAAGTGTATAGGAGGAATGTTTATGAATATAAGTTTTTTAAATAATGAAAATGATACAGATGAAAAAGAAAAATTAGATAAAAATGTTGAGGCTATTAAGGAATTTGGAAATACAGGAGTAATTAATCCAAATGAAAGAATTAGAGTTTTGCCTATTATAGGTCAGATTGAAGGACATATAGTTTCTCCAGCTCAAAATAAAGCTACAAAATATGAACATGTAATACCACAGCTTATTGAAATGGAACAAAATGAAAATGTTAAAGGTGTACTCATTGTTTTAAATACTGTTGGAGGAGATGTGGAAGCTGGACTTGGAATTGCAGAAATGATAAATTCACTATCAAAGCCAACTGTATCTATAGTTATAGGAGGAGGGCATTCTATAGGAGTTCCACTTGCAACTTCATCAGATTATTCATTTATAACACCATCTGCAACTATGATTGTACATCCAATTAGAATGAATGGATTTATAATCGGAGTGTCACAAACATTTGAATATTTAAAGAAAATGCAAGAGAGGATAAATGAATTTATAATTAGAACTTCAAATATTAAAAAGGATGAACTGGAAAAACTTCTAAGACAACAAGGAGAGTTATTAAATGATGTTGGTACAATTTTAATTGGAAATGGAGCAGTAGAATGTGGACTAATAAATGAAGTAGGAGGACTTAAAGAGGCAATTTCAAAATTAAATTCTTTAATAGATGAAGAAAAATAATATTATAAATTATAAATCAGCTGTAAATGCTTTATAGCTGATTTTATTATGCTTAAAAGGAATTTTAATTTATTTGTAGAAAATATTAAAGTGAGGTGATTATTTTTGAGCAGAACTAGTAAAAAAAGTAGACGAAAAAATAAAAGTAAAAATACTGATATACGTGGAATAATTTATATTGCAGTAGGTATATTATTATCTGTGGCTATATATACAGATTTAATAGGAGCATTATCAAAGATTTCTCAAAGATTATCTCATTTTTTAATAGGGATTGGATCATATATATTACCAATATATTTGTTATATTTAGGATATGAATATATAAAATCTAAGGGAAAAATTACCTTAAGTAAAAATTTTTATGGAATAACTATATATTCCGTAATAGCAATATTAGTATTTTCAACTATTTACATTCAAAGACTTAATGGAATAGATTCATTTAGTTATGGAATTAAAGATATATTAGATATGAACTCTACTTTAAATGGTGGTGTGATAGGTTATATTATATCATATCCTTTATTTAAATTTGTTGGAGCTGTAGGATCATATATTATTTATTTAGCACTTATTGGAATTGCAACTGTCCTTACATTTGATATTACTCTTTATGATTTAGGTGTGAGGGTAAAAAATAAGAAAAATGAAATTAAAAAATCTAGAAAAAAAGAGAAAGATTTAGAAGATGGTTATATAGATGATACATTCATACAAGTAGTTGAAAAGGATGAAGAAAAAAATTTAGATAAGAAAGAATTTTTAAACGGAGTAAACAATAAAATTAAAATATTAGATTTTATGAAAAATTCATCTTTAGATGATGATAATGACGATTTATATAAAGATGAAAGTTCATACTTAAAAGAAAAAAATGATATTGTAGAACCATCACAAAAAGAGAATATTCAAAATCAGAATATAAAATCTAATAAAGAAAAATTAGATAATTCAGTTAAAGCTGTAGTTCATAATGAAATTGAGAATAGTATTTTAGAAGGAAAAGAGGAAAAAACACAGTATGTTTATCCAGATATTTCTCTTTTAAATAGTAATAATAGTACAAAGTTAAATAGTAATGATAAGCAGGAATTAATGGATAGTGCAAGTAAATTATCAGAAACATTAGGAAGCTTTGGAGTAGATGCAAAAGTTATTCAAGTTATAAAAGGACCTTCAGTAACAAGATTTGAACTACAACCAAGTCCTGGAGTTAAAGTAAGTAAAATAGTAAACCTTTCTGATGATATAGCTTTAGGTCTTGCAGCTTCAGGGGTTAGAATAGAAGCACCAATACCAGGTAAAGCAGCTGTTGGAATAGAAGTTCCGAATAAGGAACAAACACCTGTATTTTTAAGGGAAGTTTTAGAATCACAAGAATTCTTAAATACTAATAAAAAATTAGCATTTGCATTAGGTAAAGATATAGGAGGGCAATGTGTTGTTGGTGATTTAAGTAAAATGCCTCACACATTGATAGCAGGAGCAACAGGATCAGGTAAAAGTGTATGTATAAATACATTGATTATAAGCTTGCTTTATAAGTACTCTCCTGATGAAGTTAAACTTTTAATGGTAGATCCAAAGGTAGTTGAATTAAGTGTATATAATGGTATACCACATCTTTTAATACCAGTAGTGACAGATCCTAAAAAAGCTGCAGGTGCACTTAATTGGGCTGTAAATGAAATGACTAGAAGATATAAACTTTTTGCAGATTCTGGTGCAAGAAATATTGATTCATATAATGCCCTTTATGATAAAGGAACAATTGAAGAAAAGTTGCCATATATAGTTATTATTGTTGATGAACTTGCAGATCTTATGATGGTTTGTCCAAATGATGTGGAAGATTATATAGGCAGATTAGCCCAAATGGCAAGAGCTGCTGGAATGCATTTAGTTATAGCTACTCAAAGACCATCAGTTGATGTAGTTACAGGGGTAATTAAAGCTAATATACCGTCTAGAATATCTTTTGCTGTTTCTTCTCAGATAGACTCAAGAACTATATTAGATGCTAGTGGAGCAGAAAAACTTTTAGGAAAAGGAGATATGCTATATTATCCAGTTGGAGAAAGCAAACCTCTTAGAGTCCAAGGTTGTTTTATTTCTGAAGAAGAGGTTGAAAAGGTTGTTGAGTTTATAAAAAATAAAGAAGATGAAGTTATTTATAAAGAAGATATTATAGAACATATTAATAATGAGGCTGAAATGTCAAATTCTAATTCTCAAGGAGAAGATGTAGATGAACTTTTAGATGAAGCTATTAATATAGTTGTAGATTATGGACAAGCATCAACTTCATTTTTACAAAGAAGATTAAGAATTGGATTTAATAGAGCATCTAGAATAATGGATGATTTAGAAAGTAGGGGTATAATATCTCCTAAAGATGGAAGTAGACCAAGACAGGTGTTAATTACAAGAAATGATTTAGTAGAAGAAAAGAGCAAAGAAGATAATGTTTAAGTGAACATAAATAAATTTTATCTTGTAATAGAATAGAAACAGTTATAAAATATTTAGGTATGAAAGTATTTTTTTAAAACATAGGAGGAAAAAAGTTTTGGCAAAATATAAAGTAGGAATGGTCAGTTTAGGATGCGACAAAAATAGAGTAGATTCTGAGATAATGCTTGGAGTAATGAATAAAGAATATGATATAACAAATAATCCAAAAGAAGCAGATATAATTATAGTCAATACCTGTGGATTTATTGAAAAGGCAAAACAAGAATCAATTAATACTATTTTAGAAATGGCAAAGTATAAAACAGAAAATAAATGTAAATTATTAATTGCAACTGGTTGTTTAACTCAAAGATATGGAAAAGAGCTTCAAGATTTAATGCCTGAAATAGATATAATGCTTGGAGTAAATGACTATACTAAAATAGATAAATTAATAAAAGAATTTATAACAAAAGAAAATATAAAAAGTAAATTTACAGAAGTAAACTATTCAGATGAAAATATAAATGAAGGTGAAAGAGTTCTTACAACAGATAAAGGCACTGCTTATATAAGAATAGCAGAGGGTTGTAACAATTTTTGTACTTATTGTATAATTCCTAAAATAAGAGGAAAATTTAGAAGTAGGGAAATAGAGAGCATCTTAAAAGAAGCAGAGGATTTAGCTAAAAAAGGAATTAAGGAAATAATATTAATAGCCCAAGACACAACTCTTTATGGTAGTGATTTATATGGAAAAAAGAGTCTTCATATCCTCCTACATAAATTATCAAAGATAGACGGAATTAAATGGATTAGAGTTTTATATTGTTACCCAGAAGAAATATATGATGATCTTATTGAAGAGATGAAAAATAATGATAAAGTTTTAAAATATTTAGATCTTCCAATTCAACATATAAGTAACAATATACTAAAACTTATGGGAAGAAAAACAACAAAAGAAGATATAATAAATAAAATTAAGAAACTAAGAGAGAAAATGCCTGAAATAGCATTAAGAACATCATTAATAGTAGGATTCCCAAATGAAACAGAAGAAGATTTTAATGAACTTAAAGAATTTTTAAAAGAATATAAGCTAGAAAAGGTTGGAGTATTTAAGTATTCTAGAGAAGAAGGAACACCAGCTGCTAAAATGGAAGGACAAATTCTAGAAAATATTAAGGACTTAAGAGAAAATGAACTTATGTTAATTCAAAGAGATATTTCAAAGGAAATAAATAGTTTGAAAATAGGAAAAATTTATGATATTCTTGTTGAAGGATATAATGGGGAATATTATTATGGAAGAAGTTATGAAATGGCACCTGAAATAGATGGAAATGTATTCTTTAAAAAACATTGCAAGGTTAATAATGGAGATATTGTTAAGGTTAAAATCGAAGAGAATACAGAGTATGATTTAATAGGAGTTGGTATATGTGAATCTTGCAAATAAACTAACAGTATTAAGAATGCTTTTAGTACCAATTTTTTTAATATTTATTGTTGTTAAGGATATACCTTATGGAACTTTTATTGCAACTTTTATTTTTATTATAGCTTCAATAACAGATAAACTTGATGGATATATTGCAAGAAGCAGAAATCAAATAACTAATTTTGGTAAATTCATGGATCCATTAGCAGATAAGTTGTTAGTTACAACTGCATTAATTTCACTTGTAGAGTTTGGAGTTGTTCCAAGTTTTGCAGCTATAATAATTATTGCAAGAGAATTTGCAGTTTCAGGACTTAGAACATTAGCAGCAGCTGATGGTAAAGTTATTGCAGCTAGTTGGTGGGGAAAAATTAAAACGGTTATTCAAATAATTGCTATAATATTGCTTTTGATAGAAGTAAATATATCACAGAGTGTAGTTTTAAATGAATTTGTAACAAATAGCAAGTTTTTAATTAATTTCTTTAAATATATTCCGAATATAGCATTATATGCAGCAGTTATAATAACTATAATTTCAGGATATGATTATTTTATAAAAAATAAAAAAGTTATATCAACTAAAAGATAGGATGATTAAAAAACATAATATATGTCAATGATATTAAAAGTTCCTTCTAAAAGTTGGAACTTTTATCTATATTTATGGTTGACTATATATAATGAGTAATTTATAATTATATACAGAACATAAGTTCGATGAGAGGATGGTGTATTTATGAATAATATAGATTCAAATAAATTAAAGGCAATTGAAGCTGCTATGGGACAAATAGAAAAACAATTTGGTAAAGGATCAGTTATGAAATTAGGTGAAGAATCTACTTTAAATGTAGATTGTATATCAACTGGTTGCTTGGATTTAGATATTGGACTTGGAATAGGCGGAGTTCCAAGAGGAAGAATTATTGAAATATATGGACCAGAAAGTTCCGGTAAAACAACAGTTGCACTTCATATTGTAGCTGAAGCTCAAAAATTAGGAGGAGCAGTTGGCTTTATTGATGCTGAGCATGCTTTAGATCCTTCATATGCTAGAAAAATTGGTGTTGATACAGAAAATTTAATAGTATCTCAACCAGACACAGGAGAACAAGGATTAGAAATAGCAGAAGCTTTAGTTCGTTCAGGAGCTATTGATGTTATAGTTGTCGATTCAGTTGCAGCTCTTGTACCAAGAGCTGAAATTGAAGGGGAAATGGGAGATTCTCATGTAGGTCTTCAAGCAAGACTTATGTCACAAGCCCTTAGAAAATTAGCTGGAACAATAAGTAAAACAAACTGTGTTGCAGTATTTATAAACCAATTAAGAGAAAAAGTTGGAGTAATGTTTGGTAATCCAGAAACAACTCCAGGAGGAAGAGCTTTAAAGTTCTATGCATCAGTTAGAATGGATGTAAGAAGGATTGATTCAATAAAACAAGGTGAAAATATTGTAGGTAATAGAACAAGAGTAAAAATAATAAAAAATAAAGTTGCACCACCATTTAGACAAGCAGAATTTGATATTATGTATAATGAAGGTATTTCTAGAGAAGGAAATATAATAGATGTTGGTGTTAAAGAAGAAATTGTACAAAAAAGTGGAGCATGGTTCTCATATGGAGATATAAGATTAGGTCAAGGTAGAGAAAATGCAAAGGGATATTTAAAAGAAAATCCAGAAGTAGCATTAGATATTGAAAATCAAATTAGAGCAAAACATAATCTTCCTATTGCTAAGGCTGTAGAGAAAACAAAAGAAGAAATAAGTTCCAAAGAAAAGGAAGATAAATAATTAAACAAATTATAAGTGAAGTATCTTAAAATAGGATACTTCACTTTTTATATTAAAAGATAAATTTTGAATAGTAAAGGTTTACTTAAAATAAATAAATTAAGGTAAAAATTAGAGTAAAAAAGAGAATTTATGAGAATAATAAAGAAGGAGATAGATTTAACACTTAAAGTTACTCAACTTGACATAATTTTATTTTTACTATACAATAATAACAAATACTGGTTTATCATATTCCAAAGATAACAGTGAGAACACATTATGACACCTACTACGCTTTCACTTAAAAATAAGCGAGGGGGTGTTAATATGCCACAAATTGTACCAATGATTATAATTGATATAGTTGTGCTGTTAATATTAGGAATAGTACTTTATAAAACAATACAAAGTACATCAAAAAATAAAGTAGAATCTCTTGAAAAAGAAGCTGAAAAGCTTGTAGAAGATGCAAAAAGAGAAGCAGAAGCTATGAAGAAAGAAGCTATCCTTGAAGCAAAAGAAGAGGTTCATAGATTAAGAAGTGATTTAGAAAAGGATTCTCGTGAGAGAAGAAATGAAATCCAAAGACTTGAAAGAAGAGTTTTACAAAGAGAAGAATCCCTTGATAAAAAGAGTGATTTTCTTGAAAAGAAAGAAGAAACCATTAATGGTAGAATTAATGACATTGAACAGTTAGAGAAAGAAGCTAATAATCTTCATGAGAAGAGAAGAGAAGAACTTGAAAGAGTTGCTAATCTTTCAAGTGAAGAGGCTCGTCAAATTATTTTAGAAGAAGTAAAGAAAGAAGTTTCTCATGAATCTGCTATCATGATAAAAGATATTGAAAGCAAGGCAAAAGAAGAAGCTGATAAGAAGGCGAGAGAAATAATTACAACAGCAATACAAAGATGTGCTGCTGATCATGTTTCAGAAACTACTGTACACGTTGTAGCTTTACCAAATGATGAGATGAAGGGAAGAATAATAGGTAGAGAAGGAAGAAACATTAGAACCCTAGAAACTTTAACAGGAGTTGACTTAATTATAGATGATACTCCAGAGGCAGTAATTTTATCAAGTTTTGATCCGATTAGGAGAGAAGTTGCTAGAATGGCACTAGAAAAGTTAATAGTAGATGGTAGAATACATCCGGCAAGAATCGAAGAGATGGTAGAAAGAGCTAAGAAAGATGTTGAAAATGACATTAAGGAAGAAGGAGAACAAGCGACACTTGAAACAGCTGTTCATGGTCTTCATCCAGAGCTTACAAGATTACTTGGTAGATTAAAGTATAGAACTAGTTATGGTCAAAATGTTTTAAAACATTCCATAGAAGTTTCATACTTAGCTGGTTTGATGGCTTCAGAATTAGGTTTAGATGTTACTCTAGCTAGAAGAAGCGGTTTATTACATGATATAGGAAAAGCTGTAGATCAAGAGCAAGAAGGACCTCATGCAATTATTGGGGCAGATCTTGCTAAGAAATATGGTGAATCAAAATTAGTAGTAAATGCAATAGGAGCCCATCATGGAGATGTTGAAATGCAATCTTTAGAGGCAATATTGGTTCAGGCAGCAGATGCAATATCAGCAGCAAGACCAGGAGCAAGAAGAGAAACATTGGAGGCATATATAAAGAGATTAGAGAAGTTAGAAGAAATAGCTAACTCATATGAAGGTGTAGAAAAGTCATATGCCATTCAAGCTGGTAGAGAGATTAGAATTATGGTTAAACCAGATCAAATTGACGATGCTGGATCAGTTGAACTTGCTAGAAATCTTGCAAAGAGTATAGAAGAACAATTAGAATATCCAGGTCAAATAAAAATCAATGTTATTAGGGAAACTAGAGCAACTGATTTTGCTAAATAAAATAATAAACATTAAAATACATTTTGTTTTACAAAATGTATTTTTTATATTATAAAAGAAAAATAAAGGAGTTTTAAAATAAAAGTAGAATATATATATTGTGTCATGATATTGCAAAAGCATAGCATTGATGTAAACGATTAGTAAAATGTAGGAGGAGAAATAAGAATGGAAGTATTAAAAGTTTCAACAAAATCAAACCCAAATTCAGTAGCAGGAGCATTAGCTGCAATAATAAAAGAAAAAAATATTGTAGAAATTCAAGCAGTAGGAGCAGGAGCAATAAACCAAGCAATTAAGGCAATTGCTATAGCAAGAGGCTTTGTGGCACCAAGCGGAAAAGATATAATATGTGTACCAGCTTTTACTGATATAGTTATAGATGGGGAAGAAAGAACAGCTATAAAACTTATTGTACAACCTAGATAATTAAAAGTTAAAAAATTATATTTAATTAAATTATACAATGGTTGAAATTTTTCTAAAAAACATTTATAATGAAATGGTTAATAAAACATTAACCTATAAAAATAAAGCAAAGAGGTGTATTTACATGATATCTAAAGAGGTTTTAGTTAAAAACGCTACAGGTTTACATGCTAGACCAGCAACTTTATTAGTTAAAAAAGCGTCTTCATTCAAATCAGATGTAAGCATAGAATTTAACGGAAAGAAAGCAAACGTTAAGAGCTTAATTGGAGTTCTTTCATTAGCAGTAACAGCTAATTCAACAGTAAACGTTATTGCTTCAGGAGATGACGAAGCTTTAGCTGTAGAAGAAATTTCAAAATTAATCGAAAACTTAGAAGATTAATTATTAAAGATAAAAGGTTCCTATTTTATAGGAACCTTTTTCTTTATAAAAATATATGTATATAAAAATTTACATATATTTTATTTTAGAGAAATGAATTTACACCTAAATAAAAGGCTTATTAAGTTAATTCCAGATAATGCTATAAGTATATATAGTATTCTAGATATTACAGGTATACTACAAGTTATAAATGTAAATAAGTTGAAGTTTAATAAACCTATAAAGCCCCAATTTAAAGCTCCAATTATAACTAGAATAAAGGACAGTTTGTCTAATATGTTTATCTTACACATAAAAATCTCCTCCAATTACTATCTAAAATATATATATGAAATTATTATATAAATAATGACCTTATCAAAAATTTTTTAATAAAAAGGTGAAAATAAAAAAATATTATGTTATAATACGAACTATATTATTTAATATTAAAAATATATTCGTACGGAGGTACTTTTAGATGAGAGATTTATATAGCACACCATTAAATTCAAGATATGCATCAAAAGAAATGAGTTATATTTTTTCTGATGATAAGAAGTTTACAACCTGGAGAAAATTATGGTTAGCATTAGCAGAAGGTGAAAAGGAATTAGGTCTTAATATAACAGATAAGCAAATAGAAGAATTAAGAAATAATGTAGATAATATAAATTATGAAGAAGCTATAAAAAGAGAAAAAGAAGTAAGACATGACGTTATGAGCCATGTTTATGCTTATGGATTACAATGTCCAAATGCTAAGGGAATAATACATCTTGGGGCAACAAGTTGCTATGTTGGAGATAATACAGATATTATTATAATGAGAGATGCATTACTTTTAGTTAAAAAGAAAATTGTTACTGTATTAGATAGATTAAGTAAATTCGCTTTAAAATATAAAGATATGCCAACTCTTGGATTTACTCATTTTCAACCAGCGCAGCTTACTACAGTAGGTAAGAGAGCAACATTATGGATGCAAGATTTAGTAATGGATATAGAAAATATAGATTTCCTTTTAAGCACTTTAAAGCTTAGAGGAGTTAAGGGAACAACAGGAACACAAGCAAGTTTTATGAATCTTTTCGAAAATGATGAAGAAAAAGTTAAATTATTAGATAAAAAAGTAGCTGAAAAGATGGGCTTTTCTAAATGTTATGCAGTAACAGGCCAAACTTATCCAAGAAAGCTTGATTCAATAGTTTTAAACACACTATCAGAAGTTGCACAAAGTGCTTATAAGTTTAGTAATGATTTAAGATTACTTCAAAGTATGAAAGAAGTTGAAGAGCCTTTTGAAAAGCATCAAATAGGTTCATCTGCAATGGCGTATAAGAGAAATCCTATGAGAAGTGAAAGAATGGGGGCTCTTGCAAGATATGTAATAGTGGATGCTTTAAATCCAGCAATTACAGCTTCAACACAATGGTTTGAAAGAACTTTAGATGATTCAGCTAATAAGAGATTATCAATAGCTGAAGGATTTTTAGCTTTAGATGGTGTTTTAAATCTTTATATAAATATAGCTGAAAACATGGTTGTATATGATAAAGTAATTGCAGCTCATGTAAATAATGAATTACCTTTTATGGCTACAGAAAATATAATGATGGAAGCTGTAAAAAGAGGTGGAGATAGACAAGAACTTCATGAAAAGATAAGAACTCACTCAATGGCTGCAGCTCAAAGAGTAAAAGGAGAAGGTCTTAATAATGATCTAATAGAAAGAATAATTAGTGATAATACTTTTAGTCTTAAAGAAGAAGAAATTAGAGAGATTATAGATCCAAATAAATTTATCGGTAGAGCTCCAAGTCAAGTTGTAGAATTTATTGATGAATATGTAACTCCAATTATAGATAAGAACAAAGATGCTATAGAAGTTAAAAGTGAAATTAACGTTTAATTAACTATTAAAACTAGAAGTTATATATTTTAACTTCTAGTTTTCCCTTTATAATACAAACAAATCTATGCTATAATACATTTGTTTGTATAGAAATGAGGGAATGAAAAAATGAATAAAAAAAGTAAAATTATAGCAACTACATTAATTTATTTTGTTATGATAATAACTGCAATAACAGAAGGATTAATAAACATATTTACAGTTCCAATAAAAAATGACTTTCATATAACAGATACAAAGTTATCATTAATGTTTATGTTTGGTACAATAGCATACTTAATATGTAACTATGTAGGGGGAGCACTTTGCGAAAAAATAGGGCAAAAGAAATTATTTTTAATAGGATTATTTGGAGCAGCATTAACTAATTTACTACAAGCGTGGTCTCCAAACTTTACAATATTTTTAATTGCCTTTGCAATTATTCAAGGATTTTTAGGATTAATGTCTATAGCTGCAAATACAGTAATACCTATAATATGGATTACAGGACAGGCAATAGCAATGAATTTAACTCACTTTGCATATGGAGTTGGTCTTTCAGCATCACAAAAGCTGTCTGGAGTACTTATGACAGATGGTGTAGGTTGGAGAAGAATTTATATAGGATCAGCAATTCTTACAATAATTGTATTTGTAATGTTTTTATTTATTAAACTTCCTTCTGTAAAAAGAGAAAAAGAAGAGAAAAAAATTTCTTTATTAGTAGTATTACAAGACAAGTTAGTTTGGTTCTTTTTTATAGGATTAGGTTTTTATATAATGGCAGAACAAGGTACAGGAAGATGGCTTCCTACATATATAAAATCTACATATAATAATATGACAGAATCAAAAATAGCTTCATATATATCAATTTTTTTCTTGTTATTAACAATAGGAAGATTAATTGGTGGATTTATAGTTGAAAAGATAGGGGCAATGAAAGCTGTAAAAATATTTTCCTTAATAGGAGGTATTTTATTTGTTATTGGATTACTAGTTGGTAAAAATGGATTATACATAGTGTCATCTGCAGGATTTTTCTTTTCAATAATGTTTCCAACTATAGTTGTTATTATAAGTAATACATTTAAAAAAAATACAGCTTATATTACTGGAATAATAATAGCCCTTGGAAGTGTTGTAAATACAGTATTAAGTTTACTTGTAGGAGTAATTTCAGATTCAATAGGAATAAAATATGCAGTATTTATAATGCCAGTATCAATATTAATTACATTTGTATTTTTAGTTTTGGCAAGTAAAGTTATAAAATCAAGATAACTATTTAAGCTGAATGCATTAGGTATGTATTCAGCTAATTTTTAATTTAAGTATGTTAAAAATTTAATTAAAAGAGGAGAATATATTATTAAGGAGTAATATAAAATGGAAAACAAAAAAAATGAGTTATATAATATAATAAATAATATAGAAAAGTCAGATAAAAATATAATGGATGAAGCTAAAGAGAGGATGGATTCTTTAGCAAAGCCATTAGGAAGTCTTGGAGAACTTGAAAAAATAGGAATTAAAATAACTGGAATAACAGGTTCTCTTAAAAATAAATTTAAAAAGAAATGTGTTATTATATTTTGTGCTGATAATGGAGTTTTTGAAGAAGGTGTTGCAAGTACTCCTCAATATGTAACAGTTGCTCAAACTATTAATTTTACTAAAGGATTATCAGGTGTTGGGGTAATTGCAAAGGAAAATGGAAGTGACCTTATGATTGTTGATGTAGGAATAAATAGTTCACTTCAAATTGAAGGGGTAATAGATAGAAAAATAAGAAGGGGAACTAATAATATAGCAAAGGGATCTGCAATGACTGAAGATGAATGTATACAAGCTATATTAACAGGTATAGAAGCCGCTAAAAAAGCTTATGATGAAGGTTATGATGTGCTAGGGGTTGGAGAAATGGGTATAGGAAATACAACAACTAGTAGTTCAGTTTTAATAGCATTAAAAGAATGTGATATTGAAGCTGCTGTAGGAAGAGGTTCAGGTCTTACAAATGATGCATTTAATAAGAAAAAGATGGTTATTAAAAAAGCTTTAGAAATTAATAAACCAAATAAAGATAATCCAATAGATATATTAATGAAGGTTGGAGGATTTGATTTAGCTGCAATGACAGGAGCCTTTATTGGAGCTAGTTATTATAAAACTCCAATAGTTATAGATGGATTTATATCAGTAGTTGCAGCTCTTTTAGCAGTTAAATTAAATGAAAATATAAAAGATTATTTATTTGCATCACATTTATCACAGGAAATAGGATATTCTTTGGCAATTAATGAGTTAGGATTAAAACCTATGGTTAACTTAGATATGAGACTTGGAGAAGGAAGTGGATGTCCAATAGCCTTTTCTATAATAGATACAGCAAATGCTATTTTAAGAAATATGGCTACTTTTGAAGAGTCAGGAATTAATTGTGAGTATTTAGATGAAATAAGAGATGAGGAATGTTATAAAATATAATTTACATAAATTTTAGGAGAATATAAATGAAGATAGCAATAATAGGTGGAACTAGAAGTGGAAAATCATTTCTTGGTGAGAAATTATGCAAAAAAATAAATACTTCAGATAACATAATATATATTGCAACAATGAAACCAAATTGCAGTGAAGATTTAAGTAGGATAGAAGGTCATTTAAATAGAAGAAAAGGTGAAAACTTTAAAACTATAGAGGCTTTTAAGGATGTAAATAATATAAAAGGTAAAATTAAAGAAAATGATACACTACTATTAGATAGTGTTACAACTTTATTAAATAATGAAATGTTTACAAAAGATGGAATAAAAGAAAAGCTACATGAAAAAATAGCTAAAGATATAAAAGAATTAAGTGATTTTTGCAAAAATATTGTAATTGTAAGTGATTATATTTTTAGTGATTCAATTATATATGAATCTTTTACTGAAAATTATAAAAGAGAGCTTGCCTATTTAAATAGAAATATTATAGAATTTTGTGATATTGTTATTGAATGTATTTACAACAATTATGAAATACATAAAGGAGAAGTAGAAGGGAGAAAATTAATAAATGAAATATATTAGAAGTTTTCTTATGGCAGTATCAATGTTTTCAGTAATACCTGCTCCAAGATATAAATGGGATGATAAAAATACAAGGCATATATTAAAGTTTTATCCAGCAGTTGGATTAATAATAGGAGTACTTTGGTTTTCACTTTACAATATACTTAAATATTTTAATATAAATATTGTACTAATAAGTGCTATACTTTTAATATTTCCTATATTTATTACTGGAATGCTTCATTTAGATGGGTATATGGATATATGTGATGCAATTTTATCAAGAAGAGATAGAGAAGAAAAACTTAGAATACTTAAAGACTCTTGTACTGGAGCTTTTTCTGTAATAAGTGTAATAATATTATTAATAATTGAATTTGCATCTATTTATACAATATTAAGTGATAATAAAAATGTTTTATTTTTATTATTTATTCCTATAATATCAAGAAGCTTTATGGCACTTATGATATTAATAAAAAAAGAAATAAAAGAAAGTACTTTAGTAAAAATTTTTAAAACTAAAACAAATTCCTTTGATAGAGGCCTGCAAGTTATAATATTAATAGCTCTATTAATTATTATATTTTTTACTATAGGAATATTATATGACGGAATTTTAATTATAATGTGCTTAGCTATGTTATATAAAACAGATAGAAATATTAAGGAACTTGGGGGAATAAATGGTGACGTAGCAGGTTATGGTTTAATTATTGGTGAAGCTACAGGACTATTATTATTAGCATTAATATAGGAGAGAAAAAGTATGATATTAGTTTTTGGAGGAGCTTATAATGGTAAGTTATCCTATGTAAAAAATAAATATAAAATAAATAATGAAGACATATTTTACTGTAATTGTGATAAACTTAATTTTAATAAAAAAGTTATATCAGGATTTCACATATTTGTTAGGGAAAGAATTTTAAATAATAAAGATGTTTTAAAGTACATAGAAGATAATATAGAAAATTTAAAAGATAAGATAATAATTACTGATGATATAGGTTCTGGAATAGTTCCTCTTGAAAAGAAAGATAGAGTATGGAGAGATGAACATGGAAGAGCTATTCAGTATTTAACCTTAAATAGTGAAAAGGTTATAAGAGTATTTTTAGGAATAGAGAAGGTTTTAAAGGATGTATAAATTAAAATTATATTTAATAAGACATGGAAAAACTGAAGCTAATGAAAAAAGATTATATTGTGGAGTGACAGATATATCTCTTACAAAAGAAGGGAAAGAAGAATTAATAAAACTAAAAAAGCCCTATAGGGACATAGATGGATATTATACAACAGGATTAAAAAGAACTAATGAAACAATGAGTATATTATTTGATACTTGTAATTATTTAATTGAAGAAGGTTTTAGAGAATATAATTTTGGGGATTTTGAAATGAAATGTTATGAAGAATTAAAAAATTCAAAGGGTTATATAAATTGGATAGAGGATACAGAAGGAAATTATATTATTAAAAATGGAGAAAGTAAAAAACAATATAGAGAAAGAACAAAATTAACATTTAAATCTTTTATAAATAAACTTATAAAAGAAAATAAAAAAAATGTTATATTAGTATGTCATGGAGGAACTATAGGAACTATTTTAGAAGAGTTTTATAGTAATGAAAAAGATTTATTTAAATGGCAGCCATCTTGTGGAAGAGGTTACGTACTTAACATATTAGTAGATAATGAAAATATTAGAATTAGTAGTATATCTAATATTTAAAAATAAATAAGTTTTACATAGGAGGTTACATATATGAGAAATTTAAAAAAATTAAAAATATCTGCTTTAATACTTTCTTTTATACTAGTTTTAGGTATTTTTGCAGGTTGTACAAACAAAACTAAAACTATGAAAGATAGGGCAGGAAATGATTTTAATGTACCTAAGAAAATGGATAGAATAATATCTACTGCACCATCTAATACAGAAATTTTAGTAGCATTAGGTCTTGGAGATAAAATAATTGCAACAGATAAATATTCAAAGGATATAGAGGGTGTAAATAAAGATGCTGCTACATTAGACTTTTTACATCCAGATGCTGAAAAGATAGTATCCCTTAAACCAGATATAATAATTGCATCAACTCATAATAAAGCAGGTGGTAGCGATCCATTTAAGGCTATTAAAGATGCAAAAATACCAGTTGTATATATTAAAAGCAGCGAAAACATAGAAGGAATATATGGAGATATTGAATTTTTAGCTAAACTAACTAACACAGAAGATAAAGGAAAAGAATTAGTTTCTAATATGAAAAAGGAAATAGATAGTATAAAAAAGGTTGGAGATAAAATAAAAAATAAAAAGACTGTTTATTTTGAAATAGGCTCAAGTCCTTCACTTTATAGTTTTGGAGAAGGAACTTTCCTAAATGAAATGATAAATATAATTGGAGCAAAAAATATATTTAGTAGCGATAAAGGATGGATTTCACCTAGTGCAGAATCAGTTATAGAAAAAAATCCAGATGTTATTTTAACAAATGTAAATTATATAAAAGACCCTGTTAAAAAAATTGAAGAAAGAAAAGGATGGAATACTATAAAGGCTGTTAAAAATAAAGCTGTATATCAAATAGATACAAACTCATCATCACGTCCATCACAGCATATTATAAAAGCTTTAAAAGAAATGGCAAAGGATATATATCCAAATGAATACAAAAATTTTTAGTAAGAGAAAAAAAGCTTTATTAACTATTCCTATAGCTTTTTTAATAATATGTATTGGAACTTCTATTGGAAGTTCCAATATTAATTTATTTGACATTTTTTCAATAATAGGGAATAAAGTTTTAAATATTCCTTTAGATTATAAAATAACAGGGCAAGAAGTTGCAATTATATGGGAACTTAGATTTCCAAGAGTTTTATTAGCATTTTTAATAGGGGGAGCTTTATCAGTAAGTGGTGCAGCCATTCAATCTATTTTAAAAAATCCACTGGCATCTCCTTATACTTTAGGTGTTTCATCAGGGGCAGGCCTTGGAGCAGCTTTAGTAATAATTTTTGGATTTAATATTTCATTTTTAGGTGATTTTACTTTACCAATAGTTGGCTTTATATTTGGTTTACTTACGGTTATAATAGTAATATCATTTTCAAAAAGAGTAGATATATTTTTATCTAATAACACTATAATATTAGCTGGAATGGTGTTTTCTTTATTTTTAAATGCAATACTTACAACAGCTGGAGCATTAAATGGAGATAGTCTAAAGGCAATTTCACTTTGGCAGATGGGATCCTTTTCTATGAAGGGGTGGAGTTATGTTTACGCATTTATTCCTTTTTTACTTATAGGAATGTTTGGAATTTCACTTTATACAAAAGAAATGGATATATTAACCTTTGGTGAAGATAATGCAAAGTCAGTTGGAGTAGATACTAACAAAGTAAAAACAAGGCTTTTTGTTTTCACTGCAGTTTTAGCAGGAAGTGCAATATCTTTAAGTGGTATAATTGGATTTATAGATTTAATAGCACCACATATTGTAAGAAAGATTTTTGGAGCTAAACATAATTTAGTAATACCTATGTCTTTTATATTAGGAGGAAGCTTAATGGTAATTACAGATTTAATATCTAGAACTATAATATCACCATCAGAACTTCCAATAGGAGCAATTACAGCATTAATAGGGGCACCATTTTTTGCTTATATATATTTTAAAAAGAAGTAGGTGTAAAAGTGATAGAAGTTAAAAATGTATATACAGGATATAATAAAATTAATATTATTAAAGATGTAAGTTTTAAGGTGAATAAAAATGAATTATTTTGTATAATAGGACCTAATGGATGTGGAAAAAGTACTCTATTAAAAGCAATAGCAAATATTAATGATTATAAAGGGAGCATAAAAATATTTAATAAAGAGATAAAGGATTTTAATAGAAAAGATTTAGCTAAGAATATAGCATTAATGTCTCAAATAACAGAAATATACTTTTCGTATACTGTATATGATACTATTTCTTTAGGAAGGTATTCTCATATAAATGGAGCCTTTTCTACTTTAAGTTTAGATGATAAAATAATTGTTGAAAATGTAATTAAGGATTTATCTTTAACTAATATTAAAGATAAATATATTAGTGAACTTTCAGGAGGACAACTTCAAAGGGTATTTTTGGCAAGAACAATAGTACAAGATCCGAAAGTTATATTATTAGATGAACCAACTAATCATTTAGATTTTAAACATCAAATAGAATTTTTGGATAATATAAAAAAGTGGTGTAAAGCAGGAGACAGGGCAGTAATAGGTGTTTTACATGATTTAAATTTAGTAAATTTATATGCAGATAGAGTTGTCCTTATAAATGATGGGAAAATAGTAGATATAGATTATAGTGAAAATATTTTAAAGTCTAAAAAACTTGAAGAGGTTTATGGAATAAATATAAGAGAATTTATGTTAAAAGTTTTAGAAAAGTGGAATTAAGGAGAATAAAAAATGGAAAAGTTTATTTTATCATATAGTTGTGGAAAAGATAGTACATTATCATTATATAGATTAATAGAAAAAGGATATATTCCTGTAGGCCTTATTGTAACGGTGAATAAGAATGAAGATAAATCTTGGTTCCATGGAATACCAAGTGATATATTAGACAAAGTATCAGAAGCATTGTCTATTTCTCTTATAAAGGTTAATTGCATAGGAGAAGAGTATGAAAAAGCATTTGAAGAAGCGCTAAACAAAGGTAAAGCTATGGGAGCTAGGTTTTGTGCCTTTGGAGATATAGATATAGATAGACATAGAACTTGGTGTACAGATAGATGTAACAATGTAAATATGGAAGCAAAATTTCCTCTTTGGCAGGAAGATAGAGAAAAACTAACTAAAGAATTTATAGATAATGGATTTAAAAGCATAATAAAATGTTGTAATGATACTGAACTAGATGAAAGCTATTTAGGGAAGGTTTTAACTCATTCTCTTGTAGAAAAAATAAAAAAAACAGGTGCAGATCCTTGTGGTGAAAATGGAGAATATCATACCTTTGTTTATGATGGACCTATTTTTAAAAATGAAATAGGCTTTAAAATAGGTGAGAAATTTAAAAATAATAATTATAATCATATTTTAATTACAGATAATTTATAGAGGTGAATACAATGAAAAAGAATATAATGGTTTTAGGAACTGCATCTTCTGTAGGAAAGAGTACTGTTTTAACAGCTTTATGTAGAGTTTTAAAGAAAAAAGGATATGATGTAGCACCTTTTAAAGGAATTAATGTATCTTTAAATTCAACTAAAAATAAAATGGGTGAAGAAATTGCTAAAGCTCAATTTATTCAATCAGAAGCTTGTGAAATAACTCCAAAAGGAATAATGAATCCTATTTTAATTAAGCCATCTTCAGATAATAAAGCTAAAATATTTGTTAATGGAAAATCCTATTGTAATAAAGAAAATTGCAATGATGATGAAGTAAACAAAGATTTAAAGGAGTTTTTAAAGGAAGGTTTTGAAAAATTATCAAAAGAATACGATAATATAATTGTTGAAGGAAGAGGAAGTGCCTTTGATGTAAATTTAAAATGCAATGAGATGTCAAACTTTTATATAGCAAACTTGACAAATTCAGATGTAATATTAGTAGGAAATGATGAAAAAGGTGGGGCAATTCCATCAATTTATGGAACTGTAATGTTACTTAAAGAAGAAGAGAGAAAATTAATAAAAGGAATAATAATAAATAAAGTTAAAGGTGATATAAATGAATTTAAGAATAATATATCTATTCTTGAAGAGAAACTAAACATACCAGTTTTAGGGGTATTACCTTATAAAGAATTAACAATAGAAAATGAGGAAACAGTTACCAAAAGGCTTAGAAGCAATAAGAGAAGTGGTCTTAATGTTGCTATAATAAAATTTCAGCATATATCAAATATTACAGATTTTTATCCTTTAGAACTTGAAAAGAATGTTAATATAAGATATGTAAAAACTCCAAATGAGTTAGAAGGAGCTAATTTAATAATATTACCTGGAAGCAAAAGTATAACTTATGATTTAGAATATATTAAATCAAATGGCTTATATGATAAGATAGTAGAATTACAAAAAAACGGAGCTACAGTAATGGGTATATGCGGTGGATTTCAAATGTTAGGCAAAAATATAATTGACTCTTCATCTAATGAAGAAGATAATAAAATTATAAAGGGTTTTAATATGTTACCCCTTAATACTACATTATCTTCTGATAAAAAAACAGCTATTTCAAATGGAATTGTCTGTTCTATGAAAAATGAATTAAAAAGTCTTTCTAACATAAGAGTTTATGGATATGAAGTTCATAATGGGTTTGGAGAAATGCTAGATAATGGAGAAGTATTTATTATTGATAAAAATAATAATGTAATAGGTCTTTGCAATGAAAAGGGAGATGTATTTGGAACTTATATTCATGGAATATTAGAAGGTGAAGAATTTAGAAAAAATTTGATAAATGATCTAAAGAAAAAATATAATGTAGTTATTGAAAACAGTAAGGAAGAAAAAGAACATTATAAAAAATATAAATTAGAACAATATGATAATTTAGGTGAATTTTTTGAAGAACATATAAATATGGATAAAATTTTAGAAATACTAAAGAATGAAAAAGAGGAGGAAACTAAGGAGAAATCTTTAGAAGAGTAATATGAATTATGTATTAAATGTACTAGCTATAGCTGGAATGTTTTATATTCTAGATCTTTTTTGGAGACATAGCAAATTATATAAATCTATAGTTTCAAATAAAATTCTAAATAAAAGACATACTAAAGTAATATTAACATTAGTATCAATAGTATTAATTGTAATTTGTATATTTTTAGAAAAAATATTTAGTGGATATTTATTAGGAGAAGATAAAGTAAAACTTTTAATTAAAGGTTCTAGCTTACTAGTATTATATTTTGTAACTTCACTTATATTTAATGATAATTACACAGAAAAAACAGATAGCACAAATTAATGTGTTATCTGTTTTTTCTATTGGAGCATATTTTTAAATAGTTAATTAATATTAAAAAAAATATATCTTAAATAAAATACTCGTAAATGATGATTAAAAATAAAATAAAAAATTAAAAACACAAAAAAATTAAAGATATAATTATTATACAAAGATATAATATTATACTAGGAAACTTCCATAATATAAATTATGGAAGTAAAAAAACAAAAAATGAACATAATATTCACAAATATAATCTTTATAAATTATATAAATAATAATATTCAAGTGATATAATATACAAAAAACATTAAAAAAGGAGACTTTACATATGAATTTAGATTATTATATTGGAACAAAAATACTTTTTGGAGAAGGAAAACTTAACGAAATAGGTAATATAGATTTACCAGGTAAAAAAGCTTTAATTGTAATTACATCTGGTACATCAATGAAAAAGTTTGGATATTTAGATAGACTAAAAAGTCTTTTAGAAAAAAATAATTGTGAATATGTTGTTTTTGATAAAATACTTCAAAATCCTATTATTGAACATGTAGAAGAAGGTGCTAATTTAGCTAGAGAGAAAAATTGTGATTTTATAATTGGAATGGGTGGCGGAAGCTCAATTGATTCTGCAAAAGCAATTAGTTTAATGGCAACAAATGATGGAGAGTTCTGGGAATATGTAAAGGGACGTAAAATAGAAAATGATCCATTAAAGGTTATTGCTATTACTACAACAGCAGGTACTGGCACAGAAGCAGATGGTATTGCAGTTATTTCAAATAGCAAAACTAATGAAAAGATTGGAATAAAAAACGAAAAATTATTCCCACACATAGCTATTGTAGATCCTGAATTAATGCTTACAGTTCCTAAAAGATTAACTGCATTTCAAGGCTTTGATGCATTATTCCATTCAACAGAAGGATATTTAGCTAAATGTGCTTCTGATATATCAGATATGTATGCCATTAAAGTTATTGAACTTATATTTAAATATTTACCAATAGCTTATGAAGATGGAAATAATATAAAAGCTAGAGAAAAGGTAGCTATTGCTAATACTTTATCAGGATTTATGCTTTCAATTTCTTCAAGTATTTCTTCACATGGAATAGAGCATGCTTTAAGCGCTTTTTATCCAAAATTAGAACATGGAGCAGGCCTTTTAATGATTTCAGATGCATTTTATAGATTTTATAATACAATTGCGCCAAAGAGAATGAAAGATATGGCAAGAGCAGCAGGTGTAGATGTATCTTCTATGAGTGATGTTGAAGGTGGAGAAGCGTTTATAAAAGCTTTAAATGATTTAAGAGAAAAATGTAATGTTAATGATTTAAAGATGTCAGACTATGGAATTAAAAAAGAAGAAAGTAGAATGTTTGCAGAAAAAGCAATGTCATCTATGACAAGGGTATTTGCACAAGATAGAAGACCATTAACTGAGGATGAAGTAGTAAAAATAATAGAAAATTCTTATAAATAGAAAATAATATTTATATAAAGTAAAAGCCCCAAATATTAAATGAAAGTATATTTAACATTTGGGGTTTATAATTAATAATTGATATTTATTTTTTATTTAACTTTGTATATCCATCCTTTTGGAGCCTTTACATCACCAAATTGCATTCCAATTAAAGTGTCATAAAGTTTCTTAGTTATAGGACCAACTTCAGTTTCACTATAAAAAACATGAAGATTATCTTTATAAAAGATTCCACCAATAGGAGTTATAACAGCAGCAGTTCCACAAGCGCCTGCTTCTTTAAATATATCTAATTTATCTATAAATACATCTCCTTCAATTACTTCCATATTGAAATAATCTCTTGCAAGTTCAAGAAGAGAATATTTAGTAATACTAGGTAGTATTGATGGTGAAAGTGGAGTTACAAATTTATTATCTTTAGTTATACCAAAGAAATTTGCAGAACCAACTTCTTCAATTTTTGTATGAGTTGCAGGATCTAGGAATATTGCATCAGCAAAACCAAGAGATTTAGCCTTCTTTTGAGCAATAAGACTTCCAGCATAATTTCCTCCAACTTTTTGAGCTCCTGTTCCATTTGGAGCAGCTCTATCATAATCAGACACCATAAAGTTAACAGGTTTCATGCCACCTTTAAAATATGGACCAACAGGAATACAAAATATAGAAAATATAAATTTACTAGCTGGTTTAAGACCTATATTATCTCCAACCCCAATTATAAATGGTCTTAAGTATAATGTAGCACCTGTTCCATATGGAGGAACATAATCTTCATTAGCTTTAATAACTTTCATACATGCATCAATAAATTTTTCTTCTGGAACTTCTGGCATAAGAAGTCTTTTGCAGCTATCATTTAACCTTTTAGCATTTCTATTAGGTCTAAATAATTGAATGTCTCCATTTTTTGTTCTATATGCCTTTAATCCTTCAAAGCATTGTTGACCGTAATGAAGTGCAGGGGCACCTTCTTCAATGGTAAGTTTATTGTCTGTTATTAATTTACCTTCATCCCATTTACCATCTTCCCAAATTGATATGTAACGAAAATCAGTTTTTATATAATCAAAACCTAAATTTTTCCAATCGATATTTACTTTACTCATAATAGTCATTACCTTAAGTAGACTTAAAGTAACTTGCCTCCCTTCAAAATTGCTTACATTAAATATTATATTATAAAGGAAATACCAGATAAAGAAAAAATTTAATTTATTTTATTGTATAATAATAGCATTAAAGATTGTATTTTTGTTAAACTAACATATTTATAATTATTTGTTAACAAATTAATTAATAAAATTTAGTATAATAAACCATTATAATAATTAATAAAAGGAAAATTAAAATGAATATTAAAAATTTACAAGAAAAATTTAAAGGAGCATATCCACAAGCTATAGTATCACTTACAATATTATGTGTGAATTTGATGTTTTTTGGATTAAATAATATTATAATTGCACCATATATGACATTAACTTTTATAAGAATGAAAAATTATCTAACAATAGAAAAAAATATATTTAAGCCTTTATTTATTCATTTATTTATAGGAATTTTAGCTTCAGTTGCAAGTGATCTTTCAGCAGGAACATTTATTATAAATTTAATAGCAGTTTTTGTGTTAGCTTATTTTTTAACAGATGAATATAATCCAAGTAGCTATTTCCCATATTTAATGGCATTTGTATTTCTTCAAATATTCCCTACAAGTATACATGAGATTCCTAGAAGATTATTAGCTATATTTATATCTTACATAATAGTATTTATTGCATTAAGAATTATATCTCCAAGGGGAGTGCATTCTAAAATATTTCAATTAATAAAGGAAGGTATGGATAATATAAGTATTCAATTAGAGCTTATACTTAATAGAAATTTTAAAGATATTAAAAATAAACAATATGAATTATTTGAAATATGTAAAGAACTTAATAGGTTTGTTTATTCAAGTGGAAAGAAAAAATACTATCCATTTATAGTTGTATTTCATCATATGATTAATATAGTATCAGAACTTGTAGATAATAAAAATAACTTAAATGAAAAGAGTATTAAAAATCTTAGAAAATTATTTTTAAATTTTGAAATGTTAATTAAAAACAAAATAAATTATAGTAATATGATTTTAGACTTTTGCTCAAAAAATTCATTTAATAATAAAGAGATAAATTATTATATTCATTACATGTTAAATTATTATTCTTTGGCATTAATTGAAGCTGAAAAATCAAATAAGGAAGGATTAAAAAGATATCTTAATTTTAAAGATTCAAAAGAATATTTTAAAAAATATAGTAAGTATAAGTTCTCTTTAAATGGATTTAAAATAAGATTTTCAATAAGACTTGCCTTACTTATAGCAACATCCTTTTCTATAGAAAAAATGTTTTCTATTCCTAAAGGTTATTGGATACCTATGACAATCTTTATATTAACTTTACCTTTTTATGAAGATAGTAAAATAAAAGTAAAGCAAAGATTTAATGGAACAATTTTAGGTTTAAGTATTTCATTTATAGTTTTTTCAATTTTTACAGGAAAAGTATCTCATATAATAATACTTATAATTACTACATTTTTAATGTATGCTTTTAGTGATTATGGAACAATGACTATTTATTTAACATGTTATTCTCTAGCTATAACTACAATATCAATGGGAGATAATGAAGCTATAATATTAAGATTCTTATATACAGCTATATCAGCAGTTACTGTATTATTTGCTAATAATTTTATATTAAAAAATAGAAATCACATTGAGCTTATAACTATGATAAACAAATTAATTGAATTAGATAAAATACTTTTAAGTAAAATTGAAGATATATTAAATGGAAACTTTAATAAAGATGAGTTAAGGCTTATAATATATTCTTCTTATTTAATAAGCGGTAAGTTAGAAATGCATTATTCTAAAAGAAGTAATGAGAACTTTAAAAAATTATTACTTGAAAATAATGAATTAGTAACTTTATTAGCTCATAATTGTATTATATTTTCTAATGAAACTAAACATAACTTAAATAAAATATATATAAAAGAATGTATAAGTAATATAAATGATATTTTTGATTATATGAAAGAATTTTTTAATAATGAAATAAATGATAAGAATAATTTTTGTGTAAATATAAATAATATACAACACAAGTCATCCTATGAAAATATATTATTATTAAAATGTTTAAATAAAGCAAGTGATGTTAGTGATGATCTTATAAATCTAAAAAAAGATTTATAAATTATAACTTGAAACAATATGTTTAAAGTTTATATATTTATTTATGATATACTTTAAAAAGGGAAATATTATTATATAAATATTAGAAGGAAGATGAGAATATGTGTAATATAGTAAAATCATATTGGGGAATGGATTTAAAGCCTTTAGTTGTTGGAAAGGGAAGTAACACATTAGCAGTTGTGTTACCAGGAATAGGATATACTTTAGATAGGGCAACACTAGAGTATTCATCATCATTAGCTTTAGAACTTGGTTTTGATTTATTAAAAATAGAATATGGATTCCAAGTTGGAAGAGATACTTTCCATCCAGAAAGTGAATTTAATATTATTGTAGAAGAATCTCTTGCATTACTTAAAAATACATTAAATTGTAAATATAAAAATATAGTATTTATAGGAAAGAGTATAGGAACTTGCGTTCAAAATATATTAAACAATAATATCATAGGATATAATATAGTAAATATTTATTTAAGCCCTATAAATAAAACTGTAGATATTGGAATAAAAGAAAATTCATTAGTAATTACAGGAGATTCAGATCCATTATTATCAAAAGAAAATAATGAAAAAATAAAGAATATAAATGGAGTAAAACTTATAAATATAAGTGGTGCAAATCATGCTTTGAATATTGAAGGAGATTCTATAAAGAGCTTAGAAGTTCAATTAAATATAATTAAATGTATAAAAAAATATTTATCACAGATTTCTCTAAACTATTAAAAAAAGCTTAAGGAATATTCCTTAAGCTTTTTTTAATCCAAAATTTATAATTAGATATTAACTTAAAATTAATATAATAAATATGAAAATAATATTATAATTTAAGTAAACTTATAAACTCTAAAAAAATTTATATTAAATAAAATAATATAACATATAATAATATTATGTAATTTTATATAAATAGGAGAATACATTATGATATTAAATAAAGATTATTTTAAAAATAATGCTTTAGATTTAGCAAAGGATTTACTTGGAAAAATTTTAGTTAGAGAAATAGATGGTAAAATAATAAAGGGTAGAATTGTTGAAACTGAAGCTTACATTGGTAATGGAGATAAAGCTTGTCATGCGTATAATGGAAGAAGAACTAAGAGAACTGAAATACTTTATTCAGAAGGTGGAGTAGCTTATATTTATCTAATATATGGAATGTATAACTGTCTAAATGTAGTTTCAGGAATAAGGGAGGAAGCAGAGGCTGTATTAATTAGAGCTATTGAACCTCTTAATGAGTTTGACTATATTTCTAAAAAAAGGTTTAATAAAGGATATGATGAATTAAAAAACTCTCAAAAAGTTGCACTTACAAATGGTCCTGGAAAGTTATGTAAGGCCTTTTCTATAGAAAGAGACTTAAATTGGTGTAAGCTTTACGAAAAGGGTGATTTATACTTAACCTATGATAAATTTAAAGATTTTAATATAATAACAACTAAAAGAATTGGGATAGATTATGCAGAGGAGGCAAAAGATTTCCTTTGGAGATTTTATATAGAAGGGAATAAATATATTTCCAAAAAATAATACATTATAAGGAGTTACAATATGGATTCAAAATATTTTATAGAAAATTTAAATATGGAAAAGCATCCTGAGGGAGGATATTATAAAGAGTCCTCTATTTCAGAAGAAACTTTAAAATTTAATGGAGAAGAAAATAAATTATGGACTAGTATATACTTTTTATTACATACAGGAGAAGTATCTCATTTTCATAGATTAAAATCAGATGAAATGTGGTACTTTCATGCAGGTGAAGCTCTTACTATATATATGATATCACCTGAAGGAGAATTTATAGAAAAACAATTAGGACTTAATATACATAATGGAGAAACACCTCAGGTTTTAGTCCCTAAAGGATTTATATTTGGATCTTCTATGAATAATGAAGGATTTTCATTAGTAGGTTGTATGGTAGCACCAGGATTTAGATTTGAAGATTTTGAATTGTTTAATAGGGAGGATTTATTAAAGAAATATCCTAATTATAAAAATATAATAGAAAAGTTAACTTGTAAGTAGAAAATAAAAAAACAGCAAATCTTATTTTTTATGGTTTGCTGTTTTTTTGTTAAATTATAGTTTAAATTAAATCATCTAATCCGTTAACCTTAGCTTGTTCATCATCATTAATAGGAATAACTATACATTTTTGTCCATCAATTACTTGAGATTTTATTTGAGGTACTTTTTCAGGTTTAACTTGAAGTACAACATCATACTCAGAAGTAATTTCAGAAGATACTGAAATTTCATTAGTATTTTCATCATTAGCTTCTAAAATTTCATTTGAACTTTCAGTAGAAAGTTCTTCATTATTTTCTAAATGTTCTTCTATAGAATCTTTTAAATTCTCTTCTAAAGGTATATTATTTTCATTTATTTTTGTAAGAGTTATTTCTTTATCTGAAGAAGTTTCTTTTGTAACTTCTTCAAGTCTAGTTTTTAATGCCTTTACTTGATTTTTTAAATTTTCTTCCTTTTTTCTTTGCTCATTTGCTTTAAGTATTTTTGAGTCAATTAAATTTTCTACTAAAGGAATATCATCGCCAAAATTTTCTATATAAGATTTTTCAATTTTAGTAGTAAGCTCTTTAGAAACTCCACTTTCTATTAAAATATTTTGTATGTCTTTATCCTTTAAAGTTATTGGATCACAATCTGTATCAGAATACATATCATTATATTCTTCTACAAAATTATTTAAATTTTCTTGTATATCCATAAAAACTTTATCAGCTAATTTTTCATCAGCACCAAAAGAATCTTTAACAATTGATTTAAAGGTTTCTTTTTGGATAGTAGCAGTTTGTTTTGAGTAACATCCTAAAGCCCCTTCCATTAATTCAGGATGAGGATCTTTTGCATTTTTTGTATAATACATAATAGAGTTAACATCTGAACTACGATCAATAAAAGCAGGAAATACAAAACCATTAACTGGAGGTTTAACTACCCAATCTCTAATACGTGCTTTTATTGTATTTTCTTCCTCAAAATATCGAAGACCTGGTTTTGAAAGCTCAACAGGACATATTGCACATAAAATATATTCATATACCTCTTCTGATTCATCTATTTTATTGTTATCACTTGTTTTAGTTAAAATGTCATAGGAATCATTAAAAAGAAGTATTAAAAAATTACCTGTATAATCATAATTATCTATAATTGATTTATAAAAATCATCAAGTAAAGTATCATCTTTAAATTGACTACTTTTAAGTTTCATAAGTGAAACTTGTTTTTCATTTATAAGATCCTCATTAAGTGGAAATTTAAGTTCTAAAATATTATTTGATATAGTTCCAGATAGAACTTTTTTAGCAAGTTCTAAGTATTTAAAATATTCATCTTCATCTAAATTAAGAAATGTTTCTTTAAACTTTAAAATAATTTTTTTTTCACCATTAACATAACAACCACACATTTTACTAAAGGTGCAGTAGTCTTTTTTAAAACGCTTTTTTAATTCAAGTATATCTTTTTTTCTCATATATATATAAACTCCTTAATTTACTATTTTTCATATTAATTATTATCATTATATAAGTATAGTATTTTTTTTATATTAATTAAAGATTTTATTATATAAACTTAAATTAAATATAGTGATGTAAAATTATGTAATTGATTTCAAGTTTTTGTTATGCTAAAATTAAAATATAAATTTTAGAAATTTAATTATAGTTTTAGTTTTCTAGGGTTCCGTAGTTTTTTCTAGCAGGTCCGAGAGAAAACACACATATAATTGTGTACACGGAAGAATAAAAGCCTGGCAGATATTTAATAATGTTTCCTGGGTTTTTTTATTTTAAGGAGGTAGATTTAATGAAAAAGTTTGTTATTGAAGATAGTTTTTGGGAGTTATTTCCTGAAGCTAAAATAGGAGTTGTTATTTGTGAAAATATAGATAACTCTATAAAGGATGAAGAAAAATATAAAAATATGATTAATCAGTCAGAAAAGGAATCACTAAAATATTTAAGTAATGATGAATTTAGTAGTAATGAAGTTATAAAAGTATGGAGAAATGCATTTCAAAAATTTAAGAAAAAGAAGGGAGCAAGATCATCAATAGAGGCATTATTAAAAAGAGTTAGCAATGGAAATCATTTAGGAAATATTAATCCTTTAGTTGATATTTATAATTCTATTTCATTAAAATATGCTTTGCCATGTGGAGGTGAAGATATAGATAAATTTGTTGGAGATATTAAACTTACTAAAGCAATTGGAAATGAAAATTTTATAACTCTTGGAAGTAATGAAAATTCATCACCATATGAAGGTGAAATAGTATATAAAGATAATGAAAGTGCAATTTGTAGATGCTTTAATTGGCGTGAATCAGTGAGAACAATGCTTACTGAAAAAACAAAAAATGCTTTTTTATGCATAGAATTAATGGATGAAGTAAGAGTAAAAGAGTTTGAAAGTGCTTTAAATGAATTAGCTAAAATGGTAGAAGATAATTTAGGTGGAGTTTGTAAAGTTTTAATTCTTGATATTAATAATAAAGAAGTAACAATAAAATAGTCATACTAAAGATATTAAAAAATATATGAATTAGATTTTAATAGATTAAGCTTATTCAAAATTTCTAAAAGAATAGCCTTTTAATCTAAATCATTAGGTAAAACATATTGTTACATACAAATACTAAAAAAACTCTATATATAGACCTAATTACCATTGTCTATATATAGAGTTTTTTATAAATATATGTTATTTTTTCTTCCATGTAAATTGTAATTTAGTAAGAAGTTTTCCAGTATTAGAACTTGTAATACTATGAATAGTTGTAATATCTTTATTATCATTATGAATTACTTCAGATGAAATATGTAATGTATCTCCATCAGTAGTTTCTTTTTTAAATAGTACTTTAATATTAAATAACTGGTATTCATTTAAAATAGATCTTGGCAAAGTATCCATTGCCATTTCCATATACCTTACATTATTTACATGTCCATTAGAATCTATATCACTATATCTAACAGGATAGTCTTTAACATAATCCTCTTTTTGAATTTTAGGAATATCATCTAAATCAGGTACTTTATCTAATTCTCCTTCAAGTCCATAGATTTCACTTTGATCAGGTGATATTTTCATAGGACGTCTTTTTTGAAAATCTATTAATATAGCTGTTGAAACAACTTCACCAATAACCTTTCCTTCAGAATTCTTTATAGTATTTTGTCTATAACCATAAAACTTTTTTGTACCTAATACCTTAGTATCAACAGTTATTATATCTCTAAATTTAGGATATTCATATAGAGTTATATCATACTTTAAAAGAACCCAAATACATTGATTATGAACAAATCCTTCTTTAGTTTCTCCTAAATAATCAGATTGAGAAATAACAACATCCCATAGATAATCTACTAAGGTTGAAAATTTACATTTATGATTAAAATCAACATCAAAGATATTTATTTTATATTTTTTTTCAAAAACATCATTCAATTATATTGCCTCCTTTTATAAAGCTATTTATTTCATATTTAGAATTATACCATAATTTTAAAACTTCTATGATTATAGGTAAATTAATTATTTAACATATAAATTATAAAAATTAAATTTTGTTATTAATAAAATGTTCAAAAAATAAATATTGACTTAATAAATTCAATATATTATTATCAATATGATAATGATAATAATTTTCAATAAGAAAGGGAGACATTTTATGTATTTAATTTATTCATTAATAATAGTCACGGCATTATCATTAATTATGCCAAGATTTATAAAGAAAAATTCAAAAATATTTTATGGACTTGCTACTATTATAGGAATTTTAGTTACAATTTATGAAATATTAAGGTTAACAGAAGGATATAAACTAGATGGATTTATAGGTGCACTAGAAAAAGCCTTTATGAAAGGAAATGTAGCAATTATATTCTTTGTACTTGTTATGTTTGCAGGTGCATTAAATAAAAAATATAGTGTAACAAAAAAATTATTAAGTATTAGAGCAGAACTTGCAATTTTAGGATCTATACTTATAATGCCACATTGTATTATGTACGCAGTTAGATTTATAAATAAATTTATCACAGGAAAACCAATAGGAGTTCTTTATGTAATATATTTAATTATTGGACTTATAGCATTTTTTATAATGATTCCTTTATTTATAACTTCATTAAAAAAGATTAGATGTAAAATGTACTTTGAAAAGTGGAAGAAGATTCAAAAATTTGCTTATCCATTTTATTTGTTAGTTTATATACATATATTATTAGCTTTATTAAATCATAAAATAGATTTATTAAAAATAGTTATATATACAATTTTATTTGTAGGATATTTTATTTTAAAAATTATCAATGAGAATAAAAATTAATTTCAAAATATTATTAAAAAGAGAAGCAAAAATAAATGCTTCTCTTTAATTTTTATTTATAAGTGTAATTTAATTTTATTGATTAACTTGATGCATATGTAAATCCATTTGTGGATAAGGAATTGAAATACCTTCATTATCAAATTTTAATTTAACCTCTTCTAAAAGATCAAAATGAACTTGCCAATAATCTTCATTTTTACACCAAACTCTAACAATGAAATTAATAGAACTTGCTGCATGTTCATTAAGTGCTATAAAAGATTCAGGCTCCTTTAAAATCAAAGTATGTCTGTTAATTATATCAGTTAAAATATTCTTTACTTTTATAACATCTTCATCATATCCAACACTGAATGTTAAATCAACTCTTCTTAATGGTTTTGAAGAATAATTTATTAAACTTCCATTTGCTAAAGCACCATTTGGAATCATTATTTCTTTATTATCTGTTGTAACTAAATGAGAATAAAAAATACTTATTTTTTCTACCTTACCTTGGTAAGATGAAGTCTCTATATAATCTCCAACCTTAAAAGGTCGTATTAATAATATTATTACGCCACCTGCAAAATTTGAAAGACTTCCTTGAAGAGCTAGTCCAACTGCTAATCCAGCAGAGGCAAGTAAAGCTGCAAATCCAGCTGTAGGAATTCCAACAAATCCCATAAATGCTATTACTAATAAAATTTTAAGAGATATATCAGCAAATGCATGGAAAAATGATACTAATGTTAAATCTACATTTTGTGTTTTTAATAATGAATTTAAAGTTTTTAAAACTTTATTTATTACTTTAAAACCTATCCAAAGACCTATTAGTCCAAGAACTAATTTCAAACCACTAGTTGAAATCCAATTTAATATTTTGTCGAAAATAGTTGTGATATCCAAATTTTATCAATCCTTTATAATTAATTTATTATGTAATTATAAATTGATAGATTATTTTAATCAATAAAAGTAATTTAAATTTAATAATATTAAATTCTATTTATTTTTAAAACCATATTAGCTAGAATATAGTAAAAAATATTGAAAATAAAGACTTAACAAGATATAATAGTTCATGTAAATAAATTAGAGACAGTTCGTAAGCCTCCTGTCTTTAAACAAAACTAAGGCATTTTCTAATATAGTAATTTAGAGGATGACTTTTGTCGTCCTTTTTTATTTGTATTAGTTTTTGTGCCATACAAAAAGGAGAAGAAAATATGGACATGCAAAGGTACAGTAAAATATTAGGTAAAAACAAGAGAGAAATGGTAATGCTTAAAGGCTTTCCATGTAAGTGGGGAAGATGTAAATTTTGTGATTACATTCATGATAACTCCAACAATGAAAAAGAAATAGTAGAATTTAATAAAAAGGTATTAAAAGAAGTAACAGGAGAATTAGGAGTATTAGATGTAATTAATTCAGGTAGTATTTTTGAATTACCACAGGAAACTTTAAAAGACATTAAAGAAATTATTATAACTAAAAATATAAAAAAATTGTTTGTAGAATGTCACTATCTTTATAAGGATAGACTAGATGAAATTAGAGAATTTTTTAATATAGATGTTATATTTAGATGCGGTGTAGAAACCTTTGATAATTATTTTAGAAACAAGGTATTAAATAAAGGTGCAGGATTTGAATCTTATGAAGAGGTAAATAAGTATTTTAATTCTATATGTCTTTTAGTTGGAATAAAAGGACAAACTAAAGAAATGATAGATAGAGATATTTCTATATTAGAAAATTATTTTGAACGAGGTTGCGTTAACGTATATGTAGAAAATTCAACTAATATTAAAAGGGACGAGGAATTAGTTCAATGGTTTATTAATAAATACAAGTATTTAGAAAAAAATGAAAATATAGAAGTTTTAATAAACAATACAGACTTAGGAGTTGGGAGTGAATTAGATGCTTAAAAGCAATTCATTAAATACATTTGTAAAGTTATCTTTAGTAGCAACTCTTTATGTAGTAATAACTTTTGCTATTGCACCTATAAGCTATGGAGTAGTTCAAGTTAGATTATCAGAGGTATTAGTTTTATTAGCTTTTTATGATAAACGATATATCCTAAGTTTGACTGTAGGTTGTCTTATAGCAAATTTTTTAAGCCCTTTAGGAATGATTGATATAGTTGTTGGAACTCTTGGAACATTTTTTTCAGTTTATGCTATAAGCAAAAGTAAAAATTTATTTATTGCTACTTTATGGCCTACAATTTTTTGTGTTCCTGTAGTTTTTATAATGCATATATTAATTGGATTACCTTTCTTTATATACTTATTTGGCTTTATGGCAGGAGAGTTTATATCAGTAACTATAATTGGATATCCACTATTCAAATTTTTAAATGAAAAAAATAAATTTATGAATATTATATGTTTAGAATAAATAGAATAGATTATTACAAAAGTAACAGATATTTTATATAAATAAAAAACTGTGTTTTTAACACAGTTTTTTATTTTTCTATGTCACCGTCCCATGATAACATTCCACCACGGACATTAACTCCATTTTTTATATCTAAATCATTTAAAAGTGATACTGCATGAGCACTTCTATTTCCACTCTTACATATAAAATAAACAGGTTTATCAGTTGGTATATTATCACTATAATCTTCTATATCTGATAAGGGAATATTTTTTGCTTTAGGCACATGCCCATGAATAAATTCATCTTTCTCTCTTACATCAATTATTAATGTAGATGGATCATTTATTAAATCTTTTAATTTATTTGTTGATATTTCTTTCATAATTTAAATTCTCCTTAAGTATTATTAATTATTTATTATATCACTATTTTTATTATTTAAAAATAAATATTTATAAATAATAAAATAAAATTGCATTATATTAGTTATCCATTATTTTACTAAAAAATATTGATTTATAATAACTTACAGTATATAATCATTTTTGTAACAAATAAATTAGAGACAGTTCGAGAGCCTCCTGTCTAGAAATAAAACTAAGGCAGAAAAAAATATTTAAATTTTTGTTGGGTGATGAGCTGAAATCTAACTTTAAGGGGGAAGATTTCATGGACAAAACCATAAAAAGAATTGTATTATCAGGAATTATAGCAGCTTTATATGCTGCGCTAACTTTACTACTTGCTCCAATTGCTTATGGACCAATTCAATTTAGAGTGTCAGAAGTACTTGTTTTACTTGCTTATTTTGATCCTTTTTATATAATTGGACTTACTCTTGGATGCTTTATTGCAAATATACTAGGACCAAATGGACTAATGGATATTATATTTGGAACTTTAGCTACATTCATAAGTGTTATTGCAATATATTTAACTAGTAAAGTTAATTTAAAAGAAAAATATAGACTATTTTTGGCTTCTTTATGGCCAACTTTATTTAATGGATTGATTATAGGAACAATGTTAAGTTACTTACTTAATGTACCTTTAATTTTAACAATAATAGAAGTTGCAGTTGGAGAATTTGTTGTTGTGTCCATTCTAGGAGTAACAATAATGTATAATATAAGGGATAAGATTAGAAAATTATAAAATAAAAAAGAAATGTTAGGTTTATCTAACATTTCTTTTTTTTTATTTAAACTATTTAATTTTAAATTAATTATAATATTTAAGTAATATTATTTTATTTTCGACTATTTAATTTATCTTTTAAATTTTCAATATCTTTATCTAAATTATTTAAATATTCCTCTAAACATAAATTATTTTTCATTATTTTTTCAGCATGTTTTTTTCCTACATACCTATAGTGCCATGGTTCATAACAATATTTTGTTATATTAACCTTATCCTTTGGATACCTTAAAATAAATCCATATTTATAACAATTATTTTTAAGCCACTTAAAAGCCTTTGATTTTTCAAACCTATCATCTAAATTTGTACTATCTTTGCTAAGTATATCTATTGCTAGTCCAGTTTCATGCTCACTTGCACCAGGAGGAGCTGAATATTCTAAGGTAGCTTTCTTACCTTTTCTCTTAACATTTGAATTAAAAAGGGTAACTTGAGTTTTGTGAGTACGATATCCAGATGCACCAAGTAAGTATATACCTTGTGACTTTGCATCTTCAAACATTTTTTTTGCATTCTTAATAGCAGTTTTATTTAATTTAGTTGTAACTATATAAGGTAAAAAAGGAAGCTTTGATTCAGAAATATCTTTTGCAACATAATTTTCTTTTAATAAATTATTTTTATTTACTAAAAGAAGATAAGGATCATTTCTTTCTTTCTCTAAAGAAGATAATTCACTTTTTAATAAATTAGTATTTTTAATTTTTATTTCTTCTTTTTTATTATTACTAAAATAAATTCCTATTATAACAAAAAATATTATAATACTAATTATAACAACTTTAAAATATTTTGATTTTAACATAAATAAGCCCTTTCTTAATGTAATATTTCACTTAATATTACCATGAATGGTGTTAATATACAATAATCCCCTTTTTGTTAAATAATAAAAATTTTGTATAATATATATATAGTTATTTTTAAATACTAAATTTAATTATATATGGAGGGTATAATATGAATTCAATAATTACTGTTATAGGTCAAGATAAAGTAGGGATAGTTTCAGCTATAAGCTCTGAACTAGCTAGGTTAAATATTAATATTCTAGATGTAAGTCAAACAATAATGAATGGAAATTTTACAATGTTTATGATTGTAGATTTAGAAAAATGTAATTGCAATTTTAATGAAGTTAGTAAATGTCTTTCAAAAATAGGAGATAGTCTAAATGTAATAATAAAAGTTCAAAAAGAAGAAATATTTAAATCAATGCATACTATTTAGATTGGAGAGATTATTTTGAATACAAGTAATATATTAGAAACTATAAAAATGATTGATGAAGAAAATTTAGATATAAGAACAATTACAATGGGAATATCTTTACTAGATTGTATAGATTCAAATGAAAAGGTTTTATTGGAGAAAATATATAATAAAATAACTAAATCAGCAAAAGATTTAGTAAAGGTAGGAAATGATATTGAAAAAGAATTTGGAGTTCCAATAGTAAATAAAAGAGTATCAGTTACACCAATATCAATAATTGGAGGTGCTACTAACCTTGATAGTTATGTAAGTATAGCTAAAACTTTAGATAAAGCAGCAGAAGATTTGGGAATAGATTTTTTAGGTGGATTTTCTGCATTAGTTCAAAAAGGATATACAAAAGGAGATAAAATACTTATAAATTCAATTCCAGAAGCTTTGGCAAATACAAATAAAGTTTGTGCATCAGTAAATGTTGGATCTTCAAAAGCGGGTATAAATATGGATGCTGTTAGAGATATGGGTGAAATTATAAAGAGTACAGCAAATCTTACTAAAGATACAAATGGATTTGGATGTGCAAAGTTAGTTGTATTTGCAAATGCTGTTGAAGATAACCCATTTATGGCAGGAGCTTTTCATGGAGTTTCTGAAGGAGAAAAGATAATAAATGTTGGAGTTTCAGGCCCTGGAGTTGTTGAACGAGCACTTGAAAAGGTTAGGGGAGAATCTTTCGATGTTGTTTGTGAAACAATAAAGAAAACAGCATTCAAAATCACAAGAATAGGTCAATTAGTTGGATCAGAAGCTTCAAAAAGATTAGGTGTTCCATTTGGAATAGTTGATTTATCATTAGCACCAACTCCAGCAATAGGCGATTCTGTTGCACGTATATTAGAAGAGATAGGACTTGAAAGAGTTGGAACTCATGGAACAACAGCAGCTCTTGCTTTATTAAATGATGCCGTTAAAAAAGGTGGAATAATGGCTTGCAAACATGTTGGTGGATTAAGTGGAGCTTTCATACCAGTATCTGAAGATGCAGGTATGATAGATGGTGTTTTAAATAATTCATTAAATATAGAAAAGTTAGAAGCAATGACTTGTGTATGTTCTGTTGGCCTAGATATGATTGCAATACCTGGAGAAACATCTGCATCAACAATATCTGCAATAATTGCAGATGAAGCAGCAATAGGGGTAATAAACAACAAAACAACAGCAGTAAGAGTTATTCCTGCACCAGGATCAAAAGTTTCAGATATAATAGAATTTGGAGGCCTTTTGGGAAGAGCACCAGTAATAAAAGTAAATAAATTTAATTCTGATAAATTTATAGCAAGAGGTGGAAGAATACCAGCACCAATACATTCTTTTAAAAATTAACATAATATATTAAATAGTTATTTATTAATAATGATTTAATGTTATAATAATCTCTATATAAAGGAGGTTTTTTCAAAATGAAAAAGTTAATATCTTGGAATGTAAATGGAATTAGAGCTTGTGTAAAAAAAGGCTTTTTAGAATATTTTAATGAAGCTAATGCTGATATTTTTTGTCTTCAAGAAACTAAACTTCAAGAAGGTCAATTAGACTTAAATTTAGAAGGATACCATCAGTATTGGAATTATGCAGAAAAAAAAGGTTATTCAGGTACAGCTTTATTTACTAAGGAGAAACCATTAAATATATTATATGGATTAGGTATAGAAGAACACGATAAGGAAGGAAGAGTTATAACAGCAGAATTTAATGAATATTATGTTGTAACAGTTTATACCCCTAACTCTAAAGAAAAACTTGCTAGACTAGATTATAGAATGATTTGGGAAGATGAATTTAGATCATTTTTAAAAGAACTTGAAAAAAATAAGCCTGTTATAGTATGTGGTGATTTAAATGTAGCACATAATGAAATAGATCTTAAAAATCCTAAAACAAATAGAAAAAATGCAGGTTTTAGTGATGAAGAGAGAGCAAAGTTTAGTGAATTATTAAATAGTGGTTTTATTGATACTTTTAGATATTTTTATCCAGAATTAGAAGGTGCATATTCTTGGTGGTCTTATAGATTTAATGCAAGAAAAAATAATGCTGGATGGAGAATAGATTATTTTTTAGTATCGAACTTACTTAAAGACAAACTTATTGATGCCAAAATACATTCAGAAGTTTTTGGATCTGATCATTGTCCAGTTGAATTAATAATTGAATAATTAAAAATTATAGGAAATAGGAGTTAATAGACTCTTATTTCTTTTTTTACGTAACTTACAGATATTTTTTTGAATAATATATAGTAATAAAATTAAATTTAAATAAGAAGTGGTAAAATGAAGAAGAATTTTTTAGTTTTAAAATACTTTAGTTTTATACTAATTCTTTTTATAGGCTTTATAGCAGCTCCTTTTGTATTTAATAAATTTTCTTTTAGTTATTTAAATAATCCAGTTTTTTGGGGTGGAATTTCTCCGTTAATTTTATTATCTCCAACAATTTTATTTGCACTTTTTGAAAGTGAAGAATAGTTTAATGTGGAATGTTAGCTTTAACATTCCATTTAAAATTTAGGCTATATTTTGTTAAGAAGTTATTTTATATAACCCTTTAGAGTGAGTGAAATTTTATTCTCTATTCAGAAATTAAAAATAAATTTTAATCTCTTCTAATATTTCTTCATGTAGCATATTTAAATAATTTAATTCGTTATTATATTTACCATATAAATTATTTGCTATTTTTTCACAGGAAGTAATAAATTTAATATATTCATCCTTAGATAATAAATCTATTTTATCAGAAATGTATTTTGGAAAATGATATTCATCATCTGTAAAATATCCAGTTAATTCTTCTTCTTTTAATGAATTAATTATTTCTTTTACAATAATTATAATATCGTCATTTGTAAAGTTATTCATAATGTAAAAATCCTTTCTAAATATATTAATAATAATTTTATCATAATAACTGTATAATATAAATAATATCTTAATATGTGGAATACTGTAGCTTTTAATAAAATAAAAATAAAAAAAGGATTTTAGTATCTTTTATAGAAGTATTACTAATAAGAATATAAATTATTTTACAAAGGTTAAGGCTAGGAGGAAATATTACTGTGGGTAAGGTTATAGGATGTTCAATAATACTTAAAGATGATTTTAATAATGTTCTAATCTTAAAAAAAGGAAAGAAAAAAAAATCTGAAGGATGGAAATGTGTAGGAAGATTAAAAAAGGGAAGAGAGACAAATGAAAAGTGTATTATAAATGCAATTAAAGAAGATTTAAATACATTGGTATTTGATTTAGAACCAATAAAAGAGTTTAATTTATCTAATAATGAAGAAACTATTCTTATATATTCTGGCAAAATAAAAGAATATATGAATTTAGGGAAAAATGTATGTGAAGCTAGTTGGATAAACGAAAATACTATTGATAAATATGATTTTATTGATGGAGAAAAAGAAATTCTTTTGGATTATTTTAAATCAAATAAATAATATATTACTAAAAATTTAAAGCTAAATGGTAAAAAATCATTTAGCTTTTATTTTCTAAATAAGTTAAACATACGATGAAATAATAAAATATTTCCTTGGAAATATATGGAATGGAGGCTAATCATGTTATATTTAATTATTTTCTTTGCAAAGATAATAGAGGTTTCCTTAACAACTGTAAGAACTGTATTACTTACTAGAGGAGAAAAATTATATGCATCTGTTATAGGTTTTTTTGAAGTAATTATATGGTTAGTAGTAGTAGGAAATGTTTTGCAAAATATTCAGCAGGATCCTATAAAGATTTTTGTTTATGCATTAGGTTTTGCATGTGGAAATTATGTAGGTTCAATTATTGAAGAAAAGTTAGCTATAGGACTTGTAACTTTTAATATTATAACTACAAAAGAAAATGAAGATAAAATATTAAATGCTTTAAAAAGTGCTAATCTTGGAGTTACTGTAGTTTCAGGGAAAGGATATGATAATGAAAAATCAGTTTTAATAGTACACGCTAAAAGAAAGAGGAAGGGTGAAATAGTAAAATTGATAGAAGATTTAGATATTAAAGCCGTAATATCAATAGCAGATACAAGAACAGTATACGGAGGATACGGCTTAAGAAAATAAATACTATATTTAGTAAAATGACGTGAGGTAAAATGCAATATGATAAAAATACGTATTGATAAAAATAATTTAGGTGAACCAATATTTAAAATAAAAGTTAACGAAGATAAGATAAAAGAAAACAGATTGTTATATAGAGGTATTTTAGGCGGTAAAAAAATTTCAGGATTATATAATTATCAAATACCAATGAAGTATTTTGTACCGATATATAATAATTTAAATAAAGATAATATTACTTTAGATACAAGAAGTATACTTTCATTTTTAGAATTTTCAGATGAAATAGAGGATACTTATTATTATTCAGTTATTGCAACTCCTAAATATATGAGAAAATGGAGAGAAGAAAGATGTCAAAACATATACAAAATAACTATTGATAAGGAAACTAAAGAATTAGAAAAAAGAATTGCTTTTAAGAAAATAGATGTTTCTATTTAGTATTTTTATTATGGAGGGGTTTATGAAAAATTTAGTAGAAATTTTAAAAGAGGATATATATAATTCAAAGGAAATAAATATAAATGATATAAGTAACAATTTAAAGGAAGATACCGCCCTAATTGTTATAGATATGATAAAGGGATTTTATAATGAGGGATTGCTTGCATCTAATAGAGTAGAAAATGTTATTTTGCCTATAAGTAACTTAATAACTAATATGAATGAATGTAAGAAAATAGTATTTATTGATAGCCATACTAAAGATTCATCAGAATTTAATTCTTATCCTGTTCATTGCGTTAAAGGTAGCAACGAAGAGAATTTAATTGATGAAATAGAAGATTCTTTAAAAGAAGATAAAAATTATAAGATAATAAAGAAAAATTCTATTAATGGATTTCATTCTTTAGATTTTCAAAAATGGCTAAATGAAAATAATTCTATTAAGAACTTTATTGTTGTAGGGGTATGTACAGATATATGTGTAGAAACATTTGCAATATCATTAAAAACTTATTTTAATGAAAATAATATAAATAAAAGAATTGTTGTACCTATAAATTGTGTAGAAACTTATTCCTTTGGAAATCATAATGGTGATTTTATGAATATTGTATCTTTATTTAAGATGCAATCTAATGGTATAGATATAGTTAAAAGTATAATAAGCTAAAACTTCAAGTTTTAGCTTATTTTTAAAAATCCACCAATACAAATTCCTTTAGAGTTTATACTATGACCTATATCATTTGTTTTAATTAGAGGAATATTTTTAGATGAGCATATACTTATAAAAATATTTTCAAGTTCTTCCCATTCGTTTTTTAAATCTATTTCTGTAAACTGTCCTAGTATAATTCCTTTTATATCATTAAATATTCCAAGCATTTTATATTGAGCTATAAAACTTCTTATCTTTGTTATATCTCCACCATTGCTTTCTAAAAATAATATTTTATATTTAAATTCAGGCATATATTTTGTACCAGCTAATTTTAATGTACATCTAATATTTCCACCAACTACAATTCCAGAAAACTCCTTCTTAATTAACCATTTATATTTCCATGAAGAAAATAAAGATTCATTAATATTTTCATTTATAAATGTATTGTAAAAATTTTCAAGTCCTTCATTGGATAAAATTGTTTTTATATTATAATAATAGGACTTCTTATTTGAGTTTGAGTAAATAGAATTTAAAAGTACAGATAAATCACTATATCCAAAATAAATAGCATTTGAATTCTTTATTAAATCAAAATCTAAATAAGGTAATATTTCATTACATAAATCTCCACCTGAAATATCAAAAATATATTTTATATTTGGATCTTCAAATCCTTTCATAAGTTCCTTTCCTCTAAATAAACCAGAAGAAAATTTGCAGTCTTCTTTAATTAAACCCTTTGCTAAGATTACATTTAATTTAAATCCTTTTAATATTGAAATAATTTCATTTAAAATTTCTTTATTATTTTTTTGTAATTGGTTTGAAGAGGCTACTAAAAGAACTTTATCATTTTCTTTAAGTTTCATATTATCACTCCAATTCATATTATTATTATGATTATATACTAAAACTTTAATAATAGGTATAAATTTGTTAGAATAAGAGTAGTTAATTGTTATAGAGGAGCATTAAAAGATGAATTTAATTACATTAGAAAATATAAATAAAAGTTACAGTGAAAAAACATTACTTAAAAATGTATCCCTTGGAATAAATGAAGGAGATAAAATAGGGTTAATAGGTATAAATGGTGCTGGAAAATCAACATTTTTAAAAATAGTTGCTGGAAAAGAAGATTTTTTTGATGGAACAAGAATCCAAGGTAAAAATGTTAGAATTGAATACCTATCTCAAGATACAAAATTTAATGATGATTCAACTATTTTAGAACAAATCTTCAAAGGAGAAACAGAAGAAATGAAACTTCTAATGAAATATGAAGAAGTTTTAGATAAAATTCAAAAGGGAGATGTATCATTAAATGATACATTAATAAAATTACAATCAAGAATTGATACTCAAAATTTATGGGATTTAGAAAGTGAAGCTAAAAGTGTACTTAACAAACTTGGAATAACTAATTATTCAGAAAAGATGGGTAATTTATCTGGAGGTCAAAGAAAACGTGTTTTCTTAGCTTCAGCACTTATTACTCCCTGTGAACTTTTAATATTAGATGAGCCTACAAATCATTTAGACTCAACTTCAATAGAATGGCTTGAAGAATATTTAAACAGTAGAAAAGGTTCATTACTTATGATAACACATGACAGATATTTTTTAGATAGAGTATCAAATAAAATAATAGAATTAGATAGGGGAAATTTATATTCTTATGATGGAAACTACACTAAGTATTTAGAGAAAAAAATAGAAAGAATAGAAACTGAAAAAACTCAGGAAATTAAAAGGCAGGCACTTATAAGGAATGAGTTAAAATGGGTTAGAAGAGGTGCAAAGGCTAGAACTACAAAACAAAAAGCAAGACTTCAAAGATTTGAGGAATTAAAAAATAAAGAATACATAGAAGTTAATACTGACATAGAACTAAATTTTATTGGAACAAGACTTGGAAAGAAAATAGTAGAAATTAATAATTTAAATAAATCTTTCGAGAATAAAAAATTAATTGAAAACTTTTCATATATATTTACAAATGAAGATAGAATTGGAATAGTTGGACCAAATGGTGCTGGAAAAACAACTTTTCTAAAGATGCTTATGGGAGAAGAGAATTTAGATAGTGGTTCAATAGAAGTTGGCGAAACAGTAAAGTTTGGATATTTTTCACAAGAAGGAAAAGAATTAAATAATGATTTAAGAGTTATTGATTTTGTAAGAGAAGGTGGAGAATATATTCCAACTACAGATGGTAATAAAATAACTGCTTCTACTTTATGTGAAAGATTTTTATTTGACGGAACTATGCAATATTCAAAGATAGAAAAGTTATCAGGTGGAGAAAAAAGAAGACTACAATTGCTTAGAGTTTTAATGGAAGCTCCAAATTTTCTGATTTTTGATGAACCTACAAATGACTTAGATATAGAAACATTAAAAATATTAGAAAATTTTTTAGATGAATACTTAGGTGTAGTAGTAGTAGTTTCCCATGATAGATACTTTTTAGATCGAATTTGTAATAAAATTTTTGCTTATGATAATACTGGAAATATAAAAATATATCATGGAAATTACAGTGATTATCTAAATCAAAAAGATATAACAAAAGAAGAGGTTATTAATTCTTCAACAAATAAAATAAAAAAAGAAAAACCTAAAAAAGAAAATAAGGCCCCAAGATTTTCTTTTAATGAGCAAAAAGAGTTTAAAGAAATAAATGGAGTAATAGAAAAATTAGAGCTAGAAATAGATAATTTACAAGATGAAATAGATAAAAACTCAACTAACTATTCAAAACTTCAAGAACTAATAGAAAGCAAAGAAGAAAAAGAGATGATACTCCTTGAAAAATATGAAAGACAAGAGTATCTAAATGGTATTGCAAAAGCAATAGAGGAATACAAAAAACAATAAAATTTAGGAGTGAATATTACTTTGGAAATAAAAATATCATTAAAAGGAAAAAGAGATTTTTTAAGAATTTCAGGAGATAGAATTGATATTCTAGATTTTGAAATGGATGGAGTTAAATATAAACAAATTAGAATATTTAAAAAAGGTTTCTCTAAATCTGAATATATAGATTCTAAATTAATAAATTGGATAAAGGAAGTTAAATAAGAAAATTTTAAGTTTATTATTTAAAAATGAATTATTTTAATTCATTTAACATAAATATTAATGTAAAGATATATATTAATATTTAAATATATCTTGTGTAAAGACACTTACAGCACAAGGATAATAAAAAATGTGTCTTGTTTTTATAAGGAGTGAGTTACTAAATGCCCTTAAAACTATTAAATAAATTAAAGGATGAAATTATAAATATTGATTCAGATATTTATAGAGAAATTTATGCAGATTCTTATGATGAATTTTATAATAATGAAAGTATTTGCTCTAAGGAGTTAGAAAATTTATATAATCATATTTTAAATATATATGAAAATAAAGAAGAAAAAATAAATTTTGATATTTTAGATAAAGCTCTTAAAGAAAACTTTGAATCTACAATGAAAATATTATTCTTTTCAAGAGATATAAAAGATGGTCTTGGAATGAGGAGCCTTTTTAAAGAAGCAATTAAATATATAGGAAACAATTATAATGAGGACCTTAACGTTAATTATATCAAATCAATTCCTATTTACGGAAGATTTGATGATTTATATTCTCTTTTTGATACGCCTTTAGAAAAAGAAGTTTTAGAATTATTTAGAGAACAAATAAATCTTGATTTAAATAATGATAATCCATCTAATTTAGGTAAATGGCTTAAATCTATAAATACTTCATCAGAAGAGAGTAGGAGACTTGCAAGAAAAACAGCTGATGGACTTAATTTGTCTTATGAACATTATAGAAAAACATTATCAATTCTTAGGAGTAAAATCGGAGTACTAGAAACGGACTTATCAGAAAATAAGTGGAATGAAACTAAATATGGAGATGTTCCATCATTAGCATATAACAAATATAAAAATGCTTTTAAGAAAAATGATAACAAAAGATTTAGTGAATATAAAAATATAAATAATTTAAATCTAAAAGAAGAAAATCTAAATATAAATGTGTTTATAAACATATTAAATAATATATTTAATGAAGACTATAAAATTGGAGATAGTACTAAATATGAAAATTCAATAATTGATATAATAGATAAAAATAATTTAGAGTCAGAAAATTATATTACAGCTATAACATTAAATGAAAATGATATAAAAAATAAAAATAGATATTTATTGGAAGCTTTAAGTTTTTCTTTGTTTTACCTTTATAATAATACAGGAAGGTTTAAAAATTATATAATTAAAACAAAAGATGTTTGTAATTTAAAAAAAATTAAGGCTAAGGATATTTTAGAAAAAACAAATAATATAATAAATAATTCATGTAGTAGCAAAATAAATATAGAAAGCATTTTAGATTTAATACTTTTTGCAGCTATAAAACATAATATAAATGATGAAGATTTACCAAGTGGACTTTTATTAATTGTTCATGATATTAAAGAATTATATCATCAGAACTTATGTTCTAGTGAAGACTATATATCATTTTATAATAAAATCCATGAAAAGTGGAAAGATTCAAATTATACATTGCCAGAAATAAAAGTATTAATCTTAAATAAAGGATCTTTTAAAGTAAAAGAAATTAATGATAACTTTAAAATTATTCAAGGTTCTGGAAATGAATCTTTTAAATTTATAATAAATTCAGATAATGATATTTATAAAAATGAAAGATTTAAAAATTTAAATGATATTTTAACCTGTGAAAGATATAAATTAAAATAATAAAAATTACCAGTATTAACTTTATGCTGGTAATTTTTTTGTTATATATTTCTATAATGTTAAGTATGTTATAATATTTATATAATTAATTTTAAAAATAATTTTATTTACACTTATTTAATTAAAAACATTTATAACTTTTATAAAAACATAACTTTAATGAAAACCTTTAAATAATTTTTAATTTAGAAAGGATGATAACTATGAAAAAAATAATAAATAATCCTGAAAATGTTGTTGAAGAAATGATAGAAGGTATGATAAAAGCTTACCCAAAAGAACTAAAAAGAATAGATGGATTTGATGTAATTACAAGAGCTGATTCACCAGTAAAAAATAAAGTTTCTCTAATAAGTGGTGGCGGTTCCGGACATGAACCAGCTCATGCAGGATATGTTGGTAAGGGGATGCTAGATGCTGCTGTAATAGGTTCTGTATTTACTTCACCAACTCCAGATCAGGTCTATGAGGGGATAAAAAACACTGATTCTGGAAATGGAACACTATTAATTATAAAAAATTATACTGGAGATATAATGAATTTTGAAATGGCTCAAGAAATGGCTCAGATGGAAGGCTTTAACGTTGAATCAGTAGTTGTTGATGATGATGTTGCTGTTGAAGATAGTCTTTATACTGCAGGTCGTAGAGGAATTGCAGGTACTGTATTTGTTCATAAAATAGCAGGTGCAAAAGCAGAAAAAGGAGCATCATTAATTGAAGTTAAAGATGTTGCTGAAAAAGTTATTAAAAATGTCAGAAGTATGGGAATGGCACTAACTCCATGTACAGTTCCAGCAGTTGGAAAACCAAATTTTGAATTAAAAGAAGATGAAATGGAAATAGGAATAGGAATTCATGGAGAACCTGGAACACACAAAGATAAAATTAAGACAGCAAATGAAATTGTAGATATTTTAACTGAAAAGATATTAAATGATATAACTATAAATTCAGGTGATGAAGTAGCAGTTATGGTAAATGGTTTAGGAGCAACTCCTAATATGGAATTATATATTGCTAATAATCACTTAAATGATATATTAGATAAAAAAGGAATTAAAATTTACAAAACATTAGTAGGAAATTATATGACATCTATTGAGATGGCTGGAATTTCAATTTCAATTTTAAAATTGGATGATGAATTAAAAGAATTATTAGATGCAGAGTCTAATACTATAGCTTTTAAGACAATGTAATAAATGAAAATGTTTTAATTTGGGAGGTAATAAATAATGAGTTTAAATATAGAAGACGTTAAAAAAATAATATTAGCAATGAATGATGTAATAAATGATAACAAGGAAGAGCTTTCAGAGCTAGATGCTGTTATAGGTGATGGAGATCACGGACATAATATGGCTAAAGGATTTTCTAAAGTAAAAGAAGATTTAGAAAACAATTCTTATAATGACATAGGAACTTTACTAAAAAAAGTAGGAATAGATCTTGTATCAAATGTAGGTGGAGCATCAGGTCCATTATATGGAACTGCATTTATGAAAGCAGGAGCTTCTTTATCAAATAAAGAGGAAATGAATATAAATGATTTTTCAAATTCTTTAGAAGAAGCAGTTAAGGGAGTTAAAATGCGAGGAAAAGCTAATATTGATGATAAAACAATGATTGATGTTTTAGAACCTGTAAGCAATTTAATAAAAGATTTAACTGAAACTAATGATGATAAAAAAGATATTTTTAATAAAGCAGTAGCTAAAGCTTATGAAAGAGTTGAGTATACAAAAGATATTATAGCAAAAAAGGGAAGAGCAAGTTATTTAGGAGAAAGAAGCATAGGACACAAAGACCCAGGTGCTCAATCAAGTTACCTTTTAATTAAATGTATTAGCGACAATATATAAAAAGATTATATAAATTATTTGTAATAAAGCTTTATAAAGAACTAAAAATAATTTAATGGGTTGGTAGGTTCAATATTTTAATAAAAGAGTAGGAGATTTATATGGTAGGATTAGTTATTATTTCACACAGCAAGAAAGTAGCCGAAGGAGCAATTGAAATTGCAAAACAAATGGCTCCAGAAGTAAAAATGGTAGCAGCAGGAGGCACAAAAGACGGTAGAATAGGAACTGATATAGATATAATATTAGATGGAATAAATGAAATTTGGAGTGAAGATGGAGTTTTAGTTTTATTTGATTTAGGGTCAGCTCTTATGAATGCTGAAATGGCATTAGAAATGCTTGCTGAAGATAAACAAAAAAATGTTGAATTAGTTGATGCTGCATTAATTGAAGGAACAATTTCAGCAGCTGTAAGTAGCTCTATAGGAAAAAGTAGAGAAGTTATAAAAAAAGAACTTGAAGAATTAAAGCTTAATAAAATTAATTAATTTATAAAGTAACGTTTTTCAATTATATAATTTAATATAGTTATTAACTATATTAAAAAAGAATAAAACTAAGAATTAGAACATATGTTCTTAAGCTTGGTTTTATTCTTTTTGTGTTTTTTTATATGGAATTTTGATATGTTATATAATTTAGTTAATTTATTAAAGGATTTATTAACCTAAAAACTTATATAAGTGTACTTTTTCAGACTCAAGAACATATGTTCTTGTTTTTAAAAAGTCTATTTAATATCTTTTAATCCTTTAAATAATTCATTAAATAATTTTGGGATTTCATATCTACTATAAGATAATTCTGTATTTTCTCCAAATTCAAGTAAAAAGCATTTAGTTAATTGATGGAAAGTATATTATTAAGTAATAAAGATTTATAAGTTGGTTTTACTTATAGTATTTAAAATTATAAAAATAACATTTAAAATTTTTAAAGCGACATGGATTTATTTCAAAAAAATATTTCTAGAAAATTTCAAAGGTACAAATACTAGAAATTAATAAAAATAAAATTTTTAAAAATAAATAAATTGAAATAGTTAGATTTATCTAATCTGTAGAATTTTCTAATAATTTTTCTTATAAATATATATAAATTATTAAAATTTAAATTCAATATTTATTGTTACTTATAAATTATTTCGCTAAATGTATATTTAGCGAAATAATTTATATTATAATTAATTTTTAATTGATTATATTTAATTTTTTATATAATTCTCTTTTTATAATAAATATGCTACAATTTATAGATAATATAAATTAAATAAAGTAGGTGTAATAATGATCTATGACCTTAAAGATTTAAAAAAGGAAGAACTTCTACCTAAAATTGTAGTAGATTTTTTAAATTATTTAGAAACTATACGTGGAAAGTCAATAAATACGATAGATGGATATAAAATTGATTTAATTATGTTTTTTAGATTTTTAAAATTATATAGATATGAAGATTTATATAAAAATCTTGATGAACTTAATGAAATTCCTATAAATGATATTGATACTAAATTTATTAAGGATATAAAGTTATCAGAATTATATGCTTTTATGAGTTTTTTGGAAAAATATAGACATAACAGTTCTTATGCTAGAGCTAGAAAAGTTGCAACATTAAAATCATTTTTTAAGTATTTACAAAATAAAGCGAAAATAATAGATGAAAATCCAACTTTAGAGCTTGAATCACCTAAAATAAATAAAAGACATCCTATTTACTTAACTTTAGATGAAAGTATACGGTTATTAAATTCTATGGATAAAAAAAATAAAAATTATTATAGAGATTACTGTATATTAACTCTCTTTTTAAATTGTGGAATGAGGTTATCTGAACTTTGTAGTATTAGATTAGATAAGATTTCTGGAGATATATTAACTATAATAGGTAAAGGTAATAAAGAAAGAACTGTTTATTTAAATGAAGCTTGCCTTAAGGCCTTAGACAATTATCTAAAACATAGAGATGTTTCTAAAGTTACAGAAGAAAATAAAAAATATTTATTTTTATCTAATAGAGGTACACCTATCAATAAGAGAACAGTTGAATTAATGGTTAAAAAATATACTAAAACTGCAGGATTAACAGATGAAAAATATACTCCTCACAAATTAAGACATACCGCTGCTACATTAATGTATAAGTATGGAGATGTGGATATACGATCACTTCAAGATTTATTAGGTCATGAAAATATATCAACAACTCAAATATACACTCATGTCGATGATGATACTTTAAGAGAAGCTGTAAAATCAAACCCTTTATCAAAAATAAAATAAATTTCATAGATAAAGATACTGTTTTTTATAAAACATATATAAACAGTATCTTTATCTTTGTATAATTATTTAGAGTTAAAATATCTTTATATAATAGGATCTCCTAAAATTTCTTTAAGGGAAGTTAGTATTTCTTTAGAATCACCATCATATACAATTAGAACTCTTCCCTTTCTATAAAAATGAGGTTTTACATTCCAAGTCATAGGATTGCCATTAATATTTGCTCCGCTATTTGTTATTGAATTCATATCTTTTTCAAGTGTTCCCTTTTCATCAGGACCATATTCATATAAAGACAACTCTCCTCCTTTTATTTTTATAACTTCCTTATTTACAGAAAAAATCTTCATATTTTTATTTTTTGAACTATTATTTTCTTCTTTGGATACTTTAGGATCAAATCCTTTTGCTTTTAAGTCTTTCATAAATTGATCTTTAGTATATTTTGTTTCTGTTTCATCAAATTTCTTTTTAACTTCTTCTGTAGTGTTTTTTAAATCTTCTTTACCTTTTTCAATAGCATTTTTGGTGTCGTTTGTACCTTCTTTAACTGCATTTTTAGTATCATTAGCCATTTTATTTGCTGCATTACAACCAATAAATGAAACTGATGATGCGATTATACCAGCTATTAAAACTATTTTGCTTAGTTTTCTTTTATTCATATTACATCTCTCCTAATATATTATTTCAATATTAGTATTCATTTAATTTAAATATTTTATTCTAAAATAAAAAGAAGCAGATGAATTTATTATCTACTTCTTTAATAATTTTAATTTATTTCTTTTTCTTTATTAATTTTCTAACACCTGGAAATATTTCTTCTGTTTCTTCTTCTAAATTATCTTCAAAAAGATCTGCTTCATCTAAATATTCAACAAATTCAAAGGCGTCAATATATTCACCATCTTCATCTTCCTTTGAAACATTTTCGCTTTCCTTTAGATTAATTGATGAATAAGCTTCTTTTAAAGCTTTTTCAAGATCTTCTTTATCAATAGATGGATCTATATTTTGAGCTTTAGCAATCATATTTTTCCATTCTTCTTCTAGTATTTTATTTTCTTCAACATTCTTAGCTATATCTTCAATTTTTATAGCTCTTATATCTACTCCCTGATCCTCCAAGCATTTACCACAATTATCACATATTTTATTTTCGTATAAATCGCAATAATCATCTTCAGTATATTTTTCTTTCATTATTACACCACCTTTTTAAGTGTATAAAATCAAACTACATTATAACAAAATAATATGATAATTTCAAATAGAACATAAGTTTGATATCTTTTTGTTCATATGCTATAATTATTATAAAGAATGTGAGGTGCTATACAATGTTAGAGAGCAGAGATAAACAAAGTCAAATATATGAGTTTTTAAAAAACTATACTGAAAATAAGGGATATCCACCATCTGTAAGAGAAATTTGTGAGGCCGTAAGTTTAAAATCTACATCAACAGTACATGGTCACCTAAAAAGATTAGAAAAAAAAGGCCTTATAAAAAGAGATCCCACAAAACCAAGAGCTCTTGAAATTGTTGAATTTTCGCAACCAAAACGTGAAATGATTAATATTCCTATAGTAGGTAATATAACTGCTGGTACTCCAATCCTAGCAACAGAAAATATAGAAGATACCTTTACTATACCAATTGATTTTATTAAACATAATAATGAATTATTTATGCTTAAAGTTAATGGTAATAGTATGATAAATGCAGGAATTAATAACAATGATTTAGCTATAATTGAAAAAACTCAATCTGCAATTAATGGAGATATAGTAGTTGCTTTAATAGGTGATAATGCAACTATTAAAAGATTTTTTAAGGAAAAGGATCATATAAGACTTCAACCTGAAAATGCTTCTATGGATCCTATAATAGTTGATGACTGCAAAATATTAGGTAAATTAGTTGGAATTTTTAGAGCATATTAAAAAATAAATTTAAAGCACCATTTAAGGATTATACAAATTTAATCTTTAAATGGTGCTTTTGATTTTTAATTATTTAAAACTCTGTTTAAAGCAATTAATATTCCTATTTTTGCATGATCAAATGTTAATCCACCTTGAATATAAGCAATATATGGTTCTCTAATTGGAGCATCAGCAGATAATTCAATAGATGATCCTTGTATAAATGCACCTGCTGCCATTATTACTTCATCTTCATATCCTGGCATTGGAGTTGGTATGCAATGTACAAAAGAATCGATAGGTGATCCTTGTTGTATTCCTTTAATAAATTCAATTAATTTCTCTTTATTATTAAATATAACAGTTTGTACTATATCAGTTCTATCTTCATTAGATGCTGGTTTTGCATTAAATCCAGCAAGCTCCATAACTCTTGCACAAAATATTGAACTTTTAACAGCTTCAATTGTAACATGAGGTGCTAAGAAGAATCCTTGAAGAAGTGTTCTCATAACTCCTAACGTTGCACCACACTCTCCTCCTATTCCAGGAACAGTAAGTCTAAATGAAGCATTTTCTACTAATTCTCTTTTTCCTACTATATATCCACCAGTTGGAGAAATTCCTCCTCCTATGTTTTTAATTAAAGAACCTGCCATTAAATCTGCTCCAAAATCTGTTGGTTCCATCACATCAACAAATTCTCCATAGCAATTATCAACGAAAACAATAATATTTTCATTTAAACTTTTAACTAAATTTAGAGCCTCTTTAATTTGATTAAGCTTTAAAGAACTTCTTGTACTATAGCCAGTACTTCTTTGTATATGTACCATTTTTATTGTTGGATCTTTTAAAATAGCTTCCTTAATTCCATTTAAATCAAAATCTTTTTCATCAATTAAATCAACTTCACTATAATTTATTCCATACTCTATTAAAGAACCCATACCCTTTTTGCCATTTAGTCCTATTACATCATGAAGGGTATCATAAGGTGTTCCTGAAATTGCAAGTAAAGTATCCCCAGGTCTTAAGTTTCCAAATAATGCAGTACCAATTGCATGAGTACCATTTACAAAGTGAGGTCTTACTATAGCAGCTTCTGTATTAAAAACTCTTGCATAAACTTTATCTAATCCATCTCTACCCATATCATCATAAGCATAACCAGTTGTATTAGTAAAGTGGCTATCACTAATCCTTTCTTCTTGAAATGCTGATAATACCTTAAATTGATTATATTCTCTTATTTCATCTAACTTTTTAAATTTTTCTTTTACATCATCTAACGCTTTTTTATAAATTTCAAATGCATTACTTTGAATATTATATTTTTTTGTTACAAAATCTTCTGTAATTTTTAACATATATTCCTCCTATTTTAAACGCAAAAATAAATAGGCAACTAGTGCCTATTCATTAATCGTTATCTACTTCATTATTTACAAATAGAATAGGTGTTGCGGGAGTTATTGTTGTAACTGCATGTTTATAAACTAACATTTGCTTTCCATCACAATCTAGTACTACTGTAAAACTATCAAATCCCTTAACAAACCCTTTAAGTTTATATCCATTTGTAAGATATACTTCTACTGGAATTTTATTTTTCCTTGCACCATTTAAAAAAATATCTTGTAAATTATTTTGTTGTTTATTCATAAAATACCTCCACTTTAAATACCAATACACCATTAAATATATTATACAACTACTTCATATTAATGTCATTAATTATTTTGTCTACTATTTCTAAATCAGTTAGATTATCTTTATTTAAGAATATAACTCTAGTATCTCTTCTAAACCATGTCAATTGACGTTTAGCATAATTTCTTGATCCTTTCTTTATCATTTCTATAGCTTCATCTAAAGAAATTTTACCATCTAAATAGTATAACATTTCCTTATATCCAATTCCCTGCATTGATTGCATATCTGGAGTATATCCTTTTTCTTTTAACTTTAAACATTCTTCTTCTAATCCAGAATTAATCATAATATCTACCCTTTTATTAATTCTGGAATAAAGCTTTTCCCTATCCATTGTAAGAACATAATAATAAACTTCATATGGAGATTTATAAAAATCATCTCCAGCATTAAATGAACTAAAGGGTTTGCCTGTTAATTTAAATACTTCAAGGGCACGTATTACCCTTTTTCTATTGTTAGCATGTATTTCTTTATAACTTATAGGGTCTATATCCTTTAATAAATTATGGATATATTCATTTCCTTTTTCCTCAGCCATATCTTCTAAAAATTTTCTATATTTTTCATCTTTAGAGGCTTCAGTAAAATCCATATTACAAGTTAATGCATTTATATACATTCCAGTACCACCAGCTATTATTGGCAACTTATTTTTAGAATAAATTTTCTTAATAGCCTCTTCTCCTAAACTCTTGTAGTCGGCAGCTGAAAACTTAGTATCTGGATTTATTATATCAATCATATAATGTTTAATACCATCCATTTCCTCTTTAGTAACTTTTGCTGAACCTATATCCATATATTTATATATTTGCATTGAATCTGCTGATATTATTTCACCATTTAATTTTTTTGCAAGTTCTATTGATAAAGCTGTTTTTCCTACAGCTGTAGGACCACCTAGAACTAATATTTTTTGTTTTTTCATATGTGAAATCATCCTTTAAACTATTCTTCTAAATTTTTTTTCTAATTCATAATTAGTAAATTTTATAATTGTTGGTCTTCCATGTGGACAATGGAATGGATCATCTATAAATCTTAAATCCTCTATTAACTTTATCATTTCCTGTTCATTTAAGGTATCATTGCCTTTTACAGCTGACTTACATGCCATAGTTGCAATTTTATTGTATTTTATATCTACTGTTTTACCACTACCTAAATTTTTCAAATCATCAATTATACTTAAAAATAAAGTTTTAGGATCTAACTTTCCTAAAAAGTAAGGAACTTCCTTTAGCGCTAAAGTATTTCCGCCAAAACTTTCAATCTTAAACCCTGAATTTAAAAATACATCTTTATTTTCTTCATAAAAAGATAAATCATCAATAGTTAGTTCTAATAAAGTAGGTATTAACAATGGCTGAACTACTATAGTTCCTTCTTTTATATCCTTCATATATTTTTCAAATAATATTTTTTCATGGGCTGCATGTTGGTCTATAAGATATAGTACTTCATTAAACTCCCCTAATATATAAGTTTTATTAAATTGACCAATAATTCTAAGAGGAGGAAATTTTGCAACTTTTTCATTTATTGCATTATAATTAGTATTTTCTTTAGAAACACTATTTTTTTCAAATTTATCATTAATATCTTTATTATAAATTATAGAGTGATTATCATTAGACTCTTTAATAACATCATTATAATTTAAATTATAATCATTAGAAGAATTAGTTTCATTACTATAAACCTTTATATCTTTATTATTTAACTTTTCTTTAAGTTTATTTAATTCTTCTTTTTCTTCTATTATTGCCTTTGAAAAATCTTCCATATTATTAATTTTTTGATTTTTTTCAAAGGAGTTAAATTTAACTTTATCTTCTTGAAATACTAAATCCATTTCAATATTTTTATGACTTTCTTCAGTGTAAGTAGTTTCTTCTTCTGGAAGCTTAAATTCATTAAAAACACTTTCTTTAAGAGCGCTGTGGACTGCATCAAATACTGCCTTAAATACTATTCTATCATCTTTAAACTTAATTTCAGCCTTAGTTGGATGAATGTTTACATCTAGATACTGTGGATATATATTTATAAATAAAACAAAAAAAGGAAACTTATTTACTGTACTAAAGGATTTAAAAGCATTTTCTACAGCTGCTACTAAAGTTTTATTTTTTATATACCTTCCATTTACAAAAATACTTTGGTTATTTCTAGATCCTCTAGCTATATCTTCTTTTCCAATAAACCCACTTATAGAAATAATATCTCTATCACCTTTAAAACTAATTAAGTTGTCACTTATCTTCTTACCATATATAGCTCTTAAAACATCTTTTATATTACCACTGCCAAATGTATTTAAGACTTTTTTACCGTTATTATATAATTTAAAACTAATATTAGGATTAGCAATTGATATTCTATTTAATATATCATTTATTATAGAACCTTCTCTAGTAAAGGTCTTTAAAAACTTCTTTCTAGCTGGAACATTAAAAAATAAATCTCTAACTTCAATTGTAGTTCCATTATTACATCCACAATCTTTCTCTTCTAATATTTCTCCACCTTCAATTGAAATTTCACGTCCAAAGTCACTTTCATTAGTTTTAGTTTTTAAGTTAACTTTAGAAACAGAAGCTATTGAAGCTAATGCTTCCCCTCTAAAGCCTAAAGTATTTATTGTAAATATGTCTTCAATTGATTTAATTTTACTTGTTGCATGAGGTAAAAATGCTTTTTTAATGTCATCTTTGTGTATACCATTTCCATCATCAATAATTTTTATTAAAGAGCATCCTCCCTCTTCAATTTCAACAGTAATATTTTTAGAACCTGCATCAATACTATTTTCTACTAATTCTTTTACAACAGAGGAAGGCCTTTCAACAACTTCCCCCGCTGCAATTTTATTTGATGTATTTTCATCTAATAGGTTTATTCTATTCAAGAATTATCACCTCCTAGTTTAACTTTTTAGCATCACTAACTAGTTTATAAAGCTTATTCATAGCTTCAAGAGGATTTAAACTTAATATATCAACTTCTGAAAGTTCTTTTATAAGATTTTCCTTTTCCATAAATGTAAAATCTATTTGCATATCACTTTCTTTTACTATAGATTCTTTTATTTCTTCCTTTTTTATTTCAGGTTTTGAACTATTATCTATAGATACTTCATCACTAATAGCTTCTACTTTTTCTATTTTATTTTGATCTAAATCTTTTTCCTCATTTAGCCTATTAGTATTAGTTCCTTCAAGTTCATTTAATATTTCTCTAGCTCTACTTATAACATCTTCAGGAAGTCCTGCAAGCTTTGCAACTTCAATACCATAGGATTCATCTGCTCCACCTTCTATAATTTTTCTTAAGAAAATTATAGTATTATCTAACTCTTTTACAGCAACAGAATAATTTTTAACCCCACCTATTTTTCCTTCAAGCTTTGTTAATTCGTGATAATGGGTTGCAAATAATGTTTTACATTTTAAGTTATTATTTTTTGATATATATTCAATAACAGACCAAGCTATACTTAATCCATCATAAGTTGAAGTACCTCTTCCAACTTCATCTAATAAAACCAAACTATTTGAAGTTGCATTTTTTAAGATATTTGATACTTCCCACATTTCTACCATAAATGTAGATTTTCCTCCAGCTAAGTCATCAGATGCACCTATTCTTGTAAAAATTTTATCACATATTGAAATATTAGCACTCTTTGCTGGAACAAAGGAACCAATTTGAGCCATTAATGTAATTAAGGCTACTTGTCTCATATAAGTTGATTTACCAGCCATATTAGGTCCTGTTATTAGAAGTAATCTATTATCATCTTTATTTAGTAAAGTATCATTAGATACAAATTCTCCTCTTCCAATTACCTTTTCAACTACTGGATGTCTTCCTTCTTTAATATTTATAATTCCTTCTTCATTTACTATTGGTTTAACATAATCATTTTCAAGAGCAATTAATGCTAAAGTAGATAAAGAGTCTAAGTTACCTATTATTTTAGCACTTCTTTTTAATCTTGCAATTTCATTTGAAACTTTATTTCTAATATCTAGGAATATAGAATATTCAAGATTAATTAGTTTTTCTTCTGCACCTAAAATTTTATCTTCCATTTCCTTTAGTTCTTGAGTTATAAATCTTTCTGAATTTGCAAGAGTTTGTTTTCTTATATACCTTCCCTCAGGTATTGATGAATAATTTGCTTTTCTTATTTCAATGTAATATCCGAATACTTTATTGTAACCAACCTTTAATGACTTTATTCCAGTAAATTCTCTTTCACTGTTTTCTAAAGAAGCAATCCATTCCTTTCCATGAAGTTTTGCACGTCTAAGTTCATCAACTTCAGGTGAATATCCATCTTTAATTATATTTCCTTCTTTTACACTTATAGATGGATCATCTAATATAGACTTACATAATAGTTCTTTTAAATCTTCTAATACATCTAAGTTTTCATAATAATCTTTTAATATATCTGAAGAAGTTTTTGATAATATTTCTTTTATGTATGGAAGTTTACTTAAAGAAGTTCTAAGAGATACCATATCCTTTCCATTAACATTTCCATTTGCTATTTTACCAACTATTCTTTCTATATCGTATATATCCTTAAGGGCAGTTTTTATATCTTCATTTAATTCAATAGATAAGTAAAGCTCCTCTACTCCATTTAATCTTCTTTCTATTTCTTGTTTAGATATAAGAGGTTCATCTATCCATTTTCTTAAAACTCTTCCTCCCATAGAAGTAGATGTTTTATCCATAACCCAAAGAAGAGAACCTTTTTTACTTTTTTCTCTTATACTTTCAGTAAGTTCTAAATTTCTTCTAGAGTTACCATCTATTGTCATATAATTTACAATACTATATCTTTCAATAAAATTTATATTTGCAAGACTAATTTTTTGAGTTTCAAAAATATATTTTAAAAGTATTTTACAAGCTGTTTTACTTTCATCACTTAACTCTAAAATTGAGTTTTCTCCAAATTGTTCTACTAAGTTCTCATCAGTAACTTTAAAATTATTTAAATCTTTTTTTGTTAAAAGTGCATTAGTATATCCTTCTAGTTCATTAATAAATTTCTCATTAGTATTTATATCTATAATTATTTCTTTTGGATTTACTTTTGTTATTTCATCAAATAAAGTACTCTTTAAAGAAGTAAAGGATGTTGTTTTAAATTCACCAGTACTTATATCAGTAAGAGCAAGACCTATATTATTGCTTCCTTCATAAATTGCTAAAAGATAAGTATTAGAATCATTCTCATTATTACCATCAACATAAGTTCCTGGAGTAATTACCTTTATTACATCCCTTTTTACTAAGCCCTTTGCAACACTTGGATCTTCTACCTGTTCACATATTGCAACTTTATAACCTTTATTAATAAGTCTTGATATATATGATGCAGAGGCATGGAATGGAATACCACACATTGGAGCTCTTTCTTCTAACCCACAATCTCTACCTGTTAAAACTAATTCTAATTCTCTAGATGCAGTTTTTGCATCATCAAAGAACATTTCATAAAAATCTCCTAATCTAAAAAATAATATACAATCATTATATTTATCCTTTATTTCAAAGTATTGTTTCATCATAGGGGTTAAACCCATATATGTTCACCTCACTTAACCTTTTTAAATTAACCCTTTCAAATAAAGGGTTAAACAAATTTTAATATAGTTTATAATCAAATAAAATTTATATATTATAATTATCGTAATTCTTAATAACTTTTTTCATCAAAAATTTTATATATACTTATTGAAGTATAACATAAAATTTTAATTGAATAAACTATAAGCATCTTATAATAAATGAACAAAATTATCACTATAAATCAACTTTCATAATCGTAAAAAAAGAGCTATATACTAATTTAATGTAGTACATAGCTCCTATTAATATTTAATCCCTATCAAATAATTTAAATATTGTATCTTTTGAAAGATTACTAAAAGCCATATTACTTAAAGAATCTTCTCCAATTAAATTTTCAATAACTTCTTTTTTCTTTTCTTGAAGATTTATTATTTTTTCTTCAATAGTTCCTTCTGAAATTAACTTTATAACTTCAACAACACTTTTTTGTCCTATTCTATGGGCTCTATCAGTAGCCTGTTCTTCAACTGCTGGATTCCACCATGGATCAAAATGTATAACTATATCTGCACTTGTAAGATTTAAACCTGTTCCTCCTGCTTTTAAAGAAATTAAAAATATATTAGTTAAGTCATTGTTAAATTTATTTACTAATTCCTGTCTTTTTGATGATTTAATAGAACCATCTATATAATAATAACTTAAATTATTAGCGTTTAGTAATTCTTTAATTTTTGATAATACAGAAGTAAACTGAGAAAATATAAGTACTTTATGATTATTTTCTATCATATCATTTAAAATTTCCATTAACGCTTCAAACTTTCCACTTCCACCTGTATAATTTTCCATAACTAAAGATGGATCTAAACATATTTGTCTAAGCTTAGTTATATATGATAATATTTCAATTTTACTCTTATTAAATTCATCATTTTGAACTTTATCTTCAATAATATCATTTACATATTTGGCATAACTTGCATATACCTTTTTTTGTTCTCTTGTCATATCTATACTTATTACTTTTTCAATTTTATCTGGTAATTCACTTAATACATCTTTTTTCAATCTTCTAAGTATAAAAGGAGATATTAACATTTGAAGCTCTTTAATAATAACCTCGTCTTCTTCTAAGGCTCTATTATAGCGTGAATTAAATCTATCTTTACTATATAAAAATCCTGGCATTATAAAATCAAAAATTGACCAAAGCTCCATTAAATTATTTTCCATTGGTGTTCCTGTTAATGCAAATTTGCTTTTAGCGTTTATTTTTTTACAGGCTTTAGTATTTTTAGCTAATGGATTTTTAATATACTGAGCTTCATCTAAAAAGCAAATATCAAAGTATATTTTATCATATAATAAAATATCTATTCTTAATAAATTATATGTAGTTAATATTACATCGTATTTATCAATATTTTTAATTAACTCACATCTTGATTTTTTACTTCCATTTACAATTGCAACTTTTAAATTTGGAGCAAATTTTAAAAATTCATCTCTCCAATTATATATTAAAGAAGTTGGAGCAACAATTAATGATTTTGAACCTTTATTTGATAAAATAAAACTTATAGCTTGTATTGTCTTACCAAGTCCCATTTCATCCCCAAGAATACCTCCAAAACCTAAGGAGTATAAATCATTAAACCATTTTAAACCACTTATTTGATAATCTCTAAGGTCTGCCTTTAAATCCTTTGGAACTAAAGTTTTACTAGATGATATATTTTCTAATTTTTTAGTTATATCCTTTAGTAAGTTGCTTCCATTAAAGTCTCCAAACAATTTATTTAATTTAAAATTAGCATAAATTGCTTTATTTGTACTAAATTCCACTTCATTTGTATGTATTTTCTCTTCGCTTAATGTATCAATAATTCTTAAAAGTTCTTTATTTTGAATTTCTTCTAAATCAATAAATTCTCCATTTTCTAGTCTATAATATTTTTTATTATCTTTAAAACTTTTTAAAATATTATAAAATTCTTCTTCTGAAATATTTGATACAGAATATCTAAAATTAAAATAGTTTTCTTTTCCTCTTCTTACATCTACATTAAATTTATTTTTATCTAATGAAACAATACCTTTAAATTTTTCAGAATAAAATACCTCTCCAATATCTTGAATAATATTTATATTGTTTTTAAAAAAATCAAATATATATTCGTCTTCTTTATAGAAAGTAAATATATTACTATTATCAATTCTTTCTATACCAAGATTTTTTAATAAATTTAATACTTCCTCTTCTTTTTTAGTATCCCTATAAATAAACTTATCTTTTATACTATCAAATATATTAAATTCAAATTCTCCATAAACAACATTTAACTTTAATATTATTGAGGTTTCTCTATCAAAATAAAATTTAAATTTAACTGAAGAGACAACTATATTTTTAGAAATACTTTTATCTAATATTACTGTATTTGAAACTTTTCTTAAATTTGGAATAAGTTCTTTATACACTCTATCCTTTTGGTGTTCTAAAAATTTAATTTCATCTGTATTTAAAAATACTTTAATAAAGTTAGATAACTTTTCACATTGATTCATAGATGGAAGATATATTATTGTATCATACAAAAATACATCACCATTTCCGCTTAAATCTTCTGGCATTCCTCTTAAAAGCTTTAACTTAATATTGTTATTTTTTTCTGATAATTCAATTGGAAGAGGAATATCCTCCTCTATAATTTCACTTTCAATTTTTCTAGCATAAAAACCATTATTTAAATAAACCCTATTATTTTTAATAATTTCAAAAAAGTTTCTAATTATACCATTTGGTATCCAAATTTCTTTACCATTTACATATCTATCTTGACTTCTTTTAAAATTATTTGAGTTTATATCTATATTTTTTAAAACTTCAATAAATTTAAATAATCGTATATCTTCATAAGATAGTTTTTGCTTTTTAATATCAAAGGTGAAATCTTTACTATATTTAATTGGAACTTCATTATATTTATTAACTAAAAACATATTTATATCTTTAATTAAATACATTTTTGAAGGTTTTATACCTATTCTAAATTCAGCACCAATTTTATTTGACCAGGAATTTTTATTTATATAAACATCAATTCTTAAATTATCTTTATAGTTATCACCTAATAAAATATCTAATGTATCTATAGAATTTTTTGACTTAAATTTATTATCTATATTGGTATTTAATTGTTTCTTTAAAAGTTCATCATCACTAAGTTTCTCTAAAAATCTATAAAAGGATGCACACAAATGTTTACATACATAATTATGTTTAGTAATTTCGTTTTTTTCAAAATCTTTGCAAGTGCATTTTGTATTTAAAACTTCATATGTGTTTGAATTTATAACAATATTACAATTATATTTACTATAAAGATTTTCTGAAATAACACTTGTATCTATAGTAATTTCTCCAGTACTTTCAGAAAAAGAATAATTTATATCTTCAATTAAATCATTGTTTAAAACTCTCATGCCATCAGAAAGATTTCTAGTGATAACACTTTTATTAAAACCTTCTATAAAATTCTGCTTAATCATTAATTTTTCACCCTCATTATATAATCATATCCATAGAATAAGCTAAAATTTAATTATATGCAAGATTTATAAAATTAAAGGATAGCTTATTTTTAGCTATCCTTTATATATTATTAAACTAATTCACCTATTAATGAAAAAGGTTGTGCTCTAACTATTTTTAAGTTAACTAATGTGCCAACTAATGATTCATCACCTGAGAAATTAACTAATCTTCCATTTCTAGTTCTTCCCATTAATTTTGTTTCATCATTTTTACTAGGACCTTCAACTAATACCTCTACTATTTTACCTTCATATTTTTTGTTTCCAGCAATAACATTTTTATTTACAGCTTCAACAAGTCTATTAAATCTTTCATGTTTAACATCATCTGGAACTTGATTTTCCATTCTATCAGCTGGAGTATGGTTTCTTCTTGAATATATAAAAGTAAAGGCTGAATCATAACCTACTTCATTTACTAAGCTTAATGTATCTTCAAAATCTTCTTCTGTTTCTCCAGGGAAACCTACAATAATATCTGTTGTTATTGCTACATCTGGAATTTCCTTTTTGATTTTATTAATTAAATACATATATCTTTCTCTATCATAATGTCTATTCATTTCTTTTAATATTCTATCTGATCCACTTTGAACTGGTAAATGTACTTGTTCACAAAGCTTATCACATTCTTTTATTGCAGTTATTACATCTTCATTTAAATCTTTAGGATGAGAAGTCATAAATCTAACTCTCTCTAAACCACTAACTTCATTTATCATTCTAAGTAACTTTGCAAAATCTACATCTTCTTCTAAGCCTTTTCCATAAGAATTAACATTTTGACCTAAAAGAGTAACTTCCTTATATCCTTTAGCTACAAGATCATTAACTTCCTTTAATATGTCAGAAGGTTTTCTACTTCTTTCTCTACCTCTAACATAAGGAACTATACAGTATGTACAAAAGTTATTGCAGCCATACATAATTGTTACATAAGCTTTAACAGAACTTTCTCTGTCTACTGGAATTCCTTCAATTATTTCAGTTTCTTTATCAAATATCTCTTTAACTTGTACCCCTTCAGTTTTAACTCTATGTAAATATTCAGGGAATTTATATGAATTGTGAGTACCAAAAATAATATCTACAAATGGGAAAGTTTTTAATATTTTATCTGCCATTCCCTTTTGTTGCATCATACAACCACATATACCAATTATTAAGTCTGGATTTTCTGCCTTACGCTTTTTTAAGGCTCCTAAGTTTCCAAAAACCTTATTTTCAGCATTTTCTCTTACACAACATGTATTAAAAATTATTATTGAAGCATCATCTATATTTTCTGTTCTTGTATATCCTATTCTTTTAAGCATTCCAGAAAGTTTTTCTGAGTCTTCTTCATTCATTTGACATCCAAATGTAGAAATGAAAAAGTGTTGTCCTTTATTTTTTTCTATGTTATTTTCAATATTTTTTATATCAAAATTCATTCCGTTTCCTCCAAAATATAATATGTTTTATAATATACTTTAAACATTATAGCATATATAGTATAAAAATAAAAAGATTAGGTTATTAAAACTTAATCTTTTTATTTTTATTATGATTTTATCCAAGTTGTATAATAACCAAGGAACTTAAAACCTATTTTATTATAAAGATTTAATGCTTTATAATTTTCATAATCAACTCTAATATATAGATCTTTTATATTTAAATTATAAGCCATATTTACAAGATAATTTAGAAAATATTCTCCGTATCCTAGCCCACGATACTCTTTTAATACTCCAAAATTAACAATCATATACATATTTTTATTATATACAATTTGTCCATAACCTATTTCCTTATTATCTAATAACATAAATATGCATAAATCTTTTTTATAAAATTCTTGTTTTTCTTCATATTTTATATCTTTTATTTCAAGAGGAATTCTATCATTACTATAAAAAATATTGTTTTGCAAATTACAACGAAGTGTTTCATCAGCATTCTTTTTAAAAGTTCTAAAAGAAATTCTCTTGTTTTCATATATTTTATGAAAATATAATATATCTAAATGTAATAATTTAGTTGTCTTTCTTCTTTTAAAATCATTTTGCAAAACAATTTTTTTTGTTAATTCATCTTCATATACTTGATAAATTAAAATTTTATTTTTAAATTTATTAAAATCTTTTATAGTTACATAATCTAAGAAATCTTCTTTTATATATAAATCATTTATTACTATAGTATCAATTGTAATAAAGTCATAATAAATATATCCAATATATTTATCATCTAATAAAATAAGAGTAATTTTATTTTTATAAAAAAATTTTTTTATAAAGTTTAATTTGTTATAAATTTCTACTATATTACATCTATAATTATTAATTTTAGAAAATTCATCTACTAATTCAATTAAGCTAGAGAAATTTTTACTATTTAATTTCTCGTAATATATCATATAAAAATATCCACCCCATAAATTATTGTAAAATAACCCCTATTACTAGGGGTTATAAAATATTAAACGTCTTTAATGCTTAAGCTTATTCTTTTATTTTCTTCATCTACTGATAATATTTTTGCTTTAATTTCTTGACCTACTGTTAGTATATCTCCAGGATTATCTATTCTATCATGGCTTATTTTAGATATGTGAACTAATCCATCTACACCTGGTTCTAGTTCAACAAATGCACCAAAATCATTTATTCTAACTACTTTTCCAAGAACTATTGATCCTTCTGGATATTTTTCTTTAGCATTTTGCCATGGTTCTGGAGTAAGTTCTTTTATACTAAGAGATAATTTCTTACTATCTTTATCTAGTTCTATAACCTTAACATCAATTATATCTCCACTTTTTAAATAATCTTCTGCTCTTTTTACATGATTCCATGATATTTGTGATAAATGAATTAATCCATCTACCCCATTAACCTCTGCAAAGGCACCGAAATTTGTAAATCTTTTTACTTCAGCCTTTACAATATCTCCAACTTTTAATGAGCTTAGAACTTTCTCTTCATTAGCGTTTTTTTCTTCTTCTTGAACTATTCTTCTTGAAGCTACTACTCTTGAAGGGTTTTCCTTATTAAAATCTATTAATTTTACAACTAATGTTTGACCTTTGTAAATATCCTTATCATTAACAAATTTTATATCTATTTGTGATGCAGGAACAAATATTCTTATTCCTTTATAATATCCAACTAATCCTTTTTCTTTAATTTCAGAAATTTTTAATTCAAAGGTTTCATTGTTTTTAAATAAATTTTCTAAATCATTTATAGTTTCTTCTTTCTCATACTCTAGTCTTGATAAAACAACAAAACCATTTTCATTGTTAAGTTTAACAACTTTAGCCTTTATTACATCACCAATATTTAATTTTTCTGAATATTTTTTTGGATCAGCCTTTGCTGTTAATTCTTTAAAAGGAATTATTCCATCTGACTTGTATCCAATAAGTGATACAACAACTTCATCTCTTCCTATTGATAAAATTTCACCTTCAATTTCATCACCTATATGAAATCTTTTATCCATTTCATTCATTAATTGTAATTGTTCATCATTAATGTTGTTTTCACTTTGCATAATATTAATAACCTCCCTAATTATCCAATCCGGTGTTGAAGCACCAGCTGTAATTCCTATCTTTTTAAAATTTTTATTATTTATAAAATTATGTGGCAATTCTTTAGAATTTTCAATATGAATTGTATTTTCACAATTTGTTTTAGAAATTTGATAAAGTTTAGTTGTATTAGAACTATTTTTACCTCCTATAACAATCATTGCATCTACTTCATTTGATAATTCATAAGCACTTTTTTGTCTCACTTCTGTCGCAGAACAAATTGTATTAAATGTAATAAGATCATCAGTTATTTTGGATAAGTTATTAACTGTGTTCTTCCAATTTGCTTCCTTTTCAGTAGTTTGTGAAACAGCACATATTTTATTTGGAATTTCTTTTTTAAATTCTCCATCTGGTGTAATTATAGCTTTATTTTCACACCACCCATTTATACCTATTACTTCTGGGTGATTTTTATCACCAAGTATAACTATATTATACCCATCTCCAGAATATTTTTTTACTTTTTTTTGTATGTTAGTAACAAATGGGCAAGTTGCATTTATAACCTCAAAGCCTTTTTCTTCTAAGTTTTTAATTACATCTTCTGGAACCCCATGAGATCTTATTACAATAACATCTCCACTTTTCAATTTATCTATATTATTATAGTCAATAGCATAAATATCATTTTTTTCTAAATATTTAACTACATCATTATTGTGAATTAATGGACCTAATGTATATATTCTTTTATTATAATTTTTCTTAATTTGAAGTGATTTTTCAACTGCTCTTTGTACCCCAAAGCAGAATCCAGCATTTTCAGCTAATATAATCTCTTTCATAAATTTTCTCCTAATTAAGTTTAGATCTTATAAAATCATTAATTTTATTTGTAACTTCTTTAATATTTAAACCTGTTGTATCAATTTCAACTGCATCAGAAGCCTTTCTTAGAGGATCTGTCTCCCTTGTACTATCTTCATGATCTCTTCTTATTATATCTTTTAAAATTTCATCATAAGAACAAGCGATATTTCTATTTACTAATTCTGTATATCTTCTTTCAGCTCTTTCTTCTGGAGTTGCTGTTAAAAAAATTTTAAACTTTGAATCTTTTAATACAACAGTTCCTATATCCCTACCATCCATTATAACATTATATTTATTGGACATGTCTCTTTGTAATTTCACTAAAAGCTTTCTTACTTCTGGAATTGATGCATAAGCAGAAACTATACTGCTAATTTCTGGCATAGTTATTTTAGATTGAATATTTTCACCATTTAAAATTAAATCATCATTTTCAAAATGCATTTCCATATTAGATATTAAATTACATATTTCTTCTTTATTTTCAGGAGTTAATCCTTTTTCTGATGATTTAAGTGCAACTGCTCTATACATAGCACCAGTATTTATATACATTAAATTAAACTCTTTAGCAACAAGTTTAGCTATTGTACTTTTACCTGCTCCCGCTGGTCCATCTATTGCAACTGATATTTTCAAATTATTTTCCACCTTTCTAAATTAACAACTATAAATCTAATTATATAATTTTATTCATTTTATAACAAGCATTTTAAAGATTACTTCCAGCTACATATCCAGTAGACAATGCTATTTGAACATTATAACCACCTGTAAATGCATCAACATCTATAACTTCTCCCGCAAAAGATAAATTATCAATTATTTTACTTTTCATAGTTGATGGATCTATTTCTTTAGTATCTACTCCTCCTGCTGTAACAATAGCTTCTTCAATAGGTCTTAATCCATCTACAGTTAATTCTAATTTTTTTATTATTGAAACTAATTTTTTTCTTTCATCTTTAGTTATTTCATTAACTTTCTTATTCTCATCTATATTAGATAATTTTATTATTACTGGTATAAGTTTTTTTGGCAATAAATCATCTAAAGAATTTTTGAAATTCTTATTTATATACTTTTTAAAGTCTTTTTGCACTCTAATATCTAATTCTTTTTGATCTAAAGCAGGTTTTAAATCAATTGATATTTTATAAGATTTATTTTCTTTTATGAATCTACTACCACTTAAAACTAACGGACCTGAAATTCCAAAATGAGTAAATATCATCTCTCCAAAATCTTTAAAAACTTTTTTATCATTCTCGTATATAGTAAGTTCAATGTTTTTAAGAGATAATCCCATTAATTCTTTAACTAGATTCTCCTTAATTTCTATTGGAACTAAAGATGGTTTTAAAGGTTCAATTTTGTGTCCAAGTTCCTTTGAAAACTTCTGACCTTCTCCCCTTGAACCAGTTAGTGGATAAGAGGCCCCACCTGTAGCTATAATAAAATAATCACCATTTATTATATTTTCATTATTTGTTTCAACACCTATTATTTTATTATTTTCTTTTAATATTTTTGTTACTCTATTATTTAAAAGTACTTTTATATTACATCTTGATATAGCATTAGATAATCCACGAATTATATCTGATGATTTATCTGAATTTGGGAATACCCTTCCCCCTCTTTCTACTTTTAACTTAATTCCTTCATTTTCAAAAAAATTAATTGTATCTTCATTAGTAAAAGTATACAAAGAACTATATAAAAAGTATGGATTTCCTGGAATAAAATTAAAGAACTCTGAAATGTCTTTACTATTTGTTACATTACATCTTCCCTTACCTGTAATAAATAGTTTTTTTCCTAATCTATCATTACCATCTATTAAAATTACTTCATTATTTTTACTTGCAGTTATTGCTGCCATCATTCCAGCAGGTCCAGCTCCTATAACTACTACTTTTTTCATTTAATCAGCTCCTTAATTTATAAGAGATATCTATAATTTTAACTAAATACTAACTTTTTTTATTATTTTGTTATTAGTATTAAAAATTTAATTAAGGCATATAGTAAAACTAAAATTTAAATAAGTCTAAAATTAAATTTAAAAAAAGACACCTTATTATTAAAACAATTGTACTACAGTCATAAAAAAAAGTTAACTAAATAAATATAATATTTTTTAAATTTAACACCAAAACTCCATATTTTTCTACATTTAACATTAGTTTTCCAAATAAAAAAAGTGTGTATAAAATACACACTAATTATCATGATCTCCAATAGTTTTATTATTTATTTGATATATATTATAATCTTGCCAAATTTCTTCTAATGAACAAAATGTATTTGCAATGTTTTCTTTTTCTCTCATTCCTACTGCTATAATTAAAGCATTTACAAGTGATAGCGGCGCAACAAGTGAATCAACAAATGATGCCATATTACTTTGAGCAATTAATGCTAAATCTGCCTTTGCAGCTAAGGGAGAAATTAAACTATCTGTTAAAGCAACAACTGTAGCTCCTTTATTTTTAGAAAAATCTAAAGCATCAATTGTTTTTGAAGCATATCTTGGAAAACCAATTCCAATTACTAAATCTCCTTCTTTAACATTTATCATTTGTTCAAATATATCTGATATACCATAACTAACAGTTCTTACATTTTGTAGAATTATATTTAAATAAAATCCTAAAAATTCTGCTATTGCCGTTGAACTTCTAAGTCCTAGTATATATATATTATTTGCCTTAAAAATTTCATTAACTACTTCTTCAAATATGTTAGGATTAATTTTTTCAAGAGTTGCTCTAATGTTTTCAATATCAGCCTTTAAAACTCCTTTTAAAGCGTCTCCATCAGAAATATATTCATTAGAAAGTTCTAATCTTTGTACAGTAGTAAGTTTATTTTTAATTAGTTCTTGAAGTGCTTTTTGAAGTTTAGGATATCCACTAAATCCTAATTCATTAGCAAACCTTACAACTGTTGATTCGGATACTCCGACAGATGTTCCAAGTTTTGCTGCGGTCATAAATGCAGCTTTATCATAATTATTTAATATATATTCTGCAATAAGTTTTTGACCTTTACTAAGTCTTTGGAATTTTATTTGAATTAATCTCATTAAATCTTTGTTATCATTAAAATCTTTATCCATGTACTATCTACCCACTTTGCAATCTTTTGTAAACATATTTTATCATTTAATGATATTTTTTTCAATATAAATTTCATATTTGAAATTTACAATAAAAATAATATATATTTTTAAAATTAAATTTAATCAATATAATTTTAGTTATTTTTTTCGATAATTACTAGCATTGGAGCAGTTTTACTTCTATTTAAAAACTTATGTAGCATAACTCCATATTCTTTTTTAGAAAGATTTTCAACATAATCTAATATGCAAGTTTTTTCTTTTTGACCTTCATCATGTCCAGTATATATGCATATTGTCATTATTCCACCTTTATTAAGAAGTTCTAAACCTTTCTCTATACTTTTTATAGAAGTATCATGCATAGTTGTAATTTCTTTGGAAGCTCCAGGTAAAAAACCAAGATTATACATAATACAATCAACATTTTCTTTTATATATGTATCAAACTTATCATGAGAATCACATATAACTATGACATTATCTTTTTCTTTACTAGAATAATTGTTGCAAGGCTCTTTTTGTATATCAAAACTATATACTTTTTTAAAATTATCTGATAAGAAATCACTATCATGTCCATTTCCCAATGTTCCATCTATTGCAATATTTTTATTTTTTAAAAATTTATCTATTATATAATGAGAAAGTTCACTTATATCTCCTACGTAATTAAACATACTATAATTAACACCTCTTAATATTATAAAGAATTTATGTAATCTAACTCTTCTTTAGTTAGATTTCTAAATTCTCCTTTTTTTAAATAACCTAACTTTATTTTTCCAATAGCTACTCTCTTTAAACTTATTACATTATGATTAAAAGAAGAACACATTTTTCTTATTTGTCTATTTTTGCCTTCATGAATAGTAATTTCTACTGTAGATAAATTATTTTCAAAAGAAATTTCTCTTATATTAGAGGTTGCAGTAATATATCCTCCTATATCAACTCCATTTCTAAAAGTTTCCATCTCTTTTTCAGTAAATCTTCCATTTACTACAGCTATATATTTCTTATCAAGTTTAACTCTTGGATGTATTATTTTATTATATATTTCACCATCATTTGTTAGTAGTAATAAACCTGAACTGTCATAATCTAATCTTCCTATTGGAAATATTCTTTCTTTTATATTAACTAAATCTAATATTGTCTTTCTTCTTTTTTCATCTTTTAAAGATGTTATGTAACCTTCAGGTTTATTTAAAATTATATAAACTTTATTTTCTTCTTTTGAAATCAATTTTCCATCAAATTTAATAATATCTTTATTAGGGATTACTTTAGTACCTAATTCAGTTATTATATTTCCATTTACAGTAACTCTTCCATTTAAAATTAATTCTTCACATTTTCTTCTAGATGCCACACCACATGATGCCATATATTTTTGTAATCTTTCCTCCATTATAATCCTCCAAATTATTGTTCTTATATGATTATATATATTAATTTAATATTTTACAATGCTAATAAAATTCACTTATTATATTATGTTGTTAGTTAAGTTTAGTGTATACATATAATTAATTATAAAATCTTATGAGTGATAAAGACTCATATTTTTGATTCTTTATCACTCACTACTTAACTAATATACTAGAAAAACCATCCTCCACTTAAAAATAATAACCATAGTAAAGGATTAGAACAACCACAATTATTATTAAAGCCACGATTATATGAGCAGCAGCCTCTATTATATCTTCTATTAAAACAACAATTATTATTGCAATAATCATTACAACAATTGTTACAACAACATGAGTTACATCTATGATGTCTTCTTGACATGTTTATCAACTCCTTATCTTTTGTTAATATATACTATTCTCCAAATTAATTTTTGTGTTACTTATTTGTGCTTATTTACCATTAGATATTATTAAAGTATAATTAAATTAAATAGTTTTATTTTAAAGGAGAAGTTTTATGAATAAAAGAAATCGTATTGTAGCTCCAAGAAATGTTGTAAATACAAAAATGTTATATATGCTTTATATATTAAAAGAACTTGCAAAAGGTGAAGTTGTTTTTGGAAATAAAATACTAACAGATTTTAAAGATATGTTTGATTGTTCTACTATGCCATTTCCAGTTTCATCAAGTACAATATATGAAAGTTTATATGAGCTAGAAGAACGAGAATATGTCATATCAAAATGGAGTGGTGAAGATATATCAAATAAAAGAAGCAAAAAAATCTATTCTATTACAGATAGAGGTTTAGCTTTTTTAAATTCTAATTTAAGTGAATATATATTAAATTTAGATAAAACAAAATCAACTCTTGATAAATTAAAAAAAATGTTATTAAAATAAAAAGAGGCATTTAAGCCTCTTTTTATTTTATAAAATTAGATAAAATTTTATTTATTATAAAATTAATTACTATAATACTTAATACCTCAAATATTAAAAATATAAAGACTTTATTAAAACTAAGAAATCCAGTTGATCTAAAGATCATATCTTCAAAAACAAATAATCCAAAACTTACAATCAATACTGATAAAAATATTGATATTACATATTTTGATCTTTTAAATATAAAAAAATTTGATATATTTTCTATTCTAATAATTTTATTTATTCTTTTTGTAATAAACAAAATTATTATTGAAACAATTAT